>OY764903.1:4800000-7357659 GCA_963668605.1 Bryobacteraceae bacterium
GACGCATCAGAGTCGCGCGGCTCGGCGAACAGAATGTGATTCATACCGCTGCGAATCGCGTAGTCGGCGTCCGGCCGCACACCTGTCCACATCGCGGCGCCGGTGCGATGCGAGTAGACCAAACTCTTGGTGTTTTTCGGATTCCCGAGCCCGTCGTTGAGCAGGTCCCAGTTTAGACCGTCGTTGCGGCCATCCGGATGGCACGAGGCACAACTCTGCCATCTCTGGAAACACCAGGTAGCGTCGTGGAAGAGCGTCTCGCCGCGGCGCTCTTCGGTGATCTTCCGCTCCGCTAACCGGAAGGATCCGACCTCGGCGCGCGCGTCCTCTCTCACCTTGGCGAGTGTGCCGGAAAACTCTTCCGCAACCCACACGCCTCCGGCTGCGAGTGCAATCGCCCGCGCACCCTTTCCCGGCAGTGCAATGCGGGAGCGTATGCCTTGAAGCAGGCCGAGTTGGTTGGCGGGATCGCCCTCGTACTGCAACAGACGTGCAAGCATCGCGGGCAGATCGATCGAGCTGAGTTCGTCCGTCCCCGCGTGCGTGACATACAACCGCTTCCCATCGGGGCGGACCGCCACAGCCCAAGGGTTCGCCGCGCCGGCGTCGGCGTCATCGAGCAGCACGGTGCGATACACAGCCCGTTTGCGAACGTCCAGGATCGTAAGGGCATTCGTATTGATCCAGCCCTGTTCCAACTGCGTCGTGTGGACGGTGTAGCGGGCGAGAATGTGAGTTACAAAGGCGTACTTGCCGTCGGGGGAGATGGCGATCCCGCGGACGCCCGTCGAACCATTCGGCAGCAGAATCGAAGTGATTGGCTTGCGGCGCACGGCGTCGATTACCGACACCTTCGCAGCCACTACCGCGGCCGTCGCGGGCTGTTCCGGCAGAAGGCAGGCGACCCAGAGTTGTGCGGCATCCGGAGTAAGCGCAGAGGCATATGGTTCCCTCCCCGCTTGAACAACTGCCGAAATGGTCTTCCGCACGGGATCGATGAACGAGACCGTGCCGTCGAACCGGTTCAGAACGTAGAGCTCCCCAGTAAGGGGATTGCGCACGGGGGATCGCACCCCCCAACCGGAGCGCACTGAGCCGCCGAGTCTGCCGCCGAGGATCGAATAGACCGAGTCACCCGCGGCAACGTAAATCTCCGGGCCGTGAACCGCGATGCCGTTGGGTTCCGCGGAAAGCGCGATACGTCCGGTCACCACCCCGCGGGCGGCATCGAACCAAAGCACGCTGCGTGAGTGCGTTGTCACGAGCGTCCTCCCGTCAGAAACCGCCATCAGCGACGCACAGAGAGCAAGCAGCAGCATCGCTCAGTCAAGCTCCACGACTACCCGGATACCGACGTTATAAACGCGCTGCCACGCCGGATACGCGTAGCGAAAACCCGAACGTGCGCGGTACGGGCGGTCATTCCAGGAGCCGCCCCGAACCACCTTCCGGCCGGGTTCCCCGAGCGGTGCAGCGGTTGCGTAAGAAAGATATTCGGAGCGCGTCCACTCCGCGACATTACCGTGCATGTCGAGCAAGCCCCAGGCGTTGGCGCCGTAAGACCCCACCCTTGTAGAGACCATGGCCCGGTCATTCACAGCGTTGATGCGTAACATCCAATCCGGCTGGGTGGCAGTCTGCGCCGATTGAGGCCGGCCGCGCGCCTCGTCGGCGAAGCCTTTCATACTGGCGTCTGCGAGATTCGCCCACTGAGCGAAACTGGTATTCTCACCGCCATAGAAGTAAGGCGTATCGGTTCCGGCGCGTGCCGCCCATTCCCATTGCTGTTCCGAAGGCAGCGAGATCTTCATGCCCGACCGCGCCGACAACCAACGGCAGAAATCCGCCGCCTGCGTCCATGAGATCCGCACAACCGGCTGGTCCGGCTCATTCAGCGGAAACCCACGGACCTCTGTATTCATGTTCAGCGCGTTAATGTAGCGGCTGTCGTGGGCGGGGTCGAACAGCGCATACTGGCGGTTCGTGATCTCAGTTGCTGCCATCCAGAACGGCTTCTCGATTCGCACGCGCCGGAGCGGCCTCTCGTCCTCCGCGCCCTCTGGATCGCCCATCACAAATTCGCCTGCCGGAACCAACACCAACTTGAGCCGCTGGCCACCACCGATGTCAATGGTTCGTTCGGTAGGATAGCCGGCCGCGCGTTGCCGTTCCCGCGCCTCGTGAAGATCGAAAGGCCAGCCGGGGCAATCGACGGGCGCCGCCGGCGAGGGTTCCTTTGGGGCAACGAACGGCGCGCGGGAGCGAACCAAATCGGGCACTACTTCGAAGTCCGCCTCGAACCCCGCGTAGAGCTTCGCTAATTCGTTCCGCCGTTGACGTCCATTGAAAGGAATGGAAAAGATATCGCTCCAGGTTCCGTGGCAGGGGACATCCAAGTCAATCCAGGTCACCAGCCGGTCCCAGGCAGTGCGGTCCAGTCGCACACCATGGTGCCCTTTCTCAAGCAACTGGACGAGTTCGCTTGTCGAGGCATGATATTCAGCGGCGTAGGGAAGCACATAATCGCCCTCCAGCCCGTACCGGCGGACGTAAGGGTGTAGCGCTTCGTAAGCCGGCGTGAATTTGACTGTACCGGTCTCTCGATCTGACCGCCACTGCAACTCGGGCTGCCACTGTTGTGGGTTGGATGCCGACCACCATCCCGGGACGATTCCGGCAATCCCCTTATATTGCGGGAAATGGTCCTCCGAGCGGAGGTCCGGACGCCCTTTCCTTCCGTCGTGGCAGGCAACACAATAGGTATCCAACACGGGCTGAATGTCCCGCTCGAAATCGAGGCCGCGAGCCGGCCCGAACCACGGCTTGAGCTCTGCCGGCGGCTTGACCGCTGCCATAGAACGCCGCACGGGAGGGGCTGTGTTCTGAGACTCGTGGCAGCCGACACAGGACCGCACCTCGCCAGGCATGACCGTAAACCAACTCCGCATGACTTGAACGGCCCGTCCGTTCGCATCAAGAGGCTGCACGGTCAAGGGTGTATTGGCGGGCACCCTGAAAATGGCCGATCCGTCTTCCTCGACAGGCAGAGTCCCGATGATCCGCATCACGTCCCACGGCCCGTCGATGCCGACCTTTTCCCAACCCGCCAGACCTCGGTAACCGAAATGGTAGGCGTGCACTCGCAGCTCTTTGATCGTTCCCCTGGGCACACCCTTTAAGCCTGGACCTTCGTAAACATCATGCATATAGACAATTCCGTCCTTACGCGAAAGGTCAACTCTTTCGGGGACGATGGGAGGTCTTGGCTCGGGTCGGAACGGGATCGGCTCCAATAGAGCGTATCCCGGCGTTTCGTGAAGCAGCAGCATGTTGTCCCAGACGTCGACTAGATAGATACCCCAACTGGCTTGAGGAGAAGGCTTCATGGACACGATGAAGTATTTGTCGCTCAGGGGAAAGGGATGCAAAAACTTGGGCCAACTCGTCGACGTCAGGCGATCCTTGATGGGCGTATCGAACTCCGCGCCCCGGCCGGGTATTTTCTGGATGATTCCCGCTTTGCCTGAGCGGGCTCTCGCGGGATCGATCAGGAATAGTTCCCCCATGCGCGCATCGCCATGGTAGCCGGATACCACACCGACTATCTTCGTCGGGTGCCCTGGAATCGGCCGCGCGAAGTAAATGGCGTTCGGCCAGTAGGAATTCGACTTATAGAACTCGCGTTGCCCTGTGCCGTCCGGATTCATCTGAAAGAGAAGGTGCGGGAAGACGTGCGGCGTGTTGGTGTACTCCCAACGTGAAAACAGCACCTGGCCGCTGTTTAGGATCACCGGACCGCTATCCTCGTCCTGGTCGAACGTAAGCTGCCGCATCCCCGTGCCATCCCGTTTGATGGAGTAAACACAGGACACGGTCTTCACGCCATTCCAGCAGGGTACCGCCTGATAGTTCGCGTTGCCGCAGAAGATCACCTTACCGTCGGGCAGGTAGGCGGCGTCAAAATTGTCCACGTCGGGCTGGTCGTCGGGCGTGATCTGGCGTAGGCCCGAGCCGTCAGCGTTCATCTCAAACACGCGGTACCGGCCATCGATCGCCATCGTGAATAGAATGCGATCTCCGCTCCAGTGGAGTTCCACCTCACCGGCGTAGCCACGCCGCTGCGGACGGAAGAGCGTAGTCAACCTGCCGCCGGCCTTGAGATCGGAGAGAGTCGCGATCTCGTTCTCCCAATCGCGCGGATCCACTCCTGAGAGACTGAAATGGTTTAAGGGGAGGGCGATTTCCATGCCGAGGTTGCTGTCGAGATCCGAACTCGCATACTTCCTCCGGGCCTGTTTCGAGGAGCTTTTCGGGGCACGCTTCACGACGAGCAGCCGGTCAAAGTTCAAGAGCGGATTGTCGAGCAGCGCATCGTGGCGCAGGGCTTCCAACTCGGCCGCGAGTTTGATCACCGTATCCGGACCGCCACGCACGGCGGCGGCACGCGCTGCTTCGAGTTGAGCCAACCGTGCAAGATATTGTTTCCCTTTCGGGTAGCGGCTTCCATGGGCCTCGGTCAGATCGACGACTGCCTGGCGGACGGAAGTGAAATTGAAGCTACGCACCGTACGATGCGCCTGATCGAGTTTGGTCTGAGGCGCCGCCACGATGCTCAAAGCCAGTCCCGCGAGAACACAGTATCGAAACGGCCCGGACCAGTAGGCGATCGCGTCCATGAACTTAGAGTATGTCCAAGCCGCCTGGAGAGCAAACTCCGCACTCATCCACTGCGTGAGCTACATCGAAAAAGCGCGATTCGTGCTGCTTTCATGTGTCTCCGATATGCTATTCTCAGCTCCATAAGAGGAGGGGTTTGGTATGGATCGGAAGAAAGCTACCGATTTCCCACAGGAGCTATTGAACCTTTTTGACCGCTATGTGCATGGCGATATCGGCCGCCGCGATTTTCTCGATGGCGCGCAGAAGTTCGCCGGCGGCGGTTTAACAGCCGCGGCGTTATGGGAAAGCTTGCGCCCGAATTACGCCTGGGCCCAACAGGTACCCAAAGACGACAGCAGGATCGTGGCGGAGTACGCAACTGTGCCGTCGCCGCAAGGCAACGGCAGCATCCGCGGCTATCTGGTGCGTCCCGCCAAGGCGGCTGGAAAGTTGCCTGGCGTGCTGGTAGTTCATGAAAACCGCGGCTTGAATCCCTATATTGAGGATGTGGCGCGGCGATTTGCAGCGGCAAATTTCGTAGCCTTCGCCCCGGATGGCCTGACGAGTGTGGGCGGCTACCCGGGCGACGATGAGAAGGGCGCGGTACTATTCCGGAAGGTGGACCAAGGCAAGATGGCCGAGGACTTGCTCGCCTCCGCGCGCTGGCTGAAGGGACGCGCCGACTGCACCGGCAAACTCGGCGTGGTGGGATTCTGCTTCGGGGGCGGCGTCGCCAACATGCTGGCCGTGCGTATGGGTGCGGATCTGGCCGCGGCGGTACCTTTTTATGGAGGGCAACCGCAGGCGGCGGATGCCGCCAAGATCAAAGCCCCGCTGCTGTTGCACTACGCCGCGCTCGACACCCGCGTGAACGCGGGTTGGCCCGCTTTTGAGGAGGCGTTGAAGGCCAACCACGTGGTTTACACAGCGCACATGTACGAGGGCGCCAATCACGGTTTTCACAACGACACTACGCCGCGTTACGACGAGGCCGCCGCCAAACTCGCCTGGCAGCGCACGCTCGATTTTCTGAATAAGTATCTGCGCGGGTGATTCCCTCCGCCTGTTCGTGTCACAATTTCTAGTGCAAAGGCGCAAACATGAATTGTGACGAGGTCAAACGGGATCAACTGCTCGAAAAGTATCTGGCTGGAAAACTTGCGCGGGAGCAGCGCGATCCGCTGGAGTCGCATTTGCGCTCGTGCGTGCAGTGCGGTCCACGCCTGAGAAAGTTGCGCGTCGAAACACGCGGTGAGCAGAGTGAGCACACACATCGCGATTTTTCTGTCCAAGTGCCATCCACCGGTGCGCCGGCGAAGTCGCGCGGCATCAGGACCGCGCTAATCATATCGGGCATCGCCGTCGTGTTGGCGTTCGGTTTGGTGCTGTGGTTAAAACCGAAGAGCCCAGAGGCTAAGCTGGGCGAGAAGATCACGCCGGTGCATGTGCAGATTAAAGAAGATAATCTGCAATTGACGCGTGATTCGGTGTTACAGGAACTGTCCATGCTATCGCCGCTGCCCTCGCGCGCTCCGGTCGAAGCGGTGCCTGGCGGCGTTGCGGAGCGGCATCGCGCAGCCATGCAACTTTACGCAAAAGGCCAATTGCCTCAGGCGTCCGCGGCATTCGAGGAAGTGCTGGGGAAAGCTCCGGGCTTGCAGCACGCACAACTCTATCTGGGCGTTTGCTATGCGCTGACCGGCGATAACGCGCGCGCCGACGAGACGCTGCGCAAACTGGCTGGCGCGGCAGGACCATATCGTGATGAAGCGCGCTTCTACCTCGCGAAATCGCTACTCGCCCAGCGTGACGTCGAAGGCGGCGCCGCAGAAATGCGCACACTCGCGGCGTCGAGCGGCACATGGGCCAACGAGGCGCGACGTTTGCTGCCGCTCCTAGATAAGGTGAAGTAGGCGGTGATAGACGCTGCGGTACCTTTCAGCGGGATACTGCTAGCCGAGGCCACCATAGAATTCATTCCTGACATCGGAGACCAGGCGCGAGGTTGCCGCGCTATCGGCCGGATATAGGACTAAAGCCTGGCGGACCATTTCCACGCCACCTTCGAATTCCGCCTGAACCACAGCGTCGACTCCCAAGTCGCTCAACTCGGCGACGTGATGCGATCGAGCAGCCCGCGCGATCACAACCAGCTTTGGGTTCAGCCGCCTCGCGCGGCCGACACTCAAGTGAACAGTGCTCAGGTCCGGCACAGTCAGCAGCAGAATCCGCGCACTCTCGACGTGGGCCGCATGCAAAATCTCTTCGCTGGTGATATCGCCCCAGACTCCCGCAAGGCCGTGTTCATTCAGGCCGCCGAACAGGGCATGATTCAGCTCTACAACAACCAGCGGAATTCCAGCCGCCTGGAGCACGCGAGCGACAGCTTTACCGGTCCGCCCATAACCGGCGACGACAATGTGCCCGGCAAGAGCTTCCCCCGGGAGGTCGAGATGTGCAGGCGCCGTAGCCGGCTTGCGCCAAGCCCGCCACGCGCGTCCCATGGGAAGCGCCATGCTGGAGACGAGCGGAGAAAGGGCCATCGTGACAACGGTGCACGTCAACGCAAGATCGTAGGTAGATTTTGAAAGCAATCCGGAACTGACTCCGTTCCGCGCGAGCACGAATGAGAACTCGCCGACTTGAGACAGGCCCAGCCCCACAATCCAGGGAGCCATGTTGACGTAGCCGAACGCTCTCGCCAAGCCGCCCAGGATTAGTGATTTCCCCAGGAAAATCGAGATCACGATCACGGCGATCTCGCCGGCGTGGGCAATGGCATAGCGTGGATCGATCAGCATTCCGACCGATACGAAGAAGAGCAGTCCGAAGATGTCGCGAACCGGTACCACGTCACTCAAGGCTTGATGGCTGAATTCCGATTCACTGAGAATCAGGCCCGCGACGAAAGCGCCCAAGGCAAACGAAAGTCCAACGCTCTGCGTGGCGTATCCAACCCCGACTCCGATGGCAACGACAGATACCAGGAACAGTTCGCGGGAGCCCCAGGACAACACTCGTTTCAGCACTCGGGGCAACAGCCGGGTTCCCAAGAACACTACGGCTGCAAGAAACACAGTTGCGATCCCGATGGAGCGCGCAAGCTTCATAGGAAGCTGATCGAGATCGCCGAGTTGGGGCAGGATGACGAGCATCGGCACGACGGCCAAGTCCTGAACCACCAGCAGACCGATCATCACCCGGCTGGCCAAGGTAGACGTCACGCCCGCTGCGGATAAAGTCTTGAGCACAACCACCGTGCTGGACAGGGAGATCATCGCGCCGAACCAGATCGCCTCTGTCACCGGCATTCCAAGCACCTTTACAGCGGCCACGGAAGCGACGGCGGAAGTCAGGACGATCTGAATCGGTCCGCCAATCAAGGCAATGCGGCGAACAGGCTGCAGATCTCGAAAGGACATTTCCAGGCCGAGGGAGAAAAGCAGTAGCGCAACGCCGATGTCGGCCAGTTGTTCAATGTCGTGAACTTGAACCACCGTCGGCCCCGCGGTGTAAGGACCAACGAGCAGACCTGCGGCTACATAACCGACGAGAAGCGGCAAGCGCAGCGCGCGGGCAAGAATTCCGCCCAACAGGCCTGCGATAACAATGAGTACAAAATCAGAGGCAATGCCCAAGGCTGAGGGATCTCCTTCCCAACTTTACATTGTCGCCCGCCAACGTGAACCGGGTGAACCCGCGTAAATGAAGGTCAAGCGTGCCCACGCTGCGCTGGATAATCGCTGCTCTGCTTGCCACCGTGCACTAGTACTAGCGTCACTTGCCTTGCACTCGTTTACGTTGACTAAGTACGTGATAAAGCTTATAGTGTCCTTACTGGTCACCGACGATGACCATCAAGGAAGGAGACTGGATGGTAAAGATTAGTGGCATGATGTTGTTGATGATTGGGGTTTCGATTTCCGCATCGGCCTATAGCGTTCCCGAAATCGATCCTGGCATGGGCGGGAGCGCAGTCGCATTACTTTCGGGCGCGTTGATTATGATCCGCGGCCGCCGCAAGCGTTAAGACATTATACAGGCCAGGAGAATGCTGTTTTCCCACTAAGCGTTCTCCCGGCTTCAACCCCCTGTTTTGTTCCCCTTACGTCTCCCGCATCGCATTGTTCTGCTGGTCCTCCTGTTTGTTCTTGAGTTGTCACTCATTTCGGTCTGGCTGGATACTGGCAGCCTTACAGTCCGGTCCGGGCTGACCGGGATCATCAGCAGCGAGGGTCCTTGGATCCTGCGCTCGCTGGTCGCATTCGCGACGCTCTTTCTTGCACTAGGATACTTCCGCACCAGGCAATTGATCAAAACGAGCACGCTGGTCGACACCCGGCCATCCTGGAAGTTTCTTTTGGGGCACCTGGGCGCTCTGGGCGTCTTCGGATTGCTCTCCAATATGCTGTTTGGGCTCGGGATTTCGGGCTTTCAGGCAGACGTCTTAGTGGCCGGTTGGCTGGCCGCAGGACTGATCGCCATCGCGCTCGGCTGCTTTGCTCTTGTGCCTCCAGCCGTGTGGCTAAAACTGGGACGCGCCTCTGGAAATGCCTGGATCTACGCGTCGATCAGCGGAGTGGCCGCCTTTCTGGCACGCGGCGTGACCTGGTCGTTGTGGAGTTCGGCAAATCAGATTACTTTGTGGACCTTTCACGTGGTCAAGGCGCTGCTGACGCCGTTCCTGGGCGGCATTATCGCCGATACGGGTACGATGAACATCGGCAGCCAACGCTTTCACGTCCAGATCGCCCCCGAGTGTTCCGGCTATGAAGGCGTTGGATTGATTCTGATCTTTGGCGTCGCCTGGCTGTGGTTCTTCCGGAGCGAATTCCGTTTTCCGCGCGCGCTGATTCTGCTACCCGCGGGCGTGCTGCTGATCTGGCTGGCAAATGCCGCGCGGATCGCCGCGCTGATTCTAATCGGCAACGCCGGTGCGCCCGGAGTGGCATTGGGCGGATTTCACTCGCAGGCCGGATGGATCGCGTTCAATGCCGTGGCAATCGGGATGGCTCTTGCCGCGCGCAACTCCGCGTGGCTGACCGTGGGCGGCGTGCAACCGGATGTCCTCGATGAACCATCCGAAAATCCAGTTGCGCCGTATCTGATGCCCTTTCTGATGATCATGGCCGCAGCCATGATCTCGCGCGCGGCGGCAGACGGATTCGAATGGCTGTACCCATTGCGGTTCTTGGCTGCCGCAACGACGCTGTGGGTCTTCCGTGCCCGCTACAGGGAACTCGACTGGCACTTCGGCTGGCTTTCGATTGCGACGGGCGCTGTGGTCTTTGTGCTCTGGCTGGCACTTGATATGGCGGGCGGCGAACACACCGGGAAATCGATCGGCACGGCCCTGCAGTCCTCGCCCGATCTTGTTCGCTTCGGCTGGCTCGCTATCCGGACGCTGGCTGCCGTGGTCACGGTGCCAATCGCGGAGGAACTCGCGTTTCGCGGATTTCTGCTGCGACGCCTGATTTCCGTGGATTTTGAGGCGGTCGCGTGGCGCGACTATAGTGCACTCGCGCTGATCGTCTCTTCCGTTGCATTCGGATCGCTGCACGGCGAGCGCTGGTTGGCCGGCAGCCTGGCCGGTCTATTGTACGCCGGAGCAATGTTGTGGCGCGGCAGAATCGGCGACGCCGTGGTCGCGCACGCCACGACCAACGCGCTGCTGGCCGCGTGGGTCCTACTCGGCCAGCGCTGGTCGTTGTGGTAAAGCTGATTTCTTTGGTCGGGGCGGGGCGATTTGAACACCCGGCCGCCTGCGCCCAGGGGAGTCGGCTCTTTGCTCAAAGGTAACCCAGGTGACCTCAACAGATGCCGTTCTGACACAGTTTTGGCACAGGTAAGGCCGCTGTCCGCTCGATATTTCCGGAGGTTTTGACACAGCCAGAAAAGAGCAGGGGCGCGCCGCATCAGTTTTATGTTCAAGGACGTTCAATCGTCCGGAGAGCCTGCCTTTTTGCTTGTGGAGTTCCGACACTGAGAAAAGCAGCTGGCCAGCGCGAACTCAGTTGCTGCAGAGTCCAGTTCTGGACAAGGAGTTCAGTCGGAAACCCCCAGAATTTCACTCAGCCTCCCGGTGAGCATGGAACGCTTTTTCTCGTCAAGCCTTTCCAGGTTTTCGAGCCGCCAGCGCACAGCGGGCAGTAGATCAGCGCCGAGCAAAGCCAGCGGCGACCAGTCCGGGTACCCGCGTTTGATCGACATGAGGAAGCGGCGGTGATCCGCGGGCATGTTCGCGACGACGTCGGTTATCAAGTCTTCTCGCGTCTGCAGGAGTTCATCGAGTGTCACGGGCCTCTCTGTCATGCCGTCAAAACCTCTGGCGAATTCCGCCGCGATATCGAGCCGGGCAGGAGCCAGCACCTCTGCCATTGGGCGATTGTGGCTCACGAGGTAGACGAGAAAGGCCTTGCGGAGATCGTCTGTGATGCCTTCGTTGGCCAGCAGTTCTCTGATGTCGAAAAGGTCGCGGGGATGCTGGCGGTCGAGTGCGGCGACGATCTTGCCAGCGTAAAGATCCGGAAAGCTTACGACTTGCATTTCCGCAAACCCAAATTCGTCCTCTACGCGCGGCGACACAATTCGTATCGCAGGCTCAAAGACACAGCCGCGCAGGACCGGCGTGACTTCGATCTTTACTTGCACGCCGTCCGCGCGCACAAGCAGCTTTGTGACGCAGTCTTCGCCCTGCAGCGAGACCGGCGTCACGCGCGCGCCCGGGATACCGCGTCCGATACTGATGCACATGCGCCGTATCCCCTGATCGATCGCCTTCAGTGACGCCGCTCGATCAGCAATGGGCAAATAGGTAAGGTCAATGTCTACAGACAGGCGAGGCATATCGCGCCAGAAGAGATTTATGGCGGTTCCGCCTTTGAGAGCGAAACAAGTCTCTCCCGCAACGAGTGGGATGGCCTTGACTAGCAGTGCGACCTGGCTGCGATAGAGGTCAGACAGCGGCATCAAGTGTCTCCGGAACAGTGATGTTGTACTTGGCATCGAGCTTTCCGCCGCGCACGATCATGCGTTTGCCGCTGCCGAGGTCTATTCCATCCCGGTTCAGCCCTTTCAGCCAAGCATGATTGTGCCGCTCGGCAAACCACAGGAAGAGTCGTTTCACCTTCACGCTGCGGCAATGGGCAAGCAGCGGCTCTAGACGGCGTGGGCTCAAGTTCCTCAAGCCCTCCATCAGCACGTCCGCCTGATGAAATGTCTCGCGGTTAGGGATCTCGTCCAACAGTTCGAGAATCGCCCGCTCCGGTGAAGAAAGGATCAGAGGCCAGCCCCAGTGCCCCCACTGCTGACGGATGAGTCCTGCCGGCAGATCAGAGTTGAGCGCCCCGTCATTCTGCGCCACTCCGTCCGGACCATCGAGGTCCAAAGCTACGGACTGATCCCTGAACAGTCTTGTCGCCTTGTGAAAGGCGAATTGGTTCTCCAGGTGAAGTTTGGACATCCAGCCGGGTGGCGTGTGATTGCCATAGAGGTGGATTTCGCGAGGGCCGACCACGTTGAGGTAATGGCCGAATCCCTGAGTCTCTAGCGCCGTGCGACCGCCCACAGCCAAGGGATATTTGAGCAGACTCTGGAGAGAGATGACCACGTTCTGCCAGCGCAGGCTGTCGTCCTCAACGGGTTCCGGCATTTTTGCGGGCGGACGTCGGTATACGCCGCGTGCGATCTGTTCCAGCCAACCGCTCTTCACGTACTTGCTCCGCAGACCGCTTGAGAACCCGTGACGCTCAAGCCATGCGGCATCGACCAACAGCCCATCAGGGAGGTTGTGCTGCAACCAGTTTAGCTTCCCTTGGATTTGCGCTCCCATGGTTCGCAAAATAGCGCATTCTCAAACTAAAGGCAAGTTCATAAACATCGCAAACTGCAAACCGTGGGTATGTGAAATGGAATTAATGCAAACCAGCCTGCACATGCAGAAGACGCTGCTCTTTCAAACGGCAGGAAGCAAACCACAATGAGAGGTCGCCTTCTGCGCCGCAGTGCTCGCGGTAAACACTACATTCCGGCTCAGGCTGTGGAACCCGTATTGGTCGTTTGCTGTCGCGAACCGCTCGTCGCTCCATGAGCCTTGTGGAAGAATCGCAATTGCGTAGAGCCTTTGTATTGCAAAATCAGGGGTTCGAGCCATTTCCTGCAAGTGTAAGATCTGGTTGGGTGGTGCGCCCGGCACGACTCGAACGTGCGACCTTTTGGTTCGTAGCCAAACGCTCTATCCAGCTGAGCTACGGGCGCATAGGGATGAAAACCGCGAATGCGATTTCATCGTAACATGCGGCTTGCCCGCTCCGCAATTTTTCGTGTTCGCAGCGCGTGTTAGCGTAGTGATTGTATGGCCCGTATCAGAGTGGGTTCGCTTGCACAGCTACCTCCGGGGAGCGTGTCGGAATTCAAGATCGGTGAAGATTCGATTGCGCTCTGCAATGCCGACGGAGAGATTCATGCCGTCGACGGGTTGTGCCCACACAGGCAGGGTCCGCTGGGACATGGCGCACTGCACGGGCACATGCTCGCTTGCCCGTGGCACGCCTGGGAGTTCGATTGCCGGACCGGCGAGCATGACTACAACCCGGAGCTCCGCTTGCAGACGTTCGCTGTCAGCGTACAGGACGGCAGCATCTTCGTCGAGATCCCTTAAATGCCGGAATTGCCTGAGGTCGAAACCGTCGTTCGCGGATTATCGCCGCGCTTGGTGGGACGGCGTATCGAGAACATCGAGATCATTTCGCGGCGCATCCCGCGGCGTGGGATCAGCGCGGCGCTCGGGCAGCGCATCCGCGCGGTTCGGAGGCATGGCAAGTATATTCTCATCGAGCTTGAAGCCGGCCTGCTGATCGTCCATTTGCGTATGACGGGACGGTTCCGGTTCGGCGGCGAACCCGGCGCCTACACGCGAGTCGTGGTAAGCCTCGACTCGGAAGCGCTGCACTTCGAGGACGTACGCCAATTCGGCACGTTTCAATATTACCGGGAACTTCCGCCGGAGTTGACGGCCCTCGGTCCTGACGCTCTCGAAATTGCTCAGCCCGAATTTGCGGCACGCCTGCGCGCGCGCGGCCGGCAGATTAAGCCGCTGCTGCTCGACCAGACGTTTCTTCGCGGGTTGGGAAACATCTATGTCGATGAGGCACTCTTCGCCGCACGGATTCACCCGCGCACGATGGCGTCGTCGGTAAGCGGAAAGCGCGCCGCCGCGTTGCACCGCGCCATCACGGCCGTTCTGCTCGAAGCCATCGAGCGCGGCGGTTCCTCGATCTCAGACTTCGTCGACCCGTACGGACGGCAAGGCTCCTATAGCGTTCAACACCAGGTTTACGGAAGAGACGGCGAGCCATGCCCGCGCTGCGGCAAATGCCTGATCGTGCGCGAAGTGGTCGCGCAACGCGGCACGCATTTCTGCCCGCGCTGTCAGTCCTCTTCTTCCGGTTGAGGTATCTCGCGAACGATGGCGTCGGCCACCTGCACGGCGGCCATCATTTCATGTACGGCGTGAACGCGGATGATATGCGCGCCGCCGAAGATCGCCGCCGTCACTGCGGCCGCGGTAGCGAATTCGGTTTCGTCCTCACCAGGCTGTTTGAGGAACGATTTGCGCGATGGACCCACCAGTATGGGAAGATCGAGCTCCACCAGCTCGGGTAAGCGCGCAAGGATCTCCAGGTTCTGCTCCTTGCGCTTTCCAAAGCCCAGGCCGGGATCGATGACGGTACGTTGCCGCTCCAACCCATCGAGCCTCGCCCGGTTCACGGTAGCCTTCAGATCGGCGATGATCGCGCCCATCGAGTCCTTTAGCTTCGGCAGCTTGGCCCAAGTCTCCGGCGTGCCGCGCATGTGGTTCAGGATGATGCCCGCATCGTACTGCACGACGACCTTAGCGAGATGGGGATCGAGCGTCAGGCCGCTGGGATCGTTGACGATCTCGACGCCGTAATCCAGCGCCACGCGCGCGACAGCGGACTTGTAAGTGTCGACGGAGACGGGGATCGAGAGCTGGCCGCGCAGGCGCTTCAGTACGGGCACGATGCGGTGCAGTTCCGTCTCTTCGGAGATCCGCGCCGAGCCCGGTTTCGTCGATTCCGCGCCGATGTCGATGATATCGGCGCCGGCCTCTTCCAGCTCAATGGCACGCGCGAAGGCGCGATCCGGGTCGGCGAACTTTCCACCATCGGAGAACGAATCGGGCGTCACGTTGATGACGCCCATAATCAGTGTTCTCTCGCCGAGCTGCAGCCCGCGGTTCTTCAATTTCCATTCGTAGCGTTTGCGCGTCATTAGTTATCCGTATTCAAAACCGGCGATTGCGAAGACCTGGGAATCATTCCGGACGAAGGGAGCCGGACCCTTCACGCCGGGCCGGACCATTCTGACGAGTTGCCTGCGACGCTCGAAACCAAAGTCCTGCGCCATGTTCAGCGCCGCTCCGTTTTGCGGAAGCAGATCCCAATACACGTTCTCGCCCGGATGCAGCCCCAGGAACCATTGAAGCAGGTTTCGCGCCCCCGCTGCATCGCGGCTGACGCAGGGACCGAAGTAAGCGGCGTTGGCGCCGGGGCGTCCCATCGCAAAAGCGGAACCCGGCGCGATGGCGGCCTGCTCCCGCGCGAGGTCCGCAAGCAGCGTCGAACGATCCGCTCCGAAGGCCGTGCGGTCGAGACTCAAACAGCTTGCCAGCTCGGTCGCGAACACATCCGCGTGGAGCGAAAGATCACCCGCCGGCCGGTACCAGCGCTCCACCGGCGACTCATCTTCAAATCCGAGTTTTCGATAGAGCGCATACCCCATGTCCGTGGCATCGAGCTTCAGCCACGCCACGCTGCGTGACTCGGCGAAGGCGATCAAGCGCTCCATCAGCCTCCGTGCGAAACCGCGTCCGCGAAAGGCAGGATCGGTCAGTACCATGCCGATCCAGGCGAGATCGCTCCCGTAGCAGACTACCGTCGCGGTCGCTGCCACCACGCCCTGCTCCTCGATTCCAAAACAGCCTTCGGGCTCCAGCCGCAGGACGCGCGCCCAGTCGGCTTCGGTCTGGTTCCAGCCCGCGGCGCGGTTCAGCCGCATCACATCCGGAATGTCCGCACTGCGCAACAGCCGAATCTCACTCATACCGCAAGCATACAATCGGATCGAGGTTGGCGGCACGATTCGCCGGATAGTAGCCGAAAAAAACTCCGACGCTAACCGAGATCAGGACGCCGAGGGCAATCCACAAATACGAAAGTGTCGCCGGCACGCTCGGTACAAATACGCGTACGAGAAACGAAATCAGTGCGCCGAACAGAATGCCAATCACGCCGCCAATCACTGTAAGCACGATAGCCTCCAGCAGGAATTGAACGCGGATGTCCGCCTTGCGCGCGCCGATCGCTTTACGAATTCCGATCTCGGCGGTCCTCTCGGTCACGGAAATCAGCATGATGTTCATGACCCCGATTCCACCTACCAGCAGCCCGACGGAGCTGATGATGCCCGTCAGCAGGACGAGCGCGCCGGTTAGTTGATTCCACAATTTCGAGAGGAAGTCCGGCGACGTGATTTCGAAATCGTTCTCGCCTTTGTACGGTACACGGCGGATACGGCGAAAAACGTCGGTAACCTCGTCGCGCACCAGTTCAGGATTGCCGCCCACGGGAACGGTAAAGGCGATCGCCAACTCCTTCGACTCCGGATATTTCTTCTTGAAGTCGGTCAGCGGGATGATGGCAAACTGGTCAACGCCGGGACCACCGAACAGTCCCGGATCCTTTTCGAATACTCCGATGACATCGTACAATCGGCCGTTCAAGTAGATCGTCTTGCCGACGGGCTCAACGTGCGGGAACAGCGAGTCCGCGATCGCTGCGCCGATCACGACAACCTGCCGGGCGTGTTCCTCGTCGTATTTACTGATGAAACGCCCGACACCCACGGCAAAGAGCGGGATCGCGTCGGCATACTCAGGCTCGGCGCCGCGAACGATGATGCGCTCCACGCGCTGGCTGCCATAGCGCGCGTCGTTGCTGTCGCCGAAGAAAAAGCCGCGGGTCCCGAAAGTGGTGGCGGAGTCGATCGATTTCGACAACTCCCGCAAGGCCGCGGCATCGCCATACTGTATATATTTTCGCTGCCGAATTTTCTGCGGCATCCGGCCGAAGGTCGGCCCCACAGGAATTCGCGTAATGAAGTATGTGCGCGAGCCGAACGCCTCCACGCGCTGCTGGATGTAGCGGTTGAGCCCTTCGATAATCGCTGCCACCGAGATCACTGAGGTCACGCCGATGACTATGCCTACGATGGTCAGAGTCGAACGCACCTTATGCGAACGCAGAGTGTCCAGGGCAACGCCGAGATTTTCGCGGAATTCAGCAACCGTCACTACTCAGCCCTCAATGCGACGACAGGATCGAGCTTCGACGCCTGCACCGCCGGATAGATGCCGAAGAAGAGCCCGATGATCGAGCTGAGAACAAGGCCCAGGACCGCCACCCACGTCTGCACCGACGCAGGAAATTCTGTAAAGGCTCGCAGCGCCGTGGCGATCCCGAAACCCGCGACCACGCCGACGAAGCCGCCCACCAGACATTGCATCACGCTCTCCGTCAGAAACTGTTTCAGAATGTCGCCCTCGCGCGCCCCCATTGCACGCCGGATGCCGATCTCTTTTGTCCGCTCCGTGACGCTGACCAGCATAACGTTCATGATGACTATGCCGCCCACAACCGCCGAGATTGCACTCACCATGATGAAGACCGCGAAGAAGGCGCCGCTGATACTCTGCCACAGCGAGATGTAGCTGTCCTTCGTCCCGATGAAGAAGTCCTCTTCTTTGTTCCCGGTAATGTGGCGCCGCACCCGCATGATCATGCGCGCCTGGTCTTGCGCCGACTCAAAGATTTTCTCGCCGCCCGCGGCTTTGATGTTGATGGTGAGGCTGGAGCGGCTACCGCGCAATCGTAAAAACGTGGTCAGCGGAATAACCACAAAAGTATCCTGGTCCTGTCCCAGCACCGACCCCACCTTCTCGAAGGTTCCGACGACCGTAAGCTCCTGATTCGCAACGCGGATCACGCGTCCCAAGGGACTTACCCCCGCGAAAAACTGCTCGACGATGCCGCTACCCACCACGCACACCATCGCGCTGCGCTTTTCCTCGGTCTCGGAAAAGAAGCGACCCTGTTCCACCGTACGCGTGTCGATCTCCGACATGTTGGCGGTGTGACCCGTCAGCGTTACGTCTGCGAGGTCGTGCTCCCGGTAGGTGACCCGCACTGTGGAAGAGGCGGAAGCGCCCACAAACTGGCAGGCAGAGCAGCCCGCGGCGACGGCGCGAACGTCGGCAAGTTCCACTTTCTTGTAACGCAGCGCCTTGATGATGACGTTGAAATCCGTAACGGCGAACGGCGTGCGGGCCATCTGAAATACGTTGGTGCCCAGATTCGCAATTTTTTGTTCCACGTAGAGGTTTGCGCCCTGCACGATCGTCATCACGGTGATGAGGGTCGCCACTCCCATCGTGAGTCCGAGGATCGTGAGAATCGCGCGCAGCTTATGCGCGCGCAAGGAACCGAAGCTCTGTGAGAAATTGTCGCGGGCCGCGAGCATATCAGCCTGTCACGCGTTTCCATTTCTTGCCGAGGCGGAACACATACTCGCCGGGAAAAGCGATCTGACGCAGGTCTCCGACGTGTTCGCCGTTCATCTCAACCGCACCCGCCTTGATCTTCCGCGTGGCCTCGGTGACGGATTCCGCCAGCCCGATTCTCGCGATCAACTTGTCGACGCGGATGGACGCCTCCTCGATCCGGACCTGCTCAATATCCGAGGGCACTTCGCCAGATGCCACTACGCGCTGCCACTCTTCGGCCGCGCGGTCGGCATCGGCCGCAGAATGGAAGTCGCGGATGATCTCGCGCGCGAGGTCGATCTTGGCCTGCTTCGGATGCAATGCGCCGCTCATAACGCTGCTCTTCAATGCCGCGATCTGCGTCATGCTGCGATCGGTCAGCAGTTCGTAGTAGCGGTACATCAGAACATCGCTGATGCTCATTAATTTTTTGAACATCTCCGCCGGCGCTTCAGCGATGCCGACGTAGTTACCCTTGGACTTCGACATCTTCTCGACGCCGTCGAGACCTTCGAGCAGCGGAACCGTCGCGACGATCTGGGGCTTCTGTCCGAAATCGCGCTGGATCTCGCGCCCTACCAGCAGGTTGAATTTCTGATCGCTCCCGCCCATCTCCACATCGCATTCGAGGGCTACGGAGTCGTAGGCTTGCGCGAGCGGGTAGAGAAATTCATGCACCGAGATCGGAGTGCCGTCCTTGAAGCGCTTGGAAAAGTCGTCGCGCTCCAGAATGCGCGCCACGGTGTATTTCGAGCATAGCCGAATGATGTCCTCAAACTTCATCGGTTCCAGCCATTGACTGTTGAGGCGCACCTCGGTCTTTTCCGGGTCGAGAATTTTGAAGACTTGCGCTTTGTAGGTCTCCGCGTTCAGGGCGATCTCCGCGCGGGTCATCGGCGGGCGCGTAATGTTGCGGCCCGTCGGGTCGCCGATCAATCCCGTAATGTCGCCAATCAGGAAAATCACCTTATGGCCGCAATCCTGGAAGTGCTTCATCTTGCGCAGCAGTACGGTATGTCCGAGATGAAGGTCCGGCGCGGTCGGATCGAAGCCGACCTTGATGCGCAGCGGGCGTCCTTCCTTTTGCGCCTGGATCAGACGCTCTTTGAGGTCCTCTTCGCGGATCAGTTCCGCCAGGCCCTTCTTGATATAGGTAAGTTGTTCGTCGATGGAAAGCGGTGCCACTCTTACATTGTAGGGGATCGCCTTTGCTTCGATCTGGAACGCCGCGCGACAGGCGCCAAGGGCGGACCGCAGCCCCTGTGTTAAACTATAAAAGCTATGTCAATTCCGAATGTAAAGCGTTATCGCATCAGCAGCCCCGAGGGCGAAGTGGCCACAGTTATGGCCGTCCTGCCGGGAGGCGCTGACATCGACGCCTATCTGAAGGATGCTACGGCGCGGTTCGACTGGAAGGCCTGGCGTGCCGATCAAGCCAGCCATGTGAAGGTCCGCGTCGGTCAGCAGAAACAGAAAAAGGCGAAGTAGTTCCCCAAGTTACGGATTGCGGGCCTTCAAACTGCGAAGTGCCCGCAGCCCTTCCTGTGCTACGTCAGCATCTCCGTCCTTCGTCAGTCCGTCGAGGACTGTTACGCTATCTTTGTCTCCGCTCAGCGCCAACACCTTGGCGATCTCGATTTTTTCCTCTTTGGGCGCGCTTGGTACGACTGGATAGATGGCCGTGCGAACAGAGGCTTCGCGCGTGAGTTCTACCAGGAATCCGGAGGCCACTCCGCGCCAGGCCTTCGAGTTCAAGCTGTTTACGAGATAGCGCAGCGGGCTGAACTCCGTCATTTCGATCCTGCCGAGTTTCACCAGCGCGAAAGCCTGCGCAAGGCGGGCATTCATCTTGCGCTCTTCGCTGAAGGCCTTATCAAAAGTGGCTGCGTCGGCGGGATTCTTGAGCCGGCCCAAGCCTTCAGCCGCAGCCGCGCGCATGCCATCGTCCTTGTCGTTCAGGTAGTGCGTGAGGATGGGCCGGTTGGCCTCGTCGGGAATCGTGGAGAGCGCGACCAGCGCAGCACGCTGCACCTTTACGCTACGGCTGTTCTTGATTACGTCTTTCAGTTGCGGAAGGGCTTCGCGATTCCTCAGAATTCCGGTCGTCTCGATGGCGGCGATCTGGATCTTCTCATTCAGGTCGCGCAACAGAAACGAGAACTCGGGGCCGGCCGCGGGGTCGCGAATTTTCTGGATGGCGATCAGCGTTTCAAAAATCAGGGTATCGTTTTTCGAGCGTAGCCCGGGGTAGAGGTCGGGCAGCGCCGCGCGTCCGCGCAAAACGCCGACGGCGCGTGCCGCGTTGGCCCGCGACTCCATGCTGACGCCGCCGCGCGCGAGTTTGCCGGCGGCCAGGATCACCTCAGCGCGCACCAGGACATAGGGATCGACAACCTGATCGTTGGCGCCACTGAACCTGGCCATCACGGAGCTGCCCGCGCGTTGCATGGTGCCGGAGACACCGGACTTCACGTAGCCCGGCAGATAGAAATTCACCAGGCCGTCGGCGGCACGGATCTGAATTTCAGGATCGTTGTCGCGCGTCGCCTGGATCAGGGCGTCCAAGCTGCGTTGAGTACCGATTTCGACAATCGCCTTGACGGCTTCGATACGCACGTCCAAGACCGTGTCGGAGAGCAGCGGTTGCAGTTTTACAATCGCTTCCGAGCCTTCCTTGGAGAGTGCCTTCGCCGCCTTGGCGCGTTTCTTGGGATCGGGATCCCGAAGGTCCTGTGAAAACGCGGGAACAACCAGAAGCAGTAGTGCGAACGAGCAAACCAGCCGCATACCTTCAGGATACAGGAGCGCCGCGGACAGCGGCGGCTAATTCGATCAGCGGATGAAGTCGACTTCCACGCGCTTGGAGATGATGCCAGCCTCGAAACCCATGTCGAGCAACTTCTGAGCCGCCTTCGGCACCAGTTCGCCACAGTCCACCGTGTAGTGATTTACGTACATTCCGACGAACTTCTCGGCTAGGTTGGGATCGAGGTCGCGCGCGAATTGCAGCGCGTAGTTGAGCGCCTCTTCGTGGTTGTCGAGCGCGTACTGGATGCTCTCTTTCATCAGACGGCAGCACTCAGCCTGCATCTCCGCGTCAAGTCCCCGGCGCAAAACATTCGCGCCGAGCGGCAGCGGAAGGTCGTAGGTTTTTTTCCACCAGCGGCCGAGATCGACTACGCTATGGAAACCACCCTTGGCATAGGTCAATTGCGCTTCATGGATCACGAGTCCGGCATCGACACTGTGCTCACGCACGGCATCGAGGATCTTGTCGAACGGGACTTCCACGGCTTCGAAATCGGGCTCGAAAAGACGCAGCGCCAAGTACGCCGTAGTCATCTTCCCGGGAATCGCGATTTTTTTGCCCTTGACATCCTCTGGGCTGTAAGGATGCAAGGCGGTCAGAACCGGTCCATAGCCATCGCCGACGCTCGAACCCGACGCCATCAACTGGTACTTGTCGGCCACATAGGGGTAAGCGTGGTATGAAATCGCCGAAAGCTCATATGCGCCTTCCGTCGCCTTCCGGTTCAGACTTTGAATATCCTCGAGGACGTGCCGGAAGCTTACAAGGCGAGACCTGATTTTTCTCGTGGCCAACGCGTAGAACATAAACGCGTCGTCGGAATCGGGACTATGGGCGCAGACGATTTCGTTGACGGCGATTGAAGACATATTGGGAAGCGGACCTTCACACTATAGCAGATGGCGACGGTCCCTTACGAACGTGGGCCGGCAGGCAGAGCCACGGGAATCGTTCAAGGAGCGATTGTTTCGCCGGCCAACTCGGCAAGTTCGGGACGCAGCCGGCCAAGTTCGCACTCCAGTTTCCGTAACGCTTCCGTCGCGGCAGGAAGGTCGCAGCTGCGGGCAATCGTCTCGAGTTGCAGCGCGGCTTTGTGGGCCGCCTCGGCGCCGAAGTTCGATACCGAACCTTTCAGGCTATGGGCGGCGCGTTCCAAACTCTTCGCATCGCCGTTTTCCAACGCGGTCCGCATCTCGTCCACCAACGAGGGCGAGTGTTCCAGGAAAAGTTGCGCTATCTCCTGCAGCAGTTCGAGATCTCCGCCGACGCGTTCGAGCGCAACGGCCCTATTTAGATTGGCTAATTGGTTTTGGAAGCCCATCGTGCTCTCCTGGCCCAAACCGGCCGAATTCTTCTGGGAATCACACACAGACTTCCTTTCGACAGAAGGCAGCGAATTACTTAGGCCTGAGCACGCCATTTATGTAAGATTTCCAACATTTTCATTTGGAGCCCGTCGACGAGGCTGCCGACGGCCGGCGCGGGAACAAGTCGGTTGAGACAAAAGCGGCGGTTCCCGCACCAAACAGATAGCATACCTCAGGCCCACGACCGGGCGCGGCTCGAAAGTGGCCTTGGTGGCGTTTTTTCGAATGGTGTACACTATATATTTGGTGGAGGTGGATCTTCCCTAGCGGTTGTTTCACAGTAGTTCCCCCGCTCGCCCAACGATCGTTCGCGGTCAACGTTCTATCTGACTGCTTTTCCCTGTTGTTCCCCGACGACTGCCGAATCTGCGGCGCACCGCTCACTGAGATTTCCCGCGTACCGGTCTGCCGAACTTGCCTGGATGCTCGCGAACCGTTCGAGGCGGAGTATTTCTGCGTATGCTGCCGCATGACTTTCGTAAACCCCGCGCCGCTCGACGAACTCGGGCGCTGTGCCGTGTGCCGGTCTGGCGCGCGCGGATTCGACGCGGCCTATTGCTATTGCAGCTACGACGGGACGGCGCGGAAACTGATCCACCTGTTCAAGTACGGCAAGACCACCGCGTTGGCGAGCCACTTGGGAGCGCAATTGTCGCTCGCGTACCCGAGGGGGCAGCAGTTCGACGCCATTGTGCCTATGCCAATGCACTGGTGGCGCCGCTGGCAGCGAGGCTTCAACCAATCCGGCTTGCTGGCACGCGAACTGTCCCGGCGGACTGGCATACCGGTCATCCGGGCTGCCAAAAAGGTGAAGGCGACTGAGCCGCAGGCCGGGCTCAGTGGAGCCAGGCGGCGGGCCAACGTGGCTGGGGCTTACGCGGCCACGCATAAAGAATGGCTGAAAGGCAAGCGCGTGCTGCTGGTAGACGACGTCATGACTACCGGTTCCAGCGCCTCGGCCTGCGCATCCGTTTTGAAGCGCGCGGGCGCCAGCCACGTCTCCGTGCTGACCCTGGCCCGAGTGGACCGCCGCTCGACATCGTTGGCCGGACCTGTTCCGTTTCGCGGTCCGGATAGTGATAGTGGGAGGTTCGTCGATGGCGATTTTAGATCGAATGCACCAGCCCGTTCTGGTGCTGAACGCGAGCTACGAGCCGATTAACATCTGTGCCGCCCGGCGGGCCCTGGTGCTAGTGCTAAAGGGGCTCGCTTCGGCGGAAGAGCATGCCAGCGCGCATGTGCACTCGGCGCGCCAGATTCTGAACCTTCCTTCCGTCATCCGCCTGCTCGAATACCGTCGCATCCCGCAGCAGTCGCGGGCCCTGTCGCGCAAGAACATCCTGATGCGCGACCGCTACACCTGCCAGTATTGCCAGAAGATTCAGACCGCTTCCGAGATGACGCTCGACCACGTCCTGCCGCGTTCGCGTGGCGGCGAATCGAGCTGGGAGAACTTGGTCGCCTGCTGCAATCGCTGCAACAATAGAAAGGGCAATCGCACGCCCGATGAAGCGGGCATGAAGCTGCTCCGTCCGCCGCGCCCATTCAGCATGCACACAAGCCGCCACCTTATGCGCATGTTGGCGAATCGGGACGACCAGTGGAGAAAGTATCTGTTCTACTGAGTCAGCCCGCTTTGGGCTTGTCCTTCACCGGGCTGATGAGGACGTGCGCGTTGCGGCCTTCCAGGCGAGGCTGGCCCTCGGCGGCGCCGTAAGCCGCGATGTCCTGAGCGAAACGGATCAGCAGCTTTCTGCCAAGGTCGGTGTGCGCAATTTCGCGGCCGCGAAACTGGACTACCGCTTTCACGCGGTTGCCCTCCTGGAGGAAGCGGATGGCATGGTTCTTCTTGAAGTCGTAGTCGTGGTCGTCGGTGTTCGGGCGGAACTTAAGTTCCTTCACCTGGATCACGTGCTGCTTCTTCTTGGCCTCGTTCTGCTTCTTCTTGTTCTCGTACTGCCACTGGCCGTAGTCCATCGCCTTGGCAACGGGCGGCTCGGCGGTCGGCGCGATCAGAATCAGATCGAGGCCCATTTCCTGCGCCTTGCGGACCGCTGCCGGTGTGGGCATGATTTCTACGCTGCCGTCAGGGAAAACCGCACGCACTTCGCGGACGCGGATTGCTTCGTTTACGTTTTCCCGGATTCTGGGTCTGCGAGGAGGATAGTTTCTCGGTGGATACATTGATTCGTTCTAGTCTTGGCCCCTGTTTGATACAACTTCAGATTGAGCGAAGCTTCCCCCGTTGCCTGGCAACAGGTTTCGTTCGCTCCCGCTCTGCATCTCCTAGATGCTAGCAGATTTCTTGTCAACGTATATAAGCTTCGATTACGGCTGGGTTTCGGAAACTCCCCGGATTGTGAAAGTCGCACTTGCCGCTCCGGCGTCGATGCGGAACGTATTATCCCCGGCCAGCGGTCCCAAAGTGATGTCCGACATAAAGGCTCCCGGCGCCTCTTCGTCGTATGAAATCAGGCGCGACGCGCGGCCGCCGCCCTGCGTAGCAATGATCTTCGGGCTGGCCGAAGGCAGTCCGATGCCCGAGGCGTCAGTGATCTGGAAAAACACGGCGCTTCTCAGGACAGCTCCCGGCCTGCCGCTGTCGGTCGAGTCAAGCACACGCACATTCGCTGGAGTATTGGATGCCACGGCGTACCAATAAGGAATCCGCAACGGCACGCCGGACTGCGTGTTGCGCACCACGACGAAGCCGTCGTACTCGCCCGCCGTCGCACCCACCAGACTGAAAGAAACCTCGACCTTGCCGCTCGCGCCAGCGCCCAGCGATAGGGTGTTCGTACTTAGCACCGGCCCATTCTTGCCATCCCGCGGTTCCGCCGCGAGCGCGAATACGCCGTTTGAAACGCTCAGATTGGTAATGCTCAACTGGCGCGTGACGCCCACTGTCTCGCCGCCCACTCCGAAACTGAGCGAGGTGGGTTGCGCCGAAGCCTGGCTATCCAGGGCCGCGGCGAGGTCGAGCTTCCCGGTTCCCACGCGCTGCACTGGAGCCGGCTTGTCCCCGAACAGGATTGGCGCGGCCGTATTTATAATCAGCGATCGGTACTGCGCAGCCGTCAATCCGGGTCGGGCGCTCTTGAGCACAGCGAAAGCGCCGGCGACGATGGGCGACGAGAAACTGGTGCCATCCTGCGAAAGATAGCCGCTCGGGTCGAACGACTCGCCGTTCTTATCCAACGTCTGCGCCGCCGTATAAAGATTTTCGCCGACCGCCGTCAGGTCGGGCTTGATGCCATCGTCCGGGTTCGGGCCGTTGCTCGAAAATGCAGCCAGCTTGTTGGGATCGAGCGCAATCGATTCCGGTCCGGGTTGCAGCGCGACGGTCAGGCCCGTCGCCTGCTGGAGCCGCGCCTTCAAATCCACCCCATCGGCGTAGCTCAACGATTGTACGGGCAGCGTGGCGTCGCCCGTGCTGAGGCGCAGCAGATCCGGCCTCTGGGCGTCGGTATAAATGATCGCGGCGATCGCGCCGGCGGCCGCGGCGGTTTTCAGTTTGTCCGAAAACAAACAGACGCCGCGCAGGATCAGCGCCACCTGTCCCCGCAAACTGCCTGGCGGCAGTGGATCGCATGCAAAGCCCGTGGGATCAAGGCTCGCGATATCAAACAGCGGGCCGGAGATCGACTGCGCCGGCCACGGACCGCTGCCCGGAAAGCTGACATACTTTGGCCCGTCCACCACCTGTACGTCTGTGGCGAAAAGCCTGTCATTGGATGTCGCTCCGACGGCGACCACCGACGGCGCGGTGGCGGGCGAACTCATGCTGTTTGGCAGCGGCCCCTCATTGCCGGCGGCCGCAACGACGATCACGCCGGCGGCGGAGGCCCGTTCCACGGCATCGAAAAGCGGATCGGCCCACGCGCGCAAAGGCGCCGCAATGCCGAGGCTGAGATTCAAGATGTCCATGCCGTCGGCCACAGCGTCGTCGAGTGCCTTCAAGATCACATCGGTAGAGAAACTACCCGCAGTGCCCGAGGACACGCGGTACACGCCCAGCCAGGCCTTCGGCGCCGCACCGGAGATCGACGCCAACGGCGCCGTGTGGAACTCGCCCGCGGCCACCATGGCTACGCCGGTGCCGTGTCCGTTGCGATCGCGCGGACCGCTGTCTGTGGAGCCCGGGTAATACGATTCATAGCTGCGTGCAACGATGATCTTGTTCTTGCCCACAAACCCATCCGGCGTCTTCTCCTTGGGAAGCGGATAGCCCTCCGGCATCTGCAAGCTCGCATCTTGAAAACCGGGGTGGTCGGGATCGATACCCGAATCGATGATGCCGATCTTGACGCCGGCGCCGGCGAGCTCCGGAGCGGGCAGCGTGTTCCAGGCTGCGGTGATGCGATGGATGGAAATGGCACGGTCGAGAAACAGGCGTCCTTCCCAGACCGGCGAAACCCGCACGACGCCGGGGATCGCCGCGAGGCGCTGCGCCGCACTATCCGGAATGCGCACCAGCAACGCGTTCGCGACGGTGTCAACGCTGCCCAACACCTCTGCCTGCAGCGCTTCCACGCGCCCACGGACACGCTGCTGAATTCCGCGAAGCTCGCTCCGCCGCGTGGCCATCGCGCTCTGACGCAACTGACGCGGTTGGCGCGCCGCCACAGCGGCCGCCGGTTCACCGCTCAATTCCACGATGTAGCGGCCCGGTATCACCTGCGCGAAAAGCGGCAGGGTAAATACGATGAGCCACAGTCTTCTCATTGAATTTGCCTATTCCACATCATTGTATCGGCAAATTCGCCGGTTTCGATTCGAAACCGCCGGGCATGGCGATCACCAGCGGTTGCAGTCCTGAAGGCGTATCCTGCGGAATTGTCGCGTTGACCTGATAAAGGCCGACGAAGCCCGGAGCCAGGCCGCTGAACGACACTTGCGCCGTCTTCCCGCCGATAGTGACCACCGCGGCCGTTTTCGTTCGCACGAGTATCTGCGTAGGCGCCGGCTCACCGCTGGCCTGCGGGCTGTCGACTGCGCCCAAGCCGTTGCAGTAGATCTGGATTGTATTGCCGCCCTTTGTCGGATTTGCAGTATCGATGACACCGAGCGCCGCATCCACTACGGCCGCCACCAGCCTGCCGTTCACGTCCCCGCGTTCAAACACCGCGGGAGAAGCCGCCGCGAGCGGGACCTCATACAGCGCGCTCGAAAAATTCCCGATGCTGACCTTCATCGTCACACTGTTGAGGCTCTCGAACTCCCACGGAACCTGCACGTTGATCTGCCCGGAACTCACGAAATGCAAGTGGCCTGGAACGCTCAAGTGGCGCGAAGGAACGTCGAAGCTGACGCTCACATTGGCGAGCGAAAGCGGAAGGCTGCTGGTCACGGCAACGCGCGTGGCCTCGGCCAGTCCCGCGCCAAAGATGGAGATGTAGGAGCCCGGCGCCAGGCCCTTGGCCACCAACCCGCTCGCCGCGTTGACCACGCCCCCGCTGTTGATGGCCGGGCGTAGGATCGCGCGCCCCAAGTAGGTAATGGTAAGCGGATTCGTCGCACCGGCCTCAGCCGTAAAGGACTGCTCGCCCAGCGAACCGCCGAGAAACACGCTTGCGTCGGCGATTCCGAGAGCGTCCGTGCGATCCGTCGCGTCTCCGATCAGTCCCGCGGGCTTGAAGCGCACGGGAACGTTGGCCACCGGCACGCCATAGCGGTCTGTCACCTTGAACGACAGCCGTCCCGGCACGCGCTCATTGGGGACCCCGACGAAGTCGTAGTTGGCCAGCGGCACAATGTTGAAGGCCGCTTTGTCGCTCACCAGATAGAGATAAGGTACGCGGATGTCGACGCCGCCGCCAGTGATCCGGATCGCACCTTCGTACGAACCAGGGCGCGGAATGTTGCCGTCCAGACGCACGGTGACCGCCGCGCTCTGGTTACTGAGAATGCTCACGCTCGCCGCGCTCAAGTTCAGCGTACCAATGGTGTCGGGCGTCTTGGCAACCACGCTCAGCCGAAAGTTGGCGGTCTGGCTGCCCAGGTTGCTGATCGTCAGCGTTTTCTGCGGAGCTGCCGTGCCGGTCGATACCTCTCCAAACGACAGCGTGGCGGGTGAAACCGCAACAGTTGAACGCACTGCATCGCCAGCATTCAACTTACCGGCGCCGACGGCGGTAACGCTTGCGGGGATCAACGTTCCATCGCTCGCGTAGTCCTGGATCACATCGCTGGCGGTATTGACAACCAGCGATTTCAACTGAACGGGCGTCGCGTTGGGATAGCGCTGTTTGGCGAGCGCGACGGCGCCGGCTACCATCGGAGCAGAGAAACTGGTGCCTTGCGCGGCCGTGTAACCGGAGGGATCGAACATATCGCCGTTCGGGTCAAACGACTGCGTCGCCATGTACAGGTCCGTGCCCACCGCCACTACCTCGGGCTTGATCGCATTCTCGCCGATCGAGGGCCCGAGCGACGAAAAATAGGCCACGGTATCGTACTCGGCGTTCTGCTCGACCAGGGCTGTATCGAGCGTCACGTTCGTGACGCTCTTGAGCGCGGAGCCGGCGTCGAAGCCGACCAGCGCGGCCGGAATCCCCGTGCCGGACAATCCGGCCGGGGCGAACACGAAGTTCGAGCCCGCCGATTGGTAGAACACAACGCCGACGGCGCCGGCGTTTTGTGCGAAGCCCACCTTGGCTGCAAGGCCGCAATCGCCGCGCTGGATCAGCGCGATACTGCCGGCGAGCGTCCCATTGCCGAGCGGAGCGCAAGCCTTGCCGTTGTCGCCCAACTTGGCTACGTCGCGCAGTGGCGCAGTGAGCGGGCTCAGCAAGCGCGGTCCGTCGCCGAAGAGCGCATCGTAGCGTTGCTGGTTTGCACGCACGCTGGCGTAAAGAATATGTGAATTGGTGGTTGCACCAACGGTGATGGCCGACGGTGCGGTGCCTGGACTTTGGATTGAATTCAGCGTCGGCAGATACAGCCCCAGGTCGCCGTCGTTGCCCGCCGAGACGACGACGGTCATCTTGCGCGACGCGGTTTCAACGGCATCGGAGAACAGGTCGCAGGCTACTCCGCTCGCATTGCCGCACGCCGAGCCGCTATCGTTCGGACCCCACTCGGCGGGAGAACCGAGCGAGATACTGGCCACATCCATTCCGTCGGCGTAAGCGTCGTCGAGAGCTTTGATCACGACGTCTTCAAAGGTCACGTCGTTGACGCCGGGCGAGCCGAAGATTTTGTAATTGCCGAGATAGGCTTTGGGCGCGATGCCGCCAAAACGCGCGAGCGGTGCATTATGTATGTTGGCCGCGGCCACCGAGGCCGCCGCCGTGCCGTGTCCCACGCGATCGCGCGGCGAAAGATCGTCGGGCCGCGAATTTTCCGGTGTGTCGCCGAGCACGAGCATCGCCACATAGCTGCGCGCGACGATCACTTTGGCGCTGGTGTAGTTGCACTCGTCGCCGCTGCATTTCGGAAAGCCGTCCGGCATGCGCAGTGCGCCGTCCTGGAACGCGAGATGCTTCTGGTCGATGCCAGTGTCGAGGATGGCGATCTTGATGCCCGCGCCCGCGCTCTGCGATCCTCCCAGAGTGTTCCAGGCGGCGGCCGCGTTCACCAGGTCGGCGGCGCGATTCATGTGGCGCTTGAGCGGGCGCATGCGCTCGACGCGCGCGATGCCGGGCGTCGAGCGCAACGCCGCCGCCTGTTCTTCCGAGGCGCGCACGAAGACGGCGTTGGCTACATTTTGCACGGAGCCGAGCACAGCAATCCCCTGCTCCCGCAAGGCGCCGCGCAATGCAGTCTGCGCATTCAGGACGCTGCGCGCACTATCGGCGAGCACAGCATTCGACTTCCCCGCAGCGGTGGCGAGGGGTTGGTCGCTCAGCACGAGCGCATAACGGTCCGTCCGATCAGCCGCGAACAGGCCAGAAATGAGAAGCAGCACTATTGAAAAGCGCATGAGAAGATTCACAGTCCTTGAGATGCCCGCGAACACGCTTTCGTTTCAACCGGGAAGATTCCCGGCGGTTGAGCGTCAGGCGAGCGGATAGCGGAATGCCTTGCCTTCATGACGCACGATCACCGCATCCTCACCGTGAAACTGCAGGTTGCCCCGCCCCGGCGTAGCTCGCGTCATGCCCATCATAGCGTCGATGACGCAAGGCCGGTGCAGTGGCACGCTGACGTCCCAGCCGGGCGGATCGAAGCCGTCCAGCGTCTCCACGCGGAAACTTTCGACGATCTCGACGGCGCGCTGCAAATCCGCGCACAACTCGCCGTGGAAATGGAAAGCCTGCAACGTCAGCGATTCGCGTAGCGCCTCGCGGCTGGCAGGTTTCCCGATCTGCGTATTGTTCGCCGCGAGAATCAGGTCGCGCGTCACGAAATATGGTTTTACGTCGATGATCGGCGTTCCCTCCAGAAAGTCGAGGCGGTCGACATGGATATGAAGTGCCTCGCGGCGCAGAACGCGGCAAGCGGTCAGTCCGATCGGGTTGGGACGCGCAGGCGAACGAACGGCAAAGACTCCATGCAGACCGGCGGCGCTGCAATCCGCCACGCCGCGCGGAGTCACCTGCAAAACATCGCGCTCGGCCTGATCAAGCCACGCCAGCACCCAGATGTGCGAGTGCTTCTCGAAGCGCAACAAGCCTTCGCCGTATTCCGGAAATAGGTCGAGAACGGCCGGCGCTCCGAGCGAGGGCATTTGTTTACGCGCACTGATACCGTTCCGCACAACCCCAATCTGTGTTAGTTCCATCGTCAAGTCCGCCTCCGGGTCGCCGGAAACGGCACGCGGTCGCCCGTGCGGTGCATCCAACTCTTCAGCACTGCGGTCAGTTCGTCGACGCGCCTCAGTTGCGATTTATTTTCCAGCAGGTTTTCCAGCTCATAGGGATCTTCGGCTAGGTTGAAAAAATGCGTCGGCTGGAGCTTCGCGTCGACGACGAGCTTGTCGTAGCCGCGCACAACCATGCGCCATTCGCCCTCCGACGAAAGCTGCCCCTCGCAATAGACCGATTCCGGCCGTTTGCCGCTGCCGGTCAGGATCAGTTGCGACAGGTCCTGGCCCTGCACGCCTTGTGGAATGTCCACTCCGCACATCGATAGCAGCGTGGGCATATAGTCGACCATCGAGACCAGCGTGCCGTTGTTCACGCCGCCCGGCAGCGCGCGCGGATAGCGCATCAAAAACGGAATGCGCGCGGACTCCTCATAGGCGACGCCCTTGTATTCGCGGCCATGCGAACCGAGCATGTCGCCGTGATCGGCTGTGAAGACGACAATCGTATCTTCCGCCAAGCCGTTCTCATCGAGCGCGCCGAGCAGCCGCCCGATGTTTTCATCGAGTGCCGAACACAATCCGTAATAGCCCGCATAGCCCTGCCGCGCCTGCGCTTCGTAACTGGCGGGAACGTTGGGCCGCAGGTGGAACGATGCCGAATTATAGAGACCGCGCGTACGGCTGGGCGGATTCCGGGGCGTGTGCGGCGGCCCCCAGGAGAGATACAAACAAAATGGGTTCTTTTTGTTCTTGCGTATAAAATCGACGGCCAGCGCCGTTTGATAATCCGGCTCGAAGCCCGTGTCGCGAAGCGGTTCCGGCGTATCGCGGAAGTAGGTCGAGTCGAAGTAATTGTGGCCGCGATTGAAAGCCGCCCAGTAGTCGAATCCGCGCCGGCGCGGACCGGACGGAACGAAGCCGGGCTTCTCTTCGCCGTCGAGATGCCACTTGCCGATGTAGCCGGTGGAGTAGCCGGCCTGCTTCAGTTGATCGCCGATGCAACGCTCGTCGAGCGGCAGTTGCAGATCGTTGTGCGGCATCCGGCAGGCATGTGGAAACTTGCCCGTGAGCATTGATGCACGCGCCGGCGTGCAGACGGGATCGGAGGTATAAGCGCGTGTGAAATGAACACCCTGCGCGCCGAGCCGGGTAAGGTTTGGGGCCTTCAAATCCAGATCGCCCGCCACAGGCAGCGTCTGCGCGCGCCACTGGTCGGCGATGATAAAAAGCACATTGGGCTTGCGTTGGGCCGACGGCGTCAAAGCCGCGCCCGCGGAACTCACGAACTCGCGCCGGGTTAACATGTTCTGGCTGTAACTATATAATGTAATTGCACAAGGAGTTTGTTTGTCCAGCAACTACCGTCCCACTCCGCCTCGCCCAGGAACCGGCCCCGCCGGTGCGCCACGCCCCGCTGACCGCTATTTCGAGCTCAAGTCGGAGATTCACAAGAAGCTGATCGGCGTCCTGAATATGGAGCGCGTCTCCTCGCTTCCGAAGGATCGCGTGCGCGCCGAAATCGGCCGTGTGGTGGAACGGTTGCTCGAGGACGAGCGCGTGCCGATGACGACCGCCGAGCAGAACAAGATCGTCGAAGAAGTTCTCGACGAAGTGCTCGGACTGGGTCCGCTCGAACCGCTGCTTAAAGAGCCGTCGATCTCCGATATTCTCGTCAACGGCTTCAGCAAGGTCTATATCGAACGTTATGGAAAGCTGGCACTGACAAACGTCCGCTTCAAAGACAACGCCCATTTGCTGCACATCATCGAGAAGATCGTTTCCCAGGTGGGACGCCGCATCGACGAAGCGCAGCCGATCGTCGACGCCCGGCTTCCGGACGGCTCGCGCGTCAACGCCATCATCGCACCGCTCGCGCTCGACGGGCCTTCTCTCAGCATCCGCCGTTTCGGCCGCCACGTGATCACGTCGGACGAGATGATCGCCAATAAGACGCTGATGCCCACCATGTTGCGCTTTCTGGCCGCCTGCGTGCAATCGAAAACGACGATCCTGATTTCGGGCGGTACCGGCTCCGGTAAAACGACGACACTGAACGCGATGTCGCGCTTCATCCCGGAAGAGGAGCGCATCATCACGATCGAGGACACGGCCGAGTTGCAGTTGCAGCAGCGGCACGTGGTCAAATTCGAGACGCGCCCACCCAATTTGAACAAAGAGGGCGGCATCAGCCAGCGGCAACTTGTGCGCACCGCGTTGCGTATGCGCCCGGACCGCATCATCATCGGTGAGTGCCGCGGCGCCGAAGCGCTCGACATGTTGCAGGCGATGAACACCGGCGTGGAGGGCTCGATGAGCACGATCCACGCAAACACGCCGCGCGACGCCTTTTCCCGTCTCGAAGCGATGGTGCTGATGTCGGACTTGCAGATCCCCACGAAAGTGATTCTGCAGCAACTCTCCAGCGCCATAAAGCTGGTTGTGCAGGTGACACGCATGCAGGACGGCTCGCGCAAAATCGTCGCGATCTCTGAGGTGCTTGGCGTCAACGACGACCATGTCGACACGCAGGATATTTTCGTTTTCGACCGCACCGGCGTGAGCGATGCCGGCAAAGTGCAGGGCACTTTCAAGGCGACCGGTGTGCAGCCCAAGGTGATGGATCGCCTGCGCGTCTCGGGCATTCAGCTGCCGCCTAATATCTTCGACGAAGTGGTGCACGTCAACCTTTAACGATTGGGTGGCCAGACAATGCCTTCAAAAATTTCGCGGCGCCAGGCAGGCATAGCCGCGCTCGGCTCAGCTGCATTCGCGCAGACGAAGTACACCGGCGCTCTCGACGGTTTTGAATCGAAAGTCAGCGGGACCTCGTTCGACCCTGTTTACTGGACCATGAAACGGCACGAGAATGCGCCGCTGCGGATGACTTACAACGCCGCGAACCGCAAGCAGGCCGAAGCCTGGCAGAAACGCCTGCGGCCGAAGATCGTCGAGTTGCTCGGCGGACTGCCGCTCGACCGGCGGCCCACAGAAGCGCAAACGCTCGAAGTCCGCGAATTCCCGAACTACCGCCGCGAGAAACTCGTTTTCGAAAGCCGCCCGGGCGTCAGTGTGTTGGCCTACCTGATCACTCCCACGAAATTTCAGCCGCCCTATCCGGCAATGATCTGCGTGCCCGGCCATGGCCGCGGCGTCGACGACATCGTCGGCATCGGCGCCGACGGCGAAGTGCGCACGCGGAAGACAGGTTACTCCTACGACTTTGCGCTACAGGCGGCCGAACATGGCATGGCGGCCATCGCCATCGAACCCATGGCGTTCGGTTGCCGGCGCGATCCACTCACCAAGAAGAAGGGCCTAACGGCCAGCGCCTGCCAGCCCGCCGCGGGCGCGGCGCTGCTGCTCGGCGAGACGATGCTGGGCTGGCGCGTTCACGACATCATTCGCACGGTCGACTGGATCGAGACGCGCAAGGAACTTGATGCGCGGCGGGTCGGCTGTATGGGCATTTCCGGCGGCGGTACCTGCACGCTGTTTTCCGCGGCGCTAGAACCGCGCATTCGCGTGGCCTTCGTCAGTTGCTATCTGAACACGTTTCGCGACAGCATCATGAGCCTGTCCCATTGCATCGACAATTATGTTCCCGGCATCCTGCAATGGTGCGAAATGTATGATGTCGCCGGACTGATCGCGCCGCGCCCGCTGATTGCCGAGTCCGGCGATCGCGATCCGATCTTTCCCGTCGGCGCTGCGCGGGCAAGCTTCGAGCGCGTGAAGAACGTCTATGAGGCGTTCGGCGCGGCCGGCGTCCTGGAGCACGAAGTCTTCAGCGGCGAACACATGTTCCACGGCGTGCGAGGACTACCCTTCTGCGCGCGCCATCTTTCCGTTTCCGCCGGCGCGTGATTCGCGCCTACTTCGGATGTATCCGTTCGACCAGTTGCTCGACGATTTCGAGTCTGCGGCGCAACTCTTCCCGGTACGCGCGGTTATCGGTGTGCCGGATTTCAACCGGCAGCCGGGCGTGTGCATGCTCCAGTAGTTCGACCACAAGGGTAAACTCGGCGCTGCTCAAGTTGAGCGGTTCGGCCATGACAGGGTTTGTGACAGAGCTCATGACAGCCACCTCCCTGTCTCTATTGAACGGCGGCTCGGGGCCGGGGTCAAGGGCTTTGTCAATCCATGAGTGCGGCCGCCGCGCTATCCAGAAACCAGACCACGTTGCGGCCGTGATGCGAGACCATCTGCGCCGGATACTGTTTGGGATTGTACGGCTCGTGAAATACGGCGCGAACCGCGCCGGCCTTCTCCCCGCCGGTGACAAGGAAAACCGTATGCCGCGCCTCCAGCAAGGCGCTCGGAAGTAGCGTGATGCGGTATTGCGCCAACTTTTCCACATAGACGGCCGCGGCGATGCCGTCACGATCGTCGATCAGAGGTTCGCCGGGAAACAGGCTGGCCGTGTGCGCGTCCGCTCCCACGCCACGGTGAATCACGTCGAAGTGCGGCATCTCGCCCTCGGCCAGCCCAAAGTACTCCACAATGTCTTCGACATAGCGCCGGGCGGCGGCTTCCGGGCGCAATTCGGCTGGAACGCGGTGAATGTTGCGGCGCGGCAGGCGGGCCGGTTGAATCAGCGCCTCGTCCGCCATGCGGAAATTGCTCTGCGGCGAGTTGGGCGGAACACAGCGCTCGTCGACCCAAAACAGGTGGACACGGTCCCAGTCCAGCGTGGACTTGCCGAGATATTCGAACATCGTTCTGGGCGAGGAGCCGCCGGAGATTGCCAACGTGGCATTTCCTTCGCCGGAGAGCGCGTCGTCAAGTCGGGTCACAATGTGCTTTGCGCAAGACTCCGCGACTTCTTGCGGAGTCGTGTAAGAATGCCAGTGAACGCTCATCGGGCGGCCTCCGGAAAACTCTTGGCAAGCTCGTTTGCTCGCAACAGAACACTATCATATAGAGCGTCGGATTGCAGCAACGCCAATTCTTCGCTAAGCAGACGGTACTCCGGGTGAGGCGGAAAGATCGCGCACGAATCGAGAGAACAGTCGTGCAACTGCACGCTATCGCCCTCGGTCCGCGTGACCGAGACGGAGATGCCCGGTCCAGAGAGCGTCACTTCCTGAATCGTTCGTCCGGCGTTCCCTGCGGCGCTGCGCAATTGCGTCCGGAGCGGGCGTCCCAGCGCCTCGCGCACCCACGCGGCAAGATACCACGCGGTGATCGGGGTTTCCGGCGTCTTGTATGTGATTGTGAGGTCGCTCAGGTTGGCCAGCTTCGCCATTGTTGCGGATCTCTCGAACGCCTGGGCGATCGCCTCCCTCCAGCGTGTCAGTCGTGTCCAGTTCAGATCGGCAAAACGGCACATTGCGCGCGCCGCGATAAGCTGCGGCAAGGCCTGGCGCGGATCCGCAAAATCGCTGGAATCGATTATCGTTTTGTCAGCCCACGCCAGGACCTGGCGGAACTCCGGCAAGCCCAGCAGCGAGGCCGTGCGGCACCACAGCGCCACAGGCAGGTCCGGCGCCACGATCCCCGGCAGCAGCGCCGCGACGTCTGCGATCATGCCGGGCGATAGCGAGATTTCGATCTGTTCGCAGCAGATCTGTTGATGACGGCCGAACGGCATCCAGCATTCGGCGAAGACCCGCGAATCGAGCGTTGCGCCGTTCGCGATGCGCAGCACCACAGCGCGGCTGGGATGTTCGCGCATCAGCGCCGCGAGCACTTCTCCGACCGGAGTGCTTTCGCTGGTCTCCTCCGTGACGACGATCAGCGTCATCGAACAGGCGCGCAGTACGCCGCCGGATTGCTCCTGCTTATCCGCCTGCGCCAGGGAGACCCACAACTCATTCAGCTCCCGCAGAATCTTCTCCGCGCTGAGCGCCGCCGTCATGGCACTCTCCATTCATGGCCGCGCCGCGAGAGCATTTCATCGGACTCTTTAGGCCCCCATGAGCCGGCAGCGTAATTCGGGAAATCGAATCTGCGGGCCGCCCATGCCTCCTGAATCGGCTGTACAGCCCGCCAACTCGCCTCGACCATATCCTGGCGCGGATAGAGCGTCGCATCGCCCGACAAGGCATCTTGCAGGAGCGTCTCATACGCCGTGGGCGAGCGCAGTCCGAAACTCGCGCCGTAATTGAAGTCCATCGCCACGGGCCGCAGCTTCATTCCGCTGCCGGGATGCTTCGAGGAGAAGCGCAGCGAGATGCCTTCCTCGGGTTGCACTCGCAGAATCAGCAGATTCGGTGCAGCCGTTCGTCCGCCGCCGTGACCGTTTTCAAACAGCGACAGCGGCGCGGCATGGAATTGGATCGCGATGTCGGTTACGCGCTTTGGCAGGCGTTTGCCGCTGCGTATGTAGAAAGGCACTCCGGCCCAGCGCCAGTTGTCGACGAAGAAAGTCGCAGCGGCGTAGGTATCGGTTTGCGAATCCGCACCAACGCCCGGTTCCTGGCGGAATCCCGGCACTTCGGCGCCTCCCACGCGCGCCGGCCCGTACTGTCCAACCACCGCGTTCGCCTCTACCTCATCCGGCTTCCAGACACGGATCGATTCGAGCGCCTTGGCGCGCTCATCGCGTACAGCGCCGGGCGTGAACAAAGCGGGAGGCTCCATGGCGGTCAGCGCCATCACCTGCAAGAGGTGATTCTGGATCATGTCACGCAGCGCGCCGGCTTCCTGGTAATAGGCTCCGCGTCCCTCCACCCCGATCGACTCCGCCGCCGTAATCTGCACATGGCTCACATAGCGCCTGTTCCAGAGCGGCTCAAAGATGCCGTTGGAAAAGCGGAAGGCCATGATGTTTTGAACGGTCTCCTTGCCCAGATAGTGGTCGATGCGGTAGATCTCCGCTTCTGGAAATACACTTTGCACCGTGCGGTTCAGCTCTTGTGCGCTCGCGAGGTCGTGGCCGATCGGTTTCTCGATCACGATGCGGCGCCAGCCGTTGCCGCGCGCGAGTCCCGCCTGGCCGATGCCGAGCGCCGCCGGTCCATACTGGCTGGGTTGCGTCGAGAGATAGAAGAGCACGTTGCCCTCGGTGCGGCGCGTCTGCTCGATCTCCTCCAGGCGGGCGTGAATCGCCGCGTATGTGGCCGGGTCCGACAGGTCGCCGGGGACGTAGAAGATGCCCTGGGCAAATTTGCGCCAAAGTTCTTCGTCGAAGGGGCTGTCCTCCAGAAACTGCACGACGGACTCACGCATCTTGTCGCGGAAGCTGTCGTCGCTCAACGCCGTACGCGACGTGCCTATGATCGCGAACGCCAGCGGAAGCCGTTGCTCATAAGCGAGCCGGTAGAGCGCAGGCAGCAGTTTACGCTTCGTGAGGTCGCCGTTCGCTCCGAAAATGACCATGGCGCAAGGCGGCACGCGCCGTTCAAACCGCATTGGATCGTGGAACGGGTTCTGCTCCGGCATAAGTTACCTACAAGGATAACGGCTTGAGTGTAATGGATTCAGAATTTCTGGGATGTGGCAGCGAGGGGGGAACGCAGCACGGAAACGGTATTGAATGCACGAGAAACAGCAGTGATAGTCTGTTAAACGTGCTTCCGTTGGGGCAAATACTCGCTGACCAGGGTTTCCCTCCGTCCGAGGGGGCGCAGGGAAGAGGTTCGGTCGCAGACCTGTATAAACCGGGTTCTCGCTGCGGCATCTATGTGCTCTCGTTTAACGATGGCCACGCGTATGTTGGACAAAGTGTCGATGTCGTCCGGCGGTATGTCCAGCATCTCCGCGTACACCAGGACATCGAAGCAATTAGCTTCAAGGTCGTGCCTGCCATCGAACTCGATACGACAGAGCAGGAGTTGATCAGGCTGACGGAGCGGTCAGGGCATCGACTCCGTAATGTTGTTTTCTCCGCGCTGCCGCCGGTAGAATCCGATTTTGATCTGGTAATGTATCCCGAGGAGCAAAAGGAGTGGCTGTCTGATCCAGACCGTATCGATATTGATGGGCCACGATTCACCAACGACGATTTACGAAGCAAGCACGCGGCCGAGTACCGCCGTCTTCGAGCGTACAGCGGCATTGATGGAATAGTCGACAAGGTTCGCTGCTATATCCTACGGGGAATACCGGCAATCAAGAGAGGTGAGGTCTCCTTCTGGTCACTTTCTTGCTTGCCCTCATACACCAATCCAGAAATCACCGTGTTCATGCGCTTGAACATCCACTGGCAAGAAGTAATGACGGTCTTCCGGGAGAGGAAAAGTGGATTGGATTTCTTCTCATTCCATGTTGCAAAGGAACTGATAGAACGGGACGCCAACCTCCACGATGAGTTGCCGGGTCTGGAAATTGAGGATCACTGGTACGTGCCCGGTGGTCACGACCAAGTGAATCTTGTTGCCCCATTTGAGTTGTTCGATGTCATGATGGCCCGCCGTTCTGTGCAGAACGCGATTCGGCATTTTAACCACCGCCTCATGAGAAAAGGCGCCTGCAATTTCGCGCGTAACCATTGCCTCGAACTCGCTGACGCGGTAATCGAAGGATGATTGGATGGAGGTGGAGATTTGTTCTCCGCATACCCAGTGCCGCGTCGAACAGAAGTCGTTACCAACTTGCCCATCTGGGCTTCCACTCGCCGCTGGGAACTGGCGATCGGTTGGGGAAGTACAGCATTCGAGTCAACGAGCAATGGCGGATCTGCTTCCGCTGGGTCGAACCCAATGCCGATGACGTGGAGATTGTGGACTACCATTGAGGGACGCGAGTTATGCCCAAGAAAATCAAGATAATGCCTCCGATCCATCCAGGTGAAACACTACGGGAGGATTTCCTGAAACCGCTTGGCCTTACAGCCAACCGGCTAGCCATCGAGTTGCAGGTACCGGCAACCCGGGTAAATGACATCGTGCGCGGCAAGCGGGCAATCACCGCTGACACTGCACTCCGTCTGGCACGCTATTTCGGAACCACGCCCCAGTTCTGGATAAACCTCCAGACAAACTATGATCTCGAACAGGCGCAGGACGCGCGAGGCGCTGAGATTGCCGATCGAATTAGGCCGCAGCACGCAGCATGAGGGAGCGCCGCTCCTGATTGGTGTGCCAGTCGCTGCACTGCTGAACGAGATTCAAGAGTTGCTCCCGCTCAGTCGGCAATACAAATGAACCGCTATTTCGTCTTGTCCCGCCCAAAGCGCGGCTGATCGCGCGTGCCGTCGATCCGGATCTGTAGTTGCGTCCCCGCACCATCCTTGGCAAAAAATGGGTCTACCGGCTTCAGCGCCCATCGCTTCCAGCCAGTCATGGTTTGAGATACCTTCGCCTTCAATCGCAACTTGCCGCGGAAATCGATCTCTTCCTTGTCGAAAGTGTAGCTGCCGACCAGCGCCATATCCGCACCCGGGATGGTAAGGTTCAGCCGCGAGAAATCGATGACGCCGTTCGCCAGGCGGAAATCCCCTTTCAGCGTGGCGCGAACTTCTTCCACCGTCTTGTCGCCCGGTGTCCCTTGTGCCCGGCTGCTCATTTCGTCGATCTTTTCCTGTACCGTCGGACTGGTGAAGTCGGCTTGCCGCAGCGCGAAGGCGCCTGAGAGCTTCAGCTTTTCGGCGTAGCTGCCTTTCCCGGGGGGCCATTGAAGCTTCACTTTGAGATCGATGGGACCGCGCATCATTGGCTTGGGGCCTTTCATCGCCAATCGCATGAGGTCCTCAATGTAGCCCTCGCGGAAGACTACATCCAGCGCGACCGTCTTGCCGCTTTCGCCGGCGCCGCGTACCACACCTCCGCGCACAACAAACCTTGTCCGGCCCAGCGTGGCCTCCACCGGCTGCAGGAGTGTGTTGCCATTTCCGCCGTCGATGATGGCGTGGTACCTGGTCTTAAGCAGCATCGGATTCCCACTCATCGTGAGCCGGAAGTCCGGAGTGCGCGTCTCGCCGTCGGCAACGATGTTGTCGAGCGTTCCTCCGAACTTGCCCGTGGAATCCAACCGTCCGGCGATTCCCTTGAACACGCTCAGGTCGGCGTTCTCGAAAACGTAGTCGCCGGTGAGCGGCGTGTCGCTCGGATCCTCCGGCACCCATGGCCCGAAGCTGCCCTGGCAGCGAATCAGGCCGGGCGGCTTGGGGTTGGTGAGTTCGGCGGTGTAGTGCAAGGCGATGCCCGGACCGGCCGATTCCAGTTTGAGCTTCCGGATGTCAAACTCGAGCGGATCCTTTTTCGGATCCTTGGGCAGAATGGAGAGTTTGGCGCCGTCTGCGATGATCGTATCGATAATCACGGATGGCGTCGCGGCCGTTCCATCTTCGGATTTCCGCGGCGCGTTCTGTTTCGCCCGCGGAGCGCTTGGGCCCTTGGGCGGCACCGCGATCCCCAGACCTTCCAATCGAACCATCTTCACTCGCGCCGGACCATTCCAGAGCGAATACAGGTCCACGTAAAACGTGAACTTGTGCATCGCCACAAGCGGCGGCCGGTCATGGCGATGTTTATGCCACAGTGAAATGCGCTCGCCGGTCACACGGGCTAGATCGCCGCGTCCGCCGCGCAGCAAAACTCCGAACGGCGATCCGATGGGCATGGACACGTGAAGCGAGCCGATTTCGACATCGCTGTCGAACCGCTGGCTCAGGTATTCCACAGTCTGTTCACGGATGAAAGGTTCAATCCGCCGGGAAATCACGCGGGCGGCAATGGCCACCCCCAGCAGGATCAGGAGCATCAAGACGGAGATCCACAGTAACCATCTCTTCCGCGATGACATGACAGTTACGTCCGACGTAGGCGATGCCCCTTAGCTCACTGTAGCGCGTCCTCGGGCACAACGTGATCCATGCTGCCTGGACGTGCGTCTAAGGTGCGTAATACGTTCACATAAGCAGTATTACTGATCGACGCCGGCCAGGCCCCAAGCTGATTAATGGAGTTATGCGTGCTGCCTTCTTGCTGATGTTCGCGACAGGCTCGTTCGGTCTTGCCGCAGGGCCAGACATTTCAGCAGGTCCGGATGCGCTTTCGGCAATGATCGTCCAGGAGACAAACCGCGTTCGCCAAATGTACGACCTGAGCGGGATCGTAGACGATCCCCAATTGCGCGATACCGCGAGCCGGCACAGCAGAAACATGGCGGAAAATGGCTTCTGGGGACATATCGATCCTCAGGGGCGCACTCCATACAAGCGTGTTGCTGAAGAGGACGCATCATTTACGGGCCGCGTGGCGGAAAATCTCTGGATGTGCGAGGGCTGTGACCAACTCAGCCTGGAGAAACTGCCGAAACAAATCGTAGCCACTTGGCTCAATTCTCCCGGGCACCGTGAGAATTTACTGAACAGTCAACTCACGCACGCCGGTATTGGCATTTCGATCACGGGCGGCACGGTACATGTGACCCAACTCTTAACTTCTCGATCTTCATCCTGTCAAAAGCCTGATGCGCTGCACCACGAATACGGCTCGCGCGCCGATCAGGGATTCCTCCAAGTCTCCCATGTTGGATGTACGCCCGCACCGAATCAGTACCGGGCAGGTACAGCGTTTCGCAACAGGTAAGCGTCTGAAAAACAGGCAAGTGGTTGATTTCGTGTCGCGCCCGGTACGATTATCACGTCTCATTTCCATGTGCGTGTCGCGATCCAGCACTTGCTCAGACGCTTCAGGCGGTGGCCCCGTCCCGAGCGGAGAGGAAGAGCTGTTGTCCGTGATCGAGAAGCGCTGCACCCGGAAGAATAGCCTCTAGCTAATTAAAGAAAAGTGACATATCCTTTAATTGCGTTGCTTGTAATTAAGGGATCGCTCACTAACCTGGAAGGTCAATCTCATCAACGACTTGGAAGCTACGTCACTCACGATGTTGGCGGCGAAGTGGTGCGCGCGTACGTTCCACCACCTCTTCCGCCTGAACCCGCCGTGCGTCTCGATGGGTTTCAGCTCCTGTTCGAGCAGGCAAACCAATCGCTCGGGAGACTCGATGGTCTCGCTGCTGTGCTGCCAGATCTCGGTTTGTTCATCTACGCCTACGTTCGGAAGGAGGCGGTGCTCTCATCTCAAATCGAGGGGACGCAGTCGTCTCTCTCAGACCTGCTGCTTTTCGAGAACGATGAAGCCCCAGGTGTTCCGATTCAAGATGTGCAAGAGGTCTCGAATTACGTTGCTGCTCTGAACCATGGGCTCACGCGTTTGCGCGAAGGCTTCCCGCTGTCGCTGCGACTGATTCGGGAGATCCACGAAGTGCTGCTCTCGAAGGGCAGAGGAAGCACGAAGGAGCCGGGAGAGTTTCGCCGGAGCCAGAACTGGATTGGCGGCACACGGCCCGGAAACGCCGCGTTTGTTCCTCCGCCTCCGGAGCGCGTGATGGAGTGCATGGGAGATCTTGAGAAATTCCTTCACGTGGAGCGCACCGATCTTCCACCGCTCATCAAAGCGGGGCTCGTTCACGTGCAGTTTGAGACCATTCACCCGTTCCTGGATGGAAACGGTCGGCTTGGGCGCTTGCTGATCACGTTCTTGCTTTGCGCTGCTGGGGCATTGCGGGAGCCCATTCTCTATCTGAGCTTGTTCTTCAAAGCGCACCGGCAGACGTACTACGATCTGCTGATGCGCGTCCGCGAGACCGGAGACTGGGAGGCGTGGATCGAATTCTTCCTCACGGGTGTGAAGGAGACCTCGGAGCAGGCGGTCAATGCAGCCCTTCGTATCCTGGCATTGCTTGATTCTGATCGGCAGAAGATCGCGGCGGCCGGCAGGCCAGCGGCGTCGATGCTGCGGGTCTTTCAGCACGCGCAGACAAACCCGATTATGTCGATTGCCACGACAGCCGAGAAGATCGGTATCTCGTTTCCGACGGTAACCTCATCGGTCACGCATTTGCAGAAGCTCGGAGTGTTGCGTGAGATTACGGGCAAACAGCGGCGCCGTTTGTTCGTTTACGACGCCTACCTGAAGATCCTGAACGAGGGCACTGAGCCTCTCCGTTAGAAGAAAACAACAAAAAAGGATGGCGGTGAGGGTGGGATTCGAACCCACGGAACCCGCAAAGGTTCAACGGTTTTCGAGACCGCCCGATTCAACCGCTCTCGCACCTCACCGTGTGGGGACTTGGTCTCTTCCTTCATTCTAGCGAACTCCGGCGGGCCGCGCAGTGTGAATATTTAGTTGACATGTAAATTATTATCATGTAATCTAAAATCGTGCCCGGGAAAACGAATAGCAAATTGCAGCGTGAACTGAAACAGACCAAACCATTTGAGTCGCTCTCACAGGAGGCCGTCCTGGGGCTCTTCCGGACGGCCGACCGATTGCGGCGGCGGGCTGCACGAGTGGTCGAAGCGCACGACTTGAGCCTGGAGCAGTACAACGTGCTGCGCATCCTGCGCGGCGCCGGCAAAGAAGGGCTGCCCACGCTCGAAGTCGCGGCGCGCATGATCGAGGAGTTCCCGGCCATTACACGACTCATGGACAAGCTCGAAACCAAGCAGTTGGTGCGGCGCGAGCGCTGTCCGCGCGACCGCAGGCAGGTGCTCTGCTGGATCACGCCGGCGGGCGTAGATTTGCTCGGGACACTAGACGATCCGGTGCGGCGCAACAACCGCGAGAGCGTCAAGATGCTGGGCGAGCGCGAGTTAAAGACGCTCATCACACTGCTCGAAAAAGTACGGGAAGACGACAAAACTCAATAGGGGAAAACAAATGAAACGAACATTGCTCACTATGATTATCCTGGCGCCGGCGGCGCTTTTGGCGGCAGACTACACCATCGACACGGCGCACTCTTCCGCACAGTTCTCGGTCAAGCACCTGATGGTCTCGAACGTCAAGGGCGAGTTTGGAAAAGTAACGGGTAAGGCCGTGTGGGATCCCAACAATCTCGCCGCCAGCAGTGTGGAAGCGGTGATCGACGCGAGTACGATCAATACGCGTGAACCGAAGCGCGACGAGCATCTCAAGAGTCCCGATTTCTTCGATGTCGCGAAGTTCCCGTCGATCCGATTCACCAGCAAGAAGTTCTATCGCGAAGGCGGGGCTCTCAAGATCGCAGGCAATCTGACCTTGCATGGTGTGACTCGCGCTGTCGTACTGAACGTGGACGGCCCCACCCCGGAGATCAAGGACCCATGGGGCAACCAGAGAATCGGAGCCACTGCCAGCACGAAGATCAATCGCGGCGACTTCGGGCTGACCTGGAACAAGGCGCTCGAAGCGGGCGGCGTGATGGTGGGCGACGAGGTCGCGATTACTCTCGACATCGAGTTGACCAGGCAGAAGTAGCCCTACGAACTGTGCCGGATCAACTGTTCCGCATTCTTGAGCGCTTCGGTCGTGAGTTGCTCGCCGGAGAGCATCCGTCCAATCTCACGGGTGCGATCGGCGGGGCTGAGTTCGTCGATCACGACGACCGTGCGCCCGTTGACCTCGCGCTTTTCCACCGCGTAATGGTGGTCGGCGAACCCGGCCACCTGCGGCAGATGCGTTACGCACAGCACCTGGCTGTGCAGCGAGAGTTGCTTCAAGCGCCGGCCCACGGCCTCGCCGGCGCGTCCGCCGATGCCGGCATCGACTTCGTCAAAAACGAGACTGCGCGGAACCGCTCCGGTCTTTCCAGTGGCAATGCACGTCTTCAGCGCGAGCGCGATGCGCGAGGCCTCGCCGCCGGAGGCGATCTTGTCCAGCGGCTTCGGCTCTTCGCCGACGTTCGGCGAAACCAGAAACGAAATCGCGTCGCAGCCGCGCGCCGACCACTCGGCCGCCGCGAACTGGATGCGGAACACCGTGCGCTCCATGGCTAGCGACTTGAGTTCCTTCTCTACATTTCGCTCCAACTTGCGCGCCGCGTCGCTGCGCTGCCCGCTCAACTTCGCCGCCGCCGTCTGGAACAGGGTTGCTAGCCGCTGCTGCTCCTGAATCAATTTCGCGCGGCGTTCATTGGCCGATTCGAGCGCGTCGAGTTGCGTGCGCACTTCTTCCAGAAAGCCCAGAATCTCAGGTAGCGAGGCGCCGTACTTGCGCTTGAGCTTTTCGATGGCGGCCAGACGCGACTCCACCTGTTCCAGCCTGGCCGGGTCGGCCTCCAGTTTCGAGAGATAGCCGCGCAGCGTATGCGAAGCTTCCTCCAAGGCGATAGCCGCGGGCTTCAACGCCTCGACGGTCTCGTGCAGGCTGGCGTCGATGCGGCCGAGTTCCTCCAGGCGGCGCAGCGCCAGGCGGACCTGTCCGGTCGCGGCCTCGGGAGAATCGTAGAGCGCGTTGTAGGCGACATTGGCGTGCTCCTCCAGCTTCGACACGTTTTGAAGAACGAGGCGTTCCTGCATGAGTGCCGTATCCTCACCGGGTTTCAGATCCGCACTCTCGATTTCGCGGAGCTGGAACTTCCATAGATCGGCCAGTCGCAACTTGTCTCTTTCGGCCTGGTCGAGAGCTTCCAGTTCGCGCGCGCAAGCGTGCCATTCGCGGTACAAGCGCGCCGTCTCTTCGAGCGCCGCGGCATCGCCGGCGAAGGCGTCGAGCATGTCGAGTTGCGAGTCCGCGGCGAAGAGCGCCTGCTGATCGTGCTGGCCGTGGATGTCGCCGAGCAGCGGTGCGATCTCGCGCAGCAGCGAGGCGGTGACGGGGCGGCTGGCGGCAAACGCGCGCGATTTGCCGTTCGGCAGAATTTCGCGTTCGAGCAGCAGTTCGCCGTCCTCGAGTTCGATGCCGGCCGCGTCGAGTGCCGTGCGGAGAGCAGCGGGATCGGGCACCTCAAAGAGGCCGGAGATGCGCGCACGCTCCGCACCCGTCCGAACCATCTCAGCCGAGCCGCGCCCGCCAAAAAGCAGTCCAAGCGCATCCACCACGAGGGACTTGCCGCTGCCCGTCTCGCCGGTGAGCAGATTCAAACCGCGATGGAAGCGCACGCGCAGGCGTTCCACCACCGCGTAATTTTCCACCACGAGTTCGACAAGCATTCCTGCCCATTATAACGGCCGCGCGCTTCGTCCTTTTGCGAGCCGCGTGCGTCTCTTAAGGAAGGCAACAACCCCGCGCGGCAACATACGAAGGCGGTAATGTTTTGGGCCTATGGCCGTGAACGGGCTATGATGAGTGTTTAGGAGCGAGGCATTGACCCTAACTTCCGGCATTGCGTTTTTCTTGCAGGTGAGCATCTGGGAACTGGTGTCAACCAGTACGCCAATCCCGATGGCCGTCCTGATTATCCTCTTGCTGCTCTCTGTGCTTTCCTGGGCGATTATCTTCTCCAAGTGGAACTCATTTAGAGAAGCACGCACATCGAATCTCCGCTTTCAGCGCGCCTTCCGCAAGGCCGCGGACTTGAACGCGGTCGCGCTGGCGAGCGAGCAATTTCCGAAATCTCCGATGGTGGCCGTTTTCGATTACGGCTTCGAGGAGTTCGACCGCCAGGTGAAGACGCGCGGACGCCTGGTGAATCCGGTTGCGCTGGAACGCAACTTGCAGATCGGCGTGAGCGAAGAGGTAGCCAAGCTGGAAAAGAACATGAGCTGGCTGGCGACCGCCGCTTCCGTTTCGCCCTTCATTGGATTGTTCGGAACCGTGATGGGCATCATCGACGCGTTTCAGGCGCTCGGCATGTCGGGCAGCGTGAGCCTGCGCGTGGTGGCGCCAGGCATCGCGCACGCCTTGGTAGCGACCGCGGTTGGCCTGGCGGCGGCGATTCCCGCAGCGGTTTTCTATAACCACTTCGGCCACGTCGTAAAAGAGATCGGGACGCGGATGGAGGACTTCTGTCTGGAGTTTCTGAACACCGCGGAACGGAGCGCTGGAGGTTAACCAATGGCGTTCTCATTCAGCAGCGGCGGGCGCGGACGGCGGCGCTTCGGCGGTCATGGAGCGATGTCCGAGATGAGCGTCGTGCCGCTCGTCGACGTGGTACTGGTGCTGCTGATCATCTTCATGCTCACGGCGGGTGCGATGGAGTTCGGACTCGACGTGCAGGTCCCCAAGGTGAAGCAACTGCGCGAGACCGCGGAAGAGATGCCCGTGATCAGCATCACGCGCGACGGAGAGATCTACCTCAACGAGAAGGCGGCAAACATCAACTCGCTGCCGGAAGAGGTGCGTGCGAAATTTCCAAATGCGAAGGGCGTGTATCTCAAGGCAGACAAGCAGACGTCCTGGGATCCGATTGCACAAGTAATCAGCGAGCTCGGGCTGAAACGGCGCGGGCGGCCCGGCCTGGAAGTAAAGGTCGTGACACAACCCGAGGACTCCGGCGGAAAGCGAAAGTAGCGGATGGCTGCGCGCACGGACATCCTGGAGTATCGCGAATCCCTCCGGATTCCGTTGGCGGGGTCCGTGCTGTTCCACGCGCTGCTGTTTGGCAGTCTACTCGGTTACGCCTGGTGGGAGAATCGCGGGCGGGAACCATTCGGTTCGCCGAATCCGGGTGGTGGCGCAACCACGATTACGCCGGTAAGCCAGATCAACCTGCCTTCCGTGGGCGGCATTGTGAATCCGGTGGCGAACGACACGGAATCGCGCGTGCCGCTGCCGCCGAAAGAAGCGAAGGCGAAAGAGAAAGCGCCGCCCGACGATTCGGACGCGATTGCGCTCAAAACCAAGCGGCAGAGGAAGCATCCGTCGGAAATTGCGGCGAGCGCGCAGCAATATCGTCCAAAAGATGCAAACCGGCCGAACCAGGTGTACAGCTCAGCGGGCCAGGCGGCCTCGACACCGATGTTCGGCAGCACGTCGGGAGGCGGAGTCGGCATCGGGCAGGGCGGCAGCATGGGGACGCGCTTCGGCTGGTACGAGCAGATGCTGCGGGAGAAGGTGGGGAGCAAGTGGCGCGTGAGCGACGTCGATCCGCGTTTGCAGACAGCGCCGCCGGTGATCGTGATCTTCGAAGTGTTGCGCGACGGTTCCGTGCGCAATATCCGGCTCCTGCAACGCAGTGGCAATTACGAGTTGGATATGTCGGCGCAGCGCGCGGTAACCGAGGCCTCGCCCTTCCAACCACTGCCGCCAGGCTATGAACGCAACTCCGCGAGTATCGAATTCTGGTTCCAATTAAAGAGATGAAAAAGACCACGTTGACCATCGTTCTGGGAATCGCCGCTGTGTTGGCGCTCTGTGCGCAGCAGAGCGACATTGTCATCAAGCTGATGAGCGGTGAGCGCGCCGTGATCGCCGTGCCTGACTTTCGAGGCTCGGGCGACGCGCAGCGGCTTATGGCGACTTTCAATGAAACGCTGTGGAACGACCTGCAAGGCGCGGGCATGTTCAAGATGGCGCCGAAGAGCATGTATCCGATACAGGCGCCGCAGCAGCCGCGCGATTTCAAAGCTCCGATGGTGAGCGGGAACCGTCCGCCCGTCAGCCAAGGCCCGTGGCTCACGGACTGGTCCCAACCGCCGGTGAGCGCCAATTATTTGGCGTTCGGCTATGCCGCCGTGCAGGACAACCAACTCGTCGCTTTCGGATATCTTTACAACGTGACTGTGGCAGACATCGCGGGCGCGCAGGCGCTGGGCAAGCCATACTTCGGCCCGCTGACCGAAGACGGTGCGCGCAAAGTGGCGCATGAGTTCGCCGCGGACATCCTGAGCCAATTCGGTGCGAAGACGCTGTTCGGAACAAAGATCTACTTTGTCTCGGATCGCAGCGGCAAAGGCACGAAGGAAATCTGGTCGATGGATCCGGACGGCGCCAATCAGCAGCAGTTGACGTTCTACAAGAGCATCTCGACGATGCCTGCCGTTTCGCCGGACAACACAAAGATCGCCTTTACTACTTTTGCGAAGGGCACGCCGCAGATTGCGATCCACTCGCTGACGACGAAGAACAGGCTGAATTTCTTCAATCAGAACGCTTCGCTGAACGCAACGGCCGACTTCGCGCCAGATGGAAAACGGCTGGTGTATGCGTCTTCGGTGTCCGGCGTCGCGCAGATTTATTCGGCGAATGTGGATGGCAGCGGCGTTCGGCGGATCTCGACTGCGCGCGCAATCGAGGTGGAGCCGAAGATCAATCCGAAGAATCCGGCGGAGATGGTTTTCGTGTCGGGTCGCTCCGGACTACCGCAAGTATATAAAATGAATATGGACGGTGCCGATGTAATGCGACTCTCGGACGGAAATGGCGAAGCAGTCAACCCGTCGTGGCATCCCGATGGACAACACATTGCATTTGCCTGGACGAAAGGATTCGATCCGGGCAACTACAATATCTTCATTATGGATGTCGCGTCGCGGCAGGTTGTGCAGTTGACACACGCTTCGGGACGCAACGAGAATCCAAGTTGGGCGCCGGACGGCCGGCACATCGTCTTTTCGTCCAGCCGCAGCGGTTCGATGCAGATCTGGACCATGCTTGCCAACGGATCGAACGCTGTGCAGTTGACCAATCAGGGCCGCAATGAAAAGCCCGTTTGGAGCCGTCAGTAGCAGAGTTCAATGATGAAGCCGAATCGCGACATTGACGACGGGATTGGTAACACGCCCGCGAATCCCGCGCCGCGATTCCGAGGGCGTTTTCAGAACATCAGGAGGCTAACGTTTAAGATGAACATGCGCAGATTTAGCGCCATCGCACTCACAGGATCACTATTTATGTTCGCGGCCGGCTGTAAGAAAAAAGCAGCCGTCGCACCACCGCCGCCGCCACCCAAGGTGGAGCAGCCGGCTCCGGCTCCGGCGCCGCCGCAGAAGCCAGTGATTGCCAGTTTCACTGCGGAACCCGCAACGATTGAACGCGGACAATCGTCGACGCTGCGCTGGTCGGTGCAGGGTGCAACTCAAGTCAAGATCACCCCGGGCCTCGATTTCGTCGTGGCGTCCGATAACCGGCAGGTGTATCCGAGCAGCACTACAACTTACGAACTGGTTGCGACGGGCCCGGGCGGAAGCGCTCGTGCGACCGCGACCGTGAATGTGACGGTGCCTGCGCCGCCGCCGCCCGCGCCCGTCGTTCAGAAGAAGTCGCTGAGCGAGCGTCTGGCGACGGAGATTCAAGACGCGTATTTCGACTACGACAAGAGCGATATCCGCGAGGATGCGCGAGCCGTTCTGTCGCGGAATTCCGACGCGCTCAAGGCGATCCTGGCGGACTATCCCGGCAGCGTCATTCTTGTGGAAGGCCACTGCGACGAGCGCGGCTCGGCGGAGTATAACCTTGGCCTGGGCGATCGGCGCGCCTCCGCGGCTCGCGATTTCCTTACGCAACTCGGGGTTCCGGCCGCGATGCTGAAATCGGTCAGCTACGGCAAGGAGCGTCCGCAATGCACGGACGCCAATGAAGGCTGCTATCAGCAAAACCGCCGAGCGCATTTCAGCGCCGGTCAGTAGTTCATTTGGCTCTGGGCGGGTGGGGCGCACAAGCGGCGCTCCACCCGCCCGGTTCGATTACTCTGGAGAAGTCTATGAAGCATCTGTGCGCGGCCCTGATCGTCTGCCTCTCGCTGCCGGCGGCCTACGGCCAGAAGAAAGAATACGTCGAAATCCAGCGCGATATCGCGATTTTACAGGACAGCATGAGAGCCCTGCAAAACTCGTTAAACGACAAGCTGGCGGAATTGAAAGTATTGTCGCAGCAATCGCTGGACGCCTCGACGAAGGCTAACACCGGTGTCGCGGTTCTCGAAAGCGGCATCCGCGACCGGCTTCGCGAGCAGGAAAAGACCGTGGCCGCTCCGGTGGCGACGCTGAATGCGAAGCTCGACCAGATGACCTCTGAGTTCCAGGGTTTGAAGGAAACGATCAACGACATGAACGCGCGCTTGAACAAGATGCAAACGAGCGTTGTCGATCTGGGCAACCAGATGAAGGTGATGGCGAATCCTCCTGCCGCACCGCCGGCCGGGCCGGGCGCCTCCGCAGGTCCGCCTCCCGGCATGACCGCGGCAGGCTTGTACGAGAACGCACGCCGCGACCAGATGGCAGGCCGCCTCGACCTCGCAATCCAGCAGTACACCGATTTTCTGCGTTATTTCGGCAACACGGATCTCGCGCCGAATGCGCAGTACCAGATCGGCGAGGTGCAATACAATAAGGGCGAATTCGAAGCGGCGCTGCAGGCCTTCGATACCGTTCTGGCTCAGTATCCCGATAACGCCAAGACGCTCGACGCACGCTACATGAAGGGCATGGCGCTTACGAAGATGAAGCAGCCGACCAAGGCAGCCCAGGAGTTCCGCGCAATCATCAAAGCATCGCCTTCCAGCGAGCACGCCACGCGATCGAAAGCGAGATTGAAGGAACTGGGGCTGCCTTACAGCGGCGCGGCCCCAGCCAAGTCGTCCAAGTCCCGCCAGCGCTAGCCCGCCCCCCTTCGCTCCTGATACATTCGGAGTCATGGATCAGGACACCCCCACTCTCAGCACATACGAAGACCTTGCCAAGATGATCGACCACTCGCTCGTGCGTCCGGAATTATCGGACGTGCAAGTGGAAGAGGGCTGCCGGCTCGCCCGCCGCTACGGCGTCGCTTCCGTGTCTGTGCGCCCGTCGGATGCCGACCTGTGTGTTCGCTGGATGGAAGGCAGCGGCGTGGCCGTGGGCAGTCTCGTCGGATTTCCGCATGGTTCAGAGACGACGGCCGCGAAAATCTACCAGGCGCAGGATTTATTGCGCCGCGGCGTGACAGAGATCGACATGGTACTAAACATTGGCAAGCTGATCTCCCGGCAGTTTCAGTATGTTGAATCCGAATTGCTGCAAATAGCCAATCTCTGCCACCAATCGGGCGCGATCTTGAAGGTGATTCTCGAGAACGCTTATCTTAGCGAAGATCTCAAAATCATCGCTTGCAAAATTTGCAAACGTACAGACGTGGACTTTGCAAAGAGTTCCACGGCATTCGCACCCACTGGAGCGACCCCTGAAGACCTACGCCTGATGGTGCGGATCTGCGGGGACAAGGTGAAGGTGAAGGCCGCTGGTGGAGTGCGCACGCTCGAAAAGGCGCTGGAAGTGCGCGAGATCGGCTGTGCGCGATTCGGAACCACGGCGACCGCAGCCATCCTGGACGCCTGGACGCAAAAGCTGGCGGCACAGGCCGCCGCGGAGGCCAGCTCATAGTTTCGTCTTCGGGATTCCCGCTACTGTGGTAATCTTAGGAATTTCAATCTATGACTCCGCGAAGCGCTTTACCGAAAATCTGCATCGCCTTGGGCTTCGCCGAAGTCGAACAACTGCTGGCACACGCCAGGAAAGAAGTGGAAGGCGGCGAACCGTTCCTCGAATTCCGCCTCGATTATCTCTCGCGGCCACAGGACGGCGTCGGGGCCATTCAGATTTTCTTGGGCGAGCACCCCGAATGCACGATCCTGGCAACCTGCCGGCGGCACCAGAACCAGGGACGATTTAACGGCAGCATTGAAGAGCAGATCAAGATTCTGGAATCCGCAGTGGAGGCGGGCGCTCGCGCAGTCGACATCGAGATCGAGACGGCCGAGGCCGCCCTGGCGCGCGTCGAAGCGCTGCGAGGCCACGCATTTCTACTGCTCTCGTACCACAATTTTAGCGGCACTCCGCCGATGGAGGCGATCCTTCGCCGCATGGCGAAAGTCGCGGCCGACGGCTACAAGCTGGTGACCACGGCGCGCAAACCCTCGGACAGCCAACGTGTGCTCGGCTTGGCAAAAACACATCTGCGGACGCCGATGGTGTTGCTCGCCATGGGCGAGATGGGCTTCGCCACTCGAGTGCTCTGCACTCCCTTTGGCGGGTTGTACACTTACGCAGCTCCGGGTTCGGCGGAGGGCACTGCTCCCGGACAGGTCTCGGCGAAGCAGTTGCGCAGCCTATACCGGATCGAGAAGCTCTCGAAATCGGCGAAGATCTATGGTGTGATCGCGGATCCGGTGCGGCACTCGATTTCGCCGGCCGTGCACAATCGCGCCTTCCAGGCCCGGCGTCTCGATGCGGTCTATCTTCCGTTCCTCGTGCACCCGCCGCAGTTGAAGGACTTCCTGGTACTCGCCGAAAAACTGCCCGTAGCCGGTTTCAGCGTAACGATTCCGCACAAGCAGAAGATCATGCGCTATCTCGACGTGGTGGACCCGCTCTCCCGCCGCATTGGCGCCGTGAACACCGTCTGGAGGAAAGCCGGCAAGTGGCGCGGCACGAATACCGACGCGGAAGGCGTGCGCGTCCCGCTCTCGCAGCATCTGCGGCTGGCGAAGGCTTCGGTGCTGATTGTGGGCAATGGCGGCGCGGCTCGCGGCGCGGCCATCGCGCTATCCGATGCCGGCGCGCAGATCTCGATTACCGGGCGCAACCCGGATCGCGCTCGCGCACTCGCTAAGATCTGCGGCGGTGAGGCGCTCGCACTCGAACAACTGAACTCGCATCACTTCGACGCGTTGGTGCACGCCACTCCCGTCGGCATGTTTCCCCACATTGACGAATGTTTCTTCCGGGACAAGATCCCGGCCGACCTGGTTTTCGACATGGTCTATAATCCGCTGGAAACCATGCTCGTGCGCCGGGCGGCCGAACAGGGCAAGACGGTGATCCCCGGCTTGCAGATGTTCATTGAGCAGGCTGTCCATCAGTTCGAATTCTGGACCGGGGAATCCGCTCCGCGCGCCGTGATGGAGAAGGCGGCGCACGAGGCCCTGAGCCACCCGTAACCCGTATAATGGCGGAATGAGCAACAAGGTTACGCGGCGCGACCTCGCGGCCGCTCTATTGGTTGCCGCACAGCTTCCCGCGCAGGCTTCCCCCCTGCAAGCTACACCCGTGCAGTCATCCGACGATCCGTTGAAAGCGGCAGCCGAGGATGTACGATCAAGCAGCGTCAAGCTCAGAGAATTCGCCGTGCCGATGAGCACGGAACCCGCGTTTCAGTTCAAGGCCTGAGCGATGGCTGCGATCGGCGACGACATCTTCTTCGGAACGATCGCTGGCATAGGAGCAAAGCTGCGTGCCAAGGAGCTTTCGTGCGTCGAATTGACCCGTGCGTTCTGCGACCGCCTCGAGACGAGGGCCCCGCGCTACAATGCGCTGGCGCTTTCGTTGCGGGAATCCGCGCTGCGCCAGGCACGCGCCGTCGACGATGAAATCAAACGGGGCCGCTGGCGTGGGCCGCTGCACGGCATTCCTTATGCGGTCAAGGATTTGCTCAGCGTCGCCGGCCAGATCACGACCTGGGGCGCGAAGCCTTATGCCGCGCAGATCTTCAACTACGACGCAACCGTGGTCGGTAGACTCAACAAAGCCGGCGCTGTGCTCACAGGCAAACTCGCCATGGTCGAACTCGCGGGCGGCGGCGGGTACCGATTTCCCGCGGCATCGCTGCAAGGACCAGGGCTGAATCCGTGGGATCGCTCATACTGGTCGGGCGGATCGTCGAGTGGCGCCGGCAGCGCGGTTGCCGCCGGCATTGTGCCGGTTGCGATCGGCTCGGAGACGCATGGCTCGATTCTGACGCCTTCGGCCTATTGCGGCGTCACCGGCCTTCGGCCAACCTATGGGCTGGTGAGCCGCTACGGGGCCATGGCGCTCTCCTGGACGCTCGACAAACTTGGTCCGATGTGCCGCTCCGCTGAGGATTGCGCTCACGTCCTGCAGGTTATCGCGGGAGGCGATGCCAACGATCCTGGCTCGGCGGGCAAACGGTTCTATTTCGCACCGCAGTTCGCGCAGAAACGTACTGCGCTGCGCGTTGGCTACGCTCCGGTCGACACAGAGGAGTGGGCCGATGCCACCTCGCGCGACGCCTTCCGCCGTGCGCTCGATACGATTCGCGGGCTGGGCGTGCCGATGACGGAAGTGCGACTGCCGGATCTGCCCTATAACCTGTCGATCAGCACGATCATCAAAGCCGAAGCGGCTTCGATCTTCGAACCTCTCATCCGCACGCCGCGGATCGACGAACTCGCGGACAAGAAACAGATTGCGGGACTCAAGGCGGCGCTCGAAGTCTCATCCCTCGATTACCTCAAGGCCATGCGCATACGGCGCCTGGTGCAGAACGAAATGCGGAACATGTTCGCCAACGTGGATTTGCTCGTTTCACCCGCCCGCTTCGGTCCTGCGACGAAACTGACTCAGGCGCTGGATGCGGCCGGCGCCCAGACCGCTGCGCCGAAGAGTCGAGGTCTCCGCGATCTGGGTGCATTCGGAAATCTCTGCGGGCTGCCGGCGTTGTCGCTGCCCTGCGGCTTCGCCGGCAAGTTGCCAGTCGCGATCTCTGTGGTTGGACGACCGTTCAGCGAAAACACCGTCCTCGCCCTGGGCATCGAGTTTCAGAAAGCGACCGGGTGGCACCAGATGCGGCCAGCGCAGTAGCGCACGGGCTTATGGAACAAGTTCAAAGCGGATCTCGACCAGGCTCTGCACAGCAATGGCTTGCCCGTTTAGCGTAGCCGGCTGATAGCGGCACTGCTTGACAGCATCGGTCGCCGAAGCGGAGAGTTCGGGGCTGGGCGAATGAATCACCGTGACATGGTCCACGCTCCCATCGCTGAGGATCACCGCGTTGAGCAGAACGCTGCCGGTGATGCCTTGCGCCTTTGCCGATTCCGGGTACGCGGCGCGCGGACCGCGGAGCATCTTCACGGGTTCCACGTTTCCTCCAACGCGCACCTTTCCCGGCGTGGCGCTATACGCCGCCGTGCCTTTGGCTGTGACGGTGACTGTCTCGCGAACGCTACCCACTTGGAGCACGGGAGAGACGCGCGCCGTTTCGCCGGCCTTGAGACTTACGCTTTCGCGGGCGGCCTGGAAACCACGCGCTTCGACATCGATGCGGAAGCGGCCCGGCGCCAGACCGGCTGCCGTGAATGTCCCGTCTTCCCCTGAGGCCAGCGCATTGCCCGCTTGGGTCGCAGTGTTGATCACAGTGACGGCGGCTTTCGGGACAACTGCGCCCGTGACGTCATAGACCGTTCCCGTGATTGTCTCCGCCGGCAGCGGAGAACACCCGAGCACGGCGAGTAAGCACACGTATCCTGCATGTGTAAGTTTCATAACATCTCCTAGTGTTAGTTAGAACAAACTGCTATTGCGCGGAGACCGTGAGGGTCTCCGAGACCATCCCGATCGAGAGCACTGGATTGATCCGGTGGTCACGGCCGAGATCGACTTTGGTGCGCTGGAAGCGGGCAAAACCACGTTTGCCGGCGGCCAACGAAAACTGCCCGACGGGCAGCGAGTCGAATTCATAGCTTCCGAACTCCGAGGTGGCGCGGGAGTACTTGAGTCCGGTCCGCAAATCGGTGAGCGTCACGGTCGCCGCCGGAACGGCCGCGCCGGACTGGTCAAAAACTCTGCCGCTCAAGCGGCTGTATGTAGCGATAGCGACCGCATGACCGGAGGCCAAACTGGCCGCACTCCATAGGACGGCTACGCACGCCAGCAGCGCGACTGCAGCAGTTCGCGAGTGAAAGCGGCGGCCCGGCTTCAACAGGTTCCGGACACGCTTTTCGAGAATGTCGCCATCGAGCACGCCCAGCGAATGCGCCGGCTTGCGGAACAATGCGACCGAACGGGCGACATCAATCAGCGACTGCGTGTATGCGGACGCGTCGATGATCTCGCGCGTCACCGCCTCATCGCAGGCCAATTCGCGCGTCTGGTCGACGCGCCGCCGGAGTATCCAGGCGGCCGGATGGAAGGCGATGGGCAGGAACAGCAGTTCGACAAACACCTTCATAAGGTAGTCGCGCCGCACAATGTGCGCCATCTCATGGCCGATTACGGAACAGATCACTTCCGCCGAAGTTTCCTGCCAAAGCGACTCGGGCAGCACGATGATGGGCTCGCGGTCACCGACGGTGAGTGGTCCGCCGATCCTCGTCGAACACAGCACGGGAATCGGCGGCAGGCCCGTAGCGGCACGGCATACTTCATCGGCGGCCAGCATCGCGGGCGTCAAAGGCCGCGGAAACGCGCTCCGCCGGATGGACCGGACACCATAACCGGCAACGGCAAGTCGGCCGATTCCCCAGACGAGCAACACGGCATAGAGAGTCGAAACCGCCGCGCCGGGCACGGGAGCAAGAGGAACGGCTGGCGGTCCAACGGGTTGCACACTTTCGAGGGCCTCCACCGGCGTCATCGTCGTCTCTGTGGCGTGGGTCGGCAAAATACTGATCAGCGGCAACAACACCGCGGAGAATAAGGCTGCGCTCCAAATCGCATGGCGCTGAGCCATGCTGGCGCCGCGCAACGCGCCGGCACACGCCGCCGCGACGGCCAGCACCAAGGCAGCCTGCCACAGTGCGTTCGCCAGAAAAGTGAGCACGAGATCGCTAGCTTCCATGGCCCTCTTCCTCCGATTTCTTAGACTCCGCGACGAGCTGATTCAACTCCGCAAGTTTGCGCGGCGTGAGCACGCCGGACTCGACCATCGAAAGCACCATGCTTTCGGCCGATCCGCCAAAGACTCTGCCGAGCAGATCGCCAATCGCCTGCCGCGCAGCGCTTCGCCGCGTGACCGCCGCTTCATAGCGCAACGCGCGATCGCCGTCCACCTGGATCCGTCGCACCTTCTCCTTTTTGTTCAGGAGATTCAGTATGGTTTGAACGGTCGTGTAGGCCAGATCGCGATCCTTAGGCAGGTGCGCGAGGACCTCCTGCACCGTGGCCGGTCCGGTCTGCCAGAGGACCTGCATCAACTCCATCTCGAGGGGCGTCAACTGGTCGCTGGTCTTTTTGCGTGCCATGCATCTCCTAATCTATTAGGAATATAAACCCGATTTGCGGGCTTGTCAACTAAAAAATTAGGAGGCGATGCAGAAACTCGGTTGGCATTGCGCGCCGCGCTGCCTGTCGCGCGCAATGCCAACCGCGGGAAGGACTAGTCAGAACATGTACTTCAGAGCCAATTGAATCACACGTGGCGAACTGGCGGTCGTAATGCGACCGAAGCTGACGTTGGCGAGGTTGCCATTGGGAGCGCCCAGATTGGCATGGTTCAGCACATTGAAGAACTCGCTCCGGAATTGCAGCTTGTGACGCTCCGAAATCGGAAAGTTCTTGATGGCGCCCATGTCGAGACTTTGACGGAACTCGCCGCGCAGAATGTTGCGCCCGGCGTTGCCGAATGTGCCTGCCGCGTTCTGCCGGAAGGCCGCCGTGTTGAAATACTGCATGATCATGTCGTTCTTCGAGCGGCCATCCGGGATGCTCCAGTCGCCCACGACATCGGGACGGTCGGAGTTGATCGCGGTGCCGGAATTGTCTTTTCCGGACGTTATGCTAAACGGACCCGAGCTCTGCAGCATGGCGATGCCGTTGATCTCCCAGCCGCCCGCGATCTCGCGCATCAGCCAACCGCGCTTGGCAAGCGACGGGGTCTGATATATGAACGAAGCGACGATGCGATGCGGGATGTCGTCTGCCGACGGGCCTTTTTCCGCCGAATAATTGAATGGATTCTGCGATGTGGCAGCGTCGCCGGATCCGTTGTCGATCATCTTGCTCCAAGTGTAATTGGCCAGTACGGTCAGTCCGTGTGTGAGGCGCTTATTGGCGGTAATTTGAAGCGCGTGGTACGTGGAATTGGCGGTGCTCGCCTGATCCGTAATCGTGCTGAACGTCGGGTAGTACATACGGCGCGCGTCGGTCGTCTTGCCGGCCGATCCGTAAACCGTCGGGTTCAACTCCGCCTGATTAAAGAGGTGGTTGCCCTTGCTGCCGACGTAAGCGGCGGTCATCACCCACGATGAAAACATCTGCCGCTGCACGGTCAGGTTCCACTGCTGCACCCGAGCATTGCGGAAGTCTGGATTCCATTGCGTCACGTTGAGCGGCGTCAAAAACTTGTAGGCGGCGATTTCCTGCGGCGTGCTGGGCGCCGTGAACGGGAACGGATTCCCAGTGTCCGAATAAGGATTGTTCAGGCCGCCGGCTGGATTCGTGACGTTGAGCTTGAGTGAGAAGGGCTGGTTATTGGAAACCTGATTGTTGGCCTGCTGGCGCGCCTGCGAATAGAAAATGCCGTATCCGCCGCGTACGCTGGTCTTGCCGTTGCCAGAAGGATCGTAGGCGAAGCCGAAGCGCGGTCCCCAGTCCTGCCACTGGTTCCGAATCGTCGAAGCCGGAACGCCATCGTCGCCCGGGAAAACATAGCCTCTCGGCGCACTCGGAAAGACCGTCGATTGCTGCCCGAGGCGCACTTGCGCAAAGCGGCTGTCGGGATCGGAGTAGGGGAAGAACGGATCCCAACGCATGCCGAGGTTTAATGTCAGGCGGCGCGAAACTTTCCAGTCGTCTTGGATATAGGCGCTAAATTCGGTGGTCCGCGGGCGGTTGGCGTCGGGTGCGATCTGGATAAAGCTGGAAGGCTGCCCGATTAGAAAATCGGCGGCCCCATTGCCGCTGAATGCACCGTTGAAAGTCACGGCCGGATCGGTTTGGAAGTTCTCCTGCATGTTCAGGACGCCTCGGCGCAGATCGGCGCCAAGGCGGAGGAAGTGCGCGCCCCGCGTCCAATTGATCCCGTCGGAAAACTGGAAGCTCTTGCGATAGTGATGCAGTGGGTAGCGGGCCTGCGGATGGAAGTATCCGGTGACCGTGGTGTCGAAGCCGACCACCGGGTCGTCGGGGAAGGCACGCACAAAACCAGCGCCCAGTTCGGTCCACGACTTATTGCCGGGCACGACCGGCAGTTGGTCACGATCGATCTTATTCATGCTGAAGGTGAAGACGTTGATGACGCTCGGCGAGAAGATATATGTATCGGTAGCCGCGACGCTCCAGTTGCGGTATTGGATCAGCGCCAGGAAGCCCGGCAGCGTCGTATTGTTGGCGGTCTGATAATTGTTGTTGCGGTTGTAGAGCAGACGGCCGGAGAGACGGTTGTTGTCGCGCAGCGTGTGGTCGATCTTGAAGGTCGCCTGGTCGTCGTCGACCTTCTGCTGGCTCGAGAAGGAGAGAACGCCCAAGGGACGATTGGGCAGTGGCACGAAGGCGCTGAGAAAATTCTGCGAAGCTTTGTTGAGGCGGCTGGCCGGAATAATGTTATTGGCGAACGTGCCGCCAAGTGGATCCTTCAACGCCGACTTCAAGCCTGAATTTGAGAAGTTACCCTGCCGCTCGTCGGCGGTCAGCACGATCGGGCTGATGTTGCCGGGCGAACTGCGCTCCGTGGTGCGCTGGTAGGAGCCGAAGAAAAACGTCTTGTCCTTGCGGATCGGACCGCCGATCGTTCCACCGAGCTGGTTGCGCTTAAACGGCGGAATGGAGTTGGCGAAAAAGTTGCGCGCGTTGAACTTCTCGTTGCGCACAAACTCAAACAGCGCGCCATGCAGCCGGTTGGTGCCCGAGCGCGTGACGGCGTTCATGATAGCGCCGGCGTTGCGGCCGCGGTCGGCGGAATAGGAACTGGTCTGCAAGCTGAACTCTTCGAGCGCGTCCGGGTTCGGGAAAACTGCAGGAGTGTTGAAGTAGGGGTCGTGGTTGTCAGCCCCGTCGAGCGTGTAGTTGTTGGTGTTCGAACGTGATCCGTTGATCGAAACGGAATCGTTCTGCTCCTGACCGGCCGTGTTGATGCCGCCGGCGCCGGCGACAAGGTATTGCAGTTGCAGAGGATTGCGGCCGTTGAGCGGCAGCTCGACGATGCGCGCCGAATCGATGACCTCCTTCAGCGAGCCGGATCGCGTTTCGACTTGCGTCGCCGTGGCTTCGACAAGAATGCTATCGGAGACCGCACCGATCTGGAGTTGCACATCGACGCGGCGGTTTTCGTCAACAGCGGTCGGGATGTTTTCGAGCACGAACTTCTTGAATCCCGCCGCCTCGACCGAAAGCGACCATGTGCCGATCACGAGTTGGGAGAGGACATAGTTGCCGTCCGGACCAGACGTCGTTCGGCGCGAGACTCCCGTGGCGGAGTTGGTGGCAGTGACGGCAACGCTGGGCACAGCCGCACCGCTGGTGTCCGTGACGGCTCCAAAGATGGTGACCGATCCCTGTCCATAAAGAGCGGCAGAACCCGCCAGAATAGAAACCAACAAAACAGTGAGAGCGAGACGCATACGAGACCCTTTCCTGTGCCGGACAGCTTAATGCCGGGTTCCGGCTTGCCGTGATTATATACCAGGCGTTGGCTTGCCATCGTGTAAGCTGATCTTGCGCTCCACGAACGCGTGCGCGCCAATCATCATCTGGTCCTTCAGATCTCCGGCCATAGTGAGCGGCTGCGTGCCAGGCAGGGCTGGGCCTGCCACCTGTGCTCCAAGAATCGCGCTGCCCGCAAGAAACGTCCGGCGGGTGAACACGCTGCGCACTCAGGCTCCCTTTTCTTTCTCCACCGCAACCTGCTTCTGCACGCGAATCACGTGCACATCGGAGCCGGCAATCAGACCGGTGTCCATCATCTCTTCGACGACTGGAGTCAGGCCGCTCAGGTTTTCCGCCGTGTCGACTATCGTGATCACGATGGGCCTGTCCGGGCGGGCGATGTGCGATTTGTGTAACTCCGCACTCTCGCCGTAGCCTTCAAGACCGCGCAGGACGGTAGCTCCGGCCATTTTCCGTTCACGGCACTTGTCGACGATCGCCTCGTACAGCGGCTTGCCCTGAAATCGATCGTCTTCCGATATGTGAATGCGCAGCAACCTAGCTGGATATTCTTGCCGCATCATCTGCCTCCGTAATGTGGGAACTGCGGACCAGCCGCACAATGTCGACGTCGGAGATTACGATCAGGCCATCTTCGAGCATCCCTTCAATCGCCATAGCCGCGGCTGAGACCTTTTCGACGGTATCGATCACCGATATCATGACCGGTAAGTCGCGCATGGGGTGAAAAAATGACGCCTTGTGCTGATGGCCCTTGGCGCCGTAACCGAGGATGCCCCGATACACCGTGGCGCCGGCGATTTCCATCATGCGCAACTGCTTCACGATTGCATCATAGAGCGGCTCTTCGTGCCATTTGTCGGCCTCTCCCAGAAACACGCGCAGGAGCTTAGCTGGTCCCTGCCTGCGGTCATGCGGGGCTTTCAGTTCCGGCTTAGCCGCCTTCCGCACGAATTTCACTACCGTGGTGTCCTGCACCTCGATCAAACCGTCCGAGACCATCTCGTAGAGAGTAGGCAGAACCTCATCGACCTTCCCTGTGGTCTCGACGAACTCGATGCGAATCGGCAGGTGTTGCGCCCGCGCCTCAATCTCAGGCGTGTGCAGCGAATGGTGCGATCCGAAGCCGGCGTACGCCCGGGTGGCCGTCGCGCCGGAGACTCCTTTATGCATGAGGAAAGTCATGATGGAGTCGTGCAAGGCCGTCATGTGGTGCTGCGTATCTTCGTTGATGAAGATCGTAACTTTCTTTGCGGGGCCTTTGGTGAGCATTGTGCCTCCTTGTTCATTATCGGCGAGCGGTCTGGATTTGTCTGGCGGCGCTTGCTTGTAGATGGGATTCTCAGATACAGTAGTGCATTACATTCATTGAGGTGATGGGGTCTCACCATGAACTGTCCTGCCCACGCGGGAATGATAGCTCCTACCGACGGGTAGGAGCTATTTCTACATTAGGCCCAATCACGAGCTGAGGAACTCGAGTCGTGCGAAATCTTCTCTTTACGGCGGCCGCGATACTGGTTGCGGCTTCGGCGCCTGTCGTGGCGCAGCAGACACAGCCCCTCACGTTGCAGGACTGCATCCGGCTCGCGGAGTCGGTTCCGTCTTCTGTGAGTCTCGCCCGGCAGGATCGCGACATCGCCGCGCGCGACGTCACGCAGGCGCGCGCAGGTTTTCTGCCGCAGTCGCACCTGGCGACGGGGTTTATTTACAACAGTCCTCTGTCCTACAACCGCGAACTCTTCAGTCTGCTTCCGCTCAATGGAATCCGCGAGTATAGCGCCATCGTCGCGGTGAATCAGGAGTTCGATACCTCCGGCCGGTTGCGAGCTGAGATGTCGCGCGCACGAGTATCGCAGCAGATAGCGGGCACTTCCCTGGCCCTGGCGCAGCGCGATCTTCGGCGCGCCGTCACGGTCGCCCACTATCGCGCGCTGCTGACCCGCCGGATTGTGCGGATCACGCGGGAAGCTCTTGCGGAAAGTCAGAGTTTCGAGAAGCGCACAAAGTTGCTGTTCGATGGAGGCGAGGCCGCAAGAGCGGATGTAGTCAAAGCATCGGCGCAGTCCGCCTCTCTCCAACAGGCATTGACGGCGGTCGAGCTCGAAGCGGAGTTGGCGAATCAGGATCTGGCCGCTTTCTGGACACGCGATGTTTCAGCAACGCTCGATCTGGCCGATGCGCTCGACACAACGCCGCCGCCGCCGGAAGCGGAGCAGCAGGCCGCGCCGTTTCTCAAACGCCTGGAGTTCAGTCTGCTCGATTCGCAGCGGGCCGGTTTTCAGGCCGATGTGCGGCGGGCGCGCTCGGCACTGCTGCCGCAACTGGGCGTCGCCTTTCAGTATGGCTTGGATTCCACCGCCGTCCGGATTCACGATCGCGGCTATGCCGCTTTCGTAAATCTCACCATCCCGATTTTCGACTGGAACAAAGCTCGCGCGGCCATGCAGCAGGCCCGTTTGAGGACCGAACAGATAGATTCCACCCGGGCGATTTCCGAACGGAATTTTTCCAGGGAGTACCAGGGCGCGCTCGCGCGCGTGAAGCGCCTGTTTGAACAGATTGCACTGACGGAGCGGCAGGTGAAACTCGCTGAAGAGGACCTGCGCCTGAGCCGCGTCCGCTACGAAGGCGGCGAGGGTCTGGCCCTCGATGTCGTCAGCGCGCAGAACCAATACGCGCAAGCCCGCACGAACTACTACGTAACGATGGTCAACTATTTGAGCGCTAGAACCGACCTGGAGGTCGCGTCCGGACGATGAAAACCTACTACCTGCTACTCTCTCCCATCCTCTTTCTTGCGGGCTGCACCACGCATGAGGAAGAGCCTCCGAAGCCCGTCGTCGCCGTAAAGACTGCCAAGGCCGAGGCTGCCGACGTCAAGATCACCGTGCGGGCTCCGGCTACGGTTTTCGCGCGCGAGCAAGCCAACATCAATTCGCGCGTTACGGCTCCGATTCGAAAACTGCTGGTCCGCAAGGGCGATAACGTCGCAGCGGGCCAGGTTTTGGCGCAACTGGAAAATCGTGATTTTCTGGCCCAGAGAGATGAGGCTGCCGCCGGCGTTACGGATGCCGAGGCCAATTTGAAGCGCGTCACGTCCGGAACGCTGCCGTCGGATATCGAGCGGGCGCGCGGACAGGCCGCCGGCGCGGATGCATCGTTGAACCAGGCACAGAAGTTTTATGACCGGCGCAAGCAACTCTTCGATCAGGGCGCAATTCCACAACGCGATGTTCAGCTCAGCGAAACCGAGTTGGCGCAGGCGAAGGCGAATTCCGAAGTCTCGCGCAAGACGCTCGATCTACTTCAGACCCAATCCCGCGAGCAGGATATCCTGATGGCGAAGAGCAAGCTCGAACAGGCGCGCGCGCGATTGTCACTTATCAAGACACAGCTCGAGTTTGCCGAGATTCGCAGCTCGTTTGCCGGCACGATTACAGAGCAGTTTATGTACCCGGGCGACATGGCCAAGCCCGACGCACCCATCTTTACCGTCATGGACCTGGGCGTCGCGGTCGCTCGTGCGCAATTGCCCGAAAGTGAAGCGGCGGGGGTTCGCAGCGGTGCGCCTTGCACCTTTACTCCGGCTGACGGCGGCGGAGCTTCTTTCGACGGCCGCATTTCGATTGTGAATCAGGCAGTCGATCCGGGGCGCCGCACCATCGAGACATGGTGCGAGATCGCAAACACAAAACGAACGCTACGCAGCGGCGCCTTCGGCCAGGTGCAGATCGTCACCGGCACAGCCGCCGGCAGCGTCATCGTACCCGTGGCCGCCGTGCAGTTTGTGGAGGGTGCAAAAAAAGGCATCGTCATGATCGCGGGCAGCAAAGGTACTGCCGAGAAGAAAGATGTTGAGACCGGAGAGGTCTTCGATGGCAAGGTACAGATCAAGAGCGGCATAAGCGCCGGAGACGCGGTCATCGTCGAAGGCGGCTACGGGCTGCCCGATGGTACGAAGATCGAATTGCGGGAGGAAAAGAAACAGTGAACGGCCGCCTCGCGCAATTCGTCCAGGCGCATGCGCGGGCGATGGTCGTCATCGTCCTCAGCTTCGCGCTCGCCGGTATCGCATTCATGTTTCGTCTACCCGTCGCGATATTCCCGCAGACGGATTTTCCACGCATCGTCATTCTGGTGGACAACGGCATTACGCCGGTCGACATCCAGATGCTGCGCGTCACGCGCCCCATCGAAGAGACGATCCGCATCGTTCCCGGCGTCACGACCATTCGCTCAACCACGGCGCGGGGGGCGACCGAGATCAGCGTCTTCTTCCGCTGGGATGTAGATATTTTGAACGCGCTGCATCTGGTGCAGGGGCGTATCTCGCAAATTACGCCATCTCTCCCGCCGACGTGCCGCTTCTACATCAACCGGCTGACGTTCTCCGTCTTCCCGATGGTGGGTTTCAGCATTACTTCTCCCACGCGCTCGCAATCCGAGCTATGGGAGTTGGCGTACTACAACCTCGCGCCGCGGCTCTACAGGCTACCGGGGGTCGCGGAAACCCGTATTGTCGGCGGTCGCCCCCCCGAGTATCACGTCCTGGTAGATCCTCAAAAGTTGAACAGCTACGGGATGCCGTTGACAAAAGTAACCGACGCGCTGCGCAACAACAACATCATCTCGCCCTCCGGCATGGTGCAGGAGAACTATCACCTCTACCTGACCACGGTGACCGGTCTGTTGCGCACGCGCGAGCAGATTGAAGACACCGTGGTCGACGTCGTCCGCGGCACTCCGGTCGCGGTGAAAAATCTGGCCAGCGTGGTCCCCGGCGAGCGGCCCATCTACAATATCGTGACGGCCAACGGGCGCACCGCGGTGCTGATCAACGTGCTACAACAGCCGGACGGCAATGCCGTGCAGATCGCTGACTCGGTCAACGCCGAGTTGCGCGACATCAAGAAAACATTGCCGCCGGATATCGAACTTTCGACGTTCTATGATCAGTCCGTCCTGGTTCGCGATTCCATCTCCGGGGTAGTGGAGAGCATTCTGATCGGCCTCGCGTTGTCGGTGCTTGTGTTGCTGGTCTTTTTGAAAAGCTGGCGCACTACTGTCGTGGCCGCTGTGGTAATCCCGCTCGCGGTGCTGATCGCGATCGTATTCATGAAGCTCTTCAACATGAGCTTCAACCTGATGACGCTTGGCGGCCTCGCCGCCTGCATCGGTGTGGTGATCGACGACGCGATCGTGATGGTGGAAAACATCATCGTGCATCTTTCCACCGGCCAGGCGCCGATGGAAGCCGCCAAGAGCGCGATCACCGAATTGACTCCCGCACTGGTCGGCTCCACGCTGACGCCGATCATGGTCTTCGCGCCGCTCGTTTTCCTGGGTGGAATCACGGGCGTCTTTTTCCGCGCCCTCGCGATGACGATGGTAACGGCGTTGCTCGCCTCTCTGTTCCTGGCGCTGTTCTTCACGCCGGTGCTCGCCGCCCTCTTCTTCCGCCGTCCCACAGATGCCGCGGAAACGGATATCGAGAAGGCCGAGCAGATCGGCGAAGGCCGTGTGCTGCGCTGGCTAACGGTGCGTTACGAGACGGCGTTGCACTGGTCACTGTTCCATCCGCGCCTGATCCTGCTGGCAAGTGTGCTGATCCTCGCCGGAATGGTGGGGGTCTATTACCAACTCGGTAGCGGCTTCCTGCCGGAAATGGATGAAGGCGCTTTTGTGCTCGATTACCGGATGCCGTCCGGCACGTCGCTCCAAGAGACGGACCGCGTGCTGAAGCACATCGAGCAGTTCATCAAGGAGACGCCCGAGATCGAAAGCTACTCACGCCGCACCGGCGCGCGCCTGGCTCTCGCCATCGCCGAACCGAACACCGGCGACTTTCTCATCAAACTGAAGAAAGAGCGTAAGCGCGGATTGGAAGATGTCACCGCCGAATTGCGTCGCAAGGTGGTCTCCTCCGAGCCCGCCATCGAGGTCGAGTTTCCTCACATTCTGGAAGATCTGATTGGCGACCTCGCATGGTCACCGCAGCCGATCGAGATCAAAGTGACGCACGACGACGCGGCGGTATACCAGGAAGCCGCCAGGCGGATTGAAGAGTGGCTGCCGAAAGTCAAGGGCGTAGTGGACATCGCCAACCGCACGATCGTGATCGGGCCGTCGCTCAATTTCCGCGTCGATCCGGAGAAGGCGCGGCTCGCCGGATTCGGCGTGAAAGATGTCGCGGAACTGCAAGCGGCCATGCTCGACGGCGAGGTAGCTTCGGACATGATCCGCGGCGAGAGACTCGTCGGCATCCGTGTTCGCTATCCGGCGGAATACCGCTCCTCGACCGACAAGTTGAAGTCGTTGCTGTTGACCTCGCCTACGGGACAAACCGTGCCGATGTCAAGCATCGCCAGCGTCGAAGTGGAGGAAGGCACCACCGAGATCCGGCGCGAGAACCTACGCAACATGTCGGCCGTTACGGCGCGCCTCGAAAAGCGCGACCTAGGTTCGGCAATGCAGGAGATCCAGCAGCGGCTTCCGAAAGAGCTTGCACTGCCGCCCGGCGTTCACATCGAATACGGCGGGCTGTACGAAATGCAGAAGGAATCGTTCCTCGGCCTGACTCAGGTTCTGCTGCTTTCGATCTTGCTGATCTTCGTGATTCTCATCTTCGAGTTCCGCTCGTTCTCGCATCCGATTGCGATTCTCGCGGCAACGATTTTGTGCGGCTCCGGCGCGCTGCTGGCGCTCTGGATCACCGGGACGACGCTCAACATTTCGTCGTTCATGGGCGCCATCATGGTGATCGGCATCGTGCACAAGAACGGAATTCTGATGCTGGACTCCGAACAGTATTTTTCGGAGCAAGGCTACGAATTGCGTGACGCAATCTTTCACGCCGGGCGCCGCCGCTTGCGGCCAATTCTGATGACCGCGCTGGCCACGATTTTCGGTATGGCCCCGCTAGCCGTCGGAGTGGGCTCGGGCGCCCAGCTGCTGCAGCCGCTTGCCATCGCAGTGATTGGCGGAGTGACGGTCTCGATGATCTTGTCGCTGCTCATTACGCCGGTGCTGTTCTACCAGCTTCGGCAACGCGGACTATAAGGACCCGGCCTAAGAAAACCGGGTCCGCCGCCACAGCAGGATTCCGCTGACCAACAGCGACGCCAACGTGGCTACCGATAACACGGCGATCCAGGGCGTGCTGACGGCGATCGGCTGACGCGCCGCGCCCAGCGCCAACCAGCCGAAGATTCCGAGTGCGCCCACAACCACAAGCGCTTCCCACCAGTGCCGTTTCGGCGCCTGCATTGCGAGCGGGTCGTTGCCTTGCAGCACTTCGGCGACGCTAACAGGATCCAGGCCATAGCGCTCGCACTCACGATTCATGGCTTGCTTCCCGAATGCCAGTTCCGACGCGGGCGCTTCGGCCATGCCAATTGCAGCGGCGCCGAGGATCATCACCAACGATCCGCCAATCACCAGCATCTGGGCATATTGGCTCAATCCGGCGAGTTCTCCGAAGACAAGCGCACCCCAAGCCAAACCCCAAAGTTGGTTTGTGTTGGAGAGTGGAATGCCGCGGCCGATGCCGATGTACTTCGCGGCGTACTGTTGAAACAAGTCGCCGATCACCCAGCAGAAGCCACCAAGAAACAGCCAGAACAGTGCGGGCTTCGCCGTAGCCAATTCGGCGAACAAGTTGCCGACACCGCCATGGAACACGCTGCCGAGCACGAACGTCGTGCCTAGCTCACCAAAGGTGAACACCGTCACAAACGAGAGCGGGTTCATGCCGCTGATGTAAGCCTTGCGGTAGGGAATGTACATCGTGCCCCACAGGACGCCGGCCCCGAGCGCGGCCAGCACGCCCAACGTCGCCTTGCCCGAGACATCCGAAGACGGGTGCGACGTGGTGGCGTAAGCGAGCACGCAAGCGCCCACTACGATCGCCGCGGCTCCTCCCAACACCTTGGCCCAGTCCTTCACTCCGGACCCGCGCAATTCGTTGAACAGCAGCCAGCCCCAGAACAGGCCCACCAGGCTGTTGGTGTTCCAAAGCGGAAATGCGATCGAGAGGCCGACATTGCGGATCGCAAAAACCGTTAGCGTGTTGGCCACCGCCCAGAGCATCCCGGCAAGGATCGCCCATACGATCAGATGCGCCTTCGATTTCAAGTCGAGCAGTAGAAAGCCGGTACCCTTGAGCGCCATGGGCACGGTCCAGCGCGCCACGAACACGCCGGCTACCATGCCGAGCGAGATGACGAAGGGCGAGAATCCCATCGTCACCAACTTAGTGGGCGCTTCGGCGGCGCCGAGCCAGGCTCCGGCGGCCAGGCCGCAGACCACGCCAAGCTTGTGCAGGGAGAGCGAGGATCGTCCGGTTGCGGGTGTCAGGATTTCGCTCACAGATTCACCTCAACACCATCAAAAGGGCTGTGCCCAGAATCAGCACAACGACCGGCACCCAAAAATGCACGTCGGTGCAAATCGCCATAAAGGTCGATTGTTTCAAGCTGTTGCCTCCTCAGGCACTGCCACTTCATCCAGCCGCACGGGCCGGCGTTCCTCATAGGATTTGCGCGCCGCCAGCGCCATCACGACAGGGATGCGCCCGTCGATCCCGGTCACCGCAGTCTCCCGGTCTTCGCGCACTGCTGCGACGAATGAGCGCAGTTCGCTGGCAAAGCTCTCAGTGTATCGCTCCATGAAAAAATTTAGCGGCAGGTCCCGGCGAACCGATGTGCCCGTGCTGACGACGGCCTGATTGGGATAACGATTCTCTGTCGCGATCTTGCCCGCGCTGCCCAGGATCTCGACACGCTGGTCATATCCATAAGCGGCCTGGCGGCAGTTGTCGATCGTGCCGATGACCCCATTCTTGAAGCGCAGCACAATCAACGCAGTATCCAAATCCCCGGCCGCGCCGATCGCCGGATCCACCATCACGCCGCCCGCTGTGTAGATTTCCTCGACCTCATCGCCAATCAGAAAGCGGGCCATGTCGAAATCGTGAATGGTCATGTCGAGGAACATGCCGCCGGACACGCGCACGTAGGAAATCGGCGGAGGCGAAGGATCGCGGCTGATGATATGCATGAGCCGCGGCGTTCCAATCTCGCCGCTGACGAGCGCCGCGCGCACACGTGCGAAATTGGCATCGAAGCGCCGGTTGAAACCGATTTGCAGTTTCACGCCGGCCTGCATCACCGCAGCAAGAGCGCGGTCGATGGCGGCCAGACTATGCGCGATCGGCTTCTCGCAGAAGATGTGCTTGCCGGCCTGCGCCGCCTGGACGATCAGGTCCGCGTGTGTGGCGGTCGACGAGCAGATCAAGACTGCATCGATTTCGGGATTTGCAAGGATCGTACCGCTTGATTCGGCTACCGCCGGGATTCCGCAGCGCAAGGCTACCGCTTCCGCGGCCTCCCTGTTGACATCCGCGATCGCCAGTATGCGCGCCTCCGGCATACCGAACGCCAGCGTTTCCGCGTGTACTTTTCCGATGCGTCCGGCGCCGATAATTCCGATGTGCAGTTGCTTGCTACTCATGCGCCCCCCTGTAATTCGCTTCGATTGAGCGCAGGTATTCCCGGTTGCGCCGTGCGCTCTCCAGCGGCGCACCCATTCCAGGCAGTATGTCCTGCTCCACCAAAACGTATCCGTCGTAGCTTTGCGCGGCGAGTTGCCGCAACAGCGCGGGAAAGTCGACACAGCCTTGACCCAGTTCACAGAAGACGCCGTGGCGCAGCGCCGCAAAATAGTCCCATTCTTCTTCGCGCGCGCGCCGAGCCACAGCCGGTTGGCAATCCTTGCAGTGGATATACCAGATCCTCTCGCCGAAGCGCCGAAGCGCCGCGACGACGTCGCACTGTCCCGCACCGTAACAATAGTGCCCCGTGTCGAAGACCAAGCCGAGCCAACGCGGGTCCGTCAACTCCAGCAGCGTCGCGATCTCATCCGGTGTCTCCACATAGCCCGCGCAATGATGATGAAAAACCGTGCGCAGTCCCGTCTCCTCACGGACCGCGTGCGCCACCTGATCCGCGCCCGCCGCAAACACTTTCCACTCCGCCGCCCTCAGGCCCGCTTGCGGGGTGACTCTTCCGGCCAGCCGCGTGCGCTCCGGCTCAGTCCCATTGTTGTCGGCCAGCACAAGATAGGGCGCGGGCGCGGCAGCCACGGCGGCCAGCAATCGCGCTGTCTTCACGGCATTGGCGATACCGGCCGCATGTGCGCTTGCGTCCTTCAGCGCCACCGGCACAAACGCACCCAGCATGACGAGGCCGCGCTTGTTCAGTTCAGTCCGCAACACAGCCGGGTCGGTGGGCATGTAGCCCCAATCGCCCAACTCGGTACCTGTGTAGCCGGTTGCCGCAAGTTCGTCCAACATGCGGCTGAATCCGATCTGCTCGCCTTTCGCCGCTTCGAATTCCAGCGTGCCCCACGAGCACGGCGCATTGCCGACGAGTAGTTTCCGCATAGACGACCTCTTTCAGAACTTGCGGCTCCAGTCACGGGGCCAGCGTTCGACGACGACTTTGGTCTGCGTATAAAACTCCACACCGTGCTGCGCCTGCGCGTGCAGATCGCCGAAGAAGCTCTCACCCCAACCGCTGAAGGGAAACATCGCCATGGGCGCGGCGACGCCGACATTGATACCCACATTGCCAGCGTTCACTTCGTAGCGAAAGCGCCGCGCGTTGGCGCCGTCGCTGGTGAACAAGCAAGCCATATTGCCATAGCTGCGCTGGTTCACCATCGCGATCGCCTCGTCGATGGAATCCGCGTGCATCAGGCTGAGCACGGGGCCGAAGATCTCGGTGCGCGCGATCTCGCCTTGCGGCGGCACCTCGTCGAGAATCGTCGGGAATACGAAGAAGCCTTCGTCGAATCCCTTTACTTTTGCCCCGCGCCCGTCCAACAGAACGTGTGCGCCCTCCTGCTCTCCGCGGGCGATGAGGCCTTCGATGCGCGCTTTGCTCTCCGCCGAAATCACGGGGCCCATCTCCACTCCACTGGTCAACCCATAGCCGACTTTGCGCTTGCGTGCGACTGCGACCATCTGCTCCGTCAACTCCTTGCGCGCACCGCCCACCGTGATCGCCACGGAGGCCGCCAGGCAGCGTTGCCCGGCGCAGCCGAATGCGGAGTCGGCCAGGATGCGCGTCGTCATCTCCATGTCGGCATCGGGCATCACGACCACCGGATTCTTGGCGCCGCCCTGGCACTGCGCGCGCTTGCCGTTGGCCGCCGCCCGGCCGTAGACATAGCGCGCCGTGGCCGTCGAGCCCACAAAGCTCACCGCGCGGATTTCATGATGGTCGAGGATCGCATCGACCGCCGCCCGGCCACCGTTGACGAGTTGGACCACGCCCGGCGGAAAGCCCGCGGCTTCAAGCAGGTGAAACAATTTCCACGACGTCAGGGGCACGCGCTCCGACGGTTTCAGCAGGAAGCAATTGCCCGCCGCCAGCGCGTAGGGCAGGAACCAGAACGGAATCATGCCCGGGAAGTTGAAGGGCGTGATCGCCGCGACGACTCCCAACGGCTGCCGGATCATGTGCTCGTCGATGCCGGCGGCGACGTCCTCGTTGTTGCAGCCCTGCATCAGCATCGGAATCCCGCAGGCCGTCTCCACGTTTTCAATCGCGCGCCGCAATTCGCCCACGCTTTCCGCATGGGTCTTGCCGCACTCGCTGGTGATCGTGCGCGCCAGGTCGTCGAGGTTTTCTTCGAGCAACGCCTTCAGCTTGAACAGCGGCTGAACACGCTCTCCCGCCGGAGTTCGTCTCCATCCGGCGAAGGCGCGCGCCGCACTGTGCGCGGCTTGGTCCACTTCCGCTGCGGGCGATAGTGGCACCGTCGCAAGCACTTGCGCCGAGGCCGGGTCGAGCACGTTTAGCGCCTCACTCGCGCTGGATGCGCGCCATGCTCCATCGATGTAGTTCTGCAATCGATCCGTCATCGTCAGACTCCTAAAGGTGATAGCGTTCTTTCTTGCGCGCCTCTTCATAGTTGGTCCGCGCGGCGCGCACAGTCTCGCTCTCCGAAACTTCGGCGACAGCCACATCCCACCACGATTCGTAGCCCGGCACGCCCACACTCGTGTCGGTCTCCACAACGATGACGGTGGTGCGGTCGAGCGTCTTGGCCTTCTGCAAAGCGTCTTTCAATTCAGCGAGAGTCGACGCCTTCAATGCGTGGGCGCCCAGACTGCGGGCATTGGCTGCATAGTCGACAGTAAGGGTCTCACCGTCGAGTAGTCCGGACTGCTTGGAACGCAAGCGGTAGCTGGTTCCGAAGCCACCTTGCCCCAACGCGCGGCTCAATCCGCCGATGCTCGCGAAACCATGATTGTCGACCAGGACGATGATGATCTTTACGCCTTCCTGCACCGAAGTCATGATTTCAGTCGGCATCATCAGATACGTGCCGTCGCCCAAAAAGACGTACACTTCGCGGCTGGGGTCGGCGAGTTTTGCGCCGATCGCGCCGGGAATCTCATACGACATGCACGAGTAGCCGTACTCCATGTGGTAGCCGTTGGGTGTGCGCGTACGCCACAGTTTATGCAGGTCGCCCGGATGGCTGCCCGCGGCCGAAAGCAGCACGTCGCGCGGCCCGGCGGCCTCCCACATCGCGCCGATCACTTCGCTCTGCGCGGGTTTGCCAGGATTGTTGAGATGGAACAGCCGGTCGACTTCCTTTTCCCACTTGTGCTTCAGGGCGGCGGCCTGCGCCGCGTACTCGGCGCCGACGCGATAGTCCGGCAGTGCCGCGGCGAGTTGCTCGAGCGCAACGCGCGCGTCCGCGAGCAACGGGATCGCCGAGACTTTGCAGGCGTCGAACTCAGCCGTGTTGATATTGACGAAGCGCACCGCTGGGTTCTGGAACGCGGTCATCGAGGCCGACGTGAAGTCGGAATAGCGCGTGCCGATACCGATGACGAGATCGGCCTCGCGCGCCAGACGATTCGCGGCAAGCGTGCCCGTCGCGCCGATCGCGCCCACGCACTGCGCATGGTCGTAGGCCAGCGAGCCTTTGCCCGCCTGTGTCTCCGCCACAGCTATGCCGGTCTGCGCGGCGAAATTCGCCAGCGCCTGCGAGGCTTCGCTCATCAGGACGCCGCCGCCAGCCACGATCAGCGGCTTGCGGCTGGCGCGGATCGCCTCGACGGCGCGCCCCAAAGAGACCGTGTCGGGCTGGCCCCGGCGAATCAGCCAGACGCGCTTGCGGAACAACTCCGCCGGGTAATCGTAGGCCTCAGCCTGCACATCCTGCGGCAGCGCTAGCGTCACCGCGCCGCAATCGGACGGCGACGTGAGCACACGCATCACCTCCGGCAACGCCGTGATGAGTTGCTCGGGACGGTAGATGCGATCCCAGTAGCGCGACACCGGTTTGAAACAATCATTCACTCCGATGTCCTGCGTCGAGGGTGATTCCAATTGCTGCAGGACCGGCGCCACATTACGGCGCGCGAAGATGTCGCCGGGCAGCAGCAGCACCGGCAACCTGTTGATGGTGGCCAGCGCCGCCCCGGTAATCATGTTCGTTGCGCCCGGTCCGATCGACGACGTGCAGGCGAATGTGCGCAGCCGGTTGCTCGCCTTGGCGAAGGCCGACGCGAGGTGCACGCCCGATTGCTCGTTGCGCACGGAGATGTACGGGAAATCGGGGTTCTGCTGCAATGCCTGTCCGATGCCGGCAATGTTCCCGTGGCCAAATATTCCCAACATGCCGGCGAAGAAGGCGTGCTCGCGCCCATCCCGCTCGACATACTGATTCTTCAGAAAGCTCACCAGCGCCTGAGCCATCGTCATGCGGCGCGTCCCCATGTTGTTCCTCCTCACAAGCAGCGGGTCAGAGCAGACGCGACAAGCGATCCATGTTGCGTCCGCGATTCTCCGCCATCGATTGCAGCGCTTCTTCTGCCCGCCACCCTCTGTGCACGATGCCGCCCGCCGCTTCGGCCATGGCGAGCGGATCTTCACTGCCGGGGTATAAAACATTTCTGCCCACTAGTGCTCCGCGCACGTTGGGCCCTGCGGATAACGCTGATTCCAACTGCCGCAGAAACGGCGCCGGATCTCCGGCCGATTCTCCCCCCAACAACAGGATCGGTAAAGTGGTGGAATGGGCCACGATCTCGAACTTCTCGCAATGCGGCAGCTTGAGCCACAGGTAGCGGCTGCTGTCGCCGAGCGCGGACGCCACGCCCGCCAAACGCGCCAGAGCTTCGGCGGTTTTCACCACGACATACCCTTTTTCTGTTTTCGTCACCGGCAGCGGCTCCAGAAACGTGGGCAGGCCCAGTGCATTCAACTCGTTGATCGCCTGGGAACTCGCCAGCATCGTCTTCAGCGAAGCGGGCGCGCTGGGATCCACGCGCAATAGAATCTTTGCTCCATCGAGCCGCCAGGCCTGGCAGGTGGCGGGAGTCGCACCTGTCATCGGATCGTCTAGTTCCCAAATGCTGCCAGCCAGTCCGCCGCGGTTGAGACTTGCGATCAGCAACTTGTTGTCAAGCAGCGTGGGTGCGCCGGACGCGCGCAGCAATCCGTCGATCGCCAGCAGATCTTCGAGGATGTCCATCGTGGCCATCACGCCATCAACCTGCGCGCCGCACAGCACGCGCACGATACGCGCCAGATAGTCGCGCCGGCCGGCCATGGCGAGCGGGTCCGCGCCCACCTTCGTCACGTTGCGCGCCGGGTGATCGGCCGCCAGGATATTCAGTTTGCCGTCGGACGCCAGACGCTCGCGAGGAACCCGAACCGCAGCGGCCCTGCAGCCGAAATCGGGATCGTCGACTCGCAGCTCCGTCAGACGGGCCAGCAGCACGTCAGGAAAGAATTGTTGACTTGAGAACACTTATGCCTTTCTTTGTTGCCGCATCATCGCTTCCACTTCCGGAAGCAGCGGCATCGCTTCCGAACAACTCAACCGGCTGACCACGATGGCGGCCGCGGCGTTGCCATAGTGCAGACACTCTGCCGCCGGAAGTTGCTTCAGCATGGCGTAGAGAAATCCCGAGGCAAAGCCATCGCCGGCGCCGATCGTCGTCACGACGTCCACCGAATAGGGCGGCAGGAAAACCGAATCGTCGCCCGTCCAAACACGTGTGCCCAGTTCACCCAATTTGGAAACCAGCATGGGCACGCCCGCGGCGAGCAGTTTGGCTGTCGCTTCGTCCAGATCGTCGACGCCGGCGACAAGCTTCAGCTCCAGTTGATTGCCGATCAGCACGTCGACGAACGGCAACGCGAGGCGCACGGCCAGGCCTGCTTCTTCGGGTTTTCTCCACGACATCGCGCGGTAATCAACGTCGAGCACCACGCGGCAGCCAGCCTGCTTGGCGCGCTCCAATGCCAGGTAGGCCGATTCGCGAGAAGGCGATCCGCACAACGAGGTGCCGTTGGTGATAAACATTCGAGCCGACGAGACGTAGTCGAGATCGGCGGCGGTCGCGTCGAGCAGCGTGTCGACGGGGTCGCGGCGATAGAACACTTGAGGAAAGCTGGCGGGCGGAGAAACTTCGGTCAGGCAGAGCGAAGGCAGAAAACCGGGCGCCGTCTGGACGTGGCTCGTCTCCACTTTTTCCGCTTGCAGGAAATCGAGCAGAAAGCGGCTCAGGCTGTCGTCGCCCAGACAACTCACAATGCCCACGCCGACGCCTAATCTCGATAGCCCGACTGCCATGTTCGCGCTCGAGCCGCCCAGGTATCGCGAGAAGCGCCGCACCTGCGGCAACGGCACGTGCGGCTCTTCCGAGTAGAGATCGTAGCCGATTCGGCCCAAAATCACGACGTCCATAGTCTTCAGCACCTCACACCAGCGGCACTCTTGGGTCTTGCTCGCTCCATGTCGCCCGCACCCAGGCGTAGTCGGGGTCGTCGGAAGCGGCCATCGAACGTGCCGAACCGGCCAAGGCATTCAGGTAATACACGTTGTAGCCGTGCGCGGCCACGACCGGGTGGTAGCCTTCCGGAATCAGAATCAGTTCCCCGTCACGCACCGTGATGGTCTCGTCGATGCGCCGGTCGGCCGTATATACCTTCTGAATCGCGTAGCCCTCCTGCCGGTCCACGCGATAGTAGTAGATCTCTTCGAGATCCACCTCTCCGGGCGGGTTGTGCACATCGTGCTTATGCGGCGGATAGCTCGACCAGTTGCCGGAGGGCGTGAACACCTCCACCACCAGAAGACGATGCGCGGGAAACTCCGGCCCCATAATGTGATTGATCTGGCGCGTCGCGTTGCCGCCTCCGCGGATCTCGACTCTTACCTGCTCTGGCGTAACCAGACGCGCCGGGTGCTGTTCTCCAGCGCGACAGTAGCAGAAGGCCAGATCGCAATCGCTCTCGGCTACAACGGAAAAGTTTGTGGACAGCGGCAGGTAGAGTGTGTGGGGCAGACCGTCGAAGACTCCGCTGCGTCTGCCAATGCGCTGCCAATCGCCCCGCGAAGAGCGCACGGAACAACAGCCGCCCAAGACGACGAGAGCCAATTCGTTGACACCGGTCGCCGCTTCGATGCTCTCGGCGCGCGCCAACGTGCGGACCTCGAACGACAGATATTCGTAACCAAAACTCTCGATCCTGCCTGTAAAACGCTCCGGACGTATCAGCAGTTCACTCATGATCTCTCCTTGGGCGGCGCAGTGGATCCGCGCACAATCAACTCTCCCGGGACTCTCAGATCGTGCCCCGGCTCAGCACTGGAGATCACCTGCAGCAGCGTCGTCATGGCCATGCGCCCCATCTGGCGCATGGGCTGCCGAATTGTAGTCAGCGGCGGGTCCAGATACTGGCTGATGTAGAGGTCGTCGAACCCGACGACGGAGATGCAGCCAGGGACGTCCAGCCCGTTGTCCCGAATCTGCCGGATGGCGCCCAAGGCCGTCAGGTCGTTGTAGCAGAAGACGGCCGTGGGCGGCTGACGTCGCGACAGAAGCTTGACCATCGCCGCCCTGGCGCCCTCCGGCTTTCCGTCGCCATGCGCAACCAGCCGCTCTTGGAATCGCAGGCCCGCCTCCTCTAGCGCCTGCCGGTAACCTAAGAAGCGCTCCTTGTCGGACTGGCGCCCGTAGCAGTCACCCAGGTAGGCAATCCGGCGATGGCCCAGTTCGATCAGATGCCGCGTCGCGTCCCGGCCCGCCTCTACATTGGCGATCATCACCGAGTGCGCGTACTGGCTGGGGTGCTGGTTATTGAGCAGCACGATCGGCACACGCATGTGCGCGAGCAACGGGACATACAGCGCGCCCACACGGGATGCGGTGACGATGATGCCGTCGACGCGGCGCTCCTCGAACGAGCGCACCACGCGGACCTCGCGCTCCGGCTCGGCATTGGAATTGGCCAGGAACACAGAGAAGCCATGCTCGTTGGCGGCGTCCTCTATGCCGCTGACGACACCGGCTACGAAAGGATCGGCGATGCTCGTCACCACCACGCCGACGGTTTCGCTGCGGCGACTAACCAGGCTACGGGCGGCGGCGCTCGGCCGGTATCCCGATTCGCGGGCGATGCGCCGGATCTTCTCCGCCGTCTCCGGATTCACGAGCGGGCTATGGCACAGAGCCCGCGAGACGGTGGAGTGCGAAACCCGCGCCGTGCGCGCGATGTCCTTGATTGAGATCGCCTGCATCGCCGTTGCTGCGCTTCAAAATACTAGCCGTAACGCGAATTGCACGACGCGCGCCGGAGACGTGCTGGTAATGCGTCCGAAGCTCGAACTCGCGCGGTCTGAGTTCGGCGTCGCGAAGTTCGTCTTGTTCAGCACGTTGAAAAACTCGGAGCGAAATTCAATACGCCGGCTCTCTCGCCAGAGCGGGAAAGACTTGTGCAGACCGAAGTCCGCCTGATATAGCGGGAAGCCGCGGCCGATGTTGCGTCCGGCGTTGCCGAAAGGCTGGCTGGGATCGGTCGGTGCGGAGATGTTGTTCTTGTCGAAGAAATTCAGGTAGGTCTGTGCATCACCCGCCGGATAGATCGGGCCGGAGAGGTTAGGACGCATCGTCGGGTCGCCCACACTGAACTGCGTTGTGGGGCTGTAATACAGGTTGATCGGCTGCCCACTCGCCATGGTATTGATCAGCGTCAGGCTCCACCCGCCAACCACGGCATGGACCACGCCCGGTGCGGATCCGCCAAACCTGCGCCCCTTGCCATAGGGAAGGTCGTAAACCACAGTGGTCGTATTGTTGAACGGCTGGTTGTAGCTGCCCGCTCCTTTGTCGTTGCGCACATTGCGGAAGTTGACGCGCGAGTTATCGCCGTTGGCGGTTTCGAGATGACCGGCGGCGTTGTCGATAGAGCGCGAGTACGAAAACGCATTCAGGAAGTAGAGACCGCCCGAAAGCCGCCGCTCCACCTTGACCTGCAGGCCGTGATAGTTCGAGAACCCGCCGCCCCACGACTGCTGAATGGTGCCGAACGTCGTGATCGGACGCCGCTGTTGCACGGTGAGGTTCTGACCGGTTTCATTGGGACGCGCCTGATTGTAGTCGCCCAGAATCATGAGCTTCACTCCGCGGTTGCCCACATAGGCGGTCTCCAGCAGGAAACTGTGCCCGAGTTCGCGCTGGATGCCCAGATGCCAGCTCTGCACATAGCCCGTGCGATTGTCCGGCGGCGTGTAATTCGTCCGGTTGCCGATGGTATCGAGATTACCCGGCGCCGTCATGCCGTCCGGGTAACCCATCTGGATCGTACGGAAGCAGGACTGCGAGCCCTCGTTCGCCGCGCACAGACGGTTGCTGGGCCGCTGATCGATACTCACGCTGATCACCGTCGGCAGATTGTAGGACAACATATTCTCGCCGCCCAAGCGGTTGAAGTGGATGTAGCTGATGCCATAGCCTCCGCGAATCACTGTTTTCGGCGTCATGCTGTAAGCCAGGCCGATGCGCGGTGCGAAGTTGTTGCGGTCCGGCCGCACCAGCGCGCGGTCATAGATGCCGCCGCTCTTGGCGAAAATCAGCGCGAGCGCCGCCGGGTCGAAGCTGCTCAGCCGGTTTTCGGCTTCCCACTGCGGCGTGGCGTATTCATAGCGCAGGCCGAGGTTCAGCGTCAGTTTCGGGCTCACCTTCCAGTCGTCCTGAAAGTAGAAAAAATTCATGCGCTGGCGGTAGTTCACCGAGACGTCGTTGGCTAACGAGTAGTTGCTGCGCGCGCCGAACAGGAAATCCGCCACGTTGTACAGGTTGTCAGATCGCGCCGAAGCCGGTCGCGAAAACTGTCCGCCGTAGCTGTCCTGGCCATACTGCGGGCTGAAGTCGAGAATCTCCGTGTGTATGCTCTGGAACTCCCAGCCCGCCTTCAGCGCGTGCCGCCCGGTCACGAGCGAGTAATTCAGTTTGGGATTCGTCACCAGCGGGTTCTGGAACTGCGGCGTGCTGCCGCGCCGCCCCATTCCCTGATAGCCGCTGATCGCCTGCGTGGTCAAGCCGCCTGCAATCGTGGGATCCGTCGGAAGTCCGGGGATGCCGAACGCCTCCAGCATGTTGGGCAACCCGATCTGCAACGGATACTTCGCGCCGATCGACTTGCCTACGGCCATGCGGAACTCCACAAGCGATGCCTGCGAAATCGTGTACGTCACGCTGCCCAGAACCTGCTTGTTCACGATGTGCACGTTGCCCTGCGAGTTGTTGGCGCCGATCGGCAGCGGAATAACCGGCGAATCAATCTGGTTGTATTCACGGTGGCTGTATCGGAAGAACGCCGTCGTTTTACTGGAGAAATACTGGTCGACGCGCACGTCGCCCTTGTCGTCATTCGTAGGCCGGCGCGGCAGTGCATCGTAGTTGTTCGTGATTCCCAGGCGCGACGGCGCGGGCAGTTGGTCAAACACCTTCTTCGCGAACGGCGTAATCAGTGATGCCGGGATCACACCATTGCTGTACAGTTCGCCCGTATACGGGTTCTGGATCGGCGTGCCCAGATTGCCGGCGCGCTGATCGAGCGATGGCAAAGTGATGATAGAGAGCGAGCGCTCCACGCGCCGCGTCCCTTCGTAGTCGCCAAAGACAAAGGTCTTGTTCTTGCGGATCGGGCCGCCGAGCGAGGCGCCGAACTGATTTTGCTGATATATCGGCTTGCCCAGCGCGGGCTTGAAGAAACCCACCGCGTTCAGCTTCGTGTTACGCAAATACTCCCAGGCCGAACCATGCAACTCGTTGGTGCCGCTCTTGACGCTGGCATTGATGATCGCGCCGCCGGCGCGCCCATACTCGGCGCTGTAGTTGTTCGTGACCACCTTGAACTCGGAGACTGCGTCCGGGCTCAATTGGAGCACCTGATTGGAATAACCCTGGTTGCTGGTGGCGTAAGAATTGTTGTCCACGCCGTCCACCATGAAGTTATTCAGGGCGCTGCGCATCCCGTTGACGTTGAACGAGGACTCGCGGTCCGCGATGGAGGACTTGCGCACACCAGGCACGAGCAGCGCCAGGTCTGCATAGTTGCGCCCGTTCAGCGGCAGGTTGACGATCGTGTTGCCACCCACCACTTGCCCGCGGTCGCTCGAATCAGTTTCCAGCACCGCCGCCGCGTCGTTGACCATCACGCTCTCGCTCACCGCACCGACCTGCAATGCCAGGTCCACCCTTTGCCGGGCGCCCACGGTCACAGTGAACGATTCGGCCACCGATGCCTTGAATCCGGCGTTCTCGGCTTTCACTGAGTACGTCCCGATCGGCACGTTCAAGAATTGGTAGTTTCCGGCGCTATCGGTCTGGCCGGTGACCACAATTCCGGTCTTCTCGTTGCTGAGCGTTACCTTCGCCTGGTTGAGCACCGCTCCCGAGGAGTCGTGGATCGTCCCGAGCACAGTGGCGCTGTCGAACTGCGCCAGACAGGTCGCCAGCAACGCCAGCAGACCAGACAGAATACGTTTTGTCATTTTGATTTACCCCCTATGCACACGTGTGCAGCCATGGAAGCAAGCTTAAAGAACTCTGGCAGATCTGTCAATAATTTTCTTGCGTCTTGGATTGTCGCTACCCGCCTCTGGATGCATACTGAGAGTGAACTCGACCTGATCGACGAACGCAAGACGCCTATTGCGAAGGTTTTCAAGGCCGAGGGCGACTCAATGACCTACGTCGATTATTTTGGCGACGATTGGCGGCATGAGGTCGTGCTGGAGAAGGTCATACCGGTGAATGACGGCGTGAAGACTCCCATCTGCTTTGCTGGCGAACGCCGGCGCCGACCGGAGGATGTTGGCAGCGTATCGGGCTACCAAGAATTTCTGGAGGTCATATTCGATCCGGCCCACGAAGAGTACGAACACCTTGTTGGCTGGGCTGGCGGTCCTTTCCAGGCCGGGGAGTTCAACGCGAAGGCGGTCAACGGAGTGCTCTCACGAATGCGATGGCCGATTCGACACCGGCGGTAGCGCAATCTCGGTTCAAACCGCACCGATCCTATTCTTCCACGTCCAGCGTGGTACGATTAAGCCCGGCTGATGGATGGGAATGCCGTTGGAGCGCTCAGGCGCATGTTGTTGTCCCCACGACCAATGCTGTCAGCAAAGCCGCCGCTGAACTCCAGACAGCTTCCCAGGTCCGGTCTGAGGTGCAGTATGAATGTGTCTCCCGATGAACCTGCGTCGGCGACGGCGGCACCGTCATCTCGGCGTGTTTTGTCAATTCCACGCACGTCTCTCGGCAAGTGGTCGATGTGGTTGCTGGCGGCATTTGCCCTCCTCATGTGTGTGTTCCTCGCCTTGCTACCAGGTGTGGGCAAAGTTAAAGGACATTACATCCGCCTCTGGGTGCCGCTAATTTCGGCCGCTGTTTCGGCAGTTTCGGCGGGAATAGTAGCACTGACAGCAATCTTGCGAAGAGCTGAACGGTCGATTTTCATGCTGCTGCCGTTGCTTGCTGCCGCCCTCGTGTTGTTCTGGACCATCGGTGAAATGACGGAGTGACGACTGGATCCCGGCAGGGCGGTCTATAGTCCACCCTCTAGCGGGAGTTTCCTACGGCGCGAGTAAGAAGGCGGGGATGTATTGCAGGGTGAAGGAGATAGCGTGGCGTTCCGTATATACCACGCGACTCAATGGATCGCGGGCAGCGCACCAAGTGCTCGGGCTAATTTCATCCTGGACGCATCCATTTCTTCGATCTGCAAACGTACGCGCGGCCTGCCCTTGCGGCCAGTCATATCGATCAACCGGCAACAGCGTACTTCCGCCAACGCTTCCAGCAATCGGCGGGAACTGCCCTCAAATGCTGCTTTCTGTGTAGCGCGCCGGTGCAGCAATGTGACCAGCAGATAGGCCGTCACGGACATAAAAGTGTGCACGTGGAGCTTCTGATCGGTCCAGTGAAACTGTGGCCGGGTGGAAAGCATGCGGGGATCCTTCAGATCGCGAAACGCAGCTTCCACTTTGGATTGCCCACGATAGGCTTCGATGATTTGCGCTGTGCTCCACTCCGCGCGATCCGTGATTAAGATGCGAAGTCCGAAATAACGTGTGATCAACCGCTGGTACTCTTGCCAGTCACTCCACACGCAGATCCGCATGGCCCCTTGTTCGCCGGTGTCGATTTTGTAGCCCAGCAAGGAACGCAGATATTGGTGGCCGCGGATTTTCTCCAGTTTCCGTTTGGCCGCCTCGGCGCTCAGTCGCGGACGCTGTCCCAGTTCCTGCAATTCGCGCTGACTCCGCGCCATGGACTGATGCAATCCCCGCAATTGCCCCTCATGAAGTTGTGGGCTGAAGACCACCACTACTTCCCGTTGCTTTCCGGCAACCACTCGTTGGACTCGCCAGGCGCGAACGGCAACACCGTTGGACAAGAGCACTTCCGACAGCTGTCCGGCAGCTTCGGAAAGTAAAGCGAGGTGATTGGAAGGACGAAGCGCCGTGACGTAATGCAGCATGCCTTCCAGGTTCTGCTTCGACGACGCTCCGGCATCGAAGACCAGGGTGAGCTGCTCGGGTTGGCCGCTCAACGCGCGCAGCCGTTGCCGGATGGGCTTGAGAAACTCCGCAAACGTCCGCATGTCCGAACGCGCTCCTTCGTACAAACCATGGGCCAACGGCAACTGTGTATCTTGATCGACCACCAGCGCCAAGCCCATCTGGCGGAGATCGTAGCGGCCTTGTTTGTTGTGTCCGCGCTGGGGCAGTTTCGGACGCAGGTTCGTGCTGGCAATATGGGTATAGAAGTTAGTCGTGTCATAGGCCAGCGCCTTCAATTGCAGTTGCTCCACGCCGACCACCGCGCGCACCAGTTCCTGTTCGATGACCGCCAACTGGTCCACGGGCACGGCGTTCATTTGATCCCAGAAATGCTGGCTCGTCAGATCGGAGGCGGAGAAGTGCATCAACTCGGGCAGGTATGTTGTCTTGGCCCAATCGGCAAAAGCACGTTTGCTGCGCGGCGCACAGGCGCGCGCGATTATGGCGGCTGCCAAGGATTGGCCCACGGTCAATGCGTCGCGAACCTGTACCGCGCCATCCGGAGCAATGGCGCGGTCGATCCGGCCGGCCAAGTCGAACTCCCGCACCAACTGGTGAAGCGCCGTCACCGCGCCCGCGGAAACCGAAGAGACCCTCACGGGCACTTCGTTGTGCTGCTGATGAAGCTGCAGGATATCGTCGACGCGACCCAGATGGGCCAGGACGCGAATCGATGGCTGGCCGTCTTTGCGGAACGATTCGACGATCCGGTAATACCGGATGCCGTGCGATTGGTAGGCTTGAAGCGAAGCCATTCATTACGTATATACATCGATTGACAGTTGCTTGTCAATCAAGATCTTAAAATGTGAAACAGGCACACAGTCGATTGCTAATTCCGTATATACAAAAGGGAGCGTGATATCCCCTTTTGTGCCATGATCTTCTGGGGAAGCAGCGCTATCGCCCTAGGAAACTCCCGCTAGGGTTTGCGAACCGTATCAGGCTGTTTCCATGAGCCGGAGGCACACCGTAAGGAATGAAATTCCGGCTGTATGAATTCGAGGGTACCTTCACTCAGGCCAGCGGGGAATCAATGACTTAGAGGTGATTTCCGAGAGAACGGCTCACTCGGAGGGCGGGTCGCCTGAGCCGCACCTTCCGGCCGCCAAGCTCGAAATCGCGGTAGCGAGACTGTTGGCTTTACACTGGATGAAACTCACTTTGTCTGGCCTCGCCGAAACCTAATCGCTCCGGATCACCCGGCATGCGCACGACGTCTTTGAGGGTGGATTTCCCGAGTTGGAGTTGGGCGACTCTGGACTCAAGAGTTGCATCCTGGGCCGGGAGTCCGAACGTCAGAAACGAGAGGGTCGCAAGGACGGGAACGTAGTTGAACATTTCTCACCGGTCCTTTTGGTCCAGCTCTGTGCCGGAGTCAGAAACAAACACAAGAATCTCGAGCGCGGAATTCCTTACGTATGTTGTGTTTGCGAGCAGATCGAGCACTACCGGGCAAGCGGCCCCCTCCGCGCCGGTTATTTAAGAGATTAGGGCCTTATTGACGATTGATCCGACGCCCAAGAGGGTGTATATGTGGGGTAGGAGACAGTGATGCCAAACAATGTGGATTTATTGGTGAGAGGCGCCAAGGCCGATTTCCAGGCCGCCGTTCATCAAGGCGCGTGCATTTCTGATGTTCCCTCCATGTGTAGTCAGATCGAGGACATGATCCAGTCGATCGCCCTGGGCTTAAATGGACTGACTGACGCCTTGCGGTCGATGAGCGATCGTATCGACCATATCGAGAGCTGGATTCAGGCTCAGCAAACGTATCCTGAGGTCCGCCTCACGAAGCGGAAGTCCCGTGCTCGATGTACAGTTGCGCGATGATTCGAAGCGCGACCGGGCTCTGGCCAGGGACACGGTACGGGGTGCCCAGGCCGGATCTGGGGCGGCGAGTGCGCATACGGGTTACTCCACGGTGCGTGTGCGCCGCTGCAAAGACCGCCTATGCGTTATCGCAACACGTTCCGCATCGCTCCCGCGCCAAGCGGCAGGACCTTTCTCAAAGTAACTCGACTTCCGGTTGTCCGGAGTCTAAACCGAAGTTCTGACAGCTAAACGGGGAAATCTTTTTGTTTTGATGGCGGTAGGCAGTTTCGAGCGCAGTTTTGCAGGCATGTAATGCGCGAATAATATACTTGTATTATCGTATTAATTGTCTTATAGTGTAAGCATGTACGTCGCCACCGTGCCCAATCGCAACTCTCCTCCCGCCATCCTCCTCCGCGAATCCTACCGCCTCGACGGCAAAGTCAAGACTCGCACCATCGCCAACATCACTCATCTCGCTCCTCATCAGGTGGACGCTCTTCGCCTCGCATTGGCCGGCTCGCTGAGTGGCCCCTCCACCCCTTTGCCGGAGTCCTTCCTCATCTCCCGATCCCTGCCCCACGGCCATGTCGCCGCAGTCCTTGGCTGCTTGCGCAACCTGCATCTGGAGACCATTCTCGATCCGGCTCCCAGCCGCCAGCGCGATCTCGTCATCGCCATGATCGTTGCTCGCATCATCGAACCCGCCTCCAAACTCGCTACTGCTCGCGGGCTTCACGGCGACACCCTCCACCACAGTCTCGGTGAGATCCTCCACTTAGATTCCACCGATGAAACGGAGCTTTACCAAGCGATGGACTGGCTGCTCCCGCAGCAGTCTCGCATTGAGCAAGCCCTTGCCAAACTCCATCTCTCCCAAGGCGGCCTGGTGCTCTATGATTTGACCTCCACTTACTTCGAAGGGCGCCACTGTCCTTTGGCCAAACTCGGTCACTCGCGAGACGACAAATCCGGCACATTGCAGATCGTCTTTGGCCTCCTCACCAACGCTGCCGGATGCCCGATCGCCGTCGAAGTTTTTGCCGGCAATACGGCTGACCCCAAAACCGTCGCAACCCAGGTCGATAAACTGCGCCAACGATTCGGCCTCTCCGATATGGTGCTGATTGGCGACAGGGGCATGATCACGAGCGCTCGCATTCGTGAAGACTTGCCGGCCTCACAGGGCATCCACTGGATCTCCGCCTTACGCGCCACCCAGATCCAGAAACTGGCTGCCGGCGGCCAGTTGCAGATGTCTTTCTTCGACCAAACCGATCTGGTCGAGATCGCTCATCCGGACTTCCCCGGCGAACGCCTGCTCGCTTGCTTCAATCCTCTGCTGGCCGAAGAGCGCGCCCGTAAGCGGCCCGAGTTACTGACGGCGACCGAGAAGCAACTGGAGAAGATCGCCGCCGCCACCAGGCGCCCCAAGCGTCCTTTGCGCGGCAAACAAAACATCGGATTGCGCGCGGGCAAGATTCTCAACCGCTACAAAATGGGCAAACACTTTCAGTTGCGCATCGAAGAGAACAGTTTTCACTACGAACGCAAAAAGGCCAACATTGAGCGGGAGCAGAACCTGGATGGAATCTATGTCATCCGAACCAACGTCAAAAAAGAAGTGTTATCGAGTCAGGAGGTCGTAGCGAGTTACAAGAGCTTATCCGGGGTGGAGCGAGCCTTCCGCAGCCTCAAGACCGTCGATCTGCAGGTGCGACCCATCCATCACCGCTTACCAGACCGCGTCCGCGCCCACATCTTACTTTGTGTGTTGGCCTACTACGTGGAATGGCATATGCGCCAACTCCTGGCCCCCATCCTCTTCGACGATGATGACAAGCCGCAAGCACAGGCCGCCCGAGCTTCCGCCGTCGCTCCCGCCCAACGCTCCACCTCCGCCAAACTCAAGGCTCTTACCAAACAGGCCGCCGACGGAACCAAGGTCCACAGCTTCCAAACGCTCCTCGGCGATCTGGCGACCATCGTCAAAAACAGAATTCAACCCGCCGACAAAAGCCTCGCCGTCTTCGATATGCTTACTCAGCCAACCGTGATTCAGCAGCGCGCCTTGGATTTGCTCGGCGTCACTCTTCGACCCTAATCCCGCGTTTGTAGGCAGTACTCCGATCGCTGAATCCCTCTAAGCCCTTGATTTCCCTAAACTTTCTCTAGCAGGCTCAAAGAACTTCGGTCTAGACAAGACTGGCACCCGCATTATGCCGACGTTCGGATTATGCCGACCTGTGTCGGTAACCCGGTCTGTGGGGCGGGGATCGCTGCGATGGAGTCGGCATAATCAGAGAGTCTCCAGGAAGGCGAGGAGTTTGTCGGTCGGTCGGAAACGGCCGGGTTTTGTCTCTATCGGAGCTGTCTTGTCCAGAGCGCGTTCCTTGATCTCCAGATCCGCGTGTAGGTAGATTTGGGTCGTCTCGATCTGTTCGTGGCCGAGCCAGAGTGCGATCACCGAGGTGTCGATGCCGGCGCGCAGCAATCGCATGGCGGCTGAATGCCGCAATACATGCATGGTCACCGTTTTTTGCGCCAGCGACGGACAAGCGTCAGTGGCTTTCCCGACGTATTTGGCAAGCCTGTGCTCGAGAGCGTCCCGGCTGAGTTTTCTTCCAATCTGTGTGGTGAACAGCGGAGCTTCTGGCTGACCGGCCCGCTCGGCCAGCCAGGAACGCAAGACGGCGACTGTTCCCGAGGTGAGCGGCGTAATCCGTTGCTTTCGTCCCTTCCCGTTGCAACTCACATGCGCACCGGATCCGAGATGGACATCGGCGCAGCACAGGCCGGTCAGTTCAGACGCCCGAAGACCGGTCTGGACAGCGAGGCTGAACAGTGCGGTGTCACGCCGCCCGGTCCAGTTCGACCGATCGGGCGCGGCGAGCAAGGCGTTGATTTCCGTCTCGGTCAGGAACGTCACGAGCCGTCGCTCGAAACGCTTTGGTGGAATGGCAAGAACGCGCTCGATGGCAGAAGCATGCTCTGGATGCCGAAGCGCCGCGTATCGAAACAGGGAACGGATGGCAGCAAGCCGCGCATTGCGGGTGCGCACGCTATTCTTTCTCTGCTGTTCCAAGTCGTTGAGGAAGGCGCCGACCAGCGAAGCATCCAGATCGTCGATATCCAGCTTGCTTGGGACATTGCCTTTCCTGTCTGATGCGAAGACCAGCAATAGCCGCAGAGTATCCCGATACGCACAGAGCGTGTTCGGGCTGACCTGACGCTGACGGAGGAGGCGATCAGTGAAGAACGACTGCAAAGTCGTGGCGAGTGCGGTCATGCATCACCTCCAAGGTGGCGCTCAAGCCGATCGCCGGCCAACCCCAGCAATTCCGGTGCGGCCGACAGATACCAGTAGGTACTGGCAGGGCCGACATGACCAAGATAGGTTGACAAGATCGCCATGCGGACCCCAGGTTCGCCTGCCTTGTAGCCATCAATGATGGTATTGACGGCGAAGCCATGCCGGAGATCATGGATCCTCGGCCTGCATGCGGCCGAACGTGGTGAGATACTGCAATGGCGCAGCAGTTTCTGGAATGTCGGCATCACGTTGTTGTAGCGCAGTCGCCTGCCTGCAGAAGACGACAGCAATGCCGCCGTGCCCGCCTGATGAGGACGATCATTGCGGCGCAAGTAGTCCTGCAGGGCCGAAACCACGGTTGGGTGCAACGGCAATTCGCGGAACTTGCCGAATTTGCCGTTGCGGATCGTGAGCAGGCCATTGATCGCGTCGAAGTCATCGCTGTCGAGGCCGATCGCCTCGCCGACACGCATTCCGGTTGCCGCCAGCAAGCCAATCAGTGTCCGATACGTTGCCTGCAAGTGGGACCCGCGCACGATCGCTGTCGCCGACATCAGGTTCGAGATTTCGTGTGGCGAGTAGAGGTACGGTGTCGCTCTACGCGGTCGACCTGGCAGGATACCGATTGGCGGCACCTGGGTGGCAGGGTCGAGCCCATGGAGGTGTCGGGCGAAGATACGAACTTCGGCAAGTCGCCTGGAAGTCCAGCTTGCGTCGGCGCCTGCGGGGAGAGTTGCCCAGGCCAGAGCCGTTTCGGTTGTCAAAGATTTTTCGCCGCGATCTTCGACGAAGGAAACGAACTGACCGAGAAGTCTCTCTGTTTTGTCAAGCTTGTAACCGAGAGCGCGACGCATGGCCAGATACTCTGTGAGAGCTTTGCGAAGGGCGCTCATTGGGCGTCTCCCGGCCATGGGCGCGCAATCGTGCGCAAGCAGTTACGGTCGACCTTCGCATAGATCGCTGTTGTCTCGGTACGAACGTGACGCAAGAGTTGACCGATTTCCGGTAGTGACGCACCGGTACGTAGAAGTTGCGTAGCTGCGGTATGGCGCAGGCGATGCGCGTGGACGCGCCCGAGATCGGCCCGCCGTGCAGCATCCGCCACGATCGTGCTCACGCGACTCGGGGTGAGATGGTGATGGGGAGCGACGCACCTTACGAATACGGCCCGGCCCAGCGAGTTCACGGGGCGGGCCTGTTCCAGGTATTCGGCCAGCCTGAGACCGACGTCCTGCGGCAAGGGAATGCGTTCTATACAGTTTCCCTTGCCGCGCACTACGATCGTGCCCGCTCGCCACTCGATATCGTCCAACATGAGCTTTGCGACCTCGCCGCGTCGTAGTCCCAGCCGGACCAGCAGGGTCAGAATGGCAAGGTCCCGACAGCCGACGGGGGTATTCGCATGGCATGATGCAAGCAGGCGCTGAACCTGATCGGGCTCAAGTCCCTTGGGCAAACCCACCAATCGGTGCCGGGCCACCGATGGCACGGCGCAGACGAGCGATCTTTCCGTGATGCCTTCAAGGTGAAGAAAGCCAAGGAACGACCGAAGCGCCGTGACTGTCAACTTCGCCGTGCTGCTGTTTTCGCGAGGACACCGCGCCACCACGAACGAGATGATATCGGCCGGGCGCAGGTTACCAAGCTCCAGGGCATCTGCAGAATTCCTGCTATCCAGAAATGGGCGCAGACGATCGATATACCGCTCGACCGTAGTGGCTATCAAGGAACGCTCCATGGTCAAAAAGCGCCGGTACCGGTCCAGAATTACGCTTGCAGGGCCTTCGCCCACAGGCGCCTCAAGGGGAGGAGCTAGCTTCAGTCGATGGAGATAATCAAGGATCGGACGCAGGGTCCTGTGCGTCTTGTGTCTAGCGAAGCCTGCGGATCTGCGGTCGCGTAGGAAACGATCCGCCAGTCGGAATGACAGATCGCCCGCGGTTAATTCCTGAGCCTGCAGCCAATCGCTCAGATCGGCAAACAGTCTCATCTTTCTGTGTACGGTACTTGGTGGGTATCCTTGCTGCAGCAGTTCGCCTTCAAAGTCCTGCAAAAGGGCATCGCGTGAGCATACGGCCGGTGCTTCGATGGGTTTGACCAACATGAAAACTCCTCTTCTAGATTGGAAAGAGGAGACTGTAGCATGTGGTCAAACGTCACTGATTATGCCGACTCCATCGCAGCGCCCCCCGCCCCACAGACCGGGTTACCGACACAGGTCGGCATAATCCGAACGTCGGCATAATGTGCCTTATGCCGACATCGGCATAAATCGCAATCGCGGGCATGGCGGCGCCCCGGTTCACTGGAGGATCTCCCTGCCCACTGCCCAGTTAAGCTGGCTGGCCGCGGTGAGGTAGGCGCCGATCAGGTTCAGGTAGCTCATCCGCACCACCCGGTACTCCTGTTGCGCCTGCAGGAAATCGAGCAGCGAGGAGCCTCCGCGCTGATAGGCGAAAGTGATGGTCTCGCGGATCTTCATCGCCTGGTCAAGGTACTTGGCCTTGTACGGCCGCAGGAGCGCCAGACTGCTGTGTAGCGTCGCGTAGGCGGCATCGACGTCGCCGAGGACCTGCGCCTCGGCCGCGGCGCGCACGCGCTCGTTGCGGCGGATGTCGAGCTGCGTGCGCAGTTTCTCGCCCTGATTGCGGTCGAAGATGCGCAGCGGGATGTTGACGCTCACGCCGAAGTAGGCTGGAATGGGCGGGTTGCGCGCGACATCGGCGGAGAAGACAGGATCGGCTGTGCCGTTGGCGACAGCGAGGCGGTAGTCGGCTTTGGATTTCTCCACCGCTGCGGCCGCCGCGCGGAGGTCAGGTCTGGCATCGAGCGCAACGCGGTGGATCTCTTCCAGGCCGATCGTGGGATCGCTGAATTCAAACGCCCCGGAGACATCGAACTGCTCTACCGGCGTGCGGTCGTTGAGCAGGGTGAGAAGCTGGATTCTGGCGGTGCGCAGATTGACCTCGGCAGTTTGGAGGTCGGCTTCGTATTGCACGCGCTGCAGTTCCAGCCGGTCGAGATCAACCTGCGCCATGTCGCCGGCACGGTAGCGGTCGCGGCTCACCGCGAGCGTGCGGTCGTAGTAGTTCAGATTCTCGCGCGCCAGACCGACGACCGCCTTAGCCTGGAGCGTTTGCACGAAGGCGGTGCGCAGGCTGAAGAGTAGGAGCCTTTCCAGGTCTGCCGCCTGCAATCCGGCGACCGACGTCGCTTGCTGTGCGCTTTCGCGCCGCAACTCGCGCTTGTGCTGCCGTTCATACAAGTAGCTTGCGGAAAGGAGAGGCATCGCGTTCGACAGCGGACGATAGGGGTTGGGCGTGAACGGGTTGAGCTGGTCGAGCGTAGCCGTGATTGAGGGATTGGGCCGCAGATATGCCGTGATCTCCTGGGCGCGCGACTCCTCGACTCCTATCCTCGCCGCCTGGAGCGCCGGATTAGCGGCTTGGAACCGTTCGCGGATTTCCGGCCAGGTCAACGCCTTCTGTGCCAGCGCGCCCGGGCAGGCACAGGCACATAAGAAGAATCCCAGCCATCGCTGCCGCAGTCTAGGGTCGTATTTGAGCATCCCATGCACAGCTTAGGTGGACCCACCTAGCCGCGTCTAGAATCGTCTGGCTGGCTTCTTGTATCTTTCGGCTGGATCTTCCGCATGTCTGAAAGACTGGTGGCGGCGACGCGGGGCTCGGCTAGAATCTAGATTGGTGTAGTGCCAAGGCAGGGTGAGGTCCGCCTTTATGCAATTGCTTCTGGACAGTCGACCGCGCGCTCTGATGGTGGCGTGCCTGCTTATCGCGAGCGTGGCGGTGGTGGACTGGTGCCTGGATGTTGACATCTCGTTCGGTTTCCTCTACTTGCTGCCCATGCTGCTGGTCGGCGGGCACCTGACGCGATGGCAGATTGCGGGGGTAGCGGCCCTCTGCACTGTGCTAGACGAGGCATTTGACCCTTTTCCCTGGACCTTTGCGCTCGGAGTGTCGCGGGCTATTCTGGCATTCGCCGCTTTCATCGCCGCGGGTCTTGTCGTCCATGAAGCGGCGCGGCGGCGGCTGGAGGCGGGACGCCATGTGGAGGAGTTGGAGCGCGAGGCGGAGCTGCGCCGCGTGGCTGATCAACAACTGGATTTCCTGATTCACAGCAGCCCGGCGACCATTTTCACGCTCGGGGCCGACGGGAGAGTGCTGCTGGCGAACGAGGCGGCGCACCGGCTGCTGGGGGTAGAGGCGGGCTCGCTGCCGGGCCGGGACATTGCGCAATACTTGCCGGCACTGGGGCGGATCTCGCTGAAGGAGGCCGTGCCGGCGTTGCGCACGTCCGTCGAATGCCGGGGCCGGCGCAGCGATGGTGAGACGTTTCTGGCGCAAGTGTGGTTTTCCACTTATCAAACCGGGTCGGGCCCGCGGCTGGCAGCGATCGTTTTCGACGTCTCCGAAGATCTGCGCGATCGCGAAGAGCTGACCAACCAACAACTGCTCTCCGGTTCGAAGATCCTCGTTGGCGCCATGTGCCACGAGATCCGCAACATGTGCGGGGCCATCGCGGCCGTTCACGCCAAGCTGATTCGAGAAGGCACCATGTCCGGCAATGAGGACTTTCGCGCCCTGGGCTCACTGGTGGAAGGGCTGGAGGACATGGCCGCCCTGGAACTTCTGCAGACCAAACGGCGTGAAGCCGAGGCCGTGGACATCGTCGCGCTGCTGGAAGAGTTGCGCATCGTCATCGAGCCCGCGTTTCGCGACGCCCAGATCACCATCGATTGGGACGTTTCGGGGGCGGCGCCGGCCGTTTGGGCCGACCGCCAGGCGTTGCTGCAGTCGTTTCTGAACCTCACCAAGAACAGCCAGCGGGCGCTGGAAGGCCGGGCCAGCAAGCGCATGATTATTCGGACCGCCGTCGAGGGCGAGACGGTGGTGGTGCGGTTCATCGACAACGGCCCCGGGGTGAGCGATCCGGAACACCTTTTCAAGCCCTTTCAACACGGCGCCAAGGCGACCGGTCTGGGGCTCTATCTTGCACGCGCTTTCGTGCGCGCCTTCCACGGCGATATCCGGCACGAGCCGCAGCCGTCCGGATGCTGTTTCTCCGTGGTGCTGAATGCGTCCCCGCAGGCGGACAGCAGCGGTTGGAAAGGAGCCAGTTGTGCCGATTCGACTACTGTTGCTGGATGATCACTCCCTATTCCGGGAGAGCCTCAGCCGGCTGCTGGAGACTGAACCCGACTTTGCCATGGCGGCCCACTGCGGCACAAGCGCAGAGGCACTCGATGCGCTGCAACAACATGCCGTCGATCTGGTGCTGCTGGACTTTGACCTGGGCGAGGAAACCGGGCTGCAGTTCATCAGTAAGGCGCGCGCCGCTGGCTATACCGGACGGATTTTCATCGTCACTGCGGGCCTGCCGGATACCGATGCCGTACGCGCGCTTGGTCTCGGGGTCTGCGGCATCTTCCTCAAGCATGCTTCGCCCGGGCTGCTCGGCGAAGCCATCCGGAAAGTGATGGTGGGTGAAACGTGGATTGACCCGCGCTGCATACAGGCGCTGATTCGGGCCGTCGGCGGGGGCGCCGCAGGCGAACGCCGCAAGCAACTCAGCGAGCGCGAGCGCCATGTGCTGAAGGGAGTACTGGAAGGATTGACTAATAAGGAGATCGGAGGGCGCCTGGGGATGTCCGAGGCGTCGGTCAAATCGGCGCTGCAACAACTTTTCGTCAAGACGGGTGTGCGCACGCGCAGCCAGCTTGTGCGTGTGGCGCTGGAGGAGTATGCGGCGGTGATCCGGTGAAGGTGGTGATGCGAAACGTGTCGTTCGCACGTGGTGCGCTGCTGGTTCTGGCACTGGCCGGAGCGGGCTGCACGAAGCGCGGACCCGCGCAGGAAAGTGAGCCGGCGACCAGCGGCGCCGCCGAGGGGAAGCCGGAGGCCATCCAACTGGAAGCGCCGATGGCCAGCCGGATCGGAATCAGCGCAGTTGTGGAGAAGCGTCTGTCGTCGCTGCTGATGTCCACCGGGAAAGTGCAGTTCAACGAGGACCGCAAGGCGAACATCGTGCCGCTGGTGGGCGGGCAGGTGCTGGGGTTGAGCGTCAAGGTGGGCGATCCGGTCCGAAAGGGCGAGCAGTTGTTCCTTGTGCATAGCCGGGAGGTGGCGGCGGCCATCGCGGAGCACCTGGAAAGCGAGCGCGACGCAGACTTGGCGGGGAAGACCCTGGCCATGACACGCGATCTGTTCGAGCACGGGGCCGCTTCGAGGATGGCGCTTGAACAGGCGGAAAACGGGCTGGCCAAGGCCAAGGTTCGTACCGGCCGCACCGAGGAGAGCCTGCGCATGCTGGGGGCCGTGACTGGCCCCGGCGGCACCCTGGCGATGAGTCCCCGTATGCCGGTCACTTCGCCCATCGACGGCGTGGTGATCGAGCGCGGCATCACCGACGGCCAGTTCTTGCAGTTGGACGGACGCCCGGCGCTGGTGGTGGCCGACCTTTCCACGGTGTGGGTGATCGCCGACGTTTTCGAGCGCGATCTACACCTGATCCACCCCGGTCAGCGCGCGGAACTGACGACCACCGCATACCCCAATACGCGTTTTGTCGCGCAGGTCGCGCGCATTCACGACACCGTTGATCCCCAGACTCGCACGCTCAAGGTGCGCTTCCTTGTCGCCAACCCGGAGCGGCACCTGAAGCCCGAAATGTTCGCCTCGATCACGCTGTCTCTGAACGGCGCCGCGCCGGTGCTGACGTTACCCGCTAACAGCGTCTTCACGGAAGCCGGACGGAGCTACGTCTACGTTGCCGCCGGAGAACGGACTTTCGTGAGGCGGCCGGTGGAGGTGCAGCCGGATGCTTCCGGCGGGCTGCGCGTATTGGCCGGCCTGAAAAGGGGCGAGCGCGTGGTGAGCGAAGGCGCGCTGCTGGTCCGGTTGCAGGAAGACAAGGCCCAGTAGCGGTATGCTCCAGCGCATCGTCACCTTCGCCCTGAACCAGCCGCTGTTCATGATCCTGCTGGCTATCATGTTCATTGTGGGCGGTTTTTTCGCCTTCCAGGCACTCCCCATTGAGGCCTTCCCGGACGTCACCGACACGCAGGTGGTTGTCATCACGCTGCACCCGGGTTATGCCCCCGAAGAGGTGGAACGGCAGGTCACCATCCCGCTGGAGGTGGGCCTGAGTGGGGTGCCGCACGCAGTCCGCATGTTCAGCCACACGCAGTTCGGACTTTCCTACATCATCCTCACGTTTGACGACAGTGCTAACGACTACTTCGCCCGCCAACAAGTGCTGGAACGTCTCGCCACAGTGGAACTGCCCGCCGGAGTCGCTCCCCAACTCGGAGCACTGTCGACGCCCGTCGGAGAAATTTACCGTTACCGGCTGAAGGGCGACGGCTACAGCCCGATCGACCTGCGAACAATCCAGGACTGGGTTGTATGGCGCCAGCTCAAGATGATTCCCGGCGTGGCCGAGGTGATTACCCGCGGCGGCTTCATCAAGCAATACCAGGCCAATCTCGACCTGGCGCGGATGAAATCGCACGGCATCACCATGCAGCAGGTGCTGGCGGCGCTGAGCCGGGGCAACGTCAACGCTGGAGGCAACTACATTGAGCAGGGCGAGCAACAGTATCTTGTCCGCGGCCTCGGCTTGCTGAAGACGCCGGCGGAAATTGGCGACATCGTCGTCGTCGAACACGCAGGCACCCCTGTCCGCGTGAGAGACGTGGCCGAGACGAGCCTCAGCACAATGCCCCGTCAAGGCATCTCGGGCCAGAACCAGGACGACGAAATTGTGCAGGGCATCATCGGCATGCGCAAAGGCGAGAACCCTTCCAATGTGCTCGCGGACATCAAGGAACGGGTGACCATGCTGAACACCTCGATCCTGCCAAAAGGCGTGCGGGTGGAGCCGTTCTACGACCGCACCTGGCTGATCGATACCACCCTCACCACAGTGTTCAAGAACCTGCTCGAGGGCGCGCTGCTCGTCTTCATCGTGCTTTATCTGTTCCTGGGCAACCTGCGTTCGGCGGCCATCGTGGCGGCGATCATCCCGCTTGCGCTGCTCTCCACCTTCATCGGCCTGCGCCTGCGCGGGATTCCGGCTAACCTGCTCAGCCTCGGCGCGCTCGATTTCGGCATCATCGTCGACGGCGCCGTCATCGTGGTGGAGAACGTCTTGCGCCGGCTCAGCCAGAACGCCAGCGCGGCGGCGCCGCGGTCCATTAAGGAGACGGTTCTGGAAGCCACGGTCCAGGTCGGCCGACCGACCTTGTTTTCGATGCTCATCATCATCATCGCGCAGATTCCGATCTTCTCCCTGCAACGGCACGAGGGGCGCATCTTCGCGCCCATGGCGTACACCGTCTGCTCGGCGCTGATCGGCTCTCTGCTGTTCTCGCTCACGCTGGTGCCGCTGCTGTGCGCCTTGGGTCTGCGCAAGAATCTGCCCAAGGGCGAGACGTGGATTGTCCGTTGGTGCGAGCGCCTCTATCGCCCGGTGCTCGCTTACACGCTCGAGCACCGCAAGAAGGTCGTGGCGGCAGCCTTGATCCTGCTCTGCGCCAGCCTCCTGCTGGTGCCCCGGTTGGGCTCGGAGTTCCTGCCGGAGATGAACGAGGGCACGCTCTGGATCGCGGTGTCACTTTCACCTGGCGTCAGCGTCAGTGAGGCCAGCCGCGTGTCCGGGCGGATCCGGGGCGCGCTGCGCCAGTTTCCCGAAGTCAAGTCGGTCACATCCCAAGGCGGACGGCCCGAGGACGGCACCGACCCGAAGATGATCAACATGAATGAGTTCTTCGTCGACCTGAAGCCCCCCGCCGAGTGGACCCGCGGCATCACGAAGGAGCAGTTGACCGCGGAGATGGAGGTGGCGGTCAAGGCGGTTACCGGAATTGCCCCCAGCTTTTCGCAGTACATTCGCGACAACGTCCTCGAAAGCATCTCGCAAATCAAGGGGCAGATAGTGATCAAGGTCTTCGGGGAAGATATGGCCACGCTGCGCCAGACCGCGGGCGGCGTCCTGCGGGCTGTCTCCGGCGTCCGGGGCGTGGCTTACGCCGGCATCGACCGGCTCGGCGTCGTGCCCCAGGTGCAGATCGAGATTGACCGGCAGCGCGCCGCACGCTACGGCGTCAACGCATCCGACATCCAGGACGTCATCGAGACCGCCGTCGGCGGAAAGACCGCCACCGAGATCTGGGAAGGGGAGAAGCGGTTTCGGGTCGTTACCCGGCTGCGCGAAGACCAGCGCCGCGACGTGGAGACCATCAAGGACATCCTGGTCGATACCCCCAGCGGGTTGCGCGTCCCGTTAGAGGACTTGGCCTCCATCTCGGTGCGTGACGGCAGCGTGAACATCAGTCGCGAATCTGGCGTGCGGCTGGTCGCCGTCTCCATCTTTATCCGTGGACGCGACATGGGAAGCATGGTCACGGAGATGCAGAGCCGCGTCAAGACCGGCGTCGCGCTTCCGCCCGGCTATTACGTCACCTGGGGCGGCGAGTTCGAGAATCAACAGCGGGCCATGGCCCGACTCGCCGTCATCATCCCGGTGACTGTCCTCCTCATCTTCCTGCTCCTGTTTGACGCATTCGACAGCGTCCGCAGCGCGCTGCTGATTCTGTTCAACGTGCCCTTCGCCCTCATCGGCGGGATCTGTGCCCTGGAATTGACCGCCATTCCGCTCAGTGTGTCCGCGGCGATAGGCTTCATTTCTCTCTTCGGGGTCGCGGTTCTCAACGGTGTGGTAATCATTAGCCATTTCAACCAGCTACGTGAGTCCGGCACCGGGTTGCGCGAAGCTGTGCTGGAGGGCTCCATCACGCGCATGCGCGCCGTCCTGATGACCGCGCTGTTGGCCATGTTCGGGCTGCTGCCGATGGCGCTGTCACGCGGGATCGGCTCGGAAGTGCAACGGCCACTGGCGGTCGTGATAATCGGCGGGCTGATCTCGGCCACCCTTCTCAGCCTGCTCCTGCTTCCCAGCCTCTACCTGCTCTACGAAGGGCGCGGCGCTGCCCGCAACTCCAGCCAAGCCTCGCCCCAATGACGCGGTCTACCTACCCTTGCGTGGGGCTTCGATCGACTCTTGACGTTGGGTTGCAAGTAGAAGATTTCATGGAAATTTGCGGCTGTTTTGGGTTGACATTTGCCACTCTAGTCCGAAGTTCTTTGAGCCTGCTAGAGAAAGTTTAGGGAAATCAAGGGCTTAGAGGGATTCAGCGATCGGAGTACTGCCTACAAACGCGGGATTAGGGTCGAAGAGTGACGCCGAGCAAATCCAAGGCGCGCTGCTGAATCACGGTTGGCTGAGTAAGCATATCGAAGACGGCGAGGCTTTTGTCGGCGGGTTGAATTCTGTTTTTGACGATGGTCGCCAGATCGCCGAGGAGCGTTTGGAAGCTGTGGACCTTGGTTCCGTCGGCGGCCTGTTTGGTAAGAGCCTTGAGTTTGGCGGAGGTGGAGCGTTGGGCGGGAGCGACGGCGGAAGCTCGGGCGGCCTGTGCTTGCGGCTTGTCATCATCGTCGAAGAGGATGGGGGCCAGGAGTTGGCGCATATGCCATTCCACGTAGTAGGCCAACACACAAAGTAAGATGTGGGCGCGGACGCGGTCTGGTAAGCGGTGATGGATGGGTCGCACCTGCAGATCGACGGTCTTGAGGCTGCGGAAGGCTCGCTCCACCCCGGATAAGCTCTTGTAACTCGCTACGACCTCCTGACTCGATAACACTTCTTTTTTGACGTTGGTTCGGATGACATAGATTCCATCCAGGTTCTGCTCCCGCTCAATGTTGGCCTTTTTGCGTTCGTAGTGAAAACTGTTCTCTTCGATGCGCAACTGAAAGTGTTTGCCCATTTTGTAGCGGTTGAGAATCTTGCCCGCGCGCAATCCGATGTTTTGTTTGCCGCGCAAAGGACGCTTGGGGCGCCTGGTGGCGGCGGCGATCTTCTCCAGTTGCTTCTCGGTCGCCGTCAGTAACTCGGGCCGCTTACGGGCGCGCTCTTCGGCCAGCAGAGGATTGAAGCAAGCGAGCAGGCGTTCGCCGGGGAAGTCCGGATGAGCGATCTCGACCAGATCGGTTTGGTCGAAGAAAGACATCTGCAACTGGCCGCCGGCAGCCAGTTTCTGGATCTGGGTGGCGCGTAAGGCGGAGATCCAGTGGATGCCCTGTGAGGCCGGCAAGTCTTCACGAATGCGAGCGCTCGTGATCATGCCCCTGTCGCCAATCAGCACCATATCGGAGAGGCCGAATCGTTGGCGCAGTTTATCGACCTGGGTTGCGACGGTTTTGGGGTCAGCCGTATTGCCGGCAAAAACTTCGACGGCGATCGGGCATCCGGCAGCGTTGGTGAGGAGGCCAAAGACGATCTGCAATGTGCCGGATTTGTCGTCTCGCGAGTGACCGAGTTTGGCCAAAGGACAGTGGCGCCCTTCGAAGTAAGTGGAGGTCAAATCATAGAGCACCAGGCCGCCTTGGGAGAGATGGAGTTTGGCAAGGGCTTGCTCAATGCGAGACTGCTGCGGGAGCAGCCAGTCCATCGCTTGGTAAAGCTCCGTTTCATCGGTGGAATCTAAGTGGAGGATCTCACCGAGACTGTGGTGGAGGGTGTCGCCGTGAAGCCCGCGAGCAGTAGCGAGTTTGGAGGCGGGTTCGATGATGCGAGCAACGATCATGGCGATGACGAGATCGCGCTGGCGGCTGGGAGCCGGATCGAGAATGGTCTCCAGATGCAGGTTGCGCAAGCAGCCAAGGACTGCGGCGACATGGCCGTGGGGCAGGGATCGGGAGATGAGGAAGGACTCCGGCAAAGGGGTGGAGGGGCCACTCAGCGAGCCGGCCAATGCGAGGCGAAGAGCGTCCACCTGATGAGGAGCGAGATGAGTGATGTTGGCGATGGTGCGAGTCTTGACTTTGCCGTCGAGGCGGTAGGATTCGCGGAGGAGGATGGCGGGAGGAGAGTTGCGATTGGGCACGGTGGCGACGTACATGCTTACACTATAAGACAATTAATACGATAATACAAGTATATTATTCGCGCATTACATGCCTACAAAACTGCGCTCGAAACTGCCTACCGCCATCAAAACAAAAAGATTTCCCCGTTTAGCTGTCAGAACTTCGGTCTAAATGACGCTGCAGGGGCGTTGAAACAGTCCCTCCCAGTAACTGCCCTTCGTCCGCGACGCCGCATGAGCGATCTGGCAGATCAGTGCGCGCACAAACCGGTTCCCCTTGGGGCACCGGTTGCTTCTGGAAACCCTGGCGATCGATGCTGATTGAGTTTATTGACTAAACGGTAGCCACACTGCCATATCGCCTACGCCGCGGTTCGCCCACACGGCGTAGGGAATCGCAGTCAGCTTGCCACCGCGCAAGACAGTCACGCCGCCTAGAAGGCCGGGCATGAATTCCGCGCGAAGATCCGCGCCGTCCGGCAGCTTGAGATCGCGGATGCTGCCGCCGTGATCGATGCCTTCCACGCAGTAGACCACCGGACCGCGCTCGAGGGCGGCGTGATTGCGAAGATTCAGGATCGACTCGTGCGCCGCGACCTTGCGAACCGGCATAGGGAGGCGCAGTTCGACTATGTCGCCGTGCCGCCACTCGCGGCGCAAAGCGGCGAAGCCGTTTTCCACTTTTGCCGCCGTGGGCGTCCCGTTCACCAGCACCTGAAACCGCGCAGGTTCGGCGTTGATGTAGCGGTACAGATCGAATGGGACCGGCCGGCCTTCCGTCCACGATGGAATCCTTAGCCGTAGCGTAAATTCAGCCGGCCTCTCGGGCTCCATTGCGAGCTTGATCGTACCGTCCCAAGGGTAGTTCGTCCGTTGAGTGATGCTGATCTTTCGCCCGCCAAACGGTATCTCCGCGGCGCTTGCGCCGTAAAGCAGGGCCGAGATTCCGTCGGGCGCCGTGGCGTAAAAATAACCACCGAGCGAAGCCAGAAAACGTGCCACGTTCGGTGGGCAGCAGGGTGTGCTGAACCACGGTTTCCTCAGAGGCCGGGCCTTCTCGTCGCTGTACACCTTGCCAGCCACAAGTGGATTGGTGTAGAAGTACTCGGTTCCGGAAAGGCTGAGACCCGACAGGATGCCGTTGTACATCAGCCGTTCCATGAGATCGCCGTACATGCCTTCGCCGGTAGCAAGCAACAGCCGGTGCGACCAGAAAAAGCTGCTGATCGCGGCGCACGTTTCCGCATATGCTTCGTTCGGCAACTCGTATTTGTCGCCAAACGCTTCGCTCTGCAACTTCGACCCGATACCGCCGGTGAGGTACATCCGGCCTTTCACCATGTCGGCCCAAAGGCGCGTCGAGGCATCGAGAAAGCTCTTGTCACCAGTCTCGAGGAATACGTCCACGGCCCCGCAGTTGAGCAGCGTTTCCTGAACAGCGTGGCCGTCAATCTGCCAGCGTGAACAGAAATTGTATTCCTCCAACGTCTGCCGGACGAAATCGAGGTAACGCCGGTCACCGGTGACGCGGTACAACTCCACCATCGCCGGCTCATGGTTTGGATGTTCGGTGCGAGTGTGAATCGGTCCCCGGTTCATTCGATAAGGCAGGTGATTGGGCGCCGCGAAGCGGGCAACGATGAGATCCGCAAACCGAATTGCGCCATCGAGGAATTTGCGGTCTCCGGTGGTGCGGTAGCGCGCGATGGCCGCCTGCGCGAGGTGGCCGAAATTGTAAAACTCGAAACGGTTTTCGGAGTCAAACGGCGGCCGAAGGCGCGCCGCCACGGAGCGGTTGCCAAAGAACGAGTTGATGTAGCCGTCGGGCTTCTGAATCCGCAGCACCAGATCGACGGCCTTGTCGAGTTCGGCGCGGACTCTCTCGCAGGCACTCCCGCCCGACGGATAGCCGGCATAATAGCCTCCGGCTTCCATCCACTTGTAGACGAACTCGTCGTTATTGGCTGTCTTCGCGCCGGTGGAGACATCCCTGCCCTCGGCAATGGTGCGAAACGGCGTAATATGGCCATTTTCCTCGAGCTTGTGGCCGACATCGAACCAGCCCTTCGCGATGTTTGTGTCGATTCGACTCTTCCAGATGCCGCCGGGTCTGACCGCGAGCATGTTTACAGGCTTCCAGAGCGCGTGAGCGTAGCTCCACGAGGTTGGCACCGAACGTTCCGCCGTAGCTCCGGACGCGACGGTTGCGAGGACAATCGGCACTATTTTCAACGGTAGATTGCGGCGGAAACGCCCAGCCCACGTAATGATCTTTTCGATTGTCATATCAGAACGCGAGCCGCAGCCCGAGCTGCGCTACCCTTGGCGCTTTCGCAGTAGTCGAGCGGCCGAAAGAGATATTGTTCACGTCCATGATCGGATTGTTCAAATTCACGCGGTTGAACGCGTTGAAGCCGTCAAAGCGAGCGGTCAGAGAGAGCCGCTCGGAGAGCCGGAATCGCTTCGAGAGCGAGAGATCCGTTTGCGCAAAGCCGGGGCCGCGGAACGTGTTCCGGCCAAGATCGCCGTTCGTGCCGGGAGCGGGGCGCGGGAACGACGATGCAAGTATGGCGCCGTTGAGAAACGCGGACCTCTCCCATCCGCCGCGAGGCACATCCGGCCCTGGCGAGTTCGGCCGGTCGCCGCCGACGCCGTCTCCGTTCCAGTCGCCGCGGGGCCAAAGCCCGGTGACGGTGGGGGTAATCGGTCTGCCTCCCTGGAGAATCACAAATCCGGCGATCTGCCACCCTGCGAAGGCATGATTGAGGAATCCGTTCTGTTTCTTGAAGAAAGGCATGTCCCAAAGCCCCATGCCGCTGAAACGTCGCGATACGTCGAAGCCGGCGAGCCCCCGTTCGCCGCCGCGGTTGTACGCGTCCTGCCAGAGCGCGGTGGTGGTATACCCGTCGGTATCGTCGATGGCCTTCCCAAAGGTGAGGGCGCCACGAAGCGTGAGGCCGCGGCGGAAATGTTGGCGCGCCGACACAGTTCCCCCATGGTAGATGGAGTTTGATGTGGCTTCCACCATCACGACATCGGCGAAGCTCGGATTGATGCCATGGAACTTGCCGTCCGGCAGGAAGTCTCCTGTGCGGCGGTTGATGTCGCGGGAACTGAATAGATGGTGGCCGGCAGATCCGATGTAACTCGACTCCACGACCAAACCTCGCAGGACCTCCCGCTGTACGCCGAAAAACCAGTTGTGCACGTACGGACTTCTCACGTTGGAATCGACCGAGACGAGGGAAACCCGCGTGCCGCGCAGTCCGTTGCGTGCGTCCAATCCCACCCGCAGCGCCGAGTCGATCGGATATCCGAGTCCTGGTTTCGTGGGATCTCCCAGGCTATAGGTGAAGACTGTCCCATATTGCGGCCCGAGGATGACATTGGCGCGAAGTGGAGGATTGGCGTTGGAGCGCTCCATCGGCAGCGTGGCCAAGCGATCGTAGGAAATTCCGTAGCCGCCACGTATGCTCGTCTTGCCTTTGCCATCCACATCCCACGCAAAGCCGAAGCGGGGTGCGAAGTTCAAGTTGTCCGTGGGGTAGAACCGGTCGACAAAATCGACCTTCGCCGATGCGAGCCTCTGCTCATATGTCGCACCGGAGCCGAAGATCAGCGCGCGCTTCTGGTTGTGATTGTCGCCTGGGTTGCTGTAGTTTTCGTAACGAAGCCCGATGTTCAGGGTGAGCCGCCGCGATACTTTCCAGTCGTCGTTGACGAACAGGGCCCATTCCCAGAAGCGCAGCCCCGATGTATGCGTCACGGGCTCGCCGCTCCGCGGGTCGACATAGCGAGTCATCTGGATGGCCTCGTCGTCGGCGAAGTCGAGCAGATTTTGGAAATTGTACGTGGGCAAAAAGTTAAAAGTATTCCGGTTGTCCGCTAGCGAGCGGCGCAACTCGCCTCCGGCCTGAATACTGTGCTTCGACTTCACCCATGAAAAGATGTCTTTGAACGTGTAGTTGGTCTGCTTCCATCCGACGGGAAAGCCATTGACCCCGAATCCGGTGATGCCGGAAACAACTATGTACGGAACTTCGAGGTGGGCCGGCATATCCCGTCCGCCAACCAGCCGCATCACGCCGGCGCGGAATTCGTTAAGTTTCGAACCATCGAAAATGTGGGTGTGATTGATGTTCCCGTAGACGGTCTGCTCGTTGAGCCAACGATCGAAGGAAGGCCGGACCCCGCCGTTCAGCGTGTCCGCGTTGGTCCGGTAGTAGTTCAGGTAAACGCGGTCCTTGCCTGGCCGCAACTCGTGGTCCAACCTGCCGCTGAACTGGTTTCCCGAGCGCTGCGCTGCCGGAACGAAGTTGAGACTGCCCAGATCCAGGATGCCATCGCGCGGCCCGATCACATTCACGCCCGCTGCGGGACTACCCAGGTCGCGGATGTTGTAGGTGGGATACGCCGAGGGTCGAAACTGGCCCATCAACTTCGCGGCGATGGAGTTCGGGCGAGTACGCAGCACGATATCGCGCAGAACTTCCGTTTCCACGTTCGCCACCACGCCGCGCCCACCGGATTGGCGCAACCCCTCGTAGGAGGTGAAAAAGAACGTGCGGTTCCGAATCACAGGCCCGCCCACCGTGTAGTTGAACTGGTTCTTGCGCCAGACCGGAGCCTGCGCCTCGAATACATTGCGGGTTGAAAGTGTGTTGTTGCCGAAGTATTCGGAGAGTGTGCCATGAAACCGATTGGTTCCCCGCTTGGTAATCACCTGAATTTGCGCACCACTGCTGCGTCCCTCGACGGCGGAGACGTTGTTCGCCACTACACGGACCTCCGCCACCGAGTCCGGATTCGGCGAGAGGTTCGCTACTCCGCCGCGCGCAACCGAGTTCGCGTTCATCGAATCGACTGTGAAGTTATTCGACTCAGAGCGCTGGCCGCTGGCGTAGATCTCGGGCGCCGACTCGCCGGCGAACAGGTCGTTGGCGTCGGCCAGCGCCGAACCGCCCAGCGCCGTGCCGGTAATGCCGGGCTGCACCGCGATGATGTTGTAGATGTTGCGGCCATTGAGCGGCATCTCCTTGAGCTGCGTCGCATCCACCTGGTCCGAGACGCGCCCCTGCTCGGTCTCGACCGCGGGTGGCGTGTCCGAGACGGTGACGGCTTCGGCGACGCCCCCGAGTTGCAGTGTGAAGTTGACGCGGAGTGCCTCGTCGGAAGTGAGCGAAACAGACTTGCGAATCGCCTTCTGGAATCCTTCCTTCTCGACCTCCACGCTGTAGTCGCCCAGCCCCAGGCTCAGCGCTCTGTAAATCCCATCGCTCCCGGTTTGCAGCTTGCGGGACTCTCCCGTGGCCACGTTGGTCACTCGCACGGACGCACTCGGCACAGCGGCGTGCGACGGGTCGGTGACTGTGCCCTGGATAGACGAAGTGAACTGCGCGCGGAGCGGAGCGGTCAGCGTGCAGAGAATCAAGAACAGAGTTGATCGGTTCATGCGTATTAGCTTCCCGGTGCTGGAATGGTCGGCGTCCCGCCGCCGGGCTTTTTGTTTTCCTTCCACTGTGCCGTCGTATAGGCATCCCAATAAACTGTGAACCGCTGGTGATGCGATTCCCACATCGGCACGAGAGTAACGGTAGAGGGATTGCCGGCGGACGCGGCTGTAAACGTTAAGGGCTTTCCTGCAACAGGCCGCATCCAGGTGGCGAGGGGCTTTTCGAGCCCCACCAGCGGCGGGATCGTGGGGTTCGGCAACTTCCAGCCGTCGGAAGCTTCCTTGCCGTACGGTCCGCCTTCCGGCATGTTCGCGGTTCCAAAGAGGCCGGCGAGTAGAACCGGGCCGTAAAAGAATGCAACACGGTTCGGGTTGTCGGGCGTGGCCTCATAACGAAGCTCGAAGGGCATCGAAATCGATACCGTGTCGCCGTCGCGCCAGGTGCGGTCGATGGTCGCAAACTCGCCGCGCTTGCCGCCATGCTTCCATGCTTTCCCGTTGATGCGGATCGCGAACGCCTTCCCGGCCCATTGCGGGTAGCGGAGGTGCATCGCGAAGCGCGCCGGGGCGGGCGTCGATATACGCAGCGACGACGAACTCTCGTTGGGGAATCTGGTGGTCTGCCGGACTCTGATTTTGCGCTCGCTCCAGTCGAGTTCGGAGGGAATGAATAGGTTCACCCACAGATCCGCGTCGTGATGAAAGTAGATGGCCTCGGCGTACTTGCTGTGGTTTTCCATGCCGCTTCCCACGCAGCACCAGAAATCTTCTTCCGGGCGCGAGAACGGCTGAAACCAGCCTCCGTAAAGTCCGTGCTTGTACGTGAACATACCAGTCTTGCGGTCCTGCGAATTATAGATCTGGTTCCAGAGAGCGCGCTCATAGTAGTCCATCAAAAACGCTCGAGGCTCCCACGAAAACAGTTGAACGGCCAGTTTGAGCATGTTGTAGGTGTTGCATGTTTCGGTCATCTGGCCGCTCATGTGCTCGGACTGAGCGCCAGGCTTGCCGAACCACTCTTTGTCGCTGTTCCCTCCGTTGGCGTACGTGTAGCGGTCGAGCACGGTACGGAAGAAGAACTCGGAGATGCGGCGCGGCCGTTCGTCGCCGCTCACCTCGTACAGGCGCGCCTCGCCGATGATTTTGGGAATCTGCGTGTTGGCGTGCAGCCCGGCCAATTCGTCGTGTTGCGCTGCAAGCGGATCCATCACAGCCTTATGCTCGAACTTCCGTGCCAATGCAAGATGAGCGCTCTTACCGGAGAGCGCATACGCGTCAGCCAGCACTTCATTCATTCCGCCGAACTCACAGGCCATCATCTGCTGCATCTGTTCTTCGCTCAGCTTGCCGGTGATCGTCTGCGTCCAATCCGCCAGATTCAGAAATACCGTTTTTGCGGTGGAGTTGCCGGTGTACAGCCAGGCATCGCGTAGTCCGGCATAAACCTTGTGAATCGCGTACCACGGCACCCACGCGCCGTTGATGTTGTGACGCTCGACGCCCCGGATCTCGCCGCGGGCGAGTTCGCGCCAGACTTGCGGGCGCCGCTGGGTTTTGGCGTCCACAAGCTTGTCTGGATTGCGCGCCTGACATGCGGCGAGTTCGTCCACAATGTAGTCCACCCGCTGTTTGAAAAACGGATCGCCCGTTGCGGCGTAGGCCAGCGATAATCCGGTCAGGTAGTGTCCAAGCGAATGCCCGGCGATATCGCGGCCTTCCCAGCCTCCGTAGGACTCAGCCTTCGGGTCGAGGCCCGCTTCAACCCGGAACTTGGCCAGCAGGCGGTCCGGCGAGAGCCGCATGAGGTACTCGCCGTTCCGCAGCATCGCGTCGCGGAAGGGTCCCTCCAGCAGTCGGACGCGAGCCAGTGAGAATGGCTCCGCTTTGGAGGGCGGGGCGGCGGCCCACACCGTAGATAGCGTTACAAAGAGAGCGAGGATTCTGCCAGCGAGCATCGGCTGAGTACCTTTCTTGAAAACCTATTTCTTTACGGCTGGGGCGTTGCTCACGCGGGGCGCGTTAACCTTCGGCAGCCAACGCGCAAGATTGGACTTCACCGCGTCGAACTTCGCGTCATGTGCCAGATTGGTGTATTCGTACGGGTCCGTCTGATGATCGTACAACTCCTCGTAACCGTCCGCGTAGCGGATGTATCGCCAGCGCTCGCTGCGGATCGCGTGGTTACCCTGCCTCCAGGTGCTGATCGCGGGTTCCGTGCGCTGTGCGGATGGATCGCGGAGCAGCGGCATCAAGCTCTGTCCTTCGAGCGGCGGTCCGGGGCGTCCGCCGGCCAGTTCCATCAGGGTCGGATAGAGATCGAGCAGACTCACGGGGCGCGAGCAGCGGCCGCCCGGTTTTGTCACTCCGGGTACGGCCATGGCGAGCGGCACCCGCGTGGACTCCTCCCAGAGCGTAAACTTCTCCCAGTTCTCTTTTTCGCCCATATGCATACCGTTATCGCCCCAGAACAACGCGATCGTGTTCTTCGCATAGGGACTGGCATCGAAGGCGTCCAGCAGGCGGCCGAGTTCGGCATCGGCATACGTGATGGAGGCGAAGTAGGCCTGAAGCACGTTCCTCCATTCGTGATGATCCACCACCCACTTGTGCCAGTTGCGGCGATCGTGTCCGTGGGTGTCGTCGAGATCGCCGTCCAGGTGGGGCGGCAGTTCGATTTTGTCCAGCGGGTACATGTCAAAGTATTTCCGCGGCACGTGCCAGGGCATATGCGGGCGGAAGATGCCGACGCCGAGGAAGAGCGGTTTGCCAACAGGTTTCTTGAGTTCCGAGATGGCCCAATCCACTACCTTGTGATCGGACATCGCCGTGTCCGGTACATCGAGCGGCTCCCAATGGAACCACGGAAGCGGCCTGCCTTCCGCCTTGCCTTTCTCCACTGAGAAATCCTTCGGCAGCACCTGTGGCGGAATCACATCAAACTTGTCGGGGAAGTAGTAGTCCCAGGCCTCCGGGTCGTTCATGCTGCCCTTCTCCCATTGCAGGGCGTGGAAGAGCTTACCTCCTCCCACGGTGCGATAGCCGCTTTTGCGAAACCAGGCCGGCAGGGTTGTGACTTGCGCCAGGGCGGGCGATCTGCGCCATCCCGCCAACTCATTCTCGCGCGGGTTATCGTAGACGCCTGAAGTGGACGGACGTACGCCGGTCATCACCGCTGTGCGGGAGGGATGACAGATCGGCGCGGCACAATGCGCGTTCGTGAACAGCACCCCGCGCGCGGCCAGGCGATCCATGTTCGGTGTGTGCACGTCGTGCCTCCAACCGAGGCAGTTGATGTACTGGTTCAAATCGTCAAAAGCGATGAATAGGACGTTGGGCCGGGCAGCGGCAGGGCCGGAAAACGCGGCGGCACCGGAGGATCCTGCGAAGCCTGTAACGAAATCTCTGCGTGTCATGCGATGTCCAAAATGTCAATGATTCCTTACGAGCGTAAGGCGAATCGCGGGGTGCGTCAAGTGTTTTGTGTAAACGTTTGCATTATTCTAACTCTTCATCTGTGCCTCTCGCAAATCACATCGGCGCAAACCTCCAGCCCCGCCGATTCGCCTCAACATGCATTCCTTTTGCAGCAGCAATCGCCGGTTCACAACGCCCGTTACATACGCCAACAGCCGCACCCATTTGTTGTCGCGCATGGTAAATGAACATCAGACGCGGTCTCGCGCAGAAACGGTGCGATGGATGTTTTGGCTATGCGGTGTCGTTCAACTCCAGCGTGCGTCTAAGATTTCACTGGCGCCAATCTCTCGATCCGGATGCCGCGATACGCAGCGACCGAGTGATGATGCTGGAAGGCGATGGCGGTTCGGCGATGGGCCAGGCGCTCCATCAGGCGGGCGCTATTGAGACTTTTTGCGGCAAGAGCGGCCTTTAGCTCCGGTGAATCGAGGTCATAGGCCAGCACGTGCCTGCTATTGATCCAGTGGTCGACATGCCGGTCAAGGACCCGCAGTCTGCCGGTGTTCCACTGGCCCACGGCGTGGGCGGCAAGTTCGATGGGCGGCAGAAAATTATACAGGGCGCCCGAGGCGTGGGTCGGATTGTCGGCGCCTGCCGGCGACGCATCGTCCACGAGCTGAAACTCGAAACCCAGCGAGGTTTCGTGAAGAAATTTCCCCTGCTCGTCGCGAAGATCGTCCGTGGCGCTGGCCTGGATCAGGTACTTGATCCCGGAGTTGGCGCCGGGCGCGACTTTCCACTCGAACTCCAGGTCGAAGTTGTCGTATTCCCCGGCCGTCCAGAGATCGCATTGGCGCCGTGCGTCGGCGATGGCCTCGATGGCGCCATCGCGAATCCGCCAACTGACGGCGGGGCTGGTGATCCCGGTGGGCGTCCGGAAGTTCCGGAAGCTGGCGCCGTCGAATAAGGGGCCCGCCGTTGCGACTGGGCATGCGCCGAGTACGAGAAGAGCTTGGCGGCGCGTCACGGCGTTGATTTTCCCACGACGTAAACCTGCGGCGTACCGGTGCGGTCGGATGTGTAGGCGATGTACTTGCCGCTGCGGCTGAAACTCGGATGCACGTGCGCGGACTTCGGGTGCCCGCCTGTGACGGACGAATCCGGCCAGCACAGGATACGGTGCCCGCCGCTCTTCAGGTCAACCAGAATCAGAGGATTGTCCTTGGGCTTTTGCACATCCGAGACGATGTAATGCGCGTCACGCGTGATCATCGAGTGCCCGAGCATGTAGTCGGACGTGAAGTGCGTCTGCCAGTCCGAGCCGTCGCGCTTCATCGAGCAGATGCTCGCGGGCACCCACGAGGGCACTTTCTTTTTATGGAAGTAGAACCGCTCGCCATCGGGCGCCCAGTACTCGTGGGTGGCGCGCCAGCCGTACGGCATCATGAGGAAAGGACGCGATTTGCCGGTACGGAAATCGGCCATCATGGTGCGCGCGCGCTGCTCCATCGGCAGCGTCATATCGTTCTGCCGGTCGGGGTCGTGCACGTAGGTGACCAGGTACGGGTCGGCGGGGCAGATCAGCAGGTGCCCGCCGGTGCCGTTCTCAACCGCCACCGTCTTCTCGATCGCCCGCGCACGCAAGTCCACCAGCGCGATCCGGGGTGTGCCCGCCTTGTCCAGGTACGACGCCGCGGTGAACCGGCCATCCAGCGAGAACGTACGCCCGGCGGAGAAGCGCGTGCCGCCGGGCGTACGTGCGAAGTCGATGAGGACGGACTCGCGACCCGTGGCCACTTCGGTTTGTGCCAGCCGTTCGCCGTCCTGGTAGACTACGTGGCGCCCGTCGGGGTGCATCGAAAATGAGAGATTCGCCAGGCGCTCGGCATGCGTGAGCTGCGCCGTCTCTCCCGTCCGCAGTTCCACTCGGTAAAGTTGGTAAGCTCCAGAGCGGTTGGAACTGAACACCAGGTACCGGTCATCGGTAGTGAACGGCTGCGCTTCGAAGTAGCAGCTATGACTCACGCTCTCGCCCGTCGTGATCTGCCAGACTTCGAGACCCGTGCGCGGGTCCGGTTTTCCGGCGACCCCGCCAAGCGTCACCGCCGCTCCCGAGCACAGGAAGGCGCGCCTTGTCATCTTCTCACCGTGCATCAAACACCTCCCGCGCGAGGTCCCGGCCGTTAACCGTGAGGACGAACCCGCGCACATCCTGCCCGTTCACGCGCCGCCGGACGGCGTTGCGGGTCTGCCGGTCGCGCGCCGCTTCCAGCCGCACCCCACCCACGTCCGCGGCGACGCGCCACTCGGCCGTGTCCTCGCTCTGCTCGATTCTGGTGGTACGCACCGTCTCGATCAGTGATGCGAAAGTCTGCGCGTCCGTGCAGCGCCGCGCGAGAAACAAAATACCCACACGCACGTGCGTGTCGGCCAGTTTTCTTGGTGCGCCGCGGTAATGATAGGCCGTGAGCCGCAGAGCGCCATTAGCCAGACCCTCCGGGTCCGCCTTCAGCATGAGCCGCGCATTGTCCCCGCCCGCACCATCGGCGGCGAACACGCGAATCGCCAGCCCCGCATTTCCGGAGCGAACACCCACCACCGAGCCGAAGCCGGCCGCATTCTCAAACGCCCCTCTGCCGACGGAAACCGGCTTTCCGTCCAGCACGATGCGCTCCGCCGCGGCGGGCAGCACCACGTTCGTGGCGAACGAGCCTGTCTCCGCCAGCGCCGACGGGTCCAGATCCAGGAGCACCAGCACGGCGCCCTTTTCCTGCACGGAAACCGCGTTCAGCGGCGCGTGCACCGGCTTGCCGTGGCCGGAGCGGTCCTGGAAGCGCAGCTTGCCGTACGGCTGGTCCGTGATGTCGGGGGCGATGTAGACCGTAGTCAGTTCACGGCCGGACGACGCGAGTTCGATGTTGATCAGCTTGTCGTGGGTGGAGTAGTGGCCGGACGTGCTGCCGATGGCGAACTCCGGGGTGACGTAATTATAGCGATCCCTGTCCGGCTCCGCGCGCCAACGCGAGAGCACGGTGCGCTCCGGAATGGCCGAGAGTTTCAGGATCCGCGGATCCGGGTGGTAGCCCCGCGCCAGTTCATTTTGCAGCAGGTAGACGCGGCCGATAGCCAGTTTCTCCTCCGGCCGCACCGCCCGCAGCCCTTCCTGGTACAGATACCACTCCACGCTCTCGTGTCCGCCCAGAAAATCGTAGCAGCGGCTATGGGGGCCGGATAGTGTCCCCCGCGCGGCGAAGAAGTTGGCCGCAATGTCGCTCCAGAACAGGTCAAGCACGCGGCGGAACTTTTCGCGTCCGTCGGCGCGAGCGGCATAGAGATGCCCCATCAGGAGCGAATTGAGATCCACGGCGTAGTAGTTCGGGGTGTCGAATTCGCCGATGCCGGCCTCACGCGTATGTGCGATCCAGCGGTCCAACATCGCGTACCCCTCGGCCGCCGCTTCCGGGTCGCCAACCGCTTCGCCCGCGAGGATCAGGTTCACGGTCTTCATGAGGAAGATGTTGGTGTAAGTGACGGGAACGTTGTGCCGGCGCATAGCGGCGAAGGCCGCGCGGATGTGCGGTGCGGCGGCGGCGCGGAACTCAAGCGACAGCACCTTGCCGTAACCCAGGAGCATCGGCCCAACCGGCTGCATCGAGAACTCGATGGAGTTGGCATCTCTGATTTCGGGGTGCCCCGCCTGCCAGGGAATGTTGCCGAACGACGCCGACTTCGGGTCCATGTCCTGGTACCCGAATGCAGCCATCGCGAACTTCTCCGCCTCGCGCGGATCCTCGCCCAGCGCCAGTTTCGCGAGCGCGGCGTTGCCCAAATCGCGGATGGTCGGCTCAGGCGCGGCCTGCGCCATCACGTTCACCACCTGCGCCAGTGCGTCCCGCAAGGCGGACCGAAATGCGTCAGTGCGCTGCGTGCGGTCCGCGGCAAGCGCCGGGACCACCAGGGCGGCTAATGCCGCATAGACAGCAACAGTTTTCATTGTGTAGCCATGCTCGCGTTCATCAGAACGATAGACCCACATGAATCTCAGTATTGTAACCCGAACCTCCTCCTGCCGAATCGTTTTCCGGACGAACCGGCCGTTTCACGGACCGTTGAAGAACGCCGAGCTGATGACGGAGGGCGAGGATCTCAAGCTGAAGCGCCGAACATGAGGGCAAGCATAGGAATCGAAGAAAGAACGTCAACGCTCAATTTATCGGTCACATCGGAGTTTACGAGAATCACAGTCAGAAAATCGCATTCCTACTCCACCCGCAGGCACATCCCCGTCGCCGTGCCGTATCTGCCGCCGCCCGCGGCCAGGTAGAGGTAGGCCGCCTTGCCGTTCCGAACCAGCACCTGCGGGCGCTCCAGTCGTCCACGCGGCTCTTTCAGATAACTGTCGTTGGTGTCGTAGGCCAGTTTCGGCTTCGACCAGTCGACCCCGTCGGCGGATTCGAACAGCAGCCCGGCATGCGTGCGCAGGATGCCGCCACGCGGGTAATCATCGGCGGCCACCATGTAAAAGCGGTTGTTCTCGTGCCAAACGTAGGGGTCCTCAAAGCGTTTGCGAACGGAAGCGAAGTCGATGATCGGGTTCTTCGGGTGACGGCGGTACGGACCTTCCGGCCGCTTCGCCACCGCAAGGCCGATGCGGAACATATCCTTGTCCTTCGGGTCCCTGGCTTTGTAATACAGCCAGAACTCCCCGTTCGGGTGGGCCAGCAGCGCGGGGTTGGTGACGTACCAACTGTCCCAGCCGTTGCCCGGCACTGGGCCAAGGATGGGTTGCTCGAGCCGCTCCCAGGGGCCGTCCAGCGACGTGGCGCGCGCCAGCCCGATCCGTTGCGAGCCCGGCTCGCCGGTCGAATTCCCGATGTGCACCAGGTGGTAGACACCGCCGATGCAGTGAATGGTCGGGTTGTGCACGGAGGTGGAATCCCAGTGGCCCTTGTCACGGTTGCGCAGGGCGACGCCCCGCACCTCGAAGGGTCCTTCGGCGCGCGCGCCGACCGCATGGACGATCTCGCAATGCGTGAGCCACCCGCCCAGCTTCGTCGCAGCGGGCCAGCGCGAGGAGAACAGGTGCACGCGCCCGTCCGGACCGTCAATGGCAGAGGTGCACCAGACGTACCAGCCTTCGAGTTCCAGCACTCGGCCCACGGGCTTCAGCCGCTTGCACAGAGCGGCCATCTCCACCGGAGGCTCTTCGGCAGCGAAGGCGGCCGGCGCCGCCGCTCCTGCCAAAGCCTGCAGCGCGTCTCTTCTTGACCATCGCATGCGTTTAGCAATTGTAGCTTGCATCGGTCGCGGATGGGGAAGTCCTTTTGCCCAGCGAGGTCCAGTACGTTGACGCCATCTCCGCGCAGCGGAAACGTGCGGATATTGGAAGCGGACTGTTTGGCCGCGTCCCGTTCGAACCCGCTGGTATTGAACCACCGTCCCACGAACCGCTCGGAACCGGAAAGATGCAGGCTGCCTGTCCTTCATCAAAAACCCCTACGGTTGCGAGAATCGTGGTCGCTGAGCGTCGTGCCGCAATCGGCGACCGAGGCCATGTTCCCGGCGGCGAACAGATACAGCGGCGGCGTTCCGCATGAACCCATCTGAACTCGTACCAGGCTGTGTCCATGAGCCCTTGGCACACTGTACGGAATGAAAATTCCGGCTGTATGGATTCGAGGGTGTCTTCACTCCGGCCAACGGGGAATCAATGACTTAGGGGTGATTTTCGAGAGTGTCCCGGATCCATAAATCGCACGTAGCCGGGTTTACGGCGACATGGCCCACGTGATTGCGCCAGGCGTTAAAGCCAGCCTTGCCAAGAATCGCTACGGCGGCTTCAAGGAAACCTTCGTTTTCGAGGGTGTTGAGAATCTTCTCGCGGGCCGGGACCCACTCCGACGGCTCGAGTTGGTTCGGGGCAGCCGCAAGGCAGCCATCGCGGTCCCGTACAAGGAGCCGTTTCTCCTGGAGCAATTCATCCATGCGGCGATCGTAGGAGCGACGAAAGCCGCCGTCGGATCGCAGGATTCCTACGAGCCGCGAGAGCATCCATGCTTCGCGCTCTCCGTCGTGCATGACAAACCAGGGGGTGGTGGTGAACGGTCGCAGGTTGTCCAGGCTGAAGGCGAACTCCTTAGGCTCAAGTTGTCCGTTCTCGCGGCGGTAGACGGAGTAGCGGGCTTCCGTGGTCCGGCCGGCATCCGCCCCGCACAGGAACAGGCCGTCCGGCCGCAGCGTGCGGAGCGCCCAGTCCTCGGCCTGCCGCCGGAACGGCGCATCGAAGTAGATCAGCACGTTGAAGCAGCGGATCGCGTCCACTACCTCGAAGTCAGCTCCGATGCCGGCCTGCACTAGTTTAAGATTTGGCCGCTCGTATTCCAGCCAGGGCCTGTGGACCAGGCGCGTGCCTTCACTCGAAACGCTGGCGGACCGGCCTTCCGCCGGTTCCGGCAGTTGCGGCCGCAGTCTCGCGAACAACTCTGAGAAATGCCGCAACGTCGCCGGGCGATCCTGGTACAGACGGTAGATGTCGGCGGCATTGGCCGAGCCCGCGTGGAAATAGCGAATCGATCCGTGCGCATCGAGGCAGGCGTAGTTGCCTCTGTCGTCGTAGACAACGTAGTCGTCAAAGCACAGGTCAGCTCCGGTAATCCGCCAGTGCGGAAAGGTCGTGGCGGCATCGATGGCAGTGAGCGGAGGGAAGCCGCAGCCCATCTCCAGCATCTCCCTCCCCTGGCCGGACGGCGTCGAGGCATCGAGCCAGGCATCGATCCGCTGGTGCCGATGTTCCCACGTGAAGGGCGGAATCGATCCGCCCCACGCGCCCGGCAGGAAGCCGGGCACAAAGTCGCCGATCCCCCAGGCGATCTGCGGCGTAATGTCGGAAGCCCGAAAATGCGAGATTCGCATCAGGCGGAAGATGCGCTCCACGAACTCGCGCACCTCGGCGTTACTGCCCTCTGCCTTCTTCATTTGCCGGAGCCAGCCGGGCGAAGGACGGGCCTCCAGATGGCGGTCGCACAGTTCCTCCACTCCGGTCCATGCGAGTGGCCCCACAGGTTCAGGGCTCATCGGCCAGCCGCCGCGATTGCGCTGCCGGCCGGAATCCGGTCGTACATTCGTTCTTCACTTCGCACGTAGGGTTTGAGGCCCCCCCAGAAGAGCAACCCCGCGAGCACGTGGGCGGCGAGCGAGACGATGAGGAGCGACGAGCCGACCCGGCCATCGTCGCGGAATACATAATCCGTAAGCAGAGCGACGGCGGTAGGGCCGACGCCGAGCCCGATGAGGTTGGCAACGAACAGGTAGATCGCACCCGTCTGGCTGCGCATGCGCGGCGGAGTAATCTGCATGATCGCCGCCGGGCCGACGCCGAGCGGGGCGGCGACCAGAAACACGGTGGGAGCTAACAGAACCAGAGCCAGACGCGGATCGGGCACGAGCAGCCAGGCAACGCCGGTGGGAATCCACAGCCAGGAGACGAGCATTGCGACGCGCATACAGGCATCGGCGTAACCTCGCTTGAGCAACCTGTCCGCGGCCCACCCGCCGCTCGCGACGCCCAGAGCGCCAAATGTGGCGTAAATGGCTCCATACGCTTGGCCGATCTGCGCCGCCGACCAATGGTGATGGCGGATGAAGAAGGTTGGGATCCAGGCGGCACTGCCGTATGCGGAAAAGTACAGCAGAGCGAACCCGCAATTGTGGCAGAAAAACGTGGATCGGTTCCGCTTCAGGAAGGCGAACACGTCGCGGAGCGGAACACTGGCATCGCCGGTGTGCAGGCCCCGGCGGACAGGTTCGGCCACCGTGAACATCAGGAGCGCCAAAAGCAGGCCCGGCGTGCCGACGAGGAAAAACACCATCTGCCACGACCGGATGTGCCCCACCACGGGGAGAAACCAGTCGGGGCGGCCGGATGCCCAACCGGTAGCCAAGCCTCCCAGGATCAGGGCAGCGCCGGACCCAAAATAGATTCCCATCCCGTAGATGCCCTGCGCAGTGCCCCGGCGATGAGGCGGAAAGTAATCCGTGATGAGCGAGTAGGCGGACGGAGAGAGGGTAGCCTCGCCAACGCCGATGCCCATGCGCATCAGCAGCAGGTGCCAGAAACGGCCCGCCAGCCCGCAACCCACGGAGAACAGGCTCCACAGGGCGAATCCGCCCGCGATCAGTCCGCGGCGGCTTCGGGAATCCGCGATGCGGCCTAGGGGGAGGCCGAAAAAGGCGTAGAAGACCGCGAAGCCGAACCCGCTGAGGAGGCTCATTTGCGTGTCGGTGATGCGGAGGTCCCGGCGGATCGGGCCTACCAGAAGGTTGAGTATCTGGCGATCGACAAAAGAGAACACGTAGACGAGTGTGAGCACGCCGAGGACGTACCAGGCGTAGGCGGGTCTCGGGTAGGGCGCTTCATGGGGAGCCCGAACCCCGACACCAATCCCCTTCACGATGCTTCGCATAGTTCGATCCTCTCTAATCGATGCTTCTCGCCTCGGCTCAACCAACTGCAATAGGCGCTTACAGCGGACTTTGATGCCGTCTACTTCTGCCCGGAGCCAGAAGGGTGAAACGATATGTTCAGCCACTCCGCAAAACTGACCGTGATGTGCGGCAGACTGTGTCAGGGCTTTTTCGTACTGCTTACTGCGGGCCCCTCACATTGAAATCCGGATATTTTGGATCTTAAGCCACGCATCTTAACGGGGTGCACGACTAGAAAGTGACGGATCAAGCGGCGCTCGGTTCTGATCGGCGCTCCCAGAAGTCCTGAAACCTGCCACTGAGCTTCGAACAGCGAAGGGCGATGATGGCGTTGGATCCGGCGGTTGTCCAGTGCATGCCGGCGCGTTTCAGCCGGGTGCCAATCGCGAGTTTACAGCCGGCTTCAACGACTCCGGAGGAAGTGCATAGGCCCTGCGCACGGAATTGTGGGTAGCGCATGCGATCGCGATTGCCGTGGATGTATTGGAAGCACTTGCGGGCCTCCGCGCAATGACCGGCTTGGCGGCGCAGAGCACGTAACAGCTCCGGCAAGCGGCCGCTATCGAGTTCCTCATGCCTGCGTGCCGCCCAGAGTTTCGCTTGATCGGGCTTGTGCGGATAGAGCAGTTTGGACAGGTCGCTGAGGTGTTCTTTGACGTGAAAGCGATCCACGATCTGAATCGCTCGTGGAAACAACTCCTGCGCGATCTTCCAGATCCAAGCGGCTCCGTCACCGATCACCACAGTGCCTTGTGCTTGGGTGAAACGTCGGCGGGTGGCCTCCCGCAAGACGCGCTCGGAGAAGGGCGAGCGCTGCTTGTCGGTGTCGAGGGTAGCTGCGGTTTCGATTGCCGCCGAATAGCTGACCGAGCCTGGGTCGCGGACCGGGGTGCCATTCTCGTCGCGCCCCTCGGCGCTCCAGACGGTGCACAACTTCACTTCTCGCGTTTTGGCCGATCCATCGGCTTGCTTGCCTGTCCGGCCGTTCAACTCCGAGGCCCGCATCGGAATACCGGTCCCATCCAGACCCAAGTACAGGGTCGGCGGCAATGGCAGAGCAGCGGCAGGGGTCGCATTCCGCTTCTCGTCGGCGGCGATGGCTGCGCCGAGAGCTTCGGCCGTTCGCTCCACCTGTTTGGCATCAATGGCGAGAGCTGCCAGTTCGGCAAGTAACTGGCTGCCTTCCTCAAAGCTGACCATCGCACCGACCGTGCCGATCATGCGTGTGACAGCAGGCGAAAGCGCAGTGTTCTCCAACCCGAGTTGCCGGTCCCGCGGGCAGAAGCCGCGACCGCAACCCGAGCAATGAAAGTAAGCACGCGCAAGTTTGAGCGCGCCGAGAACGCTGGCAAATGTCTTTTCGCGCCGGCCCGCGTAACGTGCCCATTGCCCACACGGGCAGCGAAGGTGAGACTGGGCGGCATCGGAATGGTCTGCGTTGAGGCGTTGCTCGACCGCGCGTCCGGCCAGTCGCAAGGCTTGCCGGCGCACGGCGGACTCCAGCGCTTCCAGATCGAGTTCGGCGAGACACTGCCGCCCCAGCAGGGCTTCGATGTCCCACAAAAGTTCAGCGGCGAGCAGGCCGTCGAGCGCAGTTTTTTTTGACGTCTGCGGGTGCGCCTTGACGCAATTCGAGATCGCAGAGCTGTTCTGAGACCGTGGTCAACTGCTGCACCAAGCGCCGGAAGCGATGGTATTCCTGCAATTGCAGGCGGGTGCGGTCCACGGCGGGGCCGGCGGGAATGATCCGCGTTACCGTCTTGCCAGCAATGGGATGGGTCAGCGAATACGAAGGGCCATGACCTTGGGAACCCTTCTTGGCGCAATGGCAAGTCGGCTTGCCGCATTTACGATACCGGGGTACGAGCGAACCCGGACGCATGTCGCCGACCTGAGCAAGTTCGGCTTTGAGTTGATCGCGTTGCAGGCGAAGAGCATTGAGATCGAGAGAAGTGGGCACGATTCACCTGACAGCATTATACGCTGTCAGTATAATGGCGGCAACAACCTCCCAGTGCGCTTTCGCTCTGGGCATCACTCTGGTGTCGTGCACCCATCTTAACGTGTCAATTGGAAATTCAGAGCTTAATCGAATATAATTACTGGAGATCATGAAAGCCATAAAATCCGGATATCATGAGATTGCGACTGACAGCCCTCTCGGCATGACTACCGGCGAAGCGGCGGCTCTTTGCTCAGTAAAGCCGGATACGATTTTGAAGTGGATCAAGAAGGGTAAGTTACGGGCGGTGCGAACAGCCGGAGGCCATCACCGCATCGGGCAGGGCGACTTGCAGTCCTTCCTGAGGTCGCACCGTGGGGAAGGGGATGCTCTGCCGCCGGACGAGCGCGCCATCCCAGCCGTTCGCTGTTGGGAGTTTTTCAGCGAACAGGGAGCGCCGCGCGATGGCTGCACGAAATGTGTCGTCTTTAGGGTCCGGGCAGCGTTGTGTTTTGAACTGTTGGGCCTTGGAAAAGAAGTTGGGCACGCGAAGGTATTCTGCCGGGAGTGCTGTGAAGAGTGCACCTACTACCGGCGGGTAAAGGGTCTGAAGATTAACGTCCTCGTCGTGTCACGAGATGAAGATCTAATCGGGAGCCTTGGGGGCCCGGAGAGCGAAACCCTGTCGTTGCGGTTTGCCCGCAACGCATACGAGGCCTCAGCGCTGATTCACGACTTCCATCCCGCGTTTGCAGTAGTCGATCGGAGTCTATTTACGGACGGTGGAATGGAACTTGTGGAGTGCCTGACAGCCGACCCGCGGCTTCCCGGGCTTAAGATTATACTGGCCGTTTCAGGCGGAGGAAATCGGCGGCGCAAGGAGTCGGAGCAAGTAGCGGCAGAGGTGCTCGTGAAGCCGTTCGGGCCGGACCGGGTGGCTGCCGTTGTCAACAAACTGCCCGTTGAATCGCTCAGAATCAAAGACGGGGACGCCACCTGACGGGCGGGCTCGTTGTAGGTCCGAAGCTTCTCTGTCCGGTTGACCCTGAGGTTTATTGCCGTCAACCCGTACGGCCGTCGCGGACCTTCACCTCCGGTTGGCGTGATTCGGGAGCGATCCGGACAACACATCTCCGAGATGAGGACGGGTTCCGGGACTGACTCGTCCCAATGGAAATGAATATTAAGTTCGGCGCACTACATGGAGGAAAGGACTACTCCGTGTGTCTCGAACAGCTCGAATTGTGGTGCCGGGCGTGGCACACCATGTGACGCAGCGCGGCACCGGCTGGCAGATCGTTTTCTACAGCCGGCGCGACCGTCAGGTGTAACTTGGATTGCTGAAAGAGCATAGTGTGAAGGCGGGTCGTCCGTACTGGCCTACTGCTTGCTGCCAAACCACGTTCACCTGGGCGAACCCTGCCTGAGAGCGAGCGGTTCGCTGATGGGTTCGCCGCAAGGCTACTCCACGCCACGTCCAGGTGTCTGCACGGCCAGCGCCCGGGGTCAGCCCTTGCTCTGAGCGGCCTTAAGCATGGCGTGCATGGAACCGAGAAGGTAGGCCAGGCCCGGATTGGGGCGGAATCCGGCCGCGGGCTGGACCCCTGCCGGCGGATTCCCGAACCCGGGGATATGGTCGGGGATTGCGATGCCGTCGAAGTTGACGTCCACCATGGCCTTCATCACCTTGGTCATGTCGTAATAACCGTCGTCCAGCATGGCCTCCGTGAAATGCGGCAGCGGAGCGCTGACGTTGCGGAAGTGGACCTTAAAGAGCTTCTTCTTGCCCCCGAAGTACTTGATGGTCTCGACCGCATCCTTGCCCATCAACGGCCCGCCTTCCAGCCAGCACCCCACGCACAGGCACATGCCAATGTTGGGGCTGTTGGCGATCTCCAGGGCTTTCTTGTAGCCCTCGAAGCTGCTGAAAATGCAGCGTGGGACTCCCGCCAGGACGGGCTGCGGAGGATCATCCGGGTGAATCCCGATGCGGACACCCGCCTCTTCGGCCACCGGGACCACCTTCTTGATGAAGTAGGTGTAGTTCTCCCAGATCTCCTCTTTGGAGAAGACACGGCCATGGGAGAGAGGCTCCACGTAGGTCTGGCCACTCCAAGTTCCCCGGCGGTTGGGGCTTGCCATGTCCAGGTCGCGGGCCTCATATCCGCGCGCGGTGGTGATGCGGCCGCTCGACCAGATGCCGTTGCCCATGTGTGCGTAGGTGGAGTACGGGATACCAGCTTTGCCGAGGTAACGGATGTAGTTCAGATACTCCTCGATCTTCTTGTCGCGGCCGGGCAGATTCAGGGTGACCTCCGGCATGTTATGGAGGCTACCACTGGGGCCCACTCCGCTTCCGATGTTGTACACCTTGAAGCCGCCGGCTTCCCACTGCTCACGCATCCTGGTGAAGCCTTCGGCCGTGGCGTTCTGCGGAGAGGCCCCGAGGCTCACCCATGTCACGCCAAGCTGCTTGAGGTAAAGCATGTTCTCGGGAGTCGGCTGCCCGCCGCCCGTACCGATCTTGATGCCCGGCGGGATTGGCCGAAGCGCAGCGGAACTTCTGCCGGCGGAAGCCAGCAGCGCCGCTCCTCCCAGGGCTGCTTTGGCAAACTCCCTTCGATCCGGCGACGGCGAATTCTGATTGAAATCCACCCGTTTCTCCTTTTCGTTGAACTGTACCTGGTCTGCTGGCTCTTGCAGAAAAGACGCACAGCCCGAATTGAATAGTCCGCAGGCTGCCTTCACTCAAGTATCTGCCCAAACCAAGCCGGGTTCAAAGTGGAATTGTTGCCGGTGCCCACGGTCAGCGCAGGGGAGCCAAAGGAACCGTAGAGCTCGGCGAGGAGGTGAACATTGCAGTATTCCTTGGCCGATTTGGTCCTGCGGGTCGCCTTCGCGCCCCGCGTCTTTCGCTCCATATCAGAACGTGAACTTCAACGCCGCCTGAATCAGGCGGGCGGGGTCGGCCTGTGTAATAGTGCCGCCGTTTACCGCGTTCACGTTGAGGTTAGGAATGGCGAAGTTGGTGTGATTGATGAAATTGAACGCTTCCACTCTGAGTTGGAACGATCGCCTGTCTCCCATTTCGAAGTTCTTCATCAATCCGGCGTTAAGATTCAGTTGGCCAGGGCCGTTCAGAATATTCCTCCCCGAGTTGCCGAAACGGAAAGCGCCCGTGGGAACGAGGGGGAACGCACTCACGTCGAACCAGCGTTCCGGCGAAGGGTTTGGGAGCGAGCCGAAAGCGATGCGATCCGGCCGGTTCGCCTCTCCCTGGTCGAGTTGCACGTTGGAGGTCTGCGGCGTAATCGGCGAACCGGAATAGATCCGCATCGTGCCGGAAAGGCGCCAGCCGCCAATCCACTTGTTGGCCGGGAAGAACGGAAGCGCGTAGTTGGAATTGACCGCGATGGCGTGACGCACGTCCCAATCCGAGCGGCCGCGCTCCAGCCACAGGTTGCGGCTGTCCTGCGCTCCGCCGTAGCCGCCGTCGCTGGCGCCGCTGAGTTGCGAGCTTTCGTCGATGGATTTCGAAAGTGTGTAGTTTGCGCGAAGCATGCCGCCGCTTCGAAACCGGCGCCGCAACCCCATCGTCACCCCGTTGTAGTTGGAGTTGCTGCCGAAGTCGTAGTAATTGATCGTGTTGAGGCCGGTGAACGGGCGCGGGAAAGGCGCCAGCGCGCCGGCGCTCCGGAATGGCTGGTTGATATCGTACTTGCGGCCGAGATGGGTGCCCTTTGATCCCGTGTAAGTGAGGTCGAGGAAAGTGTCCGGGTTCAACTCGCGCTCCAGGCCGAAACTCCAGGTCTGTAAATACGGCGCCCGTGGGCGAAGTTGGTATCCGAACGCATTATTCACGTCGGTGAGCGTCTTCATCGCGTCCGGAAACGGATCCGTCAGCAGCAACTTCGTAAACTGGCTGGCGTTGCGGCTGAACGTCTGCTTGACCAGGAAAGGGAACGCCGCGCCAAGATCGGTGCGGATACTCGCCATGTTGGTCGCGGTGTAGAAGATGCCATAGCCCGAGCGAATCACCGTGCGGGTGGCTCCGAAAGGCCGCCACGCGAGGCCCAGGCGCGGCGCTACGTCATGCGTGTTGGGATAAACCATCGCCGCCGGATACCCGGCCTCTTGCGCAGTCACGATGCGGCCTGTGAGATTCGCCGCTTGGATCAAGTCGTTGTAATTCGGCAGGGTGGCACTCGATCCAATAACCTGCTTTCCGATCTCCGGTACGAAATTCGTCCAGCGCCCGTACTTGTCCGACGGCGGATAGTACATTTCAAACCGGACTCCGAAATTGACCGTCAGATTGGCGGTCGCGCGCCAGTCGTCCTGCGCGAAGAAGCCAAACGTGTTGTTGCTCAGATAGCTGCGATAAGATCCCACTTGCCGCGTCGCATTGTTCAGACCTCCGATGAGAAAGTCGGCGTAAGGGGAGTTCGTCCAGCGCCCGAGGAAGTTGAAGGTGCCGCGCAGGTTGTCGCTGGCGTCCTGTGTGTATTGCGACCTTAAAATCTCTCCGCCGAATTTGAGAACGTGTTTTGCATGCACCCACGAAACGGTGTCCGATCCCTGCCATGTGTTCACGATGAACATCGCCGGGTCGGCGGCGGGATCGCCGAGGTTGCCCAGATCCCGCACCGTGAATTTCGGGAAGCCCCAGAATTGCGGGTCGGCGGAAACGCCGGTGACGCCGAACTGGGTAACGAAATCGGTCTTGTCGTTCAGGCCGCGCTGTACATTGGCCGTGCGCACCACGCCAATGCGCAGATCGTTCATCAGCGAGGCCTTCAATACCTTCGAGTAGCTCACGCCACCCATGATCTGCCTGTCGTTCACGCGTTCGGTGAAGCCGGGCAGAGGACTGCCCGCGAATGGACCCGTCGTGCGCGCCAGACGGCGCCCCAACCGGACGGCGATGGAATCGCCGGGCGTGAACTGGTGATCGATCTTGAACATGAAGCTGTCCCAGTTATCGGAATCGCTCTTCGACGCGCGGTAGTTATTCACGCCCGCGTTGTTCGCAGCCGGATAAAATGCCGCCACCTTTTCCGAGATGGGGTTCCACCGGCTCTTCGGAACCAAACTGAGAGGGAAACAGCCCGCGTTGCTCTGCTGGGTGCAGTTCCCCGTCGCCAGCGGATCTTTAAGCGCGATCGGAACGCCTCCGACATCGGTGCTTTGCGAAAAATCGCCGGCGCGTTCGAGTTGCGTCGGCACTCTTGAAAGCCGCGACACTCCATGGGCCTGGCGGTAGCTTTCCCAACTGGCTAGAAAGAACGTGCGGTTCCGCCCGTCGTAAAGCTTTGGCAGATAAACCGGGCCGCTCACGGTGGATCCGAACTGATTGCGCCGCAGCTTCGATTTTTCGGCGTCGAAGAAATTGCGGGCGTCGAGCGCGTCATTGCGAAGGAACTCGAACACCGCTCCATGAAGCTGGTTCGTGCCGCTACGCAAAACGACGTTCATCACGCCGCCGCCGTAGCGGCCAAATTCGGGCGAGTACGAACTCACCTGCATTTTGAACTCCTGCATGGCGTCGATCGGTACTTTGATCTGCTGTCCGCCGCCCTTCACGTTGCGGTTGTTGAAGCCATCGAGCAGGAAGTTGGTGTTATCGGCTCGCGCGCCGTTGATGGAAAAGTTGCCGCCGGCGCCGCCCGCCGCTTTCTTCAGCACGCCGGCGCTCTGGAAACCGAGGTTCCCGAAATCGCGGCCGTCCAGCGGCGTATCGCTGATCTCTTCCTCCTCGACCGTGTCGCCCGTTTCAGCACTTTCGGTCTCGAGTCCGATGTCCTCGTCGCGAAGCGTCACCCGGGATGTGGCGTCCCCGGGAGCCATCTTGAAATTGATTCTGATGGTACGGTCCACCTGGATTTCCAGCTTCGGGTGCTCTACCGTCTGGAAACCGGTCAGCTCCGCCACGATCTGGTATTCGCCAACCGGCAGATTCACCGCCGCGAAATCCCCAGTCCCGCTTGTGGAGACGACGCGTGTTTCATTCGTCGCCAGATGCTTGAACGCGACGCGAACGCCTTGCAGCGCCGCCCCCGCTTCGCCGGAGGCCCTCCCCACGACCGATCCGGCAGGCACTTGCGCGAATGCCGGAACCGAACAGAGCAATCCGGAGATAATCACCGCTGAAGCGAGAACTCTCATGACTTTTTCCACCCCCATGACGAAATTCACACTTCCGACCGGTTGCCGCCTGGGAGAGGGATACCGCGCGAAGTCAAATGGAGCGCGCTCCGAATCTCGATTAACACAGGCCGGCGCCAGCTTCGAGGCGGCGCCGGCCGGACCGAACATTCCGGACTGCGCTGTCCGAAAAGAATACTATCATAATTTTCCGGATACGCGATTGATGGGCGCCGGAGTAAGTTGCTCAGGGGCGGGTGGAAGTGTTCGCTCACGTTGTACAGTGCCGCAAGCTAATGGAAGGCGGCGATTAGAGTCCGCGCATCTGCGGTGGCCATGCCTACCTGGAGCGCACGGTATGCCGGTCTCAGGCGAAAAAGACGCCAATCAACGTTACTACGGAGTATTATGTGGTTCAATTGAAGACGCGATCCCATGACTAATAAAGCGCCGCGGACCGCCGATGCTGCGCCGCACAAGACAAACTCGCCGCCTGACGCAAGCCAGACTCTGCCCCAGCAGGCCACGGTCGCCGTTCCTTACGAATACCTCGTAAAGCCGGTACCGGAACGCGAGTTAGTAACGACCGTTGAGCCTTCGCTGCACCACGACCAAGTCAACCAACAACTTCGCGAACGCGAAACAGATCTACGTACCTTGATCGCCAACGTGCCTGGCATCGTCTACCGCTGCGAAGTCAAGTCACCATGGCGCATGACCCAGATGAGCGAGGGCGTTCTCGAAATCACAGGCCGGCAACCGGAGGAGTTCCTGGACGGCCGCATCACATGGGCGGACATCGTACTTTCAGAGGACCTGCCTTCCCTCGAACATGCTGTCGGCGAGGCGGTTTCCAAGCGTTTGCCCTTCGACGCCGAATATCGTGTTTTGCATGCCGGCGGCCAGACACGTTGGGTTCAGGAATCGGGCCGCTGCGCTTACAATCCGGATCAATCGCCCCGGCATCTGGATGGCGTGATTATCGACATCACCGAACGCATACTCGCCGAAGAGGCTCTGGAGGCGGAACGGGCCGAACTGCGTGCGGTTTACGAAAACGCGCCGGTCATGGTGTGCGTGCTCAACGGCGAGCGCAAGTTGCTCTATGCCAATCGCGCATTTGTGGCATATGCGGGCAAGACTTCGGGGATCCTCTGTCCGGAGCGGTCCAGCTGCGTGCTTGGCTGCGAGCTCGGCCCACAATGCGAGAACTGCACGCTGCGCGGAGCTTTGTCCGAAACGCTGGCGTCCGGCATCTCGCAGCGGGACATCCGCTGGCGAAGCGCACTGCTCTACGGAAAGATGCGGCGCGAAGTGACCATGCTCGGTTCGACTGCCTTGATCCAGACCGCGGCCGGATCCCGTGTACTGCTCTGCCTGTCGGACGTGACCGAAAACGAGAAAATCCAGAGCGCACTGCGACGGAGCGAGGAGGAGTATCGCATTCTCGTGGAGAATGCCGGCCAGGCAATCGTCGTCGTCCAGGATGGCGCGCTGAAGTTCGCCAACTCGATGATGGAGCGGATTACGAGCCGGACAAGGGAGGATTTGGTTCGCCTCACGATTGCAGACCTTCTTCACCCGGATGATCGGGAAATGGTCCTGGAACGCTACCAAAGAAGGCACCTGGGGCTGGAAGTGCCGTCCGGCTACACTTTTCGATTCCTTCTCGGCGACGGCGCTACGGTCTGGGTGCATGTGCGCGCCGTCCCGATCGAATGGGAAGGAAAGCCGGCAACCCTGAATTTCCTGAGCGATATCACGGAGCACCGGCAGTTGGAAGCTGACTACCGCACGGTCTTCGAAAGTATGCTCGACGGCTTCGCCGTGCATGAGATTATCCTCGACGAAGAGGGCCGCCCCGCGGACTACCGCTTCCTTTCCGTGAACCCGGCCTTCGAGAAAATCACCGGCTTGAAGGCGGAGCAGGTTGTCGGCCGGACCGCGCGCGAAGTTCTGCCGGGGTTGGAAAGCGGCTGGATCGAGGCCTACGGGCGCGTGGCTCTATCCGGCGAGCCTACGCGGTTTGAGAATCAGAGCAAAGAGCTGGATAAGTGGTTCGAGGTCTATGCGTTCCGCCCCAAAGAAGGTCAATTTGCCTGTATGTTCCAGGACATCACCGAGCGCAAGCAGGCGGAGGCGCGGCTGCAACAAGCGCAGAAAATGGAGTCAGTGGGCCGGCTCGCGGGGGGCGTGGCGCACGACTTCAACAACCTGCTGACAGTAATCAACGGCTACAGTCAGTTGCTGCTGGGCAGGTTGACACCGGGCGATCCACTGCGAGCCGGCCTCGAAGAGATCCAAAAGGCCGGAGAGCGCGCCGCGGGTCTGACGCAGCAGTTGCTGGCGTTCAGCCGAAAGCAGGTACTCCAACCACGCTTGCTCGATCTCAACCATGTGGTCGGCGGGATGAGGTCGATGCTTTGCCGTCTGGTGGGAGAGGATGTGAAGGTAGGAGTCCAGTTGGCGCCCGACGCGGGAGTGGTCCGCGCCGATCCGCACCAGTTGGAACAGGTAATCATGAATCTGGTGGTAAACGCCAGGGACGCGATGCCGCAAGGTGGCAAGTTGCTCATCGAGACGGCTGGCGTGGAGTGGGACGAACGTTATGCCCAGTCGCATCCGGAATCGCACGTGGGCCGCTACGCCAGACTGGCAGTGAGCGACACCGGCGTGGGCATGGACCCTGAGATTCAGCGGCACATCTTCGAGCCGTTTTTCTCGACCAAGGAGGTTGGCAAAGGGACTGGTCTCGGCCTGGCGACGGTACAGGGCATTGTGGCGCAAAGCGGCGGCTATATCGAGGTCTACAGCGAACTCGGACATGGAACGATTTTCAAGATTTATTTACCTCGATTGGATGAGACAGTGGCCGACCCCGGACTCGCTGAAGCCGCCGGTGGCTTGAGGGGACACGAAACCGTACTTCTGGTCGAGGACCAGGTGGAAGTCCGCGAGTATGCAATCGCGGCGTTGAAGGCTTACGGCTACCAGGTCGTAACGGCCCAGAACGCCGGCGAGGCGCTGTTGCTGTTCGAGCACGGGCGCTCTGTCGACCTGGTGTTGACCGACGTGGTGATGCCAAACATGAGTGGCCGCGAGTTGGCCAACAGGTTGGAGAAACTTCGCCCCGGCATCAAGGTGTTGTTCATGTCGGGCTACACCGACGACGCGGTCGCTCAGTATGGGGTTCTGGATCTCAACTCGAGATTCATCCAGAAACCATTCAGTCCGGAACAGTTGGCCGTCAAAATCCGTAAAGTGCTGGGACCGCCAACGTCGTCTTGAACAAGCGGCTAGCGGATCGAAATCAGGACCGGACGGCTGTCCACACGGACCATGTGCGGCCTCGGAAATGGCGAGTATCCATCCTGGACTGGCGGGAAGCTGACGACCAGATTCTGGTCGCCGCTGCTGATGTATTCCGGTACGCGCACGTTGAGCTGGTACAGACCGATGGAGCCGGGCGTGAGTCCGGAATAAGCGATCTCCGCAAGTTGTCCGCCGATCATCACGGTGATCGATCCTGTCGTGGATGAAAGCGGCGCAAGCGGGACCGGAATACCGCTCGAAACCGCAGGCATTACACGTCCAAGTCCCGTCGCGTAGACGGTGACAATCTCGCCCTTCTCCGCGGGAGTTGCAGGCGTGACCAGACTGTAATCCGATCCGTGTTGGATTGCGCCGTAGGTTCCGTCCGTCGTGAAAACTCCGGCGGCCGTAGTGTAGACCCTCACGCCCGTGACAAAAGCGCTCGCACCGTCTTGCGAGACTTCCACGTTCATGCGCTCGGGCGGGTCCAGCGCCGAAGCTTCAAACGGCACCTGGAAGTTGATCTGCTGCTGTTGGCCCGTGTCGATGACTGCATAGAGCAGTGCTTCGACACCATTCACTTTCACGTGAACTCCAGCAGTTCCAGTCAGGTTTGTGCAGAAGATAGTCGCTGCCCCACCCGGCCGCACGAGTCCGGAAGCAAAGCTCGCTCCGTTGGTAATCGATTCGCGAGTGAAATATGGAAGCACGCGACTGCCGCCCAGCTTGACTACAAATGCCGAGCCCTGGCTCGAGAGCGGATTCGTCTCTGCCATGCCGAGCATACCCAAACCGCCCACATACACGTTTGCCTGCGCATCCACGGCGATCGCCGCGCCTGCGTCTTTGCCATAACCGCTCAGGTGCGTCGAGAACAGCAATGCTGATCCGGAACTGTTCAAGGCCGCCACGAATGCGTCGGAACACGTGCTGTAACCCGTCGGCATTGTTCCGGAAGAAGTCCAATTCGTGCAAACGCCGCCGAAGAAACTCGGCTGCACTGCGCGAACAATTGGAAGCGCTGCGGCGCTCGATCCAGAGAAGTAGGCGTTGCCCGCGCCATCCACTGCAATGGCGTTGATGCCACCATCGAAGGAAGTCGAATACAGCAATGCACTTCCGGCTGCGTTCAATTTTGTGACAGATGCCGATCCGGCTATATACGCATTGCCGGATGCATCAAGCGCGATGGCATTTGCCGCTCCGCTCAGGAATGTGGAATAGAGCAGAGCGTCCCCCGCGGCGCTGAGCTTGGTGACAAAGCTATCATTGCCGCTCGGGCGTGTCTGCAATGCACCTGGCGTAGTCGGGAAATCGGGCGCAGTCGTAGAGCCCACAATGTAAGCCGAACCAGCGCGATCGACGGCGAGGCCGTTCGCGTAACTGCAAGCAGCACCGCCGAGCAGGGTCGAATAGACCAACACAGTCCCGCTGGAATTTAGCTTACTGACGAAAGCGTTGCATCCCGTGCCTGTGTGACGATAGGCCGCCGGCGTCACGGGAAAGTCGTTGGCTCCGCTGCCGGCGAGATAGATGTTGCCCGCGGGATCCAGCGCAATCGACTTCGCGGAGCTGTCCGTGGAGCCACTCAGATAAGCTGCAAACACTAGCGCTGAACCTGAGGGATTGAGTTTGGCTACGAATGCCTTGCGCCGCCCCTGGACTCCCAGACTGAGCGACGCAGGTGCGCCGGCAATCGTGCCGTACGTCTCACCGGCGATCACGACAGCTCCAGACTGGTCGACCGCAATCGCATTGCTGGTAGCGCCTTCGATCAGCACCGTGTACAAGTAGCGTGAACCATCCGGGCTGAGCTTTGCGACGAAGGCGCGCGTTGGGGGCGGTATGAAGTTCGGCGGGCCCGTATCCGAGGATGCCGGAAACGCCGGAGAATACGTATTCCCTGTGACGTACGCATTTCCCGCGCCATCCACCGCAACACCAGTCACCGAATCAGCGCGATAACCGCCGTAAATGTTCGGCAAATCCTGAGCAGGATTGCCTGCGCCAACCGCATAGATCAGCCCCGGGCCTTGCGCAAAGACTGAGGCAACGATAAGTTGCCACAACAGAAACAGTTTCATCTATCCACCAACATAGCGCGAGGATGGCGGGGCTACGAACTCCTTTTGCCAGGTGACGCCCAATAGCCGGCAACCGCACTCCAGTTCAGAGTGTCGCTCTGCGTGTCGATCAGAGAAATTGCATCAGGATTGAGGCGCATGGCCAGCTAAAGTACTGTAGGTAATGTACCGATATGTTAATTGGTGATTTATATGCGCGCGCAAGCCATTCATTCTAAATTATCTAATCTATCGACCCGTTCATCCGTAGGATCAGCGATTCTCCTCGGCGTGCTCTTGTTGACAGGCGCCCGCGAGGCAGCCGCCAAGACGACAACCATCGCTAATGGCGAGAGCCTTCAAGCTGCCATTAATGCCGCCACGGACGGGGATACTATTCTGGTTGGTCCGGGCACCTACCGCCCGGACACAGGAACATCATGGATCACGGTGAGCCGGGCTGTGACGATCATGTCCACCGCCGGCACGGCGCAAACCATCATTCAAGGCGCCACCGCCGATTGGGGTTTGATCTGGATTCAGGTCAGTGGAGTGACACTACAGGGATTCACTATCCAGGGCGGCAACTGGGGGCCGCGGACCGGAACCTTCACAAACGGTAAAGTCTCGAACATTCTCCTCAAGGATCTGATCGTGGACACCGTGCCCAGCGCTTCGGCCGGCCACGGAATCAACCTGTGCGCGGAAAACTCGGTTGTGCAGGATTGTACGGTGATCAAGGCCTATGCGACAGGAATCATTGTCTCCTGTGGAGGTGGAAACCTGATCATGAACAATACCGTTCAGCGTGCCGACACGCAGCACGCCATCGGACTGATCGGCAGCGACGGCAACACGGTGGTCAACAACACGATCACGGGTGCTGCCTTCGACGGAATTCTCATTCAGGGCGGAAGCTACAACCGGGTGGAAAAGAATCGGATCTCTGGTCACGGCGTCGATGGCGTCACGCTGTCTTCGCAAGGTTCCATACAGAGCCGGTACAACTATGTGGCGAAGAACGTCATCATATCGGATGGCGTTGGGGTGACTGGACGTTGGGGCACAGGTGTTTGGGTCGACCGACAATCCGATGGGGCCTATGTGTTCGGAAATCGCGTGACAGGCCAGGCGGAAGCGGGCCTGACCGTTTTCAGTAGCAACAGCGCGTGGTTCAGAGGCAATGTTGCGACCCACAACGGGCACGCAGGCTTTCTGATCTGGGACCACTATGCGCCGGCTCTTCCCAAGCCATCCAACACTTTCATCCAAAACAATATTGGGGTGGATAACCCTGCCAATGGGCATGTTCTGCTGAGGGGAGCTGACACGACTGAGATTGCATATAACTCTTTCTCCAATTCGGTCGCAGGACAAGGTGTCGGGATCAGTTTGGAGAACTCGCCCGCACACACCTTCAGCTTCCGCAACACTGTCAAAGGTTCTTGGAGCGGGAGTTATGTGAACGCCGGGTCAGTCGACTCCCAGTTCTACCAGAACCGGTACATCGGCCAAATGTCAATGTTTTCGCTTGCGGGCAGTGCCACGCAATGGGATGCTGGCGCCTATCTCGGCGGAAACTACTGGTCGCAATTCCAGGCGAGAGGCAACCCCAGCCAAGTGGATCGCTTCACAGGTTTCACGGGCTCTGGTAGCGACAACTTTCCATATCAGTCGGAGGACTTTGGCAAAGGGTATGCCGTTGCGGTCCAGCAGCCGGCAGCAGGACAGATTGTGGCAGCAGGCAGCCAAAAAACGATCGCGTGGAAATCAAAGGGTTGCGTGCTCGTAGATCTCGCTTACAGTTCGGCATCAACCGGTCTGGTTTTGATAGCGCAAAACTTTCAAGATTCCGGTTTCTACAATTGGGACCTGCCGGCAAGCCTGCCGCCGGCAAGCGACTATTCGGTCCGCATCGACTGCAAAACTGCGGCCGGCAGCACCGTAGGCGTTACTGGCCAGAGCGGATCATTCAGCGTCGGGACGGCGGAGTTGCTGCTCCTCGCTCCGGGTCCGGATACCATGGCTTCGGCTGGCAGCACAGTTCGTGTCGCGTGGAAAAAGGCGGCGAGCATCAGTAGCGTCGACATACTACTGAAGTACGATGGCGTCCCCTACTCCGTTGTACGGTCCAATCTCAGCGGTAGTTTTGCGGACGTCACGCTCCCCAATATCAACTCGAACCACGTATCCATCCTGGTTCAGGCCTCGGCAGGAGGAAATGCAAAGGACTCAGTTGACGGATATGTTTCGATTCGTGGAGGCGCACCAGGCTTCACAGCGCCAGCGGCACCCAGCGACCTCTTCGTCGGAGAGCCGCTGGAGCTGGAGTGGATCTCGCCGGCAGGTTCATATTTGGTAGACCTCGAGATTATGGACACCGACCCGGTCCGAGGCGGCTCGTTCCGCCCGGTAGCCCGGAACCTGCCCGACTACGGCAAATACACCTGGTTTGTGCCGGACCTCCGCATGGTTGGCGGTTGGATCCGCGCTACGTTCAAGTCCGCTTCGGGAACCACAATCAGCTCGATCGCCTCCCCGCTGTTGAATCTGCGCTACACGAGCAATGGGGGCCCGAACGTCCCTCCATACGCGGTAGAGTTGGCCCCCTTCGAAGGAGCCGCGGTGAGCCAGGTCTTTACCGGCACCTACTACGACGATAACGGTTGGAGCGATATCGCGAAGGCATCGATTCGGTTTTATGAGTCCTACCTGGGCCAACCGAATGCCTGCATCGTCGAATTCCGCCCGCCCAGCAGTCAGCTCTTCCTGCTCGACGATGCCGGTGTCAACTGGCTTGGCCCTGTGACACTTGGCTCCAGCGCGACGCTCCAGAATAGTGCCTGCTCTCTGAACGCGGCCGCATCCTCATTCAGTGGAAATGGAAACACATTACAGGTGAACGTGGCACTGTCTTTCAAGCCAGGTTTTGGTTCAGCTGGTGGCCGAGAGCCGCGCAAGGCGGTGTGTCTCTATGCGAAGGACAATGCGGGTGCAGGGGAAGAACAATCGTGTTTGGGGCTCTGGATTCCAGAAGCGCCCACACCCGCTCTAATCGCCCGGCACCGGTTATACAATCCCTATAACTACGCGCATTTTTACACGGCCAGCGAGAACGAACGTAACGTATTGGTTTCGCGCGGCTTCATACCGGAAAATCCCATTCCGGGCATGGGTTACAACCAGCCCAATACGGTGAGTGGCATTCCGACCCAGCCGTTCTATCGCATCTTGTACTTTCCGGCCAATGGGGCTGCCAGTTTCCATTACTGGACTCGCGACCGCGAGGAGTATAAGGCGGCAGTTCGCCAGCGCACAAGGAATCTGGGAGAAGGCATCGATTCGTTCCTGCTGTCAGGCCAGGCGCCGGGCACCTATCCTACTTACCGGCTGAAATTCCCGGGTGCATCCGCTTACCCCATCTACCACTACGCCCTGCAAGCGGAGCATGATGCCTTGGTCGCCGCGACGTGGATCTCACTGGGAATCGATGGTTATCTCCAACCGGTTCCGGCAGCAGCGGCACAAGCGGCAACAGCAATGAGAATGAGCGGCAGCTCTACACGACCACAAATCACGGCGGTACTCGGGGCGGCCAGTCATGAGGCTGGCGCTGTGGCGCCGGGGCAACTTATCCGCGTCTACGGACGGAGTCTAAGCAACCTGCCTCAAGTCCAGCTGGATGACACAACGACCCCAGTGCTCTCAAGAACGGACCAGTATCTCGAAATCCTTGTACCGGAATACTTCGCGGGCAAGGAGTCCGTGGCAGTGACAGTGAACGATCAAGGCCGCAGCACGGAGCCCTTCATTGTTCCTTTGACAGCAGTCAGTCCGGCATTGTTCGTGACGGATTTTCAAGGCCGTGGATGGGCTGCCACGCTGGAATCCGAGCCAGGCACGTCAACGCTGCAATTGACAGGAGCGGGGGAACTTGATGGCGGACAGCCGCGACTGCCGGTCAGCGTCCGAATCAGTGGTCATCCAGCCGAAGTCATTTCGATCGGGCCGATCGCCGGCCAGCAGGGACGTCTGGCTGTCAATGTGCGCATCCCGGCAGCGGTGCTGGATACTTCCGACGAAGTTGCGTCAGTTACCGTGCAGATTGGCGAGGCCGTGAGTCAACCGGGCGTCCTCTTGAAAATCAAGTAAGCATCCGTGCATGACGAAGCGGCGCTATGCCTGGAATACTTCGAATGTGGCATTTTGCAGACTGCCGTAAGCGTGCGCTCGGTCGAGCAGCACACAACTGAAGGTTTTGGAAGACGCGGTTAAGCAACTCCCTGCTCTCGACCAGGCTTACGGTCTCAACGTGCTTCAGCAGTCCCAGCCCCGCGGTTCACGAATGCGCCCCGGCGGCATAGCGCGCCCGCTCTGGTCCAACCGGCAATAGCGGTGATTCTGACGGGCTAGCGGGGAAAAATACACTCCAAAATCAAGAAGCCCCGCGCTGGGACGCGGGGCCTCACTCAGAGGGGCTGGCGACGAGCTGGGACTCGTCGCCGGGGATGCTATAAGTCAAAGAGACTTATATTATGTGTCCTTATTCCGTGCACGAGATTTGCCAAACCGCCCACTTTCGCAAGTGATTGTAAATAAGTATAATATACCTCATTATCCATTTTAACGAGGTGGGTGATTTTGCGAACTGGGAGATTTCACCCAGCCCCCGATCGGGAGCACTGGGTGATTTACCACCACATGGACCTCGTTCGTTGAATCGTGCTTGCTGAAACTCTTGCCTATTGAACGAGCATCCGCAGTCTTTCGAGCGCCTCGGCCGCCACCGTGTACTCCGGATTGATCTCAAGCGCCTTGCGGAAGCATTCGCGAGCACGGTTGAACAGTTCACGAGAAACGTAGACGCGCCCCAGGTTGTACCAAGGAAAGTGGTAGGCATCGTAACGTTCACTCTCGATAGCGCGCTCGAGCCACGGGATCGCGTCGTCAGGCTTACCCATTTCGATCAGGTAGGCGCCGATATCGTTGTACGGATTCCCGAAGTCCGGGTCGACGGCAATCGCCTTCTTGCACTCGGCGATGGCATCATCCAGCTTCCCCTGCGCGCGGTAGGTCCATCCGAGGTAGGTGTGCGCCTCGGCGGTTGGGTTGAGATTGATCGAGCGCTTGTAGAGATCAACGGCGAGGTCCAGATCGCCTTGCCTTTGGAGAGCGTAGGCTTTCTCGAACAATTCCTGGGCGAGCAGCCGCCGTGCATCAGGCATGAAATAGTTTTATACGAAATCCCCGAATGGTTGCAAGAAAATTGCTCCACGAGGATAGTGCTCCACTCAATTGAAAACATCGACATTGGCATCTACAAAGCTTTCGGGATGCCGTAGCGGAAGAATCACAATTTGACGTTCCGCGACGAGAGTAATCCAGTTCGCCCTGCGCTATACCTTCTGACTGCGAGACGCAAGCGGAATGGGCCGCCTAAACGCTGGCTGGGGCCGTCCCGTGGAATCGCTTTTTTCCGAGAGCCAGGAACGCGAGGCCGGTGACCATCAGGATGATCGAGGCAACTTCCGGCGTCTCTCCACCTTCGCCACCACCCGCACCACCGCCGCCGGCCGGCGGCTGGGTCAAGTTGGCGGAGCCAAACGTGAAATTATCCAGCGCGGTTGTGGCGCCCACGGCTGCAATCCTCACAGAGCCGACGCCGTCGGGCGAGATTACACCGAAGAACGCCGGAGTTACGCCGCGCTGGTTGGTGTCCACTCGATAGTAGTAGTTCCCGCTGGCGTCAGAAAACCAGATGTCGACCTGGGCGCCATATTGCACGGTCGGTCCTGGCAGATAAGTCATCAGATCGAAGCCAAACGCCGTCATGGCAGGCATGGTCACCTGGATATACGCCTGCCCCAGTTGACTGTACTGCGGTAGGCTGCCCCTGATGTAGGCGCCGGTGCCGAAGTTTATCGGATCGCCAGCAGGCGGGTTGTTGATCGTGGTGTTCGAGGTCGGAGTAACGCTGCTGTCATAGTAGTTGTAGCTGGTGAAATTGATGCCGCTGGCGGTGTAACCGGCGCTATACGTCGGATCTTGCCAATAATCGCCGTTTGCAACGCCCTCGAAGTTGATCGTGGTTGGTGTGCCCATCTGCGCCTCCCACGTTCCTTGATTCGAGTAAATGATCGGAGTTGCCGTTGCTGGAGCGCACAGCAAGCCGATGGCGAGAGTGGCGAGAGCCACAGAGAGAGCATATCGATTGCGCATGTTGCTGAACCTTTCACGTAAAGTGCAAAATTTGCGGTTAACGTGAGGTAGTTGGTTACAGCCCGCGGTTCTCTCAAATAACGGCGTTAGGAAAACCCTTAGGAGAATAGGCCAGCGGTGAGAGCGGGACAGGCGAGACTACTGTTTTAACGACTGAGTGATCCGCGCGCCGTATTCACGGGCTTTGCCCAAAATCTCCGCAGAGTTCAGGGTGAGCGCGGAGCCATCACGCACTATCAACTTCCCGTTGACCATCACGTCCCGGACGTCGCTGCCCTTGAGCGCATAGACCATCTGTGAATAGACGTTGAAGAGCGGGAGCGCATTGGCTCTGTCCAATCGCACGGCGATGATGTCGGCGCGCTTGCCCGGCTCAAGCGAACCGATCTCGCTTTCGAGACCGAGGACGCGGGCGCCGCCAATTGTCGCCAGTTCCAACGCGGTTTCGGCGGACAGGGCCAGCGGGTCGCCCGTGGTCACCTTTTGCAATTTGGCCGCCAGATCCATCTCCTCGAACATATTGAAATCGTTGTTGCTGCCCGCGGGGCCATCGGGACCAAGTCCGACCATCATGCGCTCGGCGAGCATGCTCACGACGGGCGCGACGCCGCTTGCGAGCTTCATGTTGCTGGACGGACAGTGTGCGCAACCCACGCCGCGCGCTTGCAGAATCTCGCGATCGGCGGCATCCACCCAGACGCAGTGCGCTGCTACGGTGCGGCCGCGAAAGAGACCCAGCGAGTCGAGCACTTTGGTGGGGCTCATGCCGCACTTGGCCAAGCTCTCCTCGTTCTCGTGTTTCGTTTCGGAGAGATGGATGAGCAGCGGCACATTGTACTTGTTCGCGAGGGCGCGGCACGCCTTAAGCGTTTCGTCGGAGTTGGTGTAAAGCGCATGCGGCGCGACAGCGGGCACAATCAGCGGGTCGCGCTGAAAACGCTGGATGAATTTCTCCGTGCGCGCCAGTCCTTCGACCGGGGTCTTCGCGTCGGCCACGGGAAAGCCGATGATCGTCTCACCGAGCACGCCGCGCAGTCCCGCCTCCCGGGCGACCTCGGCGACGACCTCTTCGTAGTAGTACATGTCGGTGAACGTGGTCGTGCCCGAAAGCATCATTTCGAGCGCGGCCAGGCGCGTACCCCAGCGCACGAACTCGGGCGTGACGTTTTTCGCTTCGGCGGGGAAAATAAACTTTTCGAGCCAATCCTGCAGGCGCATATCATCGGCGATGCCGCGAAACAGGGACATGGCCGCGTGCGTGTGTGTGTTGACCAGGCCGGGCGCAAGGATCGCTTCGGGCCTGTCGATGCGACGCTTCGCCCGATAGCGCTTGTCGATCTCGCTCTTCGTACCGATGGCGGCGATCTTGTCAGCTTTGATGGCGATGGCGCCGTTCTCGATCACGCGGCGGCCGGCGTCCATCGTGACGAGATAACGCGCGGAGAGAATCCAGTCGGCTGTCTCGGCGCCGGCGAAGGCAGCGAACAGCAGGAAGCTAGCGAATAAACGAAACATCGAAAGGCCTCGGGAAAATTTCTTTCAAATGCAGGACGCCGGTCTCGCCTTGTAGGTTGACCAGCACAATCTCGACGTCGCCGCAAAATTCCCAGAGGATCTGGCGGCAGGCGCCGCATGGGGGCGTGAGCGTTTTCGTGTCGGCGGCGATGGCGATGCGGCGAAAGCCGGTGGCGCCCTCGGAGATCGCCTTGAGAACGGCCACGCGTTCGGCACACATGGTCAGACCGTACGTGGCGTTCTCTACATTGCAGCCAGTGTGAATGCGCCCGTCGCCGTCTTCAAGCGCGGCGCCCACTTTGAATTGCGAGTACGGCGCGAAGGCGTTGTCGCGCACACGCAGGGCGGCTTCTACAAGCGGATCCATCACACCTCCAGCTTTGGCAGCAAATTCTTCAACAGCTCGACCAGCGTTCCGCGCACCTGGCGTCCGGTCTCGAGCACCTCTTCGTGGTTGATCTTTTGCGGCAGGATGCCGGCCGCCATGTTCGTCACACAGGAGATGGCAAGCGAGCGCAGCCCCATGTGGCTGGCTACGATCACTTCGGCCGCCGTGGACATGCCGACCAGGTCCGCGCCGATCGTGCGCAGAAAGCGAATTTCGGCGGGCGTTTCGTAGCTGGGTCCGAGCATGGCGGCATAGACGCCTTCCGGCAGTGTGAGCCCGAGTTCCGCGGCTACGCTCTTCGCCGTCTCGCGCCATGCCTTTGTATAGGCGTCGGACATGTCGGGGAAACGGGGGCCGAGCGTATCGTCATTGGGACCGGCCAGCGGGTTGCTGCCCTGCAGGTTGATATGGTCCGAGATCAGCACAAGCGCACCCTGCGAATACGACAGATTGATACCGCCCGCGGCATTTGTGAAGACGAAGCCTTTCACTCCGAGTTGCGCGAGCGCGCGCACACCGAGCGTGGACTGCGCCTGCGAGTGGCCCTCGTAAAGATGCGCGCGTCCGGAAAGCACGGCCAGATCGAGATCGCCGAGTTTGCCGAAGACGAGTTTGCCGGCGTGCCCGATTGCGGTGGAGCGCGGCCAGCCAGGGATCTCCTGGTAAGGGATTTCGATGCGGGCGCTGAGTTCGTCCGCGAAGGCGCCGAGTCCGCTGCCGAGGACGACGCCGATCCTTGGGCGCGCGCTTACGCGACCCTGCAAATACGCAATAGCTTCACGCATGGTAATAGACCTAATGAAGTCGCAGCCTCCGGTCGCTAGCGCTCCCGGCACTGATGAATTCTGTGTCCCGTGGCGATGGTATCCGCTAACTGCGCCCCGTGGCATGGCGATGGTATCCGTATAACTGTGCCGGGCGTGGCGATGGTATCCGTTCAACAGTGCCGGGAGTGATAACGACCGGAGGCGTAAACATCATGATTTGCTGAGACCCTCCATTTAAGAGAGATTAGAGTAACATTCCCGCGATGCACGCGGACATGAAGTTCGCTAGCGTTCCTGCGGCGACGGCGCGTATGCCGAGCCGTGCGAGATCCGATTTCCGGGAAGGCGCAAGCGCGCCGATGCCGCCGATTTGAATCGCGATGGAACTGAGATTCGCAAACCCGCACAAGGCGTATGTTGCGATCACGAACGAGCGCGGATCGAGCTGCGCCTTCAGCGGGCCGAGTTGCAGAAAGGCGACGAACTCATTCAGCACGAGGCGCGTGCCGAGCAGATTTCCGATGGTGAAAGAGTCTTTCCAACTTACGCCCAGCAGCCAGGCGACTGGCGCGAACAGATAGCCGAAAATCTCCTGCAGCGAACCTGGTATCCAGGCTAGAAACGCGACGGAATGAATGCTGCCGAGAATGCCGTTCACCATGGCGATCAGAGCCAGGAAAGCGATCAACATGCCGCCGATGTTCAGGGCCAACTGCAGTCCGTCGCCCGCACCGCGCGCGGCCGCATCAATGATGTTGACGCCCGGTTTCTCCACTTCCACGTTGACAGTGCCCATCGTGGCCGGTTCGCCGGTCTCGGGAATGAACATCTTGGAAAGCATGATCGTCGCCGGCGCGGTCATAATTACGGCTGTGAGCAGGTGCTGGATTTCGACGCCGGCGATCTTCACATAGGCAGCCATCACGGCGCCGGAGACGTGAGCCATGCCGCTGGTCATCACGGTATAGAGTTCGGATTCCGTCATCCCGGCGAGGAAGGGCCGGATCGTCAGCGGCGCTTCGGTCTGTCCCATGAAAATGCTGGCGGCGACGTTGGTGGATTCGGCTCCGCTTGCGCCCATCGTCTTCTGCATCGCCACGGCCATCCATTTCACAAGCACCTGCATGATGCCAAGGTAATAGAGGATCGCGAAGAACGACGCGATGAAGATGACGATCGGAAGCACCTGGAACGCGAAGATGACGCCGAACGGCCCACCTTTGCCGCCGAGCGGGCCGAACAGAAATGTGCTGCCCGCCTCGGCGTATTCGAGCATCGCGTTTACGCCATAGCTGGCCGCCTGGAAGAGCTTGCCGACGTCCGTTTTCAGAATTAGGAAGGCGAACGCAAACTGGAGGCCGAGCCCCCAAAGCATCACGCGCAGCTTGATGGCGCGCCTGTGTTTGGAGAATCCGTAAGCCACCAGCAGAATGACTGCGAGTCCGAGGAGTCCCGTGAAGCGCCCCATTGTAGTTGTACGCCGGCTAGCCGACTACTTCCAGAATCAGCGGACGGCGTTCAGGCGCGCTCGCGGAGATGCGGAAGGCATCCTCAACCATGTCGGCGGCCTCTTCCAGCCGCTCCTCGCCAGTGTGGTAGAGACGGCACAGCACGGAGCCGACATCGACCTTCTGCCCCGCCTTGACTTCGAGAATCACGCCGACCGCAGGGTCGATGGAGTCTTCCTTCGTGTCGCGTCCCGCGCCGATCATGGACGAGGCGCGTCCGATGTATTCGGCGTCGATCGCGCTGATAAAGCCAGCGCGCGGCGAAGCGATCTCGCGGACGCCAGTGGCGTTGGGTAGCAGGTCGAAACGATCGAGTACTTGCGGATTGCCACCTTGGGCAGCGATCACTTCTTTCAGCTTGCGATAGCCTGAGCCGTCCAGCAGGTGGCGCTCGGCGATGGTGCGAGCCTCTTCGAGGGTGCTGGCTTTCTTGCCGAGCAGGATCATGCGTGCGGCGAGTTCCAGGCAGATCTCAGAAAGGTCGGCCGGACCCGAATTCTGGAGTGTCTGCGAGACCTCCATAATTTCGAGCGCGTTGCCGATCGCGAAGCCGAGCGGCTGGTTCATATCGGTGATCAGTGCCTGCACGCGTTTGTCCATGCGGCGTCCGATGCCGACCATCATTTGCGCCAGTCGGCGCGCATCGACCTGCTTCTTCATGAACGCGCCGGCGCCCACCTTGACGTCCAACACAAGCGCGTCGAGACCGATGGCGAGCTTCTTCGACATGATCGAAGACGCAATCAACGGAATCGATTCGACCGTAGCGGTAGCGTCGCGCAGCGAGTAGAGCTTCCGGTCCGCCGGAGCGATCTCTCCGGTCTGGCCGATAAAGCAGAGGCCGTTTCTGGCGACCAGTTCCTTGAACTCGGCTATGGAGAAGTCAGTGCGGAAGCCGGGGATTGCCTCAAGCTTGTCGAGAGTGCCACCCGTATGGCCGAGCGCGCGCCCGGAGATCATCGGGACCACCACTCCCGCTGCGGCGGCAATCGGAGCCGCAATCAGGCTGGTCTTATCGCCCACACCGCCCGTGGAGTGCTTGTCCACCTTGACGCCCGGAATGTCGGACAGATCGAGCGTCTCACCGGATCGCAACATGGTATCCGTCAGCGCGCTCACTTCGCGGTCCGTCATGCCGGAGAAGTATGTCGCCATCAGGAAGGCGGACATCTGATAATCCGGGAGCTCCTCGCGAGTGTAAGCCTCCACGAGGTAGGAAATCTCTTCGGCGGACAGCTCGTCGCCGTCGCGCTTTCGCTGGATCAAGTCAACTGTACGCATTATGAGACCCTCAGGGTAACACGTTATATGATTGAAAGTAAAGGAAGTGTTTAGTCCAGATTTCGGCCTCGCCGGGATCGCTCCAAAGTCTGCGCTAAAATGTAATAGTAATTCTTGAACCAGGACAACACCTGATCTTCTGATCTTGTGTTCAGTCGAGGGAGATCCGACCGTTATGGCTGAAAGCCAACCCAAACGAAATCCGAAGGCACCCCGCCAGCAGGTGCCGGTCCTAGAACCGGAAGTGCGAAACCGCGGCTATGAGGAGGTTGCGCTCGGATTTGAGCAAACGCAGGTGCGCGTCGAGGCGCTGCGCTGTCTGAACTGCAAGGACGCCAAGTGCGTCGAAGCCTGCCCGCTTCATATAGACATCAAGACTTTCATCTTGCGAATGGTGGAAGGCAGCGTTCAGGGAGCATTCGACACGATCTCCGAGCAAAGCCCGTTCCCCGGCGTCTGCGGACGCGTCTGCCAGCACGAGTTGTTCTGCGAGAGCGCGTGCCTGCTGGGCAAGAAACTCGACCCGGTCGCCATCGGCTCCCTCGAACGCTTCGCCGCGGACTACAATCGCGAGTTCGGCGAGAATGGTGCGAAGCGGTATCCGCAACCTTCGGGTCCCAAGGTGGCTCTGGTCGGCAGTGGACCGGCCGCGCTGATCGCCGCCTTCGATCTGGTTCGCAAGAATTACCGTGTCACTGTGTTCGAGGCGCTGCACGAGTTGGGCGGTGTGCTCGCCTATGGGATTCCTCCCTTCCGCCTGCCGCGCGAGATTCTGCACGAGGAGATCAACCGCCTGCGCCGCATGGGCGTCCAGTTCGAGACGGACGTGATCGTGGGACGCACGGTCAGCGTGCAGGAACTCTTGGAGGAAGAGGGCTTCGCCGCAATTTTTATCGGCACAGGGGCCGGCTTGCCCTGGATGCTGAATGTCCCCGGCGAGAATCTGATTGGTGTTTACACGGCCAACGAATTTCTGACGCGCATCAACCTGATGCACGCCTACGACGCAAATTCTGATACGCCAGTGCGCGTGGGCGAAAAGGTCTTCGTGATCGGCGGCGGCAATTCGGCGATGGATGCGGCGCGCTGGGCCAAACGGCTCGGCAGCGAGACCACGATTCTGTTCCGGCGCGGGCGCGCGGAGCTGAAGGCACGCCTGGAAGAGATTGAACACGCCGAAGAGGAAGGCGTGCGCTTCGAGTTTCTCGCCGCACCCGTCCGGATTTTCGGCGATGAGCGCGGCTGTGTGCGCGAGATCGAATGCATCCGCATGGAATTGGGCGAACCCGATTCGTCCGGGCGCCCGGCGCCGATTCCGATTGCTGGGTCCGAGTATCGCGTCGCCGCTGACACCGTCGTGGCGGCGATCGGCCAGGGGCCGAATCCCACGCTGCAACGCGCTACGCCGCAGCTGCTGACCAGTAAGGGAAAAATCAATATTGACGCCGTGGGCAAGACGAGCATGGATATGGTCTATGCGGGCGGCGACGTCGTGCGCGGGGGTTCCACTGTGATTCTCGCCATGCGCGACGGCCGCGCGGCGGCAGAGGCCATCGACGAGGCGCTTCGGGCGAAGGGGATTCAATGAACAAGATTTTGCACAAACGGATGCTCATGCCGGAGATCGCGCTCTTCGAGCTCGAAGCCCCGCGCATTGCCAAGCGCTGGAAAGCCGGCCAATTCCTGATGGTGCGGCCAAATTCCGCGAGCGAACGCATTCCGCTGACCCTGGTGGATGGCAGCGTCGAGCGCGGCAGCATCACGATCGTCGTGCAAGCGATCGGAAAATCGACAAAGGATTTGGCGGCGCTCGAAGTCGGCGATTTTGTAGCCGATGTCGTCGGCCCGCTTGGCGAGGCCGCGACAGCCGACAAAGTGGGCCGCGTGCTGTGCGTGGGTGGCGGCGTTGGCGTAGCCGAACTGCTGCCTGTGGCTAAGGCGTTCCGCGAGGCGGGCAACTTCGTCACCGCGATTTGCGGTGCACGCAGCGTGCAGCACATGATTCTCGATAAAGAGCTGAGTGCCGCCGCGGACGAGGTGCTCTGGTCAACGGACGATGGCTCGAACGGCTTCAAGGGCAATGTTGTCGACCTGATGAAACACTGGGGCCAGCAGGCCGAACTGAACGCCGCGCATGTAATCGGACCGATTCCGATGATGCGTTTCGCCGCAGCACTGACACGGGAGTGGGGCGTACCGACCTACGCGAGCCTCAATCCGATCATGATCGACGGCACAGGTATGTGCGGCGGATGCCGCGTGACCGTGGGCGGCAAAGTTCGCTTCGCTTGCGTTGAGGGGCCGGAGTTCGACGCACACCAGGTGGACTTCGACGAACTGGCGCGACGCAACAGCGCCTACCGGGATCACGAGCGAGCGACATTGGAACGACACACCCGGGCACAACACGCCTGCCGCATCGGGTTAGGCGAGTAATCCGATTCTGCGCATCACGAGTTGCGCCGAGCTGAGCACGCCCGGCACTCCATGAGTCCCAGCGTGTCGGCAAAGAAGAGGTTTTCGATATCCTTGATAATGCCCGCTGGATGCGCACTGGCGCGGGGCCGCTTTGTTCAATTTTCGTGGAGCCCAAAACAGATCTGGGTAGGGGCTTGACGTCGACGAAAAAATCGAATAAAGTCTCCGATAGTGCTGGATAACTCTACACCTCAAAGAGCGGAGCGGGAGGCATTCCCCACACTGCGGTGTGAGATATGCCCCACCCCAGCCGTGCTTTACCCCCAACGCGGCGTCCCTTGACGCTACTGGCTATCCGCACTTTGTTGTAAGTGTCTGAATTGCTGGGGATTATGAAGTATTTTGGGCTTTGGACTGAAACTTGCACATGACCGGAGCCGTGGTCGACTTTATCGCTTAAGGCAGGAGTGCGTTCTAATGCAAACCAAACTGAACTGGACAGGAGTAATCCGGCTGGTGGCCGGGATCACTGTTCTTGTAGGAGCAGCGGCGCTCGTCAGCGCGCCGAAATCGCCGTTTACAAAGCAGGACAAGGCATATTATGCCGATCCAAACCAGGTGAACTTCGTTCGGCCGGGTCTGGTACTTAAGGTCGTCTCCGCTGAGATTGCCAGCGACGGCACAATCAAAGCGCGCGTCAAGTTTAGTGACCCGAAAGGCGCTCCGCTGGACAAGAACGGCATCGACTCGCCGGGCGCGGTCAGCAACGGTAGCCCTGGCATGATTGCGGCTTACATTCCCAAGGGACAAGCGCAGTACACCGCTTACACCGCGCGTGCTGTGGCCAGCACGATCAATGGCAAGAGCGCCATGCAGGCCGGCACGGATTCGGGCGGTACGTGGGCGAAGGTCGCGGACGGCGAATACACTTACACCTTCAAGACCAAAGCTGCCGCGGGATGGGATAAGACCGCGACGCACGCCGTGGGTGTGTACGGAAGCCGCGATCTGACGGAGTTCGGTTATCCGATCGCGCTGGCCGACGACGTGCTCGCTTTTGTGCCGGATGGTTCCGCGAAGCCGGTGACCAGGGACGTTATCAAGACGCAGAGTTGCCAGAAGTGCCACGTTGGAACATTCGCTTTCCATGGCACGACGGGCCGTGTGAGCCTGCCGATGTGCGTCCTTTGCCACCAGCCGCAGACGATCGATCCGGACACGGGCAACACGGTCGATTTGCCTGCGATGATTCACTCCATCCACATGGGCGAGAGCCTGCCGAAGAAGCCGTACCAGATTATCGGCCACGGCAACTCTGTAAATGATTACTCCGAGATCGCCATCCCGACGGATAAGCGCAATTGCACGGTCTGCCACGAGCAGGATACGAATGCGGCGCAAGCCATGAATTATGTGACGCGGCCGACCCGTGCGGCTTGCGGCGGCTGCCACAACAACGTGGACTTCGCCACGGGCGAGAACCACCTCAGTCTGCCGCAAATCTCCGACAACCAATGCGCCTCGTGCCACATTCCGCAGGGCGAGTTGGAATTTGACGCCTCGATCATGGGTGCGCACACGCTTCCCTACAACTCGCGCGAGTTGAGCGGCATTCAGTGGAACATCGTGAAGGTGGACAACGGCGTGGCCGGCAAAGCGCCGACCGTGACGTTTACGCTGAAGGACAAGGCCGGCAATGCTCTGGCTCCTTCCGACTTCGCCCGCCTGAATCTCGTACTGGGTGGACCGACCACCGACTACGTCGCCAAGATCGGCACGGCGACAGGAAACGGCTACACTTCCGAAGACGCCTTGAAGGCGACTGGATCGAACGGGACGTATGCCTACACGTTTGCAACCGTAATCCCGGCCAACGCTAAGGGCAGCTTCACCGTCGGTCTCGAAGGTCGCCGCGTGCAGGTGATTTACGCGGGCACGAAGAAGGAACAGAGCGTGCAGTACGGCGCTACGAATGCCGTATTCAGCTTCTCCGTCGATGGCTCCAAACTGGAACAGCGGCGTGTCGTGGTGGAGACCAAGAAGTGCCTGGAGTGCCACGTCAGCCTGCGTCTGCACGGTGAAAACCGGGTGGATAAGGTCGAGCAGTGTGTGATCTGCCACAACCCGGTCGAAACCGATGTCTCCCGCCGTCCGGCGGCGCAACTGCCGGCCCAGAGTATCGATTTCCGCCAGATGATTCACAACATCCACGGCGGTGAGGAACTCAAGACGGCCTTCGGCGTCGAAGACTACATTATCTATGGCTACGGCGGTTCCCTGAACAGTTTCGCGGATGTGAGGTATCCTGGCTTGCTGAATCGCTGCGATGCTTGCCACGTCAACAATTCGCAGAGTCTGCCGCTTTCGGCCTCGCACGCGACGGTTGCTAACCCGCGCGGGTATCTAAATCCGAGCGGAGCGCAGGCGGCCGCCTGCCTGTCCTGCCACAAGAGCCTTGATGCCGCTTCGCACGCGCTGGCGAACACCACCAGCCTGGGCGAGAGTTGCGGAGCTTGCCACGGACCGAACTCTGAATTCTCGGTCAGCAAAGTCCATGCGCAATAGTTTGTTCGCATCCGCGGCGCGGGCAGCAGTTTTACTGCTGCCCGCCGCTGTATTTTTACAGGCTCAGGTTCCCAAGGACGACAAGCAGTACGCCGGCTCGGAGACCTGCCAGACCTGCCACGAAGACATCGCCAAGGCTTTCGACAAGAACCCCCACGCCGCGGTCAACACCAACAAGAAAAAGGGCTGGGAAGGAAAGGCCTGCGAATCCTGCCACGGTCCGGGCGCCAAGCATGCCGAATCCGTGACCGCCGCGGACATCCTCAATCCCGCCAAAATCGCTCCTGCCAAAGTAGACCAGACCTGTCTGGGCTGCCACCTCAACCAGCGCACCACCCACGTGGGCCGGATCAATGGTAGCCATGCCAAGAATCAGGTCTCGTGCGTGTCCTGCCACTCCATTCATAAGGGGTCGGCGGCCATGGTCGCTAGGAAAACAGCAGCGATCAACCAGCAGTGCACGGCTTGCCATACCTCGGTGTGGGCGCAATTCCAACGGCCCCACAAACATCGTTTGCCGGAAGGCGCCATGTCTTGCGTCGATTGCCACAATCCGCATGGCAGCTTCCGCCCGAAGTCGATTCAGACGGCGACAGCCAATGAGCCGGGTTGCCTCAAATGCCACGGGGACAAACGCGGCCCGTTTGCCTTTGAACACGCTCCGGTACGATTGGAAGGCTGTTCCACTTGCCACGAGCCGCATGGCTCGGCCAATCCAAGAATGCTGACGCGCGCACAGGTGCGCTTCCAGTGTCTGGAGTGCCATGCCAATATCGCTACACCGACGGGCAGTTCAGCAACGGGAGCCCTGGGCGGAACGCCGCCCGCGATTCACGATTTGCGCAGCCCGCGTTTTCAGAACTGTACGACGTGCCACATGAAGATTCATGGCTCGCACGTCAGTAGGGCGTTACTGCGATGAGAATACTCCTGACGTTGTTCCTTATTCTGCCCCTGGCGGCCCAGGACTCGTCCCAGAAGCCGCCGGAAGCGGCTGCTGCCACCGCCGAGACGAAGACGGAGGAGAAGGCCGCCGAGGCGCCCGCGGCCCCACCCGCCGGCGAAGGTTGGATCAGCGGCAACATCGACTTTGGGTATCGCTGGGTGCAGGATCCGCGCGGAAGTGCGGACACCTATCGCAGCGTTGTGAACCTTGGATCCGGACCCAAACTTGTCGGCGCCGACGTGACGCTGCTCGATCCGCACAAGAAAGCGTTCGACCGGATCGATGTGTCGCTGCACAACTGGGGCGGCGATCCTTACAACACGCTACGCGTGGATGCTCGCAAACAAGGCCTCTACAACTTCCTCGCGGACTACCGAAACATCAGCTATTTCAACTACCTGCCATCGTTCGCTAACCCGTTCGCAAACCAGGGCAGCCTGATGAATCAGCGCTCGTTCGATACACAGCGGCGCTATACCAACCTGGAACTGGACGTATTGCCGGGGCATTGGATGACCCCGTATTTTTCTTACACTCGCGACTGGGGCGAGGGCACCGGAATTACACCGTTCGTCGCCGAGGGCAACGAGTATGCGCTGCCTGTCGGTCTGCGCGACAAGACGGACAATTTTCGCGGCGGAGTCCGCTTCGAACTGAACCGCTTTCACCTGACTCTCGAACAAGGCGGGACGCACTTCTCCGACGACACCAGCGCCGATTACAGCCAGAGAAACCTGGGCAACCGGCGCACGCCGCTTCTGGGCCAGACGCTCTTTCTGAACAAGTTGAATCAAGTCTACGGCGTGACCGGCAGCAGCCTGTACACGCGCATCATGGCGACAGGCTCGCCCACGCGCTGGCTCAACTTCTTCGGCCAGTTCCTATTCAGCGAACCGGACAGCAACGTGACTTACTCCGACTCGGCGAACGGCCTGTTCGCAGTGGTCAGCACGCTTCGTTTCTACAACGGGCAGCAGGACCTCGTCTCGTCGGCCTCGAACCAGCCGCACACCAGCGGCAACGTGGGATTTGAACTGCGGCCGCTCAAGCGCGTGCGCATTGTCGAATCCCTGATGACGGACCGCTTTCACAACGCCTCGTCGGCGCTGATGACCGAGCAGTTGCTGGCTGCCGGCAGCGTTGCGCCAGAGACCCGTAAGGACTTCCTGACGGACCGCCTGGTTTACCGCTACAACCGGAATCAGGTGGATGGCTTCGTGGACGTGACCTCGAAGCTCACGCTGCGCGGCGGATACCGATACGTGTGGGGCGACTCCGAGGTGCGTTCCTCGCCGCTGAACCCATTTACAGCGCTCGAATCCGGCGAGATCCGCCAACACGTGGGACTGGCTGGAATCAACTTCCGCGCCGGCCAGAAGCTGAGTCTCAACGCCGACTACGAAGGCGCCAGCAGCGACAAGTCATACTTCCGCACCAGCCTGCGCGACTACCACCAACTGCGGCTGCGGGGCCGCTATCAATTGCTCTCAACCCTATCGCTGGCCGCCAACTTCGGACTGCTCGATAACCAGAACCCGACGAAAGGCATCCAGTTCGACATGCGCCAGCAGAATACGTCGCTGTCGCTGCATTGGGCGCCGAAAGACGGGAAGCGTTTCACGCTGCTTGGCGATTACACGCGCTCGACGCTGCACTCCAACATCGGGTTTCTTGACCCGACCGATTTCCAGTCGGCGATGTCGCAGTACCGCGATCGCGCCCATGTCGCCACGGCTCTGGCGGATTTCAATTTTCCTTCGGTCAAGGACCGGACGGCGAAGTTGAGCTTCGGCGGTTCGATGTTTATTGCCTCCGGAAGCCGTCCGGCGAACTACTATCAGCCCATCGGGCGCTTCATGATTCCGGTAGTGAAGAAGTTACAGTGGTTCGGCGAATGGCGCTGGTATGGTTATAGTCAGACGCTTTATCTCTACGAGGGATTTCGTAGCAATCATTTCCTTACTGGTTTCCGCGTGACAATGTAGGTTTTCGTGTGACGATGTAGGGTAGGATAGACCGTATGCGAAACATCCTGCTGCTGGTTGCCATCGCCGGCGTTCCCCTATGTGCGTTCGCATCTTTGCCGATTCCGGGCGATGCACAGCGGGGCGCGCAGGTGTTCAAGGATCAGAAGTGCGTGCTCTGCCACAGCGTGAGCGGCGAGGGCGGGAAATCCGCGCCGGATCTGGGCAGACGAACGGGGCGTGCCTACACCCCGAACACAATGATCAGCCTCATGTGGAGCCATTCGCCGGCTATGTGGTCGGCGATGGAAAAGGAAGGCATCAAGAGGCCACAGCTTTCCGAGGAAAGCGCGGCCGACCTGTTCGCTTTCTTTGCCGCAGCCCGCTACTTCGATAAGCCGGGCGATGCCGGCCGCGGCAAGTCGCTGTTCATCTCGAAGCGTTGCGCCGATTGCCACAACCTGACCTCCTCGGACGCGGGCGGCGCAAAGGCGGTCGTGAACTGGCAGGCTATCGCCGATCCGATCTCCCTGGCCCAAGCAATGTGGAATCACTCCACCGAGATGAGCGGGGCAATGACCAGCAAGCAGGTGTCTCGTCCGGTGCTCGCCTCGCAGGAGTTGACCGACATCCTCGTCTATCTGCAAAATCTGCCGCAGGCCAAGAACCTGAAGGCCGGTTTCGCGCCGGCCTCCGCCGAGACCGGCAAAGAATTGTTCACGCTCAAGGGTTGCGCCGCCTGCCACACGGGCGCGAAATCCCTCGAAGACAAAGTCCCGAATCGCTCGATGGTCGACCTGGCCGCCGCGATGTGGAACCACGGCCCAAAGATGAAGCAGACGCTGCCCGAGTTGCGCTCGGAAGAAATGAAGCGCCTTGTCGGCTATCTGTGGTCGATCCAATACTTCGAAGCCAAAGGCGACACGAAACGAGGCAAAGCGGTTTTCACCAAAAAGTTGTGCGCTTCCTGCCATGACGACCGGGCTAGCGGCGCGCCGGACCTCGCCTCGAAAGCCGGCAACTTCAACGGGTTCTCGATGGTCTCCTCGCTGTGGAGCCACGGTGGCGCCATGTTGAGCCAGATGAAGACGAAGAAAGTCGGCTGGCAGCGCTTCACTTCCGAGCAGATGGGCGACCTGATCGCGTTCCTCAACGCACCCAGGTAGGCTTGCTAGAATGGGAGGGCTCATTTGCCACCCCATGACGCAGGCCAAAGCTGAAACACTCAAGCGCATAGCACTATTCGCCAGCCTGAGTCCGCTCGAACTAAATGCTCTGGCCGACCGCGGCGTGGAGAAGCGCTACAAGGCTGGGGACGTCTTGTTCAGCGAAGGCGAGGAGTGCGAAGGCCTGTTTGTACTTGCTCGCGGTACGGTAAAGATTTTCAAGACTTCGCCGGCTGGCCGGGAGATGACAATTGCACTGGAGCCCGCTCCGGGTACGGTCGCCGAACTTCCGCTTTTCGACGGCGGATCCTATCCGGCCTCGGTCAGCGCCGTGGGCGAGGTCGCCGTGATCCTGCTCCAGAAGCGCGATTTCTTCCAGGTCTGCCGCCAATACCCTGAGGTTTCACTCCAGGCTCTGGCCGTGGTCGGCCGGCGCATGCGGCAGCTCGTCTCGACGATCGAGGCCGTCACTTTCGGGAGCGTACGCCAGCGTCTGGCCCGCCTACTCCTGGAGGTCAGCGAATCCGGTTCGAGCGAGGTCTTCGCGCTGCCGCAAACACATCAGGAATTGGCGAGCCGCCTGGGCACGGTGAGGGAAGTGGTTTCACGCAATCTGGGGCGCTTTCAGATTGAAGGACTGATCCGCATCGCAGACCGCCAGATCGCCATCGTCAACCGCGCCGGCCTCGAACGCGAAGCCAACACCGAGATGTAAGCCAGCGGTACCTTCTGGCCCCAAAATCTGCGATTCTGTTGGATTGGACTCCCATGAAAATTGGAAAAGCTGTCATTACCGCCGCCGGCCCTAAACAGCGCGCGCTGCCGCTGCAGACCCTGATTGATCGTGATGGAGCGGAGAAATCCGTGCTCGGCATTCTGGTCGAAGAGGTGCTGCGAGCCGGAGTGGAGGAGATCTGCGTCGTCGTTCTGCCGGGCGACGAAACAGCTTATGCGAAGGTGGCCGGCGACCACGCGGGCCGCCTGCGCTTCGTGCATCAGACGGAGCCGCGCGGATACGCGGACGCCGTGTATTGCGCCAGGGACTTCGTCAGGGAGGAGCCGTTCCTGCATCTCGTCGGCGACCATCTCTATGTGAGCCGCGCCGGAACGGGTTGCGCGCAACAATTGGTCGAGGTGGCCGAATCCGAATCCTGCGCTGTCTCGGCAGTGCAGGCGACGCGCGAAGGCTTGCTGCCGCACTTCGGCACTGTCGGCGGCCAACTCGTGCACGGCCGGCCCGACCTCTATCGCATCGATACCGTCGTCGAAAAACCTACACCAACCGAAGCGGAGCGATCGCTGGTTGTACCGGGCCTGCGCGCGGGCCATTACCTGTGCTTTTTCGGAATGCACGTCCTCACTCCGGCGATCATGGAGATTCTCGCGCACGCCCCGGCCAGCTTCTCGGCCGCTCTGGCGGAACTCGCAAAACGCGAGAAATACCTGGCACTCGAGAAGAACGACAGACGCTACGATCTCGGCGCACGCTACGGATTGCTGACGGCGCAACTCGCTCTCGCGCTCAGCGGCCGCGATCGTGATGAGGTCCTCTCGCAGTTGGTGGAACTGCTTGCGCTTCGCGACATGGACGCGCTCGGAAAGTAGGAGCGAAGCATGAGCAAACTCGCGAGCATCATCACCGCCACTGATCCCGCCGTCCGCAACCGCTCGCTGGACGCCTTCTGCCAAGCGGCTCCGCTCGATGCGCTGCTCGCCGAATGCGAGGCGCTCGAACAACTGCGTCACTCGAGCGACAACCTCTATGAACGCGTGCGCGCGCTCTTCTTTCTGTACGCGATCCATCGCTTCCATCTTCCGCACAAGCCCGGCTCCGCCGGCAAAGGTTTCATTCCGTTCCACGGCTATGAGAGCCTGCTGAACCGCCGCTTCGAAGAATCCATTCGCGTCTTCGCAGCCGCGCAGGATTCTGGCGGTCCGAATGCCGCGATCTCCAGCGCCCTGGCTGCCGCTTACAAAGGGCTCGCCTTTCAGACGCTGGCGGACCAGGTGCGCCGCAGCGTCCGCTCTGTGCGGGGCAATCAGTGGATGTTTCGCACGGGGCATCCATCGGACTATCCGCTGCGAATTCGCCGCGAACTCTTCGCTCGTGGCGCACACGACGGCCTGTTCCCAATCCTTCGCGAGACCACTCCGGTGCGCATGGACCTCACGCACAGCGGCTGGAGCGACATCTTCTTCCTCGGCATGGATTATCCCGAGGGAGCGCGCGTACTCAATGTTTCGATCGATCTGAGCGTGCGTGGCCCCGACGGCTCCGGCGTTCCGATTCCTCCCGTCGAAGCCAGCTTACGCGTAATCGATCAGCCCGTTCTGCGGCTAACCAGCGTCGACCTGAACGCCACGGTGGAGATCACCGCACTGTCCGAGGTTTTCGATTTCGCGCGCGATTATCTGGGGCTGCTCAAGGCCGCGGTGATCGCGTCCGGCATCGTGCCGCCCGGAATGGAGGGCGCCAGCCAGCCGCTGGCGGACCTGCTTGCCATACTCACCGGAAGAGCCGGCTATGGCCTCGAGATCGTCAGCAAAGTCAATGATATTCCGAAAGGCTCACGGCTCGCAGTTTCCACCAATCTGCTGGCCTGCCTGATCTCCGTCTGCATGCGCGCGACGAACCAGACGAACGCCCTCACAGGGCCGTTGGCCGAAGCCGACAGGCGCCTCGTGGCCGCACGCGCGATCCTCGGCGAATGGCTCGCCGGCTCGGGCGGCGGCTGGCAGGATTCCGGCGGCGTATGGCCCGGGATGAAGGTGATCGAAGGAGTGCTGGCCGCGGAGGGCGATCCCGAGTTTGGCATCAGCCGTGGCTGCCTGCTGCCTACTCACCGGATACTCGACCATGCGGATGTCAGCGCGGAGACCCGCCGGAAGTTGCAGGAGAGCCTCGTACTCGTGCATGGCGGCATGGCCCAGGACGTCGGCCCGATTCTCGAGATGGTGACGGAGAAGTACCTGCTGCGCTCGAAATCCGAATGGGATGGCCGGATGGAGGCCATCCGGATTCTCGACGGGATCGTTGAAGACCTCAAGCGAGGCGAGATCCGCAATGTAGGCACGGCAACACAGCGCAACTTCGACGGGCCGCTCCAGACCATCATCCCGTGGGCCGGCAATTACTATACGGAAAGCCTCATAGCGCAGGTGCGCGCGGAGTTTGGCGACGACTTTTGGGGCTTCTGGATGCTCGGCGGAATGTCCGGCGGTGGTATGGGTTTTCTGTTCCACCCGGACGCAAAGCCGCGCGCGCAGCAACGGCTCGCCGCGATCATGAGCGACACCAAGCGTGCTATCGAACATGCGGTGCCGTTCGCGATGGAGCCGGTTGTTTACAACTTCGCAATCAACGAACGGGGCACTCACGCGGAACTGCTCAGCGGCGATCAGGCACTGATGCCGCCGGGATATTATCTGCTTACGGTCCCCGGACTTCTGCGCCTCGAACCACGCCTGTTGTCTTCTTCGCGCCGACTGGAGATGGATCGCTTCGGCGCGGCCTGCCGCACAGCGCCGGAGCTCTCCGGCATGGTGCAGAATCTTTTCGATCGCATTCTGCCGCGCGCCGGAGACGCCGCCGCGAGCCGGACGCAGAGCCTCGACGCGCTGCTCGACCAACTCGGCTTTGACCGCGTGCAGCACGAACAGATTCAGGCGGATCTGCGCAGCGGACGCATCGGCCTGGCGCAGAACCGCCTTCCCGCGAGCAGCAGGATTAGGGACGTCGGGGCGGACGACGTGGTCGATGCCTCCGAGGGACTTCCCGACCGCCTGCGGCGCATCGGCATGGACGCGCTATCGGCGGGCGCGGTAGCAGTAGTCTCCCTGGCTGGCGGCGTCGGGAGCCGCTGGACCAAAGGCGCCGGAGTTGTAAAAGCGCTGAACCCGTTTTGCCGGATGTCCGGCGTTCACCGTAGCTTTCTAGAGGTCCATCTCGCCAAGAGCCGGCGCATCGGCCGCCTGTGCGGAACGCCGCTGCCCCACGTCATCACTACGAGCTACCTTACGCACTCCGCGGTTGCCGCCCATTTGGCGGCTGCGGGGAACTACGGCTACACCGCTCCGCTGCTGCTTTCTCCCGGTCGTTTTGTCGGATTGCGCATGATTCCCACAGCGCGCGATCTGCGCTTCGCCTGGGAGGAGATGCCGCAGCAGATGCTCGATGCGCAGAAACAGAAAGTGCGCGACGGCCTGCGCGCCTCTCTGATCGGCTGGGCGGAGCAGATGGGGGAGGGCGCCAATTACACGGACAACCTGCCCGGACAGTGCCTGCACCCGGTTGGACACTGGTACGAGGCGCCGAACTTACTGCGCAACGGAGTGTTACTCGACTTACTAAGCCGCCGGCCCGGCCTGAAGTATCTGATGCTCCACAACATCGACACGATGGGCGCCGATGTCGACCCGGCCTATCTGGGGCTGCACATCGAGCAGAACGCCGCGCTGACCACAGAGGTAATCGCAAGAGAGATTGAGGACAGGGGCGGAGGTCTCGCGCGGATCGACGGCCACGTCCGTCTGGTCGAGGGTCTAGCACTGCCGAATGAAGAGATCGAATTTGATCTCTCCTACTACAACACGGCGACGACGTGGATCGATATCGACAAACTGCTCGCGCTCTTCGGACTCACCCGGGACAGTCTCACGGACGGCGCGAGAGTGACCGCGGCGATCCGCGCGCTGGCGGCGCGCATGCCCACTTACATCACATTGAAAGACGTGAAAAAGCGCTGGGGCAAGGGACAGGAGGATGTTTTCCCAATCGCCCAGTTTGAGCGGCTCTGGGGCGACATGACTGCGCTGCCTGAACTCGACAGCCGCTTTGTCGTGGTTCCGCGCCAACGCGGCCAGCAACTCAAAGAGGTGGCCCAACTAGATGGCTGGCTCCGCGACGGCTCGGCCGCCTATGTCGAGTCGCTCTGCGACTGGCAGTAAGGCGCACCGGCAACAGGAATTGTAGAATTGAACCCTGCGAGAACAGGCTTGCGATAAGATTGTTTCATCGCGAAAGCGCGAAAGGAATTTCGAATGGATCGACGATCGTTTTTGATGAGCCTTGGGGCAGGCGTACTCGCCGCCCAGACGAAGCGCAAGCCGAACATCGTGTGGCTGATGGCTGACGATCTCGGCTGGGGCGATGTAGGCTGTAATGGCCAGAAGTGGATCCGCACGCCTAACATCGATCGCCTCGCCAAGGAAGGGATGCGCTTCACGGACGGCTACGCCGGCGGTTGCGTGTGCGCGCCATCGCGCAGTGTGTTGATGACCGGCTTGCACGGCGGCCATACGCCGATTCGAAGCAATCCGGGCGGCGTACCGCTGCTCCCCGGGGAGCGCACGGTGGCCGATGTGTTGCACGACGCGGGCTACAAGACCGGCCTTTTCGGCAAGTGGGGTCTGGGCGATATCGACAGCACGGGAGTGCCGTGGAAACATGGCTTCGATGAGTTTTTCGGTCCGCTGCACCAGGCGCACGCGCACTTCCAGTATCCGCGGTTCCTGTACGGCGGCGCCAAGGAGTATCCGCTCAAAGGCAATGACGCCCCTGGGCGGCAGACCTACGCCAATGACGTGATGAACGAGAAGGCACTCGATTTCATACGCCGCCGCAAGAGCGATCCGTTCTTCCTGTACGTCTCGTGGACTATGCCGCATTTCGAACCGCATGTTCCAGAAGACTCGATCAAGGAGTACCGCGGAAAGATTCCCAACGGTGCGCCGTGGGGCGACACGAGCCAGCCGGGACGCCTGAAGCCGCAGAGCGAATTGGGACCGGTCTATGCCGGCATGGTGACGCGCGTCGATACATACCTGGGGCGCGTGATGAGCCTGCTGAAGGAACTCGATCTGGATCGCGACACTCTCGTCTTTTTCACCAGCGACAACGGCGGCATGATGCAAAAGTTTGAGAACGACTTTTTCCGGAACACCGGACCATACCGGGGACAGAAAGGGAACCTGTACGAAGGCGGAGTGCGCGTGCCTATGATCGCACGCTGGCCCGGACGGATACAGGCCGGTCAGGTGAGCCATTTCGCCTGGGGATTCCAGGATCTGCTGCCCACGGCGGCGGAGGTCGCCGGCGTCTCCGCGCCCGCGAAGCTCGATGGAATTTCGGTGCTACCCACATTGCTCGGCAAGAAACAAAAACCGCATGAATACCTTTACTGGGAACAGCCGCGCTACGTCGCCGAAACCGGTACGTTTCGCGATGAGACGCCGGTGCAGGCCATGCGGCGCGGCGACTGGAAAGCGGTGCGTCCGAAAGCCGCCGGGCCGGTTGAACTGTACAACCTGGCGGAAGACCCAGGTGAATCGAAAGACCTCGCCCCGACGAAGAAAGAACTGGTGGAGGAGTTCGATCGTCTGCTGAAGTCCGCGCGCACCACGCCGCGAATGCAGAAAGAACACGCGCATCCGTGGTGGGACGCGAGAAGCTGAAGCCGCAATGTCGCCGGATTCGGAGGTTGGGATTCCCCGGGAACTGAAATGATTCCCGCCTCCGGTCGCTGGCGTTTCCGGCACTGTTGACCGTGAGCGGCTGTTCCCTGCCGCGCTTCGGCAACTTACTCTGGTGTGGAAGTTGACTATCGCAACATGCCCAGGACGGCGTTGACCAGGACGCAGCCCATGCCGATCGGGATCATGTATTTCCAGCCGATGTTCATGAGTTGGTCGTAGCGGAAGCGCGGGAACGTGCCGCGGATCCAGACCATAAGATAGACCATCAGCGCGACTTTGAAGAAAAACCAAAACGGCCCCACGATGGCGGCATTGAGGGCGGGGATTAGGAAAACTAATCCCGCCAGCACCAGGGCCGCGGCTACGACGGCGAGAACGATCTGCTGCGAACGATCAGTCAGTTTGCGCAACAGATAGAAACAGCCTAAGCCGGAGCCAGCAAGTAGGAGCGCCGGAAAGGCCATATTCAAGGGAATCGCGAGCATGCCGACGCTGGGAAACGGCCGCAGCCATCCTCCCCAGAACAGCGTGACGGCGACGGAACAAACGACGAGGATGTTGCCGTATTCCGCCAGAAAGAACAGCGCCCAGCGCATGCCACTGTATTCCGTCATGAAGCCAGCCACGAGCTCGGATTCGGCCTCGGGCAGGTCGAAGGGGGCGCGGTTGGTCTCCGCGATCGCCGCGATCAAGTACACGACGAAGGGTACGATCATGAATCCGAAGTTGTCGAAGACAAACCAGACGCCGCGTTCCTGCTGCGCCTTCACGATTCCGACCATGCTGAGCGTGCCTGCCATCATAACGCCCGAGAGCAGCCCCAGCGCCAAGGCGACTTCGTAGCTGACCAACTGCGCGGCGGAGCGCAATGATCCGAGCAGCGGGTAATGGCTATTCGAGGACCAACCGCCGAGGATGACGCCAAGAATGCCGACCGCCGACGTGGCGCTAATGATCAGCAATCCAACATTCACGTCGGCAACTCGGACGACGGCGCTGAACGGCAGCACCGAAAACGCCGTCAGGGCGGTGAACGTGGAGATCACGGGCGCTACCCAGAAAATGCCCGTGTCCGCATTCGTGGGAATGATGTCTTCCTTCAGCATCAATTTGAGCGAGTCCGCGATAGGCTGCAACAGGCCGTGCGGCCCTACGCGCATGGGGCCGAGGCGCACTTGCATATCGGCCAGCACCTTGCGCTCCACCAGCGAGAGGTAGCCGGCCACAAGCGGGACGACACAGATAATCACGACCGTCAGTACGAACGGCCAGAAGAGCGGGTTTGCGAGAACGGTTTCCATACGATGCGACTATCTCAATTGCGCCAGTCTCAAGAACGGCTCCGGGTAAATGCCGATCAGCAGCGTCAACCCGCCGGTCACTCCCAACGCCACACTCATTCCGAAGCTGGTCGTCAAGGCTACTTCGCTGGACGACTCGCCAATGAACATCGTGCGCACGATCCGGAAGTAGTAATAGATCGCCACGGCAACATACAACGCCGCAATCACGGCGAGGACGTAGTGGCCGGTTTCAATCAAAGAGAGAAAGATGAAGTACTTGCCGATGAATCCGGCCGTCGGAGGAATGCCCGCCAGCGAAAGCATGAAGATCAACATCAGCGTCGCGTAACCCGGACTCCTGTGCATCAGGCCGGAAAGATCCTCGACGTCTTCGCCGAGCAGGCCCTTGCGCCGCAGCGCGATCACCACAAGAAATGCGCCCAGATTCATGAACGCATAGACCATCACATACACCAGCACGCCCTTGATGCCCGTGTCGTTTCCGGCGATCAGGCCAAGCAGGATGTAGCCGGCGTGCGAAATCGAACTGTAAGCCAACAGACGCTTGATGTTGTTCTGCGTCAGTGCGCCGAGGTTGCCGACAGTCATGCTCGCCACAGCGATTACGATCAGGATCGGTTCCCACACGCCGCGCGCGGATCCCAGCGGACCGAGAAAGATCCGCAGCAGAAACGCAAACGAGGCCGCCTTCGAGCCGACCGCGAGATACGCCGTTACCGGCGTCGGCGCGCCTTCGTAGGCGTCCGGGGCCCACATATGGAAGGGCACGGCCGAGATCTTAAACATCAAACCCACCATGGTGGTGGCCAGACCGAGGAATAGCATCGGATCCCAGGGGTCACGCTGCGCCACAGCCGCCGCGACCTCGCGCAATCGCGTCGAGCCTGAAATGCCATAGAGAATCGAAAAACCGTAGGCCAGGAAACCGCTGGAAAACGCGCCGAGCAGAAGGTACTTCATCGCCGCTTCATTAGAGCGTTTGTCGCTGCGCAGAAATCCAACGAGCACATAAAAACACAGCGCCATCAATTCGAGTCCGATGAAGAGCGTGATCAGGTCCGTGCCGGCCGCCAGGAAATACATGCCGCACTGGGCCAGCAGTATCAGCCCGTAGTATTCACCGTGGTGCTCGCCTTCCACTTCCAGATACTTGTAGGAGATCAGCGCGACGATCAGCGATGCGGCCACAAAGATCCAGTTGAAGAACAAGCCGATGCTGTCCACCACGAGGCTCCCGCGGAAGGCGGTCATTTCCTGCAAGCCTTGCGAGGCGAGAAACACGTGCTGGTTCCACAATCCCGCGCCGGTGAAAATCTCGCCGAGGACGACGAAGAGCAACAGCCACTTGCGCTGCTTGGCGTCGGGGAAGATCAGAAAGTCGAACAATAGAATCGCGCAGCCGAACATCGCCAGCATGATCGCGGGGATCAGCACGAAGTGATCGTTGGTCGTATAGAACTGGTTCACTGCGCGCCTCCCTGATGATGCTCAGCGGCTACCGGAGGAGCGGTATAGGGCCGCGCCGCGTAGTATCCGGGCTTCACGCGCTCCACCAGTTGCGCCACCGGTTTCTCCAGGATGTCGAAGTAAGGTTTGGGGTAAATACCGATCCAGATCGCCCATACGATCAGCGGCAGAAAGACGACCCACTCGCGCAAGCTTAAGTCCTTGAGGCCCAGGTTTTTCGCGTTGGTCACCTGCCCCAGCATCGTGCGCTGATACAGCCAGAGTAAATACGCCGCGCCGAGGATCACGCCGGTGACGGCGAATGCGGCCCAAACCCAATTCGCTTCGAACGCGCCCTGCAAAATCGTGAACTCGCCGACGAATCCGTTGAGCAGCGGCATGCCCGCCGAACTCAGCATGGCAAAGGCGAAGACGATGGCGTACCAGGGCATCACGTGCGCCAGACCGCCGTATTCCTTAATTTCGCGCGTATGGCGGCGTTCATAGATGACGCCCACCACAAGGAAGAGCATGCCCGTTGAGATCCCGTGGTTGACCTGCTGGATCACGCTGCCGGCGATTCCGTTCGGGTTCATCGAGAAGATGCCCAGCGTACAGAAGCCGAGGTGACTCACCGAAGAGTAAGCGACCAGCTTCTTCCAGTCCTGTTGCATCAGGCTGACCAACGCACCATAGATAATGCCGACCAGCGACAGCGAGACGATTACCTGGATGATCCACGGATCGATGGAGGCCTTGGGCAGCAGCGGCAGCGAGAAGCGCAGAAAGCCGTAGGTGCCCATCTTCAGCAGCACGCCGGCGAGGATGACCGAACCGGCCGTGGGCGCTTCGACGTGCGCGTCAGGCAACCAGGTATGGAACGGGAACATCGGCACCTTCACCGCGAAACCGATGAAGAAGGCCCAGAACACCAACTGCTCCAAATAGAGCGGCATACTCAGCTTCATCAGTTCGGCGATCTCGAACGTATAGAAGCCAAACTGCTGGTAGTGCTGGAAGTAGAGCGTCAAAATGCCGAGCAGCATCAGTACGCCGCCGGCCATCGTGTACAGGAAGAATTTAATCGCCGCGTAGAGTTTTCTCGGACCGCCCCACACGCCGATCAGGAAGTACATCGGCACGAGCACGGCTTCCCAGAAAACGTAAAACAGCATAAAGTCGAGCGCGAGGAACACGCCGATCATGCCGGTCTGCTGCAACAGCAGCATCGCGTAGTATTCCTTGAGCCGCTCGTCCACCGCGTTCCAGGACGACAACACGGCGACCATGCCGATCACGACAGTCAGCATTACCAGCAACAGGCTGATGCCGTCGATGCCGATGTAATACTTCACGCCGAGCGAGGGAATCCAGTCGAACTTCTCGACGAATTGGAAACCGGCGGCATTCCGGTCAAAACGCAGCACCAGAGGCAACGCGACGAGGAAACCGGCCACCGCCGAAAGGTTGGCCCACAGCTTAATCAGCGTCTTCTGCGATCCCGGCAAAAACAGCAGGACCGCCAGCCCGACGAGCGGGGTGAACAATACGATACTTAGTAAGTGCTCGTCCATAGAGTTAGCGTATCCAGTAATAACCGAAAAACGCGAGCACGCCGGCGACAAACACCAGCGCATAAGTCTGCACATACCCGGTCTGGATCACGCGCACCGGATACGAAAGCAACTTCACGAAGAATGAGAGCAACCGCACGCTCCCGTCGATAACCCAGGTATCCCAAAATATCGAAGCTTTGGAGGTGAAGCGGGTCAGCCAGCCCGCGCCGTTGACGCCGCCGTCCACCACGGTCTGGTCGAAGCGTCCGAGCACGCGCCCGCCGCCTTTGCAGAGACCGTCTACAAACAGGAAGTCGTAAATCTCGTCGACGTACCACTTATTCAGCAGCGTCTTGTAGAGCGGTCCGCTGGCCGCCTGGATCGCATCCGTGGCCGACGGTTTCACCAGATACAGGAACCTTGCCAGCAGAATTCCGCACACAGCTACCGCTACGGAAAGACCCATCAGCAACCACTCCGTCCCGGTGTCATGATGCGCGGCGCCTTCGGTGGCTTGGTGCACGGCATGGGCGGTTTCCGAAGCGAACACCGGCTCCAGCCAGAGTTCAAAGGTTCGGAAACCATCCGGAAACATGGTCCACAGTTTCGGCACGCCGAACCAGCCGGCTAGCACGCTACCAGCAGCGAGCACAGTCAGCGGTCCGGTCATCGTAGCGGGCGATTCGTGCACATGCTTGGCCGTCTCCGGCTCGACGCGCGAATTGCCATAGAACGTCATGAACATCAGGCGAAACATATAGAACGCCGTCATGAAGGCCGTGACCACGCCGACTACATAGACGCTTTTTGACCCGATCGGCGAACTGTACACCTGCCACAGAATCTCATCCTTGGAGAAGAAACCCGCGAGTCCGGGGATACCGGCGATCGCCACGGAGCCAATGAGCATTGTCCAGAACGTGACTGGGATCTTATCCTTCAACGCGCCCATCTTGCGCATGTCCTGCTCGCCCGACATCGAGTGGATCACGGAGCCGGAACCGAGGAACAGCAGAGCCTTGAAGAAGGCGTGCGTGTAAAGATGGAACACCGCTACCCAATACGCGCCCACGCCGACAGCCATAAACATGAAGCCAAGCTGGCTCACGGTGGAATAGGCCAGCACGCGTTTGATGTCGTTCTGCACCAGCGCGATCGTCGCCGCCAGAATCGCCGTAAAGGCACCCACACAGGCTACGATGAATGAAGTCTCCGGCGTCAGTTTGAAAAGCGCATTCGAGCGCGCGCACATGTACACGCCCGCGGTCACCATGGTCGCCGCATGAATCAGCGCGGAGACCGGCGTCGGACCTTCCATCGCGTCGGGTAGCCAGACGAACAACGGCACTTGCGCGGACTTGCCAGTCGCACCGACAAACAGCAGCAGCGCCATCGCGCTGAGCACGCCGAAGTATCCGGCCTCGACCGGAAACGCCCCGCTCGACAGCGCCTTGTTGACGTCAACGAAACGCACCGTGCCCACGGTCGCGAACATCAGGAACATGCCCAACAGGAAGCCCGAGTCGCCGATGCGGTTGACGACGAATGCTTTCTTGCCCGCATCGCCGGCCGATTTCTTGTGGAAGTAGAAGCCGATCAGCAGGTAGCTGCACAACCCCACGCCCTCCCATCCGACGAACAGGAGCGCGTAGTTATTCGCCAACACCAGCATCAGCATGAAAAACACGAACAGGTTGAGATACCCAAAAAAACGGTAGTAGCCGCCGTCGTGCGCCATGTAGCCGATGGAATAGACGTGGATCAGAAAGCCGATGCCCGTGACGACCAGGATCATCACGGAGCTGAGCGGATCGAGCAGAAAACCCCAGTCGGCGCCGAAAGTGGCCATCTGCCCATTGGCCATGTGAAACGGCAGCCCGGCCAGCCAGGTGAACTTGATCACCTCATATGTTTTTTCGGGCAACTGCGCGAGTTGGAGCACGGCGCCCAGGGAAAAGATAAGCGAGAGCAGCACCATGCCCGGACACAGCAAGCTGACGAGCATTTTCGTCGCGGGAGTGTGGTGATGCCCGTGATCGTGATGGTCATGCTCCGGCCCGACACCCGGCGCCAGAGCGACCGTGGAAGGCGATTGAGGATCGAGCCGCTTGCCGATCAACAGCATCGTGAGCGCCCCGAACAAGGGGAATAGGGGTATCAGCCAGATCGAATCGAGAAAGTTCACGCGCTCGTCCTCACCATTTCAGCAGATCCACCTCGTCGGCCTGCACCGTCTCCTTGTTGCGGAACAAGGCGATCAGAATGCCGAGGCCAACCGCGGCTTCCGCCACCGCAACTGTAATCACAAAGATGGCGAAAATCTGCCCGGTCACTTGTCCGAAGTGGCGCGAGAACGCGATCAGGTTGATATTCACGGCGTTCAGAATCAGCTCGATGGACATCAGGATGATGACGATGTTGCGGCGCGTCAGCACGCCCAGCGTGCCGATCAATAACATGGCCGCGCTGATGACAAGGTAATGAGCTGTCGTAATCGGATGCATCAGATTCTCTTCTTCGCCATAACCACGGAACCGACTACCGCGACCAGCAGCAGGATCGAGGCCAGCTCAAACGGCAACAGGTATTCGGAGAACAGCGCGTCCGCGATCCGCTCGGTATTGCCCGGCAACTGCACCCCCGCGGCCAGCGCTTCTACCGCAGGCGGCCCGAGCTTGAAAGCGCCGGCGCCCTTGGTTAGAAAGAAACCGAACGCCGCGCCCACACACAACACGCACGCGAGCGCCAACCACCATTGGCCGTTGAACTGCCGCTGTTTCGCCGCCTCGTCGAGATTCACCAGCATGATGACGAAGAGGAACAGCAACATGACTCCGCCGATGTAGAGAATGATCTGCACTGCGAACAGAAACTCGGCATGGTTCAGCAGGAACAGGCCCGCCACGCCGAGCAGCGACACAATCAGCGAAACGGCGCTATGCACGGCGCTCTTGCGGGTCACGGTAAGCACCGCACCCAGGAGCGAGATGAACGCGAAAATGTAAAAAAGTATCGTCTCGGTCATGCTCGGCCTAGAACTTGTATTGAGTGGGCGTAGGCCCTTCTTCGAGCATCTGCCGGTCCCAGATCTGTCCGTCCCGGGTGTACGTCGCCAACTCGAAATCCTGAGTCAATTCGAGCGCATCCACGGGGCAGGCGTCTTCGCACAGGCCGCAGAACATGCAGCGCGACGTGTCATAGCTAAACGTCGTCAACTCCTTACGTTTTGTCGCTTCATTGCGCTCGCTGGTTACCACAATCAACTTCTCGGGGCAGGCCAGCGCGCACAGGTTGCAGGCAATGCAAAGCGTCTCGCCCGTATCCGGGTTGGTATTCAACCGCGGCGCGCCGCGGTAACGCTCGGCAACTTTGGGCCGTTCCGCCGGATATTGCTCCGTGCAGATGTTTTTCGGGTGCTGGTTGCGAAATGTCACTCGCAGACCTTCCATTAGGTCCACGAGAAAAACGGTTCTGAAAAACTTCCTCATAGCCGCCCCCTAACGATCCACTTCTCCAAGCACGATATCGATTGTACCGATGATCGCCACTACATCGGCGATCAGGCTGCCGCGGCACATTTTGTCGAGCGCCTGCAGGTTGATGAACGACGGCGGCCTGACGCGCACACGGTACGGCTGCACAGATCCGTCGCTCACTACAAAATATCCCAATTCGCCCTTCGGCGCTTCGATGGAAACATACGCCTCGCCCACAGGCGGCTTGATTACCTTGGGCACCTTCGCGATGATCGGTCCCGGCTCGAGCCGCTCGACAGCCTGCCGCACGATGCGCACGCTCTGGCGCATCTCTTCCATGCGCACGATGTACCGGTCGTAGGTATCCGCGTTCGTCCGCGTCGGAATCTCGAAATCGTAAGTTTCGTAACCGCTGTACGGTTGCGCCTTGCGCAGGTCCCACTTCACGCCCGCCGCGCGCAACACTGGACCAGTCACGCCATACGCTTTGCAGTCGTCCGCGTTGAGAATGCCGACATTCTGCAGCCGTTCCATCCAGATACGGTTCACGGTGAGCAACTCTTCGTACTCATCCACCTTCGGTACGAACCAGTCGCAGAACGCCTTCACTTCCTGCTCGAAGCCGTCGTATAGCTCATACTGCAGACCGCCGATACGGAACGCGTGCGTCGTCAGGCGCGCGCCGCAGTAATTCTCGTAAATCTTGAGAATCTCCTCGCGTTCGCGCATGACGTAAAACAGCGGCGTGAGCGCGCCAATGTCGAGCGCATGAGTTCCGAGCCAGAGCAAGTGGCTTGCGATCCTGTTCAGCTCGGTGAGGATCACGCGCACCACTTGCGCCCGCGGCGGCGCCTCCACGTTCAACAGTTTTTCGATCGCGAGACAGTAGCCCAATCCGTTGGAGACCGACGCGACGTAGTCCATGCGGTCCACGTAGGGCGCAAACATCGTGTAGGTGCGATTCTCGGCGATCTTCTCGACGCCGCGATGCAGGTAGCCGATCACGCAATCCGCGCTCGTCACCTTCTCGCCGTCCAGCTTAAGGATCACGCGTAGCACGCCGTGCGTCGACGGGTGCTGGGGGCCCATGTTCAGCACCAGTTCCGTGGAATCCAGAAAGGTCTTTTCCGCCATTGCGTTATTGTCCGCTCTCGATTCCGACGTTCTCCTGCACCCAGCGGTTGTCCATCTGTAGAATGCCGTAGTCCTTGCGTAGCGGATGGCCCTGCCAATCGTCGGGCATCAAAATCCGCCGTAAATCGGGATGACCCGCAAACTCAACGCCGAACATGTCGAAGACCTCGCGCTCCAGCCAGTTTGCAGTCGCGTAGACGCCGACGGCGGTTTCCGGCCGATAGCCCTCCACAATGCGCGCGATTACACGCATGCGTTCATTGCGCGCAAAGCTATAGAGAATGTAAACGATGTCGAAGTGTTCCGCGCGTTTGGGGTAATGCACCGCGGTCAGGTCGACAAGGTAATCGAAATCCGCATCCAGGCGCAGCCATTCGATCAACGCGATGGCGCTATCGAGCTGGACGAACACGAAATTCTGCCCCAGATAGGTGGAGCACTCCAAAACCTGATCGGCGAATTGTTCCTTGATTTGCGACGGAAGCTCGCCTTCCCACGCCGTCGCGGCCATCACTGCGGGAGCCGGGGGCACTTTCGGAGCAGCGGGCGCGGCCGGTTTCGGAGTTGGCGCGGCGGGATTCTGCTCTTCAGCCATGGAGTTGCCTCATCGTAAGAACCACCACTATCACAGCGGACGGGGCCTGTCAAACAATCCAAACCAATCTGTCAGTGTGGCAGAAAGTTTAAGGACTTTCAAGTCCTCTACTCTGATGAGGGACTAATACGGTCGGATATACCGGTTAGTAACGCTTCAACTGCTCCGCTACAGCGGCGAGGCCCTTGCGGCTGTACAGGTCCGTCAGGCGTTGTTCTTCCGGCGATGGAGCCAGGGCGTGGCGCAGGCGCGGATCCTGCATGGCGGCACGGCTCGGAATCCACACGCGGCCATCGCTGAACTCCACGTGATTCACAAAGCCGGTAACGCTGTCGATATCGAGCGCACCGCCGGCCGGCCGCGCGAATTTCAGTGACGCCGGCGGAGCGACCTGCCCGTGCTGTCCGGGCTGCAAGTTCACATCCGAGGGCAGCGTGCCAGCCACAAACTCTTTACCGCTACGATCCTTCAGAATCCAGCCGATCTCGAGATAGCGCACCGCCGACTTTGAGCGGTTTACGACATCGAAGCGTGGCGAACTCAGCTCCGCTCCGGATACGTGCGCCGAGCCGGACAGCGGTTCGACGGGCGCCTCTGGCGGATGCAGAAACGCAAATTGCATCTCCCGCCCAGGTTCATAGTTTGTGGCCCTTCCGCCGCGCGCCATCTGTACATCGAGGCGCGGACGTTCGGACTGGCGCGCCATGCTAGAAAGCATCTCGCGGCGCAGTCCCTCGGGTCCTTCGGCCTGCAGCACAGCCTTGAAATACTTTCGATCGCGCCGCGCCTCCAGCTCCCAGACCGTCATTGAGCGGCGGCAGTTGAGCTTGTTCGCGCCATAGAAGCCGAGATCATCGAAGAGCACGCCGTCGAGTTCCACCTGAACCAGCGGACCGCCACCCGCCTGCAACGGACGTAGCAGGCGCAAATCGATCCGGATGGGGAACGCTTCTCCAGCGCCGACGTCCAGGCTCGGCACGGAAACCGACGCCTTGCCACCCGGCGTCACCTCCTGCGCCATCACGAGCAGCGTCACCCCACGAATGCGCCGCTGGGTGGCGTTACGCAAGGAAAGTGAAGTGTGCAGATCGAGCACCATGGCCCCACCGCGAACTTCCGATTTCGATTCACCCCAGTCCGCCGACAGCAGCGTAACCGGCGAATCCGCTGGCAGCGTGATATGCATCGAACTGCGCGCATCGAGCGGCCTCGACGGTTGCGCCCAGGCCGCAACGCCCGCCAGCAATAGGATGGCCAGCTTATTCCGCATAAACATTGGTTATTGTCATCTGGCCCGTATCCGCATCGACGTAGCGGGCCCGCACTGATCCATTTGTATTGACCGAGAGCGCCAACGGCTCGCTGCTGCGATGCAGCACGGTCAGCGCACGGCCGTTTTCCTGCAACTCCACTCCGGTCGACGTCGCCTGCATCACCATGCCCGCCGCCGGGACGGCACCCGCCTGCTCCACATGCGGTTGCGGCAGATATAGCAGCCACGCCGACATCGCCACCAGGACCACACCGGCCATTGCCAGCGACGGACGCCAGCCCAACCTTGCGGGCAGCCTCGGAACGGGCTGAACGCACTCGCCCGCCGCCAGGCCCACACGGATATTGGCACGCATCTCCAGCGCCAGAGCTTTCCAGTCGAGGTCCTCGGGCAGTTCGCCCAAGCTCTGTCTCGCTAATTTAGAGGCGGCACGATATGCCTCCAGCGAGCGCTGGCACGCCTCGCAGCCAGCGATATGGCGACCCGTGCGCAGCCGTCCCCACATACCGCAATCGCCGCCGGCATACAGTGCCAGATCACGCTCCTGCGGATGCTTCATGGCTTTCTCCTTTCGAGGTAGCGCCGGAACTTGATCCGCGCGTTGGCGATGTGCGAGCGCACGGTTGCCTTGGAACAATTCATCATGCGCGCGACTTCTTCCGCCGGCAGATCCTCGATATCCCGCAAGACCAGCGCAGCACGCTCGCGTTCGGTGAGCAAGCGCAACCCGTCCTCGAGGTACGCCGCGCGCTCGCTCTGCAAAACCAGATGTTCCGGACTCTGCGACGGCGAAGCGGTCAGCGGCGCCTGCAATTCGTCGATCTCGCAGAACGAGACGCGCCCGTGCTTGCGCAGAAAATCGATGGCCGTGTTGGTAGCGATGCGCGAAAGCCAGTGCGCCGCCTTGTCGAGTTCCTTGATCTGATCCTGACGCTGCAGGACCTTGATAAAGACCTCTTGCGTCAGATCCTGCGCATCGTCGACATTGCCAATCATGCGATAGATCTGCAAAAAGATCCGGCGCATGTTGTCCGAAATGAATTGCGCCTGACGATCTTGTGCATCGGCCACAAGGGCGTCACACGATTCGGGGCCAAAAGCCTCGCTCATAACGCGATCCAATCCCTGCAGTAGTGTGCCCATGCGCTTACATAGACTTGACGCGAAAATTCGCGAAACGTGGAAGCCTGGTTCAGCGCTATCCTGATTCTAATATGAGACCAGTCGCCATTATCGGCGCCGGAAAAACGGCGTTCGGGGCGTTCGGGGACCGGGATCTGCTCTCGCTGGCTCTCGAAGCGGGCCGTAAGTGTTTGGAAAATGGACACGTTACACCCTCGCAAGTGGAAGCATTCTATCTCGGAAACTTCGCCGGACCTTCCTTCATGGGCCAGAGCCACTTGGCGCCCTACGTCGCCGGTGCGCTCGGAATCAGCGGCGTTCCCGCCACACGCATGGAGGCGGCGTGCGCCTCGGGAGGCGTCGCTTTGTTTCAGGCCGTAACCGCGGTTGCGGCGGGCATCTATGACATCGTGATGACCGTCGGGGTGGAAAAGATGACCTCGCAGAGCACGGCCCGCACCGCCGAAATTCTGGCCGCGGCCGGCGATGTAGGCACCGAGGGCAAGGCCGGTGCGACTTTTCCCGCGCTGTTCGCGATGATCGCCCGCCGCCACATGACGCAGTACGGTACGACGCGCGAACACATGGCCGCCGTCGCGGTGAAAAACCACGCCAACGGCGCCAAGAATCCGCTGGCACACATGCGTAAGCTGATCACCATGGAGCAGGCGCTCAACGGCAAGCCGGTCAGCGATCCGCTCAGCGTCTATGACTGCTCGTTGATTAGCGACGGCGCGGCAGCCCTGATCGTCGTACCGCTCGAACGCGCCGGCGAGTTCACCGATCGGCCCGTAGTCGTGCGCGGCATCGCGCAGGCTTCGGATTATGTCGCCCTATGCCACAAGGACGACATTACGAGCTTTCGCGCCACGCGGCAGGCGGCGGAAAAGGCCTACAAAATGGCCGGTGTTACGCCACGCGACATCGAATTCGCCGAAGTTCACGATTGCTTCACGATCGCCGAGATCATCGCCACCGAGGACTTGGGCTTCGTCGAAAAGGGCGATGGCGGATACTTCGCCGCGGACGGCTGCACGGCCCTCGATGGACGCCTGCCGATCAACGCCAGCGGCGGGTTGAAGTCGAAGGGCCATCCCGTCGGCGCGACAGGCACGGCGCAAATTTGCGATCTCGTGTTACAGATCCGCGGCGAAGCGGGCGAGTTGCAACTGCGGCGTCACGCACTCGGGCTCGCGCAGAACCTGGGCGGCTCCGGCGCGACGAGCGTTGTTACCATATTGGGAGCCGCATGAGCGATCAACCGTCCACTCCCGGTCCCGGCGTCGTGTATACCGAAACCGTCGTATACTCGGCGCCCGAAGCGTTTCTCAAAGACGCGCCATACCAACTGGCGATCGTCACGCTGGAGGATCACACGCGCCTCACCGTGCGCGTCCTCGGAGAGAAAGTCGCGATCGGCGACCGTTTGTCGTTTGTCGAATTTCGAGATGCTATTCCGTACTACAGGAAGGCCGCATGAAACTTGCTGAACGAATGAACCGGATTAGCATCGAAACCGCTTTTGAGGTCCTGGTCCGCGCACGCGCCCTCGAAGCGCAGGGGCGGAGCATTGTGCACCTCGAGATCGGCGAGCCCGACTTCGAGACGCCGCGCCATGTCATCGACGCCGCTAAACTGGCGCTCGACCAGGGCTGGACGCATTACGGCTCCACGCAGGGGCAACCCGAATTGCGCGACGCGATCGCGGCACATGTTTCGCGCACGCGCGGCATCGCCGTCGATGGTGCAAACGTCTGCGTGGTTCCGGGCGGCAAGCCGATTCTCTTCTTTCCAATGTTGGCGCTGATCGAGGCGGGCGACGAGGTCATGTATCCCAATCCCGGCTTCCCGATTTACGAATCGATGATCCGTTTTCTGGGTGGCGTGCCTGTGCCGATGCCGCTGCTCGAAGAACGCGGCTTCTCGTTCGATCTGAACCAGTTCCGCGACAAGCTCAGCGATAAGACGAAGCTGGTGATTCTGAATTCGCCGCAGAATCCCACGGGCGGCGTGATTCCGCCCGAAGATCTCAAGGCCATCGCGGAGATGCTGCGCGAGCGCGACGTGATGGTGCTCTCCGACGAGATCTACTCGCGCATTTACTACAATGCCGCGCCGGTCTCGATCACCACGTTTCCAGGCATGTTGGAGAAGACGATTCTGCTCGACGGCTTTTCGAAGACCTACGCAATGACCGGATGGCGCCTCGGCTATGGCGTGATGCCGCCGTTTCTGGTCGAGGCCGTCAACAAGCTGATGGTCAACTCCAACTCCTGCACTGCGAGCTTCACGCAGCGCGCCGGCATCGCGGCGTTGAACGGCCCACAGGACGAGGTTGAGGCGATGATGGCCGAATTCCGCCGCCGCCGGGGTGCGTTTTGCGCCGCGCTCAACACGTTGCCAGGCTTCCGCTGCGCGCTGCCCGAAGGCGCCTTTTACGCCTTCCCCAATATTCAGGGCACCGGCATCTCATCGAAGCAACTTGCCGACCGCCTGCTGACCGAGGCGGGCGTTGCCTGCCTGAGCGGAACGGCCTTCGGAGAGTATGGCGAGGGCTTCCTGCGCTTCAGCTACGCAAACTCACTCGAGAATCTCCTCGAAGCCGTCGAGCGGATCCGGCGTTTTCTGAAGTGATATTTGAAACACACCGCCTCCGGTCGCTTTCGCTCCCGGCACTGTTCAACGTGAGCGACCGCTCCTGGGCTCCTTCTGCTGCTGGCGCTACGAACACATCTGCGTCAATCGGATCGCCACCCCCGGCATCACACATCATAACGGTGCCGGGAGCGAAAGCGACCGGAGGCTGCAATTCCACCGCCTTTCATTGATGTTTGTGAAGCATTCCCGCCTCCGGTCGTTGGCGCGGCACCGTTCAACGTGAGCGGTTGTAGAGTGCACTGAAGTAGCCGCGCCTACTCGCGGACGACGAGGATGCCCGTAGCTTCGTCGCGATAGACCATGCTCCAGCCGTTGACGGCGGCGAGCGCGTCGTCCGGCGGCGCAAGCACGCGGAACTCGGACGGGCTCCGCTCCTCCAGAGACTTGACTTCGCTCCAGTCGCGCCAGCGGAACTTCCGGCTGTAGAAATTGAGACCCTGCTCCAACGGATGCGAAGCGCTGATGCGCACCGGCTTAGTCGAGGTCTGCGCGCTGCGAATCCGTGTGGCGATGCGCACCAAGGCTGAATCCTGTCCCCATTCGGCATACTGATGGGCGTTCCAGCGCAACCCGTATGGAATGACGAAAGCCAGCGCGAGCAACAACGCGGGCGCAGTCAGCACGTGCCAGCGCTTCACGAGCGCGAGCGCAAGTAGAGTCAGCAGCGGAACGCAATAAATGCCCGTGCGTCCCAACGGGTAGCGCACGCTTGCGAGATGGTGCGCCGCGAATAGTCCCAGCAGCACGAACAGCGCCGTGCCGGCGGTCAGCAAGACCAAGCGCCGCAACTCCGGCGGCGGCTGCTTCCAGCGAAAGAAAGCTACAGCGGCGGCCGGCAGCAACGCCAACGCCAGAGAGCGGGCGAACACGCCCAACAGGTACGCGGCACGGCCCTCATCGCCAAAGGAAAAATCGGTAAACGATCCCAGAGTCTGCCAGAGCGAATCGCTCCCGTAATAAAAATCCGACAGCTGCGCCTTCGAGAGCGGCAGCACAAGAATCAGGATCGTGACCACGCAGGCGGGCAGCAGCAATTGTTCCACGATCTCGAAGGGGCGGCGGCCTACCGCGATCGCCATCGGGATGAAGACGCACAGCAGCGCCAGGGCCGGAAACAGAAACGCCAGATTGGAGCTCACCGAGAATGCAAGTGCGAGCGCGATCCGATAGAGTGTGCCAGGCCTTGTCCAGGCCCAGTACAGCGCTAGCATCCAGAACGCGAGCGCCATGCTGTAGCCACGCGCGAGCGAGAGATAGTCGAGCACAAACGGGTTCATCGCGAGCAGGGCCACAGCCACCAGGAACAGCCAGCCGTCGAAGAGCCGGCGCGCGAAGCAGTAGATCAGCAACAGGTAGAAAGCGCCCGCGAGCAGGCTCGGTAGACGCATCGAGAACTCGGAGACACCGAGCCAGCGCACCGTGTAGCGGCAAAGAAAACTGTGCAGCACGTGATGGTTGGCGTCGTAACTTCCGAAGAATTTCTGCAAATCCCGGGAGGCGAATTCGTTGTAGCTCATCGCCTCGTCCGTCGTGATCGGCACGTTGCACGCCTTCCAGACATTGAAGGCAAGCACGCCGATGAGCAGCGTCTGCGCGAGCCTAATCCAGATGGTAGAGCCGCGTGCCATACTGTTGCCTCAATTCGGTAATGCCCCAGATTCGCGGATGCCGCCAGAAATCCGGGGCTCCGGTTTCACGATCGCTCACGACGACGTAGTCGACTCCGCGGGCCTTCAATTCTTCGACGGCCGCGCGCCGCAATCCGTGCAGTTCACGGGCGGCGATCTGTTGCGGCGCATCGCAGAGCGGTTGCCAGACGCCGTTCGCCGCGAGGCCTTCGAGCCGCAAGCGCAATGGCTGGCCAGCGGGAAGTTCCAGCGCAACCATGTCCGCGGCCGCAGCCTGACCAAAATCGACGCGCAGCCATTGGCCTTGCTTCAGCGCTTCGCGGCTGTTCCATTGCGTCACGTAACTATTGTCGAACGCCAGTTGCACATCCCAGAGGTTCGGATGCGCGCTTAAACGCCAGTGCGGCGCGCGGGGTAATTCGCGCCCTTCAAGCGAGATGCGGAATTCGGTGACGGCCCATTCTTTCGAATTGCTCAAGCCGGTCTGCAGAACGCGAACGGCGTTCAGTGTCCGTGCCGGAAACGGGAAACGCAGTTCGACCAGCGGCTCGCGCTCGATCGCGGCGGGCGCATTCAGGATGTCCGCAAGCGTTCGGCCCAGCGCCGATTGGTAGCCGACCAGGATGCGCTGCCGCATATAGGACTGCGGCAACTGGCCCGTCATAAAGACAGGCACATCGGGCGGCAGGGCCTCGTCGAAAGTTCGCGCGACCTCGTAGTCCGGTTGGTAACGCTTTCTGAACTCATCCTCCGGCTCCAGCCGTAACGCCGCGCGGAGCGGGGTCTCGCGCAGGCGCCAAGCAATGCCGTCCGCATATACGGAGGCGAAGCTTGGCCAGGAGAGCGTGAGATGGAAGAGCAGCACGGCGGGCAGCAGTCCACGCGATCCTTGCAACGCGAGGCCCAGGGCGAGCGCCACGAAGGGCATCATTGGTAGCAGGAAGCGCGCTCCATAATTACCCACATAACCCGGCAGAAACAGGACTGCGGCCAGCAGCAGCCGCCGTCCCGCGGCAAAGCGCAGCGAGAGCAGAGCGAACGGCGCCAGCACAAACACCGGGCCGAGCAGGCCGTCCGACACGCGGCCGGCCAACGCGGCGTCGAGCAGGCCCTTCCATCGGCCAGTGCCATCCCTGAAGCTCGATAACATCTCGCGGTACTCGCGCTCGAAGCTTATATGAACAAATGGGTTTGGAAACCACGAATTGAAGAAGGGCGCGAGCGGATTCGCCGCCCAGAGCCAATTCTTCAAGCACCACGGCACGATGGAGACCGCCGCTGCCAGCCCCACGATGGCCGCCGCTTTGCTCCACGGGTTGCCCCGCCGCAGCAACCGCCAGGCGCAATAGCCGATCGCGTAGGGAACGACCAACGCTCCGGTGTACTTCAGCGCGAAGCAGAAGCCCGCAAGCAATCCCGCCAACGGAAGCAGGCGATCCTCGCTGCTCTCGTCCCAGATCTGGAGCGCGTAAAATGCGCCGAAAGCGGCCGCTGCGAGCGCGACGTCGTTGTAGGCGCTGATGCCGTCCTTGCCGACGACCGGGCTGGCGAAGACGAGCAGCGCAGCGAACACGCCAGCTTTCGGATACCCGATCCGCCGGCCGTAGCACAGGATCAGCACCGGCAGCACCATCAGAAAACTGAAGTGCACCAGTGCAGCAGCCGAGTGCCTGCCGAAGCAAAACGCGAACAGGAACAACATTTCGATGCCCTGCGGCATACTCGCGTACATGGTGGTTGGCATCGGGACCAGTCCGCGGCGCCGCCAGTATTCGGCGACGATTTCGAGATGGTAGCCGCTGCCGTCCGGGCTGATCTCCGGCGCAAGCGCATTGCAGAAATAGTGAAAGCCAAAGACCACAAACGCGGCGGAAAAGAGCAGCATCCAGGCGCGCGGGAGATCCACAAAGCGTTCGAATGGGCGGGCGCGCCGCCAGGCCCAAATGCCGCCGGCCAGACACAGCGCGGCGAGCGTTTGCAGGATCCCGCGCCGGACCAGATGCAGCGAGGCCAGCAGAAACACCAATAGGCTGAGGCCCGCCGAACCCGCCAGAAACGCGAATGCTTCATGTTCGACGCGGCGCAGCCGCACACGCAGTGTCTGCAGGATGAGCAAGCCCAGTCCCAGGCACGAGGCCCAGGTCAGGGCAGCGCCGTAGAGGATCGGGAGGATTGCCGTCATCTTGGCAGGAACCCCACTGCATGAATCATGAAACTAAGCTTCGCGCCGTCGCTTTCGGAGATCCAAAGTTTGTCGGTCGTGGCTGAGACGAGCGTGGGCGCGCCGGCAACGAGCCACGCTGGGGGTACTGGAGCCTCGAAGTTGTACTTGTCCGGCCTGGGGCAGCGAATCGTGCCAAGCGGCTTGCCGTTGACAAAGAATCGAATCGTGATCGGCCCCGTTTTCGAGTAGGTGATCGTGGGAACCTCGAGTTTCACGACGAGTTTGCGCTGCCTGCCGTCGCGCAACTGGAAACGCAGTTCGGGCTTTTCATACGCCCAGCGGCGCTCTCCCAGACCACTTCCGGTCATGACGTCCCGGACGACATAGTTGTCGGCCCAAGGCTGGCTCATCTCAATGTAGTCGAGGATGGGATTAGGATCGGGTCCGGCGAAGTCCCTCCGCTGCGGCGGCGGAGGGTAGCTCTCCGGTTGACGCGAACACGACGAGAGCGCCAGGAACGGCAGAACAACTCCGATCAACAGTTGACGCGCAGGCAAAACAAAGTATATCGCGGTGGAGCGGGCGGATTGCCGCTCAGCCCTCGCCGCAGGTCATATCAGCGGTCACGATTCCGATCGGAGTCATCAGACGGCGGGGATCGAACATGTGCTGGGGCCGGAAATCCTTGCGCGCCCATTTGGAATCGGCGTCGAATTGTACGCCGAGGAAGTAGCCGATATCGCGGTAAACACAATACCGGACTTTGCCAAGCAACTCTCCCTTGGGGTGGGCGATGCGCACTCTGATGTGCAATGGAATCGGGTCATCCAACTGTAGGCAAGCTCCAGTCACGGAGATGTCCTCCAGATTCGCGACCGTCGTCCGGTCTTCGCCGCCGGTATCCCGCCATTTCACATCGACGAGATCGGCGCACAACATTCTCGGTTCCAGCCTGCGTTCCTGCATACAGTTGGTCTATCGTCTTTGAGAATCAAAAGGTTTAGCGGATACAGCGAGGTGAATTTCACCCTATTCCATTCGCTTAGAACCTTGGTTCCATACCTAAGAGTAAACATACTACTGAGAGCCAGGTCAGGAGAATTTCGCAGGCTGGCCCGTGGCGGCCAAGACGCTACGCCACAGGTCGCCGTCGGGCGAGACGCGGCGCTTCAGGCTTGTGACGACAGGCAGAGGGACGTGCAAGTACAACTCGTACCAGAAGCCTACCAGCATATCCGTCTTGCCGGCCATGGCGGCGTGGGTGGCGTTGCGCGCGAGTTGGTCGCAGAGCAGCGCGTCGTCGGTGTTGGCCGGGACACTGCGGATGTAATAGCTCGGGTCGAAGTAGCGCACGTTCACCGTCACGTTGAGCTCCGCAAAGTGCGCGGCGATCCGATCCTTAAGGAACAGACCGATATCCTTGTGGCGCACATTGCCGGAAGCGTCGCGGCCGACGCCCTCGCCGGGAATCAGGTCCTGCCCCGCGCCTTCGGCGACGACAACCACGGCATGGCGGCGCGTGACGACACGTTGGTAAAGCGCATCGAGAAAGCCGTTCCCGCCATTGAGCGCGAAGGGCACCTCGGGGATCAGGGCGAAGTTGACTTCCTGGCTGGCAAGCGTCGCGCCGGCGCTGATGAAGCCGGCCTCACGTCCCATCAGCTTGACCAGCGAGATGCCGTTCGGCGCGCCTTTAGACTCGACGTGGGCGCAGTCGATGACGTCCTTGGCGCGCTCGATAGCGGTACTGAAACCGAAGGAACGCCACACAAAGAAGATATCGTTGTCGACCGTCTTGGGGATGCCGATGACTGAGATTTTTGAACCGCGCCGCAGGGCCTCCCTTGCGATGTTGTGGGCGCCGCGCTGCGTGCCGTCGCCGCCAATACAAAACAGGATTTGAATGTTTTCCCGTTCGAGAAAATCGACGGCAATCTCCGCCGGCACAGGGCCGCGCGAGCTGCCGAGCACAGTGCCGCCCTGCTGGTGTATCGATTCGACGAATTCGGAGGTCAGCACGATGGGCGGCGTGAGCGTATCGGGCAGAAACCCACTGTAGCCGTAACGGATGCCGACGACGTCCCGGATGCCGTAAAGGTGATGCAGTTGCTGGTAGAGCGAACGGATGACATTATTGAGTCCGGGACAAAGGCCGCCACAGGTCACAATCGCGGCGCGCGTTTCGGCGGGATTAAAGAAGATGTGCTCGCGCGGGCCGGCCTCTTCGATCAGCAACTGCTCCGGCGGCGGAGTCTCGCGATCGACCTGAACGGGCATCCGGGCGCAAGCCGAGTCCTTGACGAAGCAGCCGAGGCCGCTGCCGCGCTCCGCCGATAATCGCAACGGCGAGTTGTAGTTCCGCGGACCCAGCGAGGGAACGAGAAACTGATCCTGAGTAAGCATCCGGATATTTTAGCCTTGAACGCGTATGCGCCGCCGGCCATTTTCCCGGAACTCTCGCGCGGAAGCCAGTGTAGCAAAATTCAACGTATGGCGCTTGCTTCAGGCCTTGTGTTTGTGATAGCTTCGGGTGTTTGGAGGCTCTCGAAAAGCGGTATCTCCGCGGGACGCTTCGCATCGAAACCCAATGGATTCCACTCTGCATGCATTGAGCGCAATACTGGTTCGGGCAATCCCGACATTTCTGCTCGTTTTGATCCTGCATTTCTATCTAAAGAAGGTGTTTTTCGAGCCCTTGGGCCGCGTGCTGGCCGAGCGCGATGCGGCAACGAAGGGCGCACGGGCGCAAGCCGAAGCGAGCTTGGCTAAGGCGGCCAAACTGGCTGGCGAGTATGAGGAGTCGATGCGCAACGCGCGGAGCGAGATCTACAGAGAACAGGAAGAGATGCGGCACGCCTGGCGCAACGAACAGAGCGAAGCCATGCAGGCCGAGCGCTTGAAGGCGCAGGGCCATGTGGCCGCCGCGAAGGCGGATCTAGCCCGGGAAGCAGACGAGGCGCGCCAGAAGCTGGCCGCCGACATGGACGTCTTTGCGGCACAAATCGCAGGGCGCATGTTGGGCCGGAGGGCTGCGTGACGACCCTTGCTGTTGCGTTGCTGCTAAGTTTGTCTGCGTTTGCGGCGGAAGAAGGCGGACATCAGGCGGCAGCGGGCCACGAGACCGCCGCTACGGAGACGGCGGGAGAAGAAGGCGGAGGCCACGGCGGGAAGTCGAGCGAGACGCTGTTCAAGATTGTCAATTTCGTCATTCTGGCCGGCGCGCTCGGTTATCTGATTCGCAAGAACGCTCCGGCGTTTTTCCGCGCGCGCGGCGACGAAATCCAAAGAGGCATCCGGGAAGCATCCGAACTGCGCCGGGACGCGGAGCAGCGCGCGGCCGGGATCGAGCTGCGCATGAGCAACTTGAGCGGCGAGGTGGAACAGATTCGCAAAGAGGCCGCGGCGGAAGCGGCTCGGGAGAGCGAGCGCATCCAGGCCGAAACTGCGCAGCAGTTGGAAAAGATCGGCACAAAGGCGCAGGAGGAAATTGCCTCCGCAGCGAAGGCCGCACGCCATGAGTTGAAGATGTTTGCCGCCGGGCTGGCCATACAACTGGCCGCGGATCGGATCCGGTCCGGAATGACGCCGGAAGCGCAGGATGCGCTGATCGACGGCTTCGTGAGCGATTTACAGAAAAGCCGATCCAAGCCGGAGGTTCACTAAGCGATGGCATCCGCGATTGCCAGCCGATATGCCAAAGCCCTTGTGGATCTGGCGTTGGCGCCCGGGTCTGAATTGAACGCGGCCGATGCCGCCGGACATATGCGGGCCTTCGAAGAGCTGTACCGGAGCTCGCCGGAACTCGAGGGCGTGTTGCTTTCGCCCGCCGTGCCCGGACCGCGCAAGCGCGCCGTGATCGACAGCCTGACAAAGAGCCTGGGCATCCCGACGCTGATTCGCAATTTCCTTTACGTGGTAATCGACCACCGCCGTGTCGCGGAACTGGCGAATATCCGGGAAGCGTTCGAGACGCTGCTGGACGAGCGGACCGGCGTGGTGCGCGTGGATGTCGCTTCGGCGCGAGAAATGAAGGAAAGCGAGCGCGAAGCGCTGCGCAACGAATTGTCACTCGTGACGGGCAAGCAGGTGCGCGCGCAATTCGGCGTGGATGCCGCTCTGTTAGGCGGCGCTGTGGCGCACATCGGATCAACGATCTACGACGGCTCCTTGAAGGGCCAATTAGAAGCGCTGCGCGTGCAGTTGGAATCGGAATAGGGAATTCAGGAAGAGAACATGGCTCATATTGGAGCGGATGAGATCGCTCGCGTCCTACGCGACCAGATTGAGAATTACGAGAAGGTTGTCAACGTCTCCGAGACGGGCTCAGTCATCTCGGTGGGTGACGGCATCGCGCGCGTGCATGGCCTGGAATTGGTGATGGCTGGCGAACTGATCGAGTTCCCCCACGGCGTTTCAGGCATCGCGATGAATCTGGAAGAAGACCAGGTGGGCGCGGTGCTGCTCGGTGAGTATTCGGAGATCAAGGAAGGCGACGAGGTCCGGCGCACGGGCAAGATCATGTCGGTGCCGGTCGGCGAGGCGCTGATTGGGCGCGTAGTAAACGCGCTCGGCATGCCGATCGACGGCAAGGGACCGATTGACACGAAGCAGTTCAATCCGATCGAACGCCTGGCTCCCGGCGTTGTCGACCGTCAGCCCGTGAGAGAACCGCTGCAGACCGGTATCAAGGCGATCGACAGCATGATCCCGATCGGCCGCGGCCAGCGCGAGTTGATCATCGGCGACCGCCAGACCGGCAAGACAGCCATCGCCATCGATACGATCATCAACCAAAAGGGCGGCGACGTCGTATGCATCTATGTCGCTATTGGGCAGAAGCGCTCGACCGTAGCGCAGGTAGTGAAGACCCTCGAAGAAGCCGGCGCGATGGAATATACCATCGTAGTGGCGGCGACAGCATCGGATCCGGCGCCAATGCAGTACATCGCTCCGTATTCGGGTTGCGCGATCGGCGAGTATTTCCGCGATAAGGGCGGGCACGCGTTGTGCGTCTATGACGATCTCTCGAAGCACGCCGCGGCGTACCGTGAAATTTCGTTGCTGCTGCGCCGGCCGCCAGGGCGCGAAGCGTTTCCGGGCGACGTGTTCTATCTGCACAGCCGCCTGCTGGAGCGCTCGGCCAAGTGCAGCAAGGAGACCGGCGGCGGATCGTTAACGGCGCTGCCGTTTATCGAAACGCAGGCGGGCGACGTATCGGCCTACATTCCGACGAACGTGATCTCGATCACGGACGGCCAGATCTTTCTCGAAGCCGACATGTTCAACTCGGGCGTGCGTCCCGCAGTGAACGTGGGCATCTCGGTGAGTCGCGTGGGCGGCAGCGCCCAGATCAAGGCGATGCGCCAGGTGGCGGGCACGCTGCGTCTCGATCTCGCGCAGTTCCGTGAATTGGCAGCATTTGCGCAGTTCGGTTCCGATCTCGACAAGGCGTCGCAGGCGCAGATCAACCGCGGCCGGCACCTGACTGAGATTTTGAAGCAGAAGCAGTACGCGCCGCTGCCCGTTGAGAAGCAGGTGCTGATCGTCTTCGCCGGCACAAGCGGGATGCTCGACGATTTGGAAGTGAAATCGCTGGCCAGTTTTGAGACGGAACTCTACCGCTGGGTGGAGAGCGCTCATCCGCAAATTCTGAACGACATCCGCACAAAGAAGATTCTCGACGACGAATTGCGCGGACGGGTACAGGCAGCGCTAAAGGAATTCAAGGAACGCTTCGTCGCGGAGCACGGCGTAAAGGCGTAACAGATGCCCAGCCTGATTGATATTCGGCGCCGGATCCGGTCGGTCCGCAACACGCAGCAGATCACCAAGGCCATGAAGATGGTCTCGGCGGCGAAGTTGAGGCGCGCGCAGGATCGCGTGCTCTCGGCCCGTCCGTATGCGATCAGCCTGCGCGGGCTGCTGGCGAACGTGGCCGCCGCGGCGGCGCAGGATGAAGAGGCGGCGCAGCATCCTTTGCTGGCCGTGCGTCCGGAAAAGCACATCCAACTGGTGCTGCTGACGAGCGACCGGGGACTTGCCGGCGCGTTCAGCACCAACCTGATCAAGGCGGCCCAGCACTTTGTCTCGGAGCATCCGGACGCCGAGGTCGATCTGATTCTCCTGGGCCGGAAGGGCGCGGACTTCTTCCGCAAACGCGACGCCCGGATCACGGCGGAACGCATTGGAATTTTCGGCAAAATCCAGTTCGCCGACGCGCGCGAGTTGGGCCGGTTGGTGGCCGGACGCTTCGCCGAAGCCGAGGTCGACTCGGTCTATCTGATCTATAACGCATTCAAAAGCGTGGCGACGCAGGAATTGACGACGGCGCGCATGTTGCCGATCGAGATGCCGGTACGCAAGCAGGAGATCGATTACATCCTCGAAGAGCCGCCGCTGCAACTCCTCAACGGACTATTGCCGCGCTACGTCGAGAGCATGATGTTCCAGGCAATGCTCGAATCCTTCGCGGCCGAACAGTCCGCGCGGATGACGGCGATGGATGCGGCCAGCTCGAACGCCGCGGATGTGATCGACAAGCTGACCATCTACATGAATCGCGTACGGCAGGCCAGCATTACGAGAGAGATTATCGAGGTCGTGAGCGGCGCGTCCGCTCTGGAATAACGGATTGGAAAAGATTCTATGTCAACAGTAGCAGCCCCCGTCATCGGACGAGTGATCCAGGTCGCTGGACCGGCCATCGACATCCAGTTCCCCGAAGGGCAGATTCCCGTCATCTATACGGCGATCCGCGTGGTTTCGGAAGGTTTCAATGTTCCGAACCCGGTCGACCTGATTGTCGAGGTGGCGCAGCATATCGGCGAGGGGCGCGTCCGCACGATCGCGCTGCAACCGACCGAGGGCCTTGTGCGTGGGATGAAGGCGATCAGCCTGGGCCAACCGGTCTCGGTGCCGGTGGGCAAGCAAACGCTCGGCCGCGTGCTGAACGTGATCGGCGAGCCCGTGGACAAGATGGGCCCGGTGGAGACGGAGAAACGCTATTCGATCCATCGCCCGGCGCCGTCGTTTGAAGAGCAATCGACCGATCTGCAAATGTTCGAGACGGGCATCAAGGTTATCGATCTGATGGAGCCCTACCTGCGCGGCGGCAAGATCGGCCTGTTCGGCGGCGCGGGTGTGGGCAAAACCGTCGTGATCATGGAGTTGATCAACAACATCGCCCAGAAGCACGGCGGCGTCTCGGTGTTCGCCGGTGTGGGCGAGCGCACGCGCGAGGGGAACGATCTGTGGCTCGAGATGCAGGAGTCGGGCGTTATCGATCCGCATGACTACACGAAATCGAAGTGCGCGTTGATCTACGGGCAGATGACCGAGCCGCCCGGAGCGCGCCTGCGCGTGGGTTTGACAGGTCTAACGGTGGCGGAGTACTTCCGCGACGAGGAAGGCCAGGACGTACTGCTCTTTATCGACAACATTTTCCGCTTCACGCAGGCGGGTTCGGAGGTCTCGGCGCTGCTGGGCCGCATGCCTTCGGCCGTGGGATACCAACCCAACCTCGCCACCGAAATGGGCGAGTTGCAGGAACGTATCACGTCCACCAACAAGGGTTCGATCACCTCGGTGCAGGCGATTTACGTGCCTGCCGACGACTATACGGATCCGGCGCCGGCCACTGCGTTCGCGCACTTGGACGCCACGACGAACCTTTCCCGTGCGATTTCGGAATTGGGCATCTACCCGGCCGTGGATCCGCTGGCATCGACTTCCCGTATCCTCGACCCACGCGTGATCGGTGACGAGCATTACAACACCGCGCAGAGTGTGAAGCAGATCCTGCAGCGTTACAAGGATTTGCAGGACATTATCGCGATTCTCGGCATCGACGAGCTTTCCGACGCCGACAAACTGACGGTCAGCCGCGCCCGCAAGGTGCAACGCTTCCTGTCGCAGCCCTTCCACGTGGCCGAGCAGTTCACCGGAATCAAGGGCAAGTATGTGAAGCTGGCCGATACGGTGCGGAGCTTCCAGGAGATCGTCAACGGCAAGTGCGACGACCTGCCCGAGCAGGCGTTCTTCATGCAGGGCACGATCGAGGATGTGCGGGAGCGCGCCGAGCAGATGAAGAAAGTCGGCGCGTAAAAAGTCCATGGCGGGAACATTCCAGTTGGAAATCGCAACGCCGGAGCGCCTCCTGTTGAGGGAGGATGTCGCGGAGGCCCAGATACCGGCCGCCAGCGGCTACCTCGGCATTTTGCCGGAGCATGCGCCGCTGCTTGCCGAGATGGGGATCGGCGAGTTGACCTTCACAGTGCAGGGCCGCACCCAACGCCTCGCGGTAAGCGGCGGATGGGTGGAGGTGCTCGAGGGACACGTGCGCGTGCTTGTGGATTCGGCGGAACTGCCCGCGGACATCGACGTCGGGCGCGCCTTGGCCGCACTGAAGCGCGCGGAGGAGCGGCTTGGAAAGCCGGACCCCGGTATTGACGCGGGACGCGCGCTCAATGCGATGAAACGTGCGCAAGCCAGGCTCGCGGTAGCGGCAGCCAAGTAGCGCGACGGCCCGCTTAGGGCATCATGTTCGGGATCTTGATGATCTTCTTCTGAATGGCGTACTGAACCAGTTGCGCCTTGTTGTGAATATCCAGCTTGCGCATCAAGTTAAACTTGTGTGCCTCGATAGTCTTCACGCTCAGGTTGAGATCGCAGGCGATTTCTTTCACCGAGTTGCCCTCGGCGAGCATCTTGAGGATCTCGCGTTCGCGCGTCGTTAAAGTCGCGAAGCGAGGCAGGCGGGTGGCCGACTTGATGCGGGAGCGGAAGTCGTCCACAAGTTGTGAAAGCATGCGCGGGCTGAGATAGCTGCCACCGCGGCAGATGTCGCGCACGGCTGCGATCAGTTGCGCCGCCGGGCTGTCCTTGAGGACGTAGCCGCTCGCGCCAACTTCCATCCCCTCAACCAGATAGTCCTCGTCATCGTACATCGTGAGGAACATGACCTTCGTTTCCGGACGATTCTTTTTGATCTGCCGAGTGGCCTCGAAGGCGCTGGTTCCGGGCATCCCGATGTCCATAAGAACGATGTCCGGGCGCACCTCGTTCGCCTTGTCGATGGCGTCGCCGCCGTTTGCAGCTTCGCCGACTACTTCCATATCCGTTTCCGCCGCGAGCAACGTTTTGATGCCTTGGCGGAAAAGCGTGTGGTCGTCCGCTAATACGATTCGAGTCTTGGCCATAGTATTTGCCCTTCTATCTCGTTCTTGATGCCCTCGCGTTGCCGCCGGCGGAACCGCCGCCGCGGACCATCACGCGAGCATTGCCTTTGTTTTGCTCTCCCCGGATCCCTCGGAGGGAACAGGAAGCTCAATTAATATCGTCGTTCCGGACTCGGCTTTGCCTGAGGCGGCCTTGTGCGATAACGCCTTACCCATTCGCCCGGCCGGCCGGCTGTAGAGCTCAAATCTGCCACCGAGGAGCGCCACCCGCTCTCTCATGCCGGACAGGCCGAAAGAATTCTGCTTTGCCAGCGCCTCTTCGATCTGGAAGCCGACGCCGTTGTCCTCGACTTGCAACCTGAGTATTCCATCGGCGGAACTAAGGAAAATATTTACAGCCGTCGCGGAGGAATGCTTAGCGATGTTGTTGCAGCATTCCTGCACCAGCCGGTAGACCATGATTCCCAATTGCTTCGGAAGTACGCCCAAACGCTGGGTCTGCAGCCGGATTCGCGCCGGATGCACGAGATGAAATTGCGTAACCAATTGCCGAAGGGCCGCTCCCAAACCGAACTGCTCTAGAACCGAGGGACTTAAGGCCCGGATCAGTCTACGAATCTCGACGATGGTATGCTCGGTCATCTCGCGGACCTGACCCAGCCGGACTCGGGTGTCCGGCATCGACTCCGGACAATTCTGTTCGAGAACCTCCAACTGCAGGCGGATGCAGAGCATCGACTGGCCGGTTTCATCGTGTAATTCGCGGCTGATCCGTCGGCGCTCCACCTCTTCGACATGGAGCATATGCTCACCCAGCCGCCGGATTTGCTCCTCGCGCGCCGCCAGGTCTTCCATCAGACGCGCCTTATCGGCGGCCATCATGCAACGCTCAGCCGCACTGGCCAACAACTCCTGTTCGCGGGGCAGCCATTCATAGGTGCGAACAAAACCGAACTGCATCACCCCGACGGTATGGCCCGCCGAAGAGAGCGGCACGGACCAACATGAGGCGAAGCGCTCCACCCAATCCAGATCGAGCGCGATCCGGCTTACTTTCGATCCATCGGAGCAGCGCGGTTTGCCTAAGGTTTTGCGTTTCGCTTCCGGGTTCCACTCCATTCCGGCGGATTGTTTTTGCCCCGTTTTCCCGGCGAAAGCGCGCGGTCGCCACCCGGCCGCACCATCCTCCTCGATCAGGAACAGGCGCGCTTCATCAGCCCGGCAAAACTTCAGCAAGCTATCGAGAAAGCCCCGCAGCAGGTCGTCCAGATTGTTCGATTCGAGTTCTACCCGGGATAACTCATAGAAGGCCTTGGTTTCGGTCTCACGCACCTGATAGAAAGCATTGTTCAGCGTCAGGACGACGCAGAAATGGAGTTGATCGCGCACCCAGCGTAGGTTGGCCACATGACTGGCTCCGCTGGCCTCCAGCGTGGGTATCAGCATCTCGTCGTAAGCGGCCAACGCGCCGGCGATATCGCCCGGCGAGAGGTTGAACTTCGCTAGGCGGCGGCCGTGATATTCCACCTGTTCGAAGAAATGCGTCGGCGGGAATCCGGCGGCGAGCAGGCGTGCCGCTTCGCCCAGCGTAATTCCAGACAAGGCCGTGCGCTGTTTCTCGTTCAGGCCCATAGTGCGGAGAATGCCCCGAAAGCGCCGGTCCATGCTGGACGCGTGCGGAGCGATGGCTCGGGCAAAGCGATCCAGATGACTGCGGAACTGGTCGCCAAGGATGTCGGCGGCATCGGCAAGCCGTGGAGTTGTGTCTGTTTCACGCACCACTCCATCTATCGAACAATTAAGGTAAAGGCTTTAGTGTTTTCTTGCAGGATCCGAGCGAACCCTACTTTTCGAGCGCGCCCCGTGAGCGCAGGACAGCGGCCGTGTCGGTGTGTCCGTTGAGCAACGCACTCTTGAGCGGCGTCAGGCCGGACTTGTTGCGGGCGTTGGGATCTGCGCCGCGCTCGAGCAGTAGCGTGACGGCGGCAGTGCGGTCCCAGGAGGCAGCCAGAAACAGCGGCGTTGCATTGGACTCAGCTTCGCGGGCGTCGATGGCGGCGCCCCGCTGCAATAGCAGATCGATGATCGCGACATGCCCGGCCAGCGCGGCGTCATGCAGAGGCGTGGCGCCTGTGGAGTTCGTCGCTTTAGGGTCAGCGCCTTTGTCGAGCAGCATCTCAACGATCGCCTTATGGCCTTTAAGCGCAGCGTCGTGAAGCAACCTGGAGCCGGAGCTTGTCTTCGCATTGACATCGGCGCCAAGCCCCGTGAGCAGCGCAACGACGTCGGTTTGGCCGCGCAGAACGGCCTCCTGAAGCTGGCGGCTAAGATCGGGCGCGACGAGCGGCGCGCCGGACGGCCCTTTTCGCGAGAGTAGCAGTTCGATGACTTTGGCGTGCCGGTAGCGCAGCGCGTCGTCGAGCGGCGTGGCGCCCGAGCCGTCCTTCGCCGCCGGATCGGCGCCGGCCTTGAGCAGCACGGCGACGACGTCCACCTGGCCCTTGGCGGCCGCCTCGTGCAGCGGCGTCTCGCCCGTCTCCAGATTGCGCCCGTGGATATTGGCGCCGCGGGCGATCAGCAGTTGAGCGACTTCGGCCTGCCCTTTCCAGGCGGCCTCGTCTAAGGCCGTCGCGCCGGACTTGTCCTTATCGTTAACACCCGCACCGCGCTGGAGCAGGATCTCGACGATATCCTTATAGCCGCGATTGGCCGCCAGATGCAGAGCCGTGCCGCCCGATGTGTAGTGCGCCAGTACGTCGGCGCCGCGGTCGAGCAGCAGCGCCACGGCCGCGGCATGATCGGTGATCACAGCGTAATGCAGTGGGGTGGAGCCGGCTTCGGAATGCCTGGCATTGACGTCCGCGCCCTTGTCGAGCAGCGCGGCAATCACCGCCGTCTCGCCGGACCAGGCCGCATCGTGCAACGGCATTCCTCCCAGGGAATCGCGCTCGTTGACGTCCGCGCCGGCGGCTATCAGTGCACGAACCTTGTCGAGATCTCCACTCCGCGCGGCCGTGTGCAGTTCGCCAGCCTCGACGAGCAGCGCGGCGGCAAACAGCGCGAGGAGAAACCTCATGCCACCATTGTCGCATTGGACAGGCGAGTCAGTTCCCGGGAGTCAACGCGACTTCGATCCTGACGCTGGCGGTCTTGGCCGGCAGCCGGACAACGAGTTTCCGGGTGCCTGTATTCTGATTCTGTGGGGACGGCGGCGCGGTCGAGACGATGTCAAAGCGCGCCTCGCGCGGGCTGCGAATCTCAGCCGTGAGCGTCTTGCCGTTCCGGGTCAGCAGGGCCTTGCGTCCGTCGAGTTTCACTTCGGCCGCGGTTAACATGCCCCAGAGCGCCTCGACGGGCTGCGGCGCTTCGATGACATCTTCCACGACGACCGTGGAGCGCTTCACCAGCGACATGCTGCGTTCGTAGCGTGTCAGCTTGCCTGCATAGGCCTTCGACATGTCAATGCGCACAAACGCGCGGTCCCGCTGGAAGCTGTGTTCGACAATCGGTGCGGCGGCTTTGGGATCCTGATTTTCGCCATCGATCAATACGGTGTTGTGAGACTCCGTGCGCAGCCGGTAGTAATTCCAGCGCTGATTGCCGAAATAGGCGGGCAGGTTGTAGTTGTCGCCGCCCAGGTCGGCGGCCCAACGTTCTCCGCCGGCATCGAGCACGAATGAGCCGAGATCCAGATGGCTGTGACCGGCCTTATTGTCGCCGCCTTTGACGCCCACAAAAATCGCGTTGGGATCATCCCAAGCGCTGCGCAGGAAGGCCACTTGCACACCCTTGTAATAGTCATCCAACGGCCAGCCGGACTTCTTGGGACTGGCGGCATTGGCGCGATACCAAAGCAGGTCGAGGGCTTCGGGGCGATTCTTTGCGGCGATCAGTTCCTGCTCCTGCCAGCTATACACGGGCTGTGAGAAGCGGCGCGCCAGCCAGAACATTTCGGCTGCATTGCCGACGCTGGCGCTGGCATCGGCATAGTTGAAGGTACTGCCGGACGGGCTCGAAAAGTAGACGCGGAAGTGGCCGGCGCGGTCGAAGCCGGGCAGCTTCGAGAGGCCGAAGTCAGTGCCCAGCGCGGTCTCCAACGCGGCCAGGAAATAGACGTTGTAGCGCGTAGCGTAATGCCAGTAACCCGGGCCTTCGGGCCAACCGCCGTCGGGCGCATAGGATGCCATCGCCAAGGGAATCGAGGCGAGCGCCTCGCGCAGTGCGGCCGTACTCTTCTCCGGTTCCGCATCGCCTATGGCCAGCGCGCCGATGCCTATGCCGCCGTTGCAGACCTGGTTCCAGTTGTGAATCGATTTGTGCCAGCCGCTTGGTTTGGCATAGACTTTCATCGCCTGGTCGAGGCCTTTCTCGACGATGGCCGCACGCATCCAACCGCGTTCTTCAGGGGTCAGGACGGGATAGAGCCAGTCGTAGCCGATGGCCATCGCATGCGTCATCTCCGCTGTGTCGAGAAAGTGCGAGGTGTTCCAGTTCGGAAAGCCGGCCGCCGCGCGCAGTTCCTTCACGGCGCGATCGCGGTATCGCTTATTGCCGTCGATGCGGTAGAGCAGGGCCAGGGTGTAAACGCGTTCGAGCGCCCGGCGGCTCTGATCGAGCAGGCGCGGGCCGATCAGTTTGAACTCGACCGTGGGCGCCACCTCGATCTTGGCGGCCTCTTTCAGCAGCGCATCATAGATCTGTTTCGCGCGTGCATCGCTGCGGATCAAGCTGCGGACGCGTTCGATGTCGCTATCGAGCGCGATCAGGCGGGGATGCTGTTTGCGCAGCGTTTGTAGCGGCTGATCCTGGGCGCAAGTCAGCGCCAATGTAGTCAAAAAGAGCAGAGCAAGACGGAGCATAGACTCCGTTTATATCAGAGTCCATGCTCCTGAGATCAATGAGGGCGGGGCCGCCCTCCGCACCGCACCGGCGCGCCGTCAATTCTGGCGAGCTTCGAGCGGGACGTAATCGCGGGCCTCGGGTCCGAGATAGATCTGGCGTGGACGCGCGATTTTCTGCTCGCTATCGAGCAGCGCTTCTTCCCACTGCGTCAGCCAGCCCGACACACGCGGGATGGCGAACAACACAGGGAACATCTCCGCCGGGAAGCCCATCGCCTGATAAATCAGGCCAGAATAGAAATCGACGTTCGGATAGAGCTTGCGCGAGACGAAGTAGTCATCCTGAAGGGCGATGCGTTCGAGTTCCAGGGCGATGTCGAGCAGCGGATTGCGGCCGGTCACCTCGAAGACCTCGTCGGCTGTCTGTTTGATGATGCGGGCGCGTGGATCGTAGTTCTTATAGACGCGGTGCCCGAAGCCCATCAGTTTGACCTCACCGCTCTTCGCCTTCTTGATGTACTCCGGCACGTTGTCCTTGGAGCCAACCTCCCTCAGCATACGCAGAACGGCCTCGTTCGCACCACCGTGCAGCGGGCCGTAGAGCGCGGCGGACGCGGCCGCGATGGAAGAGAATGGGTTCGTCCGCGCGCTGCCGACCATGCGCATCGCGCTGGTGGAGCAGTTCTGTTCGTGGTCGGCGTGCAGAATGAAGAGCACATCGAGAGCTCGTTCCAACGTTGGGTTGGGCTTGTACTTCAGTTCCGTCCGGCGGAACATCATGTTCAGAAAGTTGCCCGTGTAGGAGAGTTCGTTGTCCGGGTAGGCATAAGGCATGCCGATGCGGTGGCGATACGCGAACGCGGCGATGGTGGGCGCCTTGGCGATGCCGCGGTAAAAGGTGATCCGGCGCGCTTCCGGGTCCATCACCTTCTTCGCTTCAGGGTAGAACGTGTCGAGCGAAGCGACGGTACCCACAAAGATACCCATCGGATGCGCGTCGTAGTGGAAGCCGTCCATGAACTTGGTGATGTTCTGGTGCACCATCGTGTGAGTCGTCACGCCGCTTGTGAACTTCGCCAGCATCTGACGGTTGGGCAACTCGCCGCGGTACAACAGGTAGGCCGTCTCAAGGTAGTTGCTGCGCTCGGCGAGCTGCTCGATCGGGTACCCACGGTAGCGCAGAATGCCTTTTTCACCATCAATGTAGGTGATCGTGCTCTTGCACGAGGCGGTATTCATGTACGCCGGGTCGTAACTCATCAACCCGAAGTCATCCTCGGATGTCTTGATCTGGCGAAGATCCATCCCGCGGATGGTTCCGTCAGCGATCGGAAGCTCGTAGACCTTTCCGGTCCGATTATCTGTGATGCTAAGCGTCTCTTTCGGCATGATGATACCCTCTCCCAGTCAAGGCTACTGCATCCCGATCGATCGGCGAAGCGTTTATTTTGCCGGGCCGAGCAAACGGTCGATTTCCGCGTACAACGCGTCACCTTCAAAGATGCTTTTTGTGGCATCCGAGTAACCGAAATCATTCCGGATCATTCCGTTGCCATCAATTAAGAACAGATGCGGCACATGTACGGACGGATTCTGCGGAGTGGCGCGAAAATAAGATGCCGCCACTTGTCCGGAATCGAACAGCACCGGCGTCTTGACGCCGAACGTGGATGCGAACTGCGCGACGGTCGCCTGCGTATCGGGCGGATTCACGATAGTCAGCACCTGGATCTTGTTGCCGTATTTCGCGCGCACGCGTTCCAGGGTTACGGCTAGCTTCTGGCAACTCGGGCACGACGTACGCATGATTTCGAGCAGCACAACTTTGCCGCGGTAGTCCGCCAGATCGTACTGGCGGAACTGACTGTCCGGCAAAGAGAACCCGGGAGCGCGCCGATTGGAAAGGTTCCCGGCGGCAAAAACGCTTAGGGCGGCTAAGAGGAGTACGGAAAGAACGCGCATATCTCTAAATTAGCACGCGAGTTTCGCCAGAGACTCGGTGAAGGGCGCGCGCGCCACGCCGCGCTCGGTGATGATCGCGCTGACATAGCGGTGCGGCGTGACGTCGAAAGCCGGGTTCTGCACGCCGATACCCTCCGGCGCCACGGGAACTCCGAAGACGTGGGTCACCTCGGCCGCCGGGCGTTCCTCAATGGGGATCTGTTCTCCGCCGGCGAGTGTCAGATCGAGCGTCGAGATGGGCGCAGCGACGTAGAACGGCACACCGTTCTCCTTGGCCAGAACGGCCACCGAGTACGTGCCAATCTTGTTGGCGACGTCTCCGTTAGCGGCGATGCGGTCTGCGCCGACAACGACGCAGCCGATGCGCCCCGATTTCAGGAAATGCCCAGCCATGTTGTCGGTGATCAGCGAGGTCGCGATGCCGTCCTGCTGGAGTTCCCAGGCGGTCAGCCGCGCTCCCTGGAGGAACGGACGCGTCTCATCGGCGAACACGTCGATGCTCTTGCCTGCCTCGACGGCGGCGCGAATTACGCCGAGGGCCGTGCCGTAGCCGGCTGTGGCGAGAGCGCCGGCATTGCAGTGGGTCAGGACGGTCTTGCCGTCAGGCACCAGCGGAGCGCCATGTTGGCCGATGGCCCGGCAGATCGCGATGTCTTCGGCCCGGATCTCGCACGCCTCGGTCACAAGGCGTGCGCGGATCTCCGCGATGGGACGGCCGCGCAGTCCGGCATAGAGGCGCTTCATGCGGTCGATGGCCCAGAAGAGGTTGACGGCCGTCGGGCGCGTCGCGGCGAGCCTATCGCAGATCTCCGCAAAGCGGGCATCAAGGTCCGCGGGGTCCGCTTTGAGAACGCCGATGGCCACGCCCATTGCGGCGGCGACGCCGATGGCCGGCGCGCCGCGAATAATCATGGTTTTGATCGCTTCGGCAACTTCGTTGTAGTCCCGGCAGGTAACGAAGGTCTCTTCTCTGGGCAGGCGCGTCTGGTCGATCATGACCACGCCGGCCTCGGTCCACTGTATCGTCTCAACCATGTATTTAGAACCGTCCTTGCAGTAAGAATGCACTGAAAAAAGTCATATTGTATGTACCATGCATCATCGCGGCCGCTGCGGTAGAACCAGTGCGATGCCGTGCCCAACCAAAGGCTGAGCCCGCGAGCGTGATAAGTAGGATGTGGCGCCAGGACCAGGCGTATTGCGGTCCATGCAGCAGAGCGAACGGCAGCGCCGAGCCGACGATCGCCACAGGGAGGCCGAAGCTCTTGCGTAGCAACGGCATGAGGAATCCACGGAAAGCCAACTCCTCGCAGAACGGCCCGAGTGTCGTGGCAAAGATCCCAATCATCGCGACCGAGGCGCGGTCGCCGAGCAGGTCCTTCATGGGCATCTCCAGTTCGGGCGTCCGCAAGAGCAATCCGAGGCCCCCGATCGTGAAAGCCAGCGCGGGACCGCCCAGCACCGTCCAGAAGAAACCGTCCCATGGAACTTTCCAGGCCATGGAGCGCCAGAACGGCATGTCGTACTTCGTCTTGAGCAGCAGGAACAGGCAGCCGAACCAGAGGCCGTAGGCGATAAATTGCGCCGGCAGCAGTTTGGCCGCTTTGGCCTCCGGGTAGGCAGGAATCACCCAGGCGGCCAACTGCACCACGAGCATCCCCAGTACAAGACAGGGGACAGCCATCACTGTGAAAATCAAAAGATCATGGTAGTTCCAGAAAGGAAACGCGGAGCGGCGCATTTCCTCGGGGGCCGGCGGGAGGCTGCGCTCCAGCGGTTCCGGATTATCCGGCGCGATGTCTAGCATCAATCATCAATCTTTATCTGTATCTGTCAGTATGGCGGCCAAGAGCGGAATCGTCAATTCGTGATGGCCCGTTATGGAATAGCCGTGCCCGCCGCTCTGCGCGTGCGGGCGTTCGACGACATTTACTTTCGGCCTGTAGTGCTGCAAAAAATCGAAGTTCGCGGTGGTGAAGCCGCCCAACGGAAAGCCCAGGTTGCGCACGACGGAAACGGCCTTCAAGAACACTTCCGGCAGGAGCACCGCGGAGCCGACGTTCAGATAAACGCCGCCCTCGTTCATCTCGCGCAACAGGCTCGCGAAGAGGCGGAAGTCGCGGTGCGTCGCCGTACCGATGGACGCCGGTTCGGCCGACGGATGCGTGTGCGGAGTGTCGGTACCGATCGCCACATGCACCGTCACCGGAATGTTGCGGCGGTAGGCTTCGAGCACAATGCTATGTTGGGCGAATTCGGGTTTGGCGCCGTTTTCGAGCCACAGGCCGAGCGCCTCCCCCATGCCGAGGTTGGCGGCGTTGCCTTGCAGTATTGCGGTGTTCATCTGGTGGCCCGTCTCTTCGGCCGAACCGAACGTGCCATCGGGCAGAACCGCCTCGACATCCTCGCTGGTATATCCGGCGATAGCGATTTCGAAGTCGTGGATCGAAGCCGCGCCGTTCATCGCGATCGCACTCACAAAGCCCCGTTCCATCAGGGCGCGGAAGACCGGCGCGAGGCCGCACTTGATCACGTGTCCACCGAGCCCCCAAATGACCGGTTTGCCCAGCGCGCGCGCCGCTAAGATCGCATCCGCGATCGCACGCAGCGAATCACCCGCCAGAATGTGCGGCAGCGAATCGAGCCAACCCGGCAGGCCGGAACCTTTAACGTAAGGCTTCGCAAAATCGGCGACCTTCACCTTGCCGCCTCGGGAAAAAATTGAGATTGTCTTCAAGCCGTCGAATTCGAGTGGATCGTGTGTGTATTTGCTCACGCTGTTTTCCCGTCCCCGTTCATGACCTTTGCCAGTGCCTGCGCGGTGTAGCTCTTGCGGTTACGGACCACCTGCTCGGGCGGACCAGCGACAACGAGTTGCCCGCCCTTTTCCCCGCCTTCGGGACCGAGGTCGATAATCCAGTCCGCGGACTTGATCACGTCGAGATGATGTTCGATCACCAGCACAGTATTGCCCAGGTCGACCAGGCGCTGGAGCACGTCGAGCAGTTTCCTTACGTCGTCGAAGTGCAGACCCGTGGTCGGCTCATCCAGGATATAGAATGTCTTGCCGGTCTGGCGCCGGCTCAATTCCTTCGCGAGTTTGATGCGCTGCGCCTCGCCGCCGGACAGCGTCGTGGCCGACTGGCCCAGATGCACATAGCCCAGGCCGACGGCGTTCAGTGTCTGCAATTTTGCCTGAATCGACGGGATATTTTCGAGGATGCCGAGGGCGTCTTCGACCGGCGCTTCAAGCAGGTCGGAGATTGAGTAGCCCTTGTACTTGACCTGCAACGTTTCGAGGTTGTAACGCTTGCCGCGGCACACATCGCACTTCACATAGACGTCCGGCAGAAAGTTCATCTCGATGCGTTTCATGCCATCGCCCTGGCACGCTTCGCAGCGTCCGCCTTTGACGTTGAAGCTGAAACGTCCCGGCTTGTAACCGCGTTCGCGCGACTGCGGCAGCATGGCGTAGAGATCGCGGATCGGCGTGAAGGCGCCGGTGTAGGTGGCGGGGTTGGAACGCGGTGAACGCCCGATTGGCGCCTGGTCGATCTCGACCACCTTATCAATATGTTCTAGGCCGCTGATCGATTCATGCGCGCCGGGCGCCGCTTTGGAGTTATAGACCGATTTCGCCAGCGCGCGGTACAAGATGTCGTTCACCAGGGTCGACTTACCGCTGCCGGAGACTCCAGTCACTACCGTGAATGCTCCGAGTGGAATCTCAACATCGATCTCTTTCAGGTTGTGTTCGCTGGCCCCGCGGATGACGAGCTTGTTTCCATTTCCTGGACGCACACGCTCCGGTGCGGATATCTTTTTTTGGCCGGTGAGGTACTGGCCCGTGAGTGACGCGGGGTTCTCGCGAATCTCGCGCGGCGTCCCGCTGGCGACCAGATAGCCGCCGAGCCGTCCCGCGCCCGGACCCAGGTCGATAACGTAGTCCGCGCGTTCGATAGTCTCGGCATCGTGCTCGACCACAAGCACCGTGTTGCCCAGATCGCGCAGCCGGGTCAGAGTGTTGAGCAGTTTCTCGTTGTCGCGCTGGTGCAGTCCGATAGATGGTTCGTCGAGTACATAGAGCACTCCACGCAGTTTGGAGCCGATTTGCGTGGCCAGGCGGATGCGTTGCGCTTCGCCGCCGGAGAGCGTCGCCGAGGAGCGATTCAGACTGAGATAGTCCAGGCCCACCGCGGCCAGAAACTCAAGGCGGTTGTGGATCTCCTCGACCACACGCCCGGCGACCTGCCGCTCGCGCTCGCCAAGTTTCCAGGCGCCTACGGCAAGCAGCGCGCGGGCCACCGGCAGCGCAGTTATTTCGGCGATGGACACCTTCTGTACCTTCACCGCGAGGCTGGTGGGCTTCAGTCGCTTACCCTGGCAGTCCGGACAAATCGACGGCGACATGTACTCCATCAGGTGTTCCCGATAGCTCTCGCTGACTTCGCGAAACGTCTCTTCAAGAGTCGGCAGGATGCCGCGGAATCCGTTGCCGCCATCGAGCAGCAGCGTCTGCACACGTTTGGGCAAGTCTTCGAACGGCTTCTTCAAGTTGAACTTCGCGCGGCGCGCGAGATCCGTGACTGCGGCGATCATCGCGCCGGAACTGCCGCTCGGCCCCAAGCCCCCATCGAAAAGCGCTTTGGATTCGTCGACGATCACTTTGGCGGCATCGAACGACCAGCGGCTGCCCAGGCCTGCACAGGTTTCGCAGGCGCCGTAAGGGCTGTTGAAGGAGAACGAGCGCGGCTCGAGTACGGGCACGCTGGCGCCGCAATCCGGGCACGCCAGCTTGCGCGAGTACAGGCGCTCGTCGCCATTTACGACGGCGACAATCACGAGTCCGTTGGCGAGTTTCGTGGCGGTGTCGATCGAGGCTTCGAGACGCCGCTCGATGCCCGGCTTGACGACGAGACGGTCGACAACGACTTCGATGGTGTGATTGCGACGCTGGTCGAGTACGATCTCATCGTCGAGCGAGCGCAAGATGCCGTCGACACGCGCGCGCAGGAAGCCCTGCCGCAGCAGCTTCTCCAGGTCCTTCTTGTATTCGCCTTTGCGTCCGCGCACGACAGGCGCCAGGATCATGATCCGTTCGTTCTGGCTGAGGCCGACAATCTGTTGGAGGATCTGCTCGGTGCTCTGGCACGAGATCTCGTGGCCGCATTGCGGGCAGTGCGGAATGCCGATGGAGGAAAACAACACCCGCAGATAGTCGTATATCTCCGTGATTGTTCCCACCGTCGAGCGCGGGCTGCGGCTGGTAGTCTTCTGCTCGATGGAGATGGCCGGGCTGAGGCCGTCGATCGAGTCTACATCCGGCCGCTCCATCTGGTCGAGGAACTGGCGCGCATAGGGCGAGAGCGTTTCGACGTAACGCCGCTGACCCTCGGCGTAGATCGTATCGAAGGCTAGCGACGACTTGCCGGAGCCACTCAAGCCGGTGACGACAGTCAACGAGTTGCGCGGGATGGCAACGTCGATATTCTTCAGGTTGTGATGGCGCGCCCCGTGGACGGTAATGCGGTCCAGCATAGTGAGGATCGGTGTGAACAGCCGAATCTACTATTGTCCCACGAGGAGGCGGGCCGAAGACTGCGCGGTCAGGCGCGCCGCCTCCGGTCGCTTTCATCCGCTTCAGTGCCGCGAGCGCAAGCGACCGGAGGCGTTGCCGCTTACTTCAGGTTGACGCTCATCGCCTGCGATGCGCCTTGTTTGTTGGACAAGGTCACAGTGACTGAGCGGACGGTGTCCACCAGGCTTGTTACTTCGGTGACATCACCGGAAAGTGTGAACGGCAGCGTCGCGGTAAAGAGGCTGCCGAACGGCTGTGAGGTTGCGTTAGCATACCAGGCCAGGAAGTTGGCTTCGGTGTTCAGCGTCAACTTACTGGTCTGCACATTTTCACCGCTCGTCGGCGTGAACTGCACGTCGATCTGCGAGACGGAGCGGCCGGTCGCGTAACCGGTCACCAGCAGGGAGAAGCCTGTGTTGGTCTTGCTCGTCACCTGCACGCTTAGCAACTTCGGCGCAGACGGCGCGATGGTCAGATTGAGCGCCGGCGGGTTTGTGGGCGTGAGAACAATGCCGCCGTCCGAAACAAACGACGGAGTCAGCGAGATCGTACCCGCCACGGAGCCGGTCTGGAGTTTGATCTGCTGCGCGCCGTTCGAGAACACGGCGCGAGTCGAGTTCGCGGGAATCGTGAAGTTGACGCTCTTGCCGCCGATGGCGAACTGCACGGCCGGGTCGGTGACGGCGACGTCGGAGTTGAACGTCAGCGCCAGCGTGCCGGTGAGCGCTAAAGGATATGGCGAGGAAAGCAGCAGGCCAACGGCTGGTTGCTGTAGCGCCTCCTGTGGACCGGATGCGCCGTCGAAACGGTAATCCGGCAATGCGGGCGGCGGGTTGCCGCTGCCCGATAGCGTGAAGGACTGCGTGTCGACCTTCAGCGCTGCCGTCGCGGTTCCGGTTGTGCTGGGCGCGAAAGTGATCGTAAACGAAATCGCCTTACCGGCCGGAACGCTGGCGGGCAGGGCGGGTAACCCGCTTAGGCTCCAGACCGTCGACGTGCCGCTTGCGGCAATGTTGATGCTGCTTACCGAAGCGGGTGAGTTGCCGGTATTGGAGACGACGAATTTGGCAGTCGCCGATTTGCCGACAGCGACGGGCGTGAAGATCACCGAGCCGTTGTTCGAAACCGTGGTCGTCGTAGAGCCTACGGTGTATTCGTAAGCCATCACGGAGGCGAGGCCGCTGCCTGTGAGTTCAAAGCTCTCGGAGCCGATTCGCAAGCGGCCCGTCACCTTGCCCGTCTGCGTCGGCGTGAAGGTGACAGTCAGCGTGACGCTGCTATCGGGGGTGAGAATATAGGGCACAAACGGAGCGTCGGTGAGCGTAAAGCTTGCGCCGGTGACGCTGATATTCGTGATGCGCGCGTCGGCGTTGCCTTGGTTGAGTACGCGAATTCTGACCGTGCTCTTATCGCCGACGTCGGCAGCAGGGAACGAAATCAACTGCCCCGGCTCTAGCGGCTTGGGGTTGGCTTCGCGTCCGGTTTCGTAAACAAGGATGGGGCCAGAGCCCGAGCCCTCGAGTCCGAACGCAACGCGGCCCAACGGCAGGTCGAGCGTCAGCGCACCGCTGACGACATCAATCTGCGCGGCGGTGAAGTTCACAGTGAAGCGCAGTTCCTTACCCGCCTCGACTGCCGTGTTGGGCAGCGGAAGGCCGGCCAGCCCAAACCCGTCGCCAGCGACTTTGACCGCCGCGACGTTGCCCGGACCGCTACCTCGATTGGTCAGCACGAACGTCGCCGCGGAGACTTCATCGATTCCAGTGACAGGGAAGACAATCTTTCCGCCCGGTCCAAGCAAGGCCGCGTTGCCGCCCTGCGGAATGTAGCTGTAAGCGAATTCCGGCGCGGTTCCCGCCAGATTCAACGTGAAGGCGGCGATCTTGCCCGCCTCTACGTAAGTGAAGACGATCTTGCCGGCATTCTTGGCACTCGATGTTGGTTTGTAGACGATATTCAATGCAAAGGACTGCTTGGGTAGCAGGTTCACGGGCAACTCGGAAAGGCCGCTGATCGAGAAGTCGGTCGAGCCCGTCAGGTCGATGGCATTCATCGCCGTGGTAGGGTTCGTCGTGGTGCCTGTGTAAGTGATGGAGACGACAGCAGTGTTGGCGATGCCGACTGCATCGGCAGCCATTGTGATGAGTGCGCCGTCGGTGGCGCTCGAGACGGTTGTGCCCTGTTGCACGCGGATCGAAAACGGAAACGCGGCCGGACCGACCTGTGCGGCGGCGACACTCGCGAGCGTCAACGCAGCGAGCGGAATCAGGAACTGGGATAAGCGCGAATGGATCACCGGGTTAGTCCTCCCTCGTGCCAGTGGGCACAAAATAAACATTCATGGCAATGCCCGAATCCAGGAGCTGGAAGGGCTCGGCCCCACCGTCATTCAGCACATACAGCGCAGCGCCGGCGAAGCGGTCAATGCGCGAGGGCGTGAAGTCGAGATCCAACTTGCGCGGCGCGGCAGCCGCAGTGAGATCGAACAGCGAGAGGCTCTTGCTCGCAGCGCTTGCGACTACGAGCGACTTGCCGTCGGCCGAGAGCGCAACGCCGACGGGATCCTGTACGCCCATCGATTCGTTGGCGAACAGCGTGGCGTCGCCGCCGGCGGTGTAGTCGCGGATCGCGAGAATCTCCGACGCGGCGCGGTTGGCAACGTACAGATCGTTGCCCGCAAGGGCGAGCGAGACGGGTTGAGCCATGCGGGAAATCTGGCGCACGGAACCGGCGGTGAGCAGATACACTCCGCTATCGGCGACACCCGCGACGGCAGTGCCGCCGGTCTCGTCGAGAACCAGTGCAAGCAGCCGGCCAGCCAGTTCGAGCGGATCGGCCGATTCGGGTGCGGTGTTCAATTTACTCCAGCGCTGCAAGCGGCCGGAGGCTGAATTCGCCACAACGGCGGCGGAGGAATCCGCGCTCCAGGCGATGCGATCCAGGCCTTCGAGCGCCGCGCCGAGTTCATTCCATTGCAGCTCAAAACGATCGAGGCCGGCGATCAAATACAACCGGCCAGCGCGCGCGGCCAGCGCGGCTTTGCCATTCGGGGCCATCGACGCATAATCCAGTTCGGCTGCAAGCGGATCGCCAAGCCAGGACGAACCCGGCACGCCGATCATCGGCCGCAGCGAATGCGAACCGGCATCAAAGAAAAAGCCGCTGACGGGTCCGGCCAGGCGGGCATCGGCCGCCGCGAGCGGACAGGCAAGCAGGGCAAGAATGAGGAGACTGAGGGTTAGTCTGGACATTAGCGCGGACCTCCTACGCTCACGGCTCCAGGCGAGATCGTCACAGGGACGGGAGTCGCGGCTGTTGTTGTCTTGGTGCCGTTGCCGCGCGTTGCAGCCACGACACCGATCACTGCGCCGGCAGCGCCGACGCCAAGCGCCCACTTCCACCAGCCCGATTTGCCGTTGGACATCGTGGAATCGCCCGCGGCGCCTCCGACGTTGGCCTGTGCAATCACGACGCCGGCCGACTTCGTTCCCGCAGTCGCGGTCACCTTGATGTTGAAGCGGCCCTCCTCGTCGTTCGGCGTGAAGCCGTTCGTGCCGGCCTGGCCCTTCTCGTCGGTCTTCGTCGTCTGGGTTCGCATCCATCCGTTGTACACACCACCCGGTCCGGCGGCCGGAAGTTGGAAGACGACTTCGGCGTTTGGCACAGGCTTATCAGCCTGATCGCGCACCTCGACCACGGCATTGATGCCGGATCTGGACTTCGTGAAATTCTTGGCGCCTTCTCCTTCCAGCACGACGATTTTCAAATCGCCGGGTTGGGCTGGTGCAGCAGGCGCCGCTCCCACTTGCTGCGCGCACATCGGCCCCGGAAGGGCCATGAGGGCAGAGAGGATGAAGGCGAGTGATGAGTGTAAACGCAAGATCCCTCCTTGTGGCGGAATCTTGAGATCCGCCTGTCTGACTATATAGATCCGCTTTTCACGCTGTCAAGCAGCCGGACTGAGTTTAGTTAGAAGCGCAAAGAGTGCGGCGCGCACATCCAATTCGAACAACGAATCGATCGCGCCGCACTCCGTCTTGCGCGACTTCTTTAGAAGGTCGCGCGCAAACCGAGTTGGACCTGTCGCGACGGGCGTGCGGAGTTGACGATGCCAAAACCGGCGCCTTCAAACTTGTGGGCCGCAACCCCGAAGTTCGGATGATTCGGCAGGTTGAAAAACTCTCCGCGGAATTGCAGATTGATTCGCTCGGTCACACGGAACGTACGAATCACGGAGGCGTTGATGTTGGTCCGGCCGTCGGCGCGGATCAGTCCGATGCCCTGGTTCCCGAACGTGTATTGCGCGGGCTGCGCAAATGCGGTCGTATCGAACCAGCGTTCCACTGTGCGCTGATCCGCCGGCAAGTTCGGATCGCGCAGCACGTCGGCGCGCTGCGCACCGGCCGAATTCGCGTTCGTGCTGTTCGTCTGCGTTTGCACGGTGATCGGCGCGCCGGATTGTATCGTCATCACCGTACCGAGCGACCAGCCGCCCGCGACGTAACGGAGCGGATGTTGCGCGAGGTACTTGCGCCCCTTGCCAAATGGCAATTGAAAGACCGAACCGAACGTGACGCGGTGGCGGACGTCGTTGTCCGATGGTCCCCAGTCCGCCCTTCGATTGTAGAAGTTCGAGTAGGGCGCGCCTTCCCCGCCCAGTGTCGCGCCGCCGCCGGCGGCGTTGTCCAGAAACTTCGACCACGTGTAAGTAGCGATCACGTTGAAGCCGCGCGAAAAGCGCTTTTGCGCCTTGAGCAGGCCGGCATGGTAACTGGAGACTCCAAAGCTCGGTGCGAGGATCGATACGTCGCTGAACTGCGGGTATGGTCTGTACTGGCGGCCCGTGCGGCCCGGACCGAGCACTTCGGGCGGAATCTGGTTCAGTGAGATGTTATCGCACGAAAGTTTGCGCGAAAGATTCCCGAGGTAGCCGACTTCGATCACCAGCGCTCCGGGCAGTTCGTGCTGAATCTGCGTGTTGAATTGCATTGAGTAACCCGTGCGCCGATTGGGTTCGAAAAACGTGACCGCCTGCGTCGGAATCTGTCCGGCGGCAACCGCGCCGAAGGAGTCGTTGAGGACCTTATCCGCAAGCGGCGGGATCGGCAGACCACCGCTCATTGTGTACGGCACGTCGACGTTATTGTCCTGCAGCACGAGCGTCGAGGAGCGCTCAAAACCCAGCGTCGCAACATTGGCGACCTGACGGTCGAACGGATGCGCCCCGAAGACGCCGAATCCGCCGCGCACCGCCGTCCGCTTGAGGCCGAACGGGCGCCACGCGAAGCCGAAACGCGGCCCAAACTTATTCCAGTCCGGGTCATACATCTGAGTGCGGTAGCCGTTGACTCCGGCGAACTTGACCACGCCGGGAGTGCCGGAAACGGGGTTGATCGCGGTCATGTCGAAGCCATTCAAGCGGTTGTTCAAGTCGTTGATAGGCGTATCGACCTCCCAGCGCAGACCTATGTTCAGCGTCAGACCTTCGCGCACGGTCCAGTCGTCTTGCACGAAGCCCGCCAGATACCAACTCTTGCGATTCAGGAGAGGCGTCTCGAGTTGCTCGAAGTTCGTGGGCGTACCGAGCAACAGCGTGGCGAGGCCGCTGCCGGTATTGGCGTTGCCCGGAAATCCGCTGAAGCCTCGGCCAAAGGTGAATGAGCCGGAGATCGAAGGCCGGAACGTCTCGCGGTTCATGGACTGCCGAATCTCCGCGCCGAACTTCACGGTGTGGCGGTCGTGGACCCAACTCGCGTTGCTGACGATCTGATACTGCTGGATCGGAAACTGGTTGCGTTCCTGCGTGCCGGCACCCAGGTTGGTGAAGCCGGTCGCAACGATCTGGGGGAAGAAATCGTCGGGCACACCCTTAATTCCCAACTTGCTGGGCCAGTTGCCGCCGAAACCGCGCGAGAACTGATGATTGATGCGGTTGGAGTAAGTGAACCGGAGCTCATGCAGGAACGCCGGCGTGAAGATGTGGGTCCAGGTTCCGTACCAGTATTGCTGATGGCGTTCGGTATCGGCAGCCGTGTCCGCGGCTCGATCGGGAAAGATGCTTACGCCGCTGGTGTTGTCGCTGTTGTAAAGGTAGCGCGCAGTGAGCCTGTCGTAGCTCCCCAGGTTGTGATCGATCTTGATGATGTAGTTGTCTCGGGTCAGTGCGGTGACATCGTTGGCGCGAAAGTTGTTCGCGCCCGCGAGGTCGTCGGCTGGACGGTTCGGCGACGGATAGAATGGCAATAGATTCAGTCCGACGCGATCCATGCGCGCGGCGGGAATAACATTGCCTGGAAACGGATCGCGGATGGTCGATCCGCCTTCGCTGCGGCCCGTCGCCGGATCGTAGATCTTTACCTGCACACCGCGGCCGTTGTAGGTCTCCGTAAAGTTGCCGGCCTTTTGCAGAGCGGTCGGCACGGTCAGTGTGCGGATGGAGCCATTGCGGCGGCGCGAACCCTCATACGAGAAAAAGAAGAACGTTTTGTTGCGCACGATGGGACCGCCGATTACGCCGCCAAAAACGTTATAGCGCAGCGCCGGGCTCTGTTTTTTTCCGTCCACGATAGGAGCGAAGTAGTTCGGGGCATCGAGCTTCTGATTGCGCAAATACTCGAAGAGACTCCCTTTGTATTGGTTGGTGCCGGACTTTGTGTTCGCGATCACGACACCGCCCGCCGATCCTCCAAATTCGGCGGAGAAGGCGTTCGACATCACCTTGACTTCCTGCAGACTCTCGACCGGAGGGTCCGTGTCGATCTGGCCGTTGCCTATGCGCATGTTCTGGCCTGTGCCGCCGTCGATCATGAAACCCTGGCTCTGCGTACGTCCGCCCGCGAGACTGAAGTTCGGCTTGCTGCCGTCGTCGTAGTCGACGAAGACTGCGGCGCCGGTGATCTCAATCAGGTTCATGGCGCGCCTGTCGCCGAGCGGCATGTCCTCGATGCTCTGCGACTCGACAAGTTGGCTGGCCTCGGAGTTACGCGTTTCAAGCAGCGAAGCGCGTGCCGAGATTGTTACGGTCTCTGTGACAGCCCCGATTTCCAATTTGATATTCAGTTCGAGCGACTGGCCGGTGGTCAATTCGATGCCCTCGTGCACGTGCCGCCGGAATCCCGTCAGGTCAGCCATGATCGAGTAATTGCCGATCGGTAGAGGACGCAGGGAATAGAAGCCGGAGCTGTTACTGCGAGTGCTCGTCTTGACGCCGGTTTCGAACTCGGTCGCCACCACCTCGACATTGGGAATCTTGGCGCCGTGCGGATCTTCCACCGTTCCGCTGATCGCGGCCTGGGGCGATTGACCAGCCAGATTGGCGGCGGAGACACAGAAAAGCAGAATAGCAAAAAGCCGGAACATTAATAAACCTCCGCGCTTATCATACAGCCGTGATCGCCCTAGGGCAAACAGCGCCCATCGCGCGTTCGAGCGCGCCACTGCGTGGTGATGTTCTTCAAAACCGAACCGCTGGCGTCATAAACCGAAGCTCTTCCGGCATCGAGAGCCTCGTGCGCTTTGTGCGGCGGAAGCACGTACAGCGGCGCGAGCCGGCCGCCGTCCGCGATCTGCGCGTCCGCTCCCGGCGCGAGGTAAACCTGCCGGATGCCATAGAGTTCAAAGGGCAGGTCAGCGATGCCGGCAAAAAACAGGTCTATCGAAACGCCGCTGAGCAAGATGATCCGCGTGGGTTGCGCGCTATGAATCTCGACGACACCGAGCACCAGGTTGCGAACGGCCTCGCTGCGTGCGAGATGCCAGCTCATCACGGCCCAGGACGCAGGAAGCGAAATGCACAGGTACAGCGCCGCGGCGATTGCGGCTGTCCAGCGAAAACGCGATACGAGCGCCGCGCCGCCCAGCAGCGCCAGGCCAAGCGCCGGACCCGTCAGGTAATAGTCCATTACGTGATCGCGCAGCGGCAACAGCGGCGCAAGCAGGATGACGAAAAGGCCCAGTGCGAAGATCCCGAACCGGCGCAGAACCACAGCCGCGCCGAGCGCCCCAGCGGTGAGCAGACCGGTACACAGCGGAACAAACCAAACGGGCATCGGCCGCAGATGCGCCAGGCGCTCCGGTCCGAGCGTCATTCGGAAATAGGTCCATAACGTCGACGGCAGGTCGAGCCCGAAATGCAAGGCATAGGCGCCGGACTTGTCCACCGGCGCCAGCGTGAAATGGATCGCCATGTACAGCGCGGAGGCGCCAAACATTGGCAGCGTCTTGCGAAGCTGGCCGCGCGCGAAGAGCAGCGCATAGAGCGCGGCCAGCGCGGGATAGACGACGTTTACCTCCAGTGCCCCGAAGCCAAGCAGAAAGACAACCCATTGCGCGACGAGATAACAGCGCTCTCCGGTCTCGATGTGGCGCAGGAACAGCAGGAAGGCGAGCAGGATAAAGAAGAGGCATTGGGTCTGGTTGTAAATCGAAGTCCAGCAGAACGCAACCGCAACGCAACTGTTTGCCATCCACAGAATCTGTGTCCAGAACGCGGCCCACTCGGAACCGGTCAGCCGCCTGACGATCGCAGCGATGAGAAACAGATCGGCAATCACCGTCGCGAAGACTACTATCCGGAACGGCAGCGGATCGATGCCGAACAGCGTAGCGAGCAGCATGAAGAATCCGTTCTCGCTCCACGGCCGCATGTTGCCGTGCGCTTTGGGCAGAAACAGCGCGGAGAGCAGTTCCGGGAAGCTATTGACGGGCAGCAGATGCAGCCAACCGAAGTCATCCTGGTAGAACCACATCGACAAGCCGCGCCAGTAGAAGGCCAAAAACAGCAGCGACGCCGCGAGAGTCTTCCAATGCCTGCTGGTCATTCGATTCGGCAAGACTCACCCTCATCGAATGCGCCGGCACAGAAGGCCCGATGCTGCCGGGCGCTCAGGTGCGGTGCAAGCAGCACTGGGAATGCGGTCCATTTCATAGCGGCAGACAATGCACAGGTTAGCATTTTCCGGGCGTTCGGGCCGCCTCCTGCGTTATCATTTGGTATCGCATGGACGAGACTCAACCAATCCCATCAGGCCCACGCACGTCCGTTCTGATTGTGTCTCACAACTCCATGGCGGCGCTTCGCTGCTGCCTGGATGCCCTGCTGCGGACCACCGATCGCCAGGATGTCGAGATACTTGTCGTGGACAAAGGTTCTCGCGACGGCAGCGAGCAGCTCGATTCCGACTATCCCGGCGTGACCTTCCTGCGTCTACCGCGGAATTTCGGTTACACCAAGGCGGTGAACATCGGGACGCGGACGGCGACCGGCGACTACCTCTTTCTGCTGGACCCGCACACCGAGGTCCCGGCTGGCGCCGTCGCGGCTCTTACTGAAAAACTAGATTCCGACGCCGATGCAATCGCCGTCTGCCCGTTGCTAGTGGATACCGACGGCGCGCCGCTTTCCCGTTTCAGGCCGGTGCCTGAGGCGTCTGGCCTGATGCGAGCCTGGAAAACGGGCGACACTGGTGGCAGCCTGCCGGCCGATCTAGCCGCGGAGGCTATCGCTGTGGGCTGGCCGCCGCGCGTCGCCGTCCTGGTGCGTAGGCAATTCGTCAAAGGGATGAACTATATCGATCAGCGCTATGGCGAGTCCGGCGCCGACGCGGAGCTGTTCTACCAGATTTGGCACGCCAACAAGAAAGTCCTTTTGCTACCGGAAATTAAGGTCCTTTACCGACCCGAAACCCTAGAGCTTTCCGCCGATGCCTGCGCCGAACTTTCAGCCGACGAGGCGCTCGCCGCAGCATTGTTCGCCTCTAAGCACAACGGCTTTTTCGCAGGGGTCGGCGCGCGCTTGGGCGCGGCGCTCCATATCCTCATTAAGCTATTGACTTTTCAACAACCTGGCTACCAGATGTCCCGGCTGATGGCGGTCCTTGGCGGGCAGAAAATCGACGGCACACAGATGTCGAATTAGACCTCTCCGGAGCGGAGCCGCAAAATTTTGTGCTGCTTCCTAAGGTTTCGGAGCACGTCTCCCGATAACTAATCCAGGGAATAGACTTATGGAACCGTTCATCTGGATCTTTCTTCCGGTTTTCATCGCGGTTGGCTCCGCGCTCCTCTCGTTCTACATCATGCAGGCGCGTTTGGAAGTAGCCGTGGCGCGCGAGCGCGAATCGGCCGCGGAGGCGCGCGCGATGCTGCACTCGCGTGAAGAGGTCGTGGAACAGAAGGTTAAAGCCGCGGAAGAAGCAGCCAAGCGCACTGCTTTCGACGGGTTCCTGGCGGATTTTCGCGTGGAAGAGCGCCATTACATGCGCGAAAGCAAGTCGCTGTTCATGAACAAGCGCTCAATGGTCTTGCAGGAACGGCTGTATTTCCGAAGCATCCCGCTTTCCAACTGGGTGGAGCACGAACTGGTGGTGGAAGAGGGCGGAGACTTGACCAAGCTGGCCAAGGCCTGCTCCGTCTTCAGCGCGAAGGCTCTAGCCGAGTCGCCTGTAGATTCTTCAAAGTTGCTGCGCAGCGCCTAAACGTTACGTTCCGCAACTACTGTTGCCCGCAGATTCGCCACGCCCGCCGTGTAGCGCGTGTCGGTCACGGAAAAAGCCACAGCGTCTTCGAGCCAATCGTGCCAGACGCCGTCTGGATCATGCGACGCGGCCGTGAGCGTGTACTCCTGCGGGCATAGCGCGCATTCAAAAGAAAATGTGACCTGATGGCTCTCGCCCGCGTGGCACGGTCCCAGGCTCAACTTCTCAAGCTCGGTATTCGTCCCGTACACTTCGAAGCCAATGCGCGTGCGGATCATCATGCCGACCACGGGTTCGGCTACATCCTGATGAAAGCGGACGCGGATGCGGACAGCCACGCGTTCTCCGCTGCGCCAGACCATGCTGGCGACGCCGTCTTCACCGAGGGTTTCGATGCTGGTCAATTCGGCGCGGCCGTCGCCACGGCGCAGTCGGGGGTTTAGAACCGCAGCCGGCCCGGCATCTTCCCGCAACCGCTTCGCGATATGGCGGTGGTAGGCTTCGAAAACTTCGCGAGGATCACCCTTCCTGGCTAGGAGACCTTTATCCAGCCACCAGATTTCATCGCACAGACTTGTAAGCAGGGTTTCGTCGTGCGAGGCGATCAGGATCGTCGCTCCGTCGCGGCGCTGCGCTTCAATGCTCCGTGCGGTGCGCGCACGCTCCACCGGATCCTGAGCGTCCAACGTGTAGTTATGCGTCACGACGGACTGGCCCGAACTCGCAGCCCATTGCAGCAATTCGCGCACGCCCGCCCCGCTCTCGCCAATCACGCCGGCCACAACGCCGTCGGGCGCGGAAACGCTAAACTGTTGGAGCGGAGCAATGCTGATTTGGTGAAACTCGAGGGCCATGGTACATAGCATAGCGGTTTCCCTGGCGCTGTTTGCCGCCGCCGCGCCGCTGCGCATTCCGGCAACCGGGGTGTTCGTACTGCCGGCCGGCGTGATCGAACTTTCCGAGAGCCTGACCATCCCGGAGGGTGCGCACGATCTGGAAATTTCGGGAGATCCCTCGGGGACGACGCTGCGTGCGGCGTCGAATTTCCGAGGACGCGCGCTGCTGAGTATGTCCCAAGGCCGCAACCTTCGCATCCACAATCTGCGTTTCGACGGCAATCGCGCGGCGCTCGAAAAACCGACGGAGCTGCCGCTTTCGGGCACGGCTTTCCTGGCGTTTTACGAGAACAACGGCATCGCCGCCGACGCTGTGCGCGGCCTTTCAATCGCGGAGGTGGAATTGGAGAACATTCCCGCCTTGGCCATTATCGTGTCGGCATCGTCCGATGTGCGGATCGAGCGGGTCTCGGTGAGCGAGAGCGGTGGACGCAACGCCAAAGGCCGCAACAACACGACGGGAGGCATCCTGCTCGAGGAGGGCGTCTCGAATTTCCGCGTGAGCGAATCCAAGTTCCGCAAGATTCGCGGCAATGCCGTCTGGACGCACTCCAACTACACTTCGCCGCGCAACGGTCCGGGCATAATCGCCGGCAACAGCTTCGATTTCATCGGCCGCGATGCCATCCAGGTCGGCCATGCGACCAGCGTGCGCGTCGAAGAGAATCGCGGCGTACGCGTCGGCTTCCCGGCGGCCGAAGTGGATGTCGAAGGCGGCGGCACTCCGGTGGGCATCGACACGGCTGGGAATGTGGACCGCTCGACCTATGCCGGCAACCGCTTCGAGGAGACCAACGGCAAGTGCATCGACCTCGACGGCTTCCACCACGGCGAAGTGCGCGGCAATGTGTGCATTAATCGTGGACGGGCCGAGGACTATCCGTTCGGGCACTTCGCGATTGTGTTCAACAACACGAACCCGGATATGCAATCGGAATCGATTGTCGTTGCGGAGAACCAGATCGAGGGGACTAAGTTCGGCGGGATCTTCGTTATCGGCAGCAACAACACAATCACGCGCAACCGGATGCGCAATTTGAATACGGCTGGCTGCACGGAGAGCGCGGCGAAATTCGGTTGCTACTATTTTGAGAACGAACCGGGCCTGCTACGCAGCGGCATTTATATCGGCGGCCGCGCCGAACGGCCCGCGCCGGCGCGGGGCAACCGCATTGAGGACAATGAAATTGTGGGTCACAAGATGAAGACGCGCTGCATCGACGCGGCGCCGGGCGTCTCGCTCGCGGAAAACACGATTCGCGGGAACCGCTGTGCGGATTCGACTCCGGCGCAGAAAAAGAAATGATGATCGACCCGAAAATCTGCGAGCGAATGCGCGAGGATTGGAACAGCCGCGCACAAGAAGACGCCAATTACTACGTCGCCTTCGGCCGCCGCGAACAGGCCGAGGCTGAGTTTTTCGAAACAGGCGCCGAAATGGCGCGAGCGCTGGAGCGCGAGTTGATGCGGCTGCCGGCGAACGCAAACCGGCGTGCCTGGCGAGCGCTTGAGATCGGCTGCGGACCAGGGCGGCTGATGAAGCCCATGAGCCGGCACTTCGGCGAGATCCATGGCATCGACGTCTCGACGGAGATGATCCGCCTGGCGCGCGAAAAGTTGAGCGGAATTCCGCACGCGCATGTGCATGCTGCCTCCGGTGCGGATCTGGCCGCCTTCGCCGACGAATCATTCGACCTGGTCTATTCTTACGCGGTGTTCCAGCACATCCCGAGCCGCGACGTCGTCTTGCAGTATCTGCGCGAGGCCCGGCGAGTGCTGAAACCTGGCGGAATCGTGCGCTGCCAGATCAATGGGCTGCCCGAAACCGCCGCGCGTTACGACACATGGAGTGGAGTGCGCATCAGCGCAGCCGACACGGCCGCGTTCGCGAAAGCGCATGATTTCCAGTTGTTGGCGCTCGAGGGCGCGTCGACGCAGTACATGTGGACCACCTGGCGCAAGCGGCCAGAAGGCTGGGCGGCCGGCTTGGAAGGCAGGCGCGTCGCGCCATTAGCGCGAATCCGGAGGATCACAAATGCGCACAGTTCGGAACCCGTCGCGCCGCCGCACGGGCGCTTCGCGTCCATCTCACTCTGGGTCGAAGGCTTGCCCGAGGAGTGCGACCTAAATCACCTCGACATCCTGGTGGGCGGGGCAAAGGGCCTCGGAACTTATCTCGGCCCGAGGGAACCGGATGGATTGCAACAGTTGAACGCTTGCCTGCCGGAGGGTTTGAGCACGGGATTGCAGGCCGTGGAACTGCGCTGGTTGGGTCAGTCCGTTGCGGAGCCATCGAAGCTGCGTGTGATTCCGGCTGGTCCCGCAGTGCCGCGCGTGGTTTCGGTGAGCGATGGAATCGATTTACTCTCCGGTTTGCGTATAGTCTCGGGCGCCATGAAGGTGGCCCTTGAGGAGGCGCTGCAACCCGAACGATTTGAGGCACAAGTCGATGGGATTCCCGTGGCGGAGATCGATGTCTTCTGTACGGACCCACGTCTGCCGCGGCATGAAGTCAACTTCAAGTTACCGGAGGGATTGGGCGCGGGCCGCCATTTGCTCTCGATGCGCCTCGGCTCGCGCCACTTCGCTCCGGTTACGATCGAAGTGGAGTAGGGCTACGCGTACGGCAGCGCGACCGTGCCACGCTCCGACATTCCGCTCAAGGCCAGGCCATAGCGCCCGCGCACGCCGGTCTTCTCGAAGATGTGCTTGAGGTGAATCTTCACCGTGCCGGGGCGAATTCCGAGTTCGCCGGCGATCTCCTTATTCTTGAGACCCTGTTCGACGAGTTCCATGACTTGCCCTTCGCGCGGGGTTAGTTCCGCGCGCAGTGTGCGTTCGCGGCGGGCCGGGCCCCGAAAAACCGCGTCCTCCATCCAGTTTGCACCGGAGAGCACCGCTCGCAGACAGGCGAGCAAACTGGCAACGTCGGCGCCTTTGCGGAGAATGCCCTTCGCCCCGGATTGCAGGTAACGCAACGCCTCTGGTTCGGTCAGCGAGATACCCCAAACGACAAGCGCCGTGTGTCCGCGGATGGCGCGTATGCTGTTCATCCATTCCAGCACCGACTGAATTCCGAAGGTCTTGTCGACGATCAACAAGTCGGGTTGTGTAATGCGCAGTATGCGGGTGGCCGCATCGAGCGTTGAGACTCCGTCGACCAGACTCAGGTCTTCGGTTTGCGTCAAGATCGACCGTAACCCCTCGATCGTGATGGCCTGAGTATCGCAAACCGCGACTTTCTCCAACGTTAGTTCTTTTGCAGAGATCATTATTTTCTTCACTTTGGCGGGAACGCAAGGACTCCCCACGTACGACCGGCCAACCGGTATGATGGGCTTATCGACCAGTACTTCATAAGCAATAGTGAATTCAACTGGATGATCCTCTCATGTTTTCCCCGGAATTGGCCGATGTAGCACTTTAGACCGGACTCCGGCCGGCCTGGAACTGTCACTCTCGATGCCTGAGACGCCGCTCAACAAGAACGCGAGCAACTGGAAAACGCTCCTGATTTGCCCGGACACCAAGATGTCCTCGCAATTCCTGAACCTGATCTCACATCAGGTCTCGGTGGGGCCGATTCTCGAGCTGCCGTCGTACCCCTACCGCTCCGTGCTTGCCGAGACCTTAGCCGGGAAGGCGCCGCAGATCTGCTTTCTGGATGCAGCCTCGGATGGGGAGCGCGCACTGGCGACGATTCGTACAGTGCTCGAAGTGCAGCCCTCCATTCAGATTGTTGTGCTGCTCTCGGGCAACGATCCGGACATGATCCTGCGCTGCTTGCGGCAAGGAGCCGCCGAGTTTCTGGTGGAGCCGTTCGGGGTGGAACAGTTACGCCCGGCGCTCGACAAACTGGCGCGCCTACGTCCGGGTGGGTCCGACGCGCAGCAGGGCCAGGGACGAGTGGTGTGCGTGATGCCCGCCAAAGGCGCATGCGGCGCGACGACGATTGCGGCGCATTTGGCGCCATTGTGGAAGCGGAGTGGCACAAACAACGTGCTGCTCGCAGATCTCGATCAGCTCACGGGCACGCTATCCTTCGTGCTGAAGATCAAATCGAACTACAGTTACTTGGAGGTCTTGCGGCGCGCCTCCACTCTCGACGAAGACGTCTGGAAGGCGCTCGTCTTCAATCACAATGGCGTCGACGTCCTGCTGTCGCCGGACAACATCGCCGACGGAATAAACGAGGAGACCGATCCGTCTTCGATTATCGAGTATTCGCGAACGCTGTATGAAACGGTTATCCTGGACAGTGGCGGACCATACGGAGAATGGGGACTCGCGCTTGCACAATTGAGCGACGAGATTCTCTTGGTGACGACGAACGAATTACCCACGCTCCAGTCGACGCAGCGCGCGATCTCCTATCTGGAACGCCACCAGGTGCCGCGTTCCAAGATCAAACTGGTGGTCAACCGCTACAACCGGGATGTCGGGCTCAGTAAAGAAGTCATTGAGACGGCGCTGCACATGGATGTCTTCCATGTGATTCCGAGCGACTATGAGGCGATCCAGAAAGCCCTGATCGAAGGGAAATATGCCCCATCCAATACCGAATTCGGAAAAGGGGTCGCAGGGTTGGCAGATCTGCTTTCCGGCAAGAGCACGGTGGCGGCGCAACCGGCCAAACCTTCCGTACTGAGCGGCTTGTTCTCGATGTTCTCGAAGAAAGCGGCTACTTCACGTTAATCGTGCCGCGGCAAGCGGGCACGCCGCAGCGGCATTCTACCGTCTCGACATCCTTGGCGAAGTGGTAATCGACCGTGAGTTCCTCTCCCGGTTCAATGATCCGCTTGCTCATGTAAAGGATGTGACCTTTGAAGACCCAGGCGTAGATGTTCGGCTCGCAGCAGTGGTTGATAAACTCCGCACCGGAACCACCCACGGCGCCGTCGAGGTTCCAATACTTATCGAGGGTGAAGATGTAGTTGAGCGGACCGTCCGAACGCCGCCGGGTTTCGACGCGGCTGATGCGCTCGCCGGTGTATTCAATGACTTTGCGCCGCGCCGGAATGCGCTCGGCCGCAAACACACCCCACCGGTGAATCCGGGACTTGGCCAGACGCAGACGAAAAAAAACGTAATTGGGGTCCAAATGAGGGACGCCATCCCTGAGGGCGTCCCGATAGCCTTGCGGCTCCGGCGGAGGCGGATTTTTCAGTGTAGTCTCCCGTGCATTTCGCGGGCCACACAGCGGGGGCGCGCACCGGACGTCGCCGGGGCGCGCCACACGCTATGTGCTTAAAACTCCTCGTCCTGGCTGCTTTTCTTGCTTTTCTTGCGGCGAGCGACGATAACAACTACGCAGATCACGGCGAGGACGCCGCATAGGATCTGTACAATAGTTTGCGAATCCATAGAAGATACTCTACCATCAATCGGTAAAAGAAACGACCAGCTTTAGGCTTTCATTTTGTTTTCGATGACTTCGATGAGTTCCTTGACCGCCGCGGCGCTCTTGTTCAAAGCGGCCTGCTCGTTTTCATCGAGCTTGATCTCGTAAATCTTCTCGATGCCGCGCGCGCCGAGCTTCACCGGGACGCCGACGAACATCCCATTGATGCCGTATTCACCCTCCAGGAAAGCCGCGCAGGGCAGAACTTTTTTCTTGTCCTTCAGAATCGACTCGGCCATCTCGACTGCGGCGGCCGACGGAGCGTAATAGGCGCTGCCGGTCTTGAGGTACTTCACGATTTCTGCGCCGCCATCGCGGGTGCGCTGCACCATGCGGTCGATGGTGGCCTGGTCGCAAAGCTCGCAAAGCGGGATTCCGGAGACGCTGGTCAGGCGCACGAGCGGGACCATCGTATCGCCGTGCCCGCCAAGAACCATCGCGCTCACGTTTTCCACCGAGACGTCCAACTCCTCCGCAATGAAAGTGCGGAAGCGCGCCGTATCCAGAACGCCGGCCATGCCAATGACGCGGTTGCGCGCGAATTGCGAAACCTTGTAAGTGGTCCAGCACATGGCATCGAGCGGGTTGGTCACCAGAATGATAATCGCGTCGGGCGAATGCTTCACCACCTGCTCGGTGGCCGTCTTTACAACTTCGTAGTTGGCCAGCAGGAGGTCGTCGCGGCTCATTCCGGGCTTGCGCGGGAAACCAGCCGTGATGATTACGATGTCGGAGCCGGCCGTAGGCGCGTAGTCGTTCGCCCCAGTGAGCTTCACGTCATAACCTTGGATCGGACCGGACTCGAGGATATCAAGCCCTTTGCCCTGTGGCACGCCATCTACGACGTCTACAAGAACCACATCGGCAAGTTCCTTGTCCGCAATCCGCAGGGCGCAGTTGGCCCCGACATTGCCGGCGCCCACGACAGTAATCTTATTCCGCATAAACCCGTCCTTTCAGAGAAACCAATTAACAATTATATCGTGAGCGAATGGGCAAGTTGGCAGACCGGAGGGCGGACGCGGGTGACCCTTGGTCGCCCGCCGGCCGTGAACCCTCAAACGAGCCAGGGGGCTCGTTGCGGACCTGGGGTCCGCCTTCCAAGTCAGTACGAGATTTACTTCACTCTGGCCAACAAGCCCGGTTGGGCGTTCGCTTCGCCTGCTTGCAACGAGACTGTCGCCAGGTCCGTGTCGCCCGCTAGCACTTCTGCCGGCAGCTTCACGTTGACTGCCAGACGGCCGGGTTGATCGGCGATGGCCGAGATGGAAATGATCTCTGCCGGATAGCCGTTCAGACGCACCGTGAGCGGAAGCTTGGGCTGGCCGAGGTCGAGTTCGCCCGCGCCGGTGACTTGCAGCGTGATCGTGCCTGGATCCGAGGGCAGAGTTTCCACGATTCCGCGTCCGAGGAAGTCCTTCACGAAGACTGCAGGGTTGGCCGGCGTGACGGGCACCGTGACGGCTTCGGTCCTGACGCCGAGGTCGTCGACGAACAGTGCGATGGACTCCCTGCCGGCGACCGTTTCGGGTACCGCGAGTTCGATGTAGCGCTCCGTCACGGCAGTCAACTGGACCGCACTGTCATCAACGAATGCTCGCGCGAATTTACTGAAGTTGTTGCCGTAGACGCGAATCAGTTGCCCCGGAGCCACAGGTCCGCTTTCATGGCTGGCTGCACTTAGTACCGCTGCAATGACTTTGCGGGGCGGTGTCTGTAGGCCGGCAGTAACTTGAGCTAGGGGCGCGGGCATTGGCTGCAAGTAGCCATCGACGCCCAGCGAAACACCCCAACCGAAGCCCAGGAGTGCATCGTGCTCGGCCTGCAGCGCGTAATGATAAATCGGGTAAGCCGTCGGTCCTGCAGTGAAGCGCATGCGGTAGGTCGGATAGGTACCCGGCGCCTGGCCGGAGAGCAGGAACGAATCCATGCCTTCGCCCAGGTTCAAGGTGCGGTTGCGTACCGCTGTCTTGTACTCCTCGCGATCGCGCGTCCAGTAATGGAAAATCGGCGCGCCGTTCTGCGGGAAGAACAGGATGCGGTAGAACGGGTGCGTCGAAATGCCGCTGATGATGGCGGGCTGGTTGTAGGCCATGCCCGGCGGCGGATCCTCGGGCGTGAAGCCCCGCGTGACCAGCACGTCACGTTCATTCTGGCTAGCCGTGAAGAAGTGTGCGTAATTGGCTGGATTGTAGAGGCGGTAGCGCGGAATCTTGACAGGCGAAGGCGCTTCGGGAAGCCACATGCCAAAGCAGGACTGATCTTCGCCCGCACCGGCGGTATCCTTGGCCCACTGGCAGACCGCTTTGCGCGGCTCGCGTCCGCCGGCTGAACCGAAGGCCGGTTTGAAGGTCAGCGCCACGTTTGCGGTCAGCACGTTACCGGAGCCAGTGAACGTGGAGTTGAGTGCGTCGACGGAACACGCGTTGTTCTGGAGCGGCGTCGCCGAACCGAGCGCGACCGGTGTGAGGTAGCTTACACCCGCGTCATCCAATAAGGTGATCTGTCCGGTCTGTGGCCGCATTTCCACAATGCAGGCGCCGGCGGTTCCGGCGTACGATTCGTGGAAACGGAAGTTGACTTTGGCAATGTCTGTCCAGCCGTTTGCGTCGGTGAACGTGCCGGTGAATGTCTGCGTGACGCCAGCGCCCTGGAAGGGAGAGAGATCCAAGCCGAACGGTGGGAGGCTCCGCTGGAAGATCGTCATGTAGATCCCGAAACCCTGAGCGCCGTTCCCTTTCCATGTGAAAATCAAGCGTTGACCACTTATATAGGTGCCCCGCCTGCCGCCGGCCCATCCCGTGACTTGGTCGCCGCCTTGCACCTGGTTCACCTGGAATTCGCCGCTGGCCGGTATGCCATTCGAATAGAAAGCTCGGGCGAACACGCCCACACCTTGGTCGTCGGGGCTTGTCCAGGACATCGCGACCGTGTCGTCAATGCCGGTGGCGAGTTGAGGGCGCTCCTGATCGCCCCGAACATACTCGTTCACACGCCACTCGGCACCTAGCGGTCTGCCGTCTGCGGCAAACCGTCGGGCGAAAATCCCTCTTGTATCACCATCACCTTGCCCAGACCAGGCGATCCAAAGCTCGTTGCGGCTGTTATAAGTCAAACTCGGATAATCTCGTGTTCCTCCAGTAGATGAGTTCACAATGTACTCGCCTCCGAGAGGCGTTCCGCTCATGTCGAAGGTGCGCGCGATAATGTTGCCGGCGCTGTTATACCAAGCCATTGTATAAATGCCCGATGGGGCGACCGCCATCGCGGTGGACAGCCCCCTCCCAGGCAGGTTTTCGCTTGCAGCCACGGGTGAGCCAATGGAGTTTAGATTCCCGTCAAGATGGATCTTCATGACATGCCGGGATTCATTCGGGTGCGTGCCCATCACCACCACCTGTCCATTCGGCAGGCTGCCCACCGCCGGCCAGTCGGCACGGTTGCCGAGATCCAAGGTGAAGGCACTTCGGACTGGCCGCAATGCCGCGTCGAACTGCTGGACCAGCATTGGACTGCTACTGTACCCAAAGAAGCTGGCGATCCCTCCGTCAGGCAACTGTGCCACTACGTGGCCATATCTCCAGCCAGAGCCGGTGTTTGGATTCAACGAGAACTCTGCACCGGTCGGCGTACCGTCCGCCGAGAATATCCTCCCCAAGCCGGAGGTGCCCCATCCGTCGTTATGCCACGACACAATGAACCGGCCGTCTCTTAGCGCAGTGATCGCCGGGCTCCCATTCGGATCGGAACCGCCACCACTGATTTTCTGCTCCGACACAAAGCTATAGACGCTATCCTGTCCGCTTGCCAGGCTGCAACCTACCACGAAGAGTGTAAAAGCAAACATTAGATTCCGCATGTGTGTTCTCCTCTCCTCTACTTCAGCGCCACAGTCGCGATGTTACTCACGTGTCCGGCCACCGTCGTCACTACGGGCACTTCGTTGCCTGCCGGCACGCTCGCCGGCATCACCGCATTGATCTGATTCAATCCCGCGAAGCTCGGTGTCACTCCCGCGCACTGCACTTCCGCCGACACTCCGCCGATGGTCAGCGTCGTCTCGTTCACCGTTCTTGTCGCTACCGTCGCTGCTTCGCCGTCCTTCATCGCCGACGTCACAGCGCAGATGGCAAAATAGGATATCATAATCCCTTTACCTTGTAAAATGAGCCTCCAGCTTGAATCGAATGCATGATGAATTTGAGCACGGTCCGGCAGTGTTGCAGGCGGCGGCTGATGGGTAGGGTAGAGCCCGTCCCATTTGCCGGTTTTTTTGGCGACGAAATTTTCCGTGGCACGACCGCATGGAGATAAGCGCTTCACATGTAATATCGACTCATGCCGGCAGCGAACGGTGGCACCGTTGGACGGATGAACGGATCGCGTCGCGCCGCTGGTGCCTGGAACCGCCGGACGGATCGAAGACCGGAAGCCTAAACAGTACCGAGAGCGCAGCGACCGGAGGCGAAAACATCACAATTCCTCTGAGAACCCTCAGCATATAATCCGACTACTTCACCGGTATGACATGCCTGATTACTTTTCCCTGCTACGGGAAACATCTCCACGGCGACGAACACGGCTCAATCGACCGCAATCACCGGCAATGCGGCAATCGAACCATCGAACCCAATCGCGCCTGGGTAGAATCAGCCCGCGAACGGATGACCGAGACCCCATACAAGCTCGATGAAGATCGGAGAAAAATTGCGCTCTCGGGAATCCTGCGCGCCTGCGAACGTCGCGGATGGTGTCTCGCCGCGGCCCACGTTCGTTCCACTCACGTCCACACCGTAGTGACCAGCCCAAGTCGCGCTCAACGGCTTGAAGGCCTACGCCAGTCGCGCCCTGAATGAGAGCGGAATGGAATCCTGCGTCAGGTTGGAAACCCGCCCGGACATCGTGGTGATAGGAGCGGCTACGCAGCGCACTTCTAGATCCGTGCAACACATAATCCGTGTTACGCTGAATTATGGAGAAAACCAAGCAGAACGTCACGCTTGTCGTCGAGACGGACCTGCTCCTGGCGGCGAGAAAGGTCGCACTCGATCGGCGCACCAGCGTGAACCAATTGGTGCGCGACTACTTGGCTTCGTTAGTCGAAGAGTCCAGCCGGAAGCGACTGGCCAGGACGAGGTTACGAAAGGCGTTCGCGACCGGTCTAGTCGACGCAGGCAAGCGCACGTGGAGTCGCGACGATCTCTATGACCGCTGAGGGCGCTCCTGGTTTCGTCGACACGAACGTGCTGGTGTATGCGTTCGACAAAGGCGATTCGCCGAAGAAGCAGATTGCGCAGCGGCTGTTGAACGAGCTAATGCAAGGGGACCGTCTGCGGCTGAGCACGCAGGTCTTGCAGGAACTCTTCGTCACACTTACCAGAAAAGTCAGCCAGCCTTGCTCGGCCGAAGCGGCACTGGCGGTGCTGGAAGATCTGGCGGCTTGGCCCGTGACAGTGATCGATTATGCGGCGATTCGCGCGGCTGTTGGCTTGGGCCGCCAGTCAAAGCTCTCGTTCTGGGATGCTCTGATAGTTGTCGCGGCGGCACGGTCCGGCGCAGCGGTGCTGTACTCCGAAGACCTCAACGATGGGCAGGAAATCCTCGGGGTTCGCGTCCTGAATCCGTTTGCGGCAAAAACCAGCGGTAGAATGTAAACTTCATCTCGGACACGACGTGGGAGAGGAGGACGCTGATGCTTCCGTTCCGGCTGGTTTATCACGAAGCCTACGATCTCAACCTGGGCGACCACGTCTTCCCATCAGAGAAATTCAAACTGGTGCGCTCGCGCGTGCTGCGCGACGGCATCGCCCTGCACGAAGATTTCGAGGAACCCGAGACGGCTTCGGACGAGGACCTGCTGCTGGTGCATACGCCGGAATGGATTCGTAAGCTGAAGACCGGCACGCTCACATACCACGAAATTCTGGCGCTCGAAGTTCCCTACTCACACCAGATGGTGCACGCCTATTGCCTGGCGGCCGGAGGCACCAAGTTGGCCGCGCGGAACGCCCTGCGTGATGGCATCGGATTCAACGTCGGCGGTGGCTTCCATCACGCGTTCGCCGAACACGGCGAGGGCTTCTGCGCGATCAACGATATCGCGGTGGCCATCCGCTGCCTTCAACGGGACGGAGCGATTGAGCGCGCCATGGTTGTCGATTGCGACGTACACCACGGCAACGGCACCGCCGCCATCTTCGCGAACGATGAGAGCGTATTCACAATCTCGATTCACCAACTCAACAACTACCCTGCGGTGAAGCCGCCCTCGACCATCGACATCGATCTCAAAGATGGCACGACCGACGCCGAGTACCTCGACCGTCTGCGCGCTCCGTACACCGCTGCTGTAAGCGGGTTCCGCCCCCAGTTGCTCATCTATGTCGCCGGGGCGGACCCGTACTACGAAGACCAACTCGGCGGGCTATGTCTCACCATGGAAGGTTTGCTGGCGCGCGACCGCCTAGTGATGGAGACCGCGCTGCAGCACAGGATTCCCGTAGCCGTCGTCTACGCCGGAGGCTATGCGCTGCAACTAGGCGACACCGTCGCGATCCATGCCAATACGATCCGGGCCGCCGCCGAATCCTTAAGTGACTCGCGCTGGCGACCCGGCAGTCCACCTGAACCGCGCCGGGTCCCCTAGACCCGACCACAACGACCATCTCCGGTCGCTGGCGCTTCCGGCACCGACGGAATGTGCGATCCATCCAACAGTGCTGGAAGCGATAGCGACCAGTGGCGAAAATGTTCCTTCGTTGCGCTAAAACACAGTCGTGCTGCGGAAGTTAATCGTCACGATGGCGATGGACGATTGCCCGAATTCGTTCTTGACTGTCAGACGAATCCTGTGAATACCGGCAAGTCCGATTAACTGGACTCGTGTCTGGGGCTGATTCTGGTCGAGCACCGAAGCGCCTGTTTCCAGGGGCTCCCAAAGGTAAGTCAGCTTTCCTCCGGCCGGATTTGTCGATCCCGAGCCATCGATCGTCAGTTCCCGCGAGAATGTATCGATCGTAGCCGGACCGCTGATAATCGCGGTTGGCGGCTCAGTTTGCTTGACCGTGACCGGAATCTGGCACGTGGCTTGTGTGCTCGTTGCGGTGCTGGCGGCGGTCAGGACATAGACGGTATCGGTCAACGGCTTCACGACCGCCGGACCGTTGAGCGGTACAGTGCCGATTCCGGCTATGCTGACCGCGGTGGCGTTAGCGACGGTCCACGTGAGCGTGACCGGATCGCCGGGCTTCTGCGATATCGCGGGCGATGCCGAGCAAGCGGTCAGCGCCGGATTCTTGGGCTTCTCCGGTTCTGGCGGCACGGGCGGAACTGTGACGGTCACGGTAACCGTGGCAGACACTTGCCCGAACTTATTCGTCGCCGTCAACGTGTATGTCGTCGTCTGATCGGGCCGGATCTCCTGCGAGCCACTCGGTCCGACGCCGGCGCCGACGGAACTGATCTTCACGTCTGTGGCGTTCTCCACAGCCCAGACCAGTGTGGAGGGCTGCCCCTTGACCACTTCCATCGGAGCGGCAGTGAAGCGCACGATGCGTGGCACCTGTCCCTGCGTCACCTGGATGCGCACGTTGCAGGTCGCCTGATTGAACTTATTCGAGGCGGTGATCGTGTAAGTGGTCGTTTCCTCAGGACTCACTACGCGGTTGCCCGACGGCTCCACCGTCCCGATGCCGCTGATCGAAACCGTATCGGCGCCCTGCGTTGCGTAGAAGATGGTAGCGGACTCGCCGGCGGTAATGTTCATCGGCTGTGCCGTGCAGGCGAGGATGCGCGCATCAGGACGCTGCACCGTAATGGTCAGAGCCTCATTGACTTCACCAGCACGATTCTTCGCTGTGATGCGGTATTGCGTGGTCTCAGATGGCGAGACGGTCGAGGAACCGCCATTCGCATCAACGCGGCCGAGTCCAGTAATCGTAACTTCGTCAGCATTGAGCACCTGCCAGACGATGGTGGAACTCTGCCCCGGCGTGATAGTAGCCGGATTGGCGGCGAAGCGCACAATACGAACAGCCTCGATCTTCTCGGGCTTCTGCGTGGAGACAGCGGCGCGCGCGATGCTCTGCGCACCCTTGTCGTCCTTCACGGTCAGGCGGAAGCTGTAACTCTGGCCTTCGCTGGAGGCGAAGGAAGCCTTCGCTGCTGTCGCTCCGGAGATCGCCACGGACGGCCCGGCAATCTGGGTCCACTGATAAGTGATCGGGTCGCCGTCGGGATCGAAAGACGCCGAGCCGTCCAGAGTGACCGTGCCTGCGGGCACACCGATCTGATCTGGGCCGGCATCGGCCACTGGCGGATCGTTGCCGGTGCGTACAACCCGCGTCAGCATCTCATAGCGCACGCGCGGAATCGTCACGGGGATGGCGTGATCCACGCCGGCGTACTCCTTCGGCTTCAGGAAATTGCCGAACTGGATACCGGCTGCGACGCGACCGTTGTTCTCGCGGCCGACGAACGTCTCGTTTACCCCGCCTTCGAGCGTGAAGGCGATCTTGTCGTGCACCGGGAAGACGAAGCGCAGAGTTCCGCCTGGGCGGTCCGCATTGCCGCGGCTCTTGAGATAGCCCAGGTTGCCTTCGAGATAATTGTTGCCGTAAAGTCCCAGTGTGGTGCTCACGCCGACCTGATCAATCAAGCTCAGGTAGCTCTCTTCGAACGCGTTGCGTGTGAGCGCGCGGCGGTTGAGCAGGGCGTTGTTGAGGAAGCCCTTCGTTCCGAAGACTCCAGCGCGTCCGCGCTTGAAGATGTAGTCAAAGGTCAACGCCGCCTGGCCCAGAGTGCCGCCCTGCTGCATGCCGCTGATGTTGACGTGCTTGAAACTGGTAAACAGGCCGGCCTGTACCCGCGGGTGGAAGCGGTCGACTATACCAAAGTCGAACTGCCCTTCCTGGCGGTCGCGATAGTACATGTATTCGCCTTCAGCCTGGATCGCGAAGCCTTCCTTGAATGGTGCGAAGTAGCGGCCTTTGCCAGTGAAGGTTAAGCGGCGTTCGCCATCGGCGCCGATGTTGACGCCGAGCAGCGAGAAGCGCTTCATGCGCGCTTTCTCGATCGCCTCAGCTGCCGTGGTGCGCGTGATATCCGCGATTTCAGCCTTCTCCGGAGGCTTCGGCAGACCGGCAATCTGCTGTTTCAGGTCGGACTGCCCTTGCTTGAGAGCGTCGACTTCACCTTTGAGCGCATTGAGATCCTTGGATGCCTGCAGTTCTTTCAGCATGGCGACGATTTCATCCAAGCGATCGAGACGTTTCAAAATGTCGGCGCAGCACTTTTCCTGGGCCTTCATGAACTTGTCGAAGTCCGGCATCGAGCGGATTGCATCGCCCACACCACCCGAGCCGACTGTTTTCCCATCGGCGTCCAATACCGTCATGACCACGCGGCGATTAATGAAACGTACCTCGTTGCTGGTCCCACTGACCTTGGGCTGTTTCTTACCGCTGGTGGCAACCTCGACCTGTCCCGCAGACGCGCCATATTTTGTCAGAAAATTCCTGACCGTGTTGGCGCGCGCCAAACCGAGCTTCTGGTTGTAGCCTTCCGACCCGATCCTGTCGGTGTGCCCATCCAAGCGCACCTTGAAGCCGGGGTTCTTGCCGAGTAACTCGCCCAGTCGCAGCAGGCTAGGGTAGCCGTCCGTAAGTATGGACGAGTTGAACTCGAAATTAATCTCTTCCCAGTCGTCTTTGGACGCTGTCGTGGTCAGGCCTTGCCCATACAAACTGGCGGTCAGAAACACTTGGGATAGCAAAATCGAAACAGTTCGAGTGAACATTTCGATACCTCCTTCTCTCCCCTCTGAAACAACAAGGGAGCCTACACTCCGAATATCTCTATATTCTACTCCTGGTTCGGTTTTCTGGCAACGTTTTGCAGTCTTGTCTAAGGGGTAGGCGACATGAAAGTGAGAGCTGAGAAGGGGTCTTAGGGCATAAAACCGAGAGTAGTAATACGCCCGCAATAGGAGGGGATTTCCATGCGCGATTCTCTGGCTGATCTGGAACATCGTCGCGCTGCCATCCAATCTCATGTCGCTCCACTGGGTGATATGCGGGCCGGCTCTATCACCGGCACTGGCGGTCGGTGTGGAAACCCGAAACTAACACTGTCGCCGACCCGGTGATCCGGATGGCACGAGGTGAGCTAGCAGTGCCGGAAGCGCCAGCGACCGGAGGCGAGAATACTTCAATTTTTCAAACATGGACGAAAAACCGTGAATACGTAGCCTCCGGTCGTTATCACTCCCGGCACCGTTCGGAGTCGTGGCGCCGGGTCTGGCGTTCCGAATGAGGAGGTCAAATCTGTCTTGGACAAAGTGACCTCACCTGCCGCCTTGACCAAAGCTCAGCAAGAGGTCGCCGAATACTACCGTTTCCGTGAACTCGGCGGCCAGTTCCTGGATGTCAGTGAAAAGATCTGTGGATTGCGACCCATTGGGGAGCCAGCGCTATCGGCCCAGCGTAAAAAAACGGCCGAAGCGATGCAACGCGAGATCGCGCGCGAAGCAGATCACAATCCGACCCGGCTGCCCGGAAGCTACAATAGAGATTCCCATGCAACAGAAGATCTCTCCCGTTTCTTCTATCTCCGGCACCGTGCGCCTGCCTGGCGATAAGTCCATTTCCCACCGTTATGCGATGCTGGCGGCGATTTCCGAAGGACCGTCGCGGCTCGACAACTATTCCACCGGGGCCGATTGCCACTCCACGCTCGGCTGCCTGCGCGCGCTGGGAGTGTCCGTCCGGTCGGAGGGCAGTACGGTGTTCATCGAAGGCGCCGGATTGAATGGTTTGCAGGCGCCCGCCGCTATGCTCGACGCGGGCAACTCCGGCTCGACGATTCGTATGCTCTCTGGCATTCTGGCGGCGCAGCCGTTCTCCAGCCGGATCGCGGGCGACGAGTCGCTCGCGCGCCGTCCCATGGCGCGGATCATGAAGCCGCTCGGCGAGATGGGCGCGGCAATCACGGCCTGCGACGGACAATATCCGCCGCTCGAAATTCAGGGGCGTCCGCTACATGCCATCGATTACGCCTCACCCGTGGCAAGCGCCCAGGTGAAGACATGCGTCCTGTTTGCAGGCATTTACGCAGAGGGAGAAACCGTCGTCCGCGAGCCGCAACGCACGCGCGATCATTCCGAAATCGCCCTGCGCGAGTTCGGCGCGAACGTCACCATCGAAGGGAAAGTCATCCGGCTGGAAGGCCACCCAAACCTCACAGGCCGTAACCTGACGGTTCCGGGGGACCTCTCCTCAGCCGCCTTTTTCCTGGTGGCCGCGCTACTCGTGCGGGAATCGAATCTTGTAGTAGCTAACGTTGGACTCAACCCGACGCGCTCCGCGTTGCTGGATTTCCTGGTATCGATGGGTGCTCAGGTTCAGGTGTTGAATCTAACGCAGTCCGGCGGTGAATTGGTGGGCGATATTCTTGTTCGCCAGTCGAAGCTCACGGGCGGAGTCGTAGTCGAGGCCGGACTCACCGCAGCGCTGATCGACGAGATCCCGGTACTCGCCGTGCTGGGCGCAGCCAGCGAACGCGGCCTCACGGTACGCGACGCGAGTGAATTGCGCATCAAGGAAACTGACCGCATCGCCACTCTCGCCGAAAACCTTCAGCGCATGGGCGTGCGAATCAACGTCGAACCCGACGGCTTTCACGTGCCCGGTGGGCAGCGCTTTCACGCCGCCGAGGTCGACTCGTTCGGCGACCATCGCATCGCTATGGCTTTCGCCGTGGCGGGTCTCGCCGCGGACGGGGAGACACTCGTCCACCATGCCGAAGCGGCCTCAGTTTCCTTTCCGGAATTCTATTCTCTACTGCGGCAAATCGGGAGCTGAAAACAGCTCCTGTCTTCAGGCCGTAGCCTGCAAGTGGTTTACAGGCCTCAAGTGGTTTACCGTCTCCACATGCACCGGCAGGCGCGGGATGCGCCGCTGGGACTTCCAATGAAGCCACGCAAGGCTGATCACGCGGACCACCTCCGAGCGCTCAAACGGTTGCGGCAGAACATCATAGCCGCCAAGATTAAGCACTTCGGCCCAGAGCGATTCATCCGCCTGGGGGCTGGTGACGATGAGAACGGGAGGATCGGAGAGGTTGTCGAGACAGGCAAGCAAGTCCGTCCACATTCCATCGGGCAGGTCGTGCGAGCAGACGATGACGGGTACGCGATTGTTCTCCAAAAAGTGCCTCGCCTCCGTGCACCTACGGACGCTGTGCATTCTCCAATTCGACCGGCGGAAGATCTCGCCAAGGTGTGTCAGTTCGTCCGGGCGATCGGTCACAGTCAACACTGAGACGACTTTCTCTGGCTGCGAAAACTCAGTTAGAGGAAATGCGGATCCGGGCATGTAGACATCCCTTCCCAGGTCAGTTCGGATGTAATGCAGCAGACGCTGTATCATCCGACCTGCCATCAGAGTGCGCCCGTTTGGGCGGGTTGTCAAGACGCTTATTTGCATCCTGATCGCATAGTGTTGCATGCGAAGGAAAAAGAATTTTAATCTTCGGGTACCCACAAATGGGTGGGACTCGATTTCGCATTTGCGGGCGTTCTACCGCATCCCAATCTGAATTCCATCGACCACCAAATAAGGCGCAAACTGTACAGTTTCGCGCGAGTCGAAAACGCGTTCGAGCGAAGCGCCGCGTTCGGCGACAACCAATCCAAAACCGCGCCCGGCGGCGAGCGACTCGGCGAACTGGGGCGCAAGTTTCACCTCGAACCAACCCTCCGGCAGAGCGGTCGCGCTGAAGGAGAGCAGGCGCTTTGGTGTAGCGAAGTGCAGCATCGTTTCGCTTTCGGTCCAACTCTCTAATTGAATTCCGACATCCAGTCGGAAGGGTGGCTTGCCGGAGCGGAGATGCAGCATGAGGCAGGCGTCCTGCAATTTCCAGCCGGCAATATTCGTCGTGCGAAAATTCAGCAGCAGCACGCGCTTGTACCCGTTTAGCGTCAAGTCGCGTCCAAGGCCATTGAGCTTTGCGCTGCCATGGGATGCCAAGGCGACCCACGCGTCTGCCGTGCACTCGAGTCTGGCTGTCTCCGCAGTCAGTGGGGAGATGGCCGCGAGAATAACCGAAACGCAAGCCAACCGCACAATTAAGATTGTACTTGCCGTAGAAGCTGTTTCGTCGGACACTTGGAGTTCCGGGAGGAGAATTGAACCTTAAGATTTCTGACAGCGTTGCCGTCCGCGAACCATCCGACCGCTGGAGCACGCACGAAGCTTCGGAGCTATATGATGTTGCGAGTTGGGGCAAGGGCTACTTTTCGGTCGGCTCGAACGGGCATGTCTGGGTTCATCCGGAGAAGGATCCCGCGCGTGGAATCGATTTGAAGGAGTTGGTTGACTCGCTTGTTTTGCGCGGCATCTCGCCTCCCATCCTGATCCGCTTTGCCGGCATCCTGAAGCACCGCCTGGGCGAGATACACGACGCTTTCACGGCCGCGATCGCCGAACACGGCTATAAGAGCGGCTACTGCTGCGTCTACCCGATCAAAGTGAATCAGCAGAGGCAGGTGGTGGAAGAGGTATTCCAGTTCGGGCGCGCCTACGGCTTCGGCCTGGAAGCGGGATCAAAGCCCGAATTGCTCGCTGTCGCCGCTATTGCCGACAACGACACGCCGATCATGTGCAACGGCTTCAAGGACGACGAGTACATTGAGATGGTGATGCTGGCGAAGAAGATCGGCCGGCACATCATCACCGTGATCGAAAAATACACGGAGCTCGACCTGATCCTGAAGTATGCCGAAAAAGTGGGCGTCAAGCCGCTGATCGGCGTGCGCGTAAAGCTGGCCAGCCGCGGCGCCGGCCGCTGGAAGACGTCGGGTGGCTACCGCTCGAAATTTGGATTGACGGTGAGCGAGGCGATTCGCGTGCTCGATCGCCTGAAAGCGCTGGGCATGGAAGACTGCCTGGAGTTGCTGCACTTCCATCTCGGCAGCCAGATCACGAACATCCGGCACATCAAGGGCGCCGTCACCGAGGCAGTGCGCATCTACACAGACCTGAAGAAGTCCGGCGCGGGCTTGAAGTATCTCGACGTGGGCGGTGGTCTGGGCATCGACTACGATGGATCGCAGACCGACTTTGAATCGAGCGTGAACTACACGCTGCAAGAGTACGCCAACGACGTGATTTATCACGTGCAGAACGTGTGCGACGAAGCCGAAGTGCCGCATCCCACCATCATCACGGAGAGCGGCCGCGCGGTGGCGGCGTACCACAGCCTGCTTGTGTTTAACGTCCTGGGCGTAAGCGGATTAGGCGAGCAGGACGTCCCCGTCGAATTGCCGGACGACGCCGAACAGCCGCTCCTGGACCTGCTCGATACCTCGCGCTCACTGAGCCAGAAGAATCTTCTCGAAGCCTATCACGACGCTCAGCAGGCGCTCGATTCCGCACTGAACCTGTTCAGTCTCGGCTATCTCACGCTGCAACAGCGTAGCCAGGCGGAAAACCTGTATTGGGCGATCTGCCGCCGCGTGCTCAAGATGGCGACGGAACTCGAATACTTCCCGGAAGAACTCGAAGGCCTCGAGTCGATGCTTTCGGACACCTATTTCTGCAATTTTTCGTTGTTCCAAAGCATGCCGGACAGTTGGGCCGTGAAGCAGTTATTCCCGCTGATGCCGATACATCGCCTGAATCAGGCGCCGACGCACGCCGCCGTGCTGGGCGATATCTCCTGCGATTCAGACGGCAAGATCGACCAGTTTATCGACCGCCGCGACGTGAAGAAGACGTTGCCGCTGCACGCCTTCGACGGCGGCGACCCGTATTACCTCGGCGCGTTTCTGGTCGGGGCCTATCAGGAGATTCTCGGCGACCTGCACAATCTCTTCGGCGACACAAACGCGGTACACGTCGGGCTGAGCGAAACGGGCGAGACAATTCTCGAAGCCGTGATCCAGGGCGACACCGTGCGCGAGGTCTTGAACTATGTGCAGTTCAGCGGAACGGCGCTGCTGGAGCAGATCCGCAGGGATGCGGAAACCGCGCTGCGCGAAGGCCGCCTGGGCTATGAAGAGTTGGCGCGCCTGCTGAAATTCTTCGAGGAGGGCCTCAACGGCTATACCTATCTCGAAGACGTACACGAGCAATAGCCGGGCTTTACCGCCAATCGGACCTGTTTCCCTGTAAACAGAATCGTGCCCGCTTATCTATATAATTAAGACAGCGAGGGATTCTGGTTCTTATGTCCACACTTGAAGTGACCCGCGTCGAGTCACGCACGCATGGGACTGGGGGAGAGATCGGCAACGATTTCAGCATTCAGGTTGCTACCGTAAATGGTTCCGGCAGCCAGACGGCCAACTCCGTTCTGATGCGCTCGATTTTCCAGATGGGAATTCCGGTCTCCGGAAAAAATCTGTTCCCGTCCAACATTGCCGGCCTGCCAACGTGGTTCACCATCCGCGTCAGCAAGGACGGCTGGATCGGCCGCAAGAAAGAGATCGACTTCCTGATCGCCATGAATCCGGAAACCGCGCGTGAGGACGTTCTCGGCCTCGCCCCCGGTTCCGCCGTGGTTTATGACGAACCGCTGAAGTTGAACGAACTCCGCGACGATCTTTGTTTTTACCCTGTGCCGTTCGACAAGCTCGTTGGGCCGGTGTGCCCCGAAGCGAAACTCCGCAAGCTTGTGCGGAACATGATCTATGACGGAGTGGTGGCCCACCTTCTCGGCATCGACCTCGAGGAGATGCGCAAGGCGATCTTCAAACAGTTCGGAACCAGGAAGGCGAAAGCCGCTGGAATCAATTGGGGCGCGGTACAGGCGGGCCAGGAGTACGCCGCCGCGAGCCTGAAGAAAACCGACCGCTGCCGCGTCGAGCGCATGAACCAGACGGCGGGCAAGATCATCATCGAAGGCAATGCCGCCTGCGCACTGGGCTGCATGTTCGCCGGCGTCACCGTAGTGCCCTGGTATCCCATCACGCCATCGACCGGAATGATCGAGTCGCTGATGGGCTACATGAAGCGCTTCCGCATCGATCCGGATACCGGCAAGGCGACGTTCGCCATCGTGCAAGCCGAGGACGAACTTGCCGCTATCGGCATGGTAGTCGGTGCGGCTTGGTCGGGAGCGCGCGCGATGACGGCGACCTCCGGTCCTGGCATTTCGCTTATGTCCGAGATTGTCGGCCTCGCCTATTACACGGACATTCCGGCAGTCATCTTCGATGTGCAACGCGTCGGCCCGTCCACCGGACTGCCCACGCGCACGATGCAGGGCGACATCCTCAGCAATGCGACTTTGTCGCACGGCGACACGCGCCACCCCGTGCTGTTCCCCTCTTCGCCCGAAGAGTGCTTCACAATGGCGCTGGCCGCGTTTGATATAGCCGAGCGCTTCCAGACACCCGTTTTCGTAAACACCGACCTTGATCTCGGCATGAACAACTGGCCTTCGGATCCCTTCGAATATCCGGCTGAGCCGATTCATCGCGGCAAGGTTCTGTCGAAGGAGGATCTCGACAGGTTGGGCGGCTTCGCGCGCTATCGCGATGTTGATGGAGACGGCGTCGGCTATCGCACACTGCCCGGCACCAATCATCCGGCAGCCGCGTATTTCACGCGCGGCAGCGGCCACAACGACAAGGCGCAGTACACCGAGCGCCCCGACGATTACGTCAACAACATGGACCGGCTGTCGCACAAGTTCGAGTGCATTCGCCACTACGCTCCCAAGCCGCAAGTCGTGTTGAGCGAGAACGCCAGAATCGGCATTGTCTATTGCGGCACTTCGCGCTACGCGGGCGAAGAATCACAAAGCCAATTGCGGCGCGAGTATGCAATTGAGGCCAGCTTGTTGCGCATCAAGGCATACCCGTATGCCGATGAGTTGAAGGACTTCATCGCGCGCCACGAGCGCGTCTATGTCATCGACCAGAATCGCGACGCGCAACTGCTCTCGCTGATGCGGATGGATCTCGATCCCGCGCTCACGGTCAAACTACGCAGCGTGCTGCACTATGACGGAATGCCCGTCGATGCGCGCAGCGTGACCGATGCAATCGTCAAACAGGAGGGATTATGAGCACAACGATGACAACGCCTCCGCCGAAAAAGGTGAACCACATCGGCCTGGACGTGCTGCCTTATAAGGGCGCCAAGACTACGCTGTGCGCCGGCTGCGGCCACAACGCGATCACGGAACGCATCATCGAGGCGTTTTTCGAGATGGGCGTGGAGCCGTACTCTGTGGCAAAGTTCTCTGGCATCGGCTGCTCTTCGAAATCGCCCGCCTATTTTTTAGGCGCCTCGCACGGCTTCAATAGCGTCCACGGGCGCGCGCCGGCGGTGGCGACCGGCGCTCTGCTGGGCAATCACACGCTGCGCGGCATCGTCGTTTCCGGCGACGGCGACACTGCGTCGATCGGCCTCGGCCAGTTCATGCACATGCTGCGCCGCAATTTTCCGCTGATCTACATCATTGAGGACAATGGCGTCTATGGCCTGACAAAGGGCCAATTCTCGGCGACTGCGGACGTCGGTTCGAAAACCAAGACGGGGATCATCAACGACCTGCAGCCGATCGATTGCTGCCTGGCCGGCATCGAACTTGGCGCGACCCTGGTGGCGCGCTCCTTCTCCGGCGACAAACGGCAATTGAACAGCATTCTCAAGGCGTGCATCGCGCACAAAGGCCTGTGCATCGTCGATGTGATCTCGCCGTGCGTCACCTTCAACGATCATGAGGGTTCCACCAAGAGTTACTCGTACATGAAGGATCACGAAGAACCGCTGCACGAACTGGACTTCGTCCCGTCGTTCGCCGAGATCGACGTCGAAATCGAGGAGGGCTCGACGCAGGAGGTGGAACTCTTCGACGGTTCGCGCATCCGTATCAGAAAGCTCGGGCGCGACTACGATCCCACCGACAAATTGGCCGCGGTCAAGATGCTGCACGAATCCGAGCAATCGGGGGACGTACTCACCGGCATTCTCTACGTGGCCAGCGATAGACCGACGTTCATCGACATGTTGAACCTTGGCGACGCTCCCGTCGCGACGCTGCCGGAATCGAAGACGCGCCCTTCGCGGGAAGCGCTCGAAACCATCATGGAAGAACTCCGCTAGCCTTGCCCAGCGATTCACCGGACCGGGACCGCCTGAAGGTGGTCCTGGTCACACCTCGAAACCCGCTCAACATCGGCGCCGCAGCACGCGCGATGAGCAATTTCGGTTTCTTCGATCTTCGCCTGGTGGCGCCCTACGACCTCGCGTTTCGCGAAGCGCGCTCCGCCGTTGGCGCGGCGTCCCTGCTCGAAAACGCACGCGTCTTTCCGACCGTCGCAGAAGCAGTCGCGGACTGCACACTGGTCGTCGGAACCACGTCGCTCGGACATCGCGGATTACAGCACCGCCTGCGCCGTCTGGAGATCGGCGGAAGGCTCATTCGCAAGCATCTCGTCGCGGGCAATCTGGCGCTGCTGTTCGGCTCGGAAAAATTCGGCCTGACCAACGAGGAGATGGCCTACTGCAACTGGCTAACGCGCATTCCATCGCGCGAACAGCACGGTTCCATGAACCTTGGTCAAGCCGTGGCCGTGTGTCTCTACGAGGTGATTCGAAACGCAAAGGCGGCCGAGGAACAGCCCAAACCGTTGAAGCCGGCGACATGTGAGAGAGTGGACAGGCTCACCGTCATGCTGGAAACAGCGCTGGATAAATCCGGTTACATGAACCCGCGCACGAAAGCTTCGAGCGAAGCGAAGCTTCGGCGGCTGGTGCGCCGCATGGAACCTTCGGCGCGCGATGTCGAAGTCTGGTTGGGAATGCTGCGCCAGATCCTCTGGAAGCTCGACCAGAAGTAGCGCCGCTTTCCGCGGCTACGATTCCTTCAACTCCACGATCGTCGCCCCCGCGCCGCCTTCGCTTTGCGGCGCCGGGTGAAACGCCGCAACATGCGGGCATGTCGCCAGCAGCCCGGCAATCGCTTTTTTCAGAATCCCCATTCCGTGACCGTGCACGATGCGCACGCGCTGCACCGATGCCAGCGCTGCGCTGTCGAGGAACTTGTCGACTTCGTCACAAGCCTCTTCGGCACGCTTGCCGATTACATTGATCTCGCTGAAGGAGACGCTCCACTGCGGCCCCTGTTGGAACGAGACATTCTTCGGCAACTTCCTGCCCGCGTCGCCGGTATCCGGCAGAACTTCCAAAACATCGTCTTCGGAAACCTGCAGCTTCATGAAACCGGCCTCGACTTCGATGATGCCGCCCGCCAGTTTACGGCGCACCCGCGCGGGCTCGCGCACGCCTTTCAGCCGCACGCGAGCACCCTCGACGATCTTCGGTTTCCCAGCCTGCAAGTCGCCCTGCCGCGCGTCGTTCTGCGTGCTCAGAACCGTAACCTCGAGCTCCTCTTCGAATTCGCGTTTCGTTCGCGCCACACGGCGCAACGCTCGTTCGGAAGCCTTGTGCTGCTCGGCCCCCTGCATGATCGTCTCGATAGTTTCGCGCGCCTGCTCTTCGAACTTCGTCATCAGCAAATCGCAGCGGCGTTCGATCTCTTTCAGCTTCGCGCTCTCGCGCTGCGCCGACTCCTTGGCGATCTCGCGCTCGCGCTGGGCAAGCGACGCGCGCTCAATTTCGAGCGCATGGCGCAACTGCTCGACCTCGCCCAGTTTCAGATGCAGGTCGCTCAGGAACTTTGCGATGTCGCGATCGCTGCTGCTCATCGCCGCGCGGGCCTGCTCGATCAAGTGCGGCGGCATGCCGAGCCGCGATGCGATGTCGAGTCCAGCGGACTTGCCCGGCGCACCCAGGCGTAACACATAGGTTGGCTGCAACGTGCGCTCGTCGAAACCCATCGAGCCGTTGACAACGCCCGGCGTATTCGCGCCATAGATCTTGATGGCGAGCAGGTGCGTCGATGCCAGCGTGAAAGCGCCCGCCGCGCGGAAGCGGTCGAGCACGGCGACTCCCAGTGCGCCGCCCTCTTCCGGATCCGTGGCGCGGCCCAACTCATCGAGCAACACCAGCGAATCGGGCGTTACGTCGAGCACCATTTCACGGACCCTGGTAATGTGCGCCGAGAACGTGCTCAGGCTTTCCTGGATCGACTGGTTATCGCCGATGTCGGCGAGCACCTGGTCGAAGACCGGAAACTCCGCTTCCGAACACGGGACCGGCAACCCGGCTTGCGCCATCAGTGCGAGCAAGCCGACCGTCTTGAGCGCCACTGTCTTTCCGCCGGTATTCGGTCCGCTGATCAGCAGCGTGCGGCTGGCGCTATCAAGCGCGAGCGAAATCGGCGAGATCGCTTTGCGCTGCCTCTTCAACACGTCTTCGAGAAGCGGATGACGGGCCTCGCGCAGCGTAAGGCGGCGCTCGGCGCCTGAAGTGAAGCGCGGCACGATGCAATCGAATTCAAGCGCGAACTGCGCCTTCGCAAAGAGCAGATCCAGTTCGCCCAGCACGGCGTAAGCCCTGCTGATGGCCGGAGAGAGAGCGCGCAGTTTGTCCGTCATCTCGCGCAGAATGCGATGCACTTCGCGCGCCTCTTCTTCCGAAAGCCGCACCAGGTCGTTGTTCAGTTGGATCGTCTCGAATGGTTCGACAAACAGCGTGTGGCCGCTGCCGCTGGCTGCGTGAACCACGCCCTCCACCTTGCGCTGCTGTCCGGCGACCAGCGGTACGACAAAGCGCTCGTTGCGAATGGCGACGAACTCCTCCTGCAAGATTCCATCTTCGCGATGCGCACGCAGAAAGCGTTCGAGCGATTCATGAATTTGCTTCTTCAGCCTCTCGACGTCTCTGCGCACGCGCTGCAGCGCCACGCTGGCGTGGTCGGCCACCGTGCCATCCGGAAGAATCTTTCCCGACAACTCCTTCAACGCCGGACGGAACTCTCCGATCGCGGCCGCGCGCGCAGCCAGACGCGGAAAGCGCCCGCCCACCGCCGCCAGAATCATGCGCGCGTCGGAGGCGCGGTCGAGCATCTCCGTCAGCAGCAGAATCTCCGCCGCTTCGAGCGAGGCGCCCTCAATCGCGAGACGGCGCACGGCCGATTCCGTGTCGGGAAGATCGAAGCGCAACCGCACCGCAGCACCGTGCGCCGCGCCTTGCGGCTTGGCCGCCGCCTGCAAATATTCGATCGCCTCGCGGACCTCGTCGAGCACACGCTCGATGACGGCGGCATCGGCCGAGGGTGCAACCCGCTCCAGTTCGCGGTGTCCCATCGGACTCGCGACCCAGCGGCCCACCAATTGTTTCAGCGCACTAAATTCGAGTAGCTGCGCGCTTGCGTTTTTCATAAACTCGTTCGATCACTTCCAGCGTACCGTCCGTCAGGCGGAAATTCTTCAGGTCGCCACGCTTCACCCATTCCGCCGCGCTCACGTCGTCGCCCGCCACAAGCGAGCCGCGCACGACCCGGCACACATAGTCGAGCAGGACGTAGTGGTACTCCGCCCGGCCGCCATCGTCGCACATGATTCGCTCGAAGACTTCGGCGCCAGCCTCGGGCCGCACCACCAGTCCAGTCTCCTCCAGCACCTCGCGGCAAATTCCAGCGTGTAGCGTCTCGCCCACTTCCAGCACGCCGCCGGGCAGCGACCAATAGCCCTTCAACGGCTCATGTCCGCGCTCCACCAGAAGGATGCGCCCGCGCCGGAAAATCAGGGCGCCGACACCCAGAATCGGGCGCGGCGGATAACGGCGGTCGTTGCGCTTGTTAATTCTGCACCGAGCCTTTCACTGCGAGCCGCACACGATACACCGACGTGCGCGCCGTGAGGAAGATCGACTGCATGTCACCGTCGCCGAAGGCGAGGTTCGATGGCGTTTCGGACATTTCGATAAATCCAAGTTGCGCGCCCTCGGGCGAGTAGACCGCGAGACCTTTGCAGGCCAGATACAGGTTGCCATGTTCATCGGTGCGTATGCCGCCCGGGACGCCCCTTGTCTGAGCGATCAGCACGCGTTCGTTAGAGGCGTTGCCCTGACGGTCGAGATCGAACGCGGCGACGCTGCGCCGGTCGGAATCGGTCACGTATAAAATACGTCCGTTCGGGGAAAGCGTGATGCCGTTGGGGCGGCTCTTCCACTTCGCCACCAGACCGAGCTCGCCTTTCGGAGTGATGCTAAATATCCCGTAAAAATCGAGCTCGCGGGCATCGGCTTGCGAACCGAAGGCGGGGTCCGTGAAATAGACGTGCCCGTCCTTGCGGACAACGATGTCGTTCGGCGCATTCAGCCGCTTGCCTTCCCACTTTTCGGCGAGCGCCTCCGCTTTGCCCTTCTTATCCAGACGCACCACGCGACGCGTACGCGTCTCGCAAGTATATAGGCGGCCCTGACTGTCGAAGGCGTTGCCGGACGCTCCGTTCGAATTCTCGCGCGCAACCGTTGTGCCCTCGCCCGGCGTGAGCTTGTGAATGCGATCGGCGGGCACGTCGCTGAATAGAAGAAAGCCATCGCGCGACCATGCTGGTCCTTCCGCGAAGCGGAAACCGGCGGCGGCCTTTTCGACTTTATAGTCCGAAAAATCCTGAGCCTGGATGGTGAGGCATCCCAGCGCGAGCGCAGCGAGCAGTCTCATCGTCAATCCGTATTCTATCGCCCTGTCCGTAGCAGCCAGCCGCGCAGCATCGCGGCGCAGTCGCGCACGTAAGGCACACTCCAGAGTTCGTCAATGCGGAACGTCATCTTGTTGCGCCAATTCGGATACTCGGCCGTAGTGCCCGGCAGGTTCTGCTGGCGCGGCTGTTTGAAGAGGTCCTCCTGATTGATCACCAGCAATTCCGAAGGCGTCGACGCCAGGAAACCGATAATTGCATTGTGCAACTCGCCGGTCAGCTCCGGCACGTCGCCCGCGTGACGGGGGAACCAGACCGGCAGCAGGTTCAGAAAGTGGAGCGCATCTAGCATGTTCTGTCTCTCCAGACCGCGTTCCACGCGCTGGCGTTCATAGCTCTCGCGATCCAGAATCAAGCCGAGGTGCCAACGCAGTTCGATATCGTCGCCGGTCCAAAATCCGGCCAGCGTCGGCAGGTCATGAGTCGAAGCCGAGACCAGCGCACGCTGCGGATACTCATCGGGCAGCTTAAGCGAACCGTCGCGATGCTTCTCAAAAAAGAACAGCCGGTAGCTGTGGACTCCGAACTTCTCTAGAGCTTCGCGAATGAAGTCGGCCACCGTGCCCAGGTCCTCGCCAATCACCATAAACTGGCCGCGCACGCTCTCGAGCGCGAGCACACGGATCAGGTCCTCGTGATGATCCATGACATACGCGCCGTGCATGGCAGTCATGCCGTCCGGGATCCAGTAAAGGTGGAAGAAGCGCATCACGTGATCGATGCGCAGCGCGCCGCCATGGCGGGCGTTCTTACGAATGGAATCGCGAAACAGCCGGTAGCCGTCCTCGTGATGCCGCTCCTTGTTCGGCGGCGGGAAGGCCCAGTCCTGTCCAGACGGCGAGAAGTCGTCCGGCGGAGCGCCCACGCGGCAACCATTCACATAGAACTCGCGGTTAGACCAAAGGTCACACCCGAAACGGTCCGTCGCCAACGCCAGGTCGTGGTAGAGTCCGATCGGAAGCCCTGCCCCCTGCGCGTGCGACTGTTCCTCGGCAAGTTGCGTGTCGAGCTGCCATTGCACGTACTTGTAGAACAGTACGCTGCGCTCGTGCGCGGCGGCGAAGCGGCGCGTGCCTTCCGAGGCCGGGTCCTGAAGTTCGCCGGGCCAATCGCACCACAACCAGACATTGGGATTGCGCCGGTGCATCTCAGTATCGATGACGCAATAAACGGCGTAGCTCTGCAACGCTTCGCCCTCTCGCTCTATGTATGCGTTGAAGAGCTGTGCCCGCTCGCCGCCGGCACGGTACTCGCGTTGCAGAAAGCTGCGGAAACACAACTTCAGGAATCGCAGCTTGAGCGCGCTGACTCGTTCGTACTCGACAAACTCCGCGGCGCGCAGCGCTTCGATTTCGCGCTGCACCGGCGCACTGGCCAGCGCCCGCGCTCCATTGCCCGCGGCGAAATCCGGAATGCGCTCGACATCGAGATAAATGTGGTTTCGATACAAGCTGCACGCCGGCAGATACGGGCTGGTATTGTACGGCTGCCGGTTCGCCAAAGCATGCAGCGGATTCAGCGCAACAAATTCGCCGTGGACATCTTGCGCGACCCAGTCTACCAAGCCGCGCAAATCGGTAAAATCGCCGCAGCCCCAATTGCGCGTGGAACGCAGCCCATAGAGCGAAACCGCGATGCCGGCGGCGTGTTTGCCCGCGCCGAGAAAGGGCGGGCGATAGACCTGGTCGGGGCACACGATCAGGCGCGACTTGCTCGCGGCGCCCGAGGACAGGCGCACGGTGAGTTCGTGATAGCCGAGCCGCAGCCGTCCGCGCAAGGGCGTCTGTTTCTTGACGAAGCGCTTGCCGCGCAGTTCCGTGGAAGCGGCGACCGGGGCGGCGGCCAATGTGAAGTCCCAACGCTCCGTCCCGCCATTCTCCCATCCAATCTCGATCCAGCAACGGGCGGTCTCATCCGCGCTCGCCACGCAAAGCGTAAGCTCCTTCGCGTTCTCGCTGATCACGAGCGTCGCCGGCGTGATCGCCGACCATTCGTCATAAAGGCGCTGCTCAACCGCCGCATCCAGGGTCTCTCGCGTCCCGGCCGGCACGCCAAGCGACTCGAGGATCTTCTGTTGAGTATCGGTAGGGATTTCGTGGAGCTTACCCCAGATGTCCCAATACTCGGGCTCAACGCCCCACAGGGCGGCTGCCCGGCACAGAGCCTCTTCGTAAGTCGCCGAAGGAGTGAAGGAAAAAAGCTGTGAAGGCATCCCTTCTCAAATTCTAGCGTGCTTCATGGGATAATCAGGGCAATGGAGAACACTCTCAACCTGGGAACGCCCGCGGAGTTGTTCGCACGCGTGGACAACGAGGAGCATCCGGGACTGGCGGACAGCCTGATTCTGACCACGCTGGACAACGCGATCAACTGGGCGCGCAAGAACTCTTTATGGCCCATGACCTTCGGGCTCGCCTGCTGCGCCATTGAGATGATGGCGATGACCGGTTCGCGCTTTGACGTGTCGCGCTTCGGCGCCGAAGTGTTCCGCGGTTCACCGCGCCAGTCCGACCTGATGATTATCGCCGGCCGCGTCTCGAACAAGATGGCCCCCGTGATCCAGCACCTTTACCAGCAGATGCCCGAACCCAAATGGGTCATCTCAATGGGAGCCTGCGCGACATCCACAGGAGTCTTCAGCAACTACGCGGTAGTCCCCGTCAACCAGGTAATCCCAGTCGATGTCTTCGTCCCCGGCTGCCCGCCCCGCCCCGAGCAGTTGATCTACGCCCTGATGATGCTCCAGAAAAAAGTGCAAGCTGAGAAGGGCACGCTGACAAAGGTTCTCAACCTCGACTAGAGGGCAGCAGGAAACAGTGAATGTCACACAAGAGCTAACTGCTCTTCCGTAGGCTCCGCTCAACAATACCAGGGTTCATCGAGATACGGAATCACGACGCGTGGGAGCAGATCGTAGTTTTCGGGCAGAGGCTTCTCGTGCACGGCGGCCCAGATTTTGCGGAAGATTTCAGAGCGCGGCGTGCGCTGCTTTTGTTCATTGTTGATCAGCGATAGCAACTCGGCCGCGAGGCGGTCCACGCTTTCATCTTCGTGCTTCCAACGATAGAGCAGCGCGGCTTCATCCAGCGGTCCCACGATGCGCGCGATATCGGGCAATTCAAGAAGATGCGAGCCGGGCACGACCAGCAGGCGCAGCGCCAATTGGATCGGGCTGACCGCGCCCGCGAGTCCAAGCTCCAGCAAGATCCGCAGCAGGTCTCGATGGCTTTCGCGCGTGGTCCACGGCGTGAACGGGATGAAAGTCGGCGACAGCGTGAGTCCGGCGTCGCGGCAGTCGCGAACCGTCTCGACAAAGTCAGCGCGCGTATGGCCTTTGTCGAGTTTCTCAAGCACCGCGTCGTCGACCGACTCGATCGCGCTGGTCACAAACAGGCAGCCTGTCTCTTTGAGTAGCGGCAGCAGTGCACGATGGTTGCGCAAATGCTCCACCTTGATGGTCACGTCGTAAGTGATCCGCGGAAATTCGCGATGCAGCGTTTCTACCAGTTTTCTGGCGTGGCCCGGGCCGTTGAAAAAGTCCGGGTCACCAAACGTGATGTGTTCCGCGCCGGCGGCAATCTGCCCACGTACATCGGCCATGACGGTCTCGACTGGCACAATCCGAAAGTTCCCTTGATAGACCGGCACGACCGGACAGTGGCGGCAGAGATGTTTGCAGCCACGGCTCGCCTCGGTGTAGCCGGCGGTGTGCGTTTCTCCGTCGACGCGTAGCTTGGCGTAACGCGAAAGCGCGGGCAGGCCGGCGCGATCCGGCGTCTGAAATTCCAGGCGGTCGAGCGCGATCAGTGGCTGCTGCTTCTTATCGCGATTCGCCACCGCCAGCAACGCGGCCTCGAACTCACCTCCGAGAATGTGCCTTACTCCCAGGCCGCGCAGATACCCTGCGTTCATCGCGGCGTAGAGCCCGTAACAGCATAGTTCCGCACCCGGATTGAGCAGCTTCACTTTCTCGATCGTTTGCACCGCCAGACGCGTCGCCGTGTGCATGGGCAGGTGGAAGGCGACCAGATCGGCCTCGCGAACTTCGAGTGCGGGCAACGTGCCGATGGCAAGGTCGGCGCACACCACCACGTGGCCGGCGTTGCGCAACCAGGCCGCAGGCGAAGCGAGTCCGAAAGGCTGCCTGCCCAGTTCGTAAGTGGAGACTAGAACGACGTTCACCGCTGCTTCTATTATGAAGTCGCGGACGCGCGCCGCGCCGGGGGAAGCGTCACAAAGCGGCCCCAGGCGTGTGCCCGTTCTTCGCCATTCTCCGTGGTCAATGCCGCTTCCGTTTCTATCAGGCGCTTGGCGCGGCGCACTATCCAGCCGCGAATGCACAACGTCTCGCCCGTGCTCACAGTACGGCGGAAGCGGACCCGGAGTTCTCCCGTCAGCGCTTCGCTCCGCGTGGCCGCGACCGCCTTGGACATGGCCTCGTCGAGCACAGTGCTGATCACACCGCCATGCACGATACCGCGAAACCCTTCCTGCGCGGCCGCCGGAATCCAGACGGCGGAAACGCCACCTCCGGCCTCGGATTCGAAGAGTATCCGCAGGCCGTTCGGGTTGTCTTGGCCGCAGACGAAACAGCCGTTCGGCCGTTCCGCGCGGGGCGCCGACATCGTGTCTGCGTCCTTCATCTGGTCCGCCCTTTCCGATTGCACGCCGCTTGCGCCGTCTCGTTAAATCGAGTCATGGCCGCCGGGAGACTTCCGGCTTCACGAGCCAGATTCAAATCGCATCGCGCCCTACAGTAGCAGATCGCTAGACGTCGGCGCCGGTAGAGGTGATTGTCAGCCGGCCGTGTTTTACGCCTTTTGTGCTGATAATGGCATCGGCCACCTGACGGACCGCTCCTGCCTGGCCGCGCACGACAAGCACCTCCAGACAATGGTCGTGATCGAGATGCACGTGCAGCGTGGAAAGAATGTTGTGGTGGAAGTCGTGCTGCAGGCTCGTGAGCTTTTCGCTCAACAGGCGCACGTGGTGGTCATAGACCAGCGTGACTGTGCCAACGACTTGGCTCTCCGGTGTCTCCCACTCCTTCTCCACAAGCTCGTCGCGGATGATGTCGCGGAACGCCTCGGAACGGTTGGTGTAGCCGCGCTTGGCGATGAGCGCGTCGAACTTGTCGAGGAGATCCGAGTCAATCGCAACCCCAATCCTGCTTAATTCGCCCATACATAACAGCGTATTCGGTTTCCGGCCGCGCCGGGGCGGCCTACAATCCTGAGATTCGTGCTACTTTGAGAGCGACGAATGCATATTCCAGATGGCTTTCTCTCAACCCCGGTGTGGGCCGCGCTTGACGCTGCCGCGATTCCCGCAGTCGGATACTTCGCGGGCAAAGCGCACGGCGATGCGGAGCAGAGCCGCATTCCGCTACTGGGCGTGATGGGCGCTTTCGTCTTCGCCGCGCAAATGATCAACTTCCCTGTGGGTCTTGGCACCAGTGGCCACCTGGTCGGCGCGGCGCTGCTGGCGTGTACGCTCGGGCCCGCCTCGGCGGCGGTCGTAATGACGGCCATCCTTTCGATTCAAGCGTTGGTGTTTCAGGATGGCGGGATCCTGGCGCTCGGCGCAAACATAGTCAACATGGCTATCTTCGGCGTACTCGCCGGCTATCTGCCTTACTATCTGCTGGGCCGCGGAAGGTGGCGCAACCTGGCGCTGTTTTTGGGCGGCATGCTCTCCGTGCTGGTCAGCGCCACTCTCGCGCTTGTGCAACTGATCGTCTCCGGCGTACCGATTCGACCGCTGCTGCTCGGCGTTTCTGCCGCGCTGTTCGTCGTCACCGCGGCGGTGGAAGGCGCCATCACGCTCTCCGTCGTGCGAGCGATCGAAGGCATCAATCCCGGCTGGGTGGCGCGGCCTGAAACCTCCCGGAGACCTGGAATCATGCTGGCCGCGACAGCGATCGGATTGGCCGCTGTGGGTGTTTTCGCCGCGTCCGCCGCACCTGACGGCATCGGCAAGATCCTCGCCGATCTCGGGATCACGTCGCAGGAGCAAATCCTGCTGGCAACGCCTCTGGCCGACTACGAGGCGGGCGTCTTCCAATCGCCATGGCTGCGTAAAGCGGCAGCCGGGCTCGCTGGTGTGGCGCTGATCTACGTCGTGTGCGCGCTGCTCGGGCGCTTGCTTGCACGGCGAAGGAGCGCCTGATTGCATCACGCCGTCCTTGATCGCTGGAGCCGCGGGCAGAGCCTGCTCCACGCCCGCGATGCGCGCGTGAAACTGCTGGCGCTGCTGGTGTTCCTGGTTGCCCTGGCGACTACCCCACCGGCTTCATACCGCATCTCCATCTGCTATGCGGCGCTGCTGCTCGCGTGTGTACTTCTGGCGCGCTTGCCGCTCGCGGCGGTGCTGTATCGCGCGGCATTCGTGTTGCCCTTCGCCGCCACTTTCGCCGCAGTCAGCTTTCTATCGGGCGACACCTTGCGCGCGGCCGCATTGCTGTCGAAGAGCTTTCTTTCCGCGCTCGCAGTACTGCTGCTGATCGCCACAACGACCCTTCCGGAACTCATGCGGGCGCTCGAAGTTCTGCGGGTTCCGCGCGTGCTGGTGCTGGTGACTCAGTTCGTCTACCGCTATCTTTTTCTGATTTCCGTAGAGGCACAGCATATGATCCTTGCCGCGCGCTGCCGCGCTCCGCTTCCACACCGCGCCCAGCGCGGCCGCTCCCGATTTCAAGCTGCTTCGGGCGCCCTGGCAGTCTTGTTCGCACGTTCGTTCCGGCGCGCGGAAGGCATCCAAAGCGCCATGGCGGCGCGTGGATTCAGCGGCCATTTTCCGCTGCTCTCGACCCGCAGGATCACCGCCGCGGACCTGCTGTTCCTCGCACTGAGCGTCACGCTGGTGGCAGCGTTGCGGATCGGAGTGCAGCCGTGACGACGCCGCTCATCGAAGTGCGCGACCTGCACTATCAATATGAGGACGGGACCGTCGCCCTGGACGGCGTGGACTTCAGCTTGAGTTCCGGCGAGACGGTTGCGTTGCTCGGCGCCAACGGTTCCGGCAAGACCACGTTTGCGCTGCATCTCGTGGGCCTGCTTTCCGGTCGGGGCGAGATTTCCGTCCGCGGCCTGAGCGTGAAGAAGCGGAATTTCCCGGAGATCCGGAAGCGCGTCGGAATCCTCTTCCAGGACGCCGACGAGCAACTTTTCATGCCAACCGTGCTCGAAGACGTCGCCTTCGGTCCGCTCAATCTGGGCTTATCGGAGCAGGACGCGCGGCAGCGTGCTGAACGAATGCTGGCTCGCGTGGGTATGAGCCATGTGGCAGGCAAGGCGCCATATCATTTGAGCGCGGGCGAAAAGCGGCGCGTTGCGCTTGCTGGCGTTCTGGCGATGGAGCCGGAGATCCTGATCCTCGATGAACCTACTACATTCCTGGACCCGCCCGGGCAGCGTGAGTTAGTGGAGTTGCTTCGCAGTCTTCCGCAGGCAAAACTCCTGGTCACGCACGATATTCCCTTCGCGATGTCACTCGCGTCTAGAGCTGTCTTTTTTGACAAAGGGCGGATCACCGAGGACGGTCCACTGCGGGACGTCGTTCGCAACCGCCACTGGCAGGCGTCAGCGGAGTAAAGGTCGGCACGGATCCGCCCGTTGAACAGGCGAGTGTTATTCGGCGGACGGTTTGTTCTTTCTGAATTCCGCCCAACGTTTCTTCTGCGCCGCGGCAATGCGCTTGCGCGCCGCCTCGGTCATTTTCCTTCTGCCGGGCTTCTTAGCAGCGGGAACGCTCTCCGCGGTCTTGGCGGGCGCCGGGGATTTTTTCCCCAGCATCGCTTTCACGCTTGCAATCTGCTCGTCAATACGCTGTCGCTGCGCCTCGAGTCCTTCGAGAGCCGCCGCCAGCAGGGTGTTATTCGTTAGTACTTTGGGTGGCCGTGCCATTTATGTGCCTCTTCGAGAAAAGTCCGACATCCTATTCGGGACTACTTCTGCGACGATTGTGCGGAATCGCAGAGGATAGTTACTGGTCCTTCGTTGACCAGGTACACTGACATCATAGCTTGAAACACACCTGTCTCGACAGTGATACTTTGTCTGCGGAGTGTCTCGACGAAATACTCATACAAGCTCCGAGCCTGTTCGGGAGGCGCCGCTTCGTCGAAGCTCGGCCTGCGCCCGCGGCGGATGTCGCCATAGAGAGTAAATTGAGACACGACTAGAAGACTCCCGCCCGCCTCGATTACGTTGCGGTTCATCTTGCCGTCGCCGTCCGGGAACACACGCAGACCAGCGATTTTTCCTGTGAGATAGTCTGCATCCCGCCGCGTGTCTTGCCGCGACACGCCGAGCAACACCAGGAGCCCTCGGGCGATCGCGCCGACGACTTTTCCGTCCACCTCGACGCGGGCCTCTTTGACCCGCTGTAAGACAACGCGCATAGAGAATAGTTGGATCTTACTTTTCAGTATGCCAGACTATCTGAGATGGCCACGATCGAAACATTCGCGTATGCCCGCGCGGGCTTGCTGGGCAATCCGAGCGATGGCTACTACGGGAAAACCATCGCCCTGCTTGTCCGCAACTTTCGCGCCCGCGTGTTGCTCTACCCCAGCGCGCGCCTCGAGATTCGCGCGGCCAAGGCAGACCTGCCCGTGTTCGAGAACCTCGAAGATCTCTATCAGACTACGCGCTGGCGCGGTTACTACGGCGGTATCCGCATTATTCAGGCGCTGATCGTCCGCTTCATTGATTACTGCCGGGAACATGCAATCGAACTCGAAGATCGCAATTTCACCATTGAGTACGAGACCAACATTCCGCTGCGCCTCGGCATGGGCGGTTCGAGCGCCATCATCACGGCTGCGCTGCGCGCCCTGTGCCAGTATTTTCAAGTAGAGATTCCGCTGGCTACCCAACCCAACGTCGTGCTCGAGACGGAGACACGGGAGCTCGGCATGGGCGCCGGCTTGCAGGATCGCGTCATCCAGTCCTACGAAGGCCTCGTGTATATGGACTTCGCCAGGGAACTCATGCAGCAGCAGGGCCACGGCGAATATGAAAGACTCGATCCGGCGCTGCTACCGGATCTTTACGTCGCCTACCGCACGAGTCTCAGCGAAGGCACCGAGGTGTTTCATAACGATGTGCGCGCGCGCTGGCGCGCCGGTGAACCCGCGGTTGTGGAAGCCATGAAGACCTGGGCAAGTTACGCCGACCAGGGACGCAAGGCTTTGCTCGCACGCGATTACGAGGCGCTCAACCGCCTGATCGACGCCAACTTCGATCTGCGCGCCAAGATTTGCCAGATCGATCCCGGCAACTTCGAGATGGTGCGCATCGCCCGTTCTGCCGGCGCCTCCGCGAATTTTGCCGGCTCCGGCGGCGCCATCGTGGGCGCCTACAGCGGTGAGGCGATGTTCGCGAACCTGTCGAGCGCGCTGAAACAGGCCGGCATCGCCGTCATCAAGCCTGTGATCCAGCCCCGCTAGTCAGTCATTCCGGTCTTGCCCGGCATATTCGGGCGCCATAGACATAGGCTGTTTCACTTCGCCATTCTGAGGTTTTCGGCTAATCCCGAGGGGCGGCGATCTGTCGATGAACAGAATAGATGATTTACCGGCGTCGTCGCACGCGCTTCACTATGCCCCGCGGGTTCTACCGCTTCGAGGGCGGCAATGGAAAATCTGTCTCCGGATTCGGGGATGGCGACTTCGTGCGATTGCGCGACGAAAACGGAGTCGAGTGGCGCGGACAAGCCGAGCGCCAGGGCGACAACACCATCCGCTATAGCTTCCGCGATAGCGAAGGCAATACCCTCAGCGGCATCTCTGACAGTTGGGGCGTTGTGCTGCGCGACGAGCACGGCAACACTTGGCGCGGCTTCATCGACTGACACCGGAACACTGTCGCGATATTCTAACGTTGCGGTCCTTTTGATCCGATAAGTGACTCGTGGCTTTGGAACCAAGGTGAGGTGACGATGGTACGGGGTGAAGTGGCGACGGCAAGTGCTGCATTGGAGCGGCTCAGTACTGTGTTGGCGAAGATAAGGTGTTTCCCCGCGACTCGGGCGGCTCGTCTGCTGCCGTCCCTGTTTGTGCTCCTGTTGCCTGCCTGGAGCGCGGCGCAAACGCTGCGTTTTTCCGCGCCGGGCTACACGGTTCACGGCATATGGAACACAGATGCGGCCGTCGCGCCGGCTTATTGGAAGCCAGGCGACAACGTGCAGTTCAGCGCGACGCTATCGATCGACGACAGCCATCTGGCCGGATTGCTCAAAGCTGGTATCAAGGTGGACGGATTCTGCCTGCTGGTAACAGCGGAGCGGACTTTCGACGCCGATGGCTGGATGCGGCTGCCAAGTGATGAACGCATGTCGACGCTGCTCACGCCGACGGGCATGCCCATCGAAGGCGGTGTGCAGGGCGCGGTAACGAATCGCTTTGGCTATGGCTTCCGCACGCCTGTGGACCAGCTTGTCAAGATCCCGATCGGGTCGGCCGATTCCGCCGGCGGCAAAAGACAAGTGACGTTTAGGACAGCCCAGGCGCTGCCGGCCGGCTTGCCGCCGGGCATCTACCGAGTCCGTCTGGATTACGGGGTCACGGTGGGCACACGTTTGTACAATCTAAACGGGGAGACCTTCGCCTACCGGCCGTTCTTCAAAGGGCAACCGCCCGAATCGCATCTCTACTCGCCGCCGATCCGCGCCTATGGCCGTCATGCCAAGGGGCACGACGTGGATGCCGGAGCCATCCGGCCGCGAATCCCTTGGATTCTGCTCGGCAACTATAATTCCAACGGTTACAGGGGCGTTGTGGCGGACGAAGATAGCGGGCACTTCGGGGTCTCCGGCCGCAATCTCATACAAGACGACGTGATTCTGCCGCTCTATGATGCGGTGGCCGGGAGGGCTCTAGCATATTCGCTCGAGCCGCAATTCCCGTCTGATACACTCGAAGCGCGTTCGAACATTCCCTGGGATTTCAGCAAGGGAGAGATCTCGGTGCAGGTAACTGGCCCGGACGGCAAGACCGTCGATCTGGGGACGCTGCCGTTCGTGGGCAGCGCCGGCCAGTGGCCCACGACGCGCAAAACCGCGATCACAGCCTGGAAGCCCGCGGCGTACGGCCACTACAAAGTCAAGGCGACGGGCTGGGTTTCCGACATTTGGGGCAACCACTATGAGGGTGGCGGAACATATCAGTTCTGGATCGCCAACCGCATGACAATGGCGACGGCCACGTTTCAGGGTATGGCCTATCCGGTAGGGACCCGTTACGGACGCGACATCGGCTTCGCACCGGCGGTTCCGGCCGACGTCACGGTTACGGCGGCTCTGTATGTCAATTCTGATCCCAACAACTCGCGCACTGCTACCTGGAGCGGCAAGGCGTCACCGGCCGGAACTTTCGGCGCCGCGCAAGGAGCCAAGAACCTTCTGCTCGATTCGCCCGGTGAGTACTGCGCCAAGACGACCGCCACATACACCGATGCGAAGGGAACGCTTTGGGTCTGCAGTATGAAGCACGCGGGCGTGGTCTATGATACGTCGAGTCCGATTGTCGCGCGCGGGAAGAAGCTGGCTATCGGCACAAAATACCTCGATCGCGGCGAAACAAAGTACGAAGGCTGGGTGGATAACGCCACCGAGGAAGCGCACCTCGTGCACCTCAACTATCCCTGGCAGTCGGGCGATGTTCTGCTGATCGCCAGCGAGGGACAGGGCGCTAACAAGATTATTCCCACTCTGACTTACGAATGGAAAGACAATCCGCAGGGTTTCGATCCAAAGCTGAACCCGATCGGCGCGACGAACTTACAATTGAGGACCTCGAACGGCTACTCGCCGCATCTGTTCCCGGAGTACATCACAGAGTGGGGCTATTATTACGCGGGTGCGCCGCGGCCCGGCTTCATGTCGCGTTTCCTGGTTGCCGAGAACGGAACCCGCGCACCATACTGGCCCACCAGTCCGAATTCGTTCGGCGGACAAGTCAACGCCTCATACAACGGCGATCTTCCAGGCGATATCTACCGTTTGATCGGCGGAGTCGTGTTGCGGCGTCCCAACGAATCTCCGGCCTACGCCGGCTATCTGGCCAGCGCATTCCTGTTGCCGAAAGGGACCAACAACAATCGTGTGATCGCTCCCGGATCCGAGGAACTCGCCGGCCCCACCGGACAGAAGTCGCGCATCTTCCTGGTTGGTACGCGCCCGGGCCTGATGTACGAAACCGGCACACAGTTCGCACCCGCGGTGCAGATCGATCCTGTTCTGCCGGTGAACATCAGCTTCAATCTGTATTACCCCGACGGCCGGCGCGTTAGCGCCAATGGAACCGGCGATCCCTATGGGACGTTCGTAGGCAAGGATAAGTGGGTGCTCGATACGCCCGGCATCTACCGCTATACGCTGGAGGGCGAATGGAACGGCTACCGCGCGATTATGCCCGGACTGCCCACCACCGGCGGCGAGTTTTATGTCGTCGAAAAGGGGAAGGACCCATACTCGCCGGAAATCAACCTCTACTTGCCGCCGGAATCGGTGTTTGACCCACTGGAAGGCATCCATATTACGGGCAGCAGCAGCGCGCAGCAGATCTACTACGCCGCAGTAATCCCTGGCGCAGTCATCGATCAGGGCTACGTGCCAGTTCACAACGGCCGCTTCGACTACTTCTTCAACCCGACCTCGATCAATACCAAAACACCCACCTACGACGTGACCAACCGGGTGAGCGGACGGCCTGAAATCGGGGATGTCGTACATCTGACCTTGTTCTCGGAGGAGAAATCGGCCGAGGGCGTCGTGTCCCACTCTTTCGCCCGTGTGATCATTCGCGGCACCAGGGTGATCTGTACGAAATAACTTCCGTCCGACCGCGGAAGAGTGCCAGCGCACAAACGCTCAGTTTGGCATTTCAAATGCTCCATCCATAGTGCGGTTGTCCCCCTGGGAGATCCTTCATTATGGTTCATGGTTCAGTTTCTATTTTTGTCGAAAGATGCAAGGGCTGTGGCTTTTGTGTCGAATTTTGCCCCACCAAGGTCTTAGCGCTCTCGTCCGCCTTCAACGCTAAGGGTTACCATCCGCCACATGTCGTAAGTGCCGAAAAATGTAGTGGTTGCGACCTATGTGGCATGTATTGCCCAGACTTTGCCATCTTCGGTTTCAAGCAGAAAGAGGAGGCCGTCAATGCAGGCTGACCCGGCCGGAGTGCTCACGGGCGCCCATTTTCTCGATGGCGATCAAGCATGTACGGAAGGTTGCCTAGCCGCCGGAGCAAGATTTTCAGCTGGCTATCCAATCACTCCTTCTACTGAAATAGTTGAGCGATTTGCCGCACGTATCCCTACTGTTGGGGGCATATTCATACAGATGGAGGATGAACTCGCCTCTTCCATAGCGATTCTTGGCGCAGTTTGGGGTGGTGCGAAGGCGTTTACGGTTACCTCCGGCCCCGGTTTCTCGCTAATGATGGAGCATATCGGCTACGCCGCCATGACGGAAACACCCTGTGTTTTCGTCAACGTGCAGCGCGGAGGGCCCTCCACCGGACTGCCTACGCTGCCCGCGCAGGCCGACATGATGCAGGCCCGCTGGGGCTCGCACGGCGACTACGCGATCATCGCACTTTGCCCCAGTTCGCCCCAGGAATGCTTCGATCTGACCATCACAGCCTTCAATCTTTCGGAAGAGTTCCGCGTACCGGTGATGTTCATGATGGACGAGTGCGTCGGACACATGACAGAGAAAGTAGTGATTCCGCCGCCCGAAAGCATCGAAATTTCGCCGCGCCGCTACACCAAACTCGCGCCCGATCAATACAAGCCTTACGCCACCGGCGCCGACCTTGTGCCCGACATGGTGCGCGCCGGTGACGACTACAAATTCCACATGACCGGGTTGACCCACGACGAGCGCGGCTATCCGGCGATGACGCCGCAGACCCAGGACAAGCTGGTTCGCCGCTTGCAGGATAAGCTCACCCTGGCAATGGAACGCATTTCGATCCTGGACGAGGAGAACACCGAGGATGCCGACGTGATCGTCGTCTCGTACGGCATCACGGCACGTGTGGCGCAACGCGCCATCGAGATGGCCCGTGAGATGGGCGTCAAGGTGGGCAAGCTTCGCCTGGTCACGGTTTGGCCGTTTCCGGAAGCACGCATTAGGGAGTTGGCCGGGAAAACCCGCGCCTTCGTCGTGCCGGAGATCAACCTCGGACAGATCACGCTCGAAGTCGAGCGCCTTGCTGCCGGTAAGGCGAAAACCATTTCGATCCCGCACGCCGGCGGCTCGGTCCACCGGCCCGAAGACATCCTGAAAGTGATTTTGGAGGCCGCTCGATGAGTGAATTGGCCGTCATGAATCCTGTCGAACCGTTCCTGCGGTCCGACCGCATGCCGCATATCTGGTGCCCTGGTTGCGGAATCGGCACTACTGTAAACTGCTTTGCCCGCGCCCTGGTCGAATCAGGCGCCGATCTGAAAAAGACCGCGATCGTCTCCGGCATCGGCTGCACAGGCCGCGTCGCCGGATACGTCAAGCTCGACTCGTTCCACACCACCCACGGTCGCGCGATTCCCTTCGCAACCGGACTCAAGCTGGCCAACCCCGAGCTTCAAGTTGTCGTCTATTCGGGCGACGGCGACCTTTCCGCCATCGGCGGCAACCACCTGATCCATGCCGCCCGGCGCAACATGGATATCAAGGTAGTTTGCGTCAACAATCTGACGTACTCGATGACCGGCGGCCAGGCCGCACCCACCACGCCAGCCACTGCCATCACGACCACATCGCCATATGGCGCCTACGAGCCGGCCTTCAGCCTGCCCGCGCTCACCGAAGCCGCGGGCGCCAGCTACGTCGCACGCTGGACGACGTTTCATGTCCGCCAGATCGCGCGTTCCATGAAGGAGATGCTCCAGAAAAAAGGCTTCTGTTTCCTCGAAATCATTTCGCCTTGCCCGACGCTATTCCAGCGCCGCAACAAGCTGGGTGACGGCCTCGACACGATGAAGGCTTACAAGGAGAGGAGCCGCACCCGGAATGGCGTCTCGACGAGCGAAGTGGATCTCTCGATGACCGGCGAAATCATCGTCGGCAAGTTCGTCGACCGCGAGCGGCCGGACTATCTCGAAACCATGAAAGCGCAAATGCGCTCGCGCCTCGGAGAGCGCTATATCGATCCCAAGACGCGCGTCAGTGAAGAGGAGAGTTGCGAATGTCTATGACGGAGATTCGTGTTGCGGGATTCGGGGGCCAGGGCGTGATCCTGTCTGCCATGATTATCGGTAAGTCGGCCTCGATCTTCCAGGAAGGCTACGCGACGCTGACGCAGAACTTCGGGCCGGAGGCCCGCGGCAGCGCCTGCTCGGCGCAGGTGATCCTCTCCGATAAGCCGATCCTTTATCCCTACATCACACGGCCGGACTTGTTGATCGTCATGTCGCAAGACGCCTTCAACAAATTCGCTCCAGAGGTGAAGGACAACGCCCTCGTTCTCGTCGAAGAAGATCTGGTCCGCGTCACCGCGCTGCACGCGGGCGTCCGTATGTTTAGCGTGCCCGCCACGCGCCTGGCCGAAGAACTCGGCAAGAAGATGGTGCTCAACATCGTCATGATCGGCTTCTTCGCGGCCGTCTCCGGGCTGATCGCTCCGGAGGCGCTACGCAAAGCCGTGGCCGACTCCGTACCGGAAGCGTTTCTCGACCTCAACCTCAAGGCCTTCGACAAAGGCTTCCAGTACGGACTCACCCGCGCGCCGCTGGCGGCGGAAGAGGAAGCTGTTTCGCTCGAGTCTGAATAGCCTACGCCGGTACGTCCAGGCCCAGATACTGCTTCGCGTTGCCGTAGCAGATGTTCCGGATCATGGGCCCCACCAGCTCCTCGCGATCGGGAATCTCACCGTTTTCGATGTCGTTCCCGATCAGGTTGCAGAGTACGCGGCGGAAATACTCATGCCGCGGATATGACATGAACGAACGCGAATCGGTCAGCATTCCGACAAAGCGCGAGAGCAAGCCGACATTCGACAGCGCGTTCATCTGCCACTCCATGCACTCCTTCTGATCGAGGTACCACCATCCGCTGCCGAACTGCATCTTGCCCGCGATCTTGCCGTCCTGGAAGTTGCCGACCATGGTCGCGAGCATGTAGTTGTCCTTCGGGTTCAGGTTGTAGACGATCGTCTTGGGAAGCGCGTCTTCCTGCGCGAGGCGGTCGAGATAGAGCGCGAGCCCTTCGGCCTGCGGCCAGTCGCCCATCGAATCATAACCCGTGTCAGGTCCGATCTTCGCCACCATGCCCGTGTTGACGCTGCGCCGCGCACCAAGGTGCAACTGCTTCGTCCAACCTTTTTCGGCATCGAGCCTTCCGAAGAAGAGCATCAGATACGTGGCGAAGCGCGCATGATCGAGCGGCCCCGCGGCCTTGCCCGCGCGCGCTTTGTCGAAGATCGCGGCGGCCTCGGCATCCGAACAAAATTCGGCGAAGCAGTGGTTGATGCCGTGATCGGAGAGCCGCCCGCCGATGCTGTGGAAGTAGTCGTGGCGGCTGCGCAGCGCTGCGAGCAGGTCCGTCAGTTTTCCGATCTCTTTATTCGCCGCGGCGGCCAGCTTTTCGATCCAGGCGTTGAAGGCTTCGGGCTGGTTCACGCCGAAGGCCTTGTCAGGGCGGAAGGTCGGGAAGACGCGCGTCTTCAGGCCTGAGGCGGCGAGCTGTTTGTGCCAGGCCAAGTCGTCGACCGGGTCGTCCGTCGTGCAGAGCGCCTTCACGTTGAACTTCTTGAGAATTCCCTGCGCACTCAATTCGTCCGTGGCGAGCATCGCATTGGCGCGCTCCCAAACCGCGGGCGCAGTGCTCTCGTCGAGCAGTTCGTCGATACCGAAATAGCGCTTCAGTTCGAGGTGCGTCCAGTGGTAGAGCGGATTGCGCAGCGTGTGCGGCACTGTGCGCGCCCAGGCCGTAAACTTTTCGACCGGAGCGGCAGCGCCGGTGCAGAGGCGCTCGTCGCAACCGTTGGCCCGCATGGCGCGCCACTTGTAGTGATCGCCCTCGAGCCAGATCTCGAAGAGGTTGGCGAAGCGCCGGTTCGTGGCCAGATCCTTCGGAGGCAAATGGCAATGGTAGTCGAGAATTGGCTGATCGGCGGCGTAGCGCTGATAGAGCAGGGAAGCCGTCTTGGTGGTGAGCAAAAAGTCGTCGTGGATAAAAGACATGGCGGTAGTCCTTTTTCAAGAATAGCGAATGCGTCAAGGCCGATCGCGCCGCGCGAAGTTACCATAGGCTCTCGACAAGTTGCCCGAAAGTGGCGTCGTCCGCGACGAACTTGTCCGAGACAACGAGATAGAGGCCTTCCTTCGGCAGGCTGCGGATCGCAGCGCGTAGTTCGTCGAAATGCGAGTCCACATAAAGGATCAGGCGCGAGCGATCGAGGATCTCGCGAAGCGCCGGAAGCATCGCCGCGAGCGTTGGGCCGTTTTGTTCGACCGTGATCTCCACGCCTGCGATGCCGGGGATATCGAGTACGTGGCGGTAATGGCGGTAGCCAGTGGAGTGCAGGTGAAACAGAACGTACTCGCCGAGTACGCGCGTGATCTCCGCATTGTATTGCAGGAAGTGATCGCGGTAGCACGCCGGCGCACACAGGCCCATGACGTCTTCCTGCAAAACTGTCGTTGGACCCGGCGCCCAGTAGCCGAAGATGTGGCCGTAGCCGTCCAGCTTCGGCCCCACTATTTCGAAGTGCCGTTTAAGCACGCGCAGGTGCAAGCGATTGATGCTCTCCGCGGCGGCGCGCAGCGCGGAAGGGTCGTCGTGCAGATCGAGAAAAAATTCGCTCATCCCGCGCACGGCCGCGAGCACATCGGAGCAACCGCGCAGGATGCTCGGGCTGATCCAGCAATCGTCCGGAGCGGCAGCGGCAAGTTGCGCCGTCTGCGTCTCGAGGCACTCGAACCATTCGCTCCGGAACGGTAGCTCCGCAATGGAATCGGCCCAACGCTCTGGTGCGAGCGAGCCGGTCGAATAACGCACAGCGCAGCCGCAGATCGCTTCGAGCCAAGGTATCCCTCTCCACGCCGCCGAGAACGGCATCCAGTCGTCCGCGCGGATGGCGCGGCCGGCGATGCAGTCTTCGTACTCACTGCGGACGAGTGTGCGGCTCACGTCGGAAGCGGCGACGTACTCGCGCGGGAATGGCTCGCGCAAGAATTGAACCGGCGACCAGACGCGATCGGGTGCGATGCCCAAGGGCGGACGGTCCGGAGTCTGTTTCTTCCAGAAGCCGCGCTGGAAGCGCGCGATGCTGGCCTCGAGCTGTGTGCGGGACTTGGTCATCCCTGTCATCCCTAAGGCCTTAGTTTCTTGCGCGGATCGACTTGGGTCCAAAGGATCGCCGAGAGCAAGTAGAGGCCGCCCATGATCAGCAGCGGCATCTGCCAGTCGGAAAATCGATATACGATCCAACCCGTGACCATTGGACTGAGGATAGAGCCGATCTGTCCCGTCGTGTTCATCGTGGCGCTGAGCACCGCCGTGTGTTCGCCGCCGATGTCCATGCAACTCGCCCAACTTGCACTGAGCGTGAACATCGACGCCGCCACAGCCACGGCGATGAACGACGCCGCCAGTACCGCTGTGGCAGCATAGACCGAGGCGAACATAGCCGCCGCCGCGACCGCATATCCAACGACGGAAACTACGCCGCGTCCGAGACGCAACCCAAAGTGACGCGAGGCCCAATCGGTCAGCGCTCCTCCGCTGATGTCGCCGAAGACGCTCAGCAGCAGCGGGAGTCCAGCGAACAGGCTCAGCGATTCTTTCTCGAAGCCGCGATTTTCGGCAAGATAAGTGGGCAGCCAGGTCATCACGAAATACGAACCATAGCTATTAGAAAGATAGGCTATGCACAGAAACCAGACGTTCGGCGAGCCAGCCAGCGCGCGCCACAAGCCCGGGCCCTGCTTCGCGTGACTCACAATCCGGCGTTCGGATTCGATCAGTTCCGCTTCGGCTTCGTTCACTTGCGAATGGTCGCGAGGCTCATCGCGAAACCAACGGTACCAGGCTGCAGCCCACACGAGACCGATGAGTCCGAAGAGCACAAAGATGCCGCGCCACGGAAGGAACAAGAGCAGCCAGCCCACCAGCAGCGGAGTGAGGCCGCCCGAGCCGTGTGCCGCCGCGAAAAAAAAGCCCTGTGCGCGGCCGCGTTCGCGCAACGGGATCCAGCGCGAGAATGCCAGAGCGGCATTGGGCCACGCTCCGGCCTCCCCCGTACCGAAGAGAAAGCGGATCACCAGCAGGCTTGTGTAGTTCCAGGCGCCGGCGGTCGCTATGGTGAATGCCGACCACCAGATCACGATGCGCGTCAAGACGCTGCGCGCTCCGATCTTCTCGCCCCACCACGCACTGACGATTTCAAAAGCCGCGTAAGCAACAGCGAAGGCGCTGAAGACGAAACTCATCTCGAGTTTCGAGAGACCCAGGTCGTGGGAGATGCGCGGCGCGAGCGTCGAAATGGAAACCCGGTCAAGATAGGTTACCGCGGCGAGCAGAAGTAGAAAGCCGCTGGCTTTGAAGCGCGTACGCGTTGGTTTCATTATTAGAACTGGCACAACAGTTTTGAGAGACTCCTTGTTAGTGTAGTCTTCAGCGGCCCATTATTGCAGAGCAAGAACTGTTGTACCAGTTTTGATGCCGCGCGTACCGTTCGCGGTGTCGATTCCCTGGCGAAAAGAGCACGATCACTCCTGGGCATCGAGGACTTCCCGCACGCGCCGGGCCAGCACGTCGGGCGAGAACGGTTTTTGCAGGAATGCCGCGTCATGCGCGACCTCGAGTTCGCGCACAGACTGCTCCTGTGTGTGACCCGATACATACAACACGCGCACACCGGGCCGCTTGCCGGCCAGTTTGCGGAGCAACTCCGGACCCGACATTTTCGGCATAACGATATCGGTGACCAGCAGGTGAATCGGCCCGCCGTGCGAAGAGAACAACTCCACCGCCTCTTGCCCGTCGCGCGCGTTCAAAACAGCGTAGCCGACTCGGGAGAGAATGCGGTAGATCACGGAGCGCACTTCGTCGTCGTCTTCCACTAACAGGATGGTCTCGACGCCCTTCGGCGACAGTTGCTCGCTCTTCAAAAGCGGACGCTTCGCTCTGGAAGCACCTTCAGAACGCGGCAGGTAAATGTGAAATGCCGTGCCGCCATGCTTCCCGGTTTCAATCCCGATTCCGCCGCCGCTTTGGTCGACGATTCCGTAGACAGTGGAAAGGCCCAACCCGGTGCCCTTGCCCAGCGGCTTGGTGGTAAAGAATGGCTCGAAAAGGTACGGCAGCGAATCTTCGTCGATTCCCGTGCCGGTATCCCGCACGGTAAGGACGACGTAAGCGCCTTTGCCCAGCGACGTACGCAGATCTGTCGACTGCCCGCCGTGGATCACATTCGCCGTGCTGATTGTGAGGCGCCCGCCTTGCGGCATCGCGTCACGCGCGTTCACTGCCAGATTGATGAGCACCTGTTCCATCTGGCCGCGGTCGGCGCGGATGGCATCGATGTCGTGCTGGAGATCGAGCACAACCTCGACGTCCTCACGCATCAGGCGCCTCAGCATCGCTTCTATATCCAGAATCACGGCATTCAGGTCAAGCACTTGCGGCTGCAATACCTGCTTGCGGCTGAAGGCTAGCAACTGCCGCGTCAGGCACTCCGCGCGGGCGCCAGCCTTGCGGATCTCCTCCATGTCACGGCGGCGCGGATCCTGGTCGCCAAGACTCTCGATCACAAGTTCGCTGAAGCCCGAGATTGCGGTCAGGAGGTTGTTGAAATCGTGCGCGATGCCGCCCGCCAAACGTCCGACGGCTTCCATCTTCTGTGCGTGGAGCAGTTGCTCCTCGAGGCCCTTCTTGTCGGTTATGTCGATGCCTGTGGAGATCAGGAAAGCCGGACGATGGTGCCTATCCTGCAGGATCGCATTCGACCAGGAAATCCTGCGCTTGCGGCCCTGCCGCGTAAGCAGAAAGGTTTCGCTCTTGGGCGGGCACATGCCGTGCTTGACCATTTCGAGCACCTGCCGCACGCGGTCACGTTCTTCCGGCGTTGCCAGAATTTCCCACACCAGCTTGCCCTGCAAGTCGTCCGAACCGTAGCCAGTGATCTCTTCACACGCGCGGTTAAAGCGCGCCACGCGGCCTTCGGTGTCGAGAACCAGGACGATCGCAGCGGCGGTGTCGAGGACTGCGGAGACGAAGTTACGCTCCGCCGTGAGCGCCTCGTCGGAGCGCCGCCGGTCGCTGACATTTCGCACAATGACGCTGAAACTGGTGCGGCGCGCGCCAGCAATTTCGCTGAGCACCACCTCCGCCGCGAAGGTTTTGCCGTCCTTGCAGCGGCCATCGGATTCGCGTGTGATGCCATCGGCGTAGCTGAGCGACAGGCCCGGGAGCAGCAAGGTGATCTCGCGCCCCATCGCTTCTTCGAGGGAGTAGCCAAACAGGCGCTCGGCCGCCGGATTGTAAGACAGAATCGCGCCGCCCTGGTCCACGGTCACGATGCCGTCGTGCGCCGTGCGAATGATGTGCGCGGCCCGAGCCTCTTCATCAAGCCGGGCCAGTTCAGCTTCGCGATTTCGAGCAAAATCGAGCATACCTCGCCCTTAAGTCCGAGACAAACCAATATACACCAGGCGCCCGGGCCGCCGCTGCCGTCATCCGCGCGGATCGACGTTCCCGACGCGCAGAGAGTTCAGGGTAAAGCGCGATTTGGCAGCGCGCACTGTGGGAGCCGGCGGGACCGAGCCGCCGACACTCTCCACCGGGAAGTAGACGTCGAACGCCGAACCTTTGCCCAACTCCGAGCGGACGCGCACATTTCCGCCGTTCTGGCGGATGATGCCATAGGCGGTGGCCAGACCGAGGCCCGTGCCCTTGCCGGGCTCCTTGGTGGTGAAGAACGGGTCGAAGACCTGGTCGCGGGTCTCCTCATCCATGCCAACACCCGTGTCGCGAATCGAAAGAATCACGCACGCCGCACGGCACGGCCGCGGGGCTCCGCCGATCTGGTTCGGATTGGCGTCGCGCGTGGCGATCGTCAACTCGCCGCCGGCCGGCATCGCATCCCGCGCATTGACCACAAGGCTCAGGATCACCTGCTCCACCTGGCTCCGGTCCACATGCACGCTGGCCAGTTCGGGGGCCAGGTCCATGTTGACGTGAATCCGAGCGCCCGCCAGCGGCTCGATGCTGCTCTCCATGCCGCGCAGCAGTTCGCTCAGGTTTACCGATCCCGGCTTGGCCACCTGGTTCCCACTAAAGGCCAGCAACTGCGCGGCCAGGAACGCGGCCCGGTCGCCAGCGCGCTTGATCTCCTCAATGTCGCTCCGGTTCGGATCGTCGGCGTCGAGCGAGTGGAGCAGCAGGTCACTATAACCGTTGATGCTGGTCAACAGGTTGTTGAAATTGTGCGCCGTGCGCCCTGCCAGGTGCCGCACGCCATCCATGCCATTCGGTTGAAAGTACGAATCGCGCACTGGAAGGAAAATCTCAGCGGGCGGAGTTCGCGAAACGACCGGGACTCGCTGCACCTCGACGATGGGCGCTGCGGTCTGCTCAACTTGCGCCCGAAGGCGCAGGTACGAAATCAGCAGAAACAAAGAAAGGATACTGCCGGCCAGCGGGTAGAGCGGGAAAGCAAGCGGGTTCATCCGGTCCCGGCTGGATGCGTCACGCAGTCTCTGCGAGGCGGCGCGAACTTCGGCTGCCGCGGTTTCCAGCGCCCGTCGGAATTCCAGTTCGCGAATTTTCTGCTCGTCGACGTTGTAGCGGCCGGCCAGGATGTTCTGCCGCAACTTCTCGGCTTGACCCATCAGCGTGTATACGCGAGAGAGGCGGTCGACAATCTGCTGCACGGCGGGTTCGCGCCCATCCAACTGTTCAATCTGGCGCCGGTAGGTAATGAACAGCACTCGCCAGCGCCGCAGCGCTTCGGCCGGCGGTTCCGGAGGAATCACGGCGCCGCCCACGACCAGATCCTGGAGCGCTTTTTCTACATAATTGAGGCGCTCGACGACTTGTAAGCGATTGTCTTCGCGGGACTTGCGGAACGAAGGGCTGGCAAATAGCCAGATCGTCCAGACTATGAATCCGCAGGTCATCAGGATCATCAGAGCCGAGATGAAATTGATGCTGTCGAACAGGCGCAGACGCGGGATTTTCCGTTTTGAGCTCACCTCTATAAGGGTAGCCTTAGATTCCGTGCAGGGTATAGACCCTAGGTACACCCCCGAGGTCAAACAAGTACTAATCCGGCGGGACCAGGTCCTCACCGGACTCCTCCCGCGGGTGCACGACTAGAAAGTGACGGATCAAGCGGCGCTCGGTTCTGATCGGCGCTCCCAGAAGTCCTGAAACCTGCCACTGAGCTTCGAACAGCGAAGGGCGATGATGGCGTTGGATCCGGCGGTTGTCCAGTGCATGCCGGCGCGTTTCAGCCGGGTGCCAATCGCGAGTTTACAGCCGGCTTCAACGACTCCGGAGGAAGTGCATAGGCCCTGCGCACGGAATTGTGGGTAGCGCATGCGATCGCGATTGCCGTGGATGTATTGGAAGCACTTGCGGGCCTCCGCGCAATGACCGGCTTGGCGGCGCAGAGCACGTAACAGCTCCGGCAAGCGGCCGCTATCGAGTTCCTCATGCCTGCGTGCCGCCCAGAGTTTCGCTTGATCGGGCTTGTGCGGATAGAGCAGTTTGGACAGGTCGCTGAGGTGTTCTTTGACGTGAAAGCGATCCACGATCTGAATCGCTCGTGGAAACAACTCCTGCGCGATCTTCCAGATCCAAGCGGCTCCGTCACCGATCACCACAGTGCCTTGTGCTTGGGTGAAACGTCGGCGGGTGGCCTCCCGCAAGACGCGCTCGGAGAAGGGCGAGCGCTGCTTGTCGGTGTCGAGGGTAGCTGCGGTTTCGATTGCCGCCGAATAGCTGACCGAGCCTGGGTCGCGGACCGGGGTGCCATTCTCGTCGCGCCCCTCGGCGCTCCAGACGGTGCACAACTTCACTTCTCGCGTTTTGGCCGATCCATCGGCTTGCTTGCCTGTCCGGCCGTTCAACTCCGAGGCCCGCATCGGAATACCGGTCCCATCCAGACCCAAGTACAGGGTCGGCGGCAATGGCAGAGCAGCGGCAGGGGTCGCATTCCGCTTCTCGTCGGCGGCGATGGCTGCGCCGAGAGCTTCGGCCGTTCGCTCCACCTGTTTGGCATCAATGGCGAGAGCAGCCAGTTCGGCAAGTAACTGGCTGCCTTCCTCAAAGCTGACCATCGCACCGACCGTGCCGATCATGCGTGTGACAGCAGGCGAAAGCGCAGTGTTCTCCAACCCGAGTTGCCGGTCCCGCGGGCAGAAGCCGCGACCGCAACCCGAGCAATGAAAGTAAGCACGCGCAAGTTTGAGCGCGCCGAGAACGCTGGCAAATGTCTTTTCGCGCCGGCCCGCGTAACGTGCCCATTGCCCACACGGGCAGCGAAGGTGAGACTGGGCGGCATCGGAATGGTCTGCGTTGAGGCGTTGCTCGACCGCGCGTCCGGCCAGTCGCAAGGCTTGCCGGCGCACGGCGGACTCCAGCGCTTCCAGATCGAGTTCGGCGAGACACTGCCGCCCCAGCAGGGCTTCGATGTCCCACAAAAGTTCAGCGGCGAGCAGGCCGTCGAGCGCAGTTTTTTTTGACGTCTGCGGGTGCGCCTTGACGCAATTCGAGATCGCAGAGCTGTTCTGAGACCGTGGTCAACTGCTGCACCAAGCGCCGGAAGCGATGGTATTCCTGCAATTGCAGGCGGGTGCGGTCCACGGCGGGGCCGGCGGGAATGATCCGCGTTACCGTCTTGCCAGCAATGGGATGGGTCAGCGAATACGAAGGGCCATGACCTTGGGAACCCTTCTTGGCGCAATGGCAAGTCGGCTTGCCGCATTTACGATACCGGGGTACGAGCGAACCCGGACGCATGTCGCCGACCTGAGCAAGTTCGGCTTTGAGTTGATCGCGTTGCAGGCGAAGAGCATTGAGATCGAGAGAAGTGGGCACGATTCACCTGACAGCATTATACGCTGTCAGTATAATGGCGGCAACAACCTCCCAGTGCGCTTTCGCTCTGGGCATCACTCTGGTGTCGTGCACCCTCCTCCCGCGGCAGATTCGACATGAGTCGCAGTATTTGCTATATTTATGATAGAGGAAGACTTGACATGGCAGCTAAGCCAGCTTATGCGACCGGTGCGCAGGTGGAGCATGGGAAATTCGGTCTCGGCACCGTCCTGTCCTGTAACGACGAGCACGTCGTTATCAAATTTGATGAACTGGGCGAGAAGAAATTCGTTGCCTCCATGGTGCTTCCGAACCTGAAAAAGAGTGATCGCACGCCCCCGCCGGAGAAACGCGGGACGCGCAAGAAGAAAGTGGTGGCCGCTCCGGTTCCCGTAGCAGCCGAGTAAAGCATCCCGCAAACGCGCCGAACGCCGAACTTTGATAGACTAAAGGTCTCTCATGAAGTTCGGCGTTGTTGTATTCCCAGGCAGTAATTGCGACCACGATGCGTGGTACGCGGTCTCGCATAATCTCTCGCAGAAAGCCGAGATGATCTGGCACGATTCCCCCGGTGTGGGCGATGTCGACGCGGTCATTTTGCCCGGCGGATTCTCGTATGGGGATTATCTGCGTTGCGGCGCTATCGCGAAATTTTCGCCGGTCATGCAGGCCGTGAAGAAATTCGCCGCCGATGGCGGGCAGGTCCTCGGGATCTGCAACGGCTTCCAGATTCTAGTGGAGAGCGGCCTGCTGCCGGGTGCGCTGATCCGCAATCGCAGCCTCCGTTTCGTCTGCAAGACGGTGGGGTTGGAAACGCGGACCACTGACAGCCCCTTCACAAACAAGCTCAAAAAAGGACAGATCCTGCAAGTTCCGATCGCGCACGGGGAAGGCTGCTATATCGCCGATGACCGAACGCTCGACGAACTGGAAGCAGAAGATCGCGTCGTGTTCCGCTATGTGGACAACCCGAACGGCTCGCAGCGCGACATTGCCGGGATTCTGAACCGCGAGCGCAACGTCATGGGCCTGATGCCGCACCCGGAGCGCGCCAGCGACCCCTTGATGGGGTCGACCGATGGCCTCGCGGTCTTCGAGTCTATGCTGGTGGCCCTGGCCGGACGGCAGTGCGCCTGACGGAACAGTCGCGGCCGGCCGAAAGAACGGAAATGAGTGTAATCACACCCGAACTGATCGCGGCCCATCAGCTTACCGAGGCCGAGTACCAAAAAGTTGTTTCCATCCTGGGCCGCGAGCCCAGCTACACCGAACTCGGAATCTTCGGCGTGATGTGGAGCGAGCACTGCTCTTACAAGAGTTCGCGCTTGCATCTTAAGAAGTTGCCGACGCGCAGCAAACTCGTGCTGCAAGGCCCCGGCGAGAACGCCGGAATCATCGACCTCGGCGGCGACTACGCCATCGCGTTCAAGATCGAATCGCACAACCACCCCAGTTTTATCGAACCATTTCAGGGCGCGGCCACGGGCGTCGGCGGCATTTTGCGCGACATCTTCACGATGGGCGCGCGTCCTATCGCCGTGATGGACGCCCTGCGCTTCGGCCCGCTGGACGACGTCGAGAACGGTGCACGTAACCGCCGCATCGTGAGCGGCGTGGTGGCAGGCATCGCGCACTACGGCAACTGCTTCGGAGTGCCGACGGTCGGCGGCGAGTGCGTCTTCGAACCGGACTACAACGGCAACCCGCTGGTGAACGTGTTCGCGCTCGGCGTGTTCAAGAAGGATGAGATTTTCTACGCCAAGGCCGCGGGCGTGGGCAATCCCGTGATCTATGTCGGCGCGAAGACCGGTAAAGACGGCATCCATGGCGCGTCGATGGCGTCGGCCGAGTTTACCGAAGAATCCAAGCAGAAGCGTCCCACCGTGCAGGTGGGCGATCCGTTCATGGAGAAGCTGCTGCTCGAGGCCTGCATCGAAGCGATGAAGACCGGCGCGATCGTCGGCATACAGGACATGGGCGCCGCCGGACTCACCTGCTCCACTTGCGAGATGGGTAGCCGCGGCGAGGTGGGCATCGAGATCGATCTGAAGTACGTTCCGCAGCGCGAGACGGGCATGACGCCCTACGAAATCATGCTCTCGGAATCGCAGGAACGCATGTTGCTGGTGGCCGACAAGGGCCGCGAGGACGAGGTCTTCCGGGTCTTCAAGAAGTGGGGCCTCGATGCCGTGACGATCGGCGTCGTAACCGATTCCGGCAAATTGCTGGTGCGCAATCATGGCGAAATCGTAGCGGAGATTCCCAACCGCGAACTCGCCGACGAAGCTCCGCTCTATAACCGGCCCTACACCAAGCCGCTGCGCAAAGCGCCGATGGAGCCGCCCGCGTCCTGGAACGAAAAACGTGATCCCGCCGCGAGCCTGCGCGCAATCCTGACCTCTGGCGATGTGTGCTCGAAGCGTTGGATCTGGGAGCAGTACGACTATCAGGTGCGCACCAACACGCTCGAAGGTCCCGGCGGCGACGCTGCGATCGTGCGCGTCAAAGAGACGGGCAAATCGATTGCGATGTCGCTCGACGGCAACGGGCGCTACTGCTCTCTGGACCCGCGCGAAGGCGCCAAACTGATGGTGGCCGAGTGCTGCCGAAACATCTCCACCGTTGGCGCGTTGCCTCTGGCGGCGACCAACAATCTGAACTTCGGAAATCCCGAACGGCCCGAGATCATGGCACAGTTGGTTGAAGCTATCGAAGGCATGGCCGAGGCCTGCACCTTTTTCGAGACGCCGATTACGGGCGGCAACGTGAGCCTGTACAACGAGACGCTGGGCGAGCCGATTTTGCCTTCGCCTGTGCTGGGCATTGTCGGCGCGATGAAGACCGAAGCGCCGGTGGGTATCCACTTCCGTAACGCCGGCCGCGCGATCGTTCTATTGGGCGGCGTGGGCGACGCCGACGCGGTGCGCATGGGCGGCACGCAGTTTGCCAAGGCGGTGTTGAACTCGCATTGGGGTCTGCCGCCGGCTCTCGACATGGATTACGAGAAGCGTGTACAGGCCGCGATTCGCGAAGTGGTGACCGGGGAATTGGCCGAATCCGCGCACGATTGCGCCGACGGCGGAATAGCCGTGGCGCTGGCGGAGTGCTCCTTCAACAAGGCCGGCATCGGCGCATCGGTACAGTTCAGTTCGGAACTGCCTGCCGAGATGCTGCTGTTCCATGAAGGGCCGTCGCGCATCCTTGTCTCCACGGCGGATGCCGGCAAGGTTCTCGCCGTGGCCGCAAAGCATGGCGTCGAAGCGCTGCGGATCGGCGAAACGGCGCCGGCGGAATTGGTGATCGCAAACCAGGGTTCCGAGTTGCTGCGAGCGAATCTCGCGGCATTGAAAAACGGCTGGGAAAACGCTTTGGAGAATCTGTTGCATGGATGACGACCTGATCCTCGACAAGCTGCATGAGGAGTGCGGAGTGGTCGCTATCTACGGCCACCCTGAAGCGTCGAATCTCGCCTACCTGGCTCTCTACGCCCAGCAACATCGCGGGCAGGAGAGCGCCGGCATTTCGGCCTGCGACGGCACTCTGATTCGTTCGCACAAGTCGATGGGGCACGTCGCTGACATCTTTACGCCGGAGCGCCTGGCGCACCTGACCGGCGCGATGGCAATCGGCCACACGCGCTACTCCACGGCCGGTGACACCGTTATTCTGAACGCGCAGCCCTTCGCCGTGGATTGCAACAAAGGCCAGATCGCCGTCGCGCACAACGGCAACATCACCAACGCCGCCGAGTTGCGCGCCGACCTGGAGCGCGATGGCTCCATCTTCCAGGCGTCGAGCGATACCGAAGTGATCCTGCATCTGGTGGCGCACTCCCGCGAGCGCACACTGGCTGGCGCATTACGGGAAGCGCTGCTGCAACTGGAAGGTGCATTTTCATTAGTTTTTCTCGCGAAGGACCGCATCATTGTGGCCCGCGATCCGCACGGCTTCCGTCCGCTCGCGATGGGACAGATGGAGCTTTCCGGCGGACGTAGCTGCTACGTTTTCGCCTCCGAAACGTGCGCCTTCGATCTGATCAACGCAGTCTATCTGAACGATGTCGAACCGGGCGAGATGGTCATCGTCGGACCCGAAGGCATTACGCGCGAGCGCTTCGCCCCGAAGCGCGACCTGGCTCAATGCGTCTTTGAACACGTCTACTTTTCGAGGCCCGATTCGATCGTGTTCGGCAAGTCCGTCTACGAATCGCGCGAAAAGATGGGCCGCCTGCTGGCGCGCCAGAGTCCCGCGGATGCCGACGTGATCGTCCCCGTGCCCGACTCCGGCGTCGCCGCCGCGTTAGGTTTCGCCTCCGAATCCGGCATCCCGTTCCGCCATGGCCTGATCCGCAACCACTACGTTGGCCGCACATTTATTGAGCCTTCGCAGGCGATTCGCGATTTCGGCGTGAAGCTGAAACTCAATCCGGTGCGGCATCTGCTTGAAGGCAAGAGCGTCGTGCTGGTCGACGATTCCATCGTGCGCGGAACCACGAGCCGCAAGCTGGTGCGCATGGTGCGCAGCGCCGGGGCGCGCGAGGTGCATTTGCGCATCTCCTGTCCGCCCACCGTGTCGCCGTGCTTTTACGGCGTCGACACGCCGACGAAAAAGGAACTGATCGCTGCGAATAACACGGTGGAGGAAATCCGCAAGTTCGTCGAGGCCGATTCTCTCGGCTACCTCTCTCTGCCTTCACTGCGCGAAGCCGTGGCCGACTACAATCACGATTATTGCTACGCCTGCTACACTGGCAACTACCCAACGGAACTCGTGAACATCGAGGATCTGATGCAGGCGAAGAAGCACCCTTAAGCCTATGCCCGCACAAGTGGCCGCTTCGGCGCGCGCCGTGCCGTATTCGCGCATCCGCGAACTTGCCGAACTCGCCATGTCGATGGACGAGTCGGCTGCCAACCCCAGCGAAAAAGTCCTGCGGCTCTACTTCGGCGAATCCAACCTGCCGACGCCGGACTACATCAAGCGTGCCGCCGCGCAGGCGATGGCCGACGGCTACACCTACTACACGTCGAACGCCGGACTGCTCTCCACCCGCCGCGCGATCGCCCGCTATTACCGCGAATTTCACGACACCGCGATCGACCCGCTACGCGAGGTGGTCATCACCGGATCCGGCACGCAGGCGCTCAACGCGAGCATCCGCTCTGTGCTCGACCCGGGCGATGAAGCGCTGGTCCTGACGCCCGCCTGGCCCAACGGCGTGGCCATCGTACAGATGTGCAACGCCGTGGCGAAAGAGATCCCACACCCGCTGGCGGGTGGCCGCTACGCGATTGATTTTGCGGCACTCGAAGCCGCCGTCACGCCGCGTACACGTCTGCTGCTTTACACCTCGCCATCGAATCCGCTTGGTTGGACTGCCAGCATTGAGGACCAGCGCCGGTTGCTCGAATTCTCGCGCAGGCACGGCTTGTGGCTGATGGCCGACGAAGTCTATGAACGGCTCTATTATGCGGGCGAGATGGGGCGGCCTTCGCCGTCGATTCTGCGGCTGGCGACGCGCGACGATGCGCTGATCGTGGTGCAGTCGTTCTCAAAGACCTATTGCATGACAGGCTGGCGCGTCGGTTGGATTGTGGCGCGCATCGACCTGGCGGACCAGGTGCGACAGCTCAACGAGTTCATCATCATCAATGCGAACACCATTGCGCAGCGGGCGGCCGAGACGGCGCTGCTCGACGGCGATGACGAACTGCGCGCCATGCTGGAGCGGCTGAAGGAAAATCGTGACGTGTGCCTTGAGTTGCTCGCGCAGATGCCCGGCGTCACGATCCCGAAACCCGACGGCTCGTTCTATCTCTTTCCAAAAATCGCGGGCCTTACGAATTCTTTCGATTTCTGCCACCGCCTGCTGCTCGAAACGAAGGTCGGTCTCGCGCCCGGCGGAGCGTTCGGAAACGGCGGCGAAGGCAGCGTGCGCATCTGCTACGCGTCGGAGAGAGGCATCGTCACAGAGGCCATGCACAGGCTGGGCGCGTTTCTGTGCAAGGCCTCTTCGTAAGAGATCAGGTCCGCAAAACGAACAAAGGCCGCCCGGATGGTCGTCAACCACCCGGGCGGCCTTTGAAGAGCAATTCGGGCTAACGGCTGCGGCCGGCGGCGCGGATCTTTTCGAGCGTGGCCATCATCTTAGCGACACGCTCCGGGTACTTGTCAGCGAGGTTATTCTTCTCGCCGATGTCATCGGTCAGATTGTACAGTTGCGGTTTGGGAGCCGCACCTGTCTCGGAGTTGGTGTTGCGCTGCAGTCTCTCTCTCGCGCTCGGTTCTATCACCTTCCAATCGCCCTCGACGAGCCCCAGAGTGCCGGAGTGCTCGACGAGAGTTTCGCGGGCCGTCTTCGAATCGCCGAGCAGCGCGGGCAGAACGTTGAGGCTATCCGGTCCGGCCTCAGCCGGCAGCTTGCCACCAGTCAGCGCCGCGAAGGTCGAGAGCAGGTCGACCTGGCTCACCAGCGCGTTTGAAATTGTATCCGCTTTGACGCGCCCCGGCCAGCGAACGAGGAAGGGTACGCGGGTGCCGCCGTCGAAGTTGCTGTACTTGCCGCCGCGTAGCGGGCCCGCGGGCTTATGGCTGCCGAGTTTCTCAGCCGCCTGATCCTTATAGCCGTCGTCGACGACCGGCCCATTGTCGCTCGAAAACATCACGAGTGTATTCTTATCAAGACCGTTGCGCGCCAGACAGGCAAGCACTTCGCCGACGGACCAGTCGAGTTCGGCGATGGCGTCTCCCCGCGCTCCCATGCTAGTCTTTCCGACAAAGCGCGGATTGGGCATGCGCGGCACATGGATGTCGTGCGTTGCAAAGTACAGGAAGAAGCGCTTGGCCTTGTTGCGATCGATGAAGGATGTGGCCTTGCCGGTCAGCACGTCCGCGATATTTTCGTCGGTCCACAGCGCGGCTTTGCCGCCCTTCATGTAGCCGATACGACTGACGCCGTTGACGATGGCCTGGTCGTGGCCGTGGCTCGGTTTGAGCTTTGTGAGCAGTTCCGGATTGTCTTTGCCGTTGGGCTCGCCAGGAATGGGATCGGTGTAGCTGACCGTAATCGGGTCTTTAGGATCGAGATTGGCGACGCGCTGATTCTCGACAAAAACGCAGGGGACGCGGTCGCCCGTCGCCGGGATGATGAAAGAATAGTCGAAACCGATCTCGCGCGGACCGGGCGTGATCTCTTTATTCCAATTGACGTCACCTTCGCCCAGACCGAGATGCCACTTGCCCACCACGCCCGTGGTATAGCCCTGCTGCTTGAGCATGGAAGCAATCGTAACGCGGCCCGGCTTGACGATCAGATTTGCATTACCGGGCAGAACGCCCGTGCCCTTCTTGCGCCAGGCGTATTCGCCGGTGACCATGCTGTAGCGCGACGGCGTACAGGTCGCCGAAGTCGCGTGGGCGTGCGTGAAGCGCAAGCCAGCGCCGGCCAACTTATCCAGGTTCGGCGTCTTGACGCTCGTGGCGCCGTAGCAGCCGATGTCGCCATAGCCGGCGTCGTCTGCATAGATCAGTACGATGTTCGGTTGCGCGGGCGCAGCAGCTTGTGCCCCGGCGGCGCCGAAGGCAGCGGCGGCAGCGCCGATAGTTTTCAGAAAATCTCGTCGTTCCATAGTTCCGCTCTTAGCTTATTACATCTCGGAAAGTTTCTCCCGCTTCGAGCTTTCAGTGCCGAGAGCGAAAGCGACCGGAGGCGGGAAAACTTCAATCCTTTGACAACCCCCGTGGTGAAATCGCAGTCTCCGGTCGCTGGCGCTCGGCACTGTTATGAAGTATGGCGATCCGATTGACGCAGATGCGTTCACAGCAGCGCTTGCCTAGATTCCGTCGCCTTCGGAAAATTTCTCCGGCTTACGGATGAAGCCGCGCTCGATCAGCAGGCGGCGAATGTCGCCGAGCGTAGCGGAATCGACTTCCACCAACTCACCGGCCAGCGTGACGATGCCGCGTTGGCCATCGTCAATCTTCCCGATGGAGCGGCGGATCATGCCGGCTCCCACCGTTGCATTGTTGAGCGGATCGATGAGGATGAAACTGCCAGTGACGCGGTTCTTCTCGTACGAATCGAAATACAACGGGCGATGCGTCTCCAATTCGAGCACACCGATTTCGTTGAGCGACAATTGATCGGCCGGCAGGTTGACAAGTGTGTTGATGTCGACCTTGTGCCGGATCGCAGTAACACTGGCTGTGACCTGATGCGTGGTCTGTTTCAGCAGATAATAGCGGCCCAATTCCAGGGCATTCTGGTGCATCCAGACTACGCTAGCTTCAAAGCGCCGCGAAACCTCGGGCTTCGCGTTGGAGTGCACCAGCATGTCGCCGCGGCTGATGTCGAGTTCGTCTTCGAGCGTCACTGTAACCGCCATCAACGGGTAGGCGGCATCCAGATCGCCGTCGTATGTGCTGATTGCTTTTACTCGGCTCGTCCGGCCGGAGGGCAGCACCGTGACCTCATCGCCAGGGCGCAAAACACCCGATGCGATCTGTCCGGCATAGCCGCGGAAATCGAGCGACAGGCGGATCACGTACTGCACGGGAAAGCGGAAATCGTCGAGGTTGCGCGTGTGGTCCGTTGGCGCGTTTTCGAGATAGGCGAGCAACGCAGGACCTTGATACCACGGCGTGCGTTCGCTGCGCGCCACGACGTTGTCGCCCTCCAGAGCGCTGATCGGAATGAATTCAACGTCGCGCACGCCGAGCGGTGCGACAAAGGCGGAAAACTCTTCTCGAATGGCCTCGAAGACGTCCTGCCGGAAATCGACCAGATCCATCTTGTTCACTGCGACCAGGATGTGCTGAATGCCGAGCAGCGCCGCGATATAGGCATGACGCCGCGATTGCGGAAGCACACCCTTGCGTGCATCCACGAGTACGACAGCCAAATCCGCTGTCGATGCGCCCGTAGCCATGTTGCGCGTGTACTGCTCGTGCCCGGGCGTGTCCGCGATGATGAACTTGCGGCGTGGCGTGGCAAAGTAGCGGTATGCCACGTCGATGGTGATGCCCTGCTCGCGCTCTGCGCGCAGCCCGTCGGTCAGCAGCGAAAAATCGATCGTGCCGGCGTTGCGGTTTACCGAGGCCTTTTTCACGGAGGCCAACTGGTCTTCGTAAACTCCCTTGGAATCGTAGAGCAGGCGGCCGATGAGAGTCGACTTGCCGTCATCGACGCTGCCGGCCGTGCTGAAGCGGAGTAGTTCCATTTAGAAATACCCCTCGCGTTTCTTGATTTCCATGGAGCCTTCCTGGTCGTGATCGATGGCGCGGTTCTCGCGCTCCGAACGGCGAAACGTGATGATCTCGTCAATGATCTTCGGCACGGTGTCGGCATCGGAGCGCACGGCCCCGGTGCAGGGCGTGCAACCCAGCGAACGCATACGGCACTTGACCATTTCGCGCTTCTCGCCGGGCATCAATGGAATGTCGTGCTCCACCGGAATCAGCGCTTCGCCGCGCACCACGACCTCGCGCTGCTTAGCGAAATAGAGCGGTACGATCGGGATCCGTTCCAAGTCGATGTATTGCCAGATGTCGAGTTCGGTCCAGTTCGAGAGCGGAAAAACGCGAATGCTTTCGCCCTTGTCCACTCGCGAGTTGAACAGGTTCCAAATCTCGGGGCGCTGGTTCTTGAGATCCCACTGGCCGCGCGCATCGCGGAAGGAATAGATGCGCTCCTTGGCGCGCGATTTTTCTTCGTCGCGGCGTGCGCCGCCGAAAGCCGCGTCGTAGCCGCCCGCCTCCAGCGCGTCGAGCAGTGCGCGCGTTTTGAGAAGTCCGCAGCACTTTTGCGTGCCGAGTTGGAAGGGGTTCGTGCCGTCCGCGATCGCTTTGCTGTTGGAATGCACCAACAACTTCGCGCCGATGGAAGCCGTGAAGCTGTCGCGGAATTCGATCATTTCACGGAACTTGAAGTGCGTGTCGATGTGCAGCAGCGGGAACGGCATACGGCCCGGATGGAAAGCTTTTTGCGCCAGGCGCACCATCACCGACGAGTCTTTCCCGATCGAATAGAGCATCACCGGGTTGTGAAACTCGGCTGCGACTTCGCGCAGTATGTGAATGCTTTCGGCCTCCAACGTCCGCAGGTGTGAGAGTGTGAATCGGTCCATATGACTAACGCTGCACTCAGTCTAGCAAATCAATCACCCGAATGTCTATCTTGAAACGGTAGTTTGCGCAATGCCCTACAATGGCTTGATATGACCACAAGAATCCTGGTCCTGGGTTGCCTGGCGCCGCTACTGCTGGCGGGGCAGACGATGTCGGTGGAAGAGTTCGAGCCGAAATCCGGGCTCGTTGTCCCGCAACACAAGGTGGAGCGCGCGAAGTATCCGGTCATCGACGTGCATAACCACCAACGCACCACCTCGCCGGAACGGCTCAAAGACTTGCTGCGCGATATGGACACGATCAACGTGCGCATCATGGTCAACTTGAGCGGCGGATACGGCGATGCATTCAAGCGCAATGTCGAAGCTATGAAAGCGGCCTCGAAAGAGCGTTTCGTGGTCTTCGCAAATATCAATTTCACGGGCATCGACGAGCCGGACTACCCGAAGAAGGCCGCGGCGCAGTTTGCTGCAGATGTGAAAAACGGCGCGCAGGGGCTCAAGATTTTCAAGAACCTTGGCATGGATTTGAAGGATACGAAAGGGCAGCGTATTCCTGTCGACGATCCGCGTTTCGACGAGCTTTTCGAGCTGTGCGGCAAGCTCGGCATCCCGGTGCTGATCCACACGGCCGAACCGCGCGGTCTGTTTCAGCCGATGGACAAGTACAACGAACGCTGGCTGGAGTTGAAGCTCTATCCGGGGCGCGGGCGCACGCCGGAGCGCTATCCAAGTTGGGAATCGATCATCGCGGAGCAGCATCGCCTGTTCGCGAAGCACCCGAACACGAAGTTCATCAATGCGCATCTGGGTTGGCTGGGCGGCGATCTGGACGCGCTCGGAAAGCTGCTAGACCGGTTGCCGAACGTCAATACCGAGGTCAGCGCCGTGATGGAGGAACTTTGCCGTCAACCGCGTTATGCGAAGAAGTTTCTTATCAAGTATCAGGATCGCGTAATGTTCGGCAAAGACACATGGCGGGCGAGCGAGTACCCGACCTATTACCGGATTCTCGAAACCGATGACGAGTACTTCGATCACGACCGCAAGTATCACGGCATGTGGAAAGCCTACGGCCTTGACCTTCCCGACGAGGTCTTGAAAAAGGTCTATTACAAGAACGCGCTCAAGCTGATCCCCGGACTGGATCAGACGGGGTGGCCGCAGTAAGGTAGTGCGGCGCAGATACGGAATAGATTGGCCGGGTCAGGGGACCCGGCGCGGTCCAGGGGGACCGCCCTCCCATAAACCACAGGATTGTAGGGCCGGCAGCCTAGCCAAGCTTCGGCGGCACCTCAGTCATCGGTCCCATCCACTGCAATTCGCGCTCCATGTCGGCGTGCAGGCGGTACTTCTTCACCACGGAAGCGATCTTCGGCCCGGCGATGTCGATCTTTGAGATGTCGAACTGGCCCAGGCCAACTTGGCCGCAATAATTGAGGTAGCCCGGCCAGGACGCATCTACGCCCATCGCCTCGACGCCGATACGGTCCGCAGCGATGAAGTCAGTGGAGGCGATTGCGATCCGCGACGCGACCGGAGTGCCGGAGGAAGGTCCGTTGCCTTCCATGCCTTCGTAGCCGTCGATCAGTGTGGCCCCCCAGAAGGGCTTCATCTTCATGGCGGTCAGCATCATGTTGTAATGCGTCTGGCGCACACCGCCGTGGTACTTGCGCTTGTCGTTCCACTTGACCGTCTCCTTGGGCTTCTGGTGGAGTGGAGCGCCGAGCGTCATGTTCTTTACGGACAGCGTCGCGATGACCGTGTTGTGCGTCTTCAGCATACACGCGCAGATCACAAAGGCTTCCGGGTCGAGCAGGCGAGCAGCCAGGCGTACCGGCGTGACGTGCAGATCCGGCGTGATCAGGTGCGTCAACTCGTAGCGTGCTTCGTCGTTCAGATCGACCAACTTCACCTGCAGCTTGCGATACTCGGCGGGCAACAGTGTGTACTTGAAATTCTCGAAGCCGTCCATCGTGTTGCCGGCGGATGACTCGGCGATCACGACCTGCCCTTTGAAGCGCCCATCGAGATAGTCGAGAATGCCGCGGAGCGCGTCGGCGTGCGTGGCTGCCAACTGGTTCTGCGTGGAGACGTTGTTCGGCTTGATGACGACGTACTTTTTCGTCTTCAGGACCGGCTGGATCTGTTTATCGATCGCCAGAAGGGCGTCGTAGGCGTTCTTTCTGCGGTTTTCGCCCTGTGCGAGGGAGACCAACGCACGCTTGTCATAAGGCACGACTTTGGGGAACTCCACCGGTCCGGGCGGAACGGCTGCGTCCTGCGCAGGCAGTAAGTGGCCCCCCGCGACAACGCCGGTGACAACCTGAAAAAGATGCCTGCGGGACAATATGGATGGCATTCGACGATCCTCCAGTTTATAATGGACTTTCGACTCCGATTATAAACTGGATTCCAGGGAGATGTCATGAAACAGGATTCTTCGCGCCGCAATTTCCTTTCCGCCGGTTTGGCGCTCCCCGTCGCCGGCATGGCCGCGGTTGCCCGTCCGGAACCGTCCACTACACCCGCACCAATGTCGTTGGCTGCCCCCGCGGGCATCAGGTACAAGGTGCTTGGCCGGACGGGGTTGAAGGTCACGACCGTGGGCTTCGGCAGCATGGTGACCTCCGACCAGAGCGTCGTCGAGAAAGCGCTCGACCTCGGCATCACCTATTTCGACACGGCCGTCGGTTATCAGGACGGTAACTGCGAACTTATGGTGGGCGCGGCGTTGAAGGGCAAGCGCGACCGTTTCATTCTCTCGACTAAGAGTCCGAAGGAAGACAAGGAAGGCGCGCTGGCGGATCTCGAAACCAGCCTGAAGCGCCTGGGCACCGATCATGTCGACATCTGGTATCTGCACGCCAAGAGCAAGGCCAACCAGATCACGGACGGACGCCTCGAAGCGCAGGAGATCGCCAAGAAGAAGGGCATGATCCGTTTCGCCGGCGTTAGCACGCATGCCGGCTTCGACAGTATCATCCCGGCCGCGATCCAGTGCGGCAAGTTTGATGTGATCCTCACGTCCTACAACTTCACGATGGGAACGCAGATCGACGCGCTGCTGGCACAAGCCAAGAAGCAGAACATAGGCATCGTCGCGATGAAGGTGATGGCGGGCGGCTTCCGCAAGGCCAAGCCTGGAAGCAAGGATTACGCCATTCTCAAGAAAGACGGCGCGATGATGTCAGCGCTGAAGTGGTCGCTGCGCAATCCAAACATCGATACGACCGTCCCCAGCATCACCGACATGGATCAACTCGACGAGAACATGCGCTGCATGGCGGAGCCTTTCGGCCCGAAGGACGAGCAGATTCTCAGCGCGCATCTCGAACACATTAGCCCACTGTATTGCCGCGCGTGCGGAGAGTGCTCGGGCACATGTCCGAAGGGTCTGCCGGTTTCCGACATCGTGCGTTACGCGATGTATGCCGAAGGCTACGGCCAGTTCCGCCTGGGCCGCGAAAATTTCCATACACTGTCTCCTGAAGTTCAGAGCGTCCGCTGCGCCGATTGTTCCGAGTGCGTTGTGAAATGCCCGAACGGCGTCGCCGTCTCTTCGCGCCTGATGCGCGCGCAGGAGTTGTTCGCTTGAGACGAATTGCGATTCTGCTTACCATTGCGGCTGGAGCCTGTGCGGCTCCGCCGCCGCCCGATTGCACTGCTGTTCCCGGCTGGACCCAAAAGGATCCGGTGCGAAATTTTGTCGCCGACACCCTGTTCGAATATATGAACGGGAACGCCGAGGGCTATCTGGCTTATTCTTTTCAGTCGATGCAGGGAGTGACTTGCACCAAGGGCGGCGACCAGATCGTTTTCGACATCTCCGTGATGCAGAGCCCCGAGTTGGCGTGGGGCATTTTCGTGTCGAACCGCAATCCGAATTTCCCAGTGGAGAAAATCGGCATGGCCGGCCAGGTGATGGATCGCCGAGCGATCTTCGCCAAAGGCTCGTACTTTGTCGAAATGGCCGCTAACCCGGCCAAGGACCACTCGCCGGTTCTGCGGCAGTTCGTCGCCGTCTGGGAGAAGAAGATCGAGGGCGGAAACGCGTTGCCCGCGATGCTGAGCTGGTTTCCGGAAGAGGGACTCAAGAAGGACGCGTTGCGTCTTGTGCCCGAGAGCGTGCTGGGCTTCCGCGCGTTGAAACGCGGCTTCCTGGCGCAATATGCCGAGGGCAAGGCCATCATCGTTCCGGAAGAGTCGGCGCAATCGGCGGCCGCGACGTTTGTGAAGCTCAAGGAGCGCATCGGCAACACCCAACCGGCTCAAGTGGGCGACGAAGCGTTTCAGGCGAACGACAAGTACCTGGGCCGTCTTTGCATGTTCCGCAAGGGCAAGTATCTGGCCGGATTCTCGAATCTGCCGGCCGGAACCGACCCTCTGCCGTTGGCGCAAAAACTAGCCGCGAAGATTCAGTAGCCAATCCACCGCGCTGAATAGCGTGATAATCTGGGCGAGGTCCGGCACGAAATCCCGGCCCGCATTCCCGAAGTGGAGAGGTGGTTTCCATGGTGACTCGACGATCGTTTCTCACGGCAGCGGCAGCGCCGCTTCTGGCACAGGGGAAACGCCGCCCGAACGTTTTGTTCATCGCGGCCGACGACATGAACACGGCGCTGGGCTGCTACGGCCACCCGGTCGTGAAGACGCCCAACGTCGACCGCTTGTCCAAACGCGGCGTGCGCTTCGATCGCGCCTACTGCCAGTTCCCGCTGTGCGGTCCCACACGCGCCTCGCTGCTCACCGGCCTGCGCCCGGACACCACCAAGGTACTCGAGAACAACGTCGACTTCCGCGAATTCCTTCCAGACGTTGTGACGCTGCCGCAACTGTTCAAGAACAGCGGCTGGTACTCGGCACGCGAAGGCAAGATGTACCACATGAACGTGCCGAAAGAAGTCAGCTTGCCGAAGTACCAGGATGCGGCTTCGTGGAATCACTCCGTCTCACCCGGCGGACTGGAAAATGACACGCCCGGTGAAGGACGCAAACTAAACCCTCCAGGCGTGACGTTTGGCATGAACTGGATCTCGGCCGCCACGGCCAAGGGGCAATCCGACGACAATGCCGCCAATCACGCGCTGGCTCTGTTGGAGCAACACAAGAACGATCCTTTCTTTCTCGGCCTCGGTTTCCTCCGGCCCCATCTTCCATTCGTTGCGCCCTCGAAGTTTTACGACCTCTACCCGCTCGCGTCGATCCCGGTGCCCCAAAATCCGCCGGGTGACATGGACGACATTCCAGCCGCTTCCAAGGCCGTCCGCCCGCAGCTCTGGAACAACATGCTGATGGACGAGCCGCGTATCAAGGAGGCACTGAGGGGCTACTGGGCATCGACCTCGTTCATGGATGACCAAGTCGGCCGCGTGATTGCCGGGCTGGATCAGATGGGCCTGGCCGGCAACACGATTATCGTTTTTTGGGGCGACCACGGCTGGCACCTCGGCGAGCATACGCGCTGGCAGAAAATGTCGCTGATGGAGGAATCGACGCACGTTCCATTGATCATCGCCGCCCCGGGACGCAAGGGCAATGGCACGGCCTCGCGTTCATTGGTTGAGTTCGTGGATGTGTATCCCACGCTGGCCGAATTGTGTGGAATCACAGCGCCCGCCAATCTCGAAGGCCAGAGCCTGGTTCCGCTGTTGAACACCCCGTCGCGACCGTGGAAGAAAGCTGTTTTCTCGCAACTCCTGTATGAGAACATCACGGGCCGGGCCGTGCGTACCGATCGCTACCGCTACATCCGCTGGGAAGGCCCAGGGGCAGGCGAGGAGTTGTACGACCACGACAAGGACCCGCACGAGTTCACCAACCTGGCCTTGAAACCGGAAGCGCGCGGCGTTCTCGCCGAACACCGCAAGATTCTCGATGCGGGTTGGCGCGCGGCTCGGGTGTAGCCTTGATTGGCCGGGTCAGGGGACCCGGCTCGGTCCAGGGGGACCGCCCCCCGAAGTGTGTCAGAACATCACGTAGACGGACTCGGAGACCTCTTCTCCGAGATCGGCTTCGACAGGGAAGTCGAGTCCGGCGCGGACCAGTTGGGCACAGACGGGTTTGAGCATCTCGGTCGCCGCACCGGGGCCCCAGGCATTAGTGATGGCCGCAGTAAGGCGCGCGGCATTCTGTTCTTCGGCGTGGAACTCGTCGGGTAATTCGAAGATCGAGCGCAACTCCTCCGGTTCCGCGGCATCCGCCCACGTAGTGGGCGTGCGGCGCAAGTCGACGTCGATCTTCACGGCGCCGTCGCCCTTCAGCTTTTGGGCTGCGGGCCAGAAGTCCTGATCGAAGATTCCATCCAGGCGCTTGAGGAACTTGTCCGGGTGCGACTCGACCGAGGCGACCGAGACATCCTCGTTCTCCAGTCCCTCGCCTTTGCCCTCCGGCCATTGCGGCTGCTCGCCTTTCAGCAGGATGAAGTTGCCTAAGGCCAGGATGTCCATCTCAGTGCGCATGAAGCAGCGGTAGGCATCGGGCGGCGTGCAGACGATCGGTTCGCCCCGGACGTTGAAGGATGTGTTTACCAGAACAGCGCACCCGGTCTTATCGCGAAAGGCCCGAATCAGATCGTAAAACTCAGGATGATCGTCGCGGCGAACGGTCTGCACGCGCGCCGAGTAGTCGACGTGTGTGACGGCAGGAATGTCGCTGCGCAAGCGGCGCACCACGGGCAGGAGATCGTCATCCGCTCCGATTGTGCTGTCGAGCGGCAGGCGGCGTTCTTCGCGCACCGGCGCGACCAGCAGCATGTAGGGGCTCTCACCGTCGAGATCGAAATACTCGCCGGCGTGTTCCGCCATCACGGCCGGTGCGAACGGGCGGAACGACTCGCGGTACTTGATGCGCAGATTCAGGTTGGCCTGCGTGTCGGGATTGCGTGGATCGGCCAGGATGGAGCGCGCTCCCAGCGAGCGCGGACCGAACTCCAGGCGGCCCGAAAAGTGGCCGATGATTTTCCCTTCCGTGAGCTGCTGCGCGAGAAACTCGTTGCGCTCAGCAGCGCTCCTGTACTGATACTTGTAGCCGTGGGTATCGAGGTAGCAGCGGATCTCGTCTTCGCTAAATTCAGGGCCCAGGTACGAGCCGCCTTGCGTGGTGCGCCCATCCGCACGCAGTTCGCGCGGCTTGCCGAAGTAGGTATGATAGGCGTCCAACGCCACGCCGAGTGCGCAACCCGAATCGCCGGCGGCAGGCTGAATCCAGAGGTCCCGAAAGGGACCTTCCCGCAGGAGCTTGCCGTTGGCCACGCAGTTAAGCGCGACGCCACCGGCGAGGCACAGATTCGCTTCACCCGTAAGCTGGTGAGCAGTGCGAGCCATACGCAGCATTGCCTCTTCTGTGACGGCTTGGATGGAACGGGCAAGGTTGATTTCGCGGCGCGTAATCGGCGACTCCGGCTTGCGCCGCGGGCCACCGAATAGCCCGGCAAAATCGTCGTTCGTCATCTGCGCGTCATGTAGGAAGCCGAAGTATTTCAGGTTCAGTTCAATGGAGCCGTCGGACTTGAGGTCGACCAGATGATCGAGAATCTGCTTCGCGAAAAGCGGCTCTCCGTAAGGCGCCAAGCCCATCATTTTGTACTCGCCCGAATTCACCTTGAAGCCGGTGAACTGCGTCATCGCCGAGTAGAGCAAACCCAGGGAATTGGGAAAGCGCATCTCTTTGAGCAGCCGCAACGTACTGCCGTGGCCCTGTCCGATACTGGCGGTCGCCCATTCGCCTACGCCATCGATGGTCAGTATCGCCGCCCGCTCGAACGGCGACGGGAAGAAACAACTCGCCGCGTGCGAACGGTGATGGGCGCCCTGTAAAACCAGGCCGTCGTACTTCAGGTTTTCGCGGATGAGCTTCGGAAAGTGCAATTTCAAGCGCAGCCACGAAGGCATGATCTTGCGCCACATGCGTTCAGCCGATTCGCGATCCACGGCCATCAGCGAGTGGGACAGGCGTTCAAAGGTCAGCGCGGCGTTGTCGTAGTAGACGATCGCCGTCAGGTCGTTCTGATTGATGCCCGCCTGCTCCAGACAGTAGTTGATCGCATTGTGCGGGAAGCGGCGGTCGTTCTTGATGCGCGTGAAGCGCTCCTCTTCGGCGGCCGCCACGATCTCTCCATCGCGAATCACGGCCGCGCCCGAGTTGTGATAAAAGCACGAGATGCCCAGAATGTGAACGGCGCCTGAGGACCGCGGTGCGGGTGCGGGTACGGCGAAGACGGGGTCGGACGCCGGCTTGGGAAGCAAACCGCGCTCCTGAATGAAGCTCGCCATGTGACTGGCGACGAACCCATTGGCGAAGGGGGTGAAGTGGCCTCCCACTTCGTAGCGCAGTTTCTTTTGGCGCACCTCGTAAGGCAGGTTAATCAGCGGAGTGCTCACATCCGCCACGTGGACGCCATTGGCGCGATCCTCGAGCCGCGCAAACAGATCCTGATAGATCGGCTTAACCGCGTGCAGGTAGAAGTCCATGGTCGGGATAGGGACAATCAGAACCGGCCGGGGCTTCACCTCCGCAATGAACTGCTTCAGAATCGCCTCCATCAGGCGCCAACCTGGAGTGTCCGCGGAATACAAATCCGGATAGGGCTGCACACCGCGCAGGCGGAAGAATTCGGAGACAAGGCGATCGCCGGCGCTTTGCAGCGGCTTCGAGTGGCGCAACTCCTTCAGGTAAGGCACGCGCGTGTACCACTTGAGCGCGAACTCCTTCCAGGAGTCTTCGCGCTTGCCGTTCGATGTGCCGTCCTCTTCATCGGCAAACGGACGCTCGATGGGAACCGGCACCTGGCGCAGAACCAACTGCCCGCCGACCAGTTCGAAGTACGGTTTGGGGACGAGAACCCGGCGGCCCGTGACGCGGTCGATGCTCGGCCGGTGCGAGAGCTGGATGCGGTGGAAGCTGTCGATCTGCACGCAGATCATAACGAGATCCGCCTCGACATCCTTGGCGTATTTCCGGTGGATCAGCAGATGCTGATCCGTACCGGTTCCGGGAATTCCGTAGTTCTGCACTTCGACGTCCAGCAGCGCGGCAAGTTTGTCGGAATAACGATCCGCGTTGGCGACGTTGTCGCCGGCGGTGTAGGAGTCGCCGAACATCAGGATGCGCGGCCGGCTGCCTCTTGCGCGTTCGAACTCGAAGTCCGACCGGAAACCGAGGGAGTTCGTAACAACAAAATAGCCGCCGTCTTCACCCGGAATGCGAGCCTTGAGGTTCGGCACAAAGCGGTGTCCAACTGCCGAATCCTGCTGCACCAGCATGCGATGAGTTGTTTGGTTGAAAAGAAACACTCCGAGACTCCTCAGGCTCAGCGGGGCTCTAGATCCGCCCTCCAGGATCCTTCCGGCCATTATATCAGCGGGCCTCTAGCGGCAAGCATCTCGAAGGTGAGGGAAACGCTGTGTATGCCATTCACGGGACAAGCCACGCGTGGTCGAGAAACTCGGCGTTCACACGCTCCACAAATTTTCCCAACTTACGCAGATTCAATCACCTATGACGGAGGCGGCCTGGCGCAGCGACCGGAATCGAAAGCCGGAATGCTTAGATTGTAGCGGGCAAGTCCGCTCGTGTCGGACTTCCAAACTCCGATTGAGGTGAGAACGATGAAACGAGAGAATCTACAAATTGCAGGCTTACTGCTCGGCTTCTGTGTGTTTGGGCCGGGGCTCGCCAGCGCGCAGACGACAATCGACATGCGCACGCAAAGCAAGAATATCGATTTTTCCGGAGCGTTATCGACGCGCCCCGTGAAGACCGGCGCGGCCATGCCGCCGGTGTGCAGCCAGGGCGATCTGTTTTTCAAAACGACAGCGCCGGCAGGGCAGAATCTATACGGATGTGCGGCAGCAAACACTTGGGTCGCGCTGAGCGGCGCGGGAGGCGGAGGAGCCGCGATGCCGGTGCGCATCTGGCTGCCAGCCGCCGGATGTTCGGGGAGCACTGCTTCCACTGGGTGGGATCTGCCCTCCAGCGACGCGATGACGGCGGTTTGCTTAGCCGGCACGAATACGAATAAGGGCGTGGGACAGTTTCCCGACGGAGCGACTCCTGCGTCGGCGCAGACAACGGTGTCGATACCCGCGGAATGGACTGGAGATGTAAGTGCACGCTTTCGCTGGTTGACGACCGCGACCACGGGCGCTGTGGTCTGGCAAGTTGCCACGGCATGTTCGGCCCCCGGCGAGTCCGACGACCCGGCCTGGAATGCTGCGTCGACGGTGACGGGCGCGGCGCCTGCATCCGCCAGTGCGCTTACCGATGCGTTGATAGCGACAGTCAGTGTGGCTGGTTGCGCGCCCGGCGAACTCATGCACTTACGAATCCTGCGCGATCCGAGCGCCGCCTCCGACACTCTGGCCGACACGGCTATCCTGGTTGGCGTGGAGGTCTCGTTTTCGAGATAGCCCATGAAAAGTACAGATACGTTTCACTCAAGCGGGTATCCTGGAGGGATGAGCCGCGATTGGTTCGCCTATCGGATGGAAGTGCGGAAAAGGCTTGGTCTCTTTCTCTCGCTCTTGCTCTTGATTCCAATGCTGCTCGCGGCGCAAGACCCGGCTCGGCAGGTGCCGCCGAATTTGCGGGAAGCCGTGATCGACGACTTCACGACGCAGCGGCTCGGCTCGTATTCGGGCGCGCCCTTGTTTTTCCCGAATCTGGACGCTGAACACTCCGGCCAGACGCTCACGGTTGCGGGTGGTCAGTTGGTGAACGGGGCGGCGACGGGCGGGTTGCAGAACATGTATTTCTGGAACAAGGACTACATGGCCCCGACTTGCATCTGGCCAGACGGCTCCTGTTACCTACGGAACAGGCTCCAATCGGGAACGTGGAGCACCGGCTACAACCGTATGTCTTTCCGGTGGCGCTGCGACAACGCTATTGGCGGCAACAACACTGGGACACAGTACCACTTAGGAACGTACGCTCGGGATGGCGCGTACACCAATCAGAACGATCAGGAATCGAACGGCTGGCACTTCTACCATGAGATCCACGCCAATTCGTCTCCGTGGCGCTGGGTATGGGTCACCGTGAACACGCACACGCAGCACATGCGGGCGAATACGGCGGCGGCAGATCAGGCACTCCCTGCCAACGTCACGATGCCGACAGGGAACTATTTCGACCTGTTCACTAGCTTCTATTTCGACAGGAAGTACACCTCGTTCGCCGGGTCAACCTGCTACTTCGACGATTGGACTCTCGGGACGCAGGGCAGTGAGCCGGATTACCACGTTTCAACGCTGACCTACCAGTACACGGGGAACCACTACGAAGTAGCGTGGCAAGCGGGGCGCGTTGATGAAGCGACCACGTATGAGGTTCGCTACAGCACCACTGGCAGCCTGAAGACGGCTGGCTTTGCAGCCGGGACGGACGCCGGAACGGTTGCGTCTGCCGGTGCGGGAGGAAGGACGGTTTACTGGATCTCCGCTAACATGGCGGAAAATGCGAGCGGATTGTGGGTTGGCATTCGTCCGCGTATGCCTGTGCAGACGGCCAGCGCCGCCGCTCCAGTGGCCGTGGGCATGTTCCAGCACGGCCTGACGACGGGCGATCAGGTGTACTGCTCCGGGTTGGGCGTTACTGCTGCGGGGAACTACACTGCGACGGTGACGGACGCGAACACGGTGACGTTAGACTCTACGACTGGCAGCGGAAACTACGGCGGTGGTGGATATTGTAAGGCCACGTCGAACACGGCGAACTTCACCGAGATATTCATTCCGTTGGCACCCCTGTCGGCTCCCGGCTGGCCGCTTGGGGTTACGTTCAGCGGCACGACCACGACGGCGACGACGGTAGGCTTCACCCCTGAGTACTCAGCCACATCAACGACGGTGGAACGCAGAATCATCGGTAGCTCATGGGTGGTCGCGGGAACGACAGCGACGGGATCGTTCGCGGACTCCGGACTGAATCCCGGCACCAAGTATCAGTACCGCTTCAAGTCAAGTAACGCGACGGGAGCCGGCAACTACAGCGATACGCACGTCTCGCATGTCTATCCGGCTGTCACCACAGCCATAGACTCTACTTACCCGAGATTTACGACGACGACGCTGCCAGATCCGAACGTGGGCACGGTATATTCCCGGACGCTCGCGGCGACAGGAGGAACCGCTCCTTACTCTTTTACCTTGGACGCGGGGATTCTTCCCGCTGGTCTGACTCTATCGAGCGCAGGAGCCATAACTGGCACGCCCACGACGTTTGCGGCGCTGCCGGGTATGGCGGTCACGTTCAAAGTCACCGACGCAAACAGCCGCAGTGGGTATCTCGGGATGTATTTGCCAGTGAACCAACTCCCGGCCACTGACAATTTCAATCGTGCTGATGACTGGGTTGGCGGTGAGTGGAGTAACTTCATGTTCTATGGCATGAAAACCTATGCTAACCAGTTGAAGCCGGTTGGGAAGTCTGGACACTTGCGGACAAAGGAATGGTTTTCCAGCGACCAGTGGGCGGAAGCAAAAATTACAGCGATTGGTGGGGCGGGTTTCATTGGCCCCGGAGTGCGGGCGAGTTCGGCGCTTGGCGGATACTTCTGTTTTCAGAGCGCAACACAACTCTGCCTTACTAGATGGCAACAGGGCGGCTATGAAGTAACGAAGACCTGTGCTGATTCTCCCTTTGTGGCAAACACAGTTGTTCGTGCGGAGGCATTCGATTCGACGATAAGGTGCTTGTCTGACGGTACCGTGAAGGCATCCATCACGAACGCTGACATCGCTTCCGGTGTACCGGGCGTTGCGGGTGTCGGGGACGAAGGCACGTTGATGGATGATTGGAGCGCCGGAAATATCTCAACTCCGGTTATCACTACGGAGACTCTCCTCGATGCCGTGGTCGGATACTCATACTCGGCCACTTTCGCGGCGGTGCGCGGTGTGGAGCCGTTTGTCTGGTCTGTGGCGTCTGGGTCACTTCCGGCAGGACTGGCACTTTCGAGTGCGGGCGTGCTGAGTGGAACTCCCACGACAGCAGGAACTGTTTCATTTCCGGTTCGAGCCGTGGACTCCGAGGGTACGGCGAGCGAGGATAAGACGCTGACGCTTATGACGCTGGCTAGTGTGCCCCCGCTCTCGGTAACGACCGACGCGCTGACAGAGGGCCGCACAGCGATCGCCTACACGCACGCTTTGGCGGCAACTGGAGGCCTGACGCCTTACACTTGGTCGTTGGCGAGTGGGAGCCTGCCTGTTGGTCTATCCCTATCGACGACTGGCGTCATCAGCGGCACAACGCATTCGGCGGGCTCAGTGAATATCACCGTACGCGTCACAGATCGCCTGGCCGAAACAGCAAATAAGACGTTAACTCTGGCCGTGATCGCGACGGTCTCGGCAACCGATGATTTCAACCGTGCCAATGAGGGTCTTGGTGGGAATCATGGCTGGTTAAACTTGCTGGCGGCAGAGAGCTTCTTCGTCGTTACAAACACCGCCAAGGCTTACGACGCCGGTGTATCGAATGCCTATAAGGTTTCAGGTCATGCCTATGGAAACCTCTCACCAGCTTCCGACCAGTACGCCATCGTCAAGTGGAAAGCCCTGAGCGCGGGTCCTGCCGTCCGTCTTACCACCTCGCCAGCCAGCGGATACGGATGTATGCCGTTGGACGGGAAGCTTGGCATCTACAGCTTCGCTTCGGCGTGGGGATGGGATCCAGTGCTAATCGAGACGCCTTATACGCCGGTTGTCGATGACGAGATCAAACTCAGCGTTACAGGGCACACACTGAGGTGCTACGTGAACGGCGTGGAGATGCTTGCTGTTACCAATAGCAGATACGCGATCGGCTATACGGGAATTATTGGCAAGTTCAACGGGGTTGTGGACGACTGGGAGGGTGGGAACCTTGCTTTGCAGTCTTCTCCCAGTGTCAGGTCGCGACCCGGGCGGCGCGTCTCACAGTAAGACGCAGGAAGCGGAAGGGCGCGAAGAGTGTCTTCTCACCGCGCCCCGGCGGGTCGGTCCGGCCACTATCACAGCAGGCCTCTGGCGGCAAGCGTCGGCCATGATGTACTGTTAGGCTAGAAATCGGAACCGCACTTTCTATGTCGAACCAGCGCACAATGGGGCAGATCCGCCAGCAGTATGAGGTGGAAACGGAACTGGCGGAAAGGTTGCGCAACACCCCCAAGAGCGAACGTACTCGCGCGTACGGGGAGATCTACAGTGAACTATGTCGACGCGTTCCGGACCACCCCAGCCTGACCCGAGCTGCCGATCTGGACTACTCGGCGGCGGTGGCACGAGAGAAACTTGCATTGTTGCGCGCATACCTGCGGCCGGAGACCGTATTCCTCGAAGTCGGCGCGGGTGATTGCAGGCTCTCTCTGCAAGTGGCCGAAACCGTGAAGCAAGTCTATGCGCTGGAGGTCTCTCGCGAGATCACGAAGCACGCCGCCTCGCGGCCCAATTTTGAGATCGTGATCTCCAATGGAACGGATATCCCGGTCCCGCCCGGTTCCATCGATCTGGCCTTCAGCTTCCAGGTGATGGAGCACATCCATCCTGAAGATGCCCGAGAGCAATTAGGCAATGTCCTGCTGGCGCTTGCGCCCGGCGGCATGTACATGTGCCTTACGCCGAATCGCCTGAGCGGACCGCATGACGTTTCTAAATACTTCGACGACACGGCGCGCGGCATGCACCTAAGAGAGTACTCCGTTGGCGAGACCGCGGAACTGTTTCGGCGCGCGGGATTCAGACGCGTCACAGCTATGGCCGGCACGTTGGGGCGCTTCGTCGAATTGCCCGTCTGGACGATCGGAATGCTGGAAGGCCTGGCGGAAAGACTGCCGACAGGAATCCGGAGACGTGTCGTTGGGCTGCCGGGCCTGCGCCACCTGCTTTCGGCCGCCGTGATCGGCCGCCGCTAAGCAACCCGCGCGGTTTGCGACAATGAGGCGAATCCCGCACCAACGGAGAAGGCGGGAGAGGGAGAGAGCTTAGTGAGGATTCTGGTCACCGGAGGAGCGGGGTTCATCGGCTCCCACTTGTGCGAGGCGCTGTTGCGGCAGGGCCATGCGGTCTCGATTATCGATGAATTGAACGACTTCTATTCGCCTGCGCTCAAACGCCTCAATTTGGAAGGGATTCGCAAACTTGGAGCGGTGGAATTTCTGGAAGGCGACATCTGCGACGGAGAAAGGGCGTATGAGTTTCTCAAGCGGAATCCGCCCGATGCGGTTGTGCACCTGGCGGCGCGTGCGGGGGTACGGCCTTCGCTGCAACAGCCGTTTCTCTATGAGCGCACCAACGTGCTCGGCACGCTGACTCTGCTGGAGAATTGCCGGCGACTCGGGATTACGAAATTTGTCTTCGCGTCTTCCAGTTCGATCTACGGAGTTTCCAACAACGTTCCGTTCCGCGAAGACGACCCCAACTGTTTGCCAATCTCGATTTACGCCGCCACCAAACTCGCGGGCGAAAAACTCTGCTACACGTATTCGCATCTATATGCCATCCGCACCGTGTGCCTGCGCTTCTTCACGGTATTTGGCCCGCGTCAGCGTCCCGATCTGGCGATCCGCAAATTCACCGAAATGATCGATGCAGGCAAACCGATTCCTGTGTTTGGGGACGGGTCGAGCGGGCGGGATTACACTTTCGTTGCCGACACGGTGCAGGGCATCCTGGGCGCTTTGCGTTACGAGTGCGGATTTGACATTTTCAACCTGGGCAACTCGGCGCCGGTGAAGCTGACCGAGATGATCGCGGCCATCGAAAAAGCGGTGGGCCGGAAAGCCGTCATCGATTGGCAACCCGACCAGCCAGGCGACGTGCCGATTACTTTCGCCGACATCTCGAAAGCACGGGAGAAGCTAGGCTACGCGCCGGGCACACCATTCGAGGCAGGCATCGTGAAGTTTGTCGAGTGGTTCCGGACCGCAAGGAGCATCTGAGCGTAGACCTCCTGCGCTACTTTTTCCCAGGAGCGCGAACGCGCCCATGCGGAAATCGCTTCGCGATCCCACTGGCGCGTGAGGGCTTTGTGCAGCGCGGCAGCCATGGCCTCGACGTCCAGCGGCGGAATCACGTAGCCATACTCTTCGCCGGGCAGCATCTCGGGGACGCCTCCGACCGCCGTCGCCACAACGGGTGCGCCGCAGCCTTGCGCTTCGTGAACGACGTTGGGCCAACCCTCCATATCGCTGGCAAGACAGAAGACATCGGCGGCGGACATCAGTTCGGCCAACTCCGGCGGCGCGACACGGCCCGTGATGCGGACGAAATCCCGCAGGCCGAGCCGCTCAATCGACTCACGAATATTCTGTTCAAAGCGGCCTTCGCGGCCCGCGCCACCGGCGATGACCAGCAAGGCTTCCACTCCGCTATCACGCAGTCTCGCGAGCGCTGCAACTATGCGGTGGTGGCCCTTGCGTTCGACGAGCGCCCCCGCGGAAAGAATCATTTTCGTTCCGGCCGGGATGCCATGCCTGGCCCGCGCGGCCTCGCGCTCGCGCGGATAAAAGAGATCAATGTCGATGCCGTTGGGAACGGTTTGTGTGCACGCCGGGTCGACACCGAGTGAGATGGCGTACTGGCGCAGATCCTCGGAAACCGAGAGCACCCGCGCGGCGCGCCTGAGCGACCACGCCATGATGGCACGGCGCAGCGGAGAGCGGCCGAAAAGCGTTTCATTGCCGCGCTGCGTGACGACGAACGGCACGTGGAAACACGCAGCTAGAAGCGCGGCGGCGCAGCCCTCGGGATAGGTAAAATGCGCATCGATCAGATCGAAGCAAAATTCGCGCCGTATGCGAGCGGCCGTAAACAATGTTCGCGCAAACAGGCAGAGCACATTTAGCGGTGTGCCGAAGGGCGGGAAAAACCAACGCGGATAATCGATCGTGAGCGGCCCGTCGCGGCGCGTGTGCGGCAATGCGTGATTGCGCAACCAGCGCTTATCGGGAGACGAGTAATCGATAGCGGCGACCGGTGCGATGACGCGGACTTCCGCCAGATCCGCGACATGGCGCATGCGATTGCGCACAAAGATGCCATGCGCCGGTTCGTCGGGATTGGGAAAAACACTCGAGAGCGTTAGGACGCGCAACGCACGGCTCGCCGCATGTAAGCCGTCCGGGCGGGAGTCCTGCGGTGGATTTTCTGGTGCTCTCTGCATGCCGTCCCGTTCTCAGCTAGCGCAACACGGTTGCCCTCATTGTGTCAATATCCGGCCGGAGATTCCCACCCCCTGTGTCTATACTAGAGTGAATGGGCACGGTAGAGGCATAAAATGGCGGAAAGAGCGCAGCCCGAGGAATATCAGGTGATTGCGCGGAGAGCGCCGGCGGCACATTACGGAAATCTGGACGAGCCACTGCCCGCTCCGGAATTACCCGGAGGTACCGTCCGAACGATAGCCGAGGCTGTGGTTCGGAGGTTGCTGCGAGATTGGGGTCTGGACTCCGGACGATATGGACAAGCGGACTGGAATCCGCTGGGCACCTGGATTGCACCCGGCATGCGCGTAACGCTCAAGCCAAACTGGGTTCGTCACAAGAACCACTCCGGACGGGGCCTGGAGTGCCTGATCACGCATCTTTCGGTAATTGAGGCCGTGCTTGCCTATGTTGCTCTGGCGCACCCTTCTAAAGTTGTGGTCGGCGACGCGCCCGTGCAGGGCTGCAATTTTCCGGAACTCTCGCGGCTCTGCGGCTTGGATGAGATGGCGCAGCGATTCCGCAAGCTGGGTTTGGCTCTGGATATCGTCGATTTCCGCCGAACTGTGTTACACGGAAGCAAGTTTGGCGCTCCGCGGGAAGAGAATCGCAGAGACATGGAGAGTTTTGTACTCTATGACCTTGCCGGTGAGAGCCTGCTCGAAACAATCTCTGGCGACAGCCGCAAGTTCCGGGTAACAATGTACAATCCGGACCTGATGCAGCGCACGCATGCGCCCGGGCGGCACCGCTACCTCGTCGCCCGTGAGGTGATCGATGCCGATGTCGTGATCAACCTGCCGAAGTTGAAAACGCACAAGAAAGCCGGCATGACGGGAGCCCTCAAGAACCTGATCGGCATCAACGGAAACAAAGAGTATCTGCCGCATCATCGCAAGGGCTGTCCGCAAACGGGGGGCGACTGTTACGAGTCCGACTCCATGTTGAAACGCGCGGCGGAGGCGTTCATGGATTCGGCCTTCCGCCGCAAGGATGGCGCGGCTCAATCCCTTCTGGCCAAATCGGGGGAATGGCTCCTGCGCGGAGCGGTCCGGCTGGGGAACGACGACAATATGGAAGGGTCATGGTACGGCAACGACACGATTTGGCGGACATGCCTGGACCTGCAGCGAGTCCTTCGCTACGGCGATCTCGATGGCAAGCTCCGCGACATTCCCCAAAGAGTGGTGCTTTCCATTACCGATGCGATCATCGGCGGAGAGGGCGAGGGTCCGCTCGCCAGCACGCCGATCGGCAGCGGCTTCATGACGGCGGGTTCAAACCCCGCCGCGGTTGAATGGGTGAATGCGCGCTTGATGGGCTTCGATCCCGAGCGGATCCCGCTGGTGCGCGGCGCCTTCGCCCCGTTCTCCCACCCGATTGCCGCATTCGCTCCGTCCGCCATACAGGTTCGCCTCGATGGTGCGCCCGTTCCCGTCGACAAGCTATCGGCGTTTCCCGGAAAAGCGTTTCTGCCTTCATCGCATTGGGTGGGACATTGCGAACTAAGAGGATTAGATGATTCCCGTTACTCTGAGCAGACTGTGGTGGCATAGATTTCTTAGAAGGGAGGCGCGCCCATGGGACGAATTAGAGAAGTTTCCAGCGCTGAGCCCCAGCGCGCAAAGATGCGATCTGGGCCGGAGGCTGCTGAGTCAGATTCAGTATTTCGGCGCCAGAGAAGACGCGCTGCCGGAGTGGAAGGACGCTGCCAGGATCTCCGATCCCGATGAACTGCTCAATATCTGGCCGACCCTGCCCATCCTGACGCGCAGCGATCTGCAGAACCGGTTTCCGGCTGCAGAAATCGCCGGCCGGTTTGGACTCGACGGGCGCCTGAACTCCTCCGGCGGATCCACCGGCGAACCCGTGCAGGTCTTTCACGATTGGGAGATGGTGCGATCCGGATTGTCCGCTTCCACCTATACGCGGGTCCGGATGGGCTGTCCGCTGGGAATGCCATGTATCATCCTGTGGGGGTCGGACAGAGATATCGGCAAGCAGTCCGGCTGGAAAGACCGGATCAACCGGCGGCTCAGGAACGAGGCTCTGGTTGATGGCTACCAGATGTCGGACGCGACGGTAGATCGAATCCTTGAGTTGGCACGGCGGGACCGTCCAGTGGCGTTTTGGGGCTTCACGTCGATCCTGGAATTCGCCGCGCGGCGCGTTGTGGAGACGGGACGCTGTCTGGAACCGGGCATCGTGCGCACGGCATGGAACGGCGGGGAGATGCTCTTCCCTGAGCAAAATGAGATCTTCAAGAAAGCATTCGGGGCGCCGATCCTGAACCGCTATGGGGGACGCGAACTTTCTGCGATGGCATGCCAGTATCAAGAGGGCGGCCCATTGCATGTGCTGCGTCCGTGGTTGTTTCTGGAGGTAGTGAATGGCGATGGCAAACCTGCCCTCCCTGGAGAGCCCGGCAGGCTGATCTGGACCAGCACCGTGTGCCGCGGAACGCCATTCCTCCGTTATGAGATCGGCGACCTGGGAGTGTACTCTGCATCGCACGCGGGAGAAGCCGGCATTACGGCGATTCACGAGATTAGCGGCCGTATCGCCTCTCTGCTGGAACTCCCGGACGGCAGAACAATCAACAACATTTATTGGAACCATCTATTCAAGGCGATGCCTGAAGTCCAGCAGTTCCAGGTGATTCTAAAGAAAGACGGGAGTGTCAATCTTCTACTCAAAGGGTCCGGATTCAGTGCAGAACAGGAAACTGAGCTGCGCGGAGTGTTTCGACATCTGCTGGGTGAGATACCTGTGCGGCTGTCGTGGGTCGATAGAATTCCGCCGACACGCCAGGGGAAGCTGATCCAGGTTGTCCGGGAATCATAGGCGGGGATAGCCGCCGAGTTTTTTGGAAGCATTAGACTGGTAAAGTCGCGACTGATGGAATGCAGTCGGACTGGAGACGATTTGCCCTTACGCGAGTTACTTCTATTCCTGATTGTGGCAGTGATCTGTCTGGCTGGGCTGATTTTTCCCCAGATCGGCTTGTGCGGCTATCTCTGGTTCTCCCTGTTCCGGCCGGACGCAGTCGCCTGGGTCACCGATCAGTATCAGTTCTCCAAAGCGCTGGCGATTTGCACGCTTGTCGGGAGCGCCCGCGAGATCGCTCGCATTCCCACGCTGCTATCCAACCCATTCAGCGTATTGCTGCTGCTACTGCACATTCCCATCGGCATCTCAGTTCTCTTGTGCCAGGGACCGTTTCTCGCTTCCGAGCGCTACACGGAGTTCATCCGGCTTACGATTATGGCGTTGATGATCCCGGTGCTGTTCTACACGCGGGCCCACATGCGGCTGTTGCTCACCGTGATCTGCGTATCTCTCGGAATGTTGGGCCTGAAATTCGGCTTATTCAGCCTGATCCATGGCGGCGTAACGTATGAGACTGCTAACAGTTCGCAATACGATAACAATACGTTTGGACTCGTCATGGCGATGGCGGTTCCGATCATCTGGTACACACGTTATCTTTTTGAGTCGAAGCTGATCCGCTCAGCGCTTCTGGGAGCGATGTTTTTCACGGCCGCAACCGTTCCGACTACCACTTCCCGCGGCGCATCGTTGGCTCTTGGCATCGGACTGCTCTACATTGTGCTGCGCTCCAAGGGAAGGATGATTGCGCTACTTTTGGCGGTCCTCGCTCTCGGACCGATCATCTATCTGATTCAGGAAAGTTACGTGGCGCGGATGTCGACGCTCGCCGACCCGCTTTCGGAGGCGTCGGCGGCTAGTCGCGTGGAGTACGCACAAGCCGGTTTGAAAATGTGGCTGGATTACCCAGTGTTCGGCGTCGGCTTCGGAGCGCGCAATTATGCCGCTCTTTCAGAAAAATACCTTGGGCGAGTGAACGAACAGCAGCATGGCGTTCACAACACGTACATTCAGATGCTGGTGGATTCCGGTGTTTTCGCCGGATTGATTTATGGCGCGCTGTTGTTCGGCTCGATCTGGTGGCTCGGACGCAGTATCAGCCGCATGAAAAAGCTCAGTCCGGAGAATACGTGCATTCCGATGGCACTGCAGGCGTCTTTGCTCGTTTTCGCCGTGGGCGGCACGTTCGGCTCCATGCAACGCCTGGAGTTCGTCTACGATCTGTTGATGTGCGTTGCGGTCTGGTATCACCTTGAGAAGACTATGCTGGCCGGCGACGTAGGATCCGGCGCCGGGGCTGAACAGCAAGCTGTCTCGGCTGTTCCGCTCGCACCGGCGACCCAACCCCCGGCGGATCTGTTCCCGCCCGAGCTTCGGCGCCCAGCCCGCGGACGAGGACTGGGGCGGTGACCGCATCCGCACACGAACCGCCGCTGATCGCACATATCATTTTCCGGCTGGGCGTCGGCGGCATGGAAAACGGTGTGATCAATTTGATCAACCGGATGCCGCCAGAGCGCTACCGGCACGCCATCATTTGCCTGACCACGCATTCGGAGTTTCGCGATCGTTTGCGCCGCGACGACGTTCCCGTCTACTGTCTCGAAAAGCGGGAAGGCAAGGATTTGGGGGCGTACTTCCGGCTTTGGAAACTGCTGCGGCAATTGCGGCCCGATCTGGTGCACTCCCGGACGTTCGGAGCCCTCGACACCCAGATCTACGCGGCGCTCGCCGGGGCACGCCACCGTGTACACGGCGAGCATGGCCGTTATCTCGACAATCTTGATGGGAAGAATCGCAAACAGTACCTCATGCAGCGCATGATCTCGCCGTTGATTTCGCACTACACCACGGTGAGCGACGACATCGCCGGCTATCTGATTCGAGAGGTAGGGATCTCCGCGTCGCGTGTGACGCGCATCCACAATGGCGTCGACGTGGATCGCTTCCATCCACGGGTCCCGGCAGCGGCAGCGCCATGGCCAACGGACTTCGCGCCGCCGGGCACGTTCGTCTTCGGCACGGTCGGGCGTACGTATCCTGTGAAGGATCCACTAAATCTGGTCGATGCGTTTTTGCACCTGCGCGAGATTGCGCCGCAGGCGGCCGCTGGAATGCGGCTAGCGATGGCGGGTGGCGGCCCTCTATTGGAAAACGTGAAGGCGCGCCTGGCGGCCAGTGGCGCGGCCAGCCAGGCATGGATTTCCGGCGACATCGATTCGATCCCGGAGTTTCTGTGCGGGCTGGACCTCTTCGTTCTGCCGTCGCTTGGGGAAGGCATCTCGAATGCCATTCTGGAAGCGATGGCAACGGGGCTTCCGGTCGTTGCCACAAACGTTGGCGGCAACTCCGAGTTGGTGATCGATGGCTCGACTGGGGCCCTGGTACGCAGCTCCGATCCGGAGGCCCTCGCCGCCGCCATCCTCGAGTATGCCCGCAATCCGGAACGGCGCGCGGCGCATGGCAGGGAAGCGCGCGAACGAGCGTTGACGCACTTCTCCATGGAGGCTATGCTGGACGGCTATCTGCGAGTGTACGACAAGGTGTTGGGTGCGCGGACATCCGCGACGCCCGGCAGGTAACATAAACTAAGCATGAGGAAAAGCGCATTCCGCGGCGAGGTCCCACTCTGAGTGCCGGATAAGAATCAACGCAATCTTATTCTGCTGACTCAGGCGTATCCGCCGGAAAACACTTCTGGCGTGCAGCGGGCCGTGCGCTTCGCCAAGTACCTCGCCGGTCCGCAGCGCCGGGTATTCGTGGTCGCTTCCAGCCATGCGGGCGAAGGTACGGAAGACCCGCAGGTTCGTCTGGTGCCGAATGCGTCACTTGCAGCGCCAGCCTGGCAATGCGTGCTAGCGCGCCGTATCCAAAGGGTTCTGCCGTACAACGAGAGTCTCGATTGGACGCCGCACGCTATCGCCGCCGCCGAGGCCATCATGCGGGAAGTCCCGGTTTCGGAGATTGTCTCGACCTCGCCACCACTCGCTTCCCACTATGCAGCCTGGTGGCTCGCGCGGCGGCACGATGTCAAATGGGTGGCGGATTTTCGAGATCCAATCTCGCGCAACATCAATCGCACCCGCTGGTGGGGCCACCCCTACGACGCTTTCTTGGAACGGCGCTTCTTTGGCGCTGCCGATGCCGTCCTCGCGGTCACCGATGTCGTCGCCGCGGGTTGGAGCGAGAAGTATCCGCACTGGAGAGACAAGTTCAAGGTCATTTGGAATGGCTTCGATCCCGCCGACGGATTCGCCTCTCAGCCGATTCCACTGTCGCCGCGGCGCACTCTGGCGCACGCCGGCGTACTCTATCCACAGCGCCACCCCGCAGCATTGATTTCGGCGCTGGCGCGCCTGATCGAAAGCGGCCGCGTGGGTTCCGCGGGCATACGCCTGCTTTTTCTGGGACCGATGCTGGATCGTCCGGCGTTCGAGCGGCTCGCGGGCGCACAAAGGCTAATCGAGAACGGTTGTCTCGAGATCCGCCCTGAGAGAGTGCCGCGCGAGGAAGCGAATCGTGTTATTTCCACATCGGAAGGTTTGCTGCTGCTGGATGTCGTGGACCTGTCAAATACGGGCTACACAGTACCCGCAAAGCTCTTCGACTACATTCTGGCGGGGCGTCCTGTTCTGGCGGTCACCAATGCGGGCTCTCCCACTGCGCGAATTCTGGCACAGAGCGGTGTCGCGCATACCTGCCTCCACGCCGGCGATTCCGAAGCCGAAGTGGAACGTAAGGTCCTGGAATTTCTGGCGTTTTCGAGCGAACCGCAAACGCCCAGCGATTGGTTCTTCGAGAACTTCGACGGCAAGAGACAGGCTGGCACACTGGCAGTCCTGCTTGACTCTCTGCACAACCGCTGAGCGCAAGTTGCGCCCTACAGATTGCGGTCGCCCCACAGGTTGAGCACCAGGATCGACCAGACCCGGCGCTGGCTGAGTTGGTCGCCGGCCTGCGCGGCTGCAAGCATCGTATCGAGACTCTTGCGGCGGAACAGCGAGGAGCCGAACGCTTCTGGACGCGCGAGTTCGCGGCTTGCCAAATCCGCAAAGTGACTGCCGAGCCAGGTATAAACCGGAATTACAAATCCCTTCTTCGATTGATACGCAATGCCTTCCGGCAGACGAGGCGCAAACATTTTCTTCAGTGCGATCTTGCGGGAATATTCGCCCGGTGCCGCGGCGGCCCGGTCGGCCAGCGGCAACGCGGCGCAATAATCGGCAAACTCGGCATCGAGAAACGGGCAGCGCAATTCGATAGAGTGCGCCATGGACATGCGATCCGCCTTGACGAGAAGATCGTCGGGGAGCCAGTTCTCGATCAGCCCACCCAGATAAAGGTCGAGGCCCTGCCAATCCTGGCGCGCCCGGAAGTAGGCTGAGAGCGCTCCCTTGCTGGCGCCGCACTGGCTCAATTCCGGGCATTCCCGGCGCACGAACTCATCGTCGAAGACCTGTCCCATGGACATCGGATTGCGGTCAAGGTAATCGGCGTCGGAGCCGCTCAATGTGTCGAACTTCTCCTGCAATGCGCCGGGCCAGGGCAGCCGCCGCAGCAACTTCGCAGCCGGTTGCAGGAAGCGCCATCGATGGAGTTTCTCGAACAACCGGACCAGATCGTTCATCCCGCCGTAGCCCGCCAGCAACTCATCCGAGCCTTCGCCCGACAGGACCACGACGACATCCTCGCGGGCGCGTTTGGAGAGGTGATAGACCGGCACCGAGGTGAGGTCCGCCATCGGCTCGTCGAGCGAGAAGAGCACCTCCGGCAGGCTCTCAAAAAACGTCTCCGGCTTGAGGATAACCTCGGTGTGTACCGTGTCGAAATGCCGCGCCACCCGGCGGGCATTGTCAAATTCATTTTCCTTGAAGCCCTCAAAACCAACGGTGAACGTGTGAATCTGCCGGTGCCCCATGTCGTGCATGCAGGCCACCACGCAGGCCGAATCGATCCCGCCGCTAAGAAAAACGCCGAGGGGCCGTTCCGACATCAGGTGGCGGTCGACCGACTCCATGAGCCGCGTGCGGATGTCGTCTCCCGACGTGGCCGGGCGTCCCACGGGCGGAATCCTGATCTGCCAATAGCGCTCGGTCCGGCTCTTTCCGTCACGTTCAATCGTAAAGAAACTGCCCGGCGGCAACTTGCGCACCTCGTTGTAAATCGAGTGCGGAGCGGGGATGTAGCGGAAAGAGAGAAAACCGGCGAGCGCGTCCTTGGAAATCTCGCGGGAAAAACCGGGGAGAACAGTGAGCGCTTTCAACTCGCTGGCGAAAGCAACGAAGCCAGGACGCTGCCATAGGTACAAGGATTTCTGTCCAAAGCGGTCGCGGCCCAACACCATGCGCCCGGTGCGGGTGTCGGCGATCGCGGCGCCGAACATCCCGTTCAAATGGCGAAAGCAGGAATCTCCCTCGTCTTCGTACAGATGCAGGATGACCTCAACGTCGCTATGCGTGCGGAAGTGGTGGCCCTTCTGCTCGAGATCCCTCCGCAAATCCTGGTAGTTGTAGATTTCGCCATTGCAGACCAGCGCGATCGTCCGTTCCTCATTCCAGATGGGCTGGTTGCCGCCGGCGACATCGATGATCGCCAAGCGCGTCATCGCGATGCCCATATGCCCGGCGGCGTGCATTCCGGAACCGTCCGGCCCGCGGTGTTGCAGCGCGAGCGTCATGGAAGTCAGCCACGCCGGATCAGCTTGGGCCCGGCCCGCGTGGAAAACTCCTGCTATGCCGCACATAGCCGCTCGCCCTCGAATGTTTTCATGCGCTATTCCGCCTCCGTTACGGAATCACGTAGATCCTCATTCTAGCTGTTTGCCGGTCGACTCGCTGAACTCGGAACGATAAGCTGGTTTCGATGGCTTTTTCTGCTCCAACTGGACACCGCGGCACAGTGCTCTATGAACCCATCTGCCGTGACGAGGAACATGCTCCGGTGAATGCGGCACTGGCTGCGATGGTGTGCGCCGCATTTCCCGGCGAACCAGCGCTGTTTCTCGGTGAGAAAAACCATGTCGATTGCGTTCGTTCGATACTGGCCGGCAACGCTCCGCCAGAACTGCAATGGGGTGATCTGGATGTCGCGCCGCGGCATGACTCGAACCCGAATGTGCATTTCCGCTCCGAATGGAGCTCATGCAGGGCTGCCTTGCGGCGCCGGGATGCGCTTGGGGCGCGGAGATTGATTGCCTGCTGCGTTTCCGAACCCGGATTGGTTGCGTTGAAGGCTGCGCTGTGGCTGGGCCGCGGGCCGAGCATGGTCATTATCCACAGCGTGCTAAATTCGCTTTTGTCCTCGCATAGCGGCATCCTCAAGCTGGCCGCTGGAACTCCACCCGGGTTGCGGCTTGTCGTGCTCGGCGAACACATCCAGGAGGAAACGCTGCGGCGGGTTCCGTCTCTGAAGGGCCGGCTCTTCGCGCTGCCGCATCCGTACCTGATGCCAGAGGGCGGCAGAGCCTCCGCGTTCCCAGAATCGGGCCCTGTCGATTTCAGCTATCTGGGCCTGGCTAGTCCGGGAAAAGGCTTCCCGCTTTTCTGCCGCATTGCGCAGGAGGTTCTCGGTAAAGATGCACTCCGGCCCGCCGCCGCACGCTTCCGGTTAGTCGGCGGAATTCGGTCGGAGGAGTTGCTCGCCTCCCTGCCCGCCACAGTGGAACTTCCCTGCGGCAAGAGCGCATTCATTTCGCAAGCCTGCTACGGGGAACAGATGCTGCAAGCTACCTACACGGTATTTCCGTACCAGCGGCACGATTATGAGTTGGTGGCCAGTGGAGCGCTGTTCGACGCGCTGGTCGCCGTCAAACCCTGCATCGCTCTGCGCATTCCACTTTTTGAGAAATACTTCGAGACAATGGGCGACATTGGCTACCTCTGTGAAGACGAAGCGGATTTGCTTCGTACCGTGCGCATGATTGTGGAAGAACGTCCGACGGAGCGCTACGCGCAACAATGCCGGAACATTCTCGAGCAGCGTGCCATGTTCTCTCCCGGCGTACTCGCACAGCGGCTGGCCGCGATCATTGGGTGAGCGCAGCCACGCGCGAAAGGGATGCTCGATGAATCCTCTATACTGCAAGAGTGAATCCATCCGAACCGGGCGTGAGCGTCGTGATCTGCTGTCACAACGCGGCACAGCGCCTGCCCGTCACCATGGAACATCTCAGCAAGCAGGTTGTGCCCGACGGGATCGCCTGGGAGGTGTTGGTCGTCGACAACGGCTCGACGGACGGCACCGCGGAAGTTGCTCTTCAAGCCTGGACCGGGGATCCCCAAAAGCTACGGGTGGTCCCGGAATCGCGGCCAGGGTTGATTTATGCCCGCATCAAAGGCTTCCAAACGTCTCGTTACGAATTTGTCAGTTTCGTGGATGACGACAACTGGGTTTGTAGGAATTGGGTTCACACTGTCTATGACGTGATGACCGCGTCTCCCCAAACCGGTGTTTGTTGCGGATTCAACGAAGCGCATTGTGAAATTCCCGCTCCCGGGTGGTTCAGCACCTGTTGCGGTGCGTATGCGATCAACACAGTGGACACCGAATTCGGCGACATCACAAACTCCTCGCAGTTGCCCTTCGGCGCGGGTATGACGATCCGGCGCGGCGCTTGGGATTCCCTTGCTGCGCGCGGTTTTGAGTTCATCCTAACGGGACGTCTCGGAAACCGCATCGTCTCCGGCGAGGATTGGGAACTTTGTACGGCCATCCGTCAGGCCGGCTGGCGCCTCTGGCGCGAACCGTCCCTCAAACTCGTGCACTTCATGGAAGCACGGCGGCTCACGTGGGCGTACTGCCGTAAGCTGTACCGCGCCGGCGGCGCTTCTTACGTCGGCCACGATATTTACCGGATCGCTATGGAACCGAAGCCTGCCAGCCTGCTCGGGCGCCTCCGCGAAACCTGGCAATGGCAGCTCTGGTACGTTTTCCAGCAGTTGCTGGCAGCGCCACGCCGCCTCTGGAATGCCATTGTGAGCAGCCGGGAAGGTGACCCGGATGTCCTCTGGCTGGAGAGCAGGCTGGGACGGATCTCGATGCTACTTGGATGGCGGAGTGAGTTCCGCCGCAACGTGCGGCGAGTTCGTTCGGCGCAATGGCGCCGCTGAAGCGTCTACAGCTTCTGTCCCGGACTAGCGGGAGTTTCCTAGGGCGATAGCGCTGCTTCCCCAGAAGATCATGGCACAAAAGGGGATATCACGCTCCCTTTTGTATATACGGAATTAGCAATCGACTGTGTGCCTGTTTCACATTTTAAGATCTTGATTGACAAGCAACTGTCAATCGATGTATATACGTAATGAATGGCTTCGCTTCAAGCCTACCAATCGCACGGCATCCGGTATTACCGGATCGTCGAATCGTTCCGCAAAGACGGCCAGCCATCGATTCGCGTCCTGGCCCATCTGGGTCGCGTCGACGATATCCTGCAGCTTCATCAGCAGCACAACGAAGTGCCCGTGAGGGTCTCTTCGGTTTCCGCGGGCGCGGTGACGGCGCTTCACCAGTTGGTGCGGGAGTTCGACTTGGCCGGCCGGATCGACCGCGCCATTGCTCCGGATGGCGCGGTACAGGTTCGCGACGCATTGACCGTGGGCCAATCCTTGGCAGCCGCCATAATCGCGCGCGCCTGTGCGCCGCGCAGCAAACGTGCTTTTGCCGATTGGGCCAAGACAACATACCTGCCCGAGTTGATGCACTTCTCCGCCTCCGATCTGACGAGCCAGCATTTCTGGGATCAAATGAACGCCGTGCCCGTGGACCAGTTGGCGGTCATCGAACAGGAACTGGTGCGCGCGGTGGTCGGCGTGGAGCAACTGCAATTGAAGGCGCTGGCCTATGACACGACTAACTTCTATACCCATATTGCCAGCACGAACCTGCGTCCGAAACTGCCCCAGCGCGGACACAACAAACAAGGCCGCTACGATCTCCGCCAGATGGGCTTGGCGCTGGTGGTCGATCAAGATACACAGTTGCCGTTGGCCCATGGTTTGTACGAAGGAGCGCGTTCGGACATGCGGACGTTTGCGGAGTTTCTCAAGCCCATCCGGCAACGGCTGCGCGCGTTGAGCGGCCAACCCGAGCAGCTCACCCTGGTCTTCGATGCCGGAGCGTCGTCGAAGCAGAACCTGGAAGGCATGCTGCATTACGTCACGGCGCTTCGTCCTTCCAATCACCTCGCTTTACTTTCCGAAGCTGCCGGACAGCTGTCGGAAGTGCTCTTGTCCAACGGTGTTGCCGTTCGCGCCTGGCGAGTCCAACGAGTGGTTGCCGGAAAGCAACGGGAAGTAGTGGTGGTCTTCAGCCCACAACTTCATGAGGGGCAATTGCGGGGATTGCATCAGTCCATGGCGCGGAGTCAGCGCGAATTGCAGGAACTGGGACAGCGTCCGCGACTGAGCGCCGAGGCGGCCAAACGGAAACTGGAGAAAATCCGCGGCCACCAATATCTGCGTTCCTTGCTGGGCTACAAAATCGACACCGGCGAACAAGGGGCCATGCGGATCTGCGTGTGGAGTGACTGGCAAGAGTACCAGCGGTTGATCACACGTTATTTCGGACTTCGCATCTTAATCACGGATCGCGCGGAGTGGAGCACAGCGCAAATCATCGAAGCCTATCGTGGGCAATCCAAAGTGGAAGCTGCGTTTCGCGATCTGAAGGATCCCCGCATGCTTTCCACCCGGCCACAGTTTCACTGGACCGATCAGAAGCTCCACGTGCACACTTTTATGTCCGTGACGGCCTATCTGCTGGTCACATTGCTGCACCGGCGCGCTACACAGAAAGCAGCATTTGAGGGCAGTTCCCGCCGATTGCTGGAAGCGTTGGCGGAAGTACGCTGTTGCCGGTTGATCGATATGACTGGCCGCAAGGGCAGGCCGCGCGTACGTTTGCAGATCGAAGAAATGGATGCGTCCAGGATGAAATTAGCCCGAGCACTTGGTGCGCTGCCCGCGATCCATTGAGTCGCGTGGTATATACGGAACGCCACGCTATCTCCTTCACCCTGCAATACATCCCCGCCTTCTTACTCGCGCCGTAGGAAACTCCCGCTAGGCGCCCAGCGCCCGCTGAGCAACTGAACAGCGCGTTTGGTTCGGCTCGACAGCGAGTGGCCCGGGTCCGAGATCAACTTTTGCACTGCGCGCAGCCGTTCGCGCTCGTGCAGAAGTTCGGATTCCCGCGCCGCAAGCAGATTGCGGACCTGGCCGGTTTCGGCGGAGAGCCGTTCCGACTGGCCTTTGGCCGCCGTCGCGTTGGCCTGCGCCTGCACGACGGCGTGCGAAAGTTGCCGGATCAGCGCATCGCGCTCTTCGAGATCCTGCTCCAGGTTGCGCTCGTCGGCTTTCGCTTCCGTGAGGATCAAGGCGGCCTGTTCCGGCGAGCGCCAGCCGCATTCGAGTTCAATCGTCGCGCCGTTCTGCAATTGCGCCAGCGCGGCCTCGCCCAGCGGCAGGCTGAAGTATGGATCCGAACCGCTCAGATACGTCAGCACACCGGGCTCTCCTCCGGGGTTGCGCACCAGGAAGTGGATCTGATTCTGCAGAGTCTCTCGCAGGCTCTTCGCCTGGCAATCCCAGCTCCAAACGCACTGCTCGCGCACATCCAAAACGCGTAGGCTGTAGATCGCGAGAAAGCCAGGCCGGTCGGTCACGTCGAGGCGTAACTGGCCCGGCGCGACGGGTTGCGGAGGAAGGTTGAGGCTGATCAATTGGCGCCGCTCGCCGAGACGTGTGCGCACGATGCAACTGGCGGACTCTTCAAAATGGCCGTTGGCGGGGCGCCAGAACAACTGGCAATGCGTAAGCACACCTTCGTCGGCCAACCCGCGCGTGGCGCGGCAGAAATAGGCCTTGGACGACAGATCCCCGGCGCCTAGCAGCCGAGCGTATTCGGCCAACATGCCGGACATCTGCGGAACACGCAGGTTGCGCAGGCGTTCATGCACGGCAACCAGCGGTCTGCGATCGGACGCCAGACGCCCCAAGCGCTCGATAATCGCGTCCGCCTGCGCCGGCACGAGAAAACCGGTGACGCCGTCTTCGATGCGATCGACAAAGCTGCCCGTTCGCGTGGCCACGGGCGGAATGCCAAGTTGCAGCAGTTCCTGCAGCGTATAGCTGAACGTTTCCGGGACGACGGAGAGCAGCAAGCCTAGATCCGGCCGGATCTCGTCGGCGATGCGTGGCAGATCCTCCCAGCGGTATCCGGGTATCACGCTGATGCCCGCGGCGCCGGCGAACGGGTTGCCGTATGGTCCGCAACCCAGAAGAAAAAGCTCGGCGAAGTCCACCAGCCGCTCCTGCATCTCTTGCAGCAACGCCTGTCCCTTGTTGGGAGCCAAGCTGCCCAGCACGAGGATGCGCAACGGCCGCGCCGCATCCGTTGCCGGCGCGATAGGTGCGCCATCCACAAGGCGTGTGCCGTGCGGCACGACGCTCCAGAAAGCCTCAAGCTCCGGCATCAGACGCAGCGAGTTGTCGCGAACCGAAGGCGAGGGAGCCACAAGGTTGACGCCCGACGAGCGGATCGCTTCCACGAAGCCCTCGCGAAGCGCGAGCCAACTCGACGGCGGAAGGTTGTCGAAAAAGCGATTGTGCGGATTCTCCGCCGTGCAAGCCACAAGTTCGTCCGGAGTGCACGAGGCGCAGGTCTTTCCAAACGTGATGTTGAGTGCGGGGCAGAACGGATAGTAGTCGTGGCAGACCATCAGCGATGGCGCAGCGCTCCGCAAAGCATCGAGAGAATGGCCGATCAGCGACGACACGATCAGCGCCTCTACGCCATAACGATCCATGATCTCCGAGAGAATCGCGCGGTAGCCGGCGTGTGTCGTATCGGTGGCTTTGATGCCGGGCGAAAGCGTCCAACGCTGCACCGGCTTGCGCTCGGTGATGTCGCGGTAGAGGCACAATTCCAAGCCGCAGATCCCGTTGGGGCCACTGGAACGCAGGATCAGATTCTGGTGTCTGTGGTCGGCGCGGCAGTACTCCTGCAACCAGCGGTCAATGCCTCCGCCCCAGCTATGCGTGATGTGCAGATGGCGCGGCATCATCTGCATCCGCACCGCTCCGGCCGCTTGCGGACTCAGCCCGAGCAGGTCGTTCTGAACCCTGCCCCGCAGCGTCTTGATCGCGGCCGCGGGAATCGGACCGCCGCTCTTGCGAGCCACCGGTACGGCCGCTTTGGGACGGCGCGGCTCTTCGAGCGGCGCTCCCAGGAACACGTGATCCGCCAGCAGGTGGGAGTAGCGCAACGCCCGCGTTGCCGCCAGAAACCACGCCGGATTGCGGTCGCCGGCAGCGCAGCCGGACTGCGCGACGGCGTCGTCAATGGCTTGGCCGCACACATACACACAGTCATCGAGAAACTCGGTGATGTCCGGTGTCTCGAGGTTGCAGTAGGCGTAGCACAACCTGTCGAGCAGCTCGACGTTCTGCAATCGTTCTTCAGGAATCCGGTCCGCCATACGGCGCAGGTGCAGACTCGTATCGACACCGCGTTCGCACAAAGGCGACACGGTGGCAACGCCGGGTTTGAGTCGGGCCGTCCAGGCCAGGCGCACGTCCCAGTAGAGCGGCAAGCGCACGCCGGGTCTGACGAAAATAAAGTCTTCGGCTGGCGATTGAGCCAGAATCGCAGCGAAAGCATCGTCGTGGCGGGCGCCTTCAATTTCGACGAGAGAAAACCGGCCGGCGATCTCCACCTTGTCTTTCAACGGTTCTAGTGCTCCGGCATTCCCGATCAGAACGAGGCTGGAATGCCGGTACGACTTTTCGGCAAGGTCGGTTGCCGTGGCGGTCGCAAGAAACAGATCCGCCGCCGTGACGGACAGGAAGATCCGGTAGTTAGGCTGTTCGCTCATCGCTATCTCGAGCTGTTTGCACGACTGCGGTTGAGTCTGTTCTCAATCGTATCCCGATACCAGTCGAGATAGGAGTGGGACTTGTCGGCCGTTGAGTAAGGATTCGGAAACGCCTCCTGCAAATCGGGCCGTGTCCGGTACAACACGCGCTCCGCGTCCGCAATCAATTCGCCGTTATCGTAACAGCAATAGGCCCACGGCAGCATCGAAAACTGGCGCTGGCCCATACGCTCGCACTCCGCCAGGTACCAGGAGCGCAGTTCGAATAGCGCGGGCATCGCGGCGCCGTATTTGGCCAACATCGTCTCCTGCGCCCCGCTGTCGAGCCCGGAAAAATGATAGAAAACGACAGGCGTGCCATTCACAGTGACGCCTTCGTCCAACGAGCCCGCCACGCGGCGGTGCGTCAGGTTCCACGTGCAGACATTGTATTCGGCGTCGCGCAGAATCGCGGTGCCGGGGAAATAGACCGGCGCCAGATCCATCCACCGCTGGTCCGTAAACATCCCCGCGGCGATATCGTCGTAGCAAAAATGCTCCAGCCGGGCAGCCCACCATGCGGCGAAGCGGACACCTTCGACGCAGTTCTTCACGCCTAGAAAACCGAGATTGAAAATGCCGTGACGCAACACCGAGAGTTCGTTGTCCAGAATCGCATCGAGCGTCTCTTCCGGCTCGCAGAGGTGCGGCGTCAGCAGAATCGAGCCCGTCTCGAAGCGCCCGAGCAGAGCATCAAGACCGGCGAGCACGACAATATCGGGGTCGAAGTAGAGAACCTCCGTGCAACCGGGCATCTCGAGAATCCGGCGCAGCGCGAGGCCCTTGACGCCCGTCGTGGTCTCGACCAACGTATGCGGAAAGGTCCAGCGTTCCCAGTTTTCCGGAATCAGCTCACAGAGAGTGAGGATGGAGTCGAACGGTTCCCGCTCCAGGTCCAATGCGACGGGAACCGAATCGGATAGGACAAGGTGGAAAACCGCATCCGGGTGAAATCGCTTTACGCCGTACGCCAGCACCCGCGCTTTCGGTATGTAATTCGCCGCAACGCTAGTGTAGAAGTGTGTGGCCATCCGCGGAGACCAGTTCCCAGTTTACTGTGCGTCAGGGGCAGCGGCCACTTTCAGCGCCGCTCCAAAAAGTACGCGTAGAAATCCGCCAAGCCCCTGCGCAGTTCGATCCTCGGCTGCCAGCCCAGTGACCTCAGACGGCTGCTATCGAGCAGCTTGCGCGGCGTGCCGTCCGGTTTAGTAGCGTCCCACTCGATGGAGCCTTTGAAGCCGACCACCTCGCGTAGCGTTTCGGCCAGTTCACGTATGCTAAGGTCTTGGCCAAATCCAACATTCAACAGCGGCGGTTCAGTCTGTGAAGCGCACAGCGGGTTGTAGTGTTCCTTGGGCAGCGAGACCAGGAACAGCGCCGCGGCAGCCAGGTCGTCACTGTGCAGAAATTCGCGTCGCGGACTCCCGCTGCCCCACACGGTCACCGTCTCACTTCCGGCCACCTTCGCCTCGTGAAACTTGCGCAGCAAGGCGGGCAACACGTGGCTGGTCTTCAGGTCGAAGTTGTCACCGGGGCCGTAGAGATTCGTGGGCATGACGGCCAGATAACGCACACCATACTGTCGATTGTAGGCCCAGCACATCTCGATACCGGCGATCTTCGCGACAGCGTAGGCCCGATTGGTCGCCTCCAACGGGCCGGTCAGCAGGTATTCCTCTTTGATTGGTTGCGGGCAATCGCGCGGATAGATGCAAGAGGAACCCAGGAACAGCAGCCGTTCGACGCCGGCGCGCCAGCTCTCATGAATGACGTTGGTCTGGATCTCGAGATTCTGCTGGATGAACTCGCCCGGGTAGCTCTCGTTCGCCAGAATGCCGCCGACCTTCGCGGCGCAAAGAAAAACACACTCCGGGCGGGTCTCTTCAAACAGCCGGCCGACGGCGGAGCGGTCACACAGGTCGACATCTTCACGGCCGCGCAGAATCAGATTATTGTAGCCCTCGGCTTCGAGCAACCGCAGCACCGCGGATCCAACCAGACCACGATGTCCGGCCACGAAGATTCTCGAGCTCTTGCGGAGTCCACGCGAAGTTTGGCTGTCATTCATGATAGGCGGGTGTCTTGAACCCGTGGGACTTGGTGAGGGCGTCGCGGTCCGCGCGCGTTAGATCCGCCTCGACCATCTCGGAAACCATCTCCTCGAAAGTGGTCTCGCGGCTCCAACCCAACTTCAGGCGCGCTTTGGTTGCGTCGCCCCAAAGCGTCTCCACCTCGGCCGGGCGGAAATAGCGCTCGTCCACGGCGACCAGCACCTTGCCTTCGAGATGCGGGTAGAGCGGCGAGGAGATGGCGGTGCCGGTCTCCTCCACGCCCTCGCCCTTCCAGGCGATTTTGACATCGACCGTAGCGAAAGCGGTCTCGATGAAATCGCGCACCGAATGCTGCTCGCCGGTGGCGATCACAAAATCTTCAGCGGCGTCCTGTTGCAGCATCAGCCACTGTGCGCGGACGAAGTCGCGGGCGTGGCCCCAATCGCGCAGCGCGCTGAGGTTGCCGAGATAGATTCTGCTTTGCAGGCCCTTGACGATGCGCGCCACTCCGCGCGTGATTTTGCGTGTTACGAACGTCTCGCCGCGCAGCGGCGATTCATGATTGAAGAGGATGCCGTTGCAGGCGTACATGCCATACGACTCGCGATAGTTCACCGTGATCCAGTAGGCATATAGCTTCGCGACACCATATGGCGAGCGCGGATAGAACGGCGTCGTCTCCTTTTGCGGAATCTCCTGCACCTTACCGTATAGCTCCGAAGTCGAGGCCTGGTAGAAGCGGCAGGTCTTCGCCAGGCCCAGAATGCGCATGGCCTCCAGAATCCGCAGTGTGCCGGTCCCCGTCGCATTGGCCGTGTACTCCGGCGATTCGAACGAGACGGCTACATGGCTTTGCGCTGCGAGATTATAGATCTCGTCTGGTTGCACCTGCGCCACGATTCTGGTGAGGTTGGTGGCATCCGTCATGTCGCCATAGTGCAGCCAAAGCCGGCAATCCTCTTCGTGAGGATCTTTATACAGGTGGTCGATACGCTCCGTGTTGAACATGGAGGATCGCCGCTTGATCCCGTGGACGTGGTAACCTTTGCCGATCAACAATTCAGCCAGATAGGCTCCGTCTTGTCCCGTAATTCCGGTAATTAGTGCTACTTTTTTCTTGCCCATTCGCTCATTATTCTCAATGTCTAAAACGCTGCTCCGAATATCTTCAATGGTAACGAAGAACGGCCGCGGCTGTCGCGCGGCGCTTCGCTTCCACAAACGCAGCGTGGTTCTCCGTCAGGTGTGCCGGGGACTTGGTGCCGGTCAGAACGATGCCGTGCAGCGGCACTTTCAAGATGAATTCCAATGCGGCGACGCGGCGTTCCTGAGCTGCCGCCGGGCCCGCTTCGTAGAGCAGTGCACCCATTGCGAACGGCCGGTTCACGGCCACGTACAGGCCTCGCGCGTGCGCAAGCGCTGCGATTTCGAGAAATTTCGGGCTGGCCGAATTTAACGGCAATTGCATCATCTGGTACAAACCGCTCTCGCAGGCGATGCGCGCCGACTCGAGGTCGCTCACGCTCGGGCCGACCACCTTGACGCCGCACGAGCGCGCCAACTCCCACGCTCGCTCCAAGTCGCCGCTGGCGAGCACCTCGGGCGTCGGCTTATGCAGTTGGAGCACGTCGATCGGTCCCAACAATTCGAGGCTGCGTTCGAGGCTGCGCGCCAGTGCGTCATAGCCGTGATCGACGTAGGGCTCGTTGCGTTCGAAATCCCAGTGCTCGCCGAACTTTGTCGCCACCGTCACCTCGGCCCGCTGCCGCGCATCCAAGGTTCTCAGGAAACGGCCGAAACGCTGCTCGGCGACGGCATAGGAGGCGGCGGTGTCGAAATATCGGATCCCGGATTCAAAAGCGAACTCCAGAAAACGGAGGGCCTGCTCTTCGTCCGGAACCGGCGTCGGCACGTGTCCCCAGGGCTTACCGATCTCAAGCAGTCCAAGGCCAAGCTCGACGCCATGTGAAACGTGAGATGGAGCGATCATAATGCTTGCATCACACGTCGAGTATATCGCGCTCGGCCCAAGGCGCTGGTACGGCGAATGCCGGCAAAACCCAGCCGAGCTGACTGTGCTATCCTAACAGGAGATTGTCTCAAAGGATTAGGGTTCTGTAGATGGCCAATCATTTTTCCGCCCTGAAGAGGGTACGTACAACCGAGCGCACGACTGCGTTCAACAGGCAGCGTAAGACCCGCTTGCGCAATGGCATTCGCGAAATGCGCCGCGCCCTTGAAAAGAAGGATGTTGCGACCGCGACCTCGCTGGTGCCTGCCACTTATTCGATCATCGACCGCGCTGCCAAGTGGGGCATTATCAAGAAGAACACCGCGGCCCGTTACAAATCTCGCCTCGTGGTTCGCCTCAAGAAAGTAGCTGCCTGAGCCGCGTTTGAAATTTCGCGGCCCGCCCGGGCCGCGAGAGGGATGTCTGGTTCTTCACTTCGTCAATTTCAGGACGAAGGCTTCCATCACAACACGGTCATCGGGACGCGTGTCTCTCAAGGCTTTGTCTGCTTCATAAATCAATGGAATCGCGCGCTGTAACCGTTCTTTCGGAAACGCCGAAGCGGTCTGCCAGATCTGTTCGGCACGCGCGCGCCAGATAGCTACACCCTGTTTGCGGAAGTAGCTCTCCACCTGCATCGCACTGGTAAGATTGGCCTCCCGCGCTACCAAGGCCATGCGGCATTGCGTCGCGAGGAAGGCGAGCGCCAGGGGCAGATACTCACCGTCGCGAATCAGCATATCCAGAATCTTCAGCGACCCCATGCGGTCACGGCGCCCCAACGCCGCCACGAGCGCAAAGATATTGGAAGCGCGCGCGTCGGGAACGAGCGTCATCAAGTCGTCTTCCGTCACCGGGCGCGCTCCGCCGGTGTAAAGACTGAGCTTTTCGATCTCCGTCGCAACCCGCGCCACGTCGCCGGCGACGGCTTCCACCAGCAGGTCCAACTCCGTTGCACCAATCTTCAAACCGGCTTCCCGTGCCAGCACGTTGGCCATCTGCCGGGCGGAAGCGGTATCGAAGCGGGCGAATTCCACTTGTGCACGGACGGGCGCGTAGAACTTGCGCACACGTTCCGCCTTGGCCTTGTCCTCACCCTCAAAACCATATCGGCTGCAATCGAAGACCACCACAACGCCGGGTAGGGGATTCGCGAGATAGCTCTCTATTGTCGTTGCGCCACCCTTGCCAGCGCCATCCTCGTCCTCGGAATCAGCCGCCACGGCGCGTCCGCGTGGAAGCGCGACTTCGGCGGAAGAAACCCAAATCACGCGGGCGCTGGCGAACAGCGAGAAGGAGCGCGCGTCGTCCATCACCTCCGCCAGCGCCACCTCCGTCAGATCGTGGCGCGTCAGCCCGCTTTCGCGCTCGCCGGGCGGGAGTGACGCTTCGAGCAACGCCTGGCGGCACTGCTCCCGGACGTACATCTCCGGCCCAATAAACAGGTACGCCGGAGAGATCTTCTTTTTTTCGACCTGTTCGAGAAACTGGTGCGGCGTCATCGTTTAGAAGGAGGACAAGATTGCGCTGACCACGCCGCGCGCGACGTCGCGGCTTACGCGCTCCAGCGCGGTGTCGCTCTCGTCCATGAAGGCTAGCGGATTCGTCGAGATCTCGTAGTGTTCACGCACATCCATGCTGGGCCGTTGGAGAATCACCGCGCCCGTGGCGCGATCTCGCAAGGTGAGCGAGAGCGTGACATTCGCCTGCACTCCGCTGGCGCGCCCGGTCTGTTGGTCGAACACAGTGGGATACGAAGCGTAGTTGATCAGGACGCCTTCCAGTACAGCGTCGGCGGCGTTTGGATCGGCGACAATCCTGTAACGCGTGCGTGCGATGAACTCGCGGGTGACCGCACCGGCCAATTGATTCGCCAACTTGTAGCGCGTCGTATTGTTCGCGAAGGCAGGGACAGCGATCGTCTTGACGCTCTTCGGAACCAGGTTCACATGGCCGGCTGTGTGGTAGCCGCAACCCGCCAGCACCGTAAGCAAGCAGAGGCATTGCACGAGTGTCGTGCGCGAATAATGCATGTTGCGCCGAGTTGCGAGGGGCGGCTCCCCTGAGCCGCAACCCGACCCCCAGGTCGGGTCTGGCCGGGTCAGGGGACCCGGCGCGGTCCAGAGGGACCGCCCGCCATAAACCACAGACTTGTCGACGTAGTACACTAGCGGCACTCCAGGATCCCGGCTGCTGCCATGATCGCGTTCTCCGCCGCGATCCGTAGATTGTCGACGACGCCCCAAATCCAGCAGGCACGGGCGTCGTTGTCGTCGCGTTCGACGGAGACGGTCAGTCCGCCCTCTCCTGCCACGCCCACGTTCGTGGGAGGCTCGTCTTGCGGGCCGCGCACTTCGATCTGGGCGCAGGCCAGCGCCTCTCTAATCGCGTGCGGATCAGCTGCGGATTCGAATTCGACCCAGATTGAGAGGCTGTAGCCATGAAATACCGGCGCTTGCACGAGCCGCAGCGAGGGCATCGGTGTCCTCGCGCCGCACTTCGCCAGCAGCGTGGCCAGATGGCGTTCGATGCGGTGCTCATATTGTTCTAGCGGCGGCTTGGCCTGCGTACCAAAACGCGGCAATAGGTTGAAGGCAAGTTGCGCATCGAAGACGTCCGTCGGCAGCTTGTGAAACGACAGCAGGTTGACCGTCTGCTTCTGCAATTCCTCCAAACCTTGCCGGCCGCGCTCGCTAGCCGGCTCAAAAACCTGCACGACCGAGCGGCGCATAGGGAAGGCCGCGTGGAGACGGCGCAGCAAAAACGCCAATGCAATCGCCGCGGGTTGCGCGATGACATGTACCGCACCGGTGGGAGTCTCATCGCCTTCGTCTTCGACGAGCGGAGCACGCAGGCGCGCTTGCGGACGCTCCTCGAGGGCAAAGGTCAGGTCGATGATCGCGGGCACGGGGTCGAGCGCCGACAGGAGTCCGAACGCCTTGCCCGCAGCCGCTGGGCTGCCCGCGAGAATAGCGATGCTCGTGTCCTGCAAGTGTTCGGTTTCGAGTGGCGTGATCAGAACAGGCTCGTCTTCACCGTGAGCGATGACGCTGCCTTCCGATTCCGCGCCCACGAGTTTCAAACGGCTGTCCAGCCGCGAGCCCGAAAACGCGTCGCGCAGTTCCCTCCCCAAGAGCGACTCGCTGCCAATCAGAACAATTTGTTGGTCAGGCATCCGCGCTCCCAGGCTGTTCTGAGCCATGCTGAGGCGTCCGGCGAAGCCGGCGCCGGAGCGACCCACCGATTCCAACTAGTACACCGCTCGATGTATATATGGTCGCCATAAGCAACAGGGCGGTCTGCGAACTCGTGTAGATCAGGTAGATCACGGCGCCGGTCAGAACAACGCTGATGGGAGCGCGCGTATGCAGCAAATTCAGATCCTTGAAGCTACGGTAGCGCCACGTGCTGACCATCAGAAACGCCAGTGCGGCCAGCAGCAGTAACCAGCAGACAGCCAGAGGCCACTGCCGGATCGGCGTACCGCCCAGCGCGTAGACCACCGAAGCCACCATGCCGGCAGCTGCGGGAATCGGCAGACCGACGAAGTACTTGCGGTCGGGCCGGCCCGGATTCCGCGGGATCGGATTGACCTGCACATTAAAGCGAGCCAAGCGCGCCGCGCCGCACAACAGAAACATGAAGCCCACAAAATAGGCAGCGCGCATCACGATCACGCGCACGCCATCGTCAGGCCAGGTTTGAATGAACTGGAAGCCCCAGGTGAAACCAAGCACGCTGGGCGCCATGCCGAACGTGATCACGTCGGCGAGCGAGTCCATTTCACGGCCAAATTCACTCACCGTGTTCGTTATGCGCGCGATACGTCCGTCCAGGCCGTCGACGAGAAACGCAATCCCGATAGCAAGAGCCGCCGCCTCGAACGCGGCGTTTGGTCCCCAGGGTAGACGCGACCCTTCAAACGTTTTCAGGATCGCCAGGAAGCCGAGAAAAATGTTGCCCGCTGTGAACAGCGTCGGCAACGCGTAGGCCGCTTTGCGCGGGCGCCGGTCCGGAGAGTGCGGATCGATCAGGCGTTCAGAAAGGTTCAGGTGCCCCATGTCAATGCCCGGCGCGCCGGGCGATAATGCTCGATCCGGCCGAAACGCGCTGCCCTTCCGCTACGGCGACCTGCCATTCGGGCCCCAGCAGGACATCCATCCGCGAACCAAACTTAATTAAGCCGACGCGCTCGCCCTTTTGCACGCTATCGCCCACCTTCTTCCAGCAAACGATACGGCGCGCAATCAAACCGGCGATCTGGCTGAAGATTACCTTTGTGCCGCCCTCGCCTTCGACCATAAACGTGTTCATCTCATTCTCGGCCGATGCCTCTTCCTTACTCGCGACCAGAAATTTCCCGCGCCTGTAAGTGATGTTTGTGATCGTGCCGGCGATCGGCGTACGGTTCACATGCACATCGAAAACATTCAAGAAAATGCTGATTCTGGTCTGGTCAGCGGATTCTCTCCGGATTGCGACGACTTTGCCGTCAGCAGGAGAAACGACCACGTCGCCCAGTGGAATCTCGCGCTCTGGATTGCGAAAAAAGTAGAGGCAGAATACGGCGAGCAGGAAGAACGGGGCACTCCACGCAGACCCTAGCAGGAAGGCGGCAATGAGGCCGCCCGCGATCAGTCCGAGGGCGTAATAGATTCCGTCAGCGACCATGTGCGTTCTCCCTTATTGTCGCATGCGCGCTGGCGCGTTCGATGAGGCTTGGGTGGATTCGCGCGGCGCCATATGGAGTAAAACGGAGCGCCGTTGGGCGCAGGCGCGGTTGGAGGGCTTCACTCTTTGGATCGGGTCCAGCAACATTTGCGTTGCCGGACCCGACTGCTGTAACCACTACTGAATAGCTGCGATTTTGGTGTCGTTGCTGTACACGCGCCGTCCATCTGGCCCGTCCACACCGATCACGAGCGGGACGTTGAGGCCCTGCGCCGTGTTTGAGTTCAGCTCGAAGCTGATCTCGTAGATGCCGACCATCGTGTCGGAGAGAGTCGTCGTGGGAAGCGCATCGATGCCCTCGCTATTCACGCCGACGGTAACGGATGCGATCAGGTTCTGGTTGGGTACGCCGACCCGGTTTGTGCCGGTATTCGGCGTAGTCTGACCGAGGCCGGTGGCGTACATCTTCAACTTCTCGCCGCGGCGGGCCGGATTCTCCGGCGTTGCGAAACTGCCATCCGCTTTCAGCACGATGGCATAACGCCGGCCGGCTGCATCCGTGGTTTCAAAGAGGCCGGGGCTTAGCGCTTGAACCGCAACATTGTTGATCGTGCTGGAACCACCGCTGACGCGGACGGTGATGGAAGTGAGCGAAGACGCCGGCAGTTCCCAGGGAACCTGGATGCTGACCGATTCCTGGCCGTTGATGTTGGCGACCGAAAGGATCGGTGCGGCCGTGCTGCCGAACAGCACTTCCACGTCGTTCAGTTTGGTGGGCAGGGGTCCGATGCCGATCGAGTTGGCCACAATCGCGCCCTTCAGACTCGACGCAATGCCGGCTCCATAAATGGTCATGAGGGTGCCAGGCGCGATGCCGCGCTGGAAGCTGGCCGCATTGAGGATCTGGGCCTGATCGAGGACCGGACCGGGTAGCCGCGAATTGAGATTGAAGCGCACCGGCGACAGGCCGGAAAGTGAGGCCTGAATCGCGATCGCTCCCGCGCTCGAACCCGCAGTCACGAACATCGACGCGAGACCGTTAGCGTCCGTCCTTGCGGTCGGACCGCCCAGGACTGCCGTGCCGCCCAGGACATCGAAGCGAACATCGATGTTCGCAAGACCCTTGCCCTGCGGATCGGTGACCTTTACAACGAGTGGCTGAGCGAAGGCCTTGTTGATCTCCGCGAGTTGTCCGTCGCCGGAAACATAAGCCATCCCTGAGATGGTCACCTTTACCGTTAGATTGAAGGTCACGCTAGCGCTGCCGGCTCGCAGAATGACCTGCGCGGTACCAGGCGTCGTGCCGAGCGTCGCGAGAGCGGAGACGCGGCCGAGATTATCCGATGTGCTGACGACGTTCGACAGGGTCACGGAGCCGGCCACCGGGACTTCCCAAGTGACATTGCCGCCGGTGATCGTGTTGCCGAAACTGTCGGTGACTTCCGCGGCGAGCGCGATGGGCAGTCTCGCTCCGGCGACACCTTCCTGGTTGTTGCCCTGAACATTCTTGAACCCGCCCGGATCGCCCGCAGTCACTACCAGAGTGACGGGCGTGTCGATCACCGAACCGGTTCGAATGGTAATGCTGCGAGTTCCAACGACGCCGGTTACGGCCAGATCGCAGGACGCCATGCCGTTGCTATCGGTGAGCACGGTGCCCGTTGTGCACAGGCTAGCCGGAGCCGTAGTGGAGGTCACGGAAGCATCGAATACGCGAATACCGACGCCGGGCAGGGGCGATGTTCCATTGGCCGAGATCTGGAGTTGGATCGCTCCGGGAATCGTCACGCCGACTTTACCGACGATTCTCTGGTCGCCAGGTTTGATCAGGTTCACACCGATGAAGCCCTGCGTTCCGCCGGGTTGGCTGGCGAGCGTGAGAACCGTGAAGTTAACGCTCTGCGCTCCCGTGGAGGCTACAATTGTGGAACGACCGTAGGGTTGCAGGAAGCCGCCGCCTGCCACACTGCTCGAAATGAAATTGGCTTCGGCGATCCCGTTCGTGTCCGTCGTGCTGGAGGAGCGGTCAAGATAGCCCGAAGTGGCTAGCTGGTCATTTACGGCCCAACTAACCCCGACGCCTACGACCGGGTTTCCAGATGCATCGACGATGCGGACTTTCATGGATTCCTGAGAGGCAGTGCTAGAGAACTCGGTCAACACTTGGCCGTTTCCTGCGTAGATCTGGAGACCAGAGGTCGGATTCACGCCTCCGCTGCCGCCGACTGTAATCTGGAAAGCAGCCGAGAGTACCGAATTTTCCACGGAGGCCACGACTGTAAACTGGCCGGCGGTTACGGGCACCACCACGGAAGTTCCAGTCACGCCGTCGATGCCGGTCAGGGAAGAAGACGTCTGTATGCTCACTCCGGAGGTCGCGGTGGAGAAATTGACGCGGGTGTTATAGATTGGACGCCCGACGTAATCCGTAACCCTCACCATCAGTGGTAGGCTGAGTCCGCCGGCGGCTACGATTTGCGAGTTGTTGTACTGGAGCAGCGCCGACGCCGCGCCAGGGTTTCCCGGCGCCGCGAACGAGAGATCGCCCGCAGTGTTGCCGGCTATGCCGATGGTTCCTGAGACTTGCGTGCTGCTGAGTTCAATTCTGCTCACGGTTGAACTGGACGACACAAACATGAAGCGCGGTTGGGGCGCTTCATAGGACATAGCAATGTCGCGAACCGTGGCGTACGATCCAATGCCACTGAACGTCGCTTCCTGGATATTACCCAGGTTGGAGAAATTCAACTGATACAGCTTCTGATTCTGCGATGCGATGGCGAAGAAGCGGTTGTTGTCGGCAACGAGCGCTTTGGTAAACGAGAGGTTGACCACCGGAACCGCTCCAAAGAGGTTGCGGTTGACCAGATCGAGTACGTAGATCGAGCCTGTGCTCGAGCCGGAAATTCCTTGATTCACGGCGACCGCCTTGGTCGCATCCGGCGTGAACGAGAGCTTTCCGGGCAGACCGTTCAGGCTATACTGGCCGCGCAGCAACAGGTCCTGCCTGTTCGCGTCGTATTGATATTCGTATACCGATTGCTGGGCGCTCACATATACCAGACCGTTTGGCCCGGTGGTGACTGCCGTCGACGTGCCCGGAATCGAAATGGAGGTGCCTATGATGGTGTTGGTTACCAGATCGATCGTCGTCAGACGTTGCGACGTCGAGCTAAGCACATAGGCCCGGCGCGAGTCGAAACTGAAGGCGACATCGTTCGGATTCACGCCCGCGTCACCGGATATACCCTGCACTTCCTGGTCGGTAGCCGTATCGTAAATTTTGAGTGCACTTGCCAGAATTAAGATTCGGCGGCCGTCGGGAGAGACGGCGCCAGTGCTAGCCGGCGCTCCCAGATCGATCCTGCGCTGGACGATCATATTGGCGTCGACGATCATGACCGTGCTCAGGGCGTTCTTGCTCACAACGTAGTAGCGCTGGCCGGCCGGAAGGGCTAGAAACGTATTCGCCGCTCCGAAAAAGCTGGTGGGGCCGGTGAATGGGTCTTCACGAAAGACGTTGACAACGGCGCTCACATTGTCGCCGGAACTGACAAACAGGTTTTGCGCCAGTGCGGTTGAACAAAGCGCAGCTCCAATCAACACGGCGGGAAGAAAGATTCGTTTGAGCATGATCACCTCTGTGAGGATGTGTGCGAGTCCGGAGACGGTTTCGAGCAACCACTTCCGTGGCGGACCCTGGAACTACAGTCTGAGTGTAGCACCAATTAAAAAGGATTGGGACGGGCGAAGAGATAATTTGACTTGGAATAAAAAAAAGGAGGAGCTTTCGCTCCTCCTTTTTCTACAACTGACTACTTAGCTTAGTGAGTCGTGGATTCCGCGAAGAATCCCGTACGGTTGTTGCTGCCAAGATCCAGAACCAGCGCGAGGTAGCCCTCGGCCAGCTTCTGGGCTCCGAGATCGCTGACGAAAGCGAACCCGTGCGCCCACTGGAACTTGCAAGCAGCAATGATGTAACCCTGGAATCCAGGATTACCCGTGACGCCCAGATTGCCGCCCGAAGACAGCGTCCATACTAACTGGGAGCCAGCGGCAACCGACTGCGACGTCTCCTTCGTCTTGGCGATAGCGCTGCCGCTCGGGCCAATACCGAAGTAGTTGATGTCGCAAGAACCAGCCTGAGCAGTGGTGCCGAAGATATCCGCCGAAGTGTTGGATACCACCATACCAGTGTCAAAGCCAGCCTGGTTGGTGACGAACGGGAACAACAGGTTCGTCATGCAGATGTTGATCTGGAAAGCATCCCGACCGACCGGGTTGTCAACAAAGCGCGGCACAGGCTGCGTGCTGCTCATCTTGATCCCATCGGGGGCTGCGAAGTACGGTGCGAAGTTGCCGCTGACAGTTGTCATACCAACGCCGGGCAGGTTAGATGCCGTGTTGGCCTTGTAGGCAATCGCCACCGGGAAGAAGGCACTCTCGGTAGCGAACGCGTTGGCAGCACGGATTTCCCAGATGGCGGAAGCAGTGCCGCTGACGACCGAGAGCTGAGCCATACTGTACACTGCGTTGTCAAGCAGGCAGGTGGCAGTGGTGGTCTCAGAGACATCGACGCCGGAGCCCGAAAGATCCGTGCCGGCGATGAGTGCAGCCTGAAGGCTGCCGCTGCCGCCGGAGTTGGTGCGGGCGACAAACAACTTGATGCCATCCGGAAGGTTGGCGAAGCGGGCCACGAGGCGGGTGGCGTTCGTGGCGAAGCCGGTTTCAGAACCAAACACCGAAGTGTTGACATAGCCGGATTCAGAGTTGTAGATGATGCCAGGAGTCGAAGGATCCTGACCGGCAGCCAGCCTGGGCTTGAAGGCCGTGGCGAAGTTTTCCTGGAAGCGGACACCGAAGCTAACACTACCGTTAGTCTTGGTGGAATCGCCAGCCACGCTGCTGTTCCAATCTGTGCACTGCGCGAACTTCGCGAACCCATCCGACGTCTTCGTCAGCGTGTTCTTGTTGTTGCAGTCACGGACGTTGAAGTTCAGACCAGTCTGCACATAACCCACAACCTGCTGCGGATTGTTCACCGGAATCGCGGTGCTGCCGGAGATCGAGAGATACATAACGACCTGAGGCGGAATCAGCGAAGTGGTGGAACCCGGAGGCAGCAAGCCAGAGGCGTTCGCGCGAACGTTGGTGATGCGGATCACGCGAGTGTTGGTGCCGGGAGGCGTGAACGGAACACCAAGCCAAACGATCGAGTTCTCACCGGCGCCTTTGACACCGAGGAAAGCGTTGGTGTTCTTGACGGGGGTGGCCGGATCGTCAATCAACAACAGGGCTTCGGTGTTGCTCGAGGAGCCACCGATCAGTCTGCTGGTGATGTTGGTGTTCAAATAGATCTGAAAGTTTGCCTGGAACGGCTTGGTCGGGTCGCCGCCGGTGCAATTCAGCACGACGTCGCCGACCAGTTCGGTCAAGCCTTCAGCTCTCAGTGTTGGGGGTACACCGGCGTTACCTACGCAGGTCAGAGCCGGTTGGGCGCTGGCGGAAACTGCGAAGCCCATCATTAGGGCGACGACAGCCAGCACCGAAAACAACTTGCGAAAATCTGCCATTTCCTTCTCCTTGTGGAAGTCTGGATTTGAATTGATGGAAGGTTCTTTTAACCTGAGCCCGTACGTGGTATCGCTATCGGAGCAGTGGCGTGTCATTTTAACTTCTGCCGCCTTTTTTTATGTTCCTGATATCGTCCACTCATACCTTGCACTAAGCTCAAACCTGCCTGGAATCCTAAGATCGTTTTCTCTACACTCGCGGAATTCACGCGTAACATCTGCCGCTAAAGGCACGAACTGCCGCCAAAAGCATGAACTACTGCTAAAAGCACCAACGGCGGTCAAATCATTCTTAACACTCCGGCTTACAAGCCGTCAAGCAAAATTTACCGCTGTCCGCGCATCCCGGAGCTTATAGATAGCGCTTCAGTCTAAAATTAAACCATACATTGCAGGTCAAGTCAATAGGATTCAAGACTTCAGCCCCCTTTTCTACTGGACCGAAACCAGAACCGTATTGCTTTCCGCTTCGGCCTGGCGCAACGAAAGCGCCACGCCAAGGCCTGGCGGAAGATCGGAGGGCACAGGCACATTCACCTGATAAAGGCCGACAAATTGCGGCGTCAGGCCAGCGAAGGCCGGCTTCAGCTCGCGTCCTTGCAGAACGGCCACGACTGGCGTGCGTACCACCTGCAGTGCGCCCTGTGCGGCAACGGCGCCCAAGCCTGTGCAATAGACCACCATGGTCTGCCCGCGCCGCAGCGGATTCAACGTCGTATTCAACAGCCCGTCCTGATTGACCACCGCGCCGCCGTCCGCGCCGATAGTGAAGATCGCAGGTGCGACGCTGCGCACCTCGACCGGTTGCGCGAGCGTACCATAAGGCGAAGCCAGCGACACGGACTGGGTCCCAGCGGGAGTGTCCAACGGCACCTGTACATTCAGTTGAAACGGACCGGCCGAGACGACGGTCGCGCTCTTGCCTGCAACTGTAACCTTAGAAGTAGATCCGGCGCGAGCCAGTCCCGTCCCGAAGATCGCCATCAGTCCGCCCGGCGCGACGCCGGGCTCAAATGTCGCCGCATTTACTATCGACGCGCTGCTGAAGCCAACTTCCTGCGCGCTCGCCTGCCACGCTCCGCCCAATTTCGCCACACGGAAGGCGGCTTCCCCACCACCGGACAACTCCATTCGGTTCGCAGGGCTGCCAAGGTCGGTCAACGTCAACCGGTACGAATCGCGAGCTGTCGAATCCAACTGATAGAGTGGCTGCAGTCCGTCGCAGTACAACGCCCGGAAGGTATCCGGCGCCGTGGCCGGCATCGTCGCCGGCACAGCCGCCACAGCGGGCGTCTCCATCGGATTTCCGCAATTTCCGGCGCTCGATTGCACCGCGACCGGCGCCTTCGAAGAAACCACCAGGAAGCCCGCGCTGGCCGGCGCCATGGGCAGCAGTCGGACCACGGCCGAGAGCGTCGCCTTGAAAGTGCCGGCGCTCGACGTGAAACCGTCCAGGTATTCCGATAGGCTCGTCCTATTGAAGAGCGGGCTGGGGTCGTGGATTTGGATGTTGCCATCGGCCGCGACGCCGATCGCAACCACATAATGCGAGCCTAGCGGCGCATCTCCGGCGTTCACGGACAAACTGAGCAGCGCCGGACGGCCCTGGCTGAGCGCGTCGCGAATAGCGGCGAGTTCCGGCTTGTCCACTGCAACATCTACACTATTGGCGAAGAGAGCACCCAGCCGCCACAGATTGACGATTCTTTCCGTCGAGTTCGCAGCCGGGATCAGGTAGCCGTCGCAAAGCTGTTCGCCTCCGGCGGCCGGAACACACAGATTGGTGAGCGATTGATTCAACGAGACCGGGTCGACCAGAGCGGCAGTCGGCAATTCGCCTCGGCCCTGGTAGTAGCGCAATATCGAGGCCGTCGCGGCCAGCATGGCGCCCTGATTCGAAATCGTTCCGCCGCCGGCGCCGATCACGGTGTCTCCACTCTGCATCAGGCGCGGAAAATTGAGCAGCGTCGAATCCGAGATACGTGCGCTGAAGGTGACCGGCGACGAGCCGGCAACTCGCGCCGTGGCCAGCGTAATGCCTACGCTTTCCGACAGCCGGAGGACTGCGGAAGCCTCGCCGTTGCCGTCCGAGGCCGGCGTAGCTGAAATGATCTGCGCTCCTGGAGAGGCTTCAAAAACGACCGGGATACCGAGCAGCGCGTTGCCGTCGTCATCGCGCACTGCCACACGTAGCGCCCGCGGAAGCACGGATCCGGGCACGCCCACCTGATTGTCGCCGGAGAGGATTGTGAGTTTGGGACGGGCCTCGGCCACGGAGCGCACCACATAGGAGCCCTGCACGCTGGTGCCGCCGTCGAGCGACGCGGCGCGCAGAGTCACTGTGCCGCTGGCCGCACTGGACGGAATGAAAACATCCCAGCTATACGACCCCGTGTTCGTCGCCACGACAAAATCGGGCTGTCCGGTCACGGAGACGCGCAGGCTGGCCCCGTCCGCGAAGCCGCTGATTGAGATGCGAATTCTGGAACCGGCCGACGCTACCGCGGGCGTGGCGTCGATGGCTGGTTTGCGCTCGCGCAGCAGGATCTCCACATCCGTCTGGCTCGGCCAGTATTGCGCGGTTCCACCTTCAAACTCCTGGCGGCGCTGTCCGTCGCGCGTAAATTCATCGGTCCAGGGCGCACCCAGGCTGCCCGCCGGACCACCCATGGCGTTGTAGCGGGCCAGAATGCTGCCGCTCACAAAGTAGGTATGCCCAGACTGGCTACCCGTCTGTAGCGAATAGAACACGCCATTCGTGAATGGCTGCATAACGCCCGCGGTCGCGCCGAACGTGAGGAACTTCGACTCATCGCCCGCCGGCGCGCCCGCCGGGCCGGCTTCATAGCTGGACGCCGACCAGCGGGCAAGAATCGCTCCGGAAACCAGACGAAGCGGGTTGCCTGCCAGCGCGGCGGCCTGGAACAACTGGCGGCCGCTCGTTGTGGGATCGGACGCCGGATAGCCAAGCGGACCGGCAGGTCCACCCAGTGCGGTGTAGCGTTCGAGGATCGCGCCCGTCACCATCCAGGCCACGGCGGTCTGGTCGGCGAGCCCCAAGAGGTAGCGTTGGCTGCCAGAAACAGATGTAAATTCTTGTACATAGCCGCTGCCCAACCTGCGCACCGGATTCGCGGTGGGCAGTTGGAGGCTCGTCAAATTGTTGCGCACCACCGCGTCGGCGAAGGCCTGTTGAGCCGTGAGGCTCGGGGCGCCCTCGCCCACCTGGCAGCACACGCCCGTCACGATCACCTGCAGCGGAAGGCTGGCCTTCCCATCGGCGATCGCGGTCACGTTCGCCGAGCCGGGACCCACGGCCTTCAGTGTCGCCGTTCCCGCCTGGGCCTGAATTGTGACCACACGCGCATTCGTCGTTGTCCAATTTATCGTCCGGTCCGTGAGCACGTCGCCGGTGCCGGCGAAGACCGAAGCCTGGACGGCGGCGGATTCGCCTACCAGCAACTTCAGCGGACCACCAGAGGAGAGCACCACACTGCTCACGCCCGGCCGCAGAAACGCGCCGCCGCTGACGGGATCGTAGTCAATAGCGCCGCCTTCGAAGCTCTGCCGCTGGAGGCCGTTCGGCAGAGCGATCTCCTCGCCCGCCGGATATCCGAGAAATCCCGAGTGCCCGCCATTTTGGGAATAGACGCTGAAGATCGGGCTACGCACCGCGAGAATCCTGCCGTTGAGCGTTCCCGAAGTGATGTTATAGACGGCCCCGGTGTTGAAGCTCTGCATCGTCGCCACAGCCGCACTGACCTTGGACGTTACGCTCAGCTCCGCATTCGTCGCAGGCCCCATCCGGTTGATGCCTCCCGCTGCTACCCACTTTGTATAGTACGGATCGCGCATCACGAAAGTCTGCCCGTTCAACGTAGCGCGAGCATAAGAGAACAGCGCGTAGTTCTTGTCGAAAGTCTGGTAGAGGCAGGAGAAATCGCCAGCATAGAAGCAAGGCGTGGAGTCGACCGTTGGGTATCCGTAGGTCGCCACCTGCGCTTTGTACGTGCCGTAAATCAGCGGGTAGACCTGGAATACGTCGATCGTGCCGTCCGGAACCGAAGAATTCTGGTTTGCTTTCACTAAAGCAAAGCGCGTGCCGCCCGTGTTGGACGCATCCGAGAATTCCTGCGACAATCCCGTCGTGCCGAACTTGACGACCAGCGTCGTGGGCAGGGCGGTTAGCCCCGCGAAGCCATTCCGGTAGTAGGCATTCAGCCAACGCGTGCGGATTGCTTCGGTGGGGGCGCCCTCGCCGACCGTCTGAGCAAAGCAGACGGGCGCAAGCAACAGGCAGAAGAATAGGTGCCGCAATTTCATGCAGAGAGATCCAATTCTGATTAAACCCGGTCCCGGGCGGGGAGTTTCGCGCCCGGTCCGGATCAACCATCTTACTCTCTCACGATTTTCTGCAATTTTCTCAGACCCTGCTTCAATTCCTCGCTCGCGTCGGCCATCTGGTTTGTGTCGTAGATCACACGCGGCGTCATGAAAATGATCAGCTCGGTGCGGTCCTTGGAATACGACTTGCTGCCAAAGGCCCCGCCGATGACTGGGAGGCGATGCAGAAAGGGGAGACCGCCACTGCTGGACACCGTGTTTTCATTGATTATTCCGCCGATGGCAATCGTATCGCCATCCTGCACGGTCACCTGGGTCTGGACCGTGCGTTTGGAAAATGACGGTGAATTGATGCTACCCGGTTCCGGCGCGATCGGCGCGCTGATCTCCTGGTTGATGACCAGCGTCACGATGCCGCTGGGATTAATGCGCGCCAGAACGTTGAGCGTTACGCCGCTGTTGCGGTTCGAGATCTGGTTGGTGAACTGCGAATTGCCGCCGACCGTTACGTTGCTGACCGCTTGCGAGGTCAGCGTGGGCACCTCCGTGCCAACGTTGATCGATGCCGAGATGCTGTCGGTGGCGATAATGCTGGGCGCCGAGACCACCTTTGTGCGTCCGGACGTTTCCTGAAGCTGTAAGAACGTGAGCAATTCACGGCTTGCGCCGACCAGCATTCCGGCTGAAAGCGACGTCGCGCTTCCCACTAGACTGGTCGTCACGCTGTCCTTAAAACGACTGGTGGAGGGCAACTGCCCGGCACCAGGCGTGCCTGTCTTCCTGGCTTGCAGATAAGCGGTGACGCCGCTCGAGAAAGCGCCGGTGAGCGTAACTTCGTAAATTTTCGCATCGATCAACACCTGACGCGGGGGCACATCGAGTTCCTTCAGGAGCTTGAGGATGCCCTCGTACTCCTGGGGCGTCCCCTGGATCAGCAGGCTATTGTCGAAAGGGTTCGGAACAACGCGCGGGATGCGCATCCCCGCGACATTGCCCGCCGCCGCACCAAGGTAACTGCCGGTCAGATCCGTGGGCATCGTGCCGGCCATACCGCCCGTCGCACCCTGGCCGAGGCCCGGAACCGGAGTGGCCATGGGACTCGGCGTACCGATAGCGTAGCCGCCGCCGTAACCACCCATGCCACCGCCATAGCCGCCGCCACCGCCATAACCGCCCATGCCACCGCCGTAGCCGCCACCACCGTAACCACCCATTCCGCCACCATAACCGCCCATACCGCCGCCATAACCACCCATGCCACCACCATAGCCGCCACCATAGCCACCCATGCCGCCGTACATACCACCCATGCCGCCGTACATGCCGCCGCCATACAGGGCCATGATGCCCATGGCGAGCGCTTGCGACTGGCCGTATTTCACACGGTAGACATAGTTGTCGATTGACCCGGCTGTGACCTTGACCGCCACATCGAGTTTCTTGAGCCACGTCTCAACCTGATCGAACACGGTTGGGTTGGAGGCTACCGCGATGACGGTATTGATGCGATCGAGCCCCATGAACTTAATCGGCGAGTTCTTCTCGCTTAACGAAATCGACTTGAATACGCCGTCGAGTTCCTTGGCAAGATCCGAGGGACGGCCGTTCTTAACCTCGAACAATTTCACGCGCTGCGCCGTGAAGGTCTCGTTGTCGAACAACGAGATCAACTCCATGGTGCGTCTCATGCTACGGTTGCTGTCGAGAATCAGCAGCAGATTCGCCGGCGTGTAGGTATACATCTTGGCGAACTCGCCGAGAAACGGCTCCAGCAATTTGGAGAGCTCATCGACGGTAGCGTACTTCAGAAAGACCAGGTTGAGCGACGTGCGCTCGTCTTCCGGAATATTTGTCGGGTTAACTTGCGGTGTGAGCGGCAGCTTGGAAATTTCAGTCAGCGGCACAATCCGCGCCACCGTACCCACCTGCACCATGCCGAACCCGTTGATGCGCAGAATCAGCTCGAGCAGCGAGCGTGTGTTGACGTCTTTGATGTCGCCGTAAGTATTCAGGAACACGCCGCCCTTCACGCGCGGGTCGAGGATGTAGTTCAACTTCAACTGGCGCGCGAGGATGTCGATTACTTCGGTGAGCGACGCGTTTTGCAGGTTGAGGCCGCCGGCGGACACCGCGGCCGGAGCGGGTTGCGACGCGGTGGTCGCAGGCGGAGACGCCGCGGCCGGTTGCTGCGCCGGTTGAGCAGATGGTTGCCCGGCCGGTTGTGCGGCCGATTGCTTCGCCGGAGCTGGCGGCGGTGCAGTTGCGGGCGCGTCCGGCTTGGGTTCAAAGTGCGGTCCGAAACCCGGCGGCGGCGCTTGCTGCGCGCACAAGCTCGCCGTCAAAGCCAGCGCGATCACTCCCGAAAAGTTTCGAATCCGGAACATATATGATTACTCCCGGGCCTTTTCGACCCCAGCGCTATCCGCCGTCTTGCTCGCTCGTTCCCAGATCGCCTGCTCGTTGGCGTTTAGGGCGCCCTTCTTGCCCTGCCAGCGAATTGCGCCGAACGGTCCGGGGCGCTCAAAGAGCAGCGTGTCGCCCGACTCGCGTACTTTCGTGCTGTCGATCATGGCTTGATCGAGCTTCTCCACCGGAGCTGCGGTGGTCTTGACCTGGCCGAACGGAGTCTGGCGAACTCCGGCCTTGTCCGCGGTCTCGGGCTTCTCTTCCATCTTGACCAGTCCGAACGGAGTCTTGCGGTACAGCCAGGTCCTGCCCTGCGCGTCGGTGTGGCGGCTGGTGTATTCGTCCACCTGGACCGCACCGGCCGGAACGCTGACCGCCTTATCCTTCTTGGGTGTTTCCGCCGCCATCAGCAGGCACACCGGAATCACCGCGCACAACACAAGAGCTTTCATATTCATATCGTTCTCAATTCCTATTTCACCGGTTCCCAACGGCAGACTTTGCCGAAGGGACTCTCGGAAACAATCTTTTTCATGCCGTCCTGCACAGTGCCGGCTGGCGAAGTATCGCCAGGCGTACAGGCGCGCACGGTGCCTCCGATATCGGTGCCCGGGCCGCCTTTGCTGGCTAACGAAGTGCTGGCAGCGGGCGCCGCGGCAGCCGGCGCAGCGGCAACGGGCGCGGTCGGCGCCGGAGGAGGCGCCGACTTTGCGCCCTCTTCCAGCAGGTCCTGGAGGTTACGCTTCACTTTCTTGCCGTCCCACTCGAATTCGATCTCTTTGTTATTGACTGCCAGAAGCTTGAATTCACCGATCGTCTGTCCGGGGTGGTAACCCTTATGCGCGCCGCCGGCCTTGTCGCTCAGAATCACCGTCGGCGTATCGCCGAACAGAAAGACGCCGTGCGCCATTGGCAGCGGCGGCATCTGCTTCACTGGCGCCACCACCACCTCAACGTTCGGATTACGGTCCTTCGAAAACAGCAGCTTCTGCGCCACATCGATATAGCTCGCCGCCTGCACCGGCGCGGGAGCGACAAGTGCGGACACCGGCGGCGGCGGCGCGGGCTTCAACTGCTGCGACCAGATCTGTTTTTCGCGCGCCCGCTCTTCGAGCCAGCGCACCCTCAGATACCACCCGGCCGCCACAATCAGCGCGAGTAAAACGAAGTTCAACAGCCACAGTTTTCGCTTCAAAATGCGCTCGGCCCTTTCTTCTTCGGGATCAACTTCTTCGCCACGATGCCGGAAACGGTGAGCCGCACCGGCACGATCTTCTCGCGACCGGCCGCCGAGCCGACGCGCACTTCGGAGGTGGCCAGCAGTTCCGGTTGCGCCGTGATGTCGGCCAGCAGATTGACCAATTGGTCGATACGGCAATCGAGCGTGGCCGAGACCGAGACCTCGGCGTAGTCTTCGCCGAACGTCCGCACCTGGCCGATCTCATTGCCACGGATATCGACCGGTTGCGACTGAGCCTTGCCAACGCGCCGCAAAATCTGAATCAATTGCGCCTGGGCCTGCGCGGCCGTATCGGCCTGGATGATGCCTTTCTCGCGGGCGGCCAACTCGGCCAGCACCCGCTTATTGACCTCTTCCTTGCCGGGCACGGTCGCGGCCACCTGGCGCATTTTCGCGAGGCGTTTTTCAGTCACCTCCACCGCACCGCCAGCGCTCACGACACCGTTCGAAGCGTCGCTCGTGGGCCAGAAATAGATGCCCGCTGCCAAAACGGAAGCTCCCGCGAAAATCAGTAGCGCCCGCTTATCCCTGTCGCCGATCGTCATCGCGCTGGGCCCTCCTTGGGTACGCCCTCGCGCGAGGCGCGAATTCGAAACGCTTCGCCGCCGGTCACTCGCGCCATCGGCATGGTGAACTCGGAATCCTCAAACAATTTGGAACTGTCTATCTGCTTGAGCAGCGGTGCGGCTTGCTCGGCTTCGCCCGCAATATTAATCGTGGTACGCGAGAGATCGAGTTGCGAAAGCCAGGCCGGCGGCGGAAGCAGATGCGTCAACTCGTTGATCGCATCCATATCGTTCTTCGACCGGCGGCGGAAGTCGTCGAGCAGTTTAGTGCGCTGACGCGCGATTTCCATGGACTTGTCGATCGCCGCGGCGCGGCTCACGGCGGGTTGCAGCTTCACGATCTCCGCGTTCAGGGTCGCGAGGTATTGACGGCGTTGGTAAGCGCCCTGCAACGCGGCCAGCACCAGCAGAATCGCCAGCACTCCGGCCAGAATCATCGTCGGTACGAATAGCAGGCGCGATACCGAATCGCGCATCGCTTCCGGAAGCAGGTTCAGCGGAAGCGCCAGGCGCGGGCACGCTGCGGACAGCGCCGTAGCGTACGGCAAGGCACGTTCGGTGAGCGCGGAATGATACTCTTCGTTCTCCCGCGACGCGCCCCGCGGATATGGGAGCAGATCGATTAGGGCAACAGGTTCGCTTTCCGGCGGCAGGCGCAATTCAGAAGCGGCCATGGCGCGCGCACGCTGCTCCGACGCCGCAAACGAAGCCGAAAAGACCGGCCGCGCTGCGCTCTCGCCATAGGCTTCCACGCCATCGCCGGTTGGCTGCAAGGCAAGGAAGCCGTCCGCGGGAGGAGCCGTCACCAGACGGAGGGCGGAGTAGATGGCTGCCGCGGAGAAGGTAAACGACGCCACCTTGATGCCCGCCCCTGTAAACAGGTTCAGGTAATTCTCAAGCAGATCCCGTCTGGTGATGCCGATCAGGACCGTGGAAGTCCTGCCCACCCTCGCCGCAGTGTAGAGCACATCGTCTTCGCCGTAAGGGTGCAACGCATCGATTTGAAAACGAACGGCCGCCTGCAAGTCCTGGTCAGTCACGCCCGGAAGTGCGAGTTGGCGCACGATGACCTCGTCGCGCGGCAGCAGTATGTGGGCCGGCAGATGCGTGGCGCCGCGCTTGCGCAGTACGGCGGTAAACTCCGCACCCCATTCCGCAGCGGGGCGCTCGCGGAAATTTTCGATTGTCACCGCCGAACGTAGATCCACGCCCGAGGGCCGCACCTTCGCGATCACCGCGTGCAAATCCGCACCGCGGATCTCGATGCCGACCCCTGTACCGATGGCCAGCCACTTGCGCAAGCCGTCCGGTATCATTGCCGCCCCCGGTTATCGACCCACACATTGTCGTACCAGCGCAGCAAGCGATACGGCGTAATGTCTTCTTTCGGATCGTTGATCCGGATCAGCGCCGCGGCCGAGCGCCGGATGTCGGAGAGCCTGCCGTCCTGCGCCCGCACCGAGGCCGTGGCGCGCAGAGTAAACATCGTGCTGTTGCCGCCCAGTCGCACGCGGCTGAAAGCCGGGCCAAAAGCCTGGGCCAGCGGCGCCATCTGCTCCGGTGTCCGGATCGGAACGCGGCTGCGCAACTCCACCAGCATCCCGATCACGTCGGGCGGGACGCCGATCGCCGCCAGCAAAGGCGGCTCCACCGTATTGATATCAAAGGAACCTGTCGAACCGTAAATAGACACGCAATCCTTTAGCGCACCCTGGGGATACAATTTGCCCTGGGCATCGCGACCATAGCTACCATGATAAATGTCCGGCGTCATTCCCTTGACGAACAACAATTCCTCAATCTCATGAAAAGACGTATGCCGTGCCCGGAAAGACGGAACTTGCGAGAGATAAATCTGATCGAACGGCCCGAACGCACCGGGCGGCATCGGGGTGCGCCAGTCCACGATGGCCGCAGTGATCTCCTGCGCGCGATCGGGCGCGACGCCGAGCGCAAGCAGCAGACGCAGCAGGTCTTCGGGAGCTGCGCCGTTGAGATTCAGCTTCGACGATTCCGGAATCACTTCGACAATCGCTTCGCCGTTCGGAAAGGCCATGCGCAGGCGCGGCATGCCCGGCTCGTAAAAACGCGGCGAACCATCAGGTTTACGGTGTCCCGCGCCCCAAGACATCCAGAGCAGTGCGCGGTCGATCGAGCCTGTCGCCAGATAGTAAGCTCGCACACCGTCGACGGCCGTCGACGTGCGTTCCATCTCGCCCCGAACCGTGGTCGCGACGGAAAACGCGATGGCGGTGAGCGCGGCCGATAGCCACAGCACAGCCAGCAGTGCACCGCCGCGCTCAGTACTCGTTCGCATAGGTCACCAGCGGATCTTTCGTGGAACGGACAGGCACTGTCACAGGCAACGTCTGAAGCCGCGACGGATCCACGCCGAGCGGCGCCATTTCGATGCGTATCGCCGTGGGCCAATTGTATTGCGAGATCCACAGCGGCAGCCATTTTTCGGGTAGCGGCGGCGAGGGCTTCTCGCGGTATAGAAAACGGCAGTAGGCTAGCCGGTCGGCCAGCACGAACGAAGCGGGCCCGATCTCGACCGGCCGGAAGCGCGGCGCGGGCACATTCAAGATCGGGTGCGGCAGGATGCCCACGCAGGTCGCCCCGGCGGCGAGTGGACCGGTATAGGGAAACTCGTTCACCACCAGACGGACGCCTTTGCCCTCGTCGCCCGGGATCACCTGCAATTCAACGATCTGCGGTACGCCACGCCCGGCCTGCTGAATCGAGTACATCGAAACGAAGCGCATCGTCTCCGCTTCGCCCTGAAAAAATTTGATCGTCACCGGGGGTTGCGGCGGCAGGCCGATGCAATCGGCGGTCACCGGAACCAGGTCCGCAATCTCGCGCTCCAGTATGCGCTGCGCACCAATCACCTTGCGATTCGTCATCAATCGGGAATTCGTCCGTTCCATGGCAATCAAGCCGACGCGCATGGCCGTCAGTATGCCTACGGAGATCAGTGTCACGAGCGTAATCGCGATGAGCAATTCGAGCAGCGTGACGCCGCGTTGGGTACAGCGCCGCTTCACTGTGGCGCCCCACCCGCGACGTCCTGCGGAAGCAGTTGGCCGCGACGAAAGCCTTCGACGGTGTACGTCCGCCGGCGTTCGGCCGGACCCCACCAGACTTCGAGTTGAATGCGTTCAAGCGCCTCGGCGCCAGGCCCCGCGCCGGGCTGGAATTCGAACGGGGTGAGTGTGGCGCGCCAACCCGCAACTTCGCCTCCCGTGAGCGCTTGGTCCCACGAACCCTCAAAGGCGACCGCGCGCGGCAGCCGTGTGTCGAGCAGCAACTCGTCCATCTTCTGCTTCGCGAGCATGGCGTAGCGGTCGGCATCGGTCAGCCGTGAGGCGTTGCGCAGGGAAGTCGAAAGGCTGCTGAGCAGACCCGTGATGGCGATTGCCATAATCACGGTGGCCACCAGCACTTCGAGCAATGTAAAGCCGCGCCGCATTACTTAACTTCCCGGCCCGCCGCAATTCGTTCCACCTGCGATACGCCGGTAGTGGGATCGATGCGCACCAGGCGGCGATCGTTCTTGCGATTGACAATCTCGATGCCGACGCGCGGCGGCGTACCGCCCGGATAGAGCATGATGTGACGCGGCAGCATGTCATCGGCCAACCGGGGATGCACGGCGGCGATGGAGACGCCCTCCGGCATGACGAACTGCTTGGTGTAGCCGGGTTCGGTGCTGCGCAGCGTCATCGAGTTGTCCTGTTGCGAGATGGTCACTTCCATCACCTGCTGCCGCCGCTCGGCGCGATTGAGCGCCGCATTCAAAAAACTCACGATCGAATCCGACGCCGAGGTCAACCGCAGCGTATCGACACCCGCGGTGACAGAGGGAAAAGTTACCGCAGCCAGCAGACTGATCAGGGTCACGACGACCAGCATCTCCATAAGGGTGATGCCGGCTCGCGGCCGCGCTGCTTGCAGTCGCTGCATACGGCCTCAGTTATTCTTCCAACTCACAATATCGGCGTTAATGCCTTCGCCGCCGGGTTGCCCGTCGGCGCCATAGCTGATCAGATCCGGCTCGTCGCCATGATCGCCGGGATACTTGTACACGAAGGCCCGGCCCCAGGGATCCATCGGAATCTCAGCCTGCATATACGGCCCATTCCAGCCGTTCACGTTGGCCGGGCGATCGCGCAGCGCCGCAAGTCCCATCTCCGTGGTGGGAAACGTTCCCGTGTCCAGTTTGTAGGCGCCGATCGCCGTCATGAAACTATTGATTTGCACGCGCGCCGCGGTCACGCGCGCGGTGTCGGTGCGCTTCAACATGCGCGGCGCCACAACCGCGGCAAACAGCGCGATGATGGTCACCACCACCAGCATTTCAATCAGCGTGATACCGGCTCGCGAACTCTTGCGCCTGTTCCTCATTCGGATTCCTCTCTACACTGCCACGTCGTTGATGCTTGTGATCGCCAGCATCATGCTGAGGATCAACGCTCCGACCATGATACCCATCACCAGAATGATCAGCGGCTCAAACAGTGCCGTGAAGCGACGGATCGAGGCCCTGGTATCGGTGTCGTAAATGTCTGCCATGCGGTTGAACATCGCATCCAGCCGCCCAGTCTCTTCGCCTACGCTCAGCAGGTGTCCGGCGAGCGGCGGAAACTGTTTGGTCTTGCGCAACGGACCCGCGATGCCCTCGCCGCGCTTGACGCCCTGCACCACCTGTTCGAGCGAGGCGGCGATCAGCTTGTTCGAGAGGATCGCCTTCGAGATGGTTAACGCCTGCACCAGCGGAACGCTGTTGCTGACCAGCGTCCCCATGGCGCGGGCGAACCGCGCTGTCTCGGCCTTACGCAACGAGTCACCAAGCATGGGGATCTTCAGCCGGAATCCATCCCACCACATGCGCCCTTCAGCGGTGCGGATGTAAATATTCAGGAGCAGTGTGCCGCCCGCGGCTCCCGAGATTCCCACCCAACCCCAGGCGCGCACGAAGGCGCTCATCTCGAGCATGATTTTCGTCGGCAGCGGCATCTGCATGTGCGAATCCTGGAACACTGCGGCAAAACGCGGCACCACGAAATACATCAGCACAAGGATTGACGTCAGACCCACGGTCGCCAGCAGCGCCGGGTAGATCATCGACGAGATGATGTATCCGCGCAGGTCGTCGCGCACACGCTCAAACTCGGCCAGTTTCTCGAAAATCTGGCCCAGCGAGCCGCTCGCTTCGCCCGCGCGGACCATGTTCACATACAGGTCGCCGAAATACTCAGGATGCGTTGCCAGACTGTCGGCGAGCGACTTTCCGCCCTTCAGCACCCGCAACACGTCCATAACGATGCTGCGAAATTGCTGGTTCTCAGTCAGTTCCGTGGCGATAGTCAGAGCGCGGTCCAGCGGCACGCCAGCGTTGAGCAGCGTGGACAGTTCGGAGGTGAAGAACAAAACGTCGCGCCGCTTGCCGCGGATGATTACCGGCAACTTCAGCGCGAAGCCGCTCTTCTTTTCGCGGCCGACATACACGGGTACGAGTCCCTGCCGGCGCAACTCCTGCGCCACCAGTTTCTCGTTCTCCGCCGTGAGCACGCCGGTGCGGACGCCGCCGTCGCTCGCTACCGCCTTGAAGTGGAAACTCGCCATTAAAACTCCTGCGTGACGCGCAGGACCTCTTCAGCCGTGGTGACGCCATCGCGCACCTTCATCCAGCCATCTTCACGCAGCGTGCGCATGCCCGTGCGGCGCGCGGCGGCCGTGATCTGCGAGGCGTCCGCGTTGGCCATAATCAGGCTACGCAGCTCTTCGTTCAACTCCATCATTTCAAAAATGCCCACGCGGCCGGTGTAGCCGCCGCCAAAGCAGTGCTCGCAGCCCTCACCCTGAAAGCATGGGATCGTGTCGCCGAATGGCGTGATTCGCGTGCCCGCATCGCGCTTGCAGTGCGGGCAGATCACGCGCACAAGGCGCTGCGCCAACACGGCCACAAGGGATGAGGTGAGCAGATAATTCTCGACGCCCATATCCGTCAGACGCGTGATCGCACTGGGCGCGTCGTTGGTGTGCAGCGTCGAAAACACAAGGTGTCCGGTAAGCGCCGAACGGATTGCGATATCGGCGGTCTCGCGGTCTCGGATCTCGCCGACCATGATGACGTCCGGATCCTGGCGCACGATGTGGCGCAACCCCGCCGCGAAGGTCAACCCGATCTGTGTGTTGACGTGGATCTGGTTGATTCCGTCCATCTGGTATTCCACCGGATCCTCGATCGTGATGATCTTCTTATCCGGCAGGTTGATGCGCTTGAGCGCTGAGTAGAGCGTGGTCGACTTTCCGCTGCCGGTCGGTCCGGTGACCAGAAAGATGCCGTGCGGCAGCGACGTGAAGTGCTGCATGCGGTCGAGCATGCGCTCGTCGAAACCGAGGCTGTGGAGGTCGTAAAAATCGCCGGCCGAGCGGTCGAGCAGGCGCATTACGACGCTCTCGCCATAGAGTGTCGGCAACGTGGACACGCGCAAATCGACTTCGCGGCCCAGCGTCTTGATCTTGATACGGCCGTCCTGCGGCAAGCGGCGCTCGGCGATGTTGAGCTTCGCCATCAACTTGACGCGCGAGATGATCGCGGCCTTCAGGTCGCGCATCGGGGATTCCTGATTGTAGAGCACGCCGTCAATGCGGTAGCGGATGCGGAATTCCTTCTCGAATGGCTCGATGTGAATGTCGCTGGCGCGCTTCTCCACGGCTCCCGCGATCATCGTGTTCACCAGCCGGATCACTGGCGCTTCACTAGCCATGTCGCGCAGGTGCTCGAGATCCTCCGCCGCGTGCGCGCCGCCTTCTTCGAACCCGCTTTCCTGCTTGTCTCCCTGGCCGAAATGTTTTTCCACCGCGTCGAGGATTTCGGACTCGGCGGCCAGCAGCGGCTCCACGTTCAAGCCGGTGAAGCCACGCACAGCAGCGATCGTTTCGAAATCGAGCGGGTCCGCCATCGCCAGTTTCAGCGCGGAGCCTTCCATTCCGACCGGCACGCAACGGCACTGGCGCAGGAAGCGCGCACTCAACCCTTCGATTTCGGGCGCGGCCGGCGGCGGGCCGTCGATCGTCACCAGCGGAATTGCAAGCTGTTCGGAGAGCGTCGTCAGTACGTCACGCGTCGCGGCAAAGCCAAGGTCCACCAGGATCTTGCCGATTTTTTCGCCGCGCTCCTTCTGGATCTCAAGCGCGCGGTCGAGATCTTCGGCAGAGATAAATCCCCGCTGGATGAGCATTTCTCCCAGACGCATGGTCAGTATTCCCGCACCTTTAGGATCGCGTTCAACGATTCCAATCTTGTCTTGCTGGCCGATGTCTTGTATTCCACGAGAGATTTCCGGGGCGCCTGGATCACGATCTGCGCGGGAAGTCCCGTTGTGTCTTCCCAACTTCTGTTCAGGAACGAGACCGCCACGGCGATCTGCTCATCGGCGGGCACCGTGTCGAGCATCCCGGCAGCGTCTACCAGCATGTCGCGCATCAACTCCTTCATCTTCGCCAGGCGTTCCAGTTTCTTCGCCCGGATCTTGATTTTCTCTTCCTTCGTGAAGGCCGGACGGAAGGGAGTGATGTTGGCGCCGGGCAGCAGGTCTACCTCCGTGCCCAACAGCAAGCCGAAGCCTTCCAGATAGACGCCGCGCGAGGCGCCGAGCACAACGATCGGGTCATCAATATTGAAGCGGGAGATGCGCGCGTCGAAGCTTCGCTCCACCGGTGCGATCACCGCGCGCTGCACGTGCGGCGAAGCCTGGCCGGCGGCGCAGGCCGCCAGAACGAAGAGCGAGAGAACAAGGCGCGGCTTCATTGCACCTGCCCCATATCCGCGCGCGCCAGTTGAATGGTGGTTACATCCAGCCGCTTCTTCAGGTAATTCACCTCTTCCTGAAAGGCCACCATGTCGGCTCGCCGCTCGAAGTTGGCGCGCTTCTCCAGATCCGCAAGCAACCGCGCGGTCTTCTGGTCGCTCTGCGCGGCCACCTGCCGCACAGCTTCCGGCAGGCGCTTCGTTACCTCATCGGAGACGCGGGTCTCAAATGCGGCCTGGTCCACAGGAACGGAAGTCCGCAGCGGAACGGCGGCGGGCTGCATCAGGCCATGCGCCAGGATGGCGGCCGCGAGCACGAGCGCCGAAGCAAATCCCATGCTTGGGCCCGAGTTCCAGATCTTCTGCCACCACTTCGGCTCGAAGACTTTATCTGAGACGAAGGCGATGCGGCGCGGCAACTCCTCTTCGCGCAGCACAGCCAAAGCCGCGCCGGTCACGCGCAATCTCTCCAACTCTTCGCGGCACGGCGCGCAACCGGTGACATGTTGCTCCACCGCTTCCCGCGACGAGGCAGAGAGTTCTCCGAAAACGTAATCCTTCAAATCAACTGGTGAACAATTCATTCGACACCCCGCAAACTGGATGGAGCCAAAACTTCCTTGAGCAGATCGAGGGCCGTGTATAAACGCGATTTCACGGTAGACACCGGACAACCGGTGATCTCGGCCATCTCCTCAAACTTGAATCCTTGATAGATTTTCAACACGACGGCTTCCTTCTGGTCCGGCGTCAACCGGGCCAGCGCGCTCTCCACCGCCAGGCTGACCTCGATCGGTAACATCCGAGGGCTCGGCGGACTCGGTGAAGGTTCGAACAATTCGACCTCCGGCCGGTTCTTCCGGAGCAGGGAGTAGGCCTCGTTGTGCGCGATGCGGTACAGCCACGGCGCAAAGCGCGAGGGATCCTCCAATTTACCCAGGTTCTGATACGCCTTCAGGAAGACATCCTGCGCCAGGTCGAGCGCATCCTCGCGGTCCGAAACCAGACGGTAGAGGTAGTTGTAAATCCGCTTCTCCCAGCGTGATATCAGGAGGTTGAAGGCGTCCACGTTTCCGCGGCGCGCCCCGGCGATTAGATCGCGATCCTCAACCTCCCGGAAAATCAACTCTTCGGCTCCAATCCGTAATGACGCCACAGGGGCGAAAAAAGTTTGCGCGCGGCCGATTCGCGGGCGCGGCATCTATAGTTTAGAATAAGGTATCGGAAAGTCTAAAAAGAGAGTCGGCCAGGAACGTCCTACACCGCGCCGCTCCAGGATGGGTGTACGATTACCTAACCGTCGAACGGCTGAGACCTGATGCTCGTTCCGCTACTCGGGTTCCTGATCTTTGTATTTTCGGCCCTCGCGCTCGTCGCCGGGATCCCGGAGGGAACTGCGTTCGACGTTCGCCAGAGCGGTGCAATCAGCACCCGCACCTCGCGCGTAGGCGATGCGCTTCGGGGTGTTCTACTCACGCCCATCGTACACGACGGTAAGACTATCGTGCCCGTCGGCACGCCCGTGGAGGGCACGGTTGAGCGGGTCGTGAAATTTGGATTCGGCATCAAGCACCAGACTTCGTCGCTGAAACTCCGCTTCCACACGCTCTGCTTGCCGAACGGCGAACGCCTCCCGATCGAAACGCGCCTGACCGGCGTGGATACGGCCAAAGAGGGCGTCGACTCCGAGGGCCGCATTCATGGCATAAGCCCATCTGTGAACCTCTCATCGAGTCTCGCGGTGGTAGCCTGGCGCCTTCTGCTCATTGCGCCGCAGGCGGGCGTTCCCGTCGCCCTGACGAAGTTCCTGGTCGCGCGTTCGCCCGATCCTGAGATCTCGTTTCCGGCAGGGACCGAATTCCGGTTGGAATTGACCGCACCCGTAGCGCTTCCGGCGGAGCATGCCGATAGCGCACCCGCTCCGCGTTTGACGGAAGACGAATCGCGCGAATTGAAGAAGCTGGTTGCAGCGCTTCCCGAGCAGCAGGTGCGCAAGAAATCAGGAGTGGCGTCGGACTTGGTCAATGTGCTGATCGTGGGCTCTTCCGATCAGATTAGCCGGGCTTTCGCGGCGGCCGGCTGGACGAACTCCGACCGCCGTTCGACCCGGTCGGTCCTTAAGACGTATTACGCCCTCGTCGAACGGCGCGGATACCGCACAGCTCCGATGGGTACGATGACGATGAACGGCGAAGAGCAGGGGCTGGCCTTCCAAAAGAGCCTCAATAGCTTCTCCAAACGGCATCACTTGCGCTTGTGGAAGCAGCCGGAACAGTGGAACGGCCAGGATGTCTGGATCAGCGCCGCCAGCGAGGATGTCTCGATCGCCTTCTCCAAACAGGCTCGCGCCGTGACGCACATGATCGACGAAAACATCGACTTCGAGCGCACCAAGGTGGTGAACGATCTGTTCTTCACAGGCTGCGTGGGCTCAGCCGGATTGCTTGAGCGCGAAGGCCTGCCTGTGGAAATGGACAACGGCGCGGGCATCGGGCTGACAACTGACGGCCATGTTGCCGCGATCCGGCTGAGCGGCTGCGAAAATCCGCGCCTGGTTTCCGGACTCAATCCGAAGCGGCGCGCCTTCAGTCTGCCGCGCACTCTCAAATCGGTGGGCCATGACCTGTTCCGCTCCAATTTGGTCTACCTGGGCTACCAAGCGACGCGCCTGAGCGGACCGGCAAAAACATTGCTATCTGGCAAGCGCGCGAATTCCAGGACGCCCCACGCGATGGTGCGTCAACAGGCGGACTGGCTCAATCCCGAGCTGCGGCCCGGCGGCGGACCGCAAGCGGACGACGATCCAGCTTTGCGAGGTGACAGCTTCCAGGGCGTGCCGTCCGTGCTGCCCTACCGGTGAGCGTGCCGTGGTGAATCGCCTGCTGCTGCTCGCCGCCGCTCTGCTCTTTTCCACCGGAGGAGCGGCGGTCAAAGCTATAACTCTGACCGCCTGGCAGGTGGCCAGTTTCCGTTCCGCCATCGCCACGGTCGCACTGCTATTGCTTGTTCCGGCGGCGCGGCGGGGTTGGAACTGGCGCGTCTGGATCGTGGGATTGGCCTACGCAGGCACGCTGGTCCTGTTCGTGCTTGCGACACGCCTGACCACAGCGGCGAACGCGATCTTTCTGCAATCCACCGCGCCGCTCTATCTCCTGCTGCTTGGACCGTGGCTGTTGCGCGAGCGCGTCCGCCGCGACGACCTGCCACTGATATTCGCCGTGGCTCTGGGAATGTCGCTGTTTTTCGTGGGCATTGAAGCGCCTGTGGTCACTGCTCCGAATCCGGCCCTGGGCAACCTGCTCGCCGTCGCGTCGAGCGTGACCTGGGCCTTCACCGTCGTGGGACTGCGCTGGCTCGGACGCAGCTCGCGCGGCGAGAGCGCTTCAATGGCGACCGTCGTGGCAGGCAACATCCTCGCCTGCCTGATCGCCTTGCCAATGGCACTGCCGGTCACCTCGGTGGGCGCGCGCGACATCGTCGTCCTGCTCTATCTCGGCGTCTTTCAGATCGGCTTGGCCTATGTCTGCCTGACGCGCGCGCTACGCGAAGTGCCCGCGTTTGAAGCCTCAACGCTATTGCTGCTGGAGCCTGCGTTGAATCCCGTCTGGGCCTGGCTGGTCCACAAGGAGCGTCCCGGCGCCCTGGCCATCGCGGGCGGAGCGATCATCATAGCCGCGACGCTAGCCAGTTCCTGGTGGCACAACCGCCGGGCACCGGGCGAGTCTACTTGAGTTGTTCCGGCGCTGGCGCCTGCCAAATTGGATGCGGAGAGGCGAGCGGCGCTAGACTGTTGGAATGATCCACTCCGAAACCCGGCGCGACTTCCTTGCGAAGGCCGGCGCGCTGGCCCTCGCCCCGGCCGCGCCGAAGCGCCCGAACATCCTGCTGCTGTTCCCCGATCAATTGCGCTTTGACTGGACCGGCGCTAACGGAAAAGTGAACGTCCGCACGCCGAATCTCGACGCGCTCGCGAAACGTGGAACGCGTTTCACACGCGCGATCGTTGCGTCGCCGCTGTGCGCGCCGTCACGCGGTTGCCTGGCCTGCGGCAAAGAATACGACCGCGGCCGCGTGCCGAACAACGGCGTGGATTATCCGCTCGATCAGACCACGTATTACCAGCGCCTGCGCGACAGCGGCTATCACGTCATCGGCTGCGGCAAGTTCGATCTGCACAAGAAGACGAAGGACTGGGGCCTCGATGGAAAGCGCCTTCTAAAAGAGTGGGGTTATTCTGACGGCATCGACAACGCAGGCAAGCACGACGCCACGAGCAGCGGCGCCGTGACTCCGAAAGATCCTTACATGGCCCTGCTGCACCGGCGCGGGCTGGCCGCCGCGCACGTCGAGGACTTCCACAAACGCAAGGATTACTCCGCCACCTTCGCGACACCGCTGCCCGAAGACGCGTACTGCGACAACTGGCTTGGAGTGAATGGCCTCGAGTTGCTGCGCAATGCGCCTAAGGGCAAGCCCTGGCACCTGCAGGTGAACTTCACCGGGCCACACGCTCCGATGGACATTACGGCACGCATGGAGAAGCTCTGCCGCGGCATCGATTTCCCGCAACCGAATGGCAATACACAATTTCCGGCCGCCACCCACGTCGCGATCCGCCAGAACTATTCCGCCATGGTGGAGAATGTCGACCGCTGGATCGGCCTATATATTGAAGAACTGCGCCGGCGCGGCGAACTCGATAATACGTTGATCGTCTTTTCGAGCGACCACGGCGAAATGCTCGGCGACCACAACCGCTGGGGCAAGAGTGTGCCCTGGCAGCCGTCGGTGAGCGTGCCGCTCTTTGCCGCGGGACCGGGCGTTAAGCCCGGCGTCACGAGCGATGCGCTCGTGAGTGTGATGGACCTGGCCGCAACGTTTCTCGATTACGGCGGCGTCGCAAGACCCGCGGAGATGGATAGCCGCTCGATCCGCCCGCTGCTCGAAGGCAGAGCCAGGACGCACCGCGAATATCTGCTTTCCGGGCTCGATGAATGGCGCGTGGTTTGGGATGGGCGCTACAAGCTGATCACCGGGTTCGGCGATTCGACTATGCTTTTCGATCACGCGACGGACCCGCTCGAAAACAACGACCTCGCCGCGAAGCTGCCCGCGCAGGTCAAGAGGTTGAGCGCGTTACTGCCGCGTCACTGATCCCAACGTCCGGCGGCGCGCAGGCGCTCGATCTCATCCGCGGCCATCCGTGCGAGCGAGACATAATCTGTCTTGAACGTGCGGTTCACGGGCAATTGGCCCTGTTCGAGCAATACATAGTGCAGCGGCCGCATGTAGGACGCCAGCGCACGCGCGTGCTTGCGGAGTTGCGGCACGCTCAGCTCCGCGCCCGGCTTGCGTTCGACGAAAGCGACGATGGCCTCGGTCAACGTGCGGTGCGGCGCGCCGGCAACTCCGCACGCCGCCACACCATCGAGTGTCACGATGTGCGCTTCGACATCGCCCGGAAAGACCATGTAGCCCGCGGGCTTGATGATCCACTTGGCGCGTCCGGCCAATTGCAGCCCGTTCGAGTCTTTTAGGCCCAGGTCGCCGGTGTAGAGGAAGCCGTCGGAGGAGATCGTGCGCGCCGTCGCCTCGGGATCGTTGACGTAGCCCAGAAAAGTCTGCGGTCCATGAAAACAGACGTGCCCCACTTCGCCGTCCGGCACTTCCGCGCCCGCCGCGCCGTCCTCGCGCATGGCGGCGCGGATCGACATCGGATAGACCGGCATACTGGAACCCAGATGCGACGCCATCGCGGCCAGATTCGCGCCGCGCGGCGTGTACGTGCAGAAGCCTGCCGCCTCTGTAAGCCCAAGCCCCGTATACAGGCGCGGAGCCATCAGCGCCATCTTTTCGAGCATCGCAACCGGCGCCAGTTGTCCGCCGTACAGAACCGCCGAAAGGCTCGAAAGATCGGCGCTGGCGAAATCCGGATGACGCCATTCCAACTGAAACATCGCCGGGATCTGGCCGATCAGATCGACACGGTGCGCGCGAATCGCCGCGAGCGAGCGCGCGGCATCGAAGACATCCAGGACGACTGCCGTGCCCCCATAGAACAGCGTGGTCATTAGCGCTTCCGTCTGTCCGCCGACGTGGGACGGTGGCAGGTTAACCAAGACGCGCATACCCTCGCGAAATTCAAAAGCGTTGCCAAGACAGAGGTTTTGGCAGGTGATGTTGCCATGTGAAAGCAACGCCGCTTTGGGACTGCCGGTCGAGCCCGTGGTGAAGACAATCAGCGCGCCATCGCCCGCCGTCACGGCTTCCTCCGCGCGCCGCAGTTCGTCGTCCGAAACAACGGCGTCCGGCAGACTTCCGCCGGGCTGGAGCGGCGTAATCCATTCGACAAAAGTGCATTCGGCGCGCACCAGCTCGCACAGCTCGGGCGGACCGGCATAGCCCTTCGGGCGGATGATTCCCAGAAAGGCGCGCACCTCGGCCGGACGCAGACGCAGATCGAGCGGCGCGAGTATGACGCCGATGCGGAAGCAGGCGTACTCCAACAGAATATGCTCGCTAAAGAACGGCAGCGATGTCGCGAAGATGTCGCCACTCCGGAAGCCCAGCGCAAGCAGGCGTTTCGCCCACTCGATGCTGAGCGCCGCGAACGTGCTCCAATCGAACGTCTGGCCGCGGTCGTGATGGATGATGGCCGGTTCGAGCGGCCTGCGCGCCGCCCAATATGAAACCACATCGTGTAGCCGTTCGCGGCCCGGCCTGGTTTCGTCGCGGATCACGGCTTGGGTTCGACCTTCGAGAACTTCAGCGGCAGGGCGCCCGGCCCTTGCGACCAATCGCCGGAAATCTCGGTGCCGCGCTTGTTGATGTGACCGCTAAAGCCGGCCTCCACGACGGCGAGCCGGAACGAGAGTTTGTTCCCGGTCTGAACCACATCCACAACGCGCAGGCCCAGCGCTTTCTGCGTCGGGCTGTCGAGGCTGGCCTTGACAGTTTTATCAGCTTGGTTTCGCAAGTGCAGAACCAGGTTGATGACGCCCTTGGGCGTCTCCATGGAACCCTCCCAATCGCCCTCAAACGCCTGGGCCAGCGCGGGAGATGAGGCCGGCGCGTCGACTTTGCCGTCGCCGGTCCGGATCAGTTGCACCGGAATCGACTGCCCTTCCGCTAGAAGCGTGGCCTTCATCTTGCCGTCCTCTGAAACCGTGCCGTCGAAGACCGGCTTGCCCGGCGCGCCATCGATCTGAAAACTCACCGTCTTGCCCTCTACGACAAGTTTCGAGATCGCCAACTCAGTCGCGTTCTGCGCGGGTACTGCGAAGTTGGCGAGCCATTCGCCTTTGGCGTTTTTCACGAGGTCAATAACGATGCTGATCTCACGGCTGGGGAGCACAAGCGTGCCCTCCCAACGGCCATCGGGAGCGCTCTGAGCCAGTGCAAACGAGTAAGAAAGTGCGAGCAGCGCCACGGGCAGCATTCGGAGTGCGGTGATCATATCCCTACGATCATAAGCTGAATCGCGGATTTTTGTGTGCCCGCAAAAAGCAATCGCCGCGAGCCACTTCCGGGGACCGGAACGGCTGCGCGGCGATCAAACTTGAAGTTGAGAAAAAACTACTTCTTCTCTTCGGTCTTTTTCTCGGCGCCCTTTTTCTTGCCGCCCTTTTTCTTGCCTTCCTTCTTGGCTTCATCGGTCTTCTCTTGGGCGAAGCCCAGGGAAGCGGTGCCGATCACGAGCGACAGGCCGAGCAGAACGGACATAAATTTGTTCATTTGTGGTTTCTCCTAAGTTTTGCTAGCTTGACGATCGATGACCGTCAACAATCACAGTCTCACAGGTCTACATGAACACGCTCTTAAGGTGTAATTAAAATCGCTTCATTCAGAGGAGCGCCTGAGCCTGGTAAACCGAAGCGGATTGGGAATGCCAGGTTCGGTTTGGTGTTCACACAACGCGAAAGTTTTCTTATTTGCTTTGTGCTCATACAGATAGCCACTCTCCTGGAAGCGCGCATCAGGTCGTTTTGCCCGCTCGCGATGCTAGGATTGCGGTGCAATGAAGATTGCAGTGCAATGAAAAAAGATGCGATCACGCGGCGCCTGGCCAAGGACGCCCATTTAAGCCAATCCGCCGCGGCGGACTTAGTGGATGGCGCAGTCGCGGAGCTTGTCCGCGAGTTGCGCAAAGGGCAACCGGTGAAGGTGCCCGGCCTGGGTACGATACGCCCATGGAAGGCTCCGGCAGAGGCGTGGGACGGCCGGAACGGGGGGCGGCGGTGAACCAGGCCTCTTACCCTTCCAGCACGGACGTAGCGCGCATCGTGCGCGTCTGTCTCGACGAAGGCAAAGTCGTCGAAATCGACGGATTGGGAATCTTCCGACCCCGCAAGGATGGCGGTTTCGATTTCGTCGCCGACACGCAGCCGCGCGTCTTTATCGCCTATGCGGATGAGGAGTACAAGCACGCGCGGCGGCTGTACGACAGCTTGGCCGCGGCCGGTTTCAGCCCCTGGCTGGATAAGCTTAAGCTGTTGCCCGGGCAGAACTGGCCGCGTGCCATCGAAAGGGCGATCGGTATCTCCGATTTTTTTGTCGCCTGCTTTTCCCGGCGCGCGGCCGGCAAGCGCGGGCAGTTTCAGTGCGAGTTGCGCTATGCCCTGGACTGCGCCTCGCGTTTGCCGCTCGACGACATCTTCCTGATCCCGATCCGCATGGACGACTGCGCCGTACCACGCAGAATCAGCGAGCAGTTTCAGTATGTCGACATGTTTCCGGATTGGGAGCAAGGCGTCGCGCGCATTGCGGAGGCCATCGCGGGACAGGCGCGCAAGCGGCGCGACAGGCCGCTACTTCTTGCCGGCTAGCTTCTTGCGGATGGAATCGGCGTTCTTGGCGTCGGGCGCCAGTTCGAGGTATTTCGTATAGGCTTCGCCCGCCGCTTTGCGGTCTCGCAGTTTCTCGTGCGCGTCGCCCAGCCGCAGCCAGGCCTCTGCTGAATTCGGGTCCCAGCGCGTGGATTCCTGAAAACGGAGCGCGGCCGATTTGAACGCGCCCTTCTTGAAATAGTAATTGCCAATCTTGAGTTCCTGGGCCGCCTGGATCGGGTTGAAAGAGTATTCGCGGGTCGATTTCTTGAGAGACTCGTCCTCTTCCGGCGGCTCGGCTTCCTGCGTTTGGGGCGGCGCTGGCGGCTTCTTCTCCTGCGCGGAACTCAAGGCGAAGGGAAGCAGGAGGAGCGGGACAAGGAGCCAGGTGCGTGCCACAATTGAATTATAACGTCGAAAGCCTGACACCCGATGGAGCTCCGCGAAATTGCAGCCACGCTGCCAGTCAACCCCGGAGTCTATCTCTACAAAGATGCACACGGCACCGTGCTGTATGTCGGCAAGGCTAAGAATTTGCGCAGCCGCGTGCGCAGCTACTTTAACGAAGACCGGTTGGCCGAAGCCAAGACCGGCAGCCTGATCCGCGAGGCCCGCGACATCGAGTACATTCTCGTCGACAACGAGAAAGAGGCGCTGGCCCTCGAAAATAACCTCATCAAGCAATGGAAGCCGCGTTTCAACGTCTTGTTGCGCGACGACAAAACCTACCCTTACATCAAGTTGACCAATGAGAAGTTTCCGCGCGTGTATGTCACGCGGCGCTTGCGCAAGGATGGCGCGCACTACTTCGGACCGTACTTCCCCGGAAACCTCGCCTACCGTTTGGTCCACTTCATCCACCGCCATTTTCGGATCCCGTCCTGCAATGTCGACTTCACTCGCACACACACGCATCCGTGCCTGGAGTTCCATATTCAGCGTTGTCTAGGGCCGTGCGTCGAGGGGTTGGTGAGCGACGCTGACTACGCCGCCGCTGTACACGACGTGAAGGCTTTTCTCGAAGGACGCCACCGCGATCTCGCCGGACGTCTGCGCGGCCAGATGGAAGCGGCCTCGAACGCAATGGAGTTCGAGCGCGCCGCCGCTCTGCGCGACCTGATCGTGACCGTCGAAGAACTGGATCAGAAGCAGAAGATGGACGTCGCCGCGGGTGAAGACATCGACATTTTCGCCTGCTACGCCGAACCGCCGTTGGTCGCGGCAAACCTGTTCCACCTGCGCAAAGGGCGCATCGTGGACCGCCGCGAATTCTTCTGGGAAGATCTCGAAGAGTATGACGCCGCCGAATTCATTGCTTCCCTGGTAAAACAGGTGTACCTCGACCAGCAGTACGTACCGGCGTTGATCCACGTGCCCGCCGAGTTCGACGATCGCGAAGCGCTCGAAGAGGTGCTCTCGGAAAAGCGCGGCCACAAGGTGGAGATCCACACGCCCCAACGAGGGCAAAAGAAGGCGATGCTGGGTCTGGTCGAGACCAATGCGAAGCATAGCTTCGACGCCCGTTTTCGTGTCCTGAAGCCCTCGTCGCGCGCGATCCAGTCGGCTCTTCAGGACGCTTTGAGCCTACCCGAAGCGCCCCGGCGCGTTGAGTGCTTCGACATCTCCCACATCCAGGGAACCGACAAGGTTGCCAGCATGGTCGTATGGGAAGACGGCCGCATGAAGAAGGCCGACTACCGCAAGTTTCACATCCGCACGGTGGAAGGCAACGACGATTTCGCTTCCATGAGCGAGGTGGTCACGCGCCGCTATAGCCGGCTAAAGGAAGAGGGTGCGGCGCTGCCGGGGCTCGTCCTGGTAGATGGCGGCCTGGGTCAACTGCACGCCGCCGCCGAGGCGCTGGAGGCGATCGGCATCATCAACCAGCCTCTAGCCTCAATCGCAAAGCGCGAGGAGATCATCTACGTCTTCGGGCAGGAGGACGAACCGGTGAAACTAGACCGCTTCTCGCCCGTGCTGCACCTCGTGCAGACCATCCGCGACGAGGCGCACCGCTTCGCGATCACGTTCCACCGCACTCGCCGCAACGCTACACTATTAATGTCGGAATTATCGGAAATCCGCGGGATCGGCCCGAAGAGCGCCGAGAAACTACTGAAGCACTTCGGCAGTGTTGAGCGCGTTAAACTCGCTGATTTAGAACAGCTTGTGGCCGTGGCCGGTCCCGCCGCGGCACGTCTGATCAGAGAGTATTTTGCAGGCGCCGGTGTAGGTCCACAAGCTGCGCGATAGAGACCTGTTCGGCGCGCAGGCCAGATTCGGGTTGCGCCTCAATACTATTCTTATCGTAAAATGTGGAAAGGTTATTTCTTAGCGTCTTCCGCTTTTGCCGGAAACAGCGGGATGCAAACGCCAGAAAGGCCACCTGGTCTTCCACGAGGAGCTCATGCGGCGTCAGGCGCACGACGGCCGACTCCACTTTCGGGGGTGGCGAGAAGGCGCCGGGCGGTACCTTGAAGAGATATTCTACTTTTGCAGTAGATTGCGTCGCCACGGAGAGATAGCCATAGTCACGCGACCCCGGAGTGGCGGCCAGGCGTAGCGCAACCTCCTTTTGGACCAGGAAGATGGCCCGCGTGAGCAAAGAGCCGAGCCCCAGCACCTTCTCAATGATCGGCGATGTGATGTAATACGGCAGGTTGCCCGCCACCACGACAGGCCCCCACTGCGCCAGGTCGGTGGCAAGCACATCGGCGGAAACGACTGTCAATTTCGGATCGCTGCCTTCCAGGCCCGCGGCGAGCTCGGGGTCGAGTTCGATGGCGACCAGACGCTCGGCGCGCTCCAGCAAGTGGCGTGTGAGCGCTCCTTTTCCAGGTCCGATTTCGATGACCAAGGGTTCAGGCGCTGGGCACACGGCTTCCGCGATGCGTTTGAGAATCGGAGTGCTTTGCAGAAAATGCTGGCCTAGGCGCTGGCCCATGCGCGACGGGCCTAGCCCTTCACTTCGATAAGGCTCTTCTTGAACGAGAGCTTGACCTTGCCAGAGATCGCCCGGCCAAAGGTGGTGGCAGGGTTGAAAACCGTAAACAACAGGTTGTTCTCGATGGTGCGCCGCAGCACGGGATTTTGCATGACGCTGGCGGGCAAGGTGTAATCCACAACGCGGCCTTGTTCGTCGATGCTCAACTCCACCTCAACGTCGTCGGTGTAAGCCAGCGGTCCGGTGCTGCGGATGCTGGCTTCGGTATTGAGAATTGTGGGTACGTCGTTGTCGGAAAGGCCGACCGGCTGGGCAAAGTTCGGCACCAGAATGGCAAATAGCATCAAAGTGGAGAGCAGTCCGCCAGCTACAGGTAACGCGAACGGACGCATCAGGTTGGCCATCCAAACGCGCGCGCTGGAACGCCAATCTGCAATCAGGGCGGCGGCGGAGACGCTGGAGTTGCGGCGTACTATTTCGCGCGAGGCGATCACGCGCAGGACAGTGGTGAGCTGAGCGGGCGGATTCACGCCCGGCAAGCTTCGCAGACTGCGGCAGATCTTCTGCATTTGCTGGGAACGGGCGGCACATTGCGGGCAGCGGGCGAAGTGCAACTCCACCGACTGCCGGTCGCTAGGGGAGAGTTGCCCGTCGGCATAGGCCGACAGGTGTTTTCCGATGATGCGGCACTGATTGCTAGCCATACCTGCTCCTACTCAACCGGCTGGGGCGACCATAGCGACGCCCCGCCGTGCTCAAGTCTTTCGACCAGCGTTTTGCGTAACGCTTCACGGCCACGCAAGATGCGCGACTTTACGGTTCCGAGTGAAATCTGTAAAACTTCGGCTATCTCCTCATAGCTGAGATCTTCGATGTCTCGCAGCACGACAGCCGAACGGAAGGCCGGCTTCATGTCCTGCAATGCCTCTTCGATCAGCGCTTGCGTCTCCTGGCTCAGGACGAATTCGAAAGGCGACTGGCTGGAATCGGACAATTTCTCCTGATAGCTCCTGTTGTCGTCGTCCGTCTCCAGTCCCACCTCCTGCTTTCGGTGGCGGCTGAACCAGCGCCGATGATTATAGGCTTCGTTGACGGCGATACGGTAAATCCAGGTCTTCAGGCTGCTCTGGCCCCGGAACGATCCGACGTTGCGGAACACCTTAAGGAAGACTTCCTGGACGACATCCAAAGCATCCGACTGGTCGCTCAGCAGGCGGAACACCAGGTTATAGACCGGCTGCTGATAGCGCGCTATGAGCAGTTCGTAGGCCCGTTCGGACCCGGTCCGCAGACCTTCGAGGAGTACTTCCGCTTCCTCGTGCGATTGTACGCAGGCGGCGGTCGGGAGATCCTGCACGCCAACCGGACGGTCGAAATTAAAGCCAATTGTAGTATCGGCCACGGCAGCATCCTAAAAGAGCTATTCTACTCCAAAAACTGCCAGCGCACGGTTGCTTCAAACCAGTTAGACGTCGCCGGAAGGCAAAAGTTCCCCAATGTGCAGCGCCGCCGAATCCTGCTCGAGAAGCAGGGCGGTCGTGGGGTGCCGGCAAGGAAAGTTGGGGAAGTCACCAGCTACAAGGGTATGATAACGGTAAGCAGGAAATGAAACCTACCCGAATTCTCTCTCTACATGCACACCCTGATGACGCCGAAATGTTGGCAGGTGGAACACTGGCGCTGCTCTCCGAGTTGGGCCACTCGATTACGATTGCGACGATGACGCCGGGCGACTGCGGCTCGCGCGAGTACGATGCGCAGAAAATCGCCAAGATTCGCCGGCGCGAAGCGGCCAGCGCGGCGGCCTTGATCGGCGCCACGTTCCGCTGTGTCGAGTTGCGTGACCTCGCTGTTTTCGACGACGATCCTTCGCGGCGGCGCGTCACAGAAATGCTGCGCGAGACGGCTCCGGAAATTGTGCTGGCGGCCTCTCCATCCGATTACCACTGCGACCATGAAAACGCGAGTGCGCTGGTGCGCGACGCCTGCTTTGCTGCTCCCGCGCCGAACTACCGGACCGGAGGCCGCGCGCCCGCATTGGCGGCGCTGCCGCACCTCTACTTCATGCAACCGGCGGGAAACACCGATCGCTCGGAACGGCGCGTGAAGCCGGATTTCGTTGTCGACGTCGGCGCCGCCTTCGCGAAGAAGAAGACGATGCTGGTGTGTCACGAAAGCCAGCGCAATTGGCTGCGCGATCATCACGGCGTGGACGAATATCTCGACATGATGGAGCTCTGGACGCGCGACTGCGGAAAGTTTGCGGGCGTCGAATTCGGCGAGGGGTTCCGGCACTACAGGGGCCAACCCTATCCGTGTTCGCCGCGGCTCGAAGAGCTATTGGGCGATCGCGTCCGGCTCTGTTCCGCGGATTGACACGAAACCCTGCCCCCCGAATGCGCTCCGCCGTCTATGCGACACTGGGAGTAGCCGGTGGTGCGCTCCGCTGCCGTTCTATAATTGCAGTATCGTAGGGAAGCAGTTTGCAAATGTTTTGCCATCTTCCCTGCGTGATCGAACTGCGCCGGGGAAGTCGAAGCAAGACGGAGCGGTATTCACACAGTATTAACGAGGTTGCGCCGTACCGGACGACGACGCTGAAAACCTCGCGGCAGAAGAGCGTCCGATTTATCAGGCCAGCCGTGAAACAGACGGCCCAAGGAGAATTCTTTCCTGTCGCCCGAAGCGCACACGCGATTCAGCCGGAACCGGCTGAGCCACGCTGCGCGGCGACGGCGGGAAACGAAGAACATCGATGCAAGAGAAACAGAATATAGCGGTGTTTGTCGACTACGACAACATCGAAATCGGCGTGAAATCCACGCTACGCCGGGAGTTTGACGTCTCGCTGACGCTGAACGCGCTGAAGGAACGCGGCGATATTGTGGCCAAGTTCGCTTACGCCAACTGGAGCCGCCAAGAGGGCGCAACGCGCCAGATGGCCGAAAATGCGGTTCAGATGGTCCAGCGTATTCCCTCTCCGCGCGGCGACAAGAACGGCGCCGACATTAACCTCGCGCTGGATGCACTGGAAATGGCCTTCACGCACAGCCACGTCAACGCCTTCGCCATCATCAGCGGAGACAGCGATTTTATACCGTTGGTCAACAAGCTGCGCGAGTTCGGCAAAACCATCTATGTGGTAGGCGGCCGCGCCTTCACAAGCACGATTCTGCAACAGAACTGCCACGAATTCATCAGCTATGAATCACTGCTGTATGAACCCGGCAGGGGCGGCCGCCCGAGCGAGCAGCGGCCCTCACGGCAGCAGCACGACCGCCAGCGGCAAGAGCAGCGCCCGGAGCATGGACCGCAGCCGCAAGCGCAACCGGAGCACGGACCGCAGCCGCAGCAAGGGCAACAGCAGCAGCAGTCGCGCCAGCGCCCCGCCGCGCTCGATCTCGCACAGGCGATGCCGCTGGTGGAGCGCGCGCTGCAGGCCCTGGAACGGCGCGGCGTGCAGCCGCAGCTTGGCCTGCTGAAGTCGACGATGCTGCAGCTCGATTCGGCGTTCAGCGAAAAGGCTTACGGCGCCGGGAGCTTCTCCGATTTCGTCGACAAGATGAAGAAGTCGGACTTTGTCGAAGTCAGCGGGACCGAGGGCCGTTACCAGATCCGCAAGAAGGGAACGGGGGGCTCAGAGAGAGCCGCACTGCGGCCCGATGAAGCGCTGCCCGGCCTGCGCGACGTCCTGGAGACGCACCGTCTCGAGATGGAGAACGGCTGCCTCGCCGACGACCTGGCCACCTGGATGCAGACCGAGCAACCGGCGTTCGATTGCAAGGCGTATGGCTTCCAGGAGTTCGCCGAATTCCTGAACTACGCGCAGGACAAACTAGTTGTGCGCATGGTGCCGGATGAAGAGAAGGGCATGACGGTCTATTTGGGTGGCGAGTTCTATCCACCATCCGTTCCCGAGCCCGAACCCGCGGATCTGGTTGCAGCCGAGGAAGCGGAGGAGGAAGACGAACCGCAGCCCATCGTCGAGGGACAGCCGTCGATGATGGAGCCGGAGCCGAAGCCTCGCAAGCAACCCGCTGCCCGGAAGAAGAGAGTAGGCGGATCGAGCGGACCGAAGAAGCAGTCTTCCGGCCGTGCGCCGCGCAAGAACACGGGGCGCGCGCCTCGCAAGCCGATGCACGGACCGATGGGTCCGTACGAAGTCTAGTCCAGTCCAAACGGCCGGGTCTGGAGGCTAACCCTTCAGGCCCGGCAACCCGCCCATCGATGGCGCCAGTTTCACGGCGCGCACAATCGCCCGCGACAATGCCTCTGCCGCGGCCACTCCCAGGCTGTTCATCTCTGCTTTCGCCTCGCCCAGAGAGAGCGCAATCACCAGATCGCCATCCGACATGGTCCACACCGGATCGATCGTGCGGGCCATGCCCACCATCGCCATCTGCGCCAGCTTCGTCGCGCCGACTTTGTTGAGACGCGCGTTGGTCGCCACGACGGCAAGCGTTGTGTTCTCCTTGCGGAAACCGCCCGACACGCCGCGCAGAATCGCTGCGGCGGAGCCGGCAAGTTCGCGGCTTGCCGCTGAAACACGTGCGCCCGCGATTGCCTTTCCGGTGGCGGGATCGAGCACATCGCCCAACGCATTGACCACGGCCAGCGCCGACACAAGCACGCCGGAGAGCGCGCCTTCGAGCGGCACGGTGGCCGAGCCCAGACCGCTTTTCATCGCGCGGCCCATGCCGAAGAGCTTGCCGACAGTGGCGCCAGTGCCCGCACCGATCGCACCCTCTTTGACGGCCCCATCCGTCGCCGATGCGGCGGCCGCTTCGCCCATCTCGCGCGTGGGACGTACGCTCGATTTGCCGATACCGAGATCGAACAGAATCGCGCACGGCGTCAGCGGAACCTTGGCAACGCCCGCATCGAAGCCGTAGCCGTTCTGCTCGAGGTACTTGCGGACGCCCGAAGCCGCTTCCAAGCCGAAGGCGCTGCCGCCGGCGAGCACGACCGCATGAACACGCTCGGTGACATGCAACGGGCTCATCACTTCGAACTCCTCCGTGCCCGTTGCCGATCCGCGGATGTCGTAGCCCGCCACGGCGCCGGCTTCGCACAGGATCGCCGTGCAACCCGTGAGGGCGTCATAGTCGGAGGCGTGGCCAACGCGGATACCGGCAATGTCGGTTAGGCCCTTCATTCAGAACGATGGTATCACCGGGTAAAACAATGGCGGCACCGGTTTCGTATGTTAGGATCGTGTTTACGAGGAACTCGGAATTTGTTCGATCTTCTGAAACCGCCAATCCTTGCCTTCCAAGAGTTCCACTTGCTGGCGGCGCGAGCGACCCGCAACATCTTCCGCAGCCCGCATTACCGGACCGATATCGCTCTGCAAATGGATATCATCGGCGTTGGCAGCCTGCCAATTGTTCTGTTAACCGGCTTTTTCAGCGGCGCTGTGATGGCCTTGCAGATGTCTCGCGCTCTCTCCCGCTACGGTGCTTCCGGACAGGTGGGACAGATCGTCGCAATCACGCTGGTGCGCGAGTTGGGCCCCGTGCTCACATCCCTGCTGGTGGCCGGCCGCAACGCTTCAGGAATCGCAAGCGAACTCGGCTCCATGAAGGTGACGGAGCAGATCGACGCCATGCGCGCGCTGGGTACGGACCCGGTGCAGAAGCTGGTCACTCCGCGCCTGATCGCCACCAGCATCGTACTGCCACTGTTGACGATCATCGCCGACGCCATTGGCCTGGTGGGTGGTTACCTGGTGGCCGTGCCACTGCTCAGTTTGACTACTACAAGCCAGTATTGGAGCAACGCCTGGCGTTCTCTCGAGTACAACGACATTGCGCAGGGGCTCTTAAAACCATTTGTTTTTGCGATTGTGATCGCGCTGGTGGGTTGCTATTACGGCATGCGCACGACGGGCGGCACGCAAGGGGTGGGCCGAGCAACAACGCAGGCCGTCGTAGTCGCGAGCGTGTGGATCTTCGTGCTCACGTTCGTAATCACCAAGGCGTTCGTCAGTATCAGTTCGCAAATGTAGCGGCCGATCATGGGAGACTCCAGCGAAACGATTCTGCGATTCGAGCGCGTCAATCTCAGCTTCGACGAGACGCCCGCGCTTGTGGATCTCACGTTCGAAGTACGGTCGGGCGAGACGCGCGTTCTACTCGGCGCGGCCGGCAGCGGGAAGACCATATTGCTGAAATCGGCGGTCGGCCTGGTGCGGCCCGACTCCGGACGCGTGATCCTCTTCGGACACGAGATCACGGCGATACCGGAACAGGATCTGTTCGGCATTCGCAGCCGCGTCGGAATGCTCTTTCAGGAAGGCGGTCTGTTCGATTCGTTGACCATCGAGGAGAACGTCTCCTATCCGCTGCTGAACCGGCGCTATGGCACGCCAGCACTCGACGAGGTGAAGCCGAGAGTGGAGGAGGCGTTGCGACTTGTCGAACTGGAGCATACGCTCGATAAGTTTCCGAGCGAGCTTTCCGGTGGAATGCGCCGGCGCGTGGGTATCGCACGCGCCACTGTTACGAACGCCGAACTGGTGCTCTACGATTCGCCGACCGCCGGGCTGGACCCGATTACTGCCAATACGATCATGGCCGTGCTGATCAAGGAGCGCGAACTGTATGGTATGACCTCGATCGTCGTGACGCAGCGTTATCAGGACGGTCACCTGCTCGCCAATTTCCGCTACAATCCCGATCGCGACGGGATCGAGGATGTCTCGCGGAATGGTGGCCGCGGCGGGCTCCGAACCACGTTTATGGTGATGCGTGAAGGGTGCCTGGTTTTTGAGGGCACACAGGAGGAACTCGAGTCGTCGCAAGATCCCTATGTATCGCGATTTGTGAGACGCTGAGGAAATATTATGCCATCGACCAAGCAAGTGGCCTGGGCGCAATTGCGCGTTGGAATTATGGCGATCGGCGCCTTGGTGCTGCTCTTTGTGCTTGTCTTCCTGCTCACCGGCGACAAGAGTCTATTCGTGAAGAAGGCAGTGCTTTACACGTACCTCGACGATTCCGCCGCCCTGACGGTCGGCTCCGCGGTGCGGTTGAACGGTATCGTCATCGGCAGGGTGACAGATGTCGCGCTGTCGGGCGAGAAGACCCCGAATCGCATCATTCGCCTCCAGATGGAAATCGAGCGGCAGTACCTGACATCCATCCCGACGGACTCGCTGGCGGCGATCGCGGCGGAAAACGTGCTGGGCACTAAGTTCATCAACATCAAGTCGGGACACAAACCGGAGACGATCCCGGCTGACGGAACCGTGCCGAGCCTGGATACGCGCGAATTCGACGAGGTCGTTCAAAGCGGGTACGCATTGCTTACGTCGGCGCAGGGCATGCTGAAGCGGCTCGATAACATCATCGGTCTGGTGGAATCCGGCAAGGGAAGCATCGGCCGCTTGCTGGTGGACGACGAATTATACCAACGCGCGAATTCGATTCTCGCCGAAACGCAGAAGCTCACTACCGCGCTTGGCTCCAATAAGGGCACTGTCGGCAAGCTGATCTATGACGACCAGCTTTATGGCGACATACGCGCTTCGCTCGGACGGCTCGACGCGATACTCGCGGACGTGCAGGAGGGCAAGGGAACGGCCGGCAAACTCCTGAGGGATCCGGCGCTTTACGACGAAACGCGCAAGAGTGTGGCGGAAGCGCATACGCTTTTGGCAAACCTGAACGCCGGGCAGGGCACTGCCGGCAAGTTACTGCACTCGGACCAACTGCACCAGCAGATCTCGGCTACCATCATGAAACTGGATGGGACGATCGACCGGATGAACGCGGGCCAAGGCACAGTCGGGCAGCTTCTCGTAAATCCACAGCTCTACGAAAACCTCAACGGCGCGACGAAAGAGATGAACGGCCTGATGAAGGATTTTCGCGCCAACCCCAAGAAGTTCCTGCAGATTCAACTCAAACTGTTTTGAAGCGCCTCCTTGTCAATGCGGATGATTTCGGCTTCACGCGAGACGTGAATGACGGGATCGTGGAGGCGCATCGCAAAGGCATTCTCACGGCTACGACGTTGATGGCCAACGGCGCCGCCTTCGACCACGCCGTGCATCTGGCGGCGGAGAACCCGGCGCTCGACGTGGGAGTGCATCTGGTACTGGTGGGCGGGCGCTCGCTGCTCGATCCCGAACGCGCGTTGCCCGCAACGGTTTTCGAGATGCTGAAATACGCGCTGGCGGGCGGGCTGCAGGTGGAAGCGGAACTCGATGCGCAGATCCGCCGGATCCTCGACGCCGGCATCCGGCCAACGCATCTGGACACGCATAAACATACCCATCTGTTTCCGCCCGTGCTGCGCGCCGTGGCAGGCCTGGCGCAGCGCTATGGCATCGGCTGGGTGCGCCGCCCGTTTGACTATCCGCTCAATCCGCGGGGCATTCCACTGAGTAAGCGTGCGATCAGCACAGGCCTCGGGTTCATGCGCAGCCACTTCCACCGTGTACTTACGGCGCACGATTGCCGCACAACGGACCACTTCGCCGGCTTCCAGATCACGGGCCGCTTCGGCCCCGGAGACTTGGCGCTGCTAATTCGTCAACTGCCGGAGGGCACGACGGAATTCATGTGCCATCCCGGTTTCTGCACCGGCGAATTGAAGCAGGCGCGGACACGTTTGAAAGAGAGCCGCGAGCGGGAGTTGGAGGCGCTCGTAAGCAGCGAAGTGCGCGAGGCCCTAGAAGAGGCTGGCGTTCAGTTGACCCGCTACTCGGAGCTGAGCCGCTAAAGCGAGACACGAAGGCCCGCACGTCTATACTTAAATCATCCGGATGGCCACGAACGCCAGCGTTTTCAATGCACGCCGTTTCTTCTCGCGCGGAGGTTTGCTTTCGCGCTGGCACTCGAACTACGAGTACCGCCCAGGGCAACTTGAAATGGCCGAGGCAGTCGAGGCCGCACTCCAGGACAAGCGGCACCTGATCGTCGAAGCCGGCACCGGCACGGGAAAGACGCTCGCCTATCTCGTACCCGCGATTCTCTCGGGCAAGAAGATCATTATCTCCACGGGAACCAAGAACCTGCAGGAGCAGATCTTCTTCAAGGACATTCCATTTCTTCAGCAGCATTTCGAGACGCCTCTCAAGGTCTGCTATATGAAGGGACGCGGCAACTACGCCTGCCGCCAAAAGATCTACGACGCGGAGAAGGAGCCGATCCTCTCCGGCATGGAGGAGGTCTCCGACTTCCAGATCATCCGGGAATGGGAGAAAACGACGGAAACCGGAGACCGCGCCGAGATCACCGCGCTGCCGGAAGGCAGCACGGCCTGGGGCAAGGTCGACGCGCGGCGCGAACTGTGCAGCGGGCAGAAGTGCGTCAACTTCGAACGCTGCTTTCTGACGATGATGCACCAGCGCGCCCTTGAGAGCGACATCATTATCGTCAACCACCATCTCTTCTTCGCCGATCTCGCGGTGAAAGACGAAGAGTTCGGCGGCATCCTGCCGGAATACGACGCCGTCGTTTTCGACGAAGCCCATGAGATCGAAGATGTGGCCGGGCAGTACTTCGGCGTCAGCATCAGCAACTACCAGTTCCAGGAGTTATGCCGCGACATAGGCGGACTGGCGCGCCGTAAGAACTTCGCCACCTCCGAACTCGACCGCATCCTGGCCACGGTGGAGGATCGCGCCGAGCAATTCTTCGCTCTATTCGGCCAGAGCGAGGGGCGTTCCGGCTTCCGCGAGCAGGAGGCGTTTCTCGAGCGGCACTACGATGTCTACCGCTCCGTGCTCATCTCATTGGAATTGATCGGCACGCATCTACAGCTCATCAAGGAATCCCCGGAAGAGGTGATCCCGCTGTTCCGGCGTGCCACGGAGCTGGCGCTAAAACTCGGGCTTTGGATTGAGGCGGAGAACAAATCCTGCGTGTATTGGGTGGAGCGGCGCGGCCGCGGAGTATTTCTGCAAGCCACGCCCATCGACGTTTCGCAACTGCTTGAAAAGCGGCTCTTCGACGAGATAGGCACTGTCGTGCTGACCTCTGCGACGCTGGCGGTGTCGGGCGGCTATGAGTACGTCAAGCGGCGGTTAGGCTTGCGGCATACGCGGGAACTGATTGTTCCTGGCCATTTCGACTATCCGGCGCAAGCGCTGCTGTATGTACCGCAACACCTGCCCGATGTGCGCACGCCGGCGTTCACCGCGGCGGCGGCCGTCGAAATCGCGAAATTGTTACGCCACAGCCGTGGCCGCGCCTTCGTGTTGTTTACGAGCTACTCACAAATGCGCCAGATCTACGATCTTGTCGCTTTCGAGATCGACCATCCCACTTTGCTGCAAGGCACAGCTCCCCGCAACGCGTTGCTCGAAGAGTTTCGCGCGACGCCGCATTGCGTGTTGTTCGCCACATCCTCGTTCTGGCAGGGCGTCGACGTTCCAGGAGAGCAACTGAGTTGCGTTATCATAGATAAGTTACCCTTCGCCGTGCCTAGCGATCCCGTGGTGGATGCGCGCATCCGAATGCTGAAGGAGGAGGGCGGCAATGCCTTCTATGACTATCAGATCCCGCAGGCGGCCATAGCGCTGAAGCAGGGATTCGGCAGACTGATTCGCAGCCGGACAGACCGCGGCGTACTGGCGCTGCTGGATAATCGCATTACGAAACAACGCTACGGCCAGGTGTTTTTTGACAGCCTGCCGGAGTATAGATTCACGACCGAGCTCGGAGAGGTGGAGAAGTTTTTCGATGTTTGAAGTTTCCGTGGACAAGACATTCGCCGCCGCGCATCAGTTGCGCAACTACCATGGCAAGTGCGAAAACCTGCATGGTCATAATTACAAGGTGCAGGTGACGATTGAAGGCGAAGACCTGGATCAGACCGGGTTGGTCGTCGATTTCGTGGAATTGAAGCGGCTGATGAATGTGATCATCGACAGGCTCGACCACACCTATCTGAACGAAGTCCCGCCGTTCGACGTGTTGAACCCTTCCGCCGAAAATCTCGCCAAGCTGTTTTGTGACGAGATCGCGGCCGGATTAGCGACCCGTGAACGCGAATGTCCAGTCCGGGTCGCCTCCGTCAAAGTGTGGGAAACGGACACCAGTACAGCAACCTACCGTCCGAAGTAGGCTGCGTTTTTCTGCGCGAAATCGGCCCATTTTTCGGGCAGGTCATCGAGCGCAAAAATCGCCGACACCGGGCAGACTGGAACGCAAGCGCCGCAGTCGATGCATTCCACCGGATCGATGTAAAGCAGTTCCGCTTCAGCGTGCTTCGGATCATCCTTCTTTGGATGGATGCAATCGACAGGGCAGGCGTCGACGCAGGCTGTATCCTTGGTTCCGATGCACGGTTCCGCAATCACGTAAGCCATATTCTTCTCCCTCTTCCCTCTATTCTGTAGTTGCTGATACTGCCGTGGGGCGAACTCTTACTTAATAGCATAGCATCGGCGAGCGAGGCAGCCGCCGCATTGCGACCCCACCGTTCCGTGAATTTTGATAGAACAGGGACGTGACCACAAACCAGTTCATCCAGGACTTCCTCGGCCGGAAACGATTTGCAATGGTTGGCGTATCCCGCAACCAAAACGACTTCAGCCGGAAACTGTTCGAAGCGTTCTGCGAGTGCGGTTACGATGTCGCGCCCGTCAATCCGGCCTCGACCCAAATTGGCAATCAGCGCTGCCATGCGCGCGTACAGGACGTGCCGGACGTGAAGAGCGCGCTCCTGATGACGCCACCAAAGAGTACCGAATCCGTCGTCCGTGATTGCGCGGAAGCCGGCATCGAATTGGTGTGGATGTATCGCGCAGTGGGCAGCGGCACCGTCAGCCATCCGGCCTTGGATTTCTGCGCCGCGCGTGGCATCCGCGTGATCGAAGGCTACTGTCCGTTTATGTTCCTGCCGGATACAGGTTTCCCACACAACCTGCATCGATTTTTCCTGAAGCTGACCGGCCACTATCCGGCGTGAACGGTCCTCAGCGAATGCGGCTGTTTCCGCGAACTAAGACAAGCTAATGGCCGGCATCAACGCTGGTCTCCGGTCGCTCGCGCACTGTTAGGTGTTGCGCCCGGTGGTGGCGGGAATCCATTCAACAGTGCCGGGAACGATAGTGACCGGAGGCGGCGATTTCACCACGCTTCGTATGCTGCCACAGTGTACCCGAGCCTCCGGCTTCGTCATTGAATTGGCAGACTACTAGCGGTCAGAACATCCACGCGTAAAACGCGACGATCAGGCCGATCACAGTCGCAAGAATCACGCTGTGTTTCAGCGTGAAGCGGAACAGTTTGGCTTCATCCGACGGCGGCATTCCGGTGGCCGCGGCCGCGACGGCAATGCTCTGCAAGCTAATCATCTTCCCCATCACACCACCGCTCGAATTCGAAGCGGCCATGAGCACAGGATCCAATCCGAGGCGTCCGGCCGTAACCACCTGCAAGTTTCCGAACAACGCATTCGCCGACGTATCGCTGCCGGTGAGAAACACTCCGAGCCACCCGAGCAGAGCGCTGAAGAACGGAAAGAGAACTCCGGTGGCGGCAAAGGCGAGTCCAAGGGTGGCCGTGGCGCCGCAGTAGTTCATCAGAAAAGCCAGAGCGAGCACCGAGGCGATGGTCAGGATGGAGAGCGCCAATTGGCGGGCGGCAGCGATGACGACCTTCAGGAACTGCGCAGGCGGCATGCGCAGCAATAAGGCTGAAAGCAGCACAGCGAAGAGACAAGCGGTGCCCGAGGCGGTCAGCAGATTCAACGTGAACATGGCCGCGTAAGGAGACGCCTGCGCGGCAACCGGCGGTACGCGCTCGACGAGGTTGTGCAACGCCGGCCAGGCGAATTTCACGGTGGCGGCTTCGAGCGGCTTCTTCACCCAGTCCTGACCCCAGAGGAGAACAAAGACGACGAGCAGAAAATACGGCATCCACGCAATCAACACCTGTCTGGCGGGATAGCGCTTCGGCAGGTGCGCCGTATGGTTGCCTTCGAGTGTGAACTGGTCTTTCGGCTTCCAGAGTCGCAACAGAATCACGAGCGAACCGATCGAGGCCAGCGAACTGAGAATGTCGGTCAGCGCCGGGCCTACAAAGTTGGAAACAAGAAACTGCGTTCCGGCGAACGAGACTCCACACACAATCACGGCCGGAACAACGCCGCGCAGAGCCTTGAAGCCACCCATGACCAAAATCAGATACGCGGGCACGAAGACGGAGACGGGCGCGCAGATGCGCCCCACCCAGGCGCTGAGATCCTGCAGGGGCAGTCCGGTGATGCCGGCGAGCGTAATCACGGGGATGCCGATGGAGCCGAATGCAACCGGCGCCGTGTTCGCCAGTAGGCAGATGCCGGCGGCGTAGAACGGCGAGAAGCCAAGGCCGGTGAGCATCGCCGCGGCCACGGCGACGGGCGCGCCGAAGCCGGCCGCACCTTCGATGAACGCGCCAAACGCGAAGGCAATCAGCAACGCCTGCAAGCGGCGGTCGTCGGTCAGGCCACCAATCGAGTCCTTCAGGATCTCGAAGTTACCCGTCTCGAGCGTGACACGGTAGAGCACGATGGCCCAGAAAACGATCCAGCAGATCGGGAACAACCCGAACGCCGCGCCATAGCCGATCGCGCTCAGCATCGTCACGGCGGGCATGCCATACACGAACAACGCCACCGCGGAAGCGGTCGCGAGCCCACTGAGCGCCGCTATCCACGCGGGCTTTCGCTTCACGCCAAGCAGGTATAGGAGTACGAAAATTGGGAGCGCCGCGGCCAGGGCTGAGTAGCCGAGGCTGCCGGCGAGCGGAGTGTAGTTATGTTGCCACATGGTTATTTTGTTGTGGGCTGATCGTGCGACATCTATATCGAAGTAGGTACCGCTGTGTCAACGGCGGCACCGGCGCTCAATATCAGTACGCACAGATGATAAGACTCTTGGGAGTGTCAAAGCAATTGAACGTGGCGCGCTGTGAGACGGTCTCCATCGTGGGAGGTAATGCCGGCGCAACCTCACTCGTTCTATGATGGACACGGGTGAATCTATGACATTGCACCATGACCGGCGTAAGTTTCTGGCGGCCGCTGCCACAACGGCATTCACTATCGTTCCCCGGCACGTGCTCGGAGGCCAAGGAACCGTCGCTCCCAGCGACAAGATCACTCTGGCGTGTATCGGCGTCGGGACGCAAGGACTCCGAGAGATGTTGCCTTGGCTCGCGGTGCCGGACGTGCAGGTCGTGTCCGTCTGTGACCCCTGCAAGAATCCTGTCGGCTATCGCGACTGGTCTGCTAACGGCCTGCTCAACACAATCCGCAAGACACTTGCCAAGCCCGGCTGGAGAGCCGGCAGCGAGTCCGTTATTCCCGGCGGCCGTGACGTCGCCAAGGAGATCGTCGACCTCTCTTATGGGAGTACGGGATGCACAGCCTACGCCGATTTCCGCGAATTGCTCGACAAGCAAAAGGATCTGAACGCCGTCACCATCATGACGCCGGATCATCTGCATGGCGTCATCAGCATCGCTGCCATGAAGCGCGGCAAGCACGTCATAATGCACAAGCCCATCGCTAATCGTCTGAAGGAAGCGCGGCTTGTCATCGACACCGCGCGCAAAACCGGCGTCTCCACGCACTTCATGCCATGGGACTCAAACGGCTCGATGGAGCAGGTGCTGGCGTGGATCAAGGATGGCGCGATCGGCCCGCTGCGCGAAGTACACAACTGGACCAACCGTCCGGTATGGCCGCAATACTCGTCCATCCCCGAAGAGGCACCGCCGGTCCCGCAGGGCTTCGACTGGGATCTATGGCTCGGTCCGGAAGCCGCCCGTCCCTACCACCCCAACTACACGCACATGGTCTTCCGCGGATGGTACGATTTCGGCGGCGGCGCCTTGGCCGACATGGGCCACTATAGCCTCTGGACGGTTTTCAACGCACTTGAACTTGGCGCACCGTCCAGTGTCGAACCGCTGCTCAGCCATACGTGCACCTTTAGGGACAACGTCTCGACAAAAGTTAAAAACGATTTCGCTTTTCCCACTGCCTCTTCGGTCCGCTTCCGCTTTCCGGCGCGCGGATCCCGTCCCGCTGTCGATCTGACATGGTATGACGGCGGCATGAAGCCCCCGACCCCACCCGAGTTGGACGAGGATCGGAAGGAATTCCCGGCCGAGGGCATGATGTTCGTTGGCGAGAAGGGCAAGATTCTGGCGGGTTTCCGCGTGGAGGAGCCACGACTCATTCCCGAGAAGAGAATGAGTGGCTATCCGCAACCCACTACGAAAGAGCGCCGCAAAAAGGACGAGCTATCGCCGGGTCTCCGTCAGTGGATCGCGGCATGCCGCGGCGGACAACAGTCGCCCGGGAGTTTCCTGAATGCCGGTGCGATTTCGGACGCCGTCAACCTCTACGCCGTCGCCCTGCGAACCGGGCGCAAACTGGTTTACGACGCCGAGAAGGCGAGCATTACCAACATTCCGGATGCCAACAAGTACCTTTCGCGCGAGTACCGCAAGGGTTGGGATCCTCAATAAAGGACAACTGAAATGCAGACGCTTTCCAGAAGACAGATGCTCGGCGGTAGTGTGGCGGGACTCGCCGCGGTACTGCAGGCCAGTCCGCTCGGCATGCCCATCGGATGTCAGCTCTATCCGGTCGGCAAACTCATTGCACAGGATTTCGAGGGCACGCTGCGCCAGATTGCGGCCATCGGCTATCGCACGGTTGAGCTTTGCTCGCCGCCTGGCTACGAAAAGAGCGGCTTCGCGCCACTCGCGAAAATGACGGCTGCGCAGCTTCGCGCGGCCTTCAAGAAGGCAGGTCTCGCTTGCGAAAGCTGCCACTACAATGCTCGCGAATTGAAGGAGAATCTACCGGAGAGAATCGCCTACGCGAAGGAACTTGGATTGAAGCAAATGATCCTGGCTACCTTCGGATTAAAAGCTGACGCGCCTATGGCAGACTGGCAGCGCGCAGCCGGCGAACTCAACCGGATCGGTGAAGCGACGCAAAAAGCGGGCATTCAACTCGGCTTCCACAATCACAACTTCGAGTTCCGCGAAATCAACGGCGTATTGATCTACGACAAACTGGTCAGCGAGTTCGACCCGAAGCTGGTCAAGCTGCAATTCCAGGTCGCCGTCATCAGCCTTGGCTATCAAGCCGTCACGTTCCTCAAAAAGTATCCCGGCCGCTTCGTCTCGCTGCACCTGGCCGATTGGTCTCCCACCGAAAAGACCGCGGTCCCTGTCGGCGCCGGAGCGGTCGACTGGAAGGAACTCTTCGCCGCCGCCAAATCCGCGGGCGTCAAGAACTACTTCGTGGAGATGAACCTCGACGCGATGAAAGCCAGCTACCCGTATTTAAGGGATCTGAAGGCTTAGCGTTCTTGCAGCGTTAGTGGTTGCCGTAGCGCAACTCACCCGCTTCAATGCGCACGTCGATCCGGTTTTGCGGCGGCGGCAGAGGGCATGTTGCGTATGGCGTAAAGGCACACGGCGGGTTGTAGGCTTTGTTGAAGTCCAGCAGCACCTTCCCGCCTTTCGGCGGATCGGCATAGAGAAAGCGGCCGGCGCCGTAAGTTTCGCGCGCACTCGTCAGATCTTTGAAGATGAAGAAAAGCTGTTTGTCGTCGACGATCGGTTCCAGACGGTACTCTTTGCCCGCAATCGTGAATGACGCATAGCCTGGGACTTTGTCCTCGTTGCTCTCGCCAACCACGTTCAGGATCGAGATCGTTTTTGGCGGATTGTAAGCCACCCACTTCGCTTCAAAGCGGTAAGCTTCCCGGATCGGAAACCACTTCTTTCCCGTGAACTCGCGGCGGAGTTTGTTGTTCTTGTCCTTCACGCGGATGCCTGTGCGCTTCCCGCGCTGAATCACGAAAAACGAAACAGGGCCGCGCGTGATGATCGTCGGCGAGCCACTGGAATCGGGCTGCATCGCGACTGGCGCGCCGCCTTCGGCCGGAAGGAATGTCACTTTGCCGCCCTTCATTTCAAAGACACCCGGCTTCGGCGCGCCAGGCGGCATTTCGATCTCATTGCGGCCTTCCTTGAGCCAGGAGAGACCCGCGACGGTCAGCCAGCCGGTATCCGATTTGAGCGACGCCTCCTGGCGCGCGCGCCACTGTTCAATGGATTGACGGTAGTCGGGATTCATCGCGAAAAGGACACTTAAAAGAATGAAGACGGGCATATTCCAAGTTTAGTGTAGTGCGGCCGTCTCGCCTACTCGAGTTCGAGCAGGTAGCCGCGCTTGCCCACATTGACAGCGGTGGTGCCGCCCAGTTGCGCGACGACGCCTTCGGCTTCGTGAATATGCCCGCAGAAAAACCAGGCCGGCTGGCTCTCATCGAGAAACTCGCGGACGGACTGGCTGCCGCAATGCACGCCTTCGCGCACCCGATCGAGCGCTGTGTTGCGCGGCGGACAATGGCAGATCAACACAAGCGGCGCGAGTCCCGCAAACGGCTGAAGGCGCTCCGCGATTTCGCGCTCAGTATATTCCCCTGGGGTATTGAACGGCGTGGGGTTGGAGTAGCCCAACCCCGCGATCTTCCAGCGGCCCACTTCGAGCGTCTGGCCGTGAAAGGCGTTCAGGCCGTGGGTGTCGCACAGAGCCACGATGTCACTTTCGGATTCGTGATTGCCGGGCAATACGTAGGTCTGGCCCGCGCGTTTGCGCAGCACTTTCCCCACGCTCTCGAAGCCGCGCGCCCAGGTGACCATGTCGCCGGCAGCAAAATAGTAATCGGCCTCAATGGCAAGCAAGCGCTCCAGCGCGCTCACGTCGCCGTGGATGTCGGAGAAGACGAGCAGCTTCATCGGATTATAAATTGTAGCAAGCGCGAAGGAGCGCCGATTTCCTCGGGTATCATGGGAGTATTGGGGATATTTTGGGCCCAGCCCGCGGAGGCGATCTTTCTCATGGCATCCACATCCGATTCGAAATTTGGTGTCAACAGTTGGCTCGAGGATGAGTTATACCAGCAATATCTGCATGACCGCCGCGCCGTGGACGAGAGCTGGAAGGGCGTTTTCGAAGCGCACACCACTCCGGCCGCAGCCGTTGTAAAGACCCAGCCAACACTCAGCGCCGGTCCCGCCGAACAACTTGTGCCACTGCGTGGCGCAGCATTACGCATCGTCGAAAACATGGAGCAGAGCCTCGCGATTCCGACGGCCACCTCGCAGCGCACCATCCCCGTGAAGGTGATCGACGAGAACCGGCAGATCATAAACCAATACCGTACGCTGCTCGGCAAGGGCAAGATCTCATACACGCACATCATCGGATGGGCGATTGTGCAGGCGTTGAAAGAGAATCCCACGCTGAACAATGCCTATGCGGAAAAAGACGGCGAGGCATTCCGCCTGGTGCGCGGCCAGATCCACCTTGGCCTGGCTGTCGATGTCGCTGGCAAGGACGGGAACCGCTCGCTGATGGTGCCGAACCTGAAGGACGCTGGCTCACTGAACTTCCACGAATATCTCGCCGCCTTCGACGACATCGTGGACCGCGCGCGCCGGGGAAAATTGACGCTGCCGGATTTTCAGGGTACGTCGATTTCGTTGACGAATCCGGGCACTGTGGGTACGGTCGCGTCCGTTCCGCGGCTGATGCCGGGACAGGGTTGCATCATCGCGACGGGCGCGATTGGTTACCCCGCGGAGTATTCGGGCGTTACGCCGGAGATCCGCGCCACGCTCGGCTTAAGCAAGGTGATGACGATGACCTGCACCTACGATCATCGCGTCATCCAAGGCGCCGAATCCGGTCTATTCCTCGCCAAAGTGCAGGACCTGTTGCAGGGCGGCGGCGGCTTCTACGAGCGCATGTTCGCGGATCTGCATCTGCCGCATCAGCCAGTGCGCTGGGAGCCGGACCGCACGACCACGGTAGCCGGACGAGGAGGCTCAGGATTCGCGGACGCCGCCAAGATGGCTGCCGTACTGCAATTGGTCAATGCGTATCGCGTGCGCGGACACTTGATTGCTGATCTCGATCCGCTGGGCTCGGAACCGGGCTACCATCCGGAACTCGATCCCTCCACATACGGGTTGACGATCTGGGATCTTGACCGCGAGTTTCTCACCGGATCGTTGGGAGAGGCCCTCGGCGATGGCAGGCAGCACTCGGTCGCCACACTCCGCGAAATTCTCGAAACGGTACGCCAGTCCTATTGCGGCAAGATCGGCTGCGAGTACATGAATATCCAGCATCCGGAGCAGAAGCTCTGGATCCAGCGCACGATTGAGACAGGCGCGCGCACGTGGAGCCTGCCGGCCGAGAAGCGTCAGGAGATTCTCGAGCGGCTGATCACTGCCGAGGAGTTCGAGCACTTCCTGCATTCGCGCTATATCGGGCACAAACGGTTTTCGCTCGAGGGCGCCGAGACGGTGGTGGCGATTCTCGATCACCTGCTCGACACCGCGGCCGACACGAACGTACATGAGATTGTAATCGGAATGGCGCATCGCGGCCGGCTGAACGTGTTGGCAAACGTCGTCGGCAAGCCGCTCAATCAGATCTTCGCCGAATTTGAAGGAAACGATCCAGGCACGTGGCAGGGGTCGGGAGACGTGAAGTACCATCTCGGCGCGACCGGTGTACACAGCTCGGGCTCGAATCACGAGATTGTGGTTTCGGTCTCGCCGAATCCCAGTCACCTGGAGGCCGTCAATCCCGTGGTGGAAGGCATCGTTCGCCCAAAACAGGATCGTCTCGGCGATACCGAGCGCGCGCGTGTGATTCCACTGCTGGTGCATGGAGACGCCGCCTTCGCGGGCCAAGGCGTGGTAGCGGAAACGTTGAACCTTTCACAACTCGACGGCTACTGCACGGGCGGTACGATTCACCTGATCATCAACAACCAGATCGGTTTCACCACCGGTCCGGCGGACTCGCGCTCCTCGCCCTATTCGACTGATGTCGCGCGCACCGTGCAGGCGCCGATTTTCCACGTCAACGGAGAAGATCCGGACGCGGCAATCCGCGTGGCACAGATCGCTTTTGACTACCGGCAGACCTTCAAGAAGGATGTCGTCATCGACATGTTCTGCTACCGGCGCCACGGCCACAACGAGACAGACGACCCGAGCTACACGCAGCCGCTCATGTATCGCAAGATCCGGCAACGGTCTTCGATAGCGGCCATCTACGGCGAGCGCCTGGTGCGCGAGAAGGCCATCACCGAGGCAGAGCGCGAGGCCATGCGTAAGCGCATCATTGCGCGGCTGGCCGAGGCGTTCGACGACGTCAAGAAAAGTGCGGAACGTTACGAGTATCAGGAACTAAGCGCGCTGGCCGCGGAATCGCTTCCGCCGGCGAGCACGAACACCTCGATCAGCCGCGACATGATCGGCCGCATCGTTGAAGGCATCACGACGTTTCCGGCCACGTTTCACCTGCATCCGAAATTGCAGAGTTTCATCGACAAGCGCAAGCAGGTTCTCGCGGGCGCGCCGCTCGATTGGGCGATGGGCGAATCGCTGGCCTTCGGAAGTCTGGTGCTCGAAGGCACACCGGTGCGGCTCAGCGGGCAGGACAGCGGACGCGGAACATTCAGCCAGCGCCACCTGGAGTATATCGATTACGAAGACGGTGGCTCGTATGTGCCGATGAAGCATCTCGCCTCAAACCAGGCTCGCTTTGAAGTTTGGGACAGCTCGCTGAGCGAATACGCGGTGATGGGCTTCGAGTTCGGCTACAGCGTGGCCGATCCGCTCACACTTGTGTTGTGGGAAGCACAGTTCGGCGATTTCGTTAACGGCGCGCAGATCATGATCGATCAGTTTCTCGCGGCGGCTGAGTCGAAATGGAGCCAGCCGAGCGGGCTCACGCTGCTACTGCCGCATGGCTATGAGGGACAGGGGCCGGAGCATTCGAGCGCACGCATCGAACGCTTCCTTACGCTCTGCGCGGAGAACAATCTGCAAGTCTGCAACTGCACGACGCCGGCGCAATACTTCCACCTGCTGCGGCGCCAGATGCACGGCGGGCAGGACCGGCGCGGCGTGCGCAAGCCGCTGATTGTGTTTACTCCGAAGAGCTTATTGCGCCATGCACAGGCTGTTTCGGCGCTCGACGCTTTCACGACGGGTGGCTTCCGGGAAGTGCTGAACGATCTGGCAATGCCGCGGCCGGATCGCGTGACGCGAGTGTTACTGTGCTCCGGTAAAGTCTATTACGACCTGATCGCGGCGCGTGCCCAGCGCAACGTTGAGAATGCCGCAATCGTGCGCCTGGAACAGTTTTATCCATTTCCGCTGGAGGAGCTGCGCGATGTGCTGATGCGCTATCCGCTCAGCGCGGAGTTAGTCTGGGTGCAGGAGGAGCCGCGCAACATGGGGCCATGGCGCTTCGTGCGCGAAAAGATGGAGCCGCTGCTCGAATCGCCGCGGCGCGAGTTGGGCTATGCGGGACGGCCCGAGAGCGCAAGCACAGCAGCAGGTTCGGCGAAACGCCATCAAGAGGAACAGGCCGATCTGATAGAAGAAGCCTTCGCGCCCGGACCGATCGTTCGCAAGCGCCGCGTCCGCGTGCTGAAGACAAAGTAGCAAGTCCGGAGGGCTTTGAGTATGGATACGCTCACGCTGCTGGGAACCGCAACCGGTCTCGGCCTGGTTGCGGGTTTGCGTTTGTATGCGGCGGTTTTGGCCGTTGGGTTGGCGCTACGCTTCCATTGGGTCACGCTGCCGGAGAGCCTAGGACACCTGACGGTGCTGAGCGATTGGCGCATCCTGATCGCGGCGGGTATCGCCTGCGCCTTCGAATTCTTCGCCGACAAAATCCCCATCGTCGACACCGTGTGGGATTCCTTCCACACATTCATCCGCCCGTTGGGCGCGGCATTGATCGGGCTTGCAGTGGCGGGCTCGCTTGATCCGGTATACCAGGTGCTCGTTTTTCTTGCCGCCGGTGGAGTTGCGCTAAGCAGCCATGTGACGAAAGCAGGCACGCGCGTCATGGTGAACCATAGCCCCGAACCGTTCTCGAATGTTGCGCTGAGCTTCATCGAAGACGGGCTCGCTTTCGCGGGAACCTGGCTGGCGGTGCAGCATCCCATCGCGATGCTGGCGCTAGTGCTGCTGTTCGTGGTGATCTTCGTGTTCGTTGCGCGGCGGATGTTCCGTCTGCTACGGAGTGTCCTGTGGAAGTCCGGAGGCGGCACTGTTGGGACTCCACAGGATCTCGGCCGCGCCCGTCACGTGGTTGACCCACCGGCTCCAGACAAATAGCGCGTCGCTGAGGCGATTGAGATAGCGTACTACTTCCGGCGGCACGTCCTCCTTCGCGGCGAGCGCGACGCAGAGTCTTTCCGCGCGGCGGCACACCGTCCGGCAGACGTGAAGTTCGGCGTTGAGCCGGCTCCCGCCCGGCAGCGCAAACGACTTGAGCGCGGGCAGCGATTCGTTCGCAAGATCGATTTCGCGCTCGAGCTGCGCGACCTCGGCTTCGATCACGCGCGGTTGCTTCGGATGGACATCTGGCAGAAGCGTGGCGAGGATGGAACCGAGATTGAACAACTCATGTTGGACGCGTCGCAGGATCGCGGGAATTGGGGCCAGTGCTGGATGATCCACGAGCGCGCCTTCGGCCGTCGTGCAGGCCAACCCGACGAAGGCATTCAGTTCGTCCACCGTGCCGTAGCATTCAATGCGCAGGCTGTCCTTGGCAACACGCTGGCCGCCGGCGAGACTCGTATTGCCCTTGTCGCCGCCCTTTGTGTAGATGCGATTCAGCATGAGGTCCGGCTCATTGTAAGTCTTTTCGTCCTGGGCCACATTTCGATTGTCCCATTCTTGTTAGCCTGAAGTTTTCATCATGAAATTCACGTTAGGGCAAGATGCGACCGGCAGCGCTTCGGCGCGTTTGGATGCGGCCGAAGCCGCGGTCTCGAAGCACTGGCCGGGCGGCTCTGGCCAGCGTCAGCCAGTGCACAGTGTCTACGGTGGCGCGAATCTGTTTAAGCCGGACACCGTGGAAAAATTGGGCCGCATAGCGCTGCGCGAGCTGGCGGCCTATGCGCCCGATGCCGCTGCGCTCAGCGCCGCCGTGGGTGTCGAGATCACGCCGTCCGTCTACACACGGGTCGTCGAAAAGCTGGCACGCGAACCCATCGAGGATTTTCGGATCGATTTCGAAGATGGCTACGGAGTGCGCCGCGACGAGGAAGAAGACGCGCACGCCGTCTCCTCCGCCAGCGCGGCGGCGGCGGCGATGCAAGCCGGAAAGTTGCCGCCTTTTTTTGGATTTCGGATCAAGCCGCTGACCCGAGCGCTGCGCGAGCGCGGGATGCGCACCTTCGATCTATTTCTTACGTCGCTGCTCGAAAAGACCGGCGGCGCGCTGCCGCACAATTTCGTCGTCACGCTGCCGAAGGTCACGTCCCCCGCAGAACCCGCCACCCTCGCGGAGCTGTGTGGCGCGTTCGAGGCGAAAGCAGGCATTGCGGCCGGTGCGCTCAAGCTGGAGATCATGATCGAATCGACTGCGGTAATTCTGAACGAACGCGGCGCGTGCGGCATTCCGGCTCTGATTGAAGCGGCGGCGGGACGCTGCACGGGCGCGCACTTCGGGCCGTTCGATTACACCTCAAGCTGCGGCATCACATCGAAGCATCAGCACCTGCGCCACCCAGCTTGCGATTTCGCGCGCACGATGATGCAGGTGTCGCTGGGCGGCACAGGCGTGTTCCTCTCGGACGGTCCAACGAACGTTTTGCCGGTGCCGATCCACCGCAGTCCATCGAACGACGCGGAACGTGAAGAGAACCGGCGCAGTGTCCATGCCGCCTGGGCGCTCCATTTCGATAACGTCACCTACGCGCTGGGTAATGGTTTCTATCAAGGCTGGGACCTGCACCCCGCGCAGTTGCCCACGCGCTACGCCGCTGTCTATGCCTTCTTTCTCGACGGCCTGGCAGCAGCCTCGGAGCGTTTGCGCAACTTTATGGAAAAGGCCGCGCAGGCCACGATGGTTCGCGATGTTTTCGATGACGCCGCCAGCGGCCAGGGCCTGCTCAATTTTTTTCTGCGCGCGATTCACTGCGGCGCGATTCAGGAAAGCGAGGCTCCGGCGCTAACCGGGTTGTCCGTCGAAGAGTTGCGTAGCGGCTCGTTCGTCGCAATCATGCAGCAGCGCCACCTACTGCCGTAGCGCGTGCTCCAGAGCTTCGACAAAGAAATACTCGCCCCACATCATCGACTCGCCGACGCCGAGGTTTTTGTGCAGGTGGTAGAGGCCGCCCTTCAACGTGCCTTCCCAACCAGGATCGAGCGCGGCCGAGTAGTTCTCGCAGAGCGTGCGCAGAATCTTGATGCCAGTGCACCAATAGAGGTGTCCCTTCACTGGATCGGCCAGGATGCGCGAAAGCCGCAGGAAACCGCTGGCCGCGATCGCGGCGGCCGAGGTATCGACCATTTTGCGGCTCTCGGCCGGCGCGTTGTAATCCCATGGCGGAACGCCGTTGTTGGGTGTGTGGGTGATGTAGTAATCAGCGCACGCCTCGGCTGTTTCCAGAAAGCGCGGATCGCGGGCAAATTCGTAGCACGCTCCGAAGCCATAGAGCGCCCAGGCCAAGCCGCGCGACCAGCACGAATCTCCGCGGTAGCCCTGATGCGTGGTCTGGCGGAGAAATTCGCCCGTCGCCACATCGAAGATTCCTTCCTGCGCGACCGAGCCATCTCCGCGGACCAGCGTGCGCCGGGTGGTGTGGCAGTGGCGCAAAGCGATCTCACGCAGTTTCTTGTCGCCGCTCTCACGGGCCGAATAGAAGATCAGCCCGACGTTCATCATCACGTCGATGAACAACGAGTCCTCCGCGACAAAGGAGCGCACGTAGCCGCCCTTCTCCTGAAACCGTCCGGCGAGTGTGCGCCCGCCCTGCACCAGTATGTCGTGCAGCGCAGGATCTTTCTTGACCTGCGCCCAGCGGTAAATCGTGGACATGAACAAGAAGCCGAGGTCGTGCGATTCGGGATCGAGCTTGCGCGGCTCCAGAGGCTCCGTGTAGCGAATCGCATGGTCCAACCAGAACTTGGCATCCTCGCTGCCCGGTTCGCTGCGCTTGTGGAACAGCCACATCATCCCCGGCAGAAACCCGTCGCACCAGCGCGTCCAAACAGGGCCGTTGTGCTTCCATTTCCCCCCTTTGGTGTACATCGGAGAGAAATCCGGATCGCGTTCTATCAGCGCCTTTACCTGCCGTTGCGCAAAACGAAAAGTTTCGTCAAAAAGAGAATGATCGTTTTCGATGTCAAACTGAATCACGGCTGAACCTCATACTCTATTAGACTAGACTGCACTGTCCGCCACAATAAATCCTCCCCTGCGCAGAATCAAGCCCCGGATTGAGAGAGCTCCCCTTTCTGTTACGATCGCAACATGCCTGCAAAGATCACGGTGTTCAACAATGGTCCCCTGCGGATCGAGGGTGAGTTCACGATTCAGGATGCGGAAGGGAAAGCGTACGGTCTCGGCGGGCGCAGCGTGATCTCGTTGTGCCGCTGTGGGTTTTCGGAGAACAAGCCGTTCTGCGACGGCAGCCATGCCCGCAAGGGGTTCGACTCGCAGTGCCAAGCGAAGGAATTGCCGCCGCCCAAACCGAAAAGTTGAATCTCGCGCTTTTCCGGTGATTCCTGAACGCTGGCCGACTACGCGTCCAAATGGAACGCTGTACGGGTCGCTGGAGTTGGGAACCGCACCGCCGCACTTTCCGGTAATCCGTTTTCTGCCCTTCGGGGCTTAAGATGAGATCGTGAGGTCCAATTGCGATCTACAGTGACCGTGACTGCGGCTCTACTTCTCTTTGTGATCGTGTTCGTGGCGGGCTGTTTCCAAACGCCTAAGGGCGTGGTCGTGAGAATCGCTGGCCTGGGGCGTTGCAGCGACGTCCGGGACGTTATTTTGCAGGTGCTTCCACATGGAGGTCTAACCCTCAACTCCCAACCACAGAAGCGGGCGGACTTGGGGCGCCGCTTAGATGACATATACAGGACACGATGGTCGAAGCACGTGTACGTTACGAGCGATCCGGACGTGTTTTTTAGTGACGTCATCGGGATTATTGACCTTGCTGCTAAGCACGTCGATCACGTCGTGATCGTCACGCCGTCGGTACTCAAGAACGCCACCTATCGGGGAGACGGCATGTGCCTTGACCCGAATCTGCCACCTGGCTATCCACCGAGTTGATGCCTGCCACGCAAACCCTACCCGTGGAATCCAGGACAGCCACAGCCGGAAATCCGGCTTGCCGACGCTTCGTCCGTGTGGGTTTAGTCGGTAAACTTTACGGCGTAAGCGGGGATCGATCCATCCACGCCTTGTGAAACCGGCTGCTGTCAGGAAATCCACCACAGCCCGAGCACGAACAGTGCCCCAACTACGAAAAGCGTCCCGAAAATGGTCTTGTTGTGGCGGGCCATCCATAGCGGCAAGTAGATGTCGAAGTTGTCCGTCCGCTCCTCCGTATAGCGGGCGGCCAGATCAGTCAGCGGGCAACGGCCCCGATTCGCCCCTATGACTGCGCACTCGACCAGAACCAGCCCAGTCAGGGCTGCTGCGTCGGCAAACTGGCGTAGGGCGCCCGCAAGGGGAATCGCCACGATGCATCCGGCGAAGAACGCCCAAATCACGGTGTGCAGGATCTTTATTGCTACCAGCACGCAGACTCGTTCCGATTGGACTTGCATGAGAAGTTTCAGTGTAGAAGATCTGTGGATTCGAGGAAATTGGGATTTATGGGGCTGGCCCCTCGAACGGGAGAATGGGCGGCGACTCTGGAGCTTACGACCAGCCCGGGAGTCGGGCATAATGGAGAATGGAACCATGACCCACATGCTCCAACTCGGTTACGCGCAGGTCGATGAGACCAAGTTGTCAGATCTCTGCCGCCGGTACTGCGTCCGGGAGCTTTCTTTTTTCGGGTCGACGGCCCGCGGAGAGATGCGGCCCGACAGCGACATCGACATGCTGGTGGAGTTCCTGCCGGATGCCGGTATTGATCTGGTTGACTACGCTGGTTTGATGTTGGATCTCTCCCATCTCCTCGGGCGGAAGGTGGATCTGGTATCTAAGAACGGACTGAAGCCACTGATCCGAGCGTCCATCCTCGAAGAGGCACGGCTCTTGTATGCGGCATGAGAGCCTGTATCTCACGGATATCATTGAGGCTGCGGACCACATTGCTGACTTCATCACACAGAGCGATCCTGCAGCGTTCCAGGAGTCGGAACTTCTCCGTAGCGCCGTAGTTCAGAAGCTCGCCATTATCGGTGAGGCGGCCGCGCGCGTCTCCGAGGAACTGAAGACCCGCCACCCCGAGGTGCCTTGGCCGCAAATCGTCGCCTTTCGTAATATTCTTGTCCACGCCTACTTCGGGATCGACTGGGACGTCGTCTGGCGCGCCGCCAAGAAGCGATGTCCGGTCTTGCGAGAGCAAATGGCTGGCATCCTCGCAGAAGAATCCGGCGGACCAGGCGAGACAGTTGGCGGCTGAATGCTCTTCGCGTTCACTGAAAGGCAAAGAGAGGCGAGCCAAGGAGAGTCGTAGCCTAGCCTCCGGTTCCGCTATTGGGCAATGTTCTCCTCAATCTCGTTTCCGAAGGTTGACAGCGCACTCAGATACGGCCGGTCGGATTTCACCTGACCGTCAAGAGCCCAAACTGCCGACCATTTCTCGTCCGCTTGCCTGCCGAAGGTGAAGCCGGCTCCTCACAGAATATCGCAGCCCACTACGCCTCGAGAATGCAGATGTCCGGCAGGTTACGATAGTCTTCCGCGTAGTCGAGACCATAGCCGATCACGAATTCATCGGGTATCGTGAAGCCCACGTAGTCAACCTTCACCGGGCGCAGCCTGCGGTCGGGTTTATCCAGCAATGCCGCGATGCGAATCGACTTCGGCTTGCGTTGCTCCAGCAGGTTGCACAGATACGTAAGCGTCACTCCGCTGTCGACGATGTCTTCCACGATGAGCACGTTCGAGCCTTCGATGGAGACGTCGAGATCCTTGGTCACCTTGACTTCGCCCGAGCTCGTCTTGCCGCGGCCATAACTCGAGATGCCCATGAAATCGATGCGCGCCGGCGTGTGTACAGCGCGCGAAATGTCCGCCAGAAAAATGAACGCGCCCTTGAGAATCGCGATCATGTGAATGGGACCCTGGCCGGCGTAGTCCTTGTCGATCTGCGCACTCAGTTCCTGGATACGGTTGTGGATCTGTGCGGCGGAGATGAAGGTGCGAATCTTTGAATCGGGCATAGGTGGTCAGTCGGCTGTGTGGTAGCGGGAACTGGGCGGGCCGATGTGAATGTGCGCGGCCGAGGCCTGCCCAGGGACGGATTGGCGAAAAGCGAAGTAGGGGATTCTTTCCGATTCGAGAAAATGGCGCAACCAGACGCCCTCTTTCTGATCGGGGTGCACGGCAACATCGACGCGGCCGCGGTGGTCGAAGCCCAGCGAGCGGTGGAACGCCGTCGCTCCGTTGGCGCTCACCGGCATTGGCTTGGCAAATTCACGGGCAAAGGCGCCGAGCAAGCGAGCGAGTTGCGGCCCCGTGAAGACGCCGCTGCCATCGTAGCGTTCAACGATCTTGCGCACCTCTTCGGGTTCGTTTTCGAGCGAGTTGGCCGCTTCCTCTTCCGTGCGCGCCATCGCAGCGAGTTCCTGGAACAGGCGCGAGCGCGATTCGGCGAGGTCCACTGTACGGCCGCCGCGATCAAAGTCCTCTAGCAGCGGCGTCAGCGTGGTTCGCGGTGCGACGCCCTCGTCCACCAGTTTATTTGCGGCCTCGAGACGCTTGCGCTGCCTGTCGAACTGGCGGCGGGCAGCGGCGATCATCTCCTGCGTCTGCTCTTCGGTCAGGTCTTCCACGGTCAGCGTTCCGTAGAGCGTGCGCCGCAGAACCTCTTCGTCTTTGAGCATGGCGAGCGCCTGTTCGGCCTCTTCCAGTTTTTGTCGCGGCAAAGCTCCGGCTTCGACCAATTCGCGAATATGTACGGCGTCAGCCCGGGAACGGGCCATCGAGGGAGTGTCCTGCGATTGTGCCGACAGCACGCCGCAAAAACACACAGCGATTGCAGACAAAAGACGCATCGATGTCTTTATTGTAGTACGATACGACCTAGGAGGATGTTCCCCACCGAGTGGAAAAGAAGCCGCGTGCAACCACCAAACGGGCCAGGAAAGAAGCTGAGCCCATCCCGATCTGGCTCGCTGCCGTCCAGGCAGCGCAGGAGAAACAGGCCATCAATATTCGCGTTCTCGATCTGCGCGATGTGACCACGTTTGCCGACTATTTCGTGATCTGTTCCGGAGCCAATCCGCGCCAGATCCAGGCGATCAGCGACGGCATTGGCAAGGATCTCAAGAAGATTGGCGAGCTGCCCACGACCATTGAGGGCTACGGCAACTCTGAGTGGATTTTGATGGACTACGGCGACTGCCTAATTCACATTTTCTCGGAAAAGGCGCGCGCATACTACGAACTCGACCGCCTCTGGCGGCACGCTCTCGAAGTGCCCGTTCCGGCAGCGTAGGCTCGCCGCTTCAGCGCGCAGCTTCACCCGTGATTTTGACGTTGCGGAACTGCCCGAGATCGAAGAAGCTGCCAATGCCGACCTTGCCTGCGGCGAATTTGGCGTTGACGACTGTGAGCGAAGGTGAAGTTTTCCCGTCCACCCAGACCTGCACCTTGCCAGCCCGGCCATCGTAGACCAGCTTCACTTTATGCCAGCCTTCGTGCGCCAGTGAGCCTGGGCCTTCCAGGGAACTCAGACGAACGCGATCGCCCCCGTCCACCTGAAAGATGCCGTTGTGTACGTTGGCCTGCGCGGCCGCGTCGACTGACATGTGTGCGTAGTTGAAGTGATCCGCATCACGCCACGCGTAAGCGATCATCAGCGATGTACGGCGGTTGCGCTGCGCGGCGGGCTCCTGCCGCATCTCCGCCTCAAGCGTGACGCGAATGTAGTCCGGCGTCTCGGCCACCAGAAACTGCGTTGGCCGGCGCGGCTCAGTCGCCGGGCGCGGCACGAGGAGACTCACGGTGGGAATGCCGTCGAGAGTCTCCAGCTTCCAGTCCGCCGCGATCGGCGCTTTCCACTTGAGACCGAACGCCTCGATCGTTTCGGCGGCAAACGCTGACGCCGATAGAACGATCAGACCAAGCAACGCCTTGCGCATCACAACCTCACAATCTTTGGAGAGGCGATGCCCTTCAAAGCGTTGCGCGTATCCACAATCAACTTCGCCTTGCGGACAATACCTGGATAGCTGAACAATTTGTGATCGGTGACGACCACGACGCAATCGGCGGCAGCGACGCTCTTGTTCAGATCCTGCGAGCGCAACTCGCCATCTTCCACGCGCAATTTGGGAATGAACGGATCGCTATACGTCACCTTCGCACCGCGCCGGCCGAGCAGGTGAATAATGTCGAGTGCCGGCGATTCGCGCACATCGTCGATGTCGCGCTTGTAGGCCACGCCGAGAATGTGGATGTGCGAGCCCTTGAGCGGTTTACTGTACTCGTTGAGTGCGTTCTGCACCTTGTCGACCACAAAGTGCGGCATCTGGCCGTTGATGTAGCCGGCCAGTTCGATGAAGCGCGCCTCGATGCCGGCCTGCTTTGTCTTCCAGGAAAGATAGAACGGATCGATCGGGATACAGTGCCCGCCGAGTCCCGGGCCGGGATAGAAGGGCATGAAGCCGAACGGTTTTGTAGCGGCTGCGTCGATCACCTCCCAGACGTTGATGCCCATACGGTCGCACATCAGCGCCAGTTCGTTGACCAAGCCGATGTTAATCATGCGGAAGGTGTTCTCAAGCAACTTGACCATCTCGGCGACCTGTGTGGAGGCGACGGGCACGACCTTCTCAAGCGCCTGCGCGTAGAACAGCGCGCCCACTTCCGTGCAGGCGGGAGTCACTCCGCCCACCACCTTCGGGATATTGACGGTCTGGTACGTGGGATTGCCCGGATCGACCCGCTCCGGCGAGAAACACAGGAAGAAATCGCGGCCCACCTTCAGCTTGTCATTGGCGAGCATCGGCAATACAAGTTCGTCGGTCGTGCCGGGGTAAGTGGTCGACTCCAAAATCACGAGCATTCCGGCGTGAAAGTGCTTGGCGATCTCGTCGCACGCCGAGACGATGTAACTCATGTCCGGATCTTTGGTCTTGCGTAGCGGCGTGGGGACGCAGATATTGATCGTGTCTAACTCGGCAATGATCGAAAAGTCTGTGGTGGCACGCAGCTTGCCCTGGTCTACCAGCTTCTTCAGAACGCTGCTGGGCACGTCCTGTATGTAGGAATCGCCATCGTTAACCATGTTAACTTTCGATTCCTGGACGTCGATTCCAGTAACTTCGAAGCCGGCTTGCGCAAACTCGACGGCCAGCGGCAGGCCAACGTAGCCCAATCCGACGATGCCGACTTTTGCTGTCTTATTCCGGATCTTGCCCGCCAGGACGGCGGAAACGGGTGCGCTCTTCTCAGCCTGTTTTCTCATGAAAGTAGAATTCTCCTCCGGCAACGATCTCCGCCGGGCCTACGAGAAAGACATCCTCTCCATTGTCCCAGCGCAAATCCAACGGACCCGCCGGGGTAAGCACCCGGACGGGACTCGTCACAACTTTCCGGAGTATAGCAGCAACCGCTGCGCCCGTGGACCCAGTCCCCGAACTCATCGTTTCGCCCACGCCGCGCTCGAAGAAGCGCACGTCGATGCTGTGCCCATTGACCGGAACGACAAAGGAGACGTTGGTGCGATTCGGAAAATGCGGATGGCGCTCGACCTCCGCTCCGATTTTGCGCCAGTCGAGCGAGAAGTCATCGACGAAGATCGCACATTGCGGATTACCCACATCGAGGATCGTAGCGTCGACCGAACCCGCCTCAAGCGGCAACGAAAAGTGCAGATTGCCAGGCTCGACTATCGGGCGCCCCATGTTCATCTCAAAAATAAATTCGCGGCCGCTACGCTCGAGCAGGCGCAAGTGCTTAACGCCCGCGCCGGTGCGAATCGAGACCTCATCGCTCGAGACGCCGGCCTCGATCAGAAACGCGGCGGCGCAGCGCGTTCCATTGCCCGAAATCTCCGGCTCCGAACCGTCCGAGTTGAACAGGCGTATCCAGGGCATCCCGTTCTCGCGGCCCACAATCAGCCATCCGTCGGCGCCGATGCCCGTGTGGCGGTCGCAGATCGCAATGGCCGCAGCCGAATAATCCGCCAGGGGAGCCTGCTGCGCCCAGGTCAACAGAAAGTCGTTTCGGGCGCCGTGCGCCTTGGTGAATGGGATCTTCATCTCTTCCTATATATCTCGAACGGCGCCGCACCGTATACCGTGAGCGTTTGCACGCGCTCAAAGCGTGAGGGCGGACGCGCCTTCTGGATCGCATCGCTGACCCTGTCACCGGAAATCGCGATGGCCCACTTCTCGTGGGCAAACAGATCCGGACGCGCCAGGGCAGCCAGCCAAAGTGGCTCCGTTCCGTCGTGCAGCGATTCGCGCAACGGGATGTCCGCCTCCTGCAACACGGCGGTAAGATCGCCGAAGCTGAAAAAAACACCGTCGCCTGTGCGGTAGTTCTGGCGCAGGTACGCTGCCGCCTGGTGCGTCAACTCGCGCCGCGCCGCAGAATTCACCTGCGACTCTTTCCAACAGATCCAGTTCTCCGCGCGTGGATACCCGAACCAGGGCGCGACGGCCAGCAGCAGAACCGCCGCCGCGCTGAAGCCGCGAAGGCGCGCGGGCGTGACCGCGACAATCGCACCGGCGCCCAAGGCAAACAGCGGCAGCACTGCGAGTCCGTATCGCGTGTTGTACCAGGCGTTCGGCCAGAGTTGCGGAACGAAGATCGGCGTGCCGGATGAATACAGGCTCATCACATAGAAGACAGGCGGCAGCGTCAACAGGAACACCGGCCAGAAGGCACGCTTCCAGAGTGCCGCGAGCAGGCCCGCCGCGCCCATCCAGAATAGGGGAGTTCCCACGCAGAGCGTCGCCGCAGCGCGGTAGTAGAGCCAGGCTTTGCCCCAATCATGATCGCCGGCATAGCGTTGCATGCCTTGCGCGAGTTGACGGTTGTAGATCGCAATCGCCGAGTACGGCCCGCGATAGAACTCCAGCGGATCGCCCCAGAACCACCAGTTATGGCCGAGCCACCAGAGCGCGCCAAGACTGGATGCGAGTGCGAATGCCGCGGCGATCATGAAACGCCGGGCGGGCGCGGTAAGCAGAAAATAGATCGCGAAAAACGGGATCAGAAACCAACCCTCATAACGCGTCAGCGTGGCGAGCAGTACGCAGACAGCCGCGCCCGCCACCAGCCAGGGGGACGGAGTTTGCCGGTAGGCCACCGAAAAGTAGAGCGCTCCACAGACGCACGCAAAAAAGAGCGCCTCCGTCATCGCCGTGGATTGCAGGTAGAGCAGATTTGGATTGAGTGCAAAGACCAGGACGGCCACCAGGGCCGCGAGCCCACTCCCGAGTGCGCGCCGCACGGCCGCAAACAGAAATGTGCCCGCCGTTACGAAACACACCGTCATCGGAATCGTACCGGCCAAGCCGTTGCGCCACCACGGGTCATGTTGGACGAATGGGAGCATCAGCAAGTGCGGCAGTGGAAGCCACACCGTGCCGATCAGCTTGACGGTGAAGGCACGCGCATCGACAATTCGCCGCGCGATCGCCAAATGCGCCATCGCGTCGCCATAGTAAAGCAGATATCCGTGCGAATAAAAGAACCACGCCGCGGCGGCCGAGATCGCCGCCAGCAGGAGCGCGGCGCCGGCGGTTTGGAAGACCGCCGTCAAGCCTCCACTGGCAGCCGCCACCGCCTGCCGCTTGCGGGGCTTAGAATTCCGTGGCAGCTTTGAGTTCCTGGAATCGGGCATCGATCTCCGCGCGCGTCAGTGTCCGGAAGCGGTCCACACCGAACTTCTCGCAACAGAAGCTTCCCATGACGGAGCCGTAAATCACGGCGCGCCGAAGCTCCATCGGTTCACGAGCAAAGTCGGCGGCGCCCAATCCCTTCGATGCAAGATAACCGATGAAGCCGCCGGCGAAACAATCGCCCGCGCCAGTGGGATCGAAGACGCTGTCGAGCAGATAGCCTGGCACGACGAAGTAGCCATCGCGGCGGAAGAGCATCGCGCCATATTCGCCGCGCTTGATCACGAGCGTGCTGGGCCCCATGTCGAGAATCTTCGCGGCAGCTTTTTTCAGGTTCGTTTCGCCGGAGAGCATGCGGGCTTCGCCGTCATTGATCAGAAGGAAATCCCATTCGCGGATCGTGTCGAGCAACTCCTGGCGGAAGTCGGAAATCCAGAAGTTCATCGTATCGCCGCCAGTCAACTTCGGCTGGACCATCTGCGCGCGCACACTGCGCTGCAACGCGGGCTGAATATTTCCGAGCAGCAGAAAGGGATGCTTCGAATACGCTTCCGGCAGTTTCGGCTGGAAATCCGCGAAAACATTCAGATCCGTGCGCAGCGTCGTGCGGTCGTTCATGTCATTCGAATACACGCCCGACCAGAAAAATGTTTTGCCGGGCACACGCTCGAGGCCCGTGAGATCGATTCCGTGCGAGGAGAGCAGGTCCACGTCCTTCTGCTCGAAATCGTCGCCCACAACGGCAACGATGCTGACGTCCGTGAAATTGCTGGCGGCCAGGGAAATATAAGTGCAGGCGCCGCCGAGCATGCGCTCGACCTTACCGTACGGCGTTTCCACGCCATCATAAGCTACAGAGCCAACTACAACAAGAGACATTCTTCGATTGTAACCGTTCACGCCGAAATCGCGGCCAGACGTCCGATTAGAGCGAGGGTCGCGTCGACGTCCGCCTCTTCGGTACGCGGGTTGATGGTGCACATGCGCAGAACAGTCCGGCTGCGCAGCGTCGTGGATGTGAGGAATGCAAAGCCGTCCGCGAGCATGCGCTCGACGATCTGATAGTGCTCTTCATTGCTGAGCTTCGCGCACCGGAACGTGACGATACCCATTTGCGCGGACGTCTCAATTTCCCACCCGGGCATGGCGCGCAGACTGCGCTCGGTGTACTCGGCCAACTCAAAACCACGCGTAATGGCGGCCTCGATTGCGTCCAACCCGAAGACCTGGAACGTAAGCCAGAGCTTGAGGGCGCGAAAGCTACGCGTTAGTTGCACGCCGCGATCACAGAAATGAACTTCCTCGGAGTTGCGGTGCACATCGCGCAAGTACTCGGGCATGATACGAAACGTCTCCGCCAACAAGTGCCCATCGCGCACAAAAACGCAGCCGCACTCAAACGGCTGAAAGAGCCATTTGTGCGGATCGAGCGAAACGGAATCAGCAAGATCAAGACCTTTGAGAATCTCACGCCCGCGCGGGCAGATGGCGGCGGCCGCTCCGTAGGCGCCGTCGACATGCAACCATAGATTCTCTTCCTGGCACAGCGCGGCCAGTTCCGGCAGCGGATCGACCGCACCCGTGTTCGTCGTGCCCGCGTTCGCCACGATGCAGAACGGCACAAGCCCGGCGGCGCGGTCGGTGGCGATCGCCCGGCGCAACTCGGGCAGGGGAATCCGGTAGTCTGCATCCGCAGCCAGCTTGCGGATTTGCGCGGGCCGGAAGCCGATCACGTCGAGCGCGCGATCGACGCACGAGTGCGTCTGGTTGGAACAGTAGATCACTGCGCCAGCCATCTCACCGCCCAGCCGCACACGGCGCGCCACAGCCAACGCCGTCAGATTTGCCATCGACCCGCCGCTGACGAAAAGTCCTTCGCAACTCCCGGCAAGCCCGCAGAGATCGCGCAGCCATCCGGTGGTGACCAACTCCATCGCCGCCGCCGCCGAGCCGCCCATCCAAGTGCCCGCAAAAACATTGAAACCCACCGCCAGCGCATCCGCCATTGCCCCCACATAATTTGCGGCGCTCGGCACAAATGCAAAAAAACGCGGGTGATTCACGCGCAGACAGTTGGGAAAGACCTCGCGCTGGAGCCGCTCCAGCATCGCTTGCGGGTCCGTGCCCGAGCGCGGCACGGGTTCATCCAGTGTGGCCATCAACTCGGGACGGCCCACTTTGCGCCCAATCGGCTGATCCTTGAGCGAATCGAAATGATCGACGAGCACATCGATCACTTGATAGCCGAAGCGGCGCATCTCATCGCGAGACAGCTCCAGTCGATCCGGCCTCACTTCTCAGCCGCCTGCTCGAGAGCGCGCTCAAGTTGCTGTTTGTCGAAGCTCGTGCTGATGAAGAGTTCCTGGCGCGCGCCGGCGCTGAGCGCAATCGCCTTCCAACCGTTCTGCACCGGTACCGTGACATGCACCTTGATTTCGCCGCGCGCGTCGCGCACCTTGCGAATCACGCCGGGGATCACGGATCGGATCTCCTGCGGATGCGCCGCCAGCAATCGTTCGAGCAGTTCGCGCACGCCGTCGATGATGCTGTGTTCGATCTTTAGTCTGTCCTTCGCCGTTCGTAGCCGCACCATTTTAGTGTGTCACAGGCGGCGATAATGGAGGGTAATGCTGCGGCAGAATCTGATTATTGATGCGGACGATACGCTCTGGGAAAACAACATCTACTTCCTGCGCGCCTTCGACGAGTTCGTCGAATACCTGGATCATTCCACACTGAGCGCCGAGGAAGTGCGTGCGGTTCTCGATGAAATCGAATCGGTGAACAGCCGCATCCACGGCTACGGATCGCTGAACTTCGGCCGCAACATGCAGCAGTGCTACCGGCACTTATGCGAGCGGGAGATCCGCCCGGACGACCTGGCGCGGATACTGGGTTTCGCCGAGCGCATCATGGAGCAACCGGTAGAGTTGATCGAGGGCGTTGCGGAGACACTCGAATACCTGGCGAGCCGGCACACTCTGACGCTATTTACGAAAGGCCACGCAGAAGAGCAGAAGCTCAAGATCGACCGCTCCGGGCTCGGAGTCTGGTTCGGGCATCTTGGCATCGTGAAGGAAAAAACCGCCGCAGCCTACCGTGCGCTCGTACGTGAACAGGAATTTGAGCCGGCGCTCACCTGGATGATCGGAAACTCGCCGCGTTCCGATATAAATCCGGCGCTCGAAGGCGGCATCAATGCGGTCTTCGTGCCGCACGCCGATACGTGGGTGCTGGAGCGCGAAGACCTGCACGATGGTCCCGGCAGGCTGTTACGGCTGAGCGCGTTCCGCGAACTCCGGTTGCACTTTTGACGCCGGTTTGTTCGACAGGATGAAGCTTGCGTGCCATCACAACTTGCTTATCGGATGGATCGCGCAGATTATACGGTTCGTGATCTTCGCCGTGAAACTCCGGCCGCTATTGCTTAGAGATGCGCGTCGAGCATCTTCTGGAGATCGGATTTGCCCGTCGCCCCAACCTTCTGCTCGACGACCTTGCCGCCCTTGAACAGCAGCAGCGTAGGAATGCCGCGCACGTTGTAACGCGCGGCTGTGCCGTTGTTCTCATCGACGTTCAGCTTACCGATCTTGACGCGGCCCGAGTAATCCTCGGCCAGTGTGTCGATCGTCGGCGTCATCATGCGGCACGGTCCGCACCATTCGGCCCAGAAATCGACTAGCACCGGAGTCTCGGAGCCAATCACGTCGGTGTCAAAAGTCGCGTCTGTAAACGTTAGCGTATTCTGCCCTGCCATGGTTTTAATCCATCTCCCATATTTGCTAGATGATTCAAGTTCCTTGCGCGATTCAACGGAGCAGATCCCGGTAGAGTTCGCTGTACCTCGCCGCCGAGGAATTCCAGGAGAAATCCTTTCCCATGCCGCGCCGCATCATGGAAGTCCACGCCGCGCGGTCTTTCCAGGCGGTCAGAGCGGTGCGGATGGTTTCGAGCAAGGCCGCCCCGGAGTATTCGCGGAACTTGAATCCTGTCGTCTCTTCGATGGTATCATCCAGTCCGCCCGTGGCGCGCACCACGGGTACACTGCCGTACCGCAGGCTGTACATCTGGTTCAGGCCGCACGGTTCAAACCAGCTCGGCATCAGGAAGATATCGCTGCCCGCTTCGATCTTGTGCGCGAGGCGGTTATCGTAGGCGACGCGCACGGCGAAGCGGTCCGGATGCGCGGACGCCAGATCGCCGAACATGCGCTCGTATTCCGGCTGGCCGGAGCCGAGTGCGACCAGCGCCAGATCCTCGGCCACCAACTCGCCGGCCACCTCTGCGACCAGATCGAAGCCTTTCTGATTGGTGAAGCGCGACACGATGCCAAGCAGCGGACGCTCCATGTTCGCGCTCGGAAGTCCAACCTCATCCAGCAGGTCGTGCTTGCAGATCTGCTTGCCTGCGAGGTCCCCGGCCGAGTACGGTGCGGCAATGCACGCGTCGTTTTCCGGACTCCACGAACCATAATCCACGCCATTCAGGATTCCGTGGAGCACGTTTGCGCGCGCCCGCAGAAAGCTATCCAGCGCGAAGCCCAACTCCGGCTCCTGAATCTCGCGCGCGTAGCCTTCGCTCACCGTGCTGATCGCGTCGGCGCTGACAATGGCGGCCTTCAACAGGTTCACTTCGCCCGCCAACTCCAGGGCGCTGGTGGAAACGGTGCGCGGATCCATCCCGATCTCCGGCAGAATTTCGAGTGGGAACTTTCCCTGGTAGCTGAGGTTATGAATCGTGAACAGGACGCGCAGGCCGAGGAACGTGGGGTCGGCCGCGAGTAGCTGGCGTATGTAGACGGGAACCAGTGCGGCCTGCCAGTCGTGGCAGTGGACGACGTCGGGCCGCCAGACATGGCGCACTATGGCAAGCGCCGCCTGAGAGAGCACGGCGAAACGTATATGGTTGTCCTTGTAATCGCCGTCGCCATCGCCGTAAATGCCGTCGCGGTCGTAAAGCGCCGGGGAGTCAACCAGATAATAGGGCACTCCAGCGGATTCGGTCCGGTAGATATCGACCTTCCATTGTGCCAGGCCGAGCCAAATAGTAAGGTCGGCATACACACGCTGCGCGCCTTCGAGCGCGATGCCCCGGTAGCGCGGCAGCACAACGCCCACCTCGTCGCCGCCCGCGTTCAACGCCTGCGGCAACGCCCCCATCACATCCGCCAGTCCGCCTGTCTTGGCGAACGGCGTGGCCTCCGAAGCAACCATCAGGATCTTGCTCATAGTCCCCCCATTTTCGCCACAAAATGGATTGCTTGCACAGTGTCGAAGGACCGCCGAAGATTCCGCGGCGAGTTTATGGCGCGTTCTGTTTCAGATGTATGTTGTCCGGCGGCATCATTTCGCGCCAGCGGTCCTTGCGCCACACGGTCGGCGGCGGCAGTGTGCGCGCCTGCCGGAAGAACACCGCTTTTAGCTGTGCGGCGATTTGCGGAACCTTGTCGTAGATGTTTTTCGATTCCGTCGGATCTTCGCTCAGGTCAAACATCTCGTAGTGCGCCGGCGCGCCATCGGGCGCCTCCTTAAACAAGCCCTTTGGTGTGCTGGTCACGAAGCGCAACACAAAGCGGCCATCCGTCGCCACCCAGGCGCCGGGCGATTCCTCGCGGCGTTTTTCGGGATTTGCGCCAATCACTGTTTCGCGGTGGAAACCCCATGATCGTGCATGAATGCCGGCCCAGACCAGGTGGTCGTGCAGTTTGGCCGTCTTGCCCGACGTGAGCGGTAGAACACTGCGGCCATCGAGGTCCGGCGGCAGTGGGACTCCGGCCGCATCGAGCGCGGTCGGCATCATGTCCATTGCGGAGACCATTTCGTTCCGGACTTGTCCGCCGCGCATCCCGGCGGGCCAGTGCATCAGCATGGGAATACGTATGCCGCCCTGCCAGAACGTGCCTTTGTGTCCAGCATATGGGGCGTTGCCGGGCAACGGCGAGGCAACATCAAGCGGCGCGCCGTTGTCGCCGGAGAACAGGAACAACGTGTTGTCCCACTCGTCTCCGATCTCGGTGCGCAAAGCGGCGACGCCTTCGTCAACGGCATTGACGTGCGCATAGAAATTGGAAAGTTCGTAGCTCTCGCTGGGAAATTTGTCGAAATAGCGGCGCGGAGCCTGTGGCTTCAGCGGCCCATGCACCGCGTGATAGGACACCTGGACGAAAAAGGGCTTGCCCGCGCGCTTGGCTCCCCGGATGAAATCGATCGCCTTATCGGTGAACAGCTCCGTGTTGTAACGCTTTTGCACGCCCGCGTAGTTCCAGTTTTCCCAGATATTCGCGGCGTCGTAGAACGGCGATTGCCAGGTGTTGTAGCCGAAATAGTAGTCGAACCCGTTGTTGAGCGGATGGTGCGAAGGCATCACCGAGCCGGACGCCCCGCTGGACTGATACTCCTGATCGATCTCGCGTTTCTTCTCTTTTGGCAAACCGGCGAACTGCGCCTGCGTGACTCCGTGTTTCTTCAGCACACCTTGACGTATAGCGCCTTCGAGACGGGGTCCGGCATGCCATTTGCCCACAAATCCCGTGGTGTATCCGGCTTGTTTCAGCCGGGCGGCTAGCACAGTGCCCGGCACAAAGCCTGTTCTTTCAACGTCGGTATTTTGATACAGGCCGAACCGGTTTGGGAGACAACCTGTCAAGATGCCATTGCGCGCCGGAGCGCACAGATTACTGGTGGCGAAAGCGTGGGAAAACAGCACGCCGCCGCGCGCCAGCGAAATCATGGTAGGCATGGCACGGCGCGAGAAATCGAGTGCCTGCGCGGGCGTATAGGGTTGTTCCCGCTTCTTCAGATATTCGACAAAAGCCGGGTCGAACTGCTTGGTTTCGATATTCTTGGCGAGCGGCGCAAATTGTCCGATCCCGAAATCGTCCATCACTACGAGGACGACGTTGGGGTGCTTGCGTGGAGCCGGCGCGGCGGTTGCCCACGCAGGAATGGTTGCGGAAAGAAAGCTGCGGCGATTCATTTTGTCCTTTCTGTCAGCGTACCGCGACAGGCTCGCCGACCGCCGCCCTTCCCCCTTCCCCCTGCACCGGGCCCCAAGCGTTGTCGAGCTTGCGGTGGTATTATCTTGAGCGATAAGGGAGGCTTACCATGGCGGACGCACCTGTAATGGCCACGCATCCGGCGCCCGGACCCAGCTTCTTGGGCCGTGTTCTCGGCATGTTCAACATCTTCATCGATCCGCGCAGTGCCGTGACGTTGATTCCGCTGCCGTGGTCGTGGCTCTGGCCGCTGCTGCTGAGCGGAATCGTGATCGGTACTTGTATGTATCAGACAATCCCGGCCACGCTGCATGTCTTTGAGATCAATCCGCCGGGCAACTTGAGCGTGGAGCAGGCGCAGAAGGCGCTGCCCATGATTGAGAAGACGCAGAAGATCTCCGCGTTTGTCATGCCCGTCATGATCGGAGTGATGCTGGCGCTATTCGCCGGATTGCTCTCGGCCACCTGCGCGGTGATGGACATTCGCGCGAAGTTCCGCGACAATTATGCGCTGCTGGCGACCGCCGGATTGGTTGGCACGTTGGGCTACGCGGCCGGCTTCGCCGTCATAAAACTGAAGGGCGATAGCATTCAATCGATGCAGGAGCTACGCCCTGGATTTGGTTTCGATCTGCTACTGCCGGAGGGCGCGAACCGACTGCTGTATGCGGCTTTGAACTATTTTTCTTTCTTCACGATCTGGTACATCGTGGTGTTGGGGCTGGCCTTCGCCGCACTTTATGGCACGTCGAAGGGCAAGGGCTTCGCGGCGACCGCGCCGGTTTGGATGCTGGCGTTGCTGTTCGCCATGGTCGGCGCGATGTTTAATCGCTGAGAGCGGACCGCAGCGCTACTCGCTTGGTTTTTCCGCGTGACGGCCCGGTACTTTGAAACGCAGCCGCGTCATCACGATGTGGCGGTTCTGGCCCATGCCGGACCGATAGGCCTCATACATGTAGCTGAATTCGATGGATGAGCGGGAATTCATATTCCAGCGTATGCCACCGTAAGGGCGGACGAAGTAGAAGCCGCGCGACGTCTGGAAAGTATCGACACCACCGACCGGCGCATAGTGATGTTTCCAGATGACACGGACGCCTTGGCGATAGCGATTGTAGGAGGGCTTTACGTCTCCGAAGAACCGCTCGTACCACAGACGGGTTTCGGCGGTCCATCTGCCTTCGTGCAGCGGAATTTCTACGCCGGCGTAGGCGCGGTGCGAATCACTCCATTTGCTGGGCGTGCTCTTGTAGTTCTTGTAGAGAAAGCCGACCATCGGAATGAAGTGCGGCTTTACGTAGAACTGGATCCGTGGGCCGGTGCGGCTCGCATAAAATTCCTCCAGACCGGAACGGAAACGAAACTGGCTCTGTAATACAAGGCGGATATGCGAGTCCTTGTACTCCGGCTCCACCGCGTTCCAGGATTCGATATCGCTGGCGAGTGTCAACCGGGCGCACGCGGCCAGTAATCCGATGAGGACGACTAGGCGACTCACGCTTGCGATCTCTCAGTTTCGAGTGGTTGCTTGTGCTTCGGTTTGTCGCGCCGGGTCTTCTCCTGGATGGCACGCGAGGACTTGACCGTGCCCACGCGCTCGCGCGCAATTGCGCGAACCTCTTGGTTATGATTGTAGCGTTTCATTTTCTTGACAGCCATCGGGAAGAACACTCCCAACCGGAGCGTTCCTTTTTAGTATAAGATAGAGGCGACTGTTCTATGGACACGACCGGACGGTTGCCGACTGGTTACCTGGCCCGCTAGAATAGGAGTGACTTAACAAAGGAGGCCACATGAGGTCGATTGGCTTGCCTGAGCTTCTTGTCATTTTGGGTGTTGCCGTTCTGCTATTTGGCGGAAAGAAGATTCCCGAGGTGGCGAAAGGCTTGGGAGAAGGTATCAAGAACTTCAAGAATGCCTTGAAGAGCGACGAAGAAAAGCCCGACGAGAAGAAGCAGGCGTAGGCTTCCTGAGCCGCTCGCAATTTGGGCGGATGTCAACTCCGGCGAACAGAATGAGAAAGCCCCGCGATTACTCGCGGGGCTTTTGATTTTGGATCACGATCGCGCCGGACTGGCGCGTTACTTTTTCACTTTGGGCGGAACGATGGAGTCCTTGCAGGCTTTCGCCACGCGGAACTTCACAACCTTCTTCGCTGGTATCTTAATTGCGGCGCCCGTCGCAGGGTTGCGGCCCATGCGAGCTTTCCGCTCCTGGCGCACGAGGCGTCCGATGCCCGGAACCACGAAAACGCCATTCTTCTTGGTTTCGCGAACGGCGATGGTCGCCAGATTCTCGACGATGGCCTTGGCCACCTTGCTCGGAACTTCCGCCGCAGCGGCGAGTTCTTTCACCAACTGAGTTTGCGTCATTTTGTCGGCCATATTGCTCCTTACTAATTCTCCCTAGGAACCTGAACCTCTCTCCGAGAGGATGTGCGGCTGCACGGCCCGTTTCACCCGGGCACGGTGTTTGAAGGCCGCACCAGGCATTCAGGTCCGTCTTTGCTGTCTTATGATAAGGGATGCCGGAACATGATGTAAAGAGGAAATCTGCGTCAAAAGCCCTGTTTTTGGGCTTTTTCCCGTGTTTTTGGCCTTAGGAGGGCTAAAACATGGGTTATAAGGAATGTTTTGGGTTCGGAAACGGCCCGTAACCCTCAGGCGACGGCGTTCCTGGACACACTGGAAAGGCCCGACAGATTCCGTAAATCGGCGTCCAGACGCCGGCTGGCCTCGGGATGTTCGTGCAGGTATTCGCGCGCGTCTTCGCGGCCGTGGCCGATGTGTTCCCCGCGCAGGCTGTAGCGGGAGCCGCTTCGTTCCACCAGATTGTGCATCACGCCGAGGTCCAGCAGCTCGCCTTCGCGCGAGATTCCCCTGCCGTAAAGGATCTCCACCTCCGCCTCGCGGAACGCCGCGGCGAACTTATTCTTCACCATCCTGACGTGAATGCGGTTCCCCACGACGGCGCCGCCTTCCTGGATCGCCGCGCACCGGCGCACGTCCATGCGTACCGAAGCGTAAGACTTCAGTGCCCGGCCACCCGTCGTGGTCTCGGGGTTGCCGGACGTCACACCGATCTGTTCGCGTATCTGGTTGAGGAAGATGAGGCACGCATTCGTGCGCGAGACGCTCGCCGTGAGTTTACGTAATGCCTGAGACATCAATCGCGCCTGCATGCCCAGGAAGCTGTCTCCCATCGCGGCTTCAAGTTCGATCCTGGGAACCAGCGCGGCCACCGAATCGACCACCACAACGTCGACGGCGCTGGAGGCTACCAGTGCGGCTGATATCTCCAACGCCTGCTCGCCGTAGTCCGGCTGCGCAACCAGCAATTTGCCGACATCAACGCCCAACCTACCCGCGTAGGCAAGGTCGAGCGCATGTTCTGCGTCGATAAACGCCGCGGCGCCACCGGTTTTCTGAGCTTCGGCAATGACATGGAGGGCTATCGTTGTCTTGCCGCAAGACTCAGGTCCGAAGACTTCAATGACGCGGCCCCGAGGGAATCCGCCCACCCCCAACGCCGAGTCTACGGAAATTGAGCCGCTCGAAATCACCGTCACGGGAAGAACGTTTGGCGAACCTCGGCGGTCCATCCGAGCCAGAGTCAGGTCGATCTGCCTGCGCCGCTCACGTTCCCGTTCGTCCATCGTCACTGGCTCACACACTGTTGGTGCGGGCCTGCGGTGGTTTCTCTCAGAAAACTATGTGGATTTTCGCGCGCCTACTTGCCACGCGTCGGCGTCGGTTTGGCCGGCTCTTCCGCAACTGGCGCAACCGGCGCCACCGCATCGGGCTTGATCAGGCCGACCGCCTTGCGCGTCTCCGTGTCGACCGCAGCGCAGATCCCTGGATTGTCCTTCAAAAACACGCGCGAGTTGTCACGGCCCTGGCCAATACGTTCGCCCTTATAGCTGTACCATGACCCGCTCTTCTCCACGATGTTCTGCGCCACCGCCAGATCGAGCAGGTCGCCCTCGCGCGAAACGCCTTCGCCATAGAGGATGTCGAATTCAGCTTCCCGGAATGGCGAGGCGCACTTATTCTTCACTACCTTGACCTTTGTGCGGTTGCCCACCACCACGTCGCCATCCTTGATCGCTCCGATGCGGCGGATATCGCAGCGGATCGACGCATAGAATTTTAGCGCGCGGCCGCCCGTCGTCGTCTCCGGATTGCCGAACATCACGCCAATTTTTTCGCGAATCTGGTTAATGAAAACCAGGCACGTGTTCGAGCGCGAGACGATGCCCGTCAGCTTGCGCAACGCCTGCGACATCAATCGCGCCTGCACGCCCATGAAGGAATCGCCCATTTCGCCGTCCAACTCGGCCTTGGGTACCAGTGCCGCAACCGAATCCAGCACCACGACATCGATCGAATTCGAGGCGATCAACGCGTTCGCGATCTCGAGCGCCTGCTCGGCGTAATCGGGTTGCGAGACCAGCAGATTATCCACATCCACACCCAAGCGGCCCGCATAGATTGGATCGAGCGCGTGTTCCACGTCGATGAAAGCGGCCATCCCGCCGACCTTCTGCGCTTCGGCGATCACCTGCAAGGCGATCGTCGTCTTGCCCGACGATTCCGGCCCGAAGATCTCGCAAATCCTGCCGCGCGGAAACCCGCCCATCCCGAGCGCCACGTCCAGCGAGATCGATCCCGTCGAAATCGATTGCACCGGCACCAGCGTGTCATGCGATCCCAGCCGCACGATCGATCCCTTCCCGAACTGCTTCTCGATCTGGGCTAGCGTGAGCGCAATTGCGCGCTGGCGGTCTTTTTCGTCCATGTGTCCCCCGGCCGGAAAGTCTCTGAAAAAGCGATTATAGCGTGCCACACCGTGGCAAGTCAGTGTTTTGGGGGAAATATTTTCGTCTTTTCTTCGCCTTGGCCACGGAAGCCCGCACCCAGCGCTACAGCTTGGGTGCGTAGTAGCCCTTACGGGCGCGAACCTGGAGATCTTTGCGATTCTTCACGTTGACTTTGATCTCGTGATAGAGCCCGTCGGCGCGTAGTGGCTCCGGGCGGTAGAGCAGGCTGTATTGATGCCGCAATTCGTTGGAGATGTTCTCGAAGGATTGCGCCAGGTCCTGTACCTTAAAGGGGAAGAAGGTCATACCACCGGTCTCCGACGCAAAGTACCGAAGCACCTTGTCGCCGTCACTTTCGACGCGCGTGATATTGGTGGAGATCGCATAGATCACGACGTCGGCCTTCTGCGCCATCTCCAGCGCCTGGTCGCGCGTGTAGCGGCTCTGGTTGTCGTCGCCGTCGCTGAGGACCACCATAGCGCGCCGGAATTTGTGGCGCGGTTGATCCTGCATCAACTTGTCGCGACAGGCAAAATAGACGGCGTCGTAGAGAGCCGTGCCGCCGCCGGGACGCATATTGCGAATCGAGGCGGCCAGTTTCTGCGTGTCGTCGGTGAGGTCGGCAATCAACTCCGCCGCTGTGTCGAAGCTCACCACAATCGCCTTGTCATGGCGCGGACGCAGCAGGTTGTTGATGAACTCGATGGCCGCCTCTTGTTCGAACTTGAAGCGGTCCCGGATGCTGTTGCTCGTGTCGACCAGGATGGCAAGCCGCAACGGTAGATCGGATTCGGCGACGAACTCGAGGATCTTCTGCTGTTTCTTCGTTTCGAAGACTTGAAAGTCCTCGGATTTCAAGTCGGTGATGAAGCGTCCCTTCTTGTCGCTGACCGTGAAGAGCAGGTTAACGCGCGTCACGTCGAGGACGATTCGGTTGGGATCGTCGGCGACCTCCGGTTTCGACGCGGGCGGCTTGGTCTGCGCCCCCACGGCGAGTGCCGTCAACAATACGAGGGCTGCGAGCCTGTCCAGCAGTTTCATGGAATGTTCCTGCAACGATTATAGGAGGCTTGCGAGCCATGCCTCAAGCTCGGCAGGCAGCGGAGCTTCAACGGTGATAGCGGCGCCGCTCGATGGACTGAGGAAAGTGATTTGGCGCGCGTGCAGAAAAAACCGTGCTGGGTCCGGATTTCCAGGTGGCGCGCCATAAAGCCGGTCTCCCGCAACGGGATGCCCAATGCTCGCCAGATGTACCCGAATCTGGTGGGTACGCCCGGTTCCGATGCGCACCTCCAGAAGCGTGTGCTTCGGATAGCGCCGCACGACGCGGTACTCGGTAAGGGCTGTGCGCCCATGCCCGGCCTTCGTGGTCATGCGCACGCGGCGCCGCGGATCGCGCGTGACCGGCGTGTCGATGCGGCCTTCGTCGCGGGCCACGCATCCGTGCACCAGCGCGAGATAGATCTTGTGCACGTTGCGCGAAGCAAACTGCTCGCTCAGGTTGCGGTGAGCCGCATCATGACGCGCCACCAGAATCACACCGCTCGTATCGCGGTCGAGGCGATGGACGATGCCTGGCCGCAGATCGCCGCCCACGGCCGATAGCTTCTCGAAACGATGCAGCAGGGCGTTCACAAGCGTTCCCTTGTGATGACCCGCGCCGGCGTGCACGACGACGCCCGCCTGTTTGTTCACCGCCACAACGTCATCGTCTTCGTAAAGAATCTCGATGGGTAGATCTTCGGGCTCCGCTTTAAGCGGCGGAAGTTCGCCGGGTTGTACCTCGACGCTCTCCCTCCCGCGAAGAATTTGCGACGCCTTGCCCGCCACGCCGTCGACCTGGACACGCCCATCTTTCACCCAACTCTGCAGCCGTGCGCGGCTGTATTGTGGCAGTTGTTCGTGCAAAAACAGATCCAGGCGTTTGCCGGCGTCGGAGATTGTGGCGTTTAGAGTCACTTACTCGTTATATATTCAAAAGGTGATCCAATGCGCAATCGTTCCTGTCGCCGGCCATGGTACACGCCTGCTTCCCGCTACTAAATCCCAGCCCAAAGAGATGCTGCCCGTCGCTCGCAAGCCGATCGTTCAGTACGTCGCCGAAGAGTTGGTGGCGAATGGAATCGACCAGCTTTTATTTGTCACGGGCCGCAGCAAGAGCTCTATCGAGAATCACTTCGACAACGATCCCGAGTTGGCCAGTGTGCTCACGTCGACCAACAAGAAAGAACTGCTCCAGGACATCGCCTTCGAGGCGCTGAACCTCGACATCTTCTACACGCGCCAGCGCATGCAGAAAGGGCTTGGCGATGCGATTCTATGCGGCGAGCATTTCGTCGGCGAGCGCCCGTTTGTCGTCGCGCTGGGCGACTCCATCCTCGGACTGCATGGGCAGTCGCGCGCGATCGAGCGCATGACACAGTTGTTCGAGTCGCGCCATGCGAGTTGCGTGATCGCCGTGGAAGAGGTCCCGCACGAAGAGACCAGCCACTATGGCATCGTTCAACCGTCCGATGGCGACGGCGAGTGTTTTCGCGTCTTGAATCTCGTCGAAAAACCGAAGCCCGAAGAAGCGCCGAGCAACCTCGCCATCGCCGGCCGCTATGTGTTTTCGCCGCTGATCTTCGACCTGATCCGGCAGGTGAAGCCCGACAAGCGCGGCGAAATTCAGATCACCGACGCAATCCAGCGCATGTGCGACGAAGGCAAGCGCGTGCTGGCCTTCAAGCTGCCGCCCGGCGAAAAACGCTACGACATCGGCAACTTCCCCAGCTACTACGAAACTTTTGTCGAGTTCGCTCTCGCCGATCCGGAATATGGCGACGAATTTCGAAAAACGCTCGCGCGCATCCTCGCCGGGGAGAACGGCGGGCGGTGAAGACGCGGGCGGTCTTCGCGCTGCTCTTTCTATTTCTGCTCGCGACCCGTCTGTGTCACATAAACATCCTCTGGACGGAAGAGGATCTGCCTCTAGCCGCCGCTCTGCAAGTGCTCCACGGCAAGATGCTCTACCGTGATGTGTGGTTCGACAAGCCTCCGCTTGTGCCTGGCATCTATCTGCTCTGGCTGGCGCATACCGGCTGGTTGCTGCGCGTTGCGGGAGCGCTGTATATCCTGCTGGCCGCGTGGATCGCGTATCTGTTCGGCAAAGACGTGTGGGGCGAAAAAGAAGGTCGGCTCGCAGCCTGGCTGCTGGCGTTTTTCCTGACCTTTGGAATTCCGGGCGCGGTCTTGCCGCTAGCCGCGGATCTGCTCATGGTCGTTCCGCATCTGGGGGCCGTCTATTTTGCGTGGCGGCGCAAGGCATTCCTAAGCGGATTGCTGGCGGGCGTCGCGCTGCTGTTCAATTCCAAGGCGCTCTTCGTGCTCGCCGTGTGCGCGATTTTCGACTATCGCCAGATCGTGCCGCTGCTGGCTGGTTTCGCGCTTCCTAACGTGGCCGCTCTGCTCTGGCTCGCCGCGTGCGGTGCGCTGGGCGACTACTATTTGCAGGTCTGGCGCTTGGGTGTGCTCTACTCTCAACACACATTCGTGGACAATCCGGCCGCCGCAGGTTTCCAGCGAACGCTGAACTGGCTGGGCTTCCACGCCGCCTGCGTCGTGGGCGCAGCGTGGTTCTGGTGGAAGGAACGCGGCGGCGCGCGCTGGCGTTTCGCTGCCTGGGCCGTTATTTCGATGGCCGCCGTCACGCTGGGCTGGCGCTTTTTCCCGCGCTACTATCTGCAACTGCTGCCCGTTTTCGTCCTCGCCGGCGCACGCGGCATCGCCACTATGGGGCGCCTGCGAATGCTCGCTCTGCTGCTGCTTTCGATCCCGCTGGTTCGCTTCGCACCGCGTTACGGCATGCTGGCTTGGGATGCACTCTCTGGCCGGGAGCATACCTGGAGCGATGTGGCCATGGACAGCGACAGCCGCGCGGCGTCGGACTTTGTCGCGCGAAACTCGCAATCCGGCGACACCCTCTTCGTATGGGGCTATCGTCCCGACGTTTTCGCCTATACGCGCATCCCGGCGGCCTCACGCTTTCTGGAGTCGCAGCCTCTGACCGGTGTACTAGCCGACCGGCATCTCACGCAGACCACTCGGCTGCCCGCGCAATGGCTGGATGCAAATCGCGCGGAACTCGCGCGCTCGCGGCCTCGCTGGATACTCGACGGGCTTGGACTCTACAACCCAGCACTAGCCATCACCGCGTTCGCGGACCTGCACGGCTGGCTGGCGGATTACCGCGAAGTGCATCGGACCGCGAACACGGTGATCTATCGCCGGGTGGCGCAATAGCGATGCTTGAATGCGCTGCGGCCTGCGCATCGTCTCACACGATCACGCTTCGCGGATAAGCGCTACATCTGCCCGTGGAACGGGTCCGCACCGATCGTCCCCAGCAACTCTTCGAGATAGGCCGGAGCGCTGACTCGCGCCAGTTGTTCCTGCGCTGTGGCGAGGCGCGCCGCGATGTCGACGTGCGCGGACTGCGCGCTGGTGCGGAACGCTTCGAGCGCGGCCAGGTGGCGCCGCCAGAGTGCGACGTCGCGCTCCTGTTTCACCTTGAGCCGCTCTTGGTACCAGTCGCTCGCCAGCACCGAATCGCGCGTGAAGAGGGCGCGCACGTCGGGATGCTCGATGCCTTTGCCCTCCCAGTCGCCATGCACCATGATGTGCAGCAGCGCTTGTAGTGGAGGGCACGCCGCGGCTACGCTGCCATCCTCGAAGTAGTTCAGCGCCACGCGCCGCTGTGCTTCCACAATGCTTTCGACGCCGGCCGCGAAGACAGCCGGATCCTGTTTCTCCGGGCGCAGCAACTCTTCGGGAAAGACCGAATCGGGCGTTTCAAAGATGCGGCCGAGGAAGCGGTCGGCAAACAGCGCGGTGATCCGGTAGCCCAGACGGCTGGCCAGCACCATCCGGCCGTTGAACTCGAAATCATTCAGTTTTTCCAGATAGCCGTTCGCGATCAGAAATTGCGGGTCGCGCTCATCGACCTTCACACGGCACCAGATCTCCGGCACGAGCATGCTGATGTCGTGGTCCACACGGTAGTTCGGACCGACGTGACCCGCCGCCGTCGTAAAGCCGGCGTAACCCGTCAGGATGAAAGAGACCAGAGCGTTATTCACATCGACAACCGGCCAGAGCGCGTTGAACGGTCCTTTCGTGAGCGCGCCTTCGCTTCCGAATCCGGTGGTCGAAGGGGACTTGCCCGTCAGGCTGCAGATGAAGTCCATAAACAACTCGGGCAGTTCCTGGTAGTGAATTGGATTGAACACGGCCAGCGGCGGAATGCCGGCTTTCGCATCCGGCGGATTGTTGCGGCGGCCGGCCAGGACCGCGTTCACTGGGAAGTGTACCTGCTGGTCCGCCGGGACTTCGCGATCCAGGCGCGCGCAGACTTCCGCCAGATACGACTCGCGCGGGTTGGCCAGGTCGGGGCGCGTTTGCAGATAGCGCGGATTCTTCGAGGGCTTGCCGTCGACCAGCCGCGCATGGGCGGAGCAGACTACATATTCAGGTCCGCCGCCCTGGACAAACTCCGCGAGCAGGCGCTTCATCGGCTCCGTGTACTGGTCGAACTCGACAAGGTGTTCGACGATGGCGCGCGCCTTTTCGACCGACAGCGGTTCGAAGTTAGAGAGAAACGTGCCAGGCGCGGAAATGTCGGCTTCGGCCTGCTGATCGAAGCCTGGATGCACAGCGTCATCGGGACGCTGAAACAGCAGAGACTCGCAATTGACCACCAGTTTGGCGCTGAGATTCGGGTACTTGCTATCGAAATCCTTCAGACTGCCGCGCGGAACGACAACGGAAGCAGTGATGTCGTCCTCCACCTGCACCTTGTCGGCGGGATGAAAATCGGGCCGCAATTTGTAAATGCGCCAGGAGCCTTCCGGATCGAAGCCGACGCGCAGATAGTTTCCCACCAGCTTCTGGTTTTCGTACTTCAACTCGTGACCGAGGAAGCCGTTGATGCGGTCGACAGTGAAGTGAGCGCGCCACTGATCGCCCCACTCCGGCCGGTAATAGCGCTTCACGGTGAAGACCAGTTGCCGGATGGTCTGCGGGAGTTGCCGGAGCCACTCATTGTATTCGGCGGTGTACTCGGCTGACGGCGTCAGCAGGCGTATCACGGAACCGAGCGACCGCTCAGGCGAAAGCACAGGGCGCTGCGCACGGGCCTCGTGTTGCGGCTGCAAAAATATCGTCGAAAAGTCGCGCTTGAGGATCGCGTCCACCTGCTCCATGTCGCCGCGATAGTCTTTGATGAAGACCGGACCTTTCAGCAACACACTGCTGATCGATTTCGAGATTTCAGACTTGCCGCCGCCCGAAACCGTACAGGGCTTGTGGCACAGCGTGCCATGCGCGACGGAGCCCACGAGGCGCCAGATGTCACCGCCCAAACGCTTCTCCAGGCGAACTTTGTAACCCGAAGGCAGCACGTAGACCTCGCCCTCGCGTAGAGTGATGCGCTGTTCGCCGCCATCTTCGCGCCGCCATTTCACGAAGCCCTCGCGGACGCTGAATTCAGCATGCTCGGGGATGTAGAGAATACTGGGATAACGCCGGTCGACGGCATAGCCTTCTGGCTGCAAATCCGCGCGCACTCCCAACAAACGCAGAGCTTTGGCGAAGGGCGTTTTCTTCAGCAGAACCGTGCGCTCCATCGAGAAGTCCTGGCCGAGGATATAGGCGGGGAAGGCGATCGCGCCGCCGGCGTGCTCTTCCTCGCAAAGCCCATAGAGGTTGGCCGAAAAACTGATTTGCGTCTTCACCTCTTTCTTGCAGTAGCCGAAGTAGTTGTCGGCAATGATCGTGACCATCACGCCGCGCCGGTCGCGGCAGGCGGCCTTGAAGGCATGGCCGCCGTTGTAGGCTTCGTCTTCATCGCGCCAGCACATACCGTCGCGTCGCTGCCGCTCGGTCGCGGCGTCGAAATGCGGCAGGCCGAGCGCTTTCTTCTTCGCGCCCAACAGGTGCGGAGCGAGGATCACGCATCCGCTGTGGCCGGTCCAATGCAGTCCATCGAGAGCAGCGTCGTTTTCGGGCAAATACGGATCGCCGGCGTTGCCGAAAATACCCTCCACGAAATCGAGATTGCTGACCAAGCTGGCTGGTGCGAAGAAGCGTATTTCCATCGTCTTGCGCGGATCGCTCCCGGTGGCGGGGCAAACGACGGGACGCAACGACAGGGAGACAAACAAGCGCACATGCTCTTCTTGATCGGAAGTGAAAGGCAACGTCAACAGATCCGCCGGAGGACACAACGCCGCGGCCAGCAAGGCGGCGAAGGCTTGCTTGGGCACTTCAGTCTTGTCGGCGGGAACCGGAAAACCGCCCTCCACAATGTGGAACAGGCCTTCGCTGGTGCGGCGGTCGCTCTTGGGATTGTGCAGCACACCCTGCGCCGTGCGATAGGAGTGCACATAGGGAGATGTAAAGCTGTCTTTAAAGGGAGGCAGCGACAGGGCGCGCGCGAGCCCGGGACGATCGAGGGCGAACGTATTGGCGGGCAACCGCGGCGCGCCTTGCGGGCAGACATCTTTGAGACAGTCGTCCAGAAACGCCTGAATGCGCGCGTCGGCCGGACACTGGCGGCCCGCGAGCAACTGGTCTTTCTGGTAGAAGTTGCGCAGCAGCGGAGCCGCGAGTTCCAGAGAATATGCATCGGCGGTGCTGTGGCTGGTGGGTTGGCCGAGCGCCGCGAGCTTCAAATTGATGTAGCGAACGAGTTCGTCGTTGTGTGTATCGATGGCCTTCATACGGTTGCGTTGCCTCTCCGGAATCATTGTGCAGACGGGCGTTACCTTCAGGTTAGCAAGCCCCACCCCGGAATGCGCTATAATCAAAACTACCGGAGAAGTACCGCAAACCCCTCTTTCCAGTCGGCTAGCTGAACCCACTTCCCCCAACCTATCGAATGAACAATTTCTCTGAACTGTCTCTGTCTCCTGCCCTGCAGGGGAACCTGGCCCGCCACAAGTTTGTAACACCGACACCTGTGCAGGCCGAATCCATTCCTCCGGCTCTTGCCGGCAAGGATATTCTGGCCACGGCACAAACCGGGACCGGAAAAACATTAGCCTTCGCACTGCCGCTGCTCCAGAACCTGAGCACGGATACTGCCGTAAAGGGCGTACGCGCTGTCATCCTGGTACCGACGCGTGAACTCGCCATGCAGGTGCTCGAATCTTTCAACTTGCTCAGCCCCGGTACGGGAATTCGCTGTGCGTTAGTGGTGGGCGGCTCATCAGAGCACGCTCAGTTGATGGCTATTCGCAAAGGTGCGCAAGTCCTGGTGGCGACACCGGGCCGCCTGTGCGATTTTCTAAATCGCAGACTCGTCAAGCTGAACACTGTCAGCTCGCTGGTGCTCGATGAGGCGGACCGCATGCTCGACATGGGTTTCCTGCCCGCGATCAAGCTGATTCTCGAAGCTCTGCCCACCAAACGGCAGACGCTGTTCTTCTCGGCGACCATCGAAAGTTCCGTGGCGCACCTGGTCAACACGTACCTGACGGACCCGGTTCGCGTCGCGATCGGTTCCACCACCAAGCCGGCCGAAAACGTTGAGCTGCAAGTTTTCGAAGTGCAACAGAACGAGAAGCCGAGCCTGCTGCGCGTGCTTCTCAAACAGCATCCGGGCACGTTCCTCGTCTTTGCGCGTACGAAGCACGGCGCCGACAGGCTGGCGACCAGACTGGCGAGCGAAGGCGTCAATGCGGCCCGCATCCACGGCAACCGCACACAAGCGCAGCGTAACGAAGCGTTGCAGGGTTTCCGCCAAGGCCGTTACCGCGTTCTGGTGGCCACCGATGTCGCCGCGCGCGGCATCCACGTCGAGAACATCGGACACGTCGTGAACTACGACCTGCCGCAGGTGCCCGAGGACTTCATTCATCGCGTCGGACGCACCGGTCGCGTGAATGCCAAAGGTATCGCCTCCACCTTCGCGACCCGTGCGGAACGCGGCGAAATCCGGCGTATCGAGAAGACGATTAACCTCAAGTTGAACAAACTGGAGCTCTCTCCGGAAGTGGTCCGCGAGACCATCCGCGAGCAGTCTGCACCCATCGCCGCCGCCCGGCCGGCGAACGCATCCAGGGCGAATGTCGCCCCGTTCTATGCCAAGCCCGCGGGCCGCAACCTCGGCTGGCAGGCGCGCATGGCCGAAAACCGCAAGCAGAAGTCGCCGTCGGGCCGCGGTCCGTCGCGCTTCGCCGGCGCCGCACGCCGCGCCAGTTAGGTAGTCAGCAAGCAGCGTTATCGCTCCGGCCGCGCCAATTTGTGCGCGGCCGGAGCTTTTTTTATTTGTCGGACAATGAGGAAGATGAGTGCGAAGCCGATCTTTATCGGGGGCACGGCGTCCCACGCCGGCAAGAGTTGGATGGCGACGGCGCTGTGCGCCTGGCTGCGGCAGCGCGGCTTTCGTGTAGCGCCGTTCAAGGCGCAGAACATGTCGAACAATTCGCATGTCTGCCGCGACGGCAGCGAGATCGGCCGTGCACAGGTGGTGCAGGCGGAGGCCTGCGGCCTCGAGCCAGCCGTCGATATGAATCCCATTCTGCTCAAGCCAAACTCCGCCCTGGGCAGCCAGCTCGTATTGAACGGCAAAGTCTGGCGCAATCTCGGGGCGCGGGAATACGCCGAGCATTTCGACTTCCTTTTGCAGCATGTCCTGAGTGCCTACGCACGCCTCGCGGGTCAATATGAGTACATCGTGATCGAAGGCGCGGGCAGCGTCGCGGAGCTGAATCTCAAGGACAGGGACCTGGTGAACCTCGGCCTCGCGCGGCGCCTTAATGCGCCGGCGTTGTTGGTTGGCGATATCGACCGCGGCGGCGTTTTCGCGCAGATCGCGGGGACATTCAGCTTGCTGGAACCCGAGGAGCGTGCGTTGATGCGCTCCTTTGCCGTGAACCGCTTTTACGGCGTCCCCGCACTCTTCGAGGACGGCGTGCGGATTCTTGAATCGTTGACCGGAAAGCCCTGCCTGGGCGTCTTCCCCATGCTGCGCGACGTCACCATCGACGCCGAGGATGCGGTCTCGCTCGACGATCCGCTACCGACCGCGGGAAACGGGCCGCGCACCGCCATCCTACGTCTGCCGCATATCTCGAACTTCACGGACTTCCGTCTGCTAGCGCCCTTCACCGATTGGGCGGATCGTCCCATCGACAAGCGTTTCGAGTTCGTGATCCTGCCGGGCACGAAGAGCACCCTGGCCGATCTCGCATGGCTGCGGGCGCGCGGCCTGGACGCTTGGATCGCAGAGCAGCACAGGCAAGGCGCCGCGATCATCGGCATCTGCGGCGGTTATCAGATGATGGGCGAGAGCATAGCGGATCCACATGGACTGGAATCCCCGGCCGCGACAGCGGAAGGGCTCGGCCTGCTGCCCGTGCGAACGGTATTGATGCCGGAAAAAACGACGCGGCTTGTCGATGCCGCGACGCCCGGCGGCGTGCGCTTCGCGGCCTACGAAATTCACATGGGCCGCACGGAACGCCCGCGCGAGGCGCAGCCGTTCGCCGTACTCAGTGACGGTACACCCGAAGGAATCCGCCTGGGTAGATGCACGGGCACGTACCTGCACGGCGCGCTGGAAAACGCGGCGACGCTCTCGGAGCTTTTCGGCCGGACGATTCCGCCCGCCGCGCCCAAACAGTACGCCTATCAACGCCTGGCCGAATGGTTCGACGAAAATTCGCGCGGCTTTGAGGAGCTATATCTGTGAGCATAATTCTGATCGGCGGCGGAAGCCGCAGCGGCAAGAGCAGCCACGCGCTTACTGTGGCCCGTGGATTGAGCGGGCGGCTCGCATTCATTGCCACGGCGCAGGCGCACGACGAAGAGATGCGCGAACGGATAGGCCGTCACCGCCAGGATCGCGGTTCCGAGTTCATCACGTTCGAAGAGCCACTGGACGTAGCGGCGCTGCTGCTCCGCGAGGCGGCAAATTTCGATGTCTTTGTGGTCGACTGCCTGACGCTCTGGCTCAGCAACATGCTCTTCGCCGAAGGCCGCGACGCGGGCGTCGAGTCGCACGCGCTGCTGACAGCCGCTGCGCAAAGCAGCGCAAGCGTGATTCTGGTGACGAACGAAGTGGGCTGCGGCATTGTGCCGGAGAATGAACTGGCACGCCAGTTTCGTGATCTGGCCGGACACTTGAACCAGGATGCGGCGCGCGCGGCCGCTGAGGTCTACTGGATGGTCTTCGGCATCGCGTTGAAGCTGAAGTAGCGGCTATTTCGATACCGATAGGAAGCCGGCGACATTCTCGCTCAGCAATTGCGTGAATGGTTTGTCGAGATAGGAGCGGATCGACACGTAGCACTCGTCGCACTGGTTGTGATGAGTGAATTCCTCAATCATGCGCTTCTGCTCGTCCAGCGGATAGCGCTGGAACTGCATCGAGCACGGTTGCAGCATTCCGTCTGCCGTGACCACAATGAACCGCAGCCCTGCTTTGCAGCCCGGCGTACCCTTGTTGGCGAAGTAACGCCGTGTGGCTTCGAGAGTGCTGGGGGCGTTGACAATCCAGTTGCTCGCATCCCTGCGCAGCTCAACGCGATCAAGTTCGCGGTTGAGAATTTCCAACTGCTCCGGCGTTTCGAGGAAGTAATCGCGGCAACCGGTGCGGCGCGCCGAATAGGCGCTGTAGCACAGGTTTACGCCCCACTCGCGCGCCTTATCGGCGGCGGCGTTGATCTCCTGCACGTTCTCGCTCGTGATGCAGGTGTTGAGCACGATGTCGTCGTGCCCCAACTTAGCCAGGCGCGGCATGAGCTCACTCAGGTGGTCGTAAAGACCGGGGTAGCCGCGGAACACATCGTGTCGGTCGTCGGGAAAATCGAGGCTCACCGAAAACTGATCTATGCCAGCTTCCCGAAGTTCGAGATAGCGCTGTTCGGTCATCTCGGACCAGTTCGAAACCAGGATCGTGTAAGGCAAGCCATTGCTGGACTTGATGTTGCGCACGATCTCGACAACATCCTTGCGCATCAGAGGCTCGCCACCGGAGATCTGCACCACGCAGGGGTTCAGAACCTCCATATAGCGGCGGTACTGTTCCGGCTTCAGGTTCTTGGATTCGTCGCGCGGACCGCCATGATCGCAATGCTTGCAGTAGCACGTGCAGGCGTCAGTGACTTCAAAAGAGACGACGATCGGCCGTTCCGCAATCCAATTGAGCGAACCTCGCCCTATGATCCGAAGTGACTCTAAAAGCGGAACTTTACGCATAGTTGGACCAACAACAAGAACACCTTAGCAGACCTTAATGGTATCAAGCCGGACGCCCGCACTGCAATTTGCGGCGCGGGCCCGCGCCAGCTCATCACCCGTTCAACAGCTTTGCGACGACGTCGGCCGCGTGGTAGACCGTGCCCTCCGCCGGCAGAAAGCGGATCACGCCGGCAATGTCGTCCCCGGCGGTCAACACGCCAGCTTCGAGATCGACGCCATTGCGCACCTGCGGCTGGCCGATGGCGGAGAGCAGCGCGTTGCAGATGCACTTCCTGCCCACCGTCTGTTCCTCTTCGCCGCCCTTGGCCAGATACGTCTTGATAGGCTCCGACGCGCAGCGGTAGGCCGTGCCTCCATCGGGAGTCCGATAGGCTTCGCGCAGGTAACCAAGGTCGCAAAGGCGCGGCCGGGCCTCGACCACCTCCGCCTCGGAGATCGAACCTTTCACCTGCGCCACCTTGAAGGGGAAGCCCGTGGGGGAAGCCAGCCTGTCCGTGTAGACGCTGACGCGACCGGCTGCGACATCGGCAAGCACGGCCTGCCGGTAATCGTCGCGCAGCGCCGATTCCACACACAGCGCAAAGGGCGTTCCTACCTGCACGCCCGCGGCGCCCGCGGCCAAAGCTTCGCGGAGCTTTTCCGGCGAGCCGTAGCCGCCGGCCAGCCAAAACGGCAGGCCCAGCGTAGCAAGCTTCTCGAGATCCACAATATCCCGCTCGCCATAGAGCGGCTCACCCGCCTCGTTAAGTTGCAACTTGCCACGCGGCGGCGCATTGTGCCCGCCCGCTGTAGGCCCCTCAATGATGAAGCCGTCCACCTTGCCGTTCGCCTTTCTCGCCATCGTGATCGCCAGCGTGTTGGAAGCGATGATCGCGAGGAACTTGGGGCGTGAGAGTGGAGGCAGATCGCACTCCATGAACTCCCGCGGCGTGAAAACCATGGTATTGTCGTCGCCTTCCTGCGCACCGGCGACGTACAGGTTATACGTCGCGGTCTCGTGGTTGACGAACTTGTCGAGCACGCCCGGATACCTCAGGGGAATGCCCGCACCCATCAGAACATAGCTGACACCCGCGAGCATCGCACCATAGGTGGAAGCGAGCAGCGGGGTCTGGATTTTCTCCAGGTAGTTCATGCCGATCGGATTTTCGTGGCCTTCGCGGGCGAGAAAAACCTCGACGAAATTCGACACAATGCAAAGCTCCCGCTGCGAGGGCGGACCGAGTTTCGTATTCATGGGCAGGGCCACATACGGAACACCTGGCGCCCTGCCGCCGGGGATGTAGTAGGCTTCCCAAATGCGTTCGGCCATCTTCGGAAACGGGAAATGATCAAGAGCGTGGCGCATGTGCCCGCCGGCGTCGCCGTCCTGCAACCGCCGGGCGAAAATATAGTCCAGGGCCGTTCCGGAGACAACGCCCAGTTGGCCGGTGCTGGCAACCGCCCGCGCAAGCCTCCAATTGGAGAGACCAGCGCCCATGCCGCCCTGAATAATCCTCGGAAGACTCATACAAGACTAATTTCTCACGATCCAGCGGCCACTCCGCAGCATGACGCTCCAAAATTACAGAACTCTTACAAAGCAATGCCCTAAGCCCTGCTAATTTGGGAACATACCGACCAAACCTGGGAGACCGCGTGAGTACTGATTTAGTTGCCATTTCCAATCGTCACCGGACGAATTGGATCACCATCGTATTTCTGATCCTGTTCCATGCCGGCGCCCTGGCGGCGCTTTTCATGTTCAGTTGGCGGAATCTTGCCATCACCGCTTTTCTGTACTGGATAACCATCGGGCTCGGCATCAGCCTCGGCTATCACCGGCTACATACGCACCGCTCGTACAAAGTACCGCTGGCGCTCGAATACTTTTTCGCTGTCTGCGGCACGCTGACGCTCGAGGGAGGACCGATTTTCTGGGTGGCGACACACCGCATCCACCACCAGAAATCCGATCAGCCCGGCGATCCGCACTCGCCCCGCGATGGCGCCTGGTGGTCGCATGTCGGCTGGATCCTCTTTGGAGAAGCCAATCACAACAACACGAAGATGATGGCGAAGTACGCCCCGGATCTCGCGCGGCACAAGTTCTATCTGTGGCTGAACACATGGCACTGGACGCCGCTGGTGGCGCTTGGCCTGCTGCTCTTGGCAATCGGTGGCGTGCCGCTGGTGCTTTGGGGCATCTGCCTGCGCGTGGTTGTTGGCCTGCATGCGACTTGGCTGGTCAACTCCGCCACTCACCTTTGGGGCGCGCGCCGCTTTGCCACGCGCGACGATTCCCGCAACAACTGGTGGGTCGCGCTGATGACGTTCGGCGAGGGCTGGCACAACAACCATCACGCGCACCCCACCTCTGCCCGGCACGGCCTGGCCTGGTATGAATTCGACCCTTCGTGGATCTCGATCCGCCTGCTGAAGCTTTGTGGCATCGCGAAGTCCGTCAGCGTGGCGCGGCTCAACAGCGCTCTTGCAGCGGAACGCGAAGCGGCATAAGCATCCCGGTTGGCCTAAGCTGTAAGGGATGGTGGTTGCGGGCCGGCAGAAATCGATCGCTTTCTTTATCGCGCTGGGCGTGAGCCTGATCTCGGTAGTCATCCTGCTTTACGTCGGCTGGGTCCTGCTGGGATGGCGCACTGGAATTCTGCTCTTCCTCGGCCTCGTGCTGCTGATCATGATTATCAGCGGGGTTGTGCTCAACACAATTTTTCTGGTGCGCGAGATCCGGCGCAACGAACAGCACGACGCCTTCATCAATGCAGTCACGCACGAACTGAAGACTCCCGTCGCCTCGATCCGGTTGTATCTGGAGACCCTGCAAACCCGCGTGGTCGACGAAGAAAAGCGCAAGGAGTTCTATGGCATCATGCTGGCGGACAGCGACCGCCTGCTGGCGACCATTGAGCAGGTGTTGCGCACCGGCCGGATGGGGTCGTCGAACCGCAAACTCAACCTCTCGCCAATCGACCTCCGCGCAATCGTCGAAGAGTCTCTCACGCGCGCCCAGACGCTGCACCACGTCGCTCCGGAAAATTTGAAGTACACCGCGGGCCCGCCGATCACGATCACGGGGGATCTCGAGGACGTACGCGCGGCGGTGGCAAACCTGATCGACAATGCGGTCAAGTACTCCGGCGGTAAGGGCAAAGTGACGGTCGAGACCACTCGCATGGACGGGAAGTTCGTCGCCGTGCGCGTCAGCGACCAAGGTCCGGGCATCCCGCAAACCGAACTCAAGCAGATTTTCAAACGCTTCTACCGCGTTCCGGGACCGCTCGCCATGCGGGTCAAGGGTACCGGACTGGGCCTCTACATTGTGCGCTCCGTAGCCAAACGGCATGGTGGACGCGTCTGGGCGGAAAGTGAGGGACCGGGACGCGGAAGTACGTTTGTACTGCAACTCCCGATCACGCGATGAACCGCATTCTGGTGGTGGAAGACGAACAGCATATCGCCGCGGGATTGCGCTTCAACCTCGAAGCAGAAGGCTATCACGTGCGGCTGGTAGAGAGCGGAGAGGCCGCCCTGGAGCTGCTTCACGAAGAGCCGCCGGCCTTCGACGTCGTCGTCCTGGATGTCATGCTGCCGGGAAAGAGTGGCTTCACCGTGATGTCGGAAATGCGCCAGGCCGGGCAGTTCGTGCCTACTCTGATGCTGACGGCGCGCGGACATCCCGAAGACGTGCTGCGCGGATTCGCCGCCGGAGCCGACGACTATCTGACAAAACCGTTCGAACTCGCCATCTTGATCGCACGGATTCGCGGCCTGCTGCGCCGCCGCGAGTGGCTGCGCGTGGCGCTCAACAATGAAGCCGCGCCGGCGGAACCCAAGGATACATTCTCGTTCAACGGCAAATCGGTAAGCTTCGACGCGCTCGAGATCCGCGTCCGCGATCAGGTCTTCCCGCTGACCCTTATGGAAGCAAACCTGCTCCGTTATCTCATCCAGCATGAGGGCAAACCCGTGGCTCGCAAAACCATGTTGGAAGATGTTTGGGGCCTGCACGAAGACACCGACACACGCGCCATCGACAACTTCATCGTGCGTCTGAGGCGCTATATCGAAGACGACCCGACGCACCCGCGGCATCTGCTGACCGTGCGCGGCGTGGGTTACCGCTTCGTAGCCGCGCCGGCGCCGGCGCGCTGAAAGCGCCGCTACCAGTTCAGCCGAAGTGCGAACTGCACACGCCGGGGCGCGCGCGCCAGGGTGGGCTGCAGGAACGTGGGGTCCACCTGTTGGCCTTGCACATCGAAACGCGCGGCGGATTGTAGTGTCTGGAACTGGGTGTGGTTGAACGTATTGTACGATTCGACTCGAAACTGCATGGTGCGGCGTTCGGCGAGCTTGAACGTGCGCAAGAGCGAGAGATCCCAGTTATTGATTCCGTTGGCGCGCAGGATGCCAGGACCTGTGTTTCCGAACGTTCCGCGGCGCGGCCGGCTGAACCGCCGGGTTGCCTCCGCCTCGGGATTCACGAGCTCCACACGGGGATATTCGGAGGGCGTTCCGGTGATGTCCTGTCCGTCCACGGTGCTGAATGAGGGAGTGAATGGCGCACCGCTCGAGAAGCGGCTGATGCCCGACAGTTCCCATCCATCCGCCGTGATCCGCACGACGCGCAAACGCAGATGCTTGCCCGGCTTGGGAAGAATCCATGTGTAGCGCAGCGAAATCACATGCCGCAGATCCCACGGCAGCGGGCCATAATTGCGCTCGCGCGGCGCGAAGAACGGGCTCACCTGCGAGTACTCCCCGGCCGCCGCGCTCAACGTCTTGCTCCATGTGTAGGAACCCATAATTTGCACGCCGCGCGCCAGCCGCCGGTTCACGCTCACCAGAAGCGCGTGGTAGTTCGATGTCGCGGCGAATTCGTATTGGTAGAGTTCGCCGTAGCCCAGATACGGGCGCAGAAAATTTCTCGGCAACGGCCGCGTAGGCGCCGTCGGGTCGCGGTTTTCAGGATGTAGATCGATGTGATTCGCGCCCGCCGGCACAGGATTGAGATTACGTTGCCAAAGCAGATGGCGCGCAAGCGATCCGATGTAGCTGGCGTCGATCACGATCTGTTTTCCAACCTGCCGCTGCACCCCAAAGCTGAAGTTATAGAGCGCAGGCATGTGATTGCGGCCACCGAGCGAGGCAATGCTGCCGGCCGGCGCAAAAACGCGCTGGCCGCTGGTCTCCGCCAGCCCCGCGAGCGTTCCGTAATAGACCAGTGGGCTGAAAACCGTGGGCGGGTTCGACAACGCCGAGAGCGCCGACGCTCCGCTGATACGGTCCAGAAAAACGCCGAAACCACCGCGCACGACAGTTCTGCCTTTGCCGAATGGATCCCAAGCGAAACCGAAACGCGGCGCGGCGGCGAGCGCGGGCAACGTGTACAATCCGGCGGGCACTCCGTCGACGCCCGCTATTCCCATCCCGGCGGAGGGACTGCCGAAACCAGGTGCGAACGTACCGATCAGCGCCTCCGGATAGGTCGTGCCCGTCCGTGGATCGAGAGCGACTTTTTTCCTTACGGCATCGAAGGCGGGGCGCAGCAGCAGCGGAGCGCTTGCGGAATCGTAGACCGCCGGTACGAACGCGGCTAACTGCATGCGCCGGTCGTATTGCGGCGGTGCATGGCAGAACCTGACGCCGAAGTCGAGCGTCAGGCGCCGCAGCGCACGCCAGGCATCCTGGGCATAGAACTCAAACGTTGTGTAGCGGAACTGGCCTACCGGGCGTGCGGTTGCCTCGCTGTAAGTGGTGAAATTACCCAACAGCGCATTGGCGTATGGATAATTAGTGTCCAGCGGATTGTTACGGTCGCGGTCGAAACCGAGCATTCCACGCGTGATCACCGAAGCGGCCTCATTGCGCCGTGAGCGTTCCAGAAAAAAACCCGTCTTATAATTGTGCCGGCCGCTAATCTTCATCAGGCCCTCGACGAAATTGAAAACTGTGTTGCTGTTCTCATAGGGCAGGCCGTTGGCCATCGAAGGGTTCGCGAAATTCTGGACGCCGCCGAAACTCATATTGGGTAGCAACCCGGCGGGATTCAGCCCTGGATTCCATTGGGGCAACTCGATGCCAGTACTCTGGCGGCTGACGTCCTCGGGCGACCCCGGATAGTAACGGCGGCGGCCTACGCTCACGCCGGCGATAAACGTCTGCACGAGCGTCTTCGAGAGCGTGGCTGTGGTGTGGAAGGCGGCGCCCCATCCCGGCTGCTCCGCGGTAATTTGGGTGAGCGGAAAATTGACGGCGCCGGTTGCCCAATGACCATACGGCGCGTTCTGCTTGTCGGCCACGTGACTCACGCGCGAGTAGATCTGAAAGTTCCTGCGCGGCGTGTAGTCGAAGCGTGCGGTTTCCGTACGGCGCGCAGCCGTACCGCTGCCCGCAGAGAGATAGTTCCACTGGTTGCGGCGCGACGGTTCCGGGTCCACAAAATTTGGCAATGGAAACAGCGAGAGAATGTTCTGGCCCGTCTGGCTGAAACGATCTGCCGGAATGATCTGGCCTGGAAAAGGACGCTGCCCTGCTTGCGGGTCATAGACGGTGAACGCGCGCCCGTTGACATCGAGACTCTCGGAAAAATTTCCCGCGCGCTCCATCTCTGTGGGCGTCTTCACGGTACGCATGCCGTAGCTCAGCAACTGGCTTTGAAAATCCTGAGCGAAGAAGAAAAACGCCTTGCTCTTGTCCTTATTGAAGCGCCTCCCCAGATAGATCGGTCCGCTCACGGTGTACCCGGCCAGGTGCGCACGGTTGCGCTGCCGCGCCGCGCCGTTGCGGTTGTTGAAATAGTCGTTCGCCGCGTAGCTCTCATGACGGTGAAGCCAATCGGCCGATCCGCGAAACTGCTTACTCCCGCTGCGCGTAACCAGCGAGATTGTGCCACCGCTGCTGCGGCCGTATTCCGCGGCGTAGTTAGAGGTTAAGACACGAACTTCGCCCACGGAGCGCGCCGCCGGAGCGGCCAGCGCAGTGCGGCGCGGCCCGCTATCCGTGACGGAAATGCCATCGACCAGAAAGGAGTGCGATCCGGCGCGCCCGCCGAGCAAATGCAGACCCTCGAGGCTCTGCGCGCTTGTGCCGGAACGACCGGGCTCCAGGTCCACGGCGCCCGGTGTCAGTCCAACGGCATCGAGCAGGTCGCGCCCCTCCAATGGCATTTCGTCCAACTCTTCGGCCGTGATGATGCCCGGACGAGAGCTGGCCTTCGCGCGCACGGCCTCCGCGGAAGCGGTGACGGAAATCATCTGCAGACGATCGCTCAACGCCAGGCGAATTGGATCGAGTCGCCGCGGACTGCCGGATCCGATCTCGATTCCATCCAAAGCCCAGGCTTGGAAACCGGTTGCGTTTATGGCTAGCCGATAGATCGCTGCCGGGACTTCTGAGAAGCAGAATGCGCCGCGGTCGTCGGTTTTGGCCGTTTGGATCGAACCGCCTGGTTCGATGAGCTCCACGTCGAGGCCTGCAAAGACGGCCCCGGACGGATCCTGCACGGAGCCGGAAAGCAGACATCCCCGCTTTTGCGCGGCTTCCATGACTACCGCCAGGCAGAGCGCGAGCAGGGCATACCTGATATTCATGACACCTAGACGTCCGATTCTATACTAAATGCAGCGCGGCCGGAGTGTTCGCGCTATCCGCGAAAAGGGTAGCGAACGCTACTCCTCGAGATCGTCGAGTATGTCGCTGATGTAGCGTAGCGTTTCCGGATAGGGCGGGATTCCGCCATGCAGGGCGACGGCCGCTGGACCGGCGTTGTAGGCGCTGAGGACGAGCCTCCACTCGCCGCCATATTGTGAGCGCAAGCGCTTGAGCAAGGCCACGCCCGCATTCAGGTTTTGCTCGGGATCGAACGGATTCTTGACCCGCAATTCGTGCAGCGTCGAGGGCATCAGTTGCATCAGTCCGAGCGCGCCTTTCGCCGAGACCGCACAGGGACGATAGCCGGATTCTCTCTCTACAATCCGTTTCAGGAGCCCGTGAGGCAGACCCTCGCGGTGTGAGATCTGATCCACAAAGCGCGTAATCTCGTTGACGGAGGCGGCGCATACGTTGACTGCCGATCTGGCTTTGGCTTTGATCGTGGACGGATGGACTTCCGCGAGATTCCCAGCAGGTATGCGCCTGACAGGCTCGCAAATAAGAGCTGCAGTCGCGACCGGAGGCGTCCGTGTCACGGCCCATGCGATGCTGCCGGACAACCAGCCTAAGCTGCCGGCGAGCACAATGGCCATGCCGAGCCACGTCGCGTACTGGCGATAAGTCGCAGTTGCCGAAAACCTTGCAAGTTTACGGCGGGCGGGCAGTGAGTCTTGTTTGAGGCGCGCGTTTTCCCGTAAGAAGTAGTCGAGCACGAGGCTGCCGCACAAGGCACACAACACGTACGTCAAACAGGACAGCAGTTTCCAGCTCGTTGCTAGTGTGTCCATTGCGGTTCCCTTTTTTTCTTATCGGAAGAAACGGACCGACGGATTAGGCCGAGGTGCGAAAGCACGCGTCGGCAAACCGTTTGAGCACCAGCGATAGCCGCGAGTGGGCGATGTGGCGAGGAGGATTGGTGCTGAATGGCGTTGGAGGCAAGTGGGGAGAGCGTTGTCGGCCGGCGAAGCCGGCCGCGCCGAAATTTTTTCGGCCTGACCCCCGTTATAGCTGCTAATTCTCTCTCCCAACAGGGGTTACGCTTGAACACACTTCACTTTTACGTCTTAAATTCGCTGAGGTGAGCCGGATGGAGGGGTTGGAGCGGGAGACCGGGTTCGAACCGGCGACATCGACCTTGGCAAGGTCGCACTCTACCAACTGAGTTACTCCCGCTTGCCTGTCCGATTCTATTTTCGCTCGCCTGTAAGGCAAATGTCAAATGCGAAAAAGGAGCGTTGCGTAAGCTGAGGGCGGCTTGTGGAAAACCGACATATTCGCTCTGAAATGTTTTATGTAAACGATTGAAAATAAAGATGAAATAATTCGCGAAAAGTGTTGCGTAACCGAGCTGTCATTTGTGCTAGACTGAGTTCCGCACGTGATTGGAAGCGGCTGAAGCTAGACAATTAGCGCTCCCCTAATAGCGATTCCCTACCGAATCGGACGCCACCAGAGTATTATTTCCACAGCCCTGTGGAAAAGTTGTGGAAGATGTGTGTTTGGACTTAATTGATGACGACAATGACGAACCCTTGGGAACAGATCAAGACCCACCTTGCAACTCGTGTGAGTACGGACACTTTCGATAATTGGGTGGCAAAAACCGAATATCGCGAATCCAGCAAGGACCATATGGTGGTGAGCGTTCCGAACCACGCCACCAAGGAGTTCATGGAAGAAGAGTATGCGGAAACTGTGCGGAGCGCGATCGACGCTCTGAAGCTCGCGGTAAGTAGTGTGGTCTACGAAGTGGCTGCTGGACCTGTAAAGGTTCCGTCCCGATTTCAGGATCCCGCTGGCAACCCGGCAGAAGTGACATTTTCTCCTCCCAGCTCTTTTCTGAACCCGCGCTTTACATTCAAGTCATTTGTAGTCGGCTCCTGTAACCAGTTTGCCCATGCTGCAGCGAAAGCCGTTGCCACGCGGCCGTCGGTCAGCTACAATCCGCTATTCGTGTATGGCGGCGTGGGAATGGGCAAGACCCACCTGATGCACGCCATTGGCCGCGCTCTGTTGGACGATTTTCCAGGAATGCGGATTGTGTACACTTCCAGTGAACGCTTCATGAACGAGATGATCCAGTGCATCAAACTGGACCGTATGCCGCTGTTCCATCAGCATTACCGCAACGCTGATGCCCTGCTGGTAGACGACATCCAGATTCTAGGCGGTAAAGAGCGAACGCAAGAGGAGTTCTTTCATACCTTCAATGAACTCTACGACCATCAGAAGCAGATAGTGATCTCAAGTGATTCTTCGCCAAAGCAGGTACCCGGATTGGTGGAACGCCTGCGTTCGCGGTTCGAGTGGGGCTTGATGGTGGATGTGCAACCTCCCGACCTCGAAACGAAAATGGCGATTCTCGACAAGAAAGCGGAAGCGGAAGGTGTGCGCCTACCCGACGATGTGCGTATTTTCATAGCGACGAAGACCAAGTCGAACGTTCGCGAATTGGAAGGCGCTCTGGTGAAGTTGGTTGCGTACTCCTCTGTAACGGATTCACCGATTAACCTGAGTATGGCGCAGCAGATTTTGCGGCATCTCGTGCAGGGCACAGAGCGGAAGGTTAGCATTGATGCAGTGGTACGCAGCGTAGCGGAAAAATTTTCGATACCACCTGCGCAACTCAAGCAGAAGAGCAACTCCCGGCAGATTGCCTATCCCCGGCAAGTGGCGATGTACCTGGTAAAAGAGCTGACAGCCGCTTCGTTACCGGAGATCGGCAGAGCTTTCGGAGGCAAACATCACACCACTGTGTTGCACTCGGTCCAAAAAATTGAGCTGCTACGCACCCGAGACGTGGATTTGAACAGGTTGATCCACAGTGTAATTGATTCATTTAATTAGTGTTATCGAGTTTTCCACAGATGGGCGTACCGGAGCCTTTGGAAACCTGTGGATGTTTAGCGGAGGGTCTGAGTCTTCCTCTCGTCCGGAGGAATTTTTCACAGCTTCGCAAGACAGCAAGCGTTTGAGTTTTGTATAATTTAGAGGGAAATCAACATTTCCACAGCGCCTATGAATCCGGTATCTAATAGAGGCTTATATAAATAGGCCATACGGAAGAGACGGAGACCTGCCCGATGGAATTCACTGTAAACAAGAACGACCTGGTAAGGGAACTTGGGTTGTCACAAGGCGTCGTCGAGAAAAAGGCGACCATACCGATACTCTCGAACGTTCTCCTGGAAGCCGGTGAGGACCGCATCACGCTCACGGCCACCGATCTTGAATTAGGCATCCGGTGTACTTGTCCGGCCAAAGTAAAAAAAGGCGGATCGGGCACCATTCCAGCAAAGAAACTGCTGGATTATGTGCGGTTGCTGCCGGAAGGCGAGGTCCAGATAAAATTTCTCGAAAACCATTGGGCCAGTCTCGTATCCGGGCGTTCTCGTACGCGTATCGCAGGCATGTCTCGCGAAAGCTTCCCGGAGCTTCCGACGACACCAGAGACAATGGCGGAGGTTCCCGCCGCGATGCTGTGTTCGATGATCTCCAAGACGATCTTCTCGATTTCCGCAGAGGAGTCCCGCTTCACCCTCAATGGCGCGCTGCTGGTCTTCAAAGCGGGCTCGCTGGTGATGGTCGCGACGGATGGCCATCGTCTGGCTATGGTTGAATGCCCGGGCGAGTTTGCCGGTGTCTCCGAGGGTTACAAGGCGCTGCTGCCGCGTAAAGCTATGCAAGAGATTCTGAAACTGGCATCCGATGCGAGTGCGGATGCCAAAATAGCTTTTTCCGGCGACGATAACCATTTATTCTTCCAGATGGGCGAACGTTTGCTGATCAGCCGGAAGCTGACGGGCAACTTTCCGGACTACGACCGCGTCCTACCTAGAGAGCAACCCCATTCTGTTGTTATTCCGCGTGATGAGATGCGAGCCGCGATCGAACGCGTTTCCCAGTTTGCCGACGAGCGCAGCCGGGCGATTCGCGTGCAGGTGACTCCAGGAGAGGTCAAGTATTACTCGTCGCTGTCAGAGACCGGCGAATCGGAAGAGAGCCTCGGGGTCACATACGACGGTCCTGAGGTGGAGATTGGCTTCAACGCACAGTATCTATTAGAGTTCCTGCGAGCGTTACCGGAAACCGAGGCCAGCTTTCATTTCAAGGACGGTGTGAGCGCCGGTGAGTTGAGGCCGGCGGGAGATGGCGTCAACTATACCTACCGCTATGTCGTTATGCCTATGCGCATTTGACGAAGCGGCACAGGGCGATAAAAAAGATTTGCTCGAAAGTTATTTCAACCAAAGCTAGTAAAACCATGGCAACAAAAGATGTAACCGCTGCGGATGCGGCCAACGGGTCAGTTTACGATTCCACCAGTATCAAAGTTCTTGAGGGCCTTGAAGCCGTGCGTTTGCGCCCGGCTATGTACATTGGCTCGACGGGCGAACTCGGTCTTCATCACCTGGTGTACGAGGTGGTGGACAATTCAGTTGACGAAGCTTTAGCGGGCTACGCCAACGAGATTGTAGTCACAATTCACGATGACAACTCTGTTACGGTGATCGATAACGGGCGCGGAATTCCGGTGGACCTGCATGTGGAGGAGGGTGTGTCGGCGGCGGAAGTTGTCATGACCAAGCTCCACGCGGGCGGCAAGTTCGACTCGAAGAGCTACAAGGTATCGGGCGGTCTGCATGGGGTCGGCGTGAGTTGCGTTAACGCGCTGTCCGAGTTGCTGAATTTGGAGATCTGGCGTGATGGTTATACCTGGGAACAGGAATACCGTGCCGGAGTTCCTCAGGCCAGGTTAGAACGGGCGGGCAAATGCGGGCGCAAGACCGGAACGAAGATCACATTCAAGCCGGATTCCAGCATTATGACGGTGTTGGAATTCAATTTCGACACTCTTGCTCAGCGGCTGCGGCAGATGGCCTACCTGAACAAGGGGTTGAAGATCAACCTCACCGACGAACGCACTGATCCGATCAAGGCTAGCGAATTCTTTTACAGCGGTGGTATTTCGGAGTTCATTAAGCTGCTCAACAAGGGCAAATCGGTACTGCACGAGAAGCCGATCTATTTTGAAGGCGAGAAGGAGATGCCCAACGACGCGGGCACCGTCTCAATGGAAGTGGCGCTCCAGTACAACGACTCCTACAGCGACAATATTTTCAGTTTTGCCAACAACATCAACACGACGGAGGGCGGAACGCACCTGAGCGGATTCCGCAGCGCGCTGACGCGGACCATCAACCTCTACGGCCAGCAGGCAGGTCTTTTCAAGGACGTCAAGGAAAACCTCTCCGGCGACGACGTCCGCGAGGGTCTGACCGCCGTAGTCAGCGTGAAGCTACCACAGCCGCAGTTTGAGGGCCAGACCAAGAGCAAGCTCAACAGCGACATCGGCGGCTATGTGGTCCAGTTGGTCAACGAGAAACTAGGCGAGTTCTTCGACAAGAATCCGGCGGTGATGAAGAAAATTGTCGGCAAGTCGATCGACGCTTCCCGTGCAAGGGAAGCGGCGCGTAAAGCACGCGACCTGACCCGCCGTAAGGGAGCGCTCGATTCCGGCGGCCTGCCGGGCAAACTGTCGGACTGCCAGGAGAAGGATCCCGCACGCTGTGAGATATTCCTCGTAGAGGGAGAATCGGCCGGCGGAACGGCCAAGAGCGGTCGGGACCGGCGCTATCAGGCGATCCTGCCGTTGAGGGGCAAGATCCTCAACGTGGAGAAGGCTCGCTACGACAAGATGCTGGGCCATGAGGAGATCCGCTGTCTGATTACGGCGCTGGGCACAGGGATTGGCAAGGATGATTTCGATCCGGCCAAGCTGCGCTACCACAAAATCATCATCATGACCGATGCGGATGTGGACGGCTCGCACATCCGGACGCTGCTGCTGACGTTTTTCTTCCGCCACATGCAGGAGCTGATCAAGCGCTGCCACATCTATGTGGCGCAACCGCCGCTCTACCGCATCAAGAAGGGTCGTAGCGAGAAATACATCAAGGACGACAAAGAGTTTACGCGTGAGATCCTGCGGCGAGCCACGGATAACGCGAGCGTGGAATTCGACGGTGGCAAGTTGGAAGGCGCAGAGTTGCGCAATTTCCTTTTGCAGCTCGACGAGCTACAGGTGATCTTCCGCAAGGCCGAGCGGCGGCTGCGCAACGCGGCTGTTGTGGCTGTGATCGCCAACCCGGAGTTGCAGATCGATACCCGCGCGCACTTTATGGATGAGGCCAACTTGGCGCCGCTCGTCGAGGCCCTGCGCGCTCTCAAGCTCAATCCTGAGATTCGCGTCGATGAAGAGCATTCGGCGTTCATGGTGGGCTATCACGACCAGACCAACGCCGAGCGCTACATCAACATAGAGTTGGCGACGCACTCGGAATACCGCCGCTTGCGCACGCTGGTGAAACAGATTGCGCCCAACAACAAGCCGCCTTTCACGGTAACGCGCGGCGACCACAAAGTGGTGCAGGAAAACTGGCGTGACCTGTTCGCATATATCCGTTCTGAAGGCATGCGCGACTGCAATGTGCAGCGTTATAAGGGGTTGGGCGAGATGAACGCCGACCAGCTTTGGGAAACGACGATGAACGCCGAGACCCGAACCATGCTGAGAGTGGAGTTGCAGGACTTGGTAGAAAGCGACAAAATCTTCTCAACGCTGATGGGCGAGGACGTCGAAAGCCGCCGCAAGTTCATCGAAGATAACGCGCTCGATGTCCGCAACCTTGATGTGTAGGCGCGCGAGTCGCGCTACAGGTATATGCGGCGCACGCGAGCGCTGATGCCGCAAAGAACGCTGTAAGCGATCCCTCCGGCCTGCTCGGCGATGTGTTGCGCGTCGATGGTGATTCCGTTTTCGGAACCCAGCAGCGTAACCGCATCGCCCGCTTGCAGTGCGGGACTTTCCGTGACATCGATAGTGGTCACGTCCATTGAGACAGCGCCCAGAATCGGTGCGAGTTTACCGTCGGCGATCACGGCGCCCCGGTTCGAAAGCTGGTGCGGAATACCGTCGGCGTAACCTGCTGAGACTACGGCGATGCGTGTCGGCCGCGCGGCTCGGAAGGTTGCGCCGTAGCCGATCGTAGCGCCCTCGGGCACATCTTTTGTCAGCAGCACGGAAGCTTTCCAGACGAGTGCCGGTTTCACGCTCAGCGAGAGTGGCGGCGCAACGCCCAGCGCCGGCGGAACATAGCCGTAGAGCCCAAGGCCGGGGCGCACCAAAGTGCCCCATGTCTCCTCGTGGCCATATGCAACTCCAGCAGTGCTCGCCATATGAATGCAGTGTGGCGCAATGCCGGCAGCGCTGAGATGCGCTGCGACGCTGCGAAAGTACGCCGTCTGCTCGGCGGTCTGCCCGGAGGTGTAATCGGTCGCTGAGGCAAAGTGCGTCATCAATCCTTCGATGCGGGTGTGCGGCGCAGCCTGAATGGCGCCTGCGATAGCCGCGGCGTCGGCGCACGTGCCGAGGCGCCCGAAGCCGCTGTCGATCTTCAGGTGATAGCGCAGTGGCAGTCCGGCGCGCTTGGCCATGACGTCCCAATCGTGCACGGCTGCGAGCGAGTGCAGCACCGGCGTGAGTTGAAAATCGATTAACGCCATACGGTCGTCCGGAATGAAGTCCGACATCACGAGGATCGGTACGCTGATGCCGGCCTGTCGCAACATGGCGCCTTCTTCGACACTAGCCACGGCCAGGCGGGCTGCACCCTCCTTGATGAGCAGACGGGCAACTTCGCGGGAGCCGTGATGATATGCGTCTGCCTTAACCACCGGCATCACTTCGACGCCGTGGGGAACGGCGTCGCGGAAAGAATGGAAATTGGCCGCGATCTGGCGCCTGGAGATTTCCACCCAGCATCGCGGAGCAAAAGAGGTCATAGTTTGATTATCGCGAAATCAAACCGGCCAGCAGAGCCTCATAGGCATCCGTCACGGCCTCCCACCCGTAGCGCTGGCGAACGCGTTCGGCGGCGCGGGCGCGCCACTCCACGAGTTCCGCAGCGGGCATCGCGGCTACGGCTTCGAGTTTGCGCGTAAGGTCGCGAATGAACGGAATACCGGCGCCACCGGCTACCTCCGCATTCTCAGCCGTGTCCAAATAGAGCACCAAAGCCCCGCGGCCCATTGCTTCAATCAAGGCCGGATGCGTGCCGCCCACCTCGGTGGCATGGATGTAGGCGAAGCAGTGCGAACCGAGTTCCTTGTAGCCCTGGCCATAGATTGCGCCAGGTATCACGATGCGCGGGTCTTTGGTGTCGCGCACTCTGCGGATGTACTCGCTGGCGTAGGGTGCATCGCCAACCAGTACCAGCTTCTTGTCGATAGCCGTCTTCTCGAAGGCCTCGCGCACGAGCAGAGCGTTGTTCTCCGGCTCCATGCGGCTGACGTACAGGAAGTATCCGCCGGGCTCGAGGCCGAGTTGGGTGAGCACGTCCGAGGTGGGCGTTTTACCAAGCTCCGCGCCGTAGGGAATGAAGACGGAGTCTTTGGCGTAGCGCTCGCGGTAATACTGTTTGATCTTCTCCGCGTCCGTGATCACGACGCTGGGGCAAAAGGTGGCGAGCCACTCCGAGAGTAGATACCAGGCCTTCGCGAGGCGATTCCATTTCTTGCGATTACGCTCGAGACCATCGACATTCAGTGCGACGGGAATGCCCAGAAGGCGCGGCGCCAGCGTGAAAATCGCATTCGCGCCATTGCAGTAGAGCGCCACGTCGCAGCGGCGCCAGAGCAGATGCAGCGTGGAGAAGAACGTGTGTGCGATGGTGTCCAGGTACTTGTGGCGGATGGTGGGCACGTGGCACAATTCAGCACCCAGGTAATCCGCGCCGCCCGCGCCATTCTGACGGCAGTACACGCGAACTTGATGACCGCGCTGGACCAGCCTTTTGGAAAGCTCTTCGGCGAACGTCTCAAATCCGCCGTAGCGCGCTGGAATGCCGCGCGTGCCGAGCAGTGCTATGCGCATCAGCCTTGCGGCGCGGTCTTGGTCTGACCCAGTGCCCGTGCGGAGACTTTCGGCGCCGGACGGCTCACCGGCTTATAGCGGAACCAGCTAGCCATGTACTCGTCGGTGACGCGGCGGCGGCTCATAATCACGCGGCGCTTTTCCCATGTGCGGTCCCATTGTTTAGCCAGGCACCAGAACGCCTTGAGCGAGGTCTGCTCGCGCAGCAGACAGCAGGAGATGACTATAAGATCGCGGCCCGTAATCGAAAACCAGTTCCTCCAATAGAGGTTGCCGGTCATGTTTTTGATGCGCATCAGGAAGCGGTTCTTCACTGAGTGCATGTTGATTTCGGGCGGCAGTGCGCGCCGGTTGCCGGGGAGTACATTGCGCACATGGTAACCGCGCGCCTGCGGCGTGTAGAGGCACTTCCAACCGAGCAGTTGTGCGCGCCAGGCGACATCGGCATCTTCGCGATAGACGAAGAAATCGGAGTCGAAGAACTCGCCGTCCATCGACACGTCGTCGATCATCTCGCGCCGGTACAAAGCAGCCGCAGCGGTGGCGCCGAAGACATATTCCGACTTGCGGTAGTTGCCGTTGTCGACTTCCTGGCTGCCGCGGTCCAGGTGGCGCATCATCGGATTGAAGTAGATCCCGGTCGAATCCACCAGCGGCTTTCCAGGCAGTTCGAAAGTCGCGGTCATGGTTAGCAGTTTTCCGCAAACCACGCCCACCTTCGGGTCGACGCAACCCGCATCGACAACCGATTGGATGAAGTTCGGCATCAGCAGGACATCGGGGTTCAGCGTGAGCACCCACTCGCCGCTGGAAAGATGGATCGCCTGGTTTTGCGCCGCCGCAAAACCGATGTTCTTATCGTTATAAACGATGCGGCAGCGATCTTCAAACGGCTCCAGGATATCAGTGGTTCCGTCGGTCGAGGCATTGTCGATCACGACGATCTCTTTGTGCGGATACTTCTGCGCCAGGACGGCTTCAAGACACTTCTTGATGAACCGGCCACTGTTGTAGGTGACGATCGTGACGGAAATCGTGTAATTCCTGGACATGCCTGTTGATCTGGATCTTTGGCGATCCTCTATCTCTCACCCGAGTGCGAGCCGAAGCACCTTTCCATATACGGCAAGCGGTCTCAAGCTCCGTTCCGTGACAATCCCCGTTATCGCCCGGAGCACGGCTCCCACGATCACTGCGGTGCGAACCAGACGGCGGTCAGCGGGGCAGAAAAATTTAGAGCTATATCTTAGAAGGCTAGCATACCAAAACAGGTTTCGGCATTCCCAGCTCATCTTGCCGATCGAGTGCCCTCCCTGGTGCCGGGCCACGGCAAGCGGTTGATAGCGCACCGGAAGCCCTTGAGCCTGGAGCCGCTTGCAGAAATCGACATCTTCAAACCAGAGCGGATGAAAGCCCTCGTCGAACCCCTCCAAAACCTCCCAGGCGTCCCGCCGGAACATCAGAAACGCTCCTGCGGGCTGTTCGGCGTCACCGGCCCGTTCCGGATTCCAATCCAGACAGCGATAGCGGCGGTTGACCGGATTCCCGGGCCAGATCCGGTTTATACCGAGCACTTCGAGGGCCAGAGTCGAAGCTGTCGGCAATCGCCGGACTGCGAAACCAGCCTGTGGAGTGCCACCGGCATCCACGAGCTTCCCGCCGACTGCGCCCGCGCCCGCCGCGCAGTCTCCGGCCATGGCGTCGACGCCGCCGAGCAACTCGGTATCCGGGTTCAACAAAAGGACATAGGGCGCAACGCTAGCGCGCACGCCCTGGTTTACGGCCGCCGCGAAGCCGCGATTTGTAGAGTTGGCGATCCAGCGGATTCCCGGATGCCGTTCCACCTCTTTGCCCGTTGCGTCGCCGGAGGCATTATCCACGACGATGACTTCCAAGCCCCTATGTGTGTCTTCGGGACACGCATGGCCGCACGCATCCAGGCACTTGCCGATAACATCCTCCGAGTTGTAGGTGACGATAACAATCGCAACTTGCGTCATGTGAGTGCGAAGTACAGCCGCCAATACACGTCGCAGCCGTCGCGCCGCTGCAGCTCCCGGATCTCCGCTTCGCTCGCAGCGAGCACACGCCGCAGGCGTTCCGCCCTTTCGGGAGAAAAGGTTATCCGGTTCCTCCAGAATAGCGGCAGGCCCTCGCATTTGCCGCGCGCAAACGCGAGAAAAGTACCATGCCGCAAGGCCGTCAAGCCCCACAACGATTGACCTACCAGGACGGGCCAACTCAAGCCGTCCGGCATGTGCCTGGCCGCCAGCCGCAACTGGTTGCGGGCCACCAGGCGGACCATGGCCGGGCTCCAGCGGCCCAGCGTTTCGCTGCCGCCGTGCCGGGCCACAGCCTTCGGCGCATAAACGCCACCGAAGCCCGCCGCCGCGCAGCGCAGCCCAAACTCGACGTCCTCGAGATACGAGCCGAAGTCTTCATCGAGAAGACCCGCCCGGCGGAACAGTTCGGCGCGAAATAAAGCCGCCGTAAAGGGCGCAAACGAGATCGGCCGTGTTTCATTCCACTGCGGGGCATCCTGTCTACCGTATCCGGCACGCCAGGCGCAACCGCCGCGGCTGAGCAGATCGAACCCACCGTCGAGCAGCACTGGCTGCCGCGCCTGAAGCAGTTTGCCCGAGGCGAACCAGACATCCGGCTGATCGGCCGCGGCCAGTAGTCGTTCGAGCCAGTCCGGGTCCGGGTCGACGTCGTTGTTGAGCACGGCGATCCATTCGCAGCGTGCGGCCTTGATGCCGCGATTCACGGCGGGAGAGAAACCGGCATTCTCGCCTATCCGGATGACCTTCGCTCCGGCAGCCTCCGCCAGTTCCGCGGAGCCATCCGTCGACCCGTTGTCAACGACCAGGATCTCCACGGGCGCCAACGTCTGGTGCTGGAGCCGTTCGAGAACGGCCGCGAGCAGATCCCTGCGGTTCCAGTGCGGAATGACAACGGAGACTGCGCTCATCTCACTCCGGCCGGCGCCTTCCCGAGAATCGCTTCTTTACCAGAAAGAAGAGGTTGTGAAATCCGTCGCGCCATGGGCTGAGCTTGATCTCGCCGAGCCGCGAAGAATACTGGATAGAGATCTCCACAAAACGCACCTTGGGATTCTTGAGCGCCTCAATCTTGATCTCCTCGGAGAAGGCCATGCTGTCTGATTCGAGCGTCATCTCAGTGAGGATTGAGCGCCGGAAGACCCACATGCCCGACTGCGAATCACGCACCCAACGAAAATAGAGCAGCGACATCGCTACGGACAACACCAGGTTTCCGAACTTGTGTTTGAAGCTCATCGCCTGACTATCGCCGACGGGAAAGCGCGAAGCGTTGAGGAAGTCGGCCCGCAGATGCAGGAAGGCTTCGAGTAGGTAAGAGATGGCGTCGGGTGGATAGCTATGGTCGCCGTCGAGCGTCACGATGAGATCGCCGCTCGCCTGTGAAAAACCCTTCTTGTAACTCCGGCCGTAGCCGCGCACGGGCTCGCGGATGACTTGAGCGCCTAGGCTGCGCGCGACATCCGAGGTTCTGTCGGTGGAGCCGTTGTCGACGACGATCACCTCGTCGACGAACGTGGGCATGCGCCGCAAGACCTGCTCAATTCCCTGCTCTTCATTGAGGCACGGGATGATGACGGTAATCTTCTGCTCTTTGTACAATCCCTTATTGTACGAACTATCGCTATCATAGGATTATGCGGTTTATCGCGAATCTGTTCGGCCTTGCACTCGTTTCAAGTTATCTTTTCGCACAGGCGCCTGCTGCTGTGCCCGATCCTAAGGCTGCGCCTGCACCTGCTGCTACGGCTGTGTCCACTGCTGCACCTGCGCCAGTTGCTGCACCTGTGCCTGCTGCTACACCTGCGCCCGCTGCTACGCCTGCTGCTTCCGGCCCCGGGCTTTCCAGTGTCCGAAGGGTCTACGTGTTGCCGATGCGCAGCGGCTTCGACCAGTACCTGGCCAGCCACTTGGCGAGCCGCAAGGTGCTGGAAGTGGTTACCGATCCGGCGCTCGCCGATGCGGTGATCAGCGAGACCGTGGGCGCTTCGTTCGAGGCGAAGATGCGCGATCTCTACGGCGACACGGATAAAGAGAAAGCGGAGAAGCAGGCCGCTGAAGAAGCGAAAGCGAAGGCGAAAGCAGAAGAAAAAGAAGACGGCGAAAAAGCGAGCGTGGAATTGCGCGGCGACACGGCCGGCGGCGAGCCGATGATCTCATCGTTTTCGCGTGGCCGCGGCACAGTCTTTTTTGTGGACGTGAAAACGAGGTCGGTGTTGTGGTCGGTCTACATGCCACCGAAGAGTCCCGGAGCGGAGCACGTCGAGGAGTCCGCGCGCCGGACCGTTGCGGCGATCCAAGCAGAACTGAGACGGAAGAGCGCCAAGTCAGGGGTTTCCGGCTGGTTCAAGTAGAGGCAACGCACCGCTAACCGCGTTTGGCGGCAAGCGAAGCTCGATAGGTTTGCGCCAAGCGAGCCGTCATCGTGGCCATGTCCCGATGCATGACGGCCTGCAATGCGCGGCGAGCCATATCAGCGGCTTTTTCCGGGTGATCGAGCAATTCGACGATGTGGTTTGCGAAAGCGGCCGGATCATCGGCCAGCGCGCAGACATCGCCATCTTCCCCAGCCAGGCCTTCGGCTCCCAGGCGGGTAGACACGCACGGAATTCCTGCGGCGAAGGCTTCCAATAGTTTCACGCGCATTCCGGATCCGCCCAGGATCGGGCAGACGAACAACGCATAACGCGAGAGCGGCTCGCGAATGTCCTCTACAAAGCCACGCATTTCGATCGCGCTGTTCTCGCGTGTGAAAAAATGGCGCGGCGGCGGATCGGAACCCACCACAACGAGCTTTGCCTCCGGACGCTGCTCCAGCACGAGCGGCAGGACCTGACGCGCAAACCAGCCCAGCGCTTCCGTGTTCGGAACGTGACGGAAGTTGCCCATGAACAGCATCGTATTGGGTTCGCGGCCATCGGGTTTAAACGCGTAACGTGAGACGTCGATGCCGGCGCGCAGATCGTCGTCGATGCGCGGTCCGAGGCGTGGCAGATAGGAGACGACGACCGCTTTGTTTTCCCGGCTGCACACCTGAATACGGTCGAGCTTTGGCAGCAGCCTGAGTTCGTAGCGCAAGGCCCGCAGGTATTCGAAAAACGCCATGGGTTTTTGCGCGCCGCTCATCGTGGGCAACTGCCGCGCGATCGACTGGAAGTAGATGTCGTGTTCAAAAAGAATGCAGCTCAGCCGCTTGTAGGGCTCAGCGTACTGGCCCATGGGCAGGTATTCCAACTGCAAGACATCGATCTGCTTCTGGTAGATTTGGCGATGGATCAACCACTCGAGATCGGCGTTCTGAAACTCGCGGATCGCATGCGGCGCGATGGAGCCGAACTGCGCGGGCTTACCCTCCACGCGCACGATGAACTCCGCCGACGCGCACATCGGCCGGAAGATTTCGTGGGCCGCGCGCTCATGCGGATAGTCGAGCAGTGCGATCAGATGCACGTCGGCGAGTTTGGCGAGCGCTTGCAGCGTTTGGTACATGAAGACCGCGCCACCGTGTATGGGCGGGTAGATCGGGTACGGCGAAAGAAACAGGACGTTGAGCCTGGAGGGTTGCGCCGGAAGCACCGCGAAACTGTCGCGGAAGTAGCCGCCCAGCGGGCGCCGGAATGCCTCCGTGTCGCTTACGACGGCGAGCGAATGAGCGTGCCAGCGTGAAATCAGAGCCGAGGGCAGTTGGCGAAATGCACGCAAGATGCCCGCCGCGTTGGCGCGCTCGGGCGAATCGCCGAAGAAGGCGCTGAGCAGAACGGCCGCTTGGGAGAAAGCCAAGTGCTGCAATAAACGTTTTGGCTCGTGGATGTTTTTCCAGCAAAACAGGACAAAGTTCTTCTTGAGCACGGCCTGGATGTATTCGTGCGAGAATTTCTTTCCGATAGTTCCGCGATGCTCGTGATAAACCTTGCTCTGCGGCTGATAGAGCACCTTCCAGCCGCGCTTCCAGGCGAGGTAACCGATGTCGGTATCTTCGAGATAGAACGGCGCGAGGAGCGCGTCAAAGCAGCCGAGTTCGAGAAACTTGCGGCGGTCGAAAGCACATGATCCGCCACCGCCATAAAAGCATGGATAGAGATCCGTGATTTGCTCGTCGAGCCGGTGGCGCACGCGCAACGAACCGCCCTCCCACCAACCTTGCGTGAGGCCGGTCTCCTCGCGCAGGCGGGCCGGATCGCTGAAGAAGATCTGGCAGGAAACGGCAAACACCTTCTTGTCCGAAAAGCCAGCCAGGAGCGGCGCGAGGAATTCGCGGTCGACGCGCATGTCGCTGTTTAGCAGGACGACGATGTCATTGGTGGCGGCGCGAAAGCCAGCGTTCGAGCCTCCTCCGAAACCGAGGTTCTCCGGCAAGGCGAGCACCTTCACTTCGGGAAAGCGTTCGCGCAGAAACTGCACGCTGTCATCCGTGGAACCGTTGTCGACCACGATGATTTCGTTGCGCGGGTTCGCGCCCAGCGCCTCAATCACGGAAGGCAGATACTTTTCGAGCAGGTCGCGGCCGTTCCAGTTCGGGATCACAACGCTGGCCGCGCTGTTGTCCGCCGGCTCTTCGTGTATAGTGCGGCGCGGCCTGAAAATCAGCGCAGCCAGATCGACCAGCGCCAATGCAGCGGCGGCCACGGCGAGCAGCAGTGGCGAGAGCAGCAGAAGCGGGAGGATGCGCAGCCAATACTTCAGTCGGGCCATTTCACTGTTCCTGAATCTCCGGTCCGACGTGGAGAGCCCGGCCCAGCTTCAGCCAGCGCGAGGAGCGGGCCAGGTTGACCTGCGTCTGGTATCTGGCGACTGCCGCTTTCAATTCGTCGGTTTCGGCTTTCAGCGAGAGCGCCCAGACGGTCTGTGCGGCGGCCTCTTCTTCGGTCTTATGCAACAAGTCGACGCAGCTCGCCAGTTCGGCGCACTTAGCTTCGAGTTCGCGAATCACCGCTTCGGCTTGAGCGGTTATGCGGAGTTCGGTTTCCTGGGCATGAGCGACAAATTGGCGACTCTCGTCTTCGACGCGAGCGAGTTGGGCTTCGTAGCCCGCGGCCAGCTTGGCCATTTCCGCGTTCTGCGTGACGACCTCGTCCTGCAATTGCGCGATGCGCTGGCGTTGCGCGCCAACCTCCCCATTCAGCTTTGCGGCCCATTCGTTCTTCTGCCGGATTTCCTCGGTCTGGCGACGGAACATTTCCACAAGTTCCTGATGTTCCAAGCGGGCCGCATCGAGCCATTCGTTCTTGGTGACCAACTCGGTTTCGAGCCGGCTGATGTGAAGTTCACGTTCGCGTAGCAGGTTGGCAGTGGTTGGGAGATAGACGAAGGTGGGTGCGCCGAGTTGTCGTCCCAGCGCGCAAACCGCCAGGAAGAAGTTCGATTCGTCCGGCGCGATCGCGCTGCCGGCGATGGTGACTTCCGCGGATTCGTCCGGGTGGATCGGCTGAAACACAATGCCGGCCGCGTGGTTTTGGAGGAACAGCGAGACCGAAGGAAACAGCTCTTCGAGCGCAAGCCGGAACTCCTCGAACTCAAACTCGTGGTCGTGATACGGATTCGGTCCCGCGAGCTTGCGCGTCTCCGCATAGTAGAGCCGGTTCGGAGTGGAGACGATAAACTGACCGCCAGGGCGCAACACGCGCCGGGCCTCGACGAGCATTTCGCGCCATTCCGCGATGTGCTCGATGACCTCGAACGAGACGGCCAGGTCGAAAGAGGCATCGGCAAAGGGCAGGTTCGTGCAGGAGGCGCACGCGTATTGCAGATTCCCGGCTGGATACGCTTGGCGAGCGTCGGCAACGGCCGCGGCGGCGAGATCTATGCCTGTCGCCGAGCGTGAATGCCGGGCGAGCTCCGCCGTTCCGTAACCCATGCCGCAACCGATGTCGAGTACACGCTTGTGGCTGCACAGACGCGCGGCGAAGGCGTAGCGCGCCAGGTGTTCATTGAGCAGGTCCGGGTCTACCTGCCCGGGCACGACGCGCTCGCCCGTGAACTCAGCCATTGGCTATGCTCCCTGCGGCCGGCGCGATACGGCTGTTCACCGCGACGCGGCAGGGCAGGTGGATGTAGCCATAGACCTGTCCTTCGCTGTGGCCCATCTGCAGAGTGATGGCGTTGTCGATCCAATCGCACATCTGATACTCGTCCACGGAACCGTCGGCGATGGCGGGCGAGAACGAAAAACTCGCCGGATAGAGTTCGGGTAGATCGATGTGGAAGTCCACTGTGTTAACATCGCCAGCCGCCATCGGGGCGATTTCGTGACCTTCGCGCAGGTTGTTGGTGCCGGCGAAATCAATGCCCAGGTGGTTGCGCAACATGAAGCCGACATTGGGCTGGGAAATGGTGGCCTTTGCACGGACACTGATGCGCACAACTACCTTGGAGCGCGGCTCGAGCAGATGCAGTGGCTGACCGGATTCGTCGAGTACGGCGATGCCGATCACCTCAGCGCGTCCATCGCCATAGCGATGGTCGACGTTCGGAATGTGTGTGACGATTTCGGGCGCTTCGACTCTCTCCGCAAGCGGCACGTGCACGTGCCGCTTCTTGTTGAGTTCGAGGTACGCGGAATCCTTCTCGACCATGGCAGCAAGGTACTTGGCGACCACCTTGTCCGTGCCTCCGAGTTCGCGGATACGTCCATTATCGAGCCACATTGTCTGATCGCCGATCGCCTTGACGTCGCCGATCGCGTGCGAGACGAACAGGATGGTCACGCCACGCGATCGCAGTTCGTGGACTTTGCGCATGCAACGCTGCCGGAAATAGATGTCGCCCACCGCGAGCGCTTCATCGACAAGTAGTATATCGGGATCGACGTGTATCGCCACGGCGAAGGCCAGGCGGACGGCCATGCCGCTGGAGTAAGTCTTGACCGGCTGTTCGATGAAATCGCCGATCTCGGCGAACGCCTCGATTTCAGCGAAGCGCCGGTCCATCTCTTTTCTGGAGAAACCGAGAATCGCCCCGTTCAGATAGACATTATCCCGACCGCTAAACTCCGGATTGAACCCCGAGCCGAGTTCCAACAATGCCGCGACGCGTCCGTGAACTGCTATGTTGCCGGACGAAGGCGCAAGGATTCCGGCCACGATCTGAAGCAGTGTGCTTTTACCAGAACCGTTTTCGCCGATGACGCAGAAGGTGGCTCCCTTCTTCGCTTCAAATGAAATTTCGCGCAGTGCCCAGAAGTCTTTATGATAGGCGCGGCGGTTAAGCGTCAGAAGTTCCTGAAGACGATTGCCCGGGGAGGCGTAGATTGGATAACTCTTGGAGACGTCCTGGAACTCGACAGCATTCACGAATAAGTCCTTGTGTCACGGCGCAGCGGCGAAATCAGACACTATGACGAATCTACTGAACAAGATACAACGCTGTCAAATAGGTGGCTGGGGAAAAGGCAGGAAAGAAATGAAAAGGGCGACCGCCGGTTCCAGTTGAATCGATTGCTATTCCAGCCCGAAATGCTGGAGCCGATCGTTTTCCCCGGCTGACTTAGTCCTATTTTGCGGTGCAAAATTCCGCACGCTCGCGATCACATATTAGGATCGTATCCGGCGTTCAAGGTTCTCAGCCGAGCAACTTCGGAGAACGGTAGTCGCCCTCATACTGTGGACGATCGATATTGACATCCTCCTCTCATCGAGAATCCCCCCACGCGCGGAGGAGTCACAACTCAACTGTTATCAGTGAGTTAGAGGGAATCCGCATTCGGTCGTCCCTCTAATTCATACTATGTACCCGACATGAAAGTTTGTCAAGAAAAAAAGCGTAGGGGCACGTCCGGGCGGAGCTGAATTTGACAATCCGGCGAGGTGGCGAATACTCTAGAAGAGGTACTTCTTTAGAAGATGTGCTTCTTCCTCGGCCGGGATAGCTCAGGTGGTTAGAGCGGCGGTCTCATAATCCGCAGGTCGGAGGTTCGAGTCCTCCTCCCGGCACCACTTCCGTCAGCGAGACATTTCAATTTCAGACTTGCGTGTCTGAATCTCCTACGATCTGCGTATAGATGCGTTGCAGGTCTTCCTGCGTGTAGTATTCAATCTCGATACGCCCGCGCTGTTCGCTCTTCTCCACGATGCGCACGCGCGTGCCAAGCGTGTGCTCCAGTTCGCGGATCGCCGCCTTGACATTCGGATCGAGCTTGACCTCTTCTTCAGCCACCTTGGGTTCGCGGGTGGCTGACAGCTTTTGCACCAGGCGCTCGACCTCGCGCACAGAGAGGCCTTGTGCCGCGGCCTTCTCGGCCACCTCGAGTTGTGACTCCGGCGCCGCGATGCCAAGGATCGCGCGGGCGTGACCCATCGATAGGCGGTGCTCGGCCAGAAGGCGCTGAATCTCACCCGGCAGTTTGAGCAACCGGAGCATGTTCGTCACCGTCGTGCGATCTTTGCCTGTGCGGCGGCCGATCTCTTCGTGGCTGAGTTTGAGCTCGCGTCCCAAGCGGTCGAAAGCCTGGGCGACTTCGATGGGGTTGAGATCCTCGCGCTGGATATTCTCGATGAGCGCGATTTCGAGCAACCGTTCGTCGGCGAAGTCCTGGACAACTACTGGCACTTCGTGCAAGCCGGCGAGCTTGGCGGCCCGCCAGCGCCGCTCGCCGGCCACCAATTGATAGCGGTCGCCTTTGCGCAGAACGACCAGCGGCTGGATGATGCCATTGGCTTGGATGGACTGCGATAACTCGACGAGGCGCTCCGGTTGGAACACGGTTCTCGGCTGCAGTGGGTTCGGGTCGATCGCGTCGATAGGGAGGCTGGTGAGGCCAGTACGCGGTTCGGCCGGAAGCGGCGCAGCCACGGCGGGGGGCGGCGCCGCCGCGCGCGCCGGCAGCAGGGCTGAGAGCCCCTTACCCAATGCTTTCCGGTCCGGCAATTTGCTCATGGCCGAGGATCTCCTTTGCTAGCTTGATGTAACTCTCCGCGCCCTTGCTGCGCACGTCGTAAAGCAGGATCGGTTTGCCGTGGCTGGGCGCCTCGGCCAGGCGGACGCTGCGCGGAATGACGGTCTTAAAAACGTCCTCCCCAAAGAACTCCCTGAGATCGTCGGCCACCTGCTTGGTCAGGTTGGTCCTGTCGTCGTACATAGTGAGCAGGACTCCCTCGATCTTTAGTGAATGCTGAAAGGATTCGCGAATCCTCTCCACCGTGTCGAGGAGTTGTGAGATGCCTTCCAGGGCAAAAAACTCGCACTGGATCGGGATCAAGAGCGAATCGGCGGCGACAAGGGCATTCAAGGTCAGCAAATCGAGCGCGGGAGGGCAATCGATCAAAATGTAGTCGTAGCGTTCGCGCACGCCGTTGAGCAATTCGCGCAGCCTGGTCTCGCGGTTCTCGATTGCGACCAACTCAATGTTCGCACCGACAAGGTTACGATCGGCGGGCGCTAGATCGAGGCCGTCGAGTTCGGTGTGCACGATCAGAGCGGAGAGATCCTTATCTCCCAGTAATGCGTGATACAAGCTGTCGTGGTCTTCTCCTTTCTTCACCCCAAGTCCTGTGGTGGAGTTGCCCTGAGGATCGGTATCGACGAGCAGCACGCGCATGTCATTGACAGCTAAGGATGCAGCAAGGTTGATGGCAGTCGTAGTTTTGCCGACGCCACCCTTTTGATTTGTGATCGCAATGATTTTTCCCAAAATGATTACTCCCGGTCGAGCGAGACTATTCTATCAGAGCCGCCGTGTTGCGAGCTTCGATTAGTGCTACTGTGTTCCACGTGAAACATCTCGTAGACTTAATTTAGATCGATCCTTCGGTTGCCACCTACGTTTCACGTGGAACATCAGAGGTTCGGTCGCTGCGGCGGCCCGAGATGCTCAAATAGACGTCGAGAACTGAGATGGCGGCGGGTGTCACGCCCGGAATCCGGCTGGCCTGCCCCAGTGTTTCGGGACGCACGCGCGTAAGTTTGCCCTGGATCTCACGGGACAACCCAGGAATTGCCGTGTAGCGGAAGCCGGATGGGATCACACGGTTCTCGGCACCCTGTAATCGCGCGACATGCCGCTCCTGTTGCAGAACGTAGCCGGAATAGCGTAGTTCGGTCTCGATTGTTGTCAAAACGTCCCGGACCGGGTCTTTACCCAAGTGCGCGGCAATCGCAGGGCGCAACCGTTCAATCAAGGCCTCAGGCCGCTTGAGCCACAGCGCCAGCGTAGGACGATCCTCGTTGGCAAGGCCAAAATCGCCAAACCGCTTCGAGCCGGCGCGCTCGGAGGCCAGGAATCGGCAGATCTCCAGCTTCTGAGCCTGTTTTTCCTCGTAGAGCGCCCAACGGCGGTCGCAAACCAGTCCGGCACGGCGCCCGAGCGGAGTCAGCCTCTCATCTGCATTGTCGATCCGCAAATGCAGCCGAAACTCCGCGCGCGACGTGAACATGCGATATGGCTCGTCGGCGCCCTTGGTAATCAAATCATCTATGAGAATCCCGGTGTATCCTTCGGCACGGCCAATCCGAACGGGCTCCTCGTCGCGTAGCCGCGCGCCGGCGTTTAATCCTGCCATCAGCCCCTGGCAAGCAGCCTCTTCATAGCCGGATGTGCCGTTGATCTGCCCGGCCAAATAAAGACATTCGATGCTCTTCACCTGTAGGCAGTGCGTCAACTCACGCGGATCGATGGCATCATATTCGATTGCGTAGCCCGGACGAATGATCTCCGCGCGTTCCAATCCCGGAATCGATGCAACCATCGCACTCTGCACGTCGATCGGCATGCTGGTGGACATACCGTTCAGGTAGACCTCGTACGTATCCAAGCCCTCCGGCTCCAGAAAGATCTGGTGCCGGATCTTATCGGGGAATTTGACAAACTTGTCTTCAATCGATGGGCAATATCTGGGGCCAATTCCCTTAATCTGCCCACTATATAGTGGTGAACGCGAAATCGCCGCCTCAACGATGCGTCTGGTCTCATCGTTGGTGTAGGCGACGTGGCACTGCACCTGCGGCCGGTCGATCTTCTCCGTCAGGAACGAGAAGGGTGTCGGCGTCACATCGCCATTCTGTGGATGGAACCGGCTCCAGTCGATGCCTCGTCCGTCGAGGCGCGGCGGCGTGCCGGTCTTCAAGCGGGTCCAGGCCAGATCGAGCTTCCGCAACTGATCGCCCAACAGGTTCGACGGCGCCTCTCCGTTCCGGCCGCAGCTATACTGCTTGTCGCCGACATGCGCCAGTCCGTTCAGGAAAGTTCCAGTGGTGACGATCACGGCCTCGGCTTCGAGTACCCGGCCGTCGCGCAACCCAACGCCACGGATCCGCCGTCCGCCTCCCGGCTGGGCTTCGATCCGCAACTCCGCTACCTCGGCCTGGAGGATGCGCAGATTTTGCTCCCGCTCCAATGCCTCGCGCATCTTGATGCGATAGAGCTTCCTGTCGCACTGTGCGCGCGGCGACCAGACCGCAGCTCCGCGGCTCGTGTTCAGCAGCCGGAACTGAATCCCGGCAGCGTCGGTCACCTCGCCCATCACGCCACCCAATGCGTCGATCTCCCGCACCAGGTGGCCTTTGGCGATGCCGCCGACAGCAGGGTTGCAGGACATTTGGGCGATCAGGTCGAGGTTCATCGTGATCAGCCCGGTCCGGAAATTCATGCGCGCGCAAGCGCGTGCGGCCTCGCAGCCAGCGTGCCCAGCGCCAACCACAAGAACGTCGTACTTGGTCATTGCTATCATTGTATCGCTATGAAGATATTGGTCATTGGCAGCGGCGGCCGTGAGCACGCCCTAGCCTGGCGGCTGGCCCAGAGCCCCTCAGTAGAGAGCCTATTCGTTGCGCCGGGTAATCCTGGATCATCGCAAGTTGCTGAAAATAAATCACTTATATCGAATTATCCCGAAACTTTCCTTTCCATTGCCGAGTCTGCCGGTGTGGATCTGACCGTCGTAGGTCCTGAGGCGCCTCTCGCCGCTGGCGTTGTGGATCTCTTCCACCAGCGCGGCAAACTGATCTTCGGACCCACCGCTTCCGCTGCCCAATTGGAAAGCAGTAAAGTTTTCTCCAAAGAATTCATGCACCGACACAACCTGCCGACGGCCGGTTTTGCGACGGTGACGACGCTGGAGGAAGCCAAGTCGGCGTTCGACCGTTTCGGCTTTCCGGTGGTGCTCAAGGCGGATGGTCTCGCGGCCGGGAAGGGCGTCATCATTGCGCAGACGCGGCAGGAGGCCGAATCCGCGGCTGCCGGGTTGCTCTCCGGAGAACTGGTCGGCAGCGCTGGCGCGCGCCTCGTCGTCGAGGAGTTTCTGGTGGGTGAAGAGGTCAGTTTCATTGCACTCAGTGACGGCCGCAACATTCTCCCGCTCGAACCTACTCAGGATCACAAGGCGGTCTTCGACGGAGACGCCGGTCCCAACACCGGGGGCATGGGCGCCTACTGCGACAGTCGCATCCTGAACGCCGCCGAAACGGAGACGATCCTGCGCACGATCATCGAGCCAACCATCGAAGCGATGCGGGCGGAAGGCAACCCTTTCAGCGGATTTCTCTACGCCGGTCTGATGATGACGGCGACCGGACCGAAGTTGCTCGAATACAACGTCCGTCTTGGAGATCCAGAAACCCAGGCGCTGATGCACCGGATGGATTCCGATTTCGCCGAAGTGCTCTACGCGGCGGCGGCCGGGGACCTCTCCGGCAGGCGACTGGCGTGGAAAACGGATCCGTCGGTCTGCGTCGTAATGGCGGCGCACGGCTACCCGGGTAAAGTGCGTAGCGGCGATGAAATCCACGGCATCCGCAAGGCCGAGAGTCTAGGTGCCGCCGTATTCCAGGCCGGTACGAAGGAAGAGGACGGCATACTGAAAACTGCGGGCGGACGCGTCCTCGGAGTCACTGCGTCAGGATCGGATTTGCCCGCCGCCATCGAGCAGGCTTATCGCGCCGTGGCCGAAATCCGCTTCGATGGGATGCACTACCGCAAAGACATTGGCCGGAAGGGACTCAAGCGCTGGTAGAATAAGAGTGATTTCGCAACTTTTCCCGCGGGGACGTAGCTCAGATGGATAGAGCGGTCGCCTCCTAAGCGACAGGTCGGCAGTTCGAATCTGCCCGTCCCTACCAGGTTCCCATGCGCAGGACCATGCCCGCGCTGACCTGCAATCCGTTGGAATAGTCGTTTCCGTTCAAGCCGCGCGCAAACGAATGGCGATAGTCGACGCTCGCTAAGCGAATTGCGAGCGCGCTGTTCAGCTTAAGGTCGAGGCCGCCGCCCGCCGAGAGCGCGAAACCGTTGGAATCCTCCTGTACCGTGTACTGGTCATGCCAGATCGGATTGGCCAGAGTGTTTTGATTTGTGGTCGATTCCAGCAGTCGCTTCTTCTCTGGAAACATTTGTTCCTGGAAAAACTTGTTGCCGCCCAAGAGCACCTGGAAATGGGGATTCCAGCGTCCACCGGCCATTGGAGACCAGCGCGGGCCGGCCATGTAGCTCAGCGAATCTCCGCTGAAATCCTTCTTCATGTCGAGCAGTTTACAGCCGCCCAGTTCAAACACCGCCTGCCAGTTCTCAGCGACCCGGACCGCTGCGCTGCCGCCGCCGCCGACGCACGATGCGCCGCTTGTGTTACCGGCGAACCAGCGATACTGCGGCATCATCGTAAACTCGAACGGCGCGACACCCGACGGAGGATTCACTTCCTCGGACCGGCTCCGGGAGATCAGGTCCGGATCCCCTCGCCGATAGGTCATGATGCCCCCGCGCGTCGTGCGATGCCACGGCGCCTGAAACGCTAACATGCTCGCCGTGCCGCGTGCCGGATTTAGAGCGCCGCGCACGAACAGGCGGACATAGTGATTCGTCACGCGGTCTTCCATCCATTGGACGACATACTTGTCGACCACATCTTCGCCGATCATCCAAGCGACGCCAAGGACCGGAGTGACGACGTGGTCGACGAAACCCTGCTGCGGAAACTGTGATTGGATCTGGCCGATGGAGGCCTCACTGACGGGTCCTAATTCGAACTGCGTGCTGTAGACCCAGGCGAAAGCGCCTGCGCGCAGCCTGGCTTTCCAATAGGCACGCGATTTTCCGAACTCCGCACTGCGGTATCTCCTGTCGTTCTGCGACCAGAGGAAGCCAGCGATTCCGCCTTGCATCGGATGTCCCACGTAATTCACATAGAACTCGTCGCCATCGGCCCAGCCATGCAGATTCGCGACGGAGGCCGCATATCCCTTGAATAGACTACCAGACGCGGCGCACGTTCCAGGTTCGGTACCGAGCCGGAAGGCATGTTCCATGCTCAGCAGCAGTACCGATTGGCCGATCACACCGTTCCAGTCGACGCCCGGCTCCGTCAGCCTTGGCCTCAGCACGCCGCCATCGGACGGGGGCGGGAGTGGCCGGATGATGCCTTCGGGAAGCGATGCGGCGCCAGGGCTCGCCAGAACGGAGCCCTCCGTCGTAAGTTGGGCATTCGCGGCAACACAGAAAAGAAAGCAGGGCAGGAAGATCTGCCCGATCCGGCTCCGGCACATATTTACTATTTTCACCCAACTTTTGAGACGTTCACAATCACACTGCCGCCCCCAAAAAGAATCCGGACCGTCGGCCTGGGAACAGGCGGCAGATCCGGAAACAAACAGACAGCTAATTGTGCGCTATTCGCTGAGCGCCTTTTCGATGGCTCCCACCATCTCCGCCGAAGCGGGGTCCACACCGGAATCGAAACGCCCGATCACTTTTCCGTTCTTATCAGCCAGGAATTTTGTGAAGTTCCATTTCACTTCGCCGCTCTTCTCGGTCAGAAAGCCGTAAAGCGGAGTCTTGTCATCGCCCTTCACAGAGACCTTCGAGTACATCGGGAACGTGACGTCGTACTTGCTCTTGCAGAAAGTCTTGATTTCATCGTTGGTGCCGGGTTCCTGCCCCCCGAAGTTATTCGCAGGAAAACCCAGCACCACAAGGCCGCGATCTTTATACTTGCGGTACAACGCCTCCAGGCCCGCATACTGCGGTGTATAACCACAGCGGCTTGCCACGTTGACCAGAAGGACCACTTTGCCTTTGTACGCGGACAGCGGAGCAGCTTTTCCCTCAATCGAGTTCAGTGTGAACTCGTGAACACTGGAAGCGGCAAACAATCCTGCTGTCATCAGTAGTATCCCCGGCACGACAGCTTTCGTCGTCATGCCCTAAGAGATGTCGAGAGATACTCCTCGGATGCACAAAATAATCAACTTTCGTTCACAGCGCCACGCGCATATCGCCTTCGCGGCGCGTGATTCGCTCGCGGTCCAGAAACTCGAGCAACGGAATCGCGTACTTGCGCGAGACACCGGTCCATTCCTTGAATTCCGGAACTGCGAAACGGGCGCCCCTGCGCGCGGCCAGCATAGCCTTGAGAGATTCGATAGCATCGCGATGAAAAACCAACTCGTCGCTGACGCGAACCAGTCGCCGCTCCCGCAAGAGCATCTGCAAGAGGCTGCGCGCTCGGGCCGCTTCGACGCCTGATCGCGCCAGAGCGTCCTGCAGCCCCGGCACAGCCAGTCCAGCTTGTTGAAACGCGCTCTCCAGTCTTCGTAGTGCGAGTTCTTCGTCTTCCTTCAAGGCCAGCCGGTGCGAGCTCAGGCGCAGGAGTTCCCCCTCCGAAACGATCGTCCCCGTTCCGGCGAGCAGCGCCTCCAGCACGTGCGGCGCCGACCCGGGCAACTCGCGGCTGCGCAACTCCTCCTTCGACATGCCGGGAAGCAACGGGTTCTGCTTGTGGAACGCGGCCAGGACGGAGGCGATGCGCTGGCGCGTGGAGGTGAGCCAATCGCGATCCATCAGCCAAGCCTGCGGCTCGAACTCACTCGCCGGCAAGCCAGTCCGCGCGATCAACTCCTCGGGCGCCATGCCGTAAGCCGACTCGCGCACAAGCAGCGCCACGCGTTCCTGCGCGCTGCCCTCGCTTAAGATCTTCAAGCGCGCGGCCGCATCCTTCACACGTGGCGGATCGATGTCGAGTACGCGTCCGCCGCCGATGGTCAGCACGGGCGAGAACATGCGCACGATGAAGCGGTCGTCTGGAAGCAGCAGAGTAGGCTCTCGCAGCAGAAAGCGCACGAAGCCACGCGCGCCGGGCCGCATCGCGGAAGAGCCATCGAGCAAGCGCGCCTCGGCCTCCAACTCGACAGTACCGGCGTGGAAATGGACGGGCGCACGATGCTTCAACGCTTTTGCAGAAGGCAGCAGATCGAAGAGCGTATCGATCTGCCGCGTCGTACGAAAACGCTGCGGCGCAGTCAACACCATGCCGCGCGCCAGATCGGCCGCGTCAACGCCCGCCAGATTCAACGCTGTGCGCTGTCCTGCCACAGCCGTGCCTGCGCTAGCCGAATGTACCTGAATGCCGCGCACACGTGCACGCTTCGACGACGGGTGGATCTCCACCTCCGCTTCGACGGATACGGTTCCCGATAGCAGCGTGCCGGTCACAACGGCGCCGAAGCCCTTGATGGCGAAAACGCGATCGATGGGCAGGCGGAAGTGGCGCGAAGCGTCCTTCATGGCCAGCGCACGCGCGGCCTTGCGCATCGCTTCCCGCAACTCATCGAGTCCGGCGCCTGTCTTTGAACTGACCGCCACAATGGGCGCGCCGTCGAGAAACGACCCACGCACAAACTCCTCGGTTTCCAGGCGCACGAGATCCAGGATTTCGGGATCCACCAGATCGCTCTTGGTCAGAACAACGATGCCGCTCTTCACATCGAGCAAGCGGCAGATGTCGAAATGCTCGCGCGTTTGCGGCTTGATCGACTCGTCAGCCGCGATCACAAACAGCAGCAGATCGATGCCGGCAACGCCCGCGAGCATGTTCTTCACGAAGCGCTCATGCCCGGGCACGTCGACGAAACCGAGCCGCAAGTCCGGCGCGAGATCGAGGTGCGCGAAGCCCAGGTCGATCGAGATGCCGCGCCGTTTCTCTTCCTCCAATCGGTCGGTGTCGATGCCCGTTAGCGCGCGCACCAACGCGGTCTTGCCATGATCGATGTGGCCGGCCGTACCGGCGATGATGTTGCGCATGTCGACGATTTCATCGTACAGGCAGCGCCCCTGCTACAGTAAGCAGTTATGCGGGACAGGTTGGACGAATTGCGCCGCAGGCACGCCGCGGCGGAGGCGGGTGGGGGCGAGGAACGGCGCGCGCGGCAGCACAGGGACGGCAAACTGGCGGCCCGCGAACGCATCGATCTGTTGCTCGATGAAGGCACTTTCGAGGAGCTCGATAAACTAGTCCGGCACCGCTGCCGTGATTTCGGAATCGAGGACCAAGTGGTCGACGGCGACGGGTTTGTCACCGGTTGGGGGCAGATCCACGGTCGCCTTGTCTATGTCTTCGCGCAGGATTTCACGGTCTTCGGCGGCTCGCTTTCAGAAACCAATGCGCAGAAGATCTGCAAGATCATGGACCTCGCCCTGAAGAACGGCGCACCCGTGATCGGCCTGAACGACTCCGGCGGAGCGCGCATTCAAGAAGGCGTTCTCTCGCTCGGCGGCTATGCGGATATCTTCCTGCGCAACACTCTGGCGAGCGGTGTGGTGCCGCAGATCTCCGCGATCATGGGACCGTGCGCCGGCGGCGCGGTTTACTCACCCGCGCTCACTGACTTCATCTTCATGGTTGCGCGCAGCAGCCACATGTTTGTCACCGGCCCCGACGTGATCTCCACCGTCACGCACGAAGAGGTCACCAAGGAAGATCTTGGCGGCGGCATGACGCACAACTCCGTCAGCGGCGTCGCCCACTTCCTGGCGCAATCCGACGCCGAGTGTCTGCGTGCGATCCGGCAACTGTTGCGCTACATTCCGCAAAACAATCGCGACGAAGCCCCGCGCCGTCCGAGCGAGGATCCATGGGACCGCGAAGATCCGAAGCTCGACAGCATCGTTCCCGTGCAATCGAATGTGCCTTACGACATTAAGGAGATCATCCACCGCGTCGTCGACGACGGCGATTTTTTTGAAGTGCAGGAACACTTCGCGCAGAATATCGTGGTCGGCTTCGCGCACATGGACGGGCGTCCGGCCGGCATCGTCGCCAATCAACCAGCGCATCTCGCCGGCTGTCTCGACATCAACTCGTCGCTCAAAGCCGCGCGTTTCGTGCGCTTCTGCGATGCGTTCCAGATTCCGATTCTGACCTTTGAAGACGTGCCCGGATTTCTGCCTGGCACAGCGCAGGAATTCGGCGGCATCATCAAGCACGGCGCAAAACTGCTCTATGCCTACGCGGAAGCGACGGTCCCCAAAATTACCGTGATCACGCGCAAAGCTTACGGTGGTGCCTATTGCGTGATGGGTTCCAAGCATCTGCGCACGGATATCAACCTCGCCTACCCGAGCGCCGAGATCGCGGTGATGGGAGCCGAGGGCGCAGTCAACATCGTCTACCGGCGCGAACTGGCCGCGGCGCCGGACGAAGCTCTAACTCGCCAGGCGAAAGTGGAGGAGTTCCGCGATCGCTTTGCGAATCCTTTCGTCGCCGCTGAGCGCGGCTTCATCGACGATGTGATCGAACCGCGCCAGACGCGGCCGAAGCTGATCCGCGCGTTGCGCATGTTGGAGAACAAGGTCGATACAATGCCGCGCAAGAAGCACGGCAATATTCCGCTCTAAGCGCGGTACAGAATGCGAAAGCGCCGCACGGGCGCTTCGCGCGTCTCGTCGATGAAATCCTCGAAAGATTCGGGCCGCAGTCCGCATTGCTCAAACAGCAGCAACTCATCAATCGTTAACGGCCACGGCATCTCGGGGCGCTCCTCCAGCGGTTCACACGCGCGGCAGATCACGAGCAACTCCCCGCCGCGCCTGAGCAACGCCGCGATCGCTTTCATGGCCATATCGCGATACTCAGGCGGCAGAGCTTGCAGCGTGTAAGCTTCATACACAAAATCGAACTGGCCTCGCCACTCTTTCGGCGGCTGGAAAACGTCGGCGACTGCGTAGTGAACTTTCGTTTCCGGGAAGCGCGTTTGGCACCAATCGATCGCGGCCGGCGCGATGTCAAACGCAGTCACCTCGAAACCCATCCGCGCAAATTCCTCGGCATCGTCGCCAAGACCACAGCCGACGACCAGCGCTTTGCGCCCGCCGCCCGGCCTTGGGTTCTCTTCGAGCCACGCGGCGAGATTGGGATTTACCACGCCGTGGGCCCACGGAATCGTAGCCCTGTTGCCGCCGGCGTGCCGGTAGAAGTCGTCGAACCACTCTGAAGGATTGCCGCGGCGGCGTGCTTCCTCCGCCATCAACTTCGCTCGTGAGCGGGCGCGAAAATCATCGTCGAGCTTGGAGTTTGCCATTGGTTCTATGATTCTATTGTGACCCGGGCTGTATAAGGAAGCGAGCGACATTCCGATGCAATTCTGTTTTATCCATGCGGCGGACCTGCACCTCGACACGCCCTTCGAGGGGATTAGCGCAGTCTCGCCCAGCCTCGCCGGGCGCTTGCGCGACGCTTCCCTCGATGCGTTGGACAACTTGACGAATCTGGCCATCGAACGCGATGCGGCATTTTTGCTGCTGGCGGGCGACATTTACGACGGCGCCGAACGAGGCATTCGCGCCCAGTTTCACTTTCGCGATGCGATGAAACGCTTGGAGGAGAAACGCATCCGCGTCTTTCTCGTGCACGGTAATCACGACCCTCTCGACGGATGGAGCGCTATTCGAAACTGGCCCGCCAACGTCAGGCTGTTTCCAACGGGCCGGGTCGTGACGGAAGCGGTGGAGCGCGATGGGCAGCATATCGCAAACATTTACGGCACCAGCTATGCGACGCGCGATGTGACCGAAAACCTCGCCGCCGGTTTTCAGCGCGGCTCTGCTCCCGGCCTGCATATCGGCCTTTTGCACTGCAGTGTGGGGAGCGCCGCCGGTCACGCGAAATACAGTCCGTGCAGCAGCGAAGACCTGGCGCGGGCCGGCATGGACTACTGGGCGCTGGGCCACGTCCACACGCGGCGCGTGTTTCAGGCGGGAGACGCGTGGGCAGCGTATTCGGGCAATACTCAAGGACGCAGCTTCCAACCCGGCGAACAAGGGCCCAAGGGTGCGATGGTGGTGACGGCCACGGAGAACGGCATCGAAGAGTGCATCTTTCACGCCGTGGACAGTGCGCGCTTTCAGGAATTTCGCTGCGATATCGCGAGGCTGGACGATTGGGGCGCGCTGTACGACGCTCTCGCGGAAACTGCGCAAACACTGCTCGACGAAACCGGCGGCCGCCACCTTGTCGTGCGTGCAACCCTTACAGGTCGCGGCCCACTGCATCGCGAGTTGCGCGATCCGGAGCGCGTCGAAGCGCTTCTGGCGGAGTTGCGCAGAGGTTGCGAAAGCGAGCGGGCGCCAATGCATTGGGCTGCCTTGCACGATGAGACGCGTCCGGACTTCGAGCGCAAAGCGATCGTGGGCCGCGGCGATTTCGCTGCGGAGTTGGTAGCGCGCAGCGATGCCATGCTTGCGGACCCAGACCGCTTGGAGGGCTTTGCCGCCAAGTGTTGGAAGCATCAGCAGGCCAGGTTGCTGGCGCGCTACCTGCCGGATACCTCCGGCGCCGAGCGCGCGGAGTTGCTCGAAGCGGCCGAACGCAGAGCTCTCGAATTGATCTTCGACCGCCTCGGAGAGGAGGCCGGGCAATGAGGATCGAAGGCTGGTACGTCGAAGGCTTTGGAGCGTTACGCGATGTCACGCAGCGCAATCTCGGACCCGGACTCAATGTGCTTCTCGGGCCGAATGAGGCTGGCAAGAGTACGCTGCTCGAATTTCTGCGCGCGATTCTGTTCGGCTTTCCATCGAAGCGCGGCAAGCTCGCGCCCTACACTCCTGCCGCGGGCGTGAGCCACGGCGGACGCTTGTTCCTCCAGACCGACGAAGGCGCGGTGACAGTCGAACGGTTCGCCGGAAAGAACACGCCGGTTCGTCTGCTCTTCGCCGACGGGCGCACTGGTTCAGAACCGGAACTGCAACAACTGTTGCGCCAGGCCGACGATACGCTCTTCCGCAACGTGTTCGCGGTCAGTCTGAAAGAATTGCAGGACTTCGAATCGCTATCCAAGGGCGGTGTGCGTGAACGCCTCTTCTCGGCGGGCGTCGCGGGTGCGGGCCGCTCGGCGCGCGACGCCATCAAGGAACTAAGCGACAAAGCAGACGCGCTATTCAAGCCGCGCGCCAGTGCGGGCGTGATCAATGGGGTGCTGGAGCAACTCGGTGAATTGACGTCGCAACTCGCCGCGGCGCGTTCGCAGGCGGAGGGCTACCAGAGCCTGCTCGAAGAGGAAGATCGCCAGGCGGCGCGCATGTTGGAACTGAGCGCCGATGCGTCGAAATTGCGCAAGAGCAAATTACGCACCGGGCACCTGGTCGATCTGTGGCCCGTGTGGGCGCAACGCTCGGATGCCCTGGCGCGTCTCGCCACACTGCCGTTGGTGGACGAGTTTCCGCCGCGCGCCGCAGTGCGTCTTGCCGAAGCGACGAGCCGCCTCGCCGCGGCGCGCGAACGCCTGGAGAGCCTGGATGAAGAATCGGCCCAGAAACAGCGCGAGCGCAACGAGGCCCTGCCTGCACTGTCGCCGGCGCTGCTTGCCACCGCGGACGAAGTCGAAGAGCACGCGCGCGGCCTGGCGTTGCATCGCCAGAATCTTGGAGAACTCACGCCTTCCGCGCGCGCCGTGGAACAGGCGCAACAAGCCCTCGATCAAAAACTGCGTGATCTCGGCGAGGGCTGGGACGAAGAGCGAGTCCGATCGTTCGATCTCTCTATTCCCCGACGCGAGGAGATACGAGCGCATGCTGATGCGATTGCGGCGTCGCGCGCGTGCTGCGAAAGTGCGACGCAAAAGTGCGCCGAATGCAGCCGCGACTTGGAGCAAAAGCAGCGCGAAGCGGAACGGACCCGCCAGAAACGCGATTCCTTGATTCCCACCGATAGTGCGGCCCTGGCCGCCGATGAACAGGCTGTGCGCCGGTTACGCGCAACCATGGCGGAGATTGCGGCGCTATCGTCGAAAGCGGAGAGTCTTGCTGCGACCGCGCGCGAGCGTCGAATCGCCGTTGAAGAGCGCGGCGCGAACGAAGCTTCGAGTGTGGCAGCATGGCTTCCGCTCGCGCTGTATGTGATTGGCGGCTTGATGCTGTGTGTCGGTGTGTGGCAGGCGCTAAGCGCTTCGGCCTTAGTCGGGGCCGTGCTGATTGTAACTGGCGCGCTGCTCGTCGTAGCCGGGTTGCAGTCGGGCACTGCGCGGCGTCGCGACGAGGAACGGGAAAACGCTCGCTCGGAAAACACAGATCGACTCAAGAGCGAGTTGCAGAAGTTCGAAGCCGCGGCCGAACACAACCGCACGGAGATCGAACGCCTTACTGTAATCGTCCGGCAGGATGCCATCGCGCTCAAATTGCCGCTAATGGCTTCCGCGCTGGAACTGGAAGAAAAAGCGGCGGAGATCGAAGCGCGCAAAACAATCCGAGCCGAGTGGTTGCGTCTGGACGAGGCGCTTGGCGATGCAGTGCACGTATGTGCGGAATGCGATATCGAATGCCGCGCCGCGCACACCGCGTTCGAACAAGACGCACAAACGCTCGCCGCGGCGGAATCGGAGTGGGAGAGGCGGAAGAACAGTTGGGGCGTTGCGGCAGCGCTTTCGCCGGATGGGTTGCTGCAACTGCTGATGGAGGTCGAACGGGCACGAGAACTGCTTTGCGCACGCGATCAGGAACAAGCGCGAAGGCTGACGCTGTTTTCGCAAGTCGATGCCTGGGAAGGGCGTGCCCGGCATCTCGCCGCCGCCGCCGGTTATGCGATGGGAGAATCGATTTCTGGTGAGCCGCTGCTGCTGCGCTTCGCCGAGTTGCAGAGTCGATGTGCGGCGCAGTTGGAGTTGCAGCGCAACATCGCGTCGCTCGAAGTGGGCTTGGTTTCGTTGGCCCGGCAGAGTGAAGCCGCGTCGATGGCGGTGACGCGCAGCGAAGCGGAACTCCAGAAGCTGTTCGGTGAAGCCGGCGTGACGGAGGAAGCTGGTTTCCATCAGAAGATGGCCATCTATGAAGAGCGCCGCGAGCTGCGCGAACACGTCGAGGACTTCGACCGGTCCATCCGTGCGCGATTAGGCGAGAAAGTGGACATCGACGGTTTTTGCGCAGAGTTGGCCGAGGGTGACGTGCAAGCCTGGAGCGCCGCGCTGGCGGAGATCGACGCTGCGCTGGAACGCTCCACGGCCGAGCGCGACCAGGCGGTGCGCGAACATGACGCCGTGCGGCGCCGCAGGCAGGCGCTCGAAGAATCCGCGGACATCCCGTTGCTCGAAGCGCAACTCGAAAGTGTGCGTGCAAATCTCGAGAGCTCCGTGCGAAGCTGGCGCGTGGCCACACTCGCACAGGCTCTGCTCAGCGAGACGCTTTCGGAGTTCCAGCGAACGCGCCAACCTGCGGTGATTACCGAGGCCGGCTGCGCCTACGCCGCAATTACCAACGGACGCTACACTCGCTTATTGCCGCAGGACGATGGAGCGACGATGCTGGTGGAGATGGCCGCCGGCGGCACGCGAAGGTTGGAGGATCTGAGCCGCGGCACGGCGGAGCAACTCTATCTCTGCTTGCGTCTGGCCTTTGCCAAAGAATTTGCGCGGCGCGGATGCGTGTTGCCGCTCGTGCTCGACGATCTGCTGGTGAACTTCGATCCGCACAGAGCGCGCGCCGTGGTGCGCCTGCTCGCAGAGTTCTCCAAGCAGAACCAGGTGCTGCTCTTCACCTGTCACCCGGAGAGCGCCGCCATGATTGCCGAAGAGGCCGCCGGGCACGTGCGCATCGATTTGCCGGGTCCCGCCTAAGGCTTCAGCGACTGCGCTTGAAGCTCGCTTCGCGCGCGGCCAAAAACTCATCGCCCTTGTTCCACGAGGGAAGCCGGTCGATGTTGGCGGTATCGAGGCCGATTGTGAATCCGAACCGCGCCACTTGTTCCAATCCGGAAAAGTCCCAATCTTCGTGGAACTCGTCGGATGGCTGATGGTAATGCTTCGCGTTGAATTCGTTGAAAATCCCAACGGCGAAATCGTCCGGTTTGCCCGCGAACTTTCCGCCCATTCCGATGCTGAATGCCGGGATGCCGGCCTTCGCCAGCGAGAAATGGTCGGAGCGGTAATAGCTGCCCTGTTCGGGGCGAGCGTCCGGAGTGATCTCAAGACGGAAACGGCCCGCGAGGTCTTTCACTATGGGCCACAGCGTCGTCCGCTCCGCGCCGGGCGTCTTCACATCGGTTGTTCGCCCCAATGGGTGGAATCCATCGAAGTTCAAGCCGAGAGCTGTCTTTCCGGGCGGGACGAGCGGATGCCGCGCGTAGTATTCAGAACCGATCAGTCCACTCTCTTCCGCCGTAAGCGCGAGAAACAACGCCGAACGCCGCGGTTTCTTCTCGAGCGCCGCCCAGGCGCGCGCCATTTCCAGCAACATGCCGCAGCCAGTCGCGTTATCCACTGCGCCGTTGTAAATCGCGTCGCCGTTGACCGGAGTGCCGATGCCGAGGTGGTCCCAGTGCGCGCTGAAAATGACGGCCTCGGAGGCGAGTGCGGGATCGCTGCCCGGCACGATACCAGCGACGTTGCGCGACTCGATGTTGCGGATCTTGTTAGGTAGATGTCCCCGGATCCGCACGCCTAAAGCAATCGGGCGAAAATCGCGCCGCTCCGCAAGATTGAGCAATTCGTCAACGCTTCTGCCAGCGAGAGCGGCAAGCTTCGCACCGGCCTCCGCAGTGATCCAGCCAGCAACCGAGAGAGCGTGCGCGCCAGGCTCCAGTTTCACCTGCGGATTCTCTTTGCCCCACGAATTGCGCACCACATCCCAGCCGTAGCCGGCAGTCGGCGCTGTGTGAATGATGATGACGCCTAACGCGCCCAGGCGCGCCGCTTGCTCGTATTTGTAGCTCCAACGTCCGTAGTAAGTCAGCGCGCGGCCGCCGAAAAACTTCGGATCCTGTGAGGCTGGCTCGTTGGTGAACAGCACCAGCAATTTTCCGCGCACGTCCACGCCCTTGAAGTCGTCCCAGTTGAATTCGGGCGCAACAATGCCGTGGCCCACAAAGATCGCTTCGGCGTCGAAGTCGACAATCTGCTTCTGGGTTTGCGTCACGCCGACAAAATCATCGAGCCAGGTGAACGGCACGGAGCGGCCGTTCTTTACCGCGGAGACTTTCGTTTCGGCCAGGGGCTCGACGCCCACCAGGGGAACGCGCTGGAAATATGAGCCGTTGCCGCCGGCGGGCTTCAAGCCCGCGACGGCGAATTGTGTCGCGATGTACTCGGTGGCGAGATCGCCTCCGCGCGCACCGACTCCGCGACCTTCCAGCAGATCACTTGCCAGAAACCTGGTGTGCGCGCGAATTCGCTGTGCAGAGATATCCTGGGCGCACACCGAGGCGGCGCAACAGACAACGAGAAAGAGAGAGCGCTTCATCTTTCTCTAATATTGCAGATAAGAAATCTGCCGTCGCTAGAGCGCGGCCGCTCGACGCAGGCGGTCCGCGATCGCGGACCACTCCGGAGTCTCGGGTACGTTCTCGATGGCGATCCAGTCGAAGCCGCTCGCGTCGATGTCATGCAGCACGCCGTAGAGTACGGCGGCATAGGCATCGGGCGTCGCCGGCATCTGAACGCTCTTGGCCGCGCTGGCCGGGGAGTGAAGCCCCGGAGAGTATAACCAAAGATACGCGCCGCGGCCCTGCGCGAACGGCGTCCCTGCGGACACGAGATGAACCGGCGTGACCGGGCTATAGTGTCTGCGGTGCATGCCGGGCGAAGCGTGTGCGGCGCCCGCGTCCGCGCTGGTGCTGACGATCTCAATCGGCCCGATGCAATCCTCGATGCTAGCGCGCGACGTCATGCCGGGCCGTAGCAACACAGGTCGATCCGCGACGAGCGACAGGACGGTCGACTCGATGCCGACGGTCGTGGCGCCGCCGTCGAGGATCAGATCGATTGCACCGCCGAGCGATTTGCGCACATGCTCCGCCGTTGTGGGCGAGAGTGCGGTGAAGCGGTTGGCGCTAGGCGCGGCGAGTGGCAAACCGCACGCTTTGATCAGTGCGAGCGCCACGCTATGCGCGGGCATGCGAATGGCCACCGTCGGCAATCCAGCCGTGACGATGTCCGGAACTATTAATTCTTTTTCGAGAACCAGCGTGAGCGGCCCGGGCCAGAAGCGCGCCGCCAGAGCCTCGGCCGTGTCGGGCCAGCGCCGCACGAGAGTGCGCGCCATCGCGATCGAATCGACATGCACGATCAGCGGACTGGTCGAGGGCCGTCCTTTCGCAAGGAAAATCTTCGCTACGGCGGCCGCGTCGAGTGCATTGGCGCCGAGACCATAGACCGTCTCGGTGGGAAACGCGACAAGCCTGCCGGTGCGTAATAGCGCCGCCGCACGTTCGAGGAGTTCGACTGACAGCATGGTTATTCGGGCAGGTCGTCCTTGCCGTCGCCCGCCGTCTTTCCGGTGCGCTTGAAGACCAGAAAGGCGTGAATCAGCGAATCGAGATCGCCGTCGAGAACGCGGTCCACGTCGCCGATCGAGAGTTTGGTGCGGTGATCTTTGATCAGACGGTAGGGCGCGAGTACATAGCTGCGAATCTGGCTGCCGAAGTTGATTTCGAGTTTCGCATCTTCGGTCTTGCGATCCGCAGCCCGTTTCTTCGCCATCTCGAATTCGTACAGGCGCGCACGAAGCTGCTTCATCGCGCTGGCGCGATTCTTGTGCTGCGAGCGTTCGTTCTGGCACTGCACCACGATGCCGGTAGACAGATGCGTCATGCGCACGGCGGATTCGGTGCGGTTAACATGTTGTCCACCGGCGCCGCTTGCGCGGAATACGTCGATACGCAAATCCTCGGGCTTGATGTCGATCTTCACGTCGTCATCGATCTGCGGAAAAACAAAAGCGGAGGCGAAAGACGTGTGGCGGCGGGCGTTTGCATCGAACGGCGAGATGCGAACCAGGCGATGTACGCCGATCTCGGATTGCAGCAACCCATAAACATTTTCGCCGTTGATCTCAAATGTGACGGACTTGATGCCGGCGCCTTCGCCTTCCAGACGATCCGTGACGACAGTGCTGAAGCCGTGGCGTTCGGCCCAACGCAGATACATGCGAAACAACATCTCCGCCCAATCCTGGCTCTCGGTGCCGCCGGCGCCGGGGTGAATTGTGACGATCGCATCGCGAACATCGTTCTCGCCGCCCAGCAGCATACCGGTCTCGAGTTGTTCGAGGCGCGCGGCCAGAGCCTTCATTTCGCGGTCGAGTTCCGCGGCGACATCCTCGCCCTCCTTGCCCAACTCGAACAGAGTTTCGAGATCGGAGGCGGCGCCGGCAATCTGCCGTTCGTCTGTAAGCGACTGCTCAAGGCGCTTGCGCTCCTGCATGAGCTTCTGGCTTTTTTCGGGCTGGTTCCAGAAATCGGGCGCGGCAATCTGATCTGCTGTTTTTGCTAATAGAGCACGTTTGGTGGGAGCGTCAAAGATAGCCCCGCACAGCGTCTGCTTGCTGGCGGAGCGTGACAAACTCGCGTTCGAGTTCTTCAAGTGTCATATCTCCACTTTAGCAATTCCGCGCCTCAGCTTGATAGAATTGCGGCTTCTTATGACCAGACGAACTCTATTCGGTGCGATCGGCTTGGCGGGCGGCGCCGCAGTTCTTCCGGCGCGGGCTGCCGCCACGCCGCGCGAGTGGGCTTCCAACACTGCGCAATCGGCGATCCCGCGCTGGCGCGGTTTCAACCTGCTAGACCTTTTCCAGGCGATGACGAAGGCGGATAAACGGCCCGTGACGAGCGCCGACGATTTTCGGTGGATGCGCGATTGGGGCTTCAACTTCGTCCGCATTCCAATGGACTACTGGCTGTGGATCGATTCAGACTGGCAGAAGACGAAGACGCTCAGCCCCGACGCGGTTTTCAACATCAACCCGGCAGCCTTTGATCAGATCGACCGCCTCGTTGAAATGGGCCGCCGCTACGGTTTGCACGTTAGCCTGAACTTTCACCGCGCGCCTGGCTATTGTATTAATGCCGCCGACCGCGAGCCTTTCGTGTTGTGGTCTGACAAACGCGCTGGGGACGCCTTCGCGCACCATTGGGCGATCTTCGCGCAACGCTACAAGGGCGTCTCGGAATTCGACTTGAGCTTCAATCTTTTGAACGAAGCTCCCAAACCGCGCGAAGGCTACATGAGCCGTGACGACTACTGCCGCACGATGAGCCTCGCCATTGATGCGATTCGCGCCATCAGTCCCAAGCGCCTGATCCTGATCGACGGCCTCGACGTCGGCAACTCGGTGGTGACGGAGATGATTCCCACGGGTGTCGCGCAAAGCGTCCACGCCTATTCGCCCGGCAACATCAGCCACTACCGCGCCAGTTGGGTGGACAAGGAATCGAAATTCCCCCCTCCGGCGTGGCCATTGCGCAAAGACGATGGCAGCGTCTCGTGGGGCCGGGAACGCCTCGAGCAGATCTACGCGCCGTGGGCGGAACTGGCGCGGCAGGGCATCGGCGTGCACTGCGGCGAGTGCGGTTGCTTCAGCAAGACGCCACACGATGTTTTCCTGGCGTGGTTTTCCGACGTCATGGAAATTCTCGCCGGCCATGGGATCGGCTACGCACTGTGGAACTTGCACGGCTCGTTTGGAGTTCTCGATTCCGACCGTGCCGATGTCGAGTATGAAGACTGGTATGGAAGCAAGCTCGACCGCAAACTGCTGTCCGTGCTCCAGAAGTTCTAGCTAACGACGCTTCTCGAAGAAGTGTTGCAGCAGCGCGACGCAGTCGGCCGCCAGTACGCCTTCAGTGATTTCCATGCGGTGGTTGAGCAGATCGGAATCGGCGATGCGGAATTTGCTGCGGACTCCTCCAAAGCGCAGATCGCGGCCTCCGAAAACAAGCCGCCGAACCCGCGCTGTCACCAACGCGCCGGCGCACATCACGCAGGGCTCCAACGTCACATAGATGGTTGCGTCCGCTAGACGGTAGTTGCCGGCGGCGGACGCGGCTTCGCGCAACGCAATCATCTCCGCGTGAGCCGTTGGATCGTTGGCGGCTATCGGTTGGTTGAAGCCGCGTCCCACGATGAGGCCGCCGCAGACTAACACTGCGCCCACGGGCACTTCGCCGGCGTCGGCGGCGCGCTGCGCAAGAGCCAGCGCTTCGAGCATAAAGCGTTCGTCGCAAGTTTCGTCGGTCTTCATGCGCTGTTCGTCATCCTAATCGTCACGGTCCGAGTCAGCATACGCTCGTGATAAGGATTGCTATTATCAGGATAATTATGGTCCGATATCTGCCGCTGGTGTTCAAGAACAGCCTGCGCAATCGCCGCCGCAGTCTGCTGACAATCTTCAGCATAGCGGCATCGCTGTGCCTGCTCGGCGTACTGATGGCGATGTACCACGCCTTCTATCTGAGCGAGCCTTCCGCCGATTCGGCTTTGCGCTTGATTACCCGCAACCGCATCTCGCTCGCGAATCCGATGCCGGCCTCTTATAAAGAACGAATCGCACAAGTGCCCGGTGTGCGCGAGGTGATGATTATTCAATGGTTCGGCGGCATCTATAAGGACAGCGACTTCAAGAACTTTTTCGCTCGCTTCGCTGTCGAGCCCGCGAAGGTCTTCACCATCTACCCCGAATACCGAGTGCCAGAGGAGCAGAAGAAAGCCTTTCAAGCCGAGCGAACAGCCTGTATGGTGGGTCGCCCTCTGGCGGAGCGTTACGGCTGGAAAATCGGAGACCGCGTCACGATCATAGGGGACATTTTTCCGGTGAATCTCGAACTCACCGTGCGTGCGATCTATGACGCCGCGCGCGACAACGAGAGTATGATGTTCCACTACGAGTATCTGCGCGAGAGCGTTTCTGCCGGCCGCAAGGACCAAGTCGGCACGTTCGCCGTCCTCGCTCAGAATCCGGAGGTCGTGCCCAGCATCTCCGCGACGGTGGACGAGATCTTCCGCAATTCGCCGGAGCAAACCAAGACAGAAACCGAGAAAGCGTTTGAACTTAGCTTTCTCGGCTACCTCGGAAACGTCAAGCTGTTTCTGCTCGGGATCTCGGGCGCCATCACATTCACGCTGCTGCTCGTTTCCGGAAACACGATGGCGATGTCGGTGCGCGAACGCGTCCGCGAAATCGGAATTCTCAAGACGCTTGGCTTCACGGCGGGAAACATTCTAGGAATCATTCTCAGCGAGGCGATCGTGATTGCGGTGATCGGCGCCGCGCTCGGGTTACTGATTTCACAGGGCATCTGCGCCTTCATCCGCCAGGGCCCGATCACTTTCGTCGATCTCAAGGCGTTGTATCTGCCCACTCCGGTGATCGGGATCGGCCTGCTGCTCGCCGTTTTCATCGGCGTCTCCAGTTCCATTGTGCCCGCCTGGAACGCGGCGCGGAGGCCGATCGTCGACTGCCTGAAGTTCGCCGACTAGGAGCGCGACATGGCCATTCCCATTAGCTATAACATTCGCAACCTCGCGGTTCGCAAAACGACAACGATCATGACGGCGCTGGGCATCGCGCTTACGGTCGCCGTGCTGCTCGCGATTCTCGCTCTGGTGGAAGGGTTGCGCACCTCGCTGGCGGCCACGGGGAATCCACTGCATGTGCTTGTGATGCGCAAGGGCTCCACCTCGGAGTTGACCAGCAACTTCAGCCGCACCGCGTTTCAGGATTTGAAATTCAAGCCCGGTATCGCGCGGTCGAAGTCGGGCGAGCCACTGGCATCGCTCGAACTCGTCACGGTCGTGATGCTCGAAAGCCCGGACAAACCCGAGGGCATGAACATTTCTTTGCGCGGCTTGCTGCCGATCGGCTTTGAGATGCGCGAAAACTTTCGCATGGTGGAAGGACGTATGTTCGAAACCGGCAAGCGCGAAGTCGTCGCCGGTAAAGGCGTTTCGGACCGCTACCCGGCGGCACGCATCGGCAGCAAGCTGCGCTTCGGCCGCGGCGAGTGGACCGTCGTCGGCGTTTTCGATGCGGGGCGCTCGGCCTCCAATAGCGAGATGTTCGCCGATCTGAACCAGGTCGCCACGGACTATCGACGCACGGAGGTCTTGAGCTCCGCGCTGCTCCGCGCCACCGACGAAGTGGCGGTGCAGGCGCTGATCAACGATCTGCAAAGCGACCGGCGCTTCAACGTGCTGGCGCTTTCCGAACGCGCCTACTATGAGCAACAGACCAACTCGGCCGCGCCGATCCAGGCGATGGGATTCTTCGTCGCCATCATCATGGCCGTGGGCTCGAGCTTTGCCGCGATGAACACAATGTATGCGGCCGTATCGCGGCGCGCCGCTGAGATCGGTACGTTGCGCGTGCTCGGTTTTTCGAAGGGCGGGATTCTGTTGAGTTTCTTCCTGGAGTCGGTCTTCCTCTCTCTGTTGGGTGGACTGCTCGGCTGCCTGTTGGTTTTGCCGCTGAACAATCTTCAAACCGGAATCGGCAGTTTTGTGACGTTCAGCGAACTCACCTTCGGCTTTCGCGTGAGTCCGCAAATTATGGTGTCGGGCGTGGCCTTTGCGGTGTTGATGGGGGCCATCGGCGGCCTGTTTCCCGCACGCATGGCGGCGAATAAGGAGATTCTGACGGCGCTCCGCGAGGGCTGACGAAATCGTATGCAAGAAGAACTGAAGAACCTGCGCATCGATCGCGCGAAGAAGAACTCAGGGCAGCCCTCGCGCTGGGCTTCGCGCTGGATCCTCGGCGGGATTGCGTTCCTGATCTTGTTGGGCTTGACCAATTATATCTATGGCCGGATCAACCAGGCGGCCGAGGTGGACGTGGCGCGCGTGGCATCCGCCGCCACGGGTTCTGCTTCGCAAGGCAGCGTGATTCTCAACGCCACCGGCTACATCATCGCGGCGCATAAGATCCAAGTCGCGTCGAAGGTGCTTGGGCGCGTGGCCTGGATCGGAGTCGACAAAGGCGACAAGGTGAAGGAAGGGCAGATCATCGTCCGCCTGGAGGACGATGAATTCCGTGCGCAGTTGATGCAGGCCAAAGGGCAACTCGCCAACCTGGAAGCGCGCTTGCAGGAACTGCTGAACGGCTCGCGGCCGGAAGAGATTGCGCGCGCGAACGCCGATGTGGCGCAGGCCAAAGCCGACACCGCCAACGCAAGATCGACTCTCGAAAGAACCAAGGGCTTGGTTGCGCAAGGCGTCTTTTCCAAGCAATCGCTCGACGACGCACAGGCGCGCCACGATTCCGCCGTCGCGCGCGAACGCTCGCTCGAACGTACCTACGAGTTGGCCCGCATCGGTCCGCGCAAGGAGCAGATCGACGCCATGCGCGGACAGATCGAGCAGGCCAAGGGCTCGCTGGCGTTTTATGAGACGCAGTTGTCCAACACGATTATCCGCGCGCCCGTTACGGGAACGATTCTCGAACGCGCCGTCGAGAAGGGCGAGTTCGTCACCACCAGTTTCGTAGGCGAGCGCGGCGCCAAGGGCTATGTGGTTTCACTGGCGGATCTGAACGACCTGCGCGTCGAACTCGACATCAACCAGAACGACTTCGCCAAGTTGCAGCCGAAGCAGAAAGGTGTGATCGGCATCGACGCATTTCCCGACCGCAAGTATGACGGCATCATCGACGAAATCTCTCCCGAAGCCAACCGGCAAAAAGCGACCGTACAGGTGAAGGTGAAGGTCTTGAAACCCGACGAATACATGCGGCCGGAGATGAACGCCAGCGTCGCCTTCATGAGCGACACCGCGACAGGCGCTGGGACAGTTGCAGCAAAATCCATCGTGACTGTGCCAGCGGGCGCCGTTCGCGAGGGCGCAGTGTTCGTCGTCCTGAACGGACAGGCGCTGCGGCGTGCGGTGAAGGTGGCCGGAACCACCAGCCAGGGACTTCGGATCGACGAGGGGCTGATCGGCGGCGAAGACATCATCGTGAATCCGCCCGCTGGCCTGAAGAGCGGCGACAAGGTTAAGAGGAGAGGCGCGTAATGCCGGAGAGCGTAATTCAAACGAGCAAGCTCAGCAAGGAATTCGTGCGTGATGAGTTTCACATCGTCGCGCTGCGTGAAGTCGACATCGAGATCCACAAGGGCGAGTTCATCGCGCTAATGGGGCCGTCCGGTTCCGGCAAATCGACGCTGCTGCATTTGATCGCCGCGATGGACCGCGCCAGCGGCGGGCAGATTCTGGTGCTCGGCCAGGATCTGAGCGCACTGGGCGACAAAGCCATCGCGCAGTGGCGCAACGCGCATATCGGTTTCATCTTCCAATCGTTCAATCTGATCCCGGTGCTCACGGCGATGGAGAACGTCGAGCTTCCGCTCAAATTGACGAACCTCTCCAAGAAAGAGCGCTTCGACCACGCGGCGACCGCGTTGAACCTGGTGGGCCTCGGCGACCGGTTCACGCACACGCCGCGCCAACTCTCCGGCGGGCAGGAGCAGCGCGTCGCCATCGCACGCGCGATCGTCACGGATCCGGACCTAATCCTCGCCGACGAACCGACGGGCAACCTCGATGCCGCGTCGGCGCGCGAGGTGCTCACCCTGCTCTCGCGGCTCAATCAGGAATTCGGCAAGACGATCGTGATGGTGACGCACGATCCGCACGCGGCCAAGACTGCCAGCAAAATTCGCTATCTCGAAAAAGGCGAACTGCTGCCCGAAGGTCAGGTTCCGGAAGATTGGTCGATGCCGGCCGGACACTGAGGAATCCGGATTCACGCGCGCAGATTGCCCCGCTGACCTTGATCTCGTTGATAATGAGATTAGAGTCGCACCATCGTCTGGGAGGAGTGACTTACAGTTATTCCACGCGAGGAAGAGGTTTTATGACCATGCCGTTCGCCGCGGCGCTGCTTACCGTGGCTGTGTGCTGCCCCGCTTTTTCACAAGACCCGCAGAGCGTGCGGCCCAGAGCCGGCAAGGTGGAGATCCTGAAACTCGCCGACGTGAAGCCTGGCATGAAGGGCACGGCTTGGACCGTGTTCAGCGGCACGGAGCCCGAGGCGATTCCCGTCGAAATCATCGGACGCTGGCGCAACGCCTGGGGGCCCAATCAGGATGTGATCCTCGGCAAGCTGGGCGGCAAGGCTCAGCGCACCAACGTCGCCGGTGGAATGAGCGGCAGCCCGGTCTATGTTGACGGGAAACTGGTCGGCGCGATCGCGCTGCGCATCAGCGTTTTCTCGCCCGACGCGATCTGCGGCATCACGCCGATCGAACTGATGCTCGAGATCAACGACTTCGACAGCTCGCGTCCGGCCGATGCGCGCACGCCCGGTAATCTCGCGCCGCGCGCCGCGTTGTCCATGCCAGGCGAGTTGCTCGCACAGGCTGTGGCCGCCGGCGCTTCCTCCAATTTGTTGCGGCAGGCGCCGATGCTGACTCCCATCGAAACGCCGCTGGCGTTTTCCGGATTCCACGAAAACGTGTTGCGAGAATTCGGACCGATCTTTCAACAACTCGGCATGAGCGCCGTGCAGGGCGGCGCGGGTGCAGCGCTCAACAGCCCGAAGCCTGTTTCTGGTTGGCGCGATTCGCTGCAGCCGGGTGATGCCGTGGCCGGCGTGCTCGTGTCCGGCGATATGAGCGTCACCGGGTTGGGCACTGTCACCTACAACGACGGCAAGCGCATTCTCGCTTTCGGCCATCCCTTTTTCAATCTGGGTCCGGTGGAGATGCCGATGAGCAAAGGCGAAGTCCTGATGGTGCTCTCCTCGCAGTATCAGCCCAACAAGTTCGCCAACGCTACTGGCATCGTCGGCGCACTCAAGCAGGACCGCCACAGCGGAATCATGGGCGTGCTTGGCGACGAAGCGCAAATGATTCCCGTGACGGTGAATGTGCGTTCCTTCGACGACAAGGACGTCGTCCGCAAGGAGAAGACGCTGCGCTTCAACGTCTGCGTGCAGCAGAAGTGGACTCCATACCTGATGATGTTCACGCTGTTCAATTCCATCTCGGGCCTGAACGATTTTTCCGAAGAGGCCACTTATCGTCTCAGCGGAAATGTCGAGTTTGCGGGTAAACAGCGCATTTCGCTCTCGACGATGCAGGCGCCCGGCGAAATGCCGATTCCCGCGTCGATGGTGCTGGCTGGCTGGTGGGGCGACAAGTTCAACCGCCTGTTTCAGAATGCTGTAACGCCGCCCGATCTGAAGAGCGTCAATGTATCAGTGGATCTGCTGCCGCAGCGGCGCATCGCCAGCATCGAAAACGCCTGGGCGGAACGCAGCGAAGTGGAGCCTGGAAGCGAGTTGCCTGTCAAAGTCTTTCTGCGGCCATGGCGCGGCGACCGCATCGAGCGCTCCTTCAAGATCAAGTTTCCCGCGGGTACGCCGCGCGGTGAGTACCGCATCCTGTTGAGCGACGCCGACACTTTGAACCGCATTCAAACCATGGCCGGATCGATGAACCGCTTTATCGACGTGCCCCAAATCGTCTCGTTGATCAATCAGGAGCGCAGCAACGACAGACTCTACGTCTCGTTGGTGCAGGGCCGGCCCACACTGTACTCCGATGACAAGACCATGCCCAGCCTGCCGGCCTCCGTCTTGAACGTGATGCAGAGTGGGCGCTCGGCCGGCCGGCCGTTCGTAGCCTCTGCCGAGACCGCACAGGAACAGATGAGCCTGCCGTTCGATTCCATGGTGAGCGGAAGTTACTCGCTGAAAGTGACCGTCAAATAGAGCCCTTCACAATGTCCCGAATCCGACTGATTTCCCTGGCGCTAGCCGCGCTGCCCCTGACTTCGTTGGCCGTCGAAACCAAGACCTGGCTGCATAGCTCGCAAGCCGACTACGAGAAGGCCGAGGTGAAAGGTTTGTCGCTCCGCAGCGACGGACGCATCACATTGGCGCCGGCGTTCCGCGAGATCTTTGATTCTTCCGCGCCTTATCTCTGGGCGCTCGCCGAAGATTCCAAGGGCAACCTCTACGCTGGTGGCGGCGGCTCGGGGGGCTCGACGGCCAAGCTCTTTCAAATCGATGTCCATGGCAAAAGCAAAGTGCTGGCGGAATTAGATGGCCTCGAAATTCACGCCATCGCGATCGACAAAAAGGATCGCGTCTACGTGGCGACCGCGCCCGATGGCAGGATCTATCGCCTTTCCGCCGCTGGCAAGGCCGAGGTATTTTACGATCCCAAGGCCAAGTACATCTGGGCCATCGCATTCGACAGCAAACAGAATCTGTTTATCGCGACAGGTGATGCCGGCGAGATCCACAAGGTTACGCCCGACGGAAAAGGCTCGATCTTCGCGAAGACCGAAGAAGTGCATGTGCGCTCGATGGTCATCGATAAGCAGGACAACCTGATTGCCGGCACGGAACCGGGCGGCCTGATTCTGCGCGTCTCTCCGGCCGGCGAAGGTTTTGTTTTGCATCAGGCCTCCAAGCGCGAAGTGACGGCGGTCGCGGTGGCGGCCGATGGCTCGATCTATGCCGCGGCGGTTGGCGGAAAAACGCAACTGGCTGTCCCCATTCTGCCGCCGGCGCCGGCCACTGCCGCGCCTACCGCAGCGCCCTCCGGGCCGCAACAGGCGCAACCAGCTACTCGCCCTGGGCAAGTACTGCCGCCTACTCTGGGAGCCGCCGCGGGAACTCTCGCGGGCGGTTCCGAAGTCTGGCGCATCGCCGCCGATGGCGCTCCGCGCAAGCTTTGGAGCGATTCGCAGGAAGTTGTCTACGCGCTTGCCTTCGACGCACAAGCGCGGCTACTGATCGGCACGGGCAACAAGGGCAACGTGCATCGCCTCGATGACTATCCTCTTTCCACTTTGCTTGTGAACGCCACGCCGACGCAGGTGCTGGTCTTCGCCAGCGGCCGGAACGGACGCCTGCATCTGGCCACGGGCAATATTGGCAAGGTCTTCCAACTCGGTCCGGAGTTGGAGAAGGACGGGCGCCTGGAGAGCGAGGCACTGGACGCCGCCGCCTTTTCGCGCTGGGGGCGCATTGCGTTCGAAGGCAAGTCTGAGCAAGGCTCGATTCTCTTCGAGTCGCGTAGCGGCAATCTCGACAGGCCTCAAAAGAACTGGAGTCCATGGGCGCCTGTCCCGATCAGCGGTGACGGGGGCCGGATTGCTTCGCCCGCCTCCCGCTTCCTGCAATACCGGCTCACGCTAAAGGCGGGCGCGAGCGGACTGGCGCCGCGCGTTGACTCGATCGCCGTCGCTTACCTGCCGCAAAACGCCGCACCGGTTTTCGAGGATATCGAGGCTACGCCCGCCAATTACCGCTTCCCCTCGCAAACGGTGACGCTCACGATCGCGCCATCGCAAAACATCACGCTGCCGCCGCTAGGCCAGAAGAAAAGACAGCAGTCCACGCTTTCGCTCTCGTCCGACAGCTCTTCAGCGTCTATGCAGTACGCCAAGGGTTATGTCGGTGCGCGCTGGCTGGCCTCCGATGAGAACGGCGATGTGCTGACCTTCAAGGTAGAGATCCGCGGCGTGAAAGAGAGCGAATGGAAACCGCTGAAGGACAAGCTCCGCGACAAGTATTACGCCTGGGATTCCACTGCGTTTCCCGACGGCGAATATCAGTTGCGCGTAACCGCTTCCGATGCTCCGTCCAATCCGCCGGCGAGCGCGCTCAGCACGAGCGTCGAAAGCGATCCACTGCTCATCGATAACACACCGCCGCAGATTCTCGATCTAAAGGGCGCTCTCTCCGGTACTGTGATCACGGCGACGTGGCACGCGAAAGATGCGCTCAACCTGATCGGCAAAGCCGAGTACTCAATCGACGGCGGCGAATGGTTGGTGGCCGAACCGGTGACCAGATTGACCGACGCGCAGGAACTTGATTACAAGCTCGTACTGGAGAACCTGCCTAGAGGAGAGCACACGGTGGCGGTCCGCGTGGCCGACGATTTCGACAATCAGACCGTGGAGAAAGTAGTAGTTCGCTAATTCAGAACTAGGTCTGCGACCGCGAGAATATGTTCGTTTGTGGGGCAGTTTGTCAAGCCGCGCTCCGGTTGGCAACCGGCGCTCCGGGAGGGTTGCCAACCCGCCCCACATGAAAACAACATCATCACTTGGTCAAAGAATTAGTGGAAGAGCTGGCGGACGCGGGGTTCCAGTTCCGCATAAGTCATCTCGCCCGGATGGTACATCCGCACGATGCCCTGCGCGTCGATCAGCACCAGCGTCGGCGTCGTGCTCGCTCCGTAAGCGCGAAAATTTTCTTCGTTGACCGGCGCCGGTACGTCGAGAAGTCCGGCATATTGTTCCTTGCGCACTGCGGCGATGTACTCGTTCTCGACTGCGGGCGCCGCGTCCTGGCCACGCCGCGTGTAGCCATAGCGTTGTGTCGGCGCGATGATGGCAAGGCCCTTGGCGGCATACTCTTTTTTCAATCGTGCCAGCGCGGGCGCCATCATCTTGCAGTCGGGACACCAGTGCGCCCAGAAGAACAGCAGCGCAGGTTTGCCCGCGGGCAGCGGCGCGCCTTCGACCTTCGGCGCCGGTTTACCTTCCAAACTGAGCATGTGAAGATTCTTCTGAATGCGGATCCGAATCGAAGTGGCGCGATGTGTGACCAATTCCTTCGTAAGAAAATCGACCGCACCGGAGCGTTCTCCGCGCGCGGCCAGCACCTGCGCTTGCACTTCAATCGCTGCGCCGAGTGCGAGCGGGAGCAGTTTGTCGTCGTCGAGCTTGCGCCCCTTCAATTGCGCCAGCGTCAACTGGTGTGTCTCTTGCGCGTAGCTCTCGGCCCGGTCCAGTTGCTTCTCCGCGAGCGCTCCGCGGCTCAGCCAGGACAGCGCCGCCAGCAGCTCCGGAGTCACGCCGCGCTGTTTGCGGTATTCGGCGATACGTCGTTCAGCCTGGGCGAAGTCCTTCTGTGCGATCGAGCCGCGCACATCTTCGACAATGCCGCGGGATGCAAGTGTCTGCGTAATCAGTACGGCCGGAATCAGGATGCTTAGGATCACTGCTTTATTCCCATCAGCGCTAAATCCCCAAGAGGTGCTGTGCATAGCGCAGGCTGGCTTCGAGGTCCTCGCGCTCGCGTTGCACGGCTTGCTCCTTGGGCACGGGCGGCGGGACCGGTTGTGGCTTGCCCGCTTCGACCAGACGCTCAAAGCGCACGAACTCCCAGGCCGGCGTGTTGCGGAACGCATTCCAGAATTCCGGTCTGCGGTAGGCGAACGTGCGCGCGCCGGTCACAAGAACTTCGAGCGACAAGGCGCGTCCGGGACACAGATCAAGGTATTTACGCACATAGCCGTCGAGATCGACATTGCCCTCGCCCATGCGCACCCAACGCACTGCGGCGCCGTCGGGCACGGCCCACACATAACTGTCGCGGATATGACTGGTGAGCGCGTAAGGATGCAGCGTTTCGAGTGTGAGATGGGGATCTTCCAGCGTCCAGAGCGGATTAGCGGAATCGATGCAGGCACCTACGAAATCCTTGCCTGCGGCTTCGATCAACATTCGCACTTCCCGCGCCTGCATGTCGCCCGAGTGATTCTCGATGGCCACTTTCAGGTTGTTGTCGACGATCTTCGAGCGCACCGCGCGCAGCACCTTCACGGTGTTTTCGATGTGGCCTTCCATGGGAATCGCGCCGCCGCGGTCCGCCGACGAGCCCAACACGGCGCGCACGATCTTCGAACCAACGATCACGGCGGAATCGGCCATGCGGCTCAACTGCTGCTCGGCGGTTCCCAGCGCGGAATCGAACATCTTTGAACTCGGGCAAATCGAGCGCATGCCGATCTCGATCTCGATGCCCCGTTCGCGCGCATACGCGCCAACCTTTTTGAGATGCTCGGGCTCCAAACTTCCGAGGAAACGGATCTCCGAAAAATGAACCACGCGCGCTTTCCACTTCTCGCAATAGTCGAGATATTGAAAGGGTGTCCAACCCTGACTGCGCAAGCTGAATAGATCGATGCCTAACTTGATGTCCGGCTGCTTCTCATCGGGTTTTGCGGAAGCGGACAGCGAGGCAGCGGAGGCGCTGGCGAGAAAACTTCGACGATACATTGCCATATTATAGGGCCAAATTACGGGGCCAGATCAGAGGCGCCCGGGCTCAGCCGCGCAGTTGCTGCGCCAGCCAGACGACGTATTGCGAATTGCGCCGGCGCACCTCGGCCACCAATTCCGCGGGCAACTCATCGAGCTTTTCCTTGAAAAAGCGCCGGTCACCATTGGGCGATTCTGTGTCGCGGCAACCTACGACGTTGCCGACCCAGAAGACCAGGAACAGATTGCCGTCGACGCGGCCGCGCAGTGCGTCGCCAGGATACGAACCCTTGCCCATCGCGAGATACCGCGCCGCCAAGGAGCTCTCCTCGCCGAACGCCCCGGCTGCGGCGAACGCGTTGCAGCGTTGCGCCATGCGTTCATACAAAGCTTTCCACGGCGAGCCGTCTGGCTGCTCATAGAGCACATCGAACAATTGAAGCTGAAGTTCGCCGGAGATTTTGTAATTCACACGCCCGCTCGTCGCGCGTCCGATCTGCTCGAGCACGGCCGGCTGCTTGCCGCTACCGGAGTGAACGCTCAGCGTGCCATTGAAGTGGCGGGCCACATCGGCGAGTTCCATGACGCGAGCCGCGAGTTCAGCCAGTGGCTGTCCATGATACTGCGAGACAACGCGCGGCAACAGTTCCGGCCACATCTTGCCCGCGGCGTACTCCTCCAAACCAACCCCGTTTTCAGCCGTGCTGTGCAACGTCTCCGGATACCCCTGGCGCTTCTTGAAACCCAAATTGGGCGGAACCAACTGCGCCGGACGCCCTCGCTGTTTCAGCCAGTGCAGATAAAAGATCAACTCTTGTGGCGTGGTGAGCGTCGCAGCTTCGTCGAGCGACGGTTCGAAATCGAACGAGCGGCCCAGGCCCGCGGCCGCTTTCTCGCGGCTGATGAAATCGTAGAGTTCTTCGTTGAGCTTCAGGCTTTGCCCGAACTTCAAGGCCAAGCGGCGAAGTTCGGAATCGGAAAGCTGGTAGACGCTATCGCCGATCTGGAACGTCCGCGAGAACTCGTCCTCGAGCCAGCCGCGCTCGTCGGGTGTGAACTCGTTGTGATAATGCGTCTCCACCTCTGCATTGCTCCACGCTTTCGGCGTGCGCTCGTCGGCTTGCATCTGGAACAGGCGGGAAGTGTCGGTGGTGAACTTGGTGAAGCCCGCCGCGGCATGAATCGCCAGTTTCGCGGCTTCCACGGAGAGCGCTATCTCGTCCGGTGTCTCGCCGCTGACGATGATGTGATCCGCTTCGGCGTTGTAGCCCTGCCGCCAGCCGGCACGAATCGCGGCCCAGAGTCCGGCATGATAGAGATGCTCGATGGAGACACGCGTGTGGCCGGCGGCGGTTGGGTTCTCACCATCGCGCACGTCGATGATTTCGTCCACCGCCATCTCGCGCGTCGCCGAAAGCTGCACGGTAGACGCCATGTTCACGCCCGTACTTTTGTAAATGGAACGGTAAGCGTCGAAGACTGCGGGCAGACTGATCTCCGGATGCCGGTTGCCGGCTGCTATGGCGGGCAGCGCACCCTGCGGCCGCGGGAGAAAATCGCGGTCGACCTGCTCCGCGAAAGTCTTGATCTGATCGCGATCGGTCGACGCGAAGGGGCTGACACTAACCACCACCTCGCGTCCGCCGCCCGGGCGCATGCGCCCGATTAGCAACGCCTTCGGAAACAATGCCGTGGATGGCGTGGCGGCTGACGACATGTGCAGCAGCAACGCTTGCGGCGTTCCGCTTGAAAGCCCGTCCACCGCCATGTAGTATGCGCCGGAGTTGATCGGGTCGCGTTGCAGCGAACCGGGGTACGGAGTAATGCTGCTGAGCCCGAGCGCCGCAATGCGGCCCGCCAGGCGATTGCGCAGATCCTCGCTGAGGGTCTTACCTTCCGCATGCTGGAAAATAAGATCCGCCAGTGCGGCTGCCTCGCTCGCCTTGAGCGGCAACTCGATTGGAACTCCGGTCACGTTGTTTCTCCTTAAGTTATGTCCGCGCACCCCTCGGGCAGTGCGGTAAACCGCACCAGTGTGGGACTAGTAGTCAGCCAATTCAATAACGAAACTGAACCAATGCCTCCGGTCGCTCGCGCTCCCTGCACCGTTAGGTGTTACGCACGTTGGTAGTGGCCACAATTCGCCCAACAGTGCCGGGAGCGAAAGCGACCGGAGACCAACGTTGCTTCCTGCCATTAACTTGCCTCGGGCCTAGAGAACCAGGTTTTTCAGATACTCGCGAAAGTCTCCGCCGAGGTCCTCGCGCTTCAAGGCGAACTCCACAGTGGCCTTCAAAAACCCGAGTTTATCGCCCGCGTCGTAGCGCGTACCCTCGAAGCGATAGCCGTAAACCGGCCGGCTGCGCAACAGGTGCTTCAAACCATCGGTCAATTGGATCTCGCCGCCCGAGCCCGGAGCGATGCTCTCGAGCGAAGCGAAGATCTCGGGCGTCAGCACGTAGCGCCCGATGATCGCGAGATTCGACGGCGCTTCGGATTCCTTCGGCTTCTCCACCATGTTGGTGATGCGGAACAGGCGGTCATTCCCGCCGTTGTGCATCACCCGTTCCGCTTCCACCACGCCATAGGCCGAGATGCGATCGTGCGGCACTTCGAGTAAAGCCACCACTGACGCCCCATAGAAACTGTGAACGTCCATCAACTGTCGCAGGCAAGGCACTGGAGCGTCGATCACGTCGTCCGACAAAACGACGGCAAAGGGCTCCGGTCCGACCAGATCTTTGGCGCGCAACACCGCATGGCCCAGGCCGAGCGCTTCCTTCTGCCGCACATAGGCCACGTCGATCATATCCGAGATCGCGCGCGTGCTCGCGAGCAGATCGTTCTTGTTACGCGATTCGAGCAGTTGCTCGAGTTCGAAGCTGACATCGAAATGGTCTTCGATCGCCGTCTTTCCGCGCCCGGTCACAATGATGATGTTCTGAATTCCAGACTGAATGGCCTCCTCGACACCATATTGGATGAGAGGCTTATCGACGAGAGGCAACATCTCCTTCGGTTGGGCCTTGGTGGCCGGCAGGAACCTTGTGCCCAGCCCCGCAGCGGGGAAGACCGCTTTTCGGACTTTCGGGATCATTGTCCCTCTATTGTAAGTTACTTAGGAATAAACTTCCTGCAACAATATGTGATCTTTTTAACGCTTGTGTTCTCAACCGTCAACGGGTAAACATCAGGCGAAAGATCCGCGAAGGCGTGGTTGCGGCGCTGCCCTCTGTCTCGGTGTTGACTTCCACGAGTTCGAGCGAGGCATTCTGAACGACGGTGCTGGAGACATCCTTCGCTGTTCCTACTAGGTCTTTGACCGAGTGATGATGTTGTTTTTATGTGGGGCAGGATGGAATCCCAATGTCACTTAGTTTTCCCCACTTGCTTGCTGGGGAACCGGTAGCCGCGCCCCCAAACTTCTCGCGGATACGAGCGGCGTTTGGTGCGTTTGGGGAGCCGGCAGCGCGCCACCAGAGCCACGATCCGATGGAGTTCCTGCTGCTGTTGTTTGGCCGTCCGGGCGGCCAGAACTTTGGGATAGCCATCGAGCACAATATTGCAGGCATAGGTAAAGCTCAACTCCCGTGGATCGATTCTGGCTCGTTGCGCGGCCTGAAACATGAGCGCGCGCACCAGGTTGTAGGCCATCACCGCAACCAGCAGTTCCTTTTCCATCATGTCGGTCGATTGTGCCGCGATGCGTTGCAGGCGGATCGTCTGTTTCAAACTGCGCAGGTCGGTTTCGATCCGCCAGCGGCGGCCATACAGTTCCACCACCTCCTCCGCCGGCAGCGACAAGGTCGTGAACAGATGCAGCCACTGCTGGTGTTTGCCGCGACCCACGCGCCAGGCAATCAGGCGTCCTGGCAGGCTCGCATCGGCCGTCCAAGCTCGCTGCGCCTTGCCGCCGTCCCACCGGCTGGGCCGCCAACAGACGGGATCGTCACCCTGGATCGAGATCGGACGGCCCAGGACCGATTTCGCTCGCACCGCAGTCAAGCGCAAGACCACCTCCAGCCCTCGCTGCTGAGCACTATAGGCCGTGGAGAAGATCCCGAAATTGCGATCCCCCACAATTACCGAACGCGCCGGTACATGCTGCATGGCGCGCTCCGCCAGCGCCTGTTCACTGACGGCCTCGGGGCCATTCATGGGGCCCCAGTAGGGGCGTTCCGCTAAAGCCGTCTCCAAGTCGTGCAACACCACAAACCGCAGCAGCGGCCAATGCGATTTGTGACGCGGATTGCTCGCCAGCGGAAAGGCCTGCAGCAGTTCCGGCTCATGCTCCAACTGCAGCGAGGATCCGTCCAACAAATAAACCCGCTGGGCGAGCACCGGTGCTGACTCTAACAGGCGCTTGCGGAGACGTTCGATGAGTTCGTCCATAGTGCGGCTCACCAACAGTTTGGGCAAGCGTTGGCGCGCTTGGCAATAGCCCCCGGTGGAAAGAGCAATCTTGCGCTCTTCGACCCGCTTACACCGGCTCAGCAAGGCATCGAAGCGGCCTTGCACCAGTTGCTCCACGCTGCTGGCCAATGTCCCCCGGGCTTGCAGTCGTTGGTTGATCATCATCCACAACACCACACGCGCCGAATAGATCCCGCTCCGCACGGTCAACTGCAACTGCTTCTGCAGCGAGCGAAACAACTCAGCCGTCGCCAAATCCAGGTACAGCCCAAACAACGCAGTTGCATCCATATCCAAAACATAACCTCAATGGAATGTTTTGGCTATACCGAAAGCCTCGAAAACTAAGTGACATTGGGATGGAATCCTGCGGCGGGTTGGCAACCCGCCCGGAGCGCCGGTTGCCAACCGGCGCGCAGCTTGACAAGCTGCCCCACATACGAACATATTCTCGCGGTCACAGACCTAGCGAGCCGCTACGCGTCCGGCCAAAGAGCAAGCCGCCGGCGCAAATTGCAGCCAATAAGAGCTTGTCACGAAATAACCGTACCAACCGCTCCCTTTCTGAGCCGCGCGCGTAAGCAAGCGGACTTGGCACGCTGGAACAGTTATTTCGTGACAGGCTCTGACAGTCTCGAAGCAGAGCATATTTAGTTTCACGAGACTTCCTTCTATCGGTGATGCAAAGTCGATAAAATTGCAGGCCAGAGTTATGGCGCACCCCAATCAGCCTCACTTTCGTGACATACGTTGAATCGTTTTTGCGGGACGCCTACAATGGTTTCGGCATGTCGAACGCCACCGTAATCAAAGATGCCCTGTCCGCTGAAGAGGATCTTGTCCGTTTTGCACCCTGCTGCGTACAACGATCATTCCTGATGCCGGGCGGGCGCTTGAAGCTCGCTTCCTGCGACTTGTATGCGCTCGGCGGCGCAAGGGGGCGTGATGGTCACCAATCGCAGCACCCAGAATCTCGTGATGCTGAAGCATTTTGGGCCGGGCAATCCGGATGCAGCGAAATTCATCGGTTAGGCACAAAGAGAAAGGGCGCATCGAAATGCGCCCTTTCGTCGTGTCAATCGGAATTGACCCTGGATTTGTGACTTTCTGGTCCCCTTCGCGTCGGGGCAGATTCAACTATAGCATCGCGCGCGCCAGACGACAATGACTTACCCGGATTCCGTGAAGTTCCTCTACTCGCTCGGCAACGAGACAAAGGCCGTGAAGTTTGGCCTGGAGGGCATCCGCATTCTGCTGCGGGCGCTCGACAATCCCCACGAGCGCCTGCGTTTTGTCCACGTCGCCGGAACCAATGGCAAGGGCTCAACCTGCGCAATGGTCGCAGCCGCGTTGCGCGCCTCCGGTGTGCGCACCGGCCTGTTCACTTCGCCGCATCTCAGCGAGCCCGTGGAACGCATCCGCATCGATGGAGTACCCGTTACGGCCGAGGTCTTCTCGACGGCCTTTGACGTCGTGCACCGCGCCGCCGAGCGGCTGCTGCGCGACGGTCTGCTGGAAACGCACCCGACCTACTTTGAAATGGTGACTGCGATGGCGTTCCTGCTGTTCCGCGACGCTGGCGTGGAGTGGGTTGCGCTCGAAGTCGGGCTCGGCGGCAGACTGGATGCGACCAACGTCGTCACGCCGCAAATTGCCGTGATCACACCCGTCGATTTCGACCACGAGGCCTATCTCGGCAAGAGCATTGAAGCGATCGCAAGCGAGAAGGCCGGCATCCTCAAGCCCGGCGTTCCGGCTGTGTTCGCCCGGCAGCGCGCGGAAGCGGAGGCGGAGTTGACCCGCCGCGCGGTCGAACTAGGCATCCCCGTGGTGCACACCGCCGAATGGCCCGCGCTGGATCTTGAAATCGACGCGCGCGGAAGCCGCTTTCACACGCACGGATACGAGATTCGCTGCCCGCTGGCCGGCGAGCATCAGGTGGATAACGCGATCACGGCGGTAGCGGCGCTGCACACGCTGGGTGTCGAAGCCCGTGCCATCGAACGAGGCATCGCGGCGACCGTTTGGCCCGCACGGCTCGAACTCTTCAACGGGCGCCCCGATATTCTGATCGACGGCGCGCACAATCCGGCCGGGACACGCGCCCTGGCGGTACACCTGCAGCGCTTCTATGCGGACCGTAAAATCACACTACTCTATGGAGCGATGCGCGACAAGGCCATCGAAGAGAGCGCCGGCATCCTGTTTCCGCTCGCCGCCGAAATCATCCTGACGGCCCCCGATCAGCCACGCGCTGTGCGGCCGGAGGCGCTCGCCGAACTCGCCTCGCATCCGCGCCTACGCATCGCGCCGCGCTTCCGCGATGCGCTGCCGCTGTTGGAAGGCGCGGATTTGGTGGTTATCGCCGGTTCGCTGTTTCTCGCGGGCGAAGCGCGCGCGTACCTCGTAAAATAATAGCTTGCCATGTCACTCGCGCTCCTACGGGCCGTTTTAGTTACGGACCCGATTATCCTGTTACTTACCGCGCTCATGGGAACTGTATCTTTGGCCGCGTCCGCCCTCGACGGTTCAGGACGCGCCTCGCATCGGATTGCGCGTCTCTGGTCCCGCGCACTGCTCTTCGTGAGCGGTGTCAAGGTGGAATTGGAGGGGCTCGATGGCCTGGACCCTAACACCGGCTACGTCTTTGCCTCGAATCATCTCAGCCTGATGGATACGCCGGTAGCGATCGCGAACATCCCGGCGGAGTTCCGGTTTCTGGCTAAGCGCAGTCTGTTCAATGTGCCGTTCATCGGCGGACACTTGAATCGCGCGGGACACATCCCGGTCGAGCGCGACGATCCGCGTGCCGCGGTCAAAGTGATGGCGCTGGCGGCTCGTCTGATCCAGGAACGCTGTATCTCCATCCTGGTGTTTCCGGAGGGCGGGCGCTCCGACAACGGCCTCTTGCAGGATTTCAAGGAAGGCGCGGCCTACATTGCGATCAAAGCCGCGGCGCCCATCGTACCGATGGCGGTCTCGGGTACGCGCGGAGTTCTCACGATGGGCTCGATCACGATCCGGGGCGGCCGCGTGCGCGTGCGCCTCGGCGCTCCCATTGGTACGGCGGGTATGAAACTGGCAGATCGCGTAGCGCTCACGGCGAAAGTCCGCGCAGAGATCGCCCGGCTGCTGGCTCAGGACTGACCGGCGGCGTGTCCCTGGATCAGGCGCGATTGCGCCGGGCTAGGAAGATGCCTGCCAGGCAACCGACGCACACCAACGCAAATGTCGATGGCTCCGGAATCGGCGCCGGACCGGGCTCCGGGCCGCTAGGCTGTTCCGTGAACAGTGTAATGCTGTACGCGGAGGAGCCGTCTTCGATCGATCCCACAGGCGAACCGCCATTGAGCGGATCTCCGTTGAACCATTGGAGATGCGCTACGAAATTGCCAGTGAACGGGCCGGAGCCGGCAGGAATCGCGGGATTGATCGTGAAATTCGTGAAGATCCCGGTGTCGGAGCCGCTCGGAGCCACGATGGGCAGAAGGAACGGCGTCTGGTCCCAAGTCAGTTGGCCCGCGACATCGAGGAGTTGGTCCACCGTATCGACCATCAGATAGCGCGTTGGGTCGAGGTTGGTCAATGTGTAGCTAAAGCTGTTGGTCTCGCCAGGAGTGACTATCCGGCCCGGTGGTGTGGTGGTGAACGTGAAAAGCGTAACGCCAAATGCGCTCGCGCTTGTCAATAGGAGAAAAGCACAGCCAAGGAACGCTTGGAAGCTCTTTTTCATGTAGTCGTCAGTCCTCCGAAGGCTTCGGGATTTTGCCTCCCGGAAACCCTCACTCCTTACTGTATACAGGCTTTCACGGGATGCGACAATAGCCCTGTGCAGATTTGTGAAAGAATTGACAAACGTCTGACCTATAAGGACTTAGACAGAATACAAAACGCTTACTTTCGTTGCTGAAAAGCGGAAAACAGCGCAGTTTTACCAGCCGTGGCGGGCTCGGTGCTGGCGCTGTTTGGACGCCTCTGTAGTCGCTGGAACCTCGCGTGTCGGGGAAGTTTCCTCATCGGGCGGCTCCCGGCGCGTTTGCGCCGGGCGAAGAGTCCGGCTGCCAGAAGACAGTCGGCTACCATCGCAAAGGTCGCCGGTTCGGGGACCTGCCCGGGCGGCACTTCGTCTTGAAGCAGATTCACCTGGTTATGCGGAGAACGCCTTCACTGTTAGCCCGGAGGGCTCGCCGGTCGGGTTCGAGAATCTACTATTATCGATCGTCGCATTGTACCCGCCGCTGACGAAGCTTTCACCCGCCGCGAGGATATCCTGGAAAGCGCCGCCCTCGATCTTGATTTCGAGGACGCCTCCGTCGAAGGCGCTCTCCAGGTCGTGAAGCTTGCGGAAGTTGAGCTTCGCGGCAACCCTCGTGATCGCGATGGCCGGTGAAACGAGTGCGCTGTCGTTGATCTTTGCGAGACCCGGGACCACCCGGTGTATCAGGTAGAATCAATAAATGAGCACAACACCCCTCGCGCCAACGGACTCGCTCGAAAGCTCTGTCCGAGACCTCGAAAGCGTCTATCTGTTACAGAATTACGCACGCTATCCCGTCGTACTGGATCGCGGCAAGGGCTGCTGGCTGTACGATGTTAACGGCAGGAAGTACCTGGATCTGATTTCCGGCATTGGCGTCAACGCGTTGGGCCACGCGCATCCGCGTATTGTGAAGGTGATAAAGGAGCAGGCCGGACGGTTGATCCATTCGTCCAACCTCTATTACCACCAATACCAGGGACCCTTGGCCAAGAAGATCGCGGAAACCAGCGGTTTGCAGCGCAGCTTCTTTTCCAACTCCGGAACGGAGGCTATGGAAGGCGCGCTGAAGATGGTGAAGGCGCACGGCACGAAGATCAACCCGGAAAAGTACGAAGTCGTGTCGCTTGAGAACTCCTTTCACGGGCGCACGCTTGGCGCTCTCTCACTGACCGGCCAGCCGAAATACCGCAAGGATTTTGAACCACTGATCCCTGGCGTCCGCTTCGTTCCAGCCAACGACTGCGCGGCACTGGAGCAGGCCGTCTCGGACAAAACCGCGGGCATCGTGCTCGAAGGCATTCAGGGCGAAGGCGGCATCTTCCCAATGTCGGCGGAATACCTGCGCAAAGCGCGGGAACTGGCCGACCGCCACAACGCGCTGCTCGTATTTGACGAGATCCAGTGCGGCGTGGGGCGCCCCGGCGTCTATTATTCCTACCAGTTGGTGGATCCAGTGGTTCTGCCCGATGTGATGGTTGCCGCCAAACCGCTGGCGTGCGGTCTGCCGCTCGGCGTGCTGACGGCCAACGAGCGGGCGGCTGCTTCGATCGGCGCCGGCATGCACGGCTCGACGTTCGGCGGCAATGCAATGGCCTGCCGCGTGGCGATCGAATTTTTTGAGATCCTCGATGAGTTGCTGCCCTCCATCCGCAGCGTGGGCGGTCATTTCCGCAACGGCCTCGAAGAAATGAAGCGGAAGTTCGGCTTCATCAAGGAAGTGCGCGGACACGGACTGATGCTGGGCATGGAACTGGACATCCCCGGGAAGCAGATCGTACTCGATGCGATGGGCGCGGGAATGCTGATCAATTGCACACACGATACCGTACTGCGCTTCCTGCCGCCGTACATCATCACAGAGAAGGAAGTCGACAAGGCGTTGAAGACGCTCGGCGCGATTCTAAAGCGGACGAAGTTTTCACAGCCCGCCTGACGCGCTATAATGGAGAAACTGCACCAAAGGTAGCAGTGTGTCGGGACTCCTCCACTGAAGTTGTCCGGCCTCCGAATTCAATGTTTGACAACCTTTCGGAAAAGCTGCAGCGCGTTTTCAAGAATCTGCGCGGCGAAGGTAAACTGACGGCCGAGAATATGGAAGCGGCCTTGCGCGAGATCCGCGTGGCGCTGCTCGAGGCCGACGTGCATTTTCGCGTTGTCAAGCAACTCATTGAAAACGTGAAGGAAAAGGCGCTGGGAGAAGAGGTTCTCTCGTCGCTGTCGCCGACACAGCAGGTGATCAAGATCGTCCGCGACGAGTTGATCAAAGTCCTCGGAACTCATCAGTCGAAGCTGCGCTTTTCCAACGAGCCCCCGACCGTCATCATGATCGTAGGCTTGCAGGGCTCGGGCAAGACGACGAGCACAGGGAAGATCGCCCGCTATCTTTCGAAGAACGGCCATTCGCCGCTGATGGTCAGCGTCGACGTGTACCGCCCGGCGGCGCGCCAGCAGTTGAGCGTGATCGCCCGCGAAGTCAAACTCCCCATCTATGAAGGTACGGCCGAAGAGGCCGGCCAGCCGCTCGAACTGTCGCGCTCGGCGCGCCGCGAGGCTGTGCAGACGGGGCGCGATGTGGTGCTGGTCGACACGGCCGGGCGCCTGCATATCGACGACGATCTGATGTCGGAACTGCAGCGCATGAAAGAGCAACTCGCGCCCACGGAGATCCTCTTCGTGGCCGACGCCATGACCGGTCAGGATGCCGTGAAATCGGCCGACGAGTTTCACAAGCGCCTGGGTATTACCGGCGTCGTCTTGACGAAAATGGATGGCGATGCACGCGGCGGCGCGGCGCTTTCCATCCGCAGCGTAACGGGCCAGCCGCTCAAATTCGTCGGCGTGGGCGAAAAGTTCGACGCAATGGAGCCCTTCCATCCGGATCGTGTGGCTTCACGGATTCTCGGGATGGGCGATGTACTCTCCTTCATCGAAAAGGTGGAGGAGACGATCGATCACAAGCAGGCCGAAGAGCTGCAGCGCAAACTGATCGACGACGAGTTTACGCTCGCCGACTTCCGCAACCAGTTGCGTCAGATCAGCAAATTGGGCCCGCTCGAATCGCTGCTTGGCATGATGCCGAAAGTCGGCATGATGAAGGAATTGCAGAACGTCAAGGTGGATCCGAAAGAGATCACGCGCGTGGTGGCGATCATCGACTCGATGACGGCCAAAGAGCGCTCCAACCATCTGATAATTAATGGTACGCGGCGGCGGCGGATCGCCAAGGGCAGTGGCACCAGCGTTCAGGAAGTCAACCAACTGCTGAAGCAGTATGCCCAGGCGCGCAAAATGATGAAGAGTTTTTCCAGCGGCATGTTAGGCAAGAAGATGGGCAAATTCAAGCTGCCGTTTATGGGATAAAGGGTAGAGTAAGCGAGATTCTCAGGAGTGACCAGTTTATGTTGATGATTCGTCTGGCGCGCTTCGGCGCCAAGAAAAAGCCCACCTACCGGGTGGTGGTAATTGAGAAGGATCGCGCGCGCGATAGTCGCGCCGTGGAAGTGGTTGGCTTTTACAACCCCGTCAAGAGCGAGAAGGAGGTCAACCTGAAGTACGACCGCATCGCGCATTGGACGAAACAGGGCGCCAAGGTGTCCGACACCGTGCTCCGGCTGCTGAAGACGTATCCGCAGCCCGCGCCCGTAGAACCCGCGGTCTAACACGGATGGGGCTGTCTTCCAGCCTCGGGATGTTATCATCGTAGGTGGAAGAGAGCGAAGGGTAGCGAAATGGCAGGGATGAGAGAACTTGTTGAAGAGATTGCGAAGGCTCTCGTGGACATCCCGGATGAGGTTGTTGTGCGCGAGGTGCAGGGTGAGCAGGTGACTGTTCTCGAACTGCGCGTGGCGCCCAGTGATCTGGGCAAAGTGATCGGGAAGCAGGGCCGGACCGCTCGTTCCATGCGCACTTTGCTGGGCGCGGCTGGAATGAAACTGAACCGGCGCTTTACTCTTGAGATTCTGGAGTAGGCGGCCGGATCGATGCCTGAGCTTTCCCCTTTGCAGCAGTGGCTGGCGGTGGCGCGTGTGTTGCGTCCACGTGGAATTCACGGGGAAGTGGTAGCGGCAGCGCTGAGCAGCCGGCCAGAACGGTTCGCGGAATTGCAGACCGTCTATCTGTTCCGGGAGAGTGGTTCGCCGCCCCGGGATCCGATCGAGGTTGAAGAAGTTTGGGAGCACCGCGGCCAGTTGGTGTTCAAGTTTAGCGGCATCGATTCCAGGACCGAGGCTGAGAAGTTGCGCGGCGCTGAAATTTGCGTGCCGATGGCCGATCGTCCGGTTCTCGCCGCGGGCGAGTATTATCATTCGGACCTGATCGGCTGCCGGGTGTTCGAAAAGGCAACTGGAGCGGAAGTAGGAACGGTGACTGCGGTGAATGATTTCGGCGGACCGCCGTTGTTGGCGATTGCGACCGAAGATGGCGAGATTTTGCTTCCGATGGCGAAATCGATTTGTGTGGCCATCGACGTGGTGGAAAAGCGCATTGAGGCGGAACTGCCCGATGGGCTGAGAGAATTGAACCGCCGATGATTTTTCATGTTCTGACGATCTTTCCCGAATTTTTTCAGGGACCGTTCGAGCATGGAGTGGTGGGTCAGGCTGCGAAGGCGGGCCTCCTGGAGATTCGGATTCACAATCTCCGGGACTGGACGTTTGACCGGCATAAGACTGTCGACGACCGGCCCTTTGGCGGCGGCGAAGGAATGCTGCTGAAGCCGGAGCCGCTGTTTCTGGCGGTAGAGTCGATCTGGCCGGAACGCACGGCGGACCGGAAAGTGGTGCTGACGTCGGCGCAGGGACGGTTGTTTGACCAGTCCGCCGCCCGGCGCTACAGCGGGCAGCAGGAATTGTTGTTGATTTGCGGCCGTTATGAGGGTGTGGACGAGCGGGTTGCCGAACACCTGGCCGACGAAGAGATTTCCATCGGCGACTACGTGCTGAGCGGCGGAGAGTTGGCCGCGGCCGTGGTGATCGATGCGGTGGCGCGGCTGCTGCCGGGCGTACTTGGCAACGAGGCGTCCAGCGTGCGGGAGTCGTTCAGCGATGAGTCGCTGCTCGATTGCCCGCAATATACGCGGCCAGCGGAGTTCCGGGGCTGGAAGGCGCCGGAGACGCTGCTGAGCGGCCACCATGACGAGATTCGCAAGTGGCGGATGCGGGCGGCGCTCGAAAAAACGGCGCGCCAGCGGCCGGACCTTTTGAAGAACAAGAATTGAAAATCGCCGGCCGGCGAAGGCAGTTACGAGGCCGGCACGAAGGACAGTCGGATGAACAACGCGTTGCTCACGAAAGTAATTAACAAGAATATGCGGCAGGACGTCCCGGAGTTTCGTTCGGGAGACACCATCCGCGTGCACGTCAAGATCAAGGAAGGTGACAAAGAGCGCCTGCAGGCGTTCGAAGGCACCGTCATCGCCCGCAACAACAGCGGCATGGGCGAAACCATCACCGTGCGCAAGGTCAGCTTCGGCCAGGGCGTCGAGAGGATCTTCCCGATCCACGGGCCGGTCATCGATCATATTGACGTAGTCCGCACCGGCAAGGTCCGCCGCGCCAAGCTGTACTATCTGCGCGAGCTCAAGGGCAAAGCCGCACGGCTGAAAGAACGCACGTAAACTCGTGTCTGGCCGGAAGCCCGCCGAGTTCCGTTGTCTCGGGTCTCTCGAACAGGAGGCTCGCGAGGCTGGCTACGAATTGGTGGCTGGTGTGGACGAAGCTGGACGTGGCTGTTTATTCGGACCGGTCTTTGCCGCTGCCGTGATTCTCAGTCCGGACTGTCCAGTGCGTGGACTCAACGATAGCAAACTACTTACGCCGGCACGGCGAGAGGAGTTGGCCGTGGCGATCCGCGAGCGGGCTCTGGCTTGGGCTGTTGCCGCGGCCGATCCCTATGAGATCGACCGTATCAACATCTATCAGGCTTCGCGGCTGGCCATGAAGCGTGCCGTGCTCCAACTGCGGCCGCAGGCGAACTTTTTGCTTGTCGATGCCGTCCCTATTGATGTGCCCATTCCGCAAAAGGCGATCATTCACGGCGACGCGCAATCGCACTGTATCGCGGCGGCATCTATCCTCGCCAAGACCGGGCGTGACCGCTGCATCGCCCGCTGGCATGATGTTTTCCCACAGTTTGGACTCAAACAACACAAGGGTTATGCCACAGCCGCGCACCGCGACGCACTGGCGCGCTTTGGCCCGACCACACTGCATCGCTTTTCATACGAACCGGTGCGAAGCGCCGCTCTGGCCCGGCAATTGACCTCTTCTGGCAGCCTGGAATCGGGCCTATGGACTTAGAGCACGAAGGAGCGAGCCTCGAAACTCCGCAGCCGCGTTACCAGTGGTATCACAAAGTGTTCGCACTGCTGGTGGCGGCGATCGGCTTCGAGGTCGGTCTGTTCCTGATCATCTTCCCCTGGATGGAGCCATGGTCTAACAACTACTTCGCCACACTGATTCCGGAGTGGCGCAGATTCTGGGTGAGCCCGTACGTGCGCGGCGCGATCAGCGGGTTGGGAGTAGTGAACGTCGTAGTCGCTCTCTCGGAGGTCTTCCGGCTGCGAAGATTCTCCGTTTCCGGATAGAATTGAGGCAATCGATGGCAGAGATAACGAATTCGCAAATTTCAGTAGGGCCGGGGCAGGACGCCGTAAAGAAGCAGAAGGAACCACCTCGCGGCACGATCGCAGAATGGACTGTGACCATTCTGCTGCTGTTGTTCGGCACGACGACCCTCGTGCAGGCTTTCGTGATTCCGACGGGCTCGATGGAAGACAACCTGCTGATCGGCGACCACCTGCTGGTGGACAAGTTGGCCTATGCACCCGCAGGCGCGGTGAGCAAGTACCTGCTGCCGTACTCCGACGTGAAACGCGGCGACATTATCGTGTTCCGCTATCCCGTCGATATCCGCCAGACCTTCGTCAAGCGCGTCATCGGCGTTCCCGGCGACCGCATCCGCCTCGAGAACAAGAATGTGTTCGTCAACGGCAAGAAGCTCGACGAGCCCTACAAGATTCACAAGACCGAGTACATCGATTCCTACCGTGACAATTTCCCCGGCGAACCAAACACGCGCCTCTCGGATTCGGGCGTCGACATGCTTGCTAGCCACGTCGTGAATGGCGAAGTGGTCGTGCCCGATCACAGCTACTTCGCGATGGGCGACAATCGCGACTCGTCTCTCGACAGCCGCTATTGGGGCTTTGTGCCGCGCGAAAACATCATCGGCAAGCCGCTGATTATTTACTGGTCCTACGATGCGCCGACAGAGCGCCTGGCGAGTCCCACGATCGGCCTGGACCACATTCTCGACCTGGCTCAGAATTTCTTCACGAAGACGCGCTGGAAGCGCACCTTCAATCTGATCCGCGGCTACCCGATCCAGGCCCCGGCGCGCTAACGCCAAGCTCGGCGGGCTCCCCGAGGACTTGTGATATTTCCGCCTCCGGTCGCTATCGCTTCCGGCACCGTTGGGTGTTGTGCCGGTGATGGCGTGATATGTTGAATTCCGCGGGATTCGCTCAACAGTGCCGGAAGCGATAGCGACCGGAGGCGTGTGCCCAGCATGGGCAGAATCTAATTGGATGAAAGGAGCCAATCGGAGCCGATGAAGGCAACCGTAGCGAAACGCAAGGCGTAGCCGCGAGGCGAAGCCGAAAGAAGCGCGTAGCAAACTCTCGACCGTAGGGACACGAACTGGCAGTGAGGCCGGGTGCGGGCGGCAAGCTGGCGCCAAACAGCGAAGCCCAAAGATCATCAAGACGCATCAGGTACAGCCAGTCGGCACGAGGGGACAGATTCTGCACCTTACCTGGGGAGATCTCTTGCATGAGAGTGGAGGAGAAGTCAGCAGAGGCCGTAGTAGCGAAGAAGCCGTTGTAATGACGGTGGAGCGAAGGGCCGAAGGACCAATGCATTGGAGCTAGAGGAGGAACTGGAGGCCGGCGCAATAAGCGAACTCGAATCGCGGGACGTCACAACTACGGTGGCGAGAGCCCGGGAGTGCTTTCGGATCAGGCGGTGCAGCCGCGGAAGTCTGAACGCGAGGAGACGATGCCGGAGCTCTGCGAACCTCTCGACGGAGAGCAATGTACGAGACGTTAATGGAAACAGCCGTACGGGACGAGAACTACGCGCAAGCGCTGGCGGCGGTGAAACGCAACCGGGGAGCGGCGGGTATCGATCGGATGACGACGGCGCAACTGGAATCGCATCTTCAGGCGAACTGGTGGATCCTCAAAGACAAACTTCTGAAGGGGACCTACGTTCCAAGTCCCGTGAGGCGTGTAGAGATACCGAAGCCAAGCGGGGGCACGCGGACACTGGGCATCCCGACGGTACAGGACCGGTTCATACAGCAGTTGTTATTGCAAGTGCTGACACCGGTCTTCGATCCGCAATTCAGCGGGCACAGTTACGGATTCCGGCCGGGGCGCAGCGCACAGGACGCCGTGCGAGCCGCACAGCAATATGCGCAGGGAGGGAAGGACTGGGTGGTGGATCTAGACATCGCCAAGTTCTTCGACCACGTCAATCACGACATCCTGATAGGCCGGATCGCGGAAGTGATCCGGGACAAACGGGTGTTGCAACTGATTGGGAAATACCTGCGGCGGGGAAGCATGGTGAACGGGGTGGTGACGAAAAGCGTGGAGGGAACGCCGCAAGGCGGACCGCTGTCTCCATTGCTGGCCAACATCTACCTGGACGCGCTCGATAAGGAACTGGAGCGGAGGCAGCACAGCTTCTGCCGCTATGCCGATGACTGCAATATCTACGTAGGCAGTCAAGCGGCGGCGGAGCGAACGCTGGCTTCGATACAGGGCTGGATCGAGAAGCATCTGCGGTTGAAGGTGAATGCCGCCAAGAGCGGAACGGGGAGGGTTTGGGAACGTAAGTTCCTGGGCTTTCGACTGGACTGCAAGAAGCGGATCGGAATAGCACCGGAGAGTGTCGAACGATTCAAGGACCGGGTTCGCGAACTCTGGGATGCGCGGCGAAGTCGCAGCAGTAAACAACTGCGTGACGATTGGAACCGCTACGTGCGTGGCTGGTGGGGGTACTTCCGGCTGGTCGAAGCACGGACCCGGATTCGCGACCTGGAAAGCTGGGTTCGACGGCACATTCGGAAGTGTTTCTGGTTGCGATGGCACGACACGCGGGGACGACTGCGAAAGTTACGGCAGCTTGGCATCACGCGGGACCGGCACTTAGGCGTGGTCGGCAGCAGTCGCGGAGCATGGGCGATGGCGGTGCATCCTGTAATCAACACCGCCATCAGCCACGCGAAACTGCGGAGATACGGCTTCTTGTTTCCAACCGATCTTGAGGCTCGTTAGATCGCCTTTGGTTCAACCGCCGGATGCGGAAAACCGCACGTCCGGTGGTGTGGGAGGGTGGCCGGGCGAAATCCCGGTCACTCCACCCGATGCCCATCCAGTTTCCGTTAACGGCCCATCCACCCGCCGTCCACCGTTACGATGGAGCCATTGACGTAGTCGGAAGCTCGCGAAGCGAGATAGACCACGGTCCCCATAAAGTCGCCCGGATCGCCCCAACGGCCGGCCGGAATACGCGACAGAATGGCCGTATTGCGCGCTGAATCAGCACGCAACGCCGTCGTGTTATCTGTGCTGATGTAGCCGGGCGCGATCGCGTTGACCTGCACGCCCTTGCCGGCCCACTCATTCGCCAGCGCCTTGGTGAGTTGCCCGATGGCGCCTTTACTTGCGGCGTATCCCGGCACGAAGACGCCGCCCTGAAACGTCAGCAGTGAGGCCGTGAAGATGATCTTGCCCGTACCGCGTGCCAGCATCTGCTTGCCGAGTTCGCGACTCAGAATGAACTGCGTGTTCAGGTTCGTTTCGATGATCTCGTCCCAGTAATCGTCTGGATGCTCCGCGGCGGGAGCGCGCAGGATGGTGCCCGCGTTGTTCACCAGGATGTCGACGGCGGCACACTCGGTGTGTACTTTCTTGAGGAACTCATAGACCGCGAGCCGGTCCGAGAAATCGCAGGAGAAAGCCTGGAAGCGGCGGCCGAGCGTTACGATTTCGCGCTCCACTTCGCTGCCGTGCTTCTCGAGCGTCTTGCTGACGCCGATGATGTCCGCGCCGGCTTCGGCGAGCGCCACGGCCATCGCTTTCCCTATTCCGCGCTTGCAGCCGGTCACTAGCGCGGTCTTGCCGTCTAATCGAAATAGGTCCAGAACGCTCACGGTTACAATCTCCTTACTCGTTCGAGCACTGTATCAAAATCTTCATGGCTTCGCCGCCGCTCTCCATCTGGCGAAAACCGGTTTCGAGTCCTTCGAGCGGAAGGACCGTGGTAATCAGGCGTTCCAGCGGAAGCTGCCCGGACGCCGCGAGGGCGATCGCCCGCTCGAAATCCTGCGCTTCGTACACACGCGCGCCGATCATTTTTAACTCACGCCAGAAGAACTTGAACAGATCCACCTTGGGCGCCTCAGAATAGATCGCGACTACCACGATGCGCCCGCGCGTGCGCGGCAGTTTCGTCATTATCTCAGCGCCAACGGCCGTGCCCGAAACCTCAAAGACTACGTCGGCGCCCGCGCCGCCGGTGTGCGCGGCGACGAACTCCACGAGATCGGTTTCGCGCGGGTTTATTGTCTCGAGTCCGAATTCACCGGCCAGCTTCAGACGGAACGGGTTGACTTCCGAGAGCAGTACTCGCGCTCCCGTCTGCTTGGCTACCAGCGCGACCAGCGCGCCAATCGGACCGCCACCCTGGACGACAACATACTCGCCAGTCTGAACTTCGCCCAAGCGTACATCGTGGCAGGCCACGGCGAGCGGTTCGATCAGCGCTCCGAGGGCGAACGAGAGATGTTCCGGAAGGCGATGCAACGTGTGCGCCGGCACGGTCCACAATCCCTGCATCGCACCCGGCGTGTCGATGCCGATGAATTTCAGCTTCTGGCAAATGTGACTGTGGCCGGCCAGGCACGCGGGACACGCGCCGCAGAAATCGAGCGGTCTGACGGTCACGCGGTCGCCGATCGTCCAGCCTTCCACGCCGGCGCCGAGCGCTTCAATCACGCCCGACATCTCGTGGCCGATCACTTGGGGCAATGTCACACGATGATCCATTTTGCCGTGGAAGATGTGCAGATCCGTTCCGCAAATTCCGCAATGGGAAACCTGGATCTGCACCTCGCCCTCGCGCGGCGCCGCCGGCACGCAAGCGCCAACGCGGATCCGACCGGCGCCTTCATAAAACGCTGCTCGCATGGAATCCTCCCTGGACTCGAACTCTGGACCAGAAGCAAGCATATTACAGATTGGGTTAAAGGTTCGAGTTGAACTGCCGATACATCTGGTGTGGGCCGACTCGTCGTGATCTTTGCTCTGCTAGCCGTGGAGTCGCGAGCCGTCGACGGGGTGTCGCTGCAACAGGCCGCCATCGCGAAACAGCGCGCGGCGGCGCACGCTGCTTCGGTTGGTTCCATTGCGCTGCAACTCGCGTCCGTGCGTGCGCAGATGAAGACTGCGGGTACGCTGCGTGTCGCGGCGGAGCCGCTCCTTGCGCTCGCGGCTTGCGATCCGTTGCCGAAGGAGCACGCGGCGCGCCTGATCCGCGAGACGGCGGCGCGCAAGGGGCTAACGCCGGATCTGCTGCGAGCCGTGATCGGGCAGGAGTCGTCGTTCCGGCCGTGCGCCGTATCGCCCAAAGGCGCCATGGGGTTGATGCAACTGATGCCCGCAACGGCGCGCCAACTGGGAGTTCGCGATCCATTCGATGCTAAGGAAAATGTCGAGGCAGGCTCGCGCCTGCTGAAGCAATTGCTCGAGCGATACGGCGACAGTGTTCCGCTCGCGCTTGGCGCCTACAACGCCGGTCCCGGGCAGGTGGACCGCTACGGCGGGCTGCCGCCGTTCACGGAAACCGTTGATTACGTGACCGGGATCATGGAACGCCTTAGTCCCGCCAAAAATCCCTTACAAGAGTGACTAAACGTTTCCCCGTAATTGGCCGATAGAGAGACACGGGGACAAGTAGTGTCTCCGAATGCGTATGTCTGCCGCAAATACAATACGCCCGCAAATCGACGTGGCGACGGCCACTTCAACGCGAACTGCCCCCGTCATCCCTGCTCCGCTCGAAGACGCAACACAGGAATTCACAATCCTGATTGCGGATGGCGCCGATATCAACCGGCGCTTCTTGCGAGGCATCCTCAAATCCGCTCCCTACCGTTTGCTCGAAAGCAGACGGGGCTCGGAAGCTCTCGCGATACTCGAGCGCGAAAATGTGGATCTGGTTATCGTCGATCTGCTGCTGCCGGAACTGAGCGGACCTGATCTGTGCTGGCGGCTCAAGCAGAACCGGAAAACACAATTGATTCCGATTATCATGCTGACCAGCGTGCTCGGCGTGGAGAACGAAATCAACGGAATCAACTCTGGCGCGGACGAGTTTTTGATCAAACCGCTGCATCCCTCGGTGGTGCGCACGCGCATCCGGGCGATGCTGCGCAACAAGGCGGCGATCGACACGCTGGAAGAGGCGGAGTCGATTCTCTTCGCGCTGGCTCAGACCGTCGAGCAGCGCGACCGCTATACCGGCGGGCACTGCCAGCGACTGGCCACGTACAGCGTCGCCATTGGCACTGCCTTGGGGCTCCCCAGGCAAGGATTGGTGGCTCTGCACCGCGGCGGCTATATGCACGATATCGGAAAGATCAGCATCCCGGACGCCATACTCTTCAAGAAAGGTCCGCTTAGCCCGGAAGAGTGGGAGATCATGCGGACGCACACCGTACATGGTGAAGGCATCTGCAAACCGATGCGAACTCTCACGCAAGTGCTTCCGATCATCCGCAACCACCATGAACGCTGGGATGGCAGCGGGTATCCGGACGGCTTGAGCGGCGAGCGGATTCCACTGCTGGCGCGGATTCTGCAGATGGCCGACATCTATGACGCGCTCACCACGGCGCGTCCGTACAAGCGTGCTTACTCGCACCGCGAGGCGTTCACCGTCCTCGAAGAAGAAGCCCGGCAGGGCTGGCGCGATCCGGAGTTGATCCAGGTGCTCGGCGAAATCGTTAATGAGCAATCGCTTGCGCGGGAGTGCGCCGCTACCGCCTGGCCCGACGACCGGAGCATGCAGCAATCTCTCGACAACATGCAACGCGAGTTGTCCAGGCTGCCGTAGGGCGCGCTGCCTCGCGACATTCACCCTTAAATGGGACTAATGTTATAGTCGCGATATGTCCGCAATCCGCACCGCCCTTTTTCTTTCCCTCTCCACCGGCGCGCTACTGGCGCAGCGAACACCCATCACGCACGAGTCGATGTGGCTCATGCAGCGGTTGAGCAATCCTACTCCAAGCCCCGATGGGCGCCATGTGGTCTTCGCGCTGCTCGAGCCTGATTACGACGAAAAAGAAAAACGCCAGGATCTGTGGATCGTGCCCGCTGATGGAAGTGCGAAACCGCATCGGCTGACGTACAGCAAAGCCGGGGAGTCCGACGTGGTCTGGAGTCCCGACAGCAAACGCATCGCCTTCTCCGCCAAACGCGAGGGCGACGAGGCGAGTCAGATCTATGTGCTCGACATCGTGGGCGGAGGCGAGGCGGTCCGGCTGACGAATCTCTCGACAGGTGTATCGAATCCGCACTGGAGCCCCGACGGCAAAGCCATGCTGTTCACCAGCATGGTCTTCCCGGGCGCCTCCGACGATGAAGCCAATAAGAAAATCGCGGCCGCGCGCAAAGGGCAAAAATACAATGCCCGCGTCTATGACGGTTTCCCGATCCGCTATTGGGACAGATGGCTCGATGATACGCAAGCGCACCTGTTCGTGCAGGCGATCGAACCGCACGCCAAACCAAAGGATCTGCTCGCCGGAACACAACTGGCCGCCTCGCCCGGCTTTGCAGGCGCCAGCACAAACAGCGGTCAGGATCTGGCTGCAACTTGGGCGCCGGACGGGCAATCCATAGTTTTCGCGGCCACACGCAACAAAGACGCCGCGGCCTACTCCAACGTCACGTATCAACTGTTCCAGATCCCGGCCGGCGGTGGGGAACCGAAACAACTCACCAGCGGACCCGGGAGCTACGCCAAACCCGCCTTCCGCCCCGACGGCAAGGCGCTCTGCGCGCTCCATGAAGAAGTAGGCAGCAAGGTTTATTACGTGAGCCGCATCGCGTCGCTTGCATGGCCCACGCCCGCCGCGCCCGCATTACTGACGCCAAATTTTGACCGCTCCGTCGACAGCTTTGCCTTCTCTCCCGACAGCAAGATCATCTTCCTGCTCGCCGAAGACGCGGGCCTCGGGAAAATCTTCTCGCTGCCCACCGCTGGAGGAGCTGTCAAGCCGGCAGTTGCGCAAACGGATGGTGTCTATGGAAGTCTGGCGATCCCGGCGCGCGCGGCATCAACCATGCTTTTCGGAACCTGGGAAAGTGCCACTCGGCCGGCCGAGATCGTGCGCCTCGACCCGGGCGCCAGCCAGCCGAAATTCCTTACTGCGGTTGCCAGCGCGGAAGCGGCGAAGATCGATTGGCAGCCGCTGCGTCATTTCTGGTTCACTAGCAAACGCGGCAAGAAGATCCACAACATGTTGTCGTTGCCGCCCAATTTTGATGAATCGAAAAAATACCCGCTCCTTGTGCTGATGCATGGTGGTCCGCACAGCATGTGGAAGGACCAGATTACGCTGCGCTGGAACTACCATCTGCTCGCCCAGCCGGGTTACGTTGTGCTGCTTACGGACTACACCGGTTCCACCGGATACGGCGAAAAATTCGCGCAAGAAATCCAAGGAGATCCACTGCAAGGTCCGGGCGACGAAATTAACGAAGCCGCCGACGAAGCGATCCGTCAGTTCGCCTTCATCGACGGGACGCGCCAGGCAGCCGCGGGCGCTAGCTACGGAGGCCACCTGGCCAACTGGATGGAGGCGACCACGACGCGCTACAAATGTCTGGTGAGCCACGCCGGCCTGGTGAACCTCGAATCGCAATGGGGCACCAGCGATACGATCTATCATCGCGAAATCGCCAATGGGGGCCCGGTGTGGGAACAGGGCCGGGTCTGGCGCGAACAGAACCCGATCCGCCGCATGAAGGATTTCAAGACGCCCATCCTGGTGACCGTCAGCGAGAACGACTTCCGCGTGCCGATCAACCAGAGCCTGGAGAATTGGAGTGCGTTGCAGCGGATGCGCGTGCCGAGCCGGCTGATAGTCTTCCCCAACGAAAACCATTGGATCCTGAAGGCGGAGAACAGCCGCTTCTACTATCAGGAAATCCACTCCTGGCTGAACAAATATCTGAAACCCTGACAAACGAGATCAACATGCAAACCCGACGCAATTTTCTGAGAACCGCGGGGGGCGCCGCCTGCTCCGCGTTGAGTGCCGCGCCGTCCCGGCCTCCGAACATCATCATGATCTATGCCGACGACCTCGGCTATGGCGATCTTGGCTGCTACGGCTCCAAGATCCGCACACCGAATCTCGACCGCATGGCGGCGGAGGGCACGCGCTTTACGCAGTTCTATTCCGCCAACCCGGTCTGCTCGCCCTCGCGCGCGGCCCTGATGACTGGTCGTTATCCCACCCGCGTGGGAGTGCCGCAGGTGCTCTTTCCACAAAGCAAGACGGGGCTTCCGGCTTCGGAAACCACGATCGCGAAAATGCTGAAGGGGCGCGGCTACAAGACGATGTGCGTCGGCAAGTGGCACTTGGGACACCTGCCGGAATTCCTGCCCACCATGCGCGGCTTCGACGAATACTTCGGCATCCCCTACAGCAACGACATGTCGCCGCGGCCCCTGATGCACAACACGGAGACGCTGGAGGAACCAGCGACGCTCGAAACCCTGACGCCGCGCTACACGGAACAGGCGCTGCGCTTTATCGAACGCTCGAAGGATGCGCCGTTCTTCCTTTACATGCCGCACACCTTTCCGCATATCCCGCTGGCAGCGTCGCCGCGCTTTCGCGGCAAGTCCCCGCTGGGCTTGTATGGCGATGTGGTGGAGGAACTCGACTGGAGCGTCGGCGAAGTGTTCGCCGCGCTACGCAAGCACGGACTGGACAACAACACGCTAGTGATGTTCTCCTCTGACAACGGACCTTGGTTCCAGGGCAGCCCCGGACGCCTGCGCGGCCGCAAGGGCCAGACCTACGAAGGCGGTGTCCGCGAGCCCTTTATCGCGCGCTTCCCTGGCCGCATTCCGAAAGGCGGCCTTTCGAAGGGCGTGGCTGGCACCGTCGATATCCTACCGACGATCGCAAAGCTGACCGGCGCGACCCTGCCCTCCGCACCGCTCGATGGCATTGATATCTGGTCGCTGATCACGTGCCAGAAAACCAGCATCGCGCGTGAGGCTTTGCTCTATTTCGACGGCTGGAACGTGCAGTGCGCGCGTCTGGACCGCTGGAAACTGCACTTTGCGCGATACAATTCGATGGCCTATAGCCCGGCTCCAGCGGGCGGCCGGATAAACCTTCCGTTGCGCACGCCGGAATTGTACGATCTCAAGAACGATCCCGAGGAAGCCTACGATGTCGCGGCCGAGAACCCGAAAGTGGTAGCCGACATTCAGGCACGAGTCGACCGTCTGGTGGCCGGCTTCCCCGAAGAGGTACGCAAAGCCTATGCTGACACGCGAGAGAAGCAGACCGCCGTCACGCCAACCGGCGCGGTACCCCGGTTGGCCGCTCCAGCGGCCCAGAAGAAGCGGTAGTTAAAGCGGCTTGACGGCGCGAATAAATGCGCTCATGAACTTGCCTTCCACTTGCGGGGCGATGGCGTCCACGTCGATGCCTTGCCCTGCGAGAAACCCGCGCGCCTCTTCCATCTGGTAGATGCGCGTGGGTTCGATCGAGATCGAGCCGAAACCGGCGTGCGCCAATTTTTCGCGATACTCATTCTCTTCCATGGCGCCCGCCAGACAACCCACCCACAATTCGACGTTGCGCCGCACTTCGGCCGGCACTTCACCGCGCACGACGACATCGGAAACCGCGAAACGCCCGCCGGGCTTGAGCACACGGAACGCCTCAGACAGGACGCGTTGCTTGTCCGCCGAGAGGTTGATCACGCAGTTCGAGATCACTACGTCGACGGTGTTATCCGGCAACGGAATGTTCTCGATTTCGCCCTTAAGAAACTCGACGTTCTCCACGCCCGAGTTGCGCTGATTTTTGCGCGCCAGCGAGAGCATCTCGTCCGTCATGTCGAGGCCATAAGCTTTTCCGGACGGTCCGACGCGCTTGGCCGAAAGCAGCACGTCAATGCCGCCGCCAGAGCCAAGATCCAGAACTGTCTCGCCGGGATCAAGTGACGCCAGTGCAGTCGGATTTCCGCATCCCAACGACGCCAGTACGGCTTCCTGCGGCAATCCACAGGTCTGTTCGGCGGAGTACAAATTGACCGTGATCGGATCGACCGCGTTGAGCCGCGCCGGCGTGCCGCCGCAACAACAACTGCCCCCACTGGCGACGCGCAAGGCCGCCTGGCCATACTTTTCTTTCACCACTTCTCTAATATTCTGTTCGCTCATGATTTCTCCTTCACTTGGGGCCGGCGACGATGTCATCCGGCCGGATTGCTTTGTTGCGCGTACAGCATTCGGCGTACAGGAAACCCAGAACCTCCTGCAGCGCCTCGGTGTTGGCCGTGTACCAGAGATATGTGCCTTCACGCCGCACACGCACCAGACCCTCATTTTTCAGCTTGTCCAGATGATGCGAGAGCGTGGAACCCGGTATGCCTAGTTCACCCTGAATCTCGCTCACCACAAGACCTTCCGGATGCGCCGAGAGCAACAACTGCATGATGCGCAAGCGCGCCTCCGTCCCCATGGCCGAAAACATGTCGGCGTAACGCGTAACGCGATCATCCATCTGCTTGGGATTCATCCTTAATAAAGCCTCTATTTCGATGATAGCAGAAATACGGAAGTTGTCAAGCACACGGAGGGGTAACATAGGAAATGTGGTGCTGTCGCTTCGCTTCCTCATCACCGGATTGCTCGTGCTGGCGCATTGTGCGACGGCGCAGTTTCTGCCTGTCAGTGCGATCCGGCCAGGACTGCGCGGCACAGGCTACACCGTCTTTTCCGGCGATCGAGTAGAGCCGTTTGAGGTTGAGTTCCTCGGCGTGCTCGAAAACATCGGCCCTAAGCAATCGCTGATCCTCGCGCGGCTTTCCGGCGGGCCGCTCGAACGTACGGGCGTGATGCAGGGCATGAGCGGGAGTCCTGTATACGTGGATGGAAAACTGGTGGGCGCGGTGGCCATGTCGTTCCCGTTTTCCAAGGAACCGATCGCGGGCATACGGCCGATTGCAGAAATGTTGAAAGAGAGCGCGGCGGGTCCGGCGGCGAAGCCGCGACAGGCTCTCGCGCTGCCCGGCGAAGAGCTCACGCGGCATTGGGCCAAGCGGACCGAGATTGCCGCGGGAGAGGCGCGGTTGGTCGACATCGCCACGCCAGTCGCCTTCTCGGGCTTTACAAAAACCGCCGTCGAGCACTTCGCGCCACAACTGCGCGCGCTCGGCCTCGAACCGGCGCAGGGCGTCTCCGGTGGTGGCGCGGCAAAGAAGGCGGGCGCCCCGGCTCAGCTCAAGCCAGGCTCGATGATCACGGTGCAGTTGATGACGGGAGACATGTCGGTCGGCGCCGACGGTACGGTCACGCACATCGACGGCAATAAGATTTACGCATTCGGCCACCGCTTCCTCTCAGCGGGTGACACGGCGATGCCCTTCGCGCGGGCGGAAGTGTTAACGCTGCTGCCCAGCATCTCTTCTTCTTTCAAAATCTCGACGACGCGTGAGTGGATGGGCACGATCACACAGGACCGCAGCACCGTAGTCGCCGGCGAGTTAGGGCGCGTCTGCGCGATGGTGCCCCTCGATGTGCGGGTTTCGCGGCGTGGCGTTGCGCCCGTGTCGAACTATCACATGGAGATCGTCAACGATCGCGTGCTGACCCCGTTTCTGTTGCAGATGGCGATCTTCTCGACCATCGACGCAACGGAGCGCTCCCTCGGCGCCTCGCGCTACCGTGTTTCCGGCCGCATTGAGTTGCAGGACGGCATGCAGCCGATTGAGATCCGCAACATTTTCGCGGGCGACTTCAATGTGCCCGCACTGGTTTCGCTCGCCGCGGCCGTGCCGTTGTCCTATGCCTTGCAAAGCGGCTTCGATACGCTCAACGTGCGCAATATCAGACTTGAGGTGGAAGCCTTCGACGACAAGAAGCAGGCGCAGATCGATCAGGTAACTGTATCGAAGAGCGTCGTCCGGCCCGGTGAGAGCGTCGAGCTGAGCGTGACGCTGGCCGGCGAGAACGGAACCGAGATCGTGCGGAAGAGTCAGTACACGGTGCCTTCGGGCGCCACGCCGGGAGCGCTCTATTTCACGGTGGCGGACGGCAACGCGACGAACATGCTGGAGTTTCGCGGCCTACTGTCGGCGCCGCCGAAATCCGCAGCCCAGGTGATCGCGTTTCTCAACGGACTGCGTCCGAGCAGCGCCGCCTACGTGCGCGTGTGGCGGCCGGAGGCGAGTTTTCAAGTGCAGGGCGAGGAGTTGCCGAATCCGCCGGCGAGCGTCTCGATGATTCTCAATCGCGCGCAGGGTTCGGTGACGGCGAGCGGCGCGCTGCGCAACGCCAAACTTGCCGAGATCGTCCTGGACGCGGACGGCGCGGTGGTGGCCGGTTCGAAAACGGTACAGGTGGAAATCAAGGAATGAGACGGATTCTGCTGGCGTATGGACTGATGCTGCCCGCGCTGTGGGCCTCCAGCACGGCGACCTGGGAGATGACCACCTATGCGGATTTTCTCAAGGGGCGTTTCTCCGGTGTCTCGCTGACGCGCGATGGACGCTTGATGCTCGCGCCGAAACTGGAAACGCTCTTCACCTCCGAGCAACCGGCAGTCTGGAGCGTGGCGCGCGCTCAGGATGGCACAATTTACGCGGGCACGGGACACAAGGGACGCGTCTTCCGCATCGATCCCGCGGGACGAAGTTCGCTGCTCTGGACTGCTGCGGAACCCGAAGTCTTCGCCGTCGCGGTGGATGCCAAGGGCGTACTCTTTGCAGCGACATCTCCTGATGGCAAGGTCTACCGGATCGAGAACGGAAAGGCGGAAGAGTACTTCGCGCCGCAAGCGCGTTACATCTGGTCGCTCGCCTTTGCGCCCGACGGCGCGCTGTTCGTCGGAACCGGCGAGCAGGGAAAAATCTTCCGAGTCACCGCGCCGGGCAAGGGCGAAGTCTATTACGAAACGGGACAGACGCATGTCACCTGCCTCGGATTCGATGCGCAGGCGCGCCTGCTGGCTGGCTCCGAGCCGAACGGCATCCTTTATCGTGTGATGGCTAAGGACAAAGCCTTCGTGCTCTATGACGCCAATCTGCCGGAGATCCGCTCGATCGTGTCCGGACCAGACGGCAGCGTCTATGTGGCCGCGCTCGGCGGATCGATCGCAAGCCGCGCGGCGAGCGCGGGCGCGGTGCAGGGTGTGATCAGTTCGCCGGCCACGGTGGGTGCGAGCGGAACCTCGATCACCGTTACCGACACGCAAGCGGGCGTCGAGATCAAACCCAAACAGGAGACGCCGAAACCCGCGCAGGCGCAGACGCAGGTGACGACGCAGATTTCGCCGATCCTCGATATGAGCGGCGTGGAAAAATCGGCGCTGTACAAAATCAACCCGGACAACACTGTCGAGACGCTGTGGAGTTCGAAGGAAGAGAACATCTACGACGTGCTGCTGAGTGGCACGCAACTCGTCTTCGCAACGGATCTGCAAGGGCGCATTTACAGGATGACGCCGGACCGCAAGGCCGCGCTGCTGCTCCAGACCAATGAGAGCGAGACGACGCGGCTGCTGGAGGCGGACGGCAGCGTGCTGGCCTCCACCAGCAACATGGGCAAGATTTTCCGCATGGGAGCGGGCTATGGCACCACCGGCTCTTTCGAATCGCCGGTGCATGACGCCGGTTCGGTAGCGCGCTGGGGCCGCTTGAGTTGGAGAGCGTCAAAAGAACAGGATTGCCGTCTGGCGTTTCGGACGCGTTCCGGCAATTCAGCGCGCCCGGATAAGACCTGGAGCGACTGGTCGGAAGCGCTGGATGGCGCCGGGAGCGCGGTCGTGAAAAGTCCCAACGCGCGCTATGTGCAGTGGCGTGCGGAGTTCGGCGGTGCGGGAAAATCGGCGCTGCTCGATACGGTGATCGTGACCTACCTGCCGCAGAACGCGACGCCGGTCGTCAAGAGCATCGGCGTGAACATGCAGACCGCGACCGGCGCGACGCAGACGAAATCCACCGCGAGTGCGGCCTCGCAGACAGGCAGCTACAGCATTACCGTCTCGGACACCCCGGACAGCGGTCCGGCGGCTTCGGCGGGAACGTCCACACAGGCGCTATCGCGGAGTGGTTCGCAGCAGCTCCAGATCAGTTGGCAGGCGGAAGATCCGGATGGCGACCGGCTGGTCTATGCCGTCTATTTCCGTGGTGAGGAAGAGCGCGAGTGGAAACTGCTGAAGGCAAACGTCAGCGAGAGCAGCCTGCCGATCGACGCGGACGCGCTTGCTGATGGCCGCTATTTCTTCCGCGTAGTCGCCTCGGACCGCCTCGTGAATCCAGCCGGAGTGGCGCGCGAAGCGGAGCTGATTAGCCCGCCCATACTGATCGACAACACGCCGCCGCTGGTGAAGGCAGGTGCCGTTGTGCGGCAAGGCGACGCTGTGGCGATCGAGATCGAAGCGACCGACGCAGCCTCGGCGCTGCGCCGTGCGGAGTACTCAGTAGACGCCGGTCCGTGGACGCCGCTAGAAGCGAGCGACGGCATCATCGATTCGCCGTCGGAACGCTTCCGCATCGCGATCGAGAAGTTGAACCCTGGAGAACACATCGTCGTCATTCGCGTCTATGACGCGGCGGGCAACGCGGGGTTGGCCAAGGTCGTGGTGCGGTAGCAGCGGGACCCGTAATGCGGGCATAATAGTGAAATCGCCGGAGATTCCACGACATTCCACTCACCATGCCCCTCTACCAAGTCGTCATCCTCGCCATCGTGCAGGGCATCACTGAATTCCTGCCGGTCAGCAGTTCCGCGCACCTGGCGCTCGCACCCTGGCTGTTCGGTTGGAACGACCAGGGACTCAGTTTCGATATCGCTCTGCACTTCGGCACGCTCGCCGCGGTGCTAATCTACTTCTTTCGCGATTGGGTGCAGGTGATCGGCCATGGCTTCGGCTTCACCTGGGGCCACGATCCGGAGTTACGGCAAAATCCGAAACTGCTCTGGCTGATCGCCGCGGCTACGGTTCCGGTCGGCGTGTTCGGCTCTATCTTCAAGAAGCAGGCTGAAGCGGAATGGCGCAGTCCGATCCTGATCGGCTGCATGTTGATCGGCGTCGGCGTATTAATGTTGATCGCCGACCGTGTGAGCCGGCTGTGCAAGGACATCGGGCACATGTCGGCGCTCGACGCCATGATCATCGGGCTGGCACAAGCGCTGGCCATCGTCCCCGGCACCTCGCGCAGCGGAATCACGATCATCGCCGGCCTGTTCCGGAATTTCGAGCGGCCCGCCGCGGCTCGTTTCTCTTTCCTGCTCTCTACGCCTGCGATCGCAGCGGCTGCGCTCAACGCGTTCTGGGGCCTCCACAAGAGCCCCGAGAAGCTCGACATGCTGCCGTTTATCGTCGGAATGAGCGTAAGCGCGTTGGCGGGTTGCCTGGTAATCGGTATGTTCATGAAGTTCCTGCGGCGCCACACGTTGAAGTTCTTTGTTTACTACCGGATAATTTTTGGCATAATAGTAATCGCTCTGGCTTTCTTTTTCCGCCACCCAGCGGGATGAAAATTTTAGGTCCGACTCGCATCTCACGGCTGAATGAAGTCGCCGCATTCGTGTTTTTATTCGCGGCGGTCGCATTCACGCTCAGCCTCGTCTCCTATCGCCCAACGGATCCCTCCTGGAATGCCGCCTCGGGAGCCGTGCGCCCGCTGAACCTGATCGGCTACCCCGGCGCGTACATAGCTGACGCCTCCTACCAGGTGTTTGGACTCGCATCGTTTGTCTTTCCCGTGTTGCTGCTGGCGCTGGCCTGGAAATGGCTGCGCTCACAAGCCGTCGAAGCGCAGATCATCCGCGTTGCCGGCTCCGGTATGTTTGTACTCAGCATCTGTACGGCACTCTCGTTCGGACCAAACTGGAGAATGTTCGGCGGCGTGGTCGCACCGGGCGGTCTGGTGGGTACGCTGCTGGCTGAGTATCTGGTAGATGCGATGAACCTGACCGGCGCCGCGATGCTGACCGGTATCGCGCTGATCGTTTCCGTCTATCTGATATCCACTTTTGAAGTTGCGAAGCTAGAGCAGTGGTTCCGTGGACCGATCGAACGGTGGCAGAGCGTCTCGGCTCACTGGCGAAACTGGCGCGAGAAGCGCCGCCAGCACCGCATCGAGAAGGCCCGCTTGAAGGCGGAAGCAAAGGCCGCCAAGGCGAAAGAGAGCGAATCGAAGCGGCCTCGGCGCGCGAAGGCTCCGGCTATTGCAGCCGCGGAGTGGATGCCGGCAGCCCTGCCCTCCACCGGAGTCCCCGAGGATACCGCGCCGTGGGATGAGCCACCCGCCGAAGAGGAGATCCCGATCCACCTGATTGAGGACATGGCGGGCAGCGCTACGGCGCAGCCTGCCACCGTGCCCCTACCCGATCTCCTGCCGACTCTCGTCGCCGCGTCCGCACCGGCAGCGGAGGCGGAATTGCAGCCGTTGAACCGCAAGCCCAAGCCCATAACCGCGCCCAAGCGCCGCATATACGATATGCCTGATACGGCGCTGCTCCACGAAGCTTCGGCGCGCTCTGCTTTCGATAGCCAGGAACTAAAAGATACGGCTGCGCGGATCAAATCGAAATTCGAGGAGTTCAACGTGCTCGGGTCGGTGGTGCAGATCAATCCCGGCCCGGTCGTGACCACCTTCGAATTCAAACCCGAGGCGGGCATCAAGTACAGCCGCATCACGACGCTGAACGAGGACCTGTGCCTGGGCTTGCAGGCCGAGTCGGTCCTGATCGAGCGCATCCCCGGCAAGCCGACGGTCGGCATCGAGGTGCCGAACTCGAAACGCGAAGTCATCAGCCTGCGTCAGATTCTCGAATCCGACGAATTTCGCAACCAGCCTTCGGCGCTGGCCATAGCGCTGGGCAAGGACATCAGCGGACGAATCAAGGTCGCCTCGATGGAATCGATGCCTCACCTGCTGATCGCCGGATCGACGGGCTCGGGCAAGAGCGTCATGATGAACGCGATGATCATGTCGGTGCTCTATAAGTCGACGCCCGATGAAGTACGCATGATCATGGTTGATCCGAAGCGGGTCGAACTCGGCATGTATGAGGGCATCCCGCATCTGCTCACGCCCGTCATCACGGATCCGAAGAAGGCCACCTACGCGTTGCGCAACGCGGTGCTCGAAATGGAGCGCCGCCTGAAACTGCTCGCCGCGCTGGGTGTGCGCAATGTTGACCAGTACAACAAGAAGGTGCGGCAGATGCAGGCTCAGCCGATGAACCTTTTCGAGGAAGATCCCGAAAAAGTGGTCGACGAGCCATTGCAGCCGCTCCCGCTAATTCTGATCTTCATCGACGAGCTGGCCGACCTGATGATGCTCGAGCGCGCCAGTGTCGAAGAGGCGATCACACGTCTGGCGCAGATGGCGCGCGCGGTCGGTATGCACTTAGTGGTAGCGACGCAACGGCCCAGCGTCGATGTCATCACGGGATTGATTAAGGCCAATTTTCCGGCACGCATCAGCTTCCGTGTAGCCACGCGCGTGGACTCGCGCACGATCCTCGATGTGATGGGCTCCGAGCACCTGCTGGGCAAGGGCGATATGCTCTTTCTGCCACCAGGCTCCTCGCGGTTGGTGCGCGTCCACGGCGCCTTTGTGACGGAGGCCGAAATCAACAGCGTTGTAGAGCACTGGAAGGCGCAGGCCGCGCCTGATTACGATCAGACCTTCCTCACACCCCCGCCCTCCGACGACGAAAATGAAGCCGGCGAGTTTGAAGGGGAGCAGGACCCGATGTACGAAGACGCTTTGCGCGTGGTTCTGGAACAGGGCAAGGCATCCACTTCGACGCTGCAGCGGCGTTTGCGGCTCGGCTACGGACGCGCGGCCCGCATTCTCGACATGATGCAGCGCGACGGCGTGATCGGTCCGCCGGATGGGAGCAAGCCGCGCGAGGTTCTCAAGCGGCCGGACTGGATGCAGGAAGTGGAAGATACTGTAAGGTAGTTGGTCTGTCTTGATTGGCTTCTTCTGGCGAGTAACTCGTGGCTACCGCTTGCGCCCATGGCGTAGTCCCTATCTGCGATGGCGGATCGAGACCTATTGGGGGATCGACGCGAACCGGATCGGGTTCCGCGAGTTCTGGAGTTTTCTCTGGCGCCAGCGTGCGGAGATGATCCGCTTTCTCCGCTGGGCGCACCGAATGGAGCGAAACTGAGATGCGGCCCGCGATTCTCGCCGGCGCTACCGGGTTGGTGGGAAGCGGCTGCCTGCGCTTGCTGCTGGGCGATCCCGCTTATGACCGGGTGGTGGCGTTGGTCCGGCATCCGCTCACCGAAACCGATCCGAGGTTGGAAGTCCGCGTAATAGATTTCGAACAGCTTGGCGGGATCGATCTGCCCGCCGGCGCGGATATCTTTTGCGCGCTCGGCACAACGATTCGCAAGGCGGGCAGCCAGGCGGCATTTCGCCAGGTGGATTACGAATACCCCCGCGCACTCGCTTTGCGCGGCGCGGCGTCTCACGCGCGCCAGTTTGTGCTGATCTCCTCGGTGGGCGCCAACGCGGAGTCCGGCAGCTTCTATCTGCGCGTCAAGGGAGAAACCGAGCGGGCCATCACGGTTCTGCCCTTCCACGCCGTTCACATCTTTCGGCCCAGTATCCTGATGGGAGCGCGTGCGGAGTCGCGGCCCGCCGAGAGAGCCGGAATCGCACTCACGCGCCTTTTCGAGTTCGCCCTGGCCGGTGGCCTCAGGAAGTACCGGGCGATGCCCGCGGACGTGCTGGCGGCGGCTATGCTGGCCGCGGCCCGGCAGGCCCAGGCCGGAGCGCACGTGTATCATTACGATGAAATTTGCGCGCTGGCGAAAAGCTGATTTCCGCCGCGATTACCAGCCGACCGGCTTGCCCGCGTTCTGCTCGTCGAGCCATTTCTTGAGCGGCGCGAAGTAGTCCACTATCGCTGTGGCGTCCATCTGGCGCTGGCCGGTGACAGCTTCCAGCGCGTCGGGCCACGGCCGGCTCTGCCCCATCTCCAACATTGCTGCCAAGCGCTGGCCCGCCTCCTTATTGCCGTAAATCGAGCAGCGGTGCAGCGGTCCGGAGCAACCCGCCGTTTTCGACAGCGAGCGGTGGAACTGGAACTGCAAAATATCGGCGAGGAAGTAGCGCGTATAGGGCACGTTGGCCGGCACGTGATACTTCGAGCCTGGATCGAACTCGGCCTCCGTGCGCTCCACTGGCGGGGCGATGCCCTGGTACTTGCGCACCAGATCCCACCACGCGCGGTTGTATTGCTCCGGCGTAATCTCGCCCGAAAAGACCTTCCAGCGCCACTGGTCGATCATCAGGCCGAACGGCAGGAACGCAACTTTCTCCAACGCCCTGAGCAGCAGCAGTCCCATGTCCTTGGATGGATCCGGCTCGTTCGCGATAAAGCCGAGTTTCACCAGATAGGCCGGCGTTACGGAGAGCGCGATCGTGTCGCCAATGGCCTCGTGGAAGCCGTCGTTGGCGCTGTCGCGCATCAGCAGGGGCTGGCGGTTGTAAGCACGCTGATAGAAGTTGTGGCCAAGTTCGTGATGGATAGTGAGGAAATCCTCGGCTGTCGGTTCGATGCACATCTTGATGCGCAGATCGTTGACATTGTCGACGTCCCAGGCGCTGGCGTGACAGACCACTTCGCGGTCGCGCGGCTTGACGAACAGCGAGCGCTCCCAGAAGGTCTGCGGCAATGGCTCAAATCCCAACGACGTGAAGAAACCCTCGCCGTAGCGCACCATCTTTGTGTAGTCCGTATTACGGTCCTTCAGAAGCTTGGTGAGATCGTAGCCCGGGTCGGCGCCCTTCGGAGCGAGCAGCGGATAGAGGTTGTCCCAAGTCTGTCCCCAGACGTTGCCCAGCAGGTGCGCGGGAATCGGGCCATTGGCAGGTACGACCGCGTCGCCGTACTTCTCGCGGAGCTTGTTGCGCACGTAGGCGTGCAGCGAGACGTAGAGTGGCCGGACCTGCGTCCAGAGCCGGTCGAGTTCGCGGGCGAAATCGTCAGGCGCCATATCATACTTGCTGCGCCACAACGCGCCGGTGTCTTTGAAGCCGAGTTCGCGCGCACCCTTGTTGGAGAGTTCCACGAAGCGCTGATACTGCGGACGCATCGGCACCGAGACCGTGCGCCAGCCCTTCCAGACATCGAGTAGTTCACGCGGATCACTACTGGTGCGCGTGATGCGTTCGATCTCCTGCAGGTCGAGGCATTTGCCGGGTTCGGGGCAATACTTGCCGCGGCCGTAGGCGCCTTCGAGGGCGGCGGCGATGCGCGTGATCTCCTCGCTCTCCTTCGCGTTGGCCGGTGTTGGCATGGTCAGCGAGAGTTTGAGCAGTTTCATCTTGCGCGCCATCTCCGGCGGAAGCGCCAGCTTGTCGAATCGCGAGGCCTCCTTGGCGAACGCAACGGTCGCGTTGATCAATCGCTCGCTAGCGGCCGCCGAGAGCAATTCGGTGTCCTGTGTAATGTACGTGGATTGCACCCAGGATGCGCGGCCAGATTCGGCGGACAGATCGAAGAGCTTCGCTTCGACGCGGTCCAGAAACGCTTTCGCGTCGGCCACTGTGGGCGGAGCGGCGGCGGCGAAGGCGAGGCAGGGAACAAGCAACAAAGCAGACCATCTCATGCTTCCCATTATCGGCGAAGTCGGCGAGCTAGAGCAGTTTGCGAATCGCGGCTTCGAGTTGGCCGAAGTCCGTCTCGCCAATCATCGACTTAGCCTTGCGGCCGGACCTGTCGTAGAGGAACAGCGCCGGAAGCGCGCCGCTCCAAGCGGCGTCGATCGCTTCGATGAAGTGGCCGTCGTTGGCCGCGCGTTTGATGTAGGCGGGCGAGGGTGCGCCGAGCTTTTTCAGAAACGCGAGAGAGCTCGCCTGATCCTCGGGTTCATCGGCCGAGATCGTAATCAGGTGAAAGCCTTTCGCGCGTAGGCTCGCCTCCAGTTTGACAAGCTGCGGCAACTCTTCGCGGCAGGGCGCGCACCACGTCGCCCAGAAATTGACGAGCACGACCTTGCCTTTGTGGGCCACCAGAATCCTCGCTAGGCCGCCTTCCGCCAATGGGATCAGGTCGGCTGCCGGCGAGCTGGCGGCGAAGATCGCCCACAGAACCGCGAGTCGGAGCACTAGAGCTTCTTCCGCTTAATCGTGCAGCCGAACGCCTTGGTCTGCGCGTTCTCGACGAGCTTGCCGGCAAGCACGGAATCGAGCGCGCTACGCAGGCTCTTGTTTTGCACTCGCGCCTCCGTGCGCTGGTCGTCGATCGCGCCGCGATAGACCAGCTTCCCGGACGCATCAAGGACAAAAGCCTCCGGAGTCACTTGCGCACCGAAACGGTCCGCCACTGCGTTGTCCTGATCCTTGAAAACGGGGAAGACCAGATTCTCCTTGGCGTGCTGGCCGACATCGGCAGCCGTCTCAGCCACGTTGGAATTGAGGAAAGCGAATTTCACTCCCTTTGCGCTATAGTCCCTGTAAATCTCATTCATGCGGCCGTTGTAAGCGTTGGAGACGGGGCATTGCACCGAGACAAACAGTACCACGGTGACGCCCGCTCCAGACTGAAAAGCGACCGGATTGCCCGAAAGGTCCTGTACGGAAAACTGCTCGACCTTCGAGCCCAGTTGATAGGGTTGGGCGAACAGCAGGGTAGCGCCCACCAGGAACAACCCTGCGAAAAGCAGATGCTTCATGGAAAACCTCCCAGAGCCGGGTCCCAGCCGGCTACTTCTTTGAATCCACTACCAACGCGATCGTGGCCTTCTTGCGCGAATCGAAGGTGCTCAAAGTCTTTGTGCCGCTCGACTTCCCGTCATGCGTTGCTTTGAGCTCGTAATCGACGTTGAAGCTCAGGCCCTGGAACTGATACTTCCCGTCCGTTTGCGTGACAAATGAGCGAATCTGAAGGCCCTTGAGGTTCTTTAATTGCACTACCGCGCCCTCGAGCGGGCTGCCCGCTCCATCGGCTACGGTCCCCTCGACGCTGCGCACGGCGGTTTCGTCGTTCAAGCCCCTCTGCGCCGGCGACGAGACGGGGAGCCAGAGCCAAAGCAGTGCAATCGCGAGAACTGTCCGGCAAGATTTCTTCATATGGCTCCGAAAAAGCGGCACGCGTTCACTTTAGGCGCGGTGAGAGTTGGATGGACAAGTCCACCCGCTCCTCGCCCTGGATTACAACCTGCTTATTGGACGTCTCAAACCCGTCCGCGGTAACGCTGAATGTGTAGCGCATGGGCGCGGCCGGTACACGGATCGCAAACTCTCCCCGGGTATCCGAGACGGCTCGAATCTTCTTCGCTTTCGATCTTGCGCCGGGCGCCGCCTCCTCTTCGAGAGTAATTGTGGCTCCCGGCAGCGACAGCCCAGTATCGCGGAATACGGTGCCGACGATCAACGCCGTGGGTGCAGGGGTCGCTTTCCGTTTCTCGCGAGCGAATCCGGAGAAGGCCGCGGCGAGTGCCAGCGTTACTATGAAAAAGGTACGGCGCAGACTACTGCCACTCGTCCTCTTCCTCATCTTCCTCATCCTCATCGAACTCGTCGTCATCCTCATCGTCGTCGTCATCCTCGTCATCCTCGTCCTCATCGTCTTCGTCGGACTGGAGATCCAAGGGATTCAGACTGTTGACGCTGAGCGCCGCGCCGCATTCGTCGCAACTCAGGACGTCACCTTCATCCAACTCTTCTTCTTCCACGTCGAGAACGGCGTCGCAAACCGGACAATTCACCATGGTAGTTTCTCCCTCGATAGCCGCAAATCTGTTTTAACCGAAAAGCCCGCGTGATGCAAACGGGCAACTCTACTTTTTTGCCTGGCGACGGCGTGTGGTTGGCGGAACGACTCCCTTCAAACGCAGGTACAGAAATAATTGCGAACGATGTGTGAGCTCGTGTTCCTTTATAAACTGCAACATCTCCAGCCGGGTCACACGTTGGCCGTCGAAGCGCGTGATGATGGCGGAGAAAAACTCGGGCGGTCGGACGGCGAGTTCGGCGCTGCGCCTGGCCAGCGATTCGCGCAGGGCGGCTGCCAGCGCCGCCACCGTTGCGTCCGGAGCAAGCGGCGAAACATGCTGCCTCAGCATCTCGCGAAACTCCGGCGTTTGCAGATTATCCACGCCCGCCAGGAGCAATCCGCAGAGGCCATCGCTGGCCTCTAGAATATGACGGGCGATCTCGCCAAACGTCATCAGTTCGGCCGTAGGCCGGAAGCCGAACTCGCCGGGCGGAAACTCCTCCACCGCGGCAGCCGTGTCTTCACGAATTGTTTTCCACGAATCGAGTACCGTCTCAAGTCGAACCATACATTTGCCATTCTAGCAGCGAGTGGGCGGGATGCAATCGGGCCGTTCACATCCAATATTCCCAGCGCTGCGCGACCAGCACATAGGCAGAGAGACAGGCGTTGGTAACGGCGTGGGCAAGAATGCAATCGCCCAGACTGCGCGTGCGAATCATCCACCAGTTATAGGCGATACCTGCCATCAATCCGACGTCCCAGAACGGACCGTGCTCGGAGGCGAACAGGGCCGCGGAAATCCAAAACGCCGAAGCGCTGAAGGCGCCCAGCGGGACGCTCAAAAAGTCGGGGCGGATCAGCCAACGCATCAACCAGGCGCGCCAGAACAGTTCCTCCAGAATGGGCACCAGAATCACCGCGCGCAGCAAGCGGAAAGCAATCACCATACCGTCCTGCCGCAGGCCCGGCGACAATCCGCTCTGCACCGCTCCCGTCAAGGCGTTTCGCAGAAGCCAATGCGAGCGCCACGCCGGAGCAAGCAGGTCTGGTCCGATCCAGACGGCGAAAACGACGATACCCAGCGCGATGGAAGCGGCTGGGCGCGCCACGCGCAGGTCGATCACACGCCGCGAGGAAAGCCACAGCACCGCGCTCAGGATCGCGACCCACAACGGATATTCAAGAGGGCCGAGCGTGAGCCGCGGCAGCACGGCAAGCGACGCTGCAAAAACTGCAAAGGGAAGGACGTAGGGGATGGAGGGATGCCGCATTGGATTGTCGTTGAACTGTCATTGGAACGGCGAGGCTGGCTGGGTTGCGGCCACCGTCAGCCCCGCCGGAACTCAATCAGCCGAGTTTTCCCATCAGAACTTTGATCTTCGAGGACTCGTCGTTGTTCGGCCTGTTCTTGATGCAGGTATCCAATTCTTTCCTGGCCTGTAGCTTGTCGCCCTTTTGATACAGCGCCATGGCGAGATGCAGACGCCAGGTGACGTGCGTGGGATTCTTCTGAACTAAGTCGCGAAAAATCTTGATCGCATCGTCGCTCAAGTTCTTCTTGATGTAGATCCAGCCCAGGGTGTCGGCGACGTTGGCGTCGTTGGGCAGCTTCTGCTTGGCTCTCTGCGCCAGCGTCAAGGCCTGGTCAAGGTCGGAGCCGCTCTCGGCCATGATAAACGCGAGATTGTTCAGGGCGACAACGTTGTCGGGCTGGACCTTCAGTATCTGCTCGTAGACCGGCTTGGCTTTGTCGCCCTGGCCGGTCGCTTCGAGCATGAGCGCGAACATCTGGTGCGCATTCCCGTCGTTGGGAGCGATCTCCCGCGCCTTCTTGAAGCTCTCTAGCGCGGCTTTGTAGTTGCCCGCTTGGCGATAGGTCTCGCCAAGCCGGATGAACAAGTCAGCGCGGCCGGGCCGCTTTGTGGAAAGCGTGGTCAGTTCTTTGATGGCAAGCGGGTAGTCGGCGGATCGCAGTGCGATGTTCGCAAGGCTCAGCCGCAAATCCTCACGATCCGGATTCTTCGCAAGCTCGCCCTCCAGCATCCCGATCGCCTGTTGCGTGCGGCCCTGTGCCAGATAGGTTTCCGCTAGCAGCAAAATGCTGCGCGGATCCATCGGCGCTTCTTCGCGCAGCTTGGCAAAGGCGGCCTCGGCTTCCTTGTACTTTTTCTCTTCGAAATCCAGCAGACCTAACTGGAAGCGCGCATCTCTCGATCTCGGATACAACCTGGCAATTTCGGTCAGTTCCTTGCGTGCCTGATCGTAGTTGCCGAGCGCTGGCGTCGACATCGCGCTCGTGCGGATGAGGCGCGCGACCAGGTTGCCCGGTGCAAACTTGAGGGTCTCGTCGGCCGCACTGAGCGCAGCGGAATAGTCACCTTTCAACAGGTGCAACTGCGCCAGCGCCAGCCGGGCCGGCAGATAATCGGGCTGGCTGGTGATGGCGTCCTGGAACTGCAACTTGGCCTGCTCGAGGTCCCCCTTCGCCAAAAACGCGCGTCCGAGATTGAACTTGAGTACGGGGTTTTTCGGCATCCCGGCGAGCACGGATTGCAGCTCCGTAATCGCCCGATCGATCTGCTCCCGGCTTCCGCCGTTGAGCACCAACGCGGCGCGAATCGCAATTGCTTCATTGTCCTTCGGGTCGTCTTTCAGAATAGACTCCACGAGCTGCGTGGCTTCCGGCCCCTTGCCCTGTTGCACGAGCGCCTCAATCGTGCGTTTCTGGAACACGTGCCGTTCCGCAGCATCCTTGGCAGCCTTGGCGCCCTGCTCGTAGTACTTGGCGGCCTGATCCAACTGCCCGAGACGGAAATAGAAATCGCCGACGTCGCGGATTCCCGTGGGATATTCCTGCGGCTTCGAGAGAATGGTCTGAAACACAGCCTCCATCTCAGGCCGCTTTTGCAGACCGGCGAAGTGGGTCGCCAGGCGGATCTGGAAGTAGACATCTTTCGGGTTGTTCTCGATCCCCAGCTTCAAGACCGCCTCGGCGTCGGCAACCCGTTTCTTCTTCATGTACTCGAAGTAAAGAACGTTGTAAATGTCCTTGAAGCCCTTTTCGCGGGAGATCAGATCGCGGGCCAGTTTCTCGCCCTCGTCGAACCGGTCGCGGTTGTCGAGTAGCTGGACCAGCGCAATCACAACATCCCGTTGGAACGGCTTGATCGACTGGGCCGACTGAAAAGCCTGGAGCGCTTCCTCGACCTGCCCTCTCGACAGCGCAAGGTAGCCTTTGAGTCGGAATCCGCTGAAGGACTTGGCGTCCATCTTCAGCAGTTCATCGGCCAGGCCCTCCACCTCTTCGAGTAGTCTCTTGGGGCGTTTCGGATCTCCCAGATAGCCGAGCAGGCAAAGGTCGGCGAGCGTCGTCTTCACCTCCGCATTGCCTTTGAGCAATTCGTTGGCGCGCAGCAGCGAGCGGTACGCATCGGAGGCCCGGCCCAATTTCAGGTCCGTTTGTCCGAGCCGGTAATAGGCATCTCCGTTGAGGCGATCCTTGGAGAGCGCCTGCCGGTAGAGCAAAGAGGCCTCTTTATACTTGCCTTTCTCGAAGTATTTATTGCCGTTTTCGACGTACTTCCTGCTTACAACTTTCGGATCGCGGTTGCACCCTCCAAGCACTAGTACAAGGGCAATTAGCACTGCGGAAATGGATTTCATAGGAGTCCTTCACGACATTGTCTCTACTTCACCACACTTCGCGAAGGGGCGCAATTATTCCACAGGGGATTATGCGGTGCTAATCTACCCAGACAGCGGGAACCGCGGGTCCAGTGACGGGGCTATCGACGCCACCTACGCGGAGCGTCACCGGCAGCGCGCTGCCCTTTGACGAAATGTGAGCGCCCGGAACGCGGACGTCGATTCTGTAAACGCCGATCAGACCCGGTTCGAGGCCGCTCCAGTCGACGATGATCTGCGCTTCCTTGTAGCGCGGATCGCCGAAAAAGACCGCGACGGTGTCGGTAAGCGCCAATGGATCCTCCGGAGACGGCATGCCAGCGACCACCTTGCCGCCCTTGGTCGGGCCAAGTCCAACACCATACATCACCAGGCTCTCGTCGCGCTTGGCAGGCTTTTTCTCCGTAACCGGAACTCCGTCGTGGTGGAAAATGGACGGTGACCCGTCACCGTCGACGAAGATCGCCGGCGCATACTTCGACAAGCTGACGTTCAGCGTTTGGGATGCGGCTTTCTTCTCAATCGAGTGCACCACTAGCGGGAATCGGGAGGCTGCCGTGGCTGGCGGAATCTGTGCGTTGATCTGGCCGGGAGCAGTCATCAGCAGCGGCAGCGGGAGGTTGTTCAACGTGACGCACACGCCTCCAAGAATCGTCGGCAACGGCGACGTCGAGGCCGATTCCGTCGAACCGAGATTGCGTCCGAAGATCGAGACCAGGGAGCCCGGCGCAACCTTCGTCTGATAGCTCGCCATGTTCACGACACCGCTTTGGTTGATAACCGGACGGTCGCCCGGCGAAGCCGGATCGAGCGGCACGATGCTCAGACCGCTGGTGGTGAGCACATAGGCTGTCGTTCCCGCCGAATCGACGGCCATGGCCTTGCCGATCACATTCACACGCTGATTGGCGACCACGCTCGAGACCGGACCTTCCAACGCCGATGCCGAGCGCAATGTCGCTCCGGTGTTGGCGTCCACGAGTTCGACGACGGGCGTCTCCGTCAATAGGACGTTATTGCCCGTTCGCGCCGGCTGAGCAAAGCGGGCGAATGTTGAATTTCCAACGGCTGCAACCGCCGCGATCGGGCGCACGACATTGGTCGGGGTGGCGCCCTGCCGCGGATTCGGCTGGGTCACCGACACTGTGCCGGCCGTGAGAATGGGCGTCAATGTTTCGTTCAGAACCAACCCGTTCACCAGGTAATAGCGGCCGCGCGGGCCCGCCGCCACCGGGCCGTAATAGCCCTGAATGGGAGCGCTTAACACCTGCCGGCGCTGCACGTATTCATCCGCAAGGGCGTCGTACAGGTAGGCGTAACCCTGCCCGTCGAGCAGCAGCGCATATTCACCATTAGGAGTTGCCGTCATCTGGCGAGGCGCGGGAACCGTGGTCGTCTGGATGATCGGGCTGATCTTGCGCGGAATCGCCTCATCGCCAATCACGGTCCAGAGTGTCCCGTTGGACATCACCACCTGGAGTCCGCGTTGTGTCGCCGCGATCACGTTGGGGGTCAAAATCGGCAGGTTGCCGTTAAACGGAATCGGCGGGAAGCGCACGCGGCCTATCGTGGCCATCTTATTCAAATCGACGATGCTAATAGTCTCACCGCCCGTGTTGGCGACATACAAAGTGTTGGCGTCCGGCGTGATCGCCATGGCGTGCGGCAACTGTCCCACCTTGATGGGCGCCAGGAACGTCTTCTGGCGCATGTCGAAAACCTCGACGCGGTTCAAACCGGAGTTGGAGATGTAAAGACGCTGCCGCGAGGGGTCGAACGTCATGTCCATCAATCCTTCGTTGACCGAGACGCCCGCTTCCACAGGCAGCACCGTGGCCTTGGCCTCGGTTTCGCGTTGATTCTGGAACACGCGCAACAGTGGCGGGATGTTGATAGCTTCCGGCGATTGAATCAGAAAGTCGTGCGACAAAGTTCCGGGCGATCGCGTCGCCAGCGGGTTGAAGCCGAGTTGTAGGGTCGGGCCGTCGGGTGTCTGCACTGTCCTCACGGTGGGCGCCGTCTGCTGCAGGGTTGCCTGCGCGTTGCCCGCTCCGGTGACCGGCGGCAGTACAATGACAACTCCGCCACCGCCGATGATGCCGCCTCCCGGACCGGTGGCGCCGCCGAGTCCGCCGGGACCCGTAGGCAGAGCGCCCAAAACCGAGGCCGAGACCGTCATGCGGCCGCGCCCGTCGTTGCGAACCAGAACCTCGCCCGTCCGCATCGCAGCGGTCACTCCGCATTGATCGTTGGCCAACAGGCTGGCCACTGTCACCGGCGTCGCGATCGGGTTCTGCTGAAACTGCGCGAGGCTGATCACCGTAAAGCCGGAATCGGACAGGCCGAAAAGGTTGCTGCCATCTGAACTGGCCACCATCTTACCTGCCAGGTTCTCGGGCAACTGCAAGCCGAGATTGATCAAAAGATTGTCCGGATCGGCTACGAAAAGCTGGGTCACGTTGGCCCGCGCCGGCGGATTCTGGATCGGGGCGATATTGAAGGCCGCAAAGACGTAGGCTCCATCCGGCGTAAAAACGCTGCCACCCTGGTTCTGCTGCAAATTGAACTGCTGCGCAACTTGATTAAAAGTTTGCGTCGTTAGAGTTGTGGAGAGCGGGAACGGGGCGTTGGCCGCATTCATCTGCGCCAACACGGTCAGGCTCTCCGTATCGAACAAGCGCAGGCCGACCATGAATTTGGACCCGTCGGGCGAAACTGACAGCACAGTCGACAGATCGCCGACATAGCGGCTTTTGATCACTGCGGCCGAGGCTACGTCATAGACAAACACCACGCGCGTCGACTGATTGAAAGCGTTTAAGCCGATGATCCTCGTCCCATCCTTGGTGGCGATTAACTGGCTTCGCGTCGCCAGGAAGATGCGGCCCGCAAGTGCCGGAAACTGTGGAGGCAGCGGCGCCGGAGGCGTGATGAGCACATTGGAGACATTCGCGGAATCGACGGAGTTCGGGTCATAGAGCAACAGCGTGTTCGCCGCATTCCCGGGACCGGTGCCGATGGTCGTAATCAGCACGCGTCCGTCGCCGCCCACCGCGACACCCTCCGGTTTGGCCTGCAGGCTGATACGGGTGACGACCTCCGACTTGTCGAGATCAATCACGTTCAGCGCGGAGCCGTTATGCGAGGCGACGTACAGGTTCTTGCCGTTTTGCGACATCGCGGCCGAGATGGGCAGAGAGTCCGTGCGGATCGGGTTGAGGAAGCGCCGTTGGAGAATCGAGTACACCTCGACTCGGTCCTGGCTGCCATTTACCAGATAGAGTTTGCCCCGGGCCTCGTCCAGAACGAGGTCGGAAGCGCCCCCCACGAGCGGCACAACTGTTCCAATCGTGTTCGCTAAAGATAAGCAAACAAAACACGTGGCTGCAATAGCCCAACGAAATACATTCATGGCTAGACCAGTATAACCCTACCCGGCTCGTAAAGTTTCGCCTCCCGGGTTTAGCGCAATTGCGTCACCAGATCGCCGCTTTCCTTAAGTAGGGCATAGCGCGCACGCTCCAACCCATAGCGGCTATCGAGCCACGCCAGCCACTTCTCATTCTCCATGAAGCGTGCTTCCTCGGCTTGGCGCAGCGTGGCGCGGCCCTCTTCGAATTTCGCCAAAACCACGGAAATCTGCTCCCGGGCCAGATCCAGGTCGAGCTTGGCGACCTCCGCCGCAGTCTCGGCACGTTGCACTTCGTGGAAGCTCTTGCGGGTATTCAGGGAGATCTGGCTGCGCCGGTTCTGGATGTCGAGACGCAGACGCGTCACGTCGACATCGGCTTGCGCCGCCTGGGCGGTCGCGGCGTGGCTGGCGTAAAGCGGAACGCGCAGCGAGACGCCGAGTTGCCCGTTGTGCCGTTGAAAGGTATTGAAATAGTTTTCGTAATTGTTGAACTTGGCGAAGAGTGCATACTGCGCCACGAGATCGACGGTCGGGTAGCGTTCGGCGCGGTTGGCCTTGGCCTCCAGCGTTTTGGACGCGAGCGAGGATTCCAGCCGCCTGAGTTCGCGGTTCGTCCGTAACGCGCCATCCACGGCGATCTCTTCGTCTGGAGGCAGGTCCGGGGTGGGGCGGTTCTCGTCGGCGGCGACGATGCGGTCGGTCGGTTGCATCCCAAGGACGAGCGCCAACGAGTTTTCGGCGAACGTCCGGTCGCCGTCGAGCATTTGCACGCGCTGCCGGGCGAGAGCGAGATTCAAAGCGGCGCGGCGCGACTCCAGAGCGAGCGCGCGTCCCTCTTCTACTTGAACCGCGATCTCCGCGGCCACGCGCTCCAGGCTCTCCACCTGCTTGCGCGCAATCTCGACGCTGCGTGCAGTGCGCTCGGCGTCCAAAAACAGGTTTGCCGTGCGCATCGCGATCTCTTCACGCTTGCTGGCCGTCTCCAGTTGCGCGCCGCGTGCATCCTCGCGCGCCTGAGCTATTCCGTAGCTCTTCGCCTTGCTGAAAACCGTACCGACAGCCTGGGCCTGGAAGATGGACGGTCCCGAGCCTTCGATGTTCATCGGAAATCCCGAGCTATAGGCAATGCCGCTTCCGACGATCACCTTCGGCATGAACGGATCCCGGGCGACGCGTACCTGAAGGCCGCTTTTTTGCTCCTCCAACCGGCTCATGACGATATCAGAGTTTTGCCGGAGCGCCAGATCCACGGCCTCTCGCAACGTCATCGTGTGTACTTCGGCAGGGCAGCAGGCCGTCACGGCCAATGTTAGAAAAAAGAGTGGGCGCATAGTCGGTCTCCACTCCTGATTGAAGCATTGATCGTGAGCGAATGCTATTGAGTGGTTTAGGAGTTCTTAATGCCGCGTAGGAGTTTTTCAGCTTCTTCGCGGGAGGGATCCTCCGGCGTCAGCCGCAAACTCATATACTGTTTCAGAAGCCGGCGCGCTTCGGGCAGATTCCGCTTCGCCTTGATAAGCGCTTCCGCCTCCGCGAAGATCACTTTCGGATTGTTCGGCGCTAGCCGGAGTGCGCTCTGGAAGGCGGCATCGCTCTCCTGGAATTTTCCCTGTTTCGCGAGGAACCGCGCCAGATCGACAACCCGCCCCACCTGCCGCGGCGCAAGTTCCGTGGCTTGGCGAAGATGCGCCTCTGCGTTTCCGAACTCCTTGCGCGCCTCCGCCACCTTGGCTGCGGCGTAATGATACTCCACCTCGTCGTTTTCCCGGATCTTCAAGCTGAGCGCCGCCGCTCTATCGAGGCCGCCGCCGAGAAAGCCGGGAGCCTCCAGATAGTACTCGAAAAGATCGTTGACGGCTTCCATGTTATGCGGATTCAGCGCCACGGCCTTTTCAAAAGAGTCCCGAGTTTTGCGGGCGTATTGGATTGCGGTGAGCCACGACGAGGTTTCAGCCCGCCGTCCCCAAGCACGGCCGAGCCAGTGGTGATAGTCGGAGTTGTTCGGGTCCGCGGCTCCCGCCTTTTCCAAATACTCCGTGGCCTTCTTGAAGTCGCCGGACATGTAGTGCGCGCGACCAATCCATTCCCACACTTCCGCGTCTTTGTTCGGAACCTGTTGAAGAATTTGAAGTGCGGCGCCATAGTCCGTGCGCTGGAACAGATCGCGCGCACGCTCCAGGTCGCCCGCAAATGCGAGACCCGAAACCGATACGAAGGTCAAAATTTGAAGCAACTTACCCATCACGACTCCCACACGGCACCCCGCCGCGCCTCCACCGCTTAGTTCCAGCTTATCTTTTGTTATAGATGCAGGCAAGCGAATTTTGGATACAGCGTATCAGTTTTTTTTGCAGTACCATTAGTATTCTTCTTTCATGATTCGGGACGTTCGCTACGGGCTGCGCGTTCTCAGAAACAGCCCCGGATTCACCGCCGTGGCCGTTCTCGCGCTGGCCCTTGGAATCGGCGCCAATAGCGCCATTTTCAGCGTCGTCAATGCCGTGGTTTTCCGGCCTCTCCCCTACTCCGGCCCTGACCGCATCGCGGTGATTCTAGAGAGCAATCTCCAACGAACCTGGGACACGGCGCCCGTCGCTCCCGGCAATTTCATCGATTGGCGCGAACAGCAGCGAACTTTTAGCCACTTCGCGGCTTACCGCGGCTCCGATTTCCTGCTCACCGGCGGCGAGGAGCCGGAGCGCATCCGCGCTGCGCGGGTGACTGCCGATTTCTTTGCAGTCCTGGGCATGGCTCCGGTCGCCGGCCGCGCGTTCGCACCAGAGGAGTTCGCGCCGGGACGCGACCACGTCGTCATTCTGAGTCATGAGCTGTGGCAGCGCCGTTTCGCTTCGGCGAGGGAGATCATCGGCCAGGCGATCCGGATCAACAGCAACCCATACGTCGTGGTGGGCGTGATGCCGCCTGGCTTTCAGGGTCCAGGCCGGCACGAACTCTGGTCGCCCCTCAGCCTGACCGCCAAGGACGCCGGCGATCGCAATACGCATTCGCTTTTCGTGTACGGCCGCCTGAAACCCGGAATCGGCCTCAAACAAGCGGAGACCGAAATGAAGGCCATCGCGCTGCGTGCCGAGCAGAAGTACCCGGAAACGAATACCGGCTTCGGTGTGGTCGTGCGCAGCCTGCAGGAAGACGTGGTCGGACCGGTCCGTCCGGCCATGCTGCTGCTGTTGGGCGCGGTCGGGCTCGTGCTGCTGATCGCGTGCGCCAACGTCGCGAATTTGCTCCTGGCGCGCGCCTCCGCACGATCGAAAGAGATCGCCGTGCGCGCGGCGCTGGGCGCGGCGCAATGGAGGATCGTACGCCAGTTGTTGATCGAAAGCGTTCTGCTCTCGACGCTCGGCGGCGCACTTGGATTGTTGCTGGCGTTTTGGGCCGTGCGGGCGATCTCGAATCTGCGTCTCGAGGCCATTCCACGCATGGGCGAGATCGGCATCGATCCGGCTGTGCTTGCCTTCACGACGTTGTTGAGTGCAGGCACGGGCGTCATATTTGGGATTGCACCGGCGCTGCAGGCGCTGCGCCTCGATCTGAACAGCACACTGAAAACAGGCGGCCGTTCCGGCAGCGGAGGCGGCAACGTGTTGCGCAGCGTATTGGTAATTGTGGAGATCACGCTCGCGGTCGTCCTATTGAGCGGCGCGGGCCTACTGCTAAAAAGCTTCGTGCGCCTTGCGGCCGTCGACCCGGGCTTCAAGCCGGAACAGATCGTACTGGTGGAGACCGCCCTGCCGCGGGGCAGCTACTCGCAGGCGGAAAAGCAGGAGGCGTTTTACCGGCGCTGGATCGAACGCGTATCCGAAATCCCGGGTATCAAAGCCGCCGCGGGTGCGACGACTGTGCCCTTCGGTACCGCCGATCTCGTACACACATATCACATTGTGGGACAGGCGCGGCGCTCGCCGGCCGAGTCGCCGTCCAGCAATTTCTATGCGGTCACGCCCGAGTACTTTCGCGCTCTAGGCATCCCTCTCCGGCACGGCCGCTATTTCGGGGAGCGCGACGGCGAGAGCGGTCCGGCCGTGGCGATTGTCAATGAGACGTTCGCGCGGCGCTCGTGGCCCGGCGAGAATCCGGTCGGCCGATACCTGATCGTCGACCACAGCGATTCCACGCCCCGCCAGGTTGTGGGTGTGGTGGGCGACATCAAGCACTACGGACTCAATGAGGCGTCAACCGCCGAGGTGTATGAACCGTTCCGCCAGAAGCCCTACGCCTATCTGACGCTGGTTCTGAAAATAGACGGCCGCGCCGAGGGTGTGACCCGCGCCGCCGGCCGGATGGCTCATGAATTGGAGCCGGATATACCGCTCTACAACGTCCGTACGATGGAGCAACAGATCTCCGGTTCGATTTCGCAACTCCGGCTGGCGATGGCGTTACTGGCGATTTTCGCCGGCCTGGCCTTGCTGCTCGCCGCGCTGGGCGCTTACGGCGTGCTCTCCTTCACCGTCTCGCAACGGACTCAAGAACTGGGCCTCCGCATGGCGCTTGGCGCGCAGCCCTGGGATGTCCTAAGGCTGGTCCTGAAACAGGGTATGTCGCTGGCGGTCGCCGGCATCGCCAGCGGTCTGGTCGCCGCCGCGGCTCTTGGCCGCGTGATGGCCAGCCAGATTTATGGCGTGAGTTCGACAGACCCGGCCATATACGGCGCCGTGACCGCCACACTGCTGTTAGCCGCCCTGCTCGCCTGTCTCGTTCCCGCCCGCCGCGCCATGCAGGTCGACCCGCTGATTTCGATCCGCCACGAGTGAGCGCGTACCTGCAAAAAAAGGCCGGATCCCCTCTTTTCGGAGCGGATCCGGCCTGGTTCAAGAGACTGTCAGACCTCGTAGGGCTTGACAGGGTCGCTCAATATCAGAAGGAGTAACGCAGACTCAACTGCACATTGCGCTCGCTGTTCTTGGCGTTCACCTTGCCGAATGTTGCGCTGCGCGGATTCGCCACCGCCCCGCCCCAGTTCGGATGATTCAGCCAGTTGAAGAACTCGCTGCGGAACTGCATTCTATGGTGCTCGCGGATCGAGAACTCCTTGAACACCGCCAGATTCCAGTTCTGGAAGCCGGGATTGTATAGCGTGTTTCTCGTCTGTGTTTTCGAGAATGTGCCCGGGGCCGGTGTTGTGAAGATCGCGGAGCCATCCTGCTTCTTCGTCAGGAAATAAAAATTCTGATCGCTCGGGCTGTTTGAGAACTGCCGCGATCCGTGCGGCTGTACTGGGTTGGCGCCGATCTCCCAGGGTTGCGCATCGGTACTCCCGACGCCTGCGAAATCGTCGCCGGTGCCGACAGTGAACGGCGTGCCGGTCTGAAATTGCGTTACGCCCGTTACCTGCCAGCCGCCCAGAGCCTTGCCTGCCCATGACTTGCTCTGCCGGAACCAGGGCAGTTGGTAGATGAAGTTGATCACCGCGACGTGGCGCGTATCGGTGTCGGAGGGCCCCCAGAAATTCGAGGCGTCAAACGCGTTGTACAACCGGGCGCGGAAGTCGCTCCCGCTGTCCATCGATTTCGAGTACGTGTAGGCGAACCCGTAGCTCAGTCCCTTGGCGAATCGCCGCGTCGCTTCGAGTTGTAGGCCCTGGTATGCCGAGCGTGTTGCCGTCTCGCGCATGTCGATTGAAGCGAACCCCTTGTAGGGACGCAGTACGTTGACGTTGATTCCCTTGTTCACCGGATTCTGCACTGTGCCTACTGGAAGCTGGTTCAGGTCGCGGGTGCGCTCCAAATGTAAACCGACGCGTCCGACGTAGCCCACCGACACGGTGGTTCCGAAACCGACCTCGCGTTCGACCGTGGTATTCCAGTTCCACGCGCTCGGAATCTTAAAGACCGGCTCAGTGGTCATAAAGTAGAACGGGAAGTTCGACACCTGGCCGCCGCCCGGTTTATCAGCCTGTCCCGAGGCGATCGACGCCATCGGCTGGAACGGCGGATTGCCGCCCAACAGGATGTTGCCGCTCATGCTCGGCCGTGCGAAGAAGCGTCCGACGCCCGCCCGTAGCACCGTCTTGGAGTTGAAGGAGTAGGCGACGCCAACGCGAGGTTGGAAGTTTGTTTTCTGCAACTCGCCCCACGATCTGCTGCCGCCGCTGAACAGGTAGTTGAATTCGCCCGAGTCCGCGACCGGAACGCGGCCCTTGGCCCCGTCCGGCCATCCGTCGCCGGGGATCACAACGCCGTTGTACCGTTCGCCGCTCAGAATGTAGCCCGTCTTCGGATCCTGCACCGCGGCCTTGGCGGGGTTGTACCGCTTCGGATCAAACACCGCCATATTGCCCCACTGGCTGTACCAGAACGGCGTCATCAGCGTGTGGCGCAATCCGATCTCAACACGCAGTTTCGCCGACGCGCGCCAGGAATCCTGAACGAACCACTCGAACTGCTTGCCGCGGTACGGCGTATAGGATCGCTGCCCGATCTCGGCGTAGGTATCGAACAAGCCCAACGCGGCATTGCCGATCGCCAGCGAGGAAGACGGCGCACCCGTGCGCGCGTCGGTAAAGACGAAGCGCCCGTTCTGGTTGTTTGTGCCGCCCGGCACGCCCTGAATGTTGATCTGGTCGAAGTCGTTCTGTCCCGAATATTCAAACGAGGCACCCGCTTTCAAGGAGTGGCCGCTGAGAATTTTTGTTACGCTGTCGGAGAAAACATAGATCGGTCCGGCGGACTTTGACGGGTATGGGCTCCCGTCGATGGTCCCGAAATTCGCGATGTTCAAAGTGGGAATCTTGTCCGCGATCTCTTTGTTCGCCGGGAACAGGTACGGGTAATTGATCCCATAGGTCGACCGCGAATAGCGATTCTCCGATCTGTCGACGTCGATGCGCACGCGATCCACGCTGCCGGTCGCGAGAAACTCATTCACCATGGTCGGGCTAATGGTCCAAATGTGATTCACCGAAGCCGTCGTGTTCGGCCGGTCCGAGACCGTGGCCGCGCGGTCGAAGCCGGACGTGAAGGCCGTCGACTGCTGGTACGAATAGTTTTGCATGCGGAAACGCAGTGAGTGCTTTTCAACGGGCGAGAAGTCTACCGACACGGTATCCTTGCGCTGATTCACAGGCTGCGGACGCGTCTGTATGAAGTTATTCGTGCCCTGTTGGAAGCCGGGAACCGGCGCGGGATACGCTCGCAGAAACGCTAATCCGTTCGGGCTGGTCTGGCTCGCGGGGATGACGTTGTTCGGGAACGGCCGGCCCGTCGCCGGATCGTTGATCACACGAACCTTTCCGAAAAACGGGTTCGCTGCGTTCAGCAGTTCCGAAAAATCACCGTTGCGCATTGCCAGCGACGGGACCGTCTGGATCGATGTGTTCTCCTGGCGGTAACGCACATATTCCTGCGCCCACAGGAAGAAGAGTTTGTTCTTCTGCTTGTTCCACGATCCGGGCAAAAGTACCGGCCCGCTGACAGCGTAGCCGAACTGGTTGAACTTATTGGCTGGCCGCGCCTGCCCGGCGAGATTTCGTGACCACGTGTTGGCGTCCAACTTCTCGTTCCGGAAGTACTCGTAGACGCTGCCATGGAACTGCTGCGTGCCGCTCTTAGTCACGATCCGGACCTGTCCCCCGGCCGCGCGCCCGTATTCGGCGTTGTAGTTGGCCGACAGCACCTGGATCTCCTGCACGGTTTCCACGTCCGCCGTGCCGATGCTCGCGTTGTTGCCGCGCGTGCGCACAGCCGGAGCGCCGTCGTAGGTAATCATGTTGTCCTGCGCCCGCGATCCGTTGATCGAAAACCCTCCGTTGTCGAGCCCGAAGTTGAACGATTGCAGCGAACCGCCGCGTACGCCTGGCTTCAACAGCGCCAGAAACAAGGCGTTACGTCCGTTCAGCATCATGTTCTCGATCTGCTTGCTCTCGATCAGTTTCCCGACCGTTGCGGTCTCGCTTTGCACGGCCGCCGCGGACGCGACAACCTCTACCGAGTCGGTCACGGCGCCCACCGTCAAAACGGCATCCATCATCGCCGCCATGTTCGGGTCGAGCTTGTTGTTCGATGTAAGGAATTTTTTGAACCCTGGCGCTTCGACCGTGATGGTGTACAAGCCCGGCGGCAGGCTGGTCACCACGTAGTAGCCGCTTTCGTTGGTCGACGCATGCCGTTCGACGCCTGTGGCCTCGTTCTTGGCTGCAACTGCGGCCCGCACGATCGCGGCGCCCGACGGGTCTTTGACGAATCCGGTGACCTGCGCATTGTCGGATTGGGCCCACAGGCTGGCGGTCATCATCAACATGACTGCGGCCTTTAAGATTGCTGGTCTGCTCATCGTGAGTATCCTCTTGGCTGACATTATATTGAGTTTCTCTCGGAAGCACACACAATCGGGGTGGGTTCCCCGTTGTCGGCGGAGCCGCCCCCGAGTAGGCCGCCTTGGTGCCCGGGGTGGGACTTGAACCCACACTCCCGTTGCCGGAAAAAGGATTTTAAGTCCTTTGCGTCTGCCGATTTCGCCACCCGGGCACGTTATGATTCTAGCAACTGTGCCACTTTTCCGCCGGTCCTCCAGCAACGCTTCGTATATGATGTCTGAGAGGAAACCAAGCATGCTCCGCTGCGCCGTTCTGACTCTGATTCTGGTGAACACTTGTTGCGCCGCTGATCTGTTCAAAGATGATTTCTCCGGCATTCCGCCGCGCGAGATCTCATTGCCGGTCAAAATGCTGACGAATGCGCTCCATGAGTATCACTATGTCGCGCATCGCGGCGTTCCCCTGTTCCCTTGGGAGAACGCGCAACTTCATGCCGACAACTGGGCCGGCGGCGATGAGGACGGCAAACCGTATCTGGAACAACACACCATCAGCGACCAACCGAAGCTGTGGAACCCGACGATGATTACCGGGGATCCCGAGTGGTCCGACTATACGCTGGAGGTGAAAGTCCGCCCGCTGCTGAAGGAGCAGATGGCAGGAATCGTCTTTCGCTACCGTACCAATCGCCATTACTATCTTTTCGCGTTGACCGAGGGCAACAAGGCGGTTTTGCGCCTCCGTTTGCCGGTGGAGACGAAGTACCGCGTCGCGGACTGGAAGGAACTCGGTTCGGTCGATTTCGCCTACGACATGAAGCGCTACTACGCGCTCAAGGTCGAAAACGACGGCCCAAAAATCAAGGCCTACATCGACGGAAAACTCCTACTCGAAGCCAGCGACGGAGAGATCTTGAGAGGTAAGGTCGGCGTCACTTCCACAATCCCAGCGCGGTTCACCGACGTCCGCGTGAGTGTGAGCGGAGCCAAGGAACGCGAGATTGCGGATCGTATCGCAGCACGCGAAACCGAACTCGCCCAACTGCGCGCCGCTAACCCGCAGCCCAAACTCTGGAAGAAATTCGACACTCCGCGCTTTGGTGCGGGCCGCAATGTGCGCTTCGGTGATCTCGACGGCGACGGCCAGGTCGACATGCTGATTGCACAGAATGTTCGCAAGGCATTGAGGAACTCCTTCAATCAGATCACCTGCCTGACCGCCGTCACGTTCGACGGCAAGATACTTTGGCAAAGCGGCCGCGCGGAACCCTTCAACGACGTGCTCGCGAACGACACACCGTTTCAGATTCACGACGTGGATGGCGACGGCAAGAACGAAGTCGTCGTCGTGAAGGACTTCAAGATTCAGGTCCTCGAAGGCGCCACAGGCAAGCTCAAGCAGTGGGCCTGGATGCCCGAAGCGCCCAAGGACAACAATCCCAGGCCATACGAACTGGAGGTCGGCGACTCGATTTACTTCCTGAATGTCTCCGGTGGAAAAGGGCAGACCGACATCCTGATCAAAGACCGCTATCGCACTTTTTGGGTTTTCAACAACAAACTCAAAGTGCTCTGGAGCGCGCAATGCAACGTGGGCCATTATCCGTATTCGCTCGACTTTAATGGCGATGGCCGCGAGGAAGTCTTCATCGGATATTCAATGTTCTCCTCCGATGGCAAAAAGCTATGGAGTCACGACGACATCCTGAAGGACCACTCGGACGCCGTCATCATGGGCAACCTCGGGCCCGACCCGAAGAGCCCCGTTCGCGCCTATCTGTTCGGCAGCGATGAGGGCTTCGTGATGCTCGACACCGAAGGCAAGATCCTGAAGCGCTGGAAGATGGGCCACACGCAGAGCCCGAGCGTCGGCAAGTACCGCATGGATGTTCCAGGTCTGCAACTGATGTCGATCAACTTCTGGCGGAATCCGGGCATCGTCACTCTGTACGACTATCAGGGCAACGTGCTCGAGCAAGGCGAACCGGTGCACAGCGGCAGCCCCATGCTTCCGGTCAATTGGAGGGGCGACGGCCAGGAATTCGTCGCGCTGTCTCCCAATCCGTTTGAAGGAGGCATGATCGACGGCAAGCTACGCCGCGTGGTGATGTTCCCGAACGACGGCCATCCGGACCTGGCGATGAACGTGATGAACGTGACCGGCGATGAACGCGACGAGATTATCTGTTGGGACGCCGAGCGCGTCTGGATTTACACGCAGGACCGCCCATTCACGGGCAAGAAAATCTACGCTCCATTGCGCAACCCCGATTACAACGAGTCGAACTATCGGACAAACATCTCGCTGCCGGCATGGAAGGACTACACGCCGTCCAAGTAAATTAATCGGCGCGACCCCAGCTCTTGTTTGGAATACGTCCGAGCGTCAACTCAAGCGTTCCGCCCTGGACCAGCTCGGCGTGCGTGATCCAGAAGCGGTTCGTCAGCGGTTTCCCGTTGAGCTTCGCCGACTGGATGTAGACGTTTTCCGGCGCGTTATTCTTCGTCACAATCGTGAAACTCCTGCCGGGGTAGAAGCGCGAATCGAGTTGGATGGTCACGCGGTCGAACAGTGGACTTGTGATCTCGTAACGCGGTTCGGCCGCCGCGCCGCCTTGTATATCGAACAGCCCGATGGCCATCAGAACGCCCAGTCCGCCCATCTGTCCCTGATCCTCGTCGCCGTTGTATCCGCCATAAGGTGAGACGTCTCCGAAGACCTCCTGTTTGATGCGCCGCACCCAGTACTGCGTCAGCCACGGCGCACCCGCATGGCTGAACAGATGGGCCATGTGGCAGGATGGCTGGTTTTCATAGTCGATCCAATTTTCGGCATGCTGCCCGTGCGGCGTCACGAAGCGCCCCGGCGTGGCCAGCTCAAACTGGTGTGCCAGTTTTTCGATGAAGCGGGCGGGTCCGCCCAGCCTGCCGATCAGACCTTGGATGTCCTGCGGCATGAAATAGGTATAGATTGCCGCATTGCTCTCTACGAAGCCAGGGCAGGCGCCGCCTTTGCATATCGGCTCGAAGGGTATTAACCAACTGCCATCTTTGTTCTTCGGACGGATCCATCCGCTCGAATCGTCGAACAGATTCTTCCAGTTCCCCGAGCGTTTCAGAAAGAGCGATTCGTCTTCTTTCTTTCCCAGCGCTTTGGCGAATTGGCCCAGGCACCAATCGGAATAGGCGTATTCGAGCGTCTGCGCAGCGCCCGCGCGGTGCATGCCTTTCGTGCCGGCGCCCATCGGCACATAGCCGCGCTCGACGTAATAGTTCATTCCGCCACCCTGCGGGTTGGGTCCGAACTCATAGCCCGCGCGGTCGCGGATGCCGCCCGGGAAAGCGTTCTTGCGGCAGCCCGCATAGGCGATCTCAATGTCGAAATCGCGGATGCCTTTGTTGTACGCCGCGGCGATCAGCGGAGTCGCCTGGTCTCCGATCATGACGAAGGTATAGTTGCCTCCGGCCGGGCCACGCGCGATCATTCCACCGTTGGTGTAGTAGTCGACCAACGAGGCAGCCATTTCGCTCATCAGCTTCGGGTAGGCCAGCGGCCAAAGAACGTTCAGGTTCCATTGCGAACCCCAGAAGGAATCCGAATTGTAGGTGCTTCGCAACGGACGGCCTTGCGCGTCGAGCGGCACGCGCCGCACGCGGGGCTGCGCGCCGGTGTTGTCGATGTACGATCCATCGGCGTCGCTAAAGGTCCGCCGGCCCAGCAGCGCATGCCACAGATCGGTGTAATATTTCGTGCGCTGCGGCGCGCTGCCGCCTTCGACTTCGATCTTGCTCAACCACTCGTTCCATTCGTCACGTGAAGCCCGCACCACACCGTCAAAATCCCATCCGTTCAACTCCGCTTTCAAATTGCTACGCGCATTGTCCTCGCTGACGTAGGAGATGGTGACCTTCATCAGAACGGTGGTGGGCTTCGCGAACTCGAAGCGGACATAACCGCCCGAACCAGCGCCAGAGGTGCGCTCGACGCCCGTCTTTACGGTTCCCTTCTCCCATCCGCCGAACTCGGCGAAGGGCTTGTCGAACTCCACGACGAAGTACACGGTGAGCGCTTTCTCACGGCGCTGCGTTGGCGCCAGAACCGAATAGCCGGCCAGGCTGCGTTCGCCAGTCCGCCGGATGGAGGCATCCTGCATCTTGGTCATCGCCAGCGGAGCGCCGACGTCGAAAAGTACGTGGGCCTTGCTGGTAGCCGGAAACTGGTAGCGATGGAAGCCGGTGCGTTTTGTCGAAGTCAGTTCCACGATGACGTGCGAATTCTCAAGCGTCACTTTGTGGTAGCCAGGCTTCACAATCTCCTTTTCGTGCGAGAAAGGCGATTGATACGCTTCATAGCCTTCGTGACCGTTCATGCGGCCGACGATGGGCATCACAGGGATTCCGGCCAATTGCCAATCGTGGATGTGGCTGAAGCAGCGTATGCTCTTCTCGCCGTACACATAGCCTGCGCCCCAGTCGCCTTCCACGTTGGTGTCGGGGCTGAGATTGACCATGCCGAAGGGGCGGCATGCCGAGGAGAAGTAAATCCAGCGCGGCTTGTGCGTGTCGATTAAGGGATCCACCCAATCGACGGGGCTTTTTGCGGTCTGCGCGGCGGCGCTGCAAACAACGATGGCGGCAATCGACGATTTCAGGAACACCGGCCAGTCACCTCCCTGTCTCAGTGCTGATTTTATTACGCTCAGCCCAGACCGAGCACGCCCTTGATGACGCCCGTCACCTGCGAACTCATTTGCATGCCGAATCTCGGAATCACCATGCAAATCGGAGCGAGCGTGATCCATTCCAGCGACTCGAAAGAATCGAGCGCGAGCAAAATCAGCAGAGGCGAGAGGATGCGGCCATAGTCAAACGCTTCCAACCAGTCGCCCGGCCGCCAGAGGAGTAGCGCCAGCGTCACGAACAACACGATGGCGAAGCCCGAGGGGGCCATTCGCTGCCGGCGCAGCGAGAAGAGCGCTACAAGGATCGCCGCCAGAACGCCTGCGGCGGCAAGAAAGTCGAGTCCCTGGAGGAGTAGATTCAGAGCTGGATCGAATGGGTAGTAAGCAGGATGCACGAATCGGTCCAGCAATCCCGTGAACGGGACCCAGAGTCTCCCGTTCTGTGGGTATGGGTCGGTTCTTTGGACTACGTATGCGTACCATAGCAAGGCGGGAATGCCGGCCGTTGCGGCGAGCAGCGCATGCCGGTAGCGCTTCTCCGTCAACAACCACATGCAGTAGGCGCCAGCCAGCAAAATGCCCGTGTCACGGGTGAGCGCGGCGAGCGCCAGCACGGCGTAGAGCGTCCCATCGAACCTGTGCGTGCGAGTCAGCAATACGAAGGCCAGCACCAGCGCGGCAAGCGACACGTCCACGGCCATTCGGTCGGTTGAGACCACAGCGGCGGGTGTGAAAAAGAAGACCATGCCCCAGGCTGCGCTACGGCCATTCAGTACCGCCAGTCTGCTCAGGCAGTAGGCGCCGAGCAGAAAAAAGAGCAACACGGCCGTTTTGTAGGCGGCATCGATGTACTCCGCCCGGCCGGCGGCGAGCAGGAAAGCAGTCGCGGGAATCAGGATGCGGCGGTAGCGCAAACGGGGTGCGTCAATATACTGCGCCAAGCCGTCCCGCAGCAGCGGGTCGTGCGCGATGTAGTGGTAGAATTGCCCGTCCCAACCATTCGAGCCCGGAAAGCGGTAGATCTGTTCTCCGCTCAGGGACGGCGGAACGGGCGCAAGATCCCCCGTACAGAACAGGGCGCTCCAGTTGCCGCCGTAATTGTAGTGAACGGTTGCAGTTTGCCAAAGCAGAACGAGCAGTGCACAGCCCGCGGCCCAGGAGAGACTGCGCCTGCGCGAAGGCATCGAGAGAGACACCCCTGGCATTCTTTGCGGAGCTTCGACCAATTCGTTCACGACTCTCAACCGGTTAACCCATTAAAATTGCGAATGTTGCTTAAAGCCTCCTGGCTGCCGGTTCCGTCGACCTGGTGGTAGACTACACAAATCGCGGCGACGAGGCGTCCAGATCGCATCTCTAATACTCGACGCATTTTTCGCCTGCTGATTTTTGGCCGTCCGGATGTATGTTGAAAATGCAGCTTTTCCCAATTCTGTTTGCTGTGACGACTATCGCAGCAGCTCAGCTACTATACTTCGACCATCTGCGGATTGGCGGGGGCGAGGTCACTCCCGCTGCTCAGGCGCGGACGTTCACCAATCCACTGCTGCCTGCAGGTGCGGATCCCTGGGTCATCCATAAGGATGGTTGGTATTATTACACCCACACCACGGGCCGCAACTTGACCCTCTGGAAGACAAGGTCCATCGCCGATCTGGCCACAGCCAAAAAGAAACTGGTCTGGACTCCGCCCGCTTCGGGTCCATACTCCAAGAGCATTTGGGCTCCAGAGCTGCATTTTCTGGCGGGCAAATGGTACATCTACTTTGCCGCGGACGATGGCCTCAACCGAAACCACCGGCTCTATGTTCTGGAGAACGCCTCACCGGATCCGCTGGAGGGCGACTGGAAGCTGATGGGCAAACTGACCACGCCCGAGGACAAGTGGGCGATCGACGGCTCCGTGTTCGAGCATCAGGGCCAGCTCTACCTGCTCTGGTCCGGATGGGAGGGTGCTGAGAACGGGCGTCAGGATATATATCTATGCCGTCTGCAAAACCCATGGACTGCAACCGGGCCCAGGGTACGCCTCTCCAAGCCGGAATACGAGTGGGAGAAGAACGGCGACATTGTGCGGCCAGGGCCTGATGGCAAGTTCCACGTGGACGTGAACGAGGGCCCCCAGGCACTGCTGCGCGATGGACGTGTATTCGTGATCTACTCGGCCAGCGGTTGCTGGACCGACGATTACGCGCTCGGCATGCTTTGGGCAGAAAAAGGCAGCGACCTCCTTGATCCTGCGTCCTGGCGCAAACACCCAAGCCCGGTTTTCAAAGCGGCAGGATCGGGAAGCACGGGCGTTCATGGGGCAGGGCACAATTCGTTCTTCCGATCTCCCGACGGAACGGAGGATTGGATTCTCTATCACGCGAATCCACAGGCTGGGCAGGGCTGCGGCGGACATCGAAACCCGCGCGCGCAGCGCTTTACCTGGACGCCCAGCGGAATGCCCGACTTCGGCGCCCCCATATCCGCCGGCGTGCCTCTTTCCGTTCCCTCCGAAGGGCGGGCTGCTACAGCCGCGCCGTGACCTCGCCGCCCGTGCGCTGCGATCATTATCCTTGTTCGGATTGGCGCTGTGCACCGCAGCCTTTGCGCTTAACACCCGCTCAGATTGTGGATTGACACCGGGAATAGACGATCTCATACTCTTTATTGCCATGCACCGCCGGCTGTCTGCCGGATGGGCGTACTGGTGGGCCAAGGCCGAATAAGCCTGGCCAGGAAGTGGGTGAGCCGCCCAGCAAGATTGGCGGTCCTAAGCCCGAAATATGAATATCGAGCTGCGGCATTCGTAAGGAATCCGCACATTGAGCTCTTTAGCAGGCTGCTCCGAGCCAGAGCAGCTGCGGGCACGCTTCGCTGTTGGCCAAGTTCCCCACCTCTGGGTTCGAGGCAACATTCGAGTCTGCCTTACGGAACACCAACGCAAGAGACGTGCCCGCGTGCCTCGTAAAGAGGAGGGCACAATGCTCAACTACACGCGGCGGCGTTTCACCGACGCCGTTCTCGTAACCTATAGTCAAGCGTCTTCTGGGTGCATGTTTCGACTGGTGACGTCACTCGCCACGCTCCTGCTCCTCACGATAGTTCCGGCTGGGACGATTGGGGCCGCCGTGGATCTCACCGACATACTGGTCACAGGCCATGACGGAAAGGGATGTTGGGGTTCTTCCTGGTGCTACACCAACCCGCTCCTGGTGCGGGCCGACAAGAACGGCAACGTAGTCTGGCAGGTCCCCATCCCCATATACGGCTGGACCATGATCCATGGCAATGTTCAGATCGCCGATCGGAACGTCACCGAGGACTCGTTCTACCTGTCAACCTATTTCGACGATTCGAAAGTCGGCGGCAAACACCGGATCCTGAAGTTCAACAAGGATGGCCAACTCGAGTGGGACCTTCCGTTTGACCCCATGCCGATGGTGGTCTCGGCCAGTCCGCTTCTCGGCGGGATCTACGCGATTAGCTGGGGCGGAAATACGCTGTACCGGATCGGCCCGGGTGGGGCCGTGATCTGGAGCAAGACCTTTACCGATCCCCTGCGGGAGATTGCAGCCGATATCGGCACGGGCGGAGTCTATGTCCTTCCGCGAGTAGCCGGGACCGGCACCGTCATCAAGCTGGGACCGGACGGCAGTCTGATCTGGACCCGGAATCTGGCCCCGTACGAGCCGCAGTATCTGGACGCCAATCCACTTGACGGCGGCGTCTACGTCGCCTGCGACGACTACGGACATCACAGCGCTCGGCTCGACCGCGATGGTAACGTGCTGTGGTGGCTGACCGATTTCCCCGTCGTATGGCCCAACGGCGGGACCTATGGCCGGGGAGTAGACCTGGTGGACGGGGGCTTCTACATTGGCGCCTGGTACGACAAACTCGGCAAAGTCGCACCGAACGGTACGCCGATGTGGACGATCACCACGCCGTCCTACAACGGTTACCTCGCCGCAGCAGTAGACGGCAATGCAGCCTATGTCGCGGTGGGCGGCGCGGCGCTAACCCAGAAGTACAGCGGCGCCGGAGCTCTTTTGTGGAGTAAACGTATCGGTCCGCCCTCGTGGGTCGGAGGCTTCTATGACACACCCGGCGTTCATATCGGCATCCCGGCGCCTAATCGGCCGCCTGTGGCGAACTGTCGGAATGTGACCGCGTCGGCAGGGTCTGCGTGTACGCTTGCCGCGTCGATCAACAACGGATCGTCTGATCCCGATGGCGACCCGATCACTTTGGTTCAATCGCCTACCGGACCGTTCGGACTCGGGACCACGACGGTCCAACTGACTGTGTCCGACGATCACGGCGCGTCGGCTAGCTGTTCGGCTGTGGTCACGGTGCAGGATACGACAGCGCCGGTGTTAACGGTCCCTGCGGTGGTCATAGCGAACGCGACCAGTCCAGCGGGTGCGCTCGTTACCGACGCGGTGCTGGGAGCGTCGACCTCCGACAACTGCTGCACACCCACGATCACGCGAACGCCGTCTGGCAACCAGTTCCCGATCGGTTCTACGACAGTGAACTACGTTGCCCGCGACACGGCTGGCAACCAGACGATGGCGGTGCAGACGGTCAAGGTGCTGGGGGCCTCTGATCAGGCGGCAAACCTGATGGTTTCAGTGGAGCAGTCCGCAGTCGAGCCGGGCGTAAGAAACAGCCTGTTGTCGAAGTTGGACAACGCCCTGGCTTCAATTGCGCGCAACAAAGGTGCGGCGTGCAACCAGCTATCCGCCTTTGTCAACGAGGTGAGCGCCCAGGCCGGAAAGAAGATCCCAGCCGCGCAGGCGCAGGATTGGATTGCGGCCGTCGGCCGCATCCGTGCGTCGCTTGGGTGCTGATCTGGAAACCGGCGCACGTAAAGGCCACGTCAGAGTCCGGTGGTGGAGTGTCTTTGCCGGCAGTGGAACGGCACTTCGCTTTGAATGCCGTCATTAGTGAATCTCTCGGACTAGAGGGTTTTTGGCTTGAGCGTATTGGTTGGCGGTCCAGGTAATTCAGCAGCCACACCAGCCACAGCAGAGCGACGACGAACCAGATGTAACGCGAAGGCATCATGGCAACCTACTCCTCCCGCATCGCAAGTTTCACACGATCTCGTCGCCCGGTTCTTCGTGGAAGTGCGCCATGTCACTTTGCTTTTCCCGTGCCCGCGTCCTTGCCGTCCGTCAGCCAGTCGAGGTTGAATCGCGCTATGCTGAGCGCGGCCGTGCGGAAGGCCTTGTCGTCCCTGCCGCCGCGCTCGTAAAAGCAAAGCGCCATGCCATCCTTCGTCACTGCCAAATCCGAGTAGCCGGACCAGCCGGCTTCCAAGGTCTTCGACACCGGCCACGTCTCGCCCTCGTCGTAGCTCAGCTTCACGCTAAGGTTGCGGCGGTCGCGATTCACTCCCGGCGCCGCTTTGCCATCGCGGCGTTCGAGGTTGTCGGGATTCGAAAAGAGCAGCCGGTTGCGGCCTCCCCCGCGCGCGGTGCTGAAGCGTACCATACTGGCCATGCAGATCGGCTCCAGCAATTGCGGATGGAATCGGGGCGCGCTCCAGCCCGTTGCTCCATCCTTGCTGTACACGAGTGTGCGGCGGTGATCCTTGGATTCGCTGCGCACGTTCAACATCACGCGGCCGTCGGCGAGTTCCTCCGCCACTGTCTCGCTGGGGAACACGTGCTGCGGCGTATTCTGAACCGCGATGTCGCCCCGGCGCCAGGTTTTCCCATGATCGTCGCTGAAGATCACCGAGGCGACCGATGGCCGGTGCGCGTGCCCGCCGGTTCCCGTGGACATCCAGATTGGGACGACCAGGCGTCCACTTCGCATCTGTATGCCATGACCCGGTCCCGTGGCCAGCACCTTCCAATCGTATTCCTGGCGAAACTTCTCGAACGTCGCAGTGATCTCGACGGGTGCGGAAAACGTCTTGCCCTCGTCCGTGCTGCGCATGTGGAAACAGCGCATGTATTCCAGGCAGAACAGGAAATGCACCGTCCCGTCCAGGTCCACTAGCCCAACTTCCGCAGTTCGAGAGGCACCGTAACTTTTTTCAGCCTACTCGAAGGCGGTTGGATCTCCAGAACAGGACGGTGGTCTTTTGTTTTCATCATCGCGTCTGTCGGATTTTCTCTCCCCGTCGTGAAAGTGCGCTGTAGTGTAGACCAACCCACTTGAAAACGCGCCCCAGATCCGTAGGATTGCTGTATGTACCTGCGGCGTTGCTACCGGCGCAAAGATGGCAAGCGGCACGCCTATTGGGCGCTGGTGGAGAGTTACCGCACGGCGCGCGGGCCGCGGCAGCGCGTGGTGGCCTACCTCGGCGAACTCGACGAGCGCGGCCGGCTCGGTGTTCGGCAGTGCGCCCGGGGCCGGAGCCCGACCTGGCAGACCGAGCTGTTTCAGGAGGCCGTCCCCGAGTATGTCGAAGTGGACCTGAAAGGGGTGCGGGTCGAGCGCAGCCGTCAGTTCGGCGGCTGTTGGCTGGGCCTGACGCTGCTGCGCGCGTTGGGGCTGCAGGAACTTCTGGAAGGGCTGCTGCCGGCGGGTCGCGAGGACGTGCCATGGGCGGTGATGACGCTGGTGTTGGTGCTGGGCCGGCTGCTGGACTGCTCCAGCGAGTTGCACTTGGCCGAGCACGGTTATGAGGCCAGTGCGTTGGCCGAGTTGCTCGGCGTGCCAGCGGCGAAGGTCAACGATGACCGGCTCTATCGCGCGCTGGACCAGTTGCTGCCGCACAAGCAGGCGCTCGAGAAACACCTCAAGCAGCGCTTGGGCGAACTGTTCCAACTCGACTACGACCTGCTCTTGTACGACGTGACCAGTACGTACTTCGAAGGCGAAGCGGCGGGCAACCCGCAAGCACAACGCGGCTACTCGCGCGATCACAGGCCGGACTGTAAGCAAGTCAACATTGCGCTGGTGGTGAGCCGCGGCGGCATGCCGTTGGGTTATGAAATATTCGCGGGCAATCGCAGCGACGTGACCACGGTGGAAGAGATCGTCGAAGCGATGGAGCGGCAGTATGGCAAGGCCAACCGGATTTGGGTGATGGATCGCGGGATGGTCTCGGCCGACAACGTGGAGTTTCTCAAGCAAGGCGGACGGCGTTACATTCTGGGCACGGCCAAAGGTATGCTGCGCAAGTTCGAGCAGCAGTTGCTGGCCAGCGATTGGCGCGAGGTGCACGAAGGCCTGGAAGTAAAGCTATGCCCGGCGCCGGACGGCGACGAACTGTTCATCCTTTGCCGCAGCGCGCAACGCCGGTTGAAAGAACAGGCCATGCATGAGCGCTTCGAACGCCGCATCGAGCAGAAGCTGGAAACGCTGGTGGAGAGTTGCCGGAAGCGTAAGCAGAATCCGCTTGTGGTGGCACAACGGGTCGGCAAGTTGCTGGGACGCAACACGCGCGCCGCCGGGTTGTTTCAGGTCGAGATCGCGCCGGACGCTCAAGGACGCGCCTGTCTGCAGTGGAGTAAGCGCAGCGACTGGCGCGACTGGGCACGCTTGAGTGAGGGCTGCTACTTGCTGCGCAGCAACGTGACGGACTGGACGGGCGAAGAGCTTTGGCGCGCGTACATTCAATTGACGGAGGCCGAGGCGGCGTTTCGCCTGCACAAGAGCGACCTGGTGATGCGGCCCATCTGGCACCAGAAAGAGCATCGCGTGCAGGCGCACATCCTGGTCTGCTTTCTCGCCTATGTGCTGTGGAAGACGATGGGGCGGCTCTGTCACCAAGCGGGGCTGGGAGACGAAGCGCGGAAGGTGTTCGCCGAGCTTCAGCAAATCTCGCTGGTTGACGTTGTGCTGCCGACGCGCACGGGTATCGCACTCCGCAAGCACTGTGTCAGCCGTCCTACTGAACACCAGGCGATTCTCCTGCAGCGGCTCGGCCTGAAACTCCCCACCAGCCTCGAAATCGCGGACTTGTAGTGTAGACTTCGCCGCCTCCGCGTTGCAGGGAAAGGACTTTCCTGCGCAACTGCGGAAGTTGGGCTAGGGCAGTCGGATTGTTGTACGTGCGCTCATCGGGCGTGGCGAGCTTTTGAGCCATTGCCACAGGGTTCTTGGCGTGCGGCCCGGTCACATCGGCGATCTTCTGGCGCGGCGACCAGGTCCGGCCTCCATCGCTGGAGCGGCGGAGCATAATGTCGATTGTGCCCCAGTCCCCGCGACTGCTCTTGCGTGCTTCGCAGAAGGCCAGGACCGTTCCCTTGCGAGTGACCACAATCCCCGGGATGCGATAGATCTCGTACCCATCCTTGCCTGCCTCGAAGACGTCAACTTTTTCCAGCAGGGGCTTGGCCTCGAGCGTACCGGCCGCAGCGCCCGCCAAACACAGAAGCACCTCACGGCGAGAGTGATTCATAATGACTGATATTATCGATAACCATAATCATCGAAGTCAACCGCAATTTTGGAATTTCCCCTGTCACTGGCGGACCTGTGGACTGGTGGACGTGCCAGCCTCGATTTCAGGAGCATAAGCACACATCCATACAGACAGCAACATGCCGTGTGTGCTAAACTCAGTTTTTCTCTGAGGATTGTTGTGGATCGAATCACCCGTAAAGACCTAAAGACGGATAAGTTTGCCCAGGAAGTCACCCATACCGTTGAATACGTAGGGGCGCACCGCAAGGCAGCAACAAGATACACCATCGCCGCCCTCGTGGTGATTGCGCTGGCGATCGGGCTTTGGGTCTGGCGCGGCCGGACTGCGGAAACGCGCCAGCGCGACCTCGCCGAAGCGATGCGCGTGCAGGAAGCCGCTGTGGCTCCGCCGTCGGGCAACCCACTGATTTTGACCTTCAGCACGCAGGCTGAAAAAGAGGCTGCCGCAGTCAAGGCTTTCAACGGCTTTCTCGAAAAGCATTCCGGCTCCAAGGAGGCTTCGATCGCGCGCTTCTACCTCGGCGTAGTAGCCGCGGATGCCGGCAGGGTGGCCGACGCCGAGAAGGCGTTCCAGGAAGTTGCCAGCAAAGGCTCCAGCGGCATTGCGTCGCTCGCGAAGTTGGCGTTGTCGCAGATCTACGCGTCGCAAAACAAGATCGCGGACGCCGAGAAGCAGTTGCGCGCGCTGATCGCAAATCCGACGCCGCTCGTTTCCAAGGAACAGGCGACAATTTCGTTGGGGCGCCTGCTAATGCAGAGCAATCCCGCGGAAGCGCGAAAACTGCTGGAACCGTTGCGCGACGGCCGCAGCGCGGTGAGCCGTGCCGCGCTTACGACCCTCAGCGAACTGCCAGCCAGATAAGCCGGGAAGCCCTGATGGATGAGATGCTCCGGCGCTTGCGATTCCCGGTGCAACAGTCGCGGGGACGCCGCTATCCGGAACTCCCGCATCCCTACCGCAACGAATTTCGACGCGACCGTGATCGAATCGTGCATGCGCGCGCTTTCCGCCGCTTGGAGAACAAGACGCAGGTCTTCCCGCCCGGAGTCTCCGATCATTTCCGCAACCGCCTGACACACACGCTCGAGGTTTCGCAAATCGCCGGCACTGTGGCGGCCGTCCTGCAACTCGACGAAGATCTTACGCAGGCGCTTGCTTTGGCGCACGACATCGGTCATCCCCCCTTCGCGCATGCTGGCGAAGAGGAGTTGAACGCGGAAATGGAGCGCTTTGGCGACCACTTCGACCACAACATACACGCGCTGCGCATCGTCGAACAATTCGAGCGCCGCTACGCCCGTTTCCCGGGCCTCAATCTGACCTTCGAGGTGCGCGAAGGCATGGCCAAGCATTCGCGCGATTTCGAGCCGGGCGAAATTCCCGAATTGGATCAGTACCTGCCCGGCTTGCGCCCACCGCTCGAAGCCCAGATTATCGATCTCGCCGACGAGATCGCCTACAACACAGCGGATCTCGACGACGCCTATTCCGCCGGCCTGATCGGCGCCGGCGAGATCAGCCGTGAGGTGCCGCAATACGCTGAGCTGCGCGAGATCATTGAGGGACAATACCCGGGGGCCACGCAGCGCGTCCAGTTCCACGAGACCTTGCGTGCTTTGATTGACCGGCTGGTCTCCGGCCTCATTACGGGCACGGCGGCCGCGGCGGCGGAAGCCGGCGTCGAGGACATTGAAGGCGTCAGGCGCCACCCGCGCCGGCTGGTCTCGATGACGGCGGATGTGCGAGCGGCCAACGCCGCCCTGAAGCAGTTCCTGCTGCGCTATGTCTATCAGTCGGAGACGGTCCGCACGGAGCGGGACAATACGGGTGGCATGATCTCGCGGTTGTTCCGTTTCTACATCGAGGACCCCGCGCGCCTGCCGGAATCTTCGCGTGAACAGCTCGACGAATTGCCCGCGCACCGTGTGGTTTGCGACTATGTCGCGGGCATGACGGACACCTACCTGTTGCGCACCTACGAACAGGTTTTCGCCAAGAGCGGTTAGTTCGACTTCACTTCCGTACCGGCCACGAGGGCTTATCGCAAACGGTTCGCCTCCGGTCGCTTCCGCTTGCGGCACTGCTGGTTTTGTCGTGCGCGGTGGTTATTGTGCCCGGTTCCCTCCCCGGCCGCTTGACGCCCCGCTCAAACGGTGCCGGGAACGATAGTGACCGGAGGCGGCAATTTACGCTGCAATTCCTCCACGATCCGGCCGCAGTGCGCGTCAGATGTATTGTGACTCGTATTGCGTTCGCCGTTTCAATCACTTTGGCCACGCTCGCGCTGCCGGCTCCCGGCGCTGACGCCGACCTGGCGAAGATGCTCAAGGGTGTCGAGGCCCGCTACAACGGAGCAAAGACGCTAAAGGTCACATTTTCACAGATTTACACGCAAGGAAACAGCAAACGCGCAGAGAGCGGCGAACTGTTGCTACGCAAGCCTGGCCGGATGCGCTGGAACTACACGAACCCGGCCGGAAAGCAGTTTACGTCCGACGGCAAGAACGTGTATCTCTACAGTCCGGCCACGAATCGCGTGGACAAAATGAAGCTGAAAGAGACCGAGGATATGCGCGCTCCGCTGGCGTTTCTGCTCGGACGGCTCGATTTCTCGCGTGATTTCACTGGGTACCAGTCCACCAGGGAAGGCAGCGATACGGTGGTCAGCGCCTTGCCGAAATCCGACAAACTGCCCTATGCCAAGGTGAGCTTTGGGGTCTCGCAGGCCTTGGAAATTCGCAGGCTGATCGTCCACGGGCAGGATCAATCCGTCCTGGAATTCCGGTTCACGGGCGAGATTCTGAATCCGAAGCTCGACGACAAGATCTTCCGGTTCCAGGCGCCCAAAGGTGCGGAGATCGTGGACGAGACGGGACAGGATTAGCCGTGCCTGAGTTCAGCCTCAAATATGCCGATGCGCGCGGAACGATCCACCAGCAGGTGGCCGAGGCCGCCAACGAACAGGAACTGCGCGACCGTTTTACCAAGCAGGGATTTCTGATCTACACGGTGAAAACGCACGGTGCTGTCGCGGCGTTTTCCAGTGGCATGGGCGGCGGGCAGACGAAGAAGCTTAACCTCGAAAAATTTCTGATCTTCAACCAGCAGTTCGTCACGCTAATTAAGGCCGGACTACCGATCTTGAAAGCGCTCGACCTGCTTTCGGACCGCTTGACGGATCCGAACCTGAGCCCCTACATTCGCAGCGTGCGCGACCGGGTGCGGACCGGCTCGCTGCTCTCGGACGCTTTTGCGGCGCAGGGCGTCTTTCCGCCGATTTTCATCACGTCAGTGATGGCCGGCGAAAAGAGCGGTTCGCTGGTCGAGGTGCTCGAGCGCTTCATCAGCTACCAGCGTCTGGCGCTCGCGATCCGGAAAAAGATCCTGCTTTCGCTGCTCTACCCGGCGGTACTGGTCTTTCTGGCAAGCTGTCTGATTGTCTTTCTGGTGACCTACGTCGTGCCGGCTTTCGCGGACTTGTACAACTCGATGCAGACCGAGCTCCCGATGATCACGCAGATCCTGATCGCGGTCGGGACCACTTCGCGCAACTACGTCATTGGGGCCTTCCTGGGGCTTGTGGGCGGCGGTGTCGCGCTGCGTTTCTGGGCCAGAACCCGCGCAGGCAAGGGCGTGCTGGATCGCATAAAGCTTCGCACGCCGATCTTCGGCGAAGTCTGGATCAAGTACCAGGTGGCGCAGTTCGCGCGCGTGTTGAGCACGCTGCTCGTGGGCGGCATACCACTGGTGCAGGCGCTCGAAACGGCGGCCGAATCGCAGGACACGGTGATTTTGAAGCAGTCGCTCGACAAGGCCAAACGGCTGGTGCGCGAAGGGCAATCGCTCGCCTCGTCACTGGCGAGCACGGGAATCTTTCCAAGCCTCTCGATCGACATGATCGAAGTCGGAGAATCGACAGGCGCGCTGCCGGCGATGTTGAATAGCGTCTCGGAGTTTTACGAGGATGATGTTGCGACGCGCATGGCGGCCGTGCTTTCGCTGATCGAGCCCGCGATCATGATCTGCATGGGCGGCTTTGTGGCCTTCGTGTTGGTGGCGTTGTATCTGCCGATCTTCACGCTGGCGGAGACGTTGTAAGGAGCAAGTATGGCCACCGAGCGCATCAAGCTTCAGGATCCCGAACAGGAAATCGCACAGGCGCGCGCGCTGGCGGCGCGATACCGCTGCGAGTTCGTCGACTTGCGCGAAGGGCACATCGACCACGACCTGTTCCGCTCGGTTCCGGTGGACCTGATGTTCCGCTACAACTTCGTGCCGCTGCGCGCCGGCGACGGCAATCTCGAAATTGCGCTGGCGGATCCGCGCCACCTCAACCTGGTCGACGAACTCACGATTCTGCTGCGCAAGAAGCTCACAGTTAAGGTCGCCACGCTTTCGCAAATCTCCGACCTGTTGAAGAAAACCGAACAGTCGCAGCGCGTACTGGAAGAGGTGACCGAGGGCTTCGCGCTCGACGTGGTGGGAGACGAAGACACCCAGGACGAGACGCTCTCCATCGATCGCCTGGCGGCCGCCGACAGCGACATCGCGCCGGTGATCAAGCTGGTGGATACCACGATCTTCAACGCGCTCGAGCGGCGTGCGAGCGATATCCACATCGAGACGCGCGACCAGGAAGTCGCCATCAAGTACCGCATCGACGGCGTGCTGCACTACGCGATGCCGCCGATCGCGAAAGACTGGCACTCGACGATCATCTCGCGCATCAAGGTCATGTCCGAACTCGACATTGCCGAACGCCGCATCCCGCAGGACGGCCGTTTTCGCGTGCGCTACAAGAGCCGCTTGATCGATTTCCGCGTTTCGATCATGCCGACGATTTACGGCGAGGACGCCGTGCTGCGCGTGCTCGACAAAGAGTCCATGAGCGAGACGTTCGCGAAACTCAGCCTCGATGTCGTCGGATTTGCCGAAGCCGATCTGGCGAAGTTCCGGCGCTACATCAAGGAACCCTACGGCATGGTGCTCGTGACCGGCCCGACGGGCTCGGGCAAGACGACTACGCTGTACGCCGGGTTGAGCGAAATCAAGAACGATGAAGACAAGATCATCACGATTGAAGATCCGGTGGAGTATCAGATCAAGGGCATTACGCAAATTCCGGTCAATGAGAAGAAAGGGCTGACTTTCGCGCGCGGGCTGCGTTCGATTCTGCGCCACGACCCCGACAAGATCATGGTCGGCGAAATCCGCGATCAGGAGACCGCGCAAATTGCCATCAACGCCGCGCTCACGGGCCATCTGGTGTTCACGACGGTTCACGCCAACAATGTTCTCGACGTGCTCGGGCGTTTCCTGAATATGGGTGTCGAGCCATACAACTTCGTCTCGGCGTTGAACTGCATTCTGGCGCAGCGCCTGGTGCGTATCATCTGCACGCACTGCAAAGCACGGATCACTCCTTCCGACGAACTGCTGCTCGAATGCGGCTTCAATCTCGACGAGTGGCGCAATGTTCCGTTCTATGAAGGCAAGGGCTGCTTTGAGTGCGGCGGAACGGGATTCCGCGGACGCACGGCGATCCACGAACTGCTCAACCTCAGCGAACACATCCGCGAGATGATTCTCGAAAAACGTCCGAGTTCGGAGATCAAGCGTGCGGCGCGCGAGGAAGGCATGACGTTCCTGCGCGAGGCCGCGGTGAATAAGGCCAAGGCGGGTATCACCACACTGAAGGAGATCAACAAGGTGACCTTCATCGAAGGTTAACTTCAGACGCCATGCTACTGCTCAAGCAATTCGTGCGCCTGGTGCAGGACCCACCGCCGGAGTACGTCTTCGAAATTTCGGAAGCGGGCATCGCGTGGGCCAGACGCGGGGCCGCGGCAGAGGCCGCATTTCAGCCGCTCGAAGCCGATGTGCTCAGCGTCTCGCCGCTCAAGGACAATGTACTCAGGCCCGATGCGCTGTCCGCGGCGGTGAGGCAACTGGCGAATGGGCATGGAACGCGTAAACGGCGGCGGGCCGCTTTGATTCTGCCCGACCACTCGGCCCGTGTGGCGGTCTTCGATTTCGACAACTTCCCTTCCGCCGCCGCCGAGCAGGAATCGCTGGTGCGTTTCCGCATGAAGAAAGCCGCGTCGATGGACGTCGACTCTTCAGCCGTCAGCTTCCACGCACAACCCCGCGCGGGCGGCAAGCATTACGACGTCGTGGTCGCCATCATCCCCCTCGAAACCGTGGCGCGCTACGAGGCGCCGTTTCGCGCGGCCGGCTTTCAACCCGGCTTCGTAACTACCTCGGCCCTCGCAGCACTGGAACTGGTGCATGAAGGGGGGCTCTCGCTTTCAGCGCGCTTGAGCGGCCGCGTGATCTCCGTCTGTGTGAGTAGCGGAAACGTGCTGCGCCTGATGCGCACCATGGAACTTCCGGAAGTGAGCGCCGCGGAGGTGATGAGCATCTTGTATCCGACAGTGGCATTTATGGAGGATGATCTCGGCGGAAAGCCTGGCAGAATGTTCTCCTGTGGTTTCGGCCCGATCACGGAAGATCTGCGCGCGCAATGCGAGACGGAATTGGGCCTCACGCTCGAACCGCTGCGTTCGCGTTTCGGCACGCCGGGGCAGAGTAACGCGGGCCTGTTGGGATATCTGGAATCGAATGAGGGTTAGAGTTCGTGGCGCAAAGATACCATATTAATTTGGCGAGCGAGCCGTTCCAGCGGAACCGGCCCGTGCTCGCCGCTTCGATTGTAGCGGGCGTCGCGCTGACGGTTCTGCTGGGAGTCCAGATCCAGGTGATTCTGGCCGCGCGATCCGAGATGACGGAGGTCCGCCAGGAGATCGCCCGTGCCGAAATACAACTGCGCACGCTGAGCGTCGAGCAAAGCAAGATCGAAACTCTGATGCGCCAGCCGGACAACGCCGAAGTGCTCGACCTCAGCCTGCTGCTCAATCAGTTGATCCGTCGCAAGGCGATCAGTTGGACGCGGGTCTTCGCCGACCTCGAGCGCGTGCTGCCGCACAACGTGCGTCTGGTTTCGGTGCGTCCGGAGGTGACGGCGCAAAACCGGGTTTCGCTGCAAATGATCGTCGGCGCACAATCAAGCGAGCCCGTGCTCGCGATGCTCAAAAATCTGGAGGAATCGCCGCTCTTCGGACCTACCTCGATTCAGAACTGGCTGCCGCCGTCGCAGAGCGATCCTCTGTACCGCTATCGCGTGAGTGTGAGCTATGCTCAGAAACTTTAACTTCGCCGCGGGCCTCAGCGCGCTGCGCGCACACCTGCCGGTACTGGGGCGCGGCGCGGCGCGAGACTCGAAGACCCTGCTGCGCGTGGCGCTCGGCCTCCTGCTGGTCGCCAACCTCGCCGCGGCGATTCTGATTTTCCACCCGATGGGCGGCTCGCCGCAGGATATGGATGAGCAGTTGCGCAGCCTGCGCACGCAGCTTCAACAGCGCCAGAGCGGGCTTACCACGCTGCGCAGGGTCGCGGCGAAAGTGGGCAAGGGCCGCGACGAAGGCGCCGCTTTCATGGACCGCTATTTCCTGGCTGAACGCGTCGCCTCATCGGCGATTCTGGCCGAGTTGAATAGCGTGGCTAGGGAATCGAAGATGAAGGTGAAGGAGCACACCTTCTCCGTCGAGCCGATCGAAGGCAGCAACGATCTCAACATCCTGACGATCAATGGAAACTACGAAGGCAGCTACGGGAATTTGATGGAGTTTGTGAATCTACTGGACCGCTCCAAGCAGCTCATCATAATTGAATCCTTACAGGCGCAACCGCAACAAACCGCTGGAATACTCAACCTCAACATCCGGCTCGAAACGTTCGTGCGGGAGGCGAGGACGCGATGAATCTCGGGGCGGACCGCAAGAAACTCGGCATCCTCGGCGCGCTGCTCGCTGTTGCCGCGCTGATCTTCTGGATTAACTCGTCCGGCAGCGATACGCCACCCGCCGCGCAACGGCAGAAAGAGACTGAACGTAGTGCCGCTCCAGCACTGGCTGCGGCGCCGCAGCGCAACGCGCCCGCGCCTGCCGTGATCAGCCAGGCGCCCCGCACGGTCCGCCAGCCGGGGCGCGAGGCGAAGGAATTCCGCCCCTCGATGAAGCCGAAACGGCCCGAGGATGGCGTCGACCCGATGACCGTCGACCCAACGCTGCGTCTCGATCTTCTGGCCAAACTGCACGAGGTGAAGCTGGAGGGTGGAACGCGCAGCCTGTTTGATTTCGGGCAAGCCGCTCCGCCCAAAACAGCGGATGTCAAAATTATTCCGAAGCCACTGAAGGGAGCGAATGGAAAGACTCCGCAACTCGCCCTCAATCCCGCGGCCCCCGTCACGCCGCCGAAGCCGCCGCCTCCGGCTATTCCTCTGAAGTTCTATGGCTATGTCAACCAGACGAAGCCGGGCGTCAAGCGCGCGTTTTTCATCGAGGGCGAGGAGATCTTCGTCGCCGCGGAAGGTGAATTGATCAAGAAACGCTACAAGATTGTACGCATCGGCGTAACCTCCGCCGTCGTAGAAGACACGCAGTTTCAACATCAGCAAACGCTGCCGCTCGAAGAGCAACCGGCATGACACGCCGGAACGCTTGCTGGAAGGCGCTGGGGTAACTGGTTGTGCGCATGTTCCGGACAAATCGCAAGTCGGAAGGTGGCTTCGCGCTGCTGATGGTCTTCGTGATGGCCGCAACCATTGGGATCTTTCTTTATACCCAGATGCCGCGCGTGGCCTTCGAATCGCAACGCGCCAAGGAGGATCTGCTGATCCAGCGCGGTGAGCAGTACAAGCGCGCCATCCAGGTTTTCGTTCGCAAGAACAATCGCTACCCCGCCACGCTGGAGGAGTTGGAGGGCTTGAATGGCGTGCGCTACCTGCGTCAGCGCTATAAGGACCCGATGACCGGCAAGGAGGAGTGGCGGCTGGTACACGTCGGGCCCGGCGGCGTGTTGACGGATTCCGTGGTTTCGAAGCAGAAAGGCCCGTTGGACAAGGAAGAGAAAAAGGCAGCGCCTTCGTCGATCAGCGAGGGGCCTGCGATGACCGGATTGATCGACCCTACTACGGCCCAACCCACAAACATCGCCACCCGCGTGCGCGCCAGCGATCGTCCAGGCGCTCCCGGCACAGCTACGCCAGCGGGTGGTAGCTATGCGCCTCCGGGCGCTCCGCCCGCAGACGGCTCAGCGATGCAACAACCGGCGATGTGGCAGCCTCCAGCGCCGTTCAACCCGAACGCGCAACCGGGGCAAACCACTCCACTCGACCCGAACGCGCAACCAGGCCAAGCAGGTCAACCCACGCCGAACGTGCAGCCGGGCCAACCAGGCCAATTCAACCCGTACCAGCAGCAACCCGGTCAATCCGGCCAGCCCAACCCGTTCCAGCAGTCGGGCCAACCGGCATCGCCGTACCCGCAAACGCCGGGCATCCCTGGAGTCTCCGTGGGACGATTCCAGCCGAATCTCGGAAATGCTCCTTCGGGTGCGCCTACGCCGAGCGTGGGAGGCGGAATGATGCCGGGTTCTAGTTATCAGACTCCGGGCACGCAGCCGATGCCGTCGACTACACCGGCCGCGGGCGGCGTCAATCCAGGACTCGACATCATCCAGAAGTTGCTGACCACTCCTCGCGCCGGTGGGTTGCCGGGTTCGACGGCCGGAAGCGGCCAGACTATCGGTGGTGGCATAGCCGGCGTCGCCAGCAAACTCGAAGGCGATTCGATCAAAATCTATCGGGAGCGCCAGAAGTACAACGAATGGGAATTCATCTACGACATCAAGGAAGACTTGCAGAAGATGGTTCCGGGCGGCCAGGGCCAGACACAGGATCTAAACAGAAATCCACTTGGAACCCCGCCGCCAACCCGTTCGACCTCCGGACCGCACTAGTTCATCTCCTTCAGCGGCGAACCGCAATGGTTGCGTAAGATAGGACTTCCGCTCCTGCCCACTGCTCCGGTGCAACTGCGGGCGGCCACAGTTCGACAACCTGAACGTGTTCAACCCGGCGTCGGGATCCTCGATCTACCACGGCGTGTCGCTGAAGGTAGAGCGCAGGTTTGCGAACGGCGTTGGCGTGCTGGCCTCGTGGACAGTGTCGAAGAATATCAGTGATTCGTCCGCGACGCTGGGACAGACGGTTGCGCACCAGGACGCATATAACCGGAGCGCGAGCCGTTCCCTGGTGGAAGCCGATATCCCTCAACGTTTCGTTTCGAGCTTCAGCTACGAGCTTCCGATCTGCAAAGGGAGACGCGTCGGCGCCAACTGGAATCGAGCGGGAGATCTGCTGCTCGGCGGCTCGCAGCGGCCGAACAGCCGGGGTTTCAATGCCAGCCTGACGGGCCCCACCCAGGATCGCTTGAACGCCGTTGTCGATGCGAAGGCGTTTTCGGCGCCGGATCGATTCACCTACGGAAATGTGGGGCGCACGTTGCCGGATGTACGAGGCTCGCACCGCGGCCAACCCGGTTATGGCAGGCCGCTGCCGCCCCAGAAGAAGGCGCTGACCGTGGCCGTCGGAGCGTACGGCGACGGTGTATTGTTGCGCACCTTGAAATAGATCTGGCCGCGATACGTGTAGACGAGATACACGCCCCCTGTGTAATCGGTCAGCGGACGTGTATCCAGGATCACGTCCGTGACGGCGTCGCGCGCCTCGACGGTGATCGAGCGGCCCAGATAGGTGAAGTCGCAGAAGTACAGAGCTATGCGATGTAGCTGAGCGTCGGTTGCGCTAACCACGAAGTCCATGTAAGTCACGCTCTGCAGGAACGACGCGACGCGTTCCGTCGCGCTGTAGCTGTAATACTGCTTGAGTGGCGCGCGCGGATCCGTGCTCCAAAGATCGTAGAGATAGACTCCAACGTTACGCGGATCGAAAGTGGCATACGTCGGGACCATTACAGAATGTTGCGCGATCATATTGCCGTCCTGGCCGTAGACACCCTTCCAGTTGCCTTTGGTGATGGTGTCCGTGCCGAGGAACGCGACAAAATTCCCGCTCGGCGGCGCGGCGTTGCTGACCGTAACCGTGATCGCGGCTGACGGTGCGGTGTTTCCGGAGTTGTCGCGCGCGACGGCGCTCAGCGTGTGCGCTCCATTCGTCACCGTGGCCGTGTTCCAGGCCAGTGTATAAGGCGAGGCGGTCTGTTCGGCGCCGAGGTTCGCTCCGTCGAGTTTGTATTGCACGCCCGCGATGCCGCCGGAATCGAAAGCGCTCGCCGTCAGATTGACACTGCCGGTGACCGTTGCGTTATTGGCCGGGGCAGTGACCGCGACAGTGGGTGGAGTCAGATCCGGCGGCGGATTGTTTACTGTCACCGGCACTCCGGGCGATTGCCCCGTATTCCCCGCGCCGTCACGCGCCACGGCGGTGAGAGTGTGCGCTCCGTTCACAGTGCCCACCGTATTCCACGCAAGCGAGAAAGGTGCGGATGTGACCTCAGCGCCCAGGTTGTTGCCATCGAGTTTATACTGCACGCCCGCGACCGCGATATTATCCTGCGCGTTTACCGTTACATTTACAGTGCCCAGCACGATGGCGTTGTTGGTCGGCGCTGTGATTGATACAGTCGGCGGCGTGTTGTCCACCACGGGAATCCCGCTGCCGCCCCAGAACATCGCGCTGATTGTAGCGTTGGGGTTTGGAAGTGGCGTTACCGGCGGATTGTTGTTATTCACGCGGAAGATCACCCGGCCGCGATAGTTATAGACCAGATACACGCCGCCGCCGTAGTTATTCAGCACGCGTGAGTCGAGCAGGGCGGAGGTGTCGGCGTTCTTCACCTCCAACGTGATATTGCGGCCCAAATAGTCCCAATCACAGAAATACAGCGCGACGCGGTGCTCGCTAGTATCGTACGCCGTCACCAGAAACTCCATATAGAAACGGCTGTAGAAATACGAGGCGACGCGCTCGGTGGGGCTGTAACTATAGACGGCCTTGAACGGGGCGCGCGGATCCGTGCTCCACAGATCGTACATATAGCTATTCGTGTTCTGCGTGTCGAAGCCGGCGTAGGCGGGCACGTTCACCGAGTGGTAGGCGATCATGCTGCCGTCCTGGCCATAGACGCCCCTCCAGTTGCCCTTGGTTGTCGTGTCGGTTCCAAGGAAAGTAACCCCGTTACCGCTCAGCACGGCGTTGCTGACCGTTACGGTTATGGCCGTGGCGTTTCCCTGATTGCCGGCCAGATCGCGAGCGACCGCGGTCAGGCTATGGGAGCCATTCGAAGCCAAGACCGTATTCCAGGCATACGAGTATGGTGCGACACTCAACTCCGGCCCGAGATTGGCGCCGTCGAGTTTGTACTGCACGCCAACCACTCCGACCGAATCGAAGGCATTCGCGGTCAGGTTCACGCTGCCGCTGACTACCGCATTATTCGCGGGCGTTGCGATCGACACCGTGGGCGGGGTCACATCGGCGGGCGGGTTGTTCACCGTGACATTAATGGCCGAGGATGCACCCAAATTGCCGGAATTGTCGCGCGCCACCGCTGTGAGCGTGTGTGCACCGTTGATCGCCCCCGTCGTGCTCCACGCGAGGGTGTAGGGCGATACGCTCTGCTCGGCGCCCAGGTTCGCACCGTCGAGTTTGTACTGTACGCCGGCCACTCCTCCCGCATCGAAGGCGCTCGCCGTGAGGTTCACGCTCCCAATGAGCACGGCGTTGTTGGCGGGCGTGGTGATTGACACTACGGGCTGGATGACATCGGGCGGCGGATTATTCACTGTGATATCGACCGGTGCCGCATTCCCGGTGTTCCCCATTGCATCGCGCGCCACCGCTGTCAGTGTATGCGCACCATTTGAAGTGCCCGTCGTATTCCAGGAGAACGTAAACGGCGCCGTGGTCTGCTCGGCCCCAAGGTTTGCACCGTCCAGTTTGTATTGGACTCCGGCCACGCCCACGTTGTCGTTCGCGGAAACCAGGATACTAACCGCTCCCGCGAGACTCGCACCAGTGCCCGGCGCCGTGATGGAAATGGTGGGCGGCGTTGTGTCGGCGACCGGCACTCCTCCGCCCCAGAAGACCGCGCTGACGCTGGCCGTCGGGGAATACAGGCCCACGTTATTATTCTTCACGCGGAAGTACACGCCGCCGTTGTAGCTGTAGATCAGGTACACGCCGCCGGTGTAGTCCGTCAACTGCCGCGTATCGAGGAGCGCATCGGTCGCGTAGTCGCGAGTCTCGACGGTCACAGAGCGGCCTATGTAAGTCCAGTCGCAAAAGTAGAGAGCAACGCGATGGAACTGGCTGTCCGTCGCGGTGACGATGATATCGAGATACGAGGCGCTGTGGAAGAAGGAGGCGATGCGTTCGCTGGCGCTGTAGCTGTAAAGAAACTTGAGCAACGAGCGCGGATCCGTGCTCCACAGATCGAGGAGGTAGAGGCTGACGTTGCGCGTATCAAAGGTGGAGTAAGTGGGCGCCTGCACCGAGTGTTGCGCGATGACGTTGCCGTCCTGGCCGTATACACCTTTCCAGTTTCCCTTGGTCGTCGTGTCAATTCCCAGATAGTTCGCGCTCGCCGCGCCGAGCGGGGTGGCCGCAACGGTCGACAGCAGCGCGCAAAGTACAAACGCAAAACAGACGGAACTGTGGGCAAAGCGGCGCATGGGCACGGAATCCTCCAACCGGTGAATTGTTTAGGGGTAACTCGGGACAGGCCCCCGGCATTCCGGCCACAAGAAATGTGGCCGCCAAAGGGAACCCAGAAACTAAGTATACTGGCGAACCTCCTGCGCTACAAGCTTTTTGTGAGCAGCCGTCAATCGAAATCAAAGCCAGCGGCATCTATGGAAGAAGAAGTACTGGTATGGCTAACACTATGACCTCGAATCCGGAGCGGCAGCGCTTGGACGAAGCACAGGCCGCACAATCCCCCTGGAAAAAGTGGGGACCCTATCTGAGCGAGCGGCAGTGGGGCACAGTGCGCGAGGACTACAGCAGCAACGGCGACGCCTGGGACTACTTCACGCACGATCAGGCTCGCTCGCGCGCGTACAAGTGGGGCGAAGATGGCCTGGCCGGATACTCCGACGAGAAACAGCATCTCTGCTTTGCTGTATCCCTTTGGAATGGCGCCGACCCCATTTTGAAGGAGCGCCTGTTTGGTCTCACGAACAGCGAGGGCAATCATGGCGAAGATGTCAAGGAGTACTATTTCTATCTTGATAGCACCCCGACGCACTCCTACATGAAGTATCTCTACAAGTATCCGCAATCGGCCTTTCCCTATGTGGATCTCATCCAGACCAACCGGTCGCGCACACGCAACGAACCGGAGTACGAGTTGCTCGACACCGGCGTATTCGAACAGAATCGCTACTTCGATGTATTTGTGGAGTACGCCAAGGAATCGCCCGAAGAGGTGTTGATCCGGATCACTGTTTACAATCGCGGCGTGCAAGCCGCTGCGATACACGTACTTCCAACGCTGTGGTTTCGCAATGACTGGTGGCAGGGCGAAGACCGGCCGCGTCCTCTGATGAAGCAGGCACATGGCGAACTGGGGGTGATCAGCGCGCACCACTCCGAACTGGGATTGCGTCATCTCTATTGCGAAGGCCGGCCGCCGCTGCTGTTCACGGATAACGAAACGAACAACAAGCGTGTTTTCGGAACCGGGAACACCCACGCACACGTCAAGGACGCGATCAACGATTGTGTCGTCGACGGCGTAACGGAAGCGGTGAACCCCGCCAGGACGGGCACGAAGGCGGCGGCGCACTACCAACTGAGTGTGGAGCCCGGTGCGCCAAAGGTCATCCGGTTGCGTCTGTCCGCCGTCGCTCCCGAAAAAGCAGGTGAGCTTTTCGGAGCTGGCTTCGATCAGGTCTTTGCAAACCGGTTGCGCGAAGCGGATGAGTTTTACAGTTCCGTAACGCCCGCCGGTTTGAGCGCGGACGAAGCGTTGGTCATGCGTCAGGCCCTCGCGGGCATGCTCTGGTCGAAACAATATTACTACTTCGATCTGGATCGTTGGCTCGAAGAACGCGGCGCACATCCGCGGGTCTCCGCGCGCCACAGAGATTCTCGGAACAAAGACTGGTTCCACATGTTGAACGACGACATCATCTCGATGCCGGACAAGTGGGAATACCCATGGTATGCGGCCTGGGATCTTGCGTTTCACACCATCGCGCTTTCTGTCGTCGACATGGATTTCGCCAAGCGGCAACTGGAAATGATGCTGCGTGAAATCTATCTTCATCCGAACGGACAGATCCCGGCTTACGAGTGGAATTTTGGCGACGTCAATCCTCCCGTGCACGCCTGGGCGACGATGTTTGTCTATAGTGCCGAGAAAGAGGCGCGCGGAAAGGGCGACATCGAGTTCCTGAAGAGCGCTTTCCAGAAGCTTCTTCTGAACTTTACGTGGTGGGTAAACCGCAAAGATCCGACGGGCAAGAATGTCTTTGAAGGCGGTTTTCTCGGACTGGATAACATCGGCGTCTTCGATCGCAGCGCTCCGCTTCCTACGGGTGGACTTCTCGAGCAGGCCGATGGCACGGCCTGGATGGCGTTCTTCTCGCAGAACATGCTGGAGATCGCACTTGAATTGGCCGCGCACGAACCGATGTACGAGGAGATGGCGCTCAAGTTCATCGAACACTTCCTGTGGATCGCCTCGGCGATGGACCGCATGGGCGACAACTACGATGAGATGTGGGATGAGACGGATGGCTTCTTCTATGACCTGCTGCGAACCCCGGACGGTCAAGCACAACGCTTAAAGGTTCGCTCACTGGTCGGGTTGTTGCCTCTCTGCGCCACCACAGTAATGGCCTCCGATGTGGCCGAACGCTTCCCGGGCTTGCTCCAGCGCGTGCAGCGCTTCCTTGGCCGTCATCGCGAAGTGGTCGCCAACATCGCGCCACCGGATGTGCCCGGGCACAAGGGACGGCTGCTGCTATCCATACTCAACGAAGACAAACTGCGGCGCATTCTTACCAGGATGCTCGATGAGAAAGAGTTTCTCAGTCCCCACGGCGTCCGCTCGCTTTCGCGCGCGCACGCCGCGGAGCCGTATGTCTTCCGCGTTCACGGAGAAGAGTATCGCGTCGACTACCTGCCCGCAGAGTCCAACAACGGAATGTTCGGCGGCAACTCGAACTGGCGCGGACCGGTCTGGATGCCCATGAATGCGCTGATCGCAAGAGCGCTGCTGCAGTTCTATCTCTACTACGGAGACTCTTTCAAGATCGAGTGCCCGACAGGCTCCGGCGTCGAGATGACGCTGTTCGAGGTAAGCCAGGAGATCGGGCGCAGGCTCTCAAAGTTGTTCGTGCGCGGCGAAGACGGGAAGCGCGCCGTTTATGGCGGCACGGAGAAGTTTCAGAACGATCCGTACTGGCGCGATCTGATTCTCTTCTATGAATACTTCCACGCCGACAACGGAGCGGGCATCGGGGCCAGTCACCAGACCGGTTGGACCGGCGTGATCGCGCGCGCGATCCAAATGCTCGGATTCCTCACCGCCGAGAGCGTTTTGGAGGGCACGGGAACTAAACCCGCTGCCCGCTGTCTCGTCAAGTAGCCGAGTTTAGTCGACCCGTAGGTTGAGATGGGTGACACGGCTCAGCCCGCATTGCGATGTCATCCGCTCCCACCACGGGCGAGCAATGCTTCGATAGACTGTGTGGATGGACGTTCCGCGGAAGACAGCCGGCCGCCGCAAGGCACTCTACTGGATACTGTCCGCGTCTGCCGTGCTCGCAGTGATCTTTGCGATCAGCCGGGGCATAGCGAGCCTGGAGCCGGCGGTGCCAGTGGTCGAGCGCAGTTCCGTTCTGATCGATACTGTCAAACGCGGCGAGATGCTGCGCCAGGTCCGTGGCCTGGGTGCGCTGGTTCCGGAAGAGATTCTCTGGGTTCCCTCCACAACCGACGGCCGCGTCGAGAGCATCAAGGTGCGCGCCGGTGCGCGCGTTCACAAGAAAACTTTGCTGATGGTCTTGAGCAATCCGCAGCTCGAGAACGACGCGCTCGATGCGCAGTATCAGTTGAAAGCCGCCGAAGCCGGATCGACCGACTTGAGAGTCAGGTTGCAGAGCACGAAGTTGGAGCAGCAAGCCTCCACGGCGCAGCTTAAATCCGACTACGCTCTTGCGCAAATTGAAGCCGAGAAGCAGGATTCATTGGTGAAACTCGGCCTCGCGGCCGAGATCAATTCGAGAATCAGCCGCACCAAGGCGGACGAATACGCCAACCGTTACTCGATCGAAAAGCAGCGTCTCGACATCAACGACGACTCAATCCGCGCGCAACTCGCGGCACAGGCCGTCCAGGTGGACAAGTTGCGAGCGTTGTACCGTTTGCGGCGCAGCCAGGTGGAGGCGCTCAAAGTGCGCGCCGGTACGGAAGGCGTTCTGGCGCAGGTGCCGGTTGAAGTTGGCCAGAGGCTCGCAGCCGGAACGATACTCGCGAAGATCTCGCAACCGTCGCGTCTGAAAGCGGAGTTGAAGATTCCAGAGACGCAGGCCAAGGACATTCAGATCGGACAAGCGGCCACGATCGACACGCACAACGGAGTGATACCGGGCCGCGTAATCCGCATGGACCCGGGCGCGGTGAATGGCACCGTCACGATCGACGTCCAACTCGAAGGAGCGCTGCCGTCGGGCGCGAGGCCGGACCTCAGCGTCGACGGCTCCATCGAATTGGAGCGGTTGCGCGACATCCTATATGTTGGCCGTCCCGTATTTGGCCAGCCCAATAGCGTAGTGAGCCTCTTCAAAGTGGACGCAGTCAACAATACAGCGACCCGGATTCAGGTAAAATTGGGCCGTGTTTCGGTGAATACCATCGAAATAGTGGATGGACTGAAAGTGGGCGACCAGGTGATCCTATCGGATATGGCGCAGCACGACGCGCACCCTCGGGTCCGCTTGAACTAGCGCACGGGAGCAGAAAGCAGGGGCATGGCCGCATCGGAGCAATCACTCATTTCGCTCGAAAACGTAAGCCGGGTTTTCGTCACGGATGAACTGGAGACGCACGCTCTGTCCGGGATACAACTGCAGATTCGCAAAGGCGAGTATGTGTCCATCGCGGGACCATCTGGTTGCGGCAAGTCGACACTGTTGGCGATTCTCGGGTTACTGGATTCGCCGACGGAGGGCGTTTACATCCTGAACGGCCAGCCGGTGCAAAGTCTGAGCCTGACAACTCGTGCGCGCATCCGCAATCGCGAAATAGGGTTCATCTTCCAGGCGTTCAACCTGATTGCCGATCTGACTGTATTCGAGAACGTGGAACTGCCCTTGACCTATCGAAGCATGAGTGCGGCCGAGCGCAAGAAGCGCGTCGATGGCGCGTTGGAGCGCGTGGGCATGCCGCACCGTGTAAAACATTTTCCCGCGCAGCTTTCAGGCGGGCAGCAGCAGCGCGTCGCCGTGGCCCGCGCACTGGCAGGCGATCCCGCAATCCTGCTGGCCGACGAGCCAACCGGTAACCTCGACTCCGCCAATGGCGAAGCCGTCATGGAGTTGTTGCGCGAACTGCATCGCGGTGGCGCGACGATCTGCATGGTGACGCACGACCCGCGCTACGCCAGCTTGGCGGACCGTGTGATCCATCTATTCGATGGAAAAATCGCAAGTGAGACCGTGGCGCAGCCGGCTGGAAACGCTGCGGGCGCGAACCTAGCGGGATAGCGGCCCAGCGCACTGCCTTCGGTCCCTCGCGTTCGCGGCACTGATGGGATCTCAGCGCCCCTACACGACCGCCACCGGGCACAACACCTAACGGTGCCGGGAGCGATTTAGCGACCGGAGGCGACGGCCTCAAAATGTATTAGATCGCAAAACTAGCAGGACAACTGCTCGCGCTCGATCTTCAGCTTTTCCAATTTGCCCAGAATCACCAGCGTGATCAGTTCCTGGTTGAAAAACTCATCCGCAACCTGGCGCACCTGCTCTCCGGTCACCGCCTCGACCGATGCGGCCAGTTCATCGAGCGAGAAGAACTTGCCGAAGAACATCTCCTGCCGCGCGAGGTTCGACATGTGGCTGGAGGTCGACTCCAGGCTGAGCATCAGCGATCCCTTGAGGTGGTCCTTGGCGCGACGGATTTCATCTTCGGGCGGAGGCGCCGCCTTCATCTCGCGAAACTCCTTGAGAATCGAATCCACTACTTTCGGAGCGGATTCGGTAGAAGTGCCGGCATAGACGATCAGCGAGGAAGAATCGCGGTATGCGTTCAATTCCGAGAAAACAGAGTACGCCAGTCCCTGGCGTTCGCGGATATTCTGAAACAATCGGGAGCTCATGCCGCCGCCGAGCATCGTGTTCAGCACATAACAAACGAAGCGCATTTCATGCGGCAGCGGATAGCTCGGTACGCCGAGACACAGGTGTGTCTGTTCGAGCGAGCGCTTGTCCTTCAGCTTGATTTCGGCAAAGGTGCGCGGCTCCGGCGGTTGCGCCGGCAGAACGCTCGCAGGCAGACGGCCGAAGCTCTCGCTTACGAGGCCGAGCAGTTCCTCGTGGCGCAAGTGACCCGCCGCCGTGATGAGCATGTTCGCCGGAGTGTAGGCTTGCGTGTAATACTCACGCACGACGGGCGCGGAGAAGGACTTGATCGTCTCCTTCGTTCCGAGGATCGAACGGCCCAGCGGATGCCCGCGCCAGAACGTGCCGCAGTACATTTCGTGGATCAGGTACTCCGGATTATCCACTTCCATCTTCAGCTCTTCGAGGATGACGCCTTTTTCCTTCTCGATATCCTCGGGCTGAAACAGCGGATTCAGCACCAGGTCGGAGAGAATCTCGAAACCGCGATCGAGGTGCTCGTCCAGAACCTTGATGTTGTAGCAGACGAGTTCCTTCGCGGTGAAGGCGTCCAGGTTGCCGCCCATGGAATCCACTTCGCGGGCCAATTGCTCGGCGGTACGATGCGTGGTCCCCTTGAAGAGCATGTGCTCGATGAAATGGGAGATGCCGTTCTGTTTCGCCGTTTCGCGGCGCGAGCCGGTGCCGATCCAGATTCCCACGGAAACCGAGCGCACATGCGGCATGTGCTCGGTGATCACCTTTAAGCCGTTCGGCAAGGTGGCAAATTCGATCTCGCGATCCTGATTGAGTGAAGCCAGCATTGAGAGGGGTGCGTTTCCGCTTACTTCCATTGTAGCGCCGACGGGCGCGGTGGCACTCCAATGCTACACTGAATCGAGATGTCAACGGCGCTACTGGGATTGGAACTCACTGAAATTCAACGACTTCTTGGGTCTGGGGAGCCTGCCTACAGAGCGCGCCAGATCTACGATGCGATCTACCGGCGGCGCGTCTCCTCGCTCGACCAGATCACCAACCTGCCCGCCGGCTTGCGTCTCCGGCTGGCCTCCGTGGCGGAAATTGGATGGCCCCAAACCGCCAGCCGCTATGACTCGACGGACGGCACCCGCCGCTATCTTTTGAAACTGGCCGACGGGCGCACCGTCGAAACCGTGCTCATGCCGGAGGAGTCGCGCAACACGCTGTGCATCTCCACGCAGGTGGGTTGCCCCGTCAATTGCCGCTTCTGCCTAACGGCGCTGATGGGTTTGGAGCGCAACCTGAGCGCGGGCGAAATTGTCGGCCAGGTCGCTTGCGTGGCCGCGCAGAACGGACTCCAACCCACGGACGCGCGCGTCAACATCGTCATGATGGGCATGGGCGAGCCGCTGCTCAACTTGGAGAACGTGCTCAAGTCCGTGCGTCTGCTGACGGGCCCTGACGGCTTCGGTCTCTCGCCGCGCCGCATTACGGTTTCTACTTCCGGCATCATTCCCGGGATGGAGGAGTTCGGGCAGGTGCGTGAGCGGCCGAAGCTGGCAATTTCACTCAACGCCTCGAACGAAGAGCAGCGCCGCGAGCTGATGCCGATTACGCGCAAATATCCGCTCAAGGATTTGATCGCAGCCTGCCGGCGCTATCCGTTGCGGCCTTGGGAGAGCCTGACGTTTGAGTACGTCCTGATCCGCGGCGTAAACGATTCCGATGCCGACGCGCGTGCCGTCGTGAAGTTGCTGGCGAAGCTCAAGTGCAAAGTGAACCTGATCGCATTGAACCCAGGTCCGGGCATCCCGTATGCGACGCCGCATCCCGAACGCGTGCATTCGTTCCAGGCGATTCTGTGGCGCGCCTTCCCCTGCTTTCTGCGCAAGCCGCGTGGCCGCGACATCTTCGCCGCGTGCGGCCAGTTGAGGCGCATGGAATCGGGCGGAGAAGCGGATCCTGCCACAATACAGTTTCCCTGACCGAATTTTCGTGCAAAACTGAACTTGTTAACATGTTTGCGAATCAGGTCGAGGATCTCAAAAACCGGATTCTTGCAGTCGACGATCCAGAGCGGATTATTCTCTTCGGCTCCCATGCCGCTGGCTGCGCAACGGAGAGTAGCGACGTAGATCTGCTGGTCGTCACTCGATCCGCGCTCTCGCGCCACAAACGGGAAGTGTTGTTGACCAGGAAGCTCTTCGGCTCCGGAATCGCTTTTGATCTGCTCGTTCTGACGCCGGCCGAGATGGAGGAGCGCATTCGCCTCAATGGCCCCTTCTTTCGCGAAATTCTCGCACACGGAAAAACCATCTACGAGCGCTCGTGATGGAACCTCTCGACCGATCCATTTGGCCGTCACGGAGGTCAAGGAAAAACATAGCCATCAGCCAATGTTTCGTAACACTCTTGTCCAAACAGTGCCGAGAGCGCCAGCGACCGGAGGCTGCGTATTCACCACTTTTTGTCGATGTCCGTGGAGCGCTTCACGAAGTTTTCAACAGAATTGAAGTATTCCCGCCTCCGGTCGCTGGCGCTCTCGGCACTGTTGACCGGGAGTGGCTGCTCCCTGCCGTGCCTTGGCAACTTAGGGAAACCTCATCCCAAAGATCTCAAGTCCCGTTCCACAAGCCAGCTGTTTTCAGTGCTGGCGGTCACAGTCCCGTCCTGTCTTGGACAGCAGTGGTTTCGTAAGTCTATTTTGCGGGCTTCGGGCGCGGCGTAGCATCGGCCTGCGTCATACCGAGGGCCCACTTGACGCCTTCCAGATACATCTTCTGGATGTCTTTGTTTTCCCAGACTTCGACCGTGTGGCCGAGCGTCGAATAGAAGACGCGGCCCTTGCCGTAGTTCTTAATCCACGTCACGGCCCAGTCTTTATCGGTGCGCTTTAGCTTGGGAACGATCTTCTCGCTGGTCAGGTCGAGTTTATCTTCGTTCAGACGCATCAGGACGCGCACGTCGCTGCGCGAGTAATTCTTGGCCTGGTAGATCTCGTCGAGAATTGTGAACTCCTTGCCGGCGAAATGTTTCGTCATCGGCGAATTCGGATCCTCGATCAGGACCGGCGCCTGGAACGTGTTCCAGGGATGGCCGTCGAAGTACCCGCCGACCATCTCGCCGTACTCGGGCCACTTATAAAACGTATCCGGGGCGCTGTGCACGCCGATGAAGCCTTTGCCATCCTGCTTGACGAAGGCCAGCAGATCCGCCTTCTGCGAATCGTCCATGTCGAGTTCGCCTGTGGTGTAGAAAGCGACAGCGTCAAAGAAGTCGAGGTTCTTGGCGTTGCCGGTCAACTTCTTCTTGGTAATCAGTTGGCAGTCGGTGCGGATATAGGTGTCGTACAGGCCGGTCTCCTGGCCCATCTTCCAAAGCGTGGCCAGCGCGTGCGAGACCGAATCGTGCTGGAAGCCCTTGACCTGCCCGATCGCGAGCACACGTTTCTTCTTGGGAGCAGCGTTGCCCGCCTGCGCAAACAGCGCGCCGGAGACGCCCAGGGCCAGCAAAACGATTGAAATACTGCGAATGAGTTTCATAGTGAGAGTTGATCCGCAGCCATCATACCGCAGGTCAGGCGCCCCGGTTGCGCTGCGCCACCACCGTTACTTGCATGTCGCGTGCCAGCCTCACCACTCGATGAATCAGGTTTCGCCCTGGGAAGCATTGCAGACCCTCGTACTTCGGCCGTGCGATGAATATCTGAGTGATCCCACGAAGCCGTGCGAATTCGATCAGTGAAGCCGCCAGATCATCTCCCTGCAACGTGCTCGTCTCCACATGCAGATTGCGTGCAAAGTTCAGATGGCGTTCGATGATCTGCCTCCTCGCCAGGGGGACATCCAGGAAATCGCGCTCATGGTGAATGTGGACCGCGGAACAGCTGGCTTGCAGATAGTCCGCCACACGCTTTCCGCGCCGGATCAGCATGGCTGTGGACGGGTCATCGGTCACCAGAATCAGAATGTTTTCTAGCGAACGCGGTTTGTAGAGCAGTTCCGCTCGCTCGCTCGTATCATTCCGCATCTCCACTTCGTGAGCGGTCTGGCGCATTGCCACTTCGCGCAACGCTACCAGCGTCGATTCCTTGAAGAAATGCTCGATCGCCTGTTTCGCTTTGTCGGGCTGATAAACTACTCCGCGCTCCAGGCGGTTCAGCAAAGCGCGCGGAGTCACGTCTACCATCACGACGTCGCCGGCGCGCGTCATCAGCCAGTCTGGAATCGTCTCGCGCACTCGCACACCGGCAATCTGCCAGACCTGATCGTTGAGACTCTCCAGGTGTTGGATGTTCATCGTCGTGAAAACGTCGATGTCCGCATCCAGCAGGTCGAGTACATCCTGCCAGCGCTTCTCATGCCGCAAGCCGGGAATGTTAGTGTGCGGAAGTTCATCGACCGCGCACGTCCGCGGATGCCGCGCAAGGATCGCATCGAGATCCATCTCCTCGAAGAGAGAGCCGCGATATTCCACTTTGCGGCGGGGAATCAATTCAAGATTCCCCATCTTTTCAATTGTGTCTTTTCGTCCGTGCGGTTCGAAATAGCCGATGACGATGTCGACGCCCTTTGCCTTCAAGGCGTGACACTCGTCCAGCATCTGGTATGTCTTGCCAACACCAGCGGCGTAACCCAGAAAGATTTTGAGCCTGCCGGGCATACTAGTGCGGAAAGACGCGCACATCCATGCCTTGCGCGGCACGGATGAGGCGGTCCACCGGTCCTCCGAACAGCCTGTCCCGCCAACCCTGGCGCAAGCTGTGTCCTATGAAAACTTGAGTGATTCCGTGTGAGTGCGCAAACTGCACGATCGCCGCGATAGGATCCTCGCCATCCAGCTTCTCAATCTGCGCACCACATTCGAGCGCGTAGCGGAACTGCTCGTCAAGCGCAGCTTGGTCCTTTGGCGTGAGTCCCGGCTGCCGGACGTTAATCACGTAGAGGTCGCCGTGGAAGCGATCCTTGTTGCGCTTGCCGCTGGCTATCATGGTTCGTCCGTTGGCGCGTGGTGTGACACACACCGCAATGCGCTCTTGAGTGCCCCAGGACTCTTCGATCCCGCTCGCCTGCAGATAATCTTCCAACTGCTGATCGACAACTTCGGCTGCAAGCAGCAACGCCACTTCGCGCAACTCCGACAGTTGCCGCCGCCTGGCCGCTGCGTTCTCATCGCCGTTTGCCGCGGAGCCCATCAATAATTCAGGCGGCGCATCGACAATCACGATCTCATCCGCCCCCTGCAAAAAGGCCTTGGGCACGGTCTGGGTGATCAGCTTGCCGGTGATTCGAAAGACCTGCTCGCGATGTTCCTCAATGTGATGCAGATTGAGTGACGTGATCACGGAGATGCCGGCACTAAGCAGCACATCGACATCCTGCCAGCGTTTTGCCCGGCGGCAACCGGCTGGATTGTCGTAAGCCAGTCCGTCGATCAGGCAAACCTGTGGATGCCGTTTGAGGATAGCTTCGATGTCGATGACCTCGCCGCCCGGCAACATTTTCAGCGGCATCACCGGCAGAGACCGCAACAGTTGTGCGACCTCCGCACCGAACTTCGGCTGGATGCCTCCGACAACCACGTCTTCCCCGCGCTCACTCCTGCGGCGGCCCTCATCCAACATGCGGAAGGATTTGCCGACTCCCGACGAGTAGCCGAGAAACACCTTCAGTTTCCCCCGTCGCTCCTTGCGCTCGGCGGCCTGGAACTGCATCAGCAGTTGTTCGGGATCGGGCCTACGCCCGTCTTCAAGTGGCAATCGGCCGGCAACCTTTCATTTTGAGTGTATGCCCTAACCCTTCTGGCCGAAATAGGCCACGATCCCCAGAAGCAGCGTGTCCTGGTTCCGGTGATTTGCAGTCTGGTTGCCGCGATTGAAGTAAGGCTGGCCGGACCAGTCACGCCGGTATTCCAGGCGGGACAAAATTCCCTGTCTCATCTTGAACTCCGCCGTCATCGTAAGCTCTTTCGCTTTCTGCACTACTCCGCTCGTGAATCCCGTCGCGTCGTTATACCACTCCAGGCGTGGGCTCAGAGCGAACCGGTCGTTTACCTGAAACTTGGCCGCACCCGCGACGCCGACCCAGCGGTCGCGCCCTGGGCCAACACGCTTGTCGGTGCCGTAATCGAAATTGATATAAGCGTTGAATTTCCCGCTCGGCGTGAATTGCAGCGTCGTGTCGTAAATCTGGCGCTTGCCCTGATTCGTGCCCGTCTTCTCCGGACCAACCATGTAATTGTGTGTCCAGGTCACCTTCGAGCTATTGAGCGTCCCGCTGAAACCAACCGTTTTGCCGGAGTTGTTATCGTCCACGTTGTTCCAGCCGTTCACCACGTGGAAACCGCCCGTGAAGTGTTTGCCAAACGGCATCGATGTGCGCACACCAAAGTGCGTGTACGGAGTTGCCAGCGTGTATAGCAGGGAACGGGAGTAGTTCCAATTGCTGTGGGTTTCGATCACCTCTGCCCCGAGCGGCGTTGCATATTTACCGAAGTCCACCTGAAAGCCTTTGGCTGCCGGCGGTTTCAGGCTGATGAACGCCTGCTCCACATTGCGCATGGCCTCCGGCTCTCTACTGCTGCTGTGGATTAATTCAAAGGCCCTGCCAAAGCCCAGATCAACGCGAAAGCCGATCGGGTCCGGAGTGTGCTCCAGACTCAGTTTGGCCATGTTAAGGTCGAACGAATTAGCCTTGTAATCAAAGTTCCTGATCTGGTTGATCTGATTGTTGGGATGGTTGAATCCCAGGCTGTAATAACCATCAATCAACCCGCTCAAATCAATCGGACCCACCGTCCATGCCTTCGGAGCGGGTGTGTTCTGCGCCGATACCAGTTCCGCAGTACACGCGAGAATCCAGACAGCACGCATCATTACGTGTCTACTTGTTTGAATACTTCTCCAGCGCGAGATTCAGCCGCAGCACATTGACGCGTGGCTCGCCCAGGAAGCCAAGGGTGCGACCGTCGACGTGCAGCGCGATCAACTTGCGAGTCTCGTCCACGGAGACTCCGCGCGACTTCGCAACGCGCCCAGCTTGAGCTTCCGCCGAGGCCGGACTGATCTCGGGATCCAGACCACTGGCCGAAGTTGTCAACGCATCCGCGGGAATCGGTCCCTGAAAATCTGGGTTCTCCTCACGGAACTTCACGACGGACTTCTTCACGCGATCGAGAAGTTTTGGGTTCGTAGGCCCCAGATTGGATCCATTCGATGCGGCGGCATCATATCCTTTCTCTCCGGCAGCCGACGGGCGCGGATGGAAGTACTCGGGCTTCGTGAAATCCTGTCCGATCAACTCCGATCCGATGACTTTGCCGTTCTCGACAATCAGGCTTCCCGACGCCTGGTGTGGAAACGCCAGCTTCGCGATTCCGGTGACCAATGACGGGTACAACAATCCGGTAAGTGCAGTCATAAGCAGTGTGATTCTGATTGCCGTTGAGAATTGTTTGAACATGATTTCTCCTACGCAAGCCTGAGCAAGTGCACGATCTGATCGATCAGCCAGATGCCTGGAAACGGCACGGCAATGCCGCCCAGACCGTAGATCAGCAGGTTGCGGCGCAGCAGGGCGTCGGCGCCGCCCGGCTTGTATTGAACTCCACGCAGTGCCAGCGGCACCAGCGCAATGATGATCAGGGCGTTAAAGATCACCGCCGACAGGATCGCGCTCTGCGGGCTGTGCAGCCCCATGACGTTCAGATGCCCGAGCGCCGGATAGGTTGCCATGAACATCGCCGGAATGATCGCGAAGTATTTCGCTACGTCGTTCGAGATTGAAAACGTAGTCAAGGCTCCACGCGTGATCAGCAGTTGCTTGCCAATCGCAACTACCTCAATCAGCTTTGTCGGATTGCTGTCGAGATCGACCATGTTGCCGGCTTCTTTCGCAGCCATCGTGCCCGTGTTCATGGCGAGACCCACATCGGCTTGTGCGAGGGCCGGTGCGTCGTTGGTTCCATCACCCGTCATCGCAACCAGCCGACCGGCCGCCTGTTCCTTGCGGATGTATTCCAGCTTGTCCTTCGGCGTCGCTTGTGCCAGAAAATCATCGACGCCCGCCTCATTCGCAATCGCTGCGGCGGTCAGCGGATTGTCGCCCGTGATCATTACGCTGCGAATACCCATGGTGCGCAATTGTGCAATGCGCTCCTTCATGCCACCCTTGACGATGTCTTTCAGTTGGACCAGGCCCAACAACTGTTCGGCATCCGCGACGGCCAGCGGAGTGCCGCCGGACCGCGAAATCTTATCGGAAAGCTCCAGGAATCCGGCCGGCACAACGCCGCCTTCTTCGGCGACAAACTTCGCGATGGCATCGCTTGCGCCCTTGCGCAAACGGCGTCCGTCGATATCGACGCCGCTCATGCGCGTGTACGCCGAAAAGGGTATAAAGTGTGCTTCGTGGTCCGCGATATGGCGGCCACGTAGCCCGTACTTCTCCTTCGCCAGAACCACGATGGAACGGCCCTCGGGCGTCTCGTCGGCCAAGCTTGAGAGTTGCGCCGCATCAGCCAGGTCAGCCTCGCTCACTCCGGCAACGGGAATGAACTCGACAGCCTGGCGGTTGCCCATCGTGATCGTACCGGTCTTATCGAGCAGCAGCGTGTTCACGTCGCCGGATGCCTCCACGGCTTTGCCGCTCATCGCGAGGACATTGTGCTGCATCACACGGTCCATGCCGGCGATCCCGATGGCGGACAGCAGACCTCCGATCGTGGTCGGAATCAGACACACCAGCAACGCCGTGAGCACGGGCACCGAGGGAACGCTACCGGCGCCGGTCGAGGCGACGCCGAAAATCGCAAAGGGCTGTAGCGTCACAACGGCCAGGAGGAAGATCAGCGTCAGCCCTGCAATCAGGATGTTGAGTGCGACTTCGTTCGGCGTCTTCTGCCGCTCCGCGCCTTCCACCAGCGCGATCATGCGGTCCAAGAATGTTTCTCCGGGGTTGGAAGTGATCTTCACTTTGATCTGATCCGAGAGCACCTTGGTGCCCCCAGTGACAGCGCTCCGGTCGCCCCCCGATTCGCGAATCACCGGAGCGCTCTCACCCGTGATCACGGATTCATCAACGGTCGCGATGCCGTCGATTACGTCACCATCCCCAGGGATGACGTCGCCCGTGTCACAGATCACGATATCGCCTGCGCGCAGTTGCGATGCGGAAACCAGCTCGAACTTAGCGCCTCCGCCGATGACGCGCTTTGCGGCCGAGTCGCTCTTCGTTTTGCGCAGTGAATCCGCCTGGGCCTTCCCGCGCGCCTCTGCCATCGCTTCCGCGAAGTTGGCGAACAACACGGTAAACCACAGCCAGATTGAAATCTGAACATTGAAGCCGAATCCCCGGGCTCCCGTGAATGCGTCGCGGAGGGTGAACAGTGTTGTCACCAGCGCGCCCACTTCCACCACGAAGATCACCGGATTCTTAGCCAGCGTTAGCGGATTGAGTTTCCGGAAGGCATCCTTCAGCGCGCGCCTCACGATTTCCGTGTCGAACAACGGCCGCGCGTGCGCCAACTTTTTGGGAAGCAGTGCAGTGAGTTCCGTTTTCGGTTCGTCGATCAATGTCGCAGACATGCTTAGCTCCAGTTGCTTGTCCACATCAGAAAGTGCTCAACAATCGGACCCAGCGACAATGCAGGGAAGTAAGTCAGGGCGCCGACAATAATCACCGTGCCAACCAGCAGTCCCACAAATAGAGCTCCATGCGTCGGAAGCGTTCCCGCGGTTTCCGGAATCTTCTTCTTTGCCGCCAGACTGCCGGCAGCGGCCAGCAGCGGAATGATCATGAAGAAGCGCCCCAGCAGCATCGCGAGTCCCAGCGTGTAGTTGTACCAGGGCGTGTTTGCATTCAAGCCCGCAAAAGCGGAACCGTTGTTGGCCACGCCGCTCGAATACGCATAAAGGATCTCGCTGAATCCGTGCGGTCCGGTGTTGTTCAGGTTCGCGATCGGATGCCCCGGTGCGTTCCAGTATCCGTTCTTGGGAAGCTCGATCACCGAAGATGCCGCTGCCAGCACGAGAACGCCGAACGCCATCGCGATCATCGCCACCATCGCCATTTTTACTTCCTTCTGCTCGATCTTCTTGCCCAGATACTCGGGCGTCCTGCCAACCATCAGTCCGGCGATGAAGACGGCCAGAATCGCGAACAGCAACATGCCATATAGGCCGGCTCCAACGCCGCCGAAGATCACCTCTCCCAGATGCATGTTGAACAGCGGAACCAAACCGCCGAGCGGGGTGAAGCTGTCATGCATTCCGTTAACGGCGCCACAGCTTGCGTCGGTCGTGATCGTGGCGAACAACGCCGTCGCGCCGATTCCGAAGCGGACCTCTTTGCCTTCCATGTTGCCGCCGGCTTGAGTCTCGGTCGCCGATTGCTGAATGCCGAGGTTTGCGAGAATCGGATTTCCGCTCTGCTCGGCCACGCCGCAAGCGAGCACTCCGGCGATAAACAAGACTGCCATCGCGGCCCATAACGCCCAGCCCTGGCGTGTGTCGCCGACCATCTTTCCGAACGTATACGTGAGTCCCGCGGGAATCGCAAAGATCATAATCATCTGCACAAAATTAGTAAGCGGGGTCGGGTTCTCGAATGGATGCGCCGAATTCGCGTTGAAGAATCCGCCGCCGTTTGTGCCGATCATTTTGATCGCTTCTTGAGATGCCACTGGTCCCTGCGCGATCACTTGCGGCGCACCTTCCAGTGTTGTCGCTTGCGTGTACGGATCCAGATTCTGGATCACTCCCTGCGAGACGAAGAACACTGCGCCGAGCAGCGAGAGCGGCAACAAAACGTATAGCGTGGCGCGCGTCAGATCGACCCAGAAATTGCCGAGGGTGTGCGCCTGTTGGCGTGCGAATCCCCGCACCAGCGCGATTGCCACAGCCAATCCAGCCGCGGCCGAAGCAAAGTTCTGCACAGCCAGGCCCGACATTTGCACCAGATAGCTGAGCGTGCTTTCGCCGCTATAGGACTGCCAGTTGGTGTTGGTCACGAAGCTGGCCGCTGTGTTGAACGCGAGGTCGGGCGTCATACTCGGCCCGAGCCGCATGGGATTTAGTGGCAGCCATAGTTGCATGCGCTGCAACAGATACAACAGCACGAAGCTGGCGAAACTGAATGCAAGTAACGACGAGGCGTATTGTGTCCAGCGCTGCTCTGCCTCGGCGCGGACGCCGCACAAACGATAGACCAGCCGCTCGAGCGGCCCGATCACGTGTGATAAGAAGCTCCTTTCGCCGGAGAATACCCGTGCCATGTAGGCGCCCAGCGGCTTCGTCACGGCCAGCAGTATCAGCAGATATGCGAGAAATTGAACAACACTGAAGGTAGTCATACCCATTCCGTCAGAAACGCTCCGGCCGCAGAAGCGCATATAACAAGTATGCGAGTAGCCCTATGCTGCACAGTCCCCCGATCACATATTCCATAGCTGTTCTCCTACAATCGATCGCAGGCCTTGGTGAAGGCCCAGCACACTCCGAAAAATGCGAGCGCGGTTAGCACATAAAACAGATCAAGCATCTCATCCTCATTTCAGCGGCAGGAAGATAACGTGATGTGAGTTGCGCCTCAATGTGCGCGCTAACGAGGCGTCCTCATTCGGCCACCAGCGCTCGCGCCCGCACAGCATGACCAGCGATCTTGGCTGCAGAGTTCGAACCAGCGCCTCGGCCCGCTCGCGGCAGACCAGAACCCGCACCTCCAAGTCGTCCGGCAATCCCTCAGCGAGCGTGCGAATTTTGTCTTCCAGAAATCGCGGCGCTATTTGTGGGCGGTTCAGTGGCAGCGCAACTGGGATCACTTCAGGAATCAGCACGACCAGCCGGGCTTCCAATTGTGAGGCAAGCTCACGTGCGGCCCGCAAAGCCGTAGCTGTAGCGGATGCTGTAGTGAAAACTACATGGATATTGAATCTCGGCTCGGCGTTAAGACTCGAGCCCGGAGTGCCTGTGCCTGCTTCCATTTGGTTGTTCATGGCCTTGTTCCAAACCCAGATTAGGGTGGAAGCCATAAAGAAGGCATAAAGAAGCGATCAGGATTTCGTCAGGGCGTTCGAAAGCGATATCCGACCCACGGCTCGGTCGTTATGTAGCGTGGGTTGGAAGGCTCAGGCTCAATCTTCTTGCGAAGCTGATTTACGAACACGCGCAGGTACTCGACCTCATCGCCGTAGTCCGGACCCCACACGGCCTGCAGCAGGCGACCGTGAGGAATCGCTTCGTTCGGATTCGAGATGAAGTACTGCAACAGATCAAACTCTTTCGGCGTCAGGCGGGTGGACTTGTCTCCGCGCCGCACAACGCGTGCAGCCAAATCGATGGTGACATCCTCCAGCGTGAGTGACTGTTGTGATGCATCCGCGGGAGCGGTGCGCCGCAGCGAGGCTCGGATGCGCGCCAGCAGCTCCGGCGTGCTGAACGGCTTCGTGACGTAATCGTCCGCGCCCGCGTCCAGCGCTTCCACTTTGTCTTTCTCCGCGCTACGCACGGACAGGATAATGATCGGCACATCCAGAGCGCCGCGAATCGTCCGGCACGCGGCCAAGCCGCCCATTCCCGGCATGTTCATGTCGAGTAGAATCAGGTCGGGCTTTTCATCGCGCAGCTTTTCAAGAGCTTCCTCGCCGCTCTTGGCATCGCTCACGATATAGCCGCGTCCAATCAGCGTCGTGCGCATCACGCGCCGGATCTGCGGTTCATCGTCGACCACCAGAATCTTGGGATTGCTCAATCTGTCTCCCTGCCTTCCGCCAACGGCAGCGTGAACAGAAATTGCGCGCCTTCGCCCGGCTTGCTCTCGACGCGAATCTCGCCGCCGTGCGCGCACACAATCTCACGCGCAATCGCCAGCCCCATGCCCGTGCCCGGTATGCGTTCGCGCATCTCGCGCCCGCGGTAGAACTTGTCAAAGATGTGCGCCTGCTCAGCGGCGGGGATGCCACGACCGCGGTCCGCAATGCCAATCAGCATCGCGTCCGCTTCCACATGGGCAGTTATCGTCAGCGGCGATCCGGGCGGCGAGTACTTCAGCGCATTGTCCAGCAACTGCCGGAAGACCAGACTGATGAATTCAGGATCGGCGCTAACCTGCGGAAGCTCCGCCGGCGCGCTAACCTCGACCTTGCGCCCCTCCAACGCGCCTGCCATGTGGCGCAGCGGTAGCTCGATCAGGCCGCTCACCGTCTGTGGGCGCGTTCGCAAGCGCAATTCCCCCGCCTCGATTCGTACCATCTGCAAAGATTCGCTGACCAGCGTATTGAGCCGGTCCGTCTCTTCATCCACAATCGAGAGCAATTCGCGCCGCGTGCCATCGAGCGAGGTGTCGTCCAGCATCGCGCTTGTCGCGGCTTTGATCGAGGTTAGTGGCGTCTTGAACTCGTGGGCCATCGCATCCAGCATTGTGGATTTGATCTCTTCATTCTGCCGGGACGCTTCCGCGCGCGCCGCAATTTCCTGCGCCCGCGCGCGCTCCACGGCGACAGCAGCCAGACTCGCTATCGCATGTAGTGCCGTGTCCGAAACGTTGCCGCCCAGTACCCCCAAACTTCCAGTCATTTGGCCGCCCAGCGTCACGGGCAGAAACGCGAGCCGCGCCTCGCTATCGCGCAGCAGCGTGGCCTGCATTGCGGCGTCACGCAAACGTTGCTCTGAGTTCGCGAGCTCCCATGCGCCGGCCGAACAGACGCGGTCGGCCGCATGATCGAGGAACGCGGCGCCGTCCAGCTCAAACGTCTGTAGCACCTGTTTCACAATCTCGCCAGCTACAGATGCGGACGCGTCTATCAGCATCAATCCGCGGCTAAGCGCATACAGCCGCTCAACCTCTTGGCGCCGTTCGGTCGCCTCTATTGCCCTGCGCTTTTCACTTGCGGAGAGATGGCTCGCCACGCTGGCCGTGATCAGAAACGCCAACAACGCGATCCAGTTTTGCGGGTCCTCGATCGTGAACGTTCCCAGGGGTGGGAGGAAGAAAAAGTTGAAGCACAGAATCGCCAGCAACGACGCGCACAGCGATTCCACCAGCCCCCAGTGCGTCGCGATGCCGAGAATCGCCAGCAGAAACGTCAGCGCCACGGTCGTACTGTTGACCGCCAGCACTCGAGAATAGAGCACACTGATCGCGCCAATCAGTAGAAACGAAGCGGCGATTCTCCAGACTCTGAGTGTCGGCGTGATACTCACGCCCCTGATTGTACCGGACCTGCGTCCTCGCCCACTGGCAGCCGCCGCCTGGTTCTCTCAGGCTCTCTCAACGCGCCGCAGTGTGAAGAGCTCCTGGTTGAGGTTGGTGTGTTCGAGGCGGCGGCGGTCGTCCTTAATGTGGATCAATTTGCCGCTGATGTGATTGGATCGCTCCGAGGCGAGAAACAGCGCAAGTTGAATCTGACGGTCGGGCGGCACGCCTCCGGTAATGCGGACCTGCTTGGCGTCCTCCATGTCCTTCCAACCCGCGCGCTCGCCGGCTGCGAGGATCTGGTCGGTCATGTGCGTGTAGGTGCCGCCCGGCGCCATGCAATTCACCTGAATGTTGTACTCGCCGACCTCTTCGGCCAGCGTCTCGACGAAACGCGCGACAGCCGCCTTCGACGTGGCATACGCGGAGAAGTTGGGGCGCGGCTTCGAGGCCCCGCCGCCGCCGAGCACGATGATCTTGCCGTTGCGGCTCTCGATCATGTGCGGCAGCACGGCGCGGCAGGCGTTGACGACGCCGATCAGGTTGGTCTGTATGGTGTCGATCCACTCCTTGGGATCCGTCTCGACTAACGGTCCGATCGGGCCTTGCATGCCGGCGCAGCAGATCAGCACGCGAACACCGCCGTATTGGACGCGCATGCGGTCGACCGCCGAGGCGACCTGCTCGGCATCCCGCACGTCGGCGCGTATGCGCAGTGCAGTGCCTCCGGCATGCTCAATCTCGAGCTGGGCCAAGTCCAACTCCGCCTTGGTGCGCGACAACAGACCCACTCGCGCGCCGTGTGCTGCAAATCCGATCGCCAACCTCTTGCCGATTCCCCGTCCCGCACCCGTAATCAGAACCGGCGTGTCTTTGATATCGCTCAAAACTTCAACCTCATCTCCAAATCTTGAGTATGGCGCAATGGGGAGTTCAACGGGCGGGTCGGAACAGGCCCAGGCTCTCCAGCAAGGCCACACCTTCGGTGCCCGTCAGCAGATCGAGGAACACCCGTGCCAGCGCCGGTTGCCGGCTGCCTTCGACAATTCCCGCGGCCTGGCGTATTGGGCTATGCGACTCCTCCGGCAGCAGGACGCCGCCGCGATCGAACACGAGCGTCCAGGCGACGATGGCCACATCCGCATTTCCGCTCTCGGCGAATTGCAGAGTCTGGCGGATGTTCTCGCCCAGGACGATTCTCGATTCGAGCCGCCGCCACAGGCCGCCGCGTTCCAGCATTTGTCGCGCGGCCGCTCCATACGGAGCGTGCGCCGGATTCGCGATTGCGATGTGGCGGACTCCGGGTCCGGTCAGAGCGTCAAGCGTCCTGATTTTTCCCGACTTCGACCAGAGCGCAATGCGCCCGCGCGCGTAGAGCCGCAGCGAATCCGGTTTCAGGTGCCCGGCGTCCGCCAACTTCCTGGCAAAGTCTTCGTTGGCGCAAAGGAAGACATCGTAAGGTGCGCCGTTCTCGATTTGCCGGGTCAATAGACCGCTGGAGCCGAAAACGAAACGCACGGGCTGTCCGGTCTTGGACTGATAAGCGCGGCTCAGCGGGGTTTCGAAGCGGACGAGATCGCTGGCGGCGGCGACGAGCAATTCGGCGGCGGGAAGAGGGTGTGCGAGGGTAGCAGCGGCGAAGAACGCGAAGAAGATTCGCATACAACTTGACAATAGCACACTAAACTTTGATAATGGAGATGAGCTAATAGTGCTGCCTGTGGCAGGAGGACATTGACGAATGGCGAAGAGCAAGATTATCGGAATCGATCTAGGAACGACCAACTCGGTAGTTTCGGTCATGGAAGGCGGCCAGCCGGTCGTGATCCCGAACCAGGAGGGAGGGCGCACGACGCCGTCCGTGGTCGGCTTCACGAAGAACGGAGAGCGCCTGGTGGGCCAGGTCGCAAAGCGGCAGTCGGTCACGAACCCTGAAAATACCGTCTATTCCATCAAGCGTTTTATGGGCCGGCGCTTCAACGAAGTGTCCGAAGAGATGAAACTGGTGCCGTATCACGCCGCGGCCGGCGAGGGTGGCGACGCCCGCATCGACATCAGCGGCAAGAAGTACTCCCCGCCGGAGATCTCGGCGATGATTTTGACGAAGTTGAAGGAAGCGGCCGAATCCTACTTGGGCGAGAAGGTCACGGAAGCCGTGATTACGGTCCCGGCGTACTTTAACGACGCACAGCGCCAGGCGACCAAGGATGCGGGACGCATCGCCGGACTGGAGGTCAAGCGCATCATCAATGAACCGACGGCGGCGGCCCTGGCCTACGGCCTCGACAAGCAGAAAAATGAAGTGATCGCGGTGTTCGATTTCGGCGGCGGCACTTTCGATATTTCGATCCTCGAAGTCGGCGATGGCGTCGTCGAAGTGAAGTCGACCAACGGTGACACGCACCTTGGCGGTGACAACATCGACCAGCGCATTATCGACTGGATCATCACGGACTTCAAAAACGAAAACGGCATCGATCTTTCCAAGGATCAGATGGCGCTGCAACGCCTGCGCGAGGCGGCCGAAAAGGCCAAGATCGAGCTCTCGACGCTGCTCGAAACCGAGATCAATCTGCCGTTCATCACGGCGGATGCGAGCGGTCCGAAGCACCTCGTGATGAAGTTGACGCGCGCGCGCTTCGAGCAGATGATGGACGATATTCTGCAGCGTGCGATGGGTCCGTGCAAGCAGGCGCTACAGGACGCCGGGCTGACGCCGGTGCAAATCGACGAAGTCGTGCTGGTGGGCGGATCGACGCGCATCCCGAAGGTAAAGCAGATGGTGCGCGACCTCTTCAACAAGGCTCCGCACGAAGGTGTGAATCCCGACGAAGTCGTGGCGATCGGTGCGGCCGTACAGGGTGGCGTGCTCGGCGGCGAGGTGAAGGACGTGCTGCTGCTCGACGTCACGCCGCTTTCGCTCGGCATCGAGACGCTCGGCGGTGTTTTCACGAAGCTGATCGAACGCAATACGACGATTCCGACGCGCAAGAGCGAAGTCTTCTCGACGGCCTCGGACAACCAGACTTCGGTCGAGATCAAGGTCTATCAGGGAGAGCGCTCGATGGCCGTTCACAACCGGCTGCTGGGCGTGTTCCAGTTGGCCAATTTGCCGCCGGCTCCGCGCGGCATTCCGCAGGTGGAGGTGACCTTCGACATCGACGCCAACGGCATCCTGAATGTGACGGCGAAGGACAAGGCGACCAACAACGAGCAGAAGATTACCATTACTTCCACCTCCGGCCTGAGCAAGGACGAAGTGGACAAGATGGCCAAGGACGCCGAATCGCACGCCGCCGAAGATCGCAAGCAGCACGACACGATCGAAGCGCGCAATCAGGCCGATGCGATGGTCTACAACGTCGATAAGATGCTGAAGGAGCATCGCGACAAGATCGGCGAAGAGGACGCCAAAAACGTCGAAGCGGCGCTCGAAGAGACCAAGAAGGCGATTGCGAGCGGCTCGATCGAAGAGATCAACGCCTCCAAGGATAAACTGACCCAAGCCAGCCACAAACTGGCCGAAGCGATGTATCAGAAAGCGGGCGCGCAGAGCGGCCCGGCGCCGGATGCGGGTCCCGCGGGCGATGGCGCCCCAGCGGGCGACGGCAAACCCAAAGACAACGTTGTCGACGCCGAGTTTGTTGACGTGGACGACAAGAAAGAGAAGTAATCTGAACGGCCGCGGAGGAACGCGACACGAATACCGCTGATTCGTAGTGCTGTGCGTTCCTTCGCGGCTGAGTGAAATTCCATGGCTTCCCAGCAGCAAGACTATTACGCAGCTCTCGGCGTTCCGCGCGGCGCCACGGAGGAAGAGATCCGGAAAGCCTACCGGAAGCTCGCCCGGAAGTGCCATCCGGACCTCAACCCCGGCGACAAATCGGCCGAGGAGCGCTTCAAGAAGTTGCAGGAGGCCTACGACATCCTGGGCGACGCAAAGAAGAAGCAAATGTACGACCAGTACGGCTTCTACTCGGATTCGGGATTTCCAGGCGCGGGTGCGGGCGGCGGTCCCGGTGCGGATCCGCGGCATCCTGGTATGGGATTCGGCGGCTTCGATTTCACGGATTTCGTCAATCAGGGCGCGCGTGGGGGCCACGCCGGAGCGGGCGCGGGTGCCGGCGCGGCAGCGGGCGGCGGTTTTGGCAAGTTCGGGGATTTGTTCAGCCAGTTTTTCAAGGGCGGCGAGGCGCAGGCCGCGGCCGAACCGGAAAAGGGCACGGATCTCGAGTACGGGCTGAATATCGATTTCTGGCAGTCGATCAAAGGTACGCAAGTGCGGCTGGCCGTCAACCGCCAGGATGCCTGCGGGCACTGCCGCGGCACGGGCTCGGCGGGCGGAGCGGTGGCGGTCTGCCCGGAATGCAACGGTACGGGGAACGTGAATCAGAAGGCCGGCGCGATGCGTTTCAGCCTGATGTGCCAGCGCTGCAACGGGTCGGGGCGGCTTAGGAACGTATGTCCGGCCTGCCATGGCGACGGCAGGATCAGCCACAAGGAAAATGTCGAAGTCCGCATTCCCGCGGGCACACGCACCGGTTCCCGTCTGCGCGTGGCGGGCAAGGGCAACGCCGGGACGCAGGGAGCGCCGGCGGGCGATCTCTACATCACCATCCGCGTCGATCCCCATCCGTTCTTCGAGCGCGACGGCGACGATATTCACATTCGGATTCCGGTGGCGGTGTGGGAAGCGGCGCTGGGCACGAAGATTGAGGTGCCCACAATCGATGGACGCGCGCTGCTCAAGATTCCGCAGGGTACGCAAAACGGCCAGAAGTTCCGCTTGCGCGAAAAGGGTGTGCTCAATTCCCGCAAGGAACAGCGCGGCGACCAGATTGTAGAAGTTGTGCTCAGCGCTCCCGCAGCCAATGATGAACGCACGCGCGAAATTCTGCGGGAGTTGGGCGGGTTGCACCCCGAGGACCCGCGCGCCGATATCTGGGCTAAGGTGTAATAGATGGCCAAGGGCAAAAAAGCGGCATACATGATCTCCGCGGTGGCGGAGCAATACCAATTGCATCCGCAGACCCTGCGGTTGTATGAACGCGAAGGCTTGCTCAAGCCCTCTCGCTCGGACGGCAACACCCGCCTATACACCGCAGAAGACCTGGAACGGCTTGAAGTGATTCTCCAGTTGACGCGCGAGTTGGGTGTCAACCTCGCCGGCGTCGAGATCATCCTCAACATGCGGGAAAAGATGTCCGAGATGCAGAGCCAGATCGAGGAGTTCGTCAGTTCGCTGAACGCCGAACTCGCGGCCCGCAACCGGCCCGCCGAGGCGGACACCCGCAACTCGCTGATCCCGGTCGTGCGCGTGCAGACAAGCCCCATAAAAACAAAGAAATAGCACCGCTCGGAACGATTTCCAGAGCACGCCATACCCTTCAGCTATTGCTTTCCGGCACGATCCCGAACTTCGAGATCCGTTCGCAACAACATGCCGGCAAGCGACCGCTATCCACTACTGCCCCAAACATAACGACCCACCCCCTAACGGTGCGGCGATAGCGACCGGAGGCGATCACACTTACTGTCGGGCATATTGTTGCCCAGTTTTTATACTGAAAGCACTGTTTTCGAAAAAATGCACTGAGATTGTTCGTCGTAGACGTGCATAAAGAATTAAACAAGCCTATACTCCTTTAAGAGAGCCGCAACCTCTCCACGGAAATCCCAGCAGTCTAGTGGGACGATCCTTTGGAGGTGAGTGTGGCTTAGACGGTTACTTAGTTCTTCCAAAGCTCTAACGTACACTACTGGCGGCGCAGGAACCCTGGGTGCTGAGGTTGCCAGCAAACGCCCCACCACCATGCGATGCACGCGGTGTGCTACGACGCCAGCCCAGCCGCATGGCAGTCAACGTGAACCTACCGGCGGAAGCGCTAGCGAGCGACACGGGCATGGCAACACTTTCATTTCAGGCAGGCGAAGCAAACGCCCAACCGGGCTTATTAAAAAGAATGAAGCAAGCACGGCGCTTACTTTATGGATATCTAGATGGATAAAAAAATCAAACAGACGATACTTGTCGCGTTGGGCAGTGTTCTATTCGCACTGGCGCCGGCGCGGTGCCAACCAGCGGGATACATCATAGGAACCGTAGCTGGAGGCGGATTGCTGCAAACTCCGCTTCCGGCCGTGAGTGCTTCACTCCAGTCCCCGTCAGCGGTAACCTCGGACGCGAGTGGCACCGTATTTTTCACTTCAGATCACTGTGTGTACAAGAGAGATACCACGGGTCTGCTCACTCGAGTGGCTGGCAGTTCGTCGTTTCCCGGGTACTCCGGCGACGGGGGGCCAGCAATCAACGCTCGATTCAACAGACCCGCGGGCCTAGCGTTGGATAGCCTCGGCAACCTCTTCATCGCGGACACCGACAATCAGCGCATTCGCAAGGTAGCGGCGACGACGGGCATCGTGACGACCGTGGCAGGGAATGGAATTTCTGGCCATGGAGGCGATGGTGGCCCTGCCATCTATGGGTCGTTCGCAAACCCTTCCGGGATCGCGCTCGATGACTCCGGCAACCTCTATATTGCCGATGACTACAATAGCCGCATTCGCAAAGTCCAGGCTGCAACCGGCATCCTGTCAACCGTGGCCGGAAGTGGTTTCAACTCATTCGCGGGAGATGGCGGGGCGGCGGTGAACGCTTCCCTCAACTGTCCCACTGGCGTGGCCCTGGATAGTTCCGCCAACCTCTACATCGCGGATCGCTGCAACAACCGGATCCGCAAAGTGGCCGCTGCAACGGGCATTATCACGACGTTTGCGGGGAGCAGCTCTGCCACTTCTTTGGGCGATGGCGGCCCGGCGACCGAAGCCCAGATAAGCACTCCGAGAGCGGTAGTGGTGGATGCTTCCGGCAACTTGTTAATTGCGGACTCCGCCCACCATCGCATTCGCAAGGTGTCGGCTGCGACCGGCATCATCTCGACGGTGGCCGGGAACGGAGGGTGGGGTACGTCAGGCGACGGGGGACCGGCCATAGGCGCACAACTCCAATACCCACTGGCTATTGCACTATCTGGAGCGGGAAACCTGTATATCGCGGACAGCCACCGAATCCGACAGGTGTCGGCGGCGGAAGGCAGCATTGCGACGGTGGCCGGAAATGGAACTGCTATGTATTCGGGTGACGGTGATCCTGCAGCCAACGCACAAATTGGTCAGTCCAACGACGTGGCCCTGGACGGCGACGGAAACCTATATATCGCAAACACCGTGAACTATTTGATCCGGAAAGTGATTGCGGCGACTGGCGTGATTTCGACGATTGCAGGAAACGGCACGGAAGGGTTCTCGGGCGACGGCTTCCCAGCCGTCGGTGCCCAATTCAGCCGTCTTAGCGGTCTTGCGGCTGATGGCCCTGGAAACCTCTACATCACAGACTCCGGCAATCAGCGCATCCGCAAGATAGCAGCGGCGACTGGTATGATCACGACGGTGGCAGGGACTGGAGTCGCTGGGTTTTCGGGCGACGGAGGACTTGCGATCAATGCAGCACTCAACGCGCCCGCTGGTCTGGCTGTGGATGGTTCCGGCAATCTCTACATCGCGGATACGCACAACCACCGCATCCGACGGGTGTCGGCTGCGACAGGCATTATCACGACAGTCGCTGGGAGTGGCGTCAGCGGCAACTCGGGAGATGGTGGCCCGGCAACCGTAGCCCAAATCAACTCGCCGAATAGTGTCGCGGCGGATGGTTTCGGCAACTTGTACATCACGGACGGATACAGTTCACGGGTTCGCAAAGTGTCGGCTGCGACCGGCGCCATCGTGACTGTGGCGGGCATAGGTGCCCCGGGCTATTCAGGCGATGACGGCCCGGCCACAAACGTCAAGCTGGGACAGCGTCTCTATGTAGCCGTCGACAAATTCGGCGACCTCCTCATTGCGGATTCCGAAAACACTCGCATTCGCAAGGTGTCTGCGGCGGCCGGTACCATCGCAACCGTGGCCGGGAATGGCGGTTGGGGGTTTTCGGGAGATGGCGGGCCCGCCACAAGCGCGAAACTCAACTACCCCTGCGGCATAGCGGTTGATAGCTCCGGCGGCTTCTATTTCGCGGACTCCGGCAATAGCGCTGTTCGTTTCTTGACGCCGGGTGCGCGACGCGCCTTGCTGAGCGTGAACAAGACGCACATTGGCAATTTTGCGGCTGGGCAGACTGGCGCGAGTTACTCGCTGTCCGTCAGCAATAGCGCCTCCGCCGGAGTTGCAAACGGAACTGTGACGGTGAGTGAGATCGTACCGGTCGGGCTGACGCTTAAATCAATGTACGGTGTCGACTGGAACTGCCCGCCTAGCGGCAGCACCTGCACGCGCAGTGATTTGCTTTCTCCTGGTTCCTCCTATCCGCCGATCACCGTTCTGGTGAATGTGGCAGCGAGTGCGCCTTCGCAGATCACGAACCAGGTAAGCTTGGTAGGCGGCGGTTCCGTTTGGGCCAGCGCCAGCGAGACTACGAACGTTCTCTCATCGGATTTGCCTCCGACGGTTCCAATCACTCTGAGCACATCCCCAGCCGGACAGAACCTTATTGTCGACGGCACGATCATGGCGCCACAGACGTTCAACTGGACCGTAGGTTCTGAGCACAGCGTGTCCGCACCTGCTTCGCAGGCTGGCTCCGGCACTCGCTACTTTCTTGCAAATTGGAGCGACGGCGGAGCGCAGTCGCACACGATTACTGTGCCGGCAACCGCCACAACCTACACAGCCAATTTCACGACTCAATACCTGTTGACAGCGAATGTGAATCCTGGCGGCGTCGGATTCCTCAATGCGTTCCCCACTTCGGGAGACGGCTATTACAACTCCGGCACCATCGTACAACTGACGGCTACTCCCGCCAACGGCTTCTCGTTCTCGTACTTCACCGGCGGTCTGTCCGGTTCTACCAATCCACAAAATGTGATCATGACAGCGCCGCGTTCGGTCACCGCGAATTTCTCCAGCGGCACCAGCGGCAACGCTCCGCCGTACGGAGTGGAACTCTCGCCCTTCCAGGGCGCTGGTGTCGCGCAGACATTCACTGGAACATTCAACGACGACGACGGCTGGACGGACATTGCTAAAGTCACATTTTTCTTCCATGAGTCTTACGCCGGCACTTCGCACACATGTACGGTGGAGATGCGGCCACAAGCCGGACAGATCACACTGCTGGATGACATGGGTGTGAACTACCTCACGCCGGTCGCGCTCGGCTCAGCGAGCCAAGTCCAGAACAGTGCATGTATCGTGGACGCGGCCCATTCAAGCTTCAGCGGATCCGGTAATCTGCTGACCGCGAGCGTGGCGCTGACCTTCAAACCGGCCTTCGGTTCAGCCGGCTCACGGGAGCCGCGCAAAGCGATTTGCCAGTGGGCCAAAGACACTGCGGGCGCGGGCGAGCCTCGGTCCTGCTTCGGCCTGTGGATTCCCGAAGCCCCCGCGCCTGTCAAAATTCCGCGCTATCGCCTTTACAACCCGGTCAATTACGCCCACTTCTTCACGGCCAGCCAGAATGAGCGCGACGTGCTGGTCGCGCGCGGCTTGCAGCCCGAGGATCCACCGCCGGGCATGGCATACAATCAGCCCTCTACCATCGGCGGCTTCGCGACGCATCCGTTCTATCGCATCCTGTTCTTCCCGCAGAACGGCGCGCCGATCTTCCATTACTGGACGCGCGACCGCGAGGAGTACAAGGCCGCAGTGCGCAACCGCACCTTGAACCTGGGCGAGAGCATCGACTCGTTCCTGCTCTCCGGCCAAGTGCCGGGCTCCTTCCCGACATACCGGCTGCGCTTCACCGCGGGACCGACGGCTTACCCGATTTATCACTACGCACTGCAAGCCGAAACCGACGCGCTGATCGCAATGGGTTGGGGCGTTTCGATGGGCGTGGACGGATATCTACAGCCGATGCCCGCTCCCTTAACTCAAGTTACTGCCGGCTTACAGACGTCGGCCCGCAAAGTCATTGCTGCCGTGCTAAGTGCTGCCAGCCATGAAAGCGGCGCCGTTGCTCCGGGACAACTAGTCCGCGTCTACGGCAGCAATTTCAGCAAACTCGCACAAGCATTCATTGATGACAGTGCGGTCCAGTTGACTGCCGTGACGGAGCGCTACATCGAACTCGCGATTCCCGACACAGTCGCTGGCAAAGAGTCCATCGCACTGTTCGTCGATGACCTCGGCGTCAGGACCGACGCAGTCACGGTGCCGGTCACCCCGGCTAACCCCGCAGTCTTTGTGAAGGACTTCCTCGGGCGCGGAATAGTCGAAACGCTGGCGTCGGAGGCAGGCGCAATCACGCTGCAGGTGACCGGCTTGGGCGAACTCGATCTCGGCCAGCCCAAGCTTCCGCTCACGGTTCGTCTGAACGGCTACCCGGCGGAAATCATTTCCATCGCCGCCATCGCCGATCAACCTGGCCGTCTGGCCGTCAACGTGAAACTCTCGCCAGAAGTACTGTCTGCCGACACGGACCTGGCGACAGTCTCGCTGCAAGTAGGCGAAGCGAACGCCCAACCGGGCTTGTTGGTCAGAGTGAAGTAAGTCGAGCACTTGCTGCATCGCCTCCAGGTTGAATCCGCTGTACGGATGGAACTGGCCGCAGCGTGTTGACAAGATTCCGGGTTCCGGGACAGCCAGGCTGTCGCGGAACCCGGAATCTCGGAATCCACCCGAACCGGTGCTCCAATTCGCCCGGTTTCATCCACGCTCGCGAAAACCGAATGGCGCGCGTGACCATCGCATCCGATATACTGTTTCACGTTGCAGTACCTCCTTGTGTGCCGCATGCACTAAGGCTGATTGTCCATCAGCCGCGGAGTTGCTGCAGCGCTCTCATACGATCACACTCGCTGCAAGAATCTTTCGCTCGCATTTCCAACAATTTACGATTTTCGATAGCCGATTTTCGCCAATCCGCCAGCTACAATCCCACCAGGAGCACCCATGTCCCTCACCAAATCCGAATCCGCCCGACTCAACGGAGCCAAATCGCGCGGACCCAAAACCCCTGCTGGCAAAGCCATCTCTTCGCAGAACGCCCTCAAGCACGGACTCTTTGCATACGCCATCCTCTTGCACGGCGAATCCGAGGTCGAATTCGAAGCGCTCGCCGAATCCTACATCCGTCGCTTTGAGCCTCGCGATGACCTCGAGTTCAACGTCGTCAGGCAGTTGATCGCCGCCACTTGGCGCATCGCGCGCTGTTGGACCCTGCAATCCCAAACCATGAACATGGAGATCGATCGCGATCAAGAGGGCGGAAACACAGTCGCAGCTCGCGCGTTCCAGTCACTCAGCGCCAGCACGCCATCTCTACAACTCCTGCACCGCTACGAAAACACCTACGACCGCATTTTCAATCAGTCCATCCGGACCCTGGCCCACATTCGCAAGAACTTCCCGGCGTCCGGTAGCGAACCCCAAGCCGAACAGAACGAACCCAATGGTCCGTCCAATCGATCCATCCTCCAATGACCCAATCGCACGCCGGAATCTTCGTCTGGCGTCCGGCGGTACTTTTTTCGCTGCGATACGTCTATCTGCTTGAATGTGGTAACTGGCTCAACCTTGGCAATAGGCATACAATCGGCACCAGCCATGGACGAAGCGGCGCTGATCCGGGCGGCGCAAGGGGGCGACCAGCTCGCCTTCGAACGATTGGTGCGTCTGCACGATCGCGACGTATTGCGCCTCGCCTATAACCTGCTGCGCTCCGAAGAGGATGCGGCCGACATCTATCAGGAAGCGTTCTTACGCGTTTATAAGAGCCTTCCGGCGTTCCGTTTCGATTGCAGTTTCAATACCTGGCTGTACCGGATCGTGTCCAACCTGTGCCTTGATCTTCTGCGCAAGCGAAAGTCGCGGCGTGAGGAACCGACGGTGGTGGAAACGTCGGATGGTCCACTCGACCGCACAGCCAACTGGGCCGACGAGCGCGCCGAAGGCGATCCGCAGCGCAAGCTTATGAGCGCGCAATTGAAAGCGCGGATCGCCGCCGTGCTCGACGGATTTACCCCGCGCGAACGAATGGTGTTTGAGCTGAGACATTACCAGGGATTGCGCCTGAAGGCTATCGGCGAGACCCTCGGAACCAGCGAAGAGGCGGCTAAGAACTGCCTCTTCCGCGCTACCCAAAAGATGCGCGTGGCGTTGGGAGATTTTGTATGAATTGCGATGACGTTAAGAAACAGCTCGCCCTCATGCTCTATGGGGAATTGACGTTCGACGAAGAAGAGGCGGTCGAACAGCACATGGATGGTTGCGTGGTCTGCCGCGCCGAACTCTCAGCGCAGCGGCGTTTGCATGAGACATTGGACGACCGGCAGGCCGAAGTGCCGGATGAATTGCTCGACATGTGTCGGCAGGATCTGCGCCAGCGTGTGCTCACTGCGGGCGCTCCGGCAACGCCCTTTTGGCGGCGTATCTTCAGTGGCTGGAGCGCGCCTTCGGCCACGTGGTTGAAACCTGCTGGCGCTCTGGCGCTGGTGGCGCTTGGCTTCTTTGCGGCCCGTTTGACGACGGTACCGAACCGTACCGACGTGGCGAGCAATGCGCTGGTCGAACCTGTTACCTCGCGCGTTCGGACCATCGAATCCGCGGCCGGTGGCGGTATTCAATTGGTTGTCGAAGAGACCAGGCAGCGGGTACTGCAGGGCCGTTTGGAGGATGAGCAGATCCGTCACTTGTTGTTGGGCGCAGCCAGGGACCCTTCCGATCCCGGACTGCGCGTTGAATCGGTCGAACTGCTGATGGCGCGTCCGGAATCGACGGAGATCCGCACGGCTCTGTTGACCGCGTTGCGGCACGATCCAAATCCCGGTGTGCGCCTGAAGGCGATTGAAGGACTGCACGCCTTCGGAGCCGATCCCGAGACACGCAAGGTCCTCGCGCAAGTGCTCCTGGCAGATGACAATCCCGGTGTGCGCACGCAGGCGATCGATCTGTTGATGCAGAAGAAGGAGCCCGAGGTTGTGGGGCTGCTTCAGGAGTTGCTGCGAAAGGAAGACAGCAGCTATGTGCGGCTCCGCAGCCAGAAAGCACTGCGTGAGATGAACGCGTCCGTGGAGACGTTCTGATGAGATGTTTATGGATCTTGCCGCTGGCCTTGGCCACTGGTTACGCGCAGACAGACTCCGCGATCCAGCGCGAAGGGCCGTATTGGGTCCAGACAGTGAGCGCCTCGGTCCCGATACTCCCCATCGGTAGGCTCCATTTGGAGACCGTGGGATCCGTGGTCGTGCGCGGTGGCAACGGTTCGCAAGTCAGCTATCAACTTCGCAAGCGCGTAAAAGCGGATTCCGAAGCGGAGGCACGCTCACACCTGCGTAGCGTCACGCTGAAGCCCCGTATCATCGCAGATCTGGTCCGCCTGACGATAGACGCGCCCGTGCAACTGCAAGCCGTTCTGGAGTTGGAGCTGAGCGTTCCGCGCGGTCTGCGCGAGGTGATTCTCCGTACCGCCTGGGGTGGCCTGCAAGCCTTCGATTTGGACGGCGCAGTGAAAGCCGAAACGGGCGGCGGAGTGTTGCGCGCGGATCGGATCGGCAAGAGTCTCATTGCGCTAGCCGGCGGCGGCGAGATACATATCGGCGCTGTCAACGGACCCGTGCGTGCGATCTCGGGCGGCGGGCCGATCCAGATTCAAAAGGTCGCCGGCGAGATGTGGATAGAGACATCGGGCGGCGGGGTTGTGGTGCGCGACGCCGGCGGACCCCTGCATGTGTCGACTGGCGGCGGGAATATCTCTGTGGAGCGAGCCGCGGCTACCGTATTTGCGCAGACCGCGGGTGGCCTGATCGACGTGCAACACGCGGCCGGCATCGTCACCGCGCAAAACGCAGGTGGCGGAATTGAAGTGAGTTCGGCCCAGGGCGTTCGCTGCGAGGCGTATTCCGGCAGCATCCGTTTACGCAGCGCCTCCGGCGCGCTGAACGCCAGCACGGCGGCTGGTAGCATCCTCGCCGAGTTCGTCGGAAATCGAGCCGCCGATTCAGTTCTTAGCACCGGTGGTGGTGACGTTACCGTTTTCATTCCGTCCAATCTAGCGATGACGGTAAGAGCCAAGACGGAAACGGGGAACAAGACGGCAAGAATCATCTCCGACTTTCCCGAGATTCGTGTGACTCCGGCAGCGCTCAACGTGACCGTGGCCGAAGGCATGATCCGCGGAGGCGGGCCGCTGCTCCGGATTTCTACGTCCAACGGGACCATCTATCTCCGCCGCCAGAAATAACACTTGTGAGGTTTACGACTATGAAAGTGAAGAACGTGGTCCTCTCGTTGGCGATCCTTCTTGCCGGCGTCCTGGCCGCGGCGGCCGTTCTCTCGGCCGCTACGGAACTCCTGGAACCGCCGGAACCGCCTCAGCACATCGCCCATGTGATGTTTGCCTCCCACGGCAGCTTCCTCGGAATCGGCGTGGCGGAAATCAACAGCGAACGCGCCCGCGCGCTCAACCTGAAGGAAGAGCGCGGCGTCGAAGTCACGCAGGTCGAGAACGACAGCCCGGCCGCGAAAGCTGGCGTTAAAAAAGGCGACATCGTGCTGGAGTTCAACGGCCATACCGTCGAGGGCACCGACCAGTTTGTTCGACTGGTGCGCGAAACGCCGGAAGGACGCACGGTGAAACTTGTGATCAACCGCGGCGGTGCGACGCAGACCCTAACTGCGGTGACCGCGACGCGCAAGCCGATGAGCGCGATGCGTGGGATGCCCGGGATGGACCGCGAATTCCGCTGGGAGATGCCGGAGATCCGGATTCCCGACCTGCCGCGTCCGTACATGGGCATGCGCAGCTCGATGATGGGCGTCGAAGTCGAAGCCCTCGACACGCAACTGGCGGAGTTTTTCGGCGTCAAGGAAGGTATGCTCGTCCGTTCTGTACTGAAAGGCTCGGCGGCCGAAAAAGCCGGCATCAAGGCAGGCGATGTCATCACGAAATTGGACGGCCAGAAGGTGGCAACGGCCCGGGACATCACGAGTGCAGTTCGGGCTAAACAAAGCCAGGCAACATTTCCGGTGATGCTCGTTCGCGAGCGCCGCGAAATGACCGTGAATGTAACTCTCGATGCACCTCAACCGCCCAAACCGCATAAGGCGCCGTCGGCGCCGGCAGCGCCGCGCAGCCGCAACGTCATCCTGCAGGATCAGCTCTAACGGCTCTCGTCCATTCGCCTCAGGCGCACTCCAGTTCAGCGAGGTGGAGCTTCAAGAGAAGTTCCACCTCGGAGTTTGGCACCTGCAGTGCGGCGGCAATCTGCTCCGGCCGCTCGCCCCGGCGGTGCATCCTGAGCACTTGACTGCGCCGCGTCAGATTCATGCCCGCCTTGGGCGCGGCGGGAGCGCAGGCTACGGCGACCTGTTCCTCGGCTTCCTGCAATCGTTGCCGCAGTTTCGCAATCTCAAACGTGAGACTGCCGATTCGCAAGTCGTATGTATCGCGGTCGCTGCGCGAGCGTTGCTTGGCTGCGGCAAGGCCGCGTTGGCAGTGGAAGCACAACCATAGGCACAGTCCAATGCCTGCCACCAGAAACGCGTAGTTAGTTAGAGGGTGAAGTAGCCATTCGAGTCTCATATTTTGATCCCTTCGAGTTGATTTTTAGTGCAGCGTCCGCAGACGCTCCTGGCGCGAGATGACCTCAGTGATCCGCACGCCGTAGTTGCCTTCCAACACAACCACCTCGCCGCGTGCGATGACGCAGTTGTTGACGATGATCTCTACAGGTTCCGCGACGGAACGGTTCAATTCCACAATCGAACCAGTGGTGAGTTTTAGGACATCCTTGAGCGGCAACTCGCTCCGGCCGAAGGAGACCGCCACGGGTAGCTCAACCTCCAAGAGCAGGTCGAGTGTCTTGGACGTGTAGGAGCCGGCCGGAGCCGCTATCGAGCTGCTTTCCGTCTCGGGTTGTTCCGCCGCATCAAGCTTCGCTTCGAGCGCCGGGCTCAGGGCCAGATGCATCTGTAAGCGCGGCATGTTCGGGAGTTCAATCTCCAGACAAACAAGCAGGCTTCCGGCCCGTGCGTTCGCAACACTGCTGCCGCTTGCAGCCACCACCTCGCGGCCCAGTTTCGAGCCTAGAACCTGCGCCGTGGCCGCGGTGGCCTGACCCAGTAACTCCAGCCACGTGCCCTTGAGATCCTCGGCGCTCGCATCGTCCAGTCCCGCCGCGCGCAGCGCAATGTCCGCAATCTGCCGCCATGTCGTCTCATCGGCTCCGACCCAGATGTGACAGCCGGGCGCAATATCCAGCGACTGCTCCCAGCCCAGAACCGCCGACGGAACTTCCGCCGTGCTTTCACGGCGCGTCACCGTGGGTTTTTCGCCGGCCATCGACTCGATCGACCGCTCGAGGCTCCCGGCCCACTCCGCGATCAGCCAGTTCTTGAGTTCGCTCTGCTCCGCCATGGCTAGTGTCCGCGCGGGCAGGGCCAGCGCTTCTCAATGTACGACCGCAACCGCAGTATCGCTTGCGACTTGAGCTGCGACACGCGTGATTCGTGGAGCTTCACGATCTTCGCGATCTCGCGCAGCGTCATCTCTTCGTGGTAGTACAGGCTGAGCACCGTTCGTTCAACCTGTGGCATCTTTTCGATCGCCTGTGCCAGTAAGTGCTCCAATTCGGAACGCTCCAGCAAGCGCGAAGGCCAGTTCTCTTCGTTGTCGGAAATGTACTTCAACAGATCGCGTCCGTCGTCGTTCTGCGAAGATGTCTCCAGGCTCCCCAGGTTCAATCCGCGAATCTCGACCAGCCACTCGTGGTATCCCTCGATAGTGAGATCCAGCTCTGCGGCAATCTCGGTCTCGGTCGGCATGCGATGTAGCTTTTGTTCGGCCGAACTAATTGCGGACTCGATCATCTTCGATCGCTTGCGCTGCTGCCGCGGCGCCCAGTCCAAGCCGCGAAGACTGTCCAGAATGGCGCCGCGGATCTTGTATTCGGCATACGTCTTAAGCTTGACGTTATGGCCGGGATCAAAATTGTCGATGGCTGAAATCAGTCCGATGGTTCCGGTCGAAACAAGATCTTCCAGGCACACGCTGTCCGGCAGCCGTTCGTGGATTTTTCTGGCGATCAGGCGTACCTGTGGCAAGTGATCGAGAATCAACTGCTCCCTGTCCAGGGCGGTATTCTCTTCCGGCATCGTGTGCGTGTAGGCCATCTCAACTACCCCGTGCAATTCGGTTGCTGTTCCCATGTCATGCGGCCGCCACTGCGCCTAGCTGTGTTCCGGAAAAGAGTGTCGCGACCAGTCGCCGCGCTTCAGCTTCGTGCAAATCCTCCGGGATCTGCTGCCCATCGCAAAGAAACGAGACTGGTAACTCCGCGCGAATCACTTCGCCGGCCACGGAACCGAGCGACGCGGCTTCGTCGATACGCGTGAAGATCAATTTAGTGGCGCCCAGCGGCGCGAAGCGCCGCGTTGCGCTGTGCAGATCTTCAGACTTCATCGTTGCCGGCAAGACAAGGTGGACATCGATCTCGGGGTGCGACGAGAACACCTGCGCGAGGTCTTCTCCTACCTCGCTGTCGCCGGCGCCGACGCCCGGTGTGTCAATCAGAATCATCTCTTTGCCTCTGTGTTCTTCGAGAGCCTGCGACATCGCGCGCGGAGTGTCGATCACTTGGAAGCCGACTCCCAGAATCGAGGCGTAGCAGCGCAGTTGCTCCGCAGCGGCGATACGGTAGTTATCCATGGAGAGAATCTGCACCGGCCGTCGCGCCTTCAAGCCATAACGCGCCGCCAATTTCACAAGCGTCGTCGTCTTGCCGCAGCCTGCGGGGCCAACAAGTGCGGCGATGCAATTCGCAGCAGCGGGCTTGCCCAACGTGGGGTCGACGCCAATGGCGGATTCCAGTTCACCTGCTACGACTTTGCAGAAACGGTCGCGATCATTGACTGCGGCGAATCCGGCGCGGCGCTCCCAGGCAAGGCCCGAGCGGCCGAGCTGTGGACGGGCACGCTCAATCAAGTCGCGCGCCAACTCGACCGGCAGTCCGGCATTCAGAAGGATGGCGATATATTCCGCCGTTTCGGGATGGCTGACCAGACCAGCCGAGATCGCCTGCGATCGCGTAACGGCTTCCGCCGTGCGCTCCATCTGGTTGCGGAGATCGAGCAACTCGCGGCGAATGTTCTCCCAGGCCGGAGGCGCTTGGGTTGCAGCCGGTTCCGCCGCTGCATTCTCAGGCACGACGGCAAAAGTCACTTCGTACTCTCCAGGCCGGCCGGCCTCCGCCGGCGCCTGGCGCGAGCCGAGCAACATCGCGTCCGGGCCGAGCTCTTTACTCGCCAGGCTCATGGCCGCCTCGACAGTCCCAGCGAAATATGTCTTCAATCTCACGCTAAGCTCCTTACTCTCTTGCCCCGGCGCCGCTATTGCAGGACCCCGAGCGAAACGACTTTCACGCCGGCCGGCACTTCGTTATGCGAAAGCACGTGCAGATTGGCGACAGAACTTTCCAGGATCTGGCGCAGGAAATGCCGCGAACTTGACCCGGTCAGCACGACGACCGGCGACTCGGGCGCTCCCGCCGATCTTGATAAGCGATCCTGGATTTGGCGGATCTGCTGCGGCGGAAGGTTGAGGTGGCTCGTTTGCTCACCATGCTCCACCGCTCCCTCAATCGCCTGCTCTAGCGCCGGTTCCAGGAAGTACGCTGGCAATTCACCAGTCGTATTCAGGTACGGCTTCACCACCATTCGGCGAATCGACTGCCGCACATACTCGGTGAGCAGGATCGGGTTCCGCGTGACCTGCGCTGCCTCTCCAAGCCCTTCCAAAACGGTCACGGCGTCCCGTATTGAAACACGTTCTCGTAGCAAATTCTGCAAAACTCGTTGCACCACCACGAGAGAGAGCAATTTAGGAACCAGATCCTCAACCACCTTGGGATGCTCTTCCGCAACGCGATCGAGCAGCCTCTTCGCATCCTGCCGCGAAAGCAATTCGTGCGCGTGCTTGCGGATCAATTCGGCGAGATGAGTACCCATCACGCTGAGTGCGTCCACTACGGTGTAGCCTGCGCTACGCGCCTTGTCCGCGGTGCTGGAAGAGAGCCAAATGGCGGAGATTCCGAAAGCCGGCTCCTTTGTCGCGATGCCCTCCATGGGATTTGTGACGCGCGCCGGCGGAATCGCAAGATCACAACCCTGCGGCAGTTCGTAACGCGCGATTTCGATGCCCTTCAACAACACCACGTACTCGCGCGCGCGCAGCGAAAGATTGTCGGTGACGCGTACCGGCGGCAGGAGGAAGCCCAGATCGAGAGCCATCTGCCTTCGGATACTCCCGATGCGCCGCAGCAGCGGCGAATTCTGCCCGCCTTCGACGAAGCGCACCAGACCGAGCCCCACCTCGACGGCGATCGGCTCCACGCGCAGCAGGCTTTCGACGTTCTCTTTCGCGGGAATGGGCGTGGTGCGCGCCGCCACTTGTTCGCCAGCGACAGATTCTTGTCTCAGGCGCCAGCCCAGCGCTCCCACCGATGCACTCAGAATCAGAAAAGGAACTTTCGGCAGACCCGGAAAGAGCGCCAGCGCAGCCAGGACTCCGGAGGCGAGAAGCAATGGTTGCGATTTGCTGAAGAACTGCCTACGCACTTCCACTCCCAGTTGGTTGTCGGAGCCGGCTCGCGTCACGATCAGAGCGCCGGAGATAGAGATCATCAACGCCGGTATCACGGTGACCAACCCATCGCCGATCGTCAGGACCGTGTAGGTCTCCAGGGCGCGACGCAAATCCATGCCATGTTGCAGCACACCGATCAGGAATCCAGCCACGATATTGATGGCCGTAATGAGAATGCTGGCGACGGCATCGCGCTGCGTGAAACGCGTTGCGCCATCCATCGCACCATAGAACTCGGCTTCCGCAGCGAGTTGCTTACGGCGTGTGCGCGCCTCGGCCTCATCGATCATGCCGGAGTTCAGGTCCGAATCGATCGACATTTGCTTGCCGGGAAGAGCGTCGAGGGTGAAGCGCGCCGTCACCTCCGAAATACGCACGGCGCCGTGGTTGATCACCACATACTGAATGGCGATCAGAATCAGAAAAATGACGATGCCGATCACGTAGTTGCCGCCAACCACGAAGTTGCCGAACGCTTCGATCACATCGCCCGCGGCCGCTGTGCCGCTATTCCCATTCAATAAGATCAGACGCGCCGAGGAGATATTGAGCGCGAGACGAAACAGCGTCATGAGAAGCAGGGTCGTCGGGAAGACGCTGAACTCGACGGGCCGGGTGATATACATGGCCACCAACAGAACGATCACTGACAACGTGATGTTGGCGCTGATCAGGATGTCAAGCAGGAACGAAGGCAGCGGTGCGATCATCGCCATGATGATGCCGAGCACGGCCAGCGGCACAGCCATTTCGCCCCACGGCAGCGCGCGCAGGCTCGACATTGCGCCCACGCCGGCGGGGGCCGAATCTCTTCCAGCGATGCGGACGCTTGTCGTTGCCATGGTGGCCTAAACTCTCCCCATGCCGGGCATCCGGCCATTCATCAAGCGGAAGATATACGCGAGAATCTCCGCGACAGCGCGATAGAGATGGGCAGGAATCTCCTGTCCCACTTCCACGGATTTGTAAAGCGACTGGGCCAGCGGAGGATTTTCGACAATCGGCACCTGATGATCGATCGCCTTCTGCTTGATCCGCAAAGCCAGATAGTTTTTCCCCTTCGCAACCACCAGCGGCGCGGCCATGGAGCCCACGTCGAACTTGATGGCCACGGCGAAGTGGGTCGGGTTCACGATCACGGCGGTAGCCGACGGAACCTGCTTCATCATTTGGTGGCGGAGCAGGTCGCGCTGAATGCGCCGGATCCGCATCTTGATCTGCGGGTCGCCCTCGGATTCTTTCGATTCGTCACGGATCTCCTGCTTGCTCATGCGAAGTTCGGCCGCATGGCGGCGCTTCTGCCGGAACAGATCAATGCAGCCAAAGATCAGAAACAACGTGCCTGCACGCCACAGCAGACTGGCGAATGAATCCGCCATGCGCGCTATGCCCGCTTCGAGACTGTAGAGCGGAAGCGCGAGGTACTCGTTGATGTTGGCCTTCACGATAAACCAGAGCACGGCCAAAAACACCGGCAGCAAATACAGCGCTTCCATTAACATCCGGCTGTTTTGGCGCGGCATGCCACTGAGCCGCTGCGCCGGATTCAGGCGCGTGAAATCGGGTGCGAGTTTATTGGGCACGAAGCCCATCTGCGTGATGCCAAAGTGAGCAGCGTACGCGGCTATCGTCAACGCGCCACCGGCCACCAGCAGCGGCGCCAGCGCGGGAGCGATGACAGCATGCACGAGGCCGAACAAGTACTCCCTGGATATCTCGGGGTGAAATGCACAGCGCAGCAGAGTTTTCAATAGTTGACGCGCCCCGCCGGCGCACTCTCCGGCATAGGCGACCAGTATTGCGACGAACACCAGAAACTGGAGGCCCGAAACGAACTCCTTGCTAACGGCAAAGCGCCCTTCCCGGCGGGCTTTCTGCAGCCGTTGAGGTGTCGGCTGTTCCGTTTTGTTGCTGCTGTCGGCCATCAGTGCCCCGATGCAAGCACGCTGATGGCCTGAATCGTGCGCGCGGCGCTAGCTTCAAATAAGCGGGGCAGTAACGGTGCGAGTGCCGCCAGCAAGAGCAGTCCGGCTAGCATCTTGGCGGGAAATGCGAGCGAGAGCAATTGCAGTTGCGAGTTGATGCGTCCCATCAGAGCCATTGCGAGATCGAGAAGCAGAAGCAAGGCGACTACCGGCAACGCGAGGCGTACACCCAGCGTCAGCATGCTCGAGCCCAGTTTCAAAATGAGATCGAGGTGCGCGCCCGTGATCCGAAATGCACCGGGCGGCAGGGTCTCGAGGCTGGTGGCAAAGGCGCGAATCACGTGGTAATGAATGCCCAAGGTAAAGAACAGGAGGGCGCTGACAAGTTGAATGAGCACCTGGAGAACCGTCGAGTCCGCTTGGCTCGATGGGTCGATCGTAGATGAATACGAAAAACCCGCTTGCAAGCCGAGGATTTGCACTGACAGCATGAAGCCTTCCAGCAGGAAAGCGGCCGCGAGGCCAGCCGTGACTCCGAAAGCCGTCTCGGAAAGAACGAGCAGTAGCATGTGACCCAACGTGAGATCTTGCGCTGTTTGTACGGGCCATGCGGGATAAAGCGCGACGGTGAGACCGAGAGCCAGAACCACTCGCGCGATATCGGGACCGCTCCGTATCCCCGGAATCGGGATGAAGATAATAGCACCGGAGACACGTATCAGTACGGCGAGGAAACTCATCAACAACGCGATCGAGACGTCGGGTTCAGCGGGCATAGCGGGTCAAATCGCCAAACAGTACCGTGGTGTAAGAGACCATTCGCGCCAGCATCCACGGCAGCAAGAACAACAATCCAACCAGGAACGCAGCCAGTCGTGGTACCGTGCCGACGGCTGTATCCTGCATGGATGTAACGATCTGAACGAGGCTCATGACGATGCCTGCCAGCAGGCCGATAGTGAGGATCGGCAGCGAAATCCAGAACGTTGCCAGCAGTGCCTGACGGAGCAGATCGACAACCGTGTGTGCATTCATTGGAGCGCCTCAGTAGAAAGTCTTCACGAGCGAGCCGATTACCAGATTCCATCCGTCGACCAGCACGAACAGCATGATCTTCAACGGGGCCGAAAGCATAACCGGCGGCAATTGCACCATTCCCACGGAGAGCGTCACCGCGGCCACAACCAGATCGATGATCAGAAAAGGCAAGAAGAGCACGGCGCCGATCTGGAAGCCCGTACGTAATTCCGAGAGAATGTAGGCCGGAACGAGCACGCGGAGGTCGAGTTCCGCGGGTGTCCGCGGCGGCGGCGTTTTCGAGACTTCCAACATCAGGGCGATGTCCTTTTCACGGGAGAACTTGAGCAGGAACGCTTTTACAGGTCTGGATCCCTCCTCGAATGCTTGCCGCGAGGTCAGTTCGCCTTTCTCCATCGGTTCCCATGCCTTCGTGTAGACCTCGGAGACAAGCGGCTGTGTGATCAGCAGCGTCAGAAACATCGCCAATCCGACCAACACCTGGTTGGAGGGCGTTGTCTGCGTGCCCAGCGCTTGCCGCAGGAAATGCAGGACGATCGTGATCCGGAGGAATGGCGTGATAGACATTACCACCGCTGGCAACAATGTCAGTGCGGTGAGCAGTAGGACGATCTGCATCGGCACGCCAAGACCCGCTGCATTCTTGTCCCCTGCCAGATTCACGCCCAGCAGTGAGTTGGCCGCTTTCGGCGCCGCCGCCGCAATTGCGGCGCACACCAGGAACAGCGAACAAAAATGTACGGCTGCCCGTTTCACGGCCTCCTCCATTCCTGCGCGTTTTCCAACTCCTTCCACGAGAGCGTCTCGAGCAGAGTGCATCCGGCTGCGTGGGAGGAAATAAGCACGGCCCGGTCTCCGACTCGCAAGAGAAATACGGCATGCTGAGGTGTGAGATGCAACCGCTCCACCGTTTGCAGACGCTGCAATCCCGCCGCCTTGCCGGGCAGGCTGAATTGCAGCAGGTTTTTACGCCGCAACAGCCACATGGCCGCGCCGAGCAGGGCGAGCACGAGCAGAATCGCAAAGAACTGAGGGATCAGTTCCATCACTCCTCACCATTGAAGTCCGTAATGCGGACGCCCATCGTATCTTCGATAATTACGATCTCGCCAAATCCCACCAATGTGCCTCCGATCAGGATGTTGATGTTTTCGCCCGCGGATTGCGTCATCTTGATTACGCTCCCAACGTCCAGGTCCAGTACGTCAAGAACAGTCATCACCTTGTGATCCAATTCGACGTCGACCGGCAGCGGAATATCGGCGAAGTGCGCGGTTTGCTCGGTGGTTGGCATCGGCGTAAAGCGCTACCGCTTGAGGTTGATCGTCTCCTGACTCAATTCGTCCACGGTCGTGATCACCTTGGAGTTTGCCTGGTATCCGCGCTGGAGCACGATGAGATTAGTAAACTCGCGGGCGATGTCCACGTTGGACGATTCAACAGACCCTCCCAGGATCGTGCCGCGTCCACCGGTCGAAGGCATGCCAATGGCCGGCAGCGCTGAGCGCGCACTCAACTGGTAGCCGTTGTTTCCGACCGAAATCAGCGATTCCGGATTGCGGATGGACGCCATCGCCAATTGGCCCACGACGATTTGTTGTCCGTCGGAGAACTGAGCAAGTATCTGGCCTCCATCCGACAGGCCGACTTTGTTCAATTGAGCGGCCGGCGAGCCGTTCTGTGCATTCGCGGAAGGCGCCGACTTCTGTGCAAACTGAGTGAGCCGCGGAGCCAGCCCATCGTAGAGTTGCCATGCTAGATCCAGATCCTGCGCGCCGCTGTTCAACCCGCTCACGGAAAGGACTGGCGCTGCGGTGGCGGCATCCGGAGTCTTGAGTTTTCCTGTGTCGTCAAATACGAGCTGGCCCTTTTGGGGAGTGCTGGCCGGCTGCGAATCGCCCGCTGGCATCGATATTTCGTAATCCCACGTGTTGGCCGCGGCGGCTTTTGTGTATGAGACGGTCACCTCATGCGAAGCGCCGAGCGAGTCGTAAACCGTGATCGAGGAGGAGAAGGTTTCACCCGCCGGTGCGGCGGCGTTCAAGTTCAGGTCAAAAGAGAACTGGGTGCTCGCCCGAGGTTGTTTGAGGCCTCCAACGGGGATTACAATGTCGCCGATCGCGCCGACTGTATTGACTACGCCAGCAGCATCGGCCGTCCAGCCCTGAACCTTTTCGCCGGTTGCCGTGAGAAGGTTGCCGCGGCTATCCACCATGAGATTGCCGCCTCTGGTGTAAAGCGTGGCGCCGGCGGGGCTTTTCGTCACCAGGAAACCATCGCCCTGAATCGCGGCATCCAGCGGCCGGCTGCTGGATTGAATCGCACCTTGTGCAAACTGACGCAGAGTGATCGGCCGCCCCACGCCGAAGCCGACCTGCGTTTCACCAAGCCCGGCTCCGAGAGACTGGGTGACGAGGTCGAAGAACGAGACCGCACTTCCTTTGAAGCCCGGAGTATTCAAGTTGGCGAGGTTGTTGCCAACAACGTCCACAGCCGTCGAATGAGCCGACAAAGCGGACAGTGCCGTCGAAAATGATGTAAACATAATTGCCTCTTTACGTTGCGTCGCCGGATACGGCCGGCGTCTTGATTGCGTCGCGGATTTCCCGAAGATCCTGACTCATGTTCATCGTTTGTTCCAACTGGCTGAACTGCGCCAGTTGCGCGAGGAACTGCACACCGTCGGCAGGGCTCAGTGGGTTCTGGTTTTTGAGTTGGGCGACAAGGAGCTGTAAGAAGGTCTCCTTGTTCACCATTCCATCGGATTTCTGTTCAGTCTTGCCAGGCGCCACGCTCGGACTGGAATCGCCAGAAACCGGCGCCCACCCTTGTATGCTGCTCATTGTCGTTTCTCCTGCTCGCCTTCGTTTCTTCCACGCGAGAAGCTCTCATCTAACTCTTCCAACCACTGCGGCCGTCGTCCCTGCCCGCGCTGCTCCCTGCCGCCGGATGACTGCTGCTGCGCGTGTTCCTGTTTTGATTGCTGAGAGAATGCATCCCCGCCTGCAGTGTTCCGCTCCTGCAGGGAAACAGACTTTCCGGTTGCATCCGGCGTCCAGGCCTCGGCGTGGAACCCCTTGTGCTCCAGTTTTTCTACAAGCTCTCCTAAGTCCCGGCGCAACGAAGACGTGAGCTCCGCATCCGGCGTGCGGACTGAGACTTCGACGCGGCCGCCGCGCTCCAGCACTCGCACGTCAACGGGATCGCTCTGCGCCGGAGTCAAGCGCAAGGTGACTTCCCGGGCCTGAGCGGGTGCAGCCGCCGGTGGCGCATTTTGCGGCACTTCGATGCGTTGCGTGGGCACCGACGGCGAGCGGGGCGCTTGCTCGCCAGTTGCGGTTCTTGGCGGCACACTCGACGGCATGGGTGCTGCGGATTCCGTGGCGGCGAAATACCGGAGCGGCGTTGCCGTGGCCGGAGCGGCGGCGGGCGGAGTTGCCTTACGCGGCTCCTTCGAAGGCTTGCCGGAATCACGATGCTCAGGGGCCGGGCTATCCTTATCGGTGTGCTTGGCGGACGTCGCGCCCGAACGCATTCGCAGTGCGGGCATCGCCGGTTCATTGCGACGCTGTGCCTCAATTTCAGGATCCTTCCGGTTGAACGGAACGGGCTCCGATATCTTTTGCGCGGGCGCTTGCGCGGGTCGCTCGCTGGGTGCCATTGCCGGCTGGGCTTCGATCGTGTCCGCCACGAGCGGCGGCTTGCCGGCCACCTGAAGTGCGGGCTGTGCGGCTACGCCTGGTTTCGTCGTCAATTCTGGTTTCGCAGTCAGTTCGACCCGATCTACCTCGGTGGCCGGCCTCAGGCGCATGCCGAAGGCAAGGTCCGGCTGCACGCTCGGACGCTGCTCCTGTGGCGCGGCGGCCGGGGCGTCTAACGAAGCAGGGCGCTGTGCAGAGTCGCCTGTCCAGCGTTGTGAAAATGTTCCGGCGTTCGCGGTTTCGGTGGCCACCACTTCGATAGAGAATGAGGGATTCGAGTTGACACAGACCGGAAGGGGCAAGGCGGATTCCAGGACGGGATCAGTCAATTCGAGCCGATCCACCTCAGCGTCCGGACTCATGCGCAGATCGGAGGCAAGATCCGGTTGCACGCTCTGGCGCCTCTCCTCTGGCGCGGCGGTTGGGGCGTCTAGTGGAGCAGGGCGCTGTGCAGCGTCGTTCATCCAGGGGTGCGAAAATGTTTCGGCGTTCGCGGTTTCGGTGGCCGCCACTTCGATGGACGCCGAGGGATTCGGACTGACACAGACCGGGAGAGGCAAGGCCCATTCCAGAACGGGACGCTGCTCGATTGGCGTGGTGCTCCAAAGCGGAACGGCGGCGTGATAGACAGACTCTGTTCTCTCGCGCTTTCCGAGCATAGGCTCCGTATCGGATTCCTCATGCTCGCCTCCTGGAGTCGTGCTGGTTATCCTGGCGTGTTGCGTGGGCAAGTCAGGGAGAGGGAAAGCCGTGGGTTTTTCAGACCCGAGCAGCCTTCCCAAGAGCGAAAGGAACGCGTCAGCCTGACTGTCCGCAGGGACCGATTCGTTAGCTGCGCTTTCCGAGGGGAGAGAAAGAAAGCCGGCTGCGTTATCGAATGGGCTTGAGGTGCAGGCGCTGATCACGCCAGCCCTTAATGCAGGTCAAGCGCCAAACTCTCGAAGCGCGATTTGCTTGGGTTTGCGCACTCGATTCCTGCCACGAATTTGCCACATCGCGGAACGAGCCAAAATTGTGGCGCATCATTGCCACGCTCAGCTTAACCTGCTTATCGCCAAGAGCGTGCAAATTGAGAGGTGAACTCGATTGCACAGCGACGGCAGTCAAATTGCATTGACATCCGCGGAGTCTCACGATGGATCAATTGACAAGTCTGGCAGCGAGTGGAATGCGGGCGCGAATGGAAGCGTTGGACATGCTCGCCAACAATCTGGCGAACGCCAGCACAGCGGGTTTCAAAGCGGATCGCGAATTCTACAACCTCTATGTATCGGCAGACGGTGAACCGGGAGGCGAGCCGCTGCGGCCGTCATTTATGCCGGTCACGGAAAAACCCTGGACAGACCATTCGCAGGGCACATTGACATCGACGGGGAACTCCCTCGACGTGGCGATTTCCGGAAAAGGATTCTTCACTGTGGACGGGCAGAACGGCCCGTTGTTCACGCGCAACGGAAGTTTTCGTCTTTCGACACGAGGCGAGCTGCAGACGCCGGACGGTTTCGCTGTGCGAGCGCAGGGCGGAGGAAAGATCACGGTGGATCCGGCGTTTCCATTTGAGATTGCCGAGGACGGTTCGGTGCACCAGAACGGGCAGGAACTCGCGCGGTTGGACGTGGTCGACTTTGAAAAGCAATCCGCCCTGGCCAAACGCGAGGGCAACTATTTTCAACTTCTCGATCCGACGACGAAACCACTGCCATCCAGTGCTGGAGTCTACCAAGGAAAGCTGGAAGCAGCGAACGTGGGCAGTGCGGAGACGGCTGTGCGGCTAATAGGCGTCATGCGGCAGTTCGAGAACCTGCAACGCGCCTTGACGATCGGCGGTGAAATGAACCGCCGCAGCATTGAGGAAGTAGCGAAAGTGGCGGCCTAGCGAAACGAGCGCCGGGCGAAGGACAGGAACATTATGATCAGAGCTCTCTATAGCGCTGGCAGCGGAATGACAGCCCAGCAGATGAACATCGACAATATCGCGCACAACCTGGCGAACTCCAACACGATTGGGTTCAAGATGCGGCGTACGCAGTTTCAGGATCTGATGTACCAGAATTTTGTGCAGCCGGGCGCTGCGGCGGGCTCGCAAACCGTCGTGCCTAGCGGCCTTCAACTCGGGCTGGGGACTAAGCCTGTGGCCAACGAGATCAGCTTTGCGCAGGGGGATTTTTCGGCGACGACCAATCCGCTCGACATGGTAATTCAAGGCCGCGGTTTCTTTCAGGTGCGCCGGGCCAGCGGAGAACTGGCGTACACTCGCGCAGGCGCTTTCCATCTGGATCGCGACGGTAACATGGTTACGGCCGATGGGGAAGCGCTGGAGCCGCAGATCACGATTCCTCCCGAGGCGCAGTCGATCACTATCGCCGCGGATGGCACGGTGAGTTGCAGCCTGCCGGGACAGAGTGGGGCTCAACTGGCCGGGCAGATTCAACTCGCAAATTTTGCGAATCCCGCCGGATTGAACAGCCTCGGCAAAAACCTCTACACCCCGACGGATGCATCGGGTGAGCCCACGGTAGGCAATCCAGGTGGGCAGGAAGGCACGGGCACGCTGCTACAAGGCTACGTCGAGCAATCGAATGTGAGCGTGGTGGAGGAGTTCATCAACATGATCGTGAGCCAGCGGGCATACGAAGCCAATTCCAAAGTAGTGCGTGCTGCCGATGAGATGTATCAGCAGGTCAACAACATAACGCGATGAGAATGCTCTTTCTCATCACCGTGCTGTTCTCGCCGGTTCTGGCGTTTGCCGCGAGCTGTCTCGCAATCGATGGCGACCGCGTGCTGGCGGCCGACGTGGCGCGGCAGCTTCCAGCGTTCTCGGTCGCGGATCCAGAAGCCGTAGTGGCCTTGGCGCCTGCGCCTGGACTGCAGCGGCTGCTGCATCGTGCGGAGTTGGCGCGTATCGCGAGCCGGCTCGGAGTGCCCACTTCAGTCGATCAGGATGTGTGCATCGAACGGGTTGCGGAGTCGCTCAGACGGGAACAAGTGGAGGCGGCGCTCGCGGCGGCGCTTGCCGGCAACGATGCCACTTTCGAGTTGGTCGATTTCGCGAGGCTGCCTGTGCCGCACGGGCGGCTGGAGTTTACGCGCGCAGGTCTGCTGGCTCCAGGCAGAGGCAGAGAGCGGGAACCCGTGGTGTGGAGAGGGCGCGTGAAGTACTCCGGAACGCAAAGTGTGCCCGTGTGGGCCAAGGTCGTGCTGAAGTCCATCCGGCAACGCGTGGTGGCAGACGTTGACCTGATCGCCGGCCAACCAATTGCGGCAGTGCAACTGCGCGTTGAACGCGTCGCAGAGTTTCCGTTTGGAGAGCCCTTCGCGCGGGAAACCGGCGAGATTGTGGGTAAGTTGCCGCGGCGCACGATTCATCGCGGCGAACCCGTGCGCACGCTTTTGCTCGCGTTGCCCAAAGACGTCGTAAGGGGAGAAACGGTGGAGGTTACCGTAGAGAGCGGCTCCGCCACATTGAGCTTTGCCGGCAAGGTGGAAACCAGTGGGCGGCAGGGCGATCGCGTTCTGGTGAAGAATCCTGAAAACGGACAGCGCTTTGCGGCGCGCGTGGAAGCGAAAGGGAAAGTGTCGGTGAAAACGGAAAGGCGGTCCAATGCGCTGTAGCTGTGCTCGAATCCTTCTCCTTCTGTGTCTGGCGGTCACACTGGTTGCGCGCAAACGGGAGCAAAAGGTGCTCTCGGCGCTGGACCAATACGTAGAAGAGGCTTCCGCGCGGACTGCGTCGCCCGAAGAGGTGAGTTCTCCGGGATCGCTGTACTCCGTCGGTGCACCGTTGGGGGATCTTGCTCGCGATGCTCGCGCCAGACAGGTGGATGACCTGGTCACAATCGTCATCTTCGACAGGGCCTCGGCCATCGCGAAGGGAACCACGAGTACGTCGCGCAAGTCCGACACGAAACATTCCGTAGGCTCCATCTTCGGAAGCACGAATCCGCTGGGGCCGCTGGCGAATCTGGCGGCCGCCAACAGCGCGACGCAGATCCAGGGCCAGGGTGAGACCAGCCGTGAAAACACGGTGAGCACCACGTTGTCGGCGAGGGTGACACGCGTGCTCCCGAACGGAAACATGGTCGTGGAGGGCGCCAAACAGATCTCCGTAAATTCAGAACAGCAGGTCGTGACGGTGCGCGGCGTCGTGCGGCCCACGGACGTCAGCCCCGCGAATCAGGTTCGCTCGGACCGTCTCGGACAACTGGAAGTGCACGTGACCGGGAAGGGCGAAGTGGGGGACGTGATTCGCCGCCCGTTCTTCCTGTACCGCCTGTTGCTCGGCATTTTGCCACTCTGAGGAGCCATGAAACGGCGATTGATCACATTTGTCTGTTTGCTCCTGAGTGCGCAGGAGTTGCCGGCCGCGGCACGTGTGAAAGATCTGATTTCGCTCGAAGGCGTGCGCGACAACCAACTCCTGGGATACGGGCTTGTTGTAGGTCTGGCCGGTACTGGCGACAAGCGCCAAAGCGTCTTTTCGGCCCAGAGTCTCGCGAACATGCTGGAGCGGATGGGAGTTATCGTGCAGCCGACGGCGATTCTGGTCCGGAACACTGCGGCGGTTATGATCACTGCGAACCTGCCGCCATTTGCGCAGCCCGGGACACGGATCGACGTTACAGTGGCGGCGATTGGCGACGCGGCGAACTTGCAGGGCGGATTGCTGCTGATCTCGCCGCTCAAGGCCGCGGATGGACAGGTCTATGCTGTCGCTCAAGGTCCTCTGCTCACGGGCGGGTTTGCGGCCGGCCGGGGCGGCAGTTCGCAAACGGTGAATCATCCCACCACGGCGCGAGTACCCAGCGGCGCTATTGTGGAACGGAAGCCGCCGTCGCTGCCGCCCGGCCAGAAGTTGAAGCTACAATTGCTGCGCGCTGATTTTACGACGGCGGCGCGAATCGCCCAGTCCATCAATCGCAAATTCGGTTCGGAGCAAAAGGCGGTTGCGCAAGCAGAGAACTCGGGTTTGGTGAACGTCGACTTGCCTACTGCCTTCGCCAGCCGTCCGGTTGAATTTGTCGCTGAGATCGAAGCGCTTAGCGTCGACTCCGATCAGCGCGCCCGGGTTGTGGTGAATGAGCGGACCGGCAGTATCGTCATTGGGAAAGAGGTGCGGATCAATCCGGTCTCGATCCTGCACGGCGCCCTGACCGTGGAAATACAGACCACCTTCACAGCTTCGCAGCCTCAACCCCTCGCTTCGGGCGAGACGGTGGTCACGCCGCAAGTCGGCGTGGGCGTGAAGGAAGAGAAGGCGCGAAACGTGACGCTGAAGCAAGGCGCGAGCGTGGAAGATCTGGTGCGGGGCTTGATGGCAATAGGTTCGACGCCGCGCGACGTGATCGCAATTCTCCAAAGCCTTCGAGCGGCAGGCGCGATGGAAGCGGATCTTGAGGTGATCTAACCGGTATGATTTCTCCAATTACAATAATGGCGCCGGGCGTGGCAGCCGACGCCGCGAGCCGCGCCGTGAAGAACGATCCAGCCAAAGTAAAGGACGCCGCCACGCAATTCGAGGCTCTGCTGATCGGTCAGATGCTGACGCAGACTCGTGAAGGCAGCAGCCTTGAGCAAGGCGACCAAGCCTCGATGTCGGTGCGTGAGATGGCCGAGCAGCAACTCGCTCAGGTCCTGGCGGCGAACGGAGGACTCGGGCTGGCCAATCTCGTTGTGCAGGGGTTGAGTCGCGCGCCCGTTCAACAGGACCAGGCGGCGGGCCGGTATTCCGGCGCGGCGTCGTAGAGCGGCGGCGGAACAGCGGCGACGCTGGTCTCCAACTCGGGTTCAGAGGTGCACTGCGACCAGCCTTCGAGCAGCGTGCAGAGCAGTTCAGCCGTCTCGGCGAGCGGTCCGTCCGTCTGCTGCAGATTGGCCTCGTTGAGGCGTCGCAGCATGTAGTCGTAGAGTTCTGCAAGTGAGCGTCCGATTTCGCCCCCGAGCGTGGTGTCGAGGGAGGTTGAAAGCTCTGTCAGGATCGCCAGACAGCGGTTAATCGAGCGGTTGCGGCCTTCGATGTCGCCCTGTTCCAGACAGTGGCGCGCTTGCGAGACGGATTCCACGGCGGCGCGATACATCAATCTCACCAACTCCACAGGGCTCGCCGAAAAAACTTCCGTTTCCAGACCGTTACGGTAGTACTCACTGTTCCGCATGCTATCTCCTCACAAAAGCCGTATCGGCAAAAGAAGCGAAAGCAAGAACCAAACCATCCAGCCTAGCCGCGCGAGAGATCCTGAGCCAGCCGCAGAGCGAATTCCTGTGGAATTTGCTGGATCACCTCTTTGGTTTTGCGGTCGATGATTTTGATAATCGGGCGACGCGTTTCGCGATCCAGCGAAAACGTGAGTTCGCGATTATCGCCAAACATATCGGTCGCGTTCAATGCGTGGACGGCGCGGATCAGATCCCTCTGTTCGTTCACCTTCTCCTGAACGACATGGGACGGAGTGCCGGCCAAGGTTGCCATGCTGGACTGCACTGAAGTTAGTTCCATATTCAACTCCTCGGGTCGATAAGTTTCCCCGCATTGAACCTTATCGATCCGGATCGGGAAAGTCTTAACTTTTCGCACTCTTTTAGCTTCTGATGCCTTTGTCCAGGAGACGGGCAGGGCCGCACAGTCTCTACTCGGCGCAGATCGTCTCCAGGGCGGCCACGAACAAGAGCGCTGCAATCTTGCTCATGAATGGGTTCCTTGACAGGCCCGCTCACTTCACGCTGGAGAGTTTGGGAACGACGGGACCGTTTTCGTAGCGGTCGCCCGGCTCGAAGGCAACCGGATTGGGGAACAGGGTCTTGAGTTCGACGCTGTGCGGACCTTTCGCGAGTTCCTGGTCCAGGTCCAGCGTCAGGGGATGATCAAAGTCGCGTTTGTAGTAGAGATGCACCTTGCGGCCGGTGAGGTCGAAGACGGCGGATTCGACGCTGCCGACTTCGTCCCCTTTGTAGCGGCCGTGAATGCTGATCTACTTGAGCACGGAAACCACGCTCGCAACGGAGGCTTCCTTCACTTCCGCCAGCATCCGGCCGCCGCGATGCAGACGCGAGTTCGGTCCCTCAGTGGAACTCGGTTTGGAAATCAGGGTATTCGTCATGATCTGTGTGGGCCCGCTGCGCCTGATGACCTTGACCTCACCCTCGACCCATTCGAGGATGGCCGAATCGCCGGTGGGATCGGCCAGCAACAGGTGTACGTGAGCGCCATGCGGTCCTGGAGGCAGAGAGTAGGCGCGCACCATCGCGACGGCTTGTTTCACGGATGCGCATTCGGCCACGATCTTCTCTAGAAAATTGTGTTGGAACTGGGGCTTGTCGGGGTTGTAGGGCGTCTCGCTGTGGGGGACGTTGGCATGGGTTATGGCCAGCCCCTTTTCGTTCACGCACTTCATACCCATGGGAACCCAACCGGGCTGAGTTTCCATGCTGACGCATACCCGACCGAAGAAGCCGTCCCGGTTGGGGGTGACGTGGAGCAGCATGTTGAGTTTAAAGGTGTTGTCATTGTTGTGCCCCACAAAAACCTTGCCGTCCTTGACGATGCTGACGACGCTGCAAGCCGCAAGTGTCCCGGGCGGCAGCAGCGACGTGATTGCCAGAAGAGTTTTGATTCCGCGCATGTAAGAGTCCTTTTGAGTATTTTGACTCTGAAACTCTGCTGTAAGTTCCTGCAGCGCACTCATCGGGCGAACGGGACACGGCCTGCCCGACGGTCGTAACTTACTCCAGCGTGCGAAAACGGCGTTATGCTAACGTACACCTGCTTATGAATGAGAGTGAGTTTCGCGATCTGATGCAGTCGGGGTTGGGTCGGGCAATTACTTACGCCCGTGAAAATGACGTAGGAGCGTTCCGGGATGTGATCCTCGACGCTTGTCTGCACTGTTACTCTGCCGACGCACAGAGTGAAGGCACTCGTGCGGGCTACATGCTCGAATTGGTGAACCTGCTGCCGGATCGGGATTTCTACTGTGATGAAGTCTTGAAGGCATTGCCGGGAAGTGGAGATGACTGGGACGCTTTACAGCGTTTTTGTTTCGCTACCGATATGGCGTCCGAAGGAGACGAACGAGCAAAGCGCGCGGTATACGAGAACTTCGATCCTGGACCGAGAATGGGCGAGTCGATGGCGAGCGCCTTAGTCAGGATGGACGGCCTGGAGGGGCTTCTCTTCGCCGCGGCAAAACTCGGCGCCCTGCTCGCCGCCAAGCCGAACGAGGTAGATGTGGGTTATCTCTGGTGGCAGAGTGTCGAAATCTGCGGTGAGGAGCAAGTGCGGGCCGCGTTGCTTCAGGCCGGGAAGACGGATCCGCACGTCGAGACCTACCGCTTAAGGGCAGAGGCGGACTGGGCGAAGTCCATGGACCATCAAAGCCCGTGGAACGAGATCCAGGCCTTGGACTACGAGGGATTGAAGGCGAGGCTGCTTGGATTACGTGGCTTCTGGCTCGGTAGGTGGGGTGAAAAGGCCAACGCCGAAAATATCGAACTCGCGGCACGTGGCCTGATGGCGGCCCGGACTCCAGAAGATCAACTCGCCCATTTGCGAATCTTCAGCAGCCGAACTCTTCCCTTGGATCATCGGCTCCTGCTGGAACTCGCGACGTCTCCGGACGACCGTCTGGCGTGCGCGGCGTCCAGGGCACTAACGTGGATCACGCACCCTTCCGTTCGGGCACTTGCTTTCCGGCTCGTGGAAGATCGAGCTTCAAGCCGTGAGGATGCAATCGCGATGCTTGCGCAGAACTGGGAACCTGGCGATCACGACATCGTGCTCGGCTGGTTCGAACGGGAACAGGATCGAGACATGCGCCATGGCTTCGGCATCGACTTGCGGAAATGTTGGAAACGCCACCCCGAACCGGCGAGCGAAGTCCGGATGTTGCGCGCGCTCTATGAGAAGGGGCCGTGTTCGTTCTGCCGGGAGTTTCTGCTGAGTCGGCTCATTGAGTTGGACTCATTGCCTGACGATCTGCGTGCGGAATGCGCGTTCGACGCCAACGAGGACGTTCGCGTACTCGTCGGCGCGCCGCCGGCGTCTGACGCAGCGGGATCTACGCCAGATGCCGAGGAGCCTCCGCAGTCTGGTGTTTCCTGAGGCCCCTGGCTGCCGGGCATAAAGTAGTATCCACCCGTTGCCGAAAGCTTACTGGGATCTGAGCCCGGCGCAAACATGGAACATACTGAAATCGCCATCATCGGAGCCGGACCGACCGGTCTGGGAGCGGCGCTCCGTCTGCTGGAACTGAACTGCAGCAACTTCCTTGTCATAGATGGCGCCGGGATCCCGGGCGGACTGGCATCTTCCTGTGTCGACTCCCAAGGCTTCACTTGGGACCTGGGCGGGCATGTACAGTTCTCGCACTACGCGAAGTTCGATGAATACATGGATCTGGCCATTTCTCCGGCGGAATGGCTATGGCACGATCGAGAGAGTTGGATCTGGATGAGGGATAGATTTATTCCCTATCCATTTCAGAACAATCTCCACAGGCTTGACCCCGAAGATCGTTGGAAAGCGATGGAGGGGCTGTTTGTTGCCCATCAAAGCGCTCAAGGCCATACGCCCGCCAACTTTCATGAGTGGATACTCCACACCTTCGGATCCGGGATCGCCGAGCTGTTTTTAGTTCCCTACAACCGGAAAGTCTGGGCCCATCCCTTGGAACAGATGGATTTCCGCTGGGTAGGTGAGCGGGTTTCCGTTCCGTCGATCCAAGAAGTCGTGAAATCCATTTGCCTGGCGCAAGATCAGGTTTCCTGGGGACCGAACCGCCGATTCCGGTTCCCGCTGCGAGGAGGAACGGGCGCCATCTGGCGCTCCCTCGGGGCGCGGATACCCGAAACCAACCTAAGGCTGTCCAGCCAAGTGGAAGGCGTCGACGCAGTGCGCCGAATTCTCACCCTCAGCGGAGGCCACCAGCTACGCTATGAAACGCTCATCAACACGGCTCCCCTGAACTGGCTCGCACGCGCCATCGGCGACGAAAGCATCGCAGCAGCGGCGGACCAGCTCAAGTCCTCCGCCGTTCACGTTGTCGGGATCGGCATGGAAGGGCAACCGCACGAACGCATTCGCAAGATGTGTTGGATGTACTTTCCGGAAGACGACTGTGGCTTCTATCGGGTCACTGTCTTTAGCAACTACAGCCCAAACAATGTCCCGAGGCCGGGCGCCACGTGGTCGTTGATGGCGGAGGTTTCCGAATCCAGGCACAGGCCCGTCGACCGTATCCGGCTCGTGGACAACGTAGTCTCACAGATGGTCTCCGCCGGACTCATACAGAACGCGGCCAGCATTATCAGCCGATGGCACAAGACGCTCGCCCTGGGGTATCCTACGCCATCCATCGGACGCGACGCCGTTCTTGCGCAGCTTTTCGCCGGACTCGAGCTTCGGCGTATCTATTCACGCGGGCGGTTCGGCGCCTGGAAGTATGAGGTCGGTAATCAAGACCACTCCTTTATGCAGGGCGTGGAAGTGGTCGATCACATCTTGGAGGGGCGATCCGAAGCCACGTTGCACCAGCCGGATTTTGTAAATCAGCGCTATAACGCTTACCCCCAGGCTGAAGGCCAAGCCGCCTAACGACGCTCGCCGTACCATTCTTCAAGGGTGTGAATCGTCGGGCCCAGATCCGTGCGAGCCAAGATCAAGGAATCCAGTGGGCGCGCGGTCTCGGCATTCAATCCCAGAACTCCAGGGTGGGACAGGGGCCGAAGGCGCCGCGACTCCACGATGTAGTAGGCGCCCGCTTCGTCCCTCAGTAATTCGCCTTCGGGCGCCTGGAGTTCCGTCGGGATTCGCTCGAATGAAATGTTGTTGCCATCCGGAATCGCAGTGTCAAAGCCGCCGAGCAGGTCATTGTGGAGTGCATTTTGGTGGATTTGATAGAGAATTTTCTCTCTGGCAGTCACCGCGCGGTCCCACGTTAGCGACTCTGCCATGGCCCGCCCACTGGCGGCTAGTTTGCGTCGCAAAGCGCCATCCTTCACCAATCGCTCCACCGCCTCTACCATGTCCGTCACAATACGCGGCTGCACCACCAATGCGGTTTCCTCGTGAATGGCAAAGTCTTCTGTGCCGTAAGAGGTTGTCACCACCGCGGTTCCGCAGGCCATCGCTTCAATGGGTGGGAGCGGAAAACTCTCATACCAGGAAGGACACAAGACGATATCGGATTCGGCGTACAGGACGCTTAGTTCCTCATGCGCAAGGGTGCCGTGGTAGGTATAAGGCGCAAGGGCATTGTCAGGGGGAAATGCGGGATTCTGGAAACCGTAGACATGCCATTCCACAAGCCCCGCGTGATGTTTCAACACTTGCTGCATGGCGGCAACTGCGTCGGGGAACCCTTTCCATTTGTCCGGCCGTGAATAGGTGACCACGCGCAGGATGCCGTCGATCTCACTCTTCTTGGGCCGGAGCTGAAATAGCGCACAGTCGATCCCGTGATTGACGTACGGAACCGTTTCCCCAAAACGCTCCTGCAGCTCTCCCGCTAACCAAGAAGAGTTTGCGATTCTGTACACCGGAAGTTGGAAGCTATTCCGGCACAACAGTTTGATGAGTGGGTTGCCTTGCAGGCTCGAACTTGTTGCCCCATCCAGAGTGAAGAAAACCTCGTCATAGTGTTGTGGGAAATGGACAGGTTTCCCCTGCCGGCTCTGCCACGCCGGAAGGATCGTATCCCAATTGCTGGAAATGATGAGGTCGCACTTGGGAATTGCCGGCGTGAGCAGGCTCATATAGGTGACAAAGAATTGCAGCTCTCCCACGTAATCACGCGGCGTCCGATTCACAAGGTGGTACGGGAGGGATCCCGTCGTGGGAGCCCCATCGAAGTAGATATCCACTTCGAAATCGATGCCGGGGAAGGGGTCCTTTTCAGGCCATAGGAACTTTGGCCAAGTACAGAGGCAAACTGAATGGCCGCGTTGCTGCAAACGCTTCGCGTATTCCAAGACGCTGGCAGCGCCCCCTGTGCGAACCTGGCCCGTTGGGCCCATCAAAAAGGCAATCGATAAAGGGGTCGGCACCAATCCATCCTATTCCGCCCATGGCGCATGGGCAACATCCAAATAATGCGAATCTCTTGCGGAGTTCGACCGGCGGCCACGCGGGAACTCACCCACGGCCGCGCGGACGTTTGCCATCGCGGAGTTCCAGGAGGCCGGCGCTATTCCAGGTGTGGGTTGCCGAGATGGTACGGTGCCAGTCTGGAAGCATCTCCGCAAAGGGCTTCTCCCGGAATCGCTCCGCGGTCAATTCCTCAATTTCGTAGAAGCGCACCGCGTAGCCGTAACAGACGGCGCAGTCCTGCACGGGACGAAGCCAGCGCCCGTTGTGCCGGAAGATCGCTCCCGCGCCGCGACTCGCGACCGCATCCGCCGAAAGCGGGTTGGCCGGGTGGCTGCGCCAGGCGCCCGTCAGCGACTCGGAATAAAACAACAGATTCACCATGGCGTTGCCGGGGAGGATCGCTGTGGTGAAGAAATACCAGACCCCATCTTTGTGGAACGGGGTCGTATCGACAAACTGCGGACCCGAGGCCAGCGTCTGGACGTGCTGCCAGCGGTAGGGAAACTCCTCGGCTCGGTATAGATCAACGGTGCGATTCTCGGCCGACTCCGGAAGCATGTACCACTCGCCTTCGTGCTTGAAGACCAACGGATACGAGAGGTGATAAGCGTGTTCCACGATCACCTTCGGCCCGGAGCTCTGTCCGTCTGGTGACAACTCCAGGGCCGCCAATCTCCCAAGCCTCTTGGGCGGAACGATATCTTCAAAAAACATGTAGTAGCGGCCGTCGACGTGGACGGCGAACGGGTCGGCAGCCTCGTGCGCACGAAAGCACGCCACGTCTGAAAACTCTCCGATGCCGTTGGAAACGGCGCCCTGGAAACTCCCAGCAGCTCCGATGGCCGTACGGCGCCATTGGGAACCGACAAACCATTCCAACTCGGGTGACTGCCCGGGCAGACGCAGCCAGGCGCTTCTGGCGCACTTCGCAGCTACAAAGCGCAGTGCCGTGAAATTACCGGGCAATGCGGCAGGTTCCGAGACGGCAATGGTAGCGCATTCCTCTGTGCCGCCTCGTTCCAGGAGTGCCAACAAGTGCAGGCAGAGCAGGCCGGGAATCGCTTCCAACGCGAAATGATTTTGTGTGAAATGGAGCCCGGGGTCGGTGGTGCTGGTATACCGGCAAAGCTCTGTGCCCGCTTCGAAGCGCGTCGTGTGCGCCACCAGAGAAAACGTGTGGAAAGCCCGGCCTTCCAGCGAATTCCAGAAGAATTGGTAACCGCGCGCATCCAGGCGGCGGCCATCGATGGCGAGCGACCAGACACCGAATCGGGCAAGACCGGAACAGTCTCCACGCAGACCAGGAGCGAGCGGCGCGAAAAGCAGATCGAAGTCCAGTTCGCGGATGCGGGCTAGAGATTCCGCGGCAAGAGTTCCCGAGGCGTCGAGGGAGAGCTTAGTTGACGCGGCGGTCAGAGCGATACGGTGGTACGGGTCGTAGCGTCGCTGGCTCCAGGCGGTCAAGCGGCGTAGTAGCGCGCCTTCGGCGGGCGGCGCGTTTTCCGGAAGAAGCAGCCACTCCACCGTGACGCCGGGGAGAGTAGCGGCCTCGCGGCCACACTCCAAAATCCACGGCGCCGCGCTGTCACCTTCGATGATGATGCCGACACGGAATGCGCTGCCCGACGGCGCGGACGTACTATGCTTGAGAAGGAATTCGACCAGCGCGTCCATCACGTTATGCTAGCGCATCGGGCACGATATGCTAGCAGTGCCGTGGTATGGCAGAGCGTGGATTGCCAGTCGCGGAACACGAGGAGACTTCATGAAGACCCATCGAGCGCTAGCGATCATCCTTTTCAGCGTAGCAGCGGCGTGCACCGCCGCCGACATCGATCCCACTTTCATCCGGCGCAGTCTGGCGTCGGCTGCGGATGCGCCGTCGGATCTGACCACGCAGACGTGCCGCTATCAGCCACTGTTCGGCGCAGGCGACCGGCAGGCGAAGCCGCTTAAGAGCGTGGCCCGTTACGGGCAGGTGACGGTAGCGGGCGGAGGCGCCTGCCGGCCCGTGAAGTACGCGGGCGAGGAGCAGATCTACTTCGTGCTCGAAGGAACCGGCACGCTGCTCTACGCCGGTTCGAAATTCCCTTTGAAGAAAGACGACTTCGTGTATCTTCCTGCGGGTGTCGAGCACACACTCGCTGGGGGCTCCGGAGCCTTGCGCGTGATCTGGATGGGCTTCAGGATTCCGGCCGGAACGGCGCCTGTACCTGCCGGCTCGCCAGCTATCGCAAACCTAGCCGATGTACCGAAACAGGTGGTTGGAAATCACCCGCCATCCACGCTTTATCAGCTTATGATCGGCGACCGCTCCAGCAAGCGCGACAAGATCGCCGCGGGGCTCTCGGTGAGCAGCCTGTTCGTGATGGAGTTCACTGCGGGCGGCACGAATGCGCCCCATCATCACGAGCGCGAGGAAGAGGTCTATCTGCTGCTTGACGGCGCGGGCGACATGGTCGCGGGCGGCGGCATGGATGGAATCGAAGGCCGCTTTCCAGCCAAGGCAGGCGATGCGTATTTTTACCGGCTGAATACGACGGTCGGTTTCTACAATGCACCCGGCGGAGCCAAAGCGCACATATTGGCTGTGCGCTCGGCCTTGGCGCCGCCGAAGTCGAAGGAGTAGCGCGGCGCGCTCAGCCCCGCTTGCCGCCAGTGCGGAGTTTGCCTGTTGGGGGTGCGCTCTCCCGCACCCGGACGTACTCCTCGTCGGTGGCCGTCCACTGCGCGGCCATCTTCTTGACTCGCTCCGGGTTCGCGGCCGCGAGGTTGTGTTGCTCGCCGCGGTCTTTGCTCAGGTCGTAGAGTTCCCATGCTCCCGTCGTGCCGGTCGCGATCAGCTTCCAATCGCCGATTCGGATCGCCCGGTTGTTGCTGTGATTGAAATATAGGAATTCGTGCGGGGCGGCGCCGTCTTTCTGGAACGCGGGTGCAAGGCTCCGGCCGGCGAGCCGTGGCCCGCTTTTCACCGCCGTGCTGCCGCCGGCGAGATCGACCAGCGTGGGCAGAATATCAACAAAGTGGCAGGGGTCGTGGCGCAGTTTGTTGCGATCCTTGATGCCGTTGGGCCAGCGCACGATCAGCGGCGTAGCGATGCCGCCTTCATTCACCCAGGACTTGTGCAGCCGGAAGGGAGCGTTCGCGCACGAGGACCAGCCCGGGCCCAGTCCGAGATGTGTGCGCGCCGAGCCCATCGGAGCCGAGCTATCGTGACCGTCTCCCCGAATTATCTGCTCAGAACTCGCCCCGTTATCCGACAGGAAGATCACGACCGTATCGCGCTCGGCGCCCATGGTCTGCAACTGCTTGAGAACCTTGCCGATCTCCGTGTCCATGCGCGTGATCATCGCGGCGTGGATCGCCATCTTGGTTCGCTGAAACTGCTTCTGTTCGGCTGTGAGTGTGGACCACGGCACGGCGCGGGTGACTTCGCCAGGGCCGATCTTTGCGAAGAGCTCCTCGTCCGGTGTATTCCACCGCGTCCACATGTTGGGTTCGAGCGGCGCCAGTGGGCAATTCACGATGCCCATGCGTTGCATCCGTTGGGTTCTTCGCTCGCGTGCGGTATCCCAACCCTCGGTGAACCTGTCTTTGTAGTGCTCGATATCCGCAGCCGGCGCTTGGAGCGGAAAATGCGGGGAGTGGGGCGCGAGATAGAGAAAGAATGGCTCGGCGGCGTGCTCCTGAGCATGCTCCTTGAGAAAGCGAACTGCGTAATCCGCGATTGCCGTCGTGCTGTAGTAGCCTTCCTCGGGTTTCGGCAAAGGTTTCGCGTCCAACTCATGACGACTCTGCGTGAAGAAACGGACTTCGTCGAGCATGGCGTAGGAGTGGTCGAACCCAACGCCGCCCGCTCCGGTCGCGAACTTGATGTGCCACTTGCCGGAATGATACGTGCGGTAACCGAGAGGCTTGAGATAATCCGGAATGAATTTCGTGTAGTTCGGAATGTTGCCCGGCGTCATGACATCGCTGGCGGTCTGCTGCGCGTAGTAGCCGGTCAGCAGGGAGCTCCGCGAAGGCCCGCAGCGTGCGGTCGAATAACCCTGCGTGAAGCGCAACCCCTGGGCCGCGAGGCTATCGAGGTTCGGCGTGTCGATTTCGCCTCCATAGCAACCTGCGTCAGAGAACCCCATATCGTCCGCGAGGATCACGACGAAGTTAGGCTTCTTGGCTGTGGCGCCGGGTAGCGCCGCGGCTGCGGCCACTCCACCCAGCGAGCGCAAAAATTGTCTTCTGTCTATCATGGCAAGCTCCTCGGCTACGTTCGCGGCCGATGCTTTTGCACCCGCCTCCACCGCACGTCCGCCGCTTCGTGCTCATCATACCTGATTTGGATTGCCGGGTCTTAATCAGCTAACGGTTTTCGAAGCTCTTGCAGAACGACAAACACAACTCGCGGCGCTCCTATTTGCCGAATGGCACGGGCAGGCGCTCTTCGGTGAGCGCCGTCCGGCTGGGCGAATGAACGGCCGACCCGGTTTTGTTGTACGCTCACATAATGACCCGCAGAAACCTTGTAACGACGGCCTCCGCAGCCGTACTGGCCGGAGGCGCCGCCGTTGCCGCTCCCGCTAAAAAAAAGCTGATTGAAATTCGCCGCTATCAGTTACGAAACGGCGCCGTGAACCAGCGCCAGATTCTCACCGAGCATCTTTCCAAGGGCAGGCTGCCTGCTTTGAAGCGCGCCGGCGCGGGGCCGGTGGCCGTGTTCGCGAGTTCGATCGCGCCGGATAGCCCATTCCTGATGATGGTGACCAATTACGCCGATTTCGCCGCGCTCGAAGGCGTGATGGCGAAAATGGGCAACGACGCGGAGTATCAGAAATCGCGCGATGCCATGCTGGCGCAGTCGCCGGTTCCCTACGTGCGCATGGAGTCCTCGCTGCTGCGCGGCTTCGATTCGTTCCCGGCTCTCGCCGTGCTGCCGACCGAAGGCCGCAAGTCGCCGCGGTTGTTCGAAATGCGCACCTACGAGTCGAACAACATGGCCTCGCTGCGCAAAAAGATCGCGATGTTCGACGGCGGCGAGATCGACATTTTCCGCAAGTACGGACTCGAACCAGTATTTTTCGGCGAGACGATTTTCGGGCGTAACATGCCGAATCTCACCTACATGGTGGCCTTCGACGACCTGGCCGCGCGCGAGAAAAACTGGAAGGCGTTTGCCGGTTCGCCCGAATGGCAGAAACTGCGCAGCACGCCCGGTCTGGGCGATGGCGATATCGTTTCGAATATCTCCAACATCCTGGTCTCGCCGCTGCCGTTTTCCGAGATCCGCTAAGCGTTGAAGCCGATGCCAGCCGCCAGTATCGAACTGCCGCGTGCGTTGCAGTCGATCGCCGAAGCCCTGCTGATTGGGCTGCTGATAGGGATGCAGCGCGAAGGCATCCAGCAGCCCACGGTCTGGCGGCGGGCCGGCGTTCGCGATTTCGTGTTGATCGCCGTCAGCGGCGGGATCTGCGGAGTGCTGCAAATCTCCTGGCTGAGCGCGGCGGCGCTGATGGCGATCACCGTGCTCGTCGCGGCCTTCGCATATAAAGTGGCGGACCCGCATGCGGGCGTGACAACGGAACTGGCCACAGTTGTCACTTTCTGCCTCGGATTCCTGACGGCCTACCCGGCCTTTCCCGCCGGTTCGCTGCTCGCCATCGGGACCACCATCGCAGTCGTCTTCCTACTCGAGGCGAAACGCAACCTGCATAAGCTGATACGCGAGGGGATCACGGAGGTGGAGTTCAACGGCACGCTGCGCTTCCTGGCCCTGATCTTCATCATCTATCCCGTATTGCCGGAAGGCGCGTTTGGGCCCTACGAGTTTTTCTCGCCGCGCCTCGTCTGGCTCTTCGTGATCCTAGTTTCTTCGATTTCGTACGCCGGCTATTTTCTGGAGAAATTCCTGGGCTCCGGGCGCGGCCTGCCACTGGCCGGAATCCTTGGCGGACTGGCGTCGACCACAGCCGCGACCGCGTCTTTCGCCCGGGAGTCCGCCGAGTCGCCGGAACGGATGCGCTCCTACTGGCACGCGGCGGTGCTGGCCAACACCGTGCATTTCCCGCGCCTGCTTGTGCTGCTTTTCGTGATGAATCCGCAGTTGGCCTATGCCTGCCTCGCGCCGCTGTTGGCGATGACGGCGGCAGGCCTGCTGTTTGCCTGGCTGATCCACCGCGGTACGGAGCAGGATCCGGAATATCGCATGGCCGTTGGCAATCCGTTCCGGTTGCGGCCTGCGCTAAAGTTCGGCGCGATATTCGCCGCGGTCGTGTTCTTCAGCAAAATGGCCGCCGCGAAGCTGGGTGGAGCCGGAGTCCTGTTGACCAGCGTCCTGGGCGGCTCCGTGGATGTCGACGCCGTAGCCGTGGCCGTCTCCGGCCTGCTGCGCGGCAATGGACTAACCCTGCAACACGGTGTCTGGGCTGTGCTGCTGGCGGTGTTTGCGAATGGAGTCCTAAAAACAGCGCTAGCCGGCAGCGGAGGCGGAGCCGCGTTCGCCAAGCGCATCGCTGCGGGATTTGCCGTGATGTTCGCGGCCGGGATCGTCACGGCTGTCGCGCAGTGAGCGGGCTTAGCCGCGCAGGGCTTCGAGACGTGCGACGCGCTGCTCGGTCGACGGGTGCGTCGAGAACATGCGCATTAGCATGCCTCCACTGAACGGGTTAATGATGAACATGTGCGCTGTCGCGGGAGAGGCGTCCTCCATCGGGATGCGCTTTGCGTAATTTTCCAGCTTCTGCAACGCGGAGATCAGGCCGAATGGGGTCCCCGTAAATTTGGCGGCCGCCGCATCGGCCGAGTATTCGCGTGTGCGCGAGATCGCCATTTGGATCAGCATCGCCGCGAAAGGCGCCACGATCATCATGAACAGCCCGCCCATCGCGCTGCCGCGATTGTCGTCGTCGCTACTGCGGCTGCCGCCGAAAAAGAAGGAGAGGCGGGCCAACATGGTGAGTGCGGCGGCCAGCGTGGCCGCCACGGAACTGATCAGGATGTCGCGATGCAGCACGTGGCTAAGCTCGTGCGCGATCACGCCTTCGAGTTCGCGATCGTCCATGGCCTGCAAGAGTCCTGCCGTAAATGCGACTGAAGAGTGCTGCGGATTGCGGCCCGTCGCGAAAGCGTTGGGCTGATCTTCCGGAATCACCCACAGTTTCGGCATCGGCAGTTGCATGCGTTGCGTGAGGTTCTGCACCAGCGGCCCGACGCGCCGGTAGATCTCTGGATGCTCGTTCTCGGAGACGCGCTGCGCCGAATACATCGAGAGGGCAATCTTCTCCGAGAAGAAATAGCCGGCGAAGTTCATCACTACCGCCATCATCAGGCCGAGGTAGAGGCCCTGGCGGCCTCCCATCGCTTGCCCGCCGACAAGCAGCAATGCGCTCATGAGTCCAAGTAGAAAAGCGGTCTTCAGTGCGTTCATTAGGAGCCTCGCTTTCATTCTGTCACAGATAGAAAAAGGGGCGGAGACTCTCGTCCGCCCCTTTTTGCGACCCCGGGCCGCCTGTCTGGCGCCCGCCTCGAACGAACCGGGGGGTTCGTTGCGGAACTGGGGTTCCGCCTTCCGGATGTACTCGGGGGGCGGACGTCCGCGTCCGTCAGGCGACCCCCAGGTCGCCTGTTTGGCACCGGTGGTTAATTGTTGTGCAGCTCGATTTTGACCGAGCGCGGCTTGGCTACTTCCTTCTTCGCAAGCGTCACGGTGAGGACGCCGTTCTTGTAGTCGGCCTTCACCTTTTCGGCATCGACGGTCTCGGGCAGACTGAAGCAGCGCACGAACTTGCCGTAGCTGCGCTCGATACGGTGATAGCCCTCTTTACCTTCTTTGCGTTCGAACTTGCGCTCACCCTTCAAGGTCAGGGTGTTGTTTTCCATTTCGATGTCGATGTCCTTCAGGTCCAGATCGGGCAGATCGGCCTTGAGCACCAGGTCGTTTTCGGTCTCCAGGATATCGACGGCGGGAGCCCAGGGACGCGTCCACTCGGGTTCGGACAAGAGGCGGTTGACGTTGTCCTCGAGAAGCCGGAAGCTGCCTGGCATGCCGAGCAGCGTGCTGAACGGGTCATATTTGTTGATCAAAGACATGGTGTTTTGTTCCTCCTGTGGAATTCTCATCACAATCACAGTATAAAATATTAGCGTAAACATGTCAAGTAATATTCTGATAATTTTTCACATCAGGAGCCCACGTTCCCCATATACAATGGTTCTTTCCATGCGCATCGCCCTGGGGCAAACCAATTCCACCGTCGGCGACCTCTCCGGAAATGTTGACCGCATGCTCCGGATGGCTCGCCTGGCATCCGACCGTGGCGCCGAACTGATCGTCTTTCCAGAGCTTTCCCTGACCGGCTATCCGCCGCGTGACCTGGTCGAAAAACAGAACTTCCTGGAGCGCACCGAAGCCGAACTCCAGCGCCTGGCACAGGCCACGGACGGCCTGAAGACGGCCGTCATCTGCGGCTATGTCGCGCCTTCGGACGCCTCGGCGGGCAAGCGCGTGCTCAACCGCGCAGCCGTGCTCTCGCGTGGGGAGATTATCTTCCGGCAGACGAAGATGCTGCTGCCGACCTACGATGTCTTCGACGAGGCGCGTTACTTTCTCCCCGCCGACCAGCAATTGCTCTTCGATTTGAACGGCACTTCCGTAGCGCTGACGATTTGCGAAGACGCCTGGAATGACAAGCGCTTCTGGGAACGTCGCCTGTATTCGCGCGATCCCGTGGAGGAACTCGTACAGGCCGGCGCGAAAGTGCTGATCAGCATCAATGCTTCTCCTTACCATCTGGGCAAGCGCGGGCTGCGGCGCGAGATGTTCGCGGCCACGGCGCTCCGCTACGGGATTCCGGTCGTTGCCGTGAATCAGGTTGGCGGCAACGATCAGCTTGTTTTTGATGGCAGCAGTTTTGCGATGAACGCGCGCGCGGAGGTGATCGCCTCGGCGGCTTCGTTCCGCGAGGACCTGGTCTTTGTCGACACGGAGACCGGCGCCGGCGACTGCCACGAGAATCTTGCGGACGAGATCGAAGCGGTCTATGAAGCGCTCGTACTCGGCACGCGCGACTACATCCGCAAGTGCGGTTTCCAGCGCGTGCTGCTGGGCTTGAGCGGAGGCATCGACTCATCGCTGACGGCCGCGATTGCGGTCGATGCAGTGGGCGCGGAAAACGTGGTCGGCGTCGGCATGCCGGGTCCGTACTCCTCCGATCACAGCGTAACCGACGCGCGCGCGATGGCCGCCAATCTCGGCATCCGCTTCGAACTCGTCTCCATCAAAGACGTCTATCATCAATTCCTGAATACGCTCGATCCGGTTTTCCAGGGCGCCCCGCGCGATGTCACCGAAGAGAACTTGCAAGCCCGCCTGCGCGGTGTGACGTTGATGGCCTTCTCCAACAAATGGAATGCGATCGTGCTCACCACCGGCAATAAGAGCGAACTCGCCGTGGGCTACTGCACGCTCTACGGCGATATGTGCGGCGGGCTAGCAGTAATCAGCGACGTGCCCAAGACCATGGTCTATGAGCTTTCGCGCGTGGCCAACCGGCGCCACAACAACGCCATTCCGGAGAGCGTCTTCACGAAGCCGCCTTCGGCGGAATTGCGCGCGGATCAGAAGGACAGCGACAGTCTGCCGGATTACGGCGTGCTCGACCTGATACTGCGCGCTTACGTCGAAAACTTCCAGTCGCCGCCGGAGATCGCTGCGGAACTTCATCTGCCTGAAACACTGGTGCGCGATATTGTGAACAAGGTAGACCGCAACGAGTATAAGCGCCAGCAGGCCGCGCCCGGTCTCAAGGTCACCAGCAAGGCGTTCGGCATCGGCCGCCGCTTCCCGATCGCACAAAGGTTCCACGAATGAAATTCTTCGCGATTGCCGCGCTGTTCGCTGCGGCGCTCATTTTGAGTTCGCAGCCGGCGCTTCGGGAACAAGTGGGCCCGCAGCCGGACGGCAGCTTTCTGTTGAATAGCGGTTGGAAGATCCGGCCGGCGGGCAGGCAGGTGGGACTTGACACGTTTCCCATGTCCACCGCCATTTCGAAAGATGGCCGGCATCTGCTGGTGCTCAACGGCGGCTACAAGCCTCCCTCGATCAGCGTATTGGATGCGGCCACGATGCAGGAAATCGGACGCACGCCGGTGACCGACGGCTGGCTTGGGCTCGCCTTTTCACCGGATGGCAAGCGCGTCTACGTGGGCGGCGGCTCACGTGCGTGCGTCTATGAATTCAGCTTTAGCGCGGACGGCAAACTCACGCCGGCGCGCGAGTTCCCGCTGCTCCCGGCGGACAAGCGCACATGGGAGGACTTCACCGGCGACGTGACGCTTTCTCCCGACGGCCGCCTGATCTATGCCGCGATGCTCTATCGCGACACGATCGCCGTAATCAATCCGCAGTCGGGCATGGTCATCGAGCGTTTCAAGACAGGACGCCGCCCGTATCGCCTCTCGTTCCATCCCGACGGCAAGTCGTTCCTTGTTACGAGCTGGGCCGATGGCACGATTTATCACCACGACGCTTCCACCGGCGAGCGCCTCTCGGCGACGCGCCTGGGCGCACATCCCACGGACATCGTCCGGAGCGCACGCAAGCCCGCCGGCGACGAAGCGAAAGACGTGACCTGGCAGGCGCGCCTCTTCATCCCCGCCGCGAACACGAACAGAGTTTTTGTGCTGGGTATCAGCGAAGGCAAGGAACTCAAACTGCTGGAGAGCATCAACATCGCTATGACTCCGATGCAGCCGCTCGGCATGACGCCCAGCGCCGCTGTGCTCAGCGCGGATGAGACGCGCCTGTTCGTTGTCTGCTCCGATGCCAACGCGGTCGCCGTGGTGGACGTCTCCGGATTGCGCTCCAAGGTGCTGGGCTTTGTTCCCACGGGCTGGTATCCCACGGCAGCGCGTTCGCTCGCCGACGGCCGGCTCGTTGTGTTGAATGGCCGCGGCTTGCATTCGTACCCTAATCCGTTAGGCCCCGCACCGATCAAGCGCCCGGAGACGGCGCACCTGGGCACGACCGAGATTCACTATGTCGGGCGCATCCAAACCGGCACGGCTTCCGTGATCGAACCCTTCACGCCAGAGCAACTCGACGAATACTCGCGCACCGTGCTGAAGAATTCGCCGTATAACGATTCCAAGCTGGAAGTGGAGCTGGGTATCCCGAAAGGCAATCCGATTCCGCAAGCCCCGGGCCTGGCAACGCCCATTGAGCACGTGGTCTATATCGTGAAGGAGAACCGCACTTACGACCAGGTCTTCGGCGACATTGGCAAGGGCAACGGCGACCCGTCGCTGGTCGTCTTCGGCCCAGCCAGCACACCGAACCAACGCAAACTCGCGCAGGAGTTTGTGCTGCTCGATAACTTCTATGTGAATGCCGATGTGAGCGCTGACGGGCATAACTGGTCCACGGCGGCGATCGCTCCGGACTACGTGCAAAAGATGTGGCCCAACAGTTACGCGGGCCGCCGCAAGAAATACGACTACGAAGGCGGAGAACCCGCGGCGACGCCTCCGGCCGGCTATCTATGGACGAATGCCCTCGCCGCCGGCCTGAGTGTTCGCAACTACGGTTATTTCGTGAACAACCGCCCCAAGCCCGGCGAGGACGGCGTGCAGATCGACTCGGTCCGCGACCCGCAACTCGCGCCGCTCACCAACCGCTACTATCGCGGCTTCGACTTGAATTACAAAGACACCGAGCGCGCCAAAGTTTTTTTGAAGGACCTCGCCGAGTTTGAGAGCTCCGGCAAGATGCCGCGCTTGCTGCTGGTGCGTTTAGGCAACGATCACACTTCCGGCACAGCCGCCGGCAAGATCGCGCCGCTGTCGGCCATGGCGGACAACGATCAGGCATTTGGCATGATTATCGAAGGGTTGTCGAAGAGCCGTTTCTGGGCGAAGACGGCGGTCTTTGTGCTCGAGGACGACGCACAGAATGGCGCGGACCATGTCGACTCGCATCGCTCGCCCGCTTTCGTACTCTCGCCCTACACGCGGCGCGGTGTCATCGACAGCACGATGTACAATACCACCTCGATATTGCGTACGATAGAGCTGATTCTGGGCCTGCGCCCGATGACACATTTCGATGCGGGCGCGCGTCCCATGGCGAGCGCCTTCGCCGCGCAACCGAACCTGACGCCCTACACGGGCTTGCCCGCCAGGATCCCGCTCGATGATCGCAACCCGGCCGTATCGGCGACTGCCGCTCGTTCGGCGCGACTCGACTTCAGCCAAGAGGACCGCGTGGACGATGACGAGTTGAACGCCATCCTCTGGCTGGCCATCCGCAAGACGGAGCCGCCCGCGCCCGTGCGCAGCATGTTCGCGCGTTGAGGCTTCAACCTGCCGCCTCCCGTCGCTGGCGCTCCGGGTACTGTTGGATGGACTGAAGATCGGAAAGCCAAACGGCGCCGGAGGCGGGCAATGCTTCCCGCCATCCGGGCGCTTAGGCGCTACTTGCGTCCTGAATATTTATTCAGCAGACTGATCAGAGGTTGCGCGGAGGTCGGCGCGGCGACGCCAGTGGTAAGAATCGTGCGGTTGTCGAGCGGCTTGTTGTAGAGAGCCTTGTTCACATCGCTATCCTCGCGTAGCGTCGCGCCTTGCAGCGACACGCCCGCGAACAGGCCGCGAGAACGCGACCAGGTAAGGATCTCGGCCCGCATCAGCGCGTCGGTTTCGGCCGTCGCATTGCGTCCCACCGGACCGGCCGCAGCCGTTGCGTCACCGCCCAGCGTGAACTTGCTCGACAGCAGTTTGTCCATGCCGCGCTCGTTCATCACCAACATGATCACGTCGGTCTCGGCGACTCCGATCTGCAGTCCGAAGCTGCCGCCCTCGACGCGCATCGCCGCGGGAGCGGACCAGCCGATGCCGTCCTTGTTGCGGCAACTGGCAAAGCCCCGTCCGTACTTCGCGCCGAGGATAAAGCCGGCCTTCTTGGCGCCCGGAACGATCACAATGCAATTCGATTTGTCGAGCAGGCTTTGCGGTATCGAGCGATCCGGCGTATCCATAACTTCGGAAAGCACGGAGGTGGATGCCGTCAGGCGAGCTTCTTCACCTGCGGCGAATAGCGCGGTGGCGGCGAGAAAAGGGAGCAGTAGGGTTTTCGGAATTGCGTGCATATCTCATTAGATACTTCCCGAAGCGCGAAGTGTACAAGTAAATCTGGCCTACCCGTCTGGTAGCGAAACAGCGTTAACCGCGGATGCGTTCAGCGGCGAGCTTACCCATGCGGATGCAATCGGGAATCCCGATGCCGTAATAGGCGTTGCCGGCCAGGTGCAGGCCCGGCAGGTCTCTTACTAACTCTTCGATCCGTTCCACGCGCCGCTGGTGTCCGACAGTGTACTGAGCCATAGAGCGAGGCCAGCGCGAGATCTGCTGGAAGGCTGGCTTCGCGCTAATCCCCATTAGTCCATGGAGATCTTCGAGGACCGCTGCGACCAGCGCATCGTCTGTCTCCTTGAGCGCACTATCATCAGTTCCGCCCAGAAAACAGCGCAGCACCGCGAGATCTTCCGGCACGCGATGGGAGAACTTCGTACCGACCCAGGTGCAGGCGACCAGCCGCTTGCGCTCTTTCTTCGGCACAAGGAAACCGAAGCCGTTGAGTGGATGACCGAGCTCGCGCTTATCGTAGCCAAGCGCCATCGTCATGGAAGAGCTGTAGGGCACGGCACAGAGCTGATCCGCGAGTTCCGCTGCGAAACCACGCACCAAGTCCCCGGCCTCGTAGGCTTGCGCGGCGAGCACGACGTGCGCCGCCTCAATCCATTCACCGTTGACGCGCACGCGATAGCCGGGTTCGACGCTCTCCGCTTCGCCATGAATCACTTGCATCCGGTCGCCGATGGAGGCACTCATCACATCGACCAGTTGCCCCAACCCATTCTTCAAAGTGCGGAACAGCGTGCCGCCGGATTCCGTCTTGCCCGCGGACGCTTTGCGCGCGGCGAGCACGCCCCTCGTCAGGCTGCCGTACTTGCTCTCCAATTCGACGAAGCGTGTCAGCACGCTGGCCGCGCTGAGTTGTTCCGGGTCGCCTCCGTAGACTCCGGAGAGCAGTGGTTCGGCGAGATAGTCGACCGCTTCGGTTCCGTAATGGCCGCGGATGAACTCGGCGACGGAGCGATCGGCGGCGGGCGCCGTTTGGGCCGAGCGAAACAGTTCCAGACCCATGCGGATCTTCGTGGCCCAGCTCAGAAGCGGCGTGCTCACCATCGGCAGAATGCGCGTCGGAACCATCATCATCAGGCCGTCGGGCAAAGGAACCAACTTCCCGCGCTTCACCACGTAGGTGACACGCAGATGGTCGTTGGAGCCGATCACATCGTCCGCCAGGCCGAGTTCGCGGATCAGGTCGAGCGCCCACGGTTTGACGGCGATGAAGCTGTCGGGGCCGGCTTCGAGGACACATCCATTGATGCGCTCAGTCTGTACGACTCCGCCGAGACGCGGGCGCCGTTCGATTAACGTTACAGAGATGCCGGCCTTGGCCAGATAGTAGGCCGTCGAGAGTCCGGAGACCCCGCCGCCGACGATGACAACGCGGCCGGTCACATCAACCTCTGCGTGGCGACGCCGGCCAGCGCTTCGACAAATGCGGGCGAATCGTTCAGCGAATCCGGGCGGATCAAGTTGATGCCGCGGGCGCGCGCGTACTTGTGGAACAAATCGTCGACGTCATAGAGTACTTCGACGTGGTCGCAAACGAAGCCGATGGGATGCAGCACGAACTCCCGGACGCTCTCCGCCGCATAGCGCTCGATGCAAGATTCCACCGTGGGTCCGAGCCACTTTTCTTCTGTCATGCCCTGGCTCTGGTAGGCGAATTCCCAATCCGTGAGTCCCGTCGCCTCAGCCACCAGGCGCGCAGTGGCCTTCGTCTCGAAGTCGTACGGATCCTGGTTTTCAAGGATCTTCTCGGGCAGGCTGTGCGCGGTGAAGAGAACTTTCTGCCCGGTGTGCACCGCTGTCAGGCGCTCTGCGAATGCGCGCACCAGAGCGGGATGATCGTGGAAGCTCTTGGCCCAGACGATCTCAGCCTCCAGGCCCAGCGCGAGTTTGGCTTCCTGCACACGGCGGAAGTAGAAACCGACGCTGACTTTGGAATATTGCGGGGCCATGCAGATCGCAACGATGCGTTCGACGCCGTCCTGCATCATGCGCTTCATCACGTCCAGGATGAAGGGTCGCCAGTTGCGCATGGCGAAGTAGACGGGCACTTCGGGTAGCCTGGCCTGCAGGGCTTCGGCTTGGATTTGTGTCAGCCGCAACAAAGGAGAAGCGCCGCCGATGGCCTGGTAGCGCTTCTCGATTTCGTGGACGATGCGAGGCGCCATAGGCCGGCCGCCGCGCACCAGCGTCAGGTACTCCGCAACATCTTCCACGCGCTCCGGCGCACCGTGCGCCAGGAGCAGCACCGCCTGCTTCATGGGCGGAATTCCCGAACCATCTGCACCACGGCCCGCACATTTTCCACCGGTGTTTCCGGCAGAATTCCGTGGCCAAGATTGAAGATGTGTCCGGGACGGGAACCGGTCCGCTTGAGCAGTTCGTGGACGCGCGCCTTCAGTTCAGGCAGCGGCGCGAAGAGCGCGGCGGGGTCGAGATTGCCCTGCACGGCCGAGCGGTAGCTGATGTCCATCCAGGCCTGGTCGATATTGATGCGCCAATCGACGCCCATCACATCGCCGCCGGCGGCATGCAGTTCCTTGAAGAAGCCCGAAGCGCCAGTGCCGAAGTGGATCACTGGAACGCCGCCCGAGCGAATGCGTTCGATCAGCGCGCGGGAGTATTGCTGCACGTAGCGAACATAATCGTCCGGTCCAAGCGCGCCCACCCAACTGTCGAAGACTTGAATCGCGCGCGCGCCCTGCGCCACCTGCATCAGCGCAAAAGGTCCGAGCACATCGACGATCTTGCCCATCAAGCGCCGCCAGAGGGTCTCGTCGCGGTACATCAGTTGCTTGGTCTTCAGGAAATTGCGCGACGGTCCGCCTTCGATCATGTAGCTGGCGATGGTGAACGGCGCGCCGACGAAACCGATCACCGGAACGCGGCCGGCCAGCGCCTTCACCACGTTCTGAATCGCTTCGCCGACATAGCCGAGATCGTCGGTATTGGAGATCGAGAGCGAGTCGACGTCGGACGAGGTCCGCACAGGATTTTCGATATGCGGGCCTTCGCCGGCCAGGAACTTGAGCTTCAGTCCCATGGGCTCGACGGGCAGAAGCAAGTCGGCGAAAATGATCGCAGCGTCGACGTCGAGCGCCTCCACCGGCTGCAGGGTCACGGTTGCCGCAAGGTCCGGACGTTTGCAAATGTCCAGGATTCCGTGCTTCGCACGAATCTCACGGTACTGCTTCATATACCGGCCGGCCTGACGCATGAACCAGACGGGACGCACATCCGTCGGTCTACGCCGGCAGGCATCCAAAAAGCGGCTATTCATTGGAGCCACGCGCATGCAAGATCCGATCTATCTTCGCAGTAATACACGCGAAAGTCTTTAGGTTTATTCTTGGCCGTCCATTGCCGGCCGTGTACAAAATACGGTTTGGTCCAGGCTTCACTGTCGATGGTCCGGGGCGCAATCACCGAGACCGCCAGCGTACCCTGGGCGGGAAATCCGGTCCGGGGATCCATGATGTGGCTGTAGATATGGCCCTGGGCCCAGAAAAACTTCTCGTCGTTTCCGGAGGTGGACATGGATTGATTCTTCAGCACAACCTCCTGCACGCTCTGTGCATGGTTCTTCGGATTCCTGATCTTCACTCGCCACCCTTGTTCATCCGGGGGCGCGCCCATAGCGTAGATACTGCTACCGCCCGCGGTGATCAACGCGGTATAGATGCCGTTTGCCTTCAATACTTCCACCATGCGATCGACGGCATACCCTTTCCCGATCCCGCCCGGGTCTATTTCAATCCCTTTCCGGCGGAAGCGGACACTCAGCGATGGCCGATCGAGGATCACGTTCTTGTATCCGATCCTCGCTATCACTTCCCGCACCTCCGCGCGATGCGGAAGCCGTCCGGTACCCTTATAGAACCCCCACAGCCTCATCAACGGCCCAACGGTAATGTCGAATGTGCCCTCGCTCCGGCGGCTGTAATCCATACAGGCTGCCAAAAGTTGGAACAGCTCTTCCGAAACGCGCACGGGCCGGTCCGCAGCGAACCGGTTTACTTCGCTCCACTCGCTCTCCGGACGGTAATTGGAGAGCAACTGTTCCAGGCGGCGGACTTCTTCAAAGGCCTGTTCCGAGGCCGAGCGCATCCGATTCGCGTCTGTGCCGTAGAGCACGAGCGAAAATCCGGTTCCCATGGCATCCTGGCTGTCTTCCATCCGCAACAGTCGCCCTGCCGCGAGCGCCTCGGACGCCAACAACAAAATTAGCACAAACTGCTTCATTCTATGGGGTTTTTTTGATCCTCACGCGGCCGGCCCCGGCGCACACGCTTAAGCAGATGGGCCAATTTTTCCGTCTCCACCACGGCGTCAAGCTCAAAACGCAGATCCGGAGCGCGGAAAACATCAATTCTTTCAGCGACTTGCTGGCGAATGAAGCCGCCGGCGCGAATCAGGGCATCGAGTCCCTCGCGTTGAACCTCTTTGGCGCCGGGAATCCGGACCATGACGCGTGCGCTACGGGAATCATGCGAAAGGTGCACGTCGGTCACCGACATCGTCAAGAAGCGCGGATCGGACATCTCATAGCCGATGATCTCGTTGATCTCTTCACGCATCGTCTCCGAGAGGCGCTGTAGGCGGCGGGGATCCATTTGTCTTCGTTTCTCTTCTCTTTTCTATTATTCCAGCCATTCCACCGAACTGCCAACTAGATCTCCGCCAAGAATTGCAACAGATTCATTTTCAACAAGTTGCAGAAGCTCTTGAGCGTAGCCGCGAGCGGCCGAAACTGTGACGATGGCCACAATCGAACGTTGCCACGACTCCTGGCCGTCGATTTCAGCAACCGAAACGTTGAATTTAGAGCGCAGCCGGTCCTTCAGACTCTTGACGACATTACGCTTGTCTTTGAGGGAATGCGCGTGGTCGATCTGGAGTTCGAGAGTGAGAACGCCTATCGCAGGCATGACGGTGAGCCGCGCAGCCGTCTTCGGCGTTCCTGCGCGGCTATCGCTTGATTACGCCGGTAACTCGGCCTTCACCCGGTCCATCCCGAACGCTTCGATGATGTCGCCGGGCTTGATGTCGTTGAAATTGGCGATGGTGGCGCCGCACTCGAAGCCGGTCTTCACTTCGCTCGCGTCGTTCTTGAAGCGCTTGAGCGAGTCGAGCTTGCCCGTGTGCACCACTACGTTGTCGCGCAGCAGGCGGATCTGGCAATCACGCTGGATCACCCCGTCGATCACCATGCAGCCGGCCACCGAGCCCACCTTCGAGATCGTGTAAACCTCACGGATTTCGGCGCGGCCCTTATACGCTTCCTTATAGACTGGATCGAGCATGCCGGTCATGGCGCGCTTCATCTCGTCGGTCAGTTCGTAGATGATCGTATGAAGGCGGATGTCCACCTTCTCCTTCTCGGCAGTGGCCACCGCGTTGCGTTCCGGACGAACGTTGAACCCGATGATCACGGCATTGGACGCCGAAGCCAGCAATACGTCGGTATCGTTGATTGCGCCGACGCCGCCGTGCAGCACGCGGACCTTTACCTTCTCGTTGGAGAGCTTCTGCAGCGTCTCCGTGATGACTTCGGCCGTGCCGCCCACGTCGGTCTTGAGGATCACGGGCAGTTCCTTGACCTCGCCCTCTTTCAACTGCTCATGCAGTTGATCGAGCGAGAGGCGTGCGCCCTTCGCCATGGCCTGCTCGCGAGCTTTCGACTCGCGGTAAATTACGATCTGTTTGGCCTTGGCCGTGTCGGTCACAACCTGGAAAGTATCGCCTACATCGGGCAGGGACTCCAGGCCCAGAACCTCAACCGGCATCGAAGGCCCGGCCGAACGCACCGGAGCGCCACGATCATCAAACATCGCGCGCACTTTGCCGAACACTGAGCCGCAGATAAAGTAATCGCCGACGTTGAGCGTACCGTTTTGCACGAGCACCGTAGCAACTGGTCCACGGCCGCGGTCGAGTTTCTGTTCGAGCACCGTACCCATCGCCGGACGGGACGGGCTGGCTGTCAAGGCCTCCATCTCGGCGACCAGCAAAATCATTTCGAGTAACAGGTCGAGGTTGGTCTGCGCTTTGGCGGAGACGTTGACAAAGACGGTAGTGCCGCCCCAATCTTCCGGCAGCAATCCGCGGTCGGAAAGTTGCTGCTTAATTCTCTCGGGCTGCGCGTCGGGTTTGTCGCACTTGTTGACGGCGACGATGATCGGCACCTCGGCCGCCCTGGCGTGATCGATCGCTTCGAGGGTCTGGGGCATCACGCCGTCGTCGGCGGCCACCACGAGCACAACGATGTCGGTCACCTTGGCGCCGCGGGCGCGCATATGGGTGAATGCAGCGTGGCCCGGCGTGTCGATGAACACGATCGGCTGGCCATTCTTCTCGACTTGATAGGCGCCGATGTGCTGCGTAATGCCGCCAGCTTCGCGGCCGGCCACATTGGTGGAGCGGATGGCATCGAGCAGCGAGGTCTTGCCGTGGTCGACGTGGCCCATGATGGTGACCACCGGAGGGCGCTTCACCACATCCTTGGTGTCCTCGGCGCTAGTGACTTCCTGCAGCGACTCTTCCTCGTAGCTGATCTTGTTGGTGGAGGCGCCGAACTCGCGCGAGACTTCTTCGGCCAGCTTCGCATCAAGGGACTGATTGATGGTGGCAAAGATCTTGCGCTCCACCAGTTTCTTGATAACTAGATTCGCCTTAACCCCAAGCTTTTCAGAGAGTTCTCCTACCGTGATACCCTCAGCGATCGTGATCTCACGGTCGACGGGCGGCGGACCTTCCTGCTGATGCCGCCTGGAGGGCATTCGCAGGCGCCCTTCCTGCTCTTCGCGAACATGCGCTCCGGGACGGCCACGTTTACTGCTGGCATCGCGGCGTTGTGCGTCGGTGAGCACAACCTCAGGCTCGAGGCGCACACCGCCGCCGGAGGTCGGATGCATCGGGCGTCCGCGCATTCCGGGTCTCGGCGGCCCTCCCGGTCCAGGCGGGCGTCCATACGCCTGCTGACCGGGACGCATCGGTCCGCGGTAGATCGGCTGGCCTGGGATCGGCGTCGATTGCGGACGGCCGGGCGATGGCGGTCTCACCTGCGGCTGCCCTGGCATCAGTTTGGCCTGTTGTTGATTCTGCTGCTGTAGGCGTGCGACGAGATCGGGCCGGGGTGGAATCACCGGACGCACGACTGGTTGCCCGGCAAGCAGCGGACGCTGCGAGCCGATTGCCGGCGCCGCCGGGCGCTGCGGCTGATGTCCCGGCAGTTGGCTGCCGGGGGCGGCCACGTGCGGGCTCTGCGCGGGGCGCGTCACCGGCGGGCGGGGGATCTGAGACGGACGCTGAGTCTGCGGCGGCCGCGGCATCTGCGGCGGCCGTGGAGCTCCGGGCACCGCGTTCATTGCGGGAGCGGCAGGAATACTTGGAAACGGCTGCCGTGGACCTGTCAGGATCTGGCCCGGCCGGGTTGCGACCGGCAGAGGCTTAACCTGGATCGAACCCGGCTTCGGTCCGGAAACGATCACGCCAGCCGGCGGCATGGCCGCAGCGGGCGGCGCTGGACGGGCCGGGGCCGGAGGTTGCGGCGCGGCAGGCACATGTGGAACTTGTGGAGCTGGAGCCGGCAGAGCTGGAGCTTGCGGAACTGGAGGCGCTTGCGGTCGCGGAGCTCCGGGCTGCGACACGGGAGGATGCAGCGGGCTGCCGTGGGAAAGTGGCGGGCGCAACGGCTGCACGCGCACTGGCGTGGGCTTCTCCTCAACCGTCGTCGGCGCGGTCGGACTGGCCGCCTCTTCCATTGGTTGCGCTTTGTGCGCGACAGGGTGCGGCTCCGCAGCTATTTGCACGGCTTTTGGGGCGGGTTCCCGTGCGTGCACGGCTGGTGCCGGGATCGGGTCGAACAGACCTCGCTCTTCCGCGTCATCGAAGCCCGGCTGTTCGAGCTCGGGATAGGTCTTTTCTTCGTTCAGAAGGCGCCGCTTGATCTTGTCGGCGGCATCTTCGTCAATCGAGCTGGAATGCGTCTTCTTCTCGTCAACGCCGACCTCGGGCAACAGCTCGATGATCTTGTTCGGCTTTACCTCGAGCTCGCGTGCCAGCTCGTTGATGCGGATTTTCTTCATAATAAGCAGTACAGCTTCACACTCGCCCTGAACACGGAATGGTCGCAACGGACTCCCGTCTTCAAGGAACTATCCGTTGCTGGGCGGGACCTCGGAAGCGCCACCATCCGCATCCGAGTCCTTTATCGTATCAGATTCAATCTCTTGCGAAGCGGTTGCGGAATCCGGAACGGTTTCAACCACCACCGCCTCCTCTGCCGCCTGCACCGCCGGTTCGGCCGCCTCTTCGAATTCCTGCGGCTCAAACTGCCCGTAATACCCGTTGACCGCGATCTGGATCTGCTCGACGCTTTCCGGACCGATGCCTTCGATCTCTTCCAATTGCTCCGGCGTCATGAGCCCGAGCTTTTCCACGGTGCCGATGCCCGATGCAACCAGCATCTCCACAATCTCCGCAGTCATCCCATGTTCCATCAGGATGGAGATCGGCGCGCCCTGAATCAACTGGTTCGCCATGATCGACTCGACTTCCTGGCGCTTCTCTTCTTCGCTCTTGATGTCGATCTTCCAACCCAACAACTTTGCCGCGAGCCTGACATTCTGGCCCTTCTTACCGATTGCCAGCGAAAGCTGGGTATCGTCGACGATCACTTCCATGTGCTTCTCTTCATTGCTGACGATACACACGCGGCTGATCTTGGCCGGACTCAACGCATGCGTCGCAAACGATACGGCGTCGTCGGCAAACTCAATGATGTCGATCTTTTCGCCGCGCAGTTCGCGGATGATCGATTGCACACGCATGCCCTTCATGCCAACACACGCGCCGACGCTGTCGACGTCGCGGTCCTTACTGAGCACCGCGATTTTCGTGCGTTCGCCTGCTTCCCGCGCACAGGCCTTGATCACGACGGTGTTGTCGTAGATCTCCGGCACTTCCTGCTCGAACAGGCGCCGGACGAAATCGGGGTCCGCGCGCGAGACGATCACGCCGGCGTTCTTGCCGGTCCTCTCGACGCTCTTGATGATGCAGCGGATGCGCTCACCGACGCTGAAATTCTCCAACCGGGATTGTTCTTTCTTGGGCAGGCGGGCTTCGGTCTTGCCGATGTCCACGGCGAGATCCTGGCCCTCGGCGCGCTTCACAACGCAATTCACCAACTCACCCACGCGACCGGAGAACTCGTTGTGGATCGTCTCGCGCTCCGCCTCCCGCACCTTCTGCAGAATTACCTGCTTCGCGGTCTGGGCGGAGATGCGGCCCAGCGCATCCATGTTTTTCGAGATGCGCATTTCGGAGCCGATTTGCGCCGCCGGATCGATGCGTTGGGCTTCGGCCAGCGTAAGGTCGCGATCCTTGTCCTCGACCAGTTCCACCACGCGCTTCACCGCAAAAATCTGGACGCCGAGCTTATTGTCGAACTCGGCCACCAGATCCTCGTTTGAGCGGAAATGCTTGCGCGCGGCCGTGATCATGGCTTCCTTTACCGCGTCCTGGACCACTTGCGGGTCGATACCCTTTTCCTTGCTCAGTATTTCGATCGACTGATAGATCGTGCCCACTCGTTCCTCTTTCCAGATTGTCCGGGAATTACCACTCGAACTTCAGGTTGGCTCTCTTCACTTGCTCCAGGTGAAAACGGAGCTCCTGCCCTGCTACAAGCTCCAGGGTTGCCTCGCTGCCGGCGATCCCGGTCAACGTCCCGTCCCATTGAGTCTTGCCCTCGATCGGCTCAATTAGAATCACCTTGATCTTTTTGCCCACGTTCCGCTCGTAGTCCCTCGTTCGCAGGAGTTTCCGCTCGACGCCCGGAGTGCTGACTTCGAGTGTGTAATGCTCGCCGGGAATCACCTCTTCGGCGTCCAAGCGCTCGCCCACCTGTTTCGAGATAGACTCGCAATCGTCGAGAGTCGCTCCGCCCGGCTGCCTGTCGATATAAATCCGGAGCAGGCGTGAGTGTCCGACGCCCTTGAACTGAACCTCAACCAGTTCCAGCCCGGCGGCAACGGCCACAGACTCCACGATCTCCGTGATTTTCTCGAGCAACACGTTCGACATGTTTCGGGGAACCGATCCGCCAACAAAAAAGTGGGCTTTCGCCCACTCATTGGCCTCGACCTCTATTTAATTATACACTACGCCCGCTCAATCGAGCCGGTGGATCCGTCCGTCGGGGTGCAACTCGAGTATTCCGCCGCGCCATTCCACTGTGCGGCCCGCCAGGCCGGCACACCAGACCGCGAAGGCCCACAGGTCCCAAAGCGGGATCAACGCACACCAGCGTAGCGCGATCGGGCTACGCAACACAAAGTAGCCACCCGCCAGACCAGTCGCGATGCGCACGGCCAGCACTGCGGCCGCGATCTGCCAGTGGCCCATTGCGAAGGCTCCGAGCGCCCAAATGCCAGAGTGCGTCACGGGCAATCCCTTGTACCCACCACCGCGCGAAACGCGAATCGTCCGTGCCCAGCGCACCTGGTGCTTCCAGACGCGCCGCCAGGAATTGTCGCCCAGCGTCGTCCCAACGACGGTCTTCGATAAGACTGCACGATAGCCGAGTCCGGTGATGCGCTTGGCCAACTGGTAGTCGTCCGCGAGGTAATCGGCAATCGCCTCGAAGCCGCCTATGCGTTCCAGATCCGCCGCGCGAAATGCCAGCGTCGAGCCAAGGCCGAACTCGCGTATGCCCACCAGCGGAGCCACCAGAACGCTGGGCGCGAAGTCCGTCGCAATGCCGAGCGACTCCCATCGGCCGGGAATAGAGTCCGATGCGGCGCGATAGAGACATGTGACGATTCCGTTGGCGCGATCCTCGAGCGGCGCGACCACGCTGCGCAGATAATCGGGCGGCACGTCGATGTCGCTGTCGTTCATCAGCAGCACGGGATAGCGCGCGGCTGCTGCCAGGTCGGCCATCACGCCCGCCTTGGCGTTGGGTGTGCGTCTTTCGGAAACTACCAATCGGATCTGGATTTTCGGGTACTCGGCGGCGAGCCGCTCAATCGCGGGCACGGCCGGATCGCCCGCATCGGCGACGCCAAAGAGGATTTCGAATTCTGGGTAATCCTGCGTCGCGTGCGTGCGAATGGCGTCGTCGAAGCCTGGGTCCAGGCCGCGCACGGGTTTCAGAATGGAGATACCGGGCGTCCATCCGTTGTATTTTTCGCGCCGTAAAAGGTGACGCAGGCACGCGGCCAGAGCGACCAGTTGGTAGCACAGCGTCACGACGCAAGCGGCGATAAAGAATGCGTTCACAGTGCCAGCAAAGCCACTCCGCCGGCGACCAGGCACGCGCCGGCCCAACGCCGCGGGCTGACCTGTTCCCCGAGGATGTATTTGGCGAGAATCGTCTCCACCACATAGCTCGCCGCCGTGGCCGGAACGGCAAAGCTTAGGTCCGAGACCCCCAGCAGGGTCATGAAGGCGAAGAACGAGACGGCCATGAAGCAGACCGCCAGGATCAGATTGCGGCGCCGCACCAGAGCGGCGAGCAGGCGGCCGAGGCCGCTCGGACGGAAGTCCTCGATCTCGCCGTGACGCTTCATTTCACGGCTTTGCAGCAGATCACCGATGGTGGTGCTGCCGACGATCAGCGCGACCAGCAGCCAGGCGTTCATGAGGTGGTCCTCGGCGCGGTGGCGCCCACAAGTGCAGTGCCGGCGACAATCAGCAATGTGCCGGACCAGCGCTGCCAACTGACTTGCTCGTTTAGAAAAAACTGCCCCATTAGCGCCGAAAAGACGTAGCCCAGCGATGTGATCGGCAACACATAGCTCAAGTCAGCCCAACTCAGCAAGGCCATGCGCGCGAGCATCCACAGAATCAGCAGCGCGATTCCGCCTGCCACCCACGGACTGAACATGACCCTGAGATAAGACAGCGGCGACGCCGAGAGCGCGGGTGCGTGCTTCAGGCCCCAGCTCATGAAGAAATTTCCCAGCACATTGCTGAAGATCACCACAATGCTCAGGACAAGAGTCTTGGTGCGCAGCGCCGCGGTTTGATCGTTCATGAAAGCGATCAGTCTCCGGCGTTGGCCATCGCCGGCTGTTTACTGTCTTTCACAAACTTCTTGCGCTTGGCTCGCAATGCCATGTACTCGCGGGCCTCTTTGTACAGGCGGCGGCGCTCGTCGCCGTTGAAGATTGCCTTACGCACGATGCGCCAGATAATCCGCGGCCGGAAGAAATACTCGCCATAGAAACGCTCCACCGCGTCGACCAGGTCGGCGCGATCGAGGCCGGGATAGATCACGTTGGGAAGCTGGTGGCCCACGTCGTCAGTCATCGAATCGAGCGTGATCAGCTTGTTCTGCTTGGCGTAATCATAAAACTCGGTGCCCGGATAGGGATGCGCGATCGAAACCTGTATCGTCTCGACGTCGAGTTCCTTCGCGAAGCTGATGCTGCGGTTGATGCTTTCGCGCGTCTCGCCGGGCAGCCCGACGATAAAGTCGCCGTGCACCAGAAGCCCGAGCTTCTTGGTGTTCTCCGTGAAGCGCCGCGCCATGTCGATCGTAGCGCCCTTCTTGATATTCTTGAGCACCTGCGGATCGCCCGATTCATAGCCCACGATCAGCAGCCGGCAGCCGGCCTCCTTCATGGCCTTGAGCGTGTCGTAATCCGTGGTCACGCGCGAGGTGCAGCTCCAGGTGAAATTCAGTGGCGCCAGCTTCTTGCACAACTCGATGGTGCGCGACTTCTGGTAGTTGAACGTGTCGTCGTCGAAGAAGATCTCTTTCAAGCCGTCGAAGTTCTGGAGTGCCCACTGCACTTCGTTTGCGATGTCGCCGGCCGAGCGCAGGCGCCAGCGATGCCCGGAATGCGTCTGCGGCCATAGGCAGAACGTGCACATCGCCGGGCAGCCGCGCGACGTGTACAGCGAAACGAATGGGTTGAGCAGGAACGGAACGTTGTAATTGCGGAAATCGAGATCGCGCTTATAAATCTTCGTCACCCAGGGCAACTCGTCGAGATTCTCGATCGAGGGGCCTTCGAGGTTGTGCACGTATCCGCCGTTTTTGCGGAAACTAACGCCGGGCAGATCTTCCAACTGCGCTCCGTTGGCGAAGTTGACGATCTGATGGTCGAACTCGCGGCGCACAACGAAGTCGATAGCGGTGGACAGGCGCAGGGTCTTTTCCGGATCCGTGGTCACCGGCGGACCGACGAAGGCGACTTTCAACTTGGGGTTGGTGTCCTTCATCATGCCGGCGATCTTCACATCGACGTTGAAGCCGGGCGTCGAGGTGAACAGCACGAGCAGCTCAAAATCGTTTGCCATCGCGACGGTCTGCTCGATCGAGATCTTGTGCGGAGGCGCATCGACCACTTTGCTGTCCGGCAACATGCCCGCCGGATAGCACAACCACACGGGATACCAGTAGGATTCAATCTCTCGCGATGCGGGCCAGCGCGAACTCGCCCCTCCGTCAAAACCTTCAAAGGAAGGGGGATTCAGAAATAAAGTACGCATTGCAACCTACTTTGAGCTTATGTGACTTGACTAGGGAACTTCAACTTGCCGCAAGGGAACACGGCGCTTTCCGGCCTCGAACGGTGGACTTTGACTCCTGAAGCGAACCGCGGAAAACCGCCGGCCAGTCGTCTGCAACGCGACGCGTTAGTTTTCGACGGGGTTGCCGAGCACCACAGCCTGCTCATCTTCCGCCGGGCGGTAGCCGGAGTAGGTAACGCTCAATTCAGCGCGGCCGATGATCCGGGTTTCGATAACGGTGTCGACATGGCTCAGCACAGCGGTGCCATCCTGCATCTTGTAATCCCGGACAAACTGCACCTTCTTCAGAAAGACGGAGGGGTTCTTCACAAAGGTACCGGACTCACGCACCGCATAGTAGTTCTCAGGGTCCACCCACAGCTCGCCCTTGAACAAGCCTACGGCCTTTTTGTGCGGTTTGACTTCGAAAACGTGGACAGCCCTGTCGTTGCGCTTTGCCAGTCCCTTGTACTTGAACTTGTAATTCGCCGGAGTGATGGCCAGCGATCGTGTGCTGGTCGCCACCTCGGTCTCGGCCGTCATAAAACGGGCGATGACCTCTTTTTTGATGACGTTGTCTCCGGTGTATTTAATCGCGTTGTACGTAATCCGGCCGATCCGGGAAATCTGCCGAAGCGCCTCGAGGTGGCCTTCCTTTTGCAGACGAGGCAGCTTGGCTTCGATATCCGTCTGCATCACCATGCCCATCATCCGGGATTTCTGTTCCTGGGAAGCGCTCAGATATTTGTTCAGGATTTCAACGGCCTGCGGACTCTCGCCCGGCTCGGCGCGCACGACCGGCACCGCGATAAGGGCGGCGCAGAGGATACTTGCTATGCCGGAAAATCTTGACATAAATCTAGGAACGCACAACTCCGCATCAAGGCGCTATGTTCTCAGATTACGATAGTGTGACGAGTATGGCAACAGCTCAGTTCCCCTCAAAGCCCCGAGATCTGATGCTATGACACTTATATTACAAATGCCGGTTTGCGGTAGTCCACGGCGAGGATCGCCAGTGTCCGGCTCGCGATTCTCAGGTGACGGCAGTTCGAGCCACCCCACGACCGGCGGCAACTCCAAAGTCCCAGCACCACCACCTTTCCAATCACTCTTGCGCGCTAAGCTGCTCGCTAGCAATGATATACCGGAATCGGGATGCCGACTCATATATTTCCCCAGGTGCACTCCGCGAAAGGTCGAATCGCCGGGCGATTTGACCCCGGCTGTCCGGCTCGCCTATACTGTAAAGGCGAAGTAGAGCGAATTATGGTTATCCTGCTGACGATTATTCACGTCATTGTGTGTCTGTTCCTGATCATCGTTGTCCTGCTGCAAAGCGGGAAGGCGGCAGATCTGGCTGGCGCGTTCGGTGGAATGGGCTCGCAGACGGCGTTCGGCCCGCGCGGTGGGGCGACGGTGCTCACCAGGGCGACGACGATCGCGGCAGGGGTATTCATGTTGACCTCGTTGACCCTTGCGATTATGGCCAGCCGCGGAATGGGCGGCGGCGGTTCGACCGTGCTGGAAAAGGCGGCGCCCGTCAAGCCGTCCCAGACGCCGCAGCAGGCTCCTCCTGTTACGCAGGCTCCGGGTGGCGACACGTCCAGGCCAGTAATGGTCACGCCTGGTGAGGGACCGGTCGTTCCGGGCCAGCCGTCGGTAACAATCTCCACCGAGGACGGCAAGAACAGTAAGACGTTGCCGCTGGATATCAAGCCCGTCCCGCCAGGACAGGTTCCTCCGGCGCAGCAGCAGAAGAAAAAGTAACGAGTTTGTACCACCCTGCGGAGGTGGCGGAATTGGCAGACGCACTAGCTTGAGGTGCTAGCGGGAGAAATCTCGTGGGGGTTCAAGTCCCCCTCTCCGCACCATTTATTTTCAGTAGTTTGAGAAAGGCCGATCAGCGATGATCGGCCCTTTCTTTTTGCGGCTGTGCCCACGGTACGGCACAGAAAAACGGAATGGTAAGGATAGGGAAAAGGGGCGTGAAAAGAGCTTCCCGGTCAGAAGTGGCCTTGATGGGCATAGCTCGGGCACAGTCCAGGCGCTACGCTCTTTCCGCTCCGCTTGCATCAGAGATTTGGCTATCTGAATACCCACCAACCGCTGACGGCGAAAGAACTGGCGGTGTCGTCGCCGACGCCAGCCTGGAAGACGGTGACCTAGCGGCAGGGAGTGAAACGGAAACTGCGGTCTCGCTTCGCCGCCGTCCGCGTTCGTTCGGCGCACCGCGACTACTAGCAGGCACAACCGCACCCGGAGGCGTGGCTGCTCATCGAGTGGCCCAGGTTTCTTCCGCAAAACGACGCCGAATCGCGCAGCGGTCATTTCAGATGTGCACCAATCCAAAAAAAAGACCGGGATCACTCTAATTTCTTGTAACTCTTCCGAGAATAAAGTTGCCGGCTGAGATCCAGCGGGTTCGGCAAAAAGCCGAAACAAATTCGGAGAGGACACAAGGACATGTTTTCGATTCAAACGAACATCAACTCGATCGAGGCCCAGGAGAACATCCGGGTGAATGGAGAATTCCAGAGCCAAACGATCCGCCGGCTCACTTCCGGCTACCGCATCAACCAATCTGGCGACGACGCAGCGGGACTTGCCATCGCCAACAAATTCCGCAACGATAGCGCGGAACTGGTGCAGGGCGTGCGCAACGCCAACGACGCCGTCAGCGTTCTGCAGATCATCGACGGCGGACTGAACAACATCGGAAAGATCGTGGACCGGCTGAAGACGCTGGCCACGGAAGGCTCCTCCGATACTTTCAAGGGCGACTACACCACGCTCAACACCGAATATAACGCGCTGCTGACGGAAATCGACCGTCAGGCGAACAACATCGCTCTCGGCTCCACGACTTCCACGTACGCGAAGAACCTGTCGGTGCACATCGGCGGCAACAGCTCGGACGTCAGCGTGAACCTGAGCGGTTCGGCCGTTGGCATGGCGGGACTTGGTCTGGCCACTGCGACCATGACCGACAAGACGACTTCGGCCGCCCTGCTGACCGCGATCAATACCGCGGTGTCGAAACTCGGCACGGTTCAGGGTTCGGTCGGTACTGCGCAGAACGAATTGGCCTACGCCATTCAACTCGGCCAGTCGCAGATTTCCAGCTACGCAGCCGCTGAGTCGCGCATCCGCGACGCCGATATGGCCGCGGAAGCCGCCAACCTGACCAAGGCCCAGGTCTTGCAGCAGGCCGGCTTCGCCGCGATGGCGCAGTCGAATTCCGCCCCGCAGCAAGTCCTGTCTCTGCTTCGCTAGTAGCCGGCTAGTCTGATTCTGGCCCTTGGCTTGCTGAGTTAATGGAGGCATTATGGGTAGCAGCAGCGCAATTTTTTCCGGGAGCAGCCGGTACTCGAATGACTTTCAGGAAGTCATCGACCGGGCGGTTAAGATTGCGTCGCTGCCACTCACGCAGTTGCAGAATCAGAAGCTCACGCTTACCGAGCGGTCGGATGCGATTGCCGTGCTCGCGACCGACTTCACAGCGCTCTCGGATGCGATCCAGTCCCTGGACGCAGCCGGGGGCGCAAGCTCATTTGCTGCAACGGTTTCCGACGAATCTGCGGCCACCGTATCGCTATCGGAAGGCGTCGCTGCGAGCGAGTATTCGATCGAAGTGCTCGATTCCGGTTCCTACAGTTCGTCCATGAGCGCGGACACCCTTCCCGTTGTGGCGGACCCGTCGCGGGAAAACATTAGCGGTTCGACCTCGTTCACACTTACGGTTGCGGGCCAAACCTACCAGTTGTCTTCTGCCTCCGGCTCGCTGACAAGCCTCGCCGCAGCCATTAATGGAGCGAACGCCGGCGTCAAGGCGGTGCTGCTAAACGTCGGAGGTTCGTCACAACCTGACTATCGGCTGACACTGCGCAGCGAAAAATTAGCGAACGTCAGCGTGCAACTGAACGACGGCTCGATCGATTTAATGAACACCCTCACAACCGGTTCACCGTTAACCTATCGCGTTAACGGGCAGCCGGCCACTGCGATTTCGAGCGACACCAGAACGGTCACCGTCTCTCCCGGCGTCCAGGTCACGTTGAAAGCCGTGGGTACGACAGGCATCTCCATTGCCAGGTCGGCATCGAGTGCGAAGGACGGGATTGACGCGTTCGTCAAGGCCTATAACACCGTAGTGGACGACATCGACAAGAACCGGGGGACGGGCGCAGGGCCGCTGGCTGGCGACAGCCTGCTGACTTATCTGACAAACGCTCTGCGGTCGCTTTCCGGACATCAAGAGGACGGTGGAGCGCTCAAGTCGCTGGATGGTCTCGGAATCACGCTCGACAAGCACGGGAAACTGAGCTTCAGTCAGGCCACATTCGATTCGAACGCGACGGCCGATCCCGACTCGGTTTTTAGCTTCCTCGGATCGACGACGAGCGGCGGATTCCTCAAGACCGCCTACGCGATCCTGCAGGAGACGAGCGAATCGTCGGAAAGTTCGCTGCAACTCGCGAAGACCTCACTGGATAGCTCGATTTCGAACCAGGATAACCTGATCCGCGAGAACCAGGAGAGGGTTGACGCGCTGCGTGAGAGGTTGATGAGCCAGATGGCCGCGGCGGATGCGCTGATCGCCAATCTCGAACAGCAGGTGAAGATGATTCAAAACCTGTTCCAGCTCAATAACAGTAATGCCTAACGCCTCCTCTTATCGTGCCGAACTAAAACGATCTGCGGAAGCGTTCCGGGAGGCTATCCTCTCCGAACAGTTCGGAACCGCTTCCGAGCGGCTCAGCGATTACAGGGAACTGTTGAAGACGGCTGCGGCAGAACTGACAGAGGATCAGCGTGGGGAGATTCAAGTGGAACTGGCTGCGCTTCTACACTGGGCGCTGCGCAGTACTCAGATCGCGCGCGCTCACTTGTCGCTTTGTCTCGCAGGATTGCCAGTGCGTCCGCTGTATCAACCCGGATCGAGAAGATCCGCTGGCAGAACGGTGGCGGAGGCCTAGGAGGGGAATTGAAAATGGAGATCTTTTATTTTACAGGCACCGGAAGCGGATCCTACAAATGGCGAACCGGAATTCCGGCGAAATACCTCGAACGCCGGGGCCACACCGTCCGGACATACAAGCCGCATGCGGGAGGTACGGTTCCCGACGCGATTGTGTTTTCGCGCTCATACCATGTCGATGTCCGCCGCTTGTTTGGCTGGTGCAAGCAACATCAGGTCCGGGTGGTGTACGACACCGATGATGCGATCGACCTGATCCCACGCGAGAATGTAGCCCACTATTTAACGGGGCAGGAGCAGCTAGACGCCGCGGAGTTCATGCTCAAGCATGCGGACGTGGTGACCACCACCACACCGGAGTTGGCGGTGCACCTGCGGAGTAGAAATCCGAATGTGGTCGTGATCCCGAATAGCGTGGATCCGGAGGAGTGGCAGAGTCTTCCACGGGAGAAACGCGCACGGCGCCGGTTAGGATGGACCGGCGGAGCTACGCATTTTCTCGATCTGGCGGTGACGCTTGATGCCATCGCCGACCTACAGCGAAAACACGACTTCGAGTTCGTGATCCAAGGCATTACGGACCTGCCGAGCGTTCGAGAGTTGTATGACGGGGCGTTCCTCGCCCACGGAAGAAGTTTTCGGGAAACGCCGGTGGGGCGTGCGATCAAGGTCTTCCTGGACAAGACGGCGAGGATCAAGTACCAGTTTCATCCGCATGTCGCGGTGGAGGCGCACGCGGCCAAGATCTGCGAGCTTGGTCTCGATATCGGCATAGCGCCACTGGCCGAGGATGCGTTTAACCGTCACAAGAGCTGCATCAAGTTTTACGAGTACGCCATGGCTGGCGCTGTCACGGTTGCTTCGAACGTGATCCCGTACGCCACCGAGGTATCGCTGACTTGCAGAAACACGTTCCGGCACTGGAAGGAAGGCCTAGAGTCGGTTCTCGATGCCGATTTGTGTGCCATCTGGCGTCAACAGCATGACTGGGTGCTCAGTTGCCGCAACATCCAGAACACGGTCAGTCTCTGGGAAGAGGCGCTGACCGGTGGTGAGCAGGATCGGCTCTACGCGGAGCAACCGGTTCCGTGTCTGACCAGCAGCTACGAAGCATCAGTCCTGAATTAGTTCCGCTCAGAACAGCCAAAGCGTCGAGATTTCATCGATTTCGTCGTGGGCTCGACGCTCTGGCCCTCCTCATTACGCGCTAACTCCCTATTTTTCAGTTTGGTGCGAGACTTGCATTGCTGTGGGATCATGTTCGAACGCATTGCAGGAAATCTCGAACACTTCATGGATGCGCTTAGCGCCAGGCAGCGCGTCGTCGCTTCCAATATCGCCAACGCAGACACCCCTGGTTACCGAACGCAGGATGTCAATTTCCGCGACGATTTCAGTTCGGCCTTGAGCGGCCGGCCGGAGACCGTCGAAGTCGGCGGACTCGAATCCAAGACCGACGGCAACAACGTGAGCCTCGATCGTGAGGCACGGTTGCTCGCGGAAAACGCACTTCGATTCAACATTGCGGCGCAACTGACACGGAGCCAGATCCGCTTAGTTCGCTCAGCCATTCAAGAGGGCAGGAACGCATGAGTCTATTCTCCGCACTATCCGTCAGCGCGTCCGGTCTTACCGCGCAGCGCACGCGCGCCCAGATTCTGGTCGAAAATCTCGCCAACTCCGAGACTACCCGCACCGCCGCAGGAGGTCCGTATCGCCGCAAGGATGTGGTCTTCCGCTCGGAAGAGGCGCAAGCCAGCTTCGGTTCGGTATTCGCTACGTCGCTCGGCGGCGCCGGCACCGGCGTCGCAATCGACAGCGTGGTTACAGACAATCGCGAACCGGAGACGCGATACATCCCCGGCCATCCGGACGCGGACAAGGACGGCTTTGTAGCGTTTCCAAGAATCAACCAGGCAGAAGACATGGTGGATTTGATGGGAGCATCGCGCTCTTATCAAGCCAACGTGGCGGCCATGTCGAGTGTCAAGGACATGATCCAGCGCTCCATCGATCTGCTCCGTTAAAGGTCAACCGATCATGTCCATGAGCATCTCAGCCATCCAGAAGATCGCTATCCCAGAGGCTATTAACGCCGCGCCGAAAGCGCAGGAAACGAATGCGTTCCGGTCGGCCCTCGACGGCGCCGTCCAGCAGTTGGGTAACTCGAGCGCCGCGGCGGAGCAGTCCGTGCAGCAGTTCCTGTCCGGTTCGGCCGAGGACTTGCACAGTACCGCTCTCACGGTCCAAAGAGCTGAACTCGAATTCGAACTGGCGCTGCAAGTACGCAATAAGGTGGTGCAGGCTTATCAGGAAATCATGAGGATGCAGGTCTGAGCGTCCTTGAAACACTGACATGGATCAATTTCGCAACCTTCTTTCGAGTCTCTCGCTTCGACAACGCATCACGATCGTGGTGGTTGCGGCAATGGTCTGCGGGGCTCTGTTCGCATTTTCGCGCTGGCAACGCGAACAGGATTTCAAGCCGCTGTTTTCCGGCTTGTCTTCTGAAGACGCCTCGGCCATTGTGCGCCGCCTGAAGGAGTCAGCTACCGAATTCCGGATTTCAGATAACGGCACTACGGTGCTGGTGCCTTCCGGCCGTGTTGCCGAGGCTCGACTGGAATTAGCCGGAGCGGGACTTCCCAAGAGCGGCCGCATCGGATTCGAACTGTTTGATCGAACCAACTTCGGGATGACCGATTTCACGGAGCACGTGAATCTCCGGCGCGCCGTGGAAGGCGAACTGGAGCGCTCAGTCATGGCGATGGGCGAGGTGGAAGCTGCACGGGTTCACGTCAGCTTTCAAAAGGACTCTGTGTTTCTTGAGTCGAGACAGCCCGCCAAAGCGAGCGTACTCCTTAAACTCAGGCCCGGCGCACGCCTGTCGCAGCAAAACGTGATGGCCATCAACCACCTGGTCGCCAGTGCGGTGGAGGGATTGTCTCCGGACGGCGTTTCGGTGTTGGACATGAAAGGCAATCTGTTGGGGCGGCCCAAGCGAGTGGCTGCCCAGGACGCGACTGCGCTCTCGGACGACCAGTTGGAATATGAACAAAAACTGGAAAAAGCGCTGCTGGCTAAGATCAACACGACCCTGGAGCCGGTTTTCGGCTCGGAGAAATTTCGGGCCGTGGTTTCCGCCGAATGCGATTTTACGAGTGGAGAGTTGAGCGAGGAGACATTTGATCCGAGCAGTTCGGTGATGCTGACGTCGCAAAAAACGGAAGACGTGCTGGGCGGGAGCACCTCCGGCGGCATTCCCGGTACAGCCTCGGCGCTGCCCAAACCCAATCCACGCAGCGCCGGCGGTACGTCTTCCGGACGTGTCACCGAGAACATCACCTATCAGACCAGCCGAAAGGTCCGGCACAGCAAGCTGCCGCAAGCGCTGATCAAGAAATTGTCCGTCTCCGTCCTGCTCGATCAAGGCGTCCGGTGGGAGGGCAAGCAGAAGGTTCTTGTGCCGCCGTCACCGGAATCGGTCAAGGTGGTTAAGGATCTGGTCACCGCGGCGGTGGGATTGAATGCCGGGCGGGGAGACCAGATGATCGTCGAGTCGCTGCCGTTCGAATCCTCTGTGAACATGGAGTTTCCAGAAGCAGCCAATCCAGCGACATCGGTCCGTACGCCCAAAGCCGTGGGTTGGCAGGAGCAATTGAAGCAGAACCCGAACGGCCTGTGGATGCTGGGAGCAGCGGTCTTCGTAGTGCTGTTACTGGCCGCCGGCGCGTTCCGGCATTTCAGGCGCGTGGCCGTGCCGGCCGTGCGGGCTGGCGTGCGCCCAGCGATCGCGGCTTCGAAGAGCGACAAGTTGCCTGCAGCGATTCCAGTTGACGGCGCCGCCCCTCAATCAAGTGCGGCTGTGGGCGCGGGAGAGTTTCAGCGGATGCTGAACCCCAGCGAGAAGAGTGTCGATCTCCTGCTGGTGCAGGCGCGCGACATGGCGAAGAAGGACGTGAACCGCTCTGTCGTCGCCCTGCGCGATTGGGTGGAAGAGCGCGGATAACAGTCAATAATCATGCTTCCAGTGCCTCAAACGCAATCCATGTCCGGCGTGCAAAAAGCCGCCGTACTTCTGATCACCTTGGGTGATCACAGCAGCGCGGAACTGCTTCGCCACCTCGGTGAAGAATCCGCGCATCGGGTGAGTTCCGCAATCGCGGATCTTCCGCCGCTATCGCCGGACGACGTCCGGTCGGTTCTCGAAGAGTTCTGCGAGAAGGCAAGCGTGGCGGTGCATACACCGCGTGGCGGAATGGCGGTTTCAAGAAAACTGCTGACCGAGGCTTTCGGCTCCGACACGGGGGACAAAATCCTGGAGAAGCTGCCCGGCGCAAAAAAAGCCTCGCCCGGCGTCGACTCGCTGCAGAAGGCCGACCCGCAGCAACTGGCTCGGTTCGTTCACCATGAACATCCGCAGACGATCGCCCTGGTGCTGTCCTCGATGAACCCCAGTCAGGCGGCGGGCTTGCTGTCCTCACTTTCTCCGGAGCTGCGCATGGACGTTGCGTCGCGAATGGGAAACCTCGAACAGATTTCGACGGAAATGGCGGAAAGAGTCGCGGTTCTGATCGGCGAAAAGCTGAACTCGCTGAAACAGCGAAAGCGCCAGCCCTTTGGGGGTGTCCGGTCGCTGGCTGAAATCCTGAATTACATGGAACCCGCGACTTCCACCGAGCTGCTGTCCGGACTCACTCAGACGAACAGCCAACTGGCCGGCTCGGTGCGAGGCCTGATGTTCACATTCGACGAATTCAAAAACATCAGCGCCACCGGACTGCGGGAGCTTACTTCGAAACTCGATCGCAAGATGCTGATGACCAGCCTCAAGGGAACCTCGCATCCGCTCAGGCAACATTTCATGAGCACAATGTCGCCTCGCGCGGCGGAAATGCTCAAGGAAGATATGGAGGCCCTCGGCCCCGTGAAGATCAAGGATGTAGCAGCCGCGCAGCAGCAGATTATCGCGCTCGCCCGCAAGTTGGAAGAGGACGGAGTGATCAGCATGAAGGGGTCGACGGAGGAACAGTATGTCGATTAAGATCCACCGCAGACCGGCGTCGATCACGGTGCGGGAGTTTCACTGGCCGACGGTTGAGGCTGGGCGGCGTACCCAGCAGGAACGTCCTCACGTTGGCTCGAAATCCAGCCTTGCTGCGGGCGCGTGTGGCGAGGATCAGCGTGCGCCGAAAGAACAGTTCGAATCCGATCTGCACAGAAGGTGCGAAGAAGCCTATCAACGCGGAGTCGAGGAAGCTCGAACGGAGCTGCAGGCCGAGCGGGATGCCGAGGTCCAGCCGATGCTCGACAGACTCACGCAGAGTCTGCAGAATATCACTGCCTATCGTTCGCTCGTCCATCAACAAGCAGAATCGGAAATCGTACGCCTGGCCATCGCGATTGCGCGCCGGGTGATCCATCGAGAGCTCACGCTCGATCCCGACTCGATTCAAGGATTGGTGAAAGCGGCCCTCCAGAAGCTGCAGTCACGAGAGATTCAACGAGTACGCCTGCACAAAGCGCAGGAAGGCGTAGTGCGGGAGTGTCTATTGAAGTGCGTCCCGGGATCGGGCATTCAGATCGTAGTGGATCCGGGGCTGCAACTTGGCGACGTGATCTTTGAAACGGCACAGGGAGACCTTGACGCATCCATTGACACCCAACTCCGGGAAATCGAGAGAGGCTTTGCCGACCGCTTGGAGATAGGGTGACGATGACCAGCACGCAGCCGATCGACTTCAATCCCTACCATGCGGGACTTCGTGAAACGGAACTGTTGCCGTGGACCGGGCATGTGACCCAGATGGTGGGACTGCTCGTCGAGTCGCTCGGCCCTTCGGTCGGAATCGGCGATTTTTGTGAGATTGTGACCACCAGTGGACGGGTGATCCGGGCGCAGGTGGTCGGTTTCCGCAATGGCAGAGTTCTGTCCATGCCTTTGGAGGAAACGGATGGATTGCAGTTAGGAGACAGGATCGTAGCCCGCCCCGAAGCAGGACGGCTATGGGTTGGATCGAGTCTCCTGGGCCGCGTACTGGACGGATTCGGACATCCGCTGGATGGCGGGCGTCCGTTCCACAAAGAGGAGCAGCGGAGCCTTTATGCGGCCCCGCCGAACCCACTCACCAGAACGCACATCACGGAACAACTAGTCACTGGAATCAAGGCGATCGACGGACTCCTGCCGTGCGGGAAAGGGCAGAGAGTCGGGATCTTTGGAGGCAGCGGCGTGGGAAAGAGCACGCTGCTCGGCGCTATGTCGCGCCGCAACTCCGCGGATGTGACCGTAATCGCCCTGATCGGAGAACGCAACCGCGAAGTGCGGGCTTTCCTTGATCACGAACTTGGTCCGGAAGGGCTCAAACGCTCCGTCGTGGTGGTGGCAACATCCGACCGGCCGGCTCCGGTACGCGTCCGGGCGAGCTTTGTGGCGCTGGCGATCGCCGAGTACTTCCGCGATACCGGGGCCAACGTGCTGTTCATCATGGACTCGGTCACGCGCCTGGCCATGGCCCAAAGAGAGATCGGACTGGCGGCGGGCGAACCCCCGAGCCAGAAGGGATACACTCCCTCGGTGTTCGCATTGCTGCCGAAGTTGTTTGAACGAGCAGGCAATTTCGAGCGCGGTTCCATCACAGGATTTTTTACGGTGCTGGTAGAGGCCGACGACTTCAATGAGCCTATTTGCGACGCGGTTAGAGGCATCCTGGATGGACACACCATCCTATCCCGCGACCTGGCTGCGGCAGGGCACTATCCAGCCATTGATGTTCTGAACTCCGTGAGCCGCTTGCAGAGTCAGATCTCGCGTCCCAGCCAACTACAGTCGGCCAGGAGGGTCCGGGAGGCGCTGGCGGCTTATCATAATGCGCAGGATCTGATCCAGCTAGGCGCTCATGTGACCGGCGCCAATCCGAAGCTGGACGCCAGCATTCAACACCGGCCGCAAATTCTTCAATTTCTGCAACAGGACTCCCAAGCCCACGTGCCGTTGGAAGAGACTCTCTTCCAACTGGATGCAGTCGCCGGTCTTGTCAACCAATGAAAGCTTTCCGGTTCCCGCTCGAACGCGTGATGCAGTGGCGTAAGCTGCAACTGGATATGGAGCATTCCACTTTGCAGCTCCGCATCGAGGAGCTGCGCCAACTTGCCGCAGCCAGGGATCTCCTGGAAAGAGCGATCCATCAGTCTGAGGCGAAGCTGCGAGACCGGGCCGACCTCACCGGTTCGGATCTCAACGCCCAAGGGAACTTTCTGCGCACCTCCGCGGCCAAGCGGACTGACCTGGCGCAAAAGTTTCGCTCGTGCGAGGAGCGGGTACGGACTCAAAGAAAAAAGTACCAGGATGCGCAGCGCAATTTCCGATTGCTGGAAATGCTGAAGGCGGACCGCCGTCAGGAGTGGAGCCGCGCTTTCGATAAGGAACTGGAGGATCTCGCAGCCGAGTCCCACCTGTCCCAACTCCGGCTGGGTTGCCGCGGCTAGTGTGACACGCGCTTGATCGGGTACTCCGGCCCAAGCGTTCCTTTGACTGGTTCCGGCCCGTTCTTGATGTAGTACTGATTTAGCACCACGATATCGACCCGGCGGTTCCGCCCTCTGCCCTCGGCAGTGTCATTGGACACCATGGGAACGGTCTCGGCATATCCTGCGATGGCCAGTCTCTCCCTGGAAACACCGTAATCCTCCGATAGCATCTTGAGTAGGGCAATGGCGCGAGCAGCGGACAGATCCCAGTTGCTGTGAAAACGGGCAGTGGAGATTGGAACGGAATCCGTATGACCCTCCAACCGCACGGGGTTTGGCACGGCATTCAGGGTCTTGGCGAGCGATACAATCACCGGCCTGGTCTTCGGATCGATCGAATCTTCACCCGACGGGAAAAACGCAGCCTGTTGAAGAGTGATCACCAAGCCGCGTGGCTGCATGCTCACAACCACCTTGCCATCCTTTATCTCCTTTTCGAGGTCCGCCGTGAGCGTGCGAAGAGAAGGTGAGAGTTCCATCAGTTCGGGCGCTCCCTCCTTGGTTGATCGCTGAGCGCCGCCTGGGCCCTTCATCAAGGCGTTGCCTTGCCCTTTGTCGTCGACGGTTCCGCCAAGCACCTTCGCGACGGCCGGAGTGGCACTGATTGAGGTGCCTTGGTCAATGGCGCGCTGGACGGATTCAGAGATCTGGTGCGCTTTCGACTTGTCGGTCTGCGAGGAAGCGAACATCACCACGAAGAAGGCGAATAGCAGCGTAATGAAGTCGGCGTACGAGATCATCCACCGCTCGTGGTTCTCTTGTTCGGCGTGCTTTCGATGAATAGCCATAGGCTAGCCTTCGGCCGAGGCCGGTCGAGCCCCGCTGGGCGCTTTCTGAGCGGCTCCCTTGGTCTTCGCCGATCCCGATGAGTACATGTCATAGGAATCCAATCGCATTCGGATCACCTTCGGATTGAGGCCCTCGGCGATTCCAACCACGCCGTCGAGCATAAGTTCCTTCATCAAACTGGTCTGGCGCATTCGAGATTTGATCTTGGACGCGAAGGGAATGAACACAATGTTGGCTATGCCCACTCCGTACACCGTTGCGACGAAAGCGACGGCGATGCCTTTTCCGACTTCTTCAATGTTCTCGAGGTTTTTCATTACCTGAATCAGCCCCATCACAGCGCCGATGATGCCGACGGTTGGTGCATAGCCGCCAGCCGCCTCGTACACTTTCGCTTCCGACTCGGTGTGCTGCTCGGCGAGCACAATGTCCAGTTCCATCATCTTTCGAAGGTCCTGGATGTCGGTGCCGTCGATCACGAGAGTCAGCGCCTTCTTTAGAAACGGATCCGCGATCAATTCCACGTCGGCTTCCAAGCTCACGACGCCGCTCTTTCTAGCTTTGTTGGAATAAGCGAGAATCTCCTCGATCAATTTCTGAGGCGCAAGGCTCTGGTCAATCAGGACCGATTTAAGGTGCTTCATCGCGCCAAGTAGGTGAGGGAGCGGAGTGGTCACCATGACTGCGCCAAGGGTTCCGCCGATCACAATGATTGCCGCTGTGATCTGTGCGACGTCCTTGATCTCGCCTTTTTCCAAAATCAGGCCGCCGAGGATGGCGCCCAGAGCCACCACAAGGCCCAGGAGAGTCGCAAGATCCAGTTTCGTGGAAGTCGCGTTGGATTTTGGTTTTGATTCTGCCATGTGGACCTGCCTACGCTCGCTCAGAAAGTCCCTCGGTCACTGCACTGATGACGGAAGAAGAGAGACAACAGTGGTGCACCGATAGCTTGAATTCTCGTATGAGCTCGACCACGTCGTCGGCGGTTTCCAGGACCATCAGCTTCTGGCCCGTGACCAGGGAAATCACTGTGTCGGGAGTCATTTCAACGTGTTCGATCAGATCCGAGTTGAGGATGATGGGCGAATGGTTGATGCGAGTGAGGCGTATCATGAATAAACTCCTAGGTTGTGTATCGAAGAAACCGCCGGAATTTAGACCTCTCGCTGCAAAGACTCTAAAGATCCACCCAATTCATCCGATGGAACGAATGCCATCCAGTGATAGGACCACTCGGGCGCCGGTATGGCGGGAGACCACTTTGAATACGTGTGCCTACGATTTTCGCAACACCGAACCGCTCGCGGAGCCGCAGGTGCGCGCCTTGCAGGCGATACAGGAAACGCTCGCACGAACCATGGCCGCGGATCTCTCCGCAGCTCTGAGAACCGACGTGAGCTTGGCGGCGGCGCGGGTCCGATCAACCAGTTTCGCAGCCCTGCGTGACGAGTTCACCAGTCCGGTCTGTCTGATCTTGCTGGACGTCGCCAATAGCCGTGCGGGAGCAGTCCTGGCCGTTGACCGCACCCTGGCCTTTCCGATCCTGGAGATTCTGATGGGCGGCAGCGGCGAACTGTCCCTGCAACTGGAACGAGACCTGACCGGCATCGAAGTCAGACTGCTCGAGGATTTCGTCGAGATCGTTGTGCGCGACATCAATGAAGTCTGGAAAGCTTACGGGGATGTGCAATTCCAGTTCGATGCCGTCGAAATGAATCCCGCGGCTGTGCGGGCTTTTACCGAACCCGGCGAGGCGGCCGTCATTGGGTACACGTTGTCCTTAGGCGAGATGTGCTCGGGACCTATCTTCCTCGCTCTTCCGATCACGACTTTGAAGACTCCGGGCGATAGTTCAGAGGTCGTCGCGGACCGGCCCGCTGATGAGCCGAACCGAAGCATTGAGGTGCTGGAGCGGATACCCTTCACGGTAGAAGCGCAGTTGAACGGAGCCAAAATGAAGTTGCGTGAGGTAGTGCAACTGCGAGTGGGTCAGGTTCTGCACTTTGAATACGACATGGGGAAGCCGATTGATCTGGTTGTCAGTGACAAGCCGAAGGTCCGCGGGAGAATCGTGGCCGCAGGCGGGCGTCGCGGCTTCGTGGTGGAACAATTTCCAGCCGTCGCGGAGACGCACCTCGGGAACTGACGTGCGAGGCGAGATGCCTCAGTAAGCGTAGTCCCGCAATCGCTCGCACGGGAATTTGCCTGGCGTGGAATCGTTCGGCGGACAGGTCGATACGCAGAAACTCAACCACGCCCTCAAGCAGTTCCAGGCGTTCGCTCTCGGCCGAATCCGGGCAGTGCGCCACCTGGCACCTCGCGGAAACCCGCTCCAATTGGGTGGATAATCTACTCCAACCACCCAACCGCCACGCTTCTAGCACGCCGGCCGCCATCTCGGCGGATGAAAGCAGCTCATGTCTTTCGTTCAGCATTCACTGTACTTTTCGACTGAAACAGTCAAAATTAGAGCATCATCCACGCGTCATTTTAGATAATCGAACAGGCTCATGCGGCTGGTATTCGTCTGCGCACCAAACACGGCTTGCTGTTGAACCTGGGACTGGGTCAAGGCAAGCGCCGCGGCTGGGATATCGGCGTCGCGTTTGGCGCTGAGTTCAGCGGTCATGTCTACAAACAGCTTGTTGGCATCGCTGATCGCCGAGGCCATACGGTTTTGTAGCACGCCGTACCAGCCCAGTTGTTGTCCAAGCCAACCCTGTGAGCCGGAGACTTGCCCGAGAGCCGAGTCGATGGCGGAGCTATCATCGGCGTTCAGCGCGTTTCGCAAAGCGTTGACCGCCGCAAACACGTTGTCCGGCGCGGTCCCGCCCCCGCTGTCGCGGTGATCGAAGATTTCCGACGCGGTGCGGCCGGCCTGGAACTCACCGCCCCGGGCGTCCTTCACATGCCTGGATGCGACAGGTTGGGTCAACTGCACAACACCGTTCGGCTGGGATGCATCAAACCGGTACGGAGCCGACGAGTCCAGGTCGCCTCCGAAGACATAGCGTCCTTCCACGGTTGTGCCCGTCAAATCCACTAGCTCTTTCTGGAGCGATTCGATCTGTTGCGCCAGCAGAGTTCGTTGCGCGGCGCTCGACGTGCCGGTGGCGCCTTGCGCACCCAGGGACCGGATCTTGTCGAGCAGCTTCCCGGCTATCTGCAGCGCCGATTCGCCGGCATCCACCTCCGCTTTGACGCGGGCCAGGTTCTTCTGTACTTGGCCCACTCGCGAAAGCACCGCCTGCATGTGCAGTACCTCGGAAACCTCGTCCGGAGCGTCGGAGGGCCTGGAGATCCGCAGCCCGGATGTGATCTGGCGGTTCGCCCGCCCGGTATAGGCGGCAATTCGATCCAACGCGGCCAGGAATTGATTGCTGGATGAATCTAACGAATTGATCATAGTTTGTCCTTCCGCCGCCTAACGGATCAGACCGATTACGGTCTCTGTCAGATCGCTGAGAACCTGGAATGTTCGAGCGTTAGCTTGATAGGCCCGCTGCAGTTCGACCAGGCGGGCAGCCTCTTCGTCCAACGAAACTCCGCTTGCTTGACTGCGCAGGTCCAGCGACTGGTTCAACATGTCGATAGCCGTGTCGCGGTTGTCCTGCGCGGATTGCAGATCCTGTCCCACGGCGCCGGCAATCGATCCGAACCGGCTGCTAAAGGACTCGGCCAAGCCGCTCAATCTGAGCGGGATCGCGTTCATCACATCCGTCAGCGGGTCTTTGGCCGCTAATTGCGCAGCGGAGATGCCAGTGGCAAGCTTCAGGCTTCGGGCGCTGGCGGTCGGGTCGGCGGAGTCGTAGGTAAATAGCGGAATTCCGGGGACTTCCACCCCATTGATGGTAGTCGTGCCGGATTGGAGGGCAGCGTTCACTTCATCAGCCAAGGCTTTGGCCAGTTCGTTCAGCGATCCTGCTTTTCCGCCTCCGCCGATCACCGAGGCGATAGTCGTGTTCCGCACGCTGAGCAGGCCGGCTAGTTTGCCACGTGAAATCTGAGCCGTAACATCGTTTCCTTGCCGATCGATGATGGAAAGCGGCGAATTTGCAGACCCCTGGGAAGCAACGACGATTGACAGCTCGTTCACGCTCTCGCCGATTACCAGCGGAGCTCCGCCTTCCAGCGTCACCGATACGGCGCCGTCAGGCTGAGTAAGCGTGGTGAAGCCGGTGTAGGAGGAAAGCTCTTCCAGAGCTGCGTGCATCTGGGCGTCGAGGCCGGGATCGTCCTGCGCCCCTTGGCGGCGCTGCTGGTTCAAGTCTCGAATTTGCGCGGCAATTGCGTTGATGCTCGATACTGCGCTCTGGGCGTCGGCTTCGACTTGAGTTGCAACATCACGGAGGCGCGTAGCGGTTTCGCGGAAACTGGTTGCGAGAACCTCCGCCCGGTCGATGACTTGCTCTCGCCCAGCCGTATCATTCGGCGCTGTACCCCAAGCGGAGATGGCGTTTGAGAATTCATTCAGCGCCGCGGCAATCCCGCTCCGGCCGGTTACATCGAATTCGGCTTCAACCGGCGCCAGCGCAGTAGCACGGGCTGATTCCCGGCTCTGAGAGGATGTATATTTCTGTACGAGGCGCTCTGCAAATTGGCTGCGCGCGCTCTCCAGCCGGCCCATCGTGACCCCGCCGGAAAGCCCTTCCGCAGGAGCGAACAGGTTAGCCGCGAAGTTCGCACGCTGTCTCACATAACCCGGCGTCGAAGCGTTATTCACGTTGTTTTGCGACACGCTGACAGCCTCTTGAAAGGCTTGCATAGCGCGGCTGGAATTATGAAGCGAGGCGAATAGGGTTACCATGGCGTTACGACTCAGTGGACAGTCTGCACCCCGGGATGGACGTAACCGGGCGGCCGGTCTTGTCGTAGCCCGACAGGCCCAGGGCGATGATGTCGCCGATAGCCTGGTGAAAACCCGAAGCGTTTCCCAGAAGTGCCTGCAACCGCAAGAGTTCTTGCTGGAGCGCCCGCGCTTCCGCCCGTACCCCTTCGCCGGCGCCGCCGTCTGGCTGCTGAACGCCGACCACGTCGCGAAGTGCGCACACAGCGTCGTTCAAAGCTCGCTCACAGTCGATAAGATTGTCGCGAGATGGCCGCAATGCCAGCCCGACCGCAATCCCGACGCGGTCGCGGGCGTTCTGCAGGCAGCCGCTGAGTCGTTCCGCAGACATGAATCCCTCGCTATCCGTTCAGGAGACTGTTGACAATCGAACGGCTCAGGACGCCGGCGTCGACCTGATAGGTTCCCGCCTGGACTGCCTCGGTCAGCCGGTCAATGCGCGCCGCTCGATCCGAATTCGTGCCTTGAAGAGCTTTTTGAACGAGAGTGGAGATGGCATTCAGTTCGGCACGATCGCTCGCGCCCGTTTGGACCGATCCACCATTAAGCTTTGAGGCAGAACCCGAGATCTTCTGTCTGTCCAGGGAGACTGGGGCTTTCTGCGCCGGAGAGTTCTGTTGGCGTATCATCATATCGCTGGCCTCACTTGGGAGTGCCTGCTCTCTATATCGCGACAATGGATCCATTGTTTAGCTCCCGCGCACTAGAATCGTTCTGGGGAAAGAACTGGCTCTGCATCCCTGCGAACTTGATCATCAGTTTCGCGTCCGCCGGCGGCAGGTTCACATGGTCGCAAATCTCCTCCACGCATAACCCAAGCCGGTGCAAAATGAGAATTCGATTTCTGAAGTCCGGATCCGGTTTGTCGGCACGCGAGGCTCCCGCAGACTCCGGCTCCTCCGAGAGAATGTTGCGGATGTCCTGCAGTGACGCCCGCAGCATGTGCAATCGATCCTCGGAAGCGTGATCGCGGCCGTGATTTGTCATACTCCGGTAAAACGTCCACATCAGGCCAGACAAAATCAATATACTGCTGAGCAATATCAGATACGGGACAGCAGCCAAGCCCGAGAAAATCTGTGACATCATCGCTTTGCACCTTCCAGTTCTGCACTCGCGCGGAGGTCCCTGTGGCTGGCGGAACTACGTCCGCTGTCAACGACTTCCAGTATGCGCACTCCGTAATTCCCGTCCACCGCTACTACTTCGCCGCGTGCGATCACACGATCGTTGGCAAGAATCTCAACCGGATCGTGAATGTTGCGATCCAGTTCAATCAAAGAATCGAGGGACAAATCCAGCAGATCCCGCAGCGTGAGTTTGGTGCGGCCAAAAGAGACACTCACGGGGACTTCCAGATCGAAAAGCATCTCGCTGATCGGCCAGGAGTCGCTAGCCGGCCGTCCGACATGCTGCGCTAAGTTATTCAAATCGCTTACGCTATCGCTCAGGTTGTCTGACATTGTGCATTTTCTCCTGTTGGCCAAAGCTGCTGAAGCCTGGATCGTAAACGCAGGGTGGCCTGCAACTTTAGTTGCGACACGCGCGTGAGGTGTACGCCCAGCACCTGGCCGATCTCGCGGAGACTCAGTTCCTGGTGAAAGTAAAGGTCCAGAACCAATTTTTCCTTCTCCGGAAGTTGCTCGATCTCGGCTGCCAACAGTCGTTCCAATTCACTGCGCTCCAACTGTATGGCCGGGCAGCTTCCCGAGGGGTCGGCGGCGAACTCCAGAATGCATCCACGGGCATCCTCGGAATTGACGACGATATCGAGACTACCGATGCTGACTCCCTGCACATCGAGCAGCCACTCGTGATAGAGACTGCTGCTGATGCCCAGTTCGGCCGTAATCTCATCTTCAGAGGGCGATCGCTGCAAGCGCTGTTCGGCGGTCGCGATGGCCGCTGTAATCTGTTTGGCCTTCTTACGGTGATGTGCGGAGACGCCATCAAGTTCCCGGATGCTATCCAGAATGGCCCCTCTGATCTTGTACTCCGCATAAGTCGACAACTTGACGCCCAAAGACGGGTCGTAGTTGTCTACCGCAGCGATAAGGCCGATGGTTCCGATCGAGACCAGGTCCTCCAACGAAACACTGTCTCGCAAGCGTTCGTGGATGCGGTGAGCGACCCAGCGGACTTGAGGCAAGTGCTCCAGAATCAAGGTCTCGCGGTTCGATGTGCATTGGCCTGAAAACGATTCATATATGCTGCAAGGTGTAGCCATAGGGTAATCAAGCGGCGCTAAGCAACAGGTCCGCTTCACCTCCCTCAATCTTTTCCAATACTTCGTCCCGGCAAACCGGCATGAGATCTTCCGGTATCTGTTGCCCCGTACCGAAGTAGGAAAGCGGCAGGCCGGTCATCACGGCCGCCAGCCCCACTGCGGCGAAGCTTGTCGTCTCGTCCAGCTTCGTGAAGAGCAACTTTGAAGGTGAGAACGGCTCGAACAGGTCGAGCGTGCGGGGCAAATCGGCGGTGCGCATTCCAGCGGGCAAAACCAGATGCGTGTCGATTCCGGTCTGTCCCGCGAAAAGAGCCTGCATGTTCTGCCGCTCCTCCGTGTCACCCGGAGACAACCCTGGCGTGTCTATAATCAGCAGTTCGTCGGAGCGGCACACCGATAGCAGAGTAATCAGATCAGCCTTACAACTCAGGGTCGTAAACTCCGCTCCGAAGATGCGCGCATATGCTCGAAAGTGGTCGGAGTGCCCGACCCGGCCGACTCCGGCGGAGGCGAATCGTACGCGACGACCCTTGGCGGCGCCCTCTTGCACGGCGAGCTTGGCGGCAGTGGTGGTTTTCCCGGATCCAGGAGGTCCGATCACAGAGAGCACGGGCGCTCGCCCATCGACGCAACCGATGCGATGGTCAATCCGAAGATCGCGCCGGACGGTGGCCAGCGGATAGCCGGAAATCGAGACAACCGAACCGGAATCGACCGCTTCCGCGAGTTTTGGTTGCGACTGGGTCTCTTTCGCCGCGGGAAGCATGGCGCGACGCATGTCGTCGACCTGCTTCTGCAGTTCGCTCAATTGGACGGAGATGTTGTCGGCGGGTCCGGCAGGAACCTGGCTGGCAGGCGGTTGCGCAGCGGTTGATTCCTTTTCATCGTCGACTCCAAATACAACTTCGTACATACCGCGATGCGTCAACTGCGCGGGCACGGCCTTCGTGTCCAGCAGCATCGCGTCAGACCCAAGTTCCTCTGTCGCTACGCGCAGTGCGTCTTGCACCGAGTTGGAAAAATACGACTTAATTCTCATATCAGCCTAAGACTCCCAGTGACCGGACCCTGAGTCCGGGTGGGACTTCGTTGTGGGACAGCACGGCGAATTCCGGGAGGCTCGCCTCGACCATCTGCCGCACGAAGTTCCGGCAGCCCGAGGAAGTTACGGCAACCGCGGGTGACCGGGGGCTCTCCATCTGTTGCGTGAGACGCCGAAGTGAGTCACTCACCTGTTCCGGGGCGAGCGAGAGAACACTGTTGTGTTCGCCGTGCTCGACGGCGCGCTCGATCGCCTGTTCGATATCCGAGGCAATAAAGTAAACCGTCAGTTCCCCGTTTCTGTCCAGGTAGGGTTGAACCACTGTGCGCCGGATGGACTGACGCACGTACTCGGTCAGCAGGACCGGATTGCGGGTCATGATGGCAGCATCACCGAGAGCCTCCAGGATGGCTGAGCCGTCCCGCACAGAGACACTTTCACGCAGTAGATTTTGAATCACACGTTGCACAATGGAAAGTGGAAGCAGTTTCGGGACCAGATCCTCGACCGCCTTCGGATTCTCGATCGCGACGCGGTCGCAGAGCACTTTCGCCTCCTGCCTGCTGAATAATTCGTGCGCGTGTCTGCGCAAAACAGAGGAGAGATGAGTGCCCATCACAGTGAGGGGATCGACCACCGTGTATCCCAGCGCTCGCGCCTCGTCCACGCCCTGTGCCGGCACCCAATATGCAGAAAGCCCGAAAGCCGGATCTTGCGTGGCTATCGCATTGGGAAGCGGCGAATTCTTCTCCGAAGGTATTGCAAGTTGAGTGTTTTCAGGAAGTTCGTAGCGGGAGACTTCAACGCCTTTGAGTAGAATTGTATATTCGCCGGAGCGCAACGACACGTTGTCGTTCACCTTGACGGATGGGAAGATGAAACCGACCTGGCTGGCCAGTTGACGCCGTATGGCGGCGATCTTCTCAAGCAGCGGCGCCGAGCTGCCTCCTTCGGCCAGACTCACAAGTCCCAGCCCCAATTCAATCGTCGCCGGTTCTACCCGCAGCAGAGGCTCAAGCGCCTCACGGATGGGCTTCTGTGCAGTCCCAGACGTCGAGACCTCGACGGCAGCGTTGGATTTCCGACGCATTTTCCAGCCCATGGTTCCCAGCCCAGCCCCCATGACGAGAAACGGAATCGTGGGCAATCCGGGGAGAGCGGCCAGGAGCACCAGAATGCCACTCGACAGCAAGAGCGGCTCCGCGGCTCCGAAGATCTGCCGCTTAAGGACTACGCCGACCCGCTCGTCCCCGTTTCCGCGAGTGACGATCAAGCCGCCCGATACCGAAATCATTAAGGCCGGTATCACCGTAACCAGCCCGTCTCCGATGGTGAGAACCGTGTATGTCTGGATGGCGCGGGACAATTCCATTCCATGCTGGAGAACCCCGATGAGAAAGCCCGCGATAATGTTAATCGCCGTGATCAGGATGCTCGCGACGGCGTCCCGTTGAGTAAAGCGCGACGCGCCATCCATGGCGCCATAAAACTCGGCCTCTCGCGAGAGGTTCTGGCGTCGTTTTCTCGCTTCTATATCGTCAATCAGCCCCGCATTCAGGTCCGCGTCGATCGACATCTGTTTGCCCGGCAAGGCATCTAACGTGAAACGCGCCGAAACCTCCGAGATGCGCACGGCGCCGTGGTTGATCACCACGTATTGAATGGCAATCAGCACGCAAAAGATCACGGTCCCGATCACGTAGTTTCCACCCACGACGAAGTTGCCGAAGGCTTCAATCACATGTCCAGCGGCGGAGGTGCCCGAGTTTCCATTGAGCAGAATCAGACGCGAGGAAGAGACATTCAGCGCCAGCCGGAAGACAGTTAGCAGCAGGAGCGTCGTCGGGAAGCTGCTGAATTCGACGGGGCACTTCAGGTACATCGCAACCATCATCACGATGACTGACAGCATGATGTCGAAAACAATCAGCAGATCGAGGATAAAAGATGGCAGCGGTACGATGAGAGCCAAAACGATTCCGAGAACGCCGAGCGGAACTGCCAGTTCGCCGAGATCGGACCAGGTAAAACCTAACCCCGGCCGGTTGGATGCAATGGGAAGTGCCTTAGATGTCGCCATAGTGGTCAGCCGCGGATTCAGGCGTTAGCAAGCGCACGCGCCGAGCACCTTCATCTTGGAGATGAGAGTGGTTCGCTTCATACCGAGCATCTCTGCCGCCCGAGCCTTGTTTCCGCCAACCTTGCGGATGGCTTGATCGAGGAGCATCCGCTCGATGCGCTGAATCGTTTCCTCAAATTGGATCCCCGAGCCGGGCATCTCGAATTCCGGTTCGTTCTCTGCGCGCAGAGGGGCAGCTTCGGAGAGTTGGAAGTCGCACGGCAGGAGCCGGTTACGGGTTCCGCTCAGCGCGACCGACGCTTCTACCGCATGTTCGAGTTGCCGTACGTTGCCTGGCCAATCATATTCAATGAGCTTCTGAACCGCCTGCCGGGAGACTTCCTTAGGGGGAAGCTCCTCGAACTTGCAGATCTTTTCCACAAAATGCTCTATAAGGGCAGGAATATCTTCTTTTCTCTCACGCAGCGAGGGAACCCTGATGGGAACCACCTCGAGACGGTAGTAGAGATCTCCCCGGAAACGGTTCTCTGCGACCGCGGCCTCCAGATCGATGTTGGACGCGGCGATGAGCCGGCAATTCGTCTTGATGATCTCAGAACTCCCGATGCGCTGGATCTCCCGTTCCTGAAGCGCACGGAGGACTTTTGCCTGTAAATCCAAGGGCATCTCCCCGATTTCGTCGAGGAACAGCGTGGATCCTTGGGCCGCCTCAAAACGGCCTATCCTCGCGTTCAAGGCTCCAGTAAAAGCGCCCTTGGTGTGGCCGAACAGTTCGGCTTCCAACAGATTCTCGGGCAAGGCGGCGCAATTTACGGGAACCATTTCCGAATTGGCGCGCGGGCTGGCGGCATGAAGCGCCCTGGCAACAAGTTCCTTCCCTGTGCCCGTCTCCCCGGAGATCAGTACGGTAGAGCGGCGGGGTCCGGCGACCCGGATCAGTTCGCACAACTCACGCATGGGCCGGCTGTTTCCCACAAGGGCTTTGCGCCAGGGCTCGTCGCCGTCGCTCAGACCCTCGCACTCGCGGGTGCTCGCGATGGCGGCCCGGACAACTTGGGCGAGTTGCGGCATATGCACCTCACCGCAAAGGCACTCGAGGGCTCCCATCGCCTTAAGATGTGCGGTTTCCGAGTATTCCCTACTGGGATGCACGCAGACAATCGGCGTCGAGCCGGAGATCGCTCTCAGGTCCGTCACCAATTCGGTAGGAGACCAATCGGCTACCGGGAACTCGACCAATAGCGCATCGAACACGCGTGTTCGGAGCACCTGGAAGGCATCCCAAGGAGTATCTACTGCTTCAACATTGCAGCCCAGGTGTTTGCCGAGAAGCGCGGCCGGTATCGCGGACGATTCCGGGTGAGTAACGCTTAGTAGCGACGGTGTCATAGTGCACTCTCCAATACGAAAACTAACGGCATAGAACTATCCAGTACTATCGGGCTACTACCATCTAAACTTTAAGGTGTATTCCTCAAAATTTTCCTATCCGACCCCAGGTAGTACTGGGGTAGCTAAATGCATTACATTGTGTGACTTTGATATGCGTGTCACGCTCCCAAAACACCATTCGCAACCACCCGTTCTCGGGAGCCCTCGTAATCGGTAGAAGCCTCCGGTGCGACCCGTGTTCTTCGCTCGCGATTTTCTTGCTTCCCGGCTCAAATCCGACCCGGAATCTTCGAGATAGTTAGTGTGCAGAGAATTTCCAGAATCGAACCGTTGCGAACCTATGTGGAGGATTCGGTATTGACCGCTTCCCCGACCGAGCTCGTCCGCATGCTGTACCGGATCGCGCTCGCTGCGATTGGCGAGGCTGAGCGGCAGTTGGCGAGTGCAGACACCATGGCTCGGGGAAAATCCGTTTCCAAGGCGTTTGCAGCGGTCGAGGAGCTGAATAACGCCCTCGATATCGAAAAGGGCGGTGAGACTGCGGTCCGGCTGAGGGAGTTGTACCGATACATCCAAAACAGGCTCTTGGCGGCGCACGTAAACCAGTCCGCAGAGATCTTTCAGGAAGCACGGAATCTGTTGATGGTGTTGTCTGAGAGCGTGCGTGAGAGTGTGCCGCAAGCTGACTCTTCCGCCAGCTCGATCCCAAGATCCAGCGCAGCCGAAGGGGCTCGACCGAAGCCAATGGCTACAGGTCACTCGCGTGTCTTGGCGGCTTTTTCCGCCGACTGAAGACCATCCATGACAAGCCGGGCCAAGCCGAGCCCGCCTTGGGCGGCCATGGATTGGGCAAATTGCTGCTCCGCCATATCCGAGGCGATGCCGGCTGCGCCACTATCGCCGGATCCCATCCAGCCGCCGCCGCTCTCGCGAACGGTCCGCAGCATCTGGCCGATGAGAAGCGCTTCGAACTGAGTTGCGGATTCACGGATCTTTTGAGGATCGTCGCGTTTCGTCGGAGCGCCCGCCCCCGGATCTGAGAGGGCCGCTACGTTTGATGTGATCTCCATGACGATTCTGTTCCTTTTCCGCTAGATCACCTGGAGTTCGGCTTCCAGGGCGCCCGCGCTTTGCAGCGACTGCAAGATTGCGATGATGTCTCGAGCGGTCGATCCGATCGACATGAGACCATGCACTAGATCATCTACGGTAGCGCCGTTCTTCAGGGTCAGTTCCCGGGCCTTGTCTTCTCGCACAGACACTCCGACCTGGGGAACAACCTCAGTCGTCGCACCCTTGGAAAAAGGCGCGGGTTGCGACACCTCCAACGTCGTCTGAACCTCGACCGACAAGGCTCCGTGCATCACCGCCACGGGGGCGATGTGGACGTCTTTGCCCATGACAATGGTTCCCGTCCGTTCGTTTACGACGACGCGCGCGGGGCGGTCGGCTTCCACCTGCAATCCTTCCATCTGCGCAACAAATTCGGTCGCGCGGGAAGCATAGCCTTGCGGGACGGCGACGTTGACGACGCCGGAGTTCTCCGCCACCGCCAGATTGGACTTGAAATTTTCGTTGAGCTTGGCGGCGATTCGGCTCGCCGTCGTGAAGTCAGCCTGTCGCAACTGAAGCCGGATCCGCTGGCCGGGCGCCGCAGTGGGCGCCGCGCGCTCCACCGTCGCTCCATTTGGGATGCGTCCGGCAGTCGGATGGTTGACGGTTTGGCTCGTCCCGGAACGCCCTGCCGCAAAACCTCCGGTTACCAGAGCGCCTTGCGCCAAAGCGTAAACCTGTCCATCCACACCCTTCAGCGACGAGAGAACAAGCTGCCCGCCTTGGAGATTGGTCGCATCGCCGATGGCCGAAACAGTGACATCGATGTGGGCTCCGGGTTGTGCGAATGGCGGCAGGGTGGCTGTCAGCATCACGGCCGCGACGTTGTTTACGCGAATAGCCGATCCGGGCACGGCAACTCCCATCTGTTGCAGGAGATTCGCCAGGCTTTGAGCGGAAAATACCGTTTGGCGCCGGTCGCCGGTTCCGTTCAGTCCCACCACCAGGCCGTAGCCGGCCAGCTGGTTGTCGCGCACACCCTCGATTGAAACCATATCTTTGAGCCGCGTAGCCAGAGCGGCGTCGTTAAAGAACGCAAGGCCCAGGACTATCAGCAAGCCGGCGGATCTCATGTGCGTTACCCCCAATTAGAACGGCAGGATGCCGAGTAGTATTCGATATAGGATGAACGGACGGCGGATGGCGTCACCCACCAAGCCCTTGCCATCCACGCGTACTTCCAACTGCCCGAGTTGATCGGATTGAACCACGTTTCCGGTGGAGAGATCGGTGGGCCGAACCACCCCGCGCACCGTGATGATCTGCGCCTCCGAATTCACCGTGACGGCTTTGTTGCCTTCGACGACAAGATATCCGTTGGGCAAGATATGAGTGACCCGCGCCGCCACAGTCGTGCTCAGCGAGGTTTCGCGGCTGGTTTCGCCCTGGCCGTCTAACTGGTGTTCGCCGGAAACCTTCGCCAGATTAGGCCATGGACCGGTCGCGCGTGTGACTCCACCCATCGCATCCACACCGGCTTTGACACTCGAGGATCGTGCGGACTTGGACGCGCCCTTGCTGACGGCTGAAGCTCGTTCGGCCACCAGAATCGTGACGATGTCGTCCACGCGAGCAGCGCGAATATCATTTGCCAGGTCGCCGAACCGGGCTGCCGGAGACCAGATCGAACCGGAGGCGGCAGGGCCGGACGTCGCGGGCCCTCGCGTCATCGCCTCTTCCACATAGCGATCCAGCGGTGTGGGGCCAGGCGCTTTCTTCGGCTTGCTGCCTGCCGGGAAAGCCGCAAGAGAAACCATCACAAACAGCAGCGCGCACTTCATTCCTCACCTCCTGGTTGAGAGCCTCGCCCGGTCGTGCTCCGGGCAAGTACCCTCGCACTTCCTGTTCCGGTGACTTTGGCGGAGAACGACTTGCCGGACTGGCTGTTACGAATGGAGATGGTCTGTCCGATGTGTCCAGCGGTCTCTGCGGTCCCGTCCAGTTTTAGGCACACTCGACCACTGACCACTTCAACCGTTACCATTTCCCCTTTGGAGACTGCCTTGGGCTCTTCGAGATGCGCTTTCAGGACGGTCGTCCCAATAGGAAGAGGCCGCTTCGCCACTTTGCCGGCCACATCATCGAGCTTGCGAACGGCCGCCGGATCGAAGCGTGCCGATCCGGCGGGATCGATTTGGATCTGATCTGTTCGTATGATCTCGCCAGCCCGAATCGGCGAAACCACCGACACGTTGCCGCCCGGGACCGAAACGCGAACTCTCGCCCAGATATCGAAACGCCTTTGTCCGGAGTAGCGTACGTGGCCGCGCCACACCACCGGTGTATCGGGGCCCGCAACTGAACCGCGCGCAAGCCCATCCCGCGAGAAGATGATCTCCCCATTCGGAGCGGGGGCTTGGCTTGTTTCCAGAATGTCGATCTGCGCATCGGCCTCGCCAAGGGCCGCGCGCATGGCCGTGACAAGCTGAGCTTTCTCGGGGACTCTGGTCGCCCATTCAAAGCAGACGTCCGATTCCGGAGTCACGTCGACGCCGTGCAACGCTCCTACTCGCCGGATTTCCTCGCGCGTTATCACGCGTCGAACGCCGGGCACAGGTGCATGGCCGATCACCGTATTGGGAGCTATGTTCGAGAAGGAAGTTACGACGCGGGCCAGATCGCCAACCCGAATCTGTTCCTCGGCAATCGTAAGACACGGTTGGGCCGAACTCGCCGCAAGCAACAGGATGGGAAGCGTGATCATCGCGTGACGTTATTTACTTGCTGGTACATCTCGTCCGCGGCCTTGACGACTTTGGAGTTCGCTTCATAGGCACGCTGGCTGACGATGAGATTGATAAACTCTTCGACGACGCTTACATTCGACTGTTCCACATAGCCTTGCAGGAGCGAACCCAAGCCTTCCTGGCCTCCGGGGTTGCCGGCGATGGGATCGCCCGATGCGTCGGTCGCCGTATAGAGGTTCCGCCCCTCGCTGTTTAGTCCGGCGGGATTAGCGAAGTTGGCCAACTGGATCTGCCCGGCGAGCTGCGCGGAAGTCTGTCCGGATTGAGAGTAGCTGACGGTTCCATCCGGGGCGATCGTCACGGTCTGGGCGTCCTGGGGAATTGTGATCTGCGGTTCGAGCAGATCGCCGTCCTGCGTCACCAGGCCGCCTTCTTTGTTTACATGAAACGAGCCGCTGCGCGTATAGGCAAGGTCACCGGAGGGACGCCGGATCTGAAAAAAGCCGCGTCCTTGAATCACGACGTCGAATTGGTTTCCCGTGGACGCGAAGTTACCTTGAGTGAATACGATTTCGTTGGAGGCCGCTCGCGTACCGAGTCCGATCTGTAGCCCGGTCGGCACTACTGTTTGCTGGCCGGCGGACGCACCCGGCTGCACCAGATTCTGGTACATAAGATCCTGAAACTGCGCACGGCGCATCTTGTATCCCGCCGTGTTTGCGTTCGCCAGATTGTGGGCGATATTGTCGACGTTTAACTGCTGCGCCGTCATCCCACTGGCTGCACTGTACAAAGCTCTGATCATTTCACTCCTCCTTGTTAGGCGCCAATCTTCGCAATTTCCTCGACTGCCTTGCGATTCATGTCGCCCGCGAGCGTAACTGCCTTTTGAAGCATCTCGAAATGCCGCATCACCCCTACCAGGCGCGCAGCCGATTCGGCGCTCGAGACGTTGGAAGACTCAAGCTTGCCCTGCTGCATATCAATATTTGTAGCCTGTGAAATCACGCTGCTGTCCGAGCTCCGGAAATAGCTGGCGCCTTGCTTGGATAGCTTGCTCTCGTCCTTGCATTCGACAACCTCCAACTGCCCTAGAAGTTGTCCACGTTCACGAACGGCGCCGCTGCGGTCGATCTCGATCGGCCCGTTATTTTGAGCTCGAATCACAGCGCCCCCTACTGCTCTGGCCGGGTAACCCTCCGTGGTGACCAGCGTGCCCTGATTGTCCAACCGGAACGACCCGTTTCTGGTGTAAAGGGGACCAGACGGTCCGTTGACGCTGAATAAGCCTTTGCCGTTCAGCGCCACATTCAGCGGATTACCGGTATCCTGCAATAGTCCTTGTGAGAAGTCGATCCACGGACGCTCGATGACAGGGAGAGTCGACATGCTGTCATCGCCAGTCGCATCTCCGCTCTGTTCCCCGCGAAACACACCATAGAACTCGCGATCCAGCTTGAAGCCGGCCGTTGTAGCATTGGCCAGATTGTTTGCGAGCATGTCGAGAGTCTGTATGCGCGCTCGCAAACCGCCAGCCGCCGCAGTCGTGAGAGGATCCATGATAGGCCAGCCTCATGCACGAGGAGTGCCAAATACAAAAAATGCTCGCCTTGCTAGAAATCCGGCGGATTCTCACGATGGAAGTGAGTAGGACGGGTTTGCTTCGCCGTCGAAGTTAAGACGCCATTCGTCGGAGTCTCGTCGCCCGACTGCCTCCAGGCCCCAATAAACCGGAGCTTTTGGACTCAAAGAGCATTTGGCCACGCAACTGCATAAAAGGCGTCGAATGCCAATTGCGAGTGCCAACACCGGACTAGTAAACTCTTCGCCGGAGCAGGGCCTGGGACTGTCGCTCGAGTTCGCGGTCAACCAACAAGACGGTTCATCGCAGACCTTGGCCGCAGAGAAGTTCCGGTCTGTGTATCTCTCAGCGGGCGCAGACGAGAAGACTTCCGATGCCCCAGTTGAACCGGAAAGTCAGCTAGAAACCAAGACCCAACAAGGTCAGTGGGCGCCAATTAGCTTTTCCGTGACACCCGGCCCGCTGAAACAAATCCTTCGCACGTTCGCCGAACTTACCACCGGCACCGCAATTCCAGCCAGTTCTGAAAACAGCGAGCCCACTCCCGTTGAGTCGGTGAGCCAAGAGGTTGCCGGGATCGTTCTTCGGGATCTCACCGGGCCGGCCCCACTCGAGTGGGGCCGGATGCCAATTGAGAGTGCCAACACCGGACTAGTGTACTGTGACGATAATTCTGTGGTTTACGGGGAGCGGTCCGTTTGGGCTGCGCCGGGTCTCTTGGCCCGGCCAAACGCGACCTGGGGGGCGGGTCGCGGCTCAGAGGAGCAGCCCAACGCAACTCCGCCAACCACCGATCATCTAAGCCGCACGCCACTAGTAAAGTCTTCGCCTGAACAGGGCCTGGGACTGCCGTTCGAGCTCGCGGCCAACCGGAAAGCTGTCCAACCGCAGGCCGCATCTGCGGAGAGGATCTGGCCGGTGTCTCTCCCGGCGGGGGCGGACGAGAACACTACGAACATCGCGATTGCGTTGGAAGGTCAGCTTGAATCCAAAACCGGGCAAGGTCAATGGGTGCCATCTTGCATTCCTGTGACATCCGGCCCGCTGAAACAGATCCTTCGCGAGTTCGCCGTTGTTGACCCTAGCGTGGCAAGATCAGCCAATTCTGAAAACACCGGGACCACTCCTGTTGAGACGCTGAGCCTGGATTCCGCCGGACCGAAACCACTCGAGTGGAGCCGGATGCCAATTGCGAGTGCCAACACCGGACTAGTGCATTGCGAGGATAATTCCGTGGTTTACGAAAGGCGGTTTCCTTGGACCGCTCCGGATCCCTTGCTCCAGCCAATTGCGACCTGCGGGTCGGATCGCGGCTCAGAGGAGCCGGCCAACGCAACTCCGCAAACCATTCCTGATCTAGGCCAGACTGCTGTAGTACGTTCTCTGCCTGAACATGACTTGGGACTGCCGATCGAGTCCGCGGCCACACAGCAAGCTGCCCAACCGCAAGCCGCACCCACGGAGATGTTCCGGCCGACGTCTCTTCCGGCGCGTGCGGACGAGCACACTACGGACATCGTGGTTGAGTCGAAAGATCAGCTTGAACCCAAGACCGGCCAAAGCCAGTGGGCGACATCGTATATTCCTGTAACATCCGGCCCGCTGAAACCAATCCTTCGCGAGTTCGCTGTTCCTAACTCTAGTGCGGCAATTCCAACCAATTCTGAAAGCATCGGGCCCGCTCCTGTTGAGACGCTGCGCTGGGATCCCGCCGGGCCGAAAGCACTCGAGCCCGCGCCGGGCGTACTCTCTTTTGTTGCGACCGTCGAAGGCGAACCTGGCACGAAGCAATCTGATATCGAACTCCTGCACAACGTAGGCGAACCGCTTCAGAACTCTCGAAGCGCTCTGAATACGGTCACGTCAGCGCGGAACGCGTCTCTGGATGCCAGCGCAAAACCGGCGGCGGAGACAGTCGGCCCTTCACAAGAAAATGCACAAACGGGCGAGACAGTGCCATCGCCGCGAGTAAGATCAGTCCAGCTCACGCGCAGAGCGAACGAGGAGCCTGAGCAAACGGAGCCAACGCTCGCCCCGAAGACGACCCCGGCTCGAGAGACGGTTGTCGTTGCGAACAATCAACCGGCGAGTGAGCCGGCGGCGCACCGGCCGGTGGATCGGGCAGTTTTAACGGACGCACCCGCCCGAGTGGAGCCGCTTGCCGCCGAACCGCAACAGGTGAAACGTCCGCTGGACATCTCGATTCGAATTGCGGGTCAGAACGACTCCTCCGCCGAGATTCGCATGATGGAACGCGGCGGGCAGTTGAAGGTAAGTGTTCGCACAGAAGACGCAGCCGTAGCACAAACACTTAGAGACGGCTTGGAAGACCTCTCCAGCCGATTGAGTAAGTCCGGCGTTCAGGCTCATATCGTCACGCCGGAAGCTACTTCCGCCACAGGCCGTTCCGAGTTCCAGGGCGCTGGGCAAGAGAGCAACTCAAAGCAAGGCTCCTCCGGCGACCAGGAGAGCCAAGGACAAAAGAGGGGACAGCAGGGCCGTGAGCAGCGTGAAACCGCGGACTTGGAAATTGAATTTGCGGGCGCGCTCAAAGCACTGAAGCAAGGACAAAGGCAGACACGATGATCAATTCAACCGCATCAGCCACGACAACAGGGGCGCTCCCGCCTGATTCCCAGGTGAAGAGCAACGCACAAACCGACTCTCTCGCGAACAAGGAAGCCTTTCTTCAGTTGCTTGTCGCGCAGATCAAGAACCAAAATCCGCTGCAGCCGACTGACGGCGTGCAATTTCTCACGCAATTGACGCAATTCAGTCAGCTCGAGCAAGTAATCGGCATCCGCCAGGATCTCGAGACAGCATTGAAGGCTCCAGCACAGACAGAGCTCGATGCAAACCCGGCCGGGCAGTCATAACCACACAGAGGACAAATATCATGCCAAATTTCACAACAGCGCTCTCCGCCTTGGCCGCCCAATCAGCGGCCGTCGATATCGTGGGCAACAATCTCGCCAACTTGAACACAACCGGATACAAGTCCAGCACCGCTTCGTTTCACGACCTGGTCAGCGCATCCCAGGGAACCGCCGCCCCCGTCGGAATGGGCGTCGGCGCAGTGCAAGCGCTGCGGCAGTTCACGCAAGGCGCAACGCAGACTACCTCCGGGCCACTGGATGCAGCGATCCAGGGTGACGGGTTCTTCATCGCGCGCGAGGCGAATGGGAATCAGGTGTACACACGGGCGGGCAATTTCCAACTGGACCCAAACGGAAACCTGCTCACTGCAAGCGGACAGCGAGTACAGGGCTGGACCGCGCAGAACGGTGTTCTGAACACTGGCGGGCCTGTCGGAAACGTGGTGCTGTCAGCGGGCGCGGTACTGCCGGCGAAGCCCACCAGCAAGTTCTCGTTCGATATGAATCTGGCGGCTGGCGCCGCGAAGGGTGACTCTTTCTCGTCGTCGATTGAGGTTTACGACTCGCTCGGGGCGCCTCACACTGTGACCGTTACCTATACGAAGGCAGACGCCAACAAGTGGGATTACTCGATAACGGTTCCGGATGCCGACCTGAAGGCTGCATTCACGCCGGTTACGGGAAGTCTCACGTTTGACTCGAACGGCAAACTTGATGCTTCGACGACAGCCCCACCGAAAATCTCGATAAAAGGCTTCGCAAACGGAGCCGGAGATCAGGATCTCACGTTTGAAACGCTCAACGGCACGAGCGGAAGAATCACCCAGTATGCGTCTGCTTCAGCGGTTTCCGGCAACGCCCAGGACGGCGGTGCGGTCGCCACGATGCTTAAGGTCGGAGTTGCGGATGGCGGGAAGATCGTAGCGTCCTACTCGAACGGCACGACGAGCGTGATCGGTCAACTTGCCCTTGCGACATTCCGCAACGCAGAGTCGCTGGTGGCAATCGGAGAGAACAATTTTGCCGCTGGCGCTGGCACGTCCGCCCCCGTGGTGGGCGAACCGCAAAGCGGCGGGCGCGGCAAAGTGCTCGGTGGATCTCTGGAATCTTCCACGGTCGATATCGCACGGGAGTTCACGAATCTGATCGTGTACCAGCGTGGATATCAAGCAAATTCGAAGGTGATTACTACGATGGACGAGATGACCCAAGAGACGGTCAACCTGAAGCGTTAGGCGCAAAATGCAACCCAATTCTGATCGGCAAGAATCGGTCGAGCGCTATGGGGACGTTCCAGTCGCTGTCGATGTGCGACTCGGCCGTAGGTCCGTTTCCATCCGCAGGTTGGCGGAACTGGCGCCTGGCTCCATTCTTCGCATGAACCGGGCGGTCGGCGAGCGCCTGGAGATTTTCGCCAATGGAACGCTGCTTGGACACGGAGAAGTAATCGTGGCCGGCGAGGCGGTCCGGGTACGGATCGCGAAGTGGGGAGGGCCGCGTTAGAAGCGGCGAGAGAGATTTGGAACAGATACTGATCGTTCTTGCAGTACTTGCTTTCTTCGGAGCCTGCCTTTGGTTCTTGAGAAAGAATGGCGTTGCACGCTTCCGGATGCCCGCGCGCCCGCGCGGCCGCAGGACTGTCGAGGTAATGGATCGGGTTGCGCTCTCTCCCAGCCACTCGATCCACCTCGTTCGCTTCGCGGATCGAGTGCTCGTGGTAGGGATATCTCCATCCGGATGTAATCTGCTCGATCGGTCGGAATTGGCGAGCTTCGAGCAATGGGTGCATTCCGCACCAACGGAGCCCACGCGAGGTCTGGCGTGAAACGATTCTCTTTGCTCCTGGTTCTCTTCTTGATGACCGTTTGTGTGGCTCAGACGGCTCCGAAGACCGCGCCACCGTTCGGTATCACGAGTACAAGCTCCTCCCTGAGTCTTCCCTTGCAGGTTGCGGCCAGTTTGACTCTGTTAACGCTGCTGCCGGCTGTACTGATGACGATCACGCCGTTTCTCAGAATCGTCGTAGTACTGCATTTTCTTCGGCAAGCGTTAGGAACCCAGTCCACGCCTTCCAATCAGGTTCTGGTCGGGCTGGCTCTGTTTCTGGCTATGGTCGTGTTCCAACCTGTCGCCATGGACATGTATCAGAAAGCCTGGGTTCCAATGGAAGCCGGGCAACTCAGCGCGGGCCAGGCGTTCGATGAGGGTTCGAAGCCGTTAAAGACATTTCTGAGCCGCTATGTCCGCGAGAAGGATGTCAGGCTTTTCGTCGAAATCTCCAAAGCTCCCGCACCGCGGACGCCTGCCGACCTCGGCCTGCAAGTGCTCATCCCGGCCTACATTCTCTCGGAATTGAAAACTGCCTTTCAGATCGGCGCCGTCCTTTTCTTGCCGTTTCTGGTCATCGATATAGTCGTCGCGTCGGTGACGCTTTCGGTCGGAATGGTCCAGTTGCCGCCGGTCATGCTTTCAGCTCCCTTCAAGATTCTAATTTTCGTGTTGGTGGACGGCTGGAATCTGGTGGTCAGCTCCCTCATGAAGTCGTTCTACTAGAAAGGGCAACCTGTTCATGTCGATCTATACTGCCGTTCAACTTCTCGGACTCGGACTGATGCTCTTGATCTGGAGCCTGATCGCGCTGCTTCCGGTGAGCCTCGGCTTCGCTCTTACCGTCAGCTTGGCGCGCACCTTAAAATTTCGCGTTGCCGACCCCGGACTCGCGGCTGGTTCGGAGCTGCAAACAGAAAGTTGGACCACGGGGTTCGATCAGTCCGCGAAGCCGTCACAGCCGGAGCCGCAGACATGACACCGGAGAATGTAAGCCAACTCATCAGCCAGTGCCTGCTGGCGTCATTCTGGCTGGGAGCGCCGATCCTGCTGATCGCGTTCGCAGTTGGAATTATTATCAATCTCGTACAAATTGCGACTTCGCTTCAGGACAGTTCGGTTAGTACCATACCGCGCCTGGCGGCCTTCCTGGCCGGAATTCTGTTCCTAATGCCCTGGATGTTGAAAAGGATGATGACATACACCATTTCCATCCTCGGAGATTTTCACCAGTACATCCGCTGAGCAATGATCCCGCTCTCGCTCATCTACGGATTTTCGCTCGCGCTGGCCCGCGTCTCCGGCATTTTTATCTTCGTGCCGATTCCGGGCATCAAGGCCGGACCGTCCCTCATTCGGGCTGTCTTCTCGCTCTGCTGTACATTCACGTTGTTCCCGGCATGGTCCCGTACAGTGGTCGATGAGCCTTCGGCCGGTCGTCTGATTGGATGGCTGCTTGCAGACGCTGCGCTCGGCATCCTGATTGGATTGACGGTCGCCGTGGTAACAGAGAGCTTTCTGATGGGGGCGCAGATTGTGAGCTTGCAGGCTGGTTACGGGTTCGCCACTTTCTTCGACCCAAACACGGAAGCCGATTCGACTGTCCTCGTCCAGATCGCACAGACGCTCGCCGGATTCCTGTTCTTCGTGATCGGCCTCGATCGGCAGATCATAGCGATCTTTGCCCGGAGCTTCGAGGTCTATCCTCCGGGAGCATTCGAATTGCACCGGTCGACCGCCGAAGTCATCATCGCCCTGGCTTCAAACATTTTCAGCATGGGCCTGCGACTAGTCCTGCCCATAGTTGCGCTTCTCGCAATCGTAGATTTAGTCCTCGCTATTCTCGGGCGTTTGAATGCTCAACTCCAACTGATCACGCTGTCCTTCCCCGTCAAGATGCTGGTTTCGCTGGCAATGCTCGCCTGGATAGTGCGACTCTACCCAAAACTTTTTACCGAATCAGCGGCCATAACCACGGGCATGCTGCACAAGTTACTGGCGCTTTGAACCATGGCAGACAGTTCCGGAAAAACTGAAAAACCGACACCGCGACGGCAGCAAAAAGCCCGGGAAGAAGGGCAGTTTCCCAACTCACGTGAGTTTGTTGGAGCCCTTCAGTTTCTCACGTTCGTTGCGATCTTCACTTGGTGCGGGGCGGCCTGGTTCGCGGAGTTGAAACGAGTATCGCGCTATCTGCTCGAACACGCTCTGGCGCCAACGCTCGACCCGGCTGATGTCGTGCAACTGTCGTGGCAGACGGTTACGCGGCTCTTTGTGCCACTCGGGATCGCAGGCTCCTGCATGGTTCTAGTCACCTTGGGGATGCAACTTGCAACCACCGGATTCGGAGTGAGCCTTAAAAAGCTCGCCCCCAGCGCCGACAAGTTTAGTCCACTGAAAAAGTTCCGCGAACTGCCCGCCCAGAGCCTTCCCGCGCTCGTGCAGGCGATCTTCATGCTGTTCTTCTTCTCGGCCGCTGTGTACTGGATCGTCGGCAAGGATATGGCGGCTTTTCTAAGCATGCCGCTCTCTGGACTGCCGGTCGGCATTCAGAAAGTCGGCGCCACCATCGGTCAACTGCTGTGGAAGGGTGGCGCGATACTGCTTTTGTTTGGGTGCATCGATCTGGTCCGGCAGAAAAAGAAGTTCATGAAGACCCTGCGAATGTCCAAGCAGGAAATCAAAGAAGAGTTCAAGGAGTCGGAAGGCGATCCTGCGATCAAGATGCGCATTCGCAGACTTCGGCGCGATCTTCTGCGCCGCGGCATGATGAGCAAAGTGCCGACGGCTACGGCCGTAATCGTGAACCCAACCCACTTCGCTGTGGCGATTCGTTACAAGCACGACGAGATGTGTACACCGGTCGTGGTAGCGAAGGGGAAGAACTATCTCGCGCTGCGCATACGAAAGATGGCGACCGAGCACCAGATTCCGATTGTCGAGAATCCGCCGCTCGCCCAGGGGTTGTATAAAGCTGTCGAAGTCGGACAGGAGATTCCGCCGGAGTTCTACAAAGCCGTTGCCGAGATTCTGGCCTACATTCATCGTCTGTTGAACCGCTGACCCAAAGTAAGGGGGTAGTTGAGGGAATCATGATTTCACTGCTGAAACACATAGAAGAAGACCGGGAGTTGTTGCTCCGGGCGGCTCTCGAGTCTAATCGCTCGGCGCTGCAAGCCGTGATCGAGTTCGGAGAAAAGGCTTGTCCGGAAGTCGGGGAACGCCTGACCGAGCATCTGGCCCGACTGTCAGGGCAACTGGACGACAGCGTAACCCTGGCACAGCTTAAGGAATCCGAGCACGCAGTAAGGCAAGGACTGCAGCACTGGGGCGATGTGGCTTCGGCCTACTTCGAGCGCAAGGCGCAGGAAGTTAAAGACATCATGAAACTCGTCGCCAATTCGGCGCGAGCAATCAGCGAACAGGATGAACGGTACGCCGGACGGTTCACACGCATCAGCACGAGTCTGCAGGCCGCCGCGGAACTGGATGATCTGACGGAGATCCGCAAAGCGCTACTCTCGAATACCGCTGAACTCAGGACCTGTGTCCAGAAAATGTCGGAGGACAGTCAAGATTCACTCGAGAAATTGCGCGCGGACCTGGCAGACTATCGAGTCCGGCTGGAGGAAACAGAACAACTGGCCTCGATGGACCAACTGACAGGGCTTGCGAATCGCAGGCGTGTGGAACAGCGGCTCGGTCTCCTGGTGCGAGAAGCCACTCCTTTTTGCGTGATCATATTCGATCTAAACAATTTCAAGACCATCAATGATACCTACGGCCATCTCGCTGGAGACAGACTGCTGAAGCAATTCGCGACAGAACTGCGTGCGCGCTTTCGTGCCACGGAGACGGTCGGTCGATGGGGCGGCGATGAGTTTATCGTCATTCTCGACTGCAGCCTCATTCAAGCCACAAGCCGGATTCGAACGATTCCTGAATGGGTTTTCGGGGACTATGAGGTGGAAGCCGACGGCCATCGGATTAAGGTCCCGATAGCCGCTGCCATCGGTGCGGCCGAGTGGCAGCCGGGCGAATCGGAGATGGATGTCCTGAGGCGTGCGGACACGGAAATGTACAACCAGAAAGCAGTCATGCGCCGCGGCGAAATGCCAGTTGGCGGATCTCAAATATCCGTCGAGCTGACGTAGAGAGCTCGTGCATAAACAGGCAGCAAACACGAAGCTACAGACCATTTTTCGACACAGAACCACGTCCATGCCAATCACTCCTACACAAATCTCTCCGGCTCCGGACGCACCGTTCTCCGGCCGATCCAACAACGAGGCGCAAGACGATAAGGTCACAGCGATGACAGCGGGGATTCTCTCGCTCCCTCCTGTTTGGAGGGAGATCCTGATCCGATACTATGGCGAGGGGCAGTCTTTACAGGAGATTTGCATGCAGATGCGAATTACCGAAACGAAGTTCCGCGAGATCAAGTCCGTCGCTAAGCAGCTTCTGGATGGAACGCAAGGCTGAAGGGCTAGCGTTTGTCTTCGGGACTCGGCTGGGGTATAGCGGCCCGGAATAGTTCGACGAATCTCTTCAACTCAGAAAGTTTGGACGTGCAGTGCTCGCAGCCAGACAGGTGGCTCTCGATTGAGCTTCTGGCCTCGGTACTTAGCCGGCCCAATGCGTACGCCTCGAGATCCTCTTCATCGACATGTGGATCAGGGTTCATAGTCCCCCATCACCTCAGCCCAAGTTTCCGATGCGCCGGTCTCCATGGAGACGATTCCATGTTCGCGGATGGAATAATGCTTGTCAAGGGTGAGAAGTGTCTGGGTGGGTAGTGTCTGCTAACTCACACTGCCTGGTTGAGTAGCGCCCGGCTGTCGAACTGACCGCGGTTCGGAAGTGTTGACTGGTTGACGTCCAGCGCTTTGTTGCTCAGCGTTGCTCTCCGGCGCCCTCTGGATATGCGCGGCCTCGTAGCCTCGCTGGGGGGATCGCTTGTTCCACGCGCGAAGCTGTACCCATGCGTTTTCAGAATTCCCGGCTTTGTGACAGCGTCTTGATCGCCCCGCATATTGATACAGAAACCGATGTGACATAATGTGGGCTGATAATTTCGCCACCATGCGTATCCAGTTTGCTCTCGCAACACTATGCGTGGCCGTGTCGCTCGGAGCGCCGGCCGCCGTGATCGATCAGCCGCAGGACTTCATCCCCCGGCGCGCCTCCAGTTACGACACCACCGGCGGGAACCACGACTTCGTTTCGTTAGCCGGCAAGGCCTCGCATACGGTGGCCGAGATCCCCGGCGCTGGACGAATCGTCCATCTCTGGTTCACCATCGCGACTCTCGAGCCCAATTACCTGAAGACCACCCGTCTCAAGATGTATTGGGACGGTGCAGCGAGCGCTGCGGTAGACGTCCCGTTCGGTGATTTCTTCGCTCTCGGCCACGGCGCGGTCCGGCAGATCAACTCCGCCTTCCTGTCCGTCGTGGCGCGCCCCGAGTTGAACCACAATCTGAAGAACCCCAACGTGGCCGGGTTCAACTGCTACTTCCCCATGCCCTTCGCCAAAGGCGCCCGTATCGTGATCGAGAACGGTTCCCGCGAGGCCATCAGCAACCTCTATTACCATGTCGACTATCAGCAGTGGCCCGCCGCCCCAAGCCCGTTGCGTTTTCACGCCGTCTACCGTCGCAGTGAAATCGCCAAAGACCCGGCCAATGCGCCGCGCGAGCCGCACCTGATTCTAGAAAGCAAGGGGCGTGGGCACCTTGCTGGAATCGTCCTGAGCGTCGATACGCCCGGGAACAGTTGGTGGGAAGGCGACGAGACGATCATCATCGACGGCGACGTGAAGCGGCCCATTCAGGGCACCGGCACTGAGGACTACTTTGGCGGAGCGTACGGCTTCCGGCGCGAGTACAGCACTCCGTACCACGGTATCTCCTACCTCGAGAAAATCGCCGATCGCCCCCACTGGCAGGCAGGCAAGTACACGGTCTACCGCTTTCACGAGCCGGACCCGCTCCCGTTCACCCGTTCCATCCGGGTGACCATCGAACGCGGTCACGGTAACGAGCGTGCCGACTCGGAGTACGCCACCGTTGCCTACTGGTATCAGCAATAGCTGAAAGCTCCCATCATGGGAGCCGCGGCGCCTTCATGTCGCGGCCATTCTGGTGCCAGTATAGGTCCGTCCACCTCTCCGTCCGCACCGCGCGTGAACTCCAACTGCGCATCTGCTGGTTTCGAGAAGTTTTCAGTTTGCGGCGTGCGGATTCTCGCGGTCGGCGGCTTCGAGGAGTTCCGTCGGCTGGCGGAGCCGGTGCCGCGCTTCATCACTGTGATCGAGGCGGTGAGGTTGCCGAATTGCGCGGCTTCGCACGGATCGGCGCCGAGCGCGAGCGCACAGGCGGCGCCCGCCGAGAAGCTGTCGCCGGCTCCGCAGATGTCGACCGGGTGCTCAATCCGGCGCGTGGGTACGTGCAAGACTCGTTCCGGGCCGAACACGTCCACACCGTCCGCGCCGCCGGTGACATACAGGAGCGGCGCCCCAATGTGGGCGCGAAGACGCTCGCAATCCGCCGCGCCGAACGCGCGCAGGCCGGCTTCGGTGGCTTCGGCGCGATTCACTTTGACGCTCACATGGCGGAACAGTTCGCAGCGCAGACGCGAATCGGCCCAGAGTAGTTTTTCGGGATGCTCATGGCCGATCCGTGAGATCTCCTCGCGGAGGGCTGCGGTGACGACGCCGCCGGATGATGTCTCGGCCTGGTCCGCGATGAAAATCACATCAAACTCCGCATGAATCTGGCGCAGGCGTGCGATGAGCTGTCCTTCGATCTCTCCGGAGAGCGCGAACGGATGGATGTAGTCGACGCGCGGCTGGTCCTCGGCTCCCGTCGCCGCGTTGATCAGCTTGGTGTAGGTGAAAGTCAGCACGTTGGAGCAACGCAGCAACCCGCTCGCATCGATGCCGCGCGCTTCCAAAGCACCTGCTAGCTCGACGCCGTGGCCATCCGCGCCGGCGACTCCCAACACCGCGATGCGCGGAAGTCCAAACGCGGCGAGGTTATTGGCGACGGTGCCGCCCCCACCGGGCGTGCATTCGACCGAGGTGACGGCGATCCGGTCGAGCCCGGTCTCGCGCGAAGTGTCGGCAAGAGCGGGATCGTAGCCGCACCAGCGGTCGAGGCAGATATCGCCCACGACAAGCGCGCGCAGAGACGGGAGCGCGGCGACGATCTCCCGCGTTGTCATGGATGCTCCAGGATGGCGCGGCGCAATGCCGGTAGGGTCGCGCGATGATCGCCGCAAACGTAATAGCTCTCGCCGCCGTCGGCCACGGTGCGCACCAGAATTGTTTTATGCGGCCGGAAATAGTAACCGGGATCGCTCTTGTCGAGTTCGGTGTGTATCCCGCCACGGATGGGCACGAGGTCGAAGACCGCAGTGCAGAATTCGCGGATCGAGCGGTTCTGCTGGCCGGCCACGTTGCGCGCCATCGAGAGCGCCTTCAGGTAGACCTCCGGACCCATGATGGCCGAGCCGAAGTTCAGCATGACGCCGTGCTCCAGACTTTCGACCGTGCGCGCGAAGATCAGGAAATCCGTATAGCTGGCCTCGCCGAGTTTTGCGCCGTCGCAGTTGGGATGCTCGTGTATGATGTCGTAGCCGATGCCCACGTGGACGGTCACGGGAATCGAGAGGCGGTAGCCGGCGGCGAGGATGCTGTGGCTCAGATTCGGAAAGCCGCTGGCCAACAGGCGCCGTCCGAGGTTCTCGCCCAGCCCGAGCGACAGATCGGCGGCTTCGGCGATCCAGTCGTTCAGCTCGCCCGTCTCCTTCCATAGTCCGAATTCTCCGGAGCGGATGTAACGTGCCACGCTTTCGGTAGTGGCGCCGATGCGCGCCAGTTCAAAATCGTGAATCGCTCCGGCGCCGTTCAGCGCGACGTGGCTGATCAAGCCGCGCTCCATCAGGTCGATAACGACGCGGTTGGCGCCGGCCTTCATGACGTGCGCGCCCATCATAAGGATGCGGGCGGCGCCGCACTTCTTCGCGGCTATCAGGCGCTCTGCCAAGACGGGCAGGTCGGGATGCTCAAAGGCGATCGGAGCGTCTTCGGGCGCCAGCCAGAAGTCGAGATGCAGATCGTGTTGACGTTCTGCCAGCGGCTTCACGAGCAGGCGGCTACGGTCGAAGAGTTCATACTTGCTTGTCATTAAAAGTAAACCTGTATAGTAAACGTGGCGATTGAACGTGGAATTCGGAGGGGATGCGGCAGGGAAACATCTGCATATGTTCGTGCGAACGATTACTGAATCACTTTAGCCGCGGCTGTGCGGTTGTGTCAACAGGCTGAACCCCGGCCTGCTCGCGCCCTACCGGAAGTGCTCCGCGCCGCAATCCGGAACCGCTTCGAGCCAACGCAGCAAAGTTCGCCGCAGCACGTCGACCTCGATCGGCTTGCTGATGTGCCCGTTCATTCCAGCGCGGCGGCAGCGCTCCTGGTCTTCTTCCAGAGTATAGGCCGTCATAGCAACAATCGGAGTGCCGTTGCTGTCTACCCGCGCACGGATTCGGCGCGTGGCCTCAAATCCATCCATCTCGGGCATCTGGCAGTCCATCAGGATTAAGTCGTAGTGCGCCGCCGCCGACATCTGGATGGCTTCGTGGCCGTTTCCCGCCAGATCCGTCACGCATCCGAAATTTTCGAGCAGGCGCGTGGCAACTCGCTGATTGACCGCATTGTCCTCGACAACCAGAATTCGGCGCCCAAAGAGAGCCGGACTGAGCGGCCCCGCGGCAGAACGCTGCCTGCCGGTGACGCCAGTTGGAATTGAAGGAGCGGAGTGGGCCGGCGCGGCCGGCAGCGTGAAGGAGAACGTGGATCCCACTCCATGACGGCTCTGTACGCTCATCTGGCCGTCCATTAACTCCACCAACTGCTTGGCGATGGCCAGTCCGAGACCGGTGCCGCCGTGTCTTCGGGTTGTAGAGTAATCGGCCTGGTTGAACCGCTCGAAAATGGACATCAGCTTGTCGTGTGGAATGCCAATGCCGGTGTCGTGGACCGAGATTCGTGCGCCTGCGGCTTTGCCACCCTCTTGAAGTGCTTCCACCTCCACCATGACGTGCCCGCGTTCCGTAAATTTCAGGGCGTTCCCGAGCAGATTCAGGATCACTTGGCGCACCCGTCCGGGATCGCCGGTAGCATACGCCGGCGCGTTTGAGCCGTAGCGCAGTTCCAGTTCCAACCCATGCTGGCGCGCCTTCGGTGCGAGCAGATCCATGACCGATTCCACGGTCGATCGCAGATCGAAGACGGACTTCTCCACCTCATACGTCCTCGACTCGATTTTTGAGAAATCCAGGATGTCGTTGACGATGACCAGGAGCGCATCGCCCGAGATCCGGATGGCCTCGGAGTAGGAACGCTGCTCCGGCGTTAGACTGGTACCGAGCAGCAGGCCGGTCATCCCAATCACGCCGTTCATGGGTGTGCGGATCTCGTGGCTCATGGCCGCCAGGAAATCGCTCTTAGCCCTGGTGGCGGCCTCTGCGCGCTCTTTTGCGACAGCCAACTCGCAGACCATCCGCTCAAGTTCAGTCGCGTTCCGTTCCTGAACCTCCCTGGCGATCTCCAAGTCGCGCGCATACTTTGCCAGTGCTTGCTCCGAGCGCTTGCGCTGCGTGATGTCCCGGAAAATGCCGACGGCTCCGATGTATTCGCCGTTCTCTGCGGTCTGCGGAGTCGCAGTGACCAAAAGGTCGCGCGCCTCTCCGTCGGGACGCGAGATCGCGACCTCATAGGAGTCCTTCTCTCCACTGCGCCTTTGGCCGGTCTGTTCGACGACAAGGGCAAACTGCTCCTCGTCGAGAAATTCGCGGAGACTGCGGCCCACCAGATCGCCTAGTGCGACCCCAAAGACCTCCTCTGCCGCCGGATTCGCGAAAGTGAAACGCTCCTGCTCGTCTACGATTCCAACGCCTTCTCCCTGGGTCACCACCAGCGAACGAAACATGTTTTCGCTCTGGCGCATTGCAGCTTCGGCCCGCCTTTGGGCCGTGATATCCCGGAAACTCCAGATGCGTCCCACCACCGACGGACCGATCGATTGGGGCAGCGAGTGCCGTTCGAACGCCCGGCCGTCCTTCAACTCAAGGACTTCGAAGCCTTCCTGCTCCGGGTTTGAGTACAGCCGGTTCACGCCGGCAAGGAACACTTCGGGAAATTCCAGTTGCCCAAGGACAAAGCTCAACAATGCCTGCTCGTCCCGCTGCTCCGCAAGCTCTCGAGGAATCCGCCACAACTCAATAAACCTGCTATTGAAGCTCACCACGCGGCCCGCGCCATCGGTTACTAGAATGCCGTCGAGAGTGCATTCGAGCGTCGCGTTCAACAGCGATAGGCTGTGGGCTAACGCCTGCGCAGCATCCTCTCCTCCTGAACTAGTGTTGGACGCTGCGTGCGGCGTGTGATACATGGCGAGGTCCGGCCGCCGTTGCCTTCTGGCAGCCTACACGGAACTATCGTCAATTACTAGATGAACTTTAGCGGCCAGCCTCAGATCGGGGTGATGGTGCCGCAGCGACTGGATTGGATAAAAGACATACTCCGGAGCAGTGGGGCGAAGGCGCGGATGGTAATTTCAGACGAATTGGCGATCGTTTTGCCCGCTCGAGAATTCAGGAGAGGAATGAGCCTGAACATGCAAATCAGGCTGGGAATGCCTTGCCCTTAGTCTTTGCGTGGGTGCACGGCGACCAATCGCGTCTGGACAGGTACGCCTCCGCTAATTCGTACGTGGATTAGTGCCTCAAAGGCCGGTACGCGCGTGATGGGAGCCAGATCCAGCCGGGAGAACAACTCCCGCACTTTGTCCGGACGGCAGACGAACTCCGCAGCCGCCTGAGTGCCGAATGTGGTCGTGCCCGCCAGTACCATGGTGCGGTGGGCCGGATCGAGCCCAGGGAGCAGAGCAACGATGGCGTAGTCTTCCGTGTACGGCGGAGACGCGGAAGCGAAATAATATAGGTCCTCGCCTTTCCATGGCCGGTTGTTGGCCACCGCCGGGTGCCCGGGATGGGGGGAATTGTCCCGACTCAGGACCGTGAACTCCCTGAGGATGGGAACTTCCTTCAACGCCGGATTCTGCAGAGCCGAACCGAGGAAGATCACGTCGCTTATCCGAGCTTCATCCCACGTTAGCAGCCGGCCGCGCTTGACGCGCACCGGTTCGCCGAACAACGCGAACATCCGGGTGATCTGGTAGACCCCCATCACCTCGCCGACCCCTGTGTACGTGTCGCGGATCTCGGTGGGGGAATCCGTCTTGGGGTTGAATAAGCGCATCCCTGTGCTTGGGGTGCCGACGAATTCGGGATTGCTGTGAACAAGCAAGGGGCCGGCCGCGTCGTGGAGAAACTCGTGCCAGAGCACCTCGAGTTCGGGACTTTCCACTACCGATCTGGGCCGTGGGCCGGCCAGCACAAACGCAGCGGCAACTAACGCTGCTGACACGGCGATCGCCCCCCACAGCGCCCAGCGCCGAGGGCGAGATAGGCGCTCTACAGGAAGGATAGGAAGGATTGGGTCGAGAGGAGCGGGCGCGGGTCGGTTCTGAAATTGGAGCGTGTAGGCGCCCCGAGGCAAATCCACTATGATTGGATCTGCAAGTCCTTCTTGTTGATAGTACGCGGTTAACTTAGCCCTTAACCTGCCGGCAACAACACGGACTGAGGAATCCAGCCGGGGGTCGAAGTTGGCGGCTCGCTCCAGGACCCCGGTCGCGATTTCATACTCTTTGATCTGGAGCCCGGGCTTGTCCAAAGATCGGCGTCCTAGAAACTCCAGGAGTCTGCGCATGGCTTCGGCACCGGCGAATGTGTGGCTCTTTAGAATCCTCTCAAGTTGCAGCATGGCCGCCTCCAGGTTAGGGGCGGATTCAGGCTGGGAGCTCGAAGGCGTCATTGTCACGAGAGGATTCCCTTTATTTCCAGCGCGTTAACGATTCATTGTTACCGGTAACACCGACTCTGGTTGCCGCTTCATACTTCCCATTTCTGTCGTCTTCTGTAAACTTACCTTGAGCACTTAAGATTATCAGATCGGGCACTCCAAGTACTAAGGCCGGGTTGACCGATAGCGAGGGTTAATTTCCAGATGAATCGTAGAAGCTTCTTTCATGGCGGATTGATGGGGAGCCTGGCGGCAGGCGCTGCCCTAAACGCAGCTCCAGCGGATCCCAAAAAGATCTTAAACTACCAGTCTGGCATGCGCTACCGCCAACTGGCGAATACCGACCTCCAGATATCCGTGGTGAGCTTGGGCGGATTGGTCTCGGTCGAGGCCGTTATCGAGTACGGCATCGAGCGGGGTGTGAATCTCGTCCACGTAGCCAGCAACTATCTGGGCGGGCAGTCTATCAAGACCCTCGGTAATGTGATGAAAACAAAACGCGACAAGGTGTACATCGCGCTAAAGGACACTTTTCGCAATATCGACGATGACCTGAAGGCTCTGAACACAGATTACATTGATTTCATAATGTTCAACCGGCACACTGCTGAGTCCGCCGCTGATCCAAAGATTCTCGAGACTTTTGAAAAGTGGAAGCAACAAGGCAAGGTCCGCTACGCCGGGCTCACCAGTCACTCAGATGTGAAAGCCTCCACCGCCGCCGGCATCAAGAGCGGGATGTACAGCATCGTGATGCCCGCCTTGAACCAACCCAATCTGGAATCCATGGACGAAGAGTTGCGCCTCGCTACCGAGAAAAAGGTGGGCGTAATGGTTATGAAATCCATGCGCGGCATCAAGGGTGAAGAGCTGGAAACCGCCTTTCTGAAAAAACTGCTCAGCAATCCGGCCATTACCACGGTGACCAAGGGGATCGGCTCGTACCAGATGTTCGACGCGTATCAAAAGGCCGCCTCCGAAGTTCTGACCGCCCACGAAGACCGGGCGCTTTACCGCTACGCGCAGGCCAACCGCTCCTCCAACTGCATGGCGTGCGACGAGTGCAAGCGAGTTTGCCCCGCGGGTGTGGATGTTTCGACAATCCTGCGCTGTAAGGATTACTACAATGACCAACTCGGCGATGTGCTGACGGCCGCGAGTACCTGGCGCGAGATTCCCAGGCACCAACTGGGAGGCGTGCAGTGTCAGGATTGCGGAAAATGCGAGATCGCCTGCCCGAACGGCATTCGGGTGGTGGAACGAATTGCCGCAGCGCGCGAGCACTTCAGCGCGTTGGCATAGAGATAACGATGCGATTCACAGTATTTACCTCCTGTCTTCTGCTGGCCCTATCCCTCGTCCTGTCCGCGCAGGAACAACCCGAGGAGGGTGGACAGCCGAAGGCTGTAGCTATTCCTTCCGACGTCCGGGAGCATCTTGCACGCTTGCTGCCGGACTCCGGCGTGAAGCTCAAACCCGAAGGCCCATCTCAGTTCTACTCCTCAAACCTATTTGAATTGATAGACGGAGCGGCCGAGGGCTTTCATCTTTTCGACCTGGTGGCGATGGTCCACCAGGAATACAAAGGCGGCGGCGAGGAGGTCACAGTGGATATTTTCCACATGGGTAACCCGCTCAACGCCTTTGGTGTCTACGCCGCGGAGCGGTCACCCGAGTACAAGTACATCCCGGTTGGAGCCGAAGGTTACATAAGCGAGGGTGTGCTGAATTTCGTGCAAGACCGCTTCTATGTGAAACTCTCCGGTTTTGGCGAAAACGGAAAAACACCGACTCAACTGCAGGCAGTGGCTACGGCAATCTCGGCGAAGATTGGCGCATCCAAGGCTCTGCCACCGATTCTGGCTTTGTTCCCATCTGCGGGGCTGTCTCCGAAATCCGAAAAGTTCATTCGAAAAGATCCGCTCGGTCACGGATTCCTCGCGCCCGCGGTAACCGCTGCCTACAAGTTTGCCGGCAAGGATTCGTCTCTGCTGATTTCCCAGGCCGGAGAGAGCCGTGAAGCCGGGGAAAGAGTGGCTAAGCTACGCGAACATTTCCAGAAAACCGGGAAAGTATCGCCTGCCAGCGAGATCGTACCCGGAGGCTATCGTGGTTCGAACAAGTTTGAGGGCGAGATTCTCTTCTTTGCCCAGGGCCCTTACGCGGTCCTCTTCATTAACCCGCCGGCCGATCCGGCGCCGTTCCTAAAATTGTTTCTCGGTAGTATTTCAAAGTAAACACTATGATTGAACTTCATCGACGTCACTTCTGCAAAATGGCAGCGGCCGCCAGCCTGTCGACTGGTTTGGCGGCAGCTCCGCCGGCACTGTGCATATCCAAATACAAGTCTTCACCGGCGGATCGGGATGGCATCGCCGAAGAGGCGCGCCGTCTGACCCGCAAAGCAATCGAAGGTCTAGGCGGAATGCAGCGCTTCGTCTCCAAAGGGAACATCGTGTGGGTGAAGCCCAATATCGGTTGGGACCGCAGTCCCGAGCAGGCCGCCAACACCAATCCCGACGTTCTGGCGGCGGTGATCGAGATGTGCTATCAGGCTGGCGCTAAGAAAGTGCGGGTCAGCGACAACACCTGCAACGCAGCCCAGCGCACCTTCGCACGCAGTGGGATCCAACAGGCGGCGGAAAAGGCCGGCGCCGAGGTGTTCTTCCTTGACCAGCGCAAGTTCCGCAAGATGGCTATCAAGGGTGGCAAGGTACTGAAGGAGTGGGAGATTTACCAGGACGTAGTAGAGTCCGACCGCTTCATAAATGTGGCCATTGTTAAACACCACAGCCTCTCCAAATGCACGCTCGGCATGAAGAATCTAATGGGAGTCGCCGGCGGAGCGCGGAACCGCTTTCATCAGGATGTGGATAATACGCTCGCTGACCTGGCCGGGTTTCTAAGGCCCCACCTGGTCGTGCTGGACGCGGTCCGCGTTCTCGCCGCGAACGGCCCGGTCGGCGGGAATCTGGCCGACGTGAAGCGTAAAGACATCGTCCTGGCCGGCACCGACCAAGTCGCTGTAGACGCTTACGGCGCGACGCTTCTCGGCCACAAGCCGGAGGAAATCGGGTTCGTGGCGCAGGCTGCAGCCCGCGGTTTGGGTACTCTGAACTACGCTTCGCTGGCGCCGAAGACCCTGGAAATCTAGATAGCGATGGCAAAACAGAGAACCTCCTGGGTTGTCTGGCTGCGAAGAGTCTGTCAGGCTGCGTTTCTGATCCTGTTTTTCTGGCTCTTCCTCCAAACCGCCTATCATCCAATCAACAAGACCAATGGTCCGGTCGATCTGTTCTTCGATCTCGACCCGCTGGTGACGCTGAACGCATGGCTGGCTTCGCACACTGTGCTCCGCGCCATGCTGCTCTCGCTCGGCACGGTCGTCGTAACCGTTCTCATGGGTCGCTGGTTTTGCGGCTGGATCTGTCCGTTCGGCGCCCTGCACAACTTGACGACCAGCCTACGCGGCACAAAATCGAAGGCCAAACTGGAAGTGGGCGGATACTCGCGCTGGCAGAAAGTGAAATACTATCTGCTCACCGGTTTCCTGGCCGCCGGCATCCTGGGTGTCAACGTAGTCGGGTGGCTGGATCCGTTTTCTTTCCTGTACCGCTCGCTTGCCACTGCCGTCTATCCGGCCCTCAATCGTGCGATCGTTAGCGCGTTCACCGTGATCTACGATCTGAATCCCGGAGTTGGCAGCGTTCGCCTCACCGGCGTGACCGAGCCTGTTTACGACGTGCTGCGCAAACATTTCCTGGCGGTCGAACAGCCCTATTATTGGGGCGGCGAGTTGATCGGACTGCTGTTCTTCCTGGTGATCGGGCTGAATTTCTTCCGCGCGCGTTTCTGGTGCCGTTACATTTGCCCGCTCGGCGCGCTGCTTGGCATCCTGGGGAAGAACCCGCTGATCCGCTTGAAAAAGAACGAGGAACAGTGCAACAACTGCCGTCTCTGCCTGGTGGATTGCCAGGGCGGCGCGAGTCCGGAGAAGAACCAGGACGGCTGGAAGCCATCTGAGTGTTTCTACTGCTGGAACTGCAAGTCCGATTGTCCGTCACAGGCGATCCATTTCTCTATCACCGTGCCCAAGGAGACGAAGCGGTCATGAGCATCGGAATTCTTCGTTGGCTGCGCCGGTTCGTCAATCCTCCCAAACCAGCGCGCCTGGACCTGAGCAGAAGGGCGGTGCTTGGCGCTGGAGTGGTTGGCCTGAGCAGTGGGTACCTCCTGCACACTCATCCGCTGGCTGGCCGCAAAACTTTCAGCGCCGCGCTCATCCGCCCGCCCGGGTCCCTTGCCGAAGCCGACTTTCTGGCCAAGTGTGTGCGCTGCGGCGAGTGCATGAAAGTCTGCCCGACCAATGCCATTCATCCAGCCACTTTCGAGGGCGGCCTGGATGCTCTCTGGTCGCCGGTGATGAAGATGAACATCGGCTACTGCGAGTACGAGTGCACGCTCTGCACGCAGGTCTGTCCGACCGGCGCGATTCGAGAAATGCCGGTACCGGAGAAGCAAAAGGTGCGCATCGGCCTGGCTTACTTTGATCGCAACCGCTGCCTGCCCTACGCCTACTCGCGGACGTGTATTGTATGCGAGGAGCACTGTCCCACGCCCAAGAAGGCAATCTGGTTCGAAGAGGTGCAGGTGCTCAACGCCCGCGGCGATAGGGTGACCGTGAAACAGCCCCGCATAGACGCTGAACTCTGCATCGGCTGTGGCATCTGCGAGGCCAAATGCCCGCTTAAGGATCAGGCTGGCGTACGCTGCACAAGTGCCGGGGAGTCTCGTAATTCCGACAATAAGGTGCTGCTCAATGAGAACGAGGTGAATGCGGGTAGTCCGTATTAAACCAGCGGTCGACAAGCGGATCCGCCGTCGCTACGATCACCCACTCCAGCGCTGTTCGGGTCGTTGCTGTTTTATGGCCGCGCTCCCGTGTTGTTGTCGCGTATCTCACGGAATCTGAAAGCGTAAGCAAGGAAAAATCATCAAATCACAGGATGCCCCCGCTATCCGTAAGATGATAATAAGTAAAGAGTGGCTGTGTTTGTCTGTCTCGTAGTTGGATTTGCCGCTGTCAGCTCCGGACTGATGGCGCAGGTAATCCTGACAGGCCGCGTCACCAATGACAACAACGCTCCGTTGCCTCAGGCGCGCATCAGCGTCAAGAAGCCGGACGGTACGACCGTGACCCGCACCGCGGATCCCGTAGGAGCGTTTTCAATCCGCCTTTCCGAGGAAGGCGATTATCGCCTGGGTGTCGATCGCGATGGTTATTTCCGACTCCCGGAACGTGTGTTTCATCTCGCCGAAGGACCGAACGAGGTCCATCTGATCCTCAGCCCAATGCGCGAAGTTTTCGAAACAGTGGACGTCAGCGCTGCACACTCCACCGTCAGTCTGGAGCAGGTCAATCCGGAGCAGAGCATGAGCGCCGCCGAGATGCTCGCAGTACCGTTCCCCGCCTCCAATACGCTCAAAAATGCATTTCGCATCATGCCCGGCGTCGTGCAGGATGTTCGCGGAGGCGTGCATCTGAATGGCGGCACGGAGGAGCAGACCGTTTTCCTGTTGAACGGATTCAACATCAACGACCCAATCACAGGACGTTTTGAGAGCCGTATGGGCGTCGAGGCCGTCCAGGCCGTCGACATCGGCAACGGCATCCTGCCGGCGCAGTTTGGCAAAGGCGCGGCGGGCACGATCTCAATCAGCACGACTCCGGGCGATGACAAGATACGCTATTCGGCCACCAATTTTTTCCCGGGCTTCGAAAGTCACAAGGGCTTCTACCTGGGCAACTGGAGTCCACGCGTCAATTTCTCTGGACCGATCAGGAAAGGCCGCGCCTGGTTTTCCGACAGCATTACCGTGCAATACGACAAGCAGGTGCTGGAGGAACTCCCGAACGGCGCCGATAGCATGTCGTCGTGGCGAATCGGCAACTACCTGCACTCGCAGGTGAACCTGACCCCGCGCCAGATTCTCTATGCCGGATTGTTAGTTAACGGATGGACGGCGCCGCGCACGGGCCTCGGCATTCTCAATCCGCGCGAGACGACGATAGACCGGCGCTCCAATCAGTGGTTCTTCAATATCAAAGATCAATTCTATCTGGGGCGCGGATCGCTCATTGAGTTTGGGTATGCGGCCAATCGCACCTATGGACGCGAAATTCCGCAGGGCCATCAGATGTTCCGCATCACGCCGGATGGAAACTCCGGAAACGCGTATATCGATGCGACTCGCAAGGCCGGCCGCGATCAGTGGCTGCTGAACGGAATTGCGCCCGCGCTCACATGGCAAGGCACACACCAACTCAAAGCGGGGCTCGATCTGGATCGGCTGACTTTCTGGCAGAACACGAGTCGCACCGGACTGGAACAGTACGGTCCGGGGGGCTCACTCTCGCGGCGAGTGTTCTTCATGGGCAAAGGCGAACTGAGCGACTCCAATGTGGAGGTTGCCTCGTATGTGCAGGATTCGTGGAGGTGGAAGCCGAGCATACTTGTGGAACTGGGCATTCGCTCCGATTGGGATCGGATATTGCGGAGCTGGCAAGCTTCACCGCGAATCGGATTCGCGTGGGCGCCATTTGGCAAGACCCGCACGAAACTTTCCGCGGGATACGCAGTTGTTCATGAGGCTACAAGTCTGCGGCTATACTCCAAACCGCTCGATCAGTATTCCGTGACCAACTACTTTGACCCGACCGGAGCGCTCGCGCGTGGACCTGCCATTACATTGTTTGACTACGGCGCGTCCCGGCCAAAGAGTCCGAGAGCTCAGAACTGGAGCACGGGCTTCGAACAGGAGTGGGTGAATGGCGCGTCTTTGCGGATGGGGTATCTACGCCGCCGCGGCACACGAGGCTTCACGTACACGGACCGCCTGCCGTACGGGCCGGCGCCCGCGGAGGTGAGCTTTCAGAGTCCGCACGTGTTCGATGCCGTTTACACACTCGGCAACGACCGGCGTGATGTTTTTGATTCCTTCGAAGTTACGCTTCGCCAAAGCCTCCGCAAGCAGTACGGTTGGTTGGCAAGCTACACGCGTTCACGCGCGTTGTCGAATGGAGTCGTCGACGTGAACATTGATGACCCGACCACAGTTTTGAAGAATGTTGGCCCCATGCCCTGGGACGCTCCGCACCGGTTTCTTGGCTGGGCCTATCTGCCATTGCCCTGGAAGGATTGGGCGGTTGCGACGATGGTGGAAACGCGCTCGGGATTTCCGTTTTCGATTCAAGGTGGCGATGGCGCCGTCCGAGCCGTGAACTCTGAGCGATTCCCGGCGTTTTTCGCGCTGAATCTGCACGGGGAGCGCCGGTTCGCCTTCCGCGGACACCGCTGGGAGTTTCGCGCGGGTGTGAACAACCTGACAAACCACAGCAATCCGAATGTCGTGAACGGAAATATCGATTCGCAGAACTTCATGCACTTCTATGGCGGCCAGCGCCGGAGTGTGAATTTCCGAATTCGCTGGCTGGGCAAGATAACACGCTAGCGGGAGTTTCCTACGGCGCGAGTAAGAAGGCGGGGATGTATTGCAGGGTGAAGGAGATAGCGTGGCGTTCCGTATATACCACGCGACTCAATGGATCGCGGGCAGCGCACCAAGTGCTCGGGCTAATTTCATCCTGGACGCATCCATTTCTTCGATCTGCAAACGTACGCGCGGCCTGCCCTTGCGGCCAGTCATATCGATCAACCGGCAACAGCGTACTTCCGCCAACGCTTCCAGCAATCGGCGGGAACTGCCCTCAAATGCTGCTTTCTGTGTAGCGCGCCGGTGCAGCAATGTGACCAGCAGATAGGCCGTCACGGACATAAAAGTGTGCACGTGGAGCTTCTGATCGGTCCAGTGAAACTGTGGCCGGGTGGAAAGCATGCGGGGATCCTTCAGATCGCGAAACGCAGCTTCCACTTTGGATTGCCCACGATAGGCTTCGATGATTTGCGCTGTGCTCCACTCCGCGCGATCCGTGATTAAGATGCGAAGTCCGAAATAACGTGTGATCAACCGCTGGTACTCTTGCCAGTCACTCCACACGCAGATCCGCATGGCCCCTTGTTCGCCGGTGTCGATTTTGTAGCCCAGCAAGGAACGCAGATATTGGTGGCCGCGGATTTTCTCCAGTTTCCGTTTGGCCGCCTCGGCGCTCAGTCGCGGACGCTGTCCCAGTTCCTGCAATTCGCGCTGACTCCGCGCCATGGACTGATGCAATCCCCGCAATTGCCCCTCATGAAGTTGTGGGCTGAAGACCACCACTACTTCCCGTTGCTTTCCGGCAACCACTCGTTGGACTCGCCAGGCGCGAACGGCAACACCGTTGGACAAGAGCACTTCCGACAGCTGTCCGGCAGCTTCGGAAAGTAAAGCGAGGTGATTGGAAGGACGAAGCGCCGTGACGTAATGCAGCATGCCTTCCAGGTTCTGCTTCGACGACGCTCCGGCATCGAAGACCAGGGTGAGCTGCTCGGGTTGGCCGCTCAACGCGCGCAGCCGTTGCCGGATGGGCTTGAGAAACTCCGCAAACGTCCGCATGTCCGAACGCGCTCCTTCGTACAAACCATGGGCCAACGGCAACTGTGTATCTTGATCGACCACCAGCGCCAAGCCCATCTGGCGGAGATCGTAGCGGCCTTGTTTGTTGTGTCCGCGCTGGGGCAGTTTCGGACGCAGGTTCGTGCTGGCAATATGGGTATAGAAGTTAGTCGTGTCATAGGCCAGCGCCTTCAATTGCAGTTGCTCCACGCCGACCACCGCGCGCACCAGTTCCTGTTCGATGACCGCCAACTGGTCCACGGGCACGGCGTTCATTTGATCCCAGAAATGCTGGCTCGTCAGATCGGAGGCGGAGAAGTGCATCAACTCGGGCAGGTATGTTGTCTTGGCCCAATCGGCAAAAGCACGTTTGCTGCGCGGCGCACAGGCGCGCGCGATTATGGCGGCTGCCAAGGATTGGCCCACGGTCAATGCGTCGCGAACCTGTACCGCGCCATCCGGAGCAATGGCGCGGTCGATCCGGCCGGCCAAGTCGAACTCCCGCACCAACTGGTGAAGCGCCGTCACTGCGCCCGCGGAAACCGAAGAGACCCTCACGGGCACTTCGTTGTGCTGCTGATGAAGCTGCAGGATATCGTCGACGCGACCCAGATGGGCCAGGACGCGAATCGATGGCTGGCCGTCTTTGCGGAACGATTCGACGATCCGGTAATACCGGATGCCGTGCGATTGGTAGGCTTGAAGCGAAGCCATTCATTACGTATATACATCGATTGACAGTTGCTTGTCAATCAAGATCTTAAAATGTGAAACAGGCACACAGTCGATTGCTAATTCCGTATATACAAAAGGGAGCGTGATATCCCCTTTTGTGCCATGATCTTCTGGGGAAGCAGCGCTATCGCCCTAGGAAACTCCCGCTAGGCTTGCGCCGGAAATGCTCTTCGTCGAGCCCAGCCTCCGAAGGCATTTCACCCGCAAAGTGATTTGGGCGCTCCTCCAGTTGCCGGGTGTGGAATGGAGCCCTGGCGGCGTTGTTGGAAGGGGAGAGCGGCGCGCTCTTTTCGCAGCGTCATTTAACGCCAGGAACCTCCTCGCATAAGAAATTCACGCATAAGGCCCGAGAAAGCGAACCCCGTTGAAATGGATTAGGTGAGACGGCGCATCAGCAACCCAGACCTCCGTCTCCCAGGCGATCTTACCCAGATATCGTGTCATGGACGCCCGTGATGGAAAAGCCGTCACGTAAACAGGGCCAGCCTTCGAGCTGGCGAACAGCCGCGCAAGTTCATCATGCCGCTTCCCGTCCACTGGGCCGTGACTCGTCACGGATTCGACCAGCAACAACCATCCCCGTTCCGGGTAATACAGCACCACGTCCGGCATCTTGCCATGACCATCGACCTCCACACCCAACTCCGCCAGCAGTTTCTTGTCGAAGTATCCCCACTTCTCGCCCGTGTCTCCTGCATAGATGAGAACACCGCCAGGAACAAAGCGCGGCGCGAATTCCTCGATGATTGCCTTGATGAGTTCGCTGTGATTGCCGGGGCTAAGACGCATCGCCTTGCCAGTTGCCAGCCTAACCGGCAGTTTCCGCATCTCCCGTGCCTTCGCATATCGCGCGGCCAGCGTCTTCCTGTTTTTGAGGTAAGCCGCGAGGTTCTTGATCCAAGCGGTCGTGCCAAACGTACGCAGCAGTTTCAGCGCAGCCGGCTCGATCTGATACACCGCCTTTGGACTGTTGACCGCACGCGCGGGGTTGTCTGGATTATAAAGAGCGGTCCCGGCTGCCACCAGTTGATGTATGCTCTGACGGCGAAACGTCTCGCGCGTGTTCGGCGCATACCGCTTGTCGTAATGATCCCGTGCAAATTGCATCATGGGAGTGATCCCCACGAGCGGACTTTTTGCGGCAGCCCAAGATTTCTCTTGCGTCAGATCGAGCAGGGCTAGCAAGCACAACGCCGAACGGTCATTCTGCTGGGCACGCGGCATTCCCAGCGCACCCAGTACCTGAAGGGCATCAGCGATCTTATTTCCCTCTGCCATGCAGCGCTGCCACCTTTTCATCGATCAGTTCCTGCGTTAACTCCGCCTGCACCTGCGCCCACCGGCCGAGTTCCTCCAGATCCAGGCGGCCAGGGTACCGGAGAAGACGGAGATCCGTCGCGTTCACCTGAGTGTGACCGCTGAACCTTCGGAAGTACTCATCCACAGCCGTCGAGTTCAAGAACACGGCTAGGCCGTGTGCGACATCCCTCTCGATGCCCTTCTTACCGTAGTGGAACAGGTTTAGATGGTTCTCAAAACCGATCGCATCCGCGCTGAATGCCGAAGGATCGACTACGTGCGCTATAACTCGGCGCCGCTCTTCTTTCGACGAGAACCGCCGCACGATGGTGTAGAATCCTTTCGGGTAAAGCCATTTCCTGGTTTCCGGGCGATCCATTAGGGCATTTGGTTTCTTTGACTGCCGTGGCCACTCCAACCGGCCATTCACAAAGTGTGCCGGATAGAGAAGCGGCACGGCACCCGCTTCCGGGTTCTCGCGAAGATATTCTTTCAGCCGGAAGTCGACGACCGGACCCGTCGAAACCTCGAGCTTGATCTCCTCAAGCGATCGCTCAGCCAGCGGTACACCATCCAGGCCGCTATGCGATGGCGCCATGGGCACATGGATAAACTTCTGTTCGTCCCCGTCGTGAACAATCTCCGAGAACGGGTAATCATGCGCCTGCATGTCTGAGAAGACAGTATCGCTAGCTGTTGTGATCGTGACCTTATTCTGCTTCTTGCCGCGCACCAGCTTGATGATCACGTTCTCCTGCAAAACATCGTCATCGTTGAACGCACTCATGCGGCTGTGAAATAAGTGGATATGTTCGACCGAAGCTCTGGCGAGCATCCAGTTCCGAAAGGGCCTGTAGTAAGGCCCATTGCAGAAACTTCTGGGAATGATGGCAACGATTTCTCCGCCTGGCGCCATCAGCTCAATCGCTAACCCGATAAACGCAGTATAGAGATTGACGGTCTCCAGTCCGACTACCCGGAGCAGTGCCCGGTGCTCTGAGTCGCTATTGATCTTTTTGTAGGGTGGATTCAGGATAGCGTGCGTGAAACCCGCTCCCTTTCTGCCCATCATGATTTTGTAGACAGCGTCCTGAATGAAGTCGCGGTCAATGACGGTTGCCTCGAAACTTCTGTTGGCGTAGGCGCTCATAGTCTCGCGGAGGTAAGACGCGAGCGTCCGATCAATTTCGTAAACCGTGGCGCAGACTTCATCAGCGCCCCACCGGTCGAGAAACGCTGCCGTCAGTGAACCGACACCGGCACCCGCATCCAGCAGCCGGATCGCGCCTGTCCTTTGAGAAAATAGCCCGGCCATGAACTTGGCCACGCTCCCCTGCGTCATGAACTGGCCAAGCTCTGCCTTGCGTTTCGGATTCAGTTGCCGGTTCGCTTCCAGGCGCACAAGATCGAGTGCGCCCGGCTCCGCTGCCGCAGTTCCAACCACCCTCATGTTTCTGTCTTCCTCAACAGCGGCCACTTGCCTGCGATGTGCTGCGCCGCCGCCTCTCGACTGATCCACCCCGGCGAGACGTTCTTTTGGCGGGCGATAGCTTCAAACGCTTCGTAGCCTTCCGGTGGGGAACTGATCGAGGCACGAACGGATAATGCATCCGTTTCTAATCCGCTTCCTGCCACCACCCAACTTGCCTTCATCTTTGGAGACCTTCGGAAGGGCTTCGCCACACTTCATCATATCGGTTTACATCCAGGAATCCTCTGCGGTTGTTCACAGATCGAAGATAATTTTGCAACTGCCAGTTGCTTCCAGCCCTGACAGGATTCAATGCGACGCGACCGGACGCCCGTGTTCGCGTGAAACCGAAACGCTTAAAATTGGGAATCTGCACCGACCGGCAGAATTCGACGTGCTCGAAACCAGCGCCTCTGTGACGGAGTATGCCAAGATCGATAGAATTGCGGAGCGTAGGATGACAAGCACGAAGCCGGCGAAAGTCCAAGGCGGTTCGATCCATGTTTAGGGTTCTCTTAATCCTTTGCGCGTGCCTATCGCATGCCGCCACGATCGAGCAGCGCGATGGCGCCGCCTGGCCTACGCGTAACCAGATGCGTATCGCGGTCCAGGTGACGGAGGCCGCCGGGCAGCCTGTCCTGCTGGCGGACAAATTGCCCGCTGCGTTCCATCCCGATTCGGTGCGTGTGCACCCCGCTACATCCGTCGTGGCGCTCCCGGTCAAGGTCGAGTGGCGTGCGCCCGAGGCGAAAGTGAGTTGGATCTCGCAAGGGCCGGGAACCTACCACGTCTACTTCGATGTGCGCGGATCGGGCGAAACCGAACGCCTCTCCCAACCGGCTATGGTGGGTACAGGCGACCGCATGACATACGGGCGGGCCGGTGTGCGCGGCCGCCTTTCTGTAGGCCTATGGGCCTACCCGGCCGCCGTGGACATGGACGGCGACGGCAACCTCGACGTCATCGTCTCTTGCGCAGACCACCCCTACAACGGAACCTACCTGTTCCATAACCTCGGGACAAACGCACAGCCGCTCTTCGATCGCGCCGAATGGCTCGGTCCGGGCAAGAAGGAACTGGTGGCCGCTGATTTCAATGGCGACGGGGCCATCGACCTGGTAGTCAGCGGCGGCTACTACAGCGATGTGCGTAAGAACCGGCTCACCCAATTCGTGCCGGTGAAGCTGAAGCGCAGCTATTGGATTGGCAGGGACGACCTTTGGCATCCGGTGGATTGGGACGGTGACGGCAAGATCGATCTTCTGGTGGGCGTGAGCGATTGGCGCGACTACGGCTGGGACGACGCCTTCAACGAGAAAGGCGAATGGACACGCGGCCCGCTGCATGGCTACATCTATTTCCATCGCAACGAGGGCACGAACGCGCAGCCGCGCTACGCCGAGGGAGTACTGTTCGAAGCCGGTGGCAAGCCGATCGATCAATACGGCAGCCCGGTACCGAATCCCATAGATTGGCTCGGCGCCGGGAGGCTCGATCTGATCGCCTCGAACTTCATCGACACGATCACGCTATTCCGGAACGTTGGCACGCGCAACGCTCCCCGCCTGGCGGCCGGAGAAGTGCTGCGCGTGGGCGGAAAAGCGCTGAAGATGGACTTGTGCATGATCCAGCCGCGCGTTGTCGCGTGGCATACGGACGGGCGGCCTTCCCTGCTGGTGGGTGAAGAGGATGGGCGCATCGCGTTGATCGAAAACCTGGCCCCGCGCGGCAGGGAACCGGAGTTCGCGCCGCCTCGCTATCTGGAACAGATCGACCCATATCTGAAAAGCGGCGCACTCTCTCGTCCCGTCGCGGCGGATTGGAACGGCGACGGCAAACTCGATCTGCTGGCCGGCAACTCGGCCGGATTCCTGCAGTATTTCGAAAACGTGGGCACTTCCGCCCTACCAGTCTTCGAGGATCGCGGCAATCTCACGGCGGGCGGCAAGACGATCCGTCACCTCGCGGGACGCAACGGTTCCGTGCAAGGACCGGCGGAAGAGAAGTGGGGCTACACGAATCTCTCAGTGGCGGACTGGGACCTAGACGGGAAGTTGGACCTGGTGGTCAATGACATTCTCGGTAGCGTGGTCTGGTACAGAAACATCGGCACGGCGCGCAAGCCCGAACTGGCGGCGGCGCAAGCGCTGGAAGTGGAATGGACCTCTCGTGCGCCCAAGCCGGATTGGGTCTGGCGCGAGCCTCGCGGCAAAGAGTTGTTGACACAATGGCGCACGACGCCGAAAGTGGTCGACTGGAATCGCGATGGTCTGCCTGATCTTGTCATGCTGAATCATCAGGGCTATCTCTCGTTGTTCCGCCGCGAACGCAGAAACGGCAAGCTGGCGTTGCTGCCACCGGAGCGGATTTTCGTCGAGCCGGGCGGCCGCTTTCTGAACCTCGCGCTGGGACGCGCCGGAGCGAGCGGACGCCGCAAAATCGAACTCGCCGACTGGGACGGCGATGGCGACCTCGACCTGATCACGGACTCGAACGAAGGGCCAATCTGGTACGAGAATATCGGGACCCAACAGAAACCCGTCATGAAGCTGCGCGGCCCACTCTTGCGGACCAAGTTTCAGGGCCACAACCCGACTCCGAATGTGGCCGACTGGAACGGCGACGGCAAACCCGATTTGATAGTGGGCGCCGAGGACGGGTTTTTCTACTACTTCGAGCGCTCGTTCATAGACCGGAACTGATGGGGCCAGCTACGGTTCGATAGTCCGCAGGCTGACCCGCACCGGAGCCGAGCAGGCACGGCGCTGGTCCGTTGCCGTGGCACAGATCAAAACCTCCGTCGTGAATGTCGGAAAGTAATCCGGAACCAGCACATTGATCTGATAGAGGCCATCGAAGCCAGGGGCGGGACCGGCGTAGGCTGGGGTCAGGTTTTCGAGGTCGTGCAGTTTCACCGTAACGACCCCCTGCAATGGCAGACCTGTCGCGAAGATCTGTATGAACGTGCCGGCCGGCGCGGGACGCGATTCCGAGTTTGCGCCGTAATCCTGATTCAGGATGCCGGGAGTGAAGATGGCGGGCGCCGTGCTCACCAGCGTGACCGCGAATGGTGTGGAAGTTGTACCATCGCGAGTGACGACGATCTGAGCCTTATCCTTGCCAGCCAGTTGAGCAGGAACGAGGACGTTGATTTGCGTGTCGCTCTTGAAAGACTGCGCCGCGGGAAGCCCGTCGAAGCTGACGGCGACGGCCGTACCCGCGAGCTTTTCCCCGAACAACGTCGCCAGCGAGCCGGCCACCAGCGGACCCGCGAAACTGGCCGCGTTCACGGCCGACTTCACAACAGGCACGGCCGGGGGAATCACCGGCGCGGCGACTACTTCGAGATGAATCGGGACATCCTTGGAACCAGCCAGCGGGCCGGCGTCCACCGTAATCACGGCATCGTAGACGCCAACGGGTAGCTTCTCGGGAACGATCAACAGCCGGATGGAGCCGTTGTTGTAGCCGGAGACGGGATCGGTGCGGATCCAGCCGGAGCCGTTCTTATAAGTCAGGCGCACGGCCCAACTGAGCAGGCCGCCGCGATCGTTCCGGACGCTGAGAAAGCCGCTTTGCGGGCCCGAGTTTACGTAACCCCTGTAAAGCTGAGGAGTGAAGGTGACCTCAAGCCGGGGCATGTAGTCGGCATCGCAATCGTTCAAAGCGGAGCAGTCCGAGGGTGGCGCGGCGGCGCTGAAGCGCGGGATCGGCGCGCCCGATATGGTGGCATCCGTCGAAACGGGCGCGAAACTGACGCTCTGGCTGGCGATTACAGTGTTGCCGTCGGCGAGGCGGTCGAGGGCGAGGAACAGAGGCCACTGGGCGCTCTCCCGCATCGCCGGGTTGGCGTCCATCACTTCGTAAACGGCATAGCCGGAGCCGTTGCGCAGCGTCACTTCGGCGACGCTATCGAAGGTCACCGTAGGCGAACCCACTGCGGAGGGCGTGTAGGCGGGAAAACCGCCGGAGCCATCCGCGTTGGCGCCGCGTACGCGGGCAAGCAACAGGGAGCCGCTCGCGCTGGGGGTGTAGCTGCCGCCGGATTGGACAAAGCCGAGATCGCCTCCAGCCGTGGGCTGCGTCGCATTGGATCCCGCGACGGTGTCGGGCACAAAGATCCGCGCGCCGGTGGGGAAGCCGGAGTATGAGACCAGAAAACGCACACCGGTATCCATGGTGGAGTCTTTTTTCTGAAACGCCTCCCCGTAGCCCTCAGTGACGCGCGTCGACTGGAAGCGCGTGCCCGCCGCAAATAGAGATGTCACCGTGAGAGCGTCCGTTGGCAGCGGCGAGCCGGTGCAGACGATGGACGCCGAAGAGGCGCTCGAAAGCAAGCCGCGAGATGGGAATCCAACGGTCAATGGACTGTTGTTGACGCTGATCGCGCTGGGACCGTTGAAGGCGAGCGTGGCCTGGATCGCTGCGACGCTTGTGACGCCCGTCGAGACCGGCGCTCCACGCAGGTTGGAGATCCGTACAATGGCTTGGCCGGAGGCGGGCAGTACAAACGACAACCCATTGAAAACAAGCGAAAATGATCCTCCGATAGCGGCCGGAACGTTGGCCGCTTGCGGTCCGCTGCCGGTATCGATAGAAAGCAGCAAGTCGACGCTATCGTCGGAACGGCGCTTGTTCGTGATGGGTACAGATAGGAACAGGCTCAGGTTCCCCTGAACTGTGCCGCCGGGGCTGCCTCCCGAGCAACTGAGGACGATATCGCCCATGCGTTCGGAGATCCCCTCGGAGCGGACGAGGGTGGGTACAGCGGTTGCTGAACAGTTGAGCGGCGAGATGGCCGCGTTCGCTAGCGCTGGCGCGGAGCACGCTGCGATGAGACTCACGAAGGCGATTCGGAATGACATAGCTCTCCTCCAAAACGGCTTTCGAGCCGATCCTGTTACAATATTGTCAAAGAAGCAACGCAATGATCGCCACACGTAGTATCGCCGAAGAGATCCTGGATCTCAAGCGGGAACGCAGAGCAGTCCTGCTTGCGCACCATTACCAGGACTCTGAAATCCAGGAGCTGGCCGACTCGATCGGCGACAGTCTGGAACTGGCGCGGAAGGCTCGCGACTTTGAAGGCGACGTGATCGCTTTTTGCGGCGTCCGTTTCATGGCTGAGACGGCCAAGGTGGTCAATCCCGAACGCACTGTGATCGTGCCCGACATCGAAGCGAGTTGCAGCTTGGTCGAGGCTTGTACTGCGGAGCAGGTGCGCGCCTGGAAGCAACTCAACCCAGGGCACGTTGTGGTGAGCTATATCAACACGTCGGTGGAAGTGAAAGCCGAGAGCGACATTCTTTGCACTTCGCGCAACGCCGTGCAGATTGTGAACTCGATTCCCGCCCAGACGCCTGTGCTCTTCCTGCCGGACGTGAACCTGGGCAACTACGTCAAGGAAAAGACGGGCCGGGAAAACATGCAGATCTGGCAGGGCGCCTGCATCGTGCATTCGACCTGGAACGCCAAGCGCCTGCTGGCGGCCAAACGCGAACATCCCGAAGCGCTTGTCGCCTCGCATCCGGAGTGTACGCGCGAGGTGCTGGCGCTGTCGGACTTTATCGGGTCGACGTCTGCGATCATAGACTGGTGCGTGAAGTCCAGTGCGGCCGAATTCATCGTGATGACAGAGAGCGGCGTGGTGCATTCGTTGCACAAACTGGCTCCCGGCAAGAAGTTCTATTTCGTTCCGAACGAGAACTGCAATTGCAGCGAGTGCCCGTACATGAAGATGAACACGCTGGAGAAGTTGCTGGCGTGTTTGCGCGACCTTACGCCCCGCGTCGAAATCCCGGCGGACTTGATCGCACGCGCGCGCTTGCCGATCGACCGCATGCTTGCTGTTAAGTAAACACAACCACCATGAGCGCAGCCGCTCCGCTGACAGACACCTTCGGCCGGCTACACGACAGCCTGCGGATCAGCGTCACGGACCGCTGCAATATCCGCTGCTTCTACTGCATGCCGGAGAGCGACGCGGTGTTTGTACCGCGCGCCGAGATTCTCAGCTTCGAGGAAATTGAGCGTTTCGTGCGGGTCGCGGTGAGCCTGGGCGTAACCAAGTTGCGCCTGACGGGCGGCGAGCCACTGCTGCGAAAAGAACTGCCCGTGCTGGTACGCAAGCTGGCGACGATTTCCGGCATCAAGGACATCGCACTGACGACGAATGGAGTGTTGCTCGCGCAGCAGGCCGAGAGCCTCTATGCCGCGGGACTGCGGCGCATTAACGTGCACCTCGATACGCTCGACCGCGCGCGCTTTGAACAGATCACGCGGCGCGACGAGTTGCAGCGGGTCCTCGAAGGCATACACGTGTGTAAACGGATGGGCTATGGCCCGATCAAGATCAACGCCGTGGCGGTCAAGAATCTGGTGGAGCCGGATATCGTGCCGCTGGCGCGTTTCGGACGCGAGCATTCTATCGAAATTCGCTATATCGAATTCATGCCGCTCGACGCGCAGGGTATTTGGGATCGCGGCAAGGTGTTGCTGGCGGACGAGATGATCGCAATGTTGCGCCAGGAGATCGGCCCGCTTGAGGAGATCCCGGACCGCGATCCGCGCGCGCCGGCCCTCGAATACCGCTTTACCGACGGTGTGGGGCGCATCGGGTTTATCGCGTCCGTTAGCCGGCCGTTCTGTCTGAACTGCAACCGTATCCGGTTGACGGCCGACGGAAATCTGCGCTACTGCCTGTTTGCCGTCGATGAGACGGACGTGAAGGGCCTGCTGCGTTCGGACGCAACGGATGAAACACTGGCCCGGACTATCCGCTCCACAGTGCTGGCAAAATGGGAAGGGCACGAAATCAACACCAGCCGGTTCGTCGCGCCGCCGCGCCCGATGTATTCGATCGGCGGCTGACGGTAACGCCGATGCTGTTAAAGAAACTTGCCGACTTAGCCGATTTGCATTATGAGCAGGAGGATCGCGTTTTCGCAGAACCGCGCCGATGATGATACAGCAACTTAGCGTAGTGTGCGTTCTGTCTCTCATCGTGTTCGCACCCGTGGCCTCCGCGCTCGATCCCGCAAAACCGGTGCGGCAGTTCCGCCACGAAATCTGGCAGGAAGCCCAGGGGCTGGAGCAGCACAGCATCAACGCGATCGTGCAGACCCGCAACGGCTACCTTTGGATGGGTACCTACTACGGACTAATCCGCTTCGACGGCGTGCAATTTACCTCGTTTGATCGCAGCAACACGCCGCAAATCCCCGGGGATCGAATCTGGGCGCTGGAAAAGGACGAAGAGGATAGCTTGTGGATTGGGACCAGCGGTGGCCTCGTGCGATTGCGGAAAGGCGCATTTGCGAAGCTCACCGTGCGCGATGGACTGCCGGAAGACGCCGTCAAGTCGCTCTACGCGGGCAGCCGGAAGCGGATGTGGATCGGCCTGCGACAGCGCGGCCTAGTGGTCTATGAAGGCGGCTTCGCGCATCTGACTGCCTTGCGCGAGCAGTATGTGCGGGCGGTGCGCGAGGATTCCAAGGGAATCGTGTGGGCGGGAACGGACAATGGCCTGTTCCGGCTGGAGGGCTCCCGGCTGACGCAATACACCACGGCGAACGGATTGCCGGACAACATGGTGACCGCCGTGCATGAGGATTCATTTGGGACGCTGTGGGTGGGCACCACGAAGGGTCCATGCCAATTTCTCGAAGGGCGCTGCGTGAATCTGAAGCCGGCGTTTCCGGAAGCCAATAGTCTGATCTGGGCCATCGCCGGTGACCGTGATGGCGGTGTGTGGATCGGGAGCATGGGAGGCGGGCTGGTGCGTTATGCGGGAGGGACGGCGTCAACCTTCTCCGACGGAGACGGCCTTACCAGCAACCTGGTAACTGCGTTGCTCGCGGACCGCGAGGGCAGCCTCTGGGTGGGCACCAGCGGCGGCGGGCTGAACCGGCTGCGCGACGAGAGCTTCCACGCTCTGACGGACAAGGAGGGCCTGGGTAGCTCAATTGCGCTGACGGTGCTCCAATCACGCGACGGGTCGATGCTGGTGGGAACCAATGGCGGCGGGTTGACGCGGATCACCGGCGGAATGAGCACAACTCTAAAGCTGGGCGTCGGATTGTCAGCAAACGCGGTCTGGTCGTTGTTGGAAGATCGGGAAGGCCGGCTTTGGATCGGAACTTTCGACGGGTTGATTTGCCTGGACCGCGGGCGCATGCTCCGGTATGGACGCAAGGACGGTTTGCCGAGCGAGAAGATATTCACTATTTACCAGGACCGCGCAGGGGATATCTGGATTGGAACAAGCGGGCAGGGTCTGGTCCGTTTGCGGAACGGTAAGTTCACCGTGTTCAACGCCAAAGACGGGCTTTCCAACAACGAAATCCGCTGCATTCATGAGGACCGCAAGGGGCGGCTGTGGGTCGGCACGCAGGCCGGCCTGAATGTTTTGGAGGACGGGAAGTTCACCTCGATTCGCTCGGGCGCGGGCCTGCCGGTCGATTTCGTTACGTCCATCTACGAAGACGCCGACGGAACGCTCTGGCTAGGGACGTTTGGAGGTGGGCTCAGCCGGATGCGAGATGGGAAATTGGCCGCGTTCAACCGCAGCAACGGATTCCCCGACGACACCGTTTTTCAAGTGATTGAGGACGACGAAGCCAATCTTTGGATCGGCTGCAACCGTGGCGCTGTGCGAGTCAGCCGCAGGCAGTTGAATGACTTTGCGGACGGGAAGGCGAAATCGTTCCATTCGGCCGTTTACGCGATGGCGGACGGCATGCCGAGCCGGGAATGCAGCGGCGGAAAGCCTGGCGCTTGGAAAGCAAGAGACGGCAAGTTGTGGTTCGCGACGGTGCGCGGCGTTGCGGTCGTGGATCCGCGGCGCCTGGTGCGCAACAGACTTGCGCCGCCGGTCGTGATCGAGCGGGTCATGCTCGATCACAAGAGTGTCCCGGTTAGCGGAACCATCGAGATTCCGGCCACCGCACACAATCTCGAATTCGAGTATTCGGCGCCGAGCCTGGTAGCGCCAGCCGGTGTCCGCTTCCGCTATATGCTTGAAGGCTTCGACAGCGACTGGGTCGACTGCGGCACGCGCAGGCGTGCGGCCTACACGCAACTGTCGCCGGGCCGTTACCGCTTCCGTGTGATCGCCTGCAACAACGAGGGCGTGTGGAATACGGAGGGGGCGGTGGCGGAACTCCGCATCCGGCCGCACTTTTACCAGACGGCGTGGTTCTACACGTTGACGGTGGTGACGCTCTTGTTATTAGCATGGGCCACGTTTTTCCTACGGGTGAAACGGCTGCTCAGGCAGAACCAGGAACTTGAATCCAAGGTCATAGAGCGCACGACGAAACTGGCAGACGCGAATCAGGAACTGAATAGCCTGGTCAACGAACTGGGTGTCGCCAAGCAGAGAGCGGAGGAGGCGAGCCGGGCCAAGAGCGACTTTGTTGCCAGCATCAGCCACGAGATCCGGACTCCAATGAACGGCATCCTGGGAATGACGCGGCTGGCGCTCGAAACAGAACTAGATGTACAGCAGCGGGAGTACATCGAGATGGTCGACGCGTCGGCGGATTCGCTCTTGAGCCTGCTCAACGACGTTCTGGATTTCTCGAAGATCGACGCGGGCAAGATGGATCTCGATCCGGTCGACTTCTCGCTAGAGACGTGTCTGCGGGACGGCACGCGGAGTATTTGGGCGCGCGCCCATGAGAATTCTGTGGAGCTCGGCGTGGAGTGTGCGCCCGATGTTCCGAACGAATTGTACGGGGACCCAGTGCGACTACGGCAGGTGATCGTCAACCTGGTGGGCAATGCGGTGAAATTCACGGAGGCGGGGAGCGTTCGCTTGCGAGTTGTGAGATTGCCGGCCCGGGACGACGGCACGATTTGCCTGCAATTCTCCGTCTCGGACACGGGCATCGGCATTCCAAAAGACCAGCAGGAACTGATCTTCGAACCGTTCCAGCAGGCGGATGGTTCCACAACTCGGCGCTTCGGCGGAACCGGACTGGGGCTCTCGATCTGCTCTCATCTGGTGGGTCAAATGAACGGGAAGATCTGGGTGGAGAGCGAAGAGGGACACGGCAGCACATTCCACTTCACCGCACAGTTCCAGCCGGCCCGTGGAAAAATCGACGAGCAGAGCAAGGCCGCGCCGTCCGAGCAGGAAGCGAACGCGCGGAGCCTCTCGATCCTGCTGGTGGAAGACAACATCGTCAACCAGAAACTGGCATCGACGCTGCTGCGCAAGCAAGGCCATCGTGTCGTGTCGGCGTGGAACGGGCGCGATGCCGTGGCGCTTTCCGCGGCTTCCCGCTTCGATCTGATACTGATGGACATCCAGATGCCGGAGATGGACGGGATCGATGCGGCGGTTGCCATCCGGAATCGCGAAAGAGGGAGCGACACGCACGTTCCGATTTTTGCGATGACGGCGCACGCGATGAAGGGCGACCGCGAGCGCTGCCTGCAAGCCGGCATGGATGGCTATCTCGCGAAGCCGATCCAAATGCGTGAATTCCTCGACGCGATTGCTTCCGTACCTACCGGCGGATGACAATTGAGCGGAGGATAATCGAACAAAGGATAAGCCATGCCCCTAACACGTAGAGAATTGCTCGCAGGCGTTCCGTTTGCCGCAGCGCAGAGCCGTGCGGCGACGGCGCGGCCCAACGTAATAATGTTCATGACCGACGACCACGGCGCGTGGGCCACGGGGACCTATGGCTGCGGCGAAATGCATACGCCGAACATCGACAAACTGGCGGCCGGCGGCGCGAAATTCGAGCGCGCATATGCCTGCACACCGGTCTGTTCGCCAAGCCGAGTGACATATCTGACCGGCGCGATCCCCTCCCGCCATGGCGTGCAGGACTGGCTGCGGCCGGAAGACAGTTTCGGGCCGACCACACGGCGCTGGTATGACGGCCTGACGCCGTATTCCGAAATCCTTGCGAAAAACGGTTACAACCTCGGCATGTGCGGCAAGTGGCACATGGGAGACGACGACAAACCGCAGGCGGGCTTCCGCTACTGGGCGACGATCCCAGGGGGCGGCGGAACGTACCGTAACCCTGTCTTCGCCGCAAACGGCCGTACCGAAAAGAGAGAGGGCTACAAGACCGATCTGGTCACGGACTACGCGCTCGACTTTCTGGGCAAGCAGACGAAGGACCAGCCGTTCTACCTGCTGGTGCCGTTCTACGCCCCGCACACGCCGTTCGATTACCAACCGGAAGAGTACCGCCAGTGGTTCCGGGACTCGAAGTTCTCCTGCTTCCCGCGCACTCCGATGCATCCGTGGCAAAACTCCGGATTGTCGAAGAATCACGGCAACGAAAAGAGCATGCACGCCTACTCGGCGCTGATCGCGGGCGTCGACCACAACATTGGCCGCATTCTGAAGAAACTCGAGGAGATGGGCGAGCGGGAGAATACGCTTGTGATCTTCACGGCGGACCAGGGCTGGAACGCGGGGCACCACGGCGTTTGGGGCAAAGGCAACGGCACCGTGCCATACAACATGTACGAGGAATCGTTGCGTGTGCCGCTGATCTGGAACCACCCCGGGAAGATTCGTGCAGGACAGACGCTGAAGCCGATGGTATCGTCCTACGACTACTTCCCGACGATTCTCGATTACCTGGGTATCGCTGCGCCTGCGGACAAGCGGCGCGTGGGGCACAGCTATGCGGGATTCCTGCGCGGGCAGAATCCGGCGTGGCGCAACCGGCTGTATTTTGAGTACTCGTATACTCGCGGCGTGCGCACCGAAAACCTGAAATACATCGAGCGGATCAAGCAGTGGCCGAGTGAGCTGTTCGACCTCGAGGCCGACCCCGGCGAAACGCGCAACGCTCTCGACGATACGCGCAACAAGAAGCAGCTCGAAGCCCTGCGGGCCGATCTCCACCGCTTCTTCCGCGAGGCCGGCGCTCCGGATATCGAAGCGTGGCGCACAACGACGAAGCAAGTCTTGACGGAATACGAGCGGGCGAAAACGACGCCGTAGTTCTCCGTAGCTCAGCGCGCACAGACCTCGCGATAATACGCTTCGTAACTTGGGATGATGCGCGAGGAGCAGAAGCGCGTCAAAGCTGTCAGACGCGCAGCCGCGGCAAGGTTTTCATGAAGCGCCGCGTCGGTCAATAGATCGATCACTCGGGCCGCGTGGGCTTCCACGTCGCCGACGGGTTCGAGAAAGCCATCTACGCCGTGCGTGACCAACTCCGCAAGGCCGCCAACGCGGGAGGCGACAGGCGGCACGCCGCAGGCCATGCCTTCCAGCGCGGCCAGACCGAACGACTCCAACTCGCTGGGCAGCAGCACCACATGCGCGATCGGAAAGATGCGCTCGACATGGTCCTGCTTGCCGCTGAAGGTGACGTGCTGCTCGATGCCGAGCTCACGCGCGAAACGCTCGGCGGGGCCGCGCTCCGGACCGTCGCCGACCATCAGCAGATGCGCGGGCGTCTCCTTGCGAACCAATTGTAGAATGCGCAGGCAATCCATGACCCGCTTCACGGGACGGAAGTTGGAGACGTGCATCAGGATCTTGTCCTCGGTGTGCACGTAGAGCGGAGCCGTGCGGCGCCTCGGATCGGGCCGGTAGATCTCGCAGTTCACAAAATTCGGGATCACCCGGATTTCGTTGGGGACGCTGAAGACCTCCACGGTCTGGTCGCGCAGGTAGTCGCTGATCGTTGTGATGCCGTCGGATTGTTCGATGGAAAACTTCGTGATCGGGAAGTAGGAGCGGTCGACGCCGACCAGCGTGATATCGGTGCCGTGCAGCGTGGTGATATACGGCAGCGGGCGCCGCGAGGCGCACTGCACGGCCATCATCTGGCGAGCGAGCAAGGCCGAAATGGAGTGAGGAATTGCATAGTGTACGTGCAGGACGTCGAGTTCATATTGCTCAGCGACCTCGGCCATGCGCGAGGCGAGCGCGAGACAATACGGCGGGTACTGGAAGAGCGGGTAGTTGGAGACCTCGACTTCGTGATAGTGAATGTTTGCCGTGCCCGGGTCCAGCCGGATGGGATTGGCGTAGCTGATAAAGTGTACGTCGTGCCCGCGCGTGGCGAGTTCCAGGCCGAGTTCCGTGGCGACGATTCCGCTGCCGCCGTAGGTAGGATAACAGGTGATGCCGACTTTCATTTTACGGTCAGGTTAGCATCCTCGGCGTGCAGCGTGCCGAAACCGATTTGGCCGTTGAGCCGTTCGTCCGGGCGTGCGACGTCTCCACCGCCAAACCAGACCTTCACGGAATCGCTGTCCGCGAGCACGCTGGCATCGCAAACAACTTTCGAATTCCAGGGCTGGCCGCCCTCGATGAGCGGTTCGCGCAGCTTTTCCCAACGCACGCCATCGCGCGAACGTGCCAGCCCCATGCGGCGCACTTCGTTCCGGCCGCGACCCGTGTAGAGCATCCAATATGAGCCGTACGTGCTCCAAACGGCCGGCTCGCCGAGTCCGTTCTCGTCGAACTCGCCCGCACCGCCGAGCTCAAGTACCGGGTTGGTGCGCAATTTGCTCCAGCGCACGCCGTCCGAGGAGACGGCCACGCCGAGGCGCTGTCGCCGGGCGCGGTCCTGGCCAAGGTAGAAGAGATAGAACTTGGCGCCGAGCCGCACGACGTAAGGATCGGCGACGCCGCGCTCGTCCCAACTTCCGCGAGGGCCGCAGTCGAGCACCGGCGCGGGATGCTTCTCAAATCGGATGCCGTCAGTCGAAGACGCCAGACCGAGCCGCGGCGGATTGCCAGCCTGATACCAATAGAGAAACCTCCCGTTGTGTTCGAGTGCGTGTCCGTTCGCCGCGATGTAGCCGCCCTCCCATGTGTCTGGCGCGGGAGAGAGGACCTTGCCACCCTTGGTCCAGATCAGACCGTCTTTCGAGATCGCTCGGGCGGTGTGCCAGGTCTTCCCGTCGAAGCCGGAATAAAAATTGAAGTACAGATCGCGGGCCGCGATAACGGAAGGATTCAAGGCGTCGGCTGCGTCAAACTCTCCGGAATCGCCGCGTGTAAGCACCGGATCGGAATTAGCGTGCCAACTCCAGCGGATCTCACGGGGCGTGCCCGTCGGCGGCGGCAGCGTGAAATCCGAATATCGGGAGCAGCCGGAAAAGAACAGTAGGGCAATTACGAGTAGGCGTCTCATAAGGGAATGCGGATCTGCATCCCTGCGCCGAAGCCGGGCCTGGAATCGAGTGTCATTTCACCGCCGAGACCGCGCACTCGGCGCTTGATGCTGACCGGACCCAGGCGCAGCGCCTCCAGTTCGTCAAGAGTGTAGGAGCCGGCGAAAGGGAAGCCGGTTCCGTCGTCCTCAATCGAGATCTCGATTACACCGTCCATGCGTTCCATCGAGACCGCGACGCGAGATGCTTTCGAGTGCTTCTGCGCGTTGTTGAGCGCCTCGCGGACCAGTTGGAGGACTCCGGCCGATGGCTCAGGCTCATCCTGGGAGATGGACTTGCCGCGATGCAGCGTCGCCACGATGCCCGTGTCTTTCTGAAAGAGTTCGAGCAAGCGGCTGGTCGCGGTGACCAGTCCGGCGCTGTCGTCATCGGGGGGGCGCATGGCGCGGACAAAGGCGCGTAGTTCGGCAACCTGGGTGCGGCACAAGCTCTGGAGTTGCTCAAGCTCGCTCATCCCAGCGGCCGCGTCGCGAAGCAGCATCTTGCGGACAATCTCGAGGCGCATCTGGAAACTGATGAAACTCTGTAACGGTCCGTCGTGGAAGTCCGCCGCGATGCGCTGGCGCTCGCCTTCGCGGGCCTTTTCAGCTTCCGTGCGTGAGAGCAGAGAGGTGCGTGCAGCGGCTCCGAGGCGGGCCACAAGCAGACGTTTCTGCGCCATCAGCAGACAGGCGACAAAGCCGGTCACAAACACGGCGGTATAGAGTGGCAACGAGCCGGCGCGCTGCGTGAGGATCAGGAACAGCGCTACCGAAGCCGCGGTGATCAGGGTTTCGCGCCAGGAGTGAACCAGCGCGGAGAAGAGAATCAGATACGCGTAAAAAGCGCACGTCAGGGCGAGCATCAGGATGCCAGGCCCATACGAGTACATCCAGATCAGGAAGAAGACGATATCGAGAAACAACGCGAAGAGCGAATTGGCTGGACGACTGATCCCGCGCCAGAAAAATGCGGCTATCGCACACAGTACGTAGCAGACCCACACGCCGATGGCCCAGGATACGCCCTCCCCGTTTAGGGAGACGAACACACATCCGGAAGCGACGGCCAGGCGCGCCGCGCGCAGAGCCACACGCCAGGGTTGTGGAACCTCCGGAGTGTCGTTCAGCAAAATGGGCAGGATCATGCTCATCGGCAAACGAATCGATTCGGGCGCCGCCTAGCGCCGGTACAGATAGAGCGTGTGGCTGCGGCCCTCGCCATCGTCGTCGATCTGCACCACCTTTTCGGGTTTCCAATCGGAGAATTCGAAATCATGGGCCACGACGCGGGCTCCTTTCTTTAGCTCTTTTTCGAGCTTAGGGCGCAGCTTGTCGTTGGAGTTGGGCAGCAGGTAGACGGTAAGGAAATCGGCCGATGAGTAATCCTGCGCGAAAATGTCGCCCTGTATGATCCGGGCCTTCTTCAGTCCGAGGCCTTGAATCTTTTGCGAGCTCTGCTTGCAGAGATCGGCATCGATTTCGACGCCGATGGCGACCGCGCCAAATTTCTGCGCGGCCATAATCACGACGCGGCCGTCGCCGCTGCCGAGGTCGAACATCTTTTCTCCGGTCTTGAGTTCGCCGAGGCGGAGCATCTTCTCAACGATGGTGCGGGGCGTCGGGTAATAGGGCGCCAGTTTCTCCGGAGCCTGAGCCTGCTGCCCCGGGAGTGCCGCACAGGCTAGCAGGAAAAGGGGAATCATGTTCCGGGTCATTACAAACGCCTCCTTGGATTCCGCGGAATCCGCGATTTTGCCTGATGGCTTCTATGGATCGATATGAATGCGCACATGATTGCTCGCTTGGCCGTCGGCCTCGATAAACAGATCGGCGGCGCCAGCGTTAACGAGATCGGGTAACTCCACTTCGATCAGATAAAATCCTACATATCCCGGCGCCAGCGTGGCCTTGTGCACGGTCAATGGCATGCGGTCGAGAAAAGCTTTGATCGCGGCGGCCACTTCCGGCGGATTCTCGAGCGGAGCGGGCAGGCCAGTGGGCCAATCCGGCCGGACCCGGCCGAGACCGGCAGCAAGCAACTGGAGGCGAGAGCCGGAGCGCGCGGGCGCCGTCGCGTTCAGCATCACACCGCTGGCGGAATCAATCACGAACGGCGTGCCGTCGGGATCCACGAATAGAGCCGGGGCTACGCGCTGCAAAGCGAGACCGAAACGGTAGAGGCCGGCGACCGATTCCAGCGCCAACGAGAGCGAGTTGCCGCTGGCTTCAAAGGGCACTTGAATCTGGGAACTGTTTTCATTAGCATCGAGCACTGGCACGCCGAGTTCACCGGCGCGGGCGGCGCTGATCCTTCCGCCGAGCACGCTCAGCAGGGAACCCGGGGCGGCGGGACGCTCGCTGAAGTCCGCCGCGCTCACTACGCGCAGTTCGGCGAAGCGATGCGGCGCAATCGCGACATAGACGCCGTAACCCTCTACGGCCGCATAGAGTTGGTTTCGGCCTGCATCGAGTCTCACGTCTCGAACCGGGGCCTTGGGCAGATTCTCGCCCGCAGGAGCCCAAGCCGTGGCCGGTCCGGCGGCCTGTAAGTCGGCAAAAGTGTAATACACGCCCGAAGCCGTGGCGGCATAGACCGCTCCCGTCCCGCGATCGGCAGCCAGGCGGTACACTGCGACACTCCCCAGGTTGGCCGTTAAATCGTCCCAGAAGGAACCGCCCGAGATGGTGCGAAGTACGCGTGGACCGGGGCCCGAACCCAGTGCGGCCAACGCCAGGCGCGGGTTGGCGGCATCGGCGTAAATACTTTCGATCATTCCTCCGCCCGAGACAAAGGCAGGCGGCCAGGTTAAGCCCTGGTCGGGCGAGACCCATAGGCGGCCATCCGCGGAGCCGGCGTAAAGCATCGTCCCCGCCATGGTTACCGCGGTGATCTCGGCGTCGAGAACGGCGGAGAGTTGGCTTCGCAGGGCCAACTCCTGGGCATACTCGCTGCTGCCGGACAGCTTCCACGATGTTTTTTCGCCCGGTGACCAACGTACCTCGAGCGGTCCGGCGCCGGCCAAATCGTCGAGCAATACGCGTGCGCCGCCATTTCCGGCCGGGAGAGCGAGTATCCGGCGCACAGGCAAGTTGGGAAGTTCCTTGTTCAGGCCGGCCCAGGAGAGGCCGCCATCGAGCGAACGCCAGACGCCAAATGCATTGGCCACGCTGATTTCGTCGGGATTGGTCGGAGAAACAGCGATGTCGAGCAGTGTGCCGCCAAGGATCGAATTCTGCTTAAATGCGGTCAGGTTGTTCCAACTTACCCCGCCATCGTCGGAGCGCCAGGCGAAACGTCCTGCGGCGTACGCGCGCCCCGGCATTCCTTCCGCCATGCGAATCTGAGCGCCAGCCTCGGGCCGGCTTGGCGAAGTTGGAGGCTCGCCGACGGCAGGCGCCTTCTCATCAGACGGCTTCCAGGCTTCAAAATCAATAGTTTGAAAGGTTTTCCCGGACGCGGTAACGAGCGACAAGCTCTCGCCGTTGGCGGCATACCAGACGCGGCTTACCGGACCGGTGGCTACCGAGGGAAGCTCCAGTTCGAGGGCCGAGTTGCCGATTCTGCGCCAATCCGGCGCCATCCGGCGGGCCTGCGGGCCCGTCCGCTGCGCGAGGGCGTCACCTGGCAGCAGCGCAAAAACGAAGGCTGCGACCATCGCGACGGCCGGGCTCACTGTGACTTTATGACTCATCCGACGAGTCCATCTTATCCTTTTTGACGCGCCGTCCTCAGGCAAAGCTGCTGAAGACACTGGTTTTTTGCATTAAAATGAAACAAGGTCTCATAGTTGCTTGCAATTTTAGTGTAGACTAAGGGAGCATCATCCGGAAGGTGTACCCACCGCCGGGCGATGAAACGTGTGCCATGTCGAGAACGAGCATAACATTGCCGATCCTGACGCTGGCCGCGGCCGCGGCTCTTATGGCGCAGTTCGCGCCGCCCGCGCCCGACCAGGCCGCTCGAGTTGTGTCCCTGACCGGTCAAGTCTCCGTGATGCGCGAATCCACTCCGTGGGCGCTTAACGTAGGCGATACGATTCACGTCAGGCAGTTGATCCTCACAGGAGCCGACGGTTTTGCCGTGTTCCAGGTGAGCGACGGCAGCACATTTGAAGTCTATCCGAATTCGAAAGTCATTTTCCGGAACAATCCCGGCAGCTTCAAGGATCTTTTGGATCTGTATCTGGGACGCGTAAAGGTCCATATACAAAAGTTCGGCGGACAGCCGAATCCCAATAGGGTCCATACGCCGACCGCGGTAATTTCCGTGCGCGGAACGATTTTCGATGTCGCCGTGGATGAAGAGGAAGACTCCACGCTGGTCATGGTGGAGGAGGGGCAAGTTGCCGTACAGCATGCACTTCTGCCACGCGGCGACCCCAAACTCCTGAACGCGGGCGAGTATCTGAGGGTGTACAAGGATGCGCCTCTGGCGCAACAAACGGTAGACAAGGGAAAGCTTATGCAGCAGGCCTTGCGGTCGCTGCAGGACGCTTTTTACACCCTGGTTTACCGCACCCCCAGATCCTCCGGCTCCCCGATTCCAGGAGGCACGACCGGCGGCGGTCCGAGGCTTCCGGGTGACACAGGTTCCACTACGCCACCCCCGCCTCCTCCGCCCCCGGGAGATCCCGGCGCGCTGCCACCACCCCCGCCTCTTTAAGCGGTAGCAGGGGGCTACCCTGTTTCGACCGTTTGAAGGACAATAGTCCCTATGACAAGACGCAATTTTCTGGCTGCGACGGCAGCGGCGGCGGCAACGCTGCAAGCGAAAACACTGGCCAGCGTGGGCGTGCAGTTGTACACCGTGCGCTCGATCATCGACGCCAAACCGATGGAGACGCTCAAGGCGCTGGAAGAGATCGGCTATCGCGAAGCCGAAGTGACCCTCGCCGGCATTGACAAGATCTGGCCCAGCCTGTTGCGCACGAAGCTGAAGCCGGTCAGCCTGCACATGGACACGGCCCTTTTCACCAAGAAGCAGGATGCGTTGGGTCCGGCGCTCGACGATGCGAAGAAGCGCGGCTTCCAGTACGTCGTCTGCCCGTACATCGCGCCTGCGGATCGGGGCGGCATCGAGGTCATCAAGAAACTGGCGGAGACGCTGAATCGCGCCGGCGAAAAGTGCCGCGCGGGCGGACTCACGCTGTGCTATCACAACCATGCCTTCGAGTTTGAACCCGCCGGTTCGAAGACCCTGCTCGATGTGCTTATGGCGGAAACCGATAAGCGCTACGTCGGGCTGGAACTAGACATCTTCTGGTCGAGTGTGGCCGGCGTCGATCCGGTTTCCGTGCTGAAGCAATACGCCGGGCGGATCCCGCTGCTGCATCTGAAGAACAAAGCCGCAGGCACTGAAAAACTGTATAAGGAAACCGTGCCGAAGAGCGCGTTCAAGGAGGTCGGCGACGGCGTCATCGACATTCCAGCCGTGCTACGCGCCTCCGGTCCAGCCGGTGTAAAACACTTTTTCGTCGAGCAGGACCAGACGCCCGGCAACCCGATCGACAGCCTGCGCAAGAGCTACGAGTACCTGAGCAAGCTGAAGTACTGACGCATTGCGGAGTGAAGCCCGAAGGGCGAAAGAACATAGCCCACGGCGCCGTGGGGACACATCTAGCGGGCCGCCGGTGGCATCGTCCGCAATTCGGCGGCGGGCGATGCCACCAGCGGATTGCGCAACTTGTGCGCGGCATAATAGCCGGGGCGCACGCGTTCGACGATCTGCGCGGATGGGCGTTCCAAGAGATCAAAGTACGGCTTCGGCGCAAGACCGATCCAGAATGCCCAGACTACGAGCGGCGCGAAGACCGCGATCTCACGCCACGAAAGATCCTTAAGCCCCTTGTTCTTTTCGCCAAGTTCGCCGAACATCGTGCGCTGGAACAGCCAGATCAGATAGGCCGCACCGAGCAGGATTCCAGAACCGCCCCAGAATGCCCAGTTGAAGGACTCCTGATAAGCGCCCTGCAAAATCGCGATCTCGCCGATAAAGCCGTTCAGCAGCGGCATCCCCATTGAACTCAGCGCGGTGATCAGGAAGATGATCGTAAATACTGGCATCACTTTGATGAGCCCGCCGTATTCCGAAATCTCGCGCGTGTGGCGGCGTTCATATACGATACCCACGATGAGGAAGAGCATTCCCGTCGAGATGCCGTGATTGATCTGTTGCAGGATGGAACCCGAGATGCCGGCCGGATTTAGCGCGAAGATTCCCAGCGTACAGAATCCGAGATGGCTCACCGAGGAGTAGGCCACCAGCTTTTTCCAATCCTTCTGCATCAGGCTGACCAGTGCGCCATAAACGATGCCGATGATCGAAAGTATCGCGACGATGTTGATTACCGTGGGATCTTTCGCGGCGTCGGGCAGCAACGGCACTGAAAAACGCAGGAAGCCATACGTGCCCATCTTCAACAGGACGCCGGCCAGAATCACGGAGCCGGCTGTCGGCGCTTCAGTATGCGCGTCCGGCAACCAGGTGTGGAACGGAAACATCGGCACCTTTACGGCGAAGCCGATGAACAGCGCCCAGAAGACCCACCACTGGACTCCGGATGACATTTGCGTGCGCATCAGTTCCGCAATGTCGAAGGTGTGAACCTGGAACTGATTGAAGTGCTGCATGTAGATCGTCAGAATGCCCAGCAGCATCAGGATCGAGCCCACCAGCGTGTATACCAGGAACTTGATGGCCGCATACACGCGCCGCTCGCCGCCCCAAATACCGATGATCAGGTACATCGGAACCAGCACGAGTTCCCAGAAGACGAAGAACAGCAGGAAGTCGAGCGACATGAACACGCCCATCATGCCCACTTGAAGCAGCAGGAAGTAAGCGTAGTATTCTTTCAACCTGTGCCCGATCGCGTTCCAACTGCAAAGGATCGAGAGGAAGCCGAGAAGTCCGGTCAGAACCACAAGCAGCAGGCTGTAGCCGTCGATGCCGATGTTGTACGATGCGCCGAGCGAAGGGATCCAATTCGCCCGTTCGACGAACTGAAAGTCCTTCGTCTTATCGAACTGGAAGACCAAGGGGAGACAAACGAGGAAGCCGATAAACGACGCCACGTTGGCCCAGAGCTTGATGGCCTTCGGGTTCGAAGAAGGGATCAGGAGCAGTACGAGCAGGCCCGCAAGGGGGGTGAAGAGGACGATCGATAAAATGTGATCCATGGGCAGACGCTTTTCGGAGCCGAAGCCCTATCTTATAAAAAGAGAGGTGGCTCTGACAACGCGGTCAGTCCCCGGCCATGGCGAATTTTCTCTGGAGAGCAGCCAGCAGTCGGCTGTGAACGTCTTCTGGAAGTTCCTGCGGCTCGGCATCCTTGAATATCTGGAGTGTCTTTTTCGTCGTGTCCACAACGACCCAACAATTGGGGCATTCGTTGACGTGTTCTTCCAACTTTTGCTGTGTTTCCTGGTCCACCCCTTCGTCCAGGTACTCGTTCAGCTCGGCTAGGAAGTCTTTACATGTAAGCAAATGCGTCGTCTCCCTTCCTCTTAAATAGACGAGTTAGCTTTTCCCGAAGTTGCAGCCTTGCGCGCAGCAAGCGGCTCTTGACCGCCGGAATGGAAAGGTCAAGCAACGCGGCGGTCTCCTCCGTCGAAAGCTCTTCCACGTCTCTGAGGACAAACACGGTGCGGAATGAGGGGCGCAGGCTCTCTACCGCCTTTTCTAGAATCGCGCGCAGTTCTTCCTGCGAATAGAGGTCCTCAGGGCTGCCGTCCCAAACCGCGATTTCGCGGACCACAGTCTGCTCGCCGTTATCGATTGTCTCGTCGAGGGAGACCGTGCGGTCGCTCTTGCGCTTGCGCAGTTTCATGAGCGATTCGTTTACCGCGATCCTGACAATCCAGGTGTAAAACTTGGATTGGCCTTGAAAATCTTCCAGATGTCCGTAGGCCTTCAAAAAGCTTTCCTGAAGGACGTCTTCGGCATCTTCATCGTTTTGAGTTATGTGTTTGGCGAGCCGGAAAATCTTACGCTCGTAACGGTTCACAAGTTCAGTGAACGCTTTCGCATCTCCAGCGCGAGCCCTCTGTACAAGGTCCGATTCGTCAAACGCCTCCGTTCTGCTTGGCGACGACATAGTGTTACTAATAAATGTACTACAGCCCGGACCGCCTCGCGCACATGCTACGCTGAAAATTCAACCCCATGAGTAGCATAAACGTCACATTGCCCGACGGTAGCCGCAAGGAATGGCCCGCCGGCGCCCGTCCCATCGATATCGCCAGAGCCATCAGCCCGCGTCTAGCCGACGACGCCGTGGTCGCGCGCGTGAATGGCGAGTTCTATGATCTCACCCGTCCGTTGGAGACCGATGCGGATCTTCAGATCCTGACGAGCAAGAATCCGGAGGCGCTCGAAGTCTACCGCCACTCGACCGCTCACCTGCTCGCCGCCGCGGTGCTGGAATTGTTTCCGGAGACGAAACTGGGCGTCGGCCCAGCCGTCGAGAATGGCTTCTACTACGACTTTGAGCGGGCCACCGCCTTCGCGCCCGAAGACCTCGAGAAGATCGAAGCCAAGATGTGGGAGTTGCAGGCGCGCGACCTGCCCTACGAGCGCAGGCTCACGCCGAAAGCAGAAGGCTTGAAAAAGTACGCCGGCATGGGCGAGACGATGAAGTGCGAGCTGATCGAGGAGAAGGCCAGCGAGATCTTCACCGAGTACCTGCTCGGGCCGAAGTTCGTGGATTTTTGCCGCGGCCCTCATGTCCCCTCCACCGCGCGCATCAAGGCTTTTAAGCTGCTCAGCATCGCCGGCGCGTATTGGAAAGGCGACGAGAAAAACCAGCAGATGCAGCGCATCTATGGCACCGCGTTTTTCACAAAGAAGGAACTCGACGCGCACCTCACGAAGCTAGAGGAAGCCAAGAAGCGCGATCATCGCAAGCTCGGCCAGGAACTCGATCTATTCAGCATTCAGGAACTCGCCGGGCCGGGCCTGATCTTCTTCCATCCCAAGGGCGGCACGGTTCGCAAGATCCTCGAAGACTGGATGCGCGATCAGTACATCGCCCGCGGCTATTCGCTGGTCTACACGCCGCACATCGCGCGCAGCGATCTGTGGAAAACCTCGGGCCACTACAATTTTTACGCCGAAAACATGTTCAAACGCATGGAACTGGACGACGCCGAATACCAGCTCAAGCCGATGAACTGTCCGTTCCACATCCTGATCTACGCGGACCGGATGCGCAGCTATCGCGATCTTCCAGTCCGGCTCGGCGAACTTGGCACGGTCTATCGCTACGAGCGTTCTGGCGTGATGCATGGCCTGCTGCGCGTGCGCGGCTTCACGCAGGACGACGCGCACATCTTTTGCACGCCGGACCAGATCGGCGACGAGATTGTGAACTGCCTTCAGTTCGCCATCGACACGCTCAAGACGTATGGCTTCGACGCGTACCAGGCGGAGGTTTCCACGTGGGACGGCGGCGTCAGCGGCAAGTACGACGGCACGCCGGAGCAGTGGGAAATGGCCGAGAAAGCGCTCAGCGAAGCCACCGCGAAATTGGGTCTGGAAGCCAAGGTGATGCCCGACGAGGCCGCCTTCTATGGCCCGAAGATCGACGTGAAACTCGTCGACGCCATTGGGCGCTTGTGGCAACTTTCGACCGTGCAGTTCGACTTCACGCTGCCGCGCCGCTTCGGTTTGGAGTACATCGCCGAGGATGGCAAGGCGCACCAGCCGCTGATGGTGCATCGCGCGCTGTATGGCTCGGTCGAACGCTTCTTCGGAATCCTGCTGGAACACTACGCTGGCGCATTCCCGGTCTGGCTCGCGCCCATTCAGGTGGAAGTGCTCCCGATCACCGACAGGCAACTCGAGTACGCGCAGAGTGTGGTCGCAAAGTTGAAGGAGGCCGGCTTGCGCGTGCATCTCGACGATCGCAAGGAGAAGGTCAATCTCAAGATCCGCGACGCGCAAATGCAGAAGGTTCCCTACATGCTGGTTGTGGGCGAACGCGAGGCGCAAAATGGCACGGTCTCGGTGCGCAATCGCAGGCACGGCGACCAGGGCGTGAAGGCGTTCGACGAATTCCTCGCCGATATTCAGAAGCTGGCCGCGGACCGGACTCCGTTCGAGTAGTCTGATGGCACTGGCGCTCGCGATCTTGCTGGCCTGCGTCCTGGCCGGTTCGCTGGTCTATTGCGTCCTGAGTATCGAGGCCGCGCGGCGCTATCTGACCGTACGACCGCCGCCGCTCTTGCACGCAGTCCCGATCAGCATTCTGAAGCCGCTGGCGGGCGCCGACGAAGGGCTCGAAGAGAACCTACGCAGTTTTTTTCAGCAGGAGTATCCGGCCTTTGAAATCCTGTTCGCCGTGCGGACGTGCGACGACCTGGCCGTTCCCGTCGTCGAAAAGTTGCGTGCGGAATACCCGGATGTGCCCGCGCACCTTCTCATAACCGGCGAGCCGCCTTATGCCAACGCCAAGGTCTTCAGCCTTGATCGCATGATGCAGGCGGCGCGGCACGATCTGCTAGTGATGAGCGACAGCGATATCCGCGTGACGCCGGCCATGCTGCATGTGATCGCGGCGGAGTTTCAGGATCCGAAACTGGGCATCGCAACCTGCCCGTACCGCGCCGTGCCGGGCGCTTCGATCTGGTCGCGGCTGGAAGCGATTGGCATGAACACCGAGTTTCTTGCCGGCGTGCTTACGGCACGCATGTTGGACGGAATGAAGTTCGCCATCGGGCCGACGATCGCGGCGCGGCGAGAAGCGCTGCTTGCCATCGGCGGCTTCGATCGTGTGAAGGATTATCTCGCCGAGGACTTTGTGCTCGGCAAGTTCGTCAGCGAAGCCGGCTACGTGTCGATCCTCTCTTCGTATGTGATCGAACACCGCATCGGTTCGCAGGATTTTGCGCACAACGCCGCGCACCGGCTGCGCTGGTCGCGCAGCACGCGCCGCTCGCGGCCGGCCGGATATGCCGGTCAGGTCTTTACCAATCCGCTGCCGGTCGCCTTGCTGCTGATGCTGGTTTCCCCATGCTGGCCGCTGGTTCTGGTGACGGCGCTGTTTCGCGCCGCCTCGGCCTGCGCCGCCGCCGGTTGGGTGCTGCGCGACCCGCTCACCGCGCGTGCCTGGTGGCTGGTGCCGGTGCAGGATCTGCTTAGCTTCGCCTTCTGGGCAGCGGGCTTCTTCGGCAACACAATCGTCTGGCGCGGGCGACAATATTACTTGAGGGCCGACGGTCGCTTCGATCTCGTGACCCCTGGAAAATCATGAACGACATCAAAGACTTTCCCGTGACGTTTTCGATCCCCGTGCAGTGGGGCGAACAGGACGGCTTTGGCCACGTTAACAACGTCGTGTACTTGCGCTGGTGCGAGACGGCGCGCATCTATTACCTGGAGCGGATCGGCCTGACGCGCGAACGGCACAACGGCGTGGGGCCCATTCTGGCGCACCTTGGCTGCAATTTCCGCAAGCCGGTGACGTTCCCCGATACGGTGCACATCGGCGCGCGAGTGACGAAGCTCGGCAACTCGAGTTTCCAGATGGAGCACGCCATCTTCAGTGACGAACTCGGACTAGTAGCCGAGGCCGATTCGACGCTGGTGGTCTACGACTACTCAACCGGCAAGACAAGTCCGATACCCGCCGAAGTGCGCGCAGCGATCAGCGCCCTGGAAGAGCGCGAGTTCTGAGCGACGCGCCGGAGAGTCAAACAGCCGCGCTTACTGGTGCTGCCGGATGCCGCCGGCCGGATGCAACTGCGCCTCTTCGAGCCGTTTTGTCTCTTCCCAGGTGTGGTACATGCGGTGGATCACGGTCATGTTGCCAAGTAGGGCGATCACCCAGAGCACAGGCGCCATGCGGTCGGTCAGCGCGCCGATGATCAACAGTACGATGCGTTCCGGGCGTTCCAGAAAGCCCACCTTGCACAACGGGATCACATTTTCCGATCGAGCCCGCGTGTAGCTGACCATCACTGAGGCCGTCATCACGATGGCCGTCAGAACAACATAGAAATTGCGGCCGATCGAAGCGTAGTAGACCAGCAACCCCATCAACAGGCCGAGATCGGAATAGCGATCGAGCACGGAATCAAAGAAGGCGCCGAAACGAGTCACCTGGTTTGTCGCGCGCGCCACGCGGCCGTCGACCATATCGAAAACTGCCGCGACTATGATGACTACAGCGGCCCAGCGGAACTGGCCCGTTGCCAGCAGCGTCGCGGCGCCGATGTTGATCAGCAATCCGATAAACGTGAGCGTGTTAGGGTGGATCTTCCAAAGCGCGAGCGCGCTGACAATCGCCGTGATGGCCTTGTTGCCGGTGATGCCAATGAGGCGAGTAAAAGTCATCCTGCTTCCTTCCTGACAACTACTGCGCCGGCTTGACGTCGTGAATCGTGGTGAAACTCAGAATCTCGAATTCGCGAACGCCGCCGGGAATTTGAACCTTCACGACATCCCCGGCTTCCTTACCGATAAAGCTGCGCCCGATCGGCGAGCCGGTCGAGATCAGTCCCTTCGACACATCGGAATCCTCGGTGGTGACGAGGCGGTAGGTGACCTCTTCGTCCTTGTTCACATCGAGAACTACGACCGTCGAACCGAGCCCGACTCTGTCGTGCGATATTTTCGACATGTCGACCATGGAGAGGTCGCCCAAGCGCTTGCGCAATTGGGCGACGCGCGCCTCGACCAGGCGCTGCCGCTCCTTCGCGGAGTGGTACTCCGCATTCTCGCTCAGATCGCCAAGCGCCCGCGCTCGGAGGATTTCCTGCGGCAGTTCAACCTGCAACTCATGGTTGAGCGCCTTTATCTCTTCCTGAAGCTTCTTCTTGACTTCTTCCATGGCGGACCGTTTACTCCTAGACCTCCATTATACGGGCGCGGCTTGTCAACGGGTGGTTCTTGTGGCGGCGTACGTGCAGATTCGGCCGGGAAAAAGAGCTTGAGGGCCGCTGATATGATAAACTTTGCGTTCGTGCTGTATAAAACTATTAACGGACACCGAGGTCCCGAGTGACACTATTTCCGGTTGATTACATCATCCTGGCCGTCTATTTCGCCTTTGTTTTGGGCATCGGCTGGTATCTGAAGAAAAGCGTTTCGACGAGCGCGGACTTCCTCACCTCCGGCCGGTCGGTCCCGGTCTGGATCACAAGCCTGGCCTTTGTCGCCGCCAATCTCGGCGCGCAGGAACTGATTGGCATGTGCGCGTCGGGCGCCAAGTACGGAATCATGACGTCCCATTTTTATTGGGTCGGCGCGATCCCGGCCATGGTCTTCATGGGCGTGTTCATGATGCCGTTCTATTACGGCAGTCGGGCACGTTCAGTACCCGAATACCTGCTGCTGCGCTTCGATGAGAAGACGCGCGGGTTCAACGCGATCACCTTCGCCGTCATGACGGTGTTCTCCTCCGGCATCTCGATGTACGCTCTTGGGTTGCTGTTCCAATTGGTGCTCGGCTGGAGCTTCACTGCTTCGGTGCTGCTGTCGGCGGCCATCGTGCTCGCCTACACGCTGCTCGGCGGGCTCACCAGCGCGATCTACAACGAGGTGCTGCAATTCTTCCTGATCATTGTGGGCTTCGCCCCTCTGGCGATTCTCTCCGTGCAGAAAGCGGGCGGATGGGCCGGCATGTCGAAGCGTCTCCCGCCGGTGATGACGAGTTCCTGGAAGTACATGGGCACTGCCGCGGAGAACCCGATGGGTGTCGATGTCTTCGCCATGATGGCCGGGCTTGGGTTCGTTCTGTCGTTTGGCTACTGGTGCACAAACTTCCTCGTCGTGCAGCGCGCCATGGCTGCCAATTCGATGTCCGGCGCACGGCGTACGCCGCTGATCGGCGCCTTCCCGAAGATGTTCCTGCCGTTCGTCGTGATCATGCCCGGCATCGCCGCTGTGGCGCTTTCGCAGATGGGCGTCGGCTACGATCTGCCGTTGAAAGCCGGCGGCGTCGTCGATTACGATCAGGTCCTTACGACGCTGATGGCGAAATTCTATCCCTCGGGCTTGCTCGGCGTCGGCCTCACGGGCCTGATGGCTTCGTTCATGTCCGGCATGGCGGGCAACGTCACCGCGTTCAACACGGTCTTCACTTACGACATCTACCAGGGCTACATTCGCAAGAACGCACCCGACGCGCATTACCTCAAAGTCGGGCGCATCACGACAGTCGTGGGCGTGCTGCTCTCGATCGGTTGCGCCTACCTGGCGGCCCTGTACAACAACATCATGGATCTGTTGCAGTTGGTCTTCGGATTCGTGAACGCTCCGCTGTTTGGAACATTTCTTCTCGGAATGTTCTGGCTGCGCACGACCGGCCACGGTGCGTTTTTCGGACTCGTCTCCGGCACGCTCGCCGCGTCCCTGACGCACGGCCTTTCCATGGCTGAAGGTAAGGGCGGTTGGCTCGGTGTGGTAACCACGTTCCCCTCCACGATGGCGCAGAATTTCTGGATTGCGATCAACGCTTTCGTGGCCTGCGTGATCGTGACCGTCGTGGTCAGCATGATGTCGAAGCCGAAGACGATAGAAGAGCTCAAGGGCCTCACCTGGGGCGCCACGGAACGCCCGCAGGAAGGGCACCTGCCATGGCACGAGAAGCCCTGGATTCTCGGCGTCATCGTCCTCATCTGCTGTCTGATTCTGAATTACATGTTCTGGTAAATTTCGGGTGCACTTATGGATCTACGTCAGCCATCCGGTTGGTTTTTTTCGCTGTTGGGCGTTCTGCTGTGCCTCACTGGCATAATGTCGCCCGACATGCGCGCGCCGCTCACTGAGGTGAATGTGAACCTCTATGCCGGCGTCCCGACACTCGCATTTGGAGGCATTCTGCTTTGGCTAGCCCATCGAGCAAAAAAGTAACGCAAGCGTTCGAGACGCAGTATCCCGGCAGCGCCGCGCCGCGCGTTTGGCGCGCCCCCGGCCGGGTGAATCTGATCGGCGAACACACGGACTACAACCTTGGTTTCGTCCTGCCGATCGCCCTCGACAAGGCTTGCTACATCGCCGCCGCGCCGAATGCGGACGGCATGTTCCGGCTCTGGTCGGAAAACCTCGGCGAGTCGCGCGAGTGGCCCATCGAGGCGCTCGCCGGCCTGAAGCCCGCCAAGGATTGGAGCGACTATTCGATCGGCGTGGCGCAGCAACTGTTGGCCGCCGGTTTCCCGCTGGCGCCTGTGAATTTGGCCATTTACAGCACTGTGCCGGTCGGCTCCGGCCTCAGCTCCTCGGCCGCATTGGAAGTCTCCACGGCGCTGGCCCTGCTGGCCCGCCGTGCGATGGAGCCGCTTGAACTGGCCAAATTGTGCCAGCGAGCGGAGCGCGAATTCGTCGGCATGCCCTGCGGCATCATGGATCAGTACATCTCCGTGTTCGGACAAGCGGGCTCGGCGGTGCGCATCGATTGCCGTTCGCTCGAGAATGCCGCGGTTACGCTGCCGGAAGGTACCGCCATCGTTGCCGTGAATACGATGGTGAAACATGAACTGGGCAGCTCCGCCTATCGCCATCGCGTGCAGGAGTGCGGCGAGGCCGTACAGGCGATCGCAACGCTGGCGCCCGAGGTGAAGTCGCTGCGGGATGCGACGATCGCGCAACTCGACGCCGTGAGCGCGCAGTTGTCCGATGTCGTGCTGCGCCGCGCACGCCACGTCATTACGGAGGACGACCGCGTCAATGCGTTTCTTGCCGCTAGTGCGAAGGGCGATCGCGAAGAACTCGGACGCCTCTTTCTCGCCTCCCACCGCAGCCTGCAACACGACTACGAAGTAAGCTGCGAGGAACTCGATTTTCTGGTCGACAACGCTATCGGGCTGCCCGGAGTGTTCGGCGCGCGCATGACCGGCGGCGGATTCGGCGGCTGTATCGTCAGTCTGATGAAGCCGGATGCCGTCGAAGCTTTCGAGGCTGCCATCACCGCCAGCTATCAGGCAAAGTACAACCTCACCGCGCAGGTCTTCCGCTGTATCCCTTCGGCCGGCGCGGGCGAAGAAACTCGATAACCGCGGCGGGCCGCGCCGAATTGCAAGCGGGCCTGCCGCCCAAGCAATAGGAGCGTGTCCGCCATGACTAAGCCATCGATTCTCTTATCCCTCATTCTCTTGTCCGCAGCCGGACTGTCCGGTGCGGAACGGCGCGTCAGCTTCAACGACGGTTGGCGTTTCTTCCGCGGTGAAGCGGCAGGCGCCGAGCAACCTGGTTTCAACGACAAGACCTGGACGCCGGTGCAGTTGCCGCATGACTGGGCCATCGCCGGTCCCTTCGACCGAAAGATCAATCCGCACGCCGGCGCGCTGCCGTTTTTTGGCACTGGCTGGTACCGTAAGCAGTTCACCCTGTCCGCCGCGCAAAAGGACCGCCGCTATACCATCGAGTTCGACGGCGCTATGTCGAACGCGCGCGTGTGGCTGAATGGCAAGGAGTTGGGCGGTCGACCGTATGGCTACATCGGTTTCGCGCTCGATCTGACGCCGCACCTGCTCTTCGACGGCAAGCCCAATCTGCTCGCCGTACGCCTCACGCCTGAAGAGTTCTCCTCGCGCTGGTATCCCGGAGCGGGCCTCTATCGCAATGTGTGGCTCGACGAGACTGCACCGGTGCACGTGGCGCACTGGGGCACGTATATCACGACGCCCGCGGTAACTGACGCCGAGGCGACGGTCGCCATCCGGACCTCGATTCAGAATGAGGGTCCGGCCGCGTCGAAGGTCACCTTGCAGACCACCATCGTCGATCCCGACGGTAAAGAGGTTGCGCGCAACGGCAGGGAGATTACGTTGGCGCCCGGTGCAAAAGAGACTATCGATGAGAAGGCGGCTGTCGTGCGTCCGCGGCGTTGGGATATCGGCAGCCCGCATATGTACAAGTTGGTCAGCGAAGTGAAACAAGGCGGCCGTGTGCTCGACCGCTACGTGACGCCGTTCGGTATTCGCACCATCGAGTTCGACAAGACGAAGGGCTTCTCGCTGAATGGCCGCCACCTGAAGATACACGGAGTCTGCATGCATCACGACCTGGGCGCACTGGGTTCGGCCGTCAATCGCCGGGCCACGGAGCGCCAGTTGCAGATCATGAAGAGCATGGGCGTGAATGCCGTTCGCACCAGTCACAACCCGCCGTCGCCGGAGTTGCTTGAGTACTGCGACCGGCTCGGTCTGATGGTGATGGACGAAGCGTTCGACATGTGGCAGATGCCCAAGGTGAAGAATGGGCACAGCAAGTTCTTCGACGAATGGAGCGAGCGCGACCTGCGCGACATGATCCGCCGCGACCGCAATCACCCGAGCATTGTCATGTGGAGCATCGGCAACGAAATCCTGGAACAGAGCAAAGCGGACGGCTGGAAGGTCGCCAAGCGGCTCACCGAGATCACGCACGACGAGGACCGTACGCGTCCCGTCACCGCTGGCTTCAACCAATATCCCGCGGCAATCAAGAACGGTTTGGCCGCGCAGGTGGATATTCAGGGCTTCAACTACAAGGCGATGAACTATGAGGAAGTTCTCAAGGCGCATCCCGATTGGATGATCCTTGGCGCCGAGACCAGTTCATGCGTCAGCTCGCGCGGCGTCTATCATCTGCCGATCCAGAAATACGAAAAGCACGACTCTCTGCAATTGAGCAGCTACGATATCATTGCGCCGCCCTGGGCCTATGCGCCCGACGTGGAGTTCGCCTATCAGGACAAGCTGCCGCAGGTGCTTGGCGAGTTCATCTGGACCGGCTTCGATTACATTGGCGAACCGACGCCTTATGCCTGGGGCAAGACGGCCAGCCCGAAGGATTGGCCCGCGCGCAGTTCCTATTTCGGAGCCGTCGATCTGGCGGGCTTCCCGAAAGATCGCTATTACCTGTACCAGAGCGTATGGACCACGAAGCCAATGGTACACGTACTGCCGCACTGGAACTGGGCGGGCCGCGAGGGCCAGAAGATTCCGGTGCTGTGCTACAGCAACGCCGGAGAAGTGGAGCTATTCCTCAACGGCAAGTCACTGGGCAGGAAGAAATACGGCGCCGAGCCAATGGTAATACCGGTCGGCGTGAATGTCAGTAAGGACAAGACCTTCGCGAGCAAGTATCGTCTGATGTGGCAGGTGCCGTATGCGCCCGGCATATTGCGCGCCGTCGCCTACAAGGATGGCAAACAGGTGGCGGCCGACGAAGTGCGCACGGCCGGCGCCGCGGCGCGTGTGACGCTGATACCCGATCGCACCACGATCTCGGCCGACGGCTACGATCTCTCGTTCATTACCGTGCGTATCGAAGACAAAGATGGGAACATGTGCCCGCTGGCCGATAATCTCGTGCGCTTCGAGGTGCGCGGAGCAGGCCGCATCGCGGGCGTTGACAACGGCAATCCGGCTACGGAAGAGTCATTCCAGGCGGATCGCCGCAAGGCATTCAACGGGCTGGCGCTGCTGATTGTAAGATCGCAGCGCGGCCAGGCCGGCAAGATCGAAATTGGCGCGCTGTCCGATGGCCTGCGCGGCGCGAAGACGACGGTGAGTACGCAGTAGCGAATCAATCCACAGAGCGCCGGCTTGTGATCTCGTCGGGTGTCGCGGCGAGATCGCGCTTGCCTTTTCGCGGAATCAGGATCTCTCTGTAATCCGACCAATTCACGGAGACCACATAGAAACCGAAGAGCAGCGCGCCGAATGCCAGCAGTGTCACGACCGCCACTGAGACGAGATGCACGGAGGTTGAATTCGGGTCCGGGTTGAAGTACAACTTCTCGAAGCCGCGGCCGAAATTCATGCCGAAAAAGCCGGTCATTACGGCGCCCGCGCCGAAGATCAGGCTCAAGATGGCCAGCCGGTTGACGGCCTCCGTGTTGCGCGATTGGTAATAGTTGTCGAGGAACGAATTCAGCTTCTCGATCTCATCTTCGATCTCGCGCTTCGCGGTGCCGATGCGGTATTGCTGGCACTGGAGTACGAAGTGCTCCATCTCTTCATCCTTGGTTGCCAGTTCGTCGAAATACCAATAGTTGGTGAAGTGCAGGAAACCCGCGCGCAACGCGCTCGCCATTCGGATCGTATCGCGCCGGACCCTGCCGGCCTCCTGATCCAGGTAGAGCCGCTTGGAGACGAGCGCGGCGCGCTCTTCAAAGCTGAGTAGCGTAGCGCGATAGAAGAGCGACACCAGCGCCATCAGAAAATAGCGCGACGCAAACATGCGGTGAATTAGAAAGCCCTCGCGCAACTCGTGCTCGTCGCAGGCGTAGGTGCCGATAGTGACGGTGACATTGCTGTAACTCGTGAATCCATACCAGGTGCCGAGATGCGCCCAGCGTCCGTACATCTGTCTCTTCATCTGTTCCCGCACGAACTCGCGGTCGTAGCGGTAGCCGGGGCCTTCGCGGTCGACATAGAGGAAGCGGCTCAGGAAGACCTGATACTCCTCCGAAGCGAGGTAACCTTCCGGCAGCACCGCAGGATCCAGAGCGGCATATGAATAGACGATCATGCGCTCGTCGAGCACCGGCTCGTACTCTTCCTTCCTGTAATCCGCGAAATAGAGCAGGCTCAAGATCGTCTTCGACAGGGGCGGAAGAAAACCGGCCAGCGCGCCCTTCTCGAAGCGCTCCTCCACCAGAACGCGCCGTTCGCCATTCTCTTCCAAGACAAGCGCTAGCCGGTTCGGGACGCGTCCTTCGCGCAACTGGCGCCCGCTGGAGGGATAGATCTTGCGTAACGATTCATTGATCCAGAGCGCATCGGCGGAAGAGATGTTCGTCGCTTCAATGCCAAGAGAAAGAATGCCGGTACCGTTAGCGAAGAGAAACAGGCGCAGGTCGGTGACCTCCACGGAAGCGGAACGGCCCTTGCTGTCCTCGGCTTCGTAGCGTAGGGTGCGCTTGCCAGCGAGCGGAATCTGATAGCAGTGCAGCAAGGCCTCCTGCTCGGCCGGGCGCAACGCATCGGCTGTATCGAAGAACACCGCGCGCACCACGGGGTGAAAGAAGACCATGTCGTGGTAGGCCGGTGAATCCCAATCGAAACGGGTGTATGCGGCGCGCTGCCATGGTCCGAGGCTGTCGAACAGCGGCGTTGTGCCGCGTGTGGAATGCTGGGCAATCCACGTATCGAGGCCGTCGATCCAGCGTTGGGAGTCACCCCACAGATCGCTGTGGTTGGTGAGCACCTCCTGCTTGTCGATGGAGAACGGAAACAGAAAGTATGTATGCAGGTGGAGTAAGCCAGGCACCACCGAGATTATAGCCCGAAGGCGAGGCCCGAATATTCGCTATATTCAAATCGTGCCGCTCCCCGAGTTCTGGCGCGATGAGGCCGGCGAGGAACGCAGGCTCTTCCGCAAACAAGCCGTTCGTGTGAGCCTGATCTTCGTGGGCTTCTGCGCCGCGGTGTGTTTCGCGTTCTGGTGGTCTAGTTCGGCGGTGAACTTCGGAGCGTCTCGGATCGGAGCCACTACCGCGGCGACCTATATCGTCTCGGGGCGCGTTACCGATGCGAAGAGCGGCAGGCCGGTCCCCTGGGTGGACGTGCAAGACGACCCGGGCGGACCCGCTCCACACCACAGAACGCTCGCTTCGCTCCACGGCGAGTTCGAACTGCACACCGTTGCCGAGCCGCATTATCTCGTTTTCACCGCTCTCGGTTACAAGCCGGCGCGGCAAAAGGTCGGCCGCGTCTGGTATCTCTGGATGCCGTCGGGAGCCGAACGGATCGAGATCCGCTTGGAGCCGGAAGGCGGGGCGGAGTAATCCGCGCAATTCCTTCGAGGTTCAGGCGAATGCCTTCTGTGCCGATCGGGTACGAACCAATTTCACAACGCGGCGTTTCCGACGAAGCAGGCAAAGCTGCTTCCAGTCCGCCTGCTGGCCGGCGTCGAGGCTATAGGGTGTGACGGCAAAGATGAAATCGCCGGGGTGGCAGTGATACACTATGCTTTGGGCCACCCTAGCTCAGTTGGTAGAGCGGCTGATTCGTAATCAGCAGGTCGCCAGTTCGATCCTGGCGGGTGGCTCCATATCTCTTTCCAAACACAACCACTTGCACGCGTGGCAAAAACTGCGCATACCCACTGACAGTCATTCTGACAGTTACCGAGATTTTTCCGGCTGTGCAATTTAGTTGTACCGATAACGCCTTGACGACGGTCTGGCGCCGCCGCTCAGCCGGTGATCTCTTGGATGGGTGCCGGTTCGTAGCTTAGGATTTCGACGATTTCGTGCTTGCTCGAAGTCGTGCCGTTATTGAGCTTCTGCTCGGTCTTGACGCGGGCTTTTAAGAGGTCATCCTGATAGAAACGCACTTGGCCGCTGTGAAATCGGGCAAGGAAGTTTTCATCCGCGATACGAGCCTTGAACCCGCCCCGCTTCTTTCCGGCGGGAAGGAACGTCACGCCCTCGGCTGAACCATACGTGCCCTCCTTCGGATTGAGGTACTGCACCGTCTCGTTGACGACCGTTTCTACCTTGGGCGGGAGCGGCAGCGGCTCGCTGTATGGTTTTAGGTTTTGGACGACCTCTTCCTTCGGAAGGAACTGCTTGGTCTGGACCTCATCGCCCTTAATGAAGGTGCTGAGACCTTCTACGCCTTGGCGGTCCATGTTGTTCCCGCCGAAGGCATAGAAATAGTTGTTTGTGATGGTCGGATTCAGGTAGAGGTTCGCCACGGTTCCCGGAACGTTTATCTGGGCGCCGTTCGGGCCGCTGATTTTCACCGTGCCGTCCGGTTGGCGCTGTATTGCTTCGGGCTTCTGGCCACGCAAGAACTCCACGACATCCAAAACCGTCTTAATGGTCTCGTTCGCCTTCTTAATGAGGCCGATGCATTCCAGCACGTCCTTGATACGCTTGATGGCGTCCGGGTTCGTCACGAAGAACAGAACCTCAGGATGGTTCTGGACCGTCATGGACAGGTCCATCATCCACGAGCCTTCCTGGAATGGCTTTACGCTGACCACTAGTTTGTGCTGGTCGCGGTTGATGATGTGGTCGGCTTCCTGCACAACCCTGCCGAGCGCCTCAAGCATGCTGGCAAGCTCGAAGATTGGCACTTTCTTTGGCCGGCCCTCAAGTTTGTATATGAGCTCGACCTCTCCAGCTTCGAGAACGCGATCTTCAGGTGTTACTTCATGACCTCCAACAAGCATATCAGCCGGTGTAGGCTCCGGAATAGGATTATCGGACATAAAATAAGATTTTAAGAGCGAATTCTATCAGAAAGCGAACTTCATGCGCTGCGAACAGACGGACGAGAATGACCAGCGCACGCAACGGCTTACTTGCCGAATCGCGTCCACAGGAATGCGTGAGCCAGAGCGCACATGGCGGCCTGGACGTGGACGAACGCTTCAATGACGGTCTGTAACGCCTTGCTCGCTTCTGCCTTCGGATCGGAGCTGGGCGGAAGCTTACTCACTATCGCACCAGCAACGATCTGCGCCGCGAAGTCGCACTCCAAGCCCATATTCGATCCGTGGTTCCACGTGATGCTGCCGATGATCCCGTCGAGGTTCTTCGCCGCGAATCGCACGCCCGCCTCTTGCATGTGCGCGCCGAACTCGTTTCGGAAGTCTTTGATCTGCTGCCAGTTCTTCTGAAGAAATGTGTCCGCGGAGGCGATCGAGCGTGCGTCCAACACGTTCAGTCCAGACTTGGCATCCTTGAACTCGGCGCAGATCCGCACAGCGGTAAGGCCGCGCCGAAACTCGCAGAGCGTGCCGAGTGCGCGCCGCAGGAAATAGATGACACGGAACTCCGGAATCGGTTTCCCCGTTGCCCTGTAAGCCTCGTCGATGGCTCGGAGTTCCCTGATTTCCAGACGCAGGTCTTCATAGAGCACTGCGAGCCTCGACACTCCGTTCAGCAGTGGGGAGTCCCCGCCTTTTAAAACCGCACCGAGGTCGGCGAACCGAGTTCTGGCCTTGGGCCTACTCATGCTTTGGCAATCATATCGCGATGCAATGGCCAAGTGATATTACACCATCTGCGCTCCACGAAGAGTCCTGAAGCACGTGCAGAATAGGACGGCCACCGGCGCCGCGGCTCATTAAATTCCTTGCCCGGAGTGCAGGAGCTTTGTTAGCGAGCAAACAGAGCCTGTTTATCCGACAGTCCTAATGAACTCGGTGATGTGCCGGCCCGGTGAGTTAGCCCGGATTTCTCACAAGACCACTAGCAAAAAGCCGTCTTCTGGGGCATAACTAAGTTTCCACACAAAGTTGGCGCCCAACAGGAGACGGCTTTTCTATGACACAGTGTACCCAAGACAGCTTCGAATTTGAAGCCCACTTTTCGCGGCGAGTCACCGGTCAGTTTGATGGTGGCAAACTGACCACCGACGGAGGCGCTCTGCTGTTGCGTCAAACCGAGCGGCGCATCGGACTGCTTAGGCGTCTGGGAGACTGTTTCACGGATTGCCGGAGGGCTGAGCGCGTAGAGCATCGGCTGGACGAGATGCTGGCGCAGAGGATCTACGGCTTGGCGCTGGGCTACGAGGATCTGAACGACCATGAGCAACTGCGGCACGATCCGCTTCTGGGAATTGTGGCCGGCAAGAGAAATCCGGAGCAGGTGCTGGCGGGCAAGAGCACACTCAACCGCATGGAATTGTCGCCAGCCGGCGATGGGCTGAAAGAGCGCTATTGGAAGATCAGCTACTCGGCCGCGGCGATTGACCAGTTGCTGGTGACGTTGTTTCAGGAATCGCAGGCCCGATCGCCGCGGCGAATCGTGCTGGACCTGGACGCCACCGACACGCCGCTGCACGGCAAGCAGGAGAGCCGAGATTTGGGTCAGCCTAGATCTGGGTCAGCCTGACCCGTCCCTTTGGTAATAATGTATCAAAATATCCCCACCATTACGTCAATATTCCTGCACCACAGGCGGTTCCACAAACCGGCAGTCCTCGCTAGCCGCGCTCCGTTTTGCGATTCCCACCCCATTCCGCGTCTCGCTCAGGCTATCCCGGATTCCGGATTCCCTCGCTTTTCAAGAACGCCTTCTCCACGGAACAGCGGCTCAATCTGTAATTCCGGGCGGAGTTTTTCAACTCACTGAACAGCGTGAATTTCGGTCGGTCCAACAATGTGATTGACGGCTCCACTTTCGGCGTGGTTCGCAGCACGAGCGACGCGCGGCAGATCCAGTTTGCGCTTACGCTGCTGTTTTAGTGGAGACGGCGTTCAATTGCGCAATGTGGGTATAATAGGCGGAATTTCTCAATGCTGGATCTAGAGCAAGATCTGCCTGTTCTGGCATAAGCACATGCCAGAGACAGGTAATATTCAGAAGGACGGCGATGGTAGTGGAAAGACGTTCTTGGATGGTGCGGAGCGCTAAGGCTGCTTACGAGGAACCGGCGTGCGAGGTGATTCATGAGTGATAGAGCAACGAACAGGCGAGACTTCTTAAGGTCTGTGGGGGCATATTCCGCATCCGCAGCATGGCAGGGCCGGACGGCGCTACGCGATCGACCCAACATCATCTTTCTTCTCACCGACGATCTGCGTGCGGACGGCCTTGGCGTCATGGGCAACCGAATTGTCCAGACTCCAAACATAGATCGGATGGCGGAGCGCGCCATCACCTTCGACAACCATTTCGTCACCACTTCCATTTGCATGGCCAGCCGGTCCAGCATCTTCACCGGTTTGCACACGCGAGCTCACGGCGTCGTCAGCTTCGACCAACCGCTCAGACCAACGGACTTCGCGGCTAGTTATCCGGTTCTGATGCGCACGGCCGGATATCGGACTGGGTTTATCGGGAAATGGGGAGTTGGAAAGGTCCTTCCGGCGACAACCTTCGACTACTTCCGGGGGTTCGCGGGCCAGGGTCACTATTTCCCGAAGGTAAACGGCGAAGCGGTCCACCTCACGAATCTCATGTGCGATCAGGCGATGGAATTCCTGGACGGCTGCACGCCCGAGCGTCCGTTTTGCCTCTCCATCAGCTTTAAGGCGCCACACGTCCAGGATGAAGATCCGCGCCAATACCTGTACGACCCGGCCTTGGGCAGCCTCTATGTGAACGAACGGATTCCCGTCCCGAAAACCGCGGCCAAGAAGTACTTCGATGCGGAGCCTGAATTTATCCGCAATTCGCTGGGCCACGAGCGCTGGCCAGGGCTGTTCAATACCGAAGAGCGCTATCAAGAGATGGTAAAAGGATATTACCGTCTGATCACCGGCGTCGATATTGTGGTCGGGCGAATTCGCGAAGCCTTGGCCGCCCGAGGGTGCGCCGGAAATACGGTGATCATATTCACGTCCGACAACGGCTTTTTCCTTGGAGAACGGCAACTGTCACACAAGTTCCTGATGTATGAGGAATCGATTCGCGTTCCTTTAATCATTTTCGATCCGCGGCTGAGCCCTGCTCGCCAAAGTCAGCGCCGCAGTGAAATGACGCTGAATATCGATCTTGCGCCCACAATGCTTGATCTGAGCGGAGTGCCCCGGCCTGTCGCCATGCAAGGCCGAAGCCTGAGGCCGCTCCTCGAAACCAGGTTGAGTGAATGGCGGCGTGACTGGTTTTATGAGCACGCCTTTACGCTAGGCGGCAGGATCCCTCCCTCAGACGGTGTTCGCACCGCTAGATGGAAATACATCCGTTATCCCGAAAATTCTCCAGTGTACGAGGAGCTCTATGATCTCGAACACGACACGTTGGAAGAACGAAACCTGGTCCAGGAGCCGAAATATCTCGACGTTCTCGAAAAGCTCAGAGCCCGGCGTCAAGTCTGGAGCAGTTCTCTGGATGGTTGGAATCGAAACAGCCCGTGGACGGATCCAAAGCCCTTTTCCCTGTGACTTTGTGCGTGCATGGAATCACCTCCGTGCACCCGAGATTACTACGCTTCTGGCTGTTGATAACCGAAGCCTTGAACCAGGCGTTTGCCGACGCGATCCAAGCGATGCATAAGCGTTTGGCGTTCCAGCCTCGGGGCTTTTGATTTGGTCTCCCACCTCGGGCCGCCTTCGCAGTTGTGGTCATGCTTCCCTCTGGCCTGATTGACAAAGATGCTGGCTGAGCAAGCGCAGGGCCAGCCACAACATGAACATCGCGCAAAAACCGAAGTAGCAGCTCATCCAAATCCAGTAGGAGTGCGGTGCTCCCAGCTTGATCCAGCCAAACCCGACGGCAAAAAAGGAGAACGAGAAACCAATCGAGCCCGCCCCGGCCACTATCAGAAGCCATCTCTCCGCCGTACCGCTCCGCAGCAGTTGCACGGCTCCGAATGCAAATGCACCGAGGCTCACGGACATCACCACGAACAGCAGAGAGACAGGACGAAAGCCCAGCGGACCTCTGACTAGCGGGGAGAGCCCGATCATTCCGAATGCACCTAAGGCGAGGCCATGCAGCGATAGGAGCCAAGAGTTATACCTTCCGAGGCTCCATACCCCCGCAGCAGTCGCGCAGGTTCCAGCCGCTAGCGCGAGCATACCGATATCCCAAACGGCGTGCAGCGGCGCGAATCTGCGCAAAGTCAGTGATCCAAGCGGGTCTAGCCTTAGCAGGTGCACGGCCGCGCTCATCGCGTCAAGAATGCCGCACAATGCCAGCAGCCACCAAGTCTTGGTCAGTGTTCGTATCAGAGATCCACCTCTCAGATTGAACGCATCCCACCCTTTGGGCTAGCGAGTGCTCTGCCTTGATGATAACGCCCGAGGGCGAGGATGGCGGATAAGTCGGCTTATCGGAAACCGACGCCAGCACATCACAAAGTGAGCCTCTGTTCCAGGCCAATGATCCGGTGCAACGTCGAGGGATCTAGGTCGGATCTGGGATCTGCGTTAGCCTGCCCCGTCCCTTTGGTAACAATGCATCAAAATATCTCCACCATTACGTCAATTGCACCGCAGACGGTTCCACAAACCGGCAGCCCTCGCCGGCCGCGCTCCGTTTTGCGATTCCCACCCCATTCCGCGTCTCTCTCAGGCTGCCGCGTGATGGCGGAACTCTCGTGTTCCTAGCGGCTTACCGGCATACTTCACTCTCTCCAGCCGGCTCATCTCCCGCTGCTCGTCGGAACTCGCAAGCAGTGCCTTCCAGAATTTCACACTCCTCGCATCTGCCCAATACGTCATATGCACAAGTTGAAGCCGGTCCCGACCTGCACTGAATTGCGCATGACATAGCGCGGAGCCGCCCACAAATGCACCGGATCCCATGTTTAATGATCCATATTGTGCGCCGAATTCCAAAGTTTTTCCTTTGAGGCTGTCGCGTGGCGCAACTATAGTGCACTCGCGCTGATCGTCTCTTCCGTTGCATTCGGATCGCTGCACGGCGAGCGCTGGTTGGCCGGCAGCCTGGCCGGTCTATTGTACGCCGGAGCAATGCTGTGGCGCGGCAGAATCGGCGACGCCGTGGTCGCGCACGCCACGACCAACGCGCTGCTGGCCGCGTGGGTTCTACTCGGCCAGCGCTGGTCGTTGTGGTAAGGCTGATTCTATTGGTCGGGACGGGGCGATTTGAACGCCCGGCCCTCAGGCCCAATACTGACGCATGGTCTGCAGATAGAGACTGCAGCTTGCCTTGCCCTCCGGATTTCTGCCCTGTTCGAGGGCCACGGACCCCTTGAACCCAATCGCTTTGAGCGCCTCCGCGATGGCCTGGGAATCCATCACTCCGCCGCCGAAGTTGACGAACCGGCGCATCGGGGGATCGATATCGCGCATGTGCAGATTGAACAGGCGCCCGCCCAGTTGATGGATCGCCACGGGAGGGTACTGGCGGCCGCGCGCCGTGAATCCGATATCGAGGTTGCAGCCCAGAGCGGGATCCCGGATGGCATCCCAGAGCCGGAGAAACGCGGTGGCATCGTGCACCAGGCAGTTGGTATGAGGCTCGACGGTCATTCGCACGCCGTGGGCTTTCGCGCGGGCCACACATGCCTTGATCGTGCCGGCGAAGCGCTGCCAGATCTCATCCCAGTTGAACGACGGCGCGAGATCGATGTGAAACTTGTCGCCGGGCTTGGGAGTGGCGACATCGAAATACTCGGAGATGGCCGGGATGCCGGGAGGATCCTTCATATCCGGCGCCGACGGGGATGAGATGTTCACGATCGGCGCCCCCAGCTTGCGGGCGATCTTGCAGCCGGCCTCGAACTGATCGAGGGAGCGCGCGCGGCTGTCCGCGTTCGGGCTCGCCAGGTCCTGGGCCACGCGGGCGAACAGCACGAACTGCGTGACCGGCAGCCGGCGTTCCTCCAGCTTTTTCCGCAAGCGGTCCAGTGCCGCTCCCGCCCAGTAGCCCTCGATCGCTTCGGGAGCCAGAAGAATCAACTCGACGCCGTCGAAGCCAATGCCGCCGATGGTGTCGATGGCCTCTTCGGGATTCGAAGTCGGGGCGTACGAGTGAAAGCACCAACTACAACAGGAGATCTTCGGATTAGCGCCGGGTTTCGGCGCCGCGCCGGACGCCCCCACAGCGGCCAAGCTGGCCAGAAACTGACGACGATTCCGATCTAACGCGTCCATGATCCTCCCTAGGTCCGTTCTACCCAATCCTATTCGCTCAAGACTTGTGGGTCAAGGTAAAACGCGCGCCGCTTGACAGAACCGGCCGCTTTGTGATGTAGTCCTCTGTGCCTGTTATGGCAGTTCGGCCACTGGCAGACGCAGGAAGTCCGCAGTGACACGTGGTGTAGATTTCTCTTTCCACCCAAAGGAGAAGGCTGATGCACGTCTTTGGACACAGCAGGTTCGTAGCTAGTAGTCTGGTATTCTTCCTTGCGGTTCCGGCGCTCCTGGCACAAGTCGGCGCAGGCCGCATTCAGGGCACGGTAACCGATAACAGCGGCGCGGTCATTCCCAACGCGAAAGTAGTGGCTGACCACGTGGAGACGGGCACCACCCAGGACACGCAGTCCAACGGGGTCGGATTCTTCGTTTTTCCGTCGGCGCAACCCGGGAAATACCGCGTGACCGTGGAATCGCCGGGCATGCAACAGTGGCGGGGCGAAATGCAGTTGGCGACCGGGCAAGAGGCGGTTATCGAGCCCGTGCTGAAGGTCGGCGGCACGGCGACGGAGGTTACCGTGGCCGGAGACGTGACCCAGTTGGTCACGACGGCCAGCCAGACCCTCTCCAGCGTTGTGGAGCGTGCCAAGATCGAGCAATTACCACTGAACGGCCGGTACATCCAGAATCTCCTCACGGTGACGACGCCGGGATTGGAAGCGGGGTACACGGGAACCAGGAGTCCGAAGCCTTACGGCCTCCGCGAGGGCGCGGTGGAGTTCTCCCAGGACGGGGCGTCGATCATGGACGCCAATACGAACTACATCATAAACCGGCCGCCGGGAGTGGATACGATCCAGGAATACCGTCTGGAGATGAGCGTGCCCGCGGCGAAATACAGCGCGCCGGTCACCGCCATGATTTCGACCCGCAGCGGGACGAATCAATGGCATGGCGGACTGTTTTACACGGGACGCAATAACGGCTTTGGCGTGGCGCGCCAGCGGCAGGATTTCTACACCAAGCCGCCGCAGTTGATCCGCAACGAATACGGTGGTTCGCTGGGCGGGCCGGTCAGGGTGCCGCGTCTCTATAACGGCAAGGATCGGACGTTCTTCTTCTTCGCCTGGGAGGGATCCAGACTGCGAAGCGGGTCAACCGTGAGCACCGCTCTTCCGACGCAGTCCATGCAGCAGGGGAATTTCAGCGGATTGACCGATGCCCAGAGCCGGCCGATCACGCTGTACGATCCCTGGAGCACGGCGGGGGCGTCGCAGAACTATTCCCGCGTGCCGTTTACGGGCAACATCATCCCGCTCGCCCGCCGCAGTCCGTTGGCGGGTTATTTCTACAGCGTGATGCCGCAGCCAAATCAGCCGAATGTGAATCCCTCGGTCGCGAACAACTGGTTCGGACCCGACCCGAGCAAGCAAAATGACTGGACTTACACTCTCCGCGTCGACCACCGCCTGGGGAACAAGGACCAGATCTTCGTGCGTTACAGCATGGGGAATCAGCTTCTGGTCTCGCGCCGCCCCGGCCAGCCCTCGCCGATCACGCTGGACAAACTGTGGAACTATCAAAACACGAGCGCGGGGATGCAAACCGGGGTGGCCTCATGGAGTCACGTGTTCGGCCCGTCCTTCTTCATGGAGACGGTGGTGACGGGATCGCGGATGAACTGGCGTTTCGACCTTGCGGATCCGGCGCTCAGTCAAATGGTCTCGGCTAAGCTCGGCGTGCCGAATCCGTTCAATATCGCCGGCGCGCCGGCGATGACGAATTTCGGTTTCACGTTGCAGACGACCGGCTTCATACCGCGGTTCGACGATACCAAGCCGATCGTCGGACAGCAGAACTACACGCTGGTGCGGGGCAGGCATCAATTCGAATTCGGCTGGCGGGTCCAGCACATGATGTTGGACGTCTTGCCGGACCGGCCGGGGGAGGGTAGCATCTCCTTCGCCAGCCAGGGGACGGGCCTTTACGATCCGGCCACCGGGACCGCCTACAATTCCGTCACGCGAACGGGTGACAACGCAGCGAATTTTTTCCTTGGCGTGGCGGCATCGTACGCGCACACGCTGCCTGCCCCGGAGGTTAGACTGCGATCGACCCCGATCTCCGGCTATATTCAAGACAATTGGAAAGTCACGCGCGACCTGTCGTTGAATCTGGGATTGCGTTACGACTACCTTCAGCCGCTCCTCGACGCCAACGGCGTGTACGCGGCTTTCGACTTCGCCAACCATGCGGTTGCGCGCAGGGCGTCCAACGCCGAGCTGATCAGGCAAGGCGCTACGACGCAAGCGTTTGTGAACTCCTATACGGCCATCGGAGTGAAATTCGAGACGACGAAAGAAGCCGGGCTGCCCGACAGCCTGGTGAACGTAAGCCAGCGCAACTTCAGCCCGCGGGTAGGCTTCGCCTATAACCGGAAGCTGGGGAATCGTGCGTTGGTGATCCGCGGCGGATACGGCGAGTACCGCTACAATTTGCTGACGCGGCTGTTCAATCAGCAGAGAGGCAACCCGCCGCTCCAAGGCACGGTGTCCTATAACATCAATTCGGCGGCGCAGTCGCCGGACGGGCTTGCGAACTGGGGGCTGCGCTCGGCCCCGACGGTCATAGCCGGCACCAACTCCGCCGTCAACGCCGTGGATGTTACCGCGGCGAACTCCATTCCGCGCGGCGTCGCCATCACCGCCTTCGCCTCCAAACTCCCGGTGCCGCTGGCACGGGAATGGAACCTGACACTCGAGACGGAGATTCTCCGCAATACGCTGCTGCGGGTGGCCTACGTGGGGACGGCGGGCAGGAACCTGGAGCAAAACGTCCAGATGAACGGTCAGCCGAACAATTACGTGTACTACAAGACGACCGGCAAGCCGCTACCCTCGGGCCCGTTCTCTCCGGTGGCGCTACGCGACTACGACCAGACCACCTACGGCAACATTCAAGTGCTCAGCATGACGGGCTACTCGAACTACAATGGGCTACAGGTGGAAGTGCAGCGGCGCTTCAGCAACGGACTGGGCTTCCAGTGGTTCTACGTCTTGAGCAATGCGATGTGGATGGGCAGCGGCACCGAGGCCCTCAACAATTCTTCGCAACTCCCCGACCCCGTCACCTTCATGCCCGGCGCGGTTCCGTCCAACATCGACGCGTATAACCGCTTCTACAATTACTCGCGGGACCGTAACGTCCCCAAGAACCGCATGAACTGGAATATGCTATACGAGCTGCCCTTCGGAAAAGGCAAGAAGTGGCTGGCGAACTCCGGAGGGCTGCTGAACCACGTCCTCGGAGGCTGGCAAATCGCCGCGTACAGCTCGATGTACAGCCGGTATATAGCGCTTCCGACCACCAATTGGGGGCCCACCGGCAAGGTCGAGATCTACGGAAAAAAATACCCGATCCAGGATTGCCGCAGCGGCACCTGCATAGGGGGACTCCTGTATTACAACGGCTACATACCGGCGAACCAGATCAACAGTTACGATGCGCAGGGGCGGCCGAACGGCGTTATGGGCGTGCCGGCGAGCTACCAGCCGTCCAACCAGCCGATTTGGCCGATGCCGGCCAAACCCAGCACTTCGGATCCGAATTACGCGCTTTATGGAACCAACCTCGTCGACGTCCCGATGCAGAACGGAACTCAACAGCGCGTCGCTTATGACACGGGTTTGAACCCCTGGCGCAACCAATACATTCCGGGCCCGTGGGCGTGGACGGTGAACAGTTCCCTGTTCAAGGTGATTGCGCTGACCGACCGGCTCAAGCTGCGTTTGAACATGGATTTCTTCAACGTGTTGAACATGCCCGGCAGGCAAATTGAATCGAATCCTGGCGTACCAACACCGAGCTTGAGTAGCGGGGTTATCAGCCTGCAAAACTCCGACAACGCGCCGCGCCAGTTGCAGTGGACGCTGCGGTTAAACTGGTAGGGGGAAAATGCAGACCGTTACCCGACGAGAATTCCTCGGAGCGGCGCCGCTGGCAGCGGCGCCGCTCTCCGGGCTAGCCAAAGAACCGAACGTCAAAATCGGCGTCTGCGATTTTAATCTTCGGCTGGGGGGTAAGCCGGAAGCCGTCGCCATGGCAAAGAAGCTGGGGTTCGACGGCGTCCAGGTCAGCTTCGGCCGCAAGGCGGTGGACAACAAGCTCGCCCTGGACAACCCGGAGCTGCTGGCACGGTATCTCGCCGAGGCGTCCAGGAACAAGATCGAGATTGCGGGCACGTGTCTGGATATCTTACACGTTAATTTTCTGAAGAACGACCCGCTTGGGCGGAAGTGGGTTATCGACGGGATTCAGGTTACCCGCAAACTCGATGCGAAGGTGCTGCTCCTGCCCCTGTTTCTCCGCGGAGCCATGGAAAACCGGCAGGAAATGGACCACGTCGCGGACATTCTGAAGGACCTGGGCAAGGAAGCGGAGAAGGCGGGAGTCATACTGGGGCTCGAAGACACGCTTTCGGCCGAGGACAACGTCCGCATCCTGGAGCGCGCCGGCTCAAAGGCGGTCAAGGTCTATTACGACGTTGGCAACTCGAGCGGGAGCCATTTCGACGTCATCCGGGAGATCCGCTGGCTGGGCGGCAAGCGCATCGCCCAGTTCCACCTGAAGGAGGAGCCCAAATACCTCGGGGACGGTCCCATCGACTTTCCGGGCGTCATGAAGGCTATCCGCGACTCTAAGTTCCGCGGCTTCGCCAATCTCGAGACCGGATCGCCTTCCAGGCAGATGGAGGCCGATATGAAGCGGAACCTGGGCTATGTGCGGCGTCTGATGGAAGAAGTCCACTTGAGTTGACCCGTTCGGATACTCTCGTATAAGGAGCTGCTGTAGAATGTCGCGATTTTTCCTGTTGATCTTCATTTCCCTGGCCGTCTTCGGAGCGGAGACGGCGCACCCGACGCTCGCGATCGGGTCACCCGCGCCGGATTTCTCGCTTCCCGGCATCGACGGGAAGACGCACAAGCTCAGCGACTACTCGGCGAGCCCGGTGCTCGCGATCATATTCACCTGCAACCACTGTCCGGTCGCGCAGCTTTACGAGGAGAGGATCAAGAAGCTCGCCGCGGATTATCAAGGCAAGGGCGTGGCCCTGGTCGCCATCCAGCCGAACGACCCCAACGCCATCCGGCTGAGCGATGAGCTGCTGTATACCGACGTGAGTGACGGTTTCGAGGACATGAAGGTCCGCGCCGCGTACCGGCATTTCAATTTTCCCTACCTCTACGACGGCGAGACGCAGGCCGTGTCGGAGGCCTATGGGCCGAAGGCGACACCGCACGTCTTCGTGTTCGACCAGGAGCGGATACTGCGGTACGAGGGGCGCGTGGACAACAACAAGCGCGAGTCGCTGGTGACAGCCCAGGATACGCGCAACGCCATCGACGCGGTATTGGCGGGCCGGCCCGTGCCGGTGGAACATACGGGCGTTTTCGGCTGCACGACCAAGTGGAAGTCCCTGGCGCCGACCCGGATCGCCGATCTGAAGAAGATCGAGGCCGAGCCCGTGCAGCTCGACTCCGTGTCGGCGGAGGAACTGAAGAAACTACGCCAGAACCCGACAGGCAAGCTCTTGCTGGTGAACTTCTGGGCGACGTGGTGCGGGCCGTGCATCCACGAGATGCCCGATCTCCAGATGATCTACCGCATGTATCGCAGGCGCGACTTCGATCTTGTCACGGTCGCGACCAACCTGCAGGACGAAAAACCGGGCGTGCTCAAGGAACTCGAAAGGCAGCACGCTTCCAGCCGCAACCTTCAATTCGCCTCGGACGACACGTACGGGATGCAGGCTGCATTCAATTCCAAATGGGATTCCGGCGTACCGTTTACGATGCTGATCGCGCCGGAAGGCAAAGTTCTTTATCAGAAGCAGGGCGAGATCGATATCCTCGAGGTGCGGCGCTTGATTCTGGGGAATCTTCCCGATCCCGCTTACGTCGGTCATCGTGCGTACTGGGCCACGAATTGATCATGAGGAACCGGCAGCAGCCAATTGCTAGACTACGAAGCGATCGACCTTTATTTCAGACTGACAGGAGGCGTGAAGCAAATGAGTAATTCGCAGGAGAAGAAGGACGAAGGGAGCCAAGTTGCCCGGCGCCAGTTTCTATCGGCGGCAGGTACAGGCTTGCTTCTGCTGAAGCCAGAGACCGTGTTCGGCTCTCAGGCCAACTCCGCGGTGGAGGTTGGACTGATCGGCAGCGGCCAGCGGGGGCGATACGACTCGTTCATCATGAAGGAGCACGCTGGAGCGCATATCGTGGCGATGCACGATCTTTTTCAAGGGCAGATGGATATCGCGGAGAAGAAGATCGGAGCGCCCGTTGCGCGACGCTACACCGGTCTGAACGGCTTCCACGAACTGTTGGCGTCCAAGGTGGATGCGGTCATCATTGCCAGTCCGCCGTACTTTCATCCGGAGCAGGCGGCCGCCGCGGTGAACGCCGGCAAACACGTATTCTTAGTCAAGCCGGTTGCAGTGGATGTTCCGGGAACCCATTCCATCGCGTCGTCTGGGAAGAAAGCGGAAGGGAAGCTGAGCTTTCTGGTGGACTTCTGGTCGGAGGGGGACCCCGCCTTTCAGGAGTGTGCGAGGCGGATCCATCGGGGCGATATCGGCATACCGGTGGTGGCCCAAACCTACTACCATGCTCCACGACTGGCTCCAAAGGACAAGCCGGGTATGCCGCCGGGCGAAGTTCGGATTCGTAACTGGGTATTCGACAAATTCATCTCGGGCGACATCCTCGTGGAACAGAACGTTCACGCGCTGTGCGATGTCCGGTTGTTCCTCGGTTCCGTACCGCTGAAAGCATATGGGACTGGTGGCCGCAAGGTTCGGGTGGACGTGGGGGATTGTTGGGATCACTTCCTGGTGTGCTACTCATATCCCGGAGACGTCAAGGTCGAGTTCAGTTCGTCCCAGTTCACCAAGGGCTTCAACGACATCTGCACACGGATTTACGGCTCCGAGGGCACAGTCGAGGCGCATCACTACGACTACGGAGCAGTGAGCATCACGGGCGATCACCCCTGGAAACGGGAGGAGGCAGGCGACCGCACGGGAGACCAATCCGTTAGCGCCAACGCGAAGAAGTTTGTCGAGAGCATTCGCTCGGGCAAGTACGTGAACAACGTGTCTGACAGCGTGAATACCAACCTGACCGCCATCCTCGGCCGGATGGCGGCCTATCGTGGGGCGGTGGTCACTTGGGACGAGATGTTCCGCTCCAAAGAGACGTACAAGGTGACCCTGCCCGGTATCTCCTGATCCCCAAGGCTACGGATGCCCGCCCGCTCCGCGATCGCGCGGGGGGCGTCCGTAGCTGAAACCCTATCTCCGAGATGAGGACGGAGATGAGCCGCCGCTCAAGACGACCTTCTTCCCGCTCTTCGGCGATTGCCGGGCGGCTTCCAGAATTTCCATGACGATCGTGTCATTTTCGAGCGAGGACCGTCCGGACGATTTCAGCTTGCCCCGGGCAACGGCCACGAGGTAAGGCATCAGGCCCCATTCGTCAGTCGGCAATGCCGCCGACGTACGCGATTCTTCGTTGGCGTTCGGCAGGCTTACCCGAAGCGATGTCTCCCCCGTGGAAATAGCGTACCCATGCTCGCCGTATACCTCGAAATCCTTGCGGGCAAAAGGCCAGTTCCAGGATGCCTGAATGATGCCTTGTGCTCTTGGATATTCGAGAAGGACCGTGGCCTCGTCGTTGACGCGCGGGTACAACTGCGGTTGGATCTGCTGGACGAGGGCAGTAACGGAAACGGGACGTTGATTGTCCATCAACGATGTCTTCCAATTCGCGCCGAGGCAGGCGAAGTCGAACAAAGCGCCGCCTCCGGCCTGGATCGGATCGATGGCCCACGCCACGAATTCCGGTGGGAAGGGAAGTTTCTTTGGCCCCGGAATGCCATCCAACGCGACCATCTTCCAGATGTCCCCGGCCGCGCGCTGCGTCTTGATCAGGTCCCAAGTGGCCCGCATGTTGGGATACTACGTGGGGATATAATTCACGATCACCTGCATCTGGCTGCGACTGGCGGCCGCCTGGATCCCGCGCGCATGTTCCATACTTACGGCGAGTGGCTTTTCCATCGCGATCACGCCGATCCCGTGCGCCGAACAGACCTGCGTCACCATCAAGTGGTCATACGTATTGGTGAAGGCAGCTACCGGTTTGCCGCGTTCCAGCATGGCCGCCAAATCGGTGAAGAAGAGTGAATCGGGCAGCTTGTACCGTTCGGCGAATTTGCGCTGTACGGCATCACCGAAGGCTTCCACAACAAAATGGAAACCATCAGTAGAGTCGCCTACGGCTTCCGCAACGTTGAAAACTACAGACTCAGAGTGAAGGTGTTATGTTCTTAGGAGTTTTGGGATTTTTTGGCTGCCCCCATTCTTGGCGTAGAGCCATCGAAATGGTCCGAATGCGTCCACAGAACAATCGGTTAACCGTATCACGTTCGAGCGCTGCGTGAGCTTGATCACCAACTAACGGGACGGACATGACGCAGAAGACTCTTCTGACACAAACTCTGACACAAAAGGCCAGCGCGACGGCTGGCCCTTCTTGTATCTCTAAGATTTCATTGGTCGGGGCGGGGCGATTTGAACGCCCGACCCCCTGCGCCCAAGGCAGGTGCGCTACCAGGCTGCGCTACGCCCCGACATTTGCTGCTTTTTTAAGTCTAACACTTTGCGATTCGTCGTCCGGCAATCTCCGCAGGTTTTCGAAACAGCAGGAACCGCATTCGCGATAAGGTGTAAGCATCATGCTGCGCCGAGCATTCTTATCCTCCATTGGCTTATCCTCCATCGGAGCCGCCGCACTACAGGCGCAATCCTCGCCACTTTCCCGGCCGCGTCTCCACTTGAGCCCCGCGCGCATTGAAGAGTTGCGCGCCGCCATCTATACCACCCACGCGGATATCTGGAAGCTGGTACAGGCGCAAGCGGACAAGATCAGCGCGCGGACGCCGCCCGTGTACCAGGAAACCGGCGCAGTGCCGAACGACGAGCAACTCTGGCAGCGCGACGTCGGCAGCAACCTCCCTTTTCCGGCCTTGGCCTGGTTGCTCACGAGGAACCAGTCGTATCTGGACGCCGCACGCCGCTGGTCGCTCGCCGCCTGCGGCTATCCGCATTGGGGCCTGGGCACGGAAGACGGGTCCGATTTGGCTGCCGGCCACCAGCTTTACGGTCTGGCGCTGGTCTATGATTGGCTGTACTCCAGCCTGGATCCGGAGACACGCGCGACGATCCGGCGCACGCTCGTCGAGCGCGGCGAGAAAATGTTCCGAGCGGCCGGAACCGCGTACTGGAGGCAGAGCTACCTGCAGAACCACCTGTGGGTCAGCCTTGGGGGGTTGGCCGCAGCCGGCTTCGCCTTGCTCGACGATCCGGAGGCTGGAGCGGCCGCTCGAGTTTGGATCGACCTGTCGCTGGAGAAGTTTCGCCTCACGGAAGCCGCGCTCGGCCCGGATGGCGCCAGTCACGAAGGCGCCGGCTATTGGAGCTACGGCGTCGAGTACCTGCTGAAGTTCTGGCACATGGCGGGCGACCTGCTCGGCGAGCAGCCATCGAGCGGCTGGTGGCCGAACACAGCCGCCTACCGTCTGTATATGGGGATTCCCCGCGCGTCGTGGCGCAGCCAGTACACGATCGTTGACCTGGCCGACTGCCCGCGCTCGGATTGGTATGGGCCCGAGTACCTGCTGCGGCGCCTCGCCGCCCTCTATCGGGACGGGTACGCCCAAGGCCTCGCCGACGAATTGGAGCGCGCCAAGGTCACCAACGCCGTAGCGCCCTGGCTCAACGTGATCTGGTACGATCCCGAAGTTCCGGCCGTCACGCCCGCCGGCCTGCCCACCTTGCGGCACTTCGAGGACATGGGGATCGTCTCGGCGCGTTCGGACTGGTCCGGAGACGAGTCCTTGTTGGTGTTCAAGTGCGGGCCCGTAATCGGGCATGAGGCGACCGCGAGATTTGAGTACGACCCGGGCAGCGGGCATGTGCATCCCGACACCGGCCACTTCGTGCTCTTTGCGAACGGCGAATGGTTGATCCGCGACGACGGCTACCGCTGGAAACAGACCGACCAACACAACACGTTGCTCGTCGATGGCAAGGGACAGCTCGGCGAGGGCGCGATGTGGTTTCGAGGCCAGGAGCAGATCCGCCGCCGAAGGTTGCCGCGAATGCTTCAGGTTGAGGCAGCGGCGGAGTTGGATTGGATCAGCGGCGATGCCACCGAGGCGTACCCGCTCGAGTTGGGACTTAAGAAGTTCGTGCGCCGCCTGCTGTTTCTGAAGCCCGATGTCCTGATCGTGGTGGACGACATCGAGACCGATTCCGTACGCAGGCTCGAGCTCCGCTTCCACCCCGAGGCCAAGGGTCAACAGACCGGCGATTACGCGTGGCTCTTCCGCGGGAGTAAGGCAGCCCTGCGGCTGGAGGTTCTTACGCCCGAAGGGTCCGAATGCTCAACGGAAGATACGCCGGCCAAGGACCGCGACGGCGCCGCGATCACGATGCACGCCGTGCGGTTGCAAACGACGGCCGCAGTTTGGCGAAACGCCGTGGCCCTGTCCTGGTCCCAATCCGACGGCGATCAAGCGCGGGTGACCATTGAACGGAACGGCGACCTGTGGGTTTTCCGGGTGGGGGAACGCATGGTGAGCTTGACTGCCGAGGCTTCGACCGGGACGTGAAGAGCAGAGCTTGGCGGCGGATCAGTCCCTGCCCGGCTCAGAGGCAAACCAGGGCTTTGCTGGGCTGCATTTGAGCGCAGCGACTACTGCAATCCTGTGGGCAGCCCCCAAGAGTCTATTTGACGAGGCCTTTATAAGCGCGCACGAATTCCCAAACACGTTTCTTTGTGTAATTGGATGCTATGAAGCCGTCAACGATGAGTGACAAAAGCTCCTTGTCCAAGTCTTTGTGCATCTTTGCCAAACCACAGTCGATGTGGTTCTGCAACTGCCCGCAACTGAGAATCTCCGCTTGGGCATAGTAGACGCACGTATCCCACTTTACGAACGGATGCTCTGCAGCTCGCAACACAACCGTCTGATCTTTTGCCCCTCTTAACGAGGTGAAACTCACCGTAGCAAATAATCCGTCGTCGCCGGGTTCTGTGGCAACGACCCACAGATGCGCAGTCCGACTATTATTGAGCGGATATAGGAAGGTTTGGCCGGCCCTAAAGGACAACGTTTACGCTACCAGGTCGAGGGCGGATCGCTGTCTGTCAATTGCCGCTTCTACGTGTGCGACCTCGTCTTCAGTCAGACCGAGTGCTGCAATGATCTCCGAGATTTCGAGCGGAAAAGACGTTTCGCCCGGATCTTTCCATTCCGGGAAATCCCGGTGGCACTCATCCGCCAGGTCAAAACGATCCTTGCCTCCGTCAACGGCAAATATTTCGGCGATCAGCGTTGCTTCGGCCCGGGACAACTCTGAATCGCCGGGATCTGCTTCCAAGGTGACGACAGGTGAGCTTTGATCTGTTCGTATGTGTGTAGACCAGTACGTAGGTCGGGCGTTCGGGTTCGCGCTGGACTTGATTTGATCGTAAATTTTGCTGGTAACTGGGCCGAATTTCAAAGAGGCATATGTGTCGGTTGTGATCGGAAGTCCCAAACGGCGCAGAGCCTCTCGATCAGCCTTGTATAAAAGCTTGATCAGCGCCATGTAGTTCAGCCTACCGCCTGCCAGCTTTAGGAACTGTGCTGCGGTCTGAGTTGCCTTAGTCTCATCAAAGTTCAATCGCATAGGCCGACTTCCGATTAGATTATGACACAAATTCTCCGTTTTTCCCTCACATTCGCAGCGCCGGGCCTTCCCGGTTTGTGTCCGTCACCGCGAGTGCCTGCCGTACGGCGCAAACAGCGGCGAACACGTCGAACACCGCGACGGCGCCGCGATCACGATGCACGCCGTGCGGTTGCAAACGACGGCCGCAGTTTGGCGCAACGCCGTGGCCCTGTCCTGGTCCCAATCCGACGGCGATCAAGCGCGGGTGACCATGGAGCGGGACGGCGACCTGTGGGTTTTCCGGGTAGGGGAACGCATGGTGAGCTTGGCTGCCGAGGCTGTCGGAATGTCCGCCTGACAGGATAGCTGATTGTGACCTTGTCTGGCGGACGTGCCGCAACCCAGTGTGCCTAACGTTGTGTCAATATAAGTCGATGAGTGTACATGACGGTCGTCGCTGCTGAAGATTCCTCGCGGGAATATGAAACGGCTGTGAACTTGTGGTCGACGACTTGGAAGGGCGCTCAATTCTGAACGGTCTTTTCACATCATCGACACTCTCCGTTGTGACAGGCATTTCAGCACCGAGGGACCCTAAGAGGCATCCGCACGGACGCGCACGCGCCATTGCCGACATGGTACATCGCTCGTTTGCAGGCCCGATCGCCAATGTATTCGCAATCGCAGTCTTCCTGTTCGGCACGAATCTGTATCGCGACTACCCTGTGACCACCGGCCTGTACCTCGGCATCCTGGTTCTCCGGCTGGTAGGGCGCGTGGCGCTCACCCTGGTATCGCGGCGGACCCATTCTGGCCCAGCCCAGTTCCCGAAATGGCTAATCGGGATTTCGGCGTTCACGCTCTCCGCCCCGACTGGCATTTATGCTGCGTTCATCCTCCGGCAATACGGCTATGGAGACTGGAACGCCCTCCTCGTTTATGTTTTCGCGATAGCCTGTGCAATTTCCGGCACGACCGCCATTGCTCCCGATCTTCGCATCGCAACCGGGTACCAGGTTTCACTGTTACTGCCTATCGTTGTGGTAAGCCTGTACACGGGCGGCAACCATGCGTATGTTGTCGGCGCCGCCACGCTTCTGCTTGGAGCCTACACGTCAATCCAGTCGATCCGCCAGAACGCCGATTACTGGAACAGCGTGGCCGCGGACCTGGCTCTCCGAAATCGAGCCGAGGAGTTGCAGGCTGCCAGAATTGCCGCCGACGCTGCCAGCCGGGCAAAAAGCCAGTTCCTCGCCAACATGAGCCACGAGATTCGCACCCCGATGAATGGGGTACTCGGGATGTTGGAACTCGTCCTCAGGAGCAATCTATCGCCTGAGCAGCGGCAAAATCTCGGTGATGCCCACGGAGCGGCAAAGTCGCTGCTTGGCATTCTGAACGATATTCTGGACCACTCCAAAGCGGAAGCTAACCGGTTGGAGCTGGAGCAAACGGATTTCGAAGTCCGCGAGGTGGTGGAGAGTGCGCTCGGTCCGTTTCTCGTCCAGTCTGTCGAAAAGGGAATCAGCCTGAGCGCCTCGACGGACCCGGACGTGCCCCTTTTCTTGAAGGGCGATCCGGCTCGTTTGCGGCAGGTCGTCGTCAACCTCGTGTCGAATGCGGTGAAGTTCACGCAGAAGGGTTCCATCCGCGTACTGGTGTCAGTGGAACCCCCGCCAAAGCAGGCTAACATGCTGCATTTTCTGGTCGTGGACACCGGGCCGGGCATCCCGCCGGACAAACAGGGACTGATCCTCGAAGCATTCACGCAGGCAGATGCATCCATAACGCGGCGTTTCGGCGGCACCGGACTGGGTCTGGCGATCTGCCGGGACCTGGTGAAACTCATGGGAGGACGAATCTGGGTCGAAAGCGAGCCTGGCCGTGGCAGTACCTTCCACTTCACGGTCAGGTGCGCGGCGTCCTCTGGTGTAGCGCGGGTAGAACAGCCGGATGAGCCCGCTCTTACCGCATGCAACCCCCTGCGAGTCCTGATCGCGGAAGACAACCTGGTCAACCAGAAGCTTGTCACCCGGCTCTTGGAAGCCGGTGGTCACTCGTTCGAACTGGCCGAAAACGGCGAACAGGCCGTCTCTCGATTTCGTGAGGGCCAGTTCGACGTGATTTTCATGGACGTTCAGATGCCTGGCGTGGATGGCCTCGAAGCAACCAGGCAGATTCGCGCGATCGAGGGCACGTCGGGTTCACACTTGCCCATCATCGGTGTAACGGCAGGCGTCACGGCGGCTGAACTCACGGCGTGCCTCGCTTCCGGCATGGATTCCTGCATTACCAAACCAATCGCAATCCGCGAGGTTGAACAAGTTCTGGCGCGGGTTGCGGCTGGATGGCCTCCAGTGGTGAAAGCCGTACGCGCCGCGAGGTGCTCGTAAAACCGCTCCCGTAGGCGTTCTGGCAGGCATCGAATTCGAAGGCTGGAGGAGCCAACTATTGGCGATTGCCCCCTCCCAGTTCCCGCCAGGATTCCCGCTCGCCCGTTGTTGGCGGCGCCGCCGCGTCCGCTCAGTACTCCCAGTTCGAGCGCGCGGGGCCGGCCGGTTGCAGCAGGCGTTGGATGATCGACATGGCGCCCTGTTGGGGATAGGGCACGTACTCAAAGACTGCGCCCTGCGCCTTTAGGATCTTCTGCAACTCGGGCACACTGACGTCCTGCACTGGTTTCTTGTCCCGGATGGCAAGTTGCGCGGCTACGCCGGCTGCGTGGCCGATGAGCATATACTGCGGCTCCATGCGCGCCGAAGAGTAGGCCACGTGGCTCGCCGAGAAACAGACCGGCACCAGCAGGTTCGCCGCCTCGGCGCGTTTCGGCAGAATCATGCGAAACGGAATCTGGTAAGGCTGCACGGCCACCTGCATGTCGCCTTCATTCTCAGCGAAGCCGTTCGCATTCATGATGCGCTGCACGTTGTGCGAGTCGCTGTTGTACGAACCCATGCCGATGGCGTCGGGCTTGGTCCGCTCTGTTTGCAGATCCTTCTGGATGAGCACATACTCGCCCACCATGCGGCGCGCCTCGCGCACGTAAAGCTGGTGCGGCCAGTTGCCGCTGTCCTCGTACTCGTCTTTCGGTAGACCCCACTGCCGCACCTCGGCTTGCAGCGTGGGCGGAACACGCGGATCGTTGGCGAGGAAGTAGTAGAAGCCCTGCTGGTAGTCGACGTGCTCCTTCCAAATCTCAGCGCGGCGCTGATAACTGCCGTCGGGGTAGTCGTAGTTCCTGCCGATGAAGTCGCTCGAAAACGGCCCGTTGTTGTTAAAGTCAGCCTTCTGGTTGGGTATGTTGGCGATCAGCGTGACTTCGTGAAAGAACTGTGCCCGGCCGAGCTTTTTCTCCATCGTGGCCAGCAGACGGGCGAGCAGCTCATAGCGCTTTACATCATAGTTGGCGGGCTTGGGCCAGGCGATCCGATTGGCTGGATTGTTGGTTGCGATCACGCGAAAGTTGTAGGCCTGCACGCGCTTGTCCGCCGCGCCGTCGGCGCCGTGCGGCTCGGCCGAAATCTCAGGCAGCAGTTTGCCGTCCGAACCCTTCGCCGGAATATCCGCGAGGAACTGGTGCTTCGGGGTACGATCGCGCACACCGGCGAGCGTCTCGCCGTACTGGGCAACGCTCTCGCGGCCCCAGGTGTAGCTGACCTTGGACTGCGCCATCAGGTCGCCCTCGTACGTGCAGTCGGCGAAAACCTTGGCGCGATACGTTTCGCCGGTCTCCATGACGATCTCGGTGATCGCGATGCCCTGCCGGCGGACCCCATCCTTCTCTCGCAGGCGTTGGTGGAAGACGAGTTTCACGCCCGCGACCGCGAGCATCTCTTTCATGACGCTCTCTCCGATGCGCGGCTCATAGAACCAGGCCACGGAGTTCAAGTAGCGGCGCATTTCATAACGGTCACCGACGCGCGCGTAGAACTCTAGCGCCAGTCCGCCGATCACTTCGCGCTTGCCGACGTCGGTGCGCGACAGGCCCCCAGTGGCCATTCCGCCAACATGCGCGCGCGGTTCGAGGAGTACGGTCTTGAGACCCCGCCGCGCGCCCGCAACAGCGGTCATGACTCCGCCGGCGGTGCCGCCGTAGACGACCAGATCGTATGTACCTTGCGCACCGAGCGCGGCGGCGAAGGTTAGCACGAGCAGCGGTAAACGAGACGAGAGTGACATATTCGCTTCTCCTGACGGAACACGGGCAGTTTAGCGTAGATCTCACGCAGGCGCGGCACAGATGTGAATGTCCGTTTTTCGCAGCGTCTGGCTGAGCGTGGACTTGCGCAGTTCCGCCATGGTGCGTTTGATGACGGGATGCCGCAACTCCGGCGCGAGTTCCACCATCGGCTCCAGCACAAAGCGGCGTTCGTGCATGCGTGGGTGCGGCACGGCCAACTTTTGCGATTGGATGATCGACTTCGCGAAGAGCAGGATGTCGATGTCGATCGTGCGCGGCCCCTTATCGATCAGGCGTTGTCGGCCGAGTGCCTGCTCGATGCGCTGCACGTGGGAGAGCAGCATCATGGGGAACAGGTCGGTCTCGATCTCGACGACCAGGTTCAGGAACCGCGGCTGGTCCTTCACATCGAGCGGGTCCGTTTCATAAACGGGCGAAACGCGCTTGAGCACAAGCCGCGGCGCACGTAGCAGGTCGATCGCCTGGCGCAGATTGGCTTCGCGGTCGCCGACGTTGGAACCGAGCGAGAGATAAACCGTCTTCCATTCGATCATGGGAATAGGGGGCTCTGATAGCCGCCGTCTCTGCGCCGTGTGACTTTGAAATGATCGAAGGCGCGTTCGGTCGCGACGCGGCCGCGCGGCGTGCGATCGAGAAAGCCGAGTTGCATCAGGTAGGGCTCGTAGACCTCTTCGATGGTCGCGCCCTCTTCGTCGATGGAAGCGGCGATCGTGCTCAGGCCGACAGGGCCGCCGTTGTACTTTTCGAGCACCGTGAGCATTATCTTCTGGTCGATCTCGTCGAGGCCGAAGCGGTCGACTTCGAGCAGGTCGAGCGCGGTTCGCGCGATGTCGAGATGGACCTTGCCGCCGGCGCGTACCTGAGCGTAGTCGCGCACGCGGCGCAGCAAGCGGTTGGCAATGCGCGGTGTTCCGCGGCTGCGCCGGGCGACCTCCTCCGCGCCGTCGCCGTCAATGTGCACTTCGAGCAGTTGCGCGGAACGCTGCACGATGCACTTCAACTCCGCTACATCGTAATGGTTGAGGCGCAGCACGAGTCCGAAGCGGCCGCGCAACGGAGCGCTGACCAGACCTTGACGCGTGGTGGCGCCTATGGCGGTGAAGCGCGGTACCGGCAGCGAGTGCGTACGCGCGCCGGGCCCTGCGCCGATCAGGATATCAACGCGGAAATCCTCGAGCGCGGAGTAGAGCATCTCCTCGATATCGGGCATCAAGCGATGAATCTCGTCGATGAAGAAAACCTGCTGCGCGCGGATGTTGCTGAGCAGTCCGGTCAGATCTAGCTTCTTCTGCAGCACCGGGCCGGAGGTCTGGTCGAAGGCGACGGCAAGTTCATTCGCGATAATCGTGGCGAGCGTCGTCTTCCCGAGTCCGGGTGGGCCGTAGAGCAGGACGTGATCCATCGCTTCGCCGCGCAGCCGGGCCGCTTCGATGGCGATGGAGAGGTTCTCCTTCAGCTTCGGCTGTCCCGTGAAGTCCGCCAATTGGCGCGGGCGCAGGGTGGCCTCAAACTGCTGGTCGCCTTCCTGCGGCGATGCGGATACGATGCCCTTTTCACGCATTGATACCACTACCGTACCAATTCCAGCGCTTTGCGGAACAAGGCTTCAAACTCCGGTCCGGGGTTGGATGCCTTAGCCTTGCGCAGCGCGGTTTCGGCCGCTGGCCGGTTGCAGCCCAGGTTGAGCAGCGCCGAGAGCACGTCGGCATCGACTGCCGAGAGTGGCTCCGGCTTTTCACCGGCAGTGAGCGGCGTGGCGCTGGCCGCCAGCATGTCGAGCTTGTCGCGCAGTTCGAGCACCATACGCTCCGCGGTCTTCTTGCCGACGCCCGGGATGCGCACCAGCAGATCGACCTGACCTGCCCGGATCGCTCCGACGAGTTCGCCCGTTTGCAGACCGGAGAGCACGGTGACGGCGAGTTTCGGCCCGATGCCGCTTACGCCGATGAGCTTCTCGAAGAGGGTCTTTTCCTCGGCGGAGTGGAAGCCAAACAGCGTCAGCGCGTCCTCTCGAACGTGCGTGTGCACTTGCAGCCGCGCCTCGCCGCCCACCTCCGGCAAGGCGGAAAAAGTCGAGACCGGGATGGTGACTTCATAGCCCACACCACCGACGTCGATGATCACGACGTTCGGATGTTTTTCGAGAAGAATGCCCCGCAAGTACGCAATCATAGGTGAAGTACATTATTTCACATGGCTCGCAGACTCTTCTTTGTAGACAAAGTGCATTCCGGGCACGCGGCGATCGACGGCGAGGAAGCGCGGCACCTGACGCGCGTGCTGCGCGTCGAAGCCGGGCAGAAATACGAGATATCCGACAACGCTCAGGCATACCTGGCTGAGATCACGACGGCCCGCAAAGAGCACGTCATTTTTCGCGTAATCGAAAAGCTGGAGACGCCGCCGCCGGGCCTGCCCGTCACGCTGCTGGCCGCCCTGATCAAGTTCGATCACTTCGAATGGATCCTGGAAAAGGCCACGGAGTTGGGCGTCAGCGCGATCGTCCCGGTGGAGGCCGAGCGCAGCGAGCGGGGTCTAGACCGCGCCGCGCCGAAGCGCATGGAGCGCTGGCGCCGCATCCTGTTAGAGAGTTGCCAGCAGTGCCGCCGTGTCAGGCAGCCGTCGCTCGAAGAGCCCGTGCGGTTGGCCGCCGCACTCGAAACACAGGCGGCCGCACGCCTGTTCCTCGAAGAGAATCCCGGCGCGCCGCCCATGTTGAACGCATTGGGTTCGCTCGATTCGGCCTGTTTGCTGGTCGGCCCCGAGGGCGGATGGACGGATGGCGAACGCAGACTCGCGGCGGATGCCGGTTGGGCCCCCGTGTCGCTGGGCCGCAACGTGCTGCGCGCGGAGACCGCGGCTATTGCGGGCCTGGCTGTGCTGCAATGTGCCTGGCAGGCGCGGGGCGTTTAGGCCGCCACGGATTTCCGCGCCGAAGCGATCGCCTCGAGCAACTCCATATCGGAAGAGACAGCCACGCCATGGCCCGCCCGATAGTAGCGGTTAAGCGTGGTCCCGGCGTTGAGTCTCGCTCCATCCGGCAAGACGATTTCGCGATACGCGCGATCCGCCAGGTAGGGTCCGCCGCCGGAGCCGAACGTGCTGCTCTCAAGCCGGGCATTAGGTTCAAACATGCGAATGAGCCGCAGAGCCTCATTGGCTCCATCCTCGTTGGCGGTCATCAGCGGATTCATCGCAAACGGCGCGCCTCCCAACTGGGGATTGCTGACAAACCCCTGTTCGAACCACTTGTCGAAACCCAAAACATAGCCTTCGCGCAGCGGATTGCTTGGCGTCGTGAAATATGGGTTGGAGGCCGCCGGTCCCGTGTAGTGGTACTGATTGCCGGCCGGAGCCGCGTTCGGAGCTATCAGCGGTGCACCGGATTGGCACACTTGCCCGCCGCCGCAGGGTAGTTCATCGCGGGAATCGCGCGGGCCGTTCGAGACAGACCACGGCGTCTCGCTATGCGTTTCCGCGGAAATCCGCACCATCGGTGTGCCGAGTTGCTGCTGCACCTCCTCAAGGAACGTGAAGCCGAGCGCCGAAAAGCCCGCCGGTCTTTCCTGGCCGTCCTGCCGGATGGTGCGATTGATCGGATCGTATTCGGTGAATGTGTTGACCCTCAGGTACGACATGGAGCATCCTTCTGCCGCGGGCTTCCGCGACGGGAAATCGGCTCGATGGCGAAATTTCGCCACTTGATGCCTATCTCCAGGCGCATAAACACGCCCGCCGACTCCTACAGTGCAAATAGAGGGCCAAACGACATGCGCTACTTCGCGCGCTGCTGGGCAGGCATGCCTTCAAAGCGGATGCGGATAGTTAGGAGATGGTTGAACGGCTCTACGCTCACACCGACATCCATAGCGGGCTCCGGAACCCGTCCGGAGGGCTTGAACTTTATGGAGACGGTTGCGGATTCACCGGGTTTGAGTTCTTTCGCGCTCAACGCGACCTCAAGGCCGGGCAGCACATCGTGCAACAGGTTGAGCGTGATTGCTCCAGGGGTGCCATTGGTAACTGTCACCTCGTCCGACGACTCGCGGAATCCGCTCAAGCCTACCGCCGTTTTGTTCAGCTTGATCTGGTTGAGAATCTCCTCCGGCTTCGGGATCCGGATGGCCCTCGCGTCGGCCTTCGCGTTCATCTCCGGTCCGCCCTTCATGTCGCCCCAGGGCGTCTGCAAGACTTCGGCGGGCACCAGATACCAGAACCACTGCCCATCCACAATCTTCCACGTGGAGGTCATCGGGATCTTTACGGGGATGCGCTGACCCGCATGCGACATCAATGCGTCGCACGTGAACAGCACTTTCGCATTCGTAAAGTTGTCCGTGTAAGTAGTCTTCACGTATTGCCAGCTCTTGCAGTTGAGTTTGTCCGCGCCAAAAAAGGCGTCCTTGGAATCCTCAGCAACCATGTCGTCGGCCAGCCGGTACTTCTTTGCCAACTGCGCGTCGTTGAACTTGCTGACACGCTCTTTGAGAGCCTCTTCGACGGCGGGCGGGGCCTTGTCGAACAGATCGGTCGCGGGCTGCGCCAGCAACAAGCCAGCGCAACAGCAACCAGCGAGCAATGCAAGAAATCTCGGCATTTGGTTTAATTCTATCATTCCGGGCAAAACCAGCCTGTTCGCTCGAGCGTCTTAGGTACATGAGCTTGGACGTAGCAAGATGCACTTTCGTTTGCTGATCTTCGCCGCCGCAGTCGTCCTGCGAGCACAACAACCAGCCGCAAGCACCTGCTCGATGGCGGGACAGGTGTTGCGCGCCGATACGGGCGAGCCGATCCACAAGGCCGTGGTCGTTCTGCGCAAACTCGACGCGCGTTCCGGTACGGCGTTGACCGCGGCTACGGGAACGGACGGGCGGTTCCGGCTTCAGGCAATCGAGCCCGGCCAGTACCGGCTCTCGGCGAGTCACAATGGATTTCTGCCCGCGGAGTATGGCCAGCGCGCCTACGGAAAGCCCGGCACGCCAATCACTCTCGCGCCCCGGCAACAGATGAACGACATCGCAGTGCGCATGGTGCGGGCCGGCGCCATCTCCGGGAGGGCCGTCAATGAAGACGGGGAAAAGATCGCCTACGTACGCGTGCAGACGCTCAAGCAAGCCATCGTGCAGGGCCGGAAGCAGTGGGTCTCGGCCGGCATGGCCACCACGAACGACTTGGGCGAGTATCGGATCTTCGGCTTGGCGCCGGGACGCTACATTCTGACCGCGCACTACACATCGCCCTTTGCCCAGCAGGTAGCAGCGTCGACATCCCGGACCGGCGCCCCGCCCAGTACGGGAGAAGACGAAGGCTACGCGCCGCTGTTCTATCCGGGTACGCCCGACGCGGCGCGCGCGACACCGATCGAAGTACAGCCAGGCGCGGACTTGAGGGGTATCGACTTCAATCTGGCGCCGACGCGCACCGTGCGGGTGCGGGGCCGCGTCAAGTTTGAAGGGGCGGAGACCGCGCCGCGCCCCATGGTTACCCTGCTGCCGCGCAACTCACAACTGCTCGGCTACCTCGGACGCCAAGGCGCACAGGTGGATGAGAAAGGCGAGTTCGAGATCCGCGGCGTGACGCCGGGCTCCTACACGCTGGCGGCGGATCTGTTCGACCAAACGAACCGCCAGACCGCGCGAATGCCGATCGAAGTGGGCTCCTCGAGTGTCGAGGGTCTCAACCTGATCATGGGGCCGGCCGCTGCGCTCCAAGGGCGCATTCGGGTGGACGGCGATGGCCCCTACCCGGCCGGAAACATCCGCGTGTTTCTTCAGAGCGCCGATGGCAGCACGGGAATGGGCACGGGATATGCGAACGTCAAGCCAGACGGCACTTTCACGATTCAGAACTTGAGCAGCGACGTTTACTTGCCAACGCTGAGCGGCTTGCCGGAGGATTACTACGTGCAATCGATCCGGCTTGGCGACGTGGACGCCACGGAGGCGCCCATCGACCTGAGCGCGGGAACTCCGAGCCGGCTTGAGATCGTCCTCGGAATGGGCACCGCACAGGTGGAAGGCACCGTGACCACAGCGCAAGGGCCTGCCGCGGGCGGGGTCGTCGTACTCGTGCCGGACGGACGCCGCCGCGGCTTCGCACGCTTTTACAAGATTGCTACCGCTGACCAGAACGGGCACTTCCTAATGAAGGGCGTCACGCCCGGCGAGTACAAGGCGTTTGCCTGGGATGAAGTGGAGGAGGGCGTATATCAGGACGCCGAGTTTCTGCAGGCCTTCGAGTCCAAAGGCAAGTCCGTGTCCTTGAAGCGGCAAGCCCGGGAGACAACGCAACTTGAGCTGCTCAATGCGGGCGAAGGGCCGCGATGATTCCGCTGAGCCCGTGACGGGCACGCCAATCAAGTATCGTAGTTGCCAGTGTCGTTCTGTCAAACTGAAAACGCGCAGTTGAGTACTCGCCATGAAAGGATATGAACAGGTCTAGCCAGATCATGAACAGCAAAGAAAACATCAGCCGAAGACGAATGCTCGGAGGAATCGCCGGCTCGGCTGTAGCGGCAGCGACGCTCCGCGCGCAACAGCGGAAACCGAACGTCGTCGTGATCCTCGCCGACGATTTGGGATACGGAGACCTTTCGGCTTGGGGCGGCCGTGATCTTAGGACGCCAAACGTCGATGCATTGGCGGCATCGGGCGTTCGTTTCGATCAGTTCTATTCGAACTCGTCGGTGTGCTCGCCGACACGTGCCGCGCTGTTGACGGGCCGCTATCCGGATGTGGCGGGCGTGCCCGGGGTGATTCGGACGGAACCCGCCAACAGTTGGGGCTATCTCTCCGCAAACGCAGAACTGCTACCGAAACGGTTGCGCAGCGTGGGCTATCATTCGGCCATCGTGGGGAAGTGGCATCTCGGGCTGGAAGCGCCCAATCTGCCGAACCAACGCGGCTTCGATCATTTCCATGGATTCCTCGGCGACATGATGGACGACTATTACACTCACCGCCGCCACGACCGGAACTACATGCGGTTGAACGACCGCGAAATCGACCCGAAGGGTCATGCTACGGATGTGTTCACGGACTGGGCGATCGAGTACTTGAAATCCAGGAAGGGCCAGGCACAGCCGTTCCTGCTCTATCTGCCGTACAATGCACCGCACGCGCCGATCCAGCCTCCACAGGAGTGGCTGGATAAGGTGAAGAAGCGCGAGCCGGGCATCAGCGAGAAGCGCGCAAAACTCGTTGCGCTCATTGAGCACATGGACTCGGGCGTAGGCCGCGTGATGGACGCGTTGAAAGCCAACGGACAACTTGAGAACACACTCGTTGTGTTCGTGAGCGATAACGGCGGAGACCGGGGTCCGGGTGCAAGTTGCGGAGCTCTGCACGGATGGAAGGGCCAGATGTACGAGGGCGGCATCAAGGTGCCGATGTGCGCTGCGTGGTCTGGACGCATTGCGCCTGGATCGAAGTCCGGCCGGGTAGGCCTGACGATGGATCTGTTCGCCACGGTCTGCGAAGTGGCGGGCGCTAAGCCGCCCGAGGGCATTGACGGCGTTTCACTACTGGCCGATATGCTGGGAAAAGCAGAACAACCGCTGAAACGCGACCTGGTGTGGGTGCGGCGCGAGGGCGGCACGATGTATGCCGGACGTGAGTTCTATGCCTTCCGGCGAGGCGATTGGAAACTGTTGCAAAATACAGCGTTCGAACCCTACGAACTGTATAACCTCGCGAACGATCCGGAAGAGAAGAGCAACCTTGCCAAATCGGAAGTGAAGATGTACCGCGAATTGGTCGCTGCGCTGATGCTGCATGTGCAGCGCGCGGGCCGCACGCCTTGGCAGCGGCCTTCGTAGGGCCACGTCTATTATGATTGAGTTCGCTGCTGCGAAAAGGCGAACTAGCCATGATCCGGGAACCAGGTGCGTCTGGGGCGCGTTCCGCGCGAACCATTGAAATCGTTACGGACTTCGTGATCGCCGGCGGCGGATTGGCGGGCGTGTGCGCCGCCATCACCGCCGCACGCGCGGGGCTGCGCGTCGTGCTGTTGCAAGATCGTCCCGTGCTCGGCGGAAACGCTTCGAGCGAAGTGCGGCTCTGGATTCTCGGCGCCACGTCGCACATGGGCAATAACAATCGCTGGGCGCGCGAGGGCGGCGTCATCGACGAGATTCTCGTCGAGAACATGCACCGTAATCCCGAGGGCAATCCTCTGATCCTCGATACAATCCTGATCGAGAAGGTCTTCGACGAAAAGAACATCACGCTGCTGCTCAACACGGCCGTGCATGAAGTGGAAAAGAGCGGCGCGGACACGATTGCCGCGCTACGCGCCTGGTGCAGCCAGAACAGCACGTCTTACGTCATCCGCGCGCCGCTGTTTTGCGACGCCTCCGGCGACGGTATTGTGGGCTTCCTCGCAGGCGCGGCATTTCGCATGGGCGCCGAATCGAAAGACGAATTCGGCGAGGGCTTTGCGCCCGATACGGCTTACGGCGAGTTGCTCGGCCACTCGCTCTATTTCTATTCCAAGGACACCGGCAAGCCCGTGCGCTTCACGGCGCCCAGTTACGCGCTACGCGACATCTCGCAGATTCCGCGCTATCGCGATATTCGCGCGAGCGATTCCGGCTGCCGTTTCTGGTGGCTCGAGTATGGCGGCCGGCTCGACACGGTGCACGAGACGGAAACCATCAAGTGGGAACTCTGGAAAGTCGCCTACGGCATCTGGGACTACATCAAGAACTCGGGTAGATTTCCAGAGGTCGAAAATCTCACGCTCGAATGGGTGGGCACGATTCCGGGCAAGCGCGAAAGCCGCCGTTTCGAGGGCGACTACATCCTCACACAACAGGACCTCGTTGAACAACGCGAACACAGCGACGCCGTCTCGTTCGGCGGCTGGGCGATGGACCTGCATCCCGCCGACGGCGTGTACAGCCCCGAGTCGCCTTGCACGCAGTGGCACTCCAAGGGCGTATATCAGATTCCTTATCGCTGCCTCTACTCGCGCAACATCTCGAACCTGTTCCTCGCCGGCAGAATCATTAGCGTCTCGCATGTCGCCTTCGGCTCCACTCGCGTAATGGCGACTTGCGCGCACACCGCCCAGGCCGCCGGTTTGGCTGCCACTCTGTGCCAACGGCATGGCGTCGCACCCGCCAGCGTTCCGATCGACGAACTGCAACGCGAGTTGCTGCGCTCTGGCCAATACATCCCCGGTCACTCTCTGCACGATCCGGCCAATCTCGCGCCTGCCGCAGCGATCACGGCAACGAGTGAATTCGTTCTCGACGAACTTACTCCCTGCGGTGAGACGCTTCCTCTCGACGCATCACGCGCGATGCTCTTGCCAGTTGCGGACGGACCCGTACCCTCCGTTACGTTTCTGGTCGACGTGACCGAGCCGACGACGCTCGATTTCGAGATCCGCCGCTCCACGCGCGCGGGCAACTTCACGCCGGACCAAGCTATCCACCGTGAAACCATCGCGCTGCAACCCGGCACGGCACAGCCTGTTCGTCTGCTCTGCCGGGCGGCACTCCACGCTCCCGCTTATCTCTTCTTCACGCTGCTGCGGAACCCCGCCGTCCGAGTGCATCTCAGCGACGTGCGCATCACGGGCATTCTGTCGCTCTCCCAATCCATGAATGCAGCGGTCGCCAAGGGAGCGCGGCAGGAGCCACCCGATGGCAGCGGCATCGACTCGTTCGACTTCTGGCTGCCAGCGCGCCGGCCAGCGGGAAAGAATCTTGCGCTCCGCGTGCAACCTCCGCTCAAAGCCTTCTCGGCAGAAGGCGTCGCCAACGGCATCGGCCGCCCCACCACGCAGCCGAACGCATGGGTCGCCGCACTCGATGATAGCCGTCCGCGGCTCACGCTCACTTGGCCGCGGCCGCAATCGATCGCGCGCATCGAGATCACATTCGACACCGATTTCGATCATCCGATGGAGTCCGTCCTTATGGGCCATCCCGAGCGCGACATGCCCTTCTGTGTGCGCCACTACCGGATCCTGGACGCCGCGGATGCTGTGCTTCACGAATGCCTCGACAACCATCAGACGCGCAATTCGATCCGCTTGCATGAGTCCGTCTCCACCAGCGCGTTGCATATCGAAGTACTCGCTACGCACGGCGCCCCAGCCGCGATTTTTGAAGTCCGGTGCTACGCGAAATCCTGAAGGATTCTATGGACACGGCCCCGATTCGTTCGAGCGTGCGCAAGATTCCCCATTTGCGCTGGTGGATCACGGCACTGCTGTTCTTCTCGACGGTCATCAATTACATGGATCGCCAGAACCTGTCGATCCTCGCCCGCACGATACAAAACGACCTGAAGATTTCCGACATCCAGTACTCCTACGTCGTGCAGGCGTTTCTACTGGCCTACACGCTTTCGTACCTCATCGCCGGCCGCTTGACGGACCGCTTCGGCACACGCGCTTCGATGGCCTTCTTCGTCGTCTGGTGGTCGCTTGCCGACATGCTCACGTCGTTGAGCCGCAGCGTGTACTCGCTCGGCTTCTTCCGTTTCCTGCTTGGCATGGGGGAACCTGGCAATTACACTGCCGCACCGAAGGCGGTCTCGGAATGGTTTCCGCCGAAAGAGCGCGGCCTGGTCGTCGGCATCTACACGGCCGGAGCCACACTCGGCGCCACGATTGCCCCGCCCATGATTGCCTATCTTGCCGCGCATTTCCATTGGCGCGCCGTCTTCGTGTTCACCGGCTCGCTCGGTCTCCTGTGGGTCATCCCGTGGCTCTGGCTCTACCGCCGTCCGGAAGAGCACCCGCGGCTGACCGATGAGGAGCGCGAGATCATTCAGGCCGGCGCCAGCGGCGAAGTCGACGCGGATAGCGCGCCGATCGAGCATCCCTGGCGTCACATCCTCGGCCGCCGCGAAACCTGGCTACTGATGCTTGGACGCATGATTACCGATCCGGTCTGGTATTTTTATCTCTTCTGGTTTCCCAAGTACCTCACCGATTCGCGGCACCTCTCTCTCGCCGAAGTCGGACGTATCGCGTGGCTCGTCTATCTTGCCGCTGATATCGGCTGCATTGCGGGCGGCTATCTCTCCGGCCGCTTCATCCGGGGCGGCATGACGCCAATGAACGCGCGCCTGCGCATCATGACCTTTGCTGCGATCCTGCTGCCGTTGAGCCCGCTGATCAATTCCGCTTCGACACCGCTCGTTGCCGTGGGCATTGCGGCGATTGCTGCGTTCGCGCACCTGGCCTGGCAGATCTCGCTTAGCACGCTGATTGTCGATCTCTATCCGAAGCCCCTCGTGGGCACGGTCTTCGGACTGGTCGCGGCCGGTTCGGGATTCGGCGGGATGATTTCGACGAACCTCGTCGGGCGCGCGGTGACTGAGTACTCCTACGCGCCGATCTTCGTCGTGATGGGTTTTCTGCACCCCATCGCCTGGCTCATGCTGCGTGGAATTCGCAGCCGGAAGCAACGGTCGTGATTCGTGACCGCCGCACGCTGGTGTCCAGCCGAAGCTGAGGCTATTCTCTAGATTGAGGTTTCTTATGCGCTTGATTGTTCTGATGGCAATCCTGTTCGGGGAAGCATTCGCGGCAGCCGGCCAGCACATCTTCGTTGAGGCTGAAAGCTTCGCGTATCCAGGCGGCTGGGTAGTGGACCAGCAGTTCATGGATACGATGGGGTCGCCTTTCGTACTGGCTCACGGGATGGGCGTTCCCGTTGCCGATGCACGCACGAACATCACCAACCCGAAGGCCGGCGAGCATCGCATCTGGATTCGCACGCGCGACTGGGTGGCCTCGGCCAAGGCGAGCGGCGCTCCGGGCCGCTTTCAACTTCTGGTGAACGGCAAACCGCTCAGCGTGGTGTTCGGCACGGAGGGCGCGAAGTGGCATTGGCAGGACGGCGGAACGATGAAACTCGCCGCCGGCCGCGTCGACCTTGCGCTCCACGATTTGACCGGATTCGAAGGGCGCTGCGATGCGATCCTGCTCACGCGCGATCTCCAGTTCCGGCCGCCGGATGACGGCGCCGCGCTGGCCGCTTTTCGCCGCACCGCCTTGGGATTCGCGGAGAAGCCGCGCGACGCGGGCGAGTTCGATCTGGTGGTCGTCGGCGGCGGAATGGCGGGGAGCACGGCTGCGATCTCAGCAGCCCGCCTCGGTTTGAAAGTCGCCCTGATTCAGGACCGGCCGCTGCTCGGCGGCAACAACAGTTCGGATGTCCGCGTGCACCTCGGCGGCAATATTAATCTGCCGCCGTACCCTGCCTTGGGCAATGTAGTCAAGGAACTCGATTCCGGCAAGCACGGAAACGCAGAGCCGGCCGCCAACTACGACGACGAGAAAAAACTCGGAGTTGTCAAAGCAGAAAAGAATATCCGCTTGGTCCTGAACACCCACGCGAACGGCGTCGAGAAGAAGGGCAACCGCATCTCCGCCGTGATTGCTCGCGACGTGATCAGCGGGCGGGAGTACCGCTATAGCGGCACGCTCTTCGCCGATTGCACGGGCGACGGAACCATCGGCCAACTCGCCGGCGCCGATTTTCATTACGGGCGCGAGAGCCGCGCCGAGTTCGGCGAGTCGATGGCGCCGGAGGTGGCGGACCGGCAGGTGATGGGCACTTCCGTCATGTGGTACACCGAGGACGCGGGCAAGCCGGTTCAGTTTCCCGAGACTCCGTGGGCGTTGCGCTTCACCGACGCCACTGCACAAAACGCGACGCGTGGTGATTGGAACTGGGAGACCGGAACGAATCGCGATCAGATTGGCGACTTCGAAGCGATTCGCGATCACGGCATGCGTGCGGTCTATGGCAACTGGTCGTTCCAGAAGAATCAGGCCAAGGACAAAGAGAAGTATGCCAACCTGCGCCTGGCCTGGGTGGCCTACGTCGGCGGGAAGCGCGAATCACGCCGTCTGCTCGGCGATGTGATTCTCAAGCAGCAGGACATTGACGAGAAACGTGAGTTTCCGGATGCGGCGGTGACCGCCACCTGGTCCATTGACCTGCACTATCCAGAGCCGAAAAACAGCGAGCAGTTTCCGGGAGAGGAGTTCCGCACCATCGCGAAATTCGGCAAGAAGGAGAACATCGCTGTTCCCTATCGCTGCTTTTACTCGCGCAACGTCGACAACCTCTTCATGGCCGGACGCAATGTCAGCGTCACACACGTCGCGTTGGGCACTGTGCGCGTGATGCGCACCACCGGGATGATGGGCGAGGTGGTCGGCATGGCCGCCTCGATCTGCAAGACCCGCCAGACCACGCCCCGCGGAGTCTACGAGAAGTACCTCCCCGAGTTGAAGGAGATCATGATGCGCGGAACAGGCAAGTGATGGAATTCAGCGCTTCGGTGATCGGGGGAGTTCTGGTTCGCGCGGCATGAGTTCGGGTCGGGGCAATCCGCGCGGCACCGTGTGCAAGACTGAAATTAGGTGCCTCAGAAACGTCTCCTACTCATCGCCGCCGTGACTGGCTATCAGGTTCGCGTCTTTGCGGAAGCGGGGCGGCGGCTCGGCTATGACATCGTGCTGGCGACGGACCGCTGCCACAAGATGGACGACCCGTGGGCCGACCAGGCGATTCCGGTGCGTTTTCACAAGCCGGCGTATTCGGCGCACCTTGTGAAACTCGCTGAGTTGCAGGGCGGAAAATTTGATGGCATCGTGGCCGTGGGCGACAAACCGGCGCGCGTGGCCGCTCACATCGCGCACAAAATCAAGCTGCCGTGGCACCCGCCAGAGGCCGTTGAAGCCTGTGCCGACAAGTATTTGGCGCGGGAGCGCTTTCGCGCGGCCGGGTTACCGCTGCCCACGTACTACAAAATTCCGTTGACCGATGATCCCGCCGCGGCGGCCGTGCAAGCGCCTTACCCATGCGTGCTCAAACCGCTGGGCCTCTCGGCCAGTCGCGGCGTAATCCGCGCCAACAATCCCGCCGAGTTCAGCGCGGCGTTCCAGCGCATCCGCGCACTGCTCGAGACGCCCGAAATCGCCCGCTTACACGAAGACCAGGACCGATTTCTTCAGGTGGAAAGCTTCATCGAAGGCAGAGAGTTCGCCCTCGAAGGCATTCTCAGCGACGGACGCCTGCAAACGCTCGCCATCTTCGATAAGCCGGATCCGCTCGATGGGCCCTACTTCGAGGAGACGATCTACGTGACACCGTCGCGTCAGCCGGCCGACGTTCAGAGGCAATTGATGGAAAGCACACAGCGTGCGGTGACGGCGCTCGGGCTTACCCGCGGACCGGTCCACGCCGAGATGCGCTACAACAGCCAAGGCGTATGGATGCTTGAAGTCGCCGCGCGCCCGATCGGCGGACTATGCGCGAAGGCGCTTACGTTCGACGGTGGGATGCCGCTGGAGGAGTTGATCTTGCGCCACGCTGTGAGCGAGGCTGTGGACGCATGCCGCCTCGACGGACCCGCAACGGGAGTTATGATGATACCGATACCCCGGGAGGGTATCTATGAGGACGCTGGCGGCGTCGAGCAGGCGTCTATGATTCCGGGCGTGACTGAAGTTCTGATCACCGCCAAACCCGGACAGTTGCTTACGCCGCTACCGGAAGGCGCCAGCTATCTGGGGTTCATTTTCGCGCGTGGAGAGCGGCCGGAAACGGTCGAGCGGTCGCTACGCGATGCGCACGCGAAGCTGGACTTCCGCATCGCGGCCACTCTCCCGATGTTTCGCTATCCCTTGGCTTGGGGCGGAAGAAAGCCCGGCGGCAAGGCTGCGCCTTCGCCGAAGAAGTAGTCCTCCATTTGCTTGAGGAGGAACTCCTGCGCTTCCTTGGTGCCAAGGTTGAGGCGGTACTCGTTCATGATCATCTTCATCTGCTCGATCCAGAGCTTCCACGCCTCTTTCGAGACGTTCTCATAGATCCTCTGCCCGAGCGGATGACCGTCGAACGGCGCCTCGTCGAGGCCCACCATTTCCTTCTGAAACTTCACGCAAAAGACTTTTCTTGCGTTGGGGCTTTCCACCGCTGGGGGCGGAACGGGCCCACTTCCACATCCACCGCTGCCACATCCCATTTCCGTCTCCTCTGGAGCGAATCTCCTAGATTTCAGGATAACTCAGAACGCCTGGCGGCTCCGCCCGCGTCAGTCACTGGAGTCGCCGTTGCCGCCGTTTTCGGCGGTCAACTGCTTCTTGGCGCGCTGCGCCGCAAGGTATTCGGAAAGCCGCATGGGCATGGGCGCACCCTTGTCCATCTGCTTTTGAACTGCCTTCTGGTAGCGCTTCAGCAGTTCTTTCCGGCCGCCCTCTTGCAGGTCGCAGGACTGCATATCTAGTAGCAATTCGATCTCCCACGAGCGGAAAGTGTTCCGGTTCATGGAGCCTCTTAGCAGTTCCTGAACGAGGCGGTTGAACTGGGCGAGGACAACCTCGCTTTCTGAAACGGAATCAATCATCCGTTCTCCCCTTCTCCACGGACAAGCCAGAAATACTCAAGCCCGTTGTACCACAAATTCGGTCGAAATTGTTTAGGGAATACCGAAATCCGGCGGAGCCGCGATTGCGGCTTTAGAGAAGAGTGGCGGGGACGACGGGGCTCGAACCCGCGACCTCCGACGTGACAGGCCGGCGTTCTAACCAACTGAACTACGTCCCCGTTTTAGTCACGTACAGCTTAATCCTAGCACGCTGCGGTCGATAGCACAAATTGGCTATTTGGCGAGGGTGCACGACACCAGAGTGATGCCCAGAGCGAAAGCGCACTGGGAGGTTGTTGCCGCCATTATACTGACAGCGTATAATGCTGTCAGGTGAATCGTGCCCACTTCTCTCGATCTCAATGCTCTTCGCCTGCAACGCGATCAACTCAAAGCCGAACTTGCTCAGGTCGGCGACATGCGTCCGGGTTCGCTCGTACCCCGGTATCGTAAATGCGGCAAGCCGACTTGCTATTGCGCCAAGAAGGGTTCCCAAGGTCATGGCCCTTCGTATTCGCTGACCCATCCCATTGCTGGCAAGACGGTAACGCGGATCATTCCCGCCGGCCCCGCCGTGGACCGCACCCGCCTGCAATTGCAGGAATACCATCGCTTCCGGCGCTTGGTGCAGCAGTTGACCACGGTCTCAGAACAGCTCTGCGATCTCGAATTGCGTCAAGGCGCACCCGCAGACGTCAAAAAAAACTGCGCTCGACGGCCTGCTCGCCGCTGAACTTTTGTGGGACATCGAAGCCCTGCTGGGGCGGCAGTGTCTCGCCGAACTCGATCTGGAAGCGCTGGAGTCCGCCGTGCGCCGGCAAGCCTTGCGACTGGCCGGACGCGCGGTCGAGCAACGCCTCAACGCAGACCATTCCGATGCCGCCCAGTCTCACCTTCGCTGCCCGTGTGGGCAATGGGCACGTTACGCGGGCCGGCGCGAAAAGACATTTGCCAGCGTTCTCGGCGCGCTCAAACTTGCGCGTGCTTACTTTCATTGCTCGGGTTGCGGTCGCGGCTTCTGCCCGCGGGACCGGCAACTCGGGTTGGAGAACACTGCGCTTTCGCCTGCTGTCACACGCATGATCGGCACGGTCGGTGCGATGGTCAGCTTTGAGGAAGGCAGCCAGTTACTTGCCGAACTGGCAGCTCTCGCCATTGATGCCAAACAGGTGGAGCGAACGGCCGAAGCTCTCGGCGCAGCCATCGCCGCCGACGAGAAGCGGAATGCGACCCCTGCCGCTGCTCTGCCATTGCCGCCGACCCTGTACTTGGGTCTGGATGGGACCGGTATTCCGATGCGGGCCTCGGAGTTGAACGGCCGGACAGGCAAGCAAGCCGATGGATCGGCCAAAACGCGAGAAGTGAAGTTGTGCACCGTCTGGAGCGCCGAGGGGCGCGACGAGAATGGCACCCCGGTCCGCGACCCAGGCTCGGTCAGCTATTCGGCGGCAATCGAAACCGCAGCTACCCTCGACACCGACAAGCAGCGCTCGCCCTTCTCCGAGCGCGTCTTGCGGGAGGCCACCCGCCGACGTTTCACCCAAGCACAAGGCACTGTGGTGATCGGTGACGGAGCCGCTTGGATCTGGAAGATCGCGCAGGAGTTGTTTCCACGAGCGATTCAGATCGTGGATCGCTTTCACGTCAAAGAACACCTCAGCGACCTGTCCAAACTGCTCTATCCGCACAAGCCCGATCAAGCGAAACTCTGGGCGGCACGCAGGCATGAGGAACTCGATAGCGGCCGCTTGCCGGAGCTGTTACGTGCTCTGCGCCGCCAAGCCGGTCATTGCGCGGAGGCCCGCAAGTGCTTCCAATACATCCACGGCAATCGCGATCGCATGCGCTACCCACAATTCCGTGCGCAGGGCCTATGCACTTCCTCCGGAGTCGTTGAAGCCGGCTGTAAACTCGCGATTGGCACCCGGCTGAAACGCGCCGGCATGCACTGGACAACCGCCGGATCCAACGCCATCATCGCCCTTCGCTGTTCGAAGCTCAGTGGCAGGTTTCAGGACTTCTGGGAGCGCCGATCAGAACCGAGCGCCGCTTGATCCGTCACTTTCTAGTCGTGCACCCATTTGGCGAGCACGGATTCCCGATCGGCGGGAGTCATTTTCTCCGCTGCGTAACGCAGCACCAGGCGGGTGGTCTGTGCGCGCCGAGCCGACAGAAATTCGACGACCTCGCGCGGGCGTTTCGGATAGGCCACCTTCAGCAGCCAGCCGACGCCCTTCTGCACCATCTCATCGTCGTCGCCCAGCAGCAGATCTGAGAGCGCCAGAATTTCCGCGGTGCGCTCGCCTTGCTGCGCGAATGGGATCAGGCTGACGGCGGCGGCGCGGCGTTTCCACCGGTTCTTCGATTTCGTCCAGGCTGGCAGCTCGGCAATCAGACGTGGTTCGCTACTGAGTGCGGCCGCCAGCATTCCAGTGCAGAGCACGTCGGTGTGCGCCCAATTGTGCACATAGCGATCGATCCACTTTTCAAACAGGCGGAAATCACTTTCGCCGAATGATTTGTGCGCGCGATCATAGATCACGCAGGCCATGCCGCCCTCTTCCAGCTTTCCGCTCTTCCAGAGATCTTCGCAGAGACGCGCGCGCTGCGGCGCGGTCCAGGTTTCCACGTCGCGCGCGACTTGCGCGGCGAGTTTGCGAGATGCCGCGGTCTTGAGTCCGTAGGGATCGACGGGTTCCTTGAAGAATCGCAGGATGGAACGCCTCACGGCCTCGCCGGCCTGCGCCGTCAGTTGAGCGCGAATTTGCACGAGCTGTTCCTGGAGCTTCACCCATTCAGGGTAGCGCTTCGCGCTATACTATGTGTGCACCCGTCCATCCCGACGCCGCCGGAGGCCCGACCCGGCTGGAAGGGGCTTAAGAAACTTAGACTTTGGAGGCGAATGAGCAAAGAAGACAGTATTGAAGTGACCGGCACGGTAGTTGAAAAGTTTCCGAGTGGACTGTTCAGCGTGCAACTCGACCAGGAGCGCATAATTCTCGCGCACCTCGCGGGCAAACTGCGCCGCAACCGGATCCGCGTTCTCGCGGGCGACCGGGTGACTTTGGAAATGTCCCCCTATGATCTGACGAAAGGCCGGATCACTTACCGGCACAAGTAGTCCTGCCACAAAGGTTCACCAGCCCCTTCTGGTGATGCGCAAGATTCTATTCATTTTCGGCACTCGCCCGGAAGCGATCAAACTCTGTCCGGTGTACCTGCATCTGCGCGAGCGTGCGAGCGAGTTCCAACCGCGCGTGTGTGTGACAGCACAACACCGCGGCATGTTGGACCAGGTGCTTCAGGTTTTCAACGTCGTCCCCGACCATGACCTCGATCTCATGCTCCCGGGACAGACTCTGTTCCAGACCACCTCCCGCATCATCGCCGGACTGGAAACTGTGCTGGCGTGCGAGAAGCCCGATATGGTCCTGGTGCAGGGCGATACGACGACGACATTTTGCGGCGCGCTGGCCGCCTTCTATGCCGGCATCCCTGTAGGCCATGTCGAAGCGGGACTTCGTACCTGGAACATACGCCATCCGTTCCCGGAAGAGATGAACCGATTGCTCACTTCGCGTCTGGCCGAGTTGCACTTCGCCGCAACGGAGTGGGCCGCCGGGAACCTGATCGGCGAGGGCGTGGCAGCGGAGAAGGTCGTTGTGACCGGCAACTCCGGGATCGATGCTGTGCTGCATATCAAACGGCGATTGGAGAATGGCGAACTGCCCAGCATCGCGCTGCCGCAACTCGACGCCACAAGGAAACTGATCGTCGTAACGGCCCATCGCCGTGAGAGTTTCGGCGACGGATTCGAGCGCATCTGCCGCGCGCTGGCGCGCCTGGCTGACCGCCCCGATGTGCAGTTGGTCTATCCGGTACACCCGAACCCGAATGTACAGGACCCGGTCAACCGATTGTTGCGCGGGCGTAGCAATGTGCTGCTGATCGAGCCCTTGGGCTACGTAGCGTTCGTCGATCTGATGCGGCGCGCCTCAATCTTGATTACCGACTCGGGCGGCGTTCAGGAAGAGGGGCCATCGCTCGGCAAGCCAATTCTGGTGATGCGTGAAACGACTGAGCGCCCGGAGGCCGTCGAAGCGGGCACGGTCCGGCTGGTGGGTACGGACGAGGATAAGATCGTCAGCGAGGCCGCTCGGCTGCTCGATTCCCCCGAAACGTATGCGGCCATGGCACGCGTTCACAACCCGTACGGGGATGGCCTCGCCGCGGGGCGCATTTCGACTGCAATCCTCTCATTCTTCAACAAATAAATTTTCCCGGAATCGTCCGAAACAACGGTGCTTACACGCCCGATTTGCCGTGAATCGCGAACTGCGCCCGCTACAATGAGTCCGGCGACAGAGGAGGTCGGCCCCATGCAAGCATGCAGTTCTGTACCAGTCCGCCAGGAGCGGATCGAGATCCCCAGGAGGACGGACCGGGTGGAGCGGGAACTGTCCCGCCGGGTGATCGGGCAGACGCAAGCATTAGCGAAGATCGCCCCGTACGTGGACACATTCCGCACGGGGCTTTCGCCGGAGGGTCGCCCGGCGGGCATCTTCCTACTGCTGGGGCCGACCGGAACGGGCAAGACTAAGACCGTCGAAGCGCTCGCGGAAGTCTTGCACGGTACGGAGCGAGCCGTATTGAAGATCAATTGCGGAGAGTTTCAGATGGAGCACGAGGTGGCCAAACTGATTGGCGCGCCGCCGGGCTATCTGGGACATCGAGAAACGCATCCGATACTCTCACAGGGCAAGTTGGTGGCGGTCGCCAGCGAGCGCTCCAATATCTCGATCGTGCTCTTCGACGAGATTGAAAAAGCGGCTCCGTCGCTCACGCGCCTGCTGCTCGGCGTACTCGATAAAGGCACTCTGAAGTTGGGCGACAACACCAGCGTGAACTTCGATCACAGCCTGATTTTTTTCACCAGCAACCTCGGCGCCGCAAGCATCGAAAGGGAACTTCGTCCTTCGTTCGGTTTCGAAGCTGTAGCCGGCGGAGAACGCCATGGGCACAGCGGCAAGCTCGAACAGATTGCAACGAACGCCGTGCGGCGGCACTTTTCGCCGGAGTTCATCAACCGCATTGACGCGATTGTGACGTACCAACCACTGGACAGGGCCGCCTTCGCTGGAATCCTGGAGCGCCAACTGGCCGACTTGCAGCGGCACATCGATACGCGCCTGATGCTCCGCAAGTTCACGCTCGACATCCGGCCCTCGGCATTCCGCTTCCTGCTGGAGAAGGGATGCAGTGCAATCTACGGAGCGCGAGAATTGAAGCGAGTCATCTTCCGCCATCTGACGCAGCAGCTTTCCGCGCTGCTGGCCGAACGCGGCGTCGACCCGGGGGCGAGTGTGCGCGTGGAGGCGAACCGCGCAAAAACATGCCTCCGGCTGTGCGTCATCAAAGCCGCACGGAGCGCAGAGGCAACCTCGCCGCATCTGCTGCGGAACTTCCGTTCGGCGTGATTACTTTTTCGCGGGCTCCGCGCTCTCGGCGCGATACTCAAGCGTCTCCGAGAGGCAGGTGCGATCACTGGCATACACGTCGAAACGGAGCTTCACGACGCCGGTCAAATTGCGGTAGAGCAGGTTGCCGGATTGCAGGTCCGTGGAATCCAGATCGACCGTGTTGCGGTAATCGCCGTCGACGATCGAGATCGTCGCGTGGCGCGACTTCTTGACGATCGGCGCTTTGGCGCTCCACTTGACGTGCAAGGCGCCGCCCTCTTTTCTCGCAGTGAGGTCCAACAGGTAAGGATCTTCGGCTGGAACGGCCGCCTCGTGCGACCTTGTTCCCAAAGCGGACTGGAACCCAAGCAGCACACCCAGAATCAAAAAGATGAACGACAGAGGGATCCAGACGTTTCCGCGTTTGAGCTTCGGCGGATCGAGCAGCGGGGCGAGAGATTTGTCGTCCAGCGCTGGCTCGTCCGCCAGGGCGCGAGCGAGCGGCGCCACGCCGGTGGCGGGTTCGGCGAACTGCGTGTTCACTTCAGTTTCATCCTTCTCCATAAGCGTCCTCGTTTCCTGCCGGTCGCGGCTGGGTCTGGGCTGCCCTCCTCCCAGATCCTGTCTCCGAAACGGAAACTCCATCCATGATGCCTCACTCTGCATCTGCCTGCCCTCACGAAAGAAGAAACCGCCGACGCTGACGCGTGCCGCGAAAGGTTTCACGAGAAGGGCGATATCGGTGGGGTTCTTAAAGTGCCGCTCAAAGAGTTCCAGATCCTCCGGCGATAGCCCGAGCCCTTCCCTGGTGTGGCTGCGGTAGAATCCCACCGCATAAATCTGACGGTCCGCACCCGGAGACTGTGCCTCGATCGATGCCTCGAGGCGCTGATTCTCTTCGGCCGAAAGCAGATACGACGGCCCCCTGCGATAGTCGCACTCAATTGGTTCAAAGTCCTCGATGCGCACCAGCAGCCTGTCGGAGAGCACTGCGCTGCCGAGCAAAATCCCGCCGACCTCGGCGCCACGCCGTGGAACGGCGCCGAACCCGCGCATCACGTCTGCCAGCAGGCGGTCCACGACATCGAAGTGGATCTGTATGGAGACGTCTTTTCCCGGCGGCTCCCAGGCATAGAAGTCCGGCTTCACTGCTGCAAACTCAAAATTGAGATTCGTGTCCCCGATGTGTCCCACTCGATATCGCTCCACAACCCGCGTAGTCCGATTACTGCTATCGTAGTCCGTCGCGGCAGCCGGACTCAAGTCCATCTATCGGCGCAACTTCCAGAAAACTACAATGGAGATGTGAGTGGAATTCTATATCTGATCGCTACGCCCATCGGAAATCTCGAAGATATCACCCTCCGCGCCCTGCGGCTGCTCAAGGAAGCGGACCTGATCGCCTGCGAAGATACGCGCCAATCGCGCAAGTTGTTGGAGCACTTTGGCATCGACCGGCCAACCATCAGCTATCACGATCACAACGAAGGCAGCCGTTCGACGGATCTGATCGACCGCCTGCTGGCCGGCCAGAATATCGCACTGATCTCCGACGCCGGTACGCCGCTGATTGAAGACCCGGGCTATCGCCTGGTGTCGCAGGCCATGGAGCAGGGCGTCACGGTGGTCCCGGTCCCCGGCGCGTCCTCGCTGCTCTGCGCGCTCTCGGCGGCCGGGTTGGCGACAGACTCCTTCTATTTCGGCGGCTTTCTCCCGCCGAAGTCCGGGAAGCGGCGCAAGGCATTCGAAGCGCTGCGGCATCTGCCCGCGACGATCATCTTTTTCGAAGCGCCGCACCGGATTCTCGATTCGCTCGAAGACGCGGCCGCAGTCCTGGGCAGCCGCCCGGTAGTAATCGGCCGGGAGTTGACAAAAATCCATGAGGAGTTCCTACGCGGAACGGCTTCCGAGGTTCGTGCGAAACTGGCGGAGAGGCAGACCGTCAAGGGCGAGATCGTGCTACTGATCGGCAAAGGCGATGGAGCGCCGGATGACGACGTGACCCCCGAAGAAGCGTTTGCGGAGTGTCTGGCGCTGGGCATGAGCCGCATGGACGCTATCAAGGAAGTCGCCAAGCGAACCGGCAAACCGAAGCGCGAAGTCTATCGCCTGTTGGACTCCCAAGCGCGCTGACAAACAGGCGATCGCAGGCAAAACCGTCCACTGGCGCGCGTTGTACTCCACAGCGGGCTTCCCGATTTCGGTGAACATGGCGATGACGTCAGCCTGGCGCAGACGAAAAACCTTCGGCATCTGCACGCCGTCCTTACTTCTCATGATTGACTCCTCCCGGGATAAGCAGTAACATGCGCTTCCAGGGGTAACTTATGAGATTTTCAGTTCTCGTATTTCTGGTAGCAGGGCTACCCGGGTTCGGGCAGAACATCTCCGGCTCGCTTTCGGGCACTGTTCAGGACACGGCCGGCGCCATGTTCGCGGGAGCCCAAATCAAACTATCGAACCAGGCAACCGGATTCCTCCGCACTGCCAAAACGAACCACGAAGGTTTCTTTTCGTTTCCCGACCTGACTCCCGGAACATACAATCTGGAGGTCAGCGGTGAAGGCTTTAAACACTACCGGCAGGAAGAGATCGCGATCAACTCCAGTGATTCCCGGTCGGTCGGCACTATCAAGATGGAGTTGGGTGCGGTCACCGAGAGCGTGACGGTAAATGCTGAAGCTGCGGCCGTCGCTCTCGGCGGGAGCGAACGCGTGGGTGTGCTGACGGGCGACGATATCCAGAGCATCGCGCTGCGCGGGCGCGACTTCATGGACGTCGTCGGCCTGCTGCCCGGCGTGGTGGACACGAACGAGAGCCGCGAAGCTCCCAACCCAAACAGTGTGCAGGGAATCTTCATCGCCGGCGGACGCGAGAACTCAAAGAACATCACTATCGACGGCATCACTAACATGGACACAGGCAACAACAACGCCACGCACTCCATGCCGTCGATGGACTCGGTGTCCGAGGTAAGCGTCAAAATGACGAACTACGGCGCCGAGAACGGCCGGAACTCCGGCGGCGCCATCAATATCATCACGCGCGGCGGCAGCAAGCAGTTCCACGGGGCGGCCGGCTGGTTCCATCGCAACGAGAATTTCAACGCCAACAACTACTTCAACAACAAGCAGGGACTTCAACGCCCTCCGTATCGATACAACATTGCCAGCTACACGGTGAGCGGTCCGGTCGCCGTGGGCGGTTTCAATCGCGACCGCAGAAAGCTGTTCTTCTTCTTCTCGCAGGAGCTACAACGGCAATTGCAGGCGTTCGGTACGACAACGGTGCGCGTCCCGACGGCGCTCGAACGCGCCGGCGACTTCTCCCAGACGATGGACGTCAACGGCAGATTGATCGTTGTGCGCGACCCGCTGGTCGGGGCGACGCCGGGCACGCAGTTCCCCGGCAACGTGATCCCGGCCGACCGGTTCACCCCGGTGGGCAAAGCGATCCTCAACTTGTTCCCATCGCCGAACTTCGTTGACCCGGATGCTTCGCGGCGTTACCAGTGGAACTACGTCGCCCAGGACAGCGGGCCGTATCCGCGGCACACCGAGATCGTCCGCGTCGACTATTCTCCACGTACGAATTTCTCGATGTACTTACGGCTGACAAACAACGCCGACTCCCTCACCCAGCCATACAACAAAGGCGGCACGGCCTGGATCAGCGGGAGCATGAACTATCCGCTGACGCCGATCGTTTTTGAGCGCAGCGGGCGCGGCGGCATCGTGCACACCACCGCAACACTCTCGCCCAGCATGCTGAATGAAGCGGTGTTCGGCGTAAGCCAAAATAAGCTGGTTTTCTTCCCGGAAAATCCCGAAGCGCTCAGCCGCAAGGCCACCGGCATCGACATTCCACAGTGGAATTCAGAGGTAAACCCGATGGGCTGGATCCCGAACATGACGTTTTCGAGCGTGCCCAACTTCGCCAACCCGTCGGTGCACAACGGCCTACCTTACTACAACACTAATACGATCTTCAGTTTCGTCGACAATCTGAGCAAGGTCTGGGGCACCCACGCCACAATGGCCGGGATCTATGTGGAGCGGACACGGAAAGATCAGAGTTCCAACGCGACCATCCGCGGGGCGATCAGCTTCAACCGCAACCAGAACATCAATCCGTTGGACACCAACTACGCTTACGCCACCGCACTGCTGGGCTACTACGACAGTTACTCTGAAGCCAACGCCTGGCTGCAAGGGCAATACCGGTTCACGAATGTCGAGTGGTATATCAAGGACCAGTGGCGGGTGCGGTCGGGGCTGACGCTCGACTACGGCGTTCGCTTCTACCACGACATGCCGCAGTACGACGCGCGCAACCAGCTTTCCACTTTCGTGCCGGATCTCTACGATCCCGCCAAGGCGCCGGTGCTGCTGCGCCCAGGCTACGACGCCAACAGACAGAAAGTTGCGATCAACCCCGTCACTGGCGCCACTTACCCCCAGGGGTTCGTCGGCACTTACGCTCCCGGCCTCGGCAATCCCTCTGAGGGCATGGCCACCGAAGGCAAAGGCGTGCCTCCTGGCGCCTACACGCTACCGGCGATCAGTTACGCACCCCGGTTCGGCTTCGCGTGGGACCCGTTCGCAACACATCGGACGCGCATCCACGGCGGACTGGGCGTTTACTTCGACCGCATTATGGGCAACCCCACGATGAACCTGATGGCCAACCCGCCGACTATCTACAGTCCCACCGTCTACTACGGCAGCATCGGTGACCTTGCTGCCATGGCCGGCAAAGGCATACTGGGCCCCAGCAATGTGACCTCGCTCTCCGGCCGCGGTAAATCGCCAACGATTTATAACTTCAGTTTCGGCATCCAACACCAGATCGGTCGCGGGAATATGGTCGACGTCTCCTACGTGGGATCGCTCGGCCGCCATCTGCTGTGGCAGCGGAACATTAATCCTGCTCCCGTGAACTCGCAGTTCCTCGAACTGCATCCGGAAAACCGTGACCCCACGACCACCAACACTGTGCTGCCGATCAACTTCCTGCGCCCATACCAGGGGTACGGCAACATCAACGTGTACGAGTTCGCCGCCACTTCCAGCTACAACTCGTTCCAGATGCGCGCGGTGCGGCGGATGAGCCGCGGCCTGCAGGTGCAGATGTCCTATACGTTCAGTAAGGTACTGGGCACCAGCAACACCGACACCGACACGGTGAATGTGTTCGGTATCAGCCCGCGACGTTTCGACTACGGGCCGCTGAACTTCGACCGCAGCCATGTGCTTTCGGTGAGCTATACATACATGCTGCCCCGATTGGGCCGGAAACTTAAGTCGCGCGCGCTGACGCCCATTACCGACGGCTGGCAGATCTCCGGCATCACGCGGATACAGTCAGGCGCGCCGTTCACGCCAGGTTGGACGCTGGTCACCGGCTCCACCAACATGAGCGGCACCACGACGCAGAACGCGGTGATCTCGGTGCTCGACCCGAGCGCGCCGCCGGAGTTGCGATTCCGCCCGCCGGACAAGTACACCTTCGGCAACGCCGCTCCAGGCATCCTGCGCCTGCCGGGAGTGAACAACTGGGACCTCTCGTTGTACCGCAACCTCACGGTGCGCGAGCGCCTCAAAGCGCAACTGCGCTTTGAAACGTACAATACGTTCAATCACACGCAGTTCTCAAATGTGAGCCAGCAGGCGAAGTTCGCCACTGCCACCGACTGGACACAGGTGGATCCGCTGTTCCTACAGCCTACCGCCGCGCGCTCCGGACGCACCATGCAGTTGGCGATCCGGCTGAACTTTTAGCGTTGTCCGTAGCGGCCGATTTGGCGCACGCTGGAACACGAGCGTACAGCCACCGCGCGGTCTGAGATGGCGCGCGCAACAGTTTGGGCTCGTCAGCGCACCGGAGGTGCGGTCGACGGGGGCGTAGGCTTGCCGTCGACGGTGTTGGGTTCCATCAGTTCGCTGCGTGTGCCGTCGGGGTCATAGAGGTTCAACTGGCGCTTGCGATTTATGCCGGTGCGGATCTCCATGGGTCGAGTGTAGTCCTTGCGCACGGGGCGCTTTTCGAGATCGGCCAGAGACTTCTCAATGTCATGCACCTCAAGACAGATGTGGTGCAGCGAGCCGAGAGCCGTGAGCGATGGCATCTGATCGTAGAGCATGAATTCGATGTAGTCGTCGCCGTCGGGCACTTTCATATTGACCCAACTTAGAGACTTCCCGTCCTTGCTGCCGCGCCAGGTTTCCTTGAAGCCAAGGACTTCGCCATAGAATTTCATGGCCGGTTCCAGCTTGCCGACGATGATTCCCAGATGGGCCATGCGCGTCGAGATGCGCGGGCCGTCCATGGCCTTGCCGGTGTCACGACGCGTCCAACCGTCAGGTTCGTATTGCACGACTTCAACCAGATGGCCGTCGGAATCAGCGACCATGAAGTTGGAATTCTTTGTGCGGCCCTTGCCAACCTTCGCCGGCACTTTTAGTCCCTTGGAGGCGAGGTACGCACGCATGGCTTCGGCATCGTCGACCTCGATCGAGATGTGGATGAGGCGGTCGGTCTTCGATTCCTTTTCGGGGAAGAGTTCGATGTACTGACGCTCGTTCACCTTGATGAAGGTGAGGGAAAGGGTGCCGTTCGGATTGTCGAGCTTAAAGGGTTCGCCATAACCGAGAAAGTCCTTGTAGTAGGCTCGGGATTTTTCAATGTCGTGAACGAAGAGAGCGATGTGGGCAACGCCTAAAATCTTCGGACGCTTGGGCGCCTCAGGGGATGCGCCGAGCGCCGCGCTTGCGAGCGAAACGCTGAGGATGGCGGACAGTGTCAGGGTTTTCATGGTGTTCCTAGAATGTAAGCTTACCCGCAACCGTGAACTGCCGGCCACCGCCATTTTGGCTGTTCATCGTGGAGTGCAATCGAGTGCTCGCTGATTTCGTCTCCGCGACCGGCGAGTTTCATTTCGCAGATGTAGCGCAGGAAGCCTTGCAGTTGTTCGGAGCGCGCCAGAGTCCGGCTCTTGAGGACCTCTTCCAACGCACGCGACTTCTCATCCCCTGCAACGGCGGGGTCCGCCGGAATCATGAGTCGAAGATAGCATAATTCAGAACGTCAACCGCAGTGCCATCTGCAACTGCCGCGGTGTCCGTGCGGCCGTACACTCGCTCAGCCGGGAGTTGATCTGCGCTCCCGTGGTGTCAAATCGCGCGGTCGTGTCGAGCCCTGAAAACTGCGTGTGGTTGAACGCGTTGTACGCCTCGGCGCGAAACTGAAGGCGCAGCCGCTCCCACATACGGAAGTTCTTGAAGATCGCCAAGTCCCAATTGTTGATTCCCGGTCCGCGGATGATGGTACGGGCGGCGGTCCCCACAGTCCCGGCCGCCGGCGGAGCGAAGACATCGGTACGGAAATTGTTCGAGAACGAACGCTCGCTTTTCGGCAGCACCGGATTCGCGAGCACGACGATGCGCGCCGAAATGGACGATGTTCCGGTGTAGTCGATGCCGGACGTGCTGCTGAAGCCCACGCCCAGCGGTTGCCCGGTGACAAATCGCGTGATGCCCGAAAGCTGCCACCCGTGCAGCAACGTCTTCCCCATCCGGTTCGAGGTCGGGATTTTCGGCACATCCATCAGGTAGTTGAGCGCCAGCACATGCGTGCGGTCGAACGATGCCAGCCCGTAGTTCCAAACCCGCACCGGAACCAGCGTCGTCACCTGATCGCCGTCGCCGTCGTTGTAGTCGAGCGTCTTCGACCACGTCCACGCTGCGCCGAACTGATAATGGCGAGCGAAGCGCCGCCGCGCGCTCACTTGAAGCGAGTGATAGTTCGAGCTGCCCGCCGGCTCACTCTGCAGAATTGTGGTGTAGCCCGGAATGGGACGCTCGAAATTGGCGTTCAGCGGCCGGCCCGCGACCGTCGGATCCTGGTTTTGCGGCAGGAAGTTCGCCCCCAGTGGAATCACGTTGAGGTCGCGGCGCCAGAACAGGCGGCGTCCCAGCGATCCGGCGTAACCGGTGTCGAGCACAATACCGCCCCACAGGGTGCGCTGGATAGAGAAGCTGAAGTTCATGATCCGCGGGAGATTGCCCTTGGGATCGGCGGCGTTCACGGCCGTTGGGTAGATCAATCCCGCCGACGTCAGTAGCTGCGAGATCTGGCCGTAGTTCACAATCGGCGTGGAAACCAGCGGCGGCAATCCGATGAAATTGTTTGCGAAAATCTCGGTGCGATAGCGGTCATAGAACACGCCAAGGCCGCCGCGCACGATGGTGGATGCCTTGCTCGTAAGGTTGTAGACGAAGCCGAAACGAGGTCCCAGCCGCAGGCCGCTGGGATTCACCATTCCCTGCGGATAGTCCGGATTCTGGGCCGCGACCACCATGCCGTTGTAGAGTTGGCCCACTCCCGGAGCGATGGCGCCGATTGCCGCGTCCGGATACACCTCGCCGGTCACCGGGTGAACGCCAGCGCGCTTGCCGTTCACCATCGCGGGACGGATCAACTGCATCGGTTGCTTGGGGTCATAGCGTCCTGGCACGAACGACGTCATGCCTCCCGCTTGTTCGGTGATGGGCGAGATCCAGTAGAGGCGCATGCCGTAGTCGAAAGTCAGGCGCTTGAGCGGCCGCCAGGTATCCTGCACGAAGGTCTCGAGCGAGTGCGTGTTGACCTTCATCCATCCCGCGTTGGACGACTCGGTGTAACTGTTGAACACCCCGTTGATGGCGTTGCCGTAGGCGTAGCCGGCATCCAGCGGGTTGTTGGCGTTGGTCCCAAAATTGAACGAGCCGTTGAAATCTACGGCCTTTTTCTGGTGCCGGTAGAACCACTCCACATAGGCCCCCGCTTTGATCGTGTGGTTGCCGCGAGTCCACGTAAGATTGTCCGACCAGCCCACCAGATAGTAAGCGTTGTAGAGTGGGAAACGCCCTTCGGTGGTGATGTTAGCCGCGCCGGTCACCCCTCCGAACGACGCATCGGGCACGATGCCCAGCGGATTGGAGCTGGGGAAAAGTTGGCCCGCACGAAAGCCTACAGTGCTGCGCAGGGTGGAGTTGATGGCGTCGTCGGAAGCGGAGTTCCACGCCGGCTGGCTCAACACGGAGAAACCAAACTCGTTCAGCAGCGACGGCGAGATGACGCGCGTGTAGCGCGTGCTCAGGCTCTTGGGATGGCTCGACCAGGTCTTCCGCATCTGCGGCCAGTTGGCGCTGGCGGTCTGGACTCCGTTGGTGCCAGTCTGGTCCTCACGGTAATAGAGGACAGTGCCGGTGAGGATGTTCGACGCGTTCAGGTTGTAGTCGAGCTTGAACGTCTGCGCCAGCTTGGGCAGGTCGTTGTTGGAGACGAAGACGAAGTTGTACCGTCCGCCCGACACGCTACGGTCCAGGTAGTTCGGCAGCGGGAACATCTTCAGCAGCGCCTGCCCGCTGGGACTGATTTGCGACGCCGGCACAACGTTGCCCGGGAACGGAGTGCGGTTGTTGAACGGATCCCGCACGGTGATGGCGCGGTTGTTGATGTCGATCGATTTCGAAAAATCCCCGATGCGCTCCGCCTCCGTCGGCACCGTCACCCGGCCGCTGCTGCTGTTGTGCGTCGGCCAGTATTCCTGTTGCCAGAAAAAGAACAATTTGTCGCGGTTGCGGTTGAACTTTCCCGGTATGTAGAGCGGGCCGCCGATACTGTAGGTGAGTGTGTTGTAGCGGTAGCGGCCAGGCTCCAAGCCGAGCCTGTTGTTGAAGAAGTTATTGGCGTTGAACTGCTCGTGCCGCTTGAAGTAGGATGCCTCGCCGTGGAAGGCGCGCGCTCCGGACTTGGTCACGATCTGGATGTTTGACCCCGACATGCGGCCGTACTCGGCCTGGTAGTTGCTGATCAGCACGCGAACCTCGGAAACCGCGCTCTGGCTCACCACCATCTTGTACTGCGAGCCGTTGCCCATGTCGGTCATGGCGACGCCGTCTACCGTGACGTTGTTCGACGTGCTGCGGCTGCCCTGTACGTAGAAATTGGCGCCGCCGCCAATGTCGTCGTTGGTGCTGTCCATGACGACACCGGGAACCAGTTGGATCAAGTCCGTGACATTGCGCCCGCGCACCAACAGGTCTTCGATCTGCCGGCTGTCGACGAGGTCGCCGCGGTCGGCGCCAACGGTCTGCACGGTCGCCGCCGATGCCGTGACTGTAATGGTCTCGCTGACCGCGCCGACTTCGAGTACGAGGCCGCCCACAGACAGGCGCTGCCCGGTAGTCAGCACTACGCCCGACTCCTCAGTCATCTTGAAGCCCCGCTTGCCGGCGCGCACGTTATACTCTCCTGGCTCGAGTCCTCCGAACTGAAAGTTGCCACCCTCATCACCCGTAGTGGTACGAACCATGCCCGTGTCCGGACGCAGCAGCGTCACGTCGGCGCCGGCAACGACCGCGCCGGAGGAATCGGTGATAGTACCAGCGATTGACCCGGTGACAATTTGGCCGCTGGCGATGGAAAGGGACAGCAGGAGCAACGTACAGCGAAGAGCGAAAGTTCTCATACGAACTACCCTCCAGGTCGTGTGCGAGTATGCGGGAAATCCTACTTGGATCCGCGTTAGCTGGCAGTATACTCCTGAACGAAGTGAAACGAGTTGGTCAAAAAACAACTCGTACTTTTTTGAGTTGAGGCGGCGGGGCTGACGCGGACGCGCACTTCAATCGGGCGTAGAGCCCGGCGGACCCGGATGTTGCAGTGTTCTTGCGGTGGTCGAAACTTCTGTCGGCGCTTAGCGGCTAGCCTACCAATTCGATTTCGATCTTCTTGGCGGCCGCATCCAGCGAAACGATGCGGAAGCTGCAGATCTGGCCGGCGCGGAGGGCTTCTCCGCCGCTGCTGCCTTTGGAACCGCCGCTCTTCCAGCGCTGTGAGAGCATGGCTGTCAGCGAAGAGAGATCGCCAGCGGTGCGCTCTTCGGCGGCCGCCTTCTTTTCCTCGCGCCGAATGGCGCACCAGCAATAGACGCCGTCGCCCAACTCCACCTTGGCGCGGTTGCCGGAGACGTCGACCATGCGGCCGCTGACCACGTCGCCCGCTTTGTGCTCGGCGATATATTCATCTGAGCTGGTTGGTTCCAGTTGCTTCATGCCGAGGCGGATGCGGCGCTTGCCGCGCTCCATCTCGAGCACTTGCGCTTTGACCTTCTGGCCGACTTTGAGAATTTCGCTCGGATGCGTCAGACGCTTCTCGCGGCTGATGTCGCCGATGTGGATCATGCCTTCGATGCCTTCGGCTAATTCGATGAAGGCGCCGAAACTCTGGAGACTTGTGACGGGCGCTTCCACAATGGTGCCCACGGCAAAATTCTTTTCCGCCTCCACCCAGGGGTCGCCCACAGCCTGTTTCAAGCCGAGTGCGATGCGCTTGTCCGCCGCGTTGACACTGAGGACAACGACTTCGACCACATCGCCGGGTTTCACGATCTCGCTGGGCTTAATCTGCTTCTTGCTCCAGGACATTTCGGAAACGTGGATCAGGCCGTCGACGCCCGGTTCCAGTTCCACGAATGCACCGAAGTCGGCCACACGCGAAACCTTACCGCGCACGCGATCGCCCTGTGTGAACTTCTCGGCCGCCAGCGCCCAGGGTTCCGGCGTGAGTTGCTTCATGCCGAGCGAAACCTTGTGCGTGCCCGCGTTGATCTTGAGGATCTTGACTTCGACCTCGTCGCCGGTTTTCAAAACGTCGGACGGCTTGCCGATGCGGTTCCAGGAAATGTCGCCGACATGCAGCAATCCGTCGATACCGCCGAGGTCGATAAACGCGCCGAAGTCGGTCAGGTTGCGAACCTTGCCCTTCAGAACAGTACCTTCCTGCAGCGCGGCGAAGGCTTCCCGTTTTGCGGCTTTTTCTTCCTCTTCAAGAATGCAGCGGCGGTCGACGACAACGTCTTCCTCGGCGGTGTCGAGCTTGATGACCTTGCATTGGATCTGCTGGCCGATCAGCTGTTCCATCTCAGCCTGGTCGCGCGTACCGCTGCGCGAAGCCGGCATGAAGGCGGGAACGCCGACATCGACGCGGAAACCACCCTTCACCAATTCGTTGACCGTGCCCTGGATCGCCAGCTTTCCGGCGAAGGCGGCCTCGAGCGCCGACCAGTCCTTGGGCCGTTCCACCCGAATGGTGGAGAGGACATATAGACCTTCCGAGTTGGTGCCGCCGAGCGTCACCAGCACCTTGTCGCCCTTCTGAATCGTCACCGTGCCGTCGGGAGCGCGGAAATCGACGACGGGCAGGACACCTTCCGTCTTACGACCGACGTCGACAAAGACAGACTCATCGGAAATCGCGATGACGACGCCTTGCAGGGCTTGCCCCCTGGGCGAGTTATGCTCTTGCTCGAACTGAAGGAGAATATCGGCAAAAGAGCTCTCCGAGGGCGAAACCTGGTCGTCGGGGACGGGGGCTGAAAGATTGGGGTTGTTCATGCTACCGGGAACCAAATATTGAACTGATCCACCATTGTTGCATAAACACCGCTAAGATGGCTGCGTGAGTCCGCAAACGTCCCTACCCCATGCCTGGTCCCGGCTGCTACGTCCGGAAGATGCCGTTTGGATTCTGCTTTTTGGCGCGATGATCGTGTTCAGCCCGGATCCCAGCCCCGCCGAATATGTGTTTATTCCCTGCCTCGGGCTGCTTCAGATTCTGGAGGCGAAGATCCCGTTTTTCGCAACGCGGCGCGGCGTGCTGACTTCGATCGTCTTGAAGTTCGTGCTGGGCTACACGCTGGTGGGCTTCACCGGCGCGGTCAACAGCAACTACTACCTGGTATTCCTGTTGCCGGTGGTCACGGCGTCAACATCTTTCGGCCCGGCGGGCGCCACCGGCTTTATCCTGCTGGCCAGCGGAGCGTATCTCTCGTTCCTGCTGTTTATTGACTGGTCGCGTTACACAATTGAGGAGAGCGACATCAGCCGGCTGTGCTTGCGGCTCAGCTTCATCGCCCTCGTCGGCTACCTCACGCACCGGCTCGCCGAAGCCAGCCGCAAGGAGCAGCGCAAGTACGAGATCGCGGCAAGCCAGTTGCAGGAGGCCGAAGATACCGTGCGGCGCTCTGAGCGCCTGGCCGCGCTCGGCCAGCTTACCGCCGGGTTGGCCCACGAATTGCGCAATCCACTCGGCACGATGAAGGCATCAGCGGAGATCCTGACCAAAAACCTCCCGGCCGAGAACGCGCTGGCGCTTGAGATGGCCGGTTTCATCTCGACCGAGGTGGACCGCACGAACTCGCTGATCACGCGCTTCCTTGAGTTTGCGCGACCCACGCCGTTGCGCTTGAAAGCGACGGATCTCGGCGAGGTGATCGACCGTGCGATCGCGCAACTCGAACGCCTGCGCCCCGGCGTGGCGGCCAACATTTATAAGAATTATTCGCCCGACATCCGGCCTTTCCCGATAGACGGCGAGATCATCGAACGCGTGGTCTATAACCTGCTGCTCAACGCTGTGCAGGCCACGCCGTCCGGAGGCGCGATCACGGTGAAAACGCGCCAGGCCGGAGGCGCCGCTGAGATCAGCGTGATTGACCGCGGTTCGGGCATTGAGCCCAAGCATCTCGAAAACATTTTTAACCCATTCTTCACGACGAAACCCGACGGCGTCGGGCTCGGCCTTGCGATTGTTTCGAAGCTGGTCGACGAGCACGGCGGCGAGATCGCGGTCGAGAGCGAGGCGGGCAAGGGCGCCATCTTTATCGTGCGGCTTCCGATTGCGGAATAATGAAACCGGAGACCATGAAATCTCGAATCCTCGTGGTGGAAGACGAAGACAAGCTGCGCCGCGTGTTGGAGCTGCAACTGCACTCTTCCGGCTTCGACGTAGAGCAGGCGCGCAGCGCCGAGGAGGCGCTGCCGCGCACCGAACGCGCCGACCTCGTGCTGACCGATCTGCGCCTGCCAGGTATGGACGGCCTGGAACTGCTCGCACACATTCACCGCCAGAATCCACAAGCCCCGGTGATCGTGATGACCGCCTTCGGCACCATCGAGAACGCGGTGGAAGCGATGAAGGCCGGCGCCGCCGACTTTCTGCTGAAGCCGTTCTCACTTGACCACCTGATGACCGTCGTCAACAAGGCGCTCGAAGTTCGAGCGCTGCGTGACGAGAACCGCATGCTCAGGGAAGAACTCGGCCAGCGCTATGAGTTCGCCAACATCGTCGGGCGTAGTCCGGCCATGCAGGAGATTTTCGGCACTATCCTGCGCGTGGCGCCATCGCGCGCCACCGTGCTGCTGTGCGGGGAGAGCGGCGTCGGCAAGGATCTGATCGCACGCGCCATCCATTTCCATTCGCCGCGCAAGGACCGGCCGTTCGTCAAAATCAACTGCACGGCGATTCCGGAAAACCTGATGGAGAGCGAATTGTTCGGCTATGAGAAAGGCGCCTTCACCGGCGCCGCTACAGCCAAGCCCGGCAAGTTTGAGCAGGCCGACACTGGCACCGTGTTTCTCGACGAGATCGGCGATGTGCCGGCCTCGGTCCAGGTAAAATTGCTGCGAATTTTGCAGGAGCGCGAGTTCGAGCGGCTGGGCAGCAACAAGACGCAGAAAATCGATATCCGCGTGCTGGCCGCCACCAACGTGGACTTGCGCGCCGCGCTCGAGCAGGGCACGTTTCGTGAGGACCTCTATTACCGGCTCAATGTGGTGCCCATCAATATACCGCCGCTGCGCGAGCGTAAAGCCGATATTCCATTTCTAGCCGAACACTTCGTACAGAAGCTGGGACCGGATCTGCGCGGCGCCGAGTGCAGCATCACGGAGGCTGCCATCCAGAGACTGGTCGACTGCGCGTGGCCGGGCAATGTGCGTCAACTCGAAAACGTGATTGAGCGCAGTCTCGTACTGAGCGCCGGCACGGAACTGCAAGCGACGGATATTAAACTGGATGGGACACCGCACTCCAACCACTCGGAGGATGCGAATTTCCTTCCGCCCGGCTACACGTTGGACCAGTATGAACAAGCCATCCTGCGGGAGGCGTTGAGCCGCGCCAACGGCAATAAGAGTCAGGCAGCGCGTTTGCTGGGATTGAGCCGCAACGCATTACGCTACAGGCTCTCGCAAATCGGCCTCGACAATTCCTGATGTCACTGAACACAAAAAAGCCTCCGGTCGTCGCCGCTTTTTGAGTGGCAACGACCGGAGGCTTGGACGGCCGATTGCGGCCTACTTCCTACTGGTTGAGGCGCACCAGCACGCCAGACTGAGTGACTGCTTCACCGACCTGCACGGTGACCGTACCGGACTCGGCGCCGTCGGCCAGCGCTTCCGCCGGAATCTTCAACTTCACGGCCAAGCGTCCCGGCTTTCCGGCAACGGGTTCCGTCGAGAGCACCTCGGCCGGGTGACCCGCGATGCGCGCGCTGAGGGCCGCTCCCGACTCGCCAGCGCCCGTCATCTGGACGGTTACCGTGCCCGATTCAGAACCTAGAGTCTCGGCGTTTCCGCGGCCGAAGAAGTCGTTCGCGAACAGAGCGGGGCTCGCCGCAACGACATTCAGTGTGACCGGTTCGCTGCGGCGTCCCAGGTCGTCGACGACCACGGAGAGCGAATTCGCACCCGCCGCGGAAGCTGGCGCCTCGATCTCCAAATAGTCGCCGGTCATCCCAACCACGGGCACCGCGACATCGTCCACCAGGACCTGGGCCATCTTGCTGAAGCCCTGGCCAAAGATCTGGATCAACGAGCCCGGCGCCACCGCTCCGGAGTCATGACTGGCCGCGTTGAGCACGGCGGCGATAACCGGGGCGGCGGATGCGGCACGAACAGTCGAGGCTGCTCCGCTCTGGTCGAGAAGAGTCGGGACGGGCTGGAGATAGCCATCAATGCCGAGAGAGATACCCCAACCCATCGCCAGGAGTGCATCGTGTTCCGCCTTCAAGGCGTAATGGTAAATCGGGTAGGCTGTCGGTCCGGCGGTAAACTGCAGCCGGAATGTCGGATAAGAGCCAGGCACCTGTCCCGAGAGCAGGAACGAGTCGATTCCTTCGCCCAAATTCAAGTTGCGGATGCGCACCGCCGTTTTGTACTCTTCGCGATCGCGCGTCCAATAGTGGAAGATCGGCGCTCCATTCTGCGGGAAGTACAGGACGCGATAGAACGGAAGTGTCGGAATGGCGTTCACAACGGTGGGCTGGTTGTAGGCCATGCCGGGCACCGGATCTTCAGGCTGGAGCCCGCGGACGACCAGCGTGTCTCGCTCGTTCTTGCTTGCCGTGAAGAAGTGAGCGAAGTTCACCGGGTTGTAAAGACGGTAGCGCGCAATCAGAATCGGGTTCGGCGCTTCCGGAACCCATAACCCCAAACACGACTGGTCTTCGCCCGCACCCAACGTGTCCTTGGCATAGGTGCAGACCGCCTTACGTGGCTCCCTACCGCCGGCTGTCCCAAAGCCGGGAGTGAAGGTCAGCGCATAATTGACGGTAAGCACATTGCCGTTTCCAAGATATGACGATGCCGCCCCGTTCAAAATGCAGGCGCTATTTTGGAGCGAACTGCCGAACCCGATCGTGATCGGTCCGAGCCAAGTGGTGCCGAGATCATCGAGCAGGTAGAACTGCCCGACCTGCGGACGGTACTCGACAATGCAGGCGTTGGCCACCCCGGCATAAGATTCATAGAACCGGATGGAGGCCTTCGCTATGTCGGTATAGCCGTTGTCGTCATTGAATGTAGCGGTGAAGATCTGGGCGCCGCCGGAGCCCTGGAACGGCGAAAGTTCGACCGAGTACGGCGGCGCATTGCCCGCGACCGTGCCGATATTCAGCGTCACGCTGATCGTCTGCGGCGAGTTATTCGCGCCTGCCGCGACGACGGTCATAGATCCATAGAATACGCCCGGATACAGTCCGGCCGGATTCGCTGTCACATTCAGAATCGTCGGCGTCGTGCCGACGGACTGGCTCACGCTGAGCCATGTGGTATTGCTCGAGATCGCAAAGCTCAGCACAGATCCGGAACTGCCGATCGAAAACTGCTGCGTCGAGGTGCCCGAAGACGTGTTCAATACCGAGAACGTCAAAGCCGTCGAGGAGAACGTCAGCGACGAATTCGACAGCAGCGAACTGACCAGAATGCTAGTAGGAAAACCCTTCGCCAGGACGTCGGACGTACCGAGCACGACCACATTGTTCGAGCCGTCCCGCAAGGAGATGGTGGTCAGCGTCCAGGTTCCGGCTTCGGCATTCTGAGGAATCGTGATCACGGCCTGGTAATTCCCATCCGTGGGCGTTCCACTAATTGGAAGCTGCCGGATGGTGGCCCCGGGATTTAGCAATCCGGACGGGCTTTGGAATTGCACGAAGCCGGACGAAAATCCCGCCTGATTGTCCGTGATATGGAGATCTACAACGACCTGTGCCGGGCTAGACGTCACGGTCACAGAGGATGGCGTGAAACTCAAGCCCGCCAGTACCGGTGGGGTCGTGTCCGTGGCGGCAAGGCCGCGGCTGCCGAGGGCGAAAAACACAAGGGCGAAACTAAGTATCCAGTTGCAGAGTCGCATGTCGATAATATACCCCTTTTTGAAAGCTAAAGATTGGCATTTTTGTAAACGGCGCTCTTCGCGCCTAACTGGCAAGGCAGCAGCAGATACAGAAAGGCTCGCCCGCATGATCCGGACGGGCCTTTCCTGTGCGCACCGTGCCTACTTCAACCGGATCAGCACGCCGGGTTGTGTCACCGCTTCGCCGATCTGCACGCTGACGGTGCCCGACTCCGCGTCTTGTGCCAGCGCCTCCGGCGGAACTCTCAGTTTCACAGCGAACCGGCCCGCCTGGCCCGTAACCGGCTCAACCGAGAGAACCTCGGCCGGATGTCCGGCGATGCGCGCCTCGACTGGCAGTCGCAGATCGCCCGCGCCCGTCAGTTGCAGCGTAACCGTTCCCGATTCGGAATCGAGCGTATCGGCCAAACCGCGGCCAAGGAAGTCCTTGACAAACACAGCCGGATTGGTGGCTGTCAACTGCAGCGTCATGACTTCGGTGCGCTGGCCGAGATCGTCCACCAACACCGCGATGCTATCCTTGCCCGCGGCCGATTCCGGCACGACTACTTCGATGTAGCGCTCCGTCATCGCGAGCGCCGGCACGGCCTGACCGTCAATCAGTACTTGCGCCAACTTGCTGAACCCGCTGCCGTAGACCCGGACCAACTGCCCAGGAGCTACGGCGCCGCTTTCGTGGCTGGCCGCATTCAACACGGCGCCGATCGCGGGACCCGCCGTCTGCGGCTTCAGCGCGCTACGCAGCGATCCGGGCAGCGGCACGGGCTGCAGGTATCCATCCACACCCAGCGAAACGCCCCAACCCAACGCGATCAGAGCATCGGTCTCTGCTTGCAGCGCGTAGTGATAAATCGGGTATGCCGTCGGTCCTGCGGTAAAGCGCAGGCGGTAGGTCGGATAGGTACCCGGCGCCTGGCCGGAGAGCAGGAACGAGTCGATGCCTTCGCCCAGGTTCAGGTTGCGGATGCGCACCGCAGCTTTATATTCCTCGCGGTCGCGCGTCCAGTAATGGAAGATCGGCGCGCCGTTCTGCGGGAAGAACAGGATGCGATAGAACGGATGCGTCGAAATGCCGCTGATGGTGGCAGGTTGATTGTAGGCCATGCCCGGCGGCGGATCCTCCGGCGTGAAGCCGCGCGTGACCAGCACGTCACGTTCATTCTGGCTAGCCGTGAAGAAGTGCGCGAAGTTAGCCGGGTTGTAAAGGCGGTAGCGGGAGATCAGGGACGGCGAAGCCGTTTCCGGAATCCACAGGCCGAGACAGGATTGATCCTCGCCGGCGCCCACCGCATCCTTGGCGTAGAGACACACGGCCTTGCGCGGCTCTCGGCCGCCGGCCGAGCCGAACGCGGGCTTAAAGGTCACCGCGAAGTTGACGGTCAGCGTGTTGCCTGTGCCGCTGAACGACGATGTCTGCGCGTTGACCGAACACGCGCTGTTTTGCAGTGGAGTGGCCGAACCGAGCGTCACCGCGGGCAACCAGTTGACGCCTGCATCGTCGAGCAGCGTTAGCTGGCTGGTAGGCGGACGAAACTCGATGATACAAGCGTTCGGCAGGCCCGCATAAGATTCATAGAAGCGGATAGAAGCCTTGGCTATGTCGGTCCAACCGTTGTTATCGTTGTAAGTGCCCGTAAAGATCTGAGTAACTCCAGCACCCTGGAACGGGGACAATTCAACCGCGTATGGCGGAGCATTCGTTCCACCCGAACCGCTGAAATTGGCCACCACGCTGCGCGAACCGTTCATCACGACGCTCTGCGGATTCGTCGAGCCGGACAGATCGCCAGAAAAGAAGGTAAAGTTCGCCGGCAGGATCGGCGATGCGGTTACTTGCACCGTGGTTCCGGCATTGTAATAGCCGTCGCCGGAAGCTGGGTTCGCGCTGATTGTGCCACCCGAACCCGGGTTCGCCGAAAGGGTCAGTTGATACTGCGTGCCGAATGTCGCCGAATACGTGATCGCTCCACTCGGTACCGTCACGGAGTGCGAGGCCGCCAAGCCATCGCTCCAACTCGAGAACACATAGCGCGATCCCGTCCCGGCCTGGGGACTGGTTACGGCGATAGTGTGTGTGCTGCCCGGAGTCCAGCTATAAGTCTGCGGCGCGATTACGTCCACATTGTCCACCCGGACGGTCAGGCCCGCGGGTACAGTGTTCACGGTTACGCCAGTGGTTGCAGTGAAGTTCCCCGTCACGCTACGCACGGCGCTCATCACGACCGTCTGAGGATTTGTCGTTCCACTTAGATCTCCCGAAAACGACGAGAACACAAACCCGGGGTTCTGCGTTGCCGTCAACTGCACCGAGGTTCCGGCCGCGTAATAGCCGTCGAGGGAGGACGGCACGGCGGTGATGGAACCGCCCGTACTGGGGTTGGAGATGCGGGTCAGCAAGTACTCGGCGCCAAACGTGGCCGTGTAGGTTGTGGCGCCGGACGGCGCCGTCACTTGGTGCGAGATCGCACCGCTGTCGTTCCAGCCCGCGAAACTGTATCGCGACCCGGCGCCCGACTGTGGCGAAGCCACGGCGATCGTGTGGAGGCTACCCGGAACCCAGTTCACCACGGCCGGAGCGGCCAGCGTGACGCTATCCACGATCACGCTGAGCCCCACGGGCGAAGTCGTCACCGTAACCGCAACCGTCCCTGCAACGCCGGAGACTTTGCGAACCCGGTTGTTGTTAGTGTCTGCAATGTACGCATTCCCGGAACTGTCGGCCGCCACTCCGAGCGCCGAACTGCTCAGGGACGCGCTCGTGGCCGGCCCGCCATCCCCGCTATATCCGGGAATTCCATTGCCTGCAAGCGTGGCGATCACGCCGCCCGTGACAATGCGCACCCGGTAGTTCTGGTTGTCGGCGATGAGCAACGCGCCCGCGGGCGTCACCGCGAGACCCGAAGGAGAGTCCAGGGTCGCGGCCGATGCTGCGATTCCGTCGCCGTTGAATCCGGGGCCGCCTGTGCCCGCAAATGTCGTGATGACATTATCGGAACCCACCTTGCGGACGCGCTTATTGCCCGTGTCCGCGATGTAAAGATTGCCGCCATCGACGGCGACGCCGGTCGGAGAGAACAACGTAGCAGTGGCGGCCGCGATGCCATCTCCGTTATAGCCCAGGCCGGCCGTGCCCGCTACGGTCGAGATGATTCCGCCGGCTACCTTGCGAACGCGATTGTTGTCCTTGTCGGCGATGAACATGTTGCCGGCCGCATCGAACGCGATCGCGTAGGGGTTGTTCAGGGCGGCTAGCGTGGCAGAGAGACCATCGCCACTGAATCCGCTGCTGCCATTGCCCGCTACTGTAGTGATAATGCCGCTTGCACGGTCCACACGACGGATCTTGTGGTTCATTGAATCCGCAATGTACAGATTGTTGGCCGGATCGAGAGCAAGACCTCTCGGTACTAGTAGTCGCGCAGCCGTCGCAAGGTCGCCGTCGCCACTGGATCCAATTGTGCCGGTTCCAGCATATGTCTCGATAACTCCATCCGTCCGAATTCGCCGCACGCGCGCGTTCTGCGTATCTGAGATATAAACGTTGCCCGACGCATCCACAACCACAGACGTCGGCAAGCTCAGGGCCGCGGTGTTTGCCAGGATACTGTCGCCGTTGTAAGCAGGGGCGCCGTTGCCCGCAACCGTCGTGATGATGCCCGAACCGTCAATCTTGCGGACCCGGGCATTTCCCGAATCGACGATATAAATGAGGCCGCCCGGACCGACCGAGATGTCACCGGGAGAACGGAGCTTGGCGGCGGTGGCTGCCAACGAGTCTCCCGAGAAACCGGCTGATCCTCCGATTCCGGCGATCGTCGAGATCGTGAGGCCGGTGACTTTGCGGATGCAGTGGTTATAGGTATCGGCAATCAGCAAATCGCCGCCCGAGGTAAGCGCGATCTCGGCGGGAAAGTAGAGTTGAGCCAAAGTGGCGGGGCCAGTGTCCCCCGAAAATCCCGCTGTTCCGACGCCCGCTACGGTGGAGAGCACAAGACCGGGTATGGTCAATTTGCGGATCCGGTTGTTGTTGCGGTCGGCGATGTAGAGTTCCGTCCCTCCCGCGTTTAATGCGACGCCGTAGGGTTGGTCCAAATCCGAGGTATTGCCGGTCCCCGCGACCGTGCTGATGATTCCTCCCGAGATCTTGCGGATGCGGTTGTTGCCGTAATCGGCGAAGTACACGTCGCCCGACGAACTCACGGCGATTCCGGCAGGCAGCGCAATCTGCGCGGCCGTCGCTTGGAGCCCGTCTCCGGAAAATCCGTTAGTTCCGTTCCCGGCAACTGTCGAGATCAACCCGCTTGCCGCGTCCACGCGTCGAATCCGGTTGTTCTGTGTGTCGGTAATATATAGGTTATCGCTTGAGTCGAATGCAACCGCGACAGGTGCGGCGAGATTTGCCGAGACCGCGAGGATGCCGTCACCGTTATATCCCTGGCTTCCAGTTCCGGCGACGGTCGTCATGACGCCGCCCGGCGTAACCTTACGGATTCTATGCATGGATCCATCTGCGATGTACAGATTGCCCAGCGAATCGAAGGCCGCCGAAGACGGGCTGAGCAGCAACCCGCTGGTGGCCGGTCCACCGTCGCCAATTGGCAAACCCGCGATCGTATTAATGGTGCCGGATTGCCCCGGCAAAATTCCGGCTAGGGCAAACAGGGATACGATCACCGCAAGCATTGATCTCTGGTGGAACTTCATAAAGCTAGCCTCCTCGGCGTGACAATCTCCTCGGCATTAGGTGGGAAAACTGGATCTGGCGCCCGAGCGCATTTGCATCCTCCGGCTCGCGACACTCCAACCGCAATCACCCCCGGGCAAAACACAGAAGCCCGAAACCGGTACCTCTACTAATACGCGCCAAGCTGCGCGCCTGTCAACCGTGAAGGTTGCCGTGTGGACGGCTCGCTCAGGTATGGAGCGACGGTCGCCGCCAACCTCACGATCCGTTTTATCTTTCTGCGCTCCGGCGTGCACCCCAGTCGGCTGAATCCGGCTATCGAGGGCCATCGGCATCCGCCGTCTTCAAATACGTCGAGACTGTGCTTTGAGTTCCGGTTCCGGGACGACCTCCACCGTCCACTGCCCAGAGACATCTCGCTTCGTCATCAGGCTGACGAAATCCTGCTCAACATGAGCCCCGTGAAAGGCAGTAATGAGGCATAATATCTGCTTACCCGAATCATTTGAATCCCCATGCCCACAAGAACCGACATTCGAAAAATCATGATCATCGGCTCCGGCCCCATTGTAATCGGACAGGCCTGCGAGTTCGACTATTCCGGCACGCAAGCGTGCAAAGCCCTGCGCAGCCTGGGTTATGAAATCGTCCTGGTGAATTCCAACCCGGCCACAATCATGACCGACCCCGGGATAGCGGATGCTACCTACATCGAGCCGCTGAACGTGAAGACGATGATTCAGATCATCGAAAAGGAGCGGCCGGATGCCCTTCTGCCCAACCTCGGAGGACAGTCCGCGCTGAATCTCTGCGCGGAACTGGCGCGGGCGGGCGCGCTGGAGAAGTACGGGGTGCAGGTCATCGGCGTACAGGTCGACGCCATTGAGCGCGGCGAAGACCGTGTGGCGTTCAAGGAGACGATGAACAGGCTGGGCATTGACATGCCGCGTAGTGCCCCTGCCTACTCGGTCGAGGAAGCCGAACGCATCGCCGCGGAGCTTTCCTACCCGGTGGTCATCCGCCCGGCCTTCACCATGGGCGGCACTGGCAGCGGTCTGGTCTACAATGTCGATGAACTCCGTGTCGTCGTCAGCCGAGGCCTCGCGGCCAGCCTCGTGGGACAGGTGCTCGTCGAGGAGTCGGTGCTCGGCTGGGAAGAACTCGAACTCGAAGTAGTGCGCGACGCGAAGAATCAGTTGATCACCGTCTGTTTCATCGAGAACGTCGACGCTATGGGCGTGCACACCGGAGACTCCTATTGCACCGCGCCCATGCTCACCATCGCCGAGCCACTTCAGAAGCGCCTCCAGGAGATGTCCTACAAGATCGTCGAAGCTATCCAGGTGATCGGCGGGACGAACGTCCAGTTCGCGCACAACCCGGAAACCGGGCGCGTCGTGGTGATCGAGATTAACCCCCGGACATCGAGGTCGTCCGCCTTGGCATCGAAGGCCACCGGGTTTCCAATCGCACTCATCTCCGCCAAACTCGCGACGGGTCTCACGTTGGACGAGATGCCCTACTGGCGCGACGGAACGCTCGAAAAGTACACACCCTCCGGAGACTACGTCGTGGTGAAGTTCGCCCGCTGGGCGTTCGAGAAGTTCCGCGGCGCCGAGGACAAGCTGGGAACGCAGATGCGCGCCGTCGGCGAGGTGATGAGCATCGGCAAGACGTACAAGGAGGCCCTCCAAAAAGCCATCCGCTCGCTGGAGAACGGCCGCTGTGGCCTGGGCTTCGCGAAAGACTTCAACCGCAAATCTCTTACCGAATTGCTCGACCTGTTGAAGGAGCCGAGCAGCGAGCGCCAGTTCATTCTGTACGAGGCTTTGCGAAAGGGCGCACCCATCGATCTGCTTTCGAAGAAAACTCACATCAAGAGCTACTTCCTCGAACAGATGAAAGAATTGGTGGATCTCGAAGAGCAAATTCTCAGCTACCGCGGCCGGCAGCTTCCGGACGAACTGCTCGCGAAGGCCAAGAGAGACGGCTTTGCCGACCGCTACCTGGCGCAGTTGCTGGGGATCGCCGAAGGCGAGATCCGGCGCCGCCGGACGGAACTCGGCGTCGTGGAAGCTTGGGACGCTGTTCCGGTGAGCGGCGTCGAGAACGCGGCCTATTACTACTCCACCTACAACGGAGAAGATCGCGTGCCGGTCAGCTCCGGCAAGCCGAAGGTGATGGTTCTGGGGGGAGGCCCGAATCGCATCGGCCAGGGAATCGAGTTCGACTACTGCTGCGTTCACGCCGCTTTCGCGCTACGCGAGGCTGGCTACGAGTCGATCATGGTGAACTGCAACCCCGAGACCGTTTCGACCGACTACGACACCTCGGACAAGCTGTACTTCGAGCCGCTGACGGTGGAAGACGTCCTGAGCATCCACGAGAAGGAGAAGCCGTACGGTGTGATCGTGCAGTTCGGTGGACAGACGCCCCTCAATCTCGCGAATGACCTGGCCGCGGCCGGCGTGAAGATTCTCGGAACTTCGCCGGACACCATCGACCTGGCCGAGGACCGCGACCGCTTCCGCCGCGTGATGGCACGCATGAACATCCCGATGCCCGAATCGGAAATGGCGGTTTCCGTCGAGCAGGCCATCGCCGCCGCCAACCGCATTGGCTACCCGCTGATGGTGCGGCCTTCGTATGTGCTCGGTGGCCGCGGTATGGAAGTTGTGCACGACGAGGAAATGCTGCGCCACTACATGGCCGCGGCCGTGGACGTGACGCCGGAGCGGCCGATCCTGATCGACAAGTTCCTGGAAAATGCGACGGAAGCGGAGGCGGACGCGGTGTGCGACGGGCACGAGGTCTTCTTGCCGGCCGTGATGGAGCACATCGAGTACGCCGGCATCCATTCGGGCGATTCCGCGTGCGTGATTCCGCCGGTCAGCATTCCCGCGCACCACCTCGACACGATTCGCGAGTACACGCGCAGCATCGCGCTCGAACTGGGAGTCGTTGGGCTGATGAACTTGCAGTACGCCATCGTGAACGGTACGGTGTTCGTTCTTGAGGCGAATCCGCGCGCGTCCCGCACGGTTCCGCTGGTTTCAAAGGTCTGCGATATCCAGATGGCCCAGGCGGCGACGCGGTTGATGCTGGGCAGCAGCCTGCGTGACCTACACCTTTCGCCGGCGGTCCTCTCCCATTTCGGAGTGAAAGAAGCGGTTTTCCCGTTCAATATGATGCCCGAGGTGGACCCGCTGCTCGGACCCGAAATGCGATCCACTGGCGAGGTGCTCGGCCTCGCCAGTACGTTCGCTGAGGCGTTCTTCAAGGCGCAGGAAGCGACGCTATCGCCCCTGCCACTGGAAGGCACCGTGCTGATCACGGTAGCCCAGCGCGACCGCCCCGCCGTGCTGGAAGTGGCACGGCAGTTCTCCGAACTCGGGCTGAAGATCCTCGCCACGCGAGGCACCGCCTCCTGGCTCGCCGATCACGGCATCACTGCCCGCGTCGTCAACAAGATGCATGAAGGCCGTCCGCACATCGTGGACCACCTCGTGAATCGCGAGATCCAGCTCATCGTCAACACGCCCGCCGGAAAAGAGAGCGAACTGGACGATTCCTACATTCGCAAGAACGCGATCAAGTACAAGGTTCACTACATCACGACGCTGGCCGGTGCGCTGGCGGCAGCGAAAGGCATCGCCGCCCGGCAGCGCGCGTCGAGCGAGGTACGCTCGCTGCAAAGCTACCACGAGGATATTCATCGGCAGGACTCCGCCGGGTTGAACCGCTAGTCTGCGCCGCCGGACCGGTGCTGGCCTCAATAGATCGCGATGGGCTTCAGGCTTGAGGCCCGTGAGCGCATCATGAATCTCGTGGAGCCGAACGTGATGAACGTGCCTATGATTCCGATTGGCTCCCTTCATCCAAAAAACTTGTGCCCATGCTGAGCCCGCCCCATTGCGGACCTGGGCATTCGCCTTCCGAACCGGCCAGCGTTTGCACTCCGCATACCCTCACACGATTTCGATGTAAAGTGGTCTCGTGGGCAAACCAGCCAAGGACAAGCAGGAGTTCAGCGGCGCCGCACGGGAGCAGCAGAGCTTTCTCGCGCCGCTCGAAAAGCGGGCCTTGCTCGCGCTCGCGGCAAAGATGCCGGCTTGGGTAAACTCCGATCACCTGACGCTGCTCGGTCTTTTCGCGATGCTCGCCGCCGGTCTATTCTATTGGGCTGCTCGCTACGATCGGAACTACCTCCTCGCCGTGATCGCCTGCCTGGTGGTGAACTGGTTTGGCGATAGCCTCGACGGCACGCTCGCGCGCGTCCGCAACCGGCAGCGGCCGCGCTACGGCTTCTACGTCGATCACGTTTGCGACATGTTTGGAACGTTTTTCCTGCTGGCCGGGCTTGGGTTTTCCGGCTACATGAGCACTGGCATTGCCGCCGGGCTGATCATCGTCTACTTCATGCTGTCCATCGAAGTCTATCTGGCCACTTACACGATCGGCACCTTTCATCTCTCGTTCTGGAAATTTAGCCCGACCGAATTGCGCGTGTTGCTGATGGTCGGCAACGTCGCGCTGTTTTACCAGCCCGTGGTCCGCCTCTTCGACGACATGTATTTCCTGTTCGACGTCGGCGGCCTGTGCGGCATCGTGGGGATGAGCCTGATGTTGATCAACGCCGCGCTACGCCATACGCGCCAGCTTTACAACGCCGAGCGGCTGCCGTAATGCTGTTGCGCTGGCTTAAATTTCATTTCGTCGGCGCTCTTGGCATCGGCGTGCAAATGGTGGCGCTCTCGGTTCTGATCAGCGGGCTGCACTGGCACTATCTTCTGGCAACGGCGCTCGCCGTGGAAACGGCGCTGCTGCATAACTTCCTCTGGCATGAACGCTACACGTGGAAAGAGCGCGCGGGTGGGGCGTTCTACGGTGTATGGAAACGGTTGCTGCGCTTTCACGTTGGCAACGGACTGATCTCCATTGCCGGAAATCTCGCTCTGATGAAGCTATTCGTGGGCGTTCTGCGCTGGAACTACATCGCCGCCAACCTGACGACGATTGCGATTTGTTCTGTCGGCAATTTTCTAGCGGCGGAGTTGTTCGTCTTCCGGAAGCCGCGCGGCTAATCTCAGAGCGCTTCGGCTGCGTGGTACGAACTGCGCACCAGCGGCCCGGATTCGACGTGTTGGAAGCCCATCTCCATACCCACGCGCTTGTACTCGCCGAACTCCTCCAGCGTGACGTAGCGGATGATCGGCAGATGTTTAGGCGACGGCCGCAGATATTGTCCGAGCGTGAGAATATCGACTCCGTGCGCGCGCAGATCGCGCATCACCTGGAGCACTTCATCGGTATTCTCGCCGATCCCGAGCATGAGCCCCGACTTTGTGGGAATCTCCGGACGGATGCGTTTCGCACACGCGAGCATTTCCAGCGAGCGCGTATACTGCGCCCCCAGACGCACCTGCCGGTAGAGCCGCGGCACGGTTTCAGTGTTGTGATTCAGCACGTCCGGCGCAGCTTCCATCACGATTTCGAGCGCCTCGTGGCTGCCTTGAAAATCGGGGATGAGTACTTCCACCCGGCAGCCCGGTACGCGATCGCGAATGGAGCGAATGGTGAGCTGGAAGAGTTCGGCGCCGCCATCCTTGCGGTCGTCGCGATTCACGCTGGTGACCACCGCATAGCGCAATCCCATTGCCTGCACGGCCTCGGCCACGCGATTCGGTTCGTCGTAGTCAACCGGCAGCGGAGCGCCTTTTTGCACGGCGCAGAATCCGCAGCGACGCGTACACACGTTGCCGAGGATCATGAATGTCGCCGTGCGCCGATTCCAGCATTCGCCGATGTTGGGACACGCGGCGCTGTCGCACACGGTGTGCAATTGCAGGCGCTCGATCAGCGATTTCAACTCGCGGTAGTTGTCTCCGACGGGAGCGGGCGCACGAAGCCACTTCGGGCGATCGATCCTGGGTTCGATGGATACCAGCACTAGGCCTATTCTAGCGCCGATCGCTGCGCGGCCAGCCGATTCTCGAGGATCATTCCGCGGTGGAAGCCCTCTATCGCGAGGTAATGGGCCGCTGCCATCTCCAGCACTTCCGCGGGCACAAGTCCAATGATTTCGCTGCCCGCGATAGTGACGCCATGCGCTGCCGCTTCCCGCGCAACGGCATCGAAGACGGCGTGCAGCGGCGTCACTTCAAAGTCGGTCAGGTTCATGCTGACCTGCGCGAGGTTGCGCGATTTCAGCATTACGCCCATGGCCTTGACGAAAGGCATGCCGCCGCTGGAAAAACGGATCTTGCGCGCGATGCTTTTGGCGATTCCAACCTCGCTGGTGTTCAGGTTGATGTTGTAGGCCAGCAGGAATTTCCGTGCGCCGACTACCGTGGCGCCGGCGGTCGGATGTAGACTCGCTCCGCCAAAATCGGGCAGCCGGTCCGGATTGGTCTTGACCTCTTCGCGCAAGCCCTCAAACTGGCCGCGCCGGATCTCTTCGAGGTTCACATTGCGCGGCTTGCGCGCCGCGGCCTGGTAGAGATAGACGGGTATGCCGAGGCCCTTCCAGATCCGCTCTCCCACCTGCACCGCGATGTGTGCACACTCTTCCAAAGTGATGCCGCGCACTGGAACGAAGGGCACCACATCTGTGGCGCCGATGCGCGGATGCACGCCTTCCTGCCGGGTCAGATCTATCAATTCGGCTGCCTTCGCCACGGCGCGGAACGCAGCCTCGGCCACGGCGTCGGGATCGCCCGCCATCGTAATCACGGAACGATTGTGGTCCCCGTCCATCTCGCGGTCAAGAATCGCCACGCCCGGCGCCGCGAGAATCGCAGCGGCGATCGCGTCGATGACAGCCGCGTCACGGCCTTCCGAGAAATTGGGAACGCACTCGATGATCCGCTTTGACACTGCCCTCCATCGTCAACCAGCGCTCGGGCCGCCGTCAACAGCGCCGCGGCGGTAGACCACTTTGCCCTGCTTGATGGTCATACGCACCGGGTTCACGCCGAACCAGTACGGAATCTCGCGGTAATCCGGCACATCGAGAATCACAATGTCAGCTTGCTTGCCGCATTCGAGCGAGCCCGCGCGGTGCCCGATCTGCAACGCGTGGGCTCCGTTGATCGTCGCCGCCGAGAGCGCTTCCGCAGGATCCATCTTCATCTTCAGGCAAGCTAGCGAGAGCGCCATCGGCATGCTCAGCGAGGGGCTATCGCCCGGATTGAAGTCGGTCGCCAGCGCAACAGCCGCGCCGGCATCGATCAACAGGCGGGCGGGCGCATAGGAGTCAAGACCCAGATAGAACACCGGTCCGGGCAGCAGCGTTGCCAGCGTCGCGCATTCCGCCAGGCAACGCGCATCTTCCGCCGTCGCGAGCAATAGATGATCGACGCTGGCCGCGCCGAATCGAGCGCCCAGTTGCGCCGCGCCCGTATGCTCGAACATCTCGACATGCAGCTTGAGCGCGAGGCCGTGCTCGCGCGCCGCCAGCAGATAGCGCTCGGCCTGTGCGAGCGTGAAGCCGGCGTTGCCGCAATAGACATCGGCAAAGCGCGCCAGCTTGCGGCGCTCGATCTTCGGCAACATATGCGCACAGATCCACTCGATGTAGTCGTCTGGCCTCTCGGCGTATTCCGGCGGCACGGCCAGCGCGCCCATGTACGTCGGCACCACGTCGAGCGGTTGTCCATCCAGTTCGCCGGCCAGGCGTAGCACCTTGCACTCCGCAGCTTCGTCGAGACCATAGCCCGACTTGATCTCGACGGTCGTGGTGCCGTGCCGCGCCATGTTGGCGATGTGCCGCTGCGCGGCGTGCAGTAGTTGTCCGGACGAGGAGGCGCGTACGGCGCGCACGCTCGCTGCAAACCCGTCACCGGCTTGCGAGATGCGCTCGTCGGAAGCGCCGGCCGCGCGCATCTCGAATTCTTTCGCGCGCGCGGGTCCGTGAATCAGGTGCGTGTGGCTGTCGACGAAACCCGGCATTACGACGCAGCCGGTGGCGTCGATCACTTCCGCGCCGCGGGCTTCGGCCAGGTTGGCGACCCGGCGGCTGGGGCCCACCTCCGCGATCACGCCGCCAGTGACCAGCAGCGAGCCATCCAGGATCAGGCCGAGGTCGCGCAATGCAGCGCCGCGCCGCGGACCGCTCGGCCCGTGCAGCGTTAGTAGTTGCCGGGCGCCCCGAATGAGCAGTGGCTTCGGCATTCTATCGGAACACGACCAGATCCTCGATGCCGATATCCGTACCCTTCGAGCCCGGGTAGGTCTCGCCGCGCACCGCGACGCGCACGCTATGTTTGACGTTTTTCAGACCAAACGCATGGTACACCGCTTCGTTGTTCTTGCGGCTGTTTTCGTCGGGATAGACGTCGACGGTTCTGACGAGCTTTCCATCCAGATAGATGTCTGCCTTGCCGCCGGACGGCAGATACGGGCCGGTCACGATCACGCCGCTGCCCTCAAATTCGATGGATGCTTCCGCGCCCTTTGCGCGGGCGATGCGCACACTCTTTTCGCTCGTCCATTCGCCCTTCCAGCGCCAGCGTGGATCAGTGGTGGCCACACGCTCGACCGGCGTGCCGTAGTCGTCCCACAGCTCAAGCTTCCATGGTTTCGGCGCTTGCGTCTTCACGATCAGGGTCTCGCCGTCGAGCCGCCCGCCGTGAGCGCGCGCGAGAGCGATGGCCTGCTTTTCGGTGCTGCGGCAAATCGTCTCGAATGTGAAATCCGTGTAGTTGAACTTCTTCGAGGCGATCGTGGGAATTCCGCCTTTCCACTCATTGGGAATCGCACGGTAGCCGATCATCACGCCGAGCACTCCGCCCGCACTCGCGGGATTGCAGTCGGAATCCTGTCCGGCGCGCGTGGCGATTTCGATGGTCTTACCCATCTCCCGGCCGCCGTATAGCAGCCCGAGCGCTATGTAGGCGCCGTTCAGTTTGGCGTCGATATTGAAGGGCCGCAGCGCACCCGCCGGACACGTCTCGCGCTTGTCCCATTTTTGTTCGATCAGATTCCAGACCTTTTTCCAGTCGTCCGGATGCTGCTTCGACCAGGTCAGCAGATCAGCGATCAACAAAGCGTAAGGGCTTTTCGCTGGTATAGCGGCGAGACCCGCCTCCACCACCTTGCGCGGATCGGATTCGAAATAGGCAGCAGCATACATGCCGGAGACAAACATACCGCCGTAAATGCCGTCGCCGAAGTTCATGACACGCCCGGCCCGATAGCAAATCTCGTTGGCGGCGCGCGGTAGGCCTGGCGCCATGAGGCCCACGAAGTCAGCTTCGATCTGGAAATCGATGTCGTTGGCGTGAGCGTTAAATTTGGGAGTGCCTGATTTGGCCGCCGGCACACCGCGCTTCAGGTTGCGCCGCGCCGCGAGGTTCGCGTGCCAGAGTCCGTACTTCGCTTCGCGAAACTGAGCTCCGAAATCTTCGGAAGTCGCTTTCCATCCCTTGTCGTCGATGACCTTGGCAAATGTCATGTCGACGTACAAGTCGTCCTGGCCCAGTGCGTTGGAGACGCGCTCCGGAGTCCATTTCGGCAACGGATCTTCATTGATCTTTCCATTGGACTTGAACTCGGTGGGCGCGCCAAAACTGACGCCGATCATCTGCCCGGCCCAGCCGCCTTGAATCTTGTCGCGCAACGTGACCAGCGGAATCTCTCTCCGGCCAGCCGTCTGGGCCAGGCCGGCACTGTAGGCCGCGCTCAACAGAAAGACGGTCGCGAATCGCTTCATATGTGCATCAACGTATCACGCGTGGGTAGGGGGGCAATCCGGCAAGCAAAACAGCATAGCAGTTGGATGCGCCCGCGGGCGTCGGCTACAATCAATAGTGTTAAGCTCGTGGGCGCGTAGCTCAGTTGGATAGAGCATCAGCCTTCTAAGCTGAGGGTCGCTGGTTCGAGTCCAGCCGCGCCTACCATCCCGCCTTTGCGCACGAGCGCGTGCCAAAATGTTTCCCCTGGGGGATGCCGCCAGTGGACAGGCCACGCTGTGTGGCATAGAATAATCACTTGGCTAAGCGTCCAACTCAGCCCGGGAGGATCAAGCGTGAGCGATAAAGGATTATCTTTTTCAAGGCGGCAGTTCGCCAAGACTGCGGCGCTTGCCGTGGCCCCGATGATTGTGCCCAGCCATGTGCTCGGCCAGCGCTTCGGAGCCGTTGCGCCCAGCGACAAGATCGCCTTCGGCGGCATTGGGATAGGCAATCGCGGGACGTCCTCCGTGACGGCCATTCTGAGTTATCAGGACGCGCGCTTCGTAGCCGTCGCCGACGTGCGCAACGAACGCCGCGAGTTCATCAAGAGCATGGTGGACAAACGCTACCAGGACAACGGCTGCAAGATGTACTCCACCCACGAGGAGTTGCTCGCGCGTGGGGACATCGATGGAGTGCTGATCGCCACCGGCGACCGCTGGCACACCCCCATGTCGATCATCGCGGCCAAGGCGGGCAAGCACATCTATTGCGAGAAACCCTGCTCGATGACCATTCAGCAGAGCCAGGCGCTGGCGGAAGGGGTGCAGCGGTACGGCATCGTCTATCAAGCCGGCTGTCAGCGGCGCAACGGCAAGAATTTCGTGTTCGCCCTGGATTGGGCACGCAACGGCAAGCTGGGCAAGTTGACGACGCTGCACTGCAACGCCGGCACCGGGACCACTTGGCCCCCGATCACATCCCACGACTGGATGCCCGCCGTGCCGGAACCTCCGAAAGAGGTAATCGATTGGGATCGCTGGCTAGGCCCCAGCCCGTGGCGCCCGTACAATCCTAGCTATGTCCAAGGCCGCTGGCGTGGTTTCTTCGATTTCCATGGCGGCGGGATTCTCGAATGGGGTTCGCACACCGCCGACCTCTGCCAATACGCCAACAACGCCGACGACACCCAGCCGGTGGAATACGAACCTTCGAGTGGCAATACCAGCCCGTATTTCGTTCATTGCAAGTATGCCAACGGCGTCAAACTAGTGCACCGCGACACCGGGTGGCTTGGACTGGGCCCCTGCAGCGTCCGCTTTGAGGGCGATAACGGCTGGATTGAGACGGGCGACTCCGGCACGATTGTGGTATCGGACAACCTAAAGGCCGAACTGCCCCCTCCCGAACAGGGCAACGCTTTCAACCTCACCCTGCACTATCACTGGCGCGATTTCATCGAGTGCATCAAGACGCGCTCGCAGCCGAGGTCCCACGTCGCGGCTGCTGCCAATACGCACATCGGCTGCCACGCCGCCTACATCGCCTATCTGCTCGGCCGCAAGCTGACGTGGGATCCCGCCAAGCAGGAATTCATCAAGGACGACGAAGCCAACCGAATGCGCAGCCGCGAAATGCGGGCGCCTTGGCGGCTGGTTTAAGGACGTGGATCGAGGAGAGGAGATTGCCATGACACAAGCCAAGAAACATACCCCCGCTCCCGCAGAGGCTCCGGCGAAACAACGCACGGCGCGTCCTCCAGCGCCGGCCATCCCGCCGGAGTTGCAGGCGGCGGGCATCATGAAGCTCGGCTCGCCGGAACTGGTCAAGATGTTGAAGGATCCGGCCTCGACGCGATTCCAGAAATCCAAGGCGTGCATGCGCCTGGCGATGGTTGGCACGAAGGACGCCGTACCCGTGCTGGCCTCTCTATTGAAAGACCCGCAGTTCAGCGATTACGCCCGCTTTGGCCTCGTGCCGATCCCCGACCCGTCGGTGGATGACGCGCTGCGCGCTGCGCTCGGAACGCTCAAGGGACAGCTCCTTGTGGGCGCCATCGATTCCATCGGCCAGCGGCAGGATCCCAAGGCCGTCGACGCCTTGGCCAAAATTATGTATGGCGCCGATGCTGGAGCGGCCAAGGCCGCCGTCGCGTCGCTCGGACGCATTAGCGGGCCCGCGGCTTCGGCGGCGCTCCAATCGGGACTCGCCAAGACAAAAGATCCGCTGCGCTCAGAAGTAGCGGCGGCTTGTCTGGTTTGTGCCGAAGGCTTCTTGTTCAAAGGCGACCGCAAGCAGGCGCTCGGACTTTACGACCGGCTGAGCCGGACCGACATTCCGAAGCCCGTCCGGCTGGCCGCCATGCACACCACGATCGCTACAGAGACTGCACTGGGTCGGCCCAAGTAGGCGCCGGCGCGAATGGAGAGATCATGCCCCGCAGAGTTGTGAGAGTTGTTGCCCTGGCCGCGGTTGGCGCGGCCGGCGTTTACCTAGCCGGCCTGGCTCCAGCATGGGCTTGGCAGGATCCCGCCGCCGCAACTAAGAAGGCGCCGGCCGCACGCGGTCGCCGCGCCCCAGCCGCGCCCGACGACAATGCAGGTTTCGTGCCGATCTTCGACGGCAAGACCCTCAATAACTGGGATGGCCAGGCCGGCTTGTGGCGCGTGGAGAACGGCGCCATTGTCGGAGAAACCACGCCCGAAAAGCAGTTGAAGGTGAATACGTTCATCATCTGGCGTGGGGGCACCACGGCGGACTTCGAGTTCAAAGCTGAATTCAGGGTCACCGAAACGGCCAACAGCGGCGTGCAATACCGCAGCACGTTGCTTTCTGATGTCGGACCGCATGTTCTAAAGGGCTACCAGGCCGATATCGACGGGAAGAACACCTACACCGGCATGTTGTATGAGGAACGCGGACGTGCCTTCCTGGCGCCGCGCGGGCAGTTTACCCGCATGGCGGAGGGCGGAGTGGCGAAACTGATCGGGAGTCCCGGCGATGGCGACGCTCTCAAGTCCGTCATCAAGACCGCCGACTGGAATCAGATCCACATCATCGCACGCGGCATTACTATTATTCAGGTGATCAATGGACGCGTAATGAGCATGTTTATCGATGAGGACACCAAAGGCCGGGCGATGGAAGGCCTGTTGGGATTGCAGCTCCACGTCGGTCCGCCGATGAAGGTGGAGTTCCGCAACATCCTGCTCAAGAAGCTGTAAGCCGCTTCGTATCGAAGCGTCTCAAAGGTTCCTGACCAGATTCAGATTTCCGGTCGTGGCTGCCTGTAGAACCGGACCGATGTAGTCGTCGACCATGCTCGCGGTAAGCGGAACCGGCATGTTCTCCAGCTTCATCTTGAGCTGCGGATCTTTTGCCGCATTGAGCGCTTTCCCGATGTGCGCCTCCGTGAATCCGGGCACATCGGCGAGCCTCGTCGGAAAGCCGATGCTCTTCTCGAAGGCGATCAGCGTTTCGGCCACCGCGATACCCAGGTCGCGGCCGCCCAATTCCGCATTAGCGCCGCAAGCGCGAGCCACCAGTTTCAGCGGCGCTTCGATTGCGGGCGCGAAAAGCACGGTGTAGTAGGGGTTCAGCATAGCGCAGGCTCGCCCGTGGCTGAGGATGTCGACCAACGAAAAGCTGGTCAGATGCGCGCCGCTGGTCCCGCCCAGCATGATCGCGTAGCCGCCCAGGTCGGTGGCCAGGCCCAACGCTTCGCGCGCCTCACGATGGCTCGGGTCCTTCAGCGCTAGCGGCAGATATTCGAGGACCAGGCGAATGCCGGCGTCCGCAATCTGTTCCATCTCGGCGTAGTACGGCTTCCCAATTGCACCCAAGAGGACTTCCAGACAGTGCGAGAGCCCGTCGAGCGCCCCGTCGGCTGTCAGGGACGGTGGCGCACCGAACGTAACCCCATAGTCGAAGATCGCGCGCGTGGGCACGACGGCTTCGTCGACGATCAACTTCTTCTGGCTGGTCCTGAGGTCCGTGATGTTCGAATACTTGGTGAGATGCGCCGCGGAACTGGCGGCCGTTTGAATGGCGACATGCGGGGTCAGGCTCCGGCCCGCCTTCGTGACCAGGCCGGCGCCGAAGTAGTCGTCGATCTTGCCGCCCAAGGTCCGCAGAACCTCACCGGCTTTGGTGGCGTCGATAGTGCTGCCACCGCCGAAGCTGAGGATAACATCGGGATTCAGCTCCGTGATGCTCCGGGTAATGCGGGCAAGATCTTCGAGCGGGGCGTTCGGAGCGGCGCCGTCGATGATGCCGAGAAGGTCCACTCCTGCCGATTTCACGGAGGCGATGATGGCTTCTACGTGCGGCCCGGACCCGGGAAACGTATCCCGGACCAGCACGGCCCGTTTGCCTAACGCCGCAGCGGCGCTGCCGGCTTGCGGCAGTACACCGAATCCGTTGCTATAACGATCGCCCTTGAAACGGCGAAGAAGAGTTTGCGCATTCTCGAATTTTTGCATGAGTTACTTTCGACCTCATTGAAAAAAGTCCGGATAAGCCTAATGGTAAGGCAATTCTGCCTGTTCTATAGTGAAGGCTATCTATGAAACCGACCGCTTTATTCCTGCTGGCCGCCGGGCTGAACGCCCAGCCGGTGGCGCTGTTCTATGACAGCGGCGTGCCTCAGACGAGTTTCGCGGCCACCGAGATTCGCAAAGCTTTCAGTGTGGATGGCAGAACTCTCGCCGAAGCTGGAATGGAAGGCCTGGCCGCAAACTCGAGTCCGCTGCGAATAGTGATAGCCTCGAACGCAGCAGAATCGCAGCGTCTGGCGCAGTCGCTCGGAGTCGAGCCGCTGAAGAGCGCGGCCCCGCAGTCCTACTCGATCCGCCGTCAAGTGAGGAATCGCCGCGACACCGTAATTGTGCTCGGCGCCGATCCGGCCGGCGCTATGTACGGCGGTCTCGACGTGGCCGAAGCCGTGCGCCTGGGCCCTTTCGGCTCGATCGTCGACTCCGATCACGCTCCGCACATCGAACGTCGCGGAATCAAGTTCAATATCCCGCTGGATGTGCGCACGCCGAGTTACTCCGACTGTAGCGATGCGGCACAGAAGAACATCGGCGAGATGTGGAGTTTCGATTTCTGGCGCGAGTTTCTCGATGAGATGGCGCGCAACCGTTTCAATGCGTTGACACTCTGGAACCTGCATCCGTTCCCGTCGATCGTCAAAGTGCCCCAGTATCCCGACGTGGCGCTCAACGACGTTCAGCGCACGCTGGTCCCCTTCGACGACACGTTCTCCGGCAGTGGCAGCGACATGCTGCGCCCGGCGATGCTCACGAAGATCGAGACCGTCAGAAAGATGACGATCGAAGAGAAGATCGGCTTCTGGCGCAATGTGATGCAATACGCGCACGACCGCGGCATTGAGGTCTACTGGTTCACCTGGAACATCTTCACGTTCGGCGCGGAGGGCAAGTATGGGATCACATCGGAGCAGAACAACCAGAAGACCATCGACTACTTCCGCGCCTCCGTCCGTGAGTTGATCCTGACGTATCCCCTGCTCGACGGAGTCGGCATCACCGCCGGCGAGCACATGCAGGATCGCAAGGATGAATTCTCCAAGGAACAGTGGCTTTGGAAAACTTACGGGGAAGGCATTCGCGATGCCCGCAAGGTGCAACCCGACCGCCGCGTCCGCCTGATTCACCGCTATCACATGACGGGACAGGACCAGATTTTCGAGGCGTTTAAGGACTACCCCGATACCTTCGAATTGAGCTTCAAGTACGCTATCGCGCACATGTACTCGATCCCCAATCCGCCGTTCATCAACTCCGCTCTGCCGCACATCCAGCCGGAGCACCGCACCTGGCTCACCGTTCGCGACGACGATATCTACAGCTTCCGTTGGGGCAATCCCGAATATGCGCGCGCCTTCATCCGTAACATGCCGGGACGCGACAAGATGGCCGGCTTCTACATGGGGCCGGACGGTTACATCTGGGGCCGTGAGTTTCTCAGCACCGAGCCCGAAACGCCGCGCGACCTGGTGATTAGCAAGCGCTGGTATTCGTTCATGCTCTGGGGCCGCCTGAGTTACGATCCCGACCTACCGGATGCACTCTTCGAGTGGACTATCGCCAAGCGGTTCCCGGAAGTCGCCGCAGACAAGTTGATGCGCGCTTGGGCCGAGGCGTCGATGATCTTCCCCCAGATCACGCGCTTCTTCTGGGGTGACATCGACGTCCGCTGGTTCCCGGAAGCGTGCCTCAGCCATCCGCGTGGGGCGAAAGGCTTCTACACCGTGCAGCACTTCGTCGAAGGGCGCACGATGCCCGGCAGCGGCGTGCTCGATATCGTCGAGTGGCGGCAGCGCAAGCTGGCTGGCCAGGCGATGAACGGCACGACGCCTCTGGAGATCGCCGATGGACTGGCGAAATACGCGGCGACGGCGCTTAAGCTGGTTTCGGAACTCCGGCGCACTCCGGGCGCCAGCAAAGAACTACGCCTCACCCTGGGCGACCTGGAGGCGATGGCGCATCTGGGCAACTACTATGCCGCGAAGATTCGGGGCGCAGCCGAGTTGGCTCTGTTCGACAAGTCCGCCCAAAGCGAACAGCGCGAAGCGGCCGTGCGCCATCTGCAATTGGCGCTCGACCACTGGAAGCGTTACGCTTCGGCGTACCGGCTCCAGTATGTGCAGCCGCAGTTGTACAACCGCGTCGGCTGGGTCGACATCCCCGGACTCGTCGGCAAAGTGGAGCAGGACATCGCCATCGCGCGCCTCTGGGTGCCGGGCACTGTGCCAGAGGCTGCGAGAACGCGTCTCGCCGACACGCCGTTCCGCAAGTAGCCGGGCCGGACAGTTTAGTAACGAAGCTTGAATCACGCCCACGTGAAGTTGCGGAAACGCCGCCTCCGGTCGCTATCGTTACTTCTGGCCGTACGTCGCGCCAGCGCCGTGCTTGCGAAAAAAGTGCTTGTCGAGTTGCGCTTGGGAGATCGGGCGCGCCTTGGCATTGACGGCCACGGTCTGCATCGCCAGTCGCGCGACCTCTTCGAGCACCACAGCGTTGTGCGCTGCCTCGGTCGCCGAAGTGGCCCAACAGAACGGCGCGTGTCCGGAAACCAACACGCAGGGCATCTGTTTCGGATCGAGCTTCCGGAAGCGCTGCACGATGTTGTGCCCGGTGTTGGCTTCGTAGTCCGCGCGGATAGCCGCTGCGCTCATCGGTTTGGTCACCGGTATGGGGCCATAGAAGTAGTCCGCGTGAGTGGTGCCGAAACAGGGAATCTCGCGCTGGGCCTGCGCCCAGGCCGTGGCATGTGTCGAGTGCGTATGCACAACGCCGCCGATCTTTGGGAAGGCGCGATAGAGGATCAGGTGCGTGTCGAGGTCCGAGGAGGGTCGCAGACTGCCCTCAACAACGGCGCCGTCGAGATCCGTAATCACCAGATCCGCGGCCTTCATCCGTTCATAGGGCACACCGCTTGGCTTAATCACGACCAGGCCTTCTTCGCGTGCGATCCCGCTGGCATTGCCCCACGTGTACAGCACCAGGCCTCGCCGCACCAACTCGAGATTCGCCTCGAGTACCTCTTCCCGCAAGCGTTTCAGTTTCATGCATTCTCCCGCGCCGACGCCGCGATACGACGTAGTGATGGCAACACATCTCCGGCCGCGACCGGAGTCGAGCCAGACTGGCCAAAACCGAAATAGAGCTTCTTATACAACTGGTACAGCTCTTCGTAGACCTTCGCCGCGGCCGGGTCCGGCTCGACCGTGCGGAATTGCGGACAGAGCGCGTCCTGCGCTTCTTCCACGGTCTTAAATGTGCCCGCTGCCAGAAACGCCATGATCGCGGAACCGAGGCTGGTGACTTCGCTTTGCGGCACCAGCACGGGCTTGTTGAGCACGTTCGCATACACGCGGTTGAGCGCTTCGTTCTTCTGCGGAATCCCGCCGCCGTTGATGACGCGGTGAATCGGCACGCCATGCTCTTCCATGCGCTCGAGAATCACGCGTGTGTGGAAGGCGGTGCCTTCGATCGCGGCGAAGAGTTCATCCTGCGCCGTTTGCGTCAGCTTCCAGCCCAGCGTTATGCCACCGAGTTCGGGATTGACGAGCACCGTACGGTCGCCGTTGTCCCAGGTGAGCCGCAGCAGGCCCGTCTGTCCGGGCTTGTAAGCTTCGAGACCTTGCGACAGCGCGGCCGCCGTTGAGCCGGCACGCTTTGCGATCGCTTCAAAAATATCGCCCGTCGCAGACAACCCGGCCTCGATGCCGGTCATCTTCGGATGCACCGAGCCCTGCACCACTCCGCACACCCCGGGAATCAACTTCACGCTCTCGCCGATCGCCATGATGCAGGTCGATGTGCCGATCACGTTGACCACGTCGCCCGTGCGCACGCCGGCTCCGATTGCGTCCCAATGCGCGTCGAACGCTCCCACCGGAACGGGAATCCCGGCGCGCAAGCCGAGTTTCTGCGCCCATTCCGGAGCGAGCCGGCCCGCGATCTGATCCGACGTCGCATAGCGGCCGTCGAGTTTGGCGCGAATGCCGCGGAACAGCGGATCGACGGCCACCAGGAACTCTTCCGGCGGCAGCCCGCCCAGGGATTCGTTCCACATCCATTTGTGGCCCATCGCACAGATGCTGCGCGAAACCTGGGCGGGATCGGTGACGCCGCACAGCACCGCGGCGACCATGTCGCAATGCTCCAGCGCCGTGACCATGCGGTCACGCTTGTCCGGGTTATGCCGCAGCCAGTGGAGCAGTTTTGAGAAGCCCCATTCGGAGGAGTAAATACCGCCGCACCATTCGATCGCCTCGAGACGCAAACGCTGCGCCGTCGCGGTGATCAGCGCGGCCTCTTCCCAGGCGCGATGATCGCACCACAGATAATAGTCGTCGAGCGGAACTAGTCCCGCGCCGACGGGAATCACGCTGGAGCCGGTGGTGTCGAGCGCAATCGCGTCGATGCTGCCGCCGTCGACGCCCGCCGCCTGCAACGCTTTGCGAGACGCTGCGGCCAGTGCTTCCATGTGGTCGGTGTGGCTCTGCGTCGCGTAATCCGGATCTTCTTTCTTGCGATGAAGCGGATACTCCGCGACACCCGAACCCAGCCGGCCGCGCTGGCTGTCAACAATTGAAACGCGGACGCTAAGCGTCCCGAAATCCACTCCCGCTACGATTGGCATGGTTCTAATCCAGGCTGGTTGAACTCCAGAGAAATTACCGGCCGCGAAGCAACGGGAATCGAAAGGCCCGCTGCTTCGCGGCAATCATTGCTTATTTGTGCCAGTACATATCCCAGCCCAAATATTTCGTGGCCGCCTCATACACCGGCGCGGCGCTACTCGAGAAATTCGCCGCGACGTGGTGTTCGAAGCCGCTTTCGCAGATATAACGCAGCAGATCCTGCATGCGCGGAATCTCGACGACACCCGCTCCTCCGAACGTCTTGAGCGGATCGTCCGTGAAGGCGCCCTCGCCAAGGTACCCGCGGATCTTCCCGGTGCTGTCGCTCGTCGAGAAGCGAGCATAACTCATCGCGCCGGCCTTCACTCTGCCCGAGCATGTGCCGAAGGCGTTCGCCTTGCCGACGGAGCCGGCGATGATCGCCTGGAAGTCCATTTTCACTTCCTGGAAGAAGTGCTTGGGCAGGTTGCTGCAATGGAAGCAGACGGCCTTGTTGGGATCGTCGCCGTAGTTATTGTTCCAGTCGAGCAGAGCGCTCGGCGTTCCGGAGGCGAGGCGCAGTGCGTGCATGCCGATCACGCCGGGCACGTCGACTTCACAGGCGCTCGATGTCAGGCTGTTGCTCATCATGCTCATCACGGTGCAGGGGACCACGCCGAAGTACTCCTCCATCGAGGTCCAGCACTGAATCGCGTTGACGTCGAGATCGTTGTCCGCCATCCAGTTGTCGATCACGGCGCCGAGTTTGGCCATCTTCAGCAGGGCCTTGGCCGGCACGCCTTCGGTGGGCACATAGGCCTGAATCGCGGCTAACTTCGCCTGCGCTCCTTCGTCCGTGTCTTTCATCTTCTCGATGCGGCCGAAGACCTCGGAAAGATCGAGCGGTTCCACGGCGATGCCGCAACCTTCGAGAAGCTTTTCGCTGTAGCGCACGGTGTTGAACGCTGCGGGCCGCGCGCCGATCGCGCCGATACGCAGATTCCGCAAACCCTTGACCACGCGGCACACGGCCGTGAACCATTCGAGATCGCGCTTGAATGTTTCCGAGTCCGGCGCTTCGGTGTGCAGCGTTGTCAGCGAATAAGGGATCTTGTATTGCTGCAAGTTGTTGCAGACCGACATCTTGCCGCAGAAACTGTCGCGCCGGTCGGCAATGGTCATCTTGCCGGCCGAGTCGGGCGTGGCTTGAATAAACACGGGCACATTGAGTGCGGCCATGCGCAATGCTTCGACAATGCCGCGCTCCTCGCCAAAGTTGGGCAACGTGACGATCACGCCGTCGATCTTGTCGCGGTTCTTGCGAAACAGGTCGGCGCACTTCCTGGCTTCCGCGCGGGTCTCGACCGCTCCATATTTTGTGTCTTCCGGTCCTGGGACGACAACCGCAATCCCCGCCGATTTAAGCGCCGCGATCATCTCTTCCCGTCCGCTCTTGGCGAGGTGGTCCGGGAAAAAGCCGCGGTTCCCCACGATCAATCCGAGTGTCATTTTTTGTTTCATCAGAAAACTCCAGTCCTGCAACCGCTAGAAAATCACTTGAAGGATATCAAACATAACCATGCCGCGCCGGCCCTCGCTAAAACAGGCAGCGTAAGCGCATACACACCAATAGTGGATGTACCACTATTACGCCGCGGAAAGCAAGATGAAAAACGGATCGTACGCCAAGCGGATTACAGGGCGGCCCGCGGCGGACGTCCGGCCTGATAGATATCGTGCAGCCTGATAATCCCAAGGCAGCGGCCGTCTTTTGGATCGAGAACGGGCAGGACGGAAATCTGCGACGGCCGGTCTTCCATCAGGCGCAGTGCGTCGCGCAGGCTGACATCCGGGCGCGTGACGACCGGATTTGGCGTCATGATATCGGAGGCGCGCAATTCGCGTATGTCGTCCTTGCGCGTGAGGGCTCGCCGCAGGTCGCCGTCGGTGATGATGCCTTCCAGGCGGCGGTCGGCCGAGACGACGCAAGCCGCGCCCAGCGCTTTTTGCGACATCGCGATGATCACCTGTTTGGCGGAATCAGAGGGACTTGCCCAGGCGACAGCCTCATCCGTATGCATCACGTCGCCCACGGTGAACTTCAGGTTGCGGCCCAACTGCCCGCCTGGATGAAACACGGCGAACTCTTCGGGGCCGAAGTTGCGCGCGCGCATCACGGCAATCGCAAGCGCATCGCCCAACGCCATCGCCACGGCGCTGCTGGCGGTCGGCGCCAGGTCATTGGGATCGGCTTCCGCGCGCACCGAAGCATCGAGTACGACGTCCATCTCCGCGGCGAGCGGCGACGAAGTGTTTCCGAGAATACCGAGCAGCGGCGAACTAAATTCGCGCAGGATCGGGATCAGCCGGCTGAGTTCCGCCGTGCTGCCGCTCTTCGATATGAAGATCGTCGGATCTTCCGGAGCGTAGATGCCGAGATCGCCATGCGCCGCCTCCACTGGATGGAGAAACACGGCGGGCGTACCGGTGCTGCGCAGCGTGGAAACGATCTTGCGTCCGACCAGACCGGACTTGCCGACGCCCGTAACGACCAACTTGCCGCGGTGTTTCACGACCATCTGCACGGCGCGCGAGAATTCCTCGTCGATCCGCCGCGCGGCAAGGGCGATGGCCTCCGCCTCAATTTCCATCACCTCGCGAGCGGTCGCTTCGCACTCCAGGACGCCCATCGAAAAATCACTCATATAACCAAGCTACAGGACTTTGCGGGTCGGGTTCTACCCTCCACTTGACGTTGCGTTGAGATGCTTGGGTCCAATACCCTTTTAAAGCGGCAGCGACTCTGGCTCTTGAGGAACCACGGAACAGGCTGGTTCAGCCTTTTCCGCCACAACCTTTTGTGGACTTGTTTCCATTCACTGCGAATGCAGCGAGGGTAAGTCCCGAAGCAGAGGACTGAGATAACCTTAAGCATGCCATCTGAAAACAGAATAGACCGGCGCCAGTTTTTAGGCGCTTCGTCGGTTGCCACTGGTGCGACTCTAAATGGCCCCGCGCAATCCCGCAGCAAACCTCCGAACGTGATTGTGTTCTATACGGACCAGCAGCGTTGGGATACGCTGGGCGTCTCGGGGTGTCCGATGGGCCTGACGCCCAATCTCGACCGCATGGCGAGACAGAGTGTGCGCTTCGATCGCGCGTTCACCTCCCAACCCGTCTGCGCCCCGGCGCGGAGCACCATCCAGACCGGGAAGTATCCCACCACAACCGGAGTGATCCACAACGGGCTGGCGTTGAAAGATGAGGAGCGCACTCTTGCGCACTATTTCCGCGACCGCAATTATCAAACCGGCTACATCGGGAAGTGGCACCTCGGCGGCACCGGTCGAAATCCCGTGCCTGTGGAACGCCGTGGCGGATACGACCAGTGGTGGACCGCTGCCGACTCGATCGAGTCGACCTCATCGGCCTTCGAGGGAAAAGTCTTCGATGCGAAGAATCAGCCGATCGAATTCAAGAAGTACCGCGTCGATTTTCTTACGGACCTGGCGGCGGACTTTATTCAGCAGAAAAAGGACAACCCTTTCTACCTCTTCATTTCTTACCTCGAACCACACCACCAGAACAATGCGAACCGCTTCATCGCTCCCGATGGCTACGCGGACCGCTATCGGAACAACTACCACATACCCGCCGATCTCGCGCCGTTCCCCGGCGACTGGAGATCGCAGTTGCCCGATTACTACGGAATCATCGCGCGGATCGACGAGTGCTTCGGCCGGCTCATGAAGCAACTCGCGGACAACAATTTGATGGACAACACCATCGTTGTTTTCACGAGCGACCATGGCTGCCATTTCCGCACACGTAACCCCGAATACAAACGGAGTTGCCACGACGCGTCGATTCGTATCCCAATGATGATTCAGGGCCCAGGTTTCGATCCCGGTCGTGTAGTGACGGACCTCGTGAGCGTCGTCGATCTGCCGCCGACCCTGCTGGATGCCGCTGGCATCACTGTGCCCTCAGACATGCAGGGCCACTCGCTGCTCGGGCTAGCAAACGGCAAGCAGAAGGACTGGGACAACGAGATCATGGTTCAGATGCGGGAAGAAGCATTACAGCGCGCCATTCGCACCGAGAGGTGGAAATACTGCATCTTCGACCCGGCAAGCAAGCGAGCCGATCCGCACAGCACGGAGTACACCGAACGTTACCTCTATGACCTTTATAGCGATCCTCACGAACTAGTAAACCTGATCGGCCGCGCCAGTCATCGGCAGATCGCAAACGAATTACAGCGTCGGCTGATTGAGCGCATGGTCACGATTGGCGAGCCCCGGCCAAAGGTCACTCCGGCCCGTTTTTACGCATAACTAAGGAACGCCAATGGTCCGTGTGTAGCAGGAATCGAATCTGATGCCGGTGACAGCATGATTTCGACGAGTTGTTGCTGGGGAGCGAAGCGCGCTACGCGTAAGGAATGCCCAGGATGTCCATCACGCCCTTCATGTAGCCGATCGCGAGAATCTTGCCGCCCATAGCATAGCCGGGGTGATCATTCGTTTCTCCGTCTAGCGTCGGTGCGTGATCCGGACGGATTGGGCCATCGAAGCCCGCTTCGTGATAGATCTGAAGCATCCGCGCCAAATCGGTCGGCCCGTTGTCGTGAAACGTCTCGTGGAAACGCTCACGCGTTCCTTCGACATCGCGAAAGTGTACGAAGAAGATCTTCTTCTGAGCGCACCACTCGCGCGCAAGCGCTCCGATATCCTCTCCCATCAACTTGAAGTTTGCCTGGCAAAACGCGATGCCGTTCACCGGACTCGGCGCCATGCTGAGTACTCGCCGATAATTCTCGGCGCTGGTCAGAATCCGTCCGATTCCGCGTAGGGGTGACAGCGGTGGATCATCCGGATGCAGCGCCATTTTGACATTCATCTGCTCCGCGACGGGCATGACGGCTTTGAGGAAGTATTCCAGGTTCCGCCAGATCTTCTCCTCGCTGATCTCGCCCCACTCTGTCAGCCCCTGCTTTTTCGCAGCTTCGTTGTCGAATTCCGTCAGAAGCGCGCCTCCACGCCCGGGGAGATCCGCGCGTGTTCGATACCAGCCGATTCCGGCCATCCAGTTATAGCAAAGGAGCGGAACGCCGACCTCCGCGAGCGCTTTGATAACCGCGATGTAGTTCTCGATCTCTTCATCACGTCCGGGAAGCCCGAGTTTGATCTTCTCGGCCGGCACAGGATGACTTTCCACTCCCGCGAAGTTCAGCCCGGCGCTTGCGAAATCACCCTTGATCTTCTTAAGTTCGCTTGCGTATTCATTGCGTGGCACCCGGCCCAAAGTCGACGAGACCGCCACGATCGCGTCCGTGATCCCGACTTGGCGGGCTAGTCGAATTTTGTGGTCTTCGTTCAGGTAGAACAACTCCGCTAACCGCATACCTCCAGGTTGCTTCGGGTCGCGCCGCTTTCGTAGCGGCGTTGCGGCTTCGACTCTTTCAACGGAAATTCCGGCGGAGGCGAGTGCACCTAACGTTCCCTGCATACAGTTTCTGCGGCTCATGGCGGTCATCTAATGGACTCCTCTGAAAGAGCACGATAGCCGAGAAGATCGTTCAATGCAAGCTACGGATTCTCAACACATATTCACTTTTTGGAAAATCTGCTTGCGCCCGGCCTTCGGCTCGAATACCTTAGTCTGGTGGACCTTAAAGAACTGCGCAGTCTCGCCGCACTGTCAGAACTTAAGAGCATATCGCTTGCCGCCGAGCGGTTGCACCTTAGTCCCGCCGCTATTCACAAACAACTCAAAGTGCTGGAGTCCGAAGTTGGAGTACGGCTCTATGAAAAAGTAGGGCGTCGCCTCGAACTTACACAAGCTTCCGAAGTGCTGCTGCCGTACGTCAAAGAGATGCTAGCCCAACATGATTCTGCTGTCTTCGCTCTAGAGGAGTGGCGTGGCATGAAGCGCGGCGTGATCCGAATTGGCGCCGGTCCAACAATCAGTAGTTACCTGCTCCCTCCGATGATCAAGCGGTTTCGGAAAGCCTTTCCTGGCGTGGAACTGCTGATCGAAACGGGGAATACGCCGGTGCTCCTTGAAAGTCTGGGGAGGGGATCCATCGACCTCGCGGTTTTGGTGTCTTCCGACCTGAGCGAAGCACAGGCTTTCTCCGTTGGGGTTCATTGGGACTTCGAACTGGTGCTCGTCTCCCATCAGCGGCAATCTGCCCGCAGAGTCCGCCTCGGCGAACTCCAGCATTCCCGTTTTATCCTCTTTCGGAAGGGTTCCAGAATGGAGGAACCCATCGACCGTTACTTCGCCGGACACGGCTTCGAGCCAAATGTGATCATGAGGTTCGACAGTGCGGAAGCGATCAAGGCAATGATTCAAAGCGGTCTGGGCATTTCGCTGCTTCCCACTTGGATCGTGGACAAGGACCTGAGAAACGGCCGGCTCCACCATATCCGCCTGGTCGAACCACCTGTGTATTCAAAGATCGCTCTGGTCTGCCGCAAATCGAGATATGTTCCCCAAGCCGTGGGCGGCTTCATCGGCGAGGCTCGAAAACTGGAGTGGAAGAATCCCCGGCTCGTCTTGCCGGCTCGATCAGAGGCTCGGCCCAAGGGCTAGCTTCATTTCCAATTGGAAAATGCTCGTTGAAAGCGATTGAATTGTGGAAACAACGGACTTTCCCAGATCATAGGTCTTCCAGATGAACACCACGATCCGTTCAGTCCTCAAGCCCACGGAGATGCAGGCCGGCTCGGTATACCGCTGGCTCGTTGTAGGCGTGTTCTGGTGTGTGTACTTTTTGAACCAGGCGGACCGGCAAGTAATCTTCTCTGTGTTCCCGCTGCTGCAGCGTGAGATGGGCCTGTCAAATACGGAACTGGGTCTGCTCGGATCCGGATTCCAATGGGTGTACGCGGTTCTCGTACCGGTGGCAGGCGGATTATCCGATGTACTGTCACGGCGGAAGCTGATTGCGATCGCGGTGCTGGTCTGGAGCATTGCTACTTTCTGCTCCGGGCTGGCTGGCGGATTTTTTGCGCTGCTGGCGCTCCGCGCGCTAACCGGCGTTGGTGAGGCATTTTATTATCCGGCTGCAGCTTCGATCATCAGTGACTACCACGGTAAGGCAACGCGCGCCTTGGCGATCTCTGTGCACCAGACCAGCGTCTACGCCGGAATAGTCTTTAGCGGGACGCTCGCAGGATACATTGGCCAGCAATATGGTTGGCGAGCAGCGTTTTTCTGTTTCGGAAGTGCCGGCATCCTTGTCTCCGCCCTGGTCAGAGGCGGCATTCGCGAACCAGTCCGTGGAGCTTCAGAGGATGGATGCGCCCCGGCCAAAGACACGCTGCCCTTGCGTGCCCGCCTGACGGAGGTACTTGGCAACCGCACGGCAATTCTGCTTATGGTGGCATTCCTATGCATGAACTTCGTCAACGTCGCGTGCCTGACCTGGGGACCCACGCTCCTGTACGAAAAGTTTCACCTTAGTCTGGCGCAAGCGGGCTTCCACGCTACTCTATATCACCACCTGGGCGCATTTGCCGGCGTATTGCTCGGAGGGCGTCTTGCCGACTGCTGGTCCGGTCGACTGCCGGTAGCACGTCCGATGGTTCAGTCAGTTGGCCTTGCGCTTGGCGCTCCTTTTGTCTTTCTGCTGGGCTGGTCCGATTCGAGTGCCGTGGTTTTCGTCGCTTTGGGCCTTTTCGGGTTTTTTCGAGGGCTCTACGATTCCAATCTTTTCGCAACACTCTACGACGTGATCCGACCGGAAGCGCGCGCGACGGCTACCGGCGCAATGCTCGGGGTAGGGTTCTTCGGCGGCGGCTCGGCTGCAGTGGCGGTTGGCTGGTTCAGCGAACGGATCGGACTGGGACTAGCCCTCGCCTCGACATCTGTTTTCTATCTGCTTTCCGCAGCCGTGCTGGTGATGGTCTGCCTCTTCAGTTTCCGTCCGGACGCGGCACGTATGCGTGCGAAGGGTATGGCATTGTGAGACTCCAAGACAAAGTTGCTCTCGTCACCGGCGCCGGACGCGGCATTGGCAGCGCCATCGCCAAAAGCTTGGCGTCCGAAGGCGCCGCAGTGGTCGTGAACTATTCCCGGTCGGCCACGCAGGCTGAAAGCGTCGTGGATGAGATCTGCTCCGCGGGCGGTCGCGCCATAGCAGGCCAGGCCGACGTGGGCGACCTGACATCGCACGCAAAGCTCATCTCAGCCGCGCTTGAAAAGTTCGGCCGGCTCGATATTCTGGTGAACAACGCCGGCGTCGAATTCCGTCAACCATTCCTCGAATCGACGCCTGAGAACTGGGATGTTACGTTCGCTGTGAACCTTAAGGGCGCATACTTCCTCAGCCAGCGGGCCGCCCGTGTCATGAAGAACATCGGCGGAGGCAAGATCCTGAACATCTCCAGCATTCACGACGAGCTTCCGATCCGGAACCTCTCGATCTATACGATCACGAAGGGTGGCATGAAGCTGATGACCAAGTCGCTGGCGTTCGAATTGGCGGAGTACAACATCAATGTGAACTCTCTCTCGCCCGGCGCCATCCTCACGGACATGAATCGGGAAGCACTCTCCGATGAAACCTACCATGCCCGTGTGATTGAAAAAATTCCGTGGAGACGCATTGGTACGGTCCAGGATGTCGTGGGCGCGGCTGTATTCCTTTGCTCAGCAGAGTCGGACTACGTGACCGGAGCCACGTTATACGTGGATGGCGGGATTCTGTTATAGGTCAAGTCACTCCTTGCCGATTCTGAGCCGCACCGTGCCGATCTCGAACGGATTCAGCCGCAAGGTTTCCTGTTGACCAGATCCCGGATTTTCTTCCAGCAGGTTAACCACCTCAAACTGCCGGTCGCGTCCAAGCAGCCGCACCCGGCTCTGAGCTTGTTGGCCCTGCATCTCGTAGAGGCGAACAACGAGCGAGTCGTCGAACTCCGATTTCTTGATCGCGCTGAGCACTACATTCTCCGCATCAAGCGAGAAAAATGAATGCGTAGGAGGCAACTGCTTCGGTGAAAGCTCGTTGGCGACACTGACGGGAATCAACGGATTGCTGAACTCCATACCGGCCCGGTAGGATTTCGCCGTGGACCAGTCGCCCTTTCCAGACGTCAACGAGTAGCGGAACACATACCTGCCTGCAGGTGGAAACTGGTGCAGATACGGCGCTCCGGCGCGCACGATGCCGATCGGCGAATAACTGCCGCGCATCATCCCGGCGCGGATGGCGCCATCGGTGAGTGTCATCAGTTGCCGGTCGGCGCTGATCGTCACGCCGCCGTCCGAACCACCGGCGAAGATCCAGTCCTGAATCTGCCGCCACTGTTTCCAGATGTCCCTCGGGATTTCGTCGCCGAAATGAGGCCCCGAGTTCGGCAGAATGTCCTCGCCCGCTACCGAGCCAAACGGAACGCCATACCGTATGTTCGCTCCCGCGTGGTCGTACGGAAACACCTGCTCGATCTTCATGAACCGGTTCTGCTTCCACTCCACGGAGTTTTCGATGTCGATTTTCTTGAGGTCACGATAGAGCGTCAACTTCTGAGTGACGGGAACGCCGGCCAATCCGCCCTCAATCCGGACTACGGTTCGCGCCGGGTTGTTCTCCTCCAGTTGCACGCGATCGATGGTGTTGAAGATCATCCGTCCCGTGGCGCGCTCGACACTAAGCGTATCTCCGCCACGCTCTTCCGATGCGGCGATTTCCGCGTCTTTGAGGATGTTCCGATTCAGCTCCTTATCGAAAACAGTAATGCGGCCCGTGCCGCGGTCAATGGTAACGCGATAGTAGCGATTGTCCAACTGATCGGAACCGAAGATCCGTTTGGGGTTTTTCGGATCGTCTGCATACAGCTTCAGCTCGGACGCGTCTGATGTGCCTTCGGGACTCTCGGCCGGAACTACGAAGTACGTCTTATACCCAACCGGCGGGACACCGCGCGCAATAAACGCGATCTCAACGGCGCGCGAGACCGTTCCGCTATATCCCTCGACATAAAAGGGAATAGACGCACCCACTTCGTCCACAAGACGCAACGCTTTTCTATAATCCGCTATATCGCCGGGCGAAACGTCGCCATAGAGGCTGACGTGGGCGCGGACGACATCGTCGCGTTTCCAACTCATCGGATTGAAAACGACAACCGGGGAGCTCCGTGCTATGGGAATGCGTACGCGCTCCGCGATATTCCGCAGCATGTCGCGCAGGATCTGCCCGGAGCCTTGCACGACCATCTGGCCGTAGGCGATCTTCCGGTTGTCGCCGATTTCGCCGCCCTGGCCGAAGTTGTTGTGGTCCATCGCTTCCAGCAAAGTCTTCCACAGCGACTCGAATTGCTTCTGCGGATAATCCGCATAGCCGAGTGCATGATTAATGGCCGCAACTTTTTCCGCGGAGATCAGTGTGTCCGCGGCGGGCATGACGGGAGGCCAAAGGTGACTCATGGAGGAAATGATGTTTGCCCACGAAGAGGGGATCTCGCCGGCGATGTTCGGGATCCCGGGCGCCTTGGCCGCAGCGCGGAAGAACTCGTCAGGAGTCGCCATGTGGAACCGGGTTGGTGCGAGCCGCTGGTTCAGCAACGCCACGTTTTCTACCAGTTTCTCGCTGGGTGAGAAGAGGTCTGTTCCCCAGCCGAGGAAAATGGGACCTTTCGTGGTCTCCTCAACCTGCCCGATGCTCTTGGCCGCGTTCTGAATCCGAGCGTCGTCCATGTCGCGATGCAGGCCGAGGCCCACGCCCCAGCCGTAACCCTTCACCGCGTTCCAGACGAGCGCCGTCGACCCGTCAGGCGAGCGCCAGCGGAACAACGATTGATCCGGCGGACCCATGCGCGTCATTGCCATGTACGGCGTGCCGGATTTCGCGAGAATCTGCGGAAACTGCGACGTGTATCCGGGCAGATCGCCCAAGTGGGCCACCTTCGGGTCAACCTGAAACACCTCCCGGGCGTAGCGTTTGCCGTAGATCTGATTGCGCACGTGCGCCTCGCCGCGCGGAAGGTTCTGAAGAATGCCGGCCCACTTTGGCGCAATCTCGAAACGCCCTGACTTCACGAGCGATTTCAGTTGCTCCAGTTCGCGTAACCCGCGATGGGTTTCGACATAGTTGGCGACGAAGACTTCGTCTTCAATGAGGAACCGGAACTCCGGCTGCTGCTCCGCAAGCTGAATCGCCTTGTCGATGATCCGATTGCCGCGGCTCAGGCACTCTTCGCGCGTGCCCGCCCAGAATAGGTCCAGATGGGAGAATGGCACGACATAAACATCAGCCCCAATGCCCGGCAACGGGCATAGCGTGATCAAGACTGCAAAGACTGATAAAATTCGCATGGCGCAAACCTTTCGTTCGGCTCCTTCGAAAATCTGCTCAGCTTTTCCGGAACGATTTACCAATAGTGAAATATTATTCCAACAATCTCCATTGCGGACGGCGACGGTCCGGCCTATGTCCATTCTGAGGGTATGGGTCTCCTGCAATCTTATTGCGCGCCAAACCGCCGGGAGGGGGCCATGAAGGCGCCCCCTCCTCGGCCCAAGACGACTCAGAACACAAAGCGGGCAACAAATTGAAGGACACGCGGAGCGCGAACGCCGGAAACAGTACCAAAGCCGGTTTTGTTGACGAACTTCCCACTGGAGTCATAGGGGAGGTTCGTCACCGACCAAGTCGCGCAGTTCACGCCGCCACAGGCAAAGTTGACCGTTGAGTTGAAGCCGCTGAACTGTGCGTGGTTGAACACGTTAAAGGCGTCCGCGCGGAATTCCAGGTGAATCCTTTCTTTCAAGGGGATGTTTTTCTGTAAAGAGACATCCCAGTTGTTGATGCCTGGAGTCCTGATGTAATTGACCGGCGACTCGATACCGATGCTGGGCCTGGTCGGGGGCGCGAAAGCGGCCGCGTTGAGACGGTTGTAGGGGTCGCCGGAAGTGCCCACCAAAGGATCCCCGACCAGCTTCACACGAGCGTTAAAGGCGCCTGTGCCGGTAAGGTTGACGGCGCTCACACCCGAAATATTGAAACCCGGAGTGATGGGAGTTCCATTCCGGAAGACGGTGATGCCGGAAATCTGCCAGTTGTTCAGAATTGCACGGGTGGTCTTATTATCCCAAGCCCCGTGACCGGTGACTCCCGGCAACTGGTAAACGTAGTTAAAGGTGAGATTCTGGTTAACGTCGTAGCTGCACGGACCGTAGTTGGCGAATTGCGTCAGGCCGTCGATCCGGGCGCCATCGCCATCCGAGCTGGCCACGGTTAGACACTTGCTCCAAGTGTAGGCCACACCCAGAAATAAGCCCTTTGCAAAACGCCGGTCTACTGTGACCTGCAGAGAATTGTAATTCGAGTTTGCCCCAAATCCTTGATTCGTGATGTTTCCGTGCCCAAAATACGGGCGGAGGAAGTTCGAATCGTAGGCTTTGGAACCGTCGAACAACCCGTCGGGTCCGGGAGTGGGCTTCACCCCGTAACCCCATTTGTTCGGATCCTGGTTCTCCGCCAGGAAGGCTGCCCCGTAAGGGGCCGCGTTGATATTCAGGTTATACAGTAACTGGCGGCCCAGTGAACCCACATAAGCAGCATCTAGGACGGTGTTAAACGGCAGCTTGGCCTGAATGCCGGCGCTGTAGTTGTAAATCACGGGAACCTTACCCGAGTAGCCCATCACCGTGAGATCGCTGGGCGCAAGCAAGGCCGACGTCAAACTGAGGTTTTGGGCGAGGCCATTCACGACACGGGGTGTAAACACCGATGGCGGGTTGGTGATCGTGTTAAAGACTTCATTACCCTGATAGCGGTCGTAAAAAGCGCCGCCGCCCGCGCGGAAAACCAGGTTTCCACGCCCCGTGAGGTCAATGGCGAAGCCTACCCGCGGCGCCCAGAGCAGCGGCGGAACACGCATCAGGTATTTGTTAACCCCAACGCCCGCCTGCAACACGCCGTTGGACAAGTTGCCGGAGTTGGGCACGATCCCCCCGATGTAAAGACTCGCTTGGTTGGGGAGATATTGTGCCGTCGTAATTGCCCCCGGAGCGCTGGCATTGCAGTCTTTCCGGCTGACGCCGAGTCTGTTTCCGCTCGCATCCCAGCAGGGCCAGAAGAGTTTTACCGCCTGCAAGGCATCATACTTCGTGGACCAGAAGGTAGAAGTCTGCAGGGCCTGATCGAAGGTCGGCTGGACCAGGTAGGCGCGGAGGCCCACATCGAAGGTGACCCGCGGGCTGGCCTTCCAGGTGTCTTGCACATACATTTCGAAATTGGTGTAGCGGTACTCTCCCATGAGATAGTTCGAGGCTTGCCTGAAGGACGTGTACACTCCCACCGCGGCGTTGGCGAAACCGAAGCCCGTGTCGAGTGGATTAGTGGACGCGTCGCCGAAATCGTAGACCCCGCCGGAGGGCAGGAAGGCAGACTGGTTCTTGCGGTTACGCTGCACGTAGGCGCCCGCTTTGATCACGTGCTTACTCCGGATCTTGGTGAAGTTGTCGGCCAATTCAAGCGTCGTGTTGTACGTGCTGAACGGTGCAAATTGCCCCGACGTGGCCATGGAGGCGGGGCTGTTGATCTTGCTGCCGCCGAACGTAAACAGAGGAATCCAGTCGTTATACGTCGGGTAGAGCGTGGGGAAGCCTTTGGCGCCCGTGAGGCCTGTCCCCTCGCGTGTCACATCAGTCGGGATTGACGGAAGGACCGTGACATTGTGGTGGGCTTGGCCGTACGTCGCTTCATTGATCGTGGTCGGACTGATCGTCGTCGTCAGATTGAAGGACACTGAATAGCCAGGGTGATCGTACTGGGCCGCGCCTCCCGACGGAAAGGGATAATTGGGGGTCAGCGAATATCCCTGAGGGCCGTACCGTCCCGTCTCGACATCCTGCACGAGTTGCATGAGACTTCCGGTCAGCCGCCATTTCGAACTGAGGTTAACATCGGTCCGCAAGAGCCGTTCGTGGCGAGGATTCGAACTGGAAACCGCCGACTGGTAGTTATATCCCTTCTGTCCCGCAACATTCGGCAGAGGAAACAGGTTCATGGCGGCCAGTCCCGGAGCGTACAGCCGGTTGGCAGGGATTCTTCCGATGACGCCACCGGACGCAAAGCACCCGCCCGTGTGGCTGGCATTGCAGATCGGGTCCGTCGAGAGCGGGTCACGAATGTACTGGGCGTCTGGGGGGCCTCCATAAGCCGCGTTCCTGGTCACGCTTTGCGAGAAATCGCCGGCGCGCTCTAACGCGGTGGGAACGGTGATGTTCCGTGTTCCCTCTGGCATCAGTTGGCGTTGGTACTCTTCGCTCCAGAAGAAGAATAGCCGGTCTTTCTTGGTGTTGAATTTTCCCGGAATGTACACCGGGCCGCCGACGGTGTAGCCGAGGTAGTTGTAATGATACGGGCTCTTGGCTATATTGTCCCGGTTCTTGATCCAGTCGTTGGCGTTCAGGCCTTTATCGCGGAAGTACCAGTAACCGCTCCCGTGAAAATCCTTCCCGCCGCTCTTGGTCACCATCATAACCGTGCCGCCCGCCGCCTTACCGTATTGAGCCTGGTAATTGCTGGCCAGGACTTTGAACTCCTGGAGCGAGTCCATGCTAACCGTGACCATCAGTTTCGTGTTGTCTCCCGTACCGGTGACGCTGGTCCCGTTCAACGTGGCATTCAACGAGTTCATGCGGGCCCCGTTGATGTTGATGTTTTCGATCCTGTTCTTCGCGCGGGAAGTGTCCATGTTGAAGACGACACCCGGCATGGTGCGCATCAGGGAAAGGACACTGCGGCCATCCACTTCTATGTTCTGGAGCTGCGTTCCGACGATCGTGGACGACCGCTCCGCACTTTCGGTCTGCAGTTGCAGGCCCTGCGCGACCACTTCCACCCCTTGCGCGACCTCGCCCACCGTCAACGTGATGTTGCCGACCGCGAGCCTGCCATTGATGTTCAGAATCACATCGCGCTGCGTAAACTTCCGGAAGCCCGCCTTCTCCACGGTTAAGGTGTAATTAGCGGGCAGGAGTTGCGGAAACAGGAAAATACCGAAGCCATCGGTAGTGGTGGGTAGGGAAATGTTCCGATCCGCATCCGTGACCGTTACTGTCGCCTCTGGCACCACCGCGCCTTGAGGATCGAGAACTGTACCCGTAATCATTCCATTGTTCGAAGTCTGTGCCGCCAGCGGCAGCGCCAGGGTAACACAGGCCAATAACGTGGCGGCAAGCATAGCAGTCCGCATTTCTGTGACCTCCTACCTTTTTAACCAGGATTTATCTTTCGGCCTCAAGCCAGGATTTCCTTTTTGGCTCTCATGCCGGATTAGTTCGTACATCCAATCGCTTTCGTTGAAGCAACTTCTTTATCCTCAAATCCATCCAGCGACTCCAACGGCCCACAGATGGGCCAGTCGGACCTCCTCCACATACCGGAGACCCGGAAGCGGAGCCAGTAATAGCAAGCGTGTTTCAGATCCTCATCGCTAGGCGCGCAGTCCGAGATGGTCGCGCGCGTACACCAGGCACCTCTTTACGTTGTCGACCTCCAGTTGGAGGCGCTCTTCCGGGCGAAGCGTCTCTAGATTCGGCAGAGGACGAACCGGAGGATTCGCCTTCACTGAAGCGATGGTGCGGGCCAGGAATCGTCCGTTGCGCTCAGGGAAACTGGTCCAGTACTTCGAGGTGAGGCACGGAATTTTCAAAGGGCTGCGCGTCATCATCTCCAGCGTGAACCGCGTCTTGGGCCGTGCCTTTGAGATTCTTTCGACAATCCACTTCAAGTCGAGCATCCCCTCGCCAAACGGTACTTCGACCAGCAGAAATCCTTCTTCGTACTCTGCAACCGCCATGTCTTTCAGGTGCGTGTTCGTCGTGTAAGGAACCAGTGCCTCCACCAACTCGCGTGTGTCGTCGAGCAGAGAGATGTTGTTGCCGGTATCAAGACACACCCCGAGATACTCAGAACTGTAAGCGCGAAGCAGCGGGAGCATTTCTTCCAGCGTCCAGTCCTTGTGGTTCTCCAACCCCATCGTCATGCGGTGCTTCTCGATGATTGGCAAGGCACGCTCGATGCGTAGGCGCGATTCAACCACAAAGCGCCTCCAGTCTTCCAGGCTCTGAAACACCTCGTAACGCCGTCCGCCAAGACAGAAAGCCCGCAAATATGTCGCTCCGGCTTCTTTGGCGGCTACGACGGTGCGTTCGAATGCTGCAGTGTCCGTGCCGGGAAGCGTGGCCCAGGCTTCATAGTAGATCCCGAGTTCCTCGACGCGCTTGCGGACCTTCCGTATGTAATCCGGATCTGTTGACCCGAAGGCGGATTCCGCTCCTCCCGCGCCCAACGAATGGCAGAACCCTAGAAATTCGTAAGCGGTTTTTGGCTGCTTGCTGAACGGGAACGAATCCGTCGTGACTCCCATGCTGGTGATCACAATACGCTCCTGAGCACCTGATCCCATGACTTGCGATAAGGGCGCACGAGATATCTGGAAGCGTCTTTGTCGCCGATGATCTGTTCCGTCTCAGGGTCCCACTGGATACGGCGCTTGAGCCGCAGAGACAGATTTGCCAGGTGACAAGCGGTAATAGTTCGATGTCCATCCTCCACGTCGGCATTCGGTTTCTGCCGGGACTTGATGCAGTCCAGGAAGTTGCGAACGTGAGCAGTGAAGAGATTATTACTGGCGGACTCCTTTAGCGCCTCTGTCCACGGTTCCGGCTTCACATCGCGTCGCAGTTGTGGTCCGCCCGAGGGATGGCCCATGATCTGCGGGATCTGGTTTTCCGGAGCGCCGCGCATATCCGGGAAAATCTCGAAGCCGCCGCGCGACACGGTCATGCTGCCCTTGGTTCCGAAAAAGGTGAGTCCGGCTCCGGCGCCCTTCCCGAACGATGCCTCGCGGTGCGACCAGATTGTAGTGGCATTCGGATACTCGAAGAAAGCGTCTTGTGTATCCGGGGTCTCTCCGTTATCTTCGAGTGCGAACCGTCCGCCGCTGGACATCACCGCGGTTGGGCCCTTCACGTTAAAGGCCCACTGTACGACGTCGAGATCATGCGCTCCCCAGTTAGTCATTTGCCCGCCAGAGTAATCCCAGAACCAACGGAAATGGTATAGCACGCGGTTCTTGTTGTACGGAACAACACGGGCTGGTCCGAGCCAGAGGTCAAAGTCCAGATCAGTTGGCGGCGGGCTGTCGGGAGGCGCTCCGAAGCCAGGATAAACATTCCTGTAAAACCCGAGCCGCGCGCTGTGCACTTTGCCGATGGCGCCGTTGCGCAGCAGTTCAACCACTCTGTAATAGTGCTTCCCGCTGCGCTGCTGTGTGCCGACTTGCACGATCCGGTTGTGGCGGCGGGCCGCCTGGACCATCCACCGCCCTTCTTCGACGAAGACCGTCATGGGTTTCTCAACGTACACGTCCTTGCCGGCGGCACAGGAAAGAATCGACATCAGCGCATGCCAGTGGTCCGGTGTCGAAATGACCACAGCTTGAACGTCTTTGTTTTCGAGCAACTTCCGGAAGTCGCGGTAAGTCTTGGCGGAATTCCCGCACGCCGTGGCGCCCTGATCCAGCCGGCCTTGGTGCGCGTCGCACACTGCTATCAGATCCGCGTCGGCCTGCTGCTTGAAATCGTGAACGTGCTGTACGCCGATCAAGCCATAGCCGATGAAGCCGAGTTGAACCCGGTCGTTGGCGCCCGCGATCCTGGAATACGCCGCTGCCGTCATCGCGCCCGCAAACGAGCGTCGCGTGAAGGGTTGATCTGCCAGCATAGCTAAGAGGATGGTATTAGCAGTCTCGCGTGAAAACAATCTAATAAATGTGAATGAGCATTTACTTGAGGTAAATTGCGAATGGTCGCGTTGATTTACCGGAGGTGAAGGCCGTTTCGAAACAATTCAATTGTCTCGGTTGCTCGAATCGCCGATGATGAGCGGAGATGGCTACGGTCAAAGGAGTCGCACGTCGAATGATCCGGTACTTTGCGCCGTTGTTACTGGCAGTTACATTAGGGACGCAGGCGCTTCCTGCTGGCGACGCTGCGGAGAATCCGGACGTCACCGAGATTTACTTCACGCCGTTCTCGCACCTGGATTTCTATTGGGGTGGAACGCGCGAAGAATGCCTGGCCCGAGGCAACGGCATCATCGCGAAGGCCATTCGCCTGGCCCAGGAATCGCCCAAATTCCACTTCCTGCTGGAAGACAACGTGTTCGTGTCCAATTACGTCGAAACGCACCAGGGCTCAAAGGAACTGGATGAGTTCAAACGTCTGGTAAGAGAGGGACGGATAGAGATTGCTCCGAAGTGGGTCGGGATTTTCCAGGGGTTGCCCGATGGTGAGGTGCATGCCCGAAACATGGCGATCGGCAAGCGTTACGCGAAATCCGAATTCGGTATCGACGCGCGCGTGGCGCACATGGGAGACCTGCCCGACTATACACCCCAATTTCCACAGATTCTCAGCCAGTCCCGTGTACCCTTCATGGTGATGACGCGCATGGGTCCGACGGACCGATCCCTGTTCTACTGGAAAGGACTGGACGGGTCCAGGGCGCTCGTCTGGAATACCCTGAAGGGCTACGGATGGGGTACATTCCTCAGTTCGAAGACGACTCTCGATCAAGAGAAACGCGAGAGGTTTTTTAAGGATCTGGCCGACGTGCGTGCGACGACGGAGGGCCCCATTCTGATGAACTGGGGAACCGATCTGTGGGCGCCGCCCGACGATCTGGTGGCACGGGTGGAATCGTTCAACCAGAGCGCTCCCACGAACCTGCTGATTTCGACTCCCGCGCAGTTCTTCCGGCGCGTTGAAAAGATGCCCAATATCGCCGAACGCTCGGGCGAAATTCCTTCCTCCTGGCCCAACATCGTATCCTCGCTCCCGCATCTTTGGCCGGAGATCATCCCCGCCACCAACACGCTGCTTGCGGCGGAAAAGTTTGCGGCGATCAACTACGCTCTGGGCTTCGCACCTTATCCGCAGCACGATCTGGACTTCATGTGGAAAAAGCTCGTCGAATCGATGGACCACAACCACGACGGGCAAGGCGGTGCTATCGGAGACGGCCGGAAGGCGGAATATGAGCGCCTCGCTGTCATCCGCGGCGGAGAACTTCTGCGCGATTCATTGCGCAACATCGCCGAGCGCGTTCAAGTGCCGATCGCGAAGAGCTTTCCGATCGTGGTCTTTAACCCGCTTGGCTGGACTCGCGACGACATAGCAAGAACACACCTGACCTTGTATGGGGAGGTGTCGCCTGGCGATATCGGCGCCTTCAAGAAAGGAATGCGACTGCTGGATGAAACCGGAAAGTCGATCCCGTTCTTCCTTGAAGAGTACAGCGAAAACATCTCGCGAGCGCTGATGATCGTGTTCACTGCGAAAGAAGTTCCGTCAATGGGCTACAGGACTTACTACCTGACCGCCGCCGATCAGCCGGATTCCTTTCCGAAGACAGCCACCGTTCAACTTGACACCGACAGGGACCGCAAGGAGCCTCGACGAAGCGCCGGTGCTGACGCAATCGAGAACCAGTACTACCGCGTCAGCGTAGACCGCGCCATGGGCAGAGTAACGCTTTTTGACAAGGCGCTGAACCGCGAAGTCGCGCGCGACATGGAAGTATCCACGCTCGAGGAGCGCGGCGGCAACTACATCGGGATCGAGCCGCTTAGCGGAAGAACCATCGTTGGCGTTCTCGATGACATCAAGGTAGTTGAGAACAATGCCGTGCGGGCGGTCGTCCGGATCACGACACAGGTTGCCGGCATACCCGTCGTTCAGCATTTCACGCTCTATAGCGGGCTGAAGCGTCTGGACATCGAGAATACGGTTGAGTGGAAGACGCCTCGCTTCATCCGGCTGCAGCAACTGTTCCCGCTGACCCAGCAAAACGTGAGCCTGAACTACGGAGTCCCATTCGGCTCCAACTCATCCGAGAACATCATGCCGAAGACGGGTCCGCGGGCCAGCGATGAGATCAAACACGACTCATGGCAGCAGTCCCGCCACATTCACGACTGGATTCATGCCGGAAACGAGGAGTGGGGCCTGACCATCGCATCGGACCACCAGCAAATTCGACTGGGAGAAAATCTGATCCGGGCCGAAATGCTGCGCGGCACAAAATTCACTTCCGCTAAGGTTGTGCGCGGCGAGGATGTGGCCTCCATGAATTATCCGCCGCCGGGACGCTACGTCTTCCACTATTCGCTGTCTTCAGGCAACGGCGACTGGAAAGCGGTGAAGGCTTATCGCGCCGGGATGGGGTTCACCAACCCGCTGCTGCCGATCAGCGTGGTGGACACAATTTCAGCGAAATCGCTGCCTCCCACGCATTCATTTTGTGCGCTCAAGCAGGAGAATCTCGTAATCAGCGCGCTCAAGAAGTCTGACCTCGATGGATCGCTCCTGTTGCGCTTTTATGAGATTGAAGGCGGGCCTGTCAAGACAGGTGTCCAATTCTTAGGCGCCACTCCGTCTTTCGGCGAAACCAACTTATTGGAAGAGGAGATCCCCGGGCAATTGCGCGCGGTGATCGAGGCTGGACCCTACGCCATCCGGACCCTGAAATGGAGCGGACCTAAAACGTCCAGGTAGGAGCAGAGCATGCAGACAGATTCGTCTTCAGACGGAAGCGGCCTTGAGAAAATTTGCGAGCGGTATCGCCACTGCTATGCGGGGCTGGTCTACGACGTTTTAGCGCACCTCGGCTATCCGAATCAGGCTCTGTCGCACGAGTTGATGCCGTTAACGCGAGACATGAAACTGGCCGGCCCAGCTTTCACGGTGAAGGGCATGACCACGACCGAAAAGGACGAGGCTCTGCGCTACCGCCGCCTTGAAATGATCAAACAAATGCGGCGGCCGTGTGTTGAGGTGAGAGACCGAGCCACTCCCTACCCGGTTGCCATCTACGGTGAGTTGAGTGCGGCCAGCGCGGCCGCCCACGGGGCTGTCGGCGCGCTTATCGACGGCGGAACACGCGATTCGTTGAAAATTATCGAGTCCGGGTTTCCGGTCTTCGCACGCTACCGCTGCCCCGTTGAAGCATTCGGGCGATGGGCCATCAATGTCTATCAGATCCCCATTCTGCTGTCGGGTGAACTGACGGACACGGTGTCGGTATCACCAGGTGATTTCATCTTCGGTGATTACGACGGGGTTTTGGTGGTTCCTAAAGCGCTCGTGATCGAAGTGCTGCTTGAGTGCGAGCACGTTATGGGTATCGAGGACTGCGCGCGCGAAGAGTTCGCGCGCGGCGATGACCCGGTCGAAGTGTTCACAAGGTACAAGCGACTTTAGTCGTTAGGACTCTACCTGGAGTGACCGGGGCCGGAGAGAATCGGCGGTTGGCGCTGCATCGCGATTGGTGGAGTTGTATCGAAAAAATCGATTTCGACTTTGCTGCTCAGCCTGGGGACAATCCGCAAAAAGGGCAGTGAGGCGGATGCCGCAGCAACACCTGGGCCAAGGCGATGCTTCGCGTCGCGATTGAGTGCGGATGATGCCGCTGGTCAGTTGGCCGGGACACCCTCGCGCAAGACCTGTTCGAGAGTGTACAGCGGGCAGACGTACTGTCTGAACGACGCCACGCAGCGCCTCAAGGGACTTGATAGCGCCGATGGCGCCCGCCGCTACCCCGAGCAGCGCCACGGGCTTGCAGGCCAGCCCTTGTGCGTGGGTGGATCGATGAAGCACAGAACCAGGAAGCACTGCAGCCCTCGCCGAGCCCCCACTTCCACGGTAAAGAAATCCGCAGCCACAATCGGTTCCCAGTGCCGGCTCAATTCCGTACCGCTCCAGAATCTCAGCGACCATGCTGCCGGCGATCTCGTGCCCCATGTTGGACATCGCACCGCTCCTTACAGTGCAATTATTTCCGCGCCGATCCGCCCTAAGAAAGTCAAAATAGGTTTCGTCGCGACGAAAGTGGGCTAGCAGCGGTAAGCACGGTGAAAGCGGCTGATCACTATTTCAACACGTGAAACGCCACCTGCTCGATGGAGAGCGGCGTCTGGGATTTGAACCGCGCCCGCACGACCGCCTGAAAATAGGGTGGAATCCCACCCTCCGCTTTGCGCATGGCCTGAACGAACCGGGTGGCGTATTCCGGGCGCGTAATGTATTCCACGGCCGCTCGTGTGCCTTCGGTGGAAGTGGATGCCACGATCAGGATCGTCCCCACCCGGTGCAAACCGGGAAGCCGGGTGATCAGGGCATAGCCTTCTTCCAACTGGCCGTCCGGCGCGCGCTTTTCCGCGAAGTAGCGCGGCTCATTCGGTCGTGGCTTTACGTTTTCGACACGGCTGTGCAGGATATCGAAATCTGTGCTGACAGGCAGGTCTTTGGTTTGCACGTTGTACTTCGCAGGGCCCACGAAGATTACGTTATGGCTCGCGATGTCCTCCCAGGTCAGCAGGCTACTGGCCTGCAGCGAAAAGTCCACGCCGCGCGCGGTGAGCAGCCTAGCCAGCGCGACAGCGCCGGTAGCTTCCCCGATCCCCGTGTAAGTGAAGGTGGGGGAGGCCGTCCCGGCTCCCAGCATGCGCTTGAACGACTCTACCGGTTCGGATTTCGCGGCGGCATCCCAGGTATTCAGGGCGGGATCGCGGAAAAAGGAGTCGACTACCTTGGTGAACAGCGGGGTACCCAGGGACACCATGACGGGTCGCGGGCTGTCCAGGAACGGGGACCAAAACGCCTGCATCTCCGGTGTCCAGGGCATCGTATGCCTGCCGGACAGGTGGCCCCGGGCCACCCAACCCAGCCCCGCCGACAACGCCGCCAAGAGAAGTAATCCCAGTACGGCGCGCACCGCCCGATAGCCGCGGACGGGGAGACCTGTCGTTGAGGCTTCCACATGCCGGGGTTGGAACTCCAGCCGGAAATGCCCTTTCGGCAGTTCGACCATAATAGAGTCGTCCAGACCCTCGGTGCGATAGTACTCGTCGAGTTTCTGACGCAGCTTGCCGGCCTGCACTCGGACCGAGGAATCCAACTTGGGGTCGTAGTCCTTGGGCTTGCCGAAAGCTTCTATGCCGACCCTGTACTCCTTCAGGTCGTCGGCCTGTCCTTCAATGGCCTGACTGCCCAGGTAGTCCAGCAGCCGCTTCAATACTTCCGAATTGCGGAGCGTCCGGCTCTCCAGAATTCTCTGGAGCTGTGACTGGCGATCTTCTCTAGGCTCTTCAACCACGCATGCAACTCTTTGATCCTACAAGGTTAACATAGTGAATCACTAGTGAATACCCCCAAGTTTCTTGACGGGGACGGCCACCTCTGCGAGAATTTGACTCTGATTATACGCATCTTATCCGTTTGGATCCTGCTCGCGGGCGGCGTGGGCAGCGGCATGGCCTCGGACCCCAGGGTAGTCAAGAACATCAACCGGGACTGGACCTTCCAATATCTTCCAGATTCCCGGCCGGATGCCCGTCCCGCCGCGCCGGATTACGATGACAGCCGTTGGCCGGCCGTGGCCTTGCCGCACACCTGGAGCACTTACGAAACCACTCGCGACGTGCACCCCTTCATCCGCTCGGCCTCCGAACGCGACGACTCCTACTGGTGGTACGGCTGGGGCTGGTACCGCAAGCGGTTCACCATCGGCAGGCAGTACACCGGGCGCCTGGTGGCGATCGAGTTCGACGGTGTGCAGAAGTATTCCCGCATCTACCTGAACGGCGCGCTGGTGGCGGAGCACAAGGGTGGCTATACCAGTTTTTCCGTGGACATCACCAAACAGGTGCGCTTCGGAGCGGAAAACGTGCTGGCCGTGGAGGTTTCCAACCGCCGGGACGATCCCTACGGACGCATCCCGCCCATGACGGCCGGCAATTTCGATGTCTACGGAGGCATTTACCGCGATGTCTCGCTGGTGATCCGTGACCGGCTGCACGTGCCATTCCAGGGTTCGGCTGACTACGAGGGCGGTACCTTCGTCACCACCCCGGAGGTGAGCGAGACGCGCGGCACGGTGCAGGTCCGCACCTGGGTGCGGAACGAGTTTCCGGAGGCCCGCGCCTGCACCCTGGTCACCACCGTGCTCGACGCCGGCGGCAGAACCGTGGCTCAGGCGATCAACAGGGAAACAATCGAAGCTGGTAAGACCCGGGAGTTCACCCAAAGCCTCGGCCCGGTCGCGGCCCCCCGCATATGGTCGCCGGAGTCTCCGTACTTATACCGGGTGGCCACCGAAGTCCGCGACGGTGATCGCCTGGCAGATACTTACTGCTCTCCTCTGGGTTTCCGCTGGTACACCTGGAACAAGGCCGAAAAGCGCCTTTATCTGAATGGGAAGAAACTCGTGCTGCGCGGCATCAACCGCCACCAGGAATACCCCTGGCTCGGCGACGCCATGCCCAAGTGGATGCACCGCAAGGACCTGGAAGATATCCGCTACAACATGGGGCTGTACTTCCAGCGCACCGCGCACTACCCCAATGACCCGTTTGTCTACGACGAATGCGACCGGCTGGGCTTCATCCTCATTGAGGAGGCCCCCAATATCAAGGACATCGCCTTCGGGCGCGACGTGCAGCGGCAGAACCTCCAGGAGATGATCCGGCGGGACCGCAACCACCCCAGCATCTTCATCTGGAGCATCGGGAACGAGACCAACCATCCGGCCGACTCCGCCTGGGCTGCGGAGGAAGACGCCACCCGCCTCATCTACCTGCGTCGGGGTGAGAACGGCGGCGACCATGTGCAGATCACCGATAAGGACTTGGCCATCGAGAACCTGCTGCGCTGCACCGTGCGCGGGTGGTATTCGAGCGACGACCGCGATTTCGGCCCCGAGACCCGCAACCCGTCGAGCGGGCAGGTGACCGGAACGGAGACTTGGCAGCACGAGGCCGACGTGCGCAGCGGCCGCCTGATGGACGACAACCTGGTGGTCTGGCTTTACGCCGACCACGGCGCCGACCGCGAATACCTCAACTCCCCCCTCAAGCACATCAATCCCAAAGGCTGGGTAGACCTCTACCGCTTCCCAAAGTACGTGTACTACCTGTGGCAGGCGAACTTTACCGCCAAGCCGATGACCTTTATCCATCCTCACTACTGGCGCGAGCGGTACCTGGGCCAGCGCAAGGACATCGTGGTGGATTCGAACTGCGATGAGGTGGTGCTCAAGGTAAACGGCGAGACGGTGGGAACGGCCAAGCCCTCGGATGCGAACGCCCATGCTGTGACCTTCCGCAACGTGGAGATCCGGCGTGGGACCATCTCCGTGGAAGGCCGCAAGGACGGAGAACGCGCGGCCGATTTGGTGACCATGGCCGGCAAGCCCGCGCGGCTTGTGCTGAAGGCTTCGCCGGACCACATCCCGGCGGACCGCTCGGGCATTTCCGTGATTTCGGCGGATATTGTGGATGCCAACGGCGTGCACGTTTACGGGGCCAATGCGCCGCTCCAGTGGACGGTGAGCGGTCCGGCGGCGTTGGTTGGTCCGCGGGAATACGGCACCGATACGGACAAGAACGGCGCCATGGAAGGCACCATGTACATCGACTCGCCGGTGGCCAACGTGTTGCGCTCCAAGGCCCTGCCCGGCGCCATCAAGGTGACGGTGACGGCGCAGGGGTTGGTGCGTGGCGAGGTCACGGTGACGGCTGTGGCACCCGTGGAAGGCAGAGTCGAAGGCATCGTTGAGCCGGCTTTGACGGATGACGGACGCGCGGCCGTGCGACGCGATCCTGCCTTCAAGACCGTCGTCGTCGCCGCCAAGGCCGGAAAGCTCCAGGAGATCCGCCAGGACTACGACTATAACGCCGGCTCCCGCGAAGAATACCGCAAGCAGGTGGAAGATTTCGTTCGGCAGCGCAATCCCGGTATCGATCCGTTTACCGCGACTTACCGTGTGTTCATCGAGCGCATGACAAGCATCGTGCAGGAGCGCAGCGGCCACCTGGTGGCGGACGATTACAACTTCAACGTGCGCGCCTTCAACGACAAGTCCGGCCCGTACCGCAGTTCCACCTCGAAAAAGGCTCCGGCGCCGGAAGACCAGCGCGCACGCATCAAATCTACACTGTTCGTTCCGGACCCCCTACCGCCGTTGGCTGCGGAAAGCTACGGTCAGTTCGAACCCGTGCCCGGTGTGGTGGTGGAGCGCCTGAGCTACGCCACGGCCTACGGCCTGCGCGTGCCTACCATCCTGTACCGCCCCAAGACGCAGACGGGCAAAGCGCCCGGCCTGATCGTGGTCAACGGCCACGGCGGCGATAAATACAGTTGGTATTCCTACTACACCGGCATCCTGTATGCGCAGGCGGGAGCGAGCGTCCTCACCTACGATCCCATCGGGGAAGGGGAGCGCAATGCGCAGCGCAAGTCCGGCACGCGCCAGCACGACCGCGCGGTGGATCCGCCCGAAATGGGGCGCCGCATGGGAGGCCTCATGATGACCGACGTGATGCAGGCGGTCTCTTATCTGAACCAGCGCCCGGAGGTGGACCCCAAGCGGATCGCCGCCATGGGCTACTCCATGGGGTCGTTCGTGCTGGGCCTCGCCTGCGCCGCCGAACCGCGCTTGAACGCCTGCGTGTTAGTGGGTGGGGGCAACCTCGATGGCCCCGGCGGTTACTGGGACTCGAGCGGCAAGACCATGTGCCAGGGCATCCCGTACCGCTCACTGGCGTTTCTGGGCGACCGCGGCGCGGTGCTCTACGGCCTGCACGCCGTGCGGGGCGCCACTCTGGTTTTCAACGGCGCTGCGGACGACGTGGTGTCCATCCCCAAGATGGGCGTGGCGTTTTTCGAGGACCTGCGCAAGCGTACTATCGCTTTGCACGGCAGCGCCCAGAACGTATTCGATTTCGCCTTCGAGCCCGGCGGCGGGCACCGGCCCTACTTCCTCACGCGCCCCGTGGCGCTCTGGCTCGAAAAGCGCCTGGACTTTCCGAATTGGACGGCGGAGAGCATCGCGCGCATGCCGGAGACCCACGTCGCCGAGTGGGCGCAGCGGCAGAACGTGTCATTCGATAGACTCTACGCCACCGAACTGAGGGAAGGCGGCACTCGCGCGTTGGGAACGGGGATTCCAGCGGTGGGGCGCGAGGCGCTGGATGCGCTTCCGCGAGACCGCTGGGAGCGGGATCAGGACAAGTACATCTATGAGACGTGGCTGAAGGAGGCTAGGTCGCGCATCGCGCCGTGATCCGCATGAGCCAACACCTCACACGCCGTAATCTTGTTGCCCTACCACCTGCACGACCTCGACGCCACCTTCTTCGTGCAGGCCGCTTCCCAGTTCATCCTCGAGGACACTCCATCATGCGATTCGTGATCATCCTTGTGCTGTGCTCGGCGGCGTGGGCCGCCGATTTCGCACCCGTCTTTAATGTAAAGAGCTTTGGCGCCGCAGCCGACCGCAAGACCATGGACACCGCCGCCATCCAGAAGACCATCGACGCCGCTGCCGCCGCAGGCGGCGGAATGGTCTACTTTCCGACCGGTGGTTTCCTCTCCGGCACCATCTTCCTCAAGAGCAATGTCACGCTGTACCTCGCGCCGGGGGCCGTGCTGCTGGGGAGCAGCCGCATTCAGGACTACAACCCCAAGCACCTCATTTACGCGAAAAATGTTGAGAACGTGGCCATCGAGGGTAGCGGAACCATTGACGGCCAGGGCGACCTGTTCTTCGACAAGGGTCTGAAGCCGCTCGACCGCCCCAGCCCGCTCATCGAGATCTGGGACTCGCGCAATATCCGGATTCAGGATATTACGATCCGGAAGGCGCCAGCCTGGACCATCCATCCCAAGAACTGCGATGGCGTCAAGATCCGCGGCATCTCGCTGCGGAATAATCTGCGGGCGATCAACAGCGACGGCATCGATATCGATTCCAGTCGCAACGTTATCATCTCCGACTGCCACATCGAGGCGGGCGACGACTGCATCGTGCTCAAGACCACCGACCGACAGGGATCGCACGGGCCCACGGAGAACGTGACCGTCACCAACTGCGTGCTGGTGAGTGCGGCATCGGCACTCAAGCTTGGCACCGAAAGCTGGGGCGATTTCCGCCATATTGTCTTTTCCAATTGCGTGATCAGGGATTCCCGCACGGGCATCGCGCTGCTCGCGAAGGACGGCGGCATTATGGAAGACATCCACTTTTCCAACATTGCGATGACCACCCGGCCCAAGTGGGGGCTGGGCGTGGAATGGCCCATCGTGGTGGATATCGAGAAACGCGACGAAAAATCGAAGCTCAGCCACATCCGCGACGTGTCCTTCAGCGACATCTCGATTTTCGGCAAAGGACGCGTGCTGGCCGAGGGCACGCCGGAGAGTCCCATTGAGAACCTGATTTTCCGCAACGTGTCGATGCGCATGAGCGGCTACGAGGAGATCGGAAAGGTCAAGAAGATGCGTGGCGGGTCTAAGACGGTGGCGGCCGGCATGCCCGATTACGGTCCCACGCCGGCGGCGATGATCTTCGCGCACATCCAGGGACTGAGGCTCGACGGAATCCGTACAGTCTGGCCCGAGGTCGCCAACGCGCCCGAGCGCTCCGCTATTTTCGGCGACGAGCTTCGAGACGTGCTGATCTCGGGCTTCCACGGCACGGGGTCAACGCCCGGCGCGAAGCCTATTCGGATCGAAAATTCTCGCGAGGTACGGCAATGAAATGGTGGGTGGTCCTCCTGTGCGCGCTGCCGGCGCTGGCCATCTCCGACGGTTTCGTGGCCGTGCTCATCAACGACCTCGAGGGCGACGGCAGGGGTGAGGTCGTTTGCCTTCTGGAGGAAGGCGACGTAGGTCGCGTCGCCTTCCTCGACGGAAAGACGGGCGAGATCCACCGAAACTCCTTTCCGCCCGGATGGCGGCCGGTAAACGGGATCGGCAGACCGGTACAAGACCTCATGACGACCGATGGCCATCCGGCTGTCTTCGTCTTCAGCAACACGGACTTGGTAAGCCGCCGCGAAGTCACTCGGGCCTCTGGCCGCGAGCACCGTTTTGTGGCTGGCACGAAACATGGGCGGCGGTTACCAATCCTACTTCAAATGGGAAAAGGAATGAAATGCGAAAACTTGCAGTCTTAGTGGCCTTGCTCCTCGCCGCGTTTGCGATGGCGCAGGATTATCGCGGCAGCCTGGAAGGTACCGTGACGGACGCCACGGACGCGGTGGTCCCGGGCGTTGCCATCGTCGTGCAGAACGAGAGCACGAACGCCGCTTTGAAAACGGAGACGAACAGCCGCGGCAACTACCTGGCGCCGTTGCTCGAGCCCGGCGAGTATACCGTCACCGCCGAAGCACGCGGCTTCAAGAAGCTGATGAAGAAGTCCGTCACCGTGCGCACGGGCGAAAAGCTGACCTTTGATATCCGCATGGAAGTGGGCGCCACGTCCGAATCGGTTGAAGTCAAGGCCGAGGTGCCACTGGTGGAAACAGCGTCGGCCAACATGGCGCAAATTGTGGACCGGCGCTTTCTCGATTCGCTGTACCTGTCCAACCGCAGCCCGCTGGCCATGCTGTCCCTGACTCCGGGTGTGGAGGGCGGCGGCAAGAAATTCACCGACAGCACCCAGCAGGAATTCACCATTCAGGGCGGCGGCGGCGTGAAGGGGAACAACGAAATCACGCTTGACGGCGCTTCGGTGGTAGTCCCGCGGCAGGGCGGTACCATCGCGGCCTCGCCCTCGGGCGACGCGGTGGAAGAGATGCGCATCCAGAGCACCATGTTCGACGCGGCTTACGGCCACTCAAACGGTGGCGTGGTGGCCTTCGCCAGCCGCGGCGGCACCAACACGCCGCACGGCTCCTTCGAGGGCTTCTACCGCAACAGCGCCCTCAATGCCAATAGCTGGCTGAACAACAAGCGTGGCTTGGGCAAGCCGGACGACAGCCGCCAGTTCTACTCCGGCGCCTTTGGCGGTCCCATCTGGTTACCGAAAATCTACAATGGCAAGAACCGCACCTTCTTCTTCACCAGTGTGCAGTACGACAAAACCCAGGGCGGCAGCACGTACTCCGGCAGGACCTTCACGGACCTGGAGCGCAAGGGCGATTTCTCCCAGACGCTCAACGGCCAGGGCGCCAAGCTCACCATCTACGACCCGTTCAGCACGGTCGTGACCGGATCCACAGCCACCCGTCAGCCGTTCGCCGGCAACATCATTCCCGCTTCGAAGCTGGACAACGCCGGCAAGACCATGGCGGCAGGCTTCCCGCTGCCCAATATCTCCGGTCCGGCGCAAATCGGGGCTTATAACTGGGTCTCGCAGGGCACCTCCAACGAACCGGCCAGACAGATCAGCACGCGCGTGGACCAGATGATCAACAGCAGCCACAAGCTGTTCGGCCGCTTCAACTACATCAACTACGACCGCCGCTACAGCCAGATCCCCGCGGGCATGCTGCGCGCCCCAGTGGGCGGTGAGCCGAACGACGACCTGCGTAACATGTACAGCGTCAGCCTGAACAGCGATCATGTGCTCACGCCCACCCTGATTGCCTCCATGCGCTACATCGTCAACCGTTACGACAGCAGCACGGTGTTCCGCAACAGCTACGTGTCGCTGAAGAGCCTGGGGTTGCCGGACATCATCTCGCAAAACGCCGCGCTACAGGCCTGGCCGCGCCTCGACCTCGGTTCCAACACCATCACTATGGGGAACCGGCTGAAGGCCCGCGCCAATGATTCCCACGGATTCAATCCCAGCGCCAGCAAGCTTACCGGCGCCCACAGTACCCGCTTCGGCGCGGACATCCGCATCGTGAACTGGAACGAGGTCAGCCCGGATTATTCCGGCGCTGGCCAGTTCTCCTTCAGCGACCGGTTCACGCGCTCCGATCCGTTCAAGTCGGACACCGGCAAGACCACCGGCGCTTCGCTCGTCTCACTGCTGTTGGGCACGCCCGACAGTGGCTCGCTGGGCGGCGCTACCCCGTACTCGCTGCGCAGCTACTACTATGCGTTCTACGTGCAGGACCAGTGGAAGATTTCCAAGAAAGTGACCCTCAGCTACGGCCTGCGCTACGAAATCGAAACGCCCTACACCGAGCGCTACAACCGCTTGGCTTACGGCTTCGATTACACCTCGCCGAGCCCCGTGAAGGTGCCTGGCGTGGACTTGCGCGGCGGGCTGCTGTTTGCTGGCGTCAACGGCTCCAGCCGCTATGAAGGTCAGGTGGACACCAACAACTTCGCCCCCAATATCGGGATCGCCTGGCAGATTCGCCAGGGCACCGTGCTCCGCGCCGGTTACGGCCTGTTCTACGCCAGTTCCCTCGGCAACATGGATACCGGTTTTCGCATCCCGCCCACCTTCGACCTGAATGCCCCCTACGTGGGGACCACGGACAGCGGCGCCACGCCGTACACCACGTTCGCCAATCCCTACCCGAACGGAATCCAGGCTCCCAGCGGCAACAAGGACGGGCTGGCCGCGCGGTACGGCAACAGCCTGAGCTTCGTGACCCAGGGACGCGTGCTTCCCTATGCGCAACAATGGCAGGGCGGATTGCAGCAGAGCCTGCCCGGAAAGACGCGGCTGGAACTCGCCTTCGTCCGCATGCTCAGCGTGAAGGGCCTGGAGAGCTTCAACCTGAACGAAAAGCCGGACAAATACCTGGCTCTGGGCGCAGCCGAAAACATACAGGTGCCCAACCCCTTCTACAACATCCTGCCGTCGAGCACCTCACTCGGTTCTTCCAAGAACACCGCGCAGAAGAACCTGTGGACAGCATATCCGCAGTTCACCAGCCTCAGTCAAGGCGGATCGAACACCCACGTGGCGGTCTATCACGCCGTGGAGGTGAACCTCGAAAAGCGCCTCGGCAACGGGCTGTCCGTACTCTCGAGCCTGACCCTCTCCAAGCTGATGGAGAACAACATCACCAGCCTGGTGAATGAGCGCCACTACCGGACCGTCGGCGAACTGGACCGGCCGTACACATTCAACCTTGCGGCGGTCTACGACCTGCCCTTCGGCATGGGCCGTGCGTTCCTGAACGGCAGAGGCCTCGGTTCCCGGCTGCTCGGCAACTGGACACTCAGCGCCCGCACGGTCTTCCGCGGGGGCAACCCGATGTCCGTCAGCGACGCCAACGGCAGGCCCATCCGGCTACGCAATGCCGCCAAGAGCGACAGTGTCAGCGATCGTCTCGGCGACAGAATCGATCCGAAGACCGGGGCGGTCCTGAATCCGTACTTCGACATCACGGCGTTCCAATCGCTGCCTACCCAGTACACTATCGCGCCGGATCCACCCCAGCTATCCGAGTTGCGGACTCCCAGCGCCAAGACCCTTGACGCCTCCATCATCAAACGTTTCCAGCTTCACGAGCGGTGGCGGTTCGAAGCCCGAATGGACGCCTCGGCGGTGCTGAACCAACCGCTCTGGAACGCGCCCGGCACAGATATGACCAATAAAGCCACCTTTGGGGTCATCCCCAGCGCAGGCGGCAACCGTAACATCCAACTCGCCTTCCGGACCATCTTCTAGTCACATGCGAGCCCTTCTGTTGTCACTGTTGTCCTCTGGCCCGGCGGCGCGGCCGGGAATCGCGCCGCAGGTGGGTGCCTGCGTGCGAATCGTGGCCGGCTCTCGATAGCCTGGCAAGCTGGCCGCAGCGGGAGCCGTTGCATCTGCCACTCGGTCATCGGCTCGAAGAAACGTTGGATCTCGCCCATGCCAGACTGACGAAACAGATTGCCGATCGTGCCGTCGGTGGGAAAACGTTTCATACCCAGTGGCCGTTGGCTCAATGTGATTTGGCGAATGCCACTGGATGGGCAGGTGACACCGAACCTGCCCGCGTCACGCATGCTTGCCGAAATCTCACGCGGCGGTGAAGCGCGTGTGTTTCAAGTGGGGATGAAGTATATTCTCTGAGACAGCGGCAATAACCGGAGCGCCAATCCGCAACCGGTGGCCGCTGGAAGTGGGACGAAACACACCCGCTCATCTTTGATGGAGCCAGCATGAATCGAATGACGAGGCGCGCACTTGGGCGGCTTGCCGGAGCATCACTTTTCTCCGGCGCCGCTTTCCAAACCTTGGGTGCAAAGCAGCGGCCCAACGTGATAATCATCCTTGCAGACGACCAGGGATACGGCGATATTTCGGCACACGGTCACCCGGAGATCAAAACGCCTCAACTCGACCGCCTTCGAGGCGAGAGCGTTCGCTTCACGGACTTTCATTCCAGTCCAATGTGCACGCCCACGCGGGCCCAATTGCTAACTGGACGCAACGCTCTCACGACGAGGGCGATGAACGTCAGCAGTGGCCGTACGTTATTGCGACGGGATCTGCCTGTGCTGGCGGAGACGTTTCGCGACAACGGGTACCGCACCGGGATTTTTGGCAAATGGCACCTCGGCGACACCTATCCCTACAGGCCCGAAGACCGTGGTTTCGAGGAAACGGTCTGGTATCCTTCTTCGCATATTGGCTCTGTTCCGGACGCCTGGAATAATGACTATTTCAACGACGCGTACCGCCATAATGGTCATTTGCAGCGCTATCGCGGGTATTCGGGAGATGTCTTCATCGATGAGGCGATGCGTTGGATCGGGGCGCGCGGCCGGGCGGGTTCACCTTTCTTCTGCTATATCCCTCTGAATGTCGCGCACGCTCCGCTATTCGTTCCCCCGGAGTTCATTGAGCCATACAAACACCTGCCGGCAAATGTGGCCCGCTACTCGGCCATGATCGCCAACATCGATCACAATGTGGGCCGCGTGGATGAGATGTTGCGGAAATCCGGACTCCATGAAAACACGCTCTTGATCTACATGTCGGATAACGGCGCAACCAGAGCGACCCTTCGGTATACCGCCGGAATGAAAGGGACGAAAACAGAACTATATGAGGGCGGTCATCGGGTGCCGTGTTTCGTCAGATGGACCGGTGGCGGAGTGCAGGGTGGAAGAGACATCAGCGACCTCACGCAGATGCAGGATATCTTCCCGACGTTGATCGACTCGTGCGCTCTCACGCGCCCGCAGGGCTTTCAGACGGATGGGGTGAGTCTTGCCGCAGTCTTGCAGAACCGTGCGAAGCAGTTGCCGGACCGCACCGCAGTAGTCCAGTTCAGCCGAATGCCACGCGAAGGCGTGAGCGCGCGTCCGAGCAAGAACGACGCTGCCGTGATGTGGAAAACCTGGCGGCTGATAGGTGGTAAGGAACTGTACAACATTGCCGAGGACCCCGGACAGGAGAAGAACGTATTCGACCGGAACCCGGAGATCGTGGCGCGGCTTCAGAAGCACTATGACGAGTGGTGGTCGCGCGTCGAGCCGCAACTCGACAGCTTCGTGCCGGTGGTAGTTGGTTCGAACCGCGAGAATCCGGTTTCGGTTTCGGCTTGTGAGTGGGCGGATGTCTTCCTCGACCAGGGCGCGCAAGTGCGCAAGGGAGAGCGTAAGAACGGCGTGTGGCATCTGGAGGTGGCGCAGCCAGGCGATTACGAGATTGCGCTTCGGCGCTGGCCTCGCGACTGCGACGCCGCCATTGCCGCAGGCATTCCTCCCCACACGGCCGAGGACGGAAGATATCCCGCGGGCGTGGCGCTCCCCATAGCAAAGGCCCGGCTGAAGGCCGGCACTTTCGATAGGACGGTCGACGTGGGGCCGGACGACCGGGAGGCGCTGTTCCATATGCGATTGCCCGCCGGCCCGGTGCAGATGCAGAGCTGGTTTCTGGATGCCAGTGGGCAGCCGTTGCTCGGCGCGTATTATGCCTATGTCGAGCGGAAATCGGGGCCGATCGCGTCGGAGCCCGTGCGTGTGCTCTTCGATACCGACATCATGGGTGATGTGGACGACGTCGGTGCAGTAGCGGTGTTGCATGCGCTCACAAGTCGCGACGAAGCGCGGATTCTGGCAATGGGCGTCTCTTCCCTGCATCCCTCTTCGCCACTATGTCTCGACGCGCTGAACACTTACTTCAAGCGCCCCAGTATCCCGATCGGCGTGAATAAGGGAGATGGTTTTCTGCGGGATTCCAAGTATGCGGAAGAGATCGCCGCGCGCTGGCCCCACAGTCTTAAATCAGCGGAGCACGCGCCAGATGCGGTCGACCTTTACCGGCGGATTCTGGCCGCCCAGCCGGACCGGTCGGTGGTGCTGATCTCGGTCGGCCAGTTGACCAATATGAGCAATCTCCTGAAGACAAAGGGAGACAGGCACAGTCCACTCGACGGCGCCGGCCTGATCCGCCAGAAGATCCGGCTCTGGGTCTGTATGGGCGCGCAATTTCCCACGGGCCGGGAGGCGAACATCTGGCACCATGCTGCGCCAGCGGAGCATGCTATTGCGAACTGGCCGACCAGAATCGTTTTCAGCGGATGGGAAGTGGGCGTGGACGTATTAACGGGCGGCAAGACGGCGGCTTTGTCTGCCGACAGTCCAGTCCGGCGCGCCTATGAGCTTTACAATGGCGCGAAACCACATAAGAGCTGGGATCAGACTGCGGTTCTATATGGAGTGCGCTGCGCCGAGCAAGATCGCGGCTTATGGACCTTGAGCAGTCCTGGGGTTTGCGTCATTGACAAGGATGGACGCAATACATGGCAAGATGATCCGGGTGGGCTGCACCAATACCTTATTGCGCGGATGGCGCCAAGGCAAATCGGATCGCTAATCGAAGATCTCATGCTGCAGCCCCCAAGGGCTGCGAAGCTATGATGCAACCTCCGTTGACAGGGCCTTAATCTAGCGAAGACCGAAATTTCGGCAAAGTAACAAGCAGCCGCTTGCCGCCGAGGGCGCGGACATAGATCTCGCTCATCCTTGTCGATGCCCGCTCTCCGGGCTGCGTCCTTGAGCACCTTTCGGACATATCGCGTGGTGTATTTGTCCGGCGGGTTGCTCTCAAAAGACGTAGCTGCTCCGGCAGCCATGAGGTACGTGCGCAATTCCTGTGCCAGCACGGGGAGAATCGGGACGTATCCGTTGCTGGGGAGCGCTACATCAAGGACCGTGAGGGCCCGGTAGCAGAGCGCACCTTGCAGGTCGACAGGGCCGAGTATCAGAACCGGAGGAGAGCCGACGGCATCGGCAATCGCACCATCAATATGGGGATTGGCGTACTTCGCCAAATGCTCAAACGGGCGAAACGGTGGACGTTTCTCAAGGATGATGTGAAGGCACTGCTGTTCCGTACAGCGTCGAGCAGGCCGCAGTGGGAAGTCGTGTACTATGCTGCCATACTCGCCGCAAACACTACGTGCCGGAGTGTCGAGCTGAAGCACCTCCGCTGGGCCGAATGGGGAAGCGGCGGTGTTTCCGGCGTCTATTAAGCGGCGGGTGCGGTCTGTCCCGGTGCCTTCGCCGCCTTCTTCACCGCACTCTTCTTCGCCACCTTCTTTGCGACGGCTGGTTCCGGCTTCTCCGCTGCCGCTCTCTTCGCCGCCCACCGTTTCTTCAACGCTGCGACAATTGCGGCCTTGCCAGCAGCAGAAAGCTTCCGGCGTTTCCGTTTCGGCGGTTCCGGCGTGGCGGCTGGTTCCGGTTTGGGGCCACCGTCCAGCATCTGGCGGATCTCGGCAATCTGGGCGTCAATGTGAGTCTTCTGGGCCTCAAAGCCGTCGATGGCCGCATTGAGTACTGCTACATTCACCTTGTAGGTCGTGGGCATGTATATTCTCCGGTTCTTTCAGTAATGATGCCAACCTGAATGCAAGTTACAGTATGGACTCTCTGGCCGGACTTTTGCCAGAGAATCCGGTTTGGTTCGGGCGCGGACTGCGGGACTGGTCCCGTCATTGCCGCCACTAGCACTTTGAGACGGGATCTTGCCTTAAAACCGGGCAAAAACATTCCAACTTGAACCGAACCAATATTTTCAGAGTGGGCGTGCGATTGGCGTGACGCTTCCGGCTTGAGCTCAGCCGCTGTCCCGCTGACGGTCCAACCTGCTTTGAACAGGCGAACGCTGATCTTTTCTGCCAACTCTTCTTCAATCCACCGGGGGCATCACCCCCACCATAGAGAGCCCGAATGGAGTCTTCCGGAGTCACAAAGATTTCGTCTAGCACGAGGATTGCGCCTAACGCATAGAAATTGAATTGGTTATGGAGCGGGAGACCGGGGTCGAACCGGCGACGTCCAGCTTGGGAAAACGCTCCTACTTCGTTTCCTGAACGTCACTGAGTTTCCTGAGCACCACTGAAGTGCACGCCGTTTCCCACTTCGCGCGCAAAGCCCCCGCGAATGGAGTCACAACGGAGTCACGGGATGCAGCGGGAGCTGTGCCGGGAGTTTGGTCGTAATTGCTTGCTGTGCCCGGTGCACGGCGCCGGGATCGCACCGCTTCAGGAGGGCGTCGAGGTCACCCTCGTTCACGAGCTTGTGAAACGCTTTCTCGCTCGCTAGGTACACCAGGGTTTTCTTCCCGCTCCGGATGAGTTCCTGGACGTTGTTGAGAGTTCCCTTGCTCTTCCCGTCCCAGAGCATGATCCCGCATTTCGCGTCACGCGCCATGGCGTGATCCTTTGCGGCGTAGTACGCGAAATCCCGGCGCGATGACGGACTCTTGACTTTCTTCGTTGGCCAATTCCCGAGGTTGTTCCGGCACGCGTCCATGCAATATACGAGCACGTGCTCGTAACCACGCCCTGCAAAGTGCTGCTGGACCGCTTTGTCCGCGCCGTTGGCATCCCCGACGAAGATCAAGCACTCCCGGCCAATCAGCTCATCAAGCTTGGACACAATCGTGCTGTTGAGTCGTGAAACCGCGCGCGATCCGCCGATAAAAACGCTCGTCATGCAAGTCTTCGGGTCTGCGTTAAGGTTAGCAAATACACGGCGCCCGCGGCACCAGTCGTCAAGAGCAATCGTGTGATCGCGCTCACGGTCGCGCCGGAGCGGTACAGGTCATCAAGGAGCAACAATTGCTTCCCCGTCGTCTTCGCGACATCCACCGCGAAGGCCCCATCGAGGATTTCCGTCCGCTTCGCAAAGTCAAAGACGTCTTTGAGCTGCGCCGTGCTCTTAACTTTCCTCACGCACCCATCGCAAACCGGGATGCCGAGCACTTCGCTTAACGCATTCGCGACGGCGATGACGGGCTGGCGTTTTCTGGCCGTATTCGATGGTGGTACAGGCACCAGCGCATCAAATCGTGCGCCCCTACCTCTCAGGAACGTTGCAGCGGTATCGACAATCGCCGGAATCACCGTTTCATCGCCACGGTTCTTAAGCCGGTACAGCAACTCGCCCAACGGCGAGCGCACGGTGTCGAACACCGGGTGACCGAACGCGTTGTGCCCGATCATCGTACTGCTCGTCGTGTGCACATCCAGCGCGTACCCGCCACTCCACGGGCCGACGAGCCTGTGTGGATTAATCGCAATCGGCATCGCCACTTATTGTATCGGTAATCCATCAAGCACGACCCAGTTTTCATGATGACCTGGAACTTTGACAGCGAGAGCAAACCGTGCGATGAGAGAAATCATGTCGCGCCAATGTTGCCCATACTGTCGAGAGTTGTTCGATCCCTCTCGGTATCATCCTGACTAAGTCGTTTGCAGCGGGCGCGAGTGCCAGCGTCAACGCCGGGCTGACTATCCCATCGCGCAACACCACATGATCCTGCGCGCGCTAGCTCACGTCACGGAGGAACACATCGCGAGCGCCCTCAACGTCACCGTCGCCACGATCCGAGAACGACGCGACCTGCTCAAAGGCATCTGCCCAGAAGCCGCAGAAATTCTCCGCAACGAGCGCGTCAGCGCCGACGCCTTCTGCGCATTGCGAAAGATGAAGCCCGTCCGACAAATCGACGTCGCACAACTCATGATGAGCGCCAAGAAATTCAGCGGACGATTCGCAAGAGCACTCCTCGACGGCACCAGAGAAGAACTCCTCGTACCAACCACGCCAGCAAAGCCACGCGCAACGACGCCCGCACAACAATCCTTGATGGAACAAGAAACCGACGAACTCCTCAAGCACGCCGACAGCATCAAAGCAAACTACGGCAACGACATCCTCGATCTCGCCGCCGCAAGCAAATACGTCCAACGACTCCTTGACAACACCCGCGTGCACCGCTACTTAGCAAAGCACCACGAGGAGACCTTAACCGCGCTCGGACAAGTGCTCGCCGATACCACTGCGGACAAACAACGACGACCCGCCAAACAAACTCCACCACCCGTCATCACGACAGCACCGACGGCCCAGCTGGACCATAGCGCGAGGAACCCGGCCGCGCACCGCGCTTGACCGAGCGACGTACCCCAGGAGCCGACTGCCAGCTTGGCTGGCTGCACGTCGCAACACCTGTTGCGTTTCCGTGTTTCGGTCGAGTTCGACGACCACCGCAGTCGGGCAGCAGGCCGTAGTCGCGATTGCGCCCAACATTCGTTTCGAGCAATATTCATGCGGGTCTCAGCGACGGACGCCGTGTCGCGGGCCACCCGCGTGAGCAGTTGAAGCCTTGCTGGTCGCTGACGCCGGTCTACCGTTGTTCAGCAAGCTCCGCTTCAGAGTGGGAGTGCATTGACGTCCAGTTCGGCTTGCTGGACGTCGGTCTTCTAAAGGCCGCAGAATGAGCGTGTTACACGCAGATTGATTCCTCGCTGATTGGAGTCCCATCGGAGTCACGGATTTTGCAAGTTGTTTATTTTCTGTTGATTACAGACACGACGGTCCGCTTGGGAGAACGCTCCGACATCGTGTCCTGAACCTCACCGAGTTTCCTGAGGTGCGCGGAAGTCCACGCCGTTTCCCGAATTGCGCTCAACACCCCCTCGAATGGAGTCACAACGGAGTCAGGGCACTCTTCTCGCTTGCGTTCCCTAAAACAGGGATGGGGGCTGCGCATTCGGCCGTCGTGCCTTGCGTCTTGCCCCAATTGGCTCGATGATGGCGCCGACTGCGTTTTCTCCTTCGGGGCCGAGATCTTCGTCTCTCGTCCAGACTGGGAGGGCGATCACGTTGTATAGACCGGCCGCTGGCCCAAGGTCGAGGCGGCACTCTCCTTGCGATGGCGTTCCTGCGGTTGCGAGGTAGAGCGGTCCTTTCCTCTCGACGGATTTGTGTGGTGGCAGGTAGTACCCGGCGTCGAGAGCTGCGTTACTGGGAATAGAGTAGTCAAGCCGCAGTTTCTTAGCCGGCGGCTCCTCCGGTGTATCGAAGAGTCGTTCCTGGTTCGGATCGGTCAGCCGGCGTGTTTCGGCTGGTTTAAGGTGCCAGGAAAAGAAGACCGCGTGAACAGTTCGATCACTCGTCTCGGCATGCCGCCGTAACGTGGCTTCCCGAGACGTGGCGTACTTCCTGGCGAGTTCAGCAAGATCTGCGCCGGTGGCGACCGCTCGCGCGTCCTTTGCGAACCACGGGAGTGGCATCACGATTTCCGACGCGCCGATATCGCAGAGCATCTCCAAGAGATCGTCCGGGTTCTGCCGCCTGCGAAAACGCGCATCGGTTCGACACCAGATTTTCGATTGGTAGTGGGGGAAGAAGGTGTGGCTGACCTCGTGCGCCATGCTAAAGCGCTTGCGAGTTTCGGGGCGGTCAGGGTTCACGCGGATGGCGACGCGCCCGTTCTCGACGGGAACGAGTTCCGCATCCTTACTGTGCACGGGCGCCTCGTCGGTGCAGCTGATCCCAAGAAAACTTGCGAGCGCATCAACGGCGAAGGGCATTGTTGGCTCGCCAAACACGCTGCAAAAGTTCCTCACGGTTTCGCGAGCTTTGAGGCGAATGGCCTCCTCTGGTGTCGCCACACCGACGGACCGCGCTAAGGCGTCGATGACGTCCCTCGTGCTGGCCGCCGTTCTCATCGTGGTCGCCTTTTGGCGGCAGTCGCAAGAAGCGTGAGGTAGAGCTGATGCCATTCATCAGCGGACTGAGGCTGTCCCCCACGAAACTTCATGATCGCCAGGTCGTGCAAATCCTGTTCGCTGAGGGGCGCATTCAGTTGCGCCATGCGATCACGAAACTCCCGCAACGACCCGGAGAGTTCGACCGAGTCCTGTTTCACCTGCACTGTCGGCAGTGACAAGAGATCGGCGATCGTCACCGAGAGCGCGGAAGCGAGACGCAGCAGTACATCCGCCGATGGCTTCTTTTCCCCGGCGGTGTCCTTCTCCAACTCCCACAAGTACGTCTTGGAGATCTTCGCTTTCGTGGCGAGTTCGTCCAACGAGAACCCTTTTGCCTCGCGGCACGCACGAAGACGCTCCGCCAATGGTAAGGATTTCATGCGCCACACCGTAAGATCATGCTCCCTCCAGGATACCGCATCGTGTCCGCTCCTGCTGGTCGTATCGTTCGCTATAGTTGACATCTCCTATGGGCGAATGTTACGTTCGTTATAGTGATACGTCAGTTTGCGCAGGAGTGTACTTCGTGACGAGCACGACCAAGGCCCGCCGGGCCAAGACAACAACAGAACATTCCGGCACGTTGACGCGGGCGATATCGACCCACGTCCAGTGCGAGTTGTGGGGCAAGGCGGCAGGGCGATGCGAGTTCGCGGGGTGCAACAAGCCGCTCTGGAAATCGTCCGTGACGCAGGAACGCGTCAACATAGCCCAGAAAGCCCACATCCACCCGTTCAGCGACCGCGGCCCAAGAAGCAACGGCGGCGACTCGCCTCGTGAGCGCAACAGCGTCGATAACCTCATGCTCGTGTGTCACGAGTGTCACAAGAAGATCGATGACAAACCAGACGGCGGCCGGTACCACGCCACGCTCCTGCGGCGGATGAAGGCCGAACACGAGCAACGCATCGAACGCATCACTGGAATCGGCGCGAGCCAAAAGAGCCACATTCTCCTCTATGGTGCCAACATCGGCGATCACTCCTCACCGCTTCAGTACGGCCAAGCCGCGACCGCCCTCTTCCCACAGCGATATCCCGCACAAGACACCCCACTCGACCTGGCCACGATCAATGGGTCCTTCATCGATCGAGACGACGAGTTCTGGACGGTCGAAGCAACATCCCTGCGACGCCGCTTCGACCAACGAGTCCGCGAGCGCATCACCAACGGCGACATCAACCACCTCTCGGTGTTCGCCATCGCGCCACAACCACTCCTGATATTTCTCGGAACGCTGTTGGGCGACATTGTGCCAGCCGACGTGTACCAGCGCCATCGCGAACCACCGGGCTGGGATTGGCCAGAGCACACGGCACCAGTCACATTCCAGGTCGATGCACCGACGACCGTCGGCGGCCCACCCGCACTCGTGGTCGGCCTCAGCGCGATGATCGCGCACCAGCGCATCACGAGCATCCTTGGGCCAAACGCCGCCATCTGGACGATCACGACAAGTGATCCACACAACGACCTGATCAAATCACGCACCGACCTTGCTGCCATCCGCACCTTGGCACGCTCCCTTTTCGACCGCATCAAGGCAGCGTACAAGGCCACCGACACACTCCACATCTTCCCAGCGTGTGGTGTCAGCGTCGCGGTAGAACTCGGCCGCGTCCGCATGCCCAAAGCCGACATGCCATGGCAAGTCTATGACGAGAACACCGGCCGGGGTGGGTTTGTTCCGGCACTCACGATCAAGAACGGAGGAACAGCATGACCACAGCACCGACCTTACGCCCGGACATCCTCGACACCATCCTGGAGCACATCGACATCCCGCCCTCGTACTACGAGAAAGCGACGGCCCGACACAAGTCGCTCGGCAACTGGCTCTGCCGCCCCGAATCAACAATCGCCAGCCTCAACCCCCACGTCTCCCCCCAAGGCTCTTTCCGCTACGGGACCGTCATCAGACCACTCGTCCCGACCGCCGAGTACGACCTCGACAACGTCACCACACTCCAACTCGACAAGACCGCCCTCACCCAAAAGCAGATCAAGGAACTCTATGGCGCAGAAATCAACGCGTACGTGAAAGCGAACGGCATACTCGCGCCGGTCGAGGAGAAACACCGGTGCTGGCGCCTCAGGTACGCGGACGAGATCAACTTCCATCTCGACACGCTCCCATCGCTCCCCGAAGACCAAGCACGCGTCGCATGGCTGTGCTCCCAAGGAGTACCTGCTGACCTCGCGAGCCGAGCCATCGCCATCACTGACCGCCGCCACCCAGACTACGAGCAAATCAGCAATCGGCTTCTCAGTAGTAACCCCCGCGGCTTCGCCCGATGGTTCACGCAACGCGCCCGACCGGTCGCAGAACAGCGCCTGCGCAAACTCGTCGAAGCACGCGCGTACGCGACGGTCGACGACGTCCCCCCATATGAGTGGAAGACGCCACTCCAGCGCAGCATCCAGTTGCTCAAGCGCCACCGGGACAGCATGTTTCTCGACAACCCCGACCAGGCACCCATCTCGATGATCATCACCAACCTGGCCGCCCACGCGTATGCAGGACAAACCGACATCGGCGAAGCACTCGTCCACATCGTCACGACCATGCCACGCTTCGTCCGACCTACTCGGCCGCGCGTCCCCAACCCAACCGATCCCAGCGAGGACTACGCAGATAAGTGGGCCGAGAATCCTACCCTTGAGGACAACTTCTGGGCCTGGCACCAGCAAGTCACGGCAGACCTCGGACAACTCGCGACGGCCGCAGGCCAATGGCGACTCCAACCGACGGTCAAGACCATGTTCGATCTGGATCTCACGAAAGACGAAGTCCGAACCCTAGAACCACCGACGATGTCGCGACCAATTGTCGTCGCCGCCCCGGCGATTGCGATCTCCTCTCCCCCAAAGCCATGGAGCAATGCCTGAGACCCTCAAGGACTGCCTCGAACGCTGGGGACTCCCGGCGCTCCTCGCTCGGCACCCTGGTCTTCGTTTGCGCCCCTCCGCGAACGATGTCGTCGTGCTCGCCGGCACGCTCTCATTCGTCGCGGATGGCCCCGGCGGCGAACGCATCAGTGACGAGTACCACGTCCGCCTCAAGGTTTCCAGGCGGTTTCCCGCCAGCATACCAAGCGTGTGGGAAACCGCGGGGAGGATACCGCCCGATTACCACAAACTAAACGACGCCAGCCTCTGCCTGGGAGCACCCACCACCATCCAGCTCCAGATCTACCATCACCCATCCCTCTTGGGCTTTGTCGAGCACTGCCTCATTCCTTACCTGTACGGTCGCTCCTACTTCGAGCAGCACCATACCATGCCGTTTGGCGAACTCGACCACGGCGCGAACGGACTCCGCCAAGATCTCGCCGCGCTCTTTAGCACCAATGACCACCGCGCAGTTCAAGCATTCGTGCGACTTGCCGGGATGAAGCGCCGCCTTGCGAACAAACATCCCTGCCCCTGCGCGAGTGGACAACGCGTCGGACGATGCCACCACCGCACCATAAACGGGCTACGCGAACAACTCGGCCGCCCCTGGTTCCGACAACTCCACTACACCTTAAGAACGACCAAGTAAACAGCTGGCGACATGGCGTTGTCCTATGGAAAGACGTACGCCGACGTGTTCGGCTCTATGCGCCAGCCCTCAGCGAGGGTACCGACGCCGACAAGGTCGCGACCGATCGCTGACACCTTACGTGCTTCCGACGGAACTGCGCGACGTTGTCAAGGGAAAGACTGCTTTGTGCGTCGACAGCGGCACCGTCACGGGACAATCACTAGAATGTTTACGTGACGAACTTCTGACCGCGGAAGCTGCCGCTGTAGATCTCTTTACCTTCTTTGACCGCAAGGATGAACACTGGAGTAGTCATCTCGTTGGCCCATCTCATCTAGGCATGCACATACGCTACCACTACCTTGGTAAGGTGCGAGTTCCCGTCGCGGCGCGCACGGCAACTTCGCGCCGTTGCTTGTGATTTCGTCCAACAGTCACTTTCGCCAATGTTTTCGGGGTCGTCAGCGATTTGCAAACGTTGCGAACATTGGCGTGAGCCGCGAGATGCCGACTCCGCAGGCATCACTTGGGCGCATTCCCTTGAGAACCCCACCCGTGCATGGTGTTGCGTTGACGTCCAGCCCGCTGCGCTGGACGTCGCAGGCTCGCAACTAGATGAAAAAACAAGAACCTCGATCTGTGTTTAATGCGCGCGAATGGAGGCCCAATGGAGTCACGGATTTAGCAACTCGTTTAGTTTCTGTTGGTTGCGGTTGCGAATGTCTGCTTGGGAAAACGCTCCTACTTCGTTTCCTAAACGTCACTGAGTTTCCTGAGGATCACTGAAGTGCACGCCGTTTCCCCAGTTTCCGTCAAACGGGCGCTAATGGAGTCACAACGGAGTCTTGGCTACATCGAACGCGACGCAAGATGGTCAGGAATTTAAGCCTTTCGCCACAATGACCGCTGAACTACCGGCAACGAGTGCAGGTCTTGTGTGGTTAAACTGGTTCTGGGAACGGGAATGCCCCCGCAATTGGCGTAGAGCCCGCTGGGCGCTCTTGCAGGAAACCTCGGTTGGAGTCAAACGGAGTCACGAATTTCGCTCAACAAAAAGGATGACGGTAACCTACTGAAAGGAGATGGCTTTGGAGCGGGAGACCGGGGTCGAACCGGCGACGTCCAGCTTGGGAAGCATGGTTCCTGCGACTGAAAAGCTCCTTCCACGTTTCATACAGTTAGCCCAGCCGTGACCGACCTTCCTGCCGGGAAACTAGCCATCTACTCGGCCAATTCTCCCAGAACAGTTTGGCTCTGACAGGCAATCTGGATGTTAGCGTGAGTGTCGGCGGAACATCCACTCAAACCCGGAACTTTCTACTCCGCTCCGTCAGACGGCGACTTGCTTTTTCCCATCGATCCACGGCATGTGTGTGTGACCAAGGAGATCACATGGAGAATACGAACCCCCAAGACCTGCTCAGCCGCATGCACCAGATCCAGACCGAAATCCAGAAGGCTGAAGCGCACGTACAAACGTTGAAGGACGAAGCCACGACGCTGTGGACGGCCTTCCGGGAGTGGGAAGGCGGCTTCGCTTCGACGCTCGGCCTCGCCGATACCAAGAAGCGCTCCCGCAAACCGCTCCGTCCTGGCAGTCGCAGCCTGGAGTCCAACCTGCGGGTGGCGCTGACGCATTCGCTCAACAAGAGCAAGGCGAACGGCCTGTCGAAGAAGGACGCCATCGCTGCGGGGAAGGAGAAACTGCAATCCCTGATCGACCGCAAGGGACTGACGGAGATCCCGTCCGAGATCCTCGTCGAAATGAAAGCTGCCGCCGACGAACTATTTGCCAAGTAGCGGCAGGTTTCAGGCTGCCGATCAGCGCTCATAGGGTGCCGTCGCCGAACCAAGGGGTGCGTTGCCGAATATCGGTGGCGCACCCTTTCGCAGTTTGTGGCGTATACGCCAATTGTTGTGCCGTCAGGATCACCTTCAATTCAACGGATTGGATGGCGTATCCAACACCTCTCGAACCTTCACCGCCAATGCATCGGGGCTGAACGGCTTCTGGAGAAACGATGCGCCATGATCGAGTACACCCCGTTGACTGATCACATCCTGTGTGTAGCCTGAAATATAGACAACCTTCAAACATGGGTGACGTTCTTTCAACCGTTCGGCCACCTTCTTGCCGTTCATTCCCGGCAGAACCACATCCGTCAGCAATAGGTGAATTTCCCCCGGATGCTGTTTGGCGACAGCAATCGCCTGTTCGCCACCTGCCGCTTCGATGACCACATAGCCGTACTCTTTCAATACAGCCCTGGCATAGGATCTAACGGCATCTTGATCTTCGACAAGGAGAACCGTCTCGCCACCAGCTTTTGCCTTGGCGCTGAGTGCTCTTGTCTCTGGGTGTGCCGAGCCTTCAGTCCGAGGGAGATAGATGTTGAACGAAGTTCCTACTCCGACCTCGCTCCGCACTGTGATCCAGCCGTTGCTCTGACGGATAATACCGTAGACCGTCGCCAGACCGAGTCCCGTTCCTTTGCCCACCTCTTTTGTTGTGAAAAACGGCTCGAAGATCTGCGCACGGGTCACGTCGTCCATGCCATGTCCGGTGTCCGTCACGGTCATGAGAACATAGCTCCCTGAAACGGCGGTGGGGTGAATGGCGGCGGCACCTGCGTCGTCAACTTCAACGTTCGCAGTTTCAATGTCGAGTTCTCCGCCGTTAGGCATGGCGTCACGAGCATTCACGGCGAGGTTCATGATGACCTGATAAATCTGATCGGGGTCTGCATTGACTTGTCCCAAGGAACGGTCGAGCTTCGTCTTTAGTGCTAGGTCTTCACCGATCATGCGTTGCAGCATCGGTACGGCGTCGCCTATCGTTTTGTTGAGATCTATTATCCTTGGATCGATTACCTGCTTGCGGCTGAATGCCAGTAGTTGCTTGGTGAGGCTGGCCGCATGTTCTCCTGCTTGACTAATCTGCTCCGCATACGGGCGCAACGGATCATGGGCATGCAATCGGTTCAGCAGGAAGCCACTGTAGCCGTTGATGACGGTCAGCAGATTATTGAAGTCGTGCGCCACGCCACCCGCCAGTCTGCCTACACTTTCCAGTTTTTGAGCTTGGCGGAACTGCTTCTCCAGTTCGGCATTCTCGGCTTCTCGACGTTTGTCTTCGGTGATTTCAAGGTGGGTTCCTATCATTCGGATGGGTCGGCCTTGTGCATCTCGTTCAACGACCATGCCACGGCTCAGTATCCAGCGCCAATCGCCTGACTTGTGGCGCATCCGAAGTTCGACACAGAACTCCTTGCCCCCGTAAAGATGTTCGTGGTGGGCTTTATCTACACGACCAATATCGTCTGGGTGGACTAGGACTCTCCAGCCATCATAGTCTTTGGCAAATTCGTCAGGCTCGTATCCAAGCATCCTGGTGTAGTTGGGGCTGAACACGGCATGTTTACTTGGAATGTTCCAGTCCCACACGCCTTCGCTGTTGGCTTCGAGGACGAGTCGCAGACGTTGCTCATTCTTACGAATTGCTTCCTGCGCCGCTTTGCGCTCCGTGATGTCGATGGTCGTTGAAATCGCACACCGTTTGCCGTCGAGTTCAATGAAGTCCGTTGAAAGCAAGCCAGTACGAATGTCGCCAGTTTTGCATCGGATGCGCCATTCATAATTGTGAACCCTTCCTTCGGCCAGGAGTCGCTTCATGGCTACCTCAAGCTCACGAGGATCAGCCCACAATTGCAGTTCCTGCGAAGTGCGCCCAATCACTTCCTCACGCAGATAGCCAGTGAGTCCTTCAAAAGCCTGATTGACATCAAGAATACGATTGCCTTCTTCTTCCGGGCTGAACAGAACCGTCATGGCTGGATTGAGCGTGAAGGCAGTGGCAAACTTCCTATCTGACTGCCGTAGCGCCTCGTCTGCCAGTTTGCGCTCGGTGACGTCCATTGCCATACTCATGGCTAATCGTCTGCCATCTGGAAGCCTACCGAGTGGAGCCGATGCAAAGTCCCAAGTGCGCTTCTTCCCGCACTTGGTCCGGATTTCATACTCGCCTTCGTTAATCTTTCCTGTCAGCCCGTATAGGCGATCGATATCCGCCTGAACCAGGTGTTTTCGCTCGCCATAAGCTCGCTCCGTCCAATCGGCGATGGTTGGGATGTCCGCATGCGAATAGCCCGTAATCTCCGTCCAGGCATCGCTGACCATGAGGATTTCCCCGTCCTCGGCATGCAACAGGAGCGGGAACGGCGCTTGCAGGACGGCTCGACGCAAGCGTTCCTCGCTCTCCCGCAGCGCAAGCTCGGCTTTCTTTTGGTCGGTTCTATCAAGAAAGGCAACGATCCCGGCTACGACGTTGCCATGCGCATCTCTAACTGGGGCAGCATTGGCTATAACGCTGCGATCATTGTTATCGGATCTGCGGACGATGAACTCCCGTGTGCACGGTTCGCCAAATAGAATCGCACGGGCTAGCGGCACTTCCTCAGTCTTCAACGGCGTTCCATCGAGATCCAGTAGCTGCCAGCCAGACACATACTGATTAACCCCAACGCCGTCCACAACATCCTGACGTTCCGCACCACGGATTATCAATCCGGCTTCATTCACGTACCGCAAGTTGCCGCTAGGAGCATCAGCGATGGCGATACCGACTTGGCAACTATCCAATGCGGTTTGCAGGAGTGTTTGAGTTTCCAGTAGCAGGGCTTCTGCACGTTTGCGCTCGGTGATGTCCTCGATCATGCATAGGTGGCGCAGATGTAAGTTGCCTTCCACAGAAACCGGAGCGATAGTCATATTGATCCAGACTGGGGTGCCGTCGTGGTGAAGATAACGTTTCTCCATGTGGAACCCGGATATTTCTCCAGCATTCAACAGCGCCATGTTGTCCAAATCTGCTTGGACATCATCCGGGTGTGTAATGCTCATCCAGTCGATATGTGCCAACTCCTCCATCGTTCTACCTGCGATCTTGGCGAACATAGGATTCACGGAATAGATATGCCCCGTGAGCGAGTCGATCACTGCGATGCCTAAAGGAGCCTCATTGAACACGGTTTTGAAGCGGGTCTCACTCTCCCGCAGTGCCTCTTCCGCCAGTCTACGTTTGGTGATGTCCCGGAGAAAGCAAATAAACCTGCCGCCATCGGTGGTTCGATACTGAACGCTGATCTCGACGTCAAAGACGCTACCGTCCTTACGACGGTGCCGGGACTCAAAACGATCCTCTCCCTGCGCCATGATCCTTTGCATGTGAGCGGCTGTGTCGGTGGCCGCTTCAATACTCTCCAGATCGGGAAGTTGCATCGCCAGCAATTCGTCAGTGCTGTAGCCGCTCATCCGGCAGTAAGCTTCGTTCACCTCCAGCAGACGCCCCTGCAAATCGACCACCACTAGTGTCCGGCTAAAAGTCGAACAGAATCAACTGGTTGCCAGAATCGGCTAAGTCGTTCTCGAAGCTCGACGCTTGAAGTGCCCGTAGAATGGGCGTTTTCTCGAAAAGCGTCACGCTCAAAATCTGTAGAATTTGGTAGAGGCTCGCTTCCAGCCCCAAGCGCTTGCGGACGATGGCCACCAACACATAAACGGACACCGCGATCCAAATCTGGGTCTTCACCGCGTTCTCGCTGGTGCCGAAGAAGGCCTTGATCCGCAGGTGCTGCTTGATCCACTTGAAGAACAATTCTACCTGCCAGCGGCACTTGTAGACTTGGGCGATAGTAAGTGCCGGCAGCGTGAAGTTGTTGGTGAGGAACTTGAACCGCTTCCTTGTTTCCACATCGAGGTAACTCACACGCCGCAACGCATCCGGATACGCTTTCGCTGAATTGATCGCGGTCAGGATGACCGTATGATCGGAGCGCACGCCGCTGCTCTTGTCCACCGGGTGTGAGTAGCGGCGCTGGAGCAGGACGTTGGATTTCGTGCGCACGACGAAGAAAGCCGAGCTGAGCGCGAACTTGTAGAGGCGCTCGAAATCGACGTAGGCGCGATCCATGACGTAGAACGCCCCGGCTTCGGGCAGGATCTCGTCGAGGATGTTGACATCGTGCACTTTGCCGTCCGTAACCCTGATAAACGTGGGGATGTTGCCGTGAAGATCCAGCAGCGTGTGCATCTTGACGGCGGCCTTGTGTTTGCGGAACTTGGCCCACGGGAACAGCGCCAGACACAGATCGATGGTGGTGGAGTCGAGCGCGTACAGGCTGTGCGCCAGATCGACACCTATCGGATCTTGAGCGTAGAGCGGTCTGGCGATGCGGATCAAGACCCGCGCAAAATCGGAATAGATGCGCCAGTCGTGGCGCTCGTTGGCGTCGGCCAGCGTGGTGCGTGCCACCTTGCCCCGCAACCCCATGTGGTACAGCTTGGGACCGACCGACCGCAGACACGCTTCGATATCTCGCAAGCTCTCGCGGTAAGTCAACTGCGCAAATGCCATCGCCAGATACTGATCCCAACAAGAGAAGCCTCTCTGGTGTGAGTCGCCTTGATAGCGGGTTACACATTTCTGAAACTCCTTGCTTGAAGCATGCTCGATCAGTTGAGAGAAGACGGTGCGCCCAGCGTTCATCCACCATTGTTCCGCATCCGCAACTCGCCCTCATTCGGCCCCAGAACGCCACTTCGGAATTCAAATCGTCCCCGTGCTGAACGTCGGCATCTGCATGAAGCATAGAGAGTTAGTCGGTTGTTTGGAAATTTAGCCGGACACTAGTGATCGACCACCCAGAAGCCATCCATCGCCGTCTGGAGGATAGTCTGGTGCCGCTTCTCCTTCTTTCTCAGCTTTTCTTCTGTTCGTTTGTGCTCGGCAATGACCCACGCCAGCTCAGCGAAGCGGGTGACGGTTTCCATGTCCTGTTGGCCATAATCCGCAGCCTTGTTCCCTACGCCCAGGATGGCGACAATTCGATCACGTCTGAACACAGGAACCACAAGTTCTCTCACCACCTCTGCGTGGCCTGGAGGCAAGCCTTTCCGGTGGGGCAGACTCTGATAATCATTGTGGATGATCGCCCTGCGTTCCCGGACACAATCTGCCCACACTCCCGCCATTCCAAGGTCATAATGCAATCCTTGGCCTTCAGCCTTACAGTAGTCACGTAGGGTGGCGGTAGACCACGCCTGCAAATGCGCCGATTGCTCGTCCTCCGACACGAAGTGGCAGAACCCAACTTTGCTTTCAGTCAGGGCGCACACCTCATCAAGGGTTTGCTGGAGTACTTCCCCCAGTGAATGATCACCTGCAAACCGAAGTAGAGAAAACACAGCCTGATGGACTCGTGCCTCCGCTTGCCAAGCCACGTCCACTGCTGAGCTTTCAGGCACGTCTCGTGCAGTCACCAGGAAGTGGCTTGCGGCACCCGTGGCTCCCCTGATCGGCGAGATCGTAATCTCTAACGGAACCGCATGACCGGATTTCTGGGGGAATGGCGACTTTCCTTTCCAGGGTTTCCCAGTAGCAGCAACCGTCTGGAAGTTGTCCTGCATGGAAGTCCCCAGTACGACCGATCCGAGAGGTTGCCCAACGAGATCGTCGGCGGCGTAGCCAACGAGTGCTTCCAGATGCGGATTGACGCATAGTACGACGCCGCTGCAATCGGTGATCATCGCTGCCATCGGCAGGGATGCAAGGGTCGGTAGCAGAACCTCAACTTCCTGAGCAAGAGCCATTTGCCGCACGTCCATGTCTGGTATGCAGATGATTGTAACCCTTCCGTCGTCTTCCTGCGCCGAGTTTTCAACCGCCGCCCGATGCGCCAGCCGTAGTGCGGTCTCGCAATTCCTTGGCTACCTGAATTCGAGGTCGCCAGCGGCGTCCAGACCGTATTGTCCCAGGTATCGACGCATGGAACCATACGCCTCGGCCAGTTCCACCTGGAACTCCTGCTTCGCCAAGCCCCACCGTTCATTGGCATAGCGATACGACGGTCGCTGCTTCCCTGGTTGGCTCATGACGTAGCGAACGAGTTCCCGCTGGATCGGCGGTAGGCGCTCGATGGCGGCTGGCAGGATTTCGTTCCAGGTGAAGATCATGATGGGATTTAGCCTGGGCGGAACTCGGCGCTGTGTGGCTCCACGTTCGATTGCTGCCGCCAGTGGGGTAACGGGGCGGGGTGGCATGACACAACGCCAGGAAACCAATTTTGTGACGGCTTCCTGGCGCATCCTGCGGCAAGCGGCGGCTTCCAGGGTGGTCTTCCAGGTGCCGTGGACGCAAATGGCGGCTACAGTTGGCTTCCAGGCTCGCTTCCCGTGGTCGCCGCAACCCCACTGGCGTATACGCCAATCTTCCCCGTCGCTGGTCGCTGGCGGTCGCCCTGGCGAAAGTTGCGTATACGCCATTTGATGTTCATAGCCTTCGGCCTTCTGGATTGCCGCCCTGCGGCTTGGCCTCAGTCCGACGAGCTTTCTGCTGGTTGGCGATACGGTGGCGGCTGGCTTCGCCGTGGAAGAACTGCTCTTCCCCAACTTTGACGTGGTCGTGGTCGTACTGGTCGTAGGTGCCCTGCTTGAACTGCGGGTGCTCCCAATAGAAGGCGTCGGTGTTGTAAGGAGCCTTCATCAGCGACTGATCGTATTCGTCGGCATATGGAGACTTCACGTACTTCCCGGTTCCAGGATCATACTGGTACGAAACGAAGAAGCGGTAGCCGACTCGTGGCAGTTTCATGCCTGTCTGCTGGCAAGAGTACCGCCAGTCCAGGAAGATCTCCAGGCAGCAGAGCCACCACTCCACACGATCACGCTTGTCCTTAATGAGACGGTAGACGCCTTTCCGAACTCGTTCGACTATGGGTGCAGAAGCATTCTCCTGCTGACGGACGCCATCTTCCAACTGGCGCTTAATCGCCTTGAGCGAGTGATTGACACCGTCGCTCAGTGCCACCTGCCACGGTTCCGCCGATTGGGGATTTTCCTGCCACTTGTGGAGTTCATCCAAGATCTGCTGCGCCGTCCTGGTCTCGTTCTCGAACAACTGGAACAGGACGAGGAAATGCGGACTCTTGCGGTTGTAGATCGCTTCTCCCTCAAGACTGGCCGCATAGTATTTGCGGATGTTCCGTGTATGTGCGATGGCTTCGGGAATGATCTTGCGGACGAGTTCTTCGTCGAACATGAAACGGGACTGCTTGCCTTGATGTTCGGAAATATAGTTGCGCCCAATCGTCAGGAGTTTCTCATGGTCGATGGTGACGAACGTCGCTTGGGTGATGATGGTCTGTAACGGGGTGTTGGCCGAGAACCAGAGCTTTCGGAATTTCCGTGAGAAGTTGGTTTCGCCGCTGAAAAGTTGAAATCGTTCACGGCTGGAAAACTGACCGCCGAGTTCGTGTAGTTCTAGTGATGGACTGTTCATGTGATCTCCGTGGCGTCCGTCTGTATTGAGTTGGGTTGAGTCGTGAGACCCAACCCGACTAATCACACGAACGGGCGCAGCAGCCTCCGTCGAGGTCGCCGTGTGTATTTATACCTGCCGTCAGGCGGTATCCACGGGGGTCAGCCAGTTCCAGGTATTCAATGACGGCCTACGACGCAGGAACGAGTGCCGTCATTGGCATGTTGATCGACGGCCTCCTTCATTGGAGGGTTGACGGACGGCTTCCCGTCATGGGCATCCTGACTGGCCGACTGTCGTCATTGAAGGGGTGGCGGATGGATTTCCGTCAGGTTGCCGCCTTTGAGAGGTTGAATGAATGATTACCGTCATTGAGAGGTTCATTGACGAGTTGCCGCTGCTGCGGCCTTGCAGGAAGGATTGTCGTCACCGTCGACGGTTCAGGTCGCCGCATTCCAATGAAGAAGGAACCAGTCGATCCACGCTCCGTTTTGGGTGTACATTGTCTTAGTCGCCAAGTGACACTGTGTATGACTGTGTGTGACTAGTAACTATAAACAGTTAATGTACAGCCAAAACGGAGCGTGGCTCCGTTCATGGAAGTACATATCTGGATTTGTTGGAATTAGATTGAGAAGAAGACCATCCTATTCTACAAGGGAGAATGTTATCCTGCCGCTGCATGCTCCAGATGGTTGCATGTCCTCACTCTCCAACTGGTAACCCCATGACGGTTCTTGTTTCCTACAAGCCGAGGAACGTCACCCGTTGCGTCATGTCGATCATGTCCTACAAGAACATGATCAAGTTGCCGTCATGTCCAACTGGAACCTCCAAACCTAAGCTCCGTTTTCCGTGTACATTGTCTTAGTCGCCAAGTGTCACTGTGTGTCACAAGTAACTATAAACAGTTAATGTACACTGAAAACGGAGCGTAGCTCCGTTGTTGGCAATACATCTGCTGGTTTGTAGGATTGAGATTGAGAAGAAGATCACCCTACCCTACAAGAGATAAGGTTATCCTGCCGCTACATGATCGAACTGGCGACCTATTCTCAACCTCCAACTGGTAACCCAACGAGGTGGATCTATTCCTACAAGCGACAGGAAAGTCGCCTGTCGCAACCTCTCGATTACAGGTCACACGTTCGGCATGTCGATCATGAGCAATTTCCGCAAGCGGAAATTGCGGCAAGCCCGTCCTGTTAAGTTCAGATCTCTACAAGGACATGATCAGGTTGCCGTCAGGTTCAACTGGAACGAATGATCCAATGTCGGGTTCATTGCCGCCAAAGATTACATGACGGATGACGAACCACCAGATTGATCCTATCCTACAAGAGAGAGGTTGCCACCGCCGCTCTCATCTTGCATAGGCATGATCGAGTAGGCAACCAGTCCACACAGGCACCCATTCGAACTGGACGCTTGCCTCCGCTGCCATGTTGCGCCAGTTGCGGCAGTTGGCTATTCGAGGTTCCGCTGCCGTCATGTAGGGTTCCATTGGCGTCGATGGTTCCGCCGTCGTCCAGGGTTGCGCCACCGTCATATGGTATTCGGTTGCCACAACTGAGGATCTGGTTGCCGCCGTCGAATTCCCGATGGCGTCGAAAGTTGCGCCGCCGTCAAATAGGGTTCTGTCCTCGTCCAGGGTTCCGCTGGCGTCCAGCGTCTTGTTGCCGCCACGTCGCCTTCTGGTGGTCGTACAGGGTTCCCGCCGCCACATACCGCAATGGAGAAAGGGTTGCGCCGTCCGACTGCGGGATGCGAGAGAGAAGGGAAACTGCCACATTCCGTGGATTTGCGGATCTTGCCACATTCTCGAAAATGATGCTGCAGAACCGCCCTCAACAGCTATCTCCAGGAACCCGCCGCAACTTCCACACGGGCAATTCCAGGGAACGATAAATACCAGCAGAGGGCACAGGAGGCCAATATGACAACAACTAAATCGCAAGCGTCGGTTGCCAGGGTGGAGATGACGCTACGGATGCCAGCGGACATGGCAAAGGCGGTCAGCAACTCGGCAAGGATATTGAACATGACCAAAAGTGATTTTCTGCGCAAGAGCGTGAAGAGGAACCTGGAGTACGTGGCGAAGAACGAATTGCCGCTGATCGAGACGAACTCCCGCCTGAAAGAGGCATTGACGGTCGAACTGACGGGTGGCCGCTAATGGACATCATCATTGATTTCGACGACGACCATCCGAGCGGCTTCAAGACCATAAAGTGGGATGACGAACCTGAAGAACCACTCGCATACCGCAACACTAGGGATGGCGACGACAGGAACGAGCAGGTTCCAACCGAGGAATTTACCGCCGAGGAGACGTGGCATGAGATCCTCGCCGCAATTTTCACCTCGTTCCTGCATGAACAGAAAGACGAGTTCCTGAAACTCCGAACGCTGGATCTCAATCCGCAACATCAGCACATGTCCGAGCATGTGGCCGTGTGCGACGACTGCAGGGTGACAGTGGAGTCAGCGGAGGCGGAACGGAAGGCGAGGAACATGGCAGGACTGGCCGATGGGTGGGAATAGCGTCTGTGCCCATGAAACGAGAATTGCCGAGTTGCCGCTACTCCGGATCAGTGACACAGAGACGACCGGACAGCGTAAGGTTCGGCAGGGTGAGGTTTCAGCGGTGGGGAACAGGAAGGAGCAAAGGCTGGAACGCCTGGGTGTGTTTCCAGCCTTTCGGTTGGCGTATACGCCATGTTTACGCAGCGGCTTTCAATTCCACCTTGGGATGAGAGAAGTGGAACTTGCGGATGAGGAGTGTGGCGATGGCCTGTTTCACCGCATATTCCCGCCCCTGCAATTCCAGGATTTGTTGCTTGCTGAGTTGGATGCAGATGCCGCCCTTGATGGCGATGGGAGGCGCAACCTGCTTCCGGTGCTTGGGCTCAAACTTATCCCGATGCGCCTTGATCACCCGCCACTGGCACTTGGGCGTGATGATTTTCAGCGCCTTGGCCTTTTCAAATGATGCAGCTGCCATTTGAGAAATCTCGTACAGCGTATTCCAGGAGTGAGGAAGGATGGAGCGGTTAGCTGGATCGGTGATGCGGCTGCAGGAGGCCAACCGCATGAACTTGCGCAAAACAGAATAGGTGAACGGGAGATCCTTTCTAGTGAGGCGGATGTATTCCTGTTTGTCCAGCGTTTTTTCAGCATCGAGCAGCAACGTGCCGATACCGATGATGCCATCCAGCGATTTATTCCACCGAGCGTTGATTTCGGTAACGTAGTACGAGCGCTGTTGCTTTTGCTGCGCAACGTGGGTTGCGGACTTTTCAGCAAGAGCGGCTGAGGTGCGCTGTGTGTTGGCCTTAGCGACTGCGAGAGGCGACGAAGGCCGTGACTTTGCCAAAAGAACTAATTTCTTCATGACTCCAGTTTGACGGTTTCTACATTTCATGCCCTTTTAATTCATTCCCAGTCATTTCACGGTCTCCGTGTGGAGGTTCTGACTGCCTTTCGGATCGTTGGCGTCGTGTTCTCCCATAGGAGGTCATCGGGGTCGCAGCCGATCACGCTGGCGACTGCGATGCGTATGTCACGCCCCACGTCGCCTCGGTTCCTGTAGATACGAGTTATGCTCGATGCGCTGACATGGGAGCCTGAACGTGCATTACGCTCAACGGACGCTTTCTTAGCGAGTTGAAACGGTTTCAGAACCTCGTATTGAGAATTCAAATACCAATCAATCCACTCGGCTGGTGTTCTCTTCCCGGTCACGTTTTGCGGCGATGGTGCCGACTTCGGAACTGGGTTCGGCAACGTAGCGTTCCGCTCTTTGTCAGCTTCCTCCTCCCCCTCCCAGAACTCCGTGGCTTCCGCCATCAGGCTGAGAAACTGATCACGGTATGCGGCTTCCACGTAGTAGGTGTCGTATGGATCTCCCATCGGCACAATTGCAGGAGAGGTTGGCGCTGGTGGTGCAGGTATCCAATGAGCTTCCACCGCTGCCGTGAACACCAGACCGGGAATGACGTCATGGAGAAGCTTGGCATTCAACTCAATGCCTTGGTCGTCCAGTGCCATCGCAATGGCGTAGTATACGGCGGAAAGGCTCTCGCTCAGGGTGGCTTTTCTGATTGGATCGTCAGGTTTCACAGCCACCACAATAACAAGTTGGCGTATACGCCAATCCCGCCGCTCAGGTGCCGCCGATGCGTACTGCGCCTGGGCGAGGGTTCACCACCAAGGGACGTTCGACGAGAAAAGGGGCAAGGACTGGCCGCTTGGATTTCAATGGAGTCCCTGCCCCTGAATGAACGAGGAACGCTGGAGCCGACCGCTACTCGTGATATTCGACCGTGACGGTGAATGGCAAGCCGATGGACGGATCGCCATTGGCAACGCCCGTCCATTGCATCAGAGCCGTCCAGGTGGCGTCGGAGAGCAGTTCCCGCATGGCGGCGTCATCGTCAAAATCGGTTCCCGTCACGGGAAGGAGAAAGACGTCAACGGGGAAGACGGGCGTCGACGCTGGAAAGCAGTCAGGTTCCAGATCCTGGCGATATGCCGCAACGATGCCGACGACGTCGGTCAGGTTCCATTTCACGCCATCAGCGTCGACGGCGGCATCGTATTTCACGCAGACCTCGCCCTCGGCGGCGTCGGGGAACACGTCTCGTAAGGTGATAATGAATGTGGTCATGATGGATCTCAGGCGACCTGGGCAAGGGTGCGGACGACGGTTGGAACGCTGACGCTGTGTGCTTTGGCGATTTGCCGAAGGCTTGCGCCAGATTGCCGCATCGAACATATTCCGTCCCGATCAATTTGGAGGGGAGGCCGACCTAGCCTTTGTCCCCTACTCTTTGCGTAGGCAATCCCACACCGCACCCTAGCGGCAATACGCTGGCTCTCCATCATGGCGACCTGCGAGATCAGCGCCACAATGGGTGCGCCGAATTCACCGAGGGTATCGATGTAAGACTCCTGCATCGATCTGAATTTCACGTTGTACGTCGAAAGCTGGTGCAGGGTCTGCAGGGTCCTTAGCGCACCTTCTCGGCTGAGCCTATCTAACGACCAGAACAACAGTACGTCGTAGCGGCCACGTTTTGCATCTTCCATCGCCTTGAGGAATTGCGGACGGTCGGCTCGGCGACCGCTGCGCTCATCAAGGTACTCGCCGACAATTTCCCAACCCTGCTCCTTGGCGTACTTCCTCAAGGCCATCAGTTGGTTCTGGCAATCCTGGCGTCCATCGGAAGTAGATATTCGGCAGTACAAACTTACTCGTGTCATAGGGTGTGTCACAGATTACCGTGATGTCACAGAAACATCAAGAGATGTGACGCTCTTTCTGAGGGCAGATCGGCAACTTTCGTCTGCGTCGTTTCAATGACATGCGGCGGTCGCAAAATCGAGGGTTGTGTGACGCCGGGAATTAGCCGAGTGTGGCGACCAGCGAGCACCGTTCGGCTGTGGCTGCCGGGAACGTGGGACACCGCCCAGGTCAACGAATGCGGCCAAGCAGGGAGTGCTGGTCGTGAACGACCTTCAGGTCGGCGGTGACCAAATGTTCGTAAACCAGCGTCGTCTCTATGCAGGAATGGCCCAGGATACGCCGCAGGTAGGCAATGGAGCCGCCCGACCGCAGGTAGTGCGTTGCGAACGTATGGCGCAACTGGTGGAAGCCAACGGTGACGCCGCACTTCTTGCCCATCGCCCGTAGATCCCGCTGGGCGTTGCTAATGCCGAGCAGGGAGCCGTTGCCCGTTTGGAACAGGTAGCCGTCGTGTTCCCGCACCCAGCGGAACAGCCGCTTCAGCAGGAATACCGACATCGGCACCAGCCGTTCCTTCCTGCCCTTGCCCATGACCTTGATCATCAGGTTGTCGAAATCGACGTCGTCCTTGCGCAGGTGAATGATCTCGCTGAGCCTGAGACCGCAGTCCAGCGCAATCAGCGCCATGATGTGGACTCGGCAATGGTTCCGTCCAGTCGGCTTATGGTTCTTGATCTTCTCGACGTCGGGCAGCGCCAGGATCTTCTTCGCTTGCTGGCGCTCCTTCAACGTCGGGATTTTCAGCCGCTTGGGAATATGCTCCTCCAACGCCAGCCAACCGAAGAACGCATTCACGCATCGGGCATAGCTGTTGACGGTGATCTCACTGACGGCAGGGCGCTCCGTGCGGAAGGCGATAATCACCCGTGGAATGGCCGCAGCGATTTCAGCGGCGGTACGGCATTCGGCGAACCTGGAGCCGAGCAGTTTCCAACTGACCTCGTACCACTCGATGGTTTGAGGCGTGACGTTTTTCAAATACTTGCGTTCTTGTACGAACAGTTTGAATAGGGCGGAAAGTTCAAGATCCAACGGCGGCTCCTTCGCCTATCAGGAGCCAAAGGCTGGCAAGACTGGCTAGACTGGCATTCTTACGGGGCGCTACGGGCGCTCACCCCGCACCAGATCTATCTGTAACTGTATGACACCAAAAGAGATGGAGCGGGAGATGGGACTCGAACCCACGACGTCCAGCTTGGGAAGCTGGCATTCTACCACTGAATTACTCCCGCTCAGGGGAACGCTCTACCTTCCTCGATTCTACAGGATTTCCGGTTTCCAGGTCCAGCCTTTCATGGGAAAGCATTACTGCGGCAACCGGGCCGTGCGATACTCAAGGTGGCGTCCGCGAGACGGGCAGCCGCCCGGCGTGTCCGGGAGGAAAGTCCGGTCTCCATAGGGCAGCGTGCCGGCTAACGGCCGGGGGGGTTCTCTCAAAGGGGGCTTCACGGAAAGTGCCACAGAAAATATACCGCCCCGCAAGGGGTAAGGGTGAAATGGTGCGGTAAGAGCGCACCGCGGCGGGAGTAATTCCGCTGGCAGGGTAAACCCCACGCGGAGCAAGACCAAATAGGGGAGGAGGAGCGGCCCGCTCCGTTTCACTTCCGGGTAGGTCGCTTGAGCCCGTCAGTAATGGCGGGTCTAGACGAATGGCTGCCACCCCGCAAGGGGAACAGAAACCGGCTTACATGTTTCGCGGACGCTAACTGAGTTCCAACGATGGCAGTCAGGCAATCTTCGCCCACTGTGCTACCCCGGGCGTGGCATGATGAAGGTAAGATGACGACACCACGCGATGCGATTGCGGAGACACAGGCTTGAAAAGACTGCTCATTTTCCTTGCCTTCGCCGCTGGCGCGGGTCTGGCCGTCTGGCTCTACCTCTTTAAGACGACTCTACCAAGCCTCGCCTTCGCCGGGACCGTGCGAGAGACGCTCGTGGATACCCTGGTGACGAACGGCAAGGCGGAGCCGGCCGAGTGGGTTGCCGTCCGCTCGGAACGCGACGGAGCCGTGCTGCGGGTCGCCGTGCAAAAAGGGCAGCAGGTTGCAAAAGACGCCGTGCTCGTGGAGTTCGACTCGAGCGCCGCACGAGCCGAGGCCGCCGCGGCACAGGCGCGCATCGAACAAGTTCGCGCCGAATTGGCGGTCATCGACGCAGGCGGACGGCGAGCTGAGTTGTCCGCTATCGATGGATCGCTCCACAAGGCAAAGCTCGAACTGCAAACCGCACAGCGCGAGGCGGAGGCGTTGAAACGCCTGGTGGAGAAGAAGGCTGCGACTCCCTACGAACTCACCTTGACGCGCGACCGCGTGTCTCAGGCAGAACTCGAGATTCGTTCGCTGGAGCAGCGCCGCGGCACGCTCGTCGCAAGCGGCGACCGCGCCGTTGCGCAGGCCCGTTTGCACGACGCTGAACTGGCCGCCGAAGCCGCGAAGTATCTGATTGCACAAAGCGTGATTCGTGCACCGCTGTCGGGGACGGTCTATAGTCTGGATGCCCGCAGTGGAGCGTTTCTCAGCCCTGGCGATGTCGTCGCCCACATCGGAAAACTGGACCGCATGAAGGTTCTGGTCTACGTGGACGAACCCGAACTCGGCCGCGTGCGCGCCGGCATGCCCGTCGTGATTACATGGGACGCGCGGCCCGGAAAGCAATGGACCGGCTCGCTCGAAAAGGTTCCGACAGAAGTCGCGGCGCTGGGCACGCGGCAAGTGGGCGAAGTGGTCTGCCTGGTCGACAACCCGGGCCAGGAACTGCTGCCCGGCACGAACATCAACGCGTCGATTCGCTCGCAGGTCGTCGAAAATGCACTGACCATCCCCAAGGAGACACTGCGCCGCGAGAACGGCCAGCCGGGTGTCCTGCTCCTGGAGAGCGACCATGTGGTCTGGCGCCCAGTGAAGTTGGGTGCATCGAGCATTACTCGCATCCAGGTGACCGAAGGCTTGCGGGAAGGCGACCGCGTCGCGCTGCCTACAGAGAGGCCGCTCAAGAGCGGCGACAAGGTGCAAGCCGCCAAGTGATCCGCTAGGTTCGGTAGCTCGCGTTGATGTCGATGTACTCCTTGGTCAGGTCGCAAGTCCAGAACCGTGTCTGGCCTTCTCCCTTACCGCGGATCACAAATTGAATTGAGCACTCGCGCAGGTCGAGCGCTTTCTTCAACTCCTCCTCGGAAAATTCGGCTGCGAGCCCGCGCTTGCAGACCAGCATTTTCTGCATGTAGATATCGACGGAGGCTGGATCGAAGACGACGCCGCTGTTGCCGGCGGCGCACAGGATGCGGCCCCAGTTGGGATCGGAACCCGCGATTGCGGTTTTCACCAGCGGAGAGTTGGCGATGTGCCGCGCGATCCGCGCTGCCTCGGCTTCGTCGCGCGCTCCGAGCACTTCGATGGTGACCAGTTTCTTTGCGCCCTCGCCGTCGCGTGCGATCTGAATTGCAAGATCCTGCATCACACGCATCACGGCCTCAGCAAAAATCGCCTGGTCGGCAGGCTTGATTCGTACGCCCGAAGCGCCGTTGGCGAGCAGCAGCATCGTGTCGTTCGTCGACGTATCGCCATCCACGCTCAGACGGTTGTAGCTTTGCTCCACGGCGGTGCGCAAAGTCTTGCGAAGTACGGGCACGCCGGCGGCGGCGTCGGTCATCACGAAACCGAGCGTGGTCGCCATCAGCGGCTGGATCATGCCGGAGCCCTTTGTCATGCCGGCGATGCGCACCGTGCCGTTCTGCAGGGCGACCTCGGCCGAAGCGACCTTGCGCGCCGTGTCGGTCGTCATGATCGCCTCGGCCGCGTCGAGAAATTTCCCGGCGGAGAGTTGCCCGGCGAGCGCTGGCAGCGCATTGACGATCAGCGCCGCATCGAGTTCCACGCCGATCACGCCTGTCGAGGCGGGCAGGATGCGGTCCACCTTGACCTTGAGCGTCTTTGCGGCGGCGCGGCAGCATTCGAGTGCGACGCGGTCGCCGCTGCGCGTGGCGCAGTTCGCATTGCCGGCGTTCACCATCACGGCCGAAACCAGACCGCCGGAAGAGGTCAGATGTTTGCGCGACAATCGCACGGGGGAGGCCTGCACGCGGTTCTGCGTGAATACTGCCGCGGCCGTGGCGGGCGAATCCGAAACTATAAGCGCAAGGTCGTTTCTGGCAGCCTTGCGGATACCGGCGTACAGCGCCGCGTATCGATAACCGAGTGGCAGTGTCACTTCGCGTGCTCCTCCAAACTCTCATTGTGCGCTACGCGCTGGCCGTTGAGAAACGCATCGGCCGCAACCCGCTTGCGCCCTTCCAGTTGCAGTTCGATGAGTTCCAACGCTGTACCGCCGCCGCACGCGGCCAGCAGCCGATGCTTGCGCGGATGCAGCGTGCCGGGTTCGCCCAGTTCCGTTTCCATGGCGGGCTGCGCTCTCCAGACATTCAGCAACTGCCCGCGGAAATGCGTATAGGCGCCGGGCCAGGGCAGGAAGCCGCGCGCACGATTGGCGATTGTCGCCGCGGGTTGGGTCCAGCGAATCAACCCATCTTCTTTCTTGAGAATCGGTGCGAGCGTAGCTTGTGCGCCATCCTGTTTGCGTGGCGTGAGCGTGCACGCGTCCACTTCGCGCAGCGTCCGCACCAGCAAATCCGCACCCATCGCCGCGAGCCGTGGACCGAGTTCGAGCGCGGTCTCGCCGGGCAGGATCTCTGTCTCTTCCATCAACAGGATGTCGCCGGTGTCGAGCCCCGCATCAATCTGCATCGTCGTCACGCCGGTGCGAATCTCTCCGTTGGCGATGGCCCACTGTATCGGCGCGGCGCCGCGATATTTCGGCAGCAGCGAGGCATGCACATTGATGATGCCATGGCGCGGCAGATCGATAATCGACTGCGGAATGATCTGCCCGTATCCCACGATCACCATCACATCGGCCTTCAGACTGGCGAGCAGTTCCACCGCTTCCGGACGGCGCACGCGCTCCGGTTGGTGCACAGGGATGTTCAGGCGCAGGGCCGCTTCCTTAACCGGGGAGAATCCGGTCTGCTGGCCGCGTCCACGCGGACGATCGGGCTGTGTGAAGACAGCGGCGACTTCGTGCCCCGTCTCCACGATGCGTTCCAGCGTGGGGACGGCGAAGTGCGGCGTGCCTAGGTAGACGATTCGCACTCAGTCCCACTCGCCGGCTTTTTGCAGCTTCCGGACTTTGCGGCGGATCAGGTCGCGTTTCAACATGCTGACATGTGTGATGTAGAGTTTGCCATTGAGGTGATCCGTTTCATGCAAAAACGCGCGCGCCAGCAGATCCTCGGCGCTTTTCTCGTACCACTCACCTTTGGCGTTCTGGGCCTTGATGGTGACGAACTTCGGGCGCGTGACTTGCTCGCGAAAACCGGGCACGCTCAAGCAGCCTTCCTCGCTAGTGTAGGAACCCTTCGTCGAGATAATCTCCGGATTGATCAGGACGAGTTTCTGGTCGGGATCTTCGCCGTTGGAGGCGTCGATGACGGCGATGCGTTTCGAGATGCCGATCTGCGGCGCGGCCAGGCCGACGCCCTTGGCGGCATACATCGATTCAAACATGTCGTCCAACAGCTTATTCAACTCCGGGGTATCGAAAGCGGTGACCCGCTCCGCCGGCGTCTCCAAAACCGGGTTGCCGTATTTCACGATCGGATAGACCATCAGAATTCCCTCACCTGCTCCATGTAACCGTCGAAATTCCGTTTCATTTCGCGTAGCGAATCGCCGCCGAACTTCTCGATCAGCGCCGAGGCCAGCACAATCGCCACCATCGCCTCTCCAATCACCCCCGCGGCCGGCGCAACACACACGTCGCTGCGTTCATACGCGGCCAGCGCGGCTTCCCGCGTCACGATGTCGACCGATTCCAGCGGGCGCCGCAGCGTCGAGATCGGTTTGAGAAAACCGCGCACCAGAATGTCCTGGCCGTTGGTGATGCCGCCTTCTAAACCGCCCGCTCGATTGGCGCCGCGTGTGAAGCGGCTCGCTTCGTGGTTGTAGTGGATGGTGTCCTGCACCAAGGAACCGAACGCTTCGGCGCCCTCCCGTGCGAAGCCGACCTCAACGCCCTTCACGGCCTGCATCGAGACGATCGCCTGCGCGAGTCGCCCATCGAGCCGCGTGTCCCAGGCGATGTGCGAACCCAACCCCGGAGGGATGTTGTGCGCGACCACTTCGAAGACGCCGCCGATCGTGTCGCCCGTGCGGTAGGCTTCGTCGACCACGCCCTTCATGCGCTGCTCCACTTCCTCATCCACGCAACCCAGCAGCACCTCCGGCTTGCCGCGCAGCGCGACCAACTCCTCCCACGCGACCGGCCGATCCAGCCGGACGGAGCCGACCGCGATCACATGGCTCAAGATATCAATGCCGAATTGCTTCAGCAGCGCTTTGGCCATGGCCCCGGCGGCAACGCGCATTGTGGTTTCACGCGCGCTGGCCCGCTCCAGGATGTAGCGCGCGTCGTGAAAGTCGTATTTTAGGCAGCCCGCGAGATCGGCATGGCCGGGCCGCGGACGCGTGACAGGCTTCGTTTTGGCGGCGCTGTCTTCGGCTCGCTCCACGGGAAGAATCTCCGTCCAGTTCTTCCAATCCGCGTTTCGTACGATCAGCGCAACGGGCGAGCCGATTGTGATTGAGTGCCGCACCCCGGCGACGATCTCCACGGTGTCGGTCTCGATTTTCATGCGGCCACCACGGCCGTAGCCTTGCTGGCGCCGCCAGAGTTCCTGATTGACGGCATCGAGAGACACCGGAACTCCGGCCGGCAAACCGGTCAGTGTCGCGACGAGACATTCGCCATGCGACTCGCCTGCAGTTTCAAAGCGAAGCATTCATGTTCTTTCGGGAAGCGCCGAGCGTTCTTACCTCATGGTATCGAACTGGGTCTGCTACGCTCAACCCGGAATCCGTCACTATGGCAGAGTAAGAAGGTTATGATCTCGCATGAAACTCGCGTCCGCGTACGCTACGCGGAGACCGATCAGATGGGTGTAGTCTATCATTCCAACTACATGGTCTGGATGGAAGTGGGTCGCGTGGAACTCTACCGTTCCCTCGGCCTGCGCTATCGCGACATGGAGCGGGACGGCCTGCTGCTCGCGGTGGCCGAGATCAACTGCCGCTACATTTCGCCCGCGCATTATGACGACGAAGTGACCATCAAAGCCTCGATCGAAAAGGTGACCACCCGCATGGTGAGCTTCGATTACGAGATGCGCACCGTCGAGGATGGACGCCTGCTTGCGACCGGCACGACACGGCATATTTTTTGCGATCGCGAGCTGAAGAGGACCAAACTCGGAGACAAATATCAGGTGGCGTTCGGACTCGTGTAGCGGGCTTACTGTGCGTGGATGCGCGCAAAAAAGCGCTTCGAGCAACTGCGGCAACGGTAGGCGGCAAATCCAAGAACACGCAACAGGCGGGAGAACAGGTCATCCATTCTTGAGGGTCGCGTATCGCTCGAATCGCACTTTTTGCATCTGACTCGTGCCTGCATTTGTATGCCCCCACTCTATCATTTCCAATACGGAGCGCGGCCAGCGCTTATTGAATTCGGATCTGCTATACTGGTCTTTTCCATGAGCACGCAGCCCCGCGTAAGGCATCATCACCTCAGCCATCATCGGCACTCCATGCCGCGACGGGTTGCTCTGTAATTTTCTGATTCGAGATTGGAAGAGGAAGCCCGCCGCAGGTTCGGCGGGCTTTTTCCGTTTGGGCACAATAAAATGAAACTGGACTTCAGCAAGTTGGATGGATTGGTCAGCGCCGTCATTCAGGACGAGGCCACGGGTCGCGTTCTGATGGTCGGGTTCATGAATGAAGAGGCGTTCCGGTTGACAGTCGAGACGGGCTTCGCCACGTTCTACAGCCGCACGCGCAATAAGCTTTGGATGAAGGGTGAAAGCTCCGGCCACAAACTGGTGGTAAAGGAGATTTTCACCGACTGCGACATCGACACCGTGCTGCTGAAGGTGGAGGCTCTCGGGCCGGGCGTTTGCCATGAAGGCTATGAGAGTTGCTTTTTCCGTAAGCTCGAGAACGGCGAATGGACCGTGAAGGGTACGAAGAGCTTCGACCCGAAGGCGATCTATGGAGGCAAGGCATGAAGCTGAAACTGGGCATTCCAAAAGGCAGCCTTGAAAACGCTACGGTAGATCTGTTCCGCCGGGCTGGATTCAACATCAACGTGACCAGCCGCTCGTACTTTCCCAGCATCGACGACCCGGACATCGAATGCATGTTGATCCGTGCGCAGGAGATGGCGCGCTATGTCGAAGACGGCGTGCTCGATGCCGGGCTCACAGGACTCGACTGGGTGATCGAGAACGATGCGCAGGTCGCGAAGATTGCCGATCTGATCTACGCCAAGCAGAGCTTTGGCAAGGTTCGTTGGGTGCTCGCCGTGCCGGAGTCTTCGCTGGTCAAAACGGTGAAGGATCTGGAAGGCAAAGTCATCGCCACGGAGTTGGTCGGGGCCACCAAACGCTATCTGGCCGCGAATGGCGTCAGCGCCAAAGTGGAGTTCAGTTGGGGCGCTACCGAAGTGAAGCCGCCCGTGCTGGCCGACGCAATCGTCGAGGTGACCGAAACCGGCTCATCGCTGCGTGCCAATAATCTGCGCATCGTCGAGACGATTCTCGAGTCGAACACGCAACTCATCGCCAATCTCGAATCCGTAAAAGACGACTGGAAACGGCGCAAGCTGGACGATATAAAGATGCTGCTCGAAAGCGCGATCAACGCTCTCGGCAAAGTCGGACTGATGATGAATGTCCGCAAACAGGATCTGCAGGTCGTGTTGGCCGTGCTGCCCGCTTTGAAGAAGCCCACCATCTCGACGCTCAGCGATGAAGAGTGGCTGGCGGTGAATACAATTCTCGACGAATCGACTGTGCGCACGATCATCCCGCGCCTGAAGGACGCGGGCGCGCAGGGCATCGTCGAATACCCGTTGAACAAGATTGTGATGTGACATGATACGAACCGTTGAAGTCACGCAAGTGGGCCGCCTGCTGGCCCGAAAAGCCGCGCGCTTCGCGGAAGCTGAGGCGATCGTGCGGCCGATTCTGGAAGCCGTGCGCAAGCGCGGCGATGCGGCGCTGATGGAGTACGCGCGCCGCTTCGACGGCCTCACGCGCAAGAGTGTGGCAGTGCCGGAAGCGGAGTTGGCCGCGGCGGCAAAGCAACTCAGCCCCGCTTTCCGCGGCGCAGTGAAAACAGCATCGAGGAACGTGCGTGCGTTTGCGAAATTGCAATTGCCGCAGGCGCGGACGGCGCTGGTCTCGCCCGGATTGCGTCTGGGACAGATCGTGCGGCCGCTTGATACAGTGGCGGCTTACATCCCCGCGGGCCGCTATCCGTTGCCTTCAACGTTGCTTATGACAGTGATCCCGGCGCAAGTGGCCGGAGTCCGCAACGTGTGCGTGGCTTCGCCGCGGGCTGTGCCGGAGATTTTCGGAACGGCCGCGTTGCTCAAGGCCACCCGCGTCTTCGAGATGGGCGGAGCGCAGGCCATCGCGGCCTTCGCGTTCGGCACAAAGACCGTACCGCGGGCCGACCGAATTGTGGGTCCGGGCAACATCTACGTCGCCGCGGCGAAGAAACTGCTGGCCGGCGAGGTCGGCATTGACTTTGTCGCCGGTCCGACCGAGATCTTAATCATTGCCGAAGACGGCGATCCGCGCTGGCTGGCCGCCGACATGCTGGCGCAGGCCGAACACGACGTCGAAGCTTCCGCCATCCTGCTGACGCGTTCAAAGCGGCTCGCCGCAGCAGTGGCCCGCGAAATCGAAACGCAACTTGCGACATTGCCGACAGCGGCCGTCGCGCGCAAGGCCATCGACAAAAACAGTGCCATCATTCTGGTCGAATCCCTGGAGCAGGCTGTCGAGCTGTCGAACCGTTTCGCGCCCGAGCATCTGAGCATTCCCGATGCGAAACTGTTGAGCCGCATTCAACACGCGGGTAGCGTCTTCGTGGGACCGTCGAGTCCGGAGGCGGCGGGCGATTACGCTTCGGGCCCCAACCATGTGCTGCCCACATCGGGGGCGGCGCGAGTGCGCGGAGGACTCTCTGCCGCGGATTTTGTGAAGGTGATCTCAGTGCAGGAATTGTCGCAGGCTGCCTTGAAAAGACTGGCGCCCGCGATTACAACGCTAGCGCGCGCGGAAGGACTTGAAGCACATGCGCGCAGCGTGGAGGTGCGTGTTGGCTAACCTGAAGCCCAGAGACGCCGTGCTGCGCATGGCTCCGTACTCGCCGCCGACGGGCGACCGGTCCGGCAAGTTACGGCTCGATTTCAACGAAAACACTGTGGGCGCATCGCCCAACGTCGTCCAGTTTCTGCGCGACAAACTCGATGCCAATACGCTTTCGGTATACCCCGAATACACCGAAGCGAAGCAAGAGGTGGCTCACTTTTTCGGCGTGGAGCCGGAAGAGATGATCTTCACCAACGGCACCGACGAGGCGATCCAGGTACTCATCAATACGTATCTGGACGACGGCGACGACGTACTGCTGCTGAAGCCCTCGTATGCGATGTACCGCTTCTATGCCGAACTGGCTGGCGCCTCGATTCGCGAAATCGAGTACAGCGGCGAAGATCTGGCATTCCCGCTGGCGGCCGTGCTAACCTCGATCCGCCCCGACACCCGCGCGGTGCTGATCGCCAATCCCAACAACCCGACCGGCACCGCCATCGAGCTGGCATCCGTTCTGCAAATTCTCCAACGCGCACCGAGCGCCGCGGTTTTGATCGACGAAGCCTACTTCGAGTTCCACGGCGTGACGGCGCTGGGGCTGCTTTCCGAGTATCCAAATCTTTTCGTAAGCCGCACCTTCTCGAAGGTCTTCGGCATGGCGGCAATGCGCATGGGCTGCCTGTTTTCACAAGCGCAAAATGTCGCGTACCTGCACAAGGCGCAGTCGCCTTACTCCGTGAACACGATGGCGGCGCTGGCCGTGCGTGCGGCGGTGCGGGACATGGCGTACGTCAGAGAGTACGTCGACGAAGTCCTGGCCGCGCGCGAATTGGTTTACGCGGGACTTGAACGCTTGAAGATCGCGTATGTTCCGAGCCAGGCGAACTTTGTGCTGTTCCGCGTCGGGGATCGCGCCATCGAGATCCGTGACAAACTGCGCTCCACCGGATTGTTGGTGCGCGACCGCAGCTATGAGCTGCCCGGCTGCGTCCGCGTCACGATCGGCACACGCGCGCAGGTGCAGCGTTTCCTCGACGAACTGGAGCGGATCTGGTGATACACAAACCGACGGTCGTCTTCGACATGGATGGCGTGCTTGTGGATGTGACCGAATCCTACCGCGAAGCGACCGTGCGCACCGTTCAGCATTTTACCGGCAAAGAGATCGAGCGCGCCTTGATTCAGGAGTACAAGAACTCGGGTGGCTATAACAACGACTGGAAGCTATCGCAGAAGATCGCGGCAGACCTCGGCGTTCCCGTCGCCTACGACAGCGTCGTGGAATACTTCAATCAGATTTTCCTCTTCGCCGGCGAGCGCAGCCTGATTTATCGCGAAGAATGGATTGCGAAACCGGGGTTGCTGGAGCGCATCGGCGAGCACTTCGACTTCGCCATTTACACCGGGCGGTTGCGCATCGAGGCCGACGTCACGCTCAAGCGGTTTGCGAACGGTCTGTGTTTCGATCCGATCGTTTGTGCCGATGACGTCGAACACGGCAAGCCACACCCCGAGGGCCTGCTCAAGATCGCAGCCCTGTTCCCTGGACGCAAGCTCTGGTATGTGGGCGACACCGTGGACGACGCGCGCTGCGGCCGGTCCGCCGGCGTCGATTTCATTGGGGTGGCGGGGTGTGGACCCGGCTCGCGCGAACTTAGCGAACTTCTGCTTGCGGAGAATGCGGCCGCCGTACTGCCGAGCATCAATGAACTGGAAAACGTCTTGGAAGGAGTAGGTCAGTGAGGACCGCAAAACTGCAACGCGACACCAAAGAGACGCGGATTGGCGGTTCGCTCAAGATTGAGGGCCGCGGGCGCTACGAGATTTCGACGGGCATCCGTTTCTTCGATCACATGCTCGAATTGTTCGCCAAGCATGGCGGCTTCGACCTGGCGCTACGGGCCGACGGCGATCTCGATGTCGACCAACACCACACCGTCGAAGACGTGGGCATCGTGCTGGGGCAGCTCTTCGCGCAAGCGCTCGGCGATCGCAAGGGGATCAACCGCGCAGGCTATTTCGTGTTGCCTATGGACGAAACGCTCGCCGTGGTGGCCGTCGACATGGGCGGACGTCCCGCGCTGGTTTATAAGGATCTGGTGAAGGTTCGGATGGTGGGCGACCTGCAAACGGAACTCGTCGAAGATTTCTTTGGCGGCTTTGTGAATCACGCGGGAGCGAACCTGCATGTGAAGGTGATGTACGGGCGCTCCAATCATCACAAGATTGAAGCGGTGTTCAAGTGCTTCGCGCGCGCGATGAAGTTCGCCTGCTCGAAAGATCAACGGCTCAAAGACGAATTGCCATCCACCAAGGGTCTGTTATGATTGCGATTCTCGACTACGGCGCGGGCAATCTACGGTCCGTGGAGAATACGCTGGGCGCTATCGGTGCGAGCTATCAGCTTGTGCGCGACGCGGCCGGATTGCGGCAAGCGACGAAGATCATCCTGCCCGGAGTTGGCCATTTCGGGCAGATGCTGCGCGCGCTCGACGATATGGATGTGCGCGACGCATTGAAGGAACGTATCGGCGCGAACGTGCCGTTTCTGGGCATCTGTCTAGGCCTGCAAGCGCTGTTCGAGAAGAGCGAAGAGGCGCCCGAACTTGCCGGACTTGGGCTCTTCGAAGGCACGGTGAAGCGTTTCCCTGCCGGAGCCCGCGTGCCGCACATGGGCTGGAACGATTTGACGGAAGTGCGCGAATCGCGTCTGCTGAAAAACGTGGGCGCGCATCCGTTCGTATACTTTGCGCACAGCTATTTTGCTCCGGTGGTTTCCGCCACCGCCGCGACATGCACATACACAAACGCGTACACGGCGGTGCTCGAGTGGAACAACATTTTCGGCGTGCAATTCCATCCTGAAAAATCCGGACCGCTCGGCCTGCGGATCGTCAAGAACTTCGTGGATCTCTAAACGATGCTGGCAAAACGTATTATTCCCTGTCTCGACGTCACCGCGGGCCGCGTGGTGAAAGGCGTGAATTTCGTAAACCTGCGCGACGCGGGCGATCCCGTCGAACTGGCTGGCCGTTACAACCAGCAAGGCGCCGACGAACTGGTCTTCCTCGACATCACCGCTTCGAGCGATGCGCGCGAGACGATGGCCGGCGTCGTCGCACGAACCGCGCGCGAAGTCTTTATCCCGCTGACCGTGGGCGGCGGCATACGATCGATTGCCGACGGGCGGCGCATCTTGATGGCCGGCGCCGACAAGGTGAGCGTGAACACGGCGGCGGTGCGGCGGCCGGAGTTGATCACGGAACTCAGCAACGAGTTTGGCTCACAGGCCGTAGTGCTGGCGATCGACGCCAAGCGGCGCTCGCCCGATGCCTGGAACGTATATACGCGCGGCGGCCGCGACGACGAGGGCATCGATGCCGTTGAGTGGGCGCAGCGCGGCGAGGCTCTTGGCGCGGGCGAGATCCTGCTCACCTCGATGGACACCGACGGCGTGCAGACTGGTTTCGACTGCAAAATGACGAGGGCCGTCTCGCGCGCCACGCACATCCCCGTGATCGCTTCGGGCGGCGCGGGCAGCCCCGAGGATTTCCTGCGAGTGCTCACCGATGGCGAAGCGGACGCGGCGCTCGCCGCCTCTATCTTTCATTTCGGAACCTACACTGTGGCCGATCTCAAGGAGTTCCTCGCCAGCCACAATATCCCGGTAAGGACCAACGCATGATTATTCCCTGTATCGATCTGATGGACGGGAAGGTGGTCCAGCTTGTGCAGGGCCGCGACAAAGCGCTCGAAGGCGACGCTCCGCTGGAGATGTTGAAAAAGTTTGCCGCATTTCCGGAGATCCAGGTCATCGACCTCGATGCCGCCATGGGCCGGGGCTCGAACGATGCGCTGGTGGAGTTGCTTGCCTCCAAGGCCGTGACGCGCGTGGGCGGCGGAGTGCGCACGGCTGCTCGCGCCGTACAGTTGGTGCGCCAGGGAGCGAGCAAAGTCATCATCGGCACCGCGGCATTTGGCCCGAACGGCGCCAATGCGGAGTTTCTGCGCCAGGCTGTGGAAGCAGTCGGCAAGGACTGCCTGCGCATCGCGCTCGATTCAAAAAACGGACGCATCGTCGTGAAGGGCTGGCAGGAGTCGCTGCACCTGAATGCCGAAGAAATTCTGCACGAGATGGAACCCTATTGCGGCGGCTTCCTATGCACCTACGTCGACAAAGAGGGCATGCTGCAAGGCACGGATCTCGACTGGTTTCGCCGTTTGCGCGCCGCAACTGCGCTTGAGATTACCGCGGCGGGTGGCATCACGACGCTCGACGATGTGCATGCTCTGCTCGACATGGACATCCACGCCGCGCTGGGCATGGCGATTTACACCGGCAGGCTGGATCTCGAAGAACTCGCCAAGCTGAACCGCAGTTAAGGCAGCAGCACCAGCGGAGAGCGTTCGAGAGCGAACTTGCCGCCCACTTCATCCACGACGTTTATCTGGCAGGTGTATTCGCCCGGGGCCAGATCCTTCAGCGCCAACTGGAACTCGAATGGGATGGTTTGCATACGCGATGCAGCCATTTGCGTGACGCGCACGGGTGCGGATTCATAGGTCTTCACGCCGGCGCGGTAGAGGTTGAGAGTCGCAGCCACGCTGGGCAACTTGTCCTCTTCCACGCGCGCGTCATAGACCTCGAAATAGACGTAGAGCGACTGGTTCGTGCGGAAGACGTGCGTGATGCTGGGCAGCAACTTCAGGTTTTCCTGCACCAGCGGATGCATTCCGGTCAGCTTCTTATCGTTGCTCGCCGAGGCGATGGCCGAGGTGAGCGGAACGCGCTGATTGCCCCACACGATGGTGCTGACGCGCAGGTTGCTCCACGTCGTGTTGAGGTCGGGAATCTCGAACTTCGTCTCAAACGTACCAATCTTGCCGGTCTGATTTTCACGCGCGAGGAACTTGATGCGATAGCGTCCGGGCGCGAGCGCGAAGCCGGTATCATATTCCACTGGCTTCTTGCTCCATTCGGCGGCGGTTGCGTCGTCGAGTTTAATTTTCAGCGTATCGCGCACGCTCGCCGCGGTCTTGCCTTTGCTATCGCGGATCTGGCCGATGAAGTCGACTTCGGAGACTTGGCCTTTGCCCTTCTTGGCGATGCCCAGCAGGGAGCCGGGCAGTTTGACGGCAACGGGCACAAAGTAACTCTTGCTGCCGAGCCGGAAGTAATTCACCTCGAGCGCCATCGGGATCTCGGTCCTCGGCGTAGCGAGTTGCAGCGCCTCTTCCAACTGGCGTTCCTTGTCGGCAGCGTTGAAATCCTTCCAGACTTTGTTGGCGAAATAACCGGCGCGGTACTCAAGCTTTGCCTGCTGATTTCCGGCGAGCCGGACTTTGATCTTGCGGTACTTGCCATCCTCCGCGCCGTTGGTGCTATAGAAGCCGAGCACGTAGTAGCTATTCATGTCCTGCTGCGCCTGCACGACACCCATCGAAAGATCGTTGTTGTCGAGCAGCGCTTTGCCGCCGGTCTCGGCCGCCAGCGAATAGAGCGTCTCCTGTGCGTCGATATGCTTCGTCTGGTTCTGACGTTGGCGGGTACCCGAGTACAGCGCCGTGCCCTTTTGCGAACCTTGCGTCGCATCGCCCGCTGGCGGCGTGGCGACCAGGCCGCGTGCGTCGACCGGATAGAACGCTACGTTCGACTTGATGGCCCAATTGATCGTCGCGCGCAATTGCGCCTGATTTTCGATGCCGGTCTTGCCGACGCCCGCCGAGAAGTAGATCAACGCTTTCTTCTCGGGCAGTGTGGCGAGAAACTTCGTGGCCGATTCGAGCGCGCTCAGTTTGCGGTCCGTGTTAAACACGTTGAACTCGCTGTCGTCGGCAGTGAACAGCGTCTTGCCTTCTTCCTCATCGCCGGCGTCGAGCCCTTCGTCGGGTCCAGTCGAAGCGGCGCCCACGAAATCTGCCATTTCGCCGATCGGCAGCGCCTTGATCGCGTCGACCAGTTCCTGGCGGTCTTCGGTGAAATCGACGTCCATTTTCAGGCTGCCGGAAAACGTCATCAACGAAACGAGATCCGAAGCGTTCATCTGCTCCTGCACGAACTTGAGCGCGGATTGCTGCGCGCGAATCTCTTCTTCGGGCTTCATCGACGAGAGGTCGAAAAACATCACGAGCAGGCGGCGGTCTTTATAATGGACTTCACCCGCCGCAAACTCTTTTTTCTCCTCTGTCTCTGTCTTGGTGAGTTCGGGCTTAATCGAGCTCTCGTCGGGCGGCTCGGGCGGGGGCATCGGCGGCAGTTTGTCCTGGTTCAGCTTCTGCAACTCGAACACGCCGACAGTCTGCGGCTTGTCGTCTTCAAACAGCAGGAAGTCTTCCTTCTTCAAACCAAGCAGAGGATTGCCGGACTTATCCTTCACTGTCACGTTGACGACCACCAGATTGCTGGTGACTTCAAATTTCACCAGCCCCTCGGGCTGTTGTGCGGTGGCCGCCAGTGCAAGCAGAACCAATATCGACAGACGTTTCATGGCGGCTTAGAACCTCACCCTCAAAGTGCCCGTAACCGTGCGCATCGAGCCGACCGACGTGGGCAATCCGTAGGTCCGCGAATTCACCACAGTCGCAAATCCGGTGATGCTCGGATGATTCGTGAAGTTGGAGCTATCCACACGGAGATCGATCCAGCGCTTGCTTTCGTGAATGCGGAAAGAGCGCCCGAAGGAAAGATTGGCCCCGAAATACGGCACGCCCGGCACGGTGTTGCGGCCGGCGTTTCCATAACGGCCGGAGGGCGGCAACCCGAAGGCGAGCACGTTGAAGTACTGTTCGCCGCCGATCGGCAGGCCCGTCGCCTCCGCGCGTCCGCTGCCCACCACACCGGAACCGCCCGAATCCGCGCGATTACCCAACACGCGCGCCGTCATCGGAGTGCCGGAGCGCATCGTGATGCCGCCGCTGAAGCTCCAGTCGCGCAGCAGAGTAGTCTTCCAGCCGCTTGTGCGAATGAGCGCGGAGCCCGCATCGCCAAAGGGCGACGCAAGGTAGTAATTGGCCTGCACCATGTGGCGCTGGTCGAAGCTCGATAACCCGCGCTCCAGCGAGAGATTGTCATCGAACTGCGCCACGACCGTCCCGCCGCCGCCGAACGTAGTGGCATTGTCGATCGACTTTGAGAACGTGTATAGCAGGTTCGCCGACATGCCCTTGCGGAAGCGCCGGATGAATCGCACCTGCCCGGCGTTGTAAATCGAGTTGCCCTCGGCGCTCTCGAACACGAAGCCCACCGCGTTGCCGATGAGTCTGCGCTCTTCCGCCGTCAACGGCGAGCCCGGTGCGGCGCGATTCGGATAGCGCTGGATGTCGAGATGCGTGCCCTTTGTGCCGAGGTAGCCCAATTCCATCACCAAACCGTACGGCAGGTCCCGCTGCAGCGACAGGTTCCACGTTTGCGCGTAGCCCACCTGATAGTAACGGTTCACCGCGTAGGTATTTGTGATTTTGTCGTTCGGCGCCGGCGCGAAGCCATCTTGTATCGTGAGCGGGTTCGCGATCGAAGTACTGCGCGTACCGGTTCTTGCAAACGGCGGTTGCGAGGCGAGCCGGGTCGCGAAGTTCCCGTAGATCGAGCCGTTGTAATACCAGCCGTAGCCGCCGCGCACCAGCACGCTGTGCTTTCCGGGCGACTTCCATGCGATCCCGATGCGCGGACCGATATTGTTCCGATCGGGATTCACCAAGGTTTCCGGAAACACACCGGTGTATTGCCCCGTCGTCTGAGCCGGCGTGACAACGGAGACGCCAGTGAATCCCTGCGCGATGTCGAGATTCGCCATGCGCCCCGTTCTCTCGCGATAGGGCGTGAAATATTCGTAGCGCAGGCCTAAATTCAGCGTTAGACTCTTGTGCACGCGCCAATCATCCTGCGTGTAAATCGAAGTGACATGTTCGCGGAAATAGGTGTTCGCGCTGCCGAAGCGAATCGATGCCGACTGGTTATAGCCCAGCAGGAAATCCGCGAAGTCGAAACCTGTGGCGGGCAGCGGGTTGCCCTTCGCGTCAACGTCGCTCGTGATCAGGCCGCTGAACGACATCGCGCCGCGCGCGTTGGAGTCGGTGCGGCTGTTGAGTTGATTGTGCTTGTATCCGCCGCCGAACGTCAGGTTGTGCTTGCCGCGCACATAGGTCAAACCCTCTTCCACTCCGGAGCTCTGATCGCGCCGCAGCACCGGAGCCGCATCGGAAAGGCCGCCGAAGTTGGTGAAACTCACGTTCGGCGGGCCCCAATTCAAAGGTGACTGCGACGTGCCCGCGATGCCCCACTCCGCCGCGTAGTTGCGCCGATAGGCGAAATACGGAGTGGTTTCGGAACGGTTGCGATTCAGATTGTACTTCAGCAAATTCACTGCCTTAGCGCCGAAGTTGTGCGTCCAACTGATTTCGGTGTTGAGGCCTTTACTGCCCGTTTCGTCGCGGAATCCATAGAGTTGCGTTGACTCGCCGCTGCGTGTTTGTGAATTGAATGACCATGCGAGACGATTGCGTCTGGTCAGGACCTGGTTCAGCCGCAGGCTGTAAGCGTTCGTATTCGAGCCTAACGAGGTCGAGTAATTGTAGTTCTGCACGGTGCCCGGCAAGTTCGCTTGCGGCATCAGCGTCAAGATGCCCAGCGCCGCGGGATTGAGCCGCGATACCGGTATGCGATTGCCGGCGAACGGTACGCGGCCCGCGGCAAGATCATAGATCGTTACCGGCGCGCGCGCGGTGGCGGATTGCGAAAAGTCGCCGCTGCGCTCGAGCGCGGACGGCATCGTCGAAACCGTGCGATACGGGTTCCGGCTGCGCACGCCGGAATACGCAAAATAGAAGAACGTCCCGTCGCGCTTGTAGATCTTCGGAAGCTTGAGCGGTCCGCCCATATTGACGCCGAAGCGCGCGTTCGCGTATGCCGATTTTTCGATCTGCTGCCCGGAGAGCGAATAGGGCTGGGCATCCAGCGCCGAATTGCGCAGGCTGAGATTCGCGGATCCTTGAACGATCGCCTTCTTTCGCTTGTTGCCGAAACTGGACGCGGTTTTGCCGCCCCTGGACCCCATCCCCTTCATGCCCGAACTCCGGCCGCTCGAACCCTTCGCGCCGGGCGTCCTGGGTCCGCTGCTGCTGGCCGACAACGCACCGGCCATGCTTGGGCGCACGGCGGGCCGTCTCGGCGCGGGCTTTCCATCCTTCTTGGCCTTCGCCGCGACCTTCGCAGCCGCCTCCGCCGCTGCTACCGAGGCCGGGTTCGACGGATCGGCGACGCCTTTGTTCGCGACGACGGCCTCTTCGGAAGGCACACCGCCCCAGGCGCCCTGCTGGATCACGTCCGCCCAAATAGCGAGGGCCTCGGGCGTCGGCGGGATGATCTCTTCCGTCGGCGCATCGAGCGCCTGGCTCAGGCTCCCATTGATCAGAAAAGCCTCCGTGGCGCTCTGCGGATTCTGATCTACGTCCGGCAGGCTCATCCGTGCCGCCGCTTGCGCACCCTCGTCGGTGACTTTCTTCACCTCAAGGCTGACGAAACCAGGAACGGGTTGGTTGGCGGGGACAACCGGAACTGTGGGCAGGGCTGGCGATGTGGCCTTAACGCGAAGCTTCACTGTCAGATCCCACGTCGCACTGGTCGGCAGACCCTCGGTTTCCAGTTCACGGCGTTCGGTCGTGAAGCCGAACGACTGCACTTCAAGCGTCCACTTGCCCGGCGGCAGATTCCCGATCAGGTAAAGGCCGCTTTCATCGGTAGTGGCCGTCAACTTCTGGCCATCCAGCGTGGCGGTGACAGTCGCACCGGGCACGGGTTGCCCGGCCGCCCGGACGAGACCGGAGTGAATGGCCGCCGGCAAAAGCGACACCGACAGAGTGAGGTAAAGGAGTGCGGTGCGTATCGCGGATGAATCCAGTAGTATCATACCGAAAGGTCGTCTATGCAACTTCAATGTGCGGCACTGCTCCTCTTCTTCGCGTTTTATTCGCCTTGCTCCGGCGAAGATCGCTTTTACCCGTTCGCCATCGACCAGGACCGCCTGAGCGGCATCGCTGACTACAGCTATCTGAACCATCCACTTTTGCCCGCGGATCGACTTTTCGCGAAAAACGGCCATTTTTACAGTGTCGGCAAAGATCTCAAACCCAACACTGCCGACGACCAGCGGGTTCGCCTTTTCGGGGTTAACCTGGCGTTCGGCGCCAACTTCCCGGAGAAGCAGGACGCGCGGCGCATCGCAAAGCGACTCCGCAGACTTGGCGTCAACCTGGTCCGGTTGCACCATATGGACAGCAGCCCGGATCGGGATCCCAAAAATGCACGCAGCATTCTGACAACAGATCCCTATCCTACCCTGAACCCCATTTCCGTCGAACGGTTGCGGTTTTTTCTCGACGCGTTGAAGGCGGAAGGCATCTATGCCAATCTCAATCTGCACGTGGGCTACGAATTCCGCCCCTCCGTCGATAAGGTACCGCCCGTCGAAGGCGCGGACCGCCTGCCGAAGCAGAGCAAACCGTTGCATGTTTTCTATCCGCGCATGGTCGCCTTGCAGGTGGAATTCACGCACAAAGTGATCGAGGCGCTCAAGTTGAAGGACGATCCGGTGCTCGGAATGATCGAGATCGACAATGAGGCGTCACTGCTTTTTTCCCTGCAAGCCAACCAGTTCGACCGCTTGATTACGGGCGAATATAAGGCGGAACTCGATCGCCAGAAGCAGGCGTACTTGCAGGGCCGGCCCGATAGCGCCGACGAGACTATTCAGTTTGTCGCCGAACGCGACCGCGCGTACCTCGACAAGATGCTTGCCGCGGTCCGCGAGAAAACAGACGCCTTCGTCCCCGTCACCGGAACGCAGGTGCAGTTCGGCGGGTTGCTCAACTACGACACCCACGCCTCTCTGGATTACCGGGACAACCACTTCTATATCGACCATTACAATTTCCCGCATGTGAACTGGGACACACGCGACTGGCGATTTCGCGACGCATCGTCCAGCGGTACGGGCTTCAGTACCTATCTCAATCAGGCAGCCACGCGGGAAGCCGGGCGGCCCTTCACGGTAAGCGAGTTCAACCAACCATTTCCCAACACCCACGCAGCCGAGCTCGATCCCACGCTTGCGGCATTCGGCGCATTTCAGGACTGGGACTCGATTGTGCACTTCGCCTACGAACATGGACGCGAATGGGAGAGCAACGGCCCCAGCGGCTTCAACATCAATGGGGACTGGACGAAGTGGGTCAACATCGGACAATCCGCTTGGATTTTCCGCAGTGGCGCCGTGCAAACCGCCAAACAGTCCGTCAACATCCCCTTACCCTTCGAGATGCGTTTGCAGGCAACTCGCGAAAAACAGAACGGCAACATGACCCGGTTCCTGAAATCCGCCGCGGGCTATGATGCCAATGCCGCTTTCGTGCACCGCGTCGCAGTGGATCCCAGGGCAAAAGGGCCAATGCCGGAAGCGGCTAAGTCGGTAAATGCTCCCTATCAGTCGGACACAGGCGAACTCACTTTCGATCCGGAGCGCAAGGTCTATCTGATCTCCGCCGCACAAGCGGCAGGTGTCTTCGGATTCGCCGGTGCGAAGAAGGTGACAGCGGGCAGCATCGACGTGGAACTCACTCCCGCGACGCGCGGTTTCGCCGCCGTTCTGCTGACGTCGATGGACCACAAGCCCATCGCCACCTCCCAGAAGTTGCTGCTCACGATACCCGGCTACACGCTGCGCGAACAACCCGGTTCGAACCCGCCTCGCCCGCAGAAGATCGTAGCCTACGCCGAAACCAAGGACTGGTTCACGCTTGAGGGCGACCCCAAATTTCCAGGCAAGCCCAGCGGCATGCAGTCCGGCCCCAACGGGACCGTGTGGATGGAACGTGTGGAATGCCTCGTCACGCTGCGCACGGCAGCCAAAGGCCTGATCGTCTATCCGCTCGATGGTGCAGGCGTGCGCAAGCGCGCCCTCGGCGACGGCGACATCAAGAAAACCAATGGCGCTTTTGTCATCCACCTTCAGGCCGACGGACAGGAGCTCGCACCTTGGTATGAGATAGTGACAAAGTGAAACTCGTCGGCGTCCTATTGATTGCCGGCGCGCTCAGCGCGCAGACGCAGTTCTACCGGTTTAATATCGACCAGGACGCGCTCATGGGCGCGCCGGACCATAGCTGGCTGAACCATCCGCTGACAGCCGAGGACCGGCTCTTTTCGCGCGACGGCAGTTTCTTCCTGGTGGGCAGCGATCTCACGCCCAACACCGCCGACGATCAGCGTGCGCGACTGTTCGGAGTCAATCTGGCTTTCGGCGCAAACTTCCCCGCCGGCGCCGACGCCGCGCGCATTGCCAAACGCCTGCGCAAGATGGGCGTAAATCTCGTGCGCCTGCATCACATGGACTCGCAGCCGGACCGCGATCCCAACAACGCCGGCAGCACGCTCACTACCGGTCCTTATCCCACGCTGAATCCTGTCGCTGTCACACGATTGCGCGGGTTTCTCGATGTGCTCAAGGCCGAGGGCATCTACGCCAACCTGAATCTGCACGTCGGCTACGAGTTCCGCCCTGCGGTGGATGGTGTGCCCGCTATGCCAGCGGGTGTGGCGTTCCCCACGCAGAGCAAGCCGCTGCACATGATCTGGCCGCGCATGATCGAACTCCAGCAGGACTACACACGGCAACTTCTCGATGCCCTGCAACTGCGCAACGACCCCGTTCTTGCCGTCATCGAGATCAGCAACGAAACCTCCCTCTTGCGCGAATGGCAATCCTCCAACCTCGACCGCTACCTCAGCGGCGAGTACCGCGAGTTATTCGCGCGTCAATGGAATGCGTTCCTCGGCGGGAAGTACGCCTCCACCGATGCGTTGCGGGAAGCCTGGGGCGCCACCGAGCTACCCGGCCCAGAGCTGCTCAAAGGCGTCTGGACGCTCGAACTGCACGATCCGGGCAAGGCCACGATGCAGCAGCAGGGCGCTGAGACCGTGGTCCACGTCGAACGCGGCGGCAATTGGATTTATCTCAAGCAGGTGGGCTTCTCGATAGAGACGTCCCGGCCGTACCTCGCCGAAGTGGAACTGCGTGCCGACCTGCCCAACGGCCAGTCGCGCACGATCAATTGGGATATCAAACAAGACGTGAGTCCCTGGCAGACGATGACCAGCCGCACGATCAACGTAACGAACCAGTGGCAGCGGTTCAGCATGGCGGTGCGGCCTACGTTTGCTATGAACGGTATCGGACGTTTTGCCCTGGATGTGCAGAACGTCGATGCGCCGCTCTATGTGCGCAACGCCAGCCTGCACCAGGCTGTCCGCCGCGCACTCGACGCCGGCGAATCGATCGAGAACGCCAACATCGCACTCGTCGGCGAAAACGATCTGGTCACCGACGCACGGCTCAACGACTATCTGCGCTTCCTCGCCGAGCGCGATTTCTTTTACCTCGATTCGATGCGCCAAGCCGTGCGCGAAAAGATCTCACCGCTGGTTCCGGTGGCCGGAACGCAGATGGGCTACGGCGGGCTGATGAATCTCGATTCGCACGACTCGCTCGATTATCAGGACAATCATTTCTATGTAGACCACTACAACTTTCCCAACACGTCGTGGGACAGCCGCGACTGGCGTTTCCGTGACCAGTCTTCGCTAGGCAGCGGAATGTCTTCGTTTCAAACCATGGCCATCACGCGCCAGGCTGGCCGCCCCTACACCGTCAGCGAATTCAACCAGCCCTGGCCGAACACGTATGCCGCCGAAGCGGACCCCACGCTCGCCGCCTTCGCGTCGTTTCAGGATTGGGACGGCCTCATGCACTTCGCCTACTCGCACGGGCGCAACTGGGACGACGGCGTGCCGAACGGCTTCAACATGAATGGCGACTGGACGAAGTTCGCAGGTTTCGCGCAATCCGCCTGGATGTTCCGTTGGGGCGGAATTCAGGCGGGCCGCGCTCCGGTCGAGATTCCCGTTTCCGCAGCGATGCGCCTGCAGGCCACGCGCGAGAAGCGCAACGGCGGCGTGGGCAGTTTTCTCACTTCCGTTCTCGGCTATGACCCGAATCTCGCCTTCGTGCATCCCGTACGCATCGTGAAGGATGGAAGAGATCCGGCGCCCGAGTTAGCCACGCGCAAAGTGACTCCGCCTTTTGTCAGTAACACAGGAGAAATGACTTACGACCGCGACGGGAAACTCTTCCTCCTGCACGCGCCTCGCGTGGCGGGGGTCATCGGATACGCCGGACACAAGCAAGTCACTGCGGGCGCCATCGATCTCGAACTCGCCGCGACGGCGCGCGGATACGTATCGCTGCTGCTGACGGCTCTCGATCAACAGCCCATCGCACAGTCGAAGCATCTGTTTCTCTCGAACCCCGGCCACACACTGCGCACGCAGCCGGGCTCCAATCCGCAGCGCCCGCAGGAGATTCGTAAGTATCCGGGCACGACGGACTGGTTCACGCTGGAACCGGAACCCAATAGCAGCAAACCTGCGGGTGACTTGAACGGCGGCCAGCGCCCCGTCTGGATGGAGCAGGTGGAAGCCTGGGTCACGATCCGCACGGATGCGCAGCGGCTGGAAGTCTATGCACTGGCGGGCGACGGCTCGCGCGGCTCCACGCTCCCGGCCAACGACGTTGAACGTACGGCCGGCGGCTTCCGCGTACATCTGAATGCCGACACGCCGTGGTATGAACTGCTTGTCAAGGAATAACTCGATGCGCTATTTTCTGCTTCTTCTAACTTCGTTTGCTCTCTCCGCACAGACCGTTGTGGTTTCGCCGGATGGACCCATCAAGACGCTTGCCGCCGCCCGCGACGCAGCACGCGCCCGGCACACAGCCAACAAGCCCGTCACGATACAGTTGCGCGCGGGAACTTACTTTCTTCCCGAGACACTCGTACTGACGCCGGAGGACTCCAATACGATTTGGGAGGCCTACCCCGGCGAGAGTCCCGCCGTGAGCGGCGGACGCGCCATCGGCCCGTGGAAGAAGGCCGCCGGAGCCCTCTGGACGGCTGACGCGGCGGGCCCGTATTTCCGGCAACTCTTTATCAGCGGACGCCGGGCGCAGCGCGCGAGGACGCCCAATTTCGGCTTCTTTCGCGTTGATGGAGCCAGTCCGCAAGACAAGCCGATTCAGTTGAAATACCGCGGCAACGACATCAAACCCGCATGGGCGGGCAGCGATGCCGAGGTGATCGCGATGTTCGCCTGGGCCGACATCCGCATGCCGATCGTGAGCGTCAACGAAGCCACACGAATTGCGACGCTTGCCTCCGACCCGCGCCCGTCCAACAAGGAAGTCGACGCGCGCTATTACATCGAGAACACGCCTGACGCGCTCGATGCGCCCGGAGAGTGGTATCTCGACAGGCAGAGCCACACCGTCTCCTACCGCCCGATGGCTGGTGAAAACATGTTGGCCGAACAGGCGATTGCACCCGCACTGAGTCAGTTGGTACGTCTCGAAGGCGACCCGGCCAAAGCGAAATTTGTGCGCAACGTTGTCTTCCGCGGCATCAAATTCGCGCACGCCGAGTGGACGATAGGCGAGAAGGGTTATGCCGATACGCAGGCGGCCATGCCCGCGCCCGCCGCCTTCGAGGCCGTTGGCGCTCTCGACTGCAAAATTGAACGCTGCACCTTCGCGCATAGCGGCGGATACGCAGTCTGGTTTGGCCGTGGCTCAAAACGCAATCAGGTGCTCGCCTGCGAGATGTTCGACCTCGGCGCGGGTGGCGTCAAAATGGGTGAAGCGAAGCAAAGCGCCAATGAAGCGGACCACAACTTCGAGAACGTTATTGCCGACAATCACATCCACGATCTTGGCCTGATTTACGCTCCCGCTGTGGGAATCTGGGCGCTGCAAAGTGGCCGCAATCAGATCGTCCACAACCATGTGCATGACCTGTTCTACACGGCGATTTCCGTCGGTTGGACATGGGGCTACGGGCCGAATCAATCCAAAGGCAACCTGATTGCCTACAACCATCTGCACAACATCGGCAAGGAGATGCTAAGCGACATGGGCGGCATCTATACGCTCGGTGTGCAACCCGGCACAGTGATTCGCAATAACCTGATCCACGACATTTCGTCATTCACTTATGGTGGATGGGGTATCTATCCGGACGAAGGCTCCACCGAGATGCTGATTGAGAACAACATCGTGTATAACTGCAAGAGCGCGGGCTTCCACCAGCACTATGGGCGCGAGAACATCGTCCGCAATAATATCTTCGCCTTGAATCGCGAGAACCAGCTTATGCGCACCCGCGTCGAACCGCACATTTCCTTCATCTTCGAGCGCAACATCGTCTATTTCAACCAGGGACGCCTGTTGGGCAACAACTGGAGTGGTGACCGTTACACGATGAGGAGCAACCTCTATTTCGACACGCGTAGCGTCTTCATTCCTTTTGCTGGAAAGAGTTTCGCCGAATGGCAGGCGGCAGGGCAAGACGCAGGCTCGCTGATCGCCGATCCGCAATTCGTCAACGCCGCCAATTATGACTTCCGCTTGAAGCCTGGCAGCCCGGCGTTGAAGCTTGGCTTCAAGCCAATCGACATGAGTACAGTGGGACCGAGAGTGCAAAGATAATAATTCGAATTTCCGTTTCCGCAGCGACAGCGGAGCGGTAGGTCGCGCCTGCGCGAAATGGGCGATAATGTGTCGTATGGCTACTGTTGATGGGGCCGATCTTTCCCGGATCACTGTTGTGCCGGGTCAACGCTCGGGACAGCCCTGCATCCGTGGCCTTCGAGTGACCGTCTGGGACGTGCTGGATATGCTCGCGTCCGGAATGACTGAGGATGAGATTCTTAGCGACTACCCGTACCTGGAGAAGGCCGACTTCCCCGCGGTCTACGCCTACGCTTCGCAGTCTGGGCGGGAGCGCGTTTCGCGTTGAAACTGCTCTTCGACGCGAATCTTTCGCCTAAACTCGTTGCCCGGCTTGCGGAACTCTTTCCCGGTTCGCTCCACGTCGTTGAAACTGGACTCGCCCGGGACAGCTCCGACGAAAGAATTTGGGAATATGCGGGAGCTAACGGTCTGGCCATCGTAACGGCTGATTCCGACTTCCTCGACCTTTCCAGATCCCATGGCGCACCACCAAAGGTGGTCCGGCTGGAGAACTGCAACTACAGGACATCTCGGGTTGAAGACCTTCTGCGCAGGAATGCGGTTCGAATAGCGGAATTGGAGTACAGCCTGCAATCGGTTCTGACGATTCGAAACATCTGAATTGCGGTATGCGTGCGCCGTCAGTTCAGTCAATGCCCGCCGCGCTCAAAGCGCCGGCCTATCACCGCAGTACACTAAGGCATGCTTGCAATGAACCGGCGTGGATTCCTTCAGCGGAGTGCGTTCACTATAGCTGCGGCGCCCTATAGTGCCGCGTCCTATGAAGTCTTTGAGAAAACATCATCGGATCCATCCGCTCTTCCGCTCGTGGGGCTGCGCGACAATGCGAACGGCGTCGAAGCTCTGATTGCGCCCGGGCAAGGCGGCGAACTGAGCAGCCTGCGTTTGCTGCATCGGGGTCAATGGGTTGAACTGCTCTATCGCGCAGCGGACTACTCGCCCGTCGAAGGTTGGCGCGGCAAGGCGCCGTTGCTTTGGCCCAGCACAGGACGCAGCGTCGCTCAACGGAAGCCCGGCGCCCTCGAAGAAGGATACTATCTCGGCGAGCGTTTCCACCCCATGCCGATCCACGGTTTTGTGATGGGGCTGCCCTGGAAATTGGAGGAGCGCGGGAGCCCGCTTTCCGGAGCTTTCGCAACCGTCTCGCTGACCGATTCCGCCGCCACGCGAAAGAGCTATCCGTTCGGCTTCCGGCTTACTACAACGTTTCGTGTACGTGCGGGCAAACTCGAAATACTCTACCGTGTGCTCGCCGCCAGCGGCAACACGCAGCCCATGTTCTTCTCCATCGGCAACCACATCAGTTTCCGGATGCCATTCCTTCCTGGCGGAACGGCTGCCGCGATGAAGTTCTTCACTCCGGCCAGCATCGAAATCGAAAAAACAAAGGAGCGCTTGCCGAATGGGAAGATCCGTCCGTGGGCGCTGAAGACTCCTATTCGATTGGATGCCCTGCCGGCCGACGAGGCCGTCTCGCTCACCGGCTATGCGGAGCGGGAACCATACGCGACGCTGGAAGACCCGGGCGGGCTCGGAATTCGCATTTCCCATCGTGGGGATTCCGTTCCCGCGCAACCCTGCGTACTGTTCAACGTCTGGAAAGATAAAGCCGGTACCTGCTTCTGCCCGGAGCCGTGGATCGGCTTGCAGAATTCGTTCAACCTGAAGCAGGGACTGGTCTTCCTCAAACCTGGGGCTGCCTTCGAGTGGAGGATCGGGATCGAACGCCTAGGCGCGTAACGGCGCTCCCATCCGCTGCATCCGCGGCCGCCTGCCCATCATCCAATCGTGCATGAAGACACTGGTTGTTGGCGGCACTGGGACTGTCGGCTCGATGGTGGCCAGCGAGCTTTTGAAACGCGGTTCGGCGGTTCGCGTCATGACGCGATCTGCCGGGAAGCTCAATACACTACCGGACGGAGTCGAGGGCGCGCTGGGCGATTTGCAGAAGCCCGAGACGCTCGGGCCGGCGTTCGCTGGCGCCGATGCACTCTTTTTTGCAACCGCGCTGGCTCCGGATGAAATCAATCAAGGGCTGGCCGCGGTGGAGGCCGCAAAGAGCGCGAAGCTGCGGCACATCGTCTATTTGAGCATTCACAACCTCGAGAGCGGCGTGCACATTCCACATTTTGCAACCAAACTTCCGATCGAGCACGCGGTGAAGACCTCGGGCATCCCGTTCACGCTTGTCCGTCCGAACAATTTTTACCAGAACGATTTCTGGTTCGCCGAAGCTCTGGTGAAATGGGGCGTCTATCCGCAGCCAGTGGGTGAGAAGGGCCTCAATCGAGTCGATGTCCGCGATATCGCCGAATCCGTGGCGATCAGCATTACGCAGCCGGGCCACGCCGGCAAGTGTTACTCACTTGTCGGACCCGAGGCGTTAACCGGGTCCAGAACCGCGCAGATCTATAGCCGCCATCTCGGCCGCGAAATCCGCTACACCGGCGAGGACCTCGAAGCCTGGGCACAGATGGCGGGTGCGACGTTACCGGCTTGGGCGGTGCTGGATTTCCGCATCATGTACGCCCACTTTCTGAAGCAAGGACTGATCGCGACCGGCGACGAAATTGCGCAGATGACCCGCATCTTGGGACACCCGCCACGCGGCTTCGAAGCATTCGTCGCGGAAGTTGCGGCGCAATGGAAGGCTTGAAGGACACTCAGGCCATTGCGGGCATGAACTCCATCTGCGCGAGTATATCCCGTTGCACGTCGACGCCCGGCGCGACTTCGATCAGTTCGAGGCCGCCGGCGCGCCAACGCAGAGTGCAGCGCTCCGTGATGTAGAGCACTTCGCTCGCCCTGCTCGCGGCGGGATCGAAACTGATGTGATCCAGCTGGTGGACGAATTTCTTCATGCGCCCTTCGCGCTCGATACGCAGCTTTTCCCCCTCCGTCGAGAAATGCAGTCCGCCCGCCGTGAACGAGCCGAGCAGAACCAGGCGCGGAGCGTTCGCGGCGATGTCGAGAAAACCGCCGATTCCTGACGATAGAGCCGGGCGTGCGTCGAGCTTGTGTACGTTCACGCGGCCTGCCGCGTCGACCTGCAAAAACGAGAGCAGCGCCAAGTTGAAGCAGCCGCCCTGGAACGTGTCGAACTGGCTCGCCGCGTCGAGAATCGCCAGCGGTCCAGCGCTCGAACCAAATCCGAAATCCGTGAGCGGCAGTCCTCCGAACGAACCCTGCTCCACTGTGTAGAAAGCGTCGTGAAAGGTGCCGTCAGCGAGGGCCAGATAGGGAAGGATCGCGGAGATTCCATAGCCGAGCACAACCGTGTCGCCGCGCTGGATCTCGCGCAGAGCACGGCGGGCAATCCATTGGTCCGCTTCCGAACCGGGCAGCGCCGTGGGCGCATCGATGCTCCCCGACGAGCAGAGCCGCCGGTCGAACTCAATTCCCGCGGCTTGCAGCGGGGCCGGTTCGACGACTATGAAGTCGACAAGCGATGCCGGGACTTTGACCTCGTGCGGTGGGAGCGAGCCGCGCGCAACGACGCGCTTGACCTGAGCGATCACGATTCCGCCGCTCGCCCTGGCTGCCGTCGCCTGCACGAAGGCCGTCAGGGCAGCCGGCTCATCCTCCATGGTCAAATTGCCTGCTTCATCAGCCGTCGTAGCCCGTATCAGAGATACATTTACGGGCGCGGCCGGGAAGTGGAGATACGTTTGACCTCCGAGTTCCACGAGTGACAGGGGGCTCTCGTTCGCAGCCGCGTTCATGCGTCCGCCCTCGATGCGGGGATCGGCGAAAGTTTGCAGCCCCGTGGTTGTCAGGACGCCAGGCCGGTGTGCGCCCACTTCGCGGAACCACGCTGCCATCAGACCCGCGGGCACATTGTAGGCCTCGATCTTGTCTTCGGCGATCAGGCGCCGCAACGGGCTATTCGGCAGGTTCGGATAGGAGCCCCCGGTCGTGCGCCGCAGCAACCCCGCGTGGGCCAGCCGCTCGATGCCAGGTTGATCGAGCGTACCGCCGGGGCAAAGCAGAAATGACGCGGAGAGTCCGCACGGGTGTCCGCTGGCGAGGAAGCGTTGCTCGATCGCAGCGAGGATGGTGTCGGGCACCAACATCCAGGCGCCGGAGATGCTGATCGACGCTCCGTCTGGAATCAACTCCGCTGCCAGCGCCGCGCTCAACCGCTTGCTGCTTCCCGCACTCTGCATGACTCAGCTCTTCTTTCTGGCAAGGAACGCCTGAATGGCGGCCTGGCCGCGCGGGTCGCGCAACAGGGATGCGTTGACGAGCGCGTCGTATGAGGCCGACGCCGGTGGCGCCGGTGTGAACGAACCGTCGGCCAGACGCTTGATGGCCTCCAGGGCAGGGCGGCTCTTCGCGGCTAGTGATTCGATGAAACCTGCGGCGCCCGCGGTGATTCCGTCTGTGGGAAACACCTGATCGAGCAGCCCGATACGTAGCGCCTCGTCCGCCCCGATTCGCCGGCCGGTGATGCAAAGCTCCTTCGCACGCGCCGCGCCGGTCAGTCTCGCGAGGCGCGCTACCCCGCCCCACCCGGGAATCCACCCGAGGCCGATCTCCGGCTGCGAGAGAACTGCATCCGAGGCAGCGATTCGAAAATCACAAGCAGCGGCCAGTGTCAGTCCGCCTCCATGGACGTGCCCTCGCAGAACCGCAACCGAGATCAGGGAGGAGCCCTGGAGCCGGCCGAGGACGCGGTTGCCCATCATCTCCCACGCGCGCATCGCGGCCTCATCGAAAGTTGCTAGCACTTCGAGATCGGCGCCGACGCAGAACGCTTTCGCGCTGGAGGAGGACAACGCCACAACGCTTACTTCGCTCTCGCGCTCCCAGCTTTCGATTTGCCGCTCCATCGAGTTCAGGACGTCCTCGTCCAGGGCGTTGAGCTTTGCGGGCTTGTTTAGTTGAATATATCCGGCCGCACCCTCGCGGCGGAACAGGACCTTCATGTTGATCTTCACGCTTCCTGACCTCGCGCATCGCGTGGCGTTGAGTCTTCGAGTAGTCTACATCATGGCCGTGGGCGGCGCCGGTTCATCCGGACTACCGGCTTTGGCCAGCGGCCAGCGGATCATGACCAGCGCGATCAGGACCAGCACGACGAGTCCGGCGGCAAGCGGCGGTTTCTCAAAAAGCTGGAAGATTTTCGAAAGCGGCATGTCGCCGATGCTGAATCCGGCCTTGACCATGCCCATTAGAGCTTCGCCCGCAATTAACCCGGAGGCGATCAGCACGGCTGCATTCTCGACGCGCGCCTTCTGTGCGGCGTTAAGCCCGCGCCTGTCGCGATGCCAGTCCATGAGCCACCGGATCACGCCGCCAGTGAAGATAGCGAAGGTGGTTTCGAGCGGCAGGTACATGCCGACCGAGAAGAGCATCGGGCTCTTTACCTGCAACAGAATCAATGCGAAGCCCATCGCGATCCCGACGACGATCAGCGGCCAGGGCATGTCGCCGCCGACGATGCCTTGAGAAAGCGATGCCATCAGGCCAGCCTGCGGCGCGGAGAGTTTGGCGTCTCCGAAGCCGATACCGCCTTCCTTAATGTTTCCCTGGTGCAGAAGTAGCAGTGGGAAGTAGAGCACGAAGCTCGAGACCAGGATTCCGATGAAATCGCCGATCTGCATGCTGCGCGGCGTGCCGCCCAGAATATGGCCCACTTTGAGATCCTGCAACATCTCGCCTGCCACCGCGGAGGAAACGCACACGACGGCCGCGACTCCGAGGACTGCGGCCACGCCCGCCGCGCCTTTCACCCCGATCGCTACCATCATCAAAGCGGCGATAATCAGCGTCGACAGCGTCAGGCCGGAGATCGGATTGTTCGACGAGCCGATAATCCCGACCAGATTGCCCGAGACAGCGGCGAAGAAGAAGCCGAGCACGATCATCACCGTGGCGGCAACGACGGCGGCCACCAGTGAACCCGCGAAGAAGTTGTAAAGCGCGATCATCGCGAAGAACGTTGCACCCAATCCGAGGAAGACAACCTTGAAACTGATATCGCGATCGACACGATCCGTAGCGGCGCTTTGCGCTCCCGCCTTTTTGAGATCGGCCACGGCGCGCATGATACCGGAGGCCAGGCTCTTGCGCATTCTGAACATCGTGTAGCTCGCGCCGACCAACATGCCACCCACGGCGATGGGTCGCACGATGTTGCGCCAAACCTGGTTGGCAATCGCGTCCCAGGCCGCTTCGCCTGCCTCGGGCGGCAGCGTCTTGGCGAGGTCGGGTCCGAGGAAATAGACCAGCAGTGGGACCATGAGCCCCCAGGCCAACAATCCACCGGCGAAGTTCAATGCGCCGAGGCGCGGTCCGATAATGAAGCCGACGCCCAAGTAGGCGGGACTCACGGCTGGCAGCGACATCTTGGTGATGCCACCCACGCTGACCACGCGGTCGGCGCCGAGTCTTACCACGCTCTTGCCAATCTCGCCGATCTGCATAAAGAAATCGCGCGAGGCCGAGAAGAAGCCAAACTCGCCGAACAGGAATGTCGCGCCGCCGAAGCCCATGGCCTTGAACAGCGTCTTGGCCGCATCGCTGCCCGACTGCCCGGCCTTGTGGATTTCCGCCGCTGCCGAGGACTCGGGGTACGGCAGATCGGGATCTTCCACCATCACACGGCGCAACAGCGTGACGAAGAGAATGCCGAGCGTGCCGCCAACCAGCATCAGGGCGCTCGATTGCCAGTAGGCCTCGGGGCTGTCGAACACCGGCCAAGCTTTTACGATGACAAAAGCGGGGATTGTGAAGATAGCGCCGGCGGCCACGGATTCGCCGATCGAACCGACGGTTCGCGCGATGTTTTCTTCGAGAATCGAGCCTTTGAAAAGCCGCAGGACGGCCATTCCGATGACGGCTGCGGGGTAGGTAGCGGCAATCGTCTGACCGGCGCGCAAGCCGAGGTAGGCATTGGCGGCGCCGAGCACGACGGTCATAATCAGTCCGAGAAGCACGGCCCGAAGGGTAAATTCGGGCATCTTATTACTCTCAGGGACGTAGGGGCGATGTTTTTCGCTCATTCAAACAGTCCTCGCAAGTCGATAATCATAGCAAGGCTGAGGCGGGCAACGTGAGCCGGTGTTTAGCCAGATGTCTAGCTTAGCTTCGCTTTGACCTTCTCGCTCAGCGACCTTCCATCAATGCGTTTGCCGGCGAGCTTCGTCTTGACGGCGTTCATCACCTGGCCCATCTGCTTGGCCGTCGTGGCGCCCGTTTCCGCCATGGCCTCGGCGATCGCGCTTTGCAGTTCCTCCTCAGTGGCGCTGGCGGGCATGTAGGTTTCGATCATTTTCGCCTCTGCCTCCTCCTTTTCCGCCTGCTCGGCGCGGCCGCCTTTGCGGAACATGTCGGCCGACTCGTGGCGCTGCTTGATAAGCGAGCTTAGGATCTGCATTTCGGCGGCTTCATCCAGCGGCTTCATTGCGTCGATCTCATGTTTTTTCAAAGCCGTCTTCATCATTCGCAAGGTGCTGAGGCGAACCTCATCTCTGGCCTTCATGGCCTGCACCATTTCTTTTTGCACCTGGTCGAGTAGTGGCATAACGTCTTAGATTCTAGCGGATTCTCTAGGTTACGATTAAGTCAGGATTAGACCGACGCAGAATTGGCCGGACGGCAATGGCGTGAGCTTTGCGGCTGGAAGTCGTTGAATTATACCACAACATTGAGCTCCGCAGGCCTCCAACACGCCCTCGATATTAGGACCTATAATACTAATAGAGTTTTCATACAAAGTTATCTTTTTAGAAGGACCAACCAAAGGGAGGTACCATGGCTGAGCGCACCGTCCAAGTCACGGAGCTCATTCTTCGCGACGCACACCAGAGTTTGATGGCCACGCGCATGTCGACCGAGGAGATGATCCCGGCCTGTGAAGATCTCGACAATGCGGGTTACTGGTCGATCGAGTGCTGGGGTGGAGCAACGTTTGACGCCTGCATACGATTTTTGAACGAAGATCCCTGGGAACGGCTGCGGACATTCCGCAAGCTGATGCCCAAGTCCCGGCTACAGATGCTGTTGCGGGGGCAGAACATTCTTGGATACCGCCACTACGAAGACGGAGTGGTGGAGCGTTTTGTGGCGAAGGCGGCCGAGAACGGCATGGACGTCTTCCGCGTTTTCGACGCACTTAACGACATCCGCAATCTTAGAACGGCCCTGAAGGCGGTCCGGAACTCCGGCAAGCACGCACAGGGCACGATCTGCTACACGATCAGTCCGGAACACACCGTGAAGGACTTTGTCGAGATGGCCGAGCAGCTTATCGATATGGGTTGCCATTCGATCTGCATCAAGGACATGGCCGGGTTGCTCAAACCCGCGGCGGCCTACGAGCTTGTGAAGGGAATCAAGCAGGCCTGCGGCGAAGAGACGCTGGTGCATCTACATGCGCACGCCACCACGGGCGTAACGCTCGTCAGCCTGATGAAGGCGATTGAAGCCGGCTGCGACATCGTGGACACGGCCGTCAGCAGCATGAGTCTCGGACCGGGCCACAACCCGACCGAAGCGCTGATTGAGATGCTTGAAGGCACAGGCTACAGGACGAACCTCGACTTGAACCGTGTGCTGAAGATAAAGGATTATTTCGACGGCATTCGACCGCGCTACGCCGAGTTCCTCACAAACTTTACCGGTGTGGAAGCGCAGATCTTCACCAGTCAGATTCCGGGCGGCATGATCTCTAACATGGAGAGCCAGCTCAAGCAGCAGGGTGCGGGCGACAAGGTCCGCGAGGTACTCGAAGAGGTACCGCGAGTTCGTAAGGACGCCGGCTATCCGCCACTGGTCACGCCCTCCAGCCAGATTGTGGGCACGCAGGCTGTGTTCAACGTGCTGATGGGGCGATACAAAGTGGTGACAGGCGAGTTCGCCGACCTGATGCTGGGCTACTACGGCAAGACGCTGGGAGTGAAGAGCCAGGAAGTGGTGAAACGTTGCGTCCAGCACGCTAAGAAAGATCCGATTTCGTGCCGTCCGGCCGACCTGCTGAAGCCGGAATGGGACAGGCTACGCGCCGAAGCGATCGCGGTGAAGGGCTGCAACGGCACCGACGAGGATGTGCTCAGTTACGCCATGTTCCCACCTGTGGCCACGAAGTTTTTCGCCACGCGTCAGGAAGGCCCCAAGAACCTGGGCAAGGATCCGGCCAAGGTGAAGGCAGAAGCGGCGGCGGCAGCGGTGAAAGCGGCCAAGCCAGCCAGCAGCGGACCGGGGCAGCTTAGCGAGCCGGTCAATTACCGGGTAACGGTCGGCGGCAAGTCGCATAGCGTGACTGTGGCCCCGGCCGAGTAGTTTTCTTCTCGGGATTTGAGATAGAAATCCAGTGCATGTATCCTCAGCGCGCCGCCGGGTGCGGCGCACGGCTAAAACACAATGGCAATAGAAGAAAGAATCAAAGAACTCGAAAAGAAACGCAGCCACCTAATAAATGGCGGCGGCAAAGACAAACTGGAGAAGCATCGTAAGAGCGGGAAACTCACGGCCCGGGATCGCGTCGAGAAGTTGGTGGACGCGGGCAGCTTCCAGGAAGTGGGCCTGTTCGCGCAGCACCGCGCGACGCAGTTCGGAATGGCGGGCAAAGAACTCGCGGCCGATGGCGTTGTGACCGGTGCCGCCACCGTGGACGGACGCCTTGTCCACTTGGCCAGCCAGGACTTCACGACGGGCGGCGGCGCTGTGGGCGAAGTCCACGCCGCCAAGGTTGTTGAGATGATGCAGATGTCACTCAAAACCGGCTCACCGTTCGTGTTGATTAACGATTCGGGCGGGGCGCGCGTGCAGGAAGGCATCGACGCGCTAAGCGGCTATGCACGGATCTTCTACCACAACACGATGCTTTCGGGCGCGGTGCCCCAGATCTCGCTGATCTGCGGTCCGTGCGCCGGCGGTGCGGCGTACAGCCCGGCGCTGACCGACTTCATCATCCAAACCAAGGCCGCGCAGATGTTCATCACCGGTCCGTCGGTGATTAAGCAGGTGACCGGCGAGGTGGTGACGGGCGATCAGTTGGGCGGCCCCGGTGCACAGATGAACCACTCTGGCGTGATTCACTTCGTGGCCGAGAACGACGCAGACGCCGTCTACACCTGCAAGCGCCTGTTGAGCTTCCTTCCTTCGAATAACCTGGAGGATCCGCCGCGCATGCCGTTCGACCAGGCGCTGGAAAGCGACCCGGCGTTGAACGACATGATTCCGCTCGATGGCAAAAAAGGCTACGACATGCGCAACGTGATTGTGCGCGTGCTCGATAACTCCGACTTTCTGGAAGTGCAGCCGACCTACGCGCAAAACATCATTGTTGGATTCGGCCGCATCGCTGGACGGCCGGTGGGCGTGATCGCGAATCAGCCGGCCGTGATGGCGGGCGCGATCGATATTAACGCTTCCGACAAGTCATCGCGCTTCATCCGCTTCTGCAACGCGTTCAACATTCCGCTGCTCACGTTTGTGGATGTGCCGGGCTTTATGCCGGGCGTGCAGCAGGAATACGGCGGCATCATCCGCCACGGCGCGAAGATGCTCTTCGCGTACTCAGCGGCGACGGTTCCGAAGATCACCATCATCGTGCGCAAGGCCTACGGCGGGGCGTACATCGCGATGTGTTCCAAGGATCTGGGCGCCGACCGCACGATCGCCTGGCCCACCGCCGAAGTCGCCGTGATGGGCGCCGAGGGCGCGGCCGAAATCGTATTCCGCAAGGAAATCAGCGAAGCCGAAGACAAGGTCGCCAAGCGCAAAGAGATGATCGAGATGTACCGCAAGGCGTTTTCGACGCCTTTTGTCGCCGGCGCGCGCCGCCTGGTGGACGACATCATCGCACCCGCCGACACCCGCAAGTATGTGGCCCAGGCGCTCGAAACGCTGCACGCCAAGCGTGAACTTCGCCCGCCGAAGAAACACGGCCTGATCCCGCTCTAAGAAGCGTGAGAACACAGGAGATGAAACAAACGGCATGGAGGAACTAGCCTTGGGACCCGCATTACTAATACTGCCTCTTTCGATCCTGGCGGGCTATCTCGCCGGGAAATTCTCGTCGCGCGAGTCCGTGCGCCGGGAGATCGATGAAATCAAAGCGATGGTAGCCGGCCAGCAGGCGCGCAGTGCGCCTGAGCCGGCGCCCGCCACCCCGCCTGCGGCCGCCGCGGCGGTTCCGCCTCCGGCGCCTGTAGTCATGGAAGCGGCGGCGCCCGCGGACGAAGTTAGCCCTGAAATCCTGATGGTGCTTTCGGCCGCGGTCGCCGCGTTTCTCGGCAAGAAGGCGCGGATTCGCGGCGCCCGCATGCTGCTCCCGATCGACGCAAACGCCTGGGCGCAACAGGGCCGTGTTTTCGTGCAGGCATCGCATAACCTGCCGCACCGGGCGCGTTAGCCGGGAAACAAATTCATAAGGAGTCGATTTTGAAACTCAATATTACTGTAGATGGCAAATCCTACGAAGTAGAAGTGGAAGTATCCGAAGACGATCGGGCGTCGTCGCCCAGCCCTATGCCCTACTACCCCGCTTCGCCCACGTTGGTTCCGTCGGCTCCAGTGCCGGTGCCCCTCGCGGCCGGCGGCGCCGCCGGCGCTCCCGTGGCGGATGAGAGCAAGGTCTGCCGCAGCCCGATCGCGGGCGTCGTCGCGAGCGTCAGTGCACAGGTCGGACAGCAGATTCAGGTCAACGACCCGATCCTGGTGCTGGAAGCCATGAAAATGGAGACCAACATCACCGCACCCGCGCCCGGCAAAGTCAAGGCGATCAACGTCGCGGTTGGCGACGGAGTGCAGGCTGGCCAGGTTCTGGTCGAGTTCGAATAGTTCCAACACGAGCCCGCTTCCCAACTGCCGGCGCGGGATGCGGGCTATCTCCATTTTTTCTCCTGCGCCGGCCAGAGAAGAAAGGCTTACTATATGTCTCAGGAAGAACTGGCAAACGTTCCCGGCTTTCTGTTCGTCGATCACGTCGCGATAGCCGTGAAACAGGGCGAATTGGATGCACAGGTGAAGGCGTACGGGCTGCTCGGGTTTAAGGAGATCCACCGCGAAGAGGTTCTCGGCGGCGATCAGGTGCGCGAAGCGTTGCTTCAAATTGGCGGCGGCCCGAATCTGATCCAGTTGCTGGAACCGCTCAGCCCGGAATCGCCCGTGCAGAAATTGATCGAAAGAAACGGCGGACGCGGCGGGTTCGCCCACATGGCCTTCCGCGTGAAGAACGCGCAGGCGGCCTTCGACTATATGAAGGAGACCGGCTTCACGTTGATCGACAAGGCCCCGCGCAAAGGTTCGCGCGGCACAACGGTTTTCTTTGTCCACCCCAAGTCCCGGCAGGACACGCCCTTTGGCATGTTGCTGGAAATTGTGGAAGATCCGAGCGAGGCGTACGCGAACCATGAGTGAGAAAGAAACAAGACTCCTGGCGGAGTTTCCCCCGGTTTCGACGGAGGCGTGGGAAGCGGCGATCCAGAAGGACCTGAAGGGCGCCGATTATACAAAGCGGCTGCACTGGCAGACGGACGAGGGCATCACTGTCAAGCCGTACTACCGCTCCGAGGATTTGCGAGGCCGCGAATTTCTGGGCACGGCTCCGGGCCAGTTCCCCTACACGCGCGGCACGAACGCATCGGCAAACTGGAAGATCCGCGAAGAGGTAGAGGTTGCCGGTATCGCCGAGGCCAACCAGAGCGCACGCCGCGCGATCGCCAAAGGCGCCGATGAGATCGCATTCGTAGGCGTGAAGGCTGATGCGGATCTGCCGGCGCTGCTCGCGGGTTTGAGTGGAGTGGCCGTGCATTTTATCGCCGGCGCCGAGGCTCCCGCACTGTTGCCGCGCCTGATTGAGCATATGAAGCAGAGTCCGCTGTGCGGCTCCATCGATTACGATCCGCTCGCCAATCCGGCAGCGGCTGTCGTCTTCGCACTCGCCGTACCCGATGGCTTCCGGCCCTTTGGGATCGACGGCGGCCGTTTCCACGAAGCGGGCGGAACCGCGGTGCAGGAACTTGGCTTCGCTCTTGCGGCGGGCGTCGAAGCGCTAGCCGCGCTGGACAGCGCGGGCTTGAACGCCGGCGTCGCGGCGGCGAAGATGTTCTTCACGTACACGGTGGGTTCGAATTATTTCTTCGAGATCGCGAAGTTTCGCGCCGCGCGGCTGTTGTGGGCGCGGGCCGTCAGCAGTTTCCAGCCCGCCAATGTGGAGTCGGCGAAAGCCGTAATTTACGCGCGCACTGCGCGTTGGAACAAGACAATCTACGACCCCTACGTCAACATGCTGCGCACGAGCACGGAAGCGATGTCAGCGGCGCTGGGCGGCGTGGATTCGCTCGCCGTGGGCTGCTTCAACGAGGCCTACCAGGCGCCGGACGAGTTCAGTAAGCACCTGGCGCGCAATACCCAGATCATCTTGAAGCAGGAGGCCTGGCTCGATCGCGTTACCGATCCCGCCGCGGGCTCCTATTACATCGAAGTGCTCACGGACTCGCTGGCGCGTGAAGCCTGGAAAGCATTCCAGGAAGTAGAAGCGGCAGGCGGCTTCCGTAAGGCAGAAGCACTGATGACCGCGCAGGTGGATAAAGCCCGAACGGCCAAAGAGGCGGCCATCGCGGCCCGGCGCAGATCCATTCTGGGCACGAACCAGTATCCGAACCTCAAGGAGAAAATGCTTCCGGAGATCAAGCGCAGCGCGCCCAAGGGTGCGCCGAAACGCGGCGCGGAAGTCTTCGAGTCGATTCGCCTGCGCACGGAGCGCCATGCGGCCGCCGGCGGAAAGACGCCCGTGTTCCTGCTGGCCGAGATCGGCAACCTGAAGATGCGCAAAGCGCGCTCGGGATTCGTTACCAACTTTTTCGGATCCGGCGGCTTCACGCTTGTCACGCGCAGTTTCGCTGACGCGGACCAGGCGGCGCAAGCGGCCGCCGAATTGAAGGCGGATGCCGTTGTGCTGTGCAGCTCCGATGAAGAGTACACGGCGCTTGCGGGCCCGCTGTGCGCCAAGCTCAGCGTTCCAGTCGTCGTCGCCGGTTACCCGAAGGACGCGATCGAACAGTTGAAAAAGGACGGCGTGGTGGACTTCGTTCACGTTCGCAGCAATGCCGCCGAAATGCTCACCTCCTGGCAGCAAAAACTGGGGGTGAAAGAGTAACGCCATGCGCCCAGACTTTACAAAAATTGAGTACAAACCCGATGTGCAGCCCGCGGCGGTAAAGCCGCAAGGCGGCGATTGGCTCGCGCCGGAGCACATCACGATTCAGCCGTATTACTCCAAAGATGTACTGCTTGAGCTGGAGCACCTGGAGTACGCCGCGGGTCTGCCGCCGTATCTGCGCGGTCCCTACTCGACGATGTACGCCATGCAGCCGTGGACAGTTCGTCAGTACGCCGGATTTTCCACCGCGGAGGAATCGAACGCGTTCTACCGCCGCAATCTTGCCGCCGGGCAAAAGGGCCTCTCTGTGGCCTTCGATCTGGCGACGCATCGCGGCTACGATTCCGACCACGAACGCGTCACCGGCGACGTCGGCAAAGCCGGCGTGGCGATCGATTCGATCCTCGACATGAAGACGCTCTTCGATCAGATCCCGCTGGATCAGATGTCGGTGTCGATGACGATGAACGGCGCGGTGCTGCCGATCATGGCGTTTTACATTGTCGCGGCCGAAGAGCAAGGCGTCCCCACGCAGAAGCTCAGCGGAACTATTCAGAACGACATTCTGAAAGAGTTCATGGTCCGTAACACGTACATCTATCCGCCGGATGCGAGCATGAAGATCATCGGCGACATCTTCCGGTACTGCTCCGAGAATATGCCGAAGTTCAACTGCATCAGCATCAGCGGCTATCACATGCAGGAAGCCGGCGCGACCGCCGACATCGAGCTCGCCTACACGCTCGCCGATGGTCTGGAGTATTTGCGTACGGGCATCAAGTCCGGCCTCAGCGTGGATGAGTTCGCGCCGCGCCTGTCGTTCTTCTGGGACATCGGCATGAACCACTTCATGGAGATTGCCAAGATGCGCGCCGCCCGTCTGCTGTGGGCTAAGTTGGTGGCGCAATTCAACCCGAAGAACCCGAAGTCGATGGCGCTGCGCACGCACTCGCAGACCTCGGGCTGGAGCCTGACGGCACAGGACCCGTTTAACAACGTGGTGCGCACGTGCGTCGAGGCAATGGCGGCGGCGCAAGGCCACACGCAGTCACTGCACACGAATGCGCTCGATGAGGCTCTGGCGCTTCCGACGGACTTTTCCGCGCGCATCGCACGCAACACGCAGATCTACATCCAGGAAGAGACCGGCATCACGCATGTCGTCGATCCGTGGGGCGGTTCCTACTACGTCGAAAAACTGACGCACGACTTGATGCATCGCGCCTGGGAACTGATCGAAGAAGTAGAAGCGCTGGGCGGCATGGCCAAGGCCATCGAGACCGGACTTCCGAAGATGCGCATCGAAGAGGCGGCCGCACGCAAGCAGGCGCGCATCGATGCCAACAAAGACATCATCGTTGGGGTCAACGCATACCGGCTCGAGAAGGAGCCGCCCATCGACGTTCTGGAAGTTGATAACACGGCGGTGCGCATCGCGCAGTTGAAGCGCCTCGAAGAGCTCAAGAAGAATCGCAACGCGGCCGAAGTGCAAGCGGCGTTGAATGCGCTGACGGCGTGTGCGGAAGGCGGCGAGGGTAACCTGTTGGCGCTCGCCGTGGATGCGGCCCGCAAGCGCGCGACGCTGGGCGAAATCTCTGCCGCGCTCGAAAAGAAATTCGGGCGCTATCAGGCCGTGATCCGCTCCATTTCCGGCGTCTATTCGGCGGAAAACTCGACGGACGAGAAGTTCGAGAAGGCCCGCAAGATGGCCGACGAGTTCGCGAAGCAGGAAGGTCGCCGTCCGCGCGTTCTGGTTGCCAAGATGGGCCAGGATGGCCACGACCGCGGCGCAAAAGTGGTGTCTACCGCGTTCGCCGATCTCGGTTTCGACGTTGACATCGGTCCGCTCTTCCAGACGCCGAAAGAAGTCGCGCGCCACGCCGTGGAAAACGACGTTCACGTTGTGGGCGTCTCTTCGCTGGCGGCCGGACACAAGACTCTGGTCCCCGAATTGATCGCCGAGCTGAAAGCGCTGGGCCGCGAGGATATCCTGGTAACTGTGGGCGGCGTAATTCCGCCGCAGGATTACAAGTTCCTTTACGACGCCGGAGCGGCTGGCGTGTACGGACCGGGTACGGTGATTTCCGTCTGCGCTCAGCAGATACTGGAGATCCTCACGAAGTAGTTCGAGAAGTAGCTCAATTTGCTTGCGCGCTCCCTGGCTGCCCGGGGAGCGCGTGTGTAGGAAATCTGTTGTCAGAACTGCCACTAGATCTGGAAGGGACAGCGCTCTCCGTGCAAAAGGGAGTGGACGATGTCCCCGGACCGCGTCCGGAAGTGCTGGCGCGTACGCGCCGCCGTCGGCGCCGCCTGTCGCTTTCCGAATACGTCGATGGCGTCTTGCGCGGCGATCGTACAGCTCTCGGGCAGGCCATCACACTGATTGAAAGTTCGCGCGCCGACGACACGGAACTTGCGCAGGATATCCTGGAGCACTGCCTGCCGCATACGGGCAACTCCATCCGCGTCGGAATCACGGGCGTGCCCGGTGTCGGCAAGAGCACGGTGATTGACGCGCTCGGTTCGTATCTCACCCGCGAGCGCGGCGAAAAAGTCGCAGTGCTGGCGGTCGATCCGAGCAGCCAGCTCTCTGGCGGCTCGATCCTCGGCGACAAGACGCGCATGGAGCGGCTCTCGTGTGACCAGAACGCCTTCATCCGTCCCACGCCTTCCAGCGGCGCCCTCGGCGGTGTCGCGCGTCGCACGCGCGAAACGATGCTGCTATGCGAAGCCGCCGGCTATCGCAACATCATTGTGGAGACTGTGGGCGTAGGGCAATCGGAAACCGCCGTACGCTCGATGGTCGATTTTTTCCTGCTGTTGATGCTGGCCGGAGCGGGCGACGAACTGCAGGGTATGAAGCGCGGCATCATGGAGATGACCGATCTGATTGCCATCAACAAGGCCGACGGCGACAACCGGCGCAAGGCTCAACTCGCCATGCGCGAGTACGCCAACGCGCTGCATCTATTTCCGCCCAGCCCCACCGGCTGGAATCCCCGCGTAGTGACCTGTTCGGCGCAGGCCGGCGAAGGCATCGCGGGCATTTGGGGTGTGGTGACGGAACATAACGCCTGGATGCGGCACAAGGGTTTCTTTGAAAAAATCCGGCGCCGCCAGGTGAAGCAGTGGATGTACGAAGTGATCGAACAGGGCCTGCACACCGGCTTTCGTGATCATCCGAGCGTACAGCAAGCCCTGCCCAAGTTTGAAGAGGACGTGCTCGAGGGCCGCATCAGCTCATTCCGGGCCGCCGAACGATTACTGAATATCTATAGGGAGAAAACTTCTTGAGCCATACTTATCCAACGTTGACCGCAGCCGAAGCTGCTGCCATGATCGATCACGGGCAGACCGTCGGTTTCAGCGGCTTCACGCCGGCCGGAGCGCCCAAAGCGATTCCACTGGCGATCGCCGCGCGGGCCACGGTCGAGCACGAAGCCGGCCGCGAATTCCAGATCGGCGTGCTGACCGGCGCCTCCACGGGCAAATCGCTCGATGGTGCGCTGGCTAAAGCCGGCGCGATCAGCTTCCGCACGCCGTACCAATCGAACCCTGATCTGCGTAAGCGCATCAACGCGGGTGAGACGCGCTACTTCGACATGCACCTTTCGATGCTGCCGCAGGCCGTTCGCTATGGCTTCCTCGGCCCGGTGCATTGGGCCGTCGTCGAAGCCTCGGACATCACAGCGGGCGGCGGCATTGTGCTCACCTCCTCGGTCGGCGCGGCGCCCACGTTCTGCCAGAAGGCCGACAAGATCGTGATTGAGTTGAACAAGAAGCATCCGCCGACGCTGCTGGGCTTCCACGACATCTACGAACCGGCCAGCCCGCCCGCACGGCGCGAGATTCCGATCTATGCGCCCTCTGACCGGATCGGTTCGCCGCTGATCAAGGTGGATCCGGCCAAGATCGTCGGCGTCGTCGAGACCGATCTGGACGACGAGACCGGCGGCTTCGACGCAGCCGACCCCACCACCGATACGATCGGCAATTTCGTCGCTGAATTCCTGGCCAACGAAATCAAAACGGGACGCATTCCGAAGAGCTTCCTGCCAATCCAGTCCGGCGTGGGCAACATTGCCAATGCGGTGCTCGGCGCACTCGGCGCGCACCCCGATATTCCGGCGTTTGAGATGTACACGGAAGTCCTGCAGGATTCCGTGGTCAAGCTGATGCGCGACGAGCGCGTAACGTTTGCTTCGAGCTGTTCGCTGACCGTCAGCAAGGAACTGCTCAAGGTGGTTTATGACAACCTGGAGTGGTTCCGCAAGCGCATCGTGCTGCGCCCGCAGGAGATCTCGAACCATCCGGAAGTGGTGCGCCGCCTCGGCATCGTTTCGATCAACACCGCGATCGAAGTCGACATCTTCGGAAACGTGAATTCCACCCACGTCATGGGACGCCAGATGATGAACGGCATCGGCGGTTCGGGCGACTTTACGCGCAACGCGTTCCTGTCTGTGTTCAACTGCCCCTCGACCGCTAAGGGCGGCAAGATCAGCACCATCGTCCCGCTGGTGAGCCACATGGATCACAGCGAACACTCGGTCATGATCGTAGCCACCGAGCATGGCGTCGCCGACCTGCGCGGCCGTGCGCCGCTCGAACGCGCCGAGTTGATTATCGACAATTGCGCCCATCCCGAGTTCCGCCCGCAGTTGCGTGCCTACCTTTCGATGGTGGCCGGCGGACACACGCCCCAGACGCTCGGTTCGGCGTTCAAGATGCACGAGCAGTTCATCAAGACCGGCGACATGCGCGGCGTGCAGTTTTAGGTCGATTTAGGCGGGGGCGTGCGCAAGAGCGCTCCCGCTTCCTATCGCTCAGGCTAGCGGAATTTCACACTCGCAGCAATCGCTGCAGCGCAGGCAATCCAGGCAGCGGTGGTTCGCGCAGACCTCCTGTTTGCACTCGGCGCAAACATCCACCGCGCGCTCACCGCAAACCGCGCAGAGCGGCGCCTCGTCCATCGCCACTTCGCACGTGCAGCAGTCGCTGCAGCGTTTGCAGCGCTGGCACAAGTGGTTCTCGCAAGCGTCTTTCGTGCATGCGATGCAGATCCGCGTGGAAACCTCGCCGCAAATACTGCATGTAAATGTCACCGGCTCGCTCATTTTCGCTCCTATTTTTTCGTTGCCGGAGGCTGTCGTGAGAGCACGGCCCGGCAGCGCTGCGCCTCTTCGTTCGCAACGGCCAACTGCTGTTCCTTGGCGGCGGCCAGCGCGACGACATAGCTGCGCAGCTTGTCGCGCTGCGGCGCGCTTTCCGTCATCTGTGCCTGCACGAGTTCCGCGATCGCGGCGTTCTGATATTTGCGCACAGCGTCGGTGAGAGAGCCGACGCCCGTTTCCAGGGCCTGTAGCCGGAAGCTGGTCTCAAGCGCCACCGCAAGCTGCTCGGGCTGCCGGGCCAACCGCTCGGCCGCATCTGCCAGATAGGTGATCTGGCTCTTAGCGGCCGTGAGCTGCGCAGCATACGCATCGGGCGCGCCATGCTGCTTCCAGATGTTCGTGTCGAAGCTGTCCAACAGAGGCTGGAAGCGCTTCATTTGGGCCGCGAGTTCCTGAAGGTTCTTGCGGATCTCCCACTCCGGCGGAAGTCCTTCGGATTGCGCCGCACTCGCCAGCGGCGCGGCGGCCGCAATGGCGAGAGAGCATAGAGTCAAGCGAAGCAGCCGGGTCATCCTGTTCTCAGTTTCGCACGGATCTCGCGATTTGCCGGAAGCATGTGGGGCAGGTTGTTAACTTGCGGCCGATTGGCAATCGGCCTGCTGACTTACCTGGGCTAAACAGATCCGCTGATGACTTCGCCTATTACCCGAAGTGGCGCAGACACGAGTGTCTGCCGCCTCGACAATCGTGTCGAGGCGCTGGTTCGGGTTTGCACTCGACCACGGTTTCCACATTTTCAGATTCGACTTGATACTCAGATGTGGGGCAGGTTGTTAACCTGCGGCCGATTGGCAATCGGCCTGCTGACTCTCGTGGGCTAAACAGGTCGGCTGATGGCTTCGCCTATTACCCGAAGTGGCGCAGACACGCATGTCTGCCGCCTCGACAATCGTGTCGAGGCGCTGGTCCAGATTTGCCCTCAACCGGCTCATGACAACGCTCATGACAACCGTATCAGGCTGTTCTCATGAGCCTCAGGACCTTGCCGGTTCATCGAGAAAGATAGCCGCGCAGAATCTTCTTCACCAACGATGCCATGTTGTCGTAGCGAATCGTGCGGAACACGCCATTGAAATGCGCGAATGCCTTCTCGTGCGCTTCGAGCAACGCTTGCGCCGTTGCCTGTGTGTAGGCGCAATGAACGGCATCGCCGGAGGCCATGCTGCGCATCGCAAAAAAGTACCGCTTCTGCGTCTCGCCGCCCAGTTTCACGTTTGTTTCGTACCAGTCCACCTGTGCTTCCCGGCCCCAGTGATAACTCTGCGGCACAAACACTTCGGATGCGCTCAGGCCCATCTTCCGCTTCCGCTGCCGCACATAGCGTCGCACTTGCGATTCTGAAATCGCATGCTCCAGGTGCTCGGCGCGCAAGTACATTCATATCCGATGCGCCGTGTGCCGCTGCTGTCTCGGAGCTTCCTGATCCGACTCCAGCGTGCGCGGCCGATGTACTCTTCTACCGGACCCAGCTTGGGCTTAACCCGCTCGCTGAGTTTTCGTTCAGGCGGGATGCGCTGGCGATCGCCTGCCGCACCATCCGCCGGTGCACGCCATACTTCTTCGCCAATCCCACAATCGTCTCTCCGGCCGCGTACCCGCGCCGGATCTCTTCGAACAATTCCACGTTCTTCCTCCTGTCCATCCCGGAGTCTTGTCATCCGGGGCTGTCCAGGTGTGCCAAATCTGATGCGCGAAGTGGGCCAAATCAAATGCGCGAACTCACCGCCGTGACGGAGACGGATGACGAGGGGGCCCAGTCCGAGATCAAGAAAGCCAGCGGGCCTTCAAAGTCATGCGTTCGTGTGGGAGCCTGTGAGAGGTAGCGCACATCGTGCCGATCTGCCGCAGCGCACTGAAGATCTCATCGGGCAGGGTACTGCTGCGCGGCAACATCAATTGCCGACTTCTCAGGATTCCATGGCGAAGACGGTAGAATCAGCGCTGATCATATGCATCCCCAGTTAGAAGCAATGAGCAGATCTCCGGCTTTGAAGCATGTAGGATCGCAGGAGAAGCAACGTACCGTGTCGGCTCAGCGTACGGAATTGCGACCCCGTAGTCTTCATTGATTGCGACCGGGCGCATCTCAAAACATGCCAAGCCTGCCCCCAGCGTGATGAGTTTGCTTGCAAGCGGTGTCACTACGAGACGGCACCCACCCAGAATCCGCATGCTCTCGCGAAAGCGCAACATCGCTCCCAAAAGCTGGCGGTATGCTTCGAAGGGGTGAGCCTCGTGAACATACAGGATATTGCCTGTCGGAGTTTGCCGCGTGTCAAACAACGGCAACTTGTATTCCACCAGCAGTCTGTCGGCTCGGCGCAGATCGCGCGAGGGATGGGGAAGAACGGGGCAGATCTCGGCCGAGATCGGGACAGCAGCCCCCATGATCTTCTGCAGTTGATTCACGCGGTTCTCTCCAAGAATTGGAAACCATACCAGAGGCCACTGCTGAACACTCTCGGCGTAAAGCGCGCTGGAAAAGCCAGGAATCAAAACCAGATCGTTGCTTGGATCCTCAGACCGGATGTGGCTGTCGAGCGAAGCGTCCTCGGCAACGAGCACCTGGAGGTTGACCCCACTAGCCCAGAGCGCGTTGGGTGCCGATTTATCCGGTACGAGCTTCTGGAGCAGCCCCGTCAACAATGCGAGGTAGACCGCACGTGGGAGCGAACTGACATCGAGGATAATGTCGGTTTGGTCGGCGACTCGTTGCAGCACAGCGCGCGTACCAATCCTCAGCGCGGTGCTTGCGCTGATGTCATCCTCTCCTTCAGCAGAAGAGCCAATCGGCAGGGTCGTGGCGGTACCGAGCACTCCAAAAATTGCCTCCAGAGCCTCGGCGTTATCGGCGGTTTCCCGGTGCAGATCATCACTAAGCTGATAACCGGTGAACCCGAGCAAGAGTAGGTCCGCGCGGTCGATCACATGGCCCGCCACTTGGCAGCCTTCCACGAAGGCCTTCATCACGGTCTGAGCTCGGACATCGAAACCGCGGCCGGCAATGTACAAGAGCCGCACGGGTCTGCAGTCGAACAGTGCGTCCCACATCTCGTGCACGTCGGGACCGCGCCGATAGACATACTGTTGCCACAGCATTATGAACCTATTTCCAAGAGTTTTTGCTTGGCGGGAATTCGCCCCCGTTCCATCCAGGCTGCCAGGTCTTCCACCAAGACGTCCTGCCAGCCGCCCATCTGTAGAGGCAAGCCGTAGTGGGCACACAAGGTGCGATTCAGGTAAAAGACTATTCCGCCCTCGCGGGAGGTGCTCGCCGCGCTGGACCGCGCAATGAGTAGATTCTCGGCGACACATTCAGCCAGGACCCTTCTCAGAGTGCGCCTGTAGTCCAGCATCGGTTTGCCGCCAGCCGCAAGCTTGTCCTCCTCCACTACCGATAACCGGACACCGGTAACACCCGGGGCGTATGGCGCGTTGGGCAAGAATGTTCTCTCACGGCAGTATGACCCAATTGAATCGAGCAATCTCTGAGCTCTCGTGCCTTCAGTGTGGCTCTTCGGAATGAAAGCTTGCTTTCGTTTGGCCACATCTTTAACAAGCTGCTCCTGTTCCTGCGGTGAAAGAAAAAGCTCCGGTTTTCTGAGAACCTGCTTGGCGACCAGCGCCTCGTAAAAGGCCGCCGCCAGCCACAGCAACTCCTCCACATTGCTTGACGCCATGACGCACAGTCGGTCGAGTCCGAAATAGTACGGTACTTTGAGCTCTTCGTTCATGAAGATCTCAGCCGCAGCCTGAACCTGTGAGCTGTCACGTTGCTCCAGCTCCTCAGGAGAGAGGGGCGCCAGTTCCAAAGTAAGCTGGCGTTTGGCTTCGTCTCGGACTAGTAAAATGCGAGTTACGTAGAGATCCCGAACCGAGGCGAGGTCAGCTTCCTGAATCAGGCGATCGGCGTGCTCCAACCACTCGCTGTATCGCGGATTCGATCTATGGCGCTCGACTTCGCGACGAAAGGCCTCGATTCCTCTTTCGACTTGTCCACGGATGTCCTCCGGCTCAAGCTGAGCGCGCAGGTACTGCGCGAACGGTCCCGTGGGAATCACATTCTGTGTGTCAAGTCGGCGATCCAGAATATTCTGGGCAAACGTGACAAACTGATGCTGGCCCCGTGGCGTGCTCCAGATCTCCTCGAGCGCGTACTCGCGGAGGTCCCTGCCCTCGCGGGCCCCCTGCGACAGCAGTTCGTCGCCGAGCGCGATGTTGCGTTCAGCAAGCCAGACAGGGATCGCAGGCCTACAATCGATAAGCTCTTCAATAAGCAGACTCCTCTGTTTGCGCCGCAGTGTGTGAAGGTCATCGATCATGAGTAGGCGCCTGGGAGCGACGGTTCTGCCCTCCACAACGAATCGCACCGACTGCAACCACAGCACACCTTCGAATCGCACGTGAGCCGACATGTCGAGGAGATCCCCTCCGTCGATCGCGTCGAGCGCCGCGTACACCCTACGCTCGCGCTGTTCGGCCCAATCCAGGAGCGCTGCAGCAGATTGCTCCCGAGGCAAAGATGTCAAATCCTTTGCGACCTCGTCGTACTCTAGCCGAATGCCACCTAGCTGTTCGGAAGAAACATAGCCCAAGAAGGATCCCAGGCTCCTGAGAGCGCGAAGCACAATCCGACAATCGAGGAGCGCACGGAATATCCCTTCCTGCGCCATAGTGGCACCAGGCGGGAGATCCGCGTATCCCGATGCACACGATAGAAAGACGCCGAGCAGTTGGGGCCCCTCCAGCTCATCCAGGATTTGTCTTGCTACAAGCCCTTGATAAGCCTCACTCATTTCCTGAACCCGCCGCGCATTCCAAAAGGCCCGAAGCGCAGTCGGTGTAAACGCACGAAGCAGGGTAGTCTTGCCCCCGCCCGGGGGGCTTCGAAAAATATGAACGGCACCGTCGAACGTATCATCAGCTAGCCGTTCTAGGATTTTGGGAGAAAAGAGGCGCACGAACTCCTGATCTGACGTAGTGCGTTCGGCTCTCCGCTCCAGAAATGGGTTTGCGTGATACGGCATTAGAATTCTCGGTGCCTACTCACCCTGGGGAAAAGGCCAAAGAAGCGGAATGATTCTGGCCCCCACAGGATGTAGATCGAATTATTGGGAGTGTTGTGCGAAAGAACGACAGGCAGCGCACACCCGGCAAAACCGAGGCGTGCGTCTGTCGTGCCACCAACGAGAAAGTGCTTGTCCACCACGCTCTGATCGCAGTAGCGATCTTCTTTAAGAAGGCTCTGAAGCGCCGGGGTCACCGCGCGGGAGAGCGACAAGTCTCGCTCTATCGGACAGAGGACCCTGATTTGCAGTGGCTTGTAACCGTTCTCAGAAGTGAACCTTTCTGACCAGTATTCAATGTGGTCCATCGCTTGGCGGGTCGCCACGTACAAGAGCAGGAAAACCTCGTAGTGGGATTTGTCAACGAGATTTCCCCTATGGAGTTGCTCGTACACCTTCTTGATCTTTCCCTTGTACTTGCCTTTCTCGGCGTCAAAGCGGATGTAAGTGTTTCCGCTTCCCGAAAAGTCATCCAACAGCCAGATCAGATTGAATTTCGGCGTAGCGGCGGGGAAGCCCAGTCTGGCGAGGGCGGCACCAAGCTCAGTCACCATGTCTTCGATTTTTTCCGCCCCAAGCTCGTAGGCCTGCCATATTTGTTCGTTACTGATCTCTCCATCACTTGCCCGGCGGAGTTCATTCGTCCTGGCCCCGTCACTTAGCCCCAGGTACAGCGACTTCAGCCCGAGTAATTTGAAACGTGGATGCCGTGTTATGGCGGCAACCCGGTGGGCAGGAATATTCTGCTCGTCAGCGACCAGGCGCATCCGTTCCTGGAGGATCAAATCCGGATGGGCCGTCTGGACCAGATGGGAAAGTTCTCGTTCGGAGAAGTACACCAGCTGATCCTGTACGAACTCGAGTGCTCCGGGCCGATCCGGGGGATCGAACTGGTTCAGCCAAAGCGCCAGATTCTCCACGAAACGCTTTCCCGGCCTGAAGCGCTGGTACTGGTCGTATTTGTAATCCGCAAGAAGCTGGAGTGTCGGGACGTGCCGACGAACCGATGCCTCGTCCTGCCAGTCCATGACTTTCGCCAGTAGCTGTTGAGCATTCTCGTCTCTCATGCTTCAGCCTCAAAAGGAACAGAGAACCCGATCGTAAAGGTGTGGTTGTTCGAGAGTCTTACACGTTTAAGGTACCAGAGTGTAGCGTCCACGTATCGCTTGTGTGAGGGAGCAAGCTTCCAGCCTCGATCCAGTCGGCGAGATGGCTGATCAACACTTAAGGAGTAGCGGTGCTCCAGAAGCGATGAGTCGTTTCCCGGCCAAGCGCCCTGGTCGCCCACTGTCAAGACGTGGTATGGATCGATCCGGAACTTCTGCACGATGTGTGCGACCAAGCGCGATTTGTCTACTCCCGCCCCCAGGATATCCACCGAGTGCTCGCTGTGCACGACCCTGGACAGATCCAGACCTGCTTGGCGTAAGGCATCGGCGACCACGAACCAGTTGCCTTCTGTACTGACTCCTTCATGGAATCGAACGCTTACCTGGTACGGGTGGGTTGGTCTGATGTTCTCGATTGGCACGCCCAGGGCTTGCAGCCGTCGCACGATTCGCGTCACGTGGCTGAGAAACTCGCTGGTCTCCCCTGCCTCGGGCGGGTTGGCAACACTTGAGATGTGCCCGCAGTTATACAGCCCGAGCTCAACTTTGTCCCACATCGACTGAGGCAGGTTCTTCTGGAGGCATTCCTGGATTGAGCCTCCCCGGCCAGACGCAATGCCTACGATAACACCGGCATCGACAAGCCTCTGGAGTTGACTGATGATCGCGGGCGGTGGCGCGCCGTCGCTCCGTTGCGAGCTGCACAGAGTGCCATCGTAATCGAAAACGATGGATCGAAACGTCTGTTGCTCGATGTCTGTTTTGAATCGGTCCAGCGCGCGCCGAACCGAGCCGCGACGCTCGACCCAAGGCCACCGTGCACCCAGGACTTCATACTTGGACTGTTCACCAAGGTCGGCCAATTCTGTCGGTGCCGGGATCAGGCTCGGCAAATCCGCGTAGTGGAGATCACGACCGAACTGCGGGACCAGCGGGCGTCCGGGATCTTTGCCGGCGCGGTCGGCAATTTCCGAAACCAAGCGCATTTGCGCGACCAGCCCGGCAAGCAGGTCTCGCGGGGTCGCACCCGCGAAGTGCATCGTAAGCGTCGGCACTTCTGCGGGGAACAAAGCTTGCATGCTCTCCCAGAGACGTTCCAAGGAGGGTTCAATCAGCGCTAGAATTGCGCAATCCTCAGGTCGGTCAGCAAGCCAAAGATGACGGCCATGGGCAAACGAACGCAGGTCGGCGAGCTGACAATGAAGGAGGGCGCTCTCGGACAGCTTGGATTCAAGATCTGCTGCGACGGGCCGTAACAAGGGCGAAAAAACCACGATGACACAACCTCGTTTTGCAGCCTCGGCAACGAACGCTCCAGCACTACCGAGCCATTCGTCGATGGTGTGGTCCTTCAGGCGCAATTCGGCAAGGGCGGCGGGAAGTTGCTCCCTGCCGCTGTCGAGCTCTCCGTAAGCCCGGGCGATGAGCACGGCGTCCAGGAGGAGGCTGTTGGTCGCCAGATAGCCATCCTTTTCCGCGAGTTCAAATACGTGGGTATTGATGTCGCTCAGGCGTTCAGCACATTCGATAAGCGGGCTGGCCGAACGGTTTGTGATGACGTGTACCGCCCTTGCGCTATGCAGTCGTGCGCGCAGCAGTGCTTCGATGGCATCGGGATTCCTCCCCTCCGCGGAGATCAGGAAGACCGGGCTGGTTGACGCAAGCGTCGGATTACAAATGAGTTCGAGCGGCGTAGAAGGGCGCGAGACCCGCCCTGTGTAGGCCTCATGCAGATTGCATAACAATGAAGCGACGGTGAACGAGCCACCCGACGCGACGCCGATGATGCTGGACTCGCTGGCACCCGCGATGGCGGCCTTTATCCGTCGAACATCTGCGCGAAGTGCGGCTTCATATGTACGATCGAGCTTCTGCAACTCTGTGGCGTAGTATGTGGGGGTCATGCTCGTCGTTGATGGATTTGCTGACCAGCGACCCCTGCCGCGAAGTTTGTCGTTGCCCTTCGTGCCGTCGCTCCAGCCTCCTCTGAACGCTTCCTCGCTATATCCGCAGGAAACGACTTACTCCTCAACTCGGTGCGTACTTCCATCAGCAGGACACCAAGCATATTCAGGCCTCTTCCATTGACTATTCCCCAGGTCCGATTTACGAGGTTATCGACCTTTCCGGCTTCAACCAGACGCGCATCGCCGGTCGATAGGAGAATTTCCCGCAAATCAGCGTGTTGGGAGAACTTCGCAAGGAGCACTTGGCGCATTCGACCGTATTTGATCCGTGACCAGTCAGGGACGATATCCCACGTGTAAAGGCCGTGAGCGGCCATCGCCACAAGGGCTGGTGTCGGAGCATTCAGAATCCACTCCCGGACTTTTTCACTGCGCGCCTTGCCCGCTTGGTAGGCATGTTCCGCTGTGGGAAACTCCCGACCCTCGAAAACAACGGGGCGGCGATATAAGTTGCTCAAGACTCCATAGGGCTTCTCGTTTGCACGATAGAAACTGATCACCTGCTCCTCCTGGTCTTCCTTGTCACCGACGAGTGCTAAGGGCTTCGCGGGCAGGGCTGATTTTCTCATCTGGCCGTATCCTCTGAATTGGGTGTAGTTGGGAACTGCAAGTCGAGATCTTTGCAATACTTCAGGATCAACACTTCGATAAAGCTGGTCAGGCTCCGGTGATCCCGCTCGGCGGCCAGCTCGGCGGCGGCCTTCACCTGGGGGTCAACCCGCAGCGTCATCACCGCAGTCTTAATCCTCGGCCGTTTACGTGCCATGTACTGTTTATGTACTGCATTATACTATAATATCACTATCTAAAATCAAGAATATTATCTGTGGAACGCAGTACAGACGCCGTACTTGAGGTTCCCGAGAGGACGCGATACTACTCGAGGTATTTTGACGTGCCGTGAGGCACTACGAAGCGCTCCTCTTTCTGGACTACTGGCTATGAGCGCTTCGGCGGTCGGATCAGGGCGCTGATAGTTTTATCCGGATGAACTGGTGTTAGCGGTCATCAGAAAACGTAGATTTTTGGACGTTAGTCGGGAGGTCCACGGCGGCTTGGTGGAGCTTGAGACGGAGGTAGTCGAGGTAGCTTTCCGGCTCAGGATGGGCGCGGAGTTCGTCGCGAACCCAACAGCCTGATACGAGCAGTTCGCGATTTTGCCCAAATCCGCAGACAGCCCTGACACCTTCGCTGGATTTCGAGTTCCAAGCCCTTCGGCGGCCCGGAATTCGCCTCAACTTACGAAAGTCTGGAATTGCGGCTCTTTCTCGAAGCCCCATTTCCTCCAAACCCGCTGAAACTGCTCTGCAAACAGCGCGACATACTGGTCCTCGCCGAATGGTCGGCCTGCATAAGTGCAGCGCCTCAGCAGGCGCGTGTCCCGCGGATCCTCGGGCGTCGCCAGCAATTCGGCCCAGCCTTCCGCGCCGCCATTCGCGGCCCAGAAGTTCTTATCCAGCAATGAGTAACGGTCTTTGGTGAGCCCAGGTGCGCGGCGGCGCTTGACCATTTGTACTCTCCGGGCGTTCGACGAGCGCCGCTCCAACCGGGTTGCGCTCGAGGTAGGCGAGAGCGCGACGAAGATGGGCGGGCGTGGGACCCGGCGCAAGAAGGCCGAATACGAATCTTCGCGCTTCGGAACTGCAACATAATGTGCACGATTGCTCATCAAGTTGGACGCCAGGACACGGGTTCCAGTGCCTTCCATGGTTTTGAGCGTGGCGCGCAGACTGGTCGATCCGCCGGATTCGGAGAAGACGATCACCCGACGTTGCAGAGCTGTCTGCGGGTTTGAGAAAAATAGCCAACCCGTCGTATCAGGCTGTTGTCATGAACCTCGGCCAACGGGGAATCAACAGCTTAGAGCGTGATTTTCGAGAGTGGCAAGTTCGCCACGAATTCGCCCCGCGAATTGCCCTTCCTAAACCGGCCTACGCCACTTGCAGTCGCTTTAGCTTGATGCGGTCGGCAGGAACTCGTGCAAGATCATAGTGCGCCTGCTGCGTGAGCCAGCTTGCCGCGCTGCCGCCGAACACCTTGGACAACCGTACGGCCATCTCCGGAGAGATTCCGCGCTTCTCGTTCACGAGCTCCGACAGTGTGGTGCGCGTGACGCCAAGAGCGGCGGCGGCATTCGTGATAGTTAAGCCCGCAGGTTCAATGCACTGGCGCAGCACGAGACCGCCAGGGTGAGGGGGATTCTTCATTGGCATGGCCTAAACCTCCTTAATGATAATCGACATAATCGACGTCGATCACGTCGCCGGCTGCAAAACGGAAAACGATCCGCCAGTTGGCGCGAACGATAGCCGCCCAAAAGCCTTTCAAGTTGCCCTTGAGCGCATGAAGCCGAAAGCTCGGCAGGTCCATATCTTCGACCGTGGCGGCAGCATCCAGGCGCGCGCATATCCCACACCTAAGGCGGTTTGTCCTACGAAATGGAGATTTGAGGCACGTTCACGCTCAAGCGATCCAGCGCGGTGGGCAGACTCCACAAGTTGTCTCACCTCCCGCTCTGGTGCGCCGCTTTGAGGGTCATTTGTCGGCAGTGTACCCACCCACTCACAGTGCCGCGAGCGCAGCGACCGGAGGCGTCGTATCCTCATTTTGGTTACTACCTTAGAATACAAAAACTGCGATTCACGCTCGCCGTAATTTTCTTTCTCCCCGCATTTCCAATTACTTAAGATTGTCAACCCTCAATCTCGACAAACCCGCCAGCTACAATCCCCCCAGGAGTACACATGTCACTCACCAAATCCGAATCCGCGCGCATCAACGGGGCCAAGTCGCGCGGTCCTAAGACCCCTGCCGGCAAAGCCAAATCTTCCCGGAACGCCATTAAGCACGGCCTCTTCGCCCAGGTCATCGTGCTGAGCAACGAAAATGCCCAGGCGTTCGACGAACTCACCGAAGACTTCGTTCGCCGCTTCGAGCCCCGCGACGGTGTCGAACTCTCCATCGTCGAGCAAATGGTCGCCGCAACCTGGCGTCTCTCGCGCTGCTGGGAAATGCAAACGCAAACTCTGAACCTGGAAATGCAAAAGGATCAGGACGAAGACGACGAAAACCTCACCACCCGCGGCTTCCACACGTCCATCGGCAACAGCCCTTCCATGCAACTCCTCCACCGCTTCGAAAATAGCTACGAGCGCATCATTACCAGGGCCATTCGCACGCTCACTAACATCCGCAAGAACTTCCCCATACCAAGCAACGACGAGCAAAAGTGCAGGAACGAACCCAAGCCTCCATCCAATGATTCAATCGCTCAACCGCCCAATGACTCAATACGAAACGCCCCTGTAATCAACGCCCCAATACTCACCACCCCCGAAAAACAAGAAAACGAACCCAACACGAACCAATCGCCCGACTCCCCGATCACCCGATCGCCCTTTCACAATGACTCATTCCCCCACTCCATCAATGCCCCCCAGTACCTGAATGGCGAATGACGCAATGAAATTCACAAGACATGCAAAGACGCTGCGGAGGAACTCGCGCCCGGAATCCAACGACATCGTCGAGTGGGCTCGCACTCACCTGAACTTCGAACCCGATGAAGTCCAGGCGCGCGTGCTGCGCAGCGAGTCCAAGCGCGGAATCTTACTATGTACGCGCCAATGGGGTAAATCGACGGTCACGGCGGCAATGGCGCTGCATCATGCGCTGTTTACTCCGCGCAGTCTGACGCTGGTAGTGGCTCCCTGCGAGCGCCAGAGCGGCGAATTTGTGCGCAAAGCGAAAACCTTCGCGTTGGAACTCGGTCTCAAGCCGCGCGGCGATGGCAACAACGATCACTCGCTCTCGTTTCCGAATCATTCGCGCATCGTCGGCGTGCCCGCGAAGGAGGATACGGTGCGCGGGTATTCACGCGTCGGGTTGATGCTGATTGATGAGGCCGCGCGCGTGCCCGACGAACTCTACAAGGCCGTGCGTCCTATGCTCGCCGTGGGCAAGGGGCGGCTCTGGCTGATGAGCACTCCACATGGCAAGCGCGGCTTCTTTCATGACGAGTGGCACAATGGCGGCGCGCAGTGGGAGCGCGTCAGCGTAACCGCACTGGAGTGCCCGCGCATTCCCAAGGAGTTTCTGGAAGAGGAGCGGCGTACGCAGGGACGCTTGTGGTTCGAGCAGGAGTATCTGTGCAAGTTTACGCAGGTGCGGGAGGCGCTGTTTGATATGGAAATGGTGGGGCGCTTAGTGCGGCAAGACATTAAACCATTAGTGTTCACGTAATCGACATTCGTGGCGCGCGCACTCATGCGTGCCGCGTCGAGACTCATCTCGACGTCGCGGTGTCGGTACGAGTGCCGAAACGGCAGGCTGAAGCCTACCCCACATGGTTGCGAAAAACCGTCATTCTGCAGGCCGCAGACCACCAGCGGTTCGCCATATTGCCCAAAGCAGCAGAGCTATGACACTTTGGCTGGATTGCGTATTTCACACGGAATTGAGGTTTACTGTGTTCCGATCCGTTAACAAAACCGTCGAAACATCTGAGCGCGGGCGTCTCGATTCGTCCCGGATCTCTGAAATTGCCTGGCAAGCGGGTGTGTTCCCTATTGCCAGCTACTTATCATGGGAGTCCCCTTTTTGCACGGCCTTGGCGCGGTCCATGTATTTGAGGGATTGAAGGTCGAGGCGGATGGTGTCTCCGGTTTTGATGAACTGAGGGACCATGATGGTGACGCCGCCTTCGAGCTTCGCGGATTTCCAGGTGCTGTCCTGCTGGTTGTGGAGCGGCGGGGCTGTGTCCGCGATATTGACTTCGAGGACGTCGGGCATCTGGACGGCGACGGGGCGGTCGTCGAGGAACTCGACGGAGACGCGCATTTCGGGTTGGAGGAAGGCGGCCTGAGGTCCGATGAGGGTGGCAGGGATGTCGACCTGCTCGTAGTTGGAGGGGTCCATGAAGTTGCATTCGTCGCCGTCGCGGTAGAGGAAGCCGAGAGGGCGTTTTTCGAGGGGGAGTTCGTCGAGTTTGAGTTCGGAGCGGAAGCTATGTTCCCAGAAAGTGCCAGTCGAGAGGTTCAGCAGGCGGGCGTGTGTGGCGCCTCCCATTTTGCCTTGGCCGGGGTGGTAGTCGGCGGCGATGATCTTGTAGGGCTGGCCCTCGAACAGGATGGCCATTCCGGAGCGTAACTGCGAAGCGGCAATCATGTGACCCTCCGTTTGAAAAGTACTACACTCTAGCCACGGAGGGAAGCCCTCGTTCACACCCTCGGCGGTGGCGCTGGCGGGCTGGGCGATTTGCCGCCGCTTGTGTGCGCGTCACACCAGGATTCTTGCGACTTGCGGCAGTACCAAAGTGTCTACTTAGTTAACGAGAGGCAAAACAATCACCACCATCTTGACAGAGATTGGGGTGATTCATACAATAAGAACAGTGATGCTACCGGCGTTCCCATTACCGAAATCGTCTCCAGGCGGCTCCCGCTCCGTGCTGGCGCATATCGGCAACACGCCGCTGGTGTTCCTGGAGCGCGTGTCGGCGGCCTTTCCGGGCGTCGAGATCCACGCCAAGGCGGAGTTTTTCAACCCGGGAGGCTCGGTTAAAGACCGTCCGGCGCTCAACATGATCCTCGATGGAGAACGCACCGGACGCCTCGTGGCGGGCCGCGTGATTCTCGACGCCACCAGCGGCAACACGGGCATCGCCTACGCCATGATCGGGGCTGCGCGAGGCTACAAGGTGCGGCTGTGCATGCCCGAAAATGCTTCGATCGAGCGCAAGAGGATGCTGAAGGCGTATGGCGCGGAGATAATTTTCACCGATCCGGCGGAAGGCTCCGACGGCGCCATCCGCAAAGTCAAGCAGGTCTATGAGGCCGATCCCGACCTGTATTTCTACGCCGACCAGTACTCCAATCCGGCGAACTGGAAAGCGCATTTTGAAACCACCGCCGTCGAGATCCTGCGCCAGACCGAACGCCGCGTGACGCATTTCGTCGCGGCGATGGGAACCAGCGGCACGTTTATGGGTACGACTCGGCGCTTGAAGCGCGATCTGCCCGGCGTGCGCTGCATTTCCGCGCAGCCGTCGTCGGGCTTTCACGGCCTGGAAGGGCTGAAGCACATGCCCACGGCGATTGTGCCGGCGATTTACGATCCCGCGCTTGCCGACGGCAACGTCTGGCTCGAAACCGAGGAGGCCTACCGCATGGTGCGCCGCCTGGCGCGCGAGGAAGGACTGCTGGTCGGGCTCTCCTCGGGGGCGAATGTCGTGGCCGCTTGCGCACTCGCGCGCGAGATGGCGGAGCGAGGCGAAGCAGGAATGATCGTGACCGTGTTGTGCGATGGGGCCGAAAAATATCTAAGCGAAGATTTTTGGAATGATCCAGATTAAGCGAACGGCCTGGGACGTGATGGTACAACATGCCCGGGCTACATATCCGAACGAATGCTGCGGCGCGATGCTCGGTGTTTCCGATGACGGGAGCAAGCGCGTGGTTCTGGCCGTGCCGTTGAAGAACGCTTTCGCGGGGCCGCAAGCCGATCGCTATGAATTGCGCCCGGAGGACCTGTTGCGCGCCGACCGCGAAGCGCGCACGCATGGCATGGACCTTGTGGGCATCTTTCACTCGCACCCCGATTGCGATGCCTACTTCTCGGCGACGGATTTGAAGAACTCATGTCCGTGGTACTCGTTCGTGGTGATCTCGATCCGCCAGGGCGAATACGACCACTCCAATAGCTGGCTGCCCAACACGGAGCAGACCGAGGCAATCCAGGAAGAAATGAAGGTAGAAGCAGAATGACGAAGATTTTGATCCCAACCCCGCTGCGGCAATATGTCGACAAGCAAGACTCGGTTGAAGTCACCGGAGCAACCGTCGGCGAAGCGCTGGGCGCGCTCACTGGCCGCTACCAGGAATTGCGCCGCCATCTGTATAGCGACGAAGGCAAGTTGCGCAGCTTCGTAAACGTCTATCTGAACGACGAAGACATCCGCTATCTCGGCAAGGATTCGGCGCCGCTGAGCGACGGCGACACGTTGACCATCGTTCCCAGCATCGCGGGAGGTTCCCGTGCCCGTTGAAGCGCCAGAGCGCGCGGCCGTGCTTACCAACGAGGAGATTCTGCGCTACAGCCGCCATTTGATCATGCCCGAAGTCGGCATGGAGGGGCAGCTCAAGCTGAAGAACGCGAGCGTCCTGTTGGTGGGCGCCGGCGGACTCGGCGCGCCGCTCGGGCTGTATCTCGCGGCCGCCGGCATCGGACGCATCGGCATAGTCGATTTTGACGTCGTCGACCACACCAACCTGCACCGCCAGGTGATCCACGGCACGAAGGACGTAGGGCGCAAGAAACTCGATTCGGCTGCCGACCGGATGGCGGACATCAACCCCAATGTCGAGATCGTGAAGCACGAAGTCGCGCTGACAAGCGAGAACGCGCTGGAGATTGTGCGGGCCTACGATCTCGTCATCGATGGGACCGACAATTTTCCGACGCGCTATCTGGTCAACGACGCCTGTGTACTGTTGGGCAAGCCCAACGTATATGGCTCAATCTTCCGCTTTGAAGGGCAGGCCAGCGTGTTCGCCTACGAAGGCGGTCCATGCTATCGCTGCCTGTATCCGGAGCCGCCGCCTCCCGGCCTTGTGCCGAGTTGCGCCGAGGGCGGCGTGCTGGGAATTCTGCCGGGCATCATCGGTCTGGTGCAAGCGACGGAAGCCGTCAAGCTGATTCTTGGCATCGGCGAACCTCTTGTGGGCCGCCTGATGCTGTACGACGCACTGGCGATGCGCTTCCGCGAATTGAAGCTGCGCAAGAACCCCGAGTGCCCGATCTGCGGTGAACACCGCACGATCACTGAACTCATCGACTATCACCAATTCTGTGGCGTACCTAAGGAGCAACCCGTGAATGCAGTGCTGGAAGGCGACATCGATCCGCTGGAAGTGAAAGCGAAGATCGATCGTGGCGAGACATTCGTTCTCATCGACGTCCGTGAGGTTTTTGAAAACCAGATTTGCAGCATCCCGACCGCCCGGCTGATCCCGCTCGGCGAGCTGCCCAAACGGCTTCAAGAACTCAATCCCACCGACGAAATTGTGGCGCACTGCAAGAGTGGTATGCGCAGCGCCAAGGCCGTCGACCTTCTGCGCCAATCGGGCTTCACCCGAGTACGCAACATGAAGGGCGGCATCCTGGCCTGGAGCGACAAGGTCGACCCCAGCGTGCCGAAGTATTAAAGTTATGTTGTCCTGAGTTGGAAGTTCGCCACATCAACCTTTGGGGGGCGGACGCCTTCGTCCGCACCGGACGTGTGCCCAGCATGGGCAGAATCTAATTGGATGAAAGGAGCCAATCGGAGCCGATGACGGCAACCGTAGCGAAACGCAAGGCGTAGCCGCGAGGCGAAGCTGAAAGCAGCGCGTAGCAAACCTTCGACCGTAGGAACACGAACTGGCAGTGAGGCCGGGTGCGGGCGGCAAGTTGGCGTTGAACAGCGAAGCCCAAAGGTCATCAAGACGCATCAGGTAGAGCCAGTCGGCGCGAGGGGACAGATTTTGCACCTTACCTGGGGAGATCTCTCCGGCGAGAGCGGGAGAGAAGTCAGCAGAGGCCGTAGTAGCCGAGAAGCCGCGTAACGGCGGTGGAGCGAAGGGCCGAAGAACCAAGGAACGGAGCTAGAGAAGGAACTGAAGAGCGGCGAAATATGAGGACTCGAATCACGAGCGCAACAACTACGGTAGCCAACTCGTGAGTGCGGGAGGAAGAGGCGGTGCAGCCGCCGGGAACCTACTGCGGAGAGACCATGCTGGGCTTCGCGAACCTTTCGACGGAGAGCAATGTACGAGACTTTGATGGAAACGGTCGTGGCGGACGAGAATTGCGAGTCCGCCCTGAAGGCGGTAAAACGCAACCAGGGCGCGGCTGGCATTGATCGGATGACTACGGCCCAACTGGGACCGCACCTGAAGGCAAACTGGTGGATCCTCAAAGACAAACTCCTGAAGGGGACCTACGTTCCAAGCCCCGTGAGGCGGGTAGAGATACCGAAGCCAAGCGGGGGCACGCGGACACTGGGCATCCCGACGGTACAGGACCGGTTCATACAGCAGTTGTTATTGCAAGTGCTGACACCGGTCTTCGATCCGCAATTCAGCGGGCACAGTTACGGATTCCGGCCGGGGCGCAGCGCACAGGACGCCGTGCGAGCCGCACAGCAATATGCGCAGGGAGGGAAGGACTGGGTGGTGGATCTAGACATCACGAAGTTCTTCGACCACGTCAATCACGACATTCTTATGGGCCGGGTCGCGCCAGTGATCCGGGACAAACGGGTGTTGCATTTGATTGGGAAATTCCTGCGGCGGGGAGCGATGGTGGACGGGTTGGTGGAAGCCAGTGAGGAGGGCACGCCGCAAGGCGGGCCGCTGTCTCCGCTGCTGGCCAATATCTATCTGGATGCGCTCGACAAGGAACTGGAACGAAGAGGGCACCGATTCTGCCGGTATGCGGATGACTGCAATATCTACGTAGGCAGTCAAGCGGCGGCGGAACGGACGCTGGCTTCGGTACAGGGCTGGATCGAGAAGCATCTGCGCTTGCAGGTGAACACCGCCAAGAGCGGAACGGGGAGGGTCTGGGAACGCAAGTTTCTGGGCTTTCGACTGGATCGCAAGAAGCGGATCGGAATCGCACCGGAAAGCCTGGAGCGACTCAAGGCAAAGGTGAGGCAGATGTGGGATGGCCGCCGCAGTCGCAGCAGCAACCAACTGCGCGATGAGTGGGGCCGGTACGTGCGAGGCTGGTGGGGTTACTTCCAACTGGCCGAAGTACGGAGGCCACTGCGGGACCTGGAAGCTTGGGGGCGCAGGCACATCCGGAAATGCTTCTGGTTGAGATGGCACGACCGACGAGGCCGGCTTCGACGGTTGCGTCGACTGGGGATCAGCGGTCGCGATCTTGGTGTCGCGGGCAGTAGCCGCGGCGCTTGGGCAGTGGCCAAAGAACCCGTGCTGCAAAACGCACTGAGCAAATCGGTTTTACGAAGGTACGGCTTCCTGTTTCCATCGGATCTTGCCACGCAGTAACGTCGCCGGGTTCAACCGCCGGATGCGGAAAACCGCACGTCCGGTGGTGTGGGAGGGTGCCGGGGCGCAATCCTCGGCACTCGACCCGATCCCTGGTCCGGTTTTCAGCGGATCTTTTCGATGCCCGAAACAAGGCTGACGAGGGCGTCAGCCGCGGTCCAGGAGGACCGCCCTCCGAACATCGGAAACGCTGCGCGAGCGACGCCCGTCTATGAAGATGAGGGAAGAGCAACGGCAGCCGGCGAAGGCGCGTACGCCTCCGGCTGCCGTGCGTTTGACGCTACCATAGTACTTGTCTCGCATCTCTTCATCCACAGGCGCGGTGACGCACCGCTGGCCCCAGATCTATCTCGGCGTCGCGCTTACCACTTTGGCCACACTGGTCCTGGAGCTGTCCCTGACACGGATTTTCTCCGTCGTTTTCTACTACCATTTCGCATTTCTCGCCATCTCGATCGCCTTGTTCGGGCTCGGCGCGGGGGGCGTTTTCTCGTATGTGGTAGCGGGCTGGCCGGACGCACTATTCAGCAAGCTCGGCAAGCTCTCGGCGGTCAACAGCATCGTGGTTGTCGTTTCGCTCGTCTTTATCCTGACCCGCAAGGGCGAGTTGAATAACGTCTCGCTTGGCCTCGTCTACTTCGCCAGTGCGCTGCCGTTTTTTCTCGCTGGTGCGATCGTGTCGCTGGCGATCGGCGAGACGATCGAACGCGTGGAACGCGTCTATTTCTTCGATCTGATTGGCGCTTCCGCCGGATGCCTGCTGCTGATTCCGTTTCTCAACTCATTTGGCGGCCCGAACACCATGATTATCGCGGCGGCGCTCTTCGCCGTGGCCGCCGCCATCTGGCACAACCTTGACCGCCGCGCGATGGGGCGCGCGATCAGCGTCGGCCTCGCGCTTCTGTTCGTCACGCTGGTCGCCGCGAACATGAAAAAGCCGCTGATCGACGTGCGCTATGCCAAGGGCGGCCAACTGCCCAGCGAGAGCTTCGTGAAGTGGAACAGCTTCTCGCGCATCGCCATCACGCAGGAGCCGGGCTCCAACATGCTCAGCATCGTGATTGACGCCGATGCGGCCACTGGCATCGCAAGCTTCGACATCGATCATCTGCAACCAGCGGAGCGCCAGAGCCTGCTGCGCCAGGGTCCGGGCTTCGCTTACGCGATGCGTCCCGGCGCCAAAGCCCTGATCATCGGCCCCGGCGGCGGATGGGATGTCACACGCGCGCTTGCCTCGGGCAGCCGCGACATCACCGGCGTGGAGATCAACCCGATCATCGCGCGGACCATCATGCAGGAGAGGTTCCCGGCGCTGAGCCGCAACCTCTACGCCCGCCCGGACGTGCGTATCGTCGTCGAGGACGGACGCAGCTTTGTCCGCCGCAGCCAGGAAAAATATCAGGTGATCCAGGCCACGCTCGTCGATACTTGGGCCTCGACCGCCGCAGGGGCTTTCGCCCTGTCGGAAAACAACCTCTATACCAGTGATGCCTTCTATGATTACCTTTCGCACCTGACGGACGACGGCGTGCTGGCCTTTACGCGTTGGGGTTTCGATCCGCCGCGTGAATCGCTGCGCCTGCTTTCGCTGGCGCGCGCCGCCTTCGACCGGCTGGGCGAAAAGGACGCCGCGCGGCACGTCATCGTCGTCCGTGAGGACGCGCAGAAGATCGCCGCCTGGGGCGCGATGGATACCGTGCTGATTTCGCGCAAACCGTTTACAGACGCGGACATCGTACAGGCTCGGCGCGTCATCGCCGACGGCCGCATGGAGCCGGTGTATCTGCCCGGTGCGGGCGTCAACAACCCGTTCTCGCAACTGCTCGAAGCCCCCGATCCCACGCAATTCATCCAGGGTTACCGCTACGACGTTTCGCCGGTCAGCGACGACCGTCCGTTCTTCTTTTACACGGTCCAGCCGCGCGACCTGATGAACTTCCTGCGGGAATCGTTTCAGGGCAGCGCGGACTATAAGATCAATCGCGCCGTGCCGCTGCTTTACAGCCTGATGGTGGTCAGCCTGTTCGCCACTGTCGTGATTCTGGCCATGCCGCCGCTCATATTGCGGACACGCCTGCCACGCGAAGCGGGCGTGCTGCGATTTCTGGCTTATTTCGTCTGCATCGGCGCCGGCTACATTCTGGTCCAGGTCGCTCTGATCCAGAAGTTTGTGCTCTTTCTAGGCCACCCGACGTATGCTCTCACGGTGATCGTCTTTTCGATGCTGCTTTCGAGCGGGATAGGCAGCTTCTTCAGCCGGCGCATTCTGGGCGGCTCGGACCGCCATCTGCAATTCGCTCTCGCCGGCGTGGCCGCGCTTGTGGCGCTGCTGGCCGCAGTCTCCGCGCCGCTCACCAGCGCGGGTGTCGGTCTGCCGCTGGCCTTGAAGATGGCGATCACGGCTTTACTGATCGCGCCGGCCGGTTTCCTGATGGGCATGCCCTTCCCCACCGGATTGACGCGCCTGGAAGCCTTCCACAAGCCATCCGTGCGCTGGGCCTGGTCTTTGAACGCCGCATCGAGCGTGCTCGGTTCCGCCAGCGCCATCTTCTTTGCTATCTACATCGGACTGCGCGCGACACTTCTGCTCGGCGGCTGCCTGTACCTGTTGGCGCTGCTGACGGTGCGCGCTACCGGCCGTGGAGCTAGTCCTTCGGCACGATCTGCGAGCTGAAATCTTCGGGTTCTTTTCGCGGACGCGATTCCAGATATGCACCGAGAGCGGCCGCGCCCAGCGACAGCGCGAGTACGGTGGCTGAGATGCGATCCGTCCTTCCCGACCATAGCGTACCCAACAGTGCCGCCAGCGTGCGGAAACTCCACCCAACGGCGCGCGACATTCGCGCCGTACCGTTATAGACGCGCCAGCCCGCGCGTCCGGCCAGAAATGCGAATCCGACAGCAAGAACGCCCAGAACGATCCGGGCCATGGTGAGCGACATCAGCATGCCTTCAATGTATCCCAGAAAATCCTGTACCGCCCTGTTCGCGAACCGCGCTGCTGCCGATAAGGAGATGTGAGGTGCAACCGGCAGTGTCCGCACAAATTGTGCAAAATCCGTCCGTTCGAATCCATTCGGAGCGGCCCAGGTGCGGATCCGCCGGCCCGGACAGATTTAGGTTCATAAATGTCTGAAACGAGTGTCGTCCTGGAAACATCCATTCGAGTGAGTGATATTCTGGGAATAGCCCAGGAAAGGGGCTTGCTGTGGAAGATCGACTACGGAATCTGATGCAGGAACTCGGTACCGCGATTAACGAATCGCTCTCCGAGTCTGATCGAATTGCCGCCGCCATCGGCGAAATCAAACGCGCTGGCTACGACGTCTTCCTTGTCCTGGAAGCTACCATCGGTTTCAATAAACGTGAAGAGAACGCCGAGGACGACGAGGATGACGAGTTCCTGGGCGAAGCCGAGATCGAGATCGAAGAACACTCAGAGCCTCCGTCTCGGCGCAAGTTCGAGTCCGCCGGCACAGTTAAGTGGACCTCACAGGACCACAAGTTTCTGCGCGCGTTGAAGATTTCGTCTGAAGACGACGGCAACTAATAGGCTTGCGCCGGTAGTTCACGCCAGCAATTCAGAATAGACCGACCACGTTTTTTCGACCGCCTGCGGCCAGGTGAAATCCTCCGCTCTGCGCTTGCCTTTCGCCGCCAGTTCCACCCTCAAGCCCGTATCGCACGCGAGCCTTCGCAAATTTCCGGCGATAGCCTCACCGTCAAGTGGATCTACCAGCAGCGCAGCGTCTCCAGCGGCTTCCGGCAGTGCGGAGCGGTTCGACGTCAACACCGGCACCCCCCAAGCCATCGCCTCGAGCACCGGAATACCGAAGCCCTCGTCGAGCGATGGGAATGCAAGGATGCGCGCCTTGGCGTACAACCTGTGCAGCGACTCCTGAGAGACGAAACCGAGTTCCTCGATGCGGGCAGCCGCGGGGCTGGCATGGATGCACTTGCGGATCTCTCCCGCCTCATATCCCGCGCCGCCGGCCAGCACCAGACGCCAGTCGCCGGGCACTTGCTCGAAGGCCGAAATCAGACGCGTGACGTTCTTGCGGCGTTGCAGCGCGCCGACGTGCAGGATAATGTTCTCGCGGAGTGCTTCGTCGGGAGCATTGGCCGGCGGGTGAACACCGTGATGTACGACGCGTAGGCGCGCCGGTTCCACGCCGAGCAACGCTTCCACTTGATGTGCCGTAAAGGACGAAACGGCGATGATCAGGTCGGCGCGAGCGGCCGCCTCGCGCGCCAGTCGTGTGAAACGCTCGCGGAATTCGAGCGTCGAATAGTCGCTGGTCATCACAAACAGGTCGTGAAATGTGCACACGCTGCGTTTCATGCGCCGTCGCGGCAGACGCTGGTTGAGGCCATGCAGAAGATCGGCGGAAAAGGCCGGAAACTCTTCCAGCAACAGCCGCCGCCGCGCATTGGCGGGCAGCGTCTCCTGAAATGATTCAATAAAGCGATGCGGGCGGTAACAGAACGTGAAGTTGGCTTCGGTGTGTGCGGCCGCAACACCACGGAGGATCTCACGGCAATAGTTGCCGACTCCGGAAAGCGCGCCTCCAATGCTGTACGTGGCGTCGAGTGCGATCCTCAAGCGCCCATTCTCGCACAGCGGCTCACGCGACGACGGTGAGTGCAGCGCCCGTTCGCGCGCTCTCGGCGGCCAGAAGCAGATCTTCCCAATGTTGCACGCCGCTTTCGCGCAGCGACGCCGACCCGAAGATCACTTCCGGCCGATAGCGTCCACCGCGCTTCACGGCCAATTCACGAAAGGCCGCGCGCAGTTGCCGCACAATCCGGAGGCTCGCCGAAGCGGAGCTCAGGGCCGCCACCGCGAGGCGCTCTTCGTCGATCCGGCCCGCCAGTTCGACGTCAGCGCATATATTACGGACTATCTCGGCCGCTTCAATGACCACGAGACGCCGTTCGGCGCGCCCATAGGCTACCTGAATACGATCCAGTCCGTCGAGCGAGACTACGACTACGTCGAGATCGCAGCCCAGCCGCCGCGCAAGTTCGAAATCGCGCCGCGCCAGTCGTTGAAACGCGCCTTGGTTGTAAAGCCCCGTCTCGCCATCGCGCACGCTGTCGCACTTGGCCGCCGCCGCGAGACGCTGCCGCTCGAGGGCATGCCGCAGGGATCGCGCCAGCGGCACGCAGTCCAATTCCCGCTTCACAAGATAATCCTGGGCGCCTTCACGCAAGGCGCTGACTGCCAACGCCTCGTCGTCCTCGTCCGCCAACATCAGAATCGACATCTCCGGCGCCAGTTCGCGCAAGCGCAGGTAGGCGTGCAGGGAGTGGCTGTCGGGTAGCACGACGTCGAGCAGAGCCACGTCGAAATGCTCATCCGCCAGCACTTCCAGCGCATCGCTGAGCCGCTCGACGTGGACCAGTTGAAAGAGCGGGCTCCAAGGGCGGCCGAACTGCCGCTCCTCAACCTCCATCAGGGCTTCCTTCAGAAACATTGCGCTGTCGGGGTCCGGTTCGACCAGCAGCAGTTTGATGAGCTTTTCTTCCATGCGGGAGTGCCATTGAGTTAGTGGCGCTCCCGGAGGAAAGCTCTCAGACGAGTCCGTACTCTTTGAGCTTGCGGTAGAGCGTCGTGCGCCCGATGCCGAGCAGATGCGATGACATCACGCGGTCGCCCTTGGTGTATTCCATGGCGTTCAAAATCGCACGCTTCTCCACTTCGGCCAGCGGCACGACGGGATGGAGCATTTGCGAGGCGGCGGGACGTTCCATAACCTGCAAGCTTGCAGGTTGTGGCGTAGCGGAGGCCTGCGCACCCGCGGCCATCGAGAAACACATTGAGCGCGTGGCCGCGATGTGGTTCTGAATTGTGGAGGGCAGTCCGCCCGTTTGGATCAGCGGACCGGAATTGAGCGCCACCATGTGCTGGATGCAGTTTTCCAACTCGCGCACATTGCCCGGCCATTCGTAATCGAGCATGGCCTGCAAAGATTCCTGCGTCAGCGTGTGGTTGTGCCCATAGCGCTTCATGAAGTGCGCGATCAGCAGGGGGATGTCCTCTTTGCGTTCACGCAACGGGGACAACCGGACGTTGACTACGTTCAGACGGTAGTACAGGTCGCGGCGAAAGGTGCCGCGCTCCACTTCCTGTGCCAGGTCGCGATTCGTCGCGGCGATGATGCGGAAATCGGACTTGCGCGTGTTCAAAGCGCCGACCGGGCGGAACTCCTTCTGCTGTAAGACGCGAAGGAGTTTCGCCTGTAGGTCGAGCGGGAGTTCTCCGATTTCATCGAAGAATGCAGTACCGCCGTTGGCCGCTTCAATCAGGCCGATCTTTGTGCTCACCGCGCCGGCGAACGATCCCTTGACGTGTCCGAACAACTCGCTCTCCATCAGCGGCCCCACCATGGAGGAGCAGTCGATGGTCACGAACGGCGCATCCGGCGTATCCACGTTGTGGATCGCGTGCGCCACCACTTCTTTGCCGGTGCCGGTCTCGCCCAGCAGCAGTACAGGCCACTTGCACTTGCCCAATTTCGCCACCAGACGCAAAACCTGGCGTGTCCGGGAGGATTGCCCCACCAAAACCGGCGCCTGCTCGATGCCCTCGGGCATTCCCGCGACCTGTGCCGTGCTCATTAACATGTTGTTACGCTCCCTGGCAGGGACTCTACTGGGTTCGCTGGTCTGGTCCCTGTCATGGTAGTGCGTTATCCTCACATAAACTCTACTGGTGATTTTGATCGCAAACAAGACCGCAAAAGGCGGTTGACGTAGGTCTCTTACGGGTATTCATACCCGCAAAGTGGGGTAGGTGGTGGGCGGATCTGCGGCTGCCCTGCGCCCGCTAGCGCTGTTCGGCATCGAGGCGCACGACGAAGGCCGACGGCTCCTCGTTCTTCAATCGTTCGGCCAGTTGAGCGGCCGATTCCTCGTCCGGCTCCGATCCAACCAACACGCGCCACATGGTTCGCTCTCCGTCGCGTTGGACCAATCTGGCCGAGCCGTACTTGCGTCCCATGGTCTTGCGGATCGCTTCGGCGCGCTTGCGATCGGAGAAGGCGCCCACCTGAACAGCGAAGAGGTTCGCTTCGGCGGCTGGATGCACGGGAGCGCGGATGACTTCGATACGCACCTTCGCGAGCCCCGGCCCGAGCATCTCGATGTTTCGCGCTGCCGCTTTCGACAGGTCGATGATGCGTCCCTTCACAAAAGGGCCGCGGTCTGTGATGCGCACGTCGATCTGCTTGCCGTTGTCGAGATCATGAACGCGCACCCACGTATCGAAGGGAAACGTGCGATGCGCCGCGGTGAGCTTCTCCATGTCGTAGACTTCGCCGTTCGCTGAACGCCTTCCGTGATACGGAATCCCGTACCAACTCGCGATGCCTTTCTCGGTGTACCCGATGCGCGGAGGCTTCGGCACGGCAACTTTTTTTTTCTTCGCGCAACCGCCCGTCAACAGCAGCAGCGCGGTTGCGACGACGACGAAAAACGTGAAATGTGGCCGCTTCAGCATCAAAACAATTCTCGCACCGATTGTTTTATCGCGTTCAACGACTCCATCATAAACTCACACGCGCTTCGCCTGTTCACTTTTTTCTTGACATCCATTCCAATCCAATTTATATATGGATCACACTGCGATCTTTATAGATCGCAAATTTTGATGTTTAGGGAGAATCAATCGATGAAGAACGCAACCAAGAAAGCTGCCAAGGCTCCGGCCAAGAAAAAGGCGCCGGCCAAGAAGGGCAAGAAGTAACTGTCCCCCGGCCCAACCCGGGCCGCAGCAACAAACACAAATCATCGGCCCCGAGCAATCGGGGCCGTTTTCATGTTATCGGGCAAGCAGCAGCGTCCGGAACGTCTCCCCCATCCCATACAGCAGCGTCTTCAATTGCAGCCGCGCGCGCAGCCGCTGCGCTTCGTCCGCGCCTTCCAGCACAGCAGCGAAGTTATCCTTCTCACCGGCGCGCATCAACGCCAGCGCGAGCGGTTCGAAACGGACCTTCTTAAAACCGTGCATCGCGGTGTGCGCTTCCAACGCGCTGAAATCCACGTGTGCGGTGATGTCCCGGCTGCCCGGATCGCAGAGCACATCTTCGGAAGCCGTGTGCCGTTGGTAGCTCATCAGCGTTCCCTGCGGAAAGCGCACGAGTTCGCGCGTGGTGTAGCCGTAGTCGATCACTAACAGATAGCCGCTCTCCATGCTCCGCGCGATCTCATCCAACGAACGCAACGTATCGAAGTTCAACTCGCGGAGATCGCCTTCCTGGGCATCGCCGCCGTATGTCGCCAGATGGCCGGCTGCCTGCGCGTCGACGGCCTCGCCCTCGCTCCAGCAGAAAGCGCCGTCGCGGCAATCGACGCGCATTTCGCGATAGCCAGCGCCGCGCCGTACCGCCACATCGACCGGCAGCGCATCGAAAAACTCGTTGGCGAAGAGCACGCCTTGGAAGCGCCGCGGCAGCGCACCGCGATCCACATCGACGGGTATGTAGCCGAACTCGCGGAAGAACACGCCCATCTCCTCGCGGCCCGCGCCCATCTCGACCAGCGTGAAGCCGTCGGGCGCGCCCAGATTCTCGCGCAGGCCGCGCACGTACTCCCGCATCAGCAAACCGAAGGCCGGCTGCAACTGCTCGGCGGTGTAGAAATCACCCGCCTTGCCGAAGGGATCGTGCTGCCTGCGATAGTAGCCGTGTTCCGGATGATAGAGTGCCGTTCGCATGTAGCGGCTGAACGGGATCGGACCGCCGGTGCGGATCTCCGCGGCGAGAAGTTCTGCGAGTGGAGTTACGCTCACCGCCGTATTGTACGATGACTGAAGGAATCTCATCATGTTGCGACGCACTTTTCTTCAAACCGCCGCGGGCGCGCCCGCTCTTGCTTCCGTCTCTGCCGCGAACGCTGCGCCCACGGGCATTCGCCTCGGCTACGACACATACTCGCTGCGCGCCTGGCGCTGGAAGGCCATGCAGCACCTCGAATATTCGGGCAAGCTCAAGCTCGATACGATCCAGATTTCGAGCATCGGCGACTTTGAGAGCCTCGAACCCGCGCATCTCGCCAAGGTGAGAGACAAAGCGCGCGAACTTAACATCACCATTGATGCAGGCACGGGCTGCGTCTGCCCTACCTCGAAGGCCTGGAGCCCGAAGAACGGAACGCCCCTCGAATACCTGACGCAAGGCTTGCAGGCTGCGCACGCCGTCGGCGCGAAATCGCTGCGCTGCTTCATGGGCAGCGGCGCCGATCGCACCGTCGATACGCCGATTGAGAAGCACATGGAAGCCACGATCCAGGTGTTCAAGTCCGCCCGCTCGCGCGCGCTCGACCTGGGCGTTAAAATAGCGCTTGAGAATCACGCCGGCGATATGCAGGCCTGGGAAGTGAAGACCCTCATCGAAGAAGCGGGCAAGGATTACGTCGCGGCCTGCCTCGATGCCGGCAATCCCATCTGGGTACTCGAAGATCCTGTCGTTACGATGGAAGTACTCGGGCCGCTCACCGTCACCACGCATCTGCGCGACACCGCCGTCTATGAGCATCCGCGCGGCGCCGTCGGACAGTGGACTGCGCTCGGAGACGGCAACATAGACTGGAAGCGCTTCGTCGAACTGCACCGCAAGCTCTGCCCCAGTGCCTCCATGCAGCTTGAGATCATTACGGGGCGCCCGCCGCAGGTGCTGCCGTATCTCGAAGCGGATTTCTGGCAACCGTTTCCTAAGGCGAAGGCTTCCGAGTTCGCCCGCTTCGTGGATCTGGCCAAGCACGGACGGCCATTCAGCGGTGCAATGGTGATCGCCGACGTGCCCGGCAACAAGCCTCCCGAATATCTGGCCGCGCTCAAGGAACAACAGAAGATCGACTTGGAACGCAGCCTCGACTATGCGAAGAAGACACTCGGAGCCGGGATCAACTGGCGCGCGTAGGCTTCACTTGCGCAGGTGCTTATTGAACCAGGCCAGCGTCTTGCCCCACGCATCGCACGCCGCCGGATCAGTTCGCGCCGGTTGAACGCGCCGTCCTCGTATATGTGGACCAGTTGGTCGACAGAATTCCTGTTGTTTTCGAAGTCCATCACAGCTGCCGGAGAAGTGGATTGGGTATAGTCTAAACTGGATGCAAGCGAAGAGATACGGATGCCAGCGCCAGACTCAATTCGCGTCAAGATCAGCTCGGAAGCCGCCGAGTCCATCACGCTTACGCCCGTAGTAGTGCAGGAGATGGAGTTCGCGGAGTTACTGGAGCAGATCGTCAGCCTGGCCGGCAAAGACACCGTACGGATCCAGGAACTGCTGAAGCGCGGAAGCTTGGTCGTCGGCGCATCGCGTTTCCGTTGGACCGGCTTTGAGGTCGTCGCCGGTGATCTGGACGGTGCACTTGCCGCGTGGCCGGATCCCGATCCGGCGCGTCCTTTCTGCGCGGAGAACTGCACTCGGATCGTGTTGCGCGGCGCTACCGGACAGATCGGGATCACGAGGGAAGCAGCCGGGAAGCGCCGCACGCTGCAGCGCCGCAGCTTCTGGGACGCCATGTTGGAACACGCGCGGCCAGAGGTCATGCGCTACGCCGGCTACTCCTACCGCGAGCGCGCCGATCACTACCGCCTCGACCTTGCGCATGAGACATCCGCCGCACTGCGCCAGGCCGCGGACCTGCTCTCTTACGCAACGCTGGCCCAACAGATTCGAAGCACGATCCTGCTCAGCGCCGAGTTCTTCGTCGCGCGATAAGCCATGGGCAGACCAGGCCAGAAACTCGACCGCCTCGGACTCGCGTCGCAAAGCACGTCGCTATTTGATCAGCCTTCCGCGCAGACTCTGCCCGCCGCCTTCGATCGCAATTCTCCCGAAGCGTCCTATTGCGCCTCGGTCCCGCTGGAACATCGCAAGCGCTACGCGCAGTTCTTTACGCCGCAACCGATCGCGCGGCTAATGGCGGAATGGGTCGCCGCGATTGCGCCGGCTACAGTGCTCGATCCCGCCTGCGGCCCCGGCATCTTTCCACGCGTACTGCGGGAATTGTCGCCCGCAGCGCGTATCACGGCGGTTGACGTGGACGCCGCCGCCCTAGAAGCCTGCCGTCATTCGCTCCCGCACACCCGGCGTGATCGTTTCGTCGGAACGGACTTCCTGCTCTGGAAAGATTCCGATCGGTTCGACGGAATCCTCGCAAACCCGCCCTATCTGCGGCACCACGACATCCACTACCCGTTCGATATCTTCGATGAGTTCAGCCGGCGTGGCGGCGTGCGGCTTTCGCGGCTCTCTAACATCTATGTGCTGTTCGTGATCGAGATCTGCCGGCGTCTCAAACCCGGCGGCCGCGCCGCGATCATCGTGCCTGGCGAGTGGACGAACGCCAACTTTGGCGGCGCGCTCAAACGCTATTTGCTCTCCAATGGATTGTTGCGCTGGCTGCTCTATTTTTCTCATGCAGGAAAGCAGTTTGAAGATGCGCTGACCACGGCGGCGATTCTGCTGGTCGAATCGCCGGCTGTTCGGCTTGGAACATTTCAGTCCGTTTACGTCGAAGAGGACTGCACGCTGGAACGGGTTCGCGCGGCGCTCGAAGGCTCACAACCCGAACTCGTGCGCACATTCGACAGCGACGCGATGAGCGCCGAAGCCAAGTGGGACGCTATTCTGCGCTACGGCCCACCGCAGCCACGCCCCGGTTTCGTTCCGCTCTCGGAACTCGCGACCAGCCGGCGCGGCATCGCCACCGGCGCGAACAGTTTCTTCCATCTCACGCCCGTCGAGGCACGCGAGCACGGAATTCGCCCAGGCAACCTGCTCCCGTGCATTGGAAAAGCCGAGGACGCCCGCGGCGCGATCTTTTCGCAAGCGGACTTCGACCGGTTGCTGGCTCGCAACCGGCGTTGCCTGCTCTTCGATCTGCGCCGCACTCCCAACGCGCGCGAACAAGCTTACCTTGACGAAGGGGTACGGCGCGGACTCCCCGAACGCTTTCTGCTCGCCGCGCGCAAGCCCTGGTACACGATGGAGCGCCGCGAGCCGGCGCCCATCTGGGCCGCCGTCTTCAGCCGCGGTACCCTCCGCTTCGTACTCAATAGCGCTGGCGTCGCCAACCTCTCGACGTTCCACTGCCTCTATCCGAGGAATGCCGGCGCGCACTTCGCGGCTGCGCTCGCCGCCTGCCTGAACAGCGCCGAGGTGCAGTCCAGCGCTCTGCAGCAGTCTCGCGTGTACGGTGGGGGCCTAAGAAAAGTCGAGCCGCGCGACCTGCTCGCGATTCAGGTTCCCGATCTGCGCCTTGCTTCCAATGAGACGATAAAACGTCTCGCGGCACAAGCGCTCAAGTAGTATACTAGTGCCCGTTTCAGACCTATACGGAAAATTACAACCATGCTGCCTGACTACATCACCAAAACCAAACCTAATCCCACATCGAACCGCGCGCCCTGGTCCAAGAACACGGCGCCGACTTATGCCGGCATCTTCCTGTGGGTTGTTTTCTACATGAATCTGGCGGACGGTACGATTAGCCGCGCGGGTCTCGGGCTCTGCCTCTTCGCCCTGCTCGTAGCCGGCCTGCTGTGCTACAAGCTCTACTACTATGTGCCAGCGATGCTCGGCATGAAGACCGGCTACCCGCTTTACGTGGTCGGCAGTTCGACGTTCGGAACTACGGGTGGCTTCCTGATGCCGGGTCTGTTGATGGGCCTGCTGCAGGTGGGTTGGTTCTCGGTCGGAACTTTTGTCGCGACCAAGTTCATTCTCTCCGGATTCGGTTCGAGCGAAGGCCCAGGCACGCTCAGCTTCGCCATCGTGGCGGTTATCTGGGGCTACACTATGGCCTTCGTTGGCGTAAAGGGCATCGGCTATGTCTCGCGCGTCGCGCTGTATCTGAACATGATTCCCGCTGTCGTGCTGCTGGTCGTGCTTTACAACACATGGGGCGGCATCGCGCTTTATACACCGGCCAAGAGCGAACCGTGGGCGGCCTTTAGTCTGCTGCTCGCCGCGGTGATCGGCTTCTTCGCCACCGCCGGCGCAGCCGGAGCCGACTTCGGCATGAACAGCCGCGATGAGAAAGACGTCAGTCTGGGCGGCCTCGTCGGCATCGTTGTCGCAGTGATCTTCGCGGGCGGCCTCCCGCTGCTCGCGGTGGCCGGTGCGCACGGACTCGATCCCGCGCTCGCCAGTTTCAGTTACGACGCGGTCATCGCAAAGATGGGCGGCTTCCTCGCTCCTGCGATGTTCTTCCTGTTCACTATCGCTTCCATCCCGGCGTCCTGCGTCTGCGCCTTCATCGCGAGCAATAGCTTTTCGACAATGATACCGGGCGTGCCGCGCATGGGTTCGACGATGGTCGCCATGACGGTCGCGATTATCCTTGCCATCACGGGCATGGCGGCGGACCTGATCGGATTTTTCTCCATCGTCGGCGCTTCTTTCGGACCGATCTGCGGCGCAATGGCAGCCGACTACGTGCTTTCCGGCAAGAAATGGGCCGGACCGCGCCAGGGTATCAATTGGGCGGGCTACGGCGCTTGGGCGATCGGCTTCATCGTGGGCATTCTGCCGTTCCTGCCGCTGCCTGAAGACGTAAAGGGCTACACGCAGCCCGCCGTCGTCTACAGCTTTATCGTGGGCTTCGTGGTGTATGCGGCGCTGGCCAAGGCGGGTCTCGAACCGGCCGTGGTTGCGATACCCACAGCCAAAGCGTAAGTTGTGCCATGCGCCCGTCCAGCGCGGGCGGGCGCATGTTTGCCACGCCCATGGAGTTTTGGTGTTCGTACGCAATAAGCGTATAATTGTACGTATAATGCGTAGATCCGCCACACTGGATGCGCTGATCAGCCCCACCAAGCAACGTGTGATGACCGCGACGTTGCTCCAACCCGGCCGCTCCTGGTATCTCCACGAATTGGCACGCCACCTCTCGGTTGTGCCTTCCAGCATTCAGCGGGAGTTGGCGCTTCTGGTCCGTGCCGGGATTCTTACCAGGCGCAAGGATGGCAACCGGGCCTACTTCCAGGCCGACCGTAGCTGTCCGGTGTTCCAGGATCTGTGCCAACTCCTCGTCAAAACCGTCGCCCTAGTCGATCCGCTTCGTGAGGCGCTCCGATGCTTCGCCAAGAACATTGAAGTCGCTTTCGTCTACGGATCGGTTGCAGCTTCACAAGAGCGCTCCGACAGCGATGTCGATTTGATGGTGATAGGCTCCGCCAAACTCTCCGATCTTGCGCCGCTGCTGCGCAAGGTCGAGCGGGACCTGGGGAGAACCGTCAATCCAACGGTTTACTCCGCCGGAGAATTCTCGAAAAAAGTCAGAGAGGGCAACCACTTTTTGAACACTGTGCTTCAGAGAGAGATCTTATTCATCCATGGGACCGGAGAACAGTTGGAAAGACTTGCTGGACGCCCAACGCGTGAAGCCACACAGGACGAGTCCGGAAGAGTTGCATGATCTTCGCGGCATCGTTGAGCGAGACCTCAAAGATGCTTCGATCGAGGAACTCTCAGCGGACCGGCGCTTCGCGACAGCCTATAACGCCGTCCTCCAACTGGCCAAGATGGTCTTAGCGTGCACCGGATATCGGGTCACAGGGATCGGGCACCATCTGACGACATTCGAGGCTCTGGAACTCGCGATCGGTCCATCAGCCGCCGACCTATGCGCGTATTTCGACACATGCCGCCGTAAGCGGAATCAGGTGGACTACGACTTCACGGACGCAGCAACAGAGACTGAGGCGCTGGAACTCATAGAAAAGGCGCATGAGTTCAACGGACTCGTCGAAGTCTGGATTCGCAAAACTCACCCAGCCTATGGGATCTGAGCTTGTAGCTAGCGCGTCAGTTTGTAGTCCGGTACCTTAACCTTCACCACCACCGGCGTGCTCTTGAAGCCGAACTGCTTACGCAGTTGGTTGATTAGAAACCGCTCGGCGGAGAAGTGCAGGGGTTTCTTCTTGTCGGTGAACATGACAAACGTCGGCGGGCGGATGGAGGCCTGCGTGATGTACTTCACCTTGACGTCGGTCTCGAACTTTAGCTTCTCGACGAAGCGGTTGAGCTCGCCCGTCGTAACGCGTTTCGACGCGGATTCATACGCTTCGCGGATCAGCCCGAAGAGCTTGTCCACGTTCGTTCCCTTGCTCGCTGTGGTGAACAGCACCGGCGCGTAATCCAGAAACTTGAACTGGTCGCGGACCTCTTCGGTCGCGATCGTGTGGTTCTTCTGCTTGCTGATGTCCCACTTGTTCACGCAGATGATCAGAGCGCGGCCATCTTCGTGTGCATAGCCTGCCACTGTGGCGTCCGTGCCAGTTACGCCCTCTTCGGCGTCGGTCACCAGCACAACGACATGCGCCATGCGGATCTGGCGGCGCGCCATCACGACGCTGAGCTTCTCCGCCATCATCTTGGTCTTGCCCTTGCGGCGGATGCCGGCCGTGTCGACAAAGACATATTTGACGCCGTCGCGTTCCAATGTTTCGTCCACGGCGTCGCGCGTCGTGCCAGAGATGGGAGAGACGATGCAGCGCTCCTCGCCCACCAGCGCATTCAGCAGCGTCGACTTGCCCACGTTCGGGCGTCCGATGATGGCTACTTTGATGCCCTGGAACTTCTCATCTTCCTCGGATTCCGGTTTCTCTTCCTCGACCGGGAAGGACGCAGTCACGTGCTCCATCATCTCGCCGATGCCATGGCGGTGCTCGGCGGAGATGGGGAACAGATCTTTGAAGCCGAGTTCGTGAAAGTTGTGCGCGAGGTTCGCGCGCGCCTCGGCGTCGATCTTGTTGACGGCCAGCGTGACGGGCTTGTTGAGCTTGCGCAGCATCTTCGCCAGTTCGCGGTCCGCCCCAGTGATCTCGCTACGCCCGTCGATCAGGAAGATGATCTGGGCGGCCATATCGAGCGCCACCCGGGCCTGCTTGAGAATGTTCGACGGGATCAGCTCATCGTCATTCGTGATGATGCCACCCGTGTCGATCAATTCAAAGCGGTGCCCCCGATAGGCGGCGTCGCTGTGGTTACGGTCGCGCGTGATTCCCGGTTCATCGCCAACGATGGCTTTTCTCTGACCCGTGATCGCGTTAAAAAGCGTGGATTTTCCGACGTTAGGCCTGCCCACGATTACTACTACAGGCAACCCTTCAAGCTGCGGCATGTTCACTACAATGATAGCAGCCGCGCAAAATGGATCGCCTTGGCGCCGATTTTAAGCTCTTCCGGTACCGTTCTTCCGCGTCTGCAAAGACGCTATCGTCCGCCCGAGTTCAGCGGAAAGACAGATCTCTCTTCGATTGACTTGCTGAAGGACGAAGTAGTATATTCCGTCAGACGCATTACAGTGACTCCTCGCTGAATGGCTCCGAAAGAGGCAACTGAATGAGACAGGTTCTCAGACTGCAAGAACTCCTCCTGGCTGGTGCGCAGAGCATCGCACTGGCATTGACGCTCGGCGCATGCGCCTGGGCGCAGGTTTCCAGCGGGACGCTCACGGGTCTCGCCTCCGATGCACAGGGGGCGCGAGTCCCGAGCGTGGAGCTCAAGCTCACGAGCGAAGACACCGGCGTCCTCTACAGCGCCACATCAAACGAAGCTGGTGAGTACACCTTTTCGCTGCTGCCTTCCGGACGTTACAGATTGAACGTGGAGCGCGCCGGCTTCCAGACCATCTCGCGGACGGGCATCGTTATGGAACTGGGCCGCACTGTGCGTCTGGACATCACGCTCACCGTAGGCCAGGTTACAGAAGCGATCCAGGTTTCGGGCGCTCCTCCGATGCTCGAATCGGAAAACGCGACCATCGGCCAGTTCATCGAGAACAAAACGATCCTCGATATGCCGCTGAATGGCCGCCGGGTGGGGGATTTGCTGGGAATGATGGGGAACTCGGTGTACATCCAGGGCGACGTCATCCGCCCGCGTGTGGTGATCGCCGGTGGTCGCGCCGACCAGCAGCAGTGGTTTCTCGATGGGGTGAACGCATCGAACATCGCGCTCGAAGTTTCCCAGGTGCTCTTCAACCCGCCCGTGGAAGCGGTTCAGGAGATGATGGTGCACCAGAGTAACTATTCGGCCGAGATTGGCAACACCAGCGGCGGAGCCATCACCATGACCACCAAATCCGGCACCAACAAGTTCACCGGGTTGGCCTACGAGTACGTGCGCAACGATGTCTTCGACGCGCGCAATTTTTTCTCGGCCTCGAAACCCCCGCTGCGCTGGAACATGTTCGGAGGCGCTGCCGGCGGGCCGATCATCAAGAACCGGACCTTCTTTTTTTCCCACATCGAAGTGCAGCGGCAACGCATCGGCGTCGTGCGGCTGTCCACCGTCCCCACGGACCTTCAGAGGCGAGGCGATCTTTCGGCAACGCTTACCGCGGCGGGCGCTCTGGTCAGAATCTACGACCCGGCCACGCAGCGCCCCGATCCGGCGAATCCAAACAACGTCATCCGGACCCAGTTTCCGGGCAATGTGATTCCGGCCAGCCGCATCGATCCGGTGGCCGCGAAACTGGCGGCGCTGTATCCGCTTCCCAACCGGGCCGCCAGCAATCTTGCCGGTGCGAACAACTTCGGCGGCAACGCCACGACCGGGCTCAATACGAACACTTGGACCACCAAAGTGGATCACATCCTCACGGAAAAGGACCGCATCAGCGTCCGTTACCTGTTCAACGATTTCCCCAATTTCAATACGACGGTCTTTCCTGAACCCGCCGCGGACCCCAACGGCAACCATGCGGATCGCCGCGCGCAAAGCCTGCTGTTCAATTACATGCGAACCTTCACGCCGAGGTTTGTGAGTGATTTCCGCTTCAACTGGCAGCCTCGCAGCAACCACAACCAGTCTATGGGACTTGGCGACGGCTGGCCGACGAAGCTGGGACTGAAAGGGGTTTCCGACCGGGCGTTTCCGCGAGTCAACACTTCCGGCTTCGTCGCCATGGGACCCGCTACCCAGGAGCGGCTGCAGACTCCCATCCACGATACGCACATAGTCGAATCAGCTTCGTGGTTCCGAGGCAATCATTCGCTGAAGTTCGGCGGCGAACTCCGGCTCTCCAGAAACGTCGATTTGTTTGACGCGCAGATCTCCGGCCAACTCACCTTTAACGTGCAGCCGACTGCCCAGCCCGGCGTGAACAACACCGGCAACGGCCTCGCAAGCATGCTGATCGGCATTCCGATGAGCGCTACGGTCAGGTCAACCGACCTTCTGGACCGCCGTGCGAAATACTACGCGCTGTTCATGCAGGACGACTGGAAAGTGACTCCCAACCTGACACTCAATCTCGGACTGCGCTGGGACGCGCACACGCCCAGGATCGACGTAGGGAACCGGCAGAACGGCTTCGACTTCAGCCGCATCAACCCGGTGTCCGGCACGCCGGGCGTGATCACCTTTGCGGGACTCGACGGGCTCGGCGCTCAAGTCTATAACGGCGACTATAACAACTTCGCTCCGCGTTTTGGTTTTGCCTGGAAACCTTTCGGCATTCAAAAAACGGTGACACGCGGGGGATACGGGATCTTTTTTGGCCCGCCGCTGCCAGGCTCGAACTCCACAAGTGCGGGCTTCGAGAGCAGCGGAGATTTCCAGTCGCCGGACAACGGCATTACCGCTCCCTTCTACCTTCGTGACGGCTTCCCGGATTATGCTCGCACTCCCATCGATTCCGGCTTCGGCGCGGTGAAGGTTGGGCAGGCGGTAAAATTCGCGCCGGAGTTCATTGCGGCGAACCGCCGGCTCGGCTACACCCAACAGTTCAATTTCTCTGTCCAGCAAACGCTGGGTTGGAGAGTGATTCTCGAGGCCGGTTACATTGGCACTCTGGGACACAAGCTGAATGGGCCGGACGTGAACGTCAACCAGGTGCGGCCCGAAAACGTGCGATCCGGCAACACTCAGGTGCTGCGCCCGCTGCCACAATTCGGGAATGTGACGTCGGTGGCTCCCATGTGGGGAAACTCCAGCTACCACGCGATGAACATCAAGGTCGAGAAGCGCTTCTCCAACGGGGTGAATTTCCTGGCCAATTACACCTACTCGAAATTCATCGACGACGTACAAGCCGGCTACGAGTCCGGCGCGACCACCGCAATGCAGAACTATTACGATCTCCGCTCTGAAAAGTCGCTGTCGGGCAATGACGTGAGGAACCGCTTTGTCTGGAGTTCGGTGTACGAGCTTCCCTTTGGGAAAGCCCGTAAGTGGATGAACAAGGGAGCCACGGCGGTCCTGCTGGGAGGCTGGAACGTCAGCGGCATTGTAACGCTGCAGGATGGCAGTCCGTACGGATTGGCGACACAGAGCAACACCACGAACATGTTCACGCCCGGGCCGCAGCGCGTGAACGTACTCCGCAATCCCGCGTTGCCCAAAGGAGAACAGACGCTCGACCGCTGGTTCGACACGTCCGCGGTCGCCGCGCCCGCAGCGCTGACCTTTGGCAACTCCAGCCGCTCGCTCCTCACCGGACCGGGTTTGGCCAACTTCGACTTCTCGTTGCTCAAGGCTTTCCAGTTCGCGGAACGCTTCAACCTGCAATTTCGCGTCGAGGCGTTCAACGCCTTCAACCGCGCCAACTTCGACGAACCAGGGCGCAGTCTCGGCGCACCGGCGTTTGGCGTGATCGGCTCGGCGAGAGCGGGACGCACCATCCAGTTGGGCATTAAGACGACGTTTTGAGTGAAGGGTTCGACGACGGGATCGAGGCGGCACTCGGAACAGCGGGCAAGTGCCACGTCATCGACATCAAAAAACGCTGCCTGAAAAGCCGCGATTCTGTTGCTACTTGATTCTCGATTATTTGGCAAGGGCAATTTCGAATCCAACTACCGATATGGGCAAGCTGATGAAACAGTGGCCCAGTCTCTCGAACGCTTTCGAGCCTATCAGGACGGAAATGCAGAAAGGGACGACTTTATTGCGGATTCACGTCGACACGTTCATGCCCGCCGTCGTTGCGATGCTGCAAAAGTTGTCCGCCGGAAGCGACCCATCCGGCGCAACTATTTGGCCCCGGTGAGCCCTTCCTGCAATTAAATGAGTAAGTAACGGAGATCCCCACCGCGTTGGTCGAAAGCGTGCTCGCGAGAATCCAGGCGAGAACCAAGCAGTAGAGGTGTACCCAGTTCCTCGGTTCGCCAGGGAATTGGGCCAGGCCGCAGCAGATCCTTGTGATTCGTATTCGCGAACGGCCTATGCTTCGGGTAAGCTATTGGATTCGCGACTCTCATGGCGATTCCCAGATAGTCAGAAGAAAAGGTATTGACTCATGCAGCGAATGACGCGACGAACATTCATGAATGGCCTTGCGGCGAGCGGCGCGGTGGCGCCCGGAGGGACTGCTGCCGCGCGGCGGCGCAACATAGTTTTCATCCTGACCGACGACCATCGCTACGACGCTTTCGGCTTCCTGCGCGCGCAGTCGTTTCTGCGTACACCACATCTGGATGCGCTTGCCAGGGATGGCGCGCATTTGAAGAACGCCTTCGTCACGACGGCGCTGTGCTCTCCCAGTCGGGCAACGATTCTGACCGGCGCCTATGCGCACAGGCACGGCATCGTCGACAACAATACGCCGATTCCGGCCGGCACACGCTTTTTCCCAAAACTGCTGCAGCAGGCCGGCTACCGCACGGCGTTCATCGGAAAGTGGCACATGGGGCATGACGGCGACGATCCCCAACCCGGTTTCGACCACTGGGTGAGTTTCCGCGGACAGGGGAGTTACAAGCCGTCCAGGGATGGCCTGAATGTGAACGGCCAGCGCGTCCCGCAACGACGCTATATTACGGACGAACTGACCGGTTACGCCGAGGAGTGGCTGACCACAGTGCCTCGGGAGACTCCGTTCTTCCTGTATCTGTCCCACAAGGCGGTTCATTCCGGTTTTGTACCGGCCGAGCGGCATTTGAACCTCTATGCGAAGGAGACCTTCACGCCGCCAAAGACGATGGCCGCGACGGGCCAGTTTGCGCAACACCGCCCGGTGTGGGTTCAGAACCAACGCAACAGCGTTCTCGGAGAGGAGTTCTCCTATCAGACAGGCATCGACATCGGCGAGCACTATAAACGCTACGCCGAGACGCTGCTCGGCGTGGACGAGAGCGTGGGCCGCGTGCTCGAAACTCTCAAGCGGCGCGGGCAACTGGATTCGACCCTGGTCGTCTATATGGGCGACAACGGTTTTGCGTTCGGCGAGCACGGGCTGATCGACAAGCGTACGGCCTACGAGGAGTCCATGCGGGTGCCGCTGCTCGCGCGGTGTCCGGACCTGTTCCAGCGCGGCCAGACGATTACGCCGATGGTGGCCAATCTCGACATCATGCCGACGGTGCTCGAAGCGGCGGGAGTCGAAGCTCCGGCGGACTTGGACGGCCGGAGCTTTTTGCCTCTCCTTCAGGGAGCCAAAACGGCTTGGCGCGAGGAACTGCTCTACGAATATTACTGGGAGCGGAATTATCCGCAGACTCCGACAATACACGCGCTTCGGACCGACCGTTACAAGTACATTCACTGTCACGGCATTTGGGATATCGACGAGTTGTACGATCTCGCCGAGGACCCGCTTGAAGCGCATAACCTGATTTTCAGCAAGCAGCACGAGAGCGTCGTTCGCGAGTTAAACCGCAAGCTCTTTGAGATGCTGGAACGGACCGGCGGGAGAAGCATCCCACTGAATCCGGACCAGGGTCAACAGTTCAACCTGCGCCACCCGGGCCGCTCGGGACTCGCTGGGTTTCCCGAGGAACTACTTCGCCTGCCTGTGCCCGGACCAGTTGGAAAATGAAACAGCCTTCGTCAATGATTCGCAGGACTGTGGCTGTCCCGGAATCGACGACACTCCCCGCGGCTGCCGTCGCTCTCCGCTCTCACGCGCTTGCCACGACGACAGCAGGATTCTGATATCTTGTTAAACACCATGAGCCAACTCATCACGCGTCGTCAACTCCTCGCCACCGTGTCGGCTGCACCCTTCATCCGCACATCGCACGCGGCCGGGCGCCGCCCGAACTTCCTCTTCCTTCTGACGGATGACCAAAGCTACGCCACCACAAGCCTGACCGGCAGCCCGTTCATGAAGACTCCGAATATTGATCGAATCGGCCGCGAAGGGGCATTGTTCACTAACGCCTTTGTGGCCATGTCGCTTTGTGCGCCGAGCCGTGCCTGTTTTCTGACGGGACTTTATCCGCACAAGAACGGCATTATCGGAAACCAGACCCGCTGGAATCAGGATCTACAAACGCTGCCTGGCGTGCTCCACGCGAACGGCTGGCGTACCGCGCACATCGGCAAGTTCCACATGGATGGTGATGACCGTGTGCAGCCCGGCTACGACTATTGGGCCGCACAAATCGCTCAGGGCACGTATGAGAATCCGCGCAAGAACATCAATGGCAAATGGACGGACATGAAAGGTTACGACACTACCATCGTGACCGACCAGGCGATCGAGTTCATGCGCGCGAACCGAAGTCAGCCCTTCTGCACGTGGATTGGCTATAAGGCCTGCCACGGGCCGTGGACTCCGGCCCCCGGCCATGAAAAAGATTTTGCGGATTACCCGTTCAACCCCCCGTCTTCGTTTGCCCTCGACGACCAGGGGAAACCCAAACGTGTGCGCGCCAAGAGTCAGAACCGTCGCATCAGCGGCGGAGCGGAGCAGGCGAAAGCGAAGAAAAAGAAGCAGGCGGCGGGCGATGCACCGGCCAGTATGGACGCTTGGTCGGCGCGCGAACGCAGTTATTTTCGCAGTCTGATGGGAGTGGAAGACAGCGTCGCGCGGATCTTCGCTTTCCTGGAGCAAGAAAAACTTCTCGACGACACGATCGTCTGCCTCTGCGGTGACAACGGCTTCTTCCACGGCGAGCACGGTCTGCACGGCAAGATGGAAGCTTACGAAGAGGCTCTGCGCGTTCCCATGATGGTGCGCTATCCGCGACAGATCAAGCCTGGCCAGCGTTGCGATGCGTTCGTAGCCAACGTGGATCTAGCGCCTTCGATTCTCGATCTCTGCGATGTGAAAGCGCCGCGTCCCATGCAGGGACTATCCTGGCGGCCTCTGGTTACCGGCCAGAAATCCGCACCGCGTCGCGACAGTTTCGTCTACACCATGCACGGCGGCGATGCGGCACACCCTACCGTGAAGGCCCTGCGCACCGAGCGTTACAAGCTGATCCTGAATCTGAACCCGGCCGACAAACCTGAACTCTACGATTTGAAAAACGATCCGCAAGAGTTGAAGAACCTGGCCGGTCCGGCGAGCCGCGCGGTCCTGGCGGACCTCAGGGGCAAACTGATCGCCGAGATGAAGAAACTGGAGGACCCGGCCCTGCCGGACGTGGAAGCCGCGAAACTTTTCTGATTTTTTGCAGTCTGATGTTTCGCGGTGTGACGCCGCTCGACGATCTGACGCTCACTGAGCAATTAACACGATACGCTCGCCCGGACTGGTCGGGAAGCGCAGCAGGCCGCCGCGCAGTATCGTGGTCTTGCCTTCGCGCCGCAGTTGGACGGCCGCGTCGCCCCACGGATTGCGCAGCACGCAAGGCGCGCCGGCCTGCGATTCAATCGTTACGGAATCGATGCGGCCGTTAGCGATCGAGGCGTTAACCAGAAATGCGCCGCGGGCCCGCAGGCGAAAGTGGGCCGTCCAATCCTTGGGCCAGGCTGGGAACAGATGGATGACTGGCTCTTCGCCGGGTTCCGGCGGATTACTCTGTAACAGAGCAAGCTGCAGCGCTTCCGCCACACGGCCCAGGCGCTGAGCATCCAGTGCCTGCGGGCCTTCACGCAGGGTCATGCGATTGGCCAGCACACCACCGTCGCGGTAAGCGGTGCCGCGCTCTGGCGAGAGTGCCTTGATCTGATTGGGAATCAGGTGTCGCACAGCGTCGGCCCGTCCCTGATAAGCGGCGGCAATGGCCAACTTCGAAAGCACAGAGACGGACGTCTGCTCACTAATCCCGCTGCGAAAGTATGCGTCGAACGTCGCGTTGGCAATTTGCAGACGTGCACGATCGCGCGTCTCCTGATGGCAAAGATCGAACCACCACATCGGCAGGCTGTTCGCATCGGGCAGGAGTCCGGCGGACTTGATGGCGGGTTTCCTGCCGCGCACGAAGACCTGAGGACCCTTGTAATCGGCAGGCTTCAGCGCTTCCGCATCGGCGCTTGTAGGTAAAGGCGCAAGGTTCGCAAGGAACTCGCGCCAGGCAGGACGCAGGTTTGCATCGGCTCCAAGAATCTCGGACGCGCGCAGAACGGCAGCCAGCACGCCGCGGAGGGAAGAGAGATCTTCATCGGTGTCGCGCGCGCCCCACACAGATTCGTTGCTGTTGACGTGGTGTATGTGATATTTTCCGTCGGCGCCCTTTTTCAAATTTGGATAGTTACGATAGAACTCGGCAGCGCCATGCAGCATTGGGTAGGCGCGCTGGCGCAACCATTCCCGATCGAGAGTGTACTCATAGCGGCGCCAGAACAGATAGGCGATTTTCGCCGAGCTGCCGAAGATGTGGTTCACCGCGCCGTAAGGACCGGAGCCGCGCTCGACGACAACATAGCGGCCGTCCACCCAACTGCCGGATTGCTGCCAGTTCCAGCGGCTGGAGTGTGGATGCTTGGTGCTTGCGAATTCCTTAAAGCGCTTCGAGCGCTGCTCCCATGGTTTGCGCAAAAGATAGAGCTCGCGCATCTCGGCCGCAATGTCGTCGGGCAGGCTCTCGAGACCGTTGAAGTAGGTGGTCTCGGGAATGTACATCCCCTGGCTGCCCCACTGCTGTTGCGCCGCGACCCTGGACGCTTCGAGCATTCCGCTGTACATATCGAATGCGGGATCGAGCAGTTCCATGCGGTTCGTCGCGGGCAGCGCTTCGTAATAGCAGCTTAGATTCGCGAACCAGTGCTGGACGCCCCATGTACGCAGGTCGCCGCCCGTGTTCCAGATCATGCCGTTGAACTTGGGCGGGAATTTTCCGCGCGAAGTCGAGGCCATCAGGTAAAGGAAGTAGTGGTAGTGGCTCTCAACATAATCGGCCACGCCATCAGCGCTGTGCAGTGAGACGTAGCCGCGCGGCCAGAAGTCATGCCACCATGCTTGCGTCTCGTGGACCAGGGCAGCGAGGCCCTTGTTGGCGGCGGCATCAAGCTGCTGCAATGCCGAGGCGACCGCGTCGCCATTCGGGTCGAAGGTTGCGGCGCTGGCGATGAGGATCGTACAGGTCCCGCTGCCGGGAGCGGCGGCCAGGCGTACCTCTGTCTCTGTCGTGATGCGCGCTTTGGCGGTGCGGCCTGTGATGCGGATGGCCACGGCTGACTTGCAGCAAAACTCGCCCTCACGGAATTCCTGCGTCAGTACGATCGAATCGCCTTCTATGATGAGACGCGACGCGGCGGTATGGCTACGATTCTGAACCACGACGACGTGGTCGCGCGCGTAGGCTTCGAGTTTGCCTCCGAAGTACTGTGAGGCGTAGCGCAACATGCGCAGATTGACTTCGACTGGCTGCGGGCCTGCGCGGCGGTCGCTGATCGAAATGGCCAGCACATCCTGTTCAGGCCAGGCGAAAACGCGTGCGTCGACGTCTTTCGCGTTGATCGCGAGTTGACCGTCATAGACGGAAAGGTGTTGCCGGAAACCGGATTCGGGAAACGGCTCGGCGGCAGTTGTGCCGAAGTCCAGATCCACGAAACCGCAGCCGCCGCAGTAGTCGTTATGCCTCTCGAAGAAGCTGTTGGAGCGGCTATCGCTGGCATAGACATCGACGCGATTGATCTGCATGCGAAGCTGTGTCGGCGTGGTCCAGACGAGCGTTCCCATGCGCCCATTGCCTACGGGGATGCCCTCTTCGCTGCGCGGAACGGGCTTGTCGTAGATCAGATCCGCGCGTGAGATCAAGTTGTGGAAGTCGATTGCGCTAGTGTCTGTTTGCGGCAGCGCCGCGACGGCGAAGCTTGTGCCCAGGAACGAGCGCCGCGTGCACCGAGCGACATCCGCGCGTTTCATTTGCTGAACCTGGCAATGAATCCGCCACCCGCCAGCATATCGATCTCAAGTGCGGACGACTTGTTGAGCTTCGCGTTTTCCATTTTCACCGAGCCGTCGTTTGCGGCGGTATCGCGCACCAGCAGGCCCTGATAATCGCCACTGCCAAGGAAGGAAAGATTTAGCTTGAGGTTGCGCGGCGTGGTTCCGTTCAGCACCGCTAGAAACCACGTGTTGCCCTTGCGTCTGGCAAAGACGGCGGCCTCGCCGATAGCGCTGCCCGGCAGCACGATGGTCTCATCCCAAACCGCTGGAATGCTCTTAATCACTTCCACCGCAGGGTTCTCCAGAATGCTCTTCGGGTTGGCCGCGTATGTGAGCAGAGGCGAGGTGAAGATGGCGGCGCTGGCGATCTGGTGTGCCCATGTCGTGTCGTTGCGGCGCGCACCGAAGTGCATAGGCGTGTAGTCGGCCGGGCCGGCCAAAAGTCGTGTGAACGGGATCGTGACGTCGTGCTGGGCGCGCATGGATTTGCTCGACTCCATGCCGCGCACGGCTTCACGTGTCAACTCATTGGGCCATGTGCGCGATTCGCCCGTCGGCTTGTTTGCTCCGTGGAAGTTGACGAGCAACTTGTGCTCGGCGGCAGCGCGCAGCAGGATTTCGTACTGATCGACAACTTCCTTGGCTTCGTGATCGAAGAAGTCGATCTTGACTCCGGCGGCGCCCACTTCCGTGCAAAGATCGAAGAACGCTTTGCGGGACTCAGGCGTGCGCAGTTCCTTACTGTGTTTCCATAACCAGAGGCCAACGCCCTGCGCGCGCGATTCCGCAATCACGGCTTTTAGCTCGTCAATGCTCCAGCGCGACCAGAAGCCCTCCACTACCTGGTACTCGAAGCCGAGTGCGGCTGCTTCCTTCGAGAACTCGCGAACTGTTTCGATGGTGTTCTCGCCTCCGTCCAGATATTTCCAGACAGCGCGCCCGGGCCGGATCCATGCAGTTTTCGCGCCTTGCGGAAAGAGCACGGGATCGGGAGGTGGGGCAAGGGTGTTCACGATGTTGCTGTTGACGAGAGCGTTCAGGTCGGCGCCGATCATCACGACGCGCCAGGGCGTGGTGATGGGTCCAGTGATGGCGGCGGGTACTTTCAGCCGCTCGACGTCTTCTTTATAGCGCAGGCGGAACGGGTAGGACGGAGGATGCGCATGACCGAGCCTGGCGGCGAAACCACCTTGGCCGTCTGCCTGCAAGGCCATGCCTGCGTAGTGTGCGAGAGCGCTTTCAGTGATCGCCGCGTAACCGATGTCGCCGGGAAGTTGGATAGTCATTGGCGGGGCGGCCCACTGTCCGGCGGGGACTTCCGCGAGAGCTTTCTTCACGTGATGTGCTTCGTAGTGGCCTTCCAGATCGTGATACCAGACCGTGCTGCCCGCCGGTGGACGGAACGCGGTGGCTTCATCGGGCACGCGGGTGCGTACGCCGGGTACCTGATGCCGGAAAGCAATGCCGTCATTGCAGGCCATCAGCGTGAGCCGGTAATCTGTTTTCGTCTTGCCGTGGCGCACGGGCACAATGGACTCCGTGCAATTCATCGCGGCATGGGTTTGCGATTTCCCAATCGTGACGCCCTGCGCGAGGTTTGTGCCATCCACCGTGATCCCAACGGGTGACGGTTCGATGACGGACTTGCCATTCAGCGTGACAGCATATTCCAGCGCGCCGTGCGTGTTGACCGACAACGCCAGCCGGATGTGTTTATCGGGGCTCTCGATCGTAACCGCCGAGGTAGCGCTGGTACACAGCAGAACCGCGCTGATAGTCCCCCACACCAGTCGAAGTTTCAGCATAGTTTCTCAAGCATACATCCGCTGTTTCTCAAACTCACCCACCCCCGTGGAAATCAGACCGGCGGGAACTTTTCTTTCGCTTTTACGTCCTAATCTTTTAGGACATAACAAAGATGATACGCGTAACGCATTTTCGCTTTTATCTGCAAATGGCTGTTGTGGCCGCGACGACGTACGCAGGTTGGGTCGTTGTGAACCGTCATCTCGCCGGTCTCAGGTGGGACGGCGGACGAGCGCAGGAGCAGGCCAAACGTGATGCTGAATTTGAGCGTATCTACGGCGGAGTCGACGTCAGGATTCTGCAGTTCTATTCGCCCTCCGCCAGCCTTATGGAAGGGGATCACGCGACAATCTGTTATGGCGTGGTGAATGCGAAATCCGTGCGCATGGAGCCGCCGGTCGATGGTGTTTCGGTTTCGCTCAATCGCTGCGTTGCGGTTGCGCCCGAACAGGACACGCGCTACACGCTCATTGCCGAAGGCAACGACGGGCGCACGGTCACGGAATCCTTTGCGCTGACTGTGCGGCCGGATCCCTTTACGCTGCCGAGCGTCACTTCATTCCGCATCGCGCGGACTTTCATCGACCGAGGCCGGCAGGTCTACCTGGTGAGTTTCGAAGTGCGGAACGCCGAAGAAATCTCGATCGAACCCCAGGCGTTTCCCACGCTCCACCGCGCGCCGAACGGGCGCTTTTACGTGATGCCCGACAAGACCACCACTTACACGCTTACCGTAATCGGAAAAAAGGGCCGCACGGCTTCGAAGCAGTTGACTCTCGAAGTGCCGGACTCATAGAGTCATATCAGGTGTTACGTCTCACACATGTGCGTGTCGTTCTGCCGGCCGCCCTGATTGCGGTTCTTGTTTACGTTGGTTGGGATTATGCAACTAGTAAGCCCAGCGATCGCACGGCGGTTAGCGAGCGCAGGCCGGACCGACAGCGCGGTTCCACCGAGCTCGACCGGATTTACGGCGGATCGGAAGTCAAGATTCTGCAGTTCTATTCGCCCTCTCCTGGTGTTGTTCCAGGCCAATCCGCCACCATCTGCTACGGCGTGCTGAATGCGAAGAAAGTTTCGATTGAGCCGCCCGTCGACGGCGTCTCGGTGGCGTTGAGCCGCTGTGTGGAAGTGACGCCGCGCAAGGAAACCAAATACACTCTCACCGCTCAGGGTGACGACGGTCGCGTCGTTTCCGCTTCCCTGATGCTCAAGCTGAGATCCGCTACTCCCAGTGCAGCAAGCCCTGCGCCGGATGGCCCGCTCATCCTCGCATTCAATATTGCGAAGAGCGCTGTCGAACAGGGCAAGCACGTGTTCTTGCTGCACTTCCAGGTGCAGGATGCGGTCGAAATCTCCATCGATCCGAAAGCCTTTCCTGCAACCCGAGCCGCGAGCGGAGATTTCTACGTGATGCCCGAACAGACCACAGTCTATACGTTGACCGCCGTTGGGAAGGGCGGGCGCAAAGTGGTCAAGCAGTTGACCGTTGAGGTTCCGAATCAGTAGCTAGATCCGTAAAGTCACGCTCTTGGCGGACTTGACCTTGCGGACCAGGTACCCAATCAGCGGCGCCGCTCAGGTCCACAATTCGTTGATCGGTCCGTAGAGATCCTGATCGGATGAGGGCACCAGATAGAAGCCCCGGTGGAAAGGATCGTCGTAACGTACGTTCGTCCAGTTGATACCCATCGCAGAGTAGATGGTTGCTTCGATGTCCTCGGGCTTGATGTCGCGCTCGCGGCTCCAGCCGGACTCCGTCGTCTGCGCGCCCGCGCTATCGGTGGAGCCTATGGCGCGCCCGCCGCGCACTCCCGCGCCGGCGAAGAGGCAGAACTGCTGCAGGTAGTGATCGCGGCCGCCCTGCGCCGTCACCTTCCCGACAGTGCGGCCGAACTCGCCCTGCATCACGATCAGCGTCTCATTCAACAGGCCGCTCGATTTCAGGTCGCCGAGCAATTCTGAGAGTCCGTCGTCGAGTTGCTTGCCTAGCGTGTAGAGGTTGTTGCCCCTGGGATTCTGGGCGCCATAGATATCGACGTGCATATCCCAACCGCCCAACGTGATCTGGATGAATCGTGTGCCCTGGTCCGCAGCGAGCACCTGCTTGGCCACCAGACACGCGTTGCCGAAAGCGTTGCCGCCGTAACGCGCGCTCTCTGGCGCCGTGAATTTGAACGCCTGGTCCACGACAGGGTTATACATCAGTCCCCTCGCGGCTTTGTAAAACAGGTCGAAACTCTCCACCTCTTTTCCCAGCGGAGAGTCGGCGCGCAATCCGCCGTCGAGAGCCTGCAACGTATTCCACTTGTCCTCGAAACGCGTAGCGCCGTCGGAGTTGGTCACATTGGGCAAGCCCGCGGTGGACGGAGCAATTTTGAACGGCGCGAAGGACGCCGAAAGATAGCCGGACCCAATCGCTCCGCTCGAGTTCAAGCCGAGGAACGAGGGAAACACCTGCGTCGGTTTGCGCTCCGACGCCTTTTCAATCGAGACGATACTGCCGATGTTGGGTGCGATGTCGCCGAGCGCCGCGGTGGGATTGCGGCCGATCTGCAGCCATGTCTGCGCAAGCGTGTGTTGCAGGTTCCATGAACGCATTGAGCGCACGATAGCCATGTCGGGCACACTCGCCGCCAGCTTCGGAAACAGGCCGGTGGGCCAGCGCAGGCCGCTGATGGTTTCGGGCGCGAAGTTCACGGGCGTCGTACCGGAGATCTCCTTCAGGTCGAACGTGTCGGTGTGGCTGGGCGCTCCGGCCAATAGGATGAAGATCACGTTCTTCGCCGTGTTAATGGTGGTCACCGGCGTTTGCGCTGCCAGATCCTGCGCGCCCAACCGGCCGCCAAGAAATGAGGCGGTAATCCCTGCTCCGGCCAACTGGAAGAAATGTCGGCGCGAGAGGTGCGGCCGCGCGAAGAAGCTCTGATGCGGATGCGAATAGCGCTCGACGATCCTGTCGAATTTCTCTTGTGCGTTCATTCCGCCCCCTAATAGTTGAAAACGAAATCGACCTTGTTGAAAAGCGACCACAACAGGTTCTCGGCCTTCTGCGAACGCGCACCTGTTTTCAGACTGGCCATGGCCACGCTTTTTTCGGCCTCCGTCGGATAGCGCGAAAGAACGCTGAGATAGAGGTTGATCACCATCACTTCGTCGGATGCGTTGATGTACTTGGAGAGCAGACTTGCCGTTGCGCCCGAGCCGCTGGCCTTGATGCGCGTCATCACAAAGCTGTCGTTCATCAAGCTCAGGGCTTGTGAGGGTGAGCCCTCCGAACTCCGCTCGTTGTCTTCGCGATTGCCGCGCAGGAAGCTGTCGAGAAACGCCGTAACGGTTCCGCCCGGAAAGCCGCGCGGCTCGGGCAACTGCATCGCGTATTTCACGAACCAGTCCGGGGTAACGCGATAGTTCGGCGCTACGTTGCTCGCCTGCACCAACGCGTCATGAATCTCTTCGGCCCACAGACGGCGCACCAACTTGCGCGCATAGAGCCTCTCCCAAGCCGGATTCCATTCGCCGCTGTAACGCGACGAGAGTTGATAGGCCTGCGATGTGGCTATCTTGCGCATTAACGCTTTCAAATCAAAGCCACTGTCGACGAAATCCTGCGCCAGCGCATTCAGCAGGCGTGGATTCGAAGGCTGTAACGTCCACGGTTCCGCAGGCGGATTGTCGGGGTCGAGCCGCGCGGGGTCGAACTGATTCGCCGGCTCCACCAGCCCAAGCGTGAAGAACTCTTTCCAGATGTAGTTGACCGTCGCGCGCGCGAACTGGAAGTCCGCCGTCACCTCACGGCCCAGCACTTCGCGGTAATTCTCACCGGGCTTCGGACCATTGCCGCTAAATGGATAGACGGGCGCAATCACCGAAGTCGAGCCGATCGGAGTACGCGCCGGACGGTTGCCGGTGCTGGTATTCAAACGATAGTCGACAGCTTTCGGGTCCGTGTTGTCGCGCACGGCCCAGTAGTAGGGCTGCGGCTGACCCGCGACCGAAGGAGTGCGCGCGGTGGAAGTATGCGAATAGAACGCTGCCAGCCCCCAGGCGGAAGCGCGCGTTGCCGTCTTGCCCCACAGGCTCAACATGTCCAGATGGCCGCGCCCGTTGTGGCACAGTAAGCAATTCACCTGCGCCATGCCCAGAAAAGTCTCGGCTACGTTCGTCGCCTGCTGATCGTAGACGTCCTGGATCGGACCGCCCTGCACGATGCCTCCGATGGTCCAGTTGATGGCGCCCTGGCTGTCTTCCCAACTGTTCTCGCCCTTGGCAGAAATCACCTCGCGTACGAGTTGGTCATAAGGCTTATTGGCGGCGAGTGCGGACTTGATCCAGTTATAGAAGGCGTTGCGGCCCTCGGCATAACGGACCACGCTCTGTGAGTTGATGCGATCCGTGTTTTTCAGCAGGTCGCCGAAGTACATGGTCCATTTGTCCACCCACTCGGGTGATTGCAGTAATTCGTCGACCAGTTTTGCGCGCTTGTCGGGTGCATCGTCCGCAACGAAGTTGAGCAGCCGGTCTTGCGTCGGGATGCGGCCGGTGATATCGAGCGTGACGCGGCGGGCGAATTCGTAGTCGTCCGTGAGTTGCGCTGGTTGGACGCCGGCTTGCTGCATCGCACCAAACAGATACTTGTCGATTGTCCCGGAATGATCGAGCGGCTGTGCGGCGTTGGTGCGACTGCTGCTTCCCGCGGCGGCGAAACTTGCTCTGCCGCTAGGTGCCGGCAGCAGTCCGGTAACCGACGCTGTCAAGGCGCTCGCGGCATAGCGCTCGCGCGGAGCCCTGTTCAAGCCACCCGCCGCGAACCTCTCGTGCTCCGGACCGAAGAAGACGCACTCGGCGTGCTCCACGCTCAGTTCGTCGTCGGCGCGCACTCGCTCGATGCGCCACAATGCCGCCCAGCCAAGAACCAATGCCGAGACGGCTGCAAACGATTTAGTCCCTTTTGAAATGCTGATCCCGAGTCCCATGCGGCCCAGCCCCCAGTGTCTTGCTACTACCGTTCCAAACACCCTCTTGCCCAGAGAGTTGCGACCAATAAATTGCCCTGGTACTGCTGGGGCAACGCTTGTGCCGCTTCTATTGGATGACTGGAGGCCCGTGTTGGGCTACATAAATCTGCGGGAACGCACTTACTTGGCGTATTCCTTGTACATTGCCGCGATGCCGGCCGCGTTGGCGTCGCCTGGGTGGATGACGACACGATAGCGGAAGCGCCAACTCTTGCCCGGGCTCAGCGTCATGCTGCCGTCCTTGGTCTTGTCGCCCGTGAAGTCATGCATGCCCCAGATGTTGGCGGCGAACAGACCGTAGCTGCGCGAGTGCCAGTGCGTCGGGTGGCCGGGGTTCGCCGGATGATCGAAAATCGCGATACCGACGGTCGCGCCGTCGAGCTGTCCTGCGTAATCGACCCACGGAGACGGTTTGCCCCAAACCAGCTTTTCTCCCACCTTACCTTCCGCGTTCACCATCTTGCCCGTGTGCTTCTCATCGAGCGGCGTTGCCAGGCGAATCGCGAATGCGCCTTCCTTGGTGTCGCCGAACTTCGCGCTCTCGACGGCCGTGAGCTTGATATCGACATCAATGATGCGCAACTTGGGATCGGAGTGGAAGATCATCACGCGATCTTCCGTGAGCAGCGTTTTGCCGCCCGGTTCCTGCCACGCGAACGTTGCGTTGATGGAGCCGGACTTGGCGCCACTCTTCACGCTGTTGATCTTCTTTAGAACGACCTTGCCCAGCTTCGGCTTGTTGTAGGAAGCCTCGTTGGCCCAGAAGTCGATGCCGTTCACATCGCCATGTGAGAACCACAATCCGCGGTGATGCTGGTGGTCATAGACTTCGCCTTCCACCTTCTCCATCGGGAACCGGCGCGTGACGATTTTGCCGTCGGCCGTGCGCAACGGATGCAGATAGGGCTTGGTGGTGTCGGCGCCGCCGACCACAAAGTCGGCATAGGGCTTGCCATCGATCTCGATCTTGACGCTCTCGGCGCCGCGCGTGATTTTGACCTGCGCAGCCAGCGGCAAGGCGAGCGCGAGGGCCAGGAAGTAATGCGGTCTCATGTCCGCAAGTACACCACAGTGGGCCTGATCGCGGCAACCTGCATCTTTACCGCTCGGCTCTGTAGATCACCGCATCCGCATCCTCCGAGAGAAGCTCAAGACGGTACTGCTTCGCTAGCAGGTAGCGCGGCAACCAACTGGTACTATCACTCGTCGCATAGATCAGGAACCTGCTGTGCGCGGCCAGAAACGGCGCAGCATCCTCGGCTCGCAACGGAATGAATTGCCGGAGTCTGCGAGCCGTATTGTCGACGGTGTCTGAATCGGTCAACCAGATTGCGGCCTGCGGATCCACGAGCTGAACCAGCCGGCCGCGAAGATCCGGTTCCGCGTAATGCGCCATCTCCAAAAAACGCAACCCGCTAGAGACAGCGACGGGAAGATCCGGCTCGCTTCGGCTGCGCCGCTCCAGATCCGGCCATCGACGGCCTGAGGTGGAAGAGTGCGGTTCCGCGGAAATGACTCGTTTTAGGTCCCCCCCGCTCTGCATTGCAAAAACGAGCAGTAGCGGCGCCAGCAGTCGGACGGCTCCCGGTCCCATCCACGAGCCGCGGAACAGTGACACCGTGGCCAGCGCCAACCCGAGGATGAAAGGCCAGCCGTAGCGTTCGGTGTAGCCTCCGCGTTGCAAAATCGCGAGTGCGACGAGCACGGACGGATAAGCTAGAAAGCCTCCGATCAGGATTGTCTCGGGGTGGCTGAAGCCACGGGACGGATGTGCATCCGGAGCGCTGCGCCACCGGCGGCGCAGTTGACCCGCCGCAGTGGCCGCCCACAGAGCGACCAGCACAAGCGAAAAAGTTCCGGTCAATCCAGAAAGATTCCCGTAGGGCGAAAACACGCGTCCCCAAGTCGGCTTTGACCAGAAGTGAGTGCCGAATATTTCCCGAAACCGCAGTAGCAAGGGCAGGCTGATCAGGAACGGAATGCAGGCGAATAAGAGCGCGGCCCACCCCCCCCGGCCGAATCCGGCGAAAGCGAATACTGCCGCTGAGTTCGGCAACACAGAACAGCGCAACGGCGATGATCGCATAGTAATGGCTGGAGATGGCCAGAGCGAGACAGAGCGCGAATACGGGCGTCGCCCACCATCTCTCGCCCACGCGTTGCCACGCGGCGGCAGAGACCGCCAGAAGACCGACCAGCACAGCGTAGGGGCGGGCCTCCAGCGCGTATGAACGGAACGGAGACAGCGCTAGGAACAAGACCGCGATGACTCCCGCCACGGGAGTAAGGCCCTTGCGTGCGAACCAGTAAACTCCCAGCAGGCTGAGAATGTAGCCGATGATCGACGGCAGCCGCAGTAGGACGTGCGGGTCGCCGGGGAGCGATCCGGCGGCGGCGGTGATTATGTAGAATCCCAGCGGTGTTCCGTCGGCGCCCGCCTGCAGCGCGCGCCAAACCAGGGAGAGCGGCCGCAGGCCAGAGATATGCAGGGTGACCAGTTCGTCATACCAGAAAGGTCGTCCGCCCGCCCTGGCCAGCAAGACGAAGGCTTCCGACGCGATAATCGCCAGCACCATTGAGAATGCAAACCGATGGTGCTGGAGCGCACGCCGAAACATGCGCTCTACCCGGCCGAAACCGCTACGCGCGCCATCGATTTCCATAAGCTGTGTTTGACTGCGGCGCCAGTGGAAGCGCTACTTCCGAACCGTGTACGGCAACCGGGTTATCCGAGTTTGTAAGGCGCGCGGTACTGGTAACTGAGCAACTTGTTAGCTGCGGGGTTGTTTGTGATCTTCTCGGTCTTGGGGTCCCATTCCAGATAGCTCTTCGTGCGCAGTGCGATGTGGCCCAGGATGCAGTTCGTCGTTGACACGTGGCCGATCAGGATATCGCAGTTGCACTTGGCGCGGCTCTTGGTGCAATCCAGGAAATTGCGGGCATGCCAGGTGGTGTCGCCGCGGCCCTTGACCGGCGCCGGCGCGCTCATGGCCGGTTTGCGGGAGGCGCCATAGCTCTTTTCGATTTCGCGGTTGAGCGGCGTGCGGTAGCCGAACAGTTCGGAGGGGTTCCGGTCCGGAACTACTTCCCACGAGCCGCTATTCAGAAACATCGTGCCCTTGGTCCCGCGAATTTCCATCTCGGCGTTCTTGATGTTGGGAGAAACTCCGGTCGCGTTGTACTGGCAGAAGATCACCATTACGCCACCGAAGTCCCACATTACCTCGGCTGTGTCGGGAATTTCACGATTGTCTTTTATAGCGTAGTGCCCGCCCATGGCCACCACGCCCGTCGGCGATTCCTTGCCGAGACACCAGCGCAGCATGTCCATGTAATGCACGCCGAAGTTAGTGATTTGTCCTCCGGAGTAATCATAGAACCAACGGAAGTTATAGAAGGTGCGGTTGCGGTTATAGGGAACCTTCGGCGCCGGTCCAAGCCACTGATCCCATTCCTTCTCGCTGGGAGGCGCACTGTTCTTTACGTCGCCGATGCCGTTCGGCCACTCGTTCTGTACGTGGAAGCCTTTGGCGACAGTCACCTGCCCAAGTCCACCGCCGCGCACAAATTCGGCGGCATCCATGAGCGTCTTGACGGAGCGGCGATGGATGCCGACCTGCGTGACGCGCTTCGTTTCGGCGGCCACCTGCACCATGCGGCGGCCTTCGGCAACCGTCAGGCTCAGCGGCTTCTCGACGTACACGTCCTTGCCGGCGCGGCAGGCGTCAACGAACATCAGCGCGTGCCAATGATCCGGCGTCGCGATGGCGACGGCATCGACGTTCTTGTCTTCCAGCAACTTGTGGTAATCGTTGTAACGGGTCGGGGTGGCGCGGGACTTCTTGACGGCAAAATCCATGTAGTCTTCGCGCAGATCGCAGACGGCGACGGTCTGGCTGTCGCCATGTTCAAGAAATGCGTCGTGGACCTGGTCTCCGCGATTGCCGAGGCCAATGAAACCCATTCTGACGCGGTCGTTGGCGCCCATAATTCGCGAATAGCTCAAAGCGGTGGCGAGGCTGGTTCCGCGCGCGAAATCGCGACGAGTGATTTGATTCATGAAATGATCCTCAATTTAATAATTGGAGATGCCGAAGATCCGTTATAGCACTCCTGGAGCGCGAGCGGGCGGGCCTCGCGCTTCCAGTGAATGCGGCCTTTCGCGCAGCGGCTAGAACCGTACACGCAGGGACATTTGCTGAACGCGCCCATCGCGGGCAGCGGTCAGTTGTCCGAACTGCGTGTTGATCATCGTACCTTTCGCATCGAACTGCGCCGTCGTGTTCACGCCCGTGAATTGCGTGTGATTGAAGGCGTTGTACATCTCCCAGCGGAACTGGAACGTGAGTTTTTCCCTGACTGGAATGTTCTTGAAAAACGTCAGATCCCAGTTGTTCGCTCCGGGCCCGCGAAACGCGCCCACTGTCGCCGCCGCGCCGCTGCCAATGGTGCCTTTGGCCGGGCGTGAGAAAACGCTTGTGTCGAAAAAGCGCTCGGGTGTGCGCTGGTCCTTGGGGATCACAGGGCTTCCGCTCATTACGACGCTCGTGCCGTCGCCTCCCCCGGTCAGATCCGCGCCGTCGGACAAACTAAGAGTGACGCCCTTCGGGGTCCCGCTGGTAAAGGCGACTATACCGGACACCTGCCAATCATCGAAAGCCCAGTGAATCGGCCGGGCGTTTATCAACTTGCTGGCCTTCGGGATGTCCCACACCCAGTTCCCGACGAGCGTGTGTGTGCGGTCGCTCGGCGCCGGTCCGTAGTTCCACATGCGGCGGTCGTTGTAACGCGCGACGCCGTCGTTGTATCCGTCGCCGTAGTTCATCGATTTGCCCCATGTCCAGGCCGCACCGAATTGCAGGCCGCGGCGGAAGCTTTTCCGCACCTGAGTCTGCAACGAGTGGTAACTCGAATTGCCGGCGAATTCAAAGTACGGCAAATTGCCGTAGCCGTAATAAGGCCGGAAAAAGGTATCCGGCAGCGGCGAGTTAGTGGTCCGATCCAGATTCTCGGGCAGGAACCGCGAGCCGTACGGCACGGTGTTGATCTGCACGGTCTGCCCGAGGTGGCGTCCCATGTTGCCGACGTAAGCCACATCGAGCACAGTGCCGAAACCGATGCTGCGCTGAATTCCGGCCGTCAGGTTATAGGCCGAGATCAGTTTCGCATCGCCTTGCATGACCTTATTGGCGTTTGACGGCGCTAGCGTTCCGCTGGCGTTCAGGAACGTGCTGACGTTGCCGTAATATTGGACCGGGACCAGTTGGACCGGCGGATTGAAGGCCATGTCTCCAGTCTGCCCGGATCGCGGCCGCGCGTTCGTGAAAATGCCCGCGCCGACGCGGATCGCGGTCTTGCCATCGCCGAATGGATCGTAGGCGAAGCCGAAGCGCGGCGCGACGACGACTCCATTGCTCTGCATGAAGCCGCGCGGGTAGTTCGGATCGCCGGCCTTGATCGAGCCCGGGTTGGGGTCTCCGCTGTTGGGGACGAACCGGCCGATGTAGGCGGCCGGCAGGAACTCGCCGGTCAGCGGGTTCTGCGCCACACGCGCATTCTTGGCATCGAGCGCCGGGTAGTACAAAGCCGGGGCGTTGGCCCGTTTGTAAAGCGATGGAATGAAGTTGCCGCCCTCATCGTCTTTCAGGAAGGTAGGCAGGTCATAGCTGAAGCGGATGCCGTAATCGAGCGTCAGCCGCTTGCTCACCTTCCAGCTATCCTGCACATACCATTCCAGCACGCGATTGATCGGCCAGTAATCCACCAGCTTGTTGACTTCAGAGTAAGTGTTGAAGTTACCTAACAGTGCATTGGAGAACGCGTTGTTGCTATCGAATGGATTAGCCGCAGCGTTCTGGAAGCTGAAGTTGCCCGTGAAATTACTGGCGCTTCCGGCGTGATGCGCTTGCAGGTATTCGGCCCATTCGAAATAGAGACCGGCTTTCAGCGTGTGGCGGCCCGCGATCTTGGTGAGTCCATCGGAGAAGCTCAGCGCATTCGTGTAGTCGTACATCGGAAAGCGCGCGTCGAAGCCGAGCGTCGGGGCGCCGGTGACGCCTCCGAAACTGGCTCCGGGCACAACATTCAGCGGGTTATTCGCCGGATAGAGTTGGCCGATCTTGATGCCAAGCTTGTCGCGTTGCAGTCTTGCGAGTTCGGAATCCTCGATAATCTGATCCTCGGTCCAGCGCGACAGACCGACGGAAAACTCGTTGACAAGAGTGGGACTCGCCATGTAGGTCACGTTGCCCGCGACATTCGGGTTTGTCGTATTGTAAGCCTGGACAATACCCCAGCTATTTGTATTAGCCGTCGATGCCGTGCCCTTATTATTCACGTACATATTCATGCCGCGGAAATAGGTGCGCCACTTAGAAGCCGGATTGTAATCGACGCGCAGCATCTCCTGGCGGATCGGATTGTCGATCGAGTCCGATAAAATGTAGTTGTAGTTTCCCCTGCTGATGGTGCGATTGGTGAAGTTCGGCAGCGGGAAGATCCCGAGCAACTTCTGCGTATCGGAGTTGATGCGCGCCGTTGGCACTATGTTTCCCGGAAAGGCAGTGCCGGAGAGTGGATCCTTAATCACGATCAGCGAACCGTTGGATTGCAGGGTTTGCGAGAAATCGCCCTTGCGTTCCAACTCGGAAGGCATCGTCCACGTGCGGGTTCCGCCGGGCCGCGTGTTCGGCTGGAACTCTTGCGAGAAGAAGAAGAATAGCTTGTTCTTGTCCTTATTGAACTTGTCGCCCCAATAGACGGGACCGCCCACGTTATAGCCGATCGTGTTGTAGCGATATCTCGGTTTGGTCACGCCGTTCTTGTTGTTAAAGAAACTCATGGCGTTGAACATCTCATGACGTTTGTACCAGTAGGCGCCGCCGTGGAACTGCTGCGTGCCGCCCTTGGTGATCACATTGATGACGGCGCCGGAATTCTTGCCGTACTCCGCCTGGTAATTGCCCATCAGGACTTTGACTTCCGCCACCGCATCGAGATTCATCTCGTTCTCGGTGGTCCCCAGGCCCCGGTTGTTCGCGACAACCCCATCCACATTCACGGATGAGTAGTCGTTGCGTCCGCCGTTGATGATTGGCACACCTACGGCGCCGAGCGTCTGCGATCCACTGCCATCGGGGTACGCGACGCCCGGCAAAACTTTCAACATGTTCATGTAGTCGCGGCCTGGAGTCGACAACGAAGACATCTGTTTGTCATTGAGAACGGCGGATCGTTCCTGGCTCGAAACCTGCACAGGGGTAGCCTCGCCGCTCACCGTGATCGACTCCGCCAGCGCTCCGACTTCGAGCGTGAGCGTCCCGGCAGAGAGTCTCTCCGAAGCTGTGAGCGCGAGATCCGTTTTCTCAAATCGCTTGAAGCCCTGCACTTGTACCGCAAGCGAATAGCGGCCTGGCGGCACCGACGGGAACACGAAATCGCCGGACGCGTCGGTCCGTGTGTTCTGTTTAACGCCGGTCAATTCCTGTGTCAGTACGATCCCGGCATCCGGAACCGCACCACCCTGCGTATCGACGACACGCCCGGTGATGAATCCGTTTGAGGTTTGAGCGGGCGCAACGTGCGCGATCATCGCGACAACGAGCATAGCCGTCCCAAATTGAATCCACTTCATTGCCTAACCTCCCTTGCCGGCCACGGACCCCTCCGGACCGGGCAGGATGATTCTCCCGCATTTGTGCGGGAACGGCAAGGGGGGCGGGGGATTGGCAACCGGATTCGGCTTCAACTACTTCTTGCGAGGATTGAGCAGGGGCTTAAGGATACGCTCGCGCTCGCCCTTGGTCCACGCGTCCTGAATCGATTTTTCTTCGAGTCCCGCGATCCGTCCGGCGAGAATGAAAGCGGGCAAAGCGTGCGGAAGGTGCTGCCAGCGCGCCATCTCCACGACGGAGAGCAGGGCTCGTTCGCGGATCAGGTCAAGTGCCTTGCGGTCACTCTCTTCCACGATGCCGGCCAGCGCGACCGCGGCGTTGTTGCGGTCAGTCCAATAGACCGAATTCAGCATCTCGACAAACCAGGTGTAAGTCACGTTGATGCCTTCATCGGGATGAGTTGCGGCAAAACTGGAAAGGGCCGCGAGTGCGCGCATGGCGTTGCCGCGCACGGCGGGGTCGGGATCGCGCATGGCGAACTGTAACTCCTCGACGGCGTCGCTTTTGCGCGGCGCGTAGCCGATGATGTAGGCGGCCATCGCCCGCTGCTCTTCGTCGGCGGAATTCCGCAGAGCCTCGCGCAGAGCGGCCATGTACTTGCGCGCAAGGTCCACGAACCCCTCCTGGATGGTGCGGACCGCGGCATTGGCCATCAACGAGTGGCCGCTGCGCAGATCCTCAGTGGTTTCGCCTTGACGGACGGCTTGTTCCAACGCCTCGAGGAAGTGGTGGTAGGCTGCGTGGATCTCAAGCGGAAGGACCGCGACCCCGGTGGGCGCCTCCCTGAGTTCGAAGTGCGGAGCGCCCTTCTCCTCGACACCGACATAGAGGATAGCCTTGCCCTCAACGCAGCAGGCCGCCTCAAGACTCGCGAGGACCACGCCGGGGATGGTCTCAATCCGCTCCTCCACGTCAGCTTTCGACGAGGGCAATGGGTCGCCCGTTTTCACGCCGAGCGCGGCGCGCAGCTTCTCGATGGCGACCTTGCGGTTTCCGTAGTAGTCGATGACACCGATCGTGGGCGCCTGCGCAAGCAGCAGGACCGGGACAAGAGAAAAGAGGCACAAGGAAAAGGAACGCACGCCGGTTGGACGCACGCCGCGCATTTCCGGCTACGCCTGTTTTTCCGCGAGCGGACCGATCACGGGCAGCGCTACGCGCTCGTTATTGTAGGCCTTCCACATCATGTACAACCAGACCGCGAAGAACCCGAGGTTGAGCACCAGATGCAACAGGTTAATCATGCTGCCGAGCCAGAACGAAATGGCGTGCATCATGACGGAGAAAATCGCCAGACCGATAGAAACGGCGATCAAGGCGATGTTCAGAAAAATCGACTGGAAGGCGTGAAAACGCACGGCCTTATTCTGGTTGTACGGTGCCAGGACCAGAAATATGATGCCGGTGATCAGACCCAGCAGATAGCACAGCGCCGAAGCGACGTTGGTGTCCATGGCGCCGGCCGACGACGATGCAGGTCCGGGCGGGGGTGGAACCGAAGAGCTTTCGCTGCCCATGGCGGAACCACACTTGGGGCAGAATCGTCCTTGCACTTCAGCGCCGCAGTTTGCACAGAATGCCACACTCACCTCCGAAAGATCTTGATGCAACAGATTACAATGCAACAGCCGGTTCTACTTTATCCCGATGTACGAATTCGCGCAAGCGGAATCTTCGCTCGGCCCGGTAGCGCTCGCCGCGAGGGTGGCGAACAAAAGACGAATGCGATACACTCATCCCGTGACCGATCCCATGAGCAAGATAATTTCGGACTACCAGAAGTGGAAGCAGCAAGGCAAGGACCTGCAATCCCAGGCCCGGCAGGCTATGGAGGTGAGGTTTTCCGAGTTGCTCTCGGAAGCCGTCCAACTCGCCGAGGAATATCGCGCGGATTTTGGCGCGCAACTCAAGCCGCCGTCCAGCGTGACTGCATTCCGCTATAAGGCAGGTCCCAAACCGAAAGCCAAGAAGGTGCCGAAGCCTGTCGCGTCCGAACCTCGACCGGAACCTGTTCCCGAAATGCCGGCACGTAAGCTGGCGGGTCTGCAAAAACGCCTGGCAACGGCCCAAAGGAAACTTGAGGAGGCCAAAGCCGCCGGCTCCCCAACACGCGACTGGGAAGACAAGATCTACGAAATCGAAGACGAGTTGCACCCCGCCGGCCAAAGCTGATGGGCGGTTGGTCCCGCGAATAGGGTTACCAGGAACGCAGCAGACGGCCGTCCAGATCAGCGAAGCCGATGAAGGCGCCGCTGGGGTAGAGATGGTCAACATTTTCGAGGATCACTGACCTCATCGATCAAGTCGCGGTCACGACGCTCCTTTGATTTCACCCGGTAAACTTCAAGATGTGATCTCTGTGGACTTGCCCTTCCGGAATCAGCCGCTTATACTGCCGATCAGTATGAGCAACGGACCAAGTGTGCTGAGCCGGAGAAAGGTCTACCGCGGGCGAGTCGGAGTGTTTGGCATCGGACTGGCGGCGTATTGGCCGCAATTTCCGGGTTTGAAGACACGGCTTGAGGGATATCAGCGCGAGGTGGAAGAACATCTTGCGGGATTTGGCGTCGACGTCGTTTCGGTGGGACTGGTCGACACCGCACCCGCGGCCGCGGAGGCTGGACGGCGCTTTGCGGGAGCCGGTCTCGATCTGATCATCTGCTACATCGGAACGTACGCGACCTCTTCTCAAGTACTGCCCGTGGTGCAAGGCTGCAAACTACCGGTGCTGGTGCTGAACCTGCAGCCCGTAGCCGCATTGGACTACGAAAACACGGACACCGGCGAGTGGCTGGCCAACTGCTCGACATGCTGCGCTCCGGAGATCTCGAATGCGTTTGCGCGGGCGCGTGTGCAATTCCGCGTGGTCTCTGGCACGCTGCGCGACGATGCCGGAGCGTGGAAAGGGATCGAAGAGTGGTGCTGCGCGGCGAGGGTGGCGAGTGCACTGCGCAGCAGCCGCATCGGATTCCTCGGCCACACATATCCAGGCATGCTCGACATGTACTCGGACCTGACCATGGTGACGGCGCAAACGGGCGCCCATATCGAAGTGCTGGAGATGTGCGACCTCGATGCCTGCGTCGAAGCCGCGACCGGTGCGGAGATTGAAAGAAAGCTGGAATTGACGCGCGAGATTTTCACGCTGGAAAACGTTGGCGACGCGGAACTGCAATGGGCGGCGCGCGTAGCGGCAGGGCTGGACAGGCTGGTCGAGAAGTTTGACCTGGATGGGCTGACCTACTACTACCGGGGCCTGAACGGAAACCGTTACGAACAACTCGGAGCCGGCGTCATTCTCGGGAACTCGCTGCTGACGGCGCGCGGCGTGCCAGCCAGCGGTGAAGGCGACCTGAAAACCTGCCTGGCGATGATGATCCTCGACCGCATGGATGCGGGCGGCTCATTCACGGAGTTCTACGCGATGGACCTGCGTGAGGACTTCGTGTTGATGGGCCATGACGGCCCGGCTCATTTGGCTATTAGTAGCCGAAAACCGGTGCTGCGCGGGATGGAGCTGTATCACGGCAAGCGCGGGCACGGGGTGAGTGTCGAGTTCAGTGTTCGAAGCGGACCGGTGACGCTGCTGGCTATGACTCAGACAGCGGACGGCCGGTTGAAGATGGTGACGGCGGAAGGCGAATCGGAGCCAGGGCCGATTCTACGAATTGGAAATACGAACTCGCGCTTGCGGTTCGCGCCGGGTCCGCGGGAATTTGTGAACCAGTGGTGCAAGCAGGGTCCTACGCACCACTGTGCTTTAGGGGTTGGGCACGTTCAGACGACGGTTGCCAAACTGGGCGAACTCATTCAGACCGAGGTCACCGCCGTTTGCTGACGGCGAAGGGAAGGAAAGGGAGACAATTCGGACGTTAGTGCAAGCCAAGCTGTTCTTGTGCGTGCTACTGATCGCCGGGGCGGGCTTTGCCACTCACTCCACCGGAACCACGACGTAGGGCGCCTCGATCTCCAAACGGCGATAGTTGCGCCCACTTCCCACCGATCGCTTCGACGAAGCACATGAGTTCCCAATTGGAATCGATGCATCTTCCGGGAATCCGTGCCGCGAAGAGTCTGCGTCGAGCGTCGTGGGCCATCTGATTAGTGAGATGGTCCTCAGCCCACATCACGCCCACTCGCGGGCCGTTAACCTCCAAACACTCACTCTTGATCCGAGCGCCCCGGGGCTGCGGTCACTGACCGCACGCACGCATGGGCTGTAGTTTTTCCGCAAAACGCACTACGGTTTGTTACGCCGTGTCAACGCAAGGACGAGTGCGAAGTCCGAAAGGCGTTCGCCGGAACATTAGTTTCAGACAAAACTATCGCTTGACGGACCTTCAGCCGATCTTTAACAATGAAGTTTGGGTATCATAGACCTGGACCTGATATCCGGCTCGGCAAACAGACCGTAATGCACCAAAAATATTTTTCTCTCCTCTCGGTTGGCTTTTTCTTGACCATAGCGGAGTTGGTCGCCGCGACGCCGCCTGCCCGCAAAGTGGTCGGCCCTGTGCAGCCGGCAAAGAAATCCGTGGCACGCCCGGCGGCGAAGACAGTGCGAAAGCGGCCGGCGCCGGCGCCGCGCGTATCACCCGCCGCTGCGGCGATTTCGGAAGATCAGATCGACGGCGAGGATCTGATGGTGCGGCGTGCGGCCGTCGATGCACTGGGTCCGCGCAACGGAACCGTGGTCGCGATGGATCCCCAAACCGGGCGCGTGTTGACCATCGTCAATCAGAAGATGGCCTTGAAAAGCGGCTTCCGGCCTTGCTCGACGATCAAGCTGGTCGCTGCACTGGCCGGGTTGAGCGAAGGCATGATCGACCGCAACACCAGACTGGCTCTGAGCCGGCGCGTCAGTATGGACCTCACCGAAGCTCTAGCGCACTCGAACAATCCCTATTTCGCGCAATTGGGCGTGCGGCTCGGCTATGAGCGCATCAGCTATTATGCGAAGCTTCTCGGATTGGGCGAAAAGGCGGGCTTGGACATCGAAGGCGAAGAGCCGGGCATCTTTCCCGCGGCGCCTGCCGAAGGCGGGATGGGCATGATGACGAGCTTCGGCATCGGCATCAACCTTACGCCCCTCGAACTGGCCTCGCTGTTGGGAGCGATTTCGAACGGCGGCACGATGTACTATCTGCAGCACCCGCGTTCGCAGGAGGCGATCGACAGCTTTGTCCCGCGCGTCAAACGGCACCTCGACATCCAGCCGTTCATACCGGAGCTGAAGCCCGGGATGCTGGGCGCCGTCGAGTATGGGACCGCGCGAGCGGCGGCTTATAACCCCAATGAGCCGATCTTCGGTAAGACGGGTTCGTGCAGCGACTACCAGTACGCCAACGGGCGATTGGGCTGGTTTGGCGCGTTCAACGAGGCCGGAAAGAAGAAGCTGGTCGTTGTGGTCGTGCTGACGGGTGGTACCAAATCGGTTAGCGGCCCGACGGCATCGGCCGTGGCAGGCAGCATCTTCAAGACACTTTCGCAGAGCAACTTCTATGCCCAGGCACAGGGTTTCTCGCCAGCCTCGATGGCCGGCTCCGGGTCCTGCTGCTCGCAGTAATCAGAGTGCAAACGCTTCGATTTCGTGCGCTTCCTCGTCGCTGAGGCGAAACTCTAGCGCTCCCACCACACCGGCGGTCTGGCTGGCCGAACGCATTCCGACGATGGCCGCGGTAACAGCAGGGTTGCGCAGCGTCCAGGCGATAGCCACTTCACCGGCAGTGCGTCCGTGGCGGCCGCCAATCTGTTTCAATAGTTCCGCCAGTTCGAGATTGCGCGAGAGCTTCGGCTCCTGGAACGGAGCCGTGTTGCGGCGAAAGTCGTCGGCGGGCATGGCGGCCACGCGCTCCTTGGTCATGGCGCCGCTGAGCAGGCCGGACTTCATCGGTGAATAGACCAGGACGCCAATTCCATGCTGCCGGGCATAGGGCAACGTCGCCTCTTCGACCTCGCGCGAGAGCAGCGAATAAGGCGGCTGCAGCGACGTAACCGGCGCAATGCGGCGCGCGCGTTCCAGGTGCTCCACGCTGAAGTTCGAGACGCCGATCCAGCGTACCTTGCCCTCACGCTGGAGTTCGGCCATCGCGGTCCAGCCCTCTTCGACATCCTCGTCGGGTTCGGGCCAGTGGATCTGATACAAATCGATCACGTCCAGCTTGAGGCGGCGCAGGCTGGCTTCAAGTTCCAGGCGCACGGAATCGCGCTTCAACGACTTATAGATCTGCCGGTTCTCGTCCCAGCGCCGCGCGCACTTCGTGAATACGTAGGGACGCTTGGAGCGGCCGGCGAGCGCGCGCCCAACCACCTCTTCGGAATGGCCGAGACCGTACACCGCTGCCGTGTCGATCCAGTTGATGCCGGCATCGAGAGCCGCATGGATGGCGGCGATCGATTCGTTGTCGTCCTGTGCGCCCCAGGCGAACTTCCAGCCCGCCCCGCCCATCGCCCAGGCGCCCACGCCGATCGGTGTGAGCCTCATGTCGCTATTGCCGAGTTGTTTGGTCTGCATAGGGAGAACTTCTATTTTAGCGGTATGACTGCTTTTCTCAAACATGTTCGCTTCCGGACGATAAGTACAATGTCACCCCGTACTCCCAGCAGATCGGAGAAAAACCAATGGCCCTGTTGTCACTGCGCAAGTCGCTATCCGAACATGAGCAGATGCAGAATCTTCTACTTGCAGCCCTAGCCGCGCAGCGGACAACCTTCGGCGTGCTGGAGAGTTGCACGTTGGAGTTGGACAAGGAGGCAGCGCAGCAATTGCGGGAATTCCTGTCCACAACCGGGGCGGCGCTCAATCAGACAGTGGAACCCGAGATCCTGCAAAGCGCCGGGACGGGCTTTCAAAGGGAGTGGAAGCACTACTACCAATGCAGCGCTGCGAAGTTAGAGGCGATACGCGAGGAGTTGGCGGAGACCGTACAAGTCCTGCAGGAGACAATCGCCAGCCTGGAGAGCGGCCAGGAGGGCAGTACGGAAGGCCGCATGAAAAAGGAATTGAGTTCATTGCGGGGGCTCTCAGAGAGCGACGATCTCGCGGCGTTGCGCGCTGGCGTGCGGCGTTGCATCGTGACGATGTTCGAGTGCCTGGACGATCTGCGCAAGGAGCGCTGCAGTCTGGTCACGCACCTTCGGGATGAGATTCGTACGCTGCAAAAAAATCTCAGCCGGGCCGAACACGCTGCGGCGACCGACGACCTCACCGGTCTCTCGAATCGCAGGGAATTGGAGCGCCGGGTCTCCAACATGCTGCAGACAGGACAGTCGTTCACTGTGCTGTATGTCTGGTTGTCGAATATGAAATCGGTGGAGCGCGAGGAGGATAGACGGCTGTCGGAGCATCTGGTGCTCGCTTTCGCCGCGGAACTCGCGCGAGCGCTGCCCAAGGGGAGTGTGCTCGGCCGCTGGAGCGATGATGAGTTCTGCGCAGTTCTCGATTTGGACATGCCCACAGCGATCACTTTGTCGCGGCAATTGACCAAGCAGTTGAGCGGCGAAAACGCCGCGCGAGAACAAGGCAAGACACGCAGGATCGCCCTGCAACCCCGCTTCGGAGTCTTAGAATCGGCGGAGCACGAGAATTCGGAGCGTTTCTTATTTCGTGCGGACCGGCTCACCAAAGCGATTCAAGCGGGCGGATAACGCTGGCCCACAAATTGCACGTTGTAAGGTCATGCACGGACATGGAACGAGCGTAGAGTACCGGCCGAGACTGGTCTTCTGGGAGCTTACAACTGGTTGCAACTTAAGGTGCATTCACTGCCGGGCGAGCGCTACTGAACTTATGTCCCCCGACGATTTGAGTTATGGGGAATGCTGTGGCATTATCGACCAACTTGCGGCATATGCCCCAATGATTCTGGTTTTAAGCGGCGGCGAACCACTTTGGCGTCGCGATGTGTTTGATTTGGCGCAACGGGCAAAAAGCCGTGGGATTCGCGTGGCTCTGGCTACAAACGGCACGCTTGTCGACGAAACGATGGCTCAGCGGATCTATGATGCTGGAATTCAACGGGTTGCGATCAGCCTCGACGGCGCGGACCGAATCACGCACGATACCTTTCGTGGCCACGAGGGTGCCTTTGACGCTGCAATCCGCGGCCTGAAATGCCTCCAGGCTTTGGGTGTTTCCACCCAGATCAACACGACAGTCTCGCACCACAACGCACATCAATTGCCAGAGATCATGAATCTCGCCGAGAGCCTGGGCGTCGTGGCCTTCCATACGTTTCTGCTGGTTCCGGTCGGATGTGGGTTGACGATCAGCGAAGAGCAAACGGTGGGGGGAGCGGAGGCCGAGGAGATTCTGAACTGGTTCTATGACCGCTCACTCGAAACGAAGATGGAGTTGAAAGCGACCTGCGCGCCGCACTATTACCGTATTGTGCGGCAGCGGCGTGTCGCGGCGCGCAAGTCCGGCGAAACGCTCGCGGAGCTTCCAGCGCATGGCATGAATGCAATGACCCGCGGTTGCCTGGCCGGACAAGGCGTGTGCTTTATCTCCCACCGTGGCGAAATCTTCCCGTGCGGCTATCTGCCCATAGCGGCCGGCGACCTGCGACGACAGAAGTTTCAAGAGATCTGGGACCACGCCGAAATCTTCCAGACTTTCCGGAGCGCTGGCAAGTTGGAAGGCAAGTGCGGCATCTGCGAGTTCAAGCAAGTCTGCATGGGATGCCGTGCGCGAGCCTACGGCGTCACAGGAAATTACCTTGCCGAGGAGCCTTTCTGTATCTATGAACCGCACTCGGCTCATAGCCACGCAGGCAAACACACCTGATCCCGCCAGCATGCCTGAAATGGACAAGATCCTGTTTGCGATTGGTAACCGGTTTCGCCGGGACGACGGTGCTGCTGGCCGGGTTGTTGAGTTGTTGGGGCCGGTCGAAGGCGTTACTGTGCATCAAATCATGCAGTTAGCCCCGGAGTTGGCCTGTGACATGGCGGCCGCACGGGCCGTCGTGTTCCTCGACGCGGCATTGGGCCCCGGTCCGGTGCGACTCGAGCGGATTCACGGTGGCGCCGCCTCGCGCGCTCCGATCGGCCACGCTATCAGCCCCGAGGAAGTCGTGGCGCTCGCGGAGTCGCTCTTCGGCTTCAGCGGCGCAGCTTGGATCTGCCCCGTTCCCGGCGACGACTTCGCGGACGGAGAGGGCCTCTCCGAGACGGCGGAGGCGAACGCGAGGGTGGCTTCGGAGCTTCTCCTAAGGTATTTCACTGAGCGGTAGAAAAAACGCCCGCAAACTCTAAAGCTTTCCCCTTATACTGCCGAAGAGGCCTATGAAACGGCAAGTATGACCAAACCAGGCCAACTCGAGCGCCGCTCCGAACCGCGATTGTTGTGTTCCGATCTGGTCACAGTCGAGTGGATCGATCAGACCGGCGCTGAGCGCAAGGAGATCGCCAATCTCGAAGATATTTCCGCGCATGGCGTCTGCCTCCAAACCGGCTCTGAGATTCCTGCGGGCACCGAAGTCCGGATTACAGCCGGCAATTCGCATCTACGCGGCGGCGCGCGCTACTGCCGCGAGGACGAATTGGGCTGGTATGTTGGGGTTCAAATGGAGCCCGGCTCGGAGTGGTCGGAGCGGTCGTTTCAACCCAAGCATCTGCTGGATCCGCGCTTGCTGCTCGTCGACAGAGTGTTGCGCAACCTCAAAACCTAGTGTTTGCACCCCGCAAGGTTGAGGAAATTTAAGGACCAATCTGGTCGAAACGATGTAAAATGAAGGGGTAACAATCGTGATCGCCACTGCCTCCACCACGTCGGTTTCCCGGTTTGCGAACGCGCGGAGGAGCATCCGGCGGGCTTCCCGCAGGGTGGCCTCGAAACACAATTCAGAGAGCTAGCTCATGGCATCATTCCTTCCATTTTCGTTCCTGCTCGCGACGTCGACGGTCGACCAGGTTATGAAAAGTCTGTTCGACGACTCCTTCAGCGGAATCTACAGCCTGAACAGCTTCGATCTGGCGATGCTGATCCCGTACTTCACCGTGCTGGTCATTCTCTCGCTCTACGGACTGCACCGCTATGAAACGATGCGCACGTACATGAAGCACCGCGCGAAGGTGACCAATGTTCCGCCCTCGAAGTTTGCTGAACTGCCCAGGGTGACGATCCAGCTTCCGCTTTACAACGAGCGCTATGTGGTGGAGCGGCTGATCGAGGAAACCTGCAAGGTCGACTATCCCCGCCATCTGTTGCAGATCCAGGTCCTCGACGACTCAACCGACGAGACGCACCCGTTCACCGAGCGTCTGGTCAACGAATATCGCGCCATGGGCCATCCCATCGAGTACCATCACCGCAGCAACCGCCACGGCTTCAAGGCCGGTGCGTTGCAGGAGGGACTGGAAACGGCGACGGGCGAGTTCACGGCCGTCTTCGACGCCGATTTCATCCCACCGCGCGATTTCCTGATGCGCACTATTCATTTCTTCGAGAAGCCCGACGTCGGTGTGGTGCAGACGCGCTGGAGCTACCTCAATCGTGACTACAGCATCCTGACCGAAGTGCAGGCGATGTTGCTCGACGGCCATTTCGTGCTCGAGCACGGCGCCCGCTGCGGACGGGGCTTGTTTTTCAACTTCAATGGCACTGCGGGCATCCTGCGGAAGAAGATGATCGCCGATGCGGGCGGCTGGCAGCACGACACGCTCACTGAGGATTCCGACCTGAGCTATCGCGCGCAACTCAAGGGCTGGCGTTTCGTCTACGTACCTGCGGTCGAGTGTCCTTCCGAGTTGCCCGTCGAGACCTATGCGTTCCAGGTGCAGCAATCGCGCTGGGCAAAGGGACTAACGCAGGTCGCCATGAAGCTGCTGCCCTCAATCCTTAGAGCTAAGCTGCCGCTGCGCACCAAGGCCGAGGCGTTCTTTCATCTGACACCGAACATTTCGTACCCTCTGATGGTGGTGGTCTCCGCGCTAATGCTGCCGGTCATGGTGGTGCGATTTTACATGGGCTGGTTACAGATGCTGTTGATCGACATGCCGCTGATCATCGCCTCGTTCTGGTCGTTGTCCGCGTTCTATGTGATGTCGCAGCGCGAACTGTTTCCCAACAAATGGAAGCGCGCGGTTTTCCTGCTGCCTTTCCTGATGGCCACCGGAGTTGCGTTGACGGTGAGCAACACTCGCGCGGTTCTCGAGGCGCTCTTCCGCGTCCAGACTGGTTTTGTGCGCACTCCAAAATTCGCCGGTGGTGGACAGACGTCCAAAGTGCGGAGCGAGGCGTACCGCCGCCGCAGCGGCTGGCTGCCCTACGTGGAGATCGGGTTTGGTACGTACTTCTTATGTATGGTGGCTTTCGCCATCGACACGTACAACTTCCTTTCGATTCCCTTCCTGATGCTGTTTGTCGGCGGCTACTACTGGGCCGGCTTCTCGACGCTGTACCAGGAGTTCCAGGGCAAGCTGCGTTGGAAGGCGGCGCTGGCGGCCAGCGGTACTGCGGCGCGGTCGTAGCGCGCTGCCTACCACACGCCAATCAGCTTCCACCAGGCAAAGCCGACAGTCGACCAGATCGTCAGATTCACCAGCGAGACCACGAAGCCTACCTTCCACCATGTCCGCATGCTCGCGTACCCTTGCGCGAAGAACATCGGCGCCGGTGTTGTGCCGTAGTTTGTCAAGCCCGCCGAGAGACACGTAAAACAGGCAAAGGAAAAGGCCATCAGGCCGACCGGCGCTCCCTTGGCGTACAACACAGCCAAAAACGGCGGGTACATCGCGAGAATATGCGCGGTGATGCTGGCGAAACCGTAGTGCGCATAGAAATAGACGAGCAGCGCCACTGCCAGCAGTGTGATCCATCCGAATCCCGCGAACGCTCCGCCCACGGCCTTGGCGAACACGGTCGTCACCTCCGCGTCGTTGAGCGCCTTGCCGAGGCGCAGCAGACCGCCGTACCAGATGAAAATGTCCCAGGCGGCGCGTTCTCCCTTGACGTCCTCCCAATCCAAAATGCCGGTGGCCAGTAGTGCGGCACAGCCCAACAACGCCGTGACAGTGATATCAACCTTATGCACGCCCGAACTGACCCACATCCCGCAGACGGCGAGGAAAATCAGCCCCAGCACTCTCTCTCGCCCGCTGAGCGGTCCCATGGCGGTCAACTCGCGTGCGGCGAAAGCGGCGGCTTCCGGTGTGCGCCGGATCTGTGGCGGGTTAAGGCGCATCACCAGAGGCGGTATCACAGCAAGCGAACACAGCCCCGGCACAATGGCCGCAACCAACCAACTCGACCACGTGATCGTGTAGCCGTAGGCGCCGGCCATCTGCGCCGCGAGCGGATTGCTGGCCTGCCCGGTAAGAAACATGGCCGCCGTCACACAGATGCCCTGGTACACAGCGGTCATCAGGAACGAACCCAGCAGCGCGGCTGTCGCACCCGGTTGCGAGCCGTAAATCTCCGCGATCGAGCGCACAATCGGCATGATCACGCCGCCCGAGCGCGCGGCGTTCGAAGGAATGATCGTGGCCAGGATCATGTCGGAAAGCGATAGCGCGTAGCAGATGCCCAGCGAACTCTTCCCGAACATCCGCACGAAGAAGAGTGCGATGCGGCGGGCGAGGCCGGTGTTGATCAGCGCTCGCGAGATGAAGAAAGCCGCCATCACCAACCAAACCGTCGAATCCGAATAGCCCGCCAGCGCCTGCGTGACGCTCAGTCCGCCGAGGACAGTCGACAACGCGACAGCGATGAACACCAACGCGCCGCCAGGGATCGGCTGAAGAATCAGCCCGGCCACCGTGGCGGCAAACAAACCGAACAGACGCCAAGCCTCCGGCTTTAACAGTTCCGGCCGCGGGATCGCGAAGACGATCACGATGTAGATAGCGGCCAACAGCAACAGACCCCGTACACGCGTGCCGCGTTGATCTTCGGAGGCTGTTTCTTTTTGGAACGTCCTCAAACTTGCCACGCTCAATATTTGCACATCCAGAGAGGAGTATTCCGGCATACACTCTGCCGGTCTAGGCCTCTCGGATTAGTGGAAGTGTACCGGTACATTGCACTCACGTTCGCGCTGTCTTTAGGAACTCCGGGGTATTCGAAAATCCGGGCGGCCGGGCGATACTTGAACTTCCACAAGATGACAACGCACAACAAAGTATCCGGATCACAAGCCGCGATCTGGCTGCTGGCGCTCGGCTGCGCAATGCAAACCGCTGCCGGAGGGACCATTTACACCGTGATCGACCTTGGGCCATCCGTCCATGCTGCGGCGCTCAACGACAACGGCGAGAGCGTCGGATGGCGCCTGCTGAACGACGGCAGTTTGCGCGCTGTTTTCACCGCCGGATTTGCGGATCCGGCGATGGCGCCTGGTGCCTGGGGGAGCCGCGCGGAAGGGATCAATAATTCCGGGATGGTGGCTGGCACTACATACACGTCTTCCGGAGCGCAAGCCACCCTGTGGACCGCAGGCGCTGCCACGAACCTCGGCACTCTCGGTGGGAGCGACGCTTGGGCCTTATCCGTCAATGACCACGGGCAAATAGCCGGGGGCTCTCTCACAGCAACCGGGGAGATGCGTGCGTTCCTGTTCTCGGATGGGACGATGATGAGTTTGGGGGCACTTCCAGGCGGGGATTGGAGTGCGGCCTATTCCGTGAATAATCTATCACAGGCCGCGGGAACCAGCAGCACGCGGAGCGGCGGGTTTCGCGCTTTTGTCACTGATCCGAAACGGGGCCTGGTGGATCTCGGCACTCTGGGCGGCGAATCGAGCTACGGCGCAGCCATTAACAACAACGGCCAGGTTGTGGGCCAGTCCCAACTGACCAGCAGGTATTTACAGGCGTTCCTTTGGGATCCGCTCAGCGGTATCCACGGACTCGGAACACTGGGAGGCGCTGCCAGCTACGCCTACGGAATCAACGACACCGGGCACGCAGTGGGCGCTTCCTCGCTGCGGAACTCACTCAATACACATGCTTTTCTTTATCGGGATGGCTTCCTCTACGATCTTAACGAACTGATCGGGAACGCCAGCGGATGGGAGCTGCTGGAGGCTGTGGACATCAACAACCAGGGACAAATCATTGGAATGGGCTGGTATGAAGGTAGCGAACACGCGTTCTTGTTGCAGCCCGGAGGTAGGAGCGCTCTGGAGGCGGGAACGATCCACAACCCCGAACCGGCCACGTTTCTATTGCTGGCGACTGGGCTTGGATTCTTTATGTGGAAGAAAAGGAAGGCCAGCCGGTGGCAGACTTGTCTCGGAGGTAACAAGCCTGCCGGGGGATCGGCTGACTGATCGAGAAATATCAGACAAGATGGCCAAAACGCCCGGAGGAGGCGTCCAGCGCGAGTCATCGTTTCTCTCGCGTAGTGTTAGTACTACTATACCCTTGGTTCTCCCCCAAGGGAATTCCCCAAACAGCTACTTTGGTGAAATATTATGCGGGTATCGCATACCCCCATTTGCGGGTATTCCAATTCAAGGCAATCACCACTCCGAAATAAGTAGAATCTCCCCGTGCAACGCCCGCAGCGGCGACTCCGGCGAATCATCGCGGAATCGAATATAATCCTAGCGTGCCTCAAACCACGATCAATGAAACTCAGGCTCCGACACGCATGACCCGCATGCGCTGGTGGATGCTCGCCCTGCTCTTCTTTGCAACGACGATTAACTACCTTGACCGGATTGTCTTTTCCGTCCTGATCCCGGTCATTCGGGAGGAACTGCACGTTACTCCGCAGCAGTACGGAAACCTCAATGGCGCATTTCTGATCTGCTACACGGTCGGTTTCCTGATCATGGGAAAACTGATTGACCGCTATGGGACCAAGATCGGCTACTCGCTGGCTATCACATGGTGGTCGGTCGCGGCGGCTGCGCACGCTCTGTCCAGCGGCGTGCTGAGCCTCGGCTTCTGGCGCGGGATGTTAGGTCTGGGCGAATCCGGCAATTTCCCGGCGGCGATCAAGTCGGTGGCAGAATGGTTCCCGAAGAAGGATCGCGCCTTCGCGACGGGCATCTTCAATGCGGGTTCCAATGTGGCCTCCATGGTCGGTCCGCCGCTGTTCGTGTGGATGGCGCTGCACCACGGTTGGCGCGCATGCTTCCTGATCACGGGAGGGCTGGGATTCGTATGGCTGGCGCTTTGGATCGTCATGTACCGCCTTCCGCACCAGCACCCGCACGCCAACAAGGCTGAGGTCGATTACATCCATAGCGACGACGACGAGCAGACGACAGAGCCGACGGTCGGATGGTTGCGCGCGCTGGGCCGGAAAGAGACCTGGGGTTTCACCCTCGCGAAATTCCTTACCGATCCAGTGTGGTGGTTTTATCTGTACTGGCTGCCGCCCTACTTTTACGACGTGCGCAAGTTCAATCTGCAGGAGCTCGCCTGGGCGCTGCCGGTGATCTATCTGATGGCCGATTTCGGCAGCGTGGCGGGCGGATGGCTTTCCGGCTACTTCATTCGGCGCGGCTGGCCGAACGGCAAGGCACGCAAGGGCGCGATGGCCGTTTGCGCGGCCTGTATGCCGCTAGCGGCCCTTTCCGTGCTGGCGCACAGCCCTATTCTGGCCGTGGCGCTGGTAAGCTTGGCAACGTCGGCGCACCAGGGCTGGTCGGCGAACCTCTACACCACGGTTTCCGACGTCTTTCCGAAAAATGCGGTGGCTTCCGTGACCGGAATCGGCGGCTGTCTCGGTGGGTTTGGCGGCTTTCTGTTCTCAGCGGTGATTCCGGGTTACGTCGTGACGCACTTCGGTTACACGCCGGTCTTCCTCATCATGGGATGCTTCCACCTGACTGCACTCATCGTCGTGCACAAACTTCTGGGCGATATGAAGCGGATCACCGTGTAGCGGTGAGCGAATCACAAGCAAAGCGGCCTCTCATCCGTGCGGAAAACCCGTTCGGATGAGAGGCCGTTTTCAGTAGAGATCCACCAATTCAGGCGCGCAGCGAATTGAATAGGCCACGGATTCACGGCGGGCGTGTACGTGAGGAATGATCCACTGACACGTTACGCTCGATCCGCAACTCCTCGACATCCCGCAGCGAGTAGAGCGTCTGCGGTAGCATATTTGGAATCGATTGGTTCTGCAATGTTCAACCCTACTCAGAACGTTCTCGCGACGGTTCGGAAACAGTTCCAGGCTTCCGTGCCGCCATGTTCGGTTCCATCAGCAGACAAAGCGGTCGCCATGCCCAGTCCAGGACGCAGAGCTTTTCTCTCCGCTGCCGCTGGTACGTTGGGCGCGCTGGCGGCCGGCTGTGGCCGGTATCGTAGCAGGGAGTCAAAATCGCGCCCGAACATCCTTCTCGCCCTCGCTGACGATCTTTCGTGGCTCCATACCGAAGCGATGGGCGACCGCGTCGTTCGAACGCCGAACTTCGACCGCCTGGCGCGAGAAGGTGTTTTGTTCACCCAGGCCTTCACCGCCTGTCCGTCCTGTACGCCCTCCCGCAGCGCGATCCTCACCGGTCGTGAGATCTGGCAACTGGAGGAGGGCGGTTTGCTGCACTCCACCTTCAATCCGCGCTATGTGCCTTATACCCATCAGTTGGAAGCGGCCGGGTATCACACCGGTTACACCGGGAAAGGCTGGGCGCCGGGCACGTGGGACGCGGGTGGACTCAAACGAAATCCCACCGGCCAGGAGTTCAACAAACGGACCCTCGCAGCGGCCCCTCACGATGGACTCTCGAAGAACGACTATGCCGCCAACTTCGAGGACTTTCTTGCCGCCCGGCCGCCCGGCGCTCCGTTCTGCTTCTGGTTCGGATCGTTCGAGCCGCACCGCGACTATCAGGATGGCTCCGGCGTGCGCTCAGGTAAGACGCTGGCGCAGGCTCCGGTGCCTCCGTTTCTACCGGCCAGCGATGTCGTGCGCGGTGACATCCTCGACTACTGCGCCGAGGTCGACTACTTCGATCAGCAACTGGGGCGTTTAATCGCCGTGCTGGAAAAGTCCGGCGAACTCGACGACACGCTGATTGTCGCCACTAGCGACAATGGCATGCCCTTTCCGCGCGCCAAAGCCAACCTCTATGACTGGGGTGTGCGCATGCCGCTCGCCATCCGCTGGCCGGGGCGCGTGCGCGGATTGCGCGTGGTCGACGACCTGGTGGGCCATATCGATTTAGCTCCGACGTTTCTCGAAGCGGCGGGGCTCCCCATTTCTCCGCAGATCACTGGGCGAAGCCTCATGCCGATTCTCACGGGAACCGCTCACGCCGCGCGCGAAGCTATCTACACAGGCATGGAGCGGCACACGTGGTGCCGTCCCGAAGGCGCGACTTATCCGATGCGAGCGATCCGCACCCACGACTTCCTCTACATTCGCAACTTTGCGCCCGACCGCTGGCCGGGTGGCAACCCCGACTTCGTCTCCTCCAACCGTACTTTCTTTGGAGACGTCGACGCCGGCCCCACCAAGAAATTCATGGAACAACATGCAACAGGTGAATTCGCGGATCTGTTCCAGATGGCCTTTGGCAAGCGGCCTGAGGAAGAACTCTATGACCTCGCCACGGATCCGGCGCAAATGCGCAACGTGGCGGCCGATCCGGCCTATAGCGCTTCACGCGACAAACTACGATCGAGCCTCGAAGCCTATCTAAAACAGACTGGTGATCCGCGTATCGCCAAGCGCGATCCCTGGCAGGCTTACGTTTACTATCAAACCGAAGGTTACGGCGCCAGCTTCAACCGCACGCTCTCTGATGAGGTGCGCCGTAAAGCGCGCGAAAAGGGCAGCCGGCCGGAGTGATCCGCTTGCGCGAGGTGTTTCTGTTTCGCGTCACGCCTCTCGCAGTCTGGTATGCGTAAGCCGCGATGCCGTGCGTGGCCAACGGACCGTGCACAATGAAATGATTGTCTCCATGAACCAGAATGCCCAGCAGCGCGCCAGCGTAGACGGCTCGCCGCTCTCGCGACGTGAGCTGCTATCGCTAGTTGCTGCCCCGGCGTTCGCGAAGAGTGCGCCATCAGTGGCCATTACGCTCGATGATATTGCCTGGCAGGGCGTTGCGGAGGAGCGCTTGTTTACGGCACTCGGGAGACATCAGGCAGCCCTGTTCGTGGCAGGCCGCAATGTCGACAGCGCAGATGGCCGACGCCTTCTGTCGCGCTGGAACGCCGCGGGACATCTGCTGTGCAATCACACATATTCGCATCAGACTTTGGATCGCGTTGGTGCGGAAACTTTCCAGAACGATATTCTGCGGAATGAAACCGTGTTGCGCCCGCACTCGAATTTCACGAAGCTGTTCCGCTTCCCCGTATTGAAAGAAGGCGCTACCGCGGCGATACGGGATCAGTTGCGCGCGTTTCTGAAGCAGCACGATTACCGCAACGGAGCAGTCACCATCGATGCATCGGATTGGTATTTCGATCAACGCTTGCGGGAGCGGCTGCGTGCGGACCCGACGTTCGACACGGCGCGCTATCGGGAGCCCTATTTGGCGCACCTGTGGGATCGGGCTCAGTATTACGATGGGCTCGCGCAAATCCTGCTGGGGCGCAGTGCCGCGCATACATTGCTGCTGCACTACAACCAGATCACCGCTCTGTTCCTGGGCGATGCGATCGCGATGTTCCTGGCGCGCGGATGGAACGTGATCGACGCCGCACAGGCTTTTTCTGATCCAGTATTTCAGCGTGAGCCGAACAACGTGCCTGCCGGCGAAAGCCTGTTATGGGCACTGGCAAAGGAGTCCGGGCGCTTCGAAGGCAAGCTGCGCTATCCGGGCGAGGACAGCGTCTACGAAAAACCGGCACTGGACCGGCTGCAGTTGTGAAACGGTGTGTTTTCATGGCGCTGCTGTGCGTCGCGGTTCGCCCGGCAAGCTACCTCACAGCCAGCTTCTCCGCGTGGTGGAGTGGAGATTGGCTGTCTTTCCCGGAGAAGCCCGGCACCTTCCTGCTCGGTGGGCTCAGCCCATCCTGAGCGCCGCGGCTCCGGTGTGATGCATGGCCGAGCGTACCGCCATTTCTAGGGCTTCCATGTCGAGACGGCCGGGTCTGCGCCGGTCCTGGAAGGTCACACGCAGCTATGTCTCCGGGCAATCGCCCAACCCCCCAATGCTATGCTGATGAAGTGATAAGGGCTCTTCGTTTACTGCTGCTGGGGACGGCAGCAGCCATCGCCTCCGCCCAGACTCCGGGGCTGGTCGACGTCCTCCGCGATGAGTTGCTGCGCAACTTCGAGATCCTCTCGAAGAAGGCGGACCCGAAGGCGTACTTCCTCTCCTATTCGGTGGTGGACGACGAGAGCTTCAACGCATCCGCCACGCTGGGTTCGCTGCTCCAGAAAGGAGGCCAGCGCAGCCGGATCTTCGACGCCAGCATCCGCGTCGGCACTCCTCAACTCGACAATTACCATCGCCTCCGCGGCGAGCGTGCGCAGTTCGCGCAACCCGTCATGATCACGATGGAGAACACGCCGAACGCAATCCGGCGGCGGGTCTGGATGGAGACCGATCGCGCCTACCGCCTCGCGGCCGAACGCCTGATTCGCGTCAAGACCGACACGCAGGTCAAGGCTGAGGCTGAGGACCACTCCGACGATTTTTCCGTGGAGCAGGCGGTTCAGTTTTCCGGGCCGGTGGCGCCGCTAAAGTTCGACAACGACGAGTGGATCGCGCGGATTCGCAGAGTCTCCCAGGAGTTTGCCAAGTACCCCTGGATTCTCAACTCGCAGGTCGCAGTGCAGGCGCAGCGCCAGACCAAATATCTGGTGAACTCCGAGGGAACGCGCGTCCAGCACGGCCGGGGATTCTTCCGCGTCGCCATCAGCGCCGCTATGAAGGCGCCGGTCGACGGCATGGAACTGGGTCTCTTTGAAACGCTGGATGCCGAGGACGGCTCGGGTTTGCCCTCCGAAGAGAAACTGCGCAAGTCGATTCAGAAGATAGCAGCCGACCTCGACCGGCTTGCAAAAGCGCCTGTCGTCGAGCCCTTTGTCGGGCCTGCCATTCTCTCCGGCCGCGCCGCCGGCGTGTTCTTCCACGAAATTTTCGGACACCGCATTGAAGGCCATAGGCAGAAGGACGAATCCGAAGGACAGACCTTTTCGAAGAGCATCGGCCAGCCGGTCCTGCCGGAATTCCTTTCGGTCGTTTTTGACGCTACGCGCAAGAGCGCCGAAGGCGTGGACCTCAATGGCTGGTATCGCTATGATGACGAAGGCGTCGCAGCACGGCGCGTGCCCGTCGTGGAGCGCGGCGTCTTGAAGACGTTTCTCATGTCGCGTTCGCCCGTGCGCGGATTTGCGCAATCGAACGGGCATGGGCGCAAGGCGCCGGGCGCGGAAGCGGTTTCGCGGCAATCCAATCTATTTGTGGAATCTTCCAAAAAGGTGAGCGACGCGCAGTTGCGCCAGATGCTGATCGAAGAGGCCCGCAAGCAGGGCAAGCCCTATGGCCTCTTTTTCGAGACGGTAACGGGAGGCTACACAACCACCGGACGGCAAGGTTTGCAGGCCTTCACGGTCATGCCGCTGATTGTCTATCGCGTCTATGTGGATGGGCGCCCGGATGAAGCCGTGCGCGGTGTTGACATCGTCGGAACGCCGCTGACGAGCTTCTCGAAAATCATGGCGACATCGGACCGCAACGAGGTCTTCAACGGAATCTGCGGCGCCGAATCCGGCGCGGTGCCCGTCTCGGCGATCGCGCCCGCGTTGCTGGTCAGCGAAATCGAGGTGCAGAAGAAACAGCGCAGCATGGACCGGCCTCCGATCCTGCCGCGGCCCGAAGTGCGGGAGGAGTCCAAATGAGCCGGCGCCTGTCATTTCTTCTGCTGATTGCCGCGACTATTGGTGTGACCGCGCTGCCCGCGCAGCCCCGCAAGGATGATGACCCGTTGTTGCGCGCGCTGAGCGCCGAAATGGAGCGCTCGAAGAGCCTGCGCTTCGCAAGTCTCGAAGCGCCGTACTACATCGAATACGCGGTGGATGATTCAGAAAGCTATTCCATTTCGGCCAGTCTCGGCGGCGTCGTGACAGCGCGCAATAATCGCATCCGTTACCCGCGCATCCAGGTGCGCGTTGGCACGCCCGGACTCGACAACACCAACTTCATTCTGACGGACTACTTCACAAGCGGGCATAGCCCGATGCCCACCGACAACCGCATCCTGCCTCTGCGGCAATACCTGTGGTTGGCAACGGACGCGGCCTTCAAGGCCTCTTCCGAAGCGTTTGCCCGAAAACGAGCGGCCCTTGCGAACTTCGTCAATACGGAGCGGCTCGAGGATTTCAGTGCCGCGAAATCGGTAGTCAAGCTGCTGCCCGTCGCCGCGAAAAAGATCGACGAGCCGCAGTGGACGGCGCGAGTGCGCAGTCTGTCGAGTGTCTTCGCCGGGTACCCGCAGGTGCTCTCCTCGGTCGTTGAATTCGAGACCGGGCAATCCACTGCGTATCTTGTCAATTCGGAGGGAACCGAGGTGCGCATGCCGGATAACCTCTCGTACTTGCGCATTCGAGCTTCGGCGCAAGCCCCCGACGGGTCAACGGTGCGCGACACCGCGTTGTTTCAGGTTGCCGATATCGAGCGCATGCCAGGCGAGGCGGAATTGCGCGCTGCGGCGGTCGCGCTCGGCGAGAGCGTCAGCGCGCTGGCCAAGGCCCCGGCCGGTGAGAACTATTCGGGTCCGGTTCTGTTTGAAGGCACATCGTCCGCACAGCTTTTCGCGGAGGTGCTCGGACGCAATCTCGCGCCGGTGCGGCGGCCGGTCTCCATTCCCGGCCGGCCGATGCCAGTGCTCGAGAGCGAACTGGAGGGCCGCATGGGCGCGCGGGTTCTGCCCGAATGGATGGACGTGCTCGACGACCCAACGCAGACCGAGTGGCACGGCAAGCCATTACTCGGTCATTATCCGGTGGATCTGGAAGGTGTCGTGCCTGCGCCCCTGAAGGTAGTCGAGAAGGGTACGCTGGCCGGCTTCCTGCTGACGCGCCAACCCGTGCGCGGCTACTCCGCTTCGAACGGCCGCGCGCGCCTGCCTGGAAACTTCGGCGCGAAGGCCGCAATGATAAGCAATCTGTTTGTGACCGCGTCGAACACCGTTCCGTCGGCCGAGTTGAAAAAGCGCCTCATCGAAATGGTGGTGAAGCGCAATAAGCCTTACGGATTGCTGGTCCGCAAGATCGATTTCCCGTCCTCCGCGTCGGGCGATGAACTGCGCAGTATTTCGGCCTCGAGCGCGGAGTCGGGCTCCTCACGCGCCGTGAGCGTGCCGATCCTCGTTTACAAAGTTTATCCCGACGGCCGGGAGGAACTCGTGCGGGGTCTGCGCTTCAAGGGTGTCTCGGTCCGCTCGCTCAAAGACATCGCCGCGGCTTCGACGGAAAGCTACCTGTTTGATTTCGTCAACAACACTGCGCCGTTCGCGCTGATCGGCGGAGCCAACTATGTGACAGGCTCCACGGTTGTCGCGCCAGCCGTACTCTTTGATGATCTCGATTTCGAGCGGCCGCAGGAAGAGTTGCCGAAGCTCCCCATTGTGCCGCCGCCGCCGTTGATGGCCTCCAACTAGACCAACACACGTCATGGGCATCCTCAGTCGAACGATCTTTCGCGAAATCGGATCGAGCGCGATCCTTGGCACCGCGCTTTTTACGATCGTTCTGTTTCTCCAGAAGGTCGGCAGCGCACGCTTCTTTGAAACCCTTGTGCGAAGCAACGCGCCGGCCAAATCGATCGGTTACGTGCTGTTGCTGCTCATGCCGTCGGCGCTGACGTTCACGGTTCCGATCGGCGTGCTTGTCGGGATTCTGATCGCGCTGAGCCGCATGTCCGGCGATGGCGAAATCACGGCCATGCGTGCGGCGGGCGTGCCCAGCCGCAAGGTGCTTGGCCCGATCATGGCCTTTGCCGCGCTCGCTACCGTGGTGGCGGCGGCGAGTTCGCTCTGGCTGACGCCGCTCGCGATTCGCGAGACGTATCGCGTGCTCAACAAACTGATTGCCGCGGAGATGACCGCGGAGATCCAACCGCGCATCTTCGAGGAACAGTTCCCGAAGACCATTCTTTATGTGGCCGATGTCATCCCCGGCCCCGTCTTCCGTTGGAAGAAGGTCTTCATGGCCGACCTCACGCCGCCCGAAAAACGTCTCGCGGGTAACAGCGAGGCCGACGACGCGCCGCGCATCACCGTGGCTACGGAAGCGCTGGCCGTGCCGGACATCCGGCGCAACAGCATCCAACTGTCGATGATCAACGGGCGCTCGTACGAATCCGGCAAAGACCCCGCAACTTACTACACGACGGGCTTCCCACGAGGCGACCAGGTATTGGAGGCGGAACGCCCCGGGGCCGTGAAAGCGTCGAAGGCCTACGTCGAAATGCCTACCGTTCCACTGCTGGAGGAAGCGAAGCGGTCCGTCGAAGCACGGCTCGAATTGCACCAGCGGCTCGCGCTGCCGCCGGCCTGTTTCCTGCTCGCACTGGTTGGCATTCCGCTCGGCGTCTCGCAGCGTAAGGGCGGCAAGTCGACGGCTCTGGTGCTGACGGTCTTTCTTGCATTCCTCTACTACATGGGGCTGATCAGTCTGATCGGACTGGCGCGGCACGGAACGCTGCCGGTAGGGCCGGCTGTCTGGATGCCGAATCTGATTTTCGCGCTGGTCGGCGCAATGCTGTTGTTGCGTCTCGAATCGCCCGGCGATCGCGATTGGGTGGGACGCGCGCGTTTGCTCTTTCAACGTGCCGTCACGCGGCTGCGCGGCTCCATCCCGGAGGCGTCTGCTCCTGTTGTGAGCGTCCGCCGGGGTGGTACATTTCCGCTGCTGCCGCAGTTGATCGACGGCTACGTGCTCAGCTCGTTTCTGTTCTACTTTGTGCTGTTGCTTTCGAGCTTCGTGCTCATGATCCATGTCTTCCAGTTTTTTGAATTGCTCAGCGATGTGGTCAAAAACAGAATCCCGATGCAGCGCGTTTTTGCGTTTCTGTTTTTCCTGACGCCCAAACTGATTTACGACTCCACGCCGGTCAGCGTGCTCGTTGCTGTGCTGGTCACCTTTGGCGTTCTCTCGAAGAACAACGAGGTCACGGCGATGAAGGCATGCGGCGTGAGCCTTTACCGCCTCGCTGTACCGGTGCTGCTCGCCAGCGCTGCGCTCAGCGGATTACTTTTCCTTTTTGACCACTACATTGTGCCCGCGGCCAACGTCAAACAGGACGCCATCCGCAATGAGATCAAAGGGCGGCCCGTGCAGACTTATCTGCGTCCGGATCGCAAGTGGATTCGTGGCGAGGGGCAGGGCTTCCGCATTTATTACTACAAGTATTTCGACGCCTCTGAGAACGTCATGGCCGGAGTTCAGGTCTATGAACTGGAGCCTGCGACCTTCCGCATGAAACGGCACATCTCCGCCGAACGCGCGCGCTGGGAGCCATCGCTGAAAGGTTGGATCTTCCAGAATGGCTGGTCGCGCGATTTCGTCGGCGAGACTCGCGACGTCTTTCACGACTTCTCCAATCAGACCGCCACGTTCCCGGATCTGAAAGAACCGCCCGGCTACTTTCTGAAGGAGGTCAAGCAGGACAAGCAGATGAATTTCCACCAGCTTGACGCCTACATTCGCGAATTGCAGCAGAGCGGGTTCGAAACCGTGAAGCTTCAGGTGCAATATCACAAGAAGTTCGCCGTGCCGCTCTTCGCTCTGATCATGGCGATGATCTCCGTGCCGTTCGCGTTTCTCACCGGCAACCGCGGCGCGATGGCTGGTGTGGGCGTCAGCCTCGGAATCGCCGCGGCATACTGGACCGTTAGCCTGGCGTTCGAGCAGATCGGAAACTTGAATCAGTTGCCCGCGACTGTGGCCGCCTGGTCTCCGGATGTCGTCTTCTCGCTGGCCGGCCTCTATCTCATGGCGCGCATGAAGACTTGACCCGCCGCGTAGTTCTCTAATTCGATTCGATCTGCACCAGCGGGCTTTCGGCGGTGGCACTTTGCACGTTGACACGGATGGTCTGCGGGTCGCGCCAAAAATCGAAGTATGAGGTCTGATGTACGCACGAGACGGTGCAACTCGGGGCGCAGGCTTTCTCTGTGAGATACTCGCGGCGGATATCCTCAATGCTGTATTGCTCAAGCGGTTTGGCCGGGTAGCCGCGCTGCTGCGAACAGTAATGCACCAGTCCGTCTTCGCACACGTACAGATAGCGTGCGCCCGCGCGGCAGCGCCAATTGTTTTTCTCGCCGTTGGCGATCGCTTCCTGGAAGTAATTTATCTGCGAGTAGCTGGATTTTTCGAGCGATTTCATCTCGCTGAAAACTTTACGTTCGCGTTCCTGCAGCGGGCGCAACTGTCCGCTTCCGTCGTGGATAATTCCGATCGTTGAAGTGAAGCCCAGTTCCACCGCGCGCCGGCCCACCACAATCGCGTCTTCGGGATTGCGAATGCCTCCGCCGATCACGGAGTTGATGTTGACGTGAAACAGCGCGTGTTTCGAGAGCAATTGCAGTTTCTTGTCCAGCACCTTCAGGCTCTTCTTGGAAACTTCGTCCGGCATCACATTGTCGATGCTGATCTGCATGTGGTCGAGACCGGCGCGATTGAGCCGCCGGATGCGCTCGGCGGTCAACAAATAGCCATTTGTGATCAGGCCGGCGATCGCTCCGCGGTGACGCATACGCGCGATCACTTCATCCAAGTCGGGGTGCAGCAGCGGTTCGCCGCCACTGATCGTGATGATGCCAGTGCCCAACGCCGTGAGCTTGTCGATGCGCTGGATCATCGTCTCGGTCGGCACGGGCTTCGAATAGTTGTCGTATTCGTTGCAGTAGGCGCACGTCAAATTGCATCGGCGGATGGGAATGATGTGCGCCATCACCGGATGGTCCGTTGATAGCACACCCCGTGCGATCATCCGCAGTTCCCGCAACCGCCGCGTCAGCGCTCTCCCGCGCCGCCGTATCCTGAACCCCTTATCTGACATAGGCTTACATCTTAGATTGAAACACACGGGTCGCCGGATTCAGAGAACTCGTTCGCAAGCGGCCGGAATCAGGGATTGAATGGCAGTTTCAGGGTTTTTTCGGTTGCGCCGGAGACTCCGCCGGAGCCGCCTTATCATCGTATTTGATCAGCACGTCGCTCTTGAACTGCTTGTAATCTTCGTATTTCACGCTCATCCGGATTGGCTGCGGTCCGGACTGGAAATTTAGTGTGTCGTTGGCGATCGTGTAGGTAGGGAACCAGTATTTCCCGTCGATCTGTTCGCGGTACGTTTCGAACTTCGGGAACTGGTTGTCGGAACCCTTTTTGAGTACCCCGACGCCACGCCCGTAGCTCTTGACGATCTGCAAATCGCGGTCATCCACCCATACCGTACCCTGAAAATAGCGCTCGCCTTTCTCCATCTTCTTGGGCTTTACCGCAAAGGAGTAGCACGGAATCTCGTCGAGCGTTTCCTTGCCCAGATAACGAATGTCGTACTTGGCAATATCAGTGCTGGTGAGCACGAAGGGTTGCACGTTGCGCAGGTCCTGCTCGTCTTCCGGCGTCAGCAGAATGCGCTGCAACGTCGAGACGGGTGCGCGCACGACGCGTTCCGTGCGCTTGCCTTCCGGCGAGAAAATGATGTCCGCCACCAGTTCCATCTTTCCCAGCGCACGGCCCGATCCGTCGAGTTCCTGTATGCGGACCGTCTGCCGGTATGTGTAGTTGCTTCGTGCGCGGGCGAACTCGGTCTCCTTGGCGGCGAACTTGGCGATGATGTCCTGGGTTTCGGCCTCGGTCGGGTTGACGCGGTCGGCTCGCAACGTAGCGGCGAGTCCCAGGGCAAGCGGCAGACTGAGCAAAAATCTATACATACCCGTCCCTTCTTACTATTCAGCATAGACGAAGCGACGGGCGGCGAGGTTGCATTGCGGTGCGATGAGGTGTGCGCAGAAGTGAAAGATACGCCGGATTGACAAGCTATCCAGCGAATCTGAGCGTATTCAATACTGAGACCTTGTCGGCAAACCGGAGGGCGGACGCCCGCGTCCGCGGGAGACCCCTGGGTCTCCCATCGTGCGCTTGATTGGCGCATGAACGGCTCACAAACATCCTGGAAGCAAAGCTGTGCATTCTACCGTGTCTCCCGTTCCAGGATCTGCTTTGCGATCGTGAGCCGCTGCATATTGCTGGTCCCCTCATAAATGCGGCCGATCTTCGCGTCGCGATACAGCTTTTCGACGGGGTAGTCACGCGTGAAGCCGACGCCGCCCAGCACTTCGACCGCCTTCGAGGCGGTTGTCTCCGCAATTTGGGACGAGAAGTATTTCGCCATAGCGGCTTCAGCCAAAAACGGCATTCCGGCGTCGCGCAGACGCGCGGCGTTGTAAACCAGCAGGCGAGCGGCTTCGATCTGTGTGGCCATCTCGGCGAGTTCGAATTGTACGCCCTGAAATTCGGCGATCGCCTTGCCGAACTGCTTGCGTTGCTTCGCATAAGCGACCGCATGGTGCAGCGCGCCCTGCGCCAGACCGGTCATCTGCGCGCCGATCGCGATGCGGCCCTCGTTGAGCGTTTCGATCGCAATTTTGTAGCCCTTGCCCGCCTCGCCAATCACGTTTGCCTTTGGGACTGCACAGTTTTCGAGGATCAACTCGCACGTCGACGACGCGCGGATCCCGAGCTTGTCTTCTTTTCTGCCCACCTGCAATCCGCGGCATTCGCGTTCCACCGCGAAGCAAGTGATGCCCTTGTAACCCGCTTCGGGGTTCAGTGTCGCAAAGACGAGAAAGAGGCCCGCTTCCGCCGCGTTCGTGATCCACAACTTGCGGCCGTTCAGTAGATAATGATCGCCGGACTCGGTGGCGCGCGTTGCCAGTGCGAAAGCGTCCGAACCCGCTCCGGCTTCCGACAGCGCATACGCTCCCAAGCATTCGGTTGCCAATACCGGCAGGTAGCGCTGCTTCTGCCCGGCGTCGGCCCAGTGCAGGATCGCGTTGTTCACCAGCGTGTTCTGAACGTCAACGATCACGGCCGCGGATGGGTCGACCGCGGCGAGTTCCTCGATCGCCAGGATCGACTGAAAAAAGGTGCCGCTCTGCCCGCCATACTCTTCCGGGATCTCCAGCCCCATCAATCCAAATGCAAAAATGCTTTTCAGCAACTCCTTCCGGAAGCAGCCTGCTTCATCCATCGCGCGCACATGCGGCCCAACTTGTTCGCGTGCGAACCGCCGCACCTCGGCCTGGAACAGCATTTCCTCGTCGCTGAGCCGAGTGAGCGGCCCCGCGGCGGCCTGCGTCTGTGATCGCATCGATGTCATTTGTGCCCCTCTGTACCAGGGAATCATGGCACCAATCGGAGGCCGAAGCAAACGTGCCATCCTTGTGTTTTTGCATACGCTCTACATTTCGGTTGCATATCTGCCGATGAAGGCGAGAAGGAACGGATGAACACGTACAGCGTCTTTGTTTGTGAATCGCAACCGATTGTCGTCGAAGGTCTGCGGCGAGTCCTCGATTCGTGCCCAGAGTTCACGTTGACCGGCGCGGTCAACTCCAGCGTGGAAGTGTTGGTGCAGGTCGGCGCTTTGCAGCCGGACATCGTGCTGTTCGATCAGTGCATCGGCCTGAAAACAGCCATGCAATTGATTGGTGAGATGCGTTTTCTCTCCCCGTTGAGCCGGGGCATTCTCTGGGCCAACGACCTCGGTGAAACGGAGAGCCTGCGGTGCTTACAGGCCGGTGCGCGCGGCATTGTCAAGAAGACGCAGCCGGTCAGCGCCCTGTTGGAATGCCTGCGCTCCGTTGCAGGTGGGAACCTGTGGCTGGAACACTCGATGGCACGATCCACGGCTGTTGTTCCGGGGCGCCGGATTACTCCCCGGTTCACGCCTCGGGAGCGGGAAATTGTGTATCACGTCTGCCAGGGGTTGAAGAACAAACAGATTGCTGAAGTGCTTGCCATCACACCCGGAACCGTGAAGGTGCATCTCATGCATATTTTTGAAAAGGCTGGGGTTAGAGACCGTTTCGATCTTGCGTTGCAAGGCCACAAGCTGCTTGGGTCAGTGCCAGGCGACGATGCACTGGGCAGTGCCGCGGCTCCTCCCGCCTAGCCGCTCAATCAAGTGTCGACCATGGCATGCCAGGCAAAAACACTTTCCTCGAATGAGCCTCAGGCAACAGCGGCGGCGAACCGTCCGTGGGCAAAATGGCTGCTTCCGTCGTTTCCGGACCTGATGTTCGTCTCCCTGATTTGGTGGCTCTTTGCGGGGGGGCCGTTCGGATGGGTAGGCTTGCTCTCGGACGGCGACACAGGTTGGCACATACGGACCGGCGAGTACATTCTAGACGTCGGCCGCGTGCCGTATGTGGATCTCTTTTCTTTCTCGAAGCCGGGCGCACCCTGGTTCGCTTGGGAGTGGCTGTCGGATGTGGTTTTTGCCGGACTTTATCGCTCTGGGGGCCTGAAGGCTCTCGTCCTGTTCTGCGGCGCCTTGATCTGTCTCGCCATTACATTGATTTTCCTTCGAATGCTTTCCCGCGGCGTCAATCTCATGGTGGCGCTCGTGCTCGGCGGACTTACGGCCGGCGCCGCGTCGCTGCACTACCTGGCCCGCCCACACGTGTTTACGCTGGTGTTTCTAGGCGCTAGTCTCTGGCTTTTGGAACTGGATCGCCGCAAGGAGAGCCGTTGGGTCTGGCTGCTGATTCCCATCACAGCCGTTTGGACGAATCTGCATGGCGGCTTTCTGTCTCTGATCGCCTGCCTCGGGTTGCAGGTCCTCGGCACGGCGCTCGAAACCCGGCTCGCCGGCTCCCGGAATTGGGGTAGGCTGCGACGCCATATCCTGCTGGCAGTGGGTTGCTCTGCCGCGACACTGCTCAATCCCTATGGCTACCAGTTGCACATCCACGTGTCGAAGTACTTGAGCTCGGACTGGATCCGCAAGACGATCGGAGAATTCCAGTCGCCTTCGTTTCGCTCCGAAAGCATGATCCAGTTTGAGATTCTGCTGCTTGCCGGTCTCGTCGTGTGCGGCTATCTGTTGAGGCGCAGACAGATCGTTGAATCGCTGTGGATCCTGTTTTGGGCGCACATGTCACTTTCTTCCGCGCGGCATATTCCCATTTTTATCGTTGTCGCCACTCCACTGATCGCCGTGGAACTAAATTCTTTGTGGGAGCGCTGGACCGAACGCGCGGAACGCAAGTCCGTGCTTGGAATTCTGCGCCAGGTGGCCTCGGATCTCACTGCGGGACAGTGCCGCTTCACGCTCTTACCGGTGATCGTGCTGATTCTGATCGCGCTGTTTAGCCCAGCCGGAAGGTTCCCAACCGACTTCCCGGCCATCAAGTTCCCAGTCGCTATGGTGGACCGCTACCAGGAGCAGCTCAGGAATTCACGAGTTCTCACCGTGGATCAATGGGCCGACTACTTGATCTATCGCTCCTACCCCAACCAAAAAGTCTACGTCGATGGACGCAGTGACTTTTACGGGCCGGAGGTTGGCAACGAATACCTGGCCCTCATGAGCGCCCGCTTCGATTGGGAACAAATTATTGAAAAAAGGCAGTTTAGTTCCGTTTTGATTCCGCCGGAGTGGCCGCTTTCGGCGTTGTTGAAGATCAGCCCGAGATGGGAAACGGTTCGCGACGATGGCACTTCGATTCTGTTTTTGAGACGGCAGCCGGCTGCGATGGAAGTGCCAGGGCGCCCAAACTACGGTCGTAATAATTTTGGGACGGACTAATGAAAAGTACTGCCGGTGCCGAAGTTTTAATTGGACACGTAGAGGATGACCCCAGCTTTGTGGATGGCGGCGATCATCGGATTGGCGGCGACGGCGGAAGATCTGGCCCGGCGCAGGATTTCCAATTGGATACCGGTCAGTGCTCTTTTGTGTGGCGTCGTTTACGGGGCATTCACGTCGGGTTGGCGCGGTGCGGGAATGGCTGTGCTGGGCGCAGTTTGCGGGTTTGCCGTGTTCCTGGTGCTGTATCTGCTCGGCGGGATGGGCGGGGGCGACGTGAAGCTGATGTCTGGCTTTGGAGCGATTCTCGGTCCTGGACAACTTCTGGAAGCGGCGTTGTGGACGGCGGCTTGTGGTGGTTTGCTCGCCCTTCTTGTGTTGGGGTGCCGGCGGCTGCGTGGTTTGTGGGGTGCGGGCCGGTTGGAGCACGATAGCGCGGACAAAGAGTTTATCCCGTACGCGCCGGCAATCAGCTTGGGAGTGATTCTGGCTCTGTTGCCGAAATCGTAGGATTTCGGCCGGCAGGGAGTGGTCGCGAGGCGGAAAGATTAGCAGGAGAAATTGTAATGGACCGCAGATTTCTAACCGTGTTGGGGGTCAGTCTCATCTTCGCGCTGGTGGTCTCCAGCATTTTCTATCAGATGACCGTCCGCGCCGGGTCCTCCAGGGCACAACCGGAGAACACCGCGACAAAAGATGTGGTCGTGGCGACCCGGGCGCTTGCCGTGGGCGTCACCGTGAAGACTGGCGATGTGAAGGTCAACAAGGTACCTCCCGAGCAATTTCCGAAGGGCGCATTCGTGAAGGTGGAAGAGGTTATCGACCGGCCTGTGGTCAGCAATATCCTTGCTGAGGAGCCTATCCTGGACGGGCGCTTGGCGGCGCGCGGCAGCGGAATGGGTCTCTCACCGATGATACCGCTGGGAATGCGCGCCGTTGCCGTCCGTGTGAACGACGTGGCGGGCGTGTCCGGCTTCGTGCTTCCTGGCATGCGTGTCGATGTGCTTGTTACTGGGAGGCCCAGTGCGGGCAACCAGGACACGGTGACTACAACGGTTCTGCAAAACATACTCGTGCTCTCCGCTGGGCAAACTATTCAACCCGACGCGCGCGGGCAAGCCATCAATGCGCCAACAGTGACATTGCTGGTTTCGCCCGATCAGGCTGAGACGCTGACGCTCTCGACGAGCGAGGGCCGCATCCAGCTTGTGTTGCGCAACGGCTCGGACCAGGTGATTGAAAAGACCACGGGGCGCAGAGTGGCGGAACTCTATTCCGGCAAATCCGGCAGCAAGCCCGGCAGGGATGGCGACGAACCGGTCCGGACGAGGACGAGGGTGGCCGCTCCTTCGCCGCCGCCGCCTCCGCCTGTCGTAGCGCCGAAACCGGCTCTGCCTCCTCCTCCCGACGAAGTGATCGTGATCCGGGGTACGCAGAAGTCGGTGGAAGTGGTTAGCAACAAGGGGAACAACCAATGAAATCGATCCATCGAGTCGGGCTGGCGCTCGGGCTTCTGGCGGCTTTCATCTCCGGGTGGCCGGCGTCCGCGGAAACAACTTCTGAAGAACTGAAGATGACGATTGGGAAGAGCGTCGTGGTCGACTACCCGAGCGACATCCGGCAGATCTCGACCAGCGATCCAGCAATCGTTGATGCGGTGGCCGTGACCACGCGCGAGGTCCTGTTGCATGGCAAGGCAAATGGCTCCGCCACGATCATTGTGTGGGCCAAGAGCGGGCAGCGCACGTTCTATAACGTCACCGTGGAGCACAACCTGGAGCCAATTAAGCGGCTGCTCAGCGAGACGTTTCCGGGGGAAGACATCCACGTGCAGTCGGCGCGGGAATCGGTCTCGCTGATCGGACACGTAAGTTCCAAGGAAGTTTCGGACCGTGCCGCGGCTGTCTGTGCGCCGATGGCCAAGAGCGTCGTGAATAACCTTCAAATCGCCGTCGCTCCAGTCGATAAGCAGATCATACTGCGCGTCAAGTTTGCGGAGTTGAACCGCGCTGCCGGTCAATCCCTTGGTGTGAACCTCATCTCGACCGGGGCTGGCAACACTTTTGGACGGACGACAACCGGGCAGTTCTCTGCACCGCTTCCCGGCGGGGAGGTTGGGGGCAGTCAGAAGCCGACCTTCTCCTTGAGCGACGCGTTGAACATCTTCGCGTTCCGCCCGGATCTCAACATCGGCGCCTACATCAAGGCGTTGCAGAACCAGGATATTCTCCAGATTCTGGCTGAGCCGAACCTGGTAACCACGAACGGCAAGGAAGCAAGCTTTCTCGTCGGCGGTGAGTTCCCTGTGCCGGTTCTGCAAGGCGGCGGAAATTCCGGAGCAGTTACGATTCAGTTCCGTGAATTTGGAATCCGTCTGACCTTTCTGCCCACGGTTACGGCGAACAACACCATCAAGATGTATGTGAAGCCCGAGGTCTCGACGATCGACATCGCAAACTCGGTCAGCGTGTCCGGCTTTACGATCCCGGCGCTGGCGACCCGGCGCATGGAGACGAATATCGAGTTGGGACCTGGACAGAGTTTCGTGATCGCCGGCCTTATCGACGACCGCGTGGCCGAGAGTATTCAAAAGATCCCGGGTCTCGCAAGCATTCCCGTGCTGGGAGTGCTCTTCAAGACACGCTCAGAAAAGAAATCGAAATCCGAACTTGTCGTACTCGTAACACCAGAGATCGTCCAGCCGTTGGATGGGAGGGACCCGAAGCAAACTCCGGAAATGCCCAGGGAGTTTATGAATCCGTCGAAGTTTGACCAACGCCTGAAAGGGGAGAACGGTAAGGCTTCGGACGTGGCGGCGGCGATGGCTCAACAAGCGGCGAAATAGGTGTAAGCGACACAAAGACGCCCGCGGAAATGCGGCTAGACAGATGGAACTGCGCAATACAGGTAACCAGACACCACTGACGGCATTGCTGATCTCGCCGAACGTCGAGATTGCCCAGCCGTTCCAGAGTGTCTGTGCCCAGACCAAGGCGTTTCAAATCCTCGCGGAAATGAAGTCCTATCCGCCGCGTCAGACCCTCGATATTCGCCTGCGCCAACTCAAGCCGGACGTTCTTGTAGTGGATGTGGCGACGGACTTTGAGGCCGCAGCGGAGATCATTCGAACCGCGGTAACGTATGAGCCTTCGATCCATGTGATTGGGGTGCATACGCACAACGATTCACAATCGATTCTTGCTGTGCTGCGGTTGGGTGCGACCGAGTATCTTTACGCCCCTTTCGAATCCTCGACGTTCTTCGAGGCGGTCAACCGAATTCGCAGGCTCAAGGTGCCGGACGCGCCAACGCAGACGGAGCTGGGTAAAGTTGTCGTTTTCGCGAGCGCGAAGCCGGGTTCTGGCGCTTCGACTCTGGCGATGCAGACGGCATTTTTTCTGAGGAAGCGGACCGGCAGTCGTGTCCTGCTGGTGGACTGTGACTTGATGGGGGGAACGATCGGGTTCTGCCTCAAATTGAACCACTCGCAATCGCTAATCGAAATTCTGGAGCGTACGGACCGCATGGATGCGGCCTTCTGGTCCGAGATGACGATGAGCCATGGCGGTGTCGATATTGTTCCCGCTCCCGAGGTTCCCCGGTTGCAGCCGGTCGACCTGTCACGGTTGCATGAAGTGCTCGAGTACGCGCGCTCCTTCTATGACTGGGTGATTCTCGATCTGCCGACCGTGTTCCAGCGCGTTAGCCTGTTGGCGCTCACGGAATCGGACCAGGCTTTTATGGTTTCGACCACGGAACTCCCCAGCCTGCACCTGACACGCCGGGCCGTAAACCTGCTCTCGCATCTCGGCATCGGGAAAGAGCGATTCCGGATCTTGTTGAATCGCACGAGCAAGCGGGATGGCATCGGCGGCGGCGACATCGAAAAGATTTTCAACTGTCCGGTACATGCACGCTTTCCCAACGATTATTTCTCGCTGCACCGCGTGGTGACGCTCGGCCAGCCGCTCGGCGGCGATTGCGAGTTGGGAAAGTCGATCGAGGCGTTGGCAGCAAAGCTTTCCAATAGCATTCTTACGGAGAAGAGAGGCCGGACGGCACTGGTGCCGGCACTGTCTCAATAACGGTCGCAAACAAAGATGATCTTACCTGTCGAACAGAAAACGCAGCAGCAGATGAGTTGGGAGCAGAGACTCCTGAAGAACTCCGGTAAGCCGAAGACCGCGTTGCGGCCGGAGTATCAGGAGTTCAAGTTCACTCTCCACAGGAAGCTGCTGGACAAGATTAACCTCGAAGCGCTGGCGTCGATCGACAATCAGCGCGTACGGGGCGAAGTCCGGCAGGCCCTGATCTCATTGATCGACAACGAGCCGACGCTGCTCAGTTCCCTCGAAAAACAGCAGATCTGCGACGAAGTTCTCGATGAAGTCTTCGGCCTCGGTCCGCTCGAACCGTTGCTCCAGGATCCGACGATCTCCGATATTCTCGTCAACGGCCACAAGCAAGTCTATGTCGAGCGCAAGGGCTTGCTGGAACTGACGTCAGTCACATTTCGTGACGATGCCCATCTCTTGCGGATTATCGACAAGATCGTTTCTCAGGTTGGGCGCCGCGTGGATGAGTCCACGCCCATGGTGGATGCGCGTCTGATGGATGGTTCGCGCGTCAACGCCATCATTCCTCCGCTTGCACTCGATGGCCCGCTTCTGTCCATTCGCCGTTTTAGTCAGGACAAACTCATGCCGCCGGATCTGGTCGAGCGCAAGGCCATGACGGCAGGAATGATGGAACTCCTCGAGGCCGCCGTGAAGGCGAAGATGAACATCATCATCGCGGGCGGTACCGGCGCGGGAAAAACGACGCTGCTGAATGCCATGTCGTACTTCATCAACCCGAAGGAACGCATTGTCACCATCGAAGACGCCGCCGAACTCCAGTTGAAACAGCCGCACGTGGCGCGGCTGGAAACTCGTCCGCCGAACCTGGAAGGTACAGGGGCGATCCGGCAGCGGGAACTACTGGTGAACTGCTTGCGTATGCGTCCCGACCGTATCATCGTCGGTGAGGTCCGCGGAGCTGAAGCGCTTGACATGTTGCAGGCCATGAACACGGGCCACGATGGTTCGTTGACAACGGTTCACGCCAACACGCCTCGCGATGCGGTCTCGCGCCTTGAAGTAATGGTTTCGCTCGCGAACTCCAGCATGCAATTGATTTCCATCCGCCAGCAGATCTCCAGTGCCGTCAACCTGCTGGTGCAAGCCGCCCGTCTCAGCGACGGTTCGCGCCGTGTCACGAGCATTACGGAAGTGACCGGAATGGAAGGCGAAATCGTCACGCTGCAAGACATCTTTGTGTTCGAGAAGCGCGGATTATCGCCGGAAGGAAAAGTGATCGGCCGCTTCGCGGCAACCGGCATTCGGCCGAAATTCTGGGAGAAGCTGCTGGCGGCGGGTATTCGGCTGCGTCCGGATCTGTTCGATGAAGTGGTGGAGGTGTAAGTTGGGACTCTATCTCATGATCGCGGTTGGAATCTGGGTCGGATCTATCGCTGTCTGGTGGGCCGTCTCCCGAGCGTTCCAGTCCGCGGATGTCGATAAGGTCAAGAGTCGGCTTCTCGGCACACCTGAGAAGAAAACCAAAACTGGGCCGAAGAGCGCGGAGCAGAGCCTGATTTCGGTCGAGGACAAGATAACCGGTAAATATGTGCTCCGCCTGCTCAAGAAGCTCGAACTGAACGAGAGGCTTGGCGAACTGCTCGAACAGGCTGGCTTGAAATGGAAGGTGGCCCGGCTGATTCACGCCTGCCTGGGGTTATTCCTGTGCGGATTCGTGTTCGGCTGGCATATGTTCCCGAGCAGCATGCGGCTCCTGGCCGTGGGCTTGGGCTTACTCTGCGGAGCGGCGCCGATCCTCTTCGTGCTTCGGAAGAAGACCAAGCGCATGCGCGCCTTTGAAGAGCAGTTTCCGGAAAGTCTGGAGTTTGTTGCGCGCTCGATGCGGGCCGGGCATGGATTTGCCGTCTCACTGGAGATGATTCATAAGGAATTCCAGGAACCGCTCGCGAGCGAATTCCGCCGGGCGTTTGAGGAGCACAATCTGGGACTGCCGCTTGACGTCGCGTTGCAGAAACTGGCCAAGCGCATCCCGCTGCTCGACGTCCACTTTTTTGTTTCAGCCGTCCTGCTTCAGAAACGCACGGGTGGCAACTTGGCCGAAATTCTGGACAAACTCGCCTACGTCATCCGCGAGCGATTCAAACTGCGCGGCCGCATTCGTGCGATCAGCGCGCACGGACGCATGACGGGAACAGCGCTGTCGAGTATCCCGATTGCGGTGGCTTGCCTGATGTTCTTCGTGAACCCGCCCTATGTGAAGTTCTTTTTTGAGGACGAGGTGGGGCAGATGATGATGGCCGGCGCCATAACCCTGCAAGTCATAGGGTATCTGGTTATCCAGAAGATCGTGTCGATCGAGGTTTAGCTTATGCCTGTACTCTTGGCCGGGATCGTTTTCGTTGCCGTCGTGCTGGGCGTCTCGATGCTTGGGATGAAGCTCTGGGTGCGTCCCAAGGAAGCAATCGAGCGTGTGGCTGGCGTTGGGATGAGTCCCGCGGATCATATGCCGTCGCATCCGAGCCTGGCGTTCCGGGATCTGCTGCAACGATTGGGCACGGTTATTCCCACGTCGCCGAAGGATGCCAATGTTATCCAGAAGCGGCTGATTCGCGCGGGATACCGCAATTCGAACGCGATGAAGATCCTCTACGGCGCGAAGGCGTTTTTCGTAGTCGTGCTCCCGCTCCTGATGAGTCTGATCGTTTCCGGGTCGGCTGCACCGTCGGAGAACAAGTTACTTGCGGTGATCGCCGCGGCTGCAGCGGGCTTCTTTGGTCCGAACGAATACGTCAAGATCATGGCCAAGCGCCGCCAGAAGGCTGTCCGCCGGGCGCTGCCCAACGCATTAGACCTTCTTGTGGTTTGCGTCGAGTCGGGGCTAGGTCTGGACCAGGCCATCGTGCAGGTGGCGAAAGAACTGGAACACGCACACCCGGAAATTAGCGAAGAGTTCACTATTGTGAATTTAGAGCTAAAGGCTGGGAACCGACGTGCCGATTCTTTAAGAAACCTCGCAGAGAGAACCGGAGTGGATGATTTGAGGAAGTTGGTGGCGGTTCTGATCCAGGCGGACCGGTTTGGCACCGGGGTGGCTCAGAGCCTTCGGGCACACGCCGACTATATGCGGGTGCAAGCGCGCCAGATCGCGGAAGAGAAAGCGGCAAAACTGGGCGTGAAGTTGATTTTTCCGATTTTCTTTTGCATTTTGCCGTCGCTGTTTGTGGTGACGGTTGGGCCGATAGCAATGAGAATCATCCGGGAGTTGATCCCGATGATGAACAACATGTAGGAAAGGGAAGCCCGCTAAGCGGGAAGGAGAAAAAATGGACGCATCTTTGGTTCGCATCGTTTGTGCTGTACTCGCGGTTCTCTTCTTAGGAGTGATCGTGCTGCGGCGTAAGAAGAGCGCTGACTAGCGTGGACGGTCTGGCGGAAAAGGGGGCGTAAGCTTGAGCGATCGCGCCCCCGAAAGCCAGTAGAAGTCTGAAAGTTCTTGTAAGGGCAAGTCTTATGAATGGCAAGTCTTGGTTGATGATCGGTGCTCTGGCTTGCTTCCTCGCGGGAGCAGCGTCGGCCGGCACTTTTGGGAAAGTCGTAGCGATTGGGGGCCACGCGTCGGATCTGGCTCTCGACGAAGCTCGTGGCGTCGTCTACGTGGCAAACTTCACAGCCAACCGTATTGAAGTGATGTCGCTGTCGGACGCTTCGGTACAGAGATCAATCAATGTGCCGCCCCAGCCGGGAGCGCTTGCCCTCTCGCCGGACGGGCGCATCTTGCTGGTCGCGCATGTCAGCAATTTCCAGGCGCCAAGCACGTCAAACAATGCTTTGACCGTCATCAATTTAGAGACGGGTGAAAAGCAGACTTTCGTGATGGGCTTTCCTCCGTTGGGGCTCGCCTTCGGGATCGACAACCGGGCCTTGATCGTGACCACAAGCGACTTCCTGCTGTTCGATCCGATCCTCGGAACGACACAGGTACTGGATACCGTCGCTGGGGTCACCGCAAAGACTCTTCCGGTCGCTCCTGCGAATTTTCCGCCCCAGATCATCGCTGCCTCTGTGGCGGCATCGGCTGATGGGATGAGGATCTTTGGTCTCACTGACACGATCCGCTTCCGCTACGACGTCGACCTGAAACGGGTCGTCTCTCTGGGTTACGTCGCTGTACCGGCGCTCGGTCCTCGCACAGTCAGCGTGAACCGGGAAGGTTCGCTATACGCCGCGGGCTGGGGCCTGTTTCAATCTAAGGGAATCCAAGATACGCTGGTTGCCCAGTGGCGGAATCCGTCGGGGGCGCTCAATATCGGCAGTCACGCGATTGACTCCGAGCGCAGATTGATTTACGCGCAGATTCCAGAAGCCGGCGAGCAGGCGACGGGCACGTCCGCAACTCCGATCCTGATGATTGCCGATCTGGACAATCTGGCAATTCGTGAAAAGCTGCAATTGCCGGAGAATCTTGCCGGCAAGAGCGTTCTGTCTTCCGATGGAGGCACGCTGTACTCCGTCTCCGACAGTGGCGTACTGGTGCTGCCGGTCGGCTCTCTTGGCAGGATTCCGCGGGTGATCGCGACGCAGGAAGATATTCTGATTCGCGGGAATTCGTGCGACCGGCGCGTGGCTACCCAGGAACTGACCATAGTCGATCCAGGCGGCAACAATACTGCTTTTTCGATCGTCTCTTCGGATACGGCCGTAACGGTCTCTCCGTCTTCCGGGCTGACCCCGGCGACGGTGAAAATCCGGATCGATCCGTCCAGTTTCCAGAATCAGAAGGGGACAATCACAACGACGCTGACGATCCGCTCGGCTCAGGCCGTCAATGTCCCCCCGACCGTGCGTGTCCTTACGAACCTGCACGATCCGGACCAGCGTGGGACTTCGGTGAACGTTGCAGGAAAACTCGTCGACCTGCTTGCGGATCCGACGCGCGACCGCTTCTACATTGTGCGCCAGGACAAGAATCAGGTGCTGGTCTTCGACGGTTCGACATACGCGCAGATCGCGGTGCTGCGAACCGGAAACACGCCCACGCAGATGGCAATTACGTTTGATCGGCGTTATCTGCTCGTCGGCAATGATAATTCGCAACTCGCCAGCGTCTTCGACCTGGAAACATTAGAGCCGCAGGCTCCGATTGTGTTTCCCGGCGGACACTATCCACGTTCGTTGGCATCGTCGGGCGGTGCAATTTTGGCCGCAAGCCGGGTTGCCGGTCCGAAGCACACGATCGACCGTGTGGACTGGTCGACCCGTTCCGCGGTGACGCTCCCGTCACTCGGAGTTTACGAGAATACGGTCGCCCTGAATACGGTGCTGGTCGCCACGCCAAACGGATCGTCGATCATGGCGGCGCAATCCGACGGTAATGTGTTGCTCTACAACGCGAATGTGGACAACTTTACGATTTCCCGCAAGGATTTCACGGCATTGAGCGGTGCGTTTGGCGCTTCCAGCTACGACGCTTTTGTCGTAGGCAACTATCTCCTGAATGCGTCGCTGGTTCCAGCGAGGAAGTTCGAGTCGGCGACGGGCGACCCATCCGGATTCGCCTTCGTCGACCAATTCGGCCTGCGGACAACCTCGGCCGGATCCTCTAGCCCGGGCGTGATCCAGCGGGCCGATCTGAACAGTGGCGATGGGGCACGTGCCACGCGCATGGTTGAGTCTCCGCTGCTGGGCGATCCAACGTTTGCGTTCACGCGGACCCTGGCGCCGTTGTATAACCGCAGCGCCATTATCAACCTGACGACATCCGGCTTTACGGTTCTTTCCTGGAACTATGACGCGGCGGTTGCGCCTCCGCGCATTGACCGCATCGTCAACGCGGCTGACATGACATCGTCTGTCGCTCCGGGCAGCCTGATTTCGCTCTTTGGACGGGATTTGAGCCCAGTGAACATCGCGACGAGCGAGATGCCATTGCCGACGGCGTTGGGAGAGACCTGCCTGACAGTGAACGGTATCGCCGTTCCGATGTTGTTTGTGTCGCCCAGCCAGATCAATGCGCAGATGCCTTTCCAGGCGGATGGCAACGTGACGCTGATACTGCGCACTCCGGGCGGAGTGAGCGACAACTTCAACTTGAGTGTGCTGCCGGGCGCGCCGAGTGTTTTCCGGTCGGGCACGGCTGGACCGGACACAGGGATTCCCACCATGCTTCGCGATCGGAACGGAGAACTGGTGACGCAGTCCAACCCGGTCCACTGGAGCGATGTCATTACGATCTACTTAACCGGCTTGGGACGCACGTCCCCGGCAGTGGAAACCGGCGTTCCGGCTCCAGGAGACCCGCCGGCGTCAGTGCTGGTGATGCCGTCCGTGACGCTTGGCGGCGTTCCCCTCCAGGTCAACTTTGCCGGACTCGCACCCGGCCAGGTAGGCGTGTATCAGATCAATGCCACAGTGCCACGAAATGTGCCGCTCGGCATGTCGGTTCCATTGACCATTTCGCAGAGTGCCAGCAGCACTGTCCTTCAAGTGCGGGTGGTTGAATAACAGAATTCGCCGCTTCTCGCCTGGGCGAGAGACGTAACAGGAGAGCTATGCACAGACTTACGATTACAATCATCACGGTATTGTTGGTGGCCAGTTCCACGGCGCTGGCACAGAAATGGGAGTTCGGCGCCGTCGGCGGAGCCAGTATCTACACCTCCCAGACTGCGACATCGGGCACCGCTAGCGCTGACGCCGGATTCAAGAACGGCTATTCAGCGGGAGTGCTGGTGGGGAACAACATCTCCGACCATGTGGGCGGCGAAGTCCGTTACCTCTATTCGATGAACGATTTGGAGGTCAAATCCGGTTCGGCGCGCGCGGGCATGAGCGCACAATCGCACGCCATCCACTATGACCTGCTGTTCCATTTTACGCCGCGCAACTCCCGGGTCCGGCCGTTTGTTTCGGTCGGCGGCGGAACCAAATACTACCGTTCTACCGGCAACGAGACGGCGTTCCAGCCGCTCAGCAATCTGGTTTTGCTGACCAGGGCGAACGAATGGAAAGGTATGTTTGCCGTCGGCGGTGGTGTGAAGATCGCTGTGAGCAAGCACGTCAGCCTTCGCGCGGAATTTAAGGACTACATTTCACCGATTCCCACCAAGTTGCTCACTCCGGCCCGTAACGCGCAACTGAGCGGCTGGATGCAGAATTTCGTGCCGTTGTTCGGAATCGTATATACAAATTGATTTTGCCGTTGGGCGAAAGTCATCTATAGTTGCTTAAGTGAATGTCTTTTCTGGAATGCTTCCCGTTGCGCTGCTCCTAGCCGCATGGCCTGGGGCAGCACAGCGGACGGTCCAGCCGCCGCCCAACCCTGAAAGTAAGTATGTCGGCGGCGCGGTCTGCAAGACCTGCCACCCGGACGTCTGGCTCAATTTTTACAGGAATCCTCACTACAAGGCTGTGGCGAGTGGTAAAGAGCCTCCCGAAAAGACGGGCTGCGAAAGCTGCCATGGTCCAGGCAAGGCGCACGTGGAAGCGCGGGGCGGGAAAGCGACGATCATCGCCTTCTCACAGCTGACGCCGAAACGGGTCCTCGACAAGTGTCTCGAATGCCACGGCAAGGATCTCTCCCGCGCCGAGATCCGGCGGAGTTCGCACTCACAGTCGGACATTGTCTGCTCCAACTGCCACTCAATCCACAAGTCACCGGCCCCAAAGTTTCTGCTGGCCAAGAAACAGACCGACCTCTGCTATACCTGTCACGCGGCCGTTCGCGCGCAGTTCTCCATGCCCTTCAAGCACCGCGTAAACGAAGGCTTCGTGCAGTGCACGGATTGCCACAATCCGCACGGCGCGGCGGCTCCGACGTGGCGCATGTCCCAGCGGCCGCAAATGGTGGGGCAGGCGCTAGCCAACGAAGAAGCGTGCCTGAAATGCCACTCCGACAAGCGTGGCCCATTTGTGTATGAACACACGGCCGTCCGCGGCGACGGCTGCGAAACCTGTCATCAACCGCACGGTTCGATGAACCCGAAACTACTGCGGCGCCCGGTGATTTTCACTGTCTGCCTGGAGTGCCACAATGGCGCGGGCAATTTTGGGAGACAGGGCGATGGCATCCTAACGCAGTCGGCTTCGCACAATATGGCCGAACCGCGCTTCCAAAACTGCACCACGTGCCACGTTCGGATTCACGGGTCGAATTCCGACCGGCTATTCTTGCGATGAAGGGAAGCGGCATGAGACCACAACGAATCCTGGTTCTCTTGGCTCTGTGGGCGACAGCTTTCGCGCAGACGCCAGTTGCGCCAACGCCGGAGCCTGTGGGCAAGTCGCGCGGAGAAGATAGAAACGGGTACAACATCGTAAATTCCTTCGAGACCGGCTATCGTTTCCGAACGGTCGACGGCAACCTGGGCAAGTACCGCAGCGACGTCAACTACGGAAACGGCATCCGTCTGCTTAGCGGCAACCTGTCGGTGAACTCCAAGGATGGCCATGGCAGGCTTTTCGACGAGATTGTGCTGTCCACGCTCGGGCTCGGCAACGATCCCTACCAATTCGCGACTCTGCGGCTTCAGAAGAACGGCCTCTACCGCTACGACATGCAATGGCGCTTGAACGAATACTACAATCCGGCGCTTACGATCAGTTCGGGGGCGCACCTCATGGACACGCGCCGCCGCTTGCAGGACCACGACCTCACTCTGCTGCCGCAGTCCCGAATCCGCTTCCTGCTTGGGTATACGCGGAACTCGCAAGACGGCCCCGCGCTTTCGACAGTACAGCAGTTCGGTTCGGGGCAGGACGAGTTCCCGGTTTTTGCGAACATCCACCGCGTGCGCAACGAGTACCGATTGGGCGCGGAGGCACTGCTGCTCGGCACCCGCATTACGGTGATGCACGGGTGGGACAACTTCAAGGAAGACACACCCTACGGCTCGACCCAGACGGACCCCGGCTTCAACCCGAATGACCGCATCACCTTGAATCTCTTCAATCGCACGGAACCCTATCACGGCAATACGCCCTATTGGCGCCTGGGTCTCACGCGGGAGCAGGGCAAATGGCTCGCCGTCCATGGCCGCTTCAATTACGCCATCGGCCGCCGGGATTTTCTTTTCGACGAGTCGGCAACGGGCACGGATCGCAGCGGATTGGCGCGAGACCGCCAGATTCTAGTCGCCGGCAGCGGCAGCCGGCCGGTCGCCTCCGGCAGCTTGACGCTAAGCCTGTTTCCGGGCGCGCGGCTGACCGTAACCAATCACACCGCCTTCCATAGCACTCGCATGGAGGGCGAAAATACGTACCGGGAACTGATTAATTCGCAGGGCGGCTTCACCAGCTACGATTTCAACTACCTCGGTATCCGCACGATCGCCAACGCCACCGACGCGAACTATCGGGCCATGTCCTGGCTGACGCTCTATGCCGGTTACCGTTACTCCGCACGGCAGATACGTTCCGTCGAACGGCAAGGTCCGGTCCCGTCGCCGGACGACATTCGCGCCACCCAGGATAACCATCTGAATTCCGGCCTCGGCGGGTTCCGTCTGCGGCCGGTCAAGCCCCTGACGATCAATCTCGACGCCGAGGTGGGACGCGCGGACCGGCCGCTTTATCCGATCAGCGAAAAGAGATACCACGCGCTGAATGGACGCGTTCAGTACAAGATGAAGTCGCTGCTGCTTTCGGGAGCCACGAGGACTAGCTACAACACGAATTCAGTGAGCTTCAGCGCGCACAGCTCGCGTTCGAGAAACTACTCTGTCAACGCCTCCTGGGCGCCGCTGGAATGGTTCTCCTTCGATGCCGGCTATTCCAAAATTCACTTGGACACGATCTCGGGGCTAGCCTATTTCTCAACCTCGCAACTCGTAGCCGGGCGGTCGCTGTACATCAGTAATATCCACGCGCTGAACGGCGGCATCCGCGTCAGCATCCGAAAGAAAGCGGATCTCTTTGCGGGCTACAACCGGGTGCAGGATCGGGGAGACGGACGGTCAGGACTTGTGGCAGCCGACGCTTTCATTAATGCGCAGACGTTCCCGCTCTCGTTCACGTCGCCGTTGGCCAGGCTCTCGATTCCGGTCTGGAAGCGAATGCGGCTGAACTTCGGTTATCAGTATTACGACTACGGTGAAAGGTTCTACACGCGGCAGAACTACCGGGCGCACACGGGATATTCCAGCGTGTTATGGTCTTTTTAGCAAATGCACATACAGATCACGACGTTTGGCTTTATCACGGCGATTCTGATGGGTTTGACTGTGTGGCTGTTTGTCGCGCGCTTCACGAAGCCGCTGGAAAGCAACTGGCCCCTGGTCTATTATCTGGGCGTCGTAGTGTACTCGAAAGTGTTTGAAGGAGTGCTGGAGCCTTACTGGGTGTTCGTCGGCGCCGTTAGCGGACTGTTTCTGCGCTTCGAGTTTATGGGCGGTTTGTTCCTGAAATTCGTGCGTACGATCGAGGCCCTCGTGCTCGTCTATATCCTGTGGCACGGATTTTCGAAGAGCATGGGCTGATTTATTTCTCGACCGGCAGACCGGCTCCGCGCCAGGCTCGCCAACCGCCATCTAGCGAAATCACATCGGAATAGCCCATTTTTTGCAGCGCATCACCCGCCAGAGCGGAGCGGAATCCCCCGCCACAATAGAGTACCAGGCGCGCGGCCTTGTCCGGAATGACCGTCTCGATGTCTCGCTCGATGATGCCTTTGCCGAGATGAACAGCCCCCGCTGCGTGCGCCTCGGCCCATTCGCCATCTTCACGGATGTCGATTAGGATATGCCGCTCCGCGGCTGCCGCCATCTGCTGGTACTGTGCGATATCGATCTGCTTCACTCGGCTCTTGGCATCATTCACAAGAGTCAGAAATCCAAGCGTATGTGTCATTGCGTTTGCCCTATCGATTCAAGCCTTGCCAAATCGACCCCTACCTATTCAACCCGGCGGATTTTCGCGCCCACCATCTCCAGTTTCTTTTCGATCTTCTCATAGCCGCGATCGAGATGATAGACGCGGTCTACCACGGTTTCGCCTCTGGCCACCAGGCCGGCCAGCACTAGCGATGCGCTGGCCCGCAGGTCGGAGGCGATCACTTGCGCACCGCTCAGCGGCCGAGGGCCGGCCACCATCGCTTGTCTGCCTTCGATACGGATGTTCGCGCCCATACGCACGAGTTCCGGTACGTGCATGAAGCGGTTCTCGAAAATCGTTTCGGCGATCAGCGAGATCCCTTCCGCTTGGGTCATCAGAGCCATGAACTGCGCCTGCAGGTCGGTGGCGAACCCCGGGTGCTCTTCCGTTCTGATGTCGACCGAACGCAACGTTGCACCCGCCCGAACGTGCAGCGTACCCGCACTCTCCACGCTGGTTTCGACGCCCGCCTGCCGGAGTTTCGAGGTCAGCGCCAACAGATGATCCGGTTCGCATCCGGTGATCGTCACATCTCCGCCGGTGATGGCGGCAGCTACGGCGAAGGTGCCCGCCTCTATCCGGTCGGCGATAATCGTATGCTCGGCGCCGTGGAGCCGTTCCACGCCCTGAATGCGGATGGTGGAAGTGCCCGCGCCGTCAATCTTTGCGCCCATGGCGGCGAGCAACGCGGCCAGGTCGACCACCTCCGGCTCGCGGGCGGCGTTTTCGATCACGGTTTCGCCCTTTGCGACGACCGCCGCCATCATTAGATCCTCGGTGCCGGTGACCGTGATCCGGTCAAATCGAATCCGCGCGCCGCGCAATCCATTGGGCGCCTCCGCCTCGACATAGCCGTGCGACTGGCGAATAGTCGCGCCGAGTTGTTCGAGTCCACTCATGTGCAGGTCGATCGGCCGCGCACCGATAGCGCATCCGCCCGGCAACGAGACACGCGCGCGACCCGTGCGGGCCACCAGCGGACCCAGCACCAAGCTGGAGGCGCGCATTGTCTTCACTAGTTCATATGGCGCTTCCGGCCGGTCGAGATTGTGCGCCCGGACGATCACCGTTCCATCTTCTTTCCGATCGACTTCGGCGCCGGCAGCCCGTAACAGATTCTGCATGGTGCCGATGTCTCGGACAGGCGGGATGCGGCGCAGCGTTACCGAATCTTCGGTGAGCAGGCACGCGGCCAGCGACGGCAGCGCCGAGTTCTTTGATCCACTGACGGCGATCTCGCCGCGCAGCGCCACGCCGCCGGTAATGAGGAGCTTCTCCATGGCTTCTATTGTCTCATTGGATCAACGCGAGAGAGCTTTTCTGATACGGCCTCCGCAGTCCGCCAACCGGGCTTCGGCTGCTTCTCTGGCGATTCCCAGTTTCGACATCACGATCGCGGTTTTCACATTCTGGCCGCTCGCCTCGAACAGCCGGGCCGCTTCTTCGTCGCCGACGCCGGCTGCCGAGGCCACAATGCGGCGGGCGCGATGCTGCAATTTCTCATTGCGCGGTTGCACGCTGACCATCAGATTGCCGAAGACGAATCCGCGCCGGATCATCGTCCCCGTGGTCAACATGTTCAGCACCAGCTTGGTGGCCGTGCCTGCCTTCATGCGTGTCGATCCTGCCACTACTTCCGGTCCCGGCAGCGGCTGGATCGCGATATCGACGGCGCGGCTGAGTTCGGAATCGGGTGTGCAACTGATTCCGATAGTGACCGCGCCCAGCGCGCGCGCCGCCTGGATTGCGCCCAGCACATAGGGCGTCCGCCCGCTGGCGGCAATGCCCGCGAGCACGTCGGCCGACGTGAAATCACAGGCGGCCAGATCGCGAGCGCCGGCTTGGGGATCGTCCTCGCTGGCTTCGGTGGCCCGGCACAGCGCGGCTTCGCCACCGGCGATGATGCCTTGCACCAGATCCGGGGATACGCCAAATGTGGGAGGGCATTCCGAAGCGTCCAGCACGCCCAGGCGCCCACTGGTGCCCGCGCCGATGTAGAACAGCCGTCCGCCCTTGTCCATGGCTGCGGCGATCGCATCGACGGCCTCGGCGATCCGCGGGATCTCGGTCGCGACGGATTGTGCGATCCGTGCGTCCTCGTCGTTGATCACCCGGAGCATCTGCTCTGTGGGCAATGCGTCGATCAATTCGGACGCGGGATTGCGCTGTTCGGTCAGTAGTCGGTCCAGCCCTATGGTCATAACACCTCCGATCTTCTCATCACTTCGCGAGTGCTCTCAAGGGCGAGGCGGGCCGCCGAGCGTACAAAATTCGGCCAAACGGCTCGACCGGTGACAATTGTCGGGTTCAGGGAAATGTACATCAGTCCTACATTTTTTCCGACCTTACCTAATACTTAGACAGCCTCGTGCAGCGCCCAAAATCATCGTACAACGTCCAGTTCTCGAGGGGCACATGGCGATCGTGTTTCAGTTCGGCACGCGACACGACATCCTTGTCTAAAGTACTAGTACTTAACACCTTGCGAGAACTGCCGTACCGGCATCCAATGCCCCCAAAGAGCGTCCGGACGGCGAGAAATTGCTTGACACGTCTGACGTTTTTACCTATACTCAGGAGGTCAAGTGGACCAATCGAGGAGTAAGGGTAGTAGTGCTGTTGCTTCTCGGTGGCCAGTTTTTCGGAGGGTACATGAAAGTAATACTGCTCAGAAGTCTATTCGCGGGAATCGCTGTCCTCTCAATCAGCGCGATTGCCTCAGCGACAATCATTGATCATTTTGATGCACCGCCGGGACCGAACAACCAGTATGTCTGTGCGGAACCGAGTGCGTCTTCTTGCGCGCCGAACCGATCCCAGCCCGCGACAGGCTTGGCTCTGAACCACACGGCTGGCGGAATTCGCGACATTTCGATCGGCGTTCCCTCCGCTGGCTACGTCACTGCCATAGTCAACGGTGCGGGGGATGGGGCGAGCAGGTTGAGCGTTTCCTCTGATACGTTCGCTGATCCGAACGTCCTGGTGAGTTACACCGGTTTGGCTGCAAATCCGGTGAACTTAATCCCGGGTGGCGAGACCTTCCTGCATTTTGCGTATTGGAGTGACAGGGGCTTCGTCGTGACCGCCACGATCAACGGCGTCCCGGTTGTCTTCAACCTGCCGGCTTCGGCTGGCCCCAACACATCCGCTTCCGACTTCAGCATCGGGTTGAACGCTTGGAGCAACAGTGCCTCCTTCAACAACGTGACTTCGATGTCGCTCAATTTCGCCGGAGCGACCGCGTCTTCGGCGGACGGCTGGTTCGATCTCTTTGAAACGAACACTCCGGAACCGATGACCTTCGCAATGATGGGCGCTGGTCTGCTCGCTCTCGGAGCTCTGCGTCTCCGCAAGCGCTCGTAGCGGATCTAAAATTTAAACCCTCTGTGCCCCGGCCACCTCCTAAGGGTGGCCGGGGTTCTTAGTTTTCGGGCAGCGATTCGAGAGACAAAAAAGGACCGCAGCCAAGCTGCGGTCCTTTTTTGTCTCTCGAGACTCAGATTGTCCGGTCAGGCGTTGAAGGAACTACCGCAGCCGCAAGTGGACTTCACGTTTGGATTGTTAAACTTGAAACCCGCCCCTTCCAGCGTCTCCACGTAGTCGACCTCGGCGCCGTCGAGATAGAGCAGGCTGGCTTGGTCGACAAATACCTTTAAGTCGCTGAAATCGTAGGTCTTGTCCAACATGCCCGGGTTGTTTTCAAAAGCCATGGAATAGCTGAAACCGGAACAGCCTCCGCCCACAACGGCAATCCTGAGACCGGCGGGCTTCGGATCTTGCGAACCCAGTATCTCCCGAACCTTGCCGGCGGCTCGCTCTGTAAGTTGAATCATTGAGTTAACCCCTCCTCGGAGATCGAATACTTCTACTTCATTCTACCGCAATCGAGAATCTCTCGAAGTGTTAGAGATGTAGCCCCGCTGCGCCAGGTTGCGGGAATCTGCTATCTTAGGCAAATCCCCCTTGGCGCCGGACGCGCGGAGATGGCCGGAAAGCCGTTGTAACCGTTTGAATTTCAGCCGCGTCGGAATGGATATGAGCGGATTCAGCGGAGCGCTTCCATTCCCTATCGCGGGCAACGCCACCGGGACGACCAGGACGAGAGTGGACTACCGCAAGACCGAAGAGGCAGATCTTGTTCGCCGCATCCAGGCGAAGGACGAAATGGCGTTCCGCGAAATCGTGGAACGTTATCAGTCCAAGGTGTTTTCAATCATCTTTGGCATCCTGCGGAACCGGAATGACGCGGAAGACATAGCCCAACAGGTCTTCGCAAAGATCTACTTTTCAATCGGTAATTTCGACTTCCGCAGCTCTCTGCTCACGTGGATTTACAAGATCACTGTCAACGAGTGCTACGACTACCTCCGCAAGAAGCGAGTGCGGAAACTGGTTTATGAGAGCGATTTTTCCGAGGACGATTCGCTCCGCATGGAGAATAGTGAGGCGGCGATCGATCGGGCCGCTCCGATCGATGAAGATCTCTCGCGCCGCGACTACGTCATGAAGCTCCTGACGAAGATTTCCGAAGAGGATCGTAATCTGATCCTGCTGAAAGAAGTGGAAGGCCACTCGGTCGAAGAGTTGGCGACAATGACCGGACTGAATGAAAATACAATTAAAGTGAAGCTGTTTCGCGCGCGCCAGAAACTGGTGAAGGCAGCGCAGCGTTTGACCCGCGTAGCGGGCGCCGCAACGGAATAGCCGGCTGGAAAGTATTACATCGCTGAATGCGGGCGTCAGATTCGCAGCAGCGAAGCAGTGGAAACTGGATACTTGAGGGAAGAAGTCTATGCATGAGATCATCCGGGACCACCTCGAAGAGCATCTTCGCAGCACGGCAGCATCGAGCCGCCTGCTGGAGTTCCACGCACACTTGGCGGAATGCGGCGAATGCCGCGACGCCGTAGCGCGCATGGAAGAGACCGCAATTCAGTTGCGCACGCTACGGCATGGCGCGGATTTCGAGCTCGCCCCAGGCTTTTTTGCGCGCGTGATGGAGACGATCGAGGCCGGGAAACGGCCAACAGTCTGGAGCCTCTTGCTCGATCCTATCTTCGGCAAACGGCTCGTGTATGCATCGCTCACGCTTGTGATTCTGCTCGGCACTTATATGTTCTCCACCGAACCGTTTGGAATCGAGACGGCATCGGTGCCCGAAGTGATCCTGTCCCACCAGCAGCGTGAAGCTCAACAAACGGATAACGCCGAGGCCGACCGCGATGTGATCCTGGTCAATCTCGCGACCTACAAGGACTAGCATGCTTCCGGACACCTGCACATCCTGGAAAAATCCGCGCGTGCTGACGACCCTGCTGCTCGTATTCCTGTGTGGCGCGACTGTTGGTGCGCTGGCGATGCGCGCCGGATTGCATGACGTGGTCCACCGGGCCGGTTCCGACTGGAAGGAGACGACTGGAAAGCAGGCCGTGCTCCAGCGCTTCAAGAAGGAGCTGAACTTATCGCCTTCGCAAGCGCAGCAGTTGGAGACCGTGCTCGACGACTTCATGAGCTACTATCAGACGCTGCAATCGCAGATGGACGAGGTGCGCGCCAGCGGCAAGGACCGCATCATGCGCATTCTGAGCGAAGATCAGAAACGCAAGTTCGATCGCATGATTGGCGAGTTGCAGACGCGACAATTGCGATAGCGGCCGGATCGTTCCTGCATCCTCATTTTGAGGGTGAAGTGTCTGTTAGTGCGGATATCGTAAATCCACAACTTCTCTGTCCACGACCTCCCGTTGGCTAGTTCCTGTCGAAGAACAGGACGTTCGCCTTCGCGCCTTGAGCGTAACAGATCCCTGCCCGCAAACCGATTCAGACGGCGGCGTCGCATTCTTGCGCTCTGCCGCGCAGTTCTGCTGCTTAAAATCAGTTGAATTAGAAAAAATCGCAGGGTAGGATAGAGATCTGCGGGAAACTGGGAACCCGCAAAATCCAGGAGGGGAAAATGTGGGGAAGAGCAATGCTTGGCGTTCTGGGAACGCTGATCGTGATTTTGGCAGGCGGATTTGCATGGCTTGCGTTGCGCAAGCCCGCGATGGCGCCGCCGTCCAGCATCAAGGTGGAGGCCACGCCGGCGAGGTTGTCGCGGGGCAAGGAACTTTTCGAAAAAATCGCGAACTGTGAGGACTGTCACTCTCAACGCGACATCTCGAAGTTTGCCGCTCCGACGATTCCGGGGACAACGGGCGGGGGCTTTGAGTTTCCGGTCGAGCTCGGATTTCCAGGAAAAGTGGCTTCGGCAAACATCACGCCCGATCCGGAAACAGGTCTCGGCGCCTGGACGGATGGAGAGAAGATTCGCGCTATTCGCGAGGGCGTTTCCCGGGACGGACGCGCGCTCTTTCCGTTGATGCCTTATACCTACTTCCGCTCCATGAGCGACGAGGATGTGTATTCGGTGGTGGCGTTTATGAATTCGCTTCCACCAATCAAGAAACGGATGCCGCGCACCGAGTTGAACTTTCCGGTCAACCTGCTGATCAAGGGCGCACCGCGTCCGGTCGATGGCCCGGTGCCGGAACCGGACCGTAGCAATCGACTGAAGTATGGCAAGTACCTCGTGACGATGGCGAATTGCGTAGTCTGCCACACGCCGGAGGACAAGGGGCAGTTGGTTGAGTCCCAGTTGTTTGCCGGAGGCAGGGAGTTCCGCGTCGGGAACTTCCAGGTTCTCAGCGCGAACATCACGAGCGACGCCGAGACCGGAATCGGGGCCTGGAGCGAGGAGAAATTCGTAAACAAGTTCATCAACTACAGGCCATTTGCCGAAGGGACACCGCCCGTAGCGACACAGGCGAACTTTACGTTAATGCCATGGATGGCTTTCGCGCGTCTGCCGGAGGAAGATTTGAAGGCGATCTACGCGCACCTGCGGACCATACCTGCGAAGAACAACAAAGTGGAGACCCATCCGGAGGTGGTTACTCCATGACGTCGAGCCTGCGCGAGCATCATAGACGTGGAGATCAAGCCGCCCGGCACGTCTCCCAGCGTGACTGCCTGGCCGAGCGTACCGATTCGTGACGCAAAAACATCCAGGAGCTTTTTCAGCTCCATGTCGTGCGCCCTAGGCAGGACTTGAAGCGGATTCCAGACGTGGAACCTGCTACACTCTAAGTGATACTCTGTGCCGGAGTGTCGGAATTGGCAGACGAACCGGACTCAAAATCCGGCGCACTTCACTGGGCGTGTGGGTTCAAGTCCCACCTCCGGCACCACTCCAAGCTATTTCTTCGGCAGCAGACCATTGCGGCGCAGCAGCGCGTCGGGGTCCGGATCTCGCCCCATAAAGTCGCGGAAAAGATCGCCCGGATCTTCGGCGTTGCCTTTTTCGAGGACCTTACGGCGGAACTCATCTCCCACGTTGCGGCTGAAGATACCTTCTTTTTCGAAGCGCGTGAAGGCGTCGGCGTCGAGCACCTCAGCCCATTTATAGGAGTAGTAGCCTGCCGCATACCCGCCGGCGAAGATGTGCGAAAAACCAGCGATCATGGCGTAGTCAGCGGGTAGATCGGTGGGGCTGAAGCGCAACAGAATCTTGCGCGCATAGTCCAGCGCGTCGCCGTCTTTCTCTGCGCCCTGGTAGTCTGTGTGCAAATGCAGGTCCACGGTGCCGAGCGACAATTGCCGCATCTGCGAATTCGCGCTGCGGTATGTGCGCGCAAGCATCATCTTCCGGTATAACTCCTCCGGGATGCGCTCGCCGCTCTGATAATGGCGCGCGAACAGATCCAGACATTCTCGATTCCACGTGAAGTTTTCCATGATCTGGCTGGGCAGTTCGACGAAGTCCCAAGCGACGCCGCTCAGCCCACGCACGGGCACGTTGAGTAGCACAAAACTCATCAGGTGGCCGAACTCGTGAAACACGGTCTCCACGTCACGCTTGGTGAGCAGTGCGGGCAGGGCTCCGACGGGCGGCGTGAGATTGCCGTTGATCGTACCCAGATGCGGCTTGAATCCGTCCGCCTCCGCGCCACCAACGATCAGCGGATTGGCCCATGCTCCGCCGCGCTTCTCTTCGCGCGGAAACAGGTCCGCATAGAACGATCCGAGCAGCGTGCCATCGGTGTCGCGAATCTCGAAATACTGCACCTGCGGATCCGCCAGGGCCACGCCTTCAATCTTCTTGATCTTCACGCCGTACAATTTCTCCACCAGACCAAACATGCCGTTGAGCACGCTCGGCAGCGGGAAGTAGGGCTTGAGCGCCTCTTCATCGAGGTCGTAGCGGGCTTTACGCATCTTCTCGGAATAGTAGGTGATGTCCCATGGCGCGAGGGGCGGTGCGTTGGGACCCTCCAGGCTCTTGCGGAACGCCGCCAGATCTTTATTCTCGGCGTCGAAGGCGCCACGCGTTTTCTGTTCCAGCGTTCCAAGGAACGTGCGCACGTTTTCTCCGGACTTGGCCATGCGCTCCTCGGTCTGCAAATCAGCATAATTCTTGTACCCCAGCAACTTTGCGCGTTCGCGCCGCAATTCCAGGATTCGCGCGAGGAGCGGCCGGTTGTCGCGCTCTCCGGTGGTGGCCCGAGTGGAGTAGGCGCGATACATCTTCTCGCGCGTCGCCGCATCGTCCATGAAACGCGAGACGGCCAGGTAGCTCGGCTCCTGCAAACTGAAACGCCAGCCATCGATGCCTTTCTGCTTCGCGCTCTGACGCGCCGCAGAGCGGGCGCTTTCGGGCAAGCCCGCCAGTTTCGCCTCGTCGCGGATCACGATTTCAAACGCATTCGTTGAATCGAGAACGTTGTCGGCGAACTTCTTGCTGAGCCTGGCCAGTTCCACGCTGATCGCCTTCAGGCGCATCTTGTTCGCGTCGCTCAACTCAACGCCGCTGCGGCGAAAGCGTTTGAGCGTCACTTCGAGAAGTCGTTTGCGAGCTCCGGTCAGGGCTTTCGCCTCCGGCGTCTGCGAGTATTCCCTAACCTTCGAGTAGATGCCGGAATCGAGTGCCATGCTGGAATGAAACGCGCTGGTCTCTGGCAGGGTCTGGTCGATCGCTTTGCGCAGCTCGGGCGTAGTCGAGACGTTGTTGATGTAGTTGACAAAGCCTGTCGCGCGGTCCAGGTCTTCGGTGATCGCCTCCAGAGCGGCGAGCGTGTTTTCGAAGGTGCGCGGCGCGGAATTCGCGACATACGCGTCACGCTTCTTCTGCGCCTCGTCCAGGAGATACGTCACGGCCGGCACAACATGTTCGGCGCGGATGCGGTCAAACGGAATACGCGGCTGCTTTTCAAGAAGCGGGTTGCCGGCGGGCGCCGCGATCAGCGCCAATGCGTTTGCGAGAACCAAGAGGGTGAGTTTCATAACCGAGGGTCGGGTTTCAAATCCTTCATTAGGATAGCCCATCAGACTGCCTGGAACGACTACAATACAGGATGTGAAGATCAACCGACGAGACGTGCTTCGCGCAATGGCCGCCGCGCCATTCGCTCTGCAGGCTAAGGATCAGCCTGTGCCGAACATCCTGTTTATTCTCTCTGACGATCACAGCTATCCTTACGTCGGCGCCTACGGCGCGAAGTGGATGTCCACGCCAAATCTCGATAAGTTCGCCCGCGAGGGCATGCTGTTTGAGCGCGCATTCACCGCGGCGCCGCAGTGCGTTCCGTCGCGGACCGCGCTGATGACAGGCCGCTCGCCGGTTGCCGCTCGCATGGGCCGATTCAGTTCGCCACTGCCTGCCGACATCATCACGGCGCCGGAGGTGTTGCGCACCAAGGGCTACTACACCGGCGTGTGCGGACGCTATTTTCATCTCGACGGCGTGATTGCACCGAGTGCCACGACAGCGCAGGTATACGAGAAGAACGACATGCGCACGTGGAAGAAGCGCATCGATTTCATGGACGTCTCCTCGCAGACGACGACGGCGAAGACTTTTGACCAGTTTTTGGAGAAGGCTCCGAAGGGCCGCCCGTGGTTCTTCTGGATGAATTACAACGACCCGCACCACCCTTGGGACAGCGACGCCGGCCATGTCGATCCGGCCAAGATCACGGTGCCGCCGCATCTGCCCGACCTGCCCGGCGTGCGCGCGGATCTCGCGCGGTATTGCGGCGAAGTCGAGCGCGCCGATGGCTCCTTCGCGGACGCGATGGCCGTTTTACGAAAGCGCGGCCAGGAGGCCAGCACCCTCGTCATATTCATGGGCGACAACGGCATGGCGTTTCCGCACGGTAAGGGCTCGCTCTACGATCCCGGCCTCAACGTCCCGCTGATGGCACGCTGGCCCGGGCACATCAAGCCTGGCGTCACACGCACGCTGATCTCCGGCGAAGATCTTGCCGCGACCTTTATGGATGCCGGCGGAGCGGCGCTTCCGAAAGGCGTATCCGGCCGCAGCTTTTATCCGCTGCTGACCGGCGGGCGCTATGAGCCGCGCGAGTACATCTTCGGCGCGCGCCTGCACCATGGCAACAGCCCAATGGAAGCCAACACCAAAGCGTCGACCTTCGACCTGTCGCGTTGTGTGCGCAGCAATCGCTACAAGCTGATCTACAACCTGACGCCAAAGATGGAGTACTGGCCAGTCGACAGTGGACAGGATCCGGGCTGGCAAGAGATTCTCGCCGCCCACAAGGCGGGGACGCTCAAGCCGGAACATGAGCGCATGTACTTCCAGAATCCGCGCCCGGTCCTCGAACTGTATGACCTCGATACCGACCCCGGCGAACTGAACAACCTTGCCGGCCGGCCCGAGCATCGTGACATCCAGCAGACGCTGATGGCAGCTATGCAGGAGAAGCAGATCACGGATTTCGACTTCGCGCCGCCGGTGATCCAGGAAGCTCTGCCGAAACGCCCGCAGGCGCCGGCCCGCAAGAAAAAATAATCATTTTCCATTGCTGTCCGTAAGTTGCGAAAGCACTGCAGGGAGCAGCCGCTCCCTGTCAACAGTGCCGCGCAAGCGACCGGAGGCTGCATTTTCATACTTTGATTCGCGCCTCCCGTCGCTACCGCTCCGGGCACCGATGGAGATGTCCGACAAACGGTGCCGCGAGCGTGAGCGACCGGAGGCGGAAATACTTCAATGTTTCGAAGATTCCCGTGGAGCGCTCGACAAACATCGACGAATAGTGGCGCACTCGTAGCCTCCGGTCACTATCGTTCCCGGCACCGTTCCCGGCGCCGTTCCAAGGTGCCGTTATGAGGCGTGGCCGCGGGTTTGGCGTTCCGAAATCAATCGCGCTGCGGCGCTCGCTACCCGCGACTCCGGACTGCGGACAACAGCGCCGTGCGCCTTTGCATTCCAGCGTGGACAGCGCGGTATCCAAGCAGTACGACTGCGATCGCGCCGTACATCACGGGCAAGCGCACATCGGACTTGACCAGCCAGTAATAATGCACGACGCCCGCGACGGCGCTCAGGTAAATCAACCTGTGCAGCAGTTGCCAGCGCCTCCCACTCAAGCGGCGGATCCAGCCCTTTGTCGAGGTCGCCGCCAGCGGCGCCATCACGATGAAGCCTAGAAAGCCAGCCGTGATGAAGGGCCGCTTGGCGATATCCTTCAGGATATCCGCGCCGTCGAAAAACTTGTCGAGCCAGAGGTACGTCAACAGGTGCAGGCACCCATAGAAAAACGCGAAGAGTCCGAGCATGCGGCGGAAGCGGATCAATTCCGGATGGTCCAGCAACTGCCGCAGCGGCGTCACCGCCAACGTGATAAGCAGGAAGCGCAACGTCCAGTCGCCCGTTTTGTGCGTGATGAATTCAATCGGGTTGGCGCCGAGATTCTGCTGCCAGGCGCGCCACGCGAGGGCGAGCGCGGGTGCGAGCGACGCGGCGAACACGAGTAGCTTCGCCCAACGGCCAGACAGGAATGCCTTCATGCTCAGTAGTTCTTTCGCAGGTCCATGCCGGCGTAGAGACTGGCGACCTGCTCGGCATAGCCGTTGAACTTGAGCGTATCGCGCTTGAAGAATTCTCCGAGCCGCCGTTCCTTGGCCTGGCTCCAGCGTGGATGGTCAACTTCCGGATTGACGTTCGAGTAGAAGCCGTATTCACGCGCGTTCGAAATGTTCCACGTCGTGGGTGGTTGCTTTTCGACGAGCCGAATTTTAACCACCGATTTGATGCTCTTGAAGCCGTACTTCCACGGCACCACAAGCCGCAGCGGGGCGCCATTCTGGTTTGGCAGTGTTTCGCCATACAAGCCCACACTGAGCAGCGTGAGTGGGTGCATCGCTTCATCCATGCGCAACCCCTCGACGTACGGCAGCGGGATGCCGGCATACTTGCCCTGCGGCATCCGCTTCGGATCGTAGAGCGTCTCGAAGGCAATGTACTTGGCTTTCGCCGTTGGTTCCACCAGCTTGAGCAGAGCGCTTAGCGGGAAGCCGATCCAGGGTACGACGATCGACCAACCCTCGACGCAGCGCATGCGGTAGACGCGCTCCTCGAGCGGCGCCAGCTTGAGCACGGCATCCAGATCGAAGACGCGCGGTTTCGCCGCTGCGCCTTCGACGACCACTTTCCATGGCGAGGCCTGGAAGTTTTTGGCCAATTGGGCCGGCTGGTCCTTGGCGGTGCCGAATTCGTAATAATTGTTGTAGGTCGTGATGGTTTCGTAGCTGGATGGCTTCTCGGTTGTGCTCAACGGACTTTTCGTCACGCCGCTCAGTTTCGTTCCTGCCCGCGAAGTTTCGGGAATCGCAAGTGCCGCTGCCGCCGCCAGGAAGCCGCGCCGGTTCAGGTACACGTGCTTGGGAGTGATTTGCGAGTAGGTAAACTCGCTTTGCCGTTTCACGATCATCGCCCGTCCCCTCCTTCGAAGTCACCCCTCATATCCGGAGTCGCTCACAGCGGGTATAAGGTTACGTCCCGTCTTATCTTCATTTTACACTGCTCGCCAGCGGGGTTTCTCCGGCGAAGATCCCGGCACAGCTCGACGAACTCTCCCACTGCGAGTGGCACGAGGCCAGATCGGGATTTTCGAGATCCATAATCGCTCCGGACCATGCGTGGCATCCCAGAGGCAAGGACATACGGCAGACGGGAATTAGGAGGAACTCCGGCAGATCCGTTCCAGCACCGGAACTCCTGGACAATCGATGGATCGCGCGAGGCCTAGTTCTTGATCGACGTCAAGACCAGCGCCGGAGTGCTGTACCCGTCGTTCGACACCACCACCGGAACGTCGCCGTCCGGCAGGCCGCCAGGAACGACCACATTGAACTGGTACACTCCGGTAGCAATCAGACCGGAAAACACTACCGTCCCAGGGACATTGTCGAACAGGATCGCCGGCGTGGAGACCATCGGCGCCGGTGTAGATACAACTCCACCGCTGACTGCAGTTGGAGTCGTGGCGCCAAAACCTGTGCCAAACAACACGATGGTTTCGCCCGGCACGGCGGGCGTGCTGTTGTTCGGTACCAGCGTCGTCGGGCCTACTACGGTGTTGTTTGCATGCAGGGCCGCTGCATATGCACCATTGAGAAAGAGCGCCGGCGCGACAAACTGTACGCTGGTATTGAGGGTGGCGCTGGTCAAGCTATTGTTCGAGACGGTCACAGTCACGGATCCGCTCGTCGGCAACTCGACCGCTGTGACCAGGTTGATCTGTACCGGACTGATGTAGGCGATGAACGCGGGTTGGCCATTCACAGTCACCGTGACTCCGTCCACAGTGGTGGGAAGTAGCCCGTCAGAAATGTCCGCTGCCCTGAGGGAACGTTTGGTAGCCGCCAGATTCATTCCTTTGATGGTAATGAAGGTGTTGCCGGCGACACCGCCCGCGGCTTGCGCGGCGTTCGTAATTCCGCTTGCGGTCACGTTGGGATTCGCCTGAATGCTGCCCAGGATTCCATGACGCTGACCGCCCGGCCCAGCGGTGAAGTACAGAGTGTCCTTGTCGCCGCCGTTGGCGCCATTACCGAAGTACAGGGACCACAAGCCCGGAAGCGCGATGTTCGTGCCGCTCGGGTCCTGCAAGGTTCCCAGGAAAGCGCCGGTAGTCGCGTCGTAGGCATTGATCAGGCCGTCGCCGAAGTTGCCGACCAGTAGACTGTTGGCGAACTTGCCGAACGTGGCGGGCGCCATCGCGAGACCCCACGGAGAGTTCAGGCGGCTGCCCGCACCGCCAGCGACGAGCGATTGCAACAGCTTACCGGTCGAATCGAATACGCTGACATAGCCGTTACCCGCCGCGGGAACGTCGAACTTCTTATTGCCCTCCTGTTTGGCATATGCCACGTAGAGCTTGCCGCCGATGTTCCAGATATTGAACGGCGCGAAACCCGTGGGCACCTTGGGATCGACAAACGACCCGGCGGGCATGGTGACCGGTTTGAATTGGGCATCAAAGACGTCGACGCCCCCGGACTTGAAGTTCGCGGCATACAGGTGCACCGTTGGTGTAACCACCAGGGCGAGGCCCTTGTAAACGGCTGAACTGGAGTTGTCTGCCTGGGTGAACGCCTGGGTGGCATCCGCGCCGGACGCCCAGGCGGAGAGAACACCATCTTCTGTCACGAAGATGAAGCCCGCCGCCACCGGGGTCTTCCCGGGAGCGGTCACTGGGAAAGTCGGCGGTGTTGTGGCGGGTACGATATTGGACACAATGCCGGTGCACGATCCCTTGGAACCACCAGCGCCCGGTACGGTTGGCTGCGTCGTAGGGTTGGGCGTACCCATGGGGGTAGCGTTCGTGGCATTGACCGTATAGACCGTCGAGAGGCCCAAGTCGCAAACCCACATGGGACTGGTCGCCGACGCGACATTGCCCCATGGGTTGATCAACCGGGGATCGTAGAAATCGGCAGTCGCGGTGGACTTATCATCCGCGACCAGATTGTGGACCAGGTACCCAGTCGCCGCCGGCAACGCGTGTGGCGAGAGAGCAAGCAACAGACAAGTGGCTGCTATCTTCATGGTCTCAATTATAAAGTGGGAAGGCTGCGAGTGTGTAAAAAATTCGTGCAATTTATGTAAATGACCGCACTCAGTTAGTTCTTCGTTCCTGCCGGTCTGAACCAATTCCAGATTTCGGGACCTGGAAACCTGCCCAATTCTATCGGAATTTCTTAGAGAAGTTACCCGAAAGAATTAGTTTCCCACTCGACTGAGGCAGGCATCGAGGGCACTTATGCCTTTGGCCAACAACATGCTCCTAACATGCTCAGTGCACGATGTAATCAAGAGTTAAGGATTTGAAACATGAAAACTAAATTGAGTGTGTTGTTTCTGTTGGCAGCGGGAGCTGTTTTCGCTCAGATTTCAATTGGAGTGAGAATCGGCGCGCCACCACCGGTACGTGTACTTCGAGTTCAGCCTCGAAGCCCCGGTCCCGGCTATTCCTGGATAGGGGGCTACTGGTACCCTGAGGCCAACCGCTATAAGTGGCACAACGGATATTGGACTCGTTCACCCTACAGCGGTGCGCGCTGGGTGGCGCCTCATCATGATGGAGAGCGCTACTTTCAGGGCTACTGGGAAGGCGACAGCGGTCAACTCGGCCACGACCACCGTTGGGACCGCGGCCGTAAACACGACCGGGACTTCAATCGCGGCCCCGGCGGGCGCTAGCGGATGGCGCCTCGATGAAGCTGCAGCCGGCTAGCTCCTGGATCACACATTAGAAACGCTGCCTGCCGGAATAGGAACATGGTTGAAGACAGCTTGTTCCGGCACGCATCGCGCCGCTTCTTCACCGAGTGACCTTGCGGGGTCACTCGACCATCCACCGTCACTATTATCACCTGCACGTTGTTCCAAGCCCCAGCCAATTTCACGATCCTCTCCGGCTCGCCGCGTGTCAAGCTATCTCTCGGACGCACAGATGGCCGGACCAGTCCCAGTCGTAATTAATCATCAACATATACCCACCGTCTCGTCAGTTGGCTTTGATCAGGGCTATTCCGGAGCTGGATATATTAGGATGACGTTATCATGGCGCTTTACAAGAGCTGGATTCGACCCGTGCTCTTTCGCAGCGATCCGGAATGGATCCACGATCGTACGATCGCCGCTGCCGAAATGGCCAGCCGCTCTCCTCGGCTCTGCTCGGCGATCGGCCGGCGATTGCACTTCGACGATCCGAGCCTCGCCGTCGACGTGGCCGGCATGCACTTTCGTCACCCGCTCGGGCTGGCTGCGGGATTCGACAAGAACGGGCGTGGGATTCGCTTGTGGGAGGCTTTCGGTTTCAGTCACGTCGAGATTGGTTCCATCTCGGCTCAGTTTTCCGCGGGCAATCCGAAACCTCGTCTCTTTCGCGTGCCGGAGGACCGCGCGATCATCGTAAACTACGGTCTGCCGAACGACGGCGCCGAGCGCGTCGCGAGCCGGCTTGCCGGACTGCATGCGGGCGCCCCGCTCGGAGTCAACATCGTCAATACCAACCACGGCCCCGGCGCGCCGCCGGAGCCCAACGAAGCCATCATTGCCGATTACATCGCGTCGTTCCGTTGCCTCGAGCCACATGCAACGTACTTGTCGCTGAATCTGAGCTGTCCCAATACGTGTGATGGCCGTGCGTTCGTATCCGACAGGAACCGGCTATGCCAACTTCTGAATGCCGTGGCCGCACTGCGGCCTCAGAAGCCGGTATTTCTCAAGGTGGCGCCGTTCGCCGGTGTGGCAGGCCTCGAAGCCTTTCTGGAAGCAGTCGATGGCTACGATTTCATCAGTGGTTTTGCGATCAATCTGCCGCCCGGCAAACCGCCCGGAATGACCGCTTCCCCTGACCGTTTGCAATCGATGCCCGGAGCGGTGTCAGGACGTCCGGCTGAACTTGCGGCGAACCGGACCATCGCGGAGATGTACCGGCGCATCGATCCACGCCGTCACTGCATAATTGGCACGGGAGGAGTCTTCTCCGCCGAGGATGCGTGGCTGAAGGTGCGGCTCGGCGCCTCGCTCGTACAGTTTCTCACCGCGCTGATTTACGAAGGGCCGGAGGTGGTTCGCAGGATGTGTGAGGGTTTGGCACGCATCGCCGCTCGGGAGGGGTTTCGCACGGTTCAGCAAGCCGTGGGGAGCGGCGCGTCCAGCAGGGATTAGTGAGGCTACTTCAGACGTCCGATGGTTTTTTGATTACCATTTGCACAGCGCTATCGCTGTTGTATTCGGTCAACTCGTGGGTAATTTGATCGAAATCGTCTTGTCTCCAAAGACTTCGATTTGCTGCGTGTGAAGCACAGTCATACCGCTGGTAACAACCAGCAAGTAGGACCCGGATTCCATGGCGGTGAAAGAAAAGTGCCGTCCGGCGCGACGCGGCTATCCATCCTGGACTCGTTGTCTATCACCGGCACCAATGCGATCCAGACATCATTGCTCGGGAGTGGTGCGACGGTGCCGGAGAGACTTCGGAGCCGAATGGGCGGCGAGATGCTTCCCAATGGAAGTGCTATGCGTGCGCTCACAATCGGCTGATAGACCTTGAGATCCTGCTCGCGCATCTTGAACCCCGGGTAGAAAATCTTCCATCTGTACACCCGTACGGAATGCGCTTTATGGTCCTTGAATCGAGCGCTGAAGTCTTTCTTGTCGCCGAGTCGGAGCACTTGAAGATGGGCGGAATCGATCCGGTGCCCACTGAAGTCTACGACGCTTACCGATACGCTCGCGTGTGGTGCAGCCACTGTTGCATCAAGTGCAAACACAGAGAATGATTCCGAATGCACCAGCGTGACACATCTCAGTTGCTCCCTCCGCCATTTCTGGGATCCGCATCTAAGCGTTCGAGATACTTCTTAGTAGCGCGCGCCCAATAGCCCACGAGAAGGAGCCACAAAGTTGTGCTGATAACCTCCCACGCGAACTCTCTCGAGACGAATAGATGCCAAGTCCGGTCATGGTGAATCCAGAGTGAAAACGCGACGCACAGCAACAGGACGAGCACCTCTTGCCAACGCTTACGCATTCAATCCTTGCTCCGCATTCGGACCCATCGCCATTGTATCCAGCCCATAGCCGGTTGGGGCATTCGCAAAGCCTCGGTCAAAGTTCGGTTTCGTTCCGGCAGACTTTCAGAACACGAGCTTTATCCCCAGTTGGATCTGGCGTGGATTGTTGTATTGGCCGGTGACCACGCCGAAGTTGCTGTTGCCGATAGCGAGATTAGGCAGTTCGAACTGAGGTGTGTTCGTGAGATTGAAAGCTTCGGCACGAAATTCCAGCCTGCGGGACTCCATGAACGGAAACTCCTTGAATAAGGACAGATCCAGATTCTTGGTGCCGTCGCCCCGCACGTTCGGCAGGGTGCGCCCGGTGCTGCCGAACGTGTACGCGGCAGGCTGGCTGAATTTGGTGGTGTCGAACCACTGGAGCAGCTTATCGGTGGTGGACCGGCCGCCCGGCAATGCAGGATCACCGTTCACATTTGGGCGCTGGGCGTCGGAGAAGGCGTTGCTGTTATTGGGGGCGGTGAGCGCGAGCGGCACACTCGTCGCAAAGGTCAGGATGGCGTTCGCGCGCCAGCCCCCAAAAGCCTTGTCGATCCAAACTGGGATTGAGTTGCCGAAACTGCGGCCGCGTCCAAACGGCAGCGCGTAGACTGCGCTGGTCACGAAGCGCTGGCTGGTGTCCTGCGAAGAAACTGACCGGTCGGAGCGGCGGTCATAGGCATTCTGATGCGCTGGGGCCGGCCCCCCGCCTCCAACGGTGGCGCCTGCTGAGTCATCGATCAGCTTGCCTGTGGTGTACGAGATCAACACGCCGCTGCCGTGTGCGAACTGCTTCTGTAGCCGGAATTGTGCGGCGTGATAGATGGACGACGCGGCGGCAGGCCGGAAGTCGAGAACGTTGAGGAATTGCGGGTATGGCCGGAGCAACTGACCGCGAGTGACTGTCGGTTGCGCAAGAGCTCCGGAAGTAATCGAGCCTACCAAAGGATTCGGCACCAACTCCTGAAGTCTGGAACCGAGCGCCAGTTGCTCAGCCGTCAGTTGATTGAGCTGCCAGCCATTGTCCATCAGCTTGGTTCCCTTGCTGCCGATGTAGGCAGCCTCCAGCATAAGATTGCCAGCCAGGACGCGCTGGATGTTGAAGTTCCACTGCTGCGTGTATCCGACGCGGGCGAATCGCTCGATGGCGCCATCGCGCACGCTGCCCAGGTTCTGGCCGGTCGCCGTCACGAGGGGAGTGGGGTTCGACGGATTCGGTTCGATACCGCCGGGGAACGGGTTCGAGAAATAGTTGACCGGAGTAAGTCCGTCGAGCGAGCTTACCCACGCGGTGTTAGCGAGAAACCCGTTGTTGCCGGATGCGCCGCCGACTGCCATGCCCACGTAGGGCAAATAGAAAATACCGTATCCCGAGCGGATCACGGTGCTGGAATTCAGACTGTAGGCGATGCCCAAGCGCGGGCCGAAGTTATTCCAATCGGTGTCGAACTGCCGCGGGCTGTCTTTGCTGGTGAAACGCAGGCCACCGCGAAGATTTGCCAGACCGGACTTCTGCGCAAGCGGAGAAGCTGCATCAAAATCAAAATAGCTCAACTGGTTGAACCGGTCTTTGCGTCCGTTCTCGACGTCCCAACGCAGCCCGATGTTGATGGTCAGTCGCGGGGTAACGCGAAAATCGTCCTGAAAATAGAGCGCCGTGTAGTTGTTTGAGGTCAGCAAGGGCGGTAGCACCTGGACGAAGCCTGTCCCGGTTCCGAGCAGGAGGCTGGCGACTCCGTTGCCGCGGTCGGCGCGCGGGGCATTCGGGTCGGGCCCCTGTGTGAAGCTCCGGGCGAAGCTGTAATCGCCGCTGGTGCCGAATCCGGAATCTTCAAAGCTCTGATTGACGCGCGTATCCAGGCCGAACTTGACGGTATGGTTGCCTCTGACCCAGGTGGCGCTGGCGTTCCAGGAGTAAGTTGTGCCGGATTGGAAGGTGTAATCGGCTTCGCCGTTGCGGCCTAGCCCTGCATATCCGGTAACCAGGGTGCGCGGGAATGAAAGCGGACGCCGCATCACGTTCTCCAGGGCAGCGGGAAAGCCGACATCGGCCATGTGAAAATTGGCCGGAAACTCTCCAATGATCCGTTCCAGCCGAATCGCTCCGGCACGGAAATTGAGCAGGAAGGACGGTGTTTGTATGCGTGTGTAGTCGAGGCGTGCACCACGGCCGGGTATCCTGTCGCCCCCCTGCCCACCGGTGGAATCCGCGATCGTGCCGAAGTGATTTGGCACCGCTCTTTCGTAGCTCCTCCAGTTGATGCCGGTGAAGAACTTATTGCGCGAACTGGCGTTCCAATCCACCTTGGCGTTGAACTGATCGGTTCCGACCTGCTCTTTCTTCGCCGAGAAGAAGTTGTTCGCCGCGGAACAGGCCGCGCCGGAACTGGTGGGGAGCGGATAATACTGCGCCATGCGCGAACCCACTCCGTCTTGACGCGTGGCCGGGATCACATTGCCCGGAAATGCGTCGCGGACGAACCCCGTGCCGGCCGGGTTGCGGCGCGTGGTCACCGGGTCGTAAATTTGCGTGGGGAGGCAGGCATTCGCCACGATCTGACTGGATTTCGAGAAGTCTCCTCTGCGCTCCAGAGCAGTGGGAACCGTGGGATTGATGTTGCTCGCGGTGCGCTGCCTCAGTCCCTCGTAGTTGACGAAATAGAACAACTTGTCCTTCACGGCCGGAGCGCCAAATGTGAAGCCGAACTGATTGCGTTGAAAGGCTCCGAGCGCCGTGCCCGCACGATTCGCGAAAAAGTCGTTCGCATCGAGCTTGCTGTTTCGCAGGAACTCGAATGCGGAACCGTGATACTTGTTGGTTCCGGAGCGCATCAGCATGTTGACCACGCCGCCGCCGCTGCGTCCATACTCCGCGGCATAGCTGTTGGTCTGGATTTTGAACTCTTCGAGCGCGTCTGGCGAGGGCAGGATGGCAACTACCGCGATCGGGTTCGCGGCGGGCGCGACGTTCGTGACGCCATCTATGAGGATCTCGTTCGAGTTGGCGCGGCCCCCGTTGATGCGGAACCCGGCTGCGGTGTTGAAGAGGTCGCCGAAACCTCGCCCCGGCAGCACTCCCGGCGCCAGCAGCGCCAGCGCGAACGGATTGCGGCTGTTCAGCGGGAGGTTCAGAATCTTGGAAGACTCCATCACGGTGCCCAGGGCCGCGGTTTCGCGGTCCACCTGGATGGCAGAAGCTTTCACCTCAATGGACTCGGCCACTACGCCGACCTCAAGCACCAGATCGACGCGCGCCACCTCGTCCAAACTGAGCCGGATACCGGTCTGGCTGACTGCACGGAAGCCTTCTTTCTGGACCGTGACGCGATACGTCCCTGGGGGCATCAGCGGAAAGCTGTAGTAACCGCGATCATCGGTTTTCGCTTCGCGCTTGAGTCCTGTCTCCACCTGGATCGCCGCCACTTGAGCCCCTGGTACAGCGGCTCTGCTGGCGTCCTGAACGGTACCCGTGATTTGGCCGGTTGTGGTCTGTGCTTGCAGGGCGGCCGAAGCGGCCAGCGTCAAAAAAACGCAAGTGAATCTAAATGCTTTCATACTGTCTCCCGAGAGCCTGTCACTGTTTGTAAGGCGCATACCAATTCCGCTGCGGCCTTTTGGCTTCGTACGCCGCATCGGGCAAATCGTCCTGCGTGCGAATGGTCCACTGCAGCAGGTCGGCCATCAGACGGTTCTGCATGGCTGCGCAGTCCGATTGTCCATAGAGATTCTTCAGCTCGTAGGGGTCCGAAGCGAGGTTGAAGAGTTCGCCGGTGCCCATCATGTCGAAGGTGAGTTTCCAGTCGCCCCTTCTGACCATTTTCAAGTTGCCGCTTTGTGTCACCGGGTTGAGCTCATTAAAGGAAGGCGTCGCTCCCTTCGGTCCCGGCATCAGGCCGGCCCCCGGCGGAAACTTGTCTCCGGCCTGGTAGTTCATTCCGCCGAATCCCACTTCTGCATAAATAGTTGCGAATTCCTCGCGCGGATACTCCTTCGCTTGCAGGAGTGGCCAAAGGCTGCGTCCCTGCGCGCCATGCGGAATCGGTGCGCCGATGGCCTCGCACAGCGTTGGCATGACATCGGCGATCGAGACAAAGGCTGGATGGTTGGCTTGCGGCTGGATGCCGAGGCCCGTCCAGACCATGGGAATGCGTGTGAGCGCTTCGGGAAGGTCAACGCCTTTTCTCATGAGCCCGTAGTCGCAAAAGAAATCGCCGTGATCCGAAATGTAGACCACGATCGTCTCGTCGAGGTTGATATGGCGCATCAGGCGGCCGATCTGATCGTCAATCAACCGCAACATGCCCAGGTAGTTGGACCGCGTGCGCCGCCATGTGTTGTCGTACCCGGGGTAAGTCTGCTCCTCCAGTTGCCGCAGCCACTGCCACTTGAAGCCTTTCGTTCGCAACGCCTCCGGACCGGCCTGGCGTTGCGGCAACTTGTCCGGGGGGAACATGTCGAAATAAGGCTTGGGCACTTGATAGGGGTTATGCGGTTCTGGAAAACTCACCCACAGCGCGAAGGGCTGCGCGCCCGCCTGCTGGATGAACTCGATGGCATCGCTGACGATCCGGTATGGGAACTGCGATTCCACGGGAAAGGGTGCGGGCTCGGGCGCTACGCAGTGGTTGAGACGCGCCCTCCACGTGTCGAAGTCGACCAGTTCTTTGGGTGCGGGCTCAGGCGTCCACCCCCTGGACCCGCCGTAGGATCGATAGAAATCGACTTTCTCGGGAGTCACGTGGCTATGGTTCTTGCCTGTAATGCCAGTCTTGTAACCGAACGCGCGAACGACTTGGAAGAGATCCTTGTCAAAGTATGCGAAGCGCTCGGCCGGGTTCTGGCGGACGCGGTGCGCATGCGGCCATCGTCCGGTGAGCAAACTGACACGGGCCGGCACGCACAGGGGCGCGGTCGTATATGCACGGTCGAAGGCCACACCGCGCGCAGCCAGGCGGTCGAGGGCCGGCATGGTGTCAAAGGGGAATCCGGAGCGCCGCGTCAGCCCCACCCGGTGCTGGTCCGCCATGAGAATGAGGACATTCGGCTTACGTGCGGGCGGCGCGCCACCCACGAGCGGGGCCGCCACTCCGCTGGACAACGCCTTGAGGAATTCTCGACGCCGTGCTCTCATCGGAATTGCTGTAAACGGTATCATAATCACCGGAAGTTATCAATGATTCCGGGATGCGTGTCAAGGCAAAGTTGAGATGTCCCCCATTTGCCTGGGCCTCTGAGGAGTGCATGTTAATCTGCGTGTGCCGGTGAAGGGGAGATGGACCCTGCAGGTGAACGACCGTAGTCGCTATTTCTCCCACCTCGGGGACATTGCAGCAAACGAGCTACTGTAGAACATGGATCGAGCGCTAACCACTACCAGAACAGCTCGACTTTCACTGGTCGTTCAAGGCAGGTTCCGGAGATTCTTCTCTGATCTCGGTCCTGGATTGATTACCGGAGCTGCCGACGACGATCCCTCCGGCATCTCCACCTATTCGGTTACCGGAGCAGCTTTTGGCTACACCACGCTCTGGACCGCGATCTTCTCCTTTCCCTTGATGGCTGCGGTGCAGATGATGTGTGCGCGACTCGGCATGGTGACCGGGCGAGGGCTGGCCAGCGTTGTCCGCTTGCGCTACCCACGCTGGGTGCTGTGGAGCTCTTGCACACTGCTCGCCGTTGCCAATATTGTCAACATCGGCGCGGATCTGGGTGGCATGGCAGATGTGACGGAGCTCTTGACGGGCATCCAGTCATACTATTGGACGCCCGCGTATGCGCTGTTGATTTCCGCACTGCTGTTCTGGACCAACTATCGTACGATCGTGCGCATCTTCAAATGGCTAACGCTCGCGCTGTTTGCCTATGTCTTTGCCGCCTTCCTCTCGCATCCGGATTGGCACGCTGTGCTGCGGAGCACGCTGATTCCGACCGTGGAATGGTCCGCGTTGTACTGGGCGACACTTGTCGGCATTCTCGGAACTACCATTTCGCCTTACCTCTTCTTCTGGCAATCGGCGCAGGAAGTGGAGCAGGAAATCGCCCAGGGCCGTGAGACTGTGCAAGCACGTGAAGGGGCGTCTGCCCGCGAATTGCGAAGCTCTCGCAACGATGTCATCACCGGAATGTTTTTCTCGAACCTGGTGATGTACTTCATCATCCTGACGTCAGCCGCCACGCTGCACGCCCACGGCAAAACTACAATCAGTACAGCGCGCGCGGCTGCCGAAGCGTTGCGTCCCTTCGCGGGCGATGGCGCGTACTGGCTGTTCAGCCTTGGTCTGATAGGAGCCGGCATGCTCGGCGTCCCGGTGCTCGCGGGATCGTGTGCGTATGCCATTGCGGAAGCCGCGGATTGGCATGGTTCGCTGGAAACGCACCCTCCACGAGCCATTGGATTCTACAGCGTAATCGCCTTGGCTATGGCGATCGGGCTGGGCTTGGATTTCGCCGGTTTCGATGCCGTCAGAATGCTGTTCTGGTCGGCCGTTGTCAACGGAGTACTTGCTCCGCCGCTCGTAATTCTGGTCGTGCTGCTGACCAGCAATAGCGAAGTGATGGGCGTGCACCGCAACGGGCCCGTCCTGCGCTGGCTCGGCTGGAGTTGCGCCGCTGTTATGATCATAGCCACCGTCGTCATGTTCGTGACGGCCTATGCGCTGTGATTCTCAACGGCCGCGCTCATGGTAGGCTGCTGATTAATGGCTGATAACGGATTTGATCTATTTGGCGCAGCCCGTCAGGAGATGATCGAGGAAGGCTTCGACCCTGATTTTCCTCCCGGAGTCGATGAGCAAGTGGCGGCACTCAAACCTGCCGCGTTAGCTGGAACCGATGGCCCTGTGCGCGACCTACGCTCGCTTTTGTGGTCTTCCATCGATAACGACACTTCCCGCGACCTGGACCAGGCCGAAGTGGCCGAGCGCGTGAGCGGCGGAATCCGCGTTCTGGTCGCGATTGCCGATGTCGCTTCGGACGTGCCGATCGGTTCGCCCATTGATCAACATGCCGCCTCACAGACGACGTCCGTCTATACCGGCGTGAAGACTTTTTCGATGCTGCCGGAGCAGTTATCCACGGATCTGACTTCGCTCAACGAGAGTGCCGACCGGCTCGCGGTGGTTGTGGAGATGATCGTTGCCGACGATGGTTCGATCTCATCCAGCAGCATCTTTCAGGCACTTATCTGCAATCGCGCGCAACTGACTTATAACGGTGTCGGGCCGTGGCTGGAGGGCAAGGCAGGCGCTCCGCCGAAAGTTGCGGCTTCCGTGGATCTGGAAGCGCAATTGAAACTGCAGGATGAGGCGGCGCAGAACCTGCTCGAAGAGCGGCAGCGCCTGGGCGCGCTGAATATCGACCGCGTGGAGGCAGAGGCGATCGTCACAGACGGCCAGGTCCACGGAATCAATACGCGCAAGAAAAACCGTGCCACCGAACTGATCGAGAATTTCATGATTGCCGCTAATGGCGTCATGGCTCGAACGCTGGTGACTGCGGGCGTCGCCTCGATCCGGCGCATCGTAAAGGCGCCCGAGCGTTGGCCTCGCATCGTGGAAATCGCGGCGCGCTACGGCGACACGCTGCCTGCGGAGCCGGACTCGCGCGCGCTCAACCTCTTCCTTCAGAAGAGGAAGGATGCCGACGGAGTGCACTACGCCGACCTCTCACTCGCCGTGATCAAGCTGATGGGGCCGGGACAGTATGTGCTCTCGCATCCGGGGGCAAAGGATCAGGAGCACTTTGCACTGGCCGCGCATGACTACACCCATTCCACAGCGCCGAACCGCCGCTTTGCCGACACCGTGACGCAGCGCCTGATCCAGTCAGTTCTCGCGAAGCGGCCGTCTCCGTATTCCGGCGAACAACTGGATTCGATTGCGAAGAATTGCACGCTGAAAGAGAACGCGGCGCGCAAAGTGGAACGCATGATGAACAAACGCATCGCGGCCGTGGCTCTGCACGATCGGATCGGCGATACCTTCTCCGCCGTCGTGACGGGCGTCACGCCCAAAGGCGTTTTCGTGCGCGTGCTGGGTCCGCCCGCGGAAGGAATTCTCATTCACGGTCAGCAGGGCGTCGATGTAGGCGATCAACTCCAGGTGAAACTTGTGAGCACAGATCCACAGCGCGGGTACCTCGATTTCGCGCGGTAGCGCATTGCTGCTGAAATTGACATAAGGCGGGAGGCCGTACGTTTCCCTGCAATCGACGATAACGACGACAAAACCCTTCACGCCTTCTACAGCCTGAGCCCAGCCTCGCTGGTGTATGCCCGCACGCTGGAGATCATACGGTGCGGGCTGGCTCGCCATGAAGTGCCGGGTTTCCGGTTGGCGCGTTTTGCCGTGGATCGTAGAGCGTAGGGGAGAGGTCTTGGCGGGCAGCTTCTGCTAGCGGCTGGCATCCGCAGCCTGAAAAATAGTCAGCAACGCCCTTCGAAGGCGTGCCACGCAGGTTTTCAGCGCGGCTGCGATTGGGGAAGGCGAACGCGTGGATTCGCGCCGCGCGCGGTCTCCGTTACAGCCGCGGACGCGGGATTGTAGTCTAAGATGATGAAGGTTTGGGATCTGATCAGGATCGTGCAGGCGGACGGGTGGAAACACGTTCGGACAACGGGCAGTCACAAACACTTTAAACATGCTTCGAAGCCCAATGTGGTCACGATCCCGGGGCACCCAAACGATGACGTGCCCGCCGGAAAATGAAAGCAATCCTCCGGGCTGCCGGGTTGGAAGGAACGAAGCAATGACTCTTAAATACGCGGTCATCTTCGAGCAGGCCGAACACAACTGGGCTGCTTATGTGCCGGATCTTCCCGGCTGCATCACAACCGGCCAAACGCTCGAAGAGACGCAAACCAATATTCAGGAAGCCATCGAAGGCCACATGCGGGTGCTGCGAGAGTTCGGAGAGCCCGTTCCGCCGCCTAAAACCGTTGCTGGCGTGGTCGAGGTCAGGACGGCGGCGTAGTCCAGCTGCAATCCGGCGCGGAGCAGTCGCCGTTCCAGCCGAGCACGGGGAAAATGACGCATCCGGCGCGTATCATGCAATATGATCGGGGTAAATGTCGCGCCATTGGATCACCTGGATACGTGTTGGCGGGAATGACAGTTTTCGCAACCGCGGTCAGGCTATCGGACTCGGCGAGGCTTTCGATATCTCGCGCGCTGCGGTGCATTTGTCGCTCGGGCGTAATTTCGAGTGCTGGGAACTGTCGAAAATCGAGGAGCACTCACTGGGAACCAGAATCAGCAGAAAGCTGGTCTGGGGGTTGCCGCAGCCGTCAGCGGATTCCGGTGTGTCAAGAGTTCGGCAGTTTCAGCTTTCCAGAAATTCGTCCCTCAAATACTGATTTTGGCACCGGTGTTCCGCCGGTAAGCCCCTCAACAGATCGCTCCAACGTCGTATAGCGCACCTCACGCCGTACAATCCGGCTGCTCTGACTCCCTGGAACTTCCTCGAAATCTACGATGAACCAAGCAATGTCTGCATTGGAAATGTCAGCGACGTCGTCCATCTCTCCGACAGAATCAAAGAACGAACGATCAACCACCACGCCCATCTTTTTCCCCCAGCGCCGGAGGGTGGGTACTTTTATCTGCAACTGGGGCATAAGGCGTTTAGGAGCACTGCTACGGTAGTCTGGACGGCGGCGGCCAGCAGGGAAAACCACCCATTCTACTGAGTTATCCGCAAACGCTTTAAATTCGCCCTTCATCGCGTCGCCTGAAAAATAGACAGCTTGAATTTCGACGGCGCACCATTCCATCGGCGCTCCTTCAATCTGCTTGTTGCTGACCAGCACCATATCGATGCGTCCCACGTCATCGCCACCCCCGCTATCGGTTGTCGCGCCTGCTTCCAGGAAGCCAACTTCGCCTACAAGTCTAGGATTATCGTCGCCCAGTATGGTTTCTCCCACCCAGCGGAATACGTTGAGTCCTTCATGGAAGCGGTACGGACATGTCGCACGCAGTGAGCCTTGTGGCCCCTCCACGGGTCTTCCTGCTGCACGCCCTGTTTTCTCATCAGCCTCGTACGCATAGAGACGGAGCGAGCACACGCCGCCATCCTTCGTGCACTCCGCACCTATTTTGTGCGTCTGGAATGGGCAGGCTTGCTTTGTGCGCAGTTTTTTTTCGTGGAGGACCTCGGACGCGTAGTAGCGGCGCTCCGTACTACTCAACTGGGTCAGCACCTTCCCGAACCACTCGCCGATCCCAAACCGAGGAGTAAGATCTTTTGGTTTCTTGGTTCTTTTGGGCTTCCCTGCCAGACCTTTTGGTTTCTTGGGTTTCCCTGCCATCTAGCCAGTGTACACCGGGCGTACACAACAGCGTTTTACTCGCCAGGACTCACCGATTTGGTGTAATGTGGTGCATACTAATAAGCGAAGTAGTTAAGACATTTGAGAATGAGGCCGAAAAGAAAAATGGAACGCGACACCAAGGTGCAGCAGGCTGTGGCGTCAACGAGGGCTTCTATCAGCTTCCCGCCGGAACTATACCGGACGTTGGAAGAGATCGCCAAGCGAAAGAAGGTTTCTCTTGCGTGGGTCGTGCGGGATGCCGCTGAAAAATACGTTGCCGACAAATGGCCGCTGTTCAATTAGGAACCGTAATGAGAAAAGCTGGCGCTCAACTGAGGCTGATCACGACGCCGAGCGGACAGGTACGGAGAAAGAAACCGTCCAAGTCTCCCTTTGTCACTCTCGACCTATTCTGCGGAGCCGGGGGTATAACGGAAGGATTCCGCCAAGCTGGCTATGTGTGCGCTTACGGCAACGATTGCATGGAGGAAGCCGTTGATACGTTCTCGTACAACCATCCCGAAGCTTGGGGTGATGCGCGAGACATTGAGCGTATTGACCCGGTCGAGGTACGGAAACGTCTTGGACTGGCAAAAGGCGATCTTGATGTACTGGTCGGCGGCCCGCCGTGCCAGGGCTTTTCCATCAACGCTCCAGACCGATTTCTGAAAGACCCGCGGAATCGGCTGTTCAAGGACTACGTGCGGTTTGTCGAAGAGTTCCAACCGAAGACATTTCTCTTCGAGAACGTTCCCGGATTACTGTCTCTCGGCGACGGCAAGGTTTTCGAACAGATTCTGAGCGAGTTTGGGCGCCTTGGCTATCACGTCACGAGCAAGATTCTATTCGCGGCGCATTACGGCGTTCCGCAAGAGCGGTGGCGTCTGATCCTGCTCGGTTCGAGGCTGTCTCCGATCGCGCCGCCGGCGCCGACGCATTATGCAACCGGCTGCGCCAATTTTCGCGGCGGTAGCACGATGACGTTCCAACTTGAGAAATCGGACAAAGAGAAGCTGTTGCCGGCCGTGACCGTAGGCGCGGCGATTGGCGATCTACCGCGCCTCGAGATGGGCGAGGGAGCGGAAATTGTTGGCTATACAGCCGAGCCTCACAGCGCCTATGCGGAGATGATGCGGAATCCGGAAGGGGTAACTTTTAACCACTTCGGAGCAAAGCTCGCCAAGCAGAACATAGAACGCATGAAGCATGTGAAGCCTGGCGGCTCGTGGCGTGATATTCCGGATGGGCTTTTGCCGAAGGGCATGCAGCGGGCGCGAAAATCAGACCACACCAAACGCTACGGTCGGCTGCGGAATGACGGGCTTGCTGGTACGGTGATGACAAAATGCGATCCCCATTGGGGGACGGTTTTCTTGCCCGATCAAGAACGTTCACTCAGCGTGCGCGAAGCAGCCCGATTCCAGTCGTTCCCGGACGGCTACAAGTTTTTCGGGCCGCGGGTGTCGCAGTATGAACAGGTGGGCAACGCGGTACCGGTTCTGATGGCGAAGGCTATCGCTCTGCAAATCCAGGCGCACCTTGAAGCGCATGGAGTTGCTCCGGCAATTCTTCCGGAAGCCCTTCACGGGTAACAGCTTAAAGGCCCGGAGAAATGATCGACCGCAGTGCAAACATGAGGGCTATCCGTAGCAAGGATATGCTGCCCGAAATGACAGTGCGTCGGCTCGTGCATCGCCTCGGCTATCGCTTCCGGTTACACGGCAAAGACCTCCCGGGGAAGCCCGACCTTGTATTTGCCAGCCGGCATAAGGTGATTTTCGTTCACGGTTGCTTCTGGCACTCGCACGGCTGCCCATGCGCGCATCTGCCAAAGTCTAATCTGGACTATTGGCTGCCAAAATTGGAGCGGACTCAAGCACGCGACAAGAGGAATATCGACGTCCTTTCGGCAAATGGGTGGACCTCACTAGTGATCTGGGAATGCGAAACCGCAGAGAGTGACACTATGAGTGCCAGGGTTCGAGCGTTTCTCGATAACGAGTAATTCCTTCTGAGCGCCCGGCATCCAACAGCAGCAACCTGGGGCGCGGCTGCCTGTACTTGACTCGCAGGTGTATGCTCGGAGCGGGAGCGACGAGAAATGCGTGTTTGTACGGTCTGTGAGCATGAAAAGCGGCGGGAGGTCGACAGGGCGATGGTTGCAGGGCTCAACCTGCCGGGACATGGCAGGGCGGTATACCTTGAGCAAGTCGGCAGTCGAGAGGCACAGGGCGCAACACTTGCCGGCGAGCATGCTGAAGTGCGCGGAAAAGCGCACGGTGATCGACGGACGCAGCCTGCTGGAACAGCTCGCGGAATTTGGCGCTGAAACGCGGTCGTTCGCGCTGAAGGGCGACGCGTGCGAGGAGTTTCGGCAGCGTCCAGCAGTAGCGCTGCGAACGATCCAGCGGCTGGAGAAGCAACTCGACCTGCAGGGGCGATTGGCAGGCGGGCTGAAGGACGCAGCACCGACGGTGAACGTGTTCGTCTCCAAGGAGAAGCGTTTTCAGGTATTTCTTTCCGGCTTGCTGCGCATGAAAGGCGATTACCGCGCGGAAGCGCCCGCTCTCTTAAGAAGATGACCGGCGACTTCGAGGTCCTCGTCGGCCTTGCCGAGCCACTGCAGGACAAGCTCGCGTTGGATTTCTTCAGGCGGCTTCATACAGAACCAGTCCGTGCTTGTTTGCCGGGTAGGCGATGCCGCCGATGACGTTCTTGGTTTCTTCGAACCGCTCTTTCGCGATCACGACCACATCAACGGGGTATCCGACGTCTCCCAGCGCGCGGCGGATCTTGACGCTTTCCGTCCTTGTATTAATCGGGGCTGGATCGACAATGAGCAAGTCAATGTCGCTGTCTTTCGTCATTTGGCCGGTCGCAGCGGAGCCAAACAGAATAATCCTCTCGGGCCGCACAGCGCTCAATACGCGGCGAACGATTTCGGTTAGCAGTGTTTCGTCAACGCCCATTCAGTCTCATGATAGTCCGATTGAGTTTCGTTGTGCTTGTGACACGCGCACCGTCCCTTGATTGCTTCAGCAGCGGTCCAGCACCAAGACGCCGAGTTCGGGATCGGCTGCGAACTCGGTGATCCGGATCGCATCACGTCGCAGCAATTGCTCGGCATCTCTTGTCCGATGTGTCCAGCGCCGCAGCCAAACGACTTTGGGCGGTGGTCCTATCGTTGTTGCGAGTTCATAGAAGTCCGAGTCGGCGCTTACGATTACGAAGTTTCTTATTTTGGCGTACTCCCAGACCTCGCGATCCGGGCGTGCTGACAAGCCAGCCTTCGCAACATGAACCGACTCGGGATATAACTCAGCGAGACGCGCGACGAGTTTGCACGAGAGGTTCTTCGTCCAGTAGCAGCTTCACAGCGCGATACGCCTCCCCATTCGGGCTGCAAAGTCGTAGACTGCACGGAAATCATCGGGCTCGAGTTCCGCGTAGTCCTCAAGGATTTCCTGTTCGCTCATGCCGGCAGCGAGCCAACTCAGCACATCCCAAACGGTAATGCGCAGCCCTCGGATACACGGCTGGCCGGAGCGTTTGCCTGGCTCGATCATGATCCGGGACGTCATTTTTTGAGCATATTGCCGCACTGCCGTGAAGGGACTCAGCCGTCGTGATAACGGAACTCATCGTCCCCATTTATCGTGGTGTCCCCCTCACGCCGCATCCCGCCCAAGTATACTGGTAGCCTGGATGTCCGACGTACCCTTTATCCACCTGCATTGCCACACCGATTATTCGCTGCTCGACGGGGCTTGCGAGATCGGCCAGCTCATGGACGTGGTGGTGGAGCAGAAGATGCCCGCCGTTGCGATGACCGACCATGGCAATCTGTTCGGTGGGGTCGAATTCTATAACAAGGCCCTGCAAAAGGGAGTGCAGCCAATCATCGGTTGCGAGGTCTACGTTTCCCAACAGGGCCGCAAGACGCGCTCGGACACCGATCGTTACAACCACCTGGTGCTGCTCTGCGAAAACCAGGAGGGCTATAAGAACCTTATCAATCTGGTCTCCACCGCCTATCTCGAAGGCTTCTACTACAAGCCGCGCATCGACAAGGATCTGCTCTCACGCCATTCCAAGGGGCTGATCGCGATGTCGGCCTGCCTGCGCGGCGACGTCAATGAGAGTCTGATGGCGGACCGTTACGAGGACGCGCGTAAACTTGCCTTCGAATACACCGACTTGTTCGGCAAAGGCAACTTCTTCCTAGAAATCCAGGACCACGGCCTCGACAAAGACAAACTCGTGATCCCGCCGTTGGTGCGCATGTCGCGAGACTCCGGCATCCCGCTGATCGCCACCAACGATTCGCACTACCTGCGCAAGGACGATGCCCGCGCGCACGAAATCCTGCTCTGCATCCAGATGGGCAAGACGATGAGCGATCCCACGCGCATGAGCTGGGAGCACCCCGAGTTCTACCTCAAGACGAAAGCGGAAATGCTCGCCCTGTTCGGCGAGATGCCGGAAGCGGTCGATCAGCCCTTTGAAGTCGCGCAGCGCTGCCACGTCAAGCTGGAACAGTTGAAGGCGCCGTTCCCGCGCTTCGACGTGCCCGAAGACCACTCCACCGACACCTATTTCGAATACGTCGCGCGCCAGGGCTTCGAAGGACGGCGCGCGCGTCTGGAGACGATGCTGGCGCAGGGCCGCCTGAAACATCATCTCGAAGATTATGCCGAACGCTTGGATCGCGAAATCCGCATGATCCAGCAGATGAAGTTTTCGGGCTACTTTCTGATCGTCTGGGACTTCATACGCTTCTCCAAACAGATGGGCATCCCGGTGGGTCCGGGACGCGGTTCGGCGGCGGGTAGTCTGGTCAGCTTTGCGATGGGGATCACCGACATCGATCCACTGCAATACGGTCTGCTGTTTGAGCGTTTTCTGAATCCGGAACGCATCAGCATGCCCGACATCGACATCGATTTCTGCACGCGGCGGCGCGGCGAGGTGATCCAGTACGTCACCGAAAAATACGGCCGCGAGCAAGTGGCGCAGATCATCACTTTCGGCACGATGGGCGCGAAGGCCGCCATTAAGGATGTGGGCCGCGCGCTCGACGTCAAATACGCTGATGTCGAACGACTTACGAAGCTGGTGCCCGCGACGCTGAATATCAAGCTCAAGGACGCCATCGAACAGGAGCCCGGCTTTACCGAAGCGGCCAACAAAGATCCGCAGGTCAAGGACATTCTCGAAACGGCGCGGCGCCTGGAGGGCCTGGCGCGCAACGCTTCGGTCCACGCGGCCGGCGTCGTAATCTCGCCGCTGCCGCTCAAGGAACTGGTTCCGCTCTACCGCACGAACAAAGAGGAAATCGTCACACAGTACGACATGAGCGGGCTCGAAAAGCTCGGCCTGCTCAAGATGGATTTTCTCGGGTTGACGACGCTGACCATCGTCTTCGACGCCCTAGCGCTGATCCTGAAGCACCGCGGCGTGACGCTCGACTTGAGCGAGATGCCACTCGACGATCCCAAGGCGTTCGAGATCTTCGCGAAAGGCTATACGAGCGGCGTCTTTCAGTTTGAATCCTCGGGTATGCGCGATATTTTGCGGCGCTCTCAGCCTTCGCGGATTGAAGACCTGTGTGCGCTGAATGCGCTCTACCGGCCCGGCCCGATTCAGGGCGGTATGGTCGACGACTTCATCGCGCGCAAGCATGGTAAGAAGGAAGTCGTCTACGACCTGCCGGAGTTGAAACCGCTTCTTGAAGAGACTTACGGCGTCATCGTCTATCAGGAACAGGTGATGCAGATCTCGAACGTGCTGGCGGGCTACTCGCTGGGCGACGCCGATCTGCTGCGCCGCGCGATGGGTAAGAAGAAGGCCGAAGAGATGGCCAAGCAGCGCGTGCGTTTTCTCGAAGGCGCGCGCGCCAAGGGCCACCCGCAGAAGAAGGTGGAAAAGATCTTCGACCTGATGGAGCAATTTGCGGGCTACGGCTTCAACAAATCTCACTCGGCCGCGTATGCCTATCTGGCGTATGTGACCGGCTACCTGAAGGCGCACTTCCCAATCGAGTTCATGTCGGCGCTGCTGACGTCGGAAACCGGCAACACGGCCAAGGTCGTTAAGTACATCAACGAGTGCCGCGAGATGAACATTCGCGTTCTGCCACCGGACGTCAATTCGAGCGATTGGACCTTTACGCCCGACGGCGATGCGATCCGTTTCGGCCTCGGCCCCATCAAGAATCTGGGACAGAATGCGGTGGTGGCGATCCAGGCGGCGCGTGCCAGGGTGGGCCGCTTCCGCTCGATTTACCAGTTCTGCGAAGAGGTCGATCTGACCGCGATCAACCGGCGCATGATCGAAAGTCTGACACGCGCGGGCGCGATGGATTCGCTCGACGGCACGCGCTCGCAATTAATGGCAGTGGTCGATGCGGCCATGGAGCATGGCCAACGCAAATGGAAGGATCAGTTGAGCGGGCAGGGCGGGCTCTTCGGCGAGCTTTCCGTCGAAGAGGAGACGGTCGGCGAGACGCTCCCGAATGTGCCCGACTGGACACCGATGGAGAAGCTCTCCGGCGAGAAGGAGATGCTCGGGTTCTATGTCACCGGCCATCCGCTCGAAGAGCACCTCGACAAGGTCAGCGAACTGGCCACGTACGACAGCGAATCGATCGAAGAGGCCAAGCTGGCCCGCGGCGCCGAGGTGGCGGTTTGCGGCATCCTGACCGGCATTGTGCGCAAGCGCAACAAGGAGGGCAAGCTTTGGGCTACCATGCAGTTGGAGGACAGGAAGGGACATCTGGAAACGATGCTCTTCGCCTCGCAGTATGAGAAGAACCTCCAGTTTCTGGTGGAGGACAAGGCGGTCCTGATGCGTGCGACCGTACTGCCGGAAGAGGGCGGCCCTCCGCGGCTCTCGGCGCAGGACATCATTCCGCTGGAACTTGCGCGTGTTCCGTTCGCGACGTTGATCTCGATTCGCGTCGCACTGGGGCGGCAGGCTAACGGAGACATCGCGAAACAGTTGACTGAGCTGTTCGAGCGCAAGCCGGGACAAACGGCCGTGCGTTTGCGGCTGGAAAGGCCACGGGATTTTTCGATGATTCTCGATGTGGCCGCGAAGGTGCGTCCGGACAAAGAGTTCAAGGCTGAGGTGGCACGCATCTGCGGGGCCGAGGCCTATGAGGAACTGGCGCGCTGAGCCAAGGTAAATCGATGAACGAAGAGAACAAGAAGCAGTCCGATGCGCTCGAATCAGAGATTGCGGAATTGCGCGGCGGCGACAAGTCCACCGAAACGCGCATCGCGCAACTCGAAGAGGAACTGCGCGCGTTGAAGGCCGAGGCCGATGCTCCGCCGCCGGCGCACCCTGCCTGGTTGCGCGTGCAGTTGGCGCGCCATCCGAAGCGTCCGCACACACTTGACTATATCGAGCGCATCTTCACCGGATTCGAGGAGTTGCACGGCGACCGCGCCTACTACGACGATCCAGCCATCGTGGCCGGCTTCGCCCTGCTCGACGGCAAGCCCGTGGCGATCATCGGCCAGCAGAAGGGCCGCGACACGAAACAGAAGTTGTACCGCAACTTCGGCATGCCGAAACCGGAAGGCTACCGCAAGGCGCTGCGCGTGATGCGCCTAGCCGCAAAGTTCGGCCGCCCGATCGTGACCATGCTCGATACGCCGGGCGCCTATCCTGGCATCGACGCCGAGGAGCGCGGGCAAGCCGAAGCGATCGCAGTAAACCTGCGCGAGATGGCGCGCCTGGCCGTGCCCATTGTGACGATTGTGATCGGAGAAGGCGGCTCCGGCGGCGCACTGGGGTTAGGTGTGGGCAACCGCGTGCTGATGCTGGCGAACGCGGTTTATAGCGTGATCTCGCCGGAAAGTTGCGCGGCGATCATTTATCGCGACTCAAGCAAAGCCGAACAGGCGGCCGCGGCGTTGAAGCTGACCGCGCCGGATCTGATACAGTTGGCGCTCATCGACGAGATCATCCCGGAACCCGGCGAGGGTGCGCATTCCGACTACGACGAAGCGGCGGCGGCGCTGAAGATCAGCCTTCTGAAGGCGCTCGAAGAACTCGCTCCGCTGAGCGAAAAGGAGTTGGTGGACCAGCGCTATCTGAAATTCCGCAACATGGGCAACTACTTTACGGAGGCGCCGGTTTGAGCAAGCGGACTGTGCTCGCCCTCGTCGCACTGAGCCTTCTTTTCGTGGGCCTGGTGCTTTATTCCACGATGAGCGGGGCTCATGAGCGCGTCGAGGTGTGCATGGAATTCCAGGGACGTAGCGCCTGCCGGACGGCACGCGGCAACACGCGCGAGCAGGCGATCCGGACGGCGGCCTCGAACGCTTGTGCGTTTCTCGCGTCCGGAATGACCGATTCGATCACCTGCGAGCGCTCGAAACCGGTCAGTGTGACGGTGCTGGATGGAAAATAAGCGCCGCAACCCGTTTCTTTTCGCGATGTTGTAACGTCTTAATAGGTTGCGCGGCGGGCGATCCATGGACATGGAGGTTTATTGAACATTTTCGCGGTGTTTGGCGTCTGAATCATACGGGAGTAGACTTGCGTGAAGCGTAAATGGAAAATACTGTTGGGATTGCTGCTGCTGTTGGCGGTCGGGGGTGGCGTGTATGCCAGCTACCGGTATAGCCAGAGCGGCATCGTCACCGTGCAGACCGGCAAGGTGGTCCGCCAGGACCTGACCTCGCTGGTCACCGCGTCCGGCGAAATCAAGCCGCGCTACTACGTCAATATCGGCAGCAACGCCGTGCAGCCGTCGCGAATCATGGAGCTTCTTGTTAAAGAAGGCGACCGCGTCAAGAAAGGCCAGCTCTTGGCCAAGTTGGAGTCCGTGCAGCCCGAGGCCGATGTGGCCGGGCAGCGCGCTTCGGTGAGTTCCATCGAGGCGGACTCCGCGGCGTCGGAATCCGCGTTGAAGGCCTCCGAGGACAATATCCGTACCGCCCAGGCGACGATTGACCGCAGCAACGCCGACCAGGAACGCGCCCGCCTGAACTTCGCGCGCGCCGAGCAGTTGTTCAAAGCGCAGCTCATCGCCAAGCAGGAGTACGATCAGCGCAGGGCGGAATTTGACTCGAGCGCCGCCGCTGTGCGCGAGTCCGAGGCACGCCTGGCTCAGGCCAAGGCGCAACGCAGCCAGTTGGCGTCCGCGCTCAGCGCCTCGCAACGCCGCATCACACAAGCCCAGGCGGGCTTACGGCGTGCTACCGATGTCCTGCAGCGGACCCAGGCTCTGGCTCCGCTCGATGGTGTGGTGACCAACCTGCCGGTGCGCGTCGGCGAAACGGTCGTGCCCGGCATTCAGAACTCGCCCTCCAGCTTGATTATGACGATCGCGGACATGTCGCTGATCACTTCCGAAGTCAAGGTGGATGAGACCGACATCGTCAACGTGACGCTTGGCCAGGTGGCCGACATCACTATCGATGCGATTCCGAACAAGACGTTTAAGGGGCACGTGATCGAGATTGGCAATACGGCAATCCTGCGCTCCACGGGTCTGGCCGCTTCGCAAAGCGCGATTTCCAGTCAGGAGGCGAAGGACTTCAAGGTGGTGATCGCCCTGGATAACCCGCCGGACGAGATCCGCCCGGGCCTCTCCTGCACGGCGAAGGTCACGACGGCCACGCGCCAGAAGTCCCTGACCCTTCCCATTCAGGCCTTGACAGTACGGCAGAAGGGCGATCTGGAGCCCGCGCCCAAGAAGGGCGTGCAGGCGGCCGCCAAGCCCGATCCGGCCGCGGAGAAGGCGCGCAAGGAAGAGTTGCAGGGCGTATTTGTGGTTAACGGCGAGAAGGCTTCGTTCCGCAAAGTGGAGACTGGCATCACCGGGGCTACGGACATCGAAGTCATCGGCGGTCTCAAAGAGGGCGACGAGATCATCACGGGTAGTTATAAGGTGATCCGTACCCTACGCAACGATGCGAAGATAAAAGTGGATAATAAAAGTCCGGTGAAGACGGAAAGTTAATAGGATTACGGCATGGCAAACGCAGTGGCAGACGCGGTAGGCCGGGGGCAGCAGCTCACGCGCGACGGAATCGTCATCCGCACATATGACTTGTGGAAGACGTACATCATGGGCGACCAGGAGATCAATGCGGTCTCCGGATGCGACGTGGAGATCAAACGCGGCGAGTACGTCGCCATCATGGGACCGTCGGGTTCCGGCAAATCCACACTGATGAACCTGATCGGCTGTCTCGACACGCCGACAAAAGGGGACTACTTCATCAACGGCAAGCTGGTCAGTTCGATGAACGACGACGATCTGGCGCGCATCCGCAACAAAGAAATCGGATTCGTCTTCCAGACCTTCAACCTGCTGCCACGTGCCAGTGCACTGCATAACGTGGAACTGCCGCTGATCTATTCGGGAATGGCGGCCGATGAGCGCATTGAGCGTGCCAAGCAGGCGCTGCGCCACGTGGATCTCGAAAAGCGCATGTACCACAAGCCAAACGAGCTTTCCGGCGGACAGCGCCAGCGCGTCGCTATCGCCCGCGCCTTGGTCAACAATCCTTCGATTCTGCTCGCCGACGAGCCCACCGGCAACCTCGATACCGCAACCGGCAACGAAATTATGGCCCTATTCGAGCGTCTGCACCAGCAGGGCAATACCATCATTCTCGTGACCCACGAGTATGACATCGCCATGCACGCCTGGCGCGTAATTCACGTGCGCGACGGCAAAGTGGAGCGCGACGAGAAAGTCAAATAGCGCGTCTGGCCAGGTACGTTTAGCTGCCGCCGAGGGCGGGATTTTTTAGATCCACGTCCTATCTGCGATTGGTATTTCCAATTATCGCACTCCGATTCTTCTCTTTTCCGCGTCTAATGCCGATAAGCGGTGTTTAAGAAGATATCGGGAAAATGTACCAGCGTATCACACTCTTGTTGCTCTTACTGTCTCTGCTGCCCTTGGCGCAGGCGCAGTCGGAGTTCGCTTTCGACAGCGGGCAGAACCGTTGGCACCTGAGCAACGGAGTTGTGGATGCGCAGTTTACGTTGACTCCCGAAGGTCTGTTTCGACTCGACTACGTACGGCACCTGGGCAATGGCGATGTCTGGGCGGCTTCCGGCATGACGCCCAGTTCCCCGATCAAGTTCACCCTGGACGATGTCAGTTATGGAGCGCGGACCAGCTTCAAACTGATCCAGCAATGGCAGGAAACCACGGACAATGGCACGCTGCGCCAAGTGATTGAACTCGAAGACAGCGGGGCGCGCGCACGCATCCGGTTGGTCCTCGAAATGTATCCGCGCAAGGCCGTGCTGCGCTACTATCTGGACGTCTCAAACTTGCAGGGCAAGACGGTCTACGTCCGGGCGGCCGACATGCTGCCTTGGCGTTTCGACGATGCCGAGCGCGAGACCTACCGCTGGTTTCGTGTGAATCAGTGGGCGATCGTGCCGCAGCAGGGCAACTTCGAGCCGCTGCAGAATACGCTCGATCCGGCCGGATCGGCGCTGACGATGCAGTCCGGCGCTCGCGGCATGCAATGCGGCTGGTGGGCTCTGCGTGCCGGGAACGACCGGGGCATGTTTGCGGGCTGGGAGTTTGACGGGCGCGCGACGGCCTCTGTCCGGCAGTTCGACGACGAGAGATATCTGCAATTGTCCGCGTCGATCGACGAGTTCAACCATCCGCTCGCGCCCGGCGAATCGTTTCGTGTGCCCGCGGCGTTCATCGGTCTGTTCCACGGCGATTGGGACGAAGCCGGCTACCGCACGCAGCGCTTCGTGGAAAACGTGCTGGCGAAGCCGATGCCGGATCCGTCGACGTTCCCCTTCATCGCTTGGGATTCGTGGGGCTATCAGCAGGAATTCAACGAGGATCTGCTCAAGCGCAATGCTGACATTGCAGCAAAACTGGGTTTCGAGCTGTTCACTGTGGATCTGGGCTGGGCCAGAAAGCTCGGCGACTGGCACTCCAACCGCGACAAGTTCCCCAGCGGTATGCAATCGCTCTCGGACTATGTCCACTCGCTCGGTATGAAGTTCGGACTGCACTTTGCGCTGGCGGAAGCAGCGGCGGATGCACCGGTACTGCTTGAGAACCCGGATTGGACGACATCGGAAGACTACAATTATTTCGGGGCGAAATCGCTGTGCCTCTCGAACCGGCCAACCCGCGACTGGATCATCGACGAAGCCGTGCGCATGATCCAGACCTACAACGTCGACTGGGTTCTACAGGACGGCGAGAACATGGTCAAGAGCTGCACGAAAACGACGCACACGCACGATCCCAAGGACAGCAACTACGCCAACGCGGTAGAGGGCCTCGACTACGTCTTGCGTGAGATCCAGCGCCGCACGCCGAATACGGTCTGGGAGAATTGCGAAAACGGCGGCAACATGATGACGTTCAACATGGTGCAGAACTACGTCACGTCGATCACGAACGATGCCAGCGGCGCGTTAGGCGCGCGACAGGCCGTTTATGGCGCCACGTATCCGTTTCCGCCGCGCTATGTGGATCGCTACATGCCCGACAATAGCTATTCCTCTTACATCACGCGCAGCTTCGTCTTTGGCGGTCCGTGGATTCTAATGAACCGCCTCGAAGCAGCGACTGCGGAGGAGACAAAATTCCTCGGTGGCGAGATTCAGGCCTTCAAGAAAATTCGCAAGACCGTCCGCGATGGCAAGGTCTTTCATATCACGGAAAGGCCCGGCGCCACTCTCACCGATGCGATCCAAGCCTACGATCCGGCGACGAAAGCCGGGGTGGCTGTGGTAACCCGTGATGGCACGCAAGCCGACTACTATGTGTTCCGGCCTCGCGGCCTGGACCCAGCCATCAACTATCGCGTGACGTTTCAGGACGACAGCCGCACCCTGCTGGTGTCCGGTGAAGCACTCATGCGCTCCGGCGTGCAGGTCAGCCTGCCCGGCATGGCTTCCGCGGAGATCGTCTACGTCGAGCCCGAGCCCGAAAGCGAAAACTGACGCGCTACGCGGATTGCCTGCGCCCGCCTGCTTGCACGATGATGACTGTGTGAGCAAACGCTGGTTATTGCTGACGGCCGTATTCCTGTTGTCCTTCGCAATCCTCTCGTTCCGAATCGAAAACTGCGGCATTGCCAGCACTTGGGTCGATCCGGTCGGGAAGATTGGAGCGCAGGACGAAGCCGTCTACAGCGCCATCGCGATCGGAATGGCGCGCGACGGAGAGTGGCTCACGCCGCGCTTCCTCGGCCGTTTCGCGCTCTTCAAACCTCCGTTGCTCTACTGGCTGTCCGGTGCGTCGGTCAAGTTGTTCGGCGCCTCAAACTTCGGTCTGCGTCTGCCCTCGCTGATCGCCGGATCGTTGGCCGCGACACTTGTGTTTGCCTGGCTGCTGCCGGCCGGTCCACTGCCCGCACTCTTCGCCCTGTTGCTGGCGCTCTCGAATCCGATGCTGGTCGGGCTCTCACGGCTCAACCTGATGGACGCGCTACTCGCGCTGTTGCTGTCGCTGGCCGCTTGGGCGCTGCATCGCGACCCCACGCTCGCTCGTGCCTCGACACGTTGGAGTTTCGCGATTCTGGCGGCAGCGGCGATGATGACGAAGGCCGTCGCCGGAGCGCTATGCCTGCTTTTGCTCTTCCTTTATTGGCTTTGCGCCCGCGGCGCTACGCGACCCGCGCTGCGCCGCGTGGTCGAGGTCGCGGCCTTGGCTGTTCTGCTCGCCGCGCCCTGGCATCTCTATCAGCTTGCCGCGCATCCTGTCTGGTTCTGGTCCGAATACATCGTTGACGAACATTTTCGCTCGGCGCTGCACCCGCTCCATCAAACCTCCAACGAGAATCACGCCTGGTTCTATTTGAAGCGCTGGGCGCTGATCGATCCCGTTCTGCTGCTCTGCTCTGCCCTCGCGCTGCCCGGCTTTTTGCGCGCTGTCCGGCGGCGCGAAAGCGGCGCGCTGGTGCTGTTCTGCTGGATTGCGGCTGTGGGTGCGGCTGTGCTGCTATTCAGCTATCGCAATGCAGCTTATCTGCTGCCTGCGATGCTGGCCTGTGCGATTGCCGCCGCGGCCTACGCGCCGGTGCGCAGCCGTGCCGCCATGGCGTTTGGCGTGGCCCTGCTCAGTGCGGGGTTCGTCTGGAAATTGTCGCACCCGGCCGAGCCGTGGGGATTGTCCTACCCGCGGGCAGCCGCCGCAGTGCCGTCCGCGCACGCACTGGAGCGCTACGCAGCCCTGCAGCGCCCGAATGAACTGATCATCGTGATGCCCGACGATGAGTTCTATGCCACGCTTCTGCCGATCCGCAAGGTGCGCTATTCCTTCGTCGACGATGGCCGCCACGGCCAGCGGCCGGCTATGGATTTCCGCCGTCTGGGCATCGCTGTTTCCGTCGATGAATTTCTCGACCTGGCGCGCTGCCGGCCGGCCTATCTGGAGCGGTTGCGGGAGTTCGGCCTTGCCTCCGGCGAACCCATCGCTACCGTGATCGAGATGGAGGCGGATAGCGAATTCGCACGGCTGATGGCTGGTTCGCCGCACGCGGACTTTTTCGTGCCCGCGCGCTTCCTCTCTTTTGCCACGCCCGGTCACAGCACCAGAGCCGCCGGCGACCGCCTCTTTCTGCTCGCCGATCAATAGGCGCGAACCCGTCAGTGCTCCGCCGGTGCGTGATGATTGACCGGGCCGTTCCCATGGCCGAGTCCCGGGTTCGTGCGGATCGCCTCCGTAATGAACCGCTTGGCCCGCGCCACCGCGGCGGGCAGCGGAAAGCCGTGCGCGAGACAGGCCGTGATCGCGGCGGCATAGGTGCAGCCGGTACCGTGTGTGTGCGCCGTCTCGATGCGTTCGGCCGTGAACTCCCGCCACTCCACGCCGTCGAAGAGTACATCGATTGCCTGGCCCGCGAGATGGCCGCCCTTGAGCAGTACCGCCTTTGCACCCATGTCGCGAAGCCGTGAGGCCGCGCGCCTCATGCCTGCGATGTCCATGACCTCCATTCCCGTGAGGGCTGCGGCTTCATGCAGATTGGGACAGAGCAGGAAGGCGCGCGGGATCAACTCCTCAATCAGCGCAATTCTCGCTTCGGCAGCGATCAGCGCGGCGCCGTGCTTACTAATCATGACCGGATCCACCACCAGCGGAAAGCCGAACTCCAACGCAGCCGCGGCCACGGCGCGCACGATGGCCGCATCGCCCAGCGCTCCGGTCTTGGCAGCGTTCGGCGGGATGTCCTCGAGCACGGCGCGGATCTGTGCGACAACCAACTCCGGGTCCAGCGTTTCAACGCGTTCCACGCGCGTCGTGTTCTGCACGGTCAATAACGTGATCACAGCTTCGCCGTAGACCCCGAATTGATGAAAGGTCTTGAGATCGGCCTGGATGCCGGCTCCGCCGCAGGGGTCTGATCCGGCGATGGTCAATGCGACTGGTTTCATAGGCGCACCGACAGGATAGCAGACGTTTACCGGCTGGCTGCGGCCGCGCGCTTTTCATTGCGACCGGCCAGATACAGCGGCACTACGATGCCGGCGCGCGTGCGATCCCGGGCGGCGATCACGCGGAGCTGAAACGGTCCAGGAAGCTCGTTCCACTCCACGTTACGGATCGAGGCCTGACCGTTGGCGCCGGTCCGCGCCACTTCGCTCCGCAGGCCGCCGCGAAAGGATCCCCCCGGGCCTTCGTCGGGCAGACGAAAGCTGACCGAGGCTCCCTCGACGGGCTTGCCGGTTTCGTCGCAAATCAGCACGGTCAGCGGCCGAGCCGAGTGTGTGCCGGCGGTATGGACAAGACCCTCGCCTTCCACCACGCGCATCTGCAAGATCACGACCTCCCGGTGCTCCGGCAGATCGGCTCCCCAGACCAGGAACATCGGCCCGAGCGCCATGAAGGCAGGCAGGAAATGCTGGGCGGCGGTCAACAGAAACTCTCTCATGACAAAGAGGTAGTGGCCGTGCGGCGGGAAATGTCTCTAACTGATCTGCAGGAGTAAAGCGGTGATGTTATCGGGTCCGCCGGCGTCGCGGGCTGCTTGAATTAACGCGCGGCATTTCTTCTCCAGCGAGCCGGCGCGATTCAGGATCTCAGCCAGAGCCGGACCCTCGACCACACCATGCAAGCCATCGCTCGAAAGCAGCACGTAGTCACCCGGCGAGGGCAGTACTTTGTGCGTCTGGATGCGCACGTCCTCAGCGACGCCGATCGCCATGGTGAGCACGTGGCGCATGGGATGCTTGCGCAGGCTGGCCTCGTCGATGCCGAGCCGGCGGCCGATCTCCTGCACCCAACTCTGGTCCGCAGTCACCTGGTTCAGACGGAGTCCGTCGAATGTATAGGCGCGGCTGTCGCCCACGCTGGCGATCACGATCTCGGGGCCGGATTCAAGTGCCGCCACAAGGGTCGTTCCCATGCCCTCCATCGCCTTGTCCGCTCCGGCGGCGGCGAGAACGGCGCGGTTCGCCTCCTGAATCGCACGAGTGAGTGCGTCGGCGCCGGTATGCGCGGCTCTCTGGACGTAATCCCGTACGCTCTCGACGGCCAGGCGCGAGGCGTGTTCTCCGGCGCGCGCGCCGCCCATGCCGTCCGCTATGACATAGAGGCCGAGTTCAGGCGCCAGGAGGCAGCAGTCCTCGTTATTGGTGCGCACACAACCGACATCGGAAATGCCGAAGCCCTCTAACATTGATTTTCTGATTATAGCGGCTTCGCTCGCGGATACAATTCCTTGTTACAAAATAAACTGCAACCCGATTTGCACGACGCGCCCGTCGTTGAGCGTGTTCGTAATCTTTCCGAAGGCGGGGGAGGAGAGGTTGCGTTGCGGCTCGTCGAACTGCGCGTGGTTGGTAAAGTTGTAGAACTCACCGCGCAGAACCGCACGCCATTCCCGCCCGGCATACCAGTGCCATTGCTTACTCATAGCCGCGTTGAAGTTCGCGATCGGCGATTTGCGGAACGTGCCATGGCCTAGCGATCCGGCAAGCGAACCGGGACTCTGATAGCTGAATCGCTCCCGGCTGAGGATCCTCGGCGCGCTGTCGGGATGCGAGATCGTCTGCCCGAGAATCGACGGGTCCAGAATGTTGGGCCTGTCGCCGGGACCACCATCCACGTTGCCGTAGCCCGGTCCATCGGAGCCCACATATAACGTCAGGGGCGTTCCGGTCTTGAACATCGTTACGCCCGAAGCCTGCCAGCCGTTCAGCAGCCAGCGCAGGCTATGACGGCTGCCCAATTGCGGCAGTTCATAGCTGTAGGCGAGTTTTACGGCGTGCGTCGAGTCGAACAGGCTCAGGCCCTTGCGGTCCTTGGCCGAATCGTACTGTGCCTGGTTGCGTCCGGTCTGCATGTCCTTGTTCGCGGCAGTGAAGGTATAGTCTGTGCCCTCATCGATGGCTTTGCCGAAGGTGTAGGTGAAGTTCCAGGCAAGACCGTGGCGCGGAGTGGCGCGCAGTTCCAATTGGGCGGCGTCGAGGTAGGCGATGCCGCCGTTTATGATGTACTTCACATCGTAATAGCGCTGGTCCGGACGGCGCTGGTCCACGGTGGCCGTCGTCAGCGGAATCCCGGCAACCGGAACGGCGCGATTCTGCTGATAGTCGTTGAGCAGTTTGAAACTGCGGCTGCCGACGTAGCCCGCACGCAGGAAGTAGACCTGCCCGACTTTGCGTTCCATGCTGAAGTTGTATTGGTGCGAGTAGGGCGCAACCATGTCGGGAGACAGAAACGTCGGCGAGGTGCGCGCCGCGGGGTCGTTCAGGTTCACACTGCTGAGCGGATGCAGCAGGCTCGGGTTCTGCAGTTGGACATAGCGTACTTCCGGCAGATTGATGCGCGCTTGCTGAAAGGTCACAGGTAGAATCTGGCCGAACGTCGTAGTGTAGGCCGTCCGCAGCGTCCACGCGGTATTGGTCTGGTAGGCGATCGAGAAGCGCGGGCTGAAGTTGTTGCAGTCGCAGCCGTAGGGAATCTGGGTGCGCCCGTTCACCTCATAGGGGGCTGTCTCCAGGCTGTAGCGAATACCGTAATAGATCTGCATGCGTGGCGTCGCCTTCCACTTGTCGCCGGCGAAAAAATTTGCGCCCCAGTTGCGAAAGCCGCGCGCGAGTTCTCCTGTGGTGGTTTCATACATCGACGGCGCGCCCCAGCGGAGATTCTCGATCGCGGAGCGCCCGTAATTGTTGGTGAACCAGAATAGGCCACGCTGATTGTTGACCTCGATGCCGTTGAGTTGATAGCGCGCGAACTCGGCGCCCGCGGTCAACGTGTGCTTTGAGCCTTGCGCCTGATGCGACCACAGCGCGCCATAACGAAAACCGTTCTGCGCGCGATTAATTGGAAATTGGCTGTCCGGACCGAGTTCCTCAATCTGATACCCGAAGCGCACGCGTGGGCCGACCGCATTGGGCTCGGGAGCGAGCACGGATCTGGTGCGCGTGAACGCGAAGGCCAGCGCGAGTTCCGTTTCCTTCGAGAGCGGGCGCAGATAGGTCGCGCGCGCGCTGGTCCCGTGAATCTCTGTATCGGGATTCTGGCCAGCCACCAGTTGGAAGGCGTGCTGCCGCTGCCGTTGCAGGCCGTAGGACAAAATCAGCCGGCCTTTGCCGGCGTTCGGTTCCGCCCGCAGCGCGAGATCGGCCGAATCGCTGATCTGACGCGCATTCGTGTTCAAGGCGCGCGGGTCGAAGTCGGGCCGGTTCGGCGCTTCGCTCGGATACGCGTTCATCCAGCGGCTGATCAGGCTACGAAGCTCGGGGTCGGAGGTCAGAGGCGTGCGTTCGGAGAGCAGCGGAACCAGCACGTTGCCGTTCACCATGCCACGAATCTTGCGCTGCGAAGCGCTCAGCGTAACATAGCCGAGAAAGGGAAGCTTTCCCCCGGCGCGTCCGCCATAGAAATTGCGATGAGACGGCTTGACCGCGCCCACCTGAAAAAAAGTGCGGGAATTAAAGACGCTGTTCTGGTGCTGTTCGAAAAACTCGCCGTGCCAATCGGCGAGCCGTTTCGACGGCTTCAGGAACACCTGTTCGCCCGGCGCCTTGCCGTGTTCCGCAGCGAAGTAGTTGCTCTCGGCGGGCATCTCGGAGACAATCGTCGGCGTGCTGCCGACGCGCACGTTGGCCTCCCTGGCCGCGTTCGTGTCGATCTGATAGACGGCGACATTCTCATTACGTTGCGCCGCGGCGCCGATGCGCTCCGCTGTACGTGGCTGTGCGGGCGCCGCATTTTGCGCGAGCAACGGCAGGGTCAGCACTGGCATCAGAAAAATGAACCTTTGGAAAGACATGAATCTCCCGACTATTTCTTCGGCTCCAACGCAGCTTTCAACTGCCAGTAAACACGCTCGTTGTAAGTCTCTTTCACCCGCTCCAGCGGCTCGTCATTGGGATCGTTGGCGCGGTACTGCGTCTTCTTGAGGCAGCGTCCCAGCATCTTCGTCGCCTCGGCATCCTGGGGGTCGCGCGCGAGCGTAGCGCGAAAACTCTCCGCCGCCGCGTCGAACTCGCCGCGCTTCCAGAGCGCATAGCCGATGTTGAAATGATAGTCAGGGTCAGCCTGATCGCCTTCGAGCGCCTTGCGAAAATTCTCCAACGCCTCCGGCCTGTCGCGGAGGGACTGCGCCGCGCCGAGGTTGTTGAAGACCTCGTTCAGTGGGACGGACTGCGCCACCAGATCGAACGCAATCTGGGCGCCAGTGTAATCGCCAGTGTAGAACCGGCACAGCCCGAGGAAGAAATTCGCTTCGCGGTAGTGCGGGAAACGGGCCGGAACCTTCCGGAACCATTCCTCAGCGGCCCCAAAATTCTCTTGTGTCCAGAGCAGCCGGCCCAACTCGAAATTTGGCTCCGCGTAACTCGGGTCCAGGCGCGCCGCTTGCGTCAGAAAACGGTGCTTCTGTTCCGTGCTTGTGGCGAGCAAGCCGCGAATGTAATTCTCGATAGCATCGACCCGCACCGGCGGATGCAGTCTCCGGAACTCTTCCTCCGACGGTACCGAGGCCGGCACAGAAACGCGCAGCGTCTGCCACGCGAGGTGCTCCTGCACGGCGGCTAGTTCGTCGAAGGCTCCGGTCTCGCTGAACTCCGGAAATTGCTTCATGCTGCGCAGGTCGAGGACCCGTGCGGTCAGGCGCAGGGATTCCTTGCCGCCGGGAGTCGTGGCGGGCAACACGTCAAATTGGCCAAACAGGATCTCGTCGGCGTCCAGAGTCTCGGCGATCTTGATCACCGTGGCCCGAGTCATCTCCGAGTTCGGGCGCAGAGCCAGACGCCTGTAGGCCTCCTTCAGGCTCTCGCGATCCAGCACGAGCATACCTTGGCCGCCAAGGGCATCGCGCACGGCTTCGGCAATGCTCTCGCCGACCCAGTCCACTTTAGGATTTTTCGAAGTGTTGAAAAATGGAAGAACGACGAAAGATTCCGCGAGCGCAGCGACCGGCAGGAAGCTAACCACAAGAACGAGAAATGCGAAGGGCCGTCCCATGACTATTACAGTCTACCAGACGGCCCTTTTGCCAAACGCGCGAACAGCTAGTTCGTCGAGTTGTTAATTGGCGAAGACCAGTGTGGTCTTGGTCCCGCCCAAGCGGATCTCCTGCACCTTGTACTTGCCCTCGGCCGCAGAGTAGCGGACCGTGGTCGCATTAAACTTCTCTTCGCCGCTCTGAACCTTCACCGATGCCTCCACCGAACTCTTGCCTTTGCTGATTACTACTTTGCTGTCATTCACTTCCAGCTTGTAATCGCCCGGCTTCAGTTCGGTCCCGTTGACCATCGAGGGCTGGAACAGCGTGATGCTGTGAGTGGCTGCGCTCGCCATGGCGAGTGCGAAGCAAGCGAAAAGGACTGTCAATTTCTTCATTTTCTTCATTCTCCTTGAATGTTACTCAAGTATTTCTTCGCGAACGAGGCGACAAGTATGCACCCCGTCAACGTGGTGCTTAAGACTGTTTGTCGTCGCACAATATCTCTGACGAAACTTATCGGGATTTGTTCCGCAGTATTGAATAATTATTTTAATGCATATTTAGGTCGAGTTTAATTTGAGTTATAGCTTGCGCCTGCACCTCGGGATCTCCGCCAAACCCATCGATCCAAAAGACATCTCGTTCCCTGCGGAACCAGGTCCGTTGCCGTTTGGCGTATTGGCGCGTCGCAATTCGAGTGGATTCGATAGCCTCGGCGAGCGTGATTTCCCCGCGCAAATGGCGCAACGCCTGCGCGTAACCGATAGATTCAAAGGGTTTAGCCTGCTCCGTGACGCCGGCCGCGAGCAGGTTGCGTACCTCATCGAGAAGGCCTCTCGAAAAGATCTCCGAAGCCCTCCGGTCGAGGCGCTCGCGGAGCTCCTCACGATCCGGGTTGAGGCAGATTTTTAGCGTACGGAAACCTTCGAGGCGATCACGGCCGGAATCGAACATGCGAGAAGCCGGCTGCGTCGAGAGCAGGCGAATTTCGAGGGCGCGGATCACTTTTTTCACATCTCGGGCATGAACCCGGCCAGCGGTCGCCGGATCGAGCCGCAGCAGAATCCGATGCAGTGAGCCTGGCCGGAGCGCCTCGCGGGCCTGTAACCGCTGGCGCAGGGCCTCATCGCGGCTGGGGCCCTCGAAAAGTCCATCAATCAATGCGCGCAGGTAGAAACCGGTGCCGCCGGCCAGGACCGGTAGTTTCCCTCTTTGGGTAACCTCCCGCAGGGTCTCGCGCGCCTTACGGGCGTAGTCGCCGGCGGTGGAGACTTCGGCGGGGTCCAGGATATCGAAAAGGTGGTGAGGGATGCCGTGGCGTTCGCTTGGCGGAACCTTGGCGGCGCCAATATCGAATCCTCGATACATTTGTACTGAATCGCAATTGATGATTTCGCCGTCTAACTGGGCAGCGATGGCGATGGCGAGATCGCTTTTTCCGGAACCTGTAGGGCCGGCGATAGCGACCAATAGGGGAATAGACACCATAGCTATTTTGTCCGCTCTTTCGACGCTCTGGCAAGTTGATGAAATTCCTGAGAAACTTGGAGCACGGGACGGACGTTATACTGAGGTAGAGCAATGGCGCTGCCGACGCGACCGGTTTGGGCGCTCGGGGCGTTTCAAGAAAGTCGGGTCCAATGAGCTCAAAGTATAAGCTGGCAGGGTCGGTTTGTACCCTGGCGATGCTCGCCGCGAGCGCGGCCTGCGCGCAGAGCGACGGGGCGAAGGCGGCCGAAAAGACGGTCGACAAAGCCACGGCGTATTACCACTTCGCAATGGGGCACTTGTATGCGGAGCAGGCATCGGCCCTCGGCAATCGCGGCGATTTCGCCACGAAAGCGATCGACCATTTCAAGCAGGCGATCAAGGCCGACCCGAGTGCAACGTTCCTCAGCGACGAGTTGTCGGACCTGTACATCCAATCGGGTAAGCTGCGCGAGGCGGTCGTCGACTCCGAGGAAGCGCTCAAGCAGAATCCCAACGACCTCAACGCGCGGCGCGTGCTCGGACGCATCTACGCGCGCATGATCGGTGACGCGCAGCAAGGCCGCGTCAACGAGGAGATGCTCAAGAAGTCGATTGAGCAATATCAGAAAATCTCCGCGCAGGACCCCGCCGATGTCGACACCTGGCTGATGCTCGGCCGTCTGCACAAGATCGCGCAGAACTCGGTGGATTCCGAAAAGGCGTACAAGAAGGCGCTCGCCTTGGATGGCGAAAACGAAGATGGGTTGACCGGACTGGCGATGGTCTATTCCGATCTGGGCGACACCAAGAACGCCACGGAGCTGCTCAAGAAAGTGGCGGAAAAGAACCCCTCGCTGCGCACGTTGACGCAACTGGCCAGCACCTACGAGCAGATTCGCGATTACAAGTCCGCGGCCGAGACGCTGTCGCGGGCCGTGGAAGTTTCGCAGGGCAATACGGACCTGAAGCGCGCTCTGGCGCAGAACCTGATGCTCGCCGAACAGCTCGACAAGGCGATAGAGGTTTACCAGGAGGTGATCGCGGAAGAACCGAAGGACTACCAGTCGTTCTTGCGCATGTCGCAGATTTACCGGCAGCAGCGCAACATGCCTAAGGCGCGTGAGGCCAGCGAGAAGGCGCGCCAAATCGAGCCCGACAATCTTGAGGTGCGCTACAACGAAGTCAACCTGCTCGAATCCGAGGGGAAATTGCCGGAAGCGATCGCAACGTTGAAAGGGATCCTCGATTCCAGCGCGAAGCGCACGTACAATCTCGGCGAAAAGAGCAACCGGGCCGCGCTGCTCGAACGTCTGGGCCTGATGTATCGCGCCGCGGATAACTCCGCAGAAGCGGTGAAGGCCTTCCGCCAGATGGGCGAACTCGACGCGAGCATGGGCGCGCGGGCTTCGGCGCAGATCATAGATGTGTATCGGGCCGGCAAGGAATTTGCGAAAGCGGAAGAGGAGGCGCGTGCCTCCAAGGCGGCCTATCCGGCCGACCGTACGCTGGCGGCCGTGCGCGCCTCGCTGATGGCGGACGCCGGCAAAGTCGATCAGGCGATCGCGGAACTGAGCAGCCTGCTCGATGGCAAGGGCGACCGCGAGATCCACCTTTCAATGGCGCAGGTCTATGAGAAGGCCAAGCGCTTCGACCAGATGGCCAAGGAGATCGACACCGCCGAAAAGCTCTCGTCCACCAAGGAAGAGAAGGAGGCGATCCACTTCACGCGTGGTGCGATGTACGAGCGCCAGAAAAAGTTCGATCTCGCCGAAACCGAATTCCGCAAGGTGCTCGACGCGAATCCGGATAACGCCTCGGCCCTCAACTATCTGGGCTACATGTTTGCGGACCGCAACGTGCGGCTGCCGGAAGCATTGCAGATGGTGACGAAGGCGCTCGACAAGGATCCGGGTAACGGCGCCTACCTCGATAGCCTCGGTTGGGTCTATTTCCGGATGGGCAAGTTGCGCGAAGCCGAAGACTACATCCGCCGCTCGCTTGAGAAAGTAGGCCGCGATCCCACGGTGCGCGACCATCTCGGCGACATCCTCTTCCAGCAGGGCAACGTGAAAGACGCCATCGCGCAGTGGGAAGCCGCTGTAAAGGAATACGAGAGTGGCCCCGCCTCCGAGGCCGATCCCGTCGATGTGGCCAAGATCGCTCGCAAACTGGAGAACGCCAAGGTCCGTCTCGCCAAGGAGACGACCCAGGTTCCGCCCAAGAACTGAGCGCACGGCGGGCCTCCGGCATGAGATAATTCAGTCGAATCGTCTCTTGAGGAGAAATCATGCGTTCGCTCTTTCTACTGGCCGCAGTGCTGGCTGTTTGCGCCGCGGCGGAGACAAAACTTGGCAAGCCGCTTACTCTGAAAAACGAGTTGTCGATTGCGGAACTGTCTCAAAAGCCGGATGGCTTCGTCGGCAAGACCGTGCAGGTGAAAGGCAAGGTCAGCGAGGTCTGCGAAAAAATGGGCTGCTGGATGAACCTCACCGATACGGCCGCGAATAACAAGAGCGTCCGCGTCAAGGTGAACGACGGCGAGATCGTCTTTCCGAAGACGGCGATCGGCAAAGTGGCCGTCGCCGAGGGTCCGTTCGTGAAAATCGACATGACCCGTGATCAGCTCATGGCCCAGATGAAGCATGAAGCCGAAGCGAACGGAAAGAAGTTCGATCCGGCCTCCGTCAAGAGTGGTAAAACGATCTATCAGATTCAGGGAACTGGGGCGGTCATCCTCGACTAGCTTCCGCCTCCAGAACCTATTCCTTAAGGTGCCTTCCAAGCTATGAAGAAATTCTTGTGTGTCGCAGCAACATTGCTGCTTTCGATCGCCGCCCTTGCGGCGCCGCCTAACCTTCGTCCCGTCAAGAAACCGAAACTGGTGCTAACCATCGTGGTAGACCAGTTCCGCTACGACTACCTGACTCGATTCGCCGGGGAATACAACTCCGGTTTCGCGCAGTTGCTGGCGAAAGGCGCGGTCTTCACGGATGCTCACCATGAGCATTTCCCCACGGTAACGGCGGTGGGGCATTCGACCATTCTCACCGGCGCCACGCCGTCGCATAGCGGCATAGTCGGGAACGAATGGTACGACCACGCGACGAAGAAGATGGTGACCAGCGTCTCCGACGATAACGCCATCCTGTTGGGCGGCACGGCCGGCAAACGCGCCTCCTCGCCAGCCCGCTTCCTGGTGAGCACCATAGGCGACGAGATGAAGATGTCGGGCAAGGGCAAGCCCAAGGTGATTGGCGTTTCGATTAAAGATCGCGCGGCGATCCTGCCGGCTGGCCGCATGGCCGACGGCGCCTACTGGTTCGACGACGCATCCGGCAACTTTGTCAGCAGTTCATACTATTTCAAGGAACTTCCCGCGTGGGCGACAGCTTTCAACAAGAGCCGCACCATCGATCAGTTCGCAGGCAAATCCTGGACGCCCATCGGCAATCCATCCGGCAAAGCTTTCAAGACGATGCCGGCGCAGGCCGACGCGAAGTATTTTGCCCTGATGGAGAAAACTCCGTATGGCAATGAGATTCTCGAGATGTTCGCCGAGAAGGCGATTGCGGAAGAGAAACTGGGGCAGAATAATTGGACCGACCTGATCAGCGTCAGCTTCTCGGCGAACGATTATGTGGGCCACGGCGTAGGTCCCGACGCGCCGGAAGTACACGACATTTCGGTGCGCACCGACCGAATCGTTGGACGCCTGCTGCAGTTCGTCACCACGAAATTGGGAGCTGAAAACGTGCTCGTGGTCTTCACCGGCGACCACGGCGTCGCGCCACTGCCGGAGCTGATGGAGCAGCGCAAGATGCCGGGCGGGCGGATCGGCGCCCAAAGCGTTACCGACGCCATTCGCGCCGCGCTGGTGGAAACCTTCGGCGAGGGTGATTGGGTGGTGAGCAAATCCGCGCAGATGCCGTATTTGAATCACGAACTGATCCATCAGAAAAAATTGCAGCTTGGCGCCGTGCAGGACGTGGCGGCGCACGCCGTGAGGGAACTTCCGCATATCTTCCGCGTCTATACCGGCGAGCAGTTGAAGCAGGGCCCGTTTTTTGAGGATCGTGTCGGACGGCGTGTGGGCAACAGTTATAACAGCCAGCGGGGCGCGGATTTGTATATCATCGCGGAACCGTATTGGCTGCTCGGCAGCGAGAAGGCCGGCGCCTCGCACGGCGCGCCGTTCAATTACGATTCGCACGTGCCTGTGATTTTCATGGGCGCCGGGTTGAAGTCCGGGCGCTATGATGGCCCAATTGCCGTGCGCGACATTGCACCGACGCTGGCCGCGCTGCTCGATATCGAACAGCCGAGCGGCGCCGAGGGGCGCGTGTTGGAAGAGATGTTTTTTACAAAGTAGCCAGTCGGATTAATTTTCAAGGAGAGAGCAATGACATTTCGTCCTCTGCATGACCGGATCGTCGTGAAGCGTGTGGAAGAGCAAGAAACCGTGCGGGGTGGCATCATCATCCCCGACTCCGCCAAGGAGAAGCCGCAAGAAGGTGAAGTCGTGGCCATTGGAAGCGGCGCGATGCTGGAAGACGGCACGAAGGCTCCGATGAGCGTCAACCCCGGCGACCGGATTTTGTTCGGTAAGTACTCGGGTTCGGAAGTGAAAATTGACGGTGTCGAGTATATGGTCTTCCGTGAAGACGACGTTCTGGCCGTTCTGGCGTAGAATTCAATTTCCAGGGCCTGGGGTGCGTCTGCGCCCCTGGTCCCGGAACGGCGCAGCCGCGCACATGGTAAGCTGAGTTTTTGGTCTCCAAGGAGTCTTAACGAAATATGGTTCGTAATCGCTGGTCCCGTTTGCTTATGGCGTCCGCCGTGTGTCTTGCCACGACGGCCATCGCCTCCGCACAGGTTAAGATGGCTATCGTCAACCTGCAAAAGGCCGTTCTCGACACCGCCGAAATCAAGAAGGCTCAGACTGAACTGGAACAGAAGTTCAAACCGCGGCAGGACCAGATGGTCAAGCTGCAAGCCGAACTGCAGAATATCCAGAATCAGCTCCAGACCATGCAGGGCAAGCTCACCCCGCAGGCCGAGCAGGAACTTACCAGCCAAGGCCAGAAGAAGCAGCGCGACCTGCAACGCATGTCCGAGGACCTGCAGGGAGACGTCGATCGCGACCGCAACGAAGTCCTAAGCAAAGCGGGCCAGCATATGCAGGAAGTCGTCAAGAAGCTGGCCGAAGAGCGCGGATTTGACGTCGTGGTGGATGTCGGCGACACGGTCTACTTCAAGCCGGCGCTCGAGATCACCAAGGACGCCGTCGTGGCCTACGACAAAGCGTATCCCGCAAAATAGCGGAGGCTGAGCCCATGCCTGGGTATCTCGAAGAGTACGGCGCTGGCGACGAAAAGCGCAGTAAACTCATTCGCTGGACGCTGCTTGGTGTCGCCGCCCTGCTGGTGCTTGGCGCCGCCGGCTACTTCGGCTTCCGCGACTACAGCGAAAATCGCGCAGTGCGAAGCTTTGTCGAGGCTTTGCAGGCCAAGGACTTCGCGCGGGCGTACAGCTTTTGGGGCTGCACGGTCGAAAAACCCTGCCGCGATTACCGCTTCGAGAAGTTTCTCGAAGACTGGGGTCCCCAAAGCCCTTACGCCAACGCCGCGAACGTTCGCATCGAACACCCACAATTAACGCCCGGTGCGCTCGGCTGGATTCGCCGCGTCCTGGGAGTTCAATATTCCTGCAAGGACGGCGTGATCTACTTCCTCAACTTCGGCAAGGGCGAACCCGCCGTCGTTTATGTACTGCGCGCAGACAAGAACATCGGATTTGCGCCGTGGACCACCTGCGCGCCGCGCATAAAGATGTAGTGCCGGGCGCTTAGCCCTTAGCTGCCGGTTTCGCCGCCGGTTTCGCGTGGCATTTTGTGCAGTTGCCCTTGGTCTCGAAAGCCTTTCCAGCGGTCACATGGCAACTCGCACAGGAGCTCTTCTTGGCCTCGGCTGGCTTGTGCATTCCGGCCTTGAAATTGAGTGGGGCCTTGGCGTCCTGAGGCCAGAGTTTGTCGTGGCAGACTTTGCAGTCGTTCTTTTCGCGCTTGGCGTGCGCGGTGTGATCGTAAGTGATGTTGCCGGTCTTAGCTGTGAAAGTCAGCTTGGACGGCGCTTTCTTCTCCTGCTTTTCTTCGGCTACAAGAGCAAGTCCTCCAAAAAACGTGAGGACGGCGGTGACTGCGATGATGTGACGCATGGCGCAATTATAGGATATTTATATCCTGTAAGCCACAACGTATGCGCCGGGGTCTGCCGCCTTACGCGTCGGGTGTGCCCGAGTGCTTTGTCGACTTGCCGTCGATTTGAACAAGGCCGTCCGGTCGCTCCGTAACGGGCTTCGGCGGATTCAGTAAACGCGCCGGGAGTTTTGAGAGATAGACCAGGCGCTCGATCGCGGGCAGCAGGCGCCGCACCGTTCTACCATGCAGCAGCAGGCTGCCGGCCACCAGCGCCGGATGTGGAATGGTCGTGAAGCAGCGCGAGCAGATGCCGATCTCGCCCGCGCGCCCCTGTCCGTGCAGCTCGCGCATGTGCACCATCATCTTCGAGTTCCAGATCGCTTCGAGCGGTTGCTCGCCGATGTTACCTGCGGGCTTGCCGTCGAGCATGTAGCTCTGGCAGCAGGGATAGACGTCGCCGCTATGTTTGACGTACATCGGACCGCGCCAGAGGTAGTGGCAGGGATACTTCCAGTCGCCCGCCGCATGTGCCGCCTCGGGTTGCAGCAAATCCGTCTCGTCCGCTTTGATGCGTACCTGGTCGATGCCGGGCACGGCGTTCCAGAAACGCCGGAACTCGTCGACCTCGCTGGCGTTGCGCTCCATCAAGACCATCTGCACGACCACCTGAATCTTGGCCCCGCGCTCGTGCTTCATGCGTGCGAAACGGACAAAATTGTCACGCACTTTTTCGAAGTTAGCGCCTTTGCGGTAATACTCGAAGGACTCTTTCGTGGCGCCGTCAAAGCTCAGCGTGATGTGCTCGAGCGGCGTGCCAAGCAGCCGCTCCGCCATCTTCTCGTCGAGAAACGTGCCGTTGGTCGATAGCAGCGTGGAGATGTTATGCCGATCGCAATACTCGATGCGATCGAAAATGGCCCGATCGAGGAATGGCTCTCCGAGTCCGATCAGCATCATGTGTTCGGCTGATGTGCGCGACTCCTTCACCAGCCGCTCGAAGATCGCAGCGGTCATGTCTTCTTTGGGCTGCTTGTGCGTCTCGCGGGGACACATCGGGCAGTACAGATTGCACTTGGCCGTCGTCTCGACGATGTATTCCACGGGCAAAGCGTTCACTCGGGAGTGACGGCGGAGATAAGCCCAGAGGAGTCTGGCCCGGTTGAAGGCACGCATTCAGGTTCGCTTTAATTGTAGCGGGAATCGGCCCCGGATCATCTGTTCAGTGTGGACTCTCGTGTGAAAGCGCTGAACGCGCATTCTATGCGCGCCGGCGCCGCCTACGTGCTCTACTGGGCGCAGATGAACCGGCGGGTGGAGGCAAACCACGCCTTGCTGCACGCCGCCAATCTCGCCAACCAGCTCCAGCTTCCCGTCCTGTACTACGAAGGGCTCACGTGCAGCTACCCGCAGGCCAACGACCGTCTGCATACTTTCATTCTCGAGGGTGTGCCCGAGACGGCACGGCGGCTGAAGCGGGCCGGCATCGGCTACGTTTTTCATCTGCGCAAGCGCCACGCGGACCCGGATGATGCACTCTACCGTCTTGCTGAGAATGCCGCGGCGCTTGTGACCGACGACTATCCGGCGTTCATTGCGCGCCGGCACAACGAGACTGTTCCGTCAAAACTGCCAATCCCCTACTATGTGGTCGATTCCAGTTGTGTCGTTCCCATGCGTCTGATGGAGAAGCGCGAGTGGGCCGCCTACACGATCCGGCCGAAGATCCGGCGTCTGTTGCCGCAGTTCCTGCGATCCGCGCCGGATTTGCGCGTCGTGCGCCGGTTTGATGAACCAACGTCCACATTACACACCACGGTGAAGGCGTCCAACATCGCGGAACTCGTGGCTTCCTGCGAGATCGATCACAGCGTCGCGCCTTCGAAATCCTACACCGGCGGCCGCCTGGCGGCCGAGCGGCATCTCGCTCGCTTCCTCGACAACAACCTGCGGCGATATGCCAAGGAACGCAACGAGCCGTGCGCGCATGTGACTTCGGGTTTGAGCCCGTACCTGCACTTCGGGCAGATCTCTTCGCTCGAAATCGCGCTGGCCGCCAAGGCCCATGCGGAAGCACACAAACTGATCGCCGAAGAGTTTCTGGAAGAGTTGATCGTAAGGCGTGAACTCGCCTTCAACTTTTCGCTGTTCTCGGAGAAACCCGCTAGCCTTCAAAACCTGCCGGACTGGGCGGAGGAAACGCTACGCATCCATGCAGGCGATCCGCGCTCGCCGTGCTACACGCGCGAGCAGTTCGAGCAGGCGCGCACGCACGACGCACTTTGGAACGCCACGCAGAAGGAGATGTTGCTGCGCGGCAAGATCCACGGCTACTATCGCATGTATTGGGGCAAGAAGATCATCGAGTGGTCGCCTACGGCGGAGGACGCCTTGCAGACGATGGTCCACATCCATGACCGTTATGCGGTCGACGGGCGCGACCCGAACACGTACACGAGCATCCTCTGGTGCTTCGGCCTGCATGACCGCCCATGGGGCGAACGTGCAGTCTTTGGGAAAATTCGCTACATGGGCCTGGAGGGCATGAAGCGTAAGACCGATACCGCTTCCTATATCAAGGAGATCGAGTATCTGGAGCGGACGGGAAAGGATCCTTTCCGGCTGGTATGAACATCACTTTGACCGGTGCATCCGGATTCATCGGGCAGCGGCTGATTCAGCGGCTGCTCACGGACGGGCACAAGTTGCATGTGCTCGGTCGCAAGCGCGGCGCGCTTCCCGATACTGTCGATTTTTCGACTTGGGATGTCCTGGCGGGCGAGCCGCCGCTTGACAGTCTGAGCCAGGCCGATGCGGTCATCCATATGGCCGGCGAACCGGTCGCACAGCGCTGGACGGCGGCGGCCAAACGCCTGATCGGACAGACCCGCACGCTCGGCACGTCGAATCTGGTGCGAGCCTTGGGACGGTTGGAGAGACGCCCGGAAGTATTGCTGTCGGCCTCGGCGGTCGGCTACTACGGATCGCGTGGCGACGAGACGCTGACTGAAAGCTCAGCGCCGGGTAGTGGATTTCTTGCGGACCTGTGTGTGGAATGGGAACAGCGCGCCGGCGAGGCGGTTGAGCTTGGAATGCGCGTGCTCACGTTCCGGACAGGTCTCGTGCTGGGCCCCGATGGCGGGGCGCTGAAACAGATGCTGCCGCAGTTCCGTCTCGGTATGGGCGGGCCGCTGGCGAGCGGCAAGCACTGGATGTCTTGGATTCACGTCGACGACATGCTTGGCCTGCTGTGTTTTGCTCTCCGCCAACGTGCGCTTTCCGGAGCGCTGAATGCGACGGCGCCGGAGCCTGCCCGTAACAGCGACTTCACACAAGCACTGGCGGAGGTGGTGCACCGTCCCGCAATCGTGCCCGTGCCCGAGTTCGCTTTGCGCGTGCTCTATGGCGACATGGCAGGCATCCTGATCGCGAGCCAGCGCGTTGTGCCGGAGCGCGCACTCGCCGCGGGCTATACATTTCAATACCGGGAAATCGCCCCGGCCCTCGCGGCGGCCGTGGGCAGCATGCGCTGAGGCCAAAAAAAATCTTCAAGGCCGCCATTCTTGCGCCGATGAGTAAATTGTCAGGGACAAATCATCTCAGGAGGCAAGAGTGAACAGATATTGGATTCTTGTATTGGCAGCGCTGTTGGTATCCGTGGCGGGCTTGGCGAATGCGCAAACGGTGCGGATTTCAGAGACCGACGCCAAGAAGGCGTTGGTGTCGAGAGTGGAACCGGAGTATCCGCCGATGGCGAGGCAGATGCGTCTGAGCGGGCGTGTGCAATTGGATGTGTATATCGACGAGGACGGCCGCGTGGAGAAGGCGGAAGGAACGAACGGAAACCCGATTCTCACGGCCGCGGCGGCGAGCGCGGTGAAGCGCTGGAAATTCACGCCGGTCACGGCGGGCGGCAAACCGGCGAAGGCGATTGCGGCCTTCAGCTTCGACTTCAAGCTGTAGTGTTGTGCTCCTCGAAACGCAGGCCCGTGGGTAGATCCTCGCCAAAGATGCGGCCTAGCGTCTGATCCAGCAGTTCATCGCCGTCGAGCACGGCGGCAAGTTTCTCCGCATCGCGATGGGCTTCGAGGCTCCGGCGCACCATCTCGAATGTGTCGGGAGGAAGGTCGCGTGTGGCATCGCCGGTGCGGCGTGCCACCGCGGCCGCCGCCTCCAGTGCGGCCGGCCACTCTGCAGCCAGCTTTACCAGTCTCTCCGCCCAACGCGCCGCCGTACTGGCCGAAACCGTCAGGTTCGCCGGCCCGTGAAATAACTGCCGCGCTCCCAGCCGCGAGAGGCACCATAGCTCACTCTCACGGAAATCCTTTGCCGCGATGCGCTTCAGCAATGCTTCCCCTAAATCCGTCTTTGTCCCTACCGGCAACAATTCCAGACTGCTTGCCGTCCGCCACATCTCACGCTGCAAACTTGAATTCACACGCAGCTTCTTACTCCCGCGCGGCAGCAACGTCGGCGACAGGCGCTGGAAGACGTCCACCTGCTGGTTGCGGTTCAATCCCCCCGCTACGCGCCCCCAGAAAATCCACCATTCCACTTCGCTCTGCATCTGGTTCGCGAACTGCAAACCGCCCGCATACACACGGCGCGCTTTCTCCATGCGAAATTCGTCGCCAGGGAAACCGAAACCCGGCCGCAAACAAAAGCCGCACAGATTCAGCCAGCGTACTTCCGAAGCCGGACTGCGTTTGCGCCCTTCGCTCAACTCCAGAAAAAGATCGCCCAGCCGCCGGATCGCTGACAGTGGCCACGAGTTGCGTCCCAACGCCATCGCCTGCTCGAGTTTGGCCGGCAATTCCTCGGGCGCCGCGCTGCCCGCTTCGAAAACCTGCCGGATCAGTTCTTCGGCCTTCACCAGCGAATCTTCGCTGATCACCGCGCCGGCTTGCTTTGTGGGCGCGGCGCTCGCGGCCGCGGCTTTGCGCAGTGCAAACTGCAATCGCCAGCGGTGCTCGCTGAGCTTCGACTCGCACCAGATTTCGAGCGTACCCACCTCAGTCAATTTGACGCCCAGCTTCACCGGCAGCAGCCGCTCCTCGGTACGCTTGCCGTAGCGAATCACGGCATGCAACGGCGCGTGGCTGTGTAGGGCGCTCGCCGCCTCTTCGGGCGTAAACTCGACGACATCGCCCAACTGATCTCCGCTCCGCGTCAGCGAACTATACAGCGTGAACGCGACAGGCCGGTTCGCAAGAAGCTGCAATCCCTCGCGGTCGAGTTCGAGCGAGGAACCCTCCTCGGCGCCGCGCGGAACCAGGCAGACTGTCCGCAACTTTTCGACACCGCTCTCGATGCCGATGTAGTAGGACCGTGGCAAGCCGCCGCGCACCAGCAAGCCCGCGCCGGTGGAGCGCACATACGAGTAGTAGGCGGCGCCGACGGCCACGGCGAGGTCCAGGTCGTGGTTGTCGAAGATCATCGGCCGCTGGCCGTACCATTGCTCGACCACATCCGCGACGCGGGTGCGGCAGATCTCCGGGATGAAGAACCCGCCGTTGAATAGAATTGCATCGGGCGCCGCCGCGCCGGAACTGCTCAGGAACTCGGCGAGATGCCGCGTGATGGCGGGGTCTGAAACGTAGGGCAAGCCGAGTTCGCGGAACAGGCTGCGCTTCTCCTCGGAGGGCCGGTCGGCCAGTTCGCAGAGTGGCAGGAATCCTTCGAGGCATAATTCGAGCGCCTCTTCGCGCAGGATTTCCGTCTTGAGTGTCCCGCCGATCAGCGACGATCCGCCTCCGAGCACGGTGATTTCGACGCTCGGCAAATTCGAATCGGCGAGCAGTTTCTCCTTAGCCGCAGCGCACTGGCGCCGCAACGCGCTCCGTTGCCGTAGCGAAAGCGCGCCGCCGAGCTTGCTCTCTACCAACCAACCGAGCGTGAGGTCGAGGTTGTCGCCGCCGAGCAGCAGGTGCCTGCCGACGGCGGTTCGCGTGAACTCGATGCGGTCGTCGTGGCGGCCGACCCGGATCAACGTGAAATCGCTGGTCCCGCCGCCGACGTCGCAGACCAGCACGGTCTGCCCATCCTTGAGATGCTTCTGCGATTGCGCCAGATGATTCGCGATCCACGAATAGAACGCTGCGGCCGGCTCTTCGATCAACGTGAGCGTCTCGAGGCCGGCTTCGCGCGCGGCCATCACTGTGAGTTCGCGCGCCTCTTCGTCGAACGAAGCCGGTACCGTGACCACGATTTCGTGGCTCGCCAGCGGTTCGCTGTGCGTTTTGTCCCAAGCTTCGCGCATGTGCGCCAGAATCTGCGTGGAGACCTCGACGGGCGAGAGCACGCGCCCGGCTTCCTGCGCATCCCACGGCAGGATCTTCGCCGTGCGGTCTACATCGGAATTCGAGAGCCACGACTTCGCCGAGTGCACGGAGCGCGTTGGCACCAGCGCGCCCTGATCGCGGGCATAGGCGCCGCAAACTATGTTGGGATCGAGATATAGGAACGAAGGCAGCGTGCGCTGCTCTTCCATTCTGCCCGGCGCCACGAGTTGCGGGATCTGGAAAATATGGACCGGCGGAAAATCGGAGTCCGCCGCTTCGACGGGGTCAATGTAGGCCAGCGCCGAATTGGTGGTGCCGAGATCGATTCCGACTTTCATCAGTGCGCGCTCTTCTCTCTCATGTTGAATTCGAGTTTCCAGCGGCGGCCGTCGCGCGCCACACACCACAATTGCAGCAGGCCCGTTTCCGTTACCAGCGTTTCGAAACCTACCGGGACCACCTGGCCTGCATCGCCTTCGGCGGGCAGCAGCACTTCGATCGGCGAAAGCTCTTCCAATTCTCCGCCCAGATCTTCAATTAGCGTGCCGGCTTCATCGTCCTTGCGCGTGGCCGAACAGAAGAAGCGGAACGCCGCGGGTTCACCGACGATCAAGCCGAACTCGCGGCCGGGAATGCGCAAGCCGGTGCCTTCTTCCATGCCGAACGGCGCGACGGCCAGCGCCTTCAGCGGAGCGGGCATTCCGGGCACGGCCGGCATCGCGGTCTCGATGCCGACGTAGTAGCTCCGCGGCACGCCGCCGCGAATGCGCACGCCCTTGCCCTGGCGCGCCAGGCCGTAATAGGCCGCGCCGCGCGCGACGGCGTGCATCAGGTCTTCGCCGAGCAGAGGCTGCACCGGCTCCATGCTCTCCGCGGCCAACCAGCCGTTGAGCACGGCAAGAATCCGCTCGCGCACAAGAGGCGCGCGCAGCACGCCGCCGTTGAACAGCACGTGCGTGGGGCAGGCTAGGCCGCTGGCGCCGCGCCGGACGCCACCGCCTTCGGCGTGCGACGACTGTTGGCGCAGGAAGCGCGCCAGGTGCCGCGTGATCGCGGCATCGGCGGCATACGGTAGTCCCATTTCAAGCAAGCCCGCGCGCGTGGGACGCTGCGGCAGTTCCTCGCTCGTAACCACGGGCAGAAAGCCTTCGAGCAGCACTTTCTCGAGGTCCGCACGGCGCAGTTGGGCTTTGATGGTCCCGCCGACCAGGCCCGTACCGCGTCCCAGGATCGTCACGGGTTGCTCGGCGTCCGTGTTGCTCTCGTCGAGCAACGTCTCCTTAGCCACACGGCAGCGCTGCCACAGGGCGTGCAACTGCATCGCGTCCAGCTTCGTCTTTTTCGCTGCGAGTTCCTGTTCCACCATCCGCGCGAGGGCGAGGTCGATGTTGTCGCCGCCCAGCAGGATGTGGTCGCCGACCGCGACGCGCTCCAGGCGCAGTTCGCCGTCCGCTTCGGTCACCGCGATCAGCGTGAAGTCCGTCGTGCCGCCGCCGATGTCGACTACCAGAATCAGATCGCCGACGCCGACGCGCTCGCGCCAGTCGGCATGACGCTCGATCCAGGCATAAAAGGCGGCCTGCGGCTCCTCAAGCAGCAGCAGGTTCTTGTAGCCGGCCTCGGCCGCGGCCTTCTGCGTCAACTCGCGCGCCACAGTATCGAACGACGCCGGAACGGTAAGGACGACTTGTTGCTCGGCGAACCCGGCATCCGGATGCGTGTGATTCCATGCGTTGCGGATGTGATCGAGAAGCAGCCGCGACGCTTCGACTGGCGAAATCCTGCGGACGCCATCGGGCGCGGCGGCGGGCAGGATTGCCGACGTGCGATCCACTCCGGCATGACACAGCCACGACTTCGCGGACGACACCAGGCGGCCCACGCTCTCTACGCCGCGCTTGCGGGCCAGCGCGCCGGCCACGTGGTCCGGCTCTTCGTTCCAGGGCAATGCCGTCGATCCGGCCGGAAAGTCGGCCGCGCCCGGAAGGTAAAGCGACGACGGCAGCAGAGCCTCATCGCGCACCTCGCCCGGATTCACCAGCTGCGGAATCTCAAATAGAGCGACCGGGGGCAACAGCCGCGGATCCTCCGCCGCGCCGGGTTCCGCCCAGGCCGCGCCGCTGTTCGTGGTGCCTAAATCGACGCCGATGACGTACTTTGTTTGCACGGTCTTAAGCCCCGGAGCGCGTCTACTCGACTTCGATCTCCGCTGGCATCACGATCGAGAGATCGTGCCGCGGGTTCAGAACCGGTAAACTCAACTTCTCCGCGCGCCAGCCCTTGTGACGCAGCGTGCCGCCCGGAGCCTTGCCGTCGGCCGGGACATTTCCGATCAACTTCACGGCAGCCGGATCCTTCGTCCCGCCGAGTTTCGTGTACGTGCCCTCGACGCCATCAATGACGGGGACGAGCGTGACGTAGCGCTGCAGCGTCTGCTTGCTCTGCTCGTGCATCATGCGCACGGCCGCGCCCACCTGGTCGTCGCTGGCGCCGCTGATGTCCTCCATCAAAAAGTCCACAAGGCGGGAGTCGCGCTGCAGGACGGCGAGCATCTGTACCGCGCCATCGCCGGCTTGTGCCACCGGCGCTGGAGCTTTCGGCGCTTCAGCCGGACGCGCGTTCTTCGAATAACCAAATGCTTTGGCGACTCCGGCCGGCAGCTCTCCACCGAACAGAATCCCGAAAAAACTGCTGAATGCAAGTGAGATACGTGACAACGATTTCCCCCAACCTCCAGGATACAACGGGGGCGGGGCTATTCGACGCGGCGGTTGGGCACCACGGTCGACTTGCGGATAGTATCCATCTCGCGGCGGGCGATCGCGGCCCAACTACTCGTCGGGTCCAGCTTCAGGTAGCTTTGCCAGTGTTTCAGCGCCTTCATGAGCTGTCCGATGCCCTGGTAAAGCAGCGCCACGTTGTAGTGCGCGTCGGCGTAATTGGGGTCCAGGGCCACTGCCGCCTGATAGTGCTCGATGGCGCGCGCGCATTCCCCGCGCTCGTCGAACAGGTTGGCCAGGTTGAACTCAGCCAGAGCGTAGCTCGGGTCGACCTCGATCGCCAGACGATAGTATTTCTCAGCCTGTTTCCAGTCGCGCTTTTTGAAGTAGATCGTGCCCAGGTTGACGAGCGCGCCTCCGGAGGCGGCGTCCGCCGCGATGGCCTGCTCATAAGCCGAGATCGCCTGCTCAATGGGGGCGCCCGTCTGCTCCAGCTCGATACCCTTTTGAAACCAGGCTTCGGCCTGCTCCTGGGTCCGGCGCTGTTTCGGAGCGGACGGCGCTTCTGCCTTCGCGCTGAAGGAGAGTAGTTTTTTGAGGTAGTCCGAATCGAAATCGAACAACAATTGACCCGTTACGGGCTCCATGCGTTGTCCGGCCACGTGGACGCCGATGCGCTTACCGTCCGAATAGACTTTGAGTTCCCGCAACGGGTCGGCCACGTCCTTCAGCTTGACGCGCAAGGCAGTGAGTGCTTCCCGCACGCGCACGGGCCGAACTCCGCTCTCTTTTAGTCCGAAGAGCGTGCGCAAAGCGATCAGGTCGGAGAAGCCATAGACCTCGGCGGCCGGAATTAACTCCTGCTTCTCCCAAGCCTTGAGCTGCCGTTCGGAAATACCGACCAGACGGCACACCGCTTCCCTCGAATACGTCTGCTGCGCCGTCGAGCTCTTCACGCGAGAATTGTACCAGAATTGCGGAAATCCGCGAAAACAAAGCCGCCGCGGCGCGCTCCTCCCGTCTCACATGCAAATCAGTTGTCATAACAGAGCGGGACCCGACTTGACTTTCGCTTCCCGCTCGCCGGATACTGAAAGTGTGCTGCAACTCACTTTCAATAAGGGGGCGGTACTGTCCGGTCGCGGAACCCGGGCGCCCCAGCGTAGTCTCAAGGACTTGAAGCGGGGCGAACACGGCGTTCTCGACCGTCTCAACCTGCCCGAAGACATGTCCAGACGCTTGATGGAGTTGGGCTTTCTGCCCGGCGCTCGCGTCGTCGCGGCGTGCAGCGCACCCGGAGGCGACCCCAAAGTTTATCGCGTCGATGGCTCGGAAATTGCCTTACGTAAGGATACAGCATCGCAGTTGTTTTTGCGCAGTGGCAGCGACGTTAAACCCAGCGAACATCCATGACCGATTGCAATGGCTGCTCCGCATGCTCGAACGCGGCAGTTGGCCCTCGCGAGAAAACCTCCTCTCACTCCCAGACCGTAGCCGTAGTCGGCCCGCCCAATGCCGGGAAATCGACGCTCTTTAATCGCCTCACCGGTCTCCGGCAGACCGTCGCGAATTTCCCCGGCGTCACCGTCGAGCATCGCGTAGGGCGTGCCCGAGTCGACAGCAAGCATGAGGTCGTTCTCGTAGACTTGCCCGGCATATACTCGCTGTCGCCACGCTCCGACGACGAGCGCGTCACGCACGACGTCCTTCTGGGCGGCATGAAGGGCATCCCGCTGCCCGACGCGATTCTTCTGGTGCTCGATTCCACGAATCTCGCGCGCCACCTGGTGCTCGCCGCACCAATCCTAAACCTGGGCCTGCCGACTCTCGTAATCCTGAATATGGCCGATGACCTGCACGCCCGCGGCGGCCTGGTCAATGCCGATTTACTCGCGCAGCAACTGGGAGCCGAAGTGGCGCTGGTCAGCGCGTCGACGGGCGAGAACATCGAGGCAGTCGCACGCTTCCTCGGAAGCCGGCCTCCCGCCCCGACGCCTATCGACCTGCCCGTGCTGCAAGACGTGCCCAAGTGCCGCGCCTGGGCCGCCACCATCGGCAATCGAGTCGACTATCAGCCGCCGGAGCCCCCGGTCTGGACCCGCCGGCTCGATGCGCTTTTCCTGCATCCTCTCCTGGGCCCGCTCGTTTTCGCGGTCGTCGTGATCGCCGTCTTCCAGACCATCTTTACCGGAGCCCGGCCACTAATGGATGGCGTCCAGGCGCTGATCACTTATTCGGGTTCCTATCTGGCGGCGCACTTACCGGATTCGCTCTGGCGCTCGCTGCTGATTGAAGGCGTCTGGTCCGGCGTCGGCTCGATCCTCATATTTTTACCGCAAATTCTGCTGCTGTTCCTGTTCATCGGCATTCTGGAAGACTCCGGTTACCTCGCCCGCGCGGCGCTGATTGCGGACCGCACCATGGCCCGCGTTGGTTTGCAGGGCAAGTCCTTTATCCCGCTGCTGTCAGCCTATGCCTGCGCGGTTCCGGCGATACTCGCCACGCGCACTATCGAGAACAAGCGCGACCGCATTGCGACCATCCTGATTGCGCCCTTCATGACGTGCTCGGCCCGTCTGCCTGTCTATACGCTGATCATCGCGGCGTTCATCCCCAACCGCCCGCTGCTCGGTCCGTTTCTCGGCACGCAGGCCGGCGCCATGCTCGGCCTCTACGTGCTGGGCTTCGTGGCTGCGTTCGCCACGGCACGCCTGCTCAAGTCCTCGATTTTGAAGAGCGACCGCATGCCATTCGTTCTGGAGATGCCCAACTACCGCCGCCCGACGCTCCAGTCTCTCGGGTTGCGCCTGCTCGATCGCGCCAAGATCTTTCTGCGCCGCGCCGGAACAGTGATCCTGCCCATGGCCGTGATTCTGTGGTGCTTGGCCCACCTGCCGCTCCACAACGGAGCGATTCCGCCAATCGAACACAGCCTTGCGGGAACGCTCGGCCGAACCATCGAGCCCGCCCTCCGGCCACTCGGGTTCAACTGGAAGATCGGCGTCGGCCTGATTACCTCGTTGGCCGCGCGGGAGGTCATCGTCGGAACGCTCGGGACGATCTATGGAATCGAGGGGAATTCCGCATCCGAAGGACTCCGAAACGCCCTGCGCCGCGACCTCAAACCCGCCTCTGCCGTCGCTCTGCTGGTCTTTTTCGCTTTCGCCATGCAGTGCATGTCCACCTTAGCCGTTGTACGCCGGGAAACCGGCGGTTGGCGCTGGCCAGCCTTACAGTTTGCCTACATGGGGGCTCTCGCGTACGGTGGGGCTTTCCTTTCTAATCAAATACTTAGCAAGATGCTTGCCTAGGTACTGGTACCAGTAGGCCTTTCTTTTTGCTTAGAAAGTATTCCAAAATGCCTTAGGTAGGCTAGGGGATTGCCTGCTATTATCGGAGGAATCCCCGAGAAGGCTATTATGAAAAAAGCACTGATGCTTTGCGCGTTGTTGAGTATCATGGCGTTTACCGCTTCGGCGACGCCGTATGTGATTGGCGACCCCTATCCGGGTATTAACGGCGATGTCATCGGGGACCTCTCTGCTTTCGATATTCGGCAGATCAGATTCCTGCAGCTCGACCAGAATCTGATTCAGGCTGAAATCGATCTGAACTACGACGGCGGCGATCTGACGCTGGCGCAGTTTTCGACGGGCACCAACATTCTTAATATCGGCGATCTGCTCTTCCGCGCCGGCGGCGATTACAGGTATGGCGTGGCGCTCCAGACGCACAGCAACTCGCCGAATGCCGGATCGAGTTTCCACACCGGTGGCCAGGCGATCCTGGCGGGCGCGTTGTACCAGATCAACGCGGGCGGCGTACTGACGGCCGACGACATGCTGACTGACGCTTGCCCCACATGCTATCGCCCCAATGAGGCGGTCTGGATGTGGAACCAGAACGGGTCGGTCACTCAGTTGACGAACGCCATCAACAATCCGGTCAGCGTGGCCTATGCGAACCAGGGCAACCCCGCTGAACTTCTGGTGCGAATCTCCTTCGTCCCGGACAACACGTTCATGCAGGCGCTGCTGGGCAATCAACTTTCGGTCCATTTCGCCTCCGCGACCTGTGCCAACGATATCGTTGACGGACGCCTCGTTGTACCCGAACCCGGTACGTGGGTGCTGCTCGGTGCGGGGCTGATCGGTCTCGGCCTGTGGCGCCGCAAGACATCGCGCGCATAATTTGGTGCGGTTGCCGCGTATCCTCGTGCTAGCATGAGAATTGGGCCGTCCGGTCCAACCCTCATCATGCGAAACGTAGCGATTATCGGATCTGGTTGCGCTGGAAACACCGCAGCCATCTATACGGCGCGGGCCTCCCTGAATCCCCTGGTCGTCGGCGGGCACGAACCCGGCGGGCAGCTTTCGCTCACAACGCTCGTCGAGAACTTTCCCGGTTTCCCGGAAGGCATCAACGGGCCGGATCTTGTCGAGAACATGAAGCGCCAGGCGCAGAGCTTCGGCGCAGAGTACCTGGACGGTTCAGTGATCGAGGCCGATCTCTCCAAACGTCCCTTCCGGCTGAACGTCGAGGGCGAATGGATTGAGACCCGTGCGCTGATTATCGCCTCAGGAGCCTCGGCGCGCTGGATCGGGCTCGAATCCGAGCAGAAACTGATCGGGCATGGTGTCAGTTCCTGCGCCACGTGCGACGGCTTCTTCTATCGCGGGAAGAAGATCATGGTGGTTGGCGGTGGCGACTCGGCGATGGAAGAGGCCAATTTCCTCACCCGCTTCGGCTCGGAGGTGGCGCTTGTGCACCGTCGCGAGGAGTTCCGCGCGTCGAAGATCATGCTCGACCGCATGCACGCAAACCCCAAGATCAAGCTGTTGCTCAATACCGTTGTGGAAGAGGTTCTCGACGGCGGCGCGGGCGTCGTCACCGGCGTTCGCCTGCGCAACGTCAAGACCGGCGAAGTCTCACAGCGCGAGGTCGATGGCTTCTTTGTCGCCATCGGCCACATCCCAAATACCAAGGTCTTTGCGGGCCAACTTGAATTAGACGCGGACGGCTACATCGTCTCGCACGGCGGCGCACGCACCAGTGTGGCGGGCGTCTTCCATGCCGGCGACGTGCAGGATCGCACCTACCGGCAGGCCATCACGGCATCCGGAGCGGGTTGCATGGCGGCCATCGAAGTCGAGCGCATGCTCGAAGCCGAAGGGCACTAGAGCAGAGCATCCATCTACTCGATACACGTAGACTTGTATTGTCCAAAAGGTGCGTTGAAGCGATATTGTGTGCTATTGGGCGGACCATGGTCTGCAGACTAATTCATCAGCTTGCTTGCCGGTGATATGCTTTAGGTTTGAAAAATCTTAAAATTCTAGCGTTGCTAATAGTTTGCATTGGCATTCCCTTTGCTATTGTGATTGGCCTGCGCGCTACTCCGGATACCACCACCGCGCCGCCCAAAGTCAGCTATGCGGAGTTGGTCAGCATTCTGCTCACCGGCGTTACCATCGTCCTAGCCATCGGTGCGGTGTTTCTTGGGGCTCTGGCCATCTGGGGCTACCAAAGCATTAAACAGGAAGCCGTGACCGCTGCCAAGACGAGTGCCGATGCTGCGATCCAAGAGAGAACCGAGTTGGTAGTAGATAAGGCTGTTGAAGCAGCGGTTGATAAGGCGGTCAGAGGCCAAATGAAGTCAATCGCTGGTAAGATTAGGAGAGAGATTAAGCGGAACGATCAGAGGACGGATGATCTCATGTACCCAGCGGCGTTTTCGCAACATCCAACAGAAGGGGAACCGTCTGGTCCCGTAGCAGATGAATACCCTGATGGAGCACAAAATCAATGAAGATGGATCGGGAAACTCGCGCATTCATCCAGCGGCTTCAGTCCGATGCACCTGTTAACATTGTCGGAATCTCGAAGGTTCTCGGGTTGAACGTTTGGGAGTCCCAAACACTACCCGATGGAGTCGCCGGGAAATTATTCCGAGATCGAAAGAACGGTGGCGGCGGTGGATACAGCATCATTGTCCGTGCTCAAGATCCCGTTGTCCGGAAGCGCTTCACGATCGCACACGAACTAGCCCACTATCTACTTCATCGCCACTTGTTCAGTGATGAACTGGTAGATAACGCGCTGTACCGCAGCGGCTTGTCCACGCCGATTGAGGCCCAGGCAAATGCGCTAGCGGCAGATCTCTTAATGCCTTGGCATCTTCTCATGCCGGAAATTGGTCAGGGCTCCGTAAAAGATCTTGCCACCAAATTTGAAGTTTCAGAACAGGCGATGGAAATCCGTATTGCTTCTGGAGTCAGACCGTCTACTGTTTCTGCTTTGGTTTGACGTTTTTCATGATCTTTTCGCGTCAGGCGGCCTCCAGCAGCTCTTGGCTGTTCCAGACGTGATCCGTGAGCCCCGCCGCCATCGCTGACGTAATCCGCAACGTTTTGGCAGCGGCAGCTACTCAGGAAAGTGAGTTTTCGTGGCTTGGTGGGTCACGTCTATGAATGCCCTAATCAGAGCGTTGACACACTTAACACAACCAACCGTCAAGGGCGGTTCCAACTGTTCGGCCGTGCGTAGCGAATCAGGTCGGCGTCCCGCACGTTCTCCAGGTTGAGCTTGGTGGCTTTGGATAGCAGTCGAAGCAAGCTCACGAAGTTGTCGGGGGACGTATTTTCCAAGTATCGCTGTAAGCTGTTCAGTGCCTTGTCGTCTCCTGACCATAGCGTCGGGATTTTGTTAAGTTCATATACCAGCCGGGCTTGCCACTCTACCGGGAGCGCTGAATCGTGGGATATTGTGAAACGCAGTCCGGATAATGCCACGAGGCAATTAATCCGTTCCTTCCGGATTTCCGCCACCTCAAGATCACGGGAGGTCTTCTCGACCGCCTTTATAGCACCCCAGACGGCCAGTGTACCGCCAACAACTGCACCTGCAAGGCTTGGGATAGCAGAAGCAACGACGTTCTCCATTGTTCGAGAGTGTAGCACCGCTCAAGGTTGGTTGTGTGAAGTTATCAATGCCCGAGTCAGAGCAGCGGCTTCACCGCGCGGTCGAGTTCGGCATCGCTGAATTCCGCTAGTTTGACGCCCTTGTGCAGGCTCCAGCGCTCGACATGTTCCACCGTCGCGCCCGGCGCCAGCTTGGTCATCGGCCCAATCGTCTCCAACTCCAGGAAGTCGGCGTTCGTAAATGTCTCAAAGGACACGCCCATGTCGGGATACGTTCTGGTCGGGTCGGCCGTGTAGCGCTTGATGAACAGGTCGCCATTCAGCAGATACGCGCCCCACGTGTTGACGTTGAAGAAGGCGGTCTTCTGCGGGTTGGTGGCCTTCGGGTCCTGCCGTAAGCCGAGATATTTCGAAGTGAACTTCCAGCGCGGGTCGCCGAAATTAGTGTACGCCCACATCACCAGAGGATTTGTCGGCTGCAGCATCTCGGGGTGCGTTCCGCGCGGCGGGAAACCATAGATCGCCTGACCGCCCTGCGCCATCATGGTCAAAGCCCACGGGACCAGTTCCACAGGGAACAGCGTCGTGTTTTTGAGGCGGTGGATTACTTCGACGCTCGAGCCGGAGGGCGCCAGGCGAACAATTATCGTCTTCTGCATTCCGGTCTCTTTTTCGACGGGTTGCACGGCCTCCAACTCGCCTTGGCGGACATGGATCGCAACGGGGCCGTTATCGAGCGCGTAGCTAGCCTTCTCGTCTTCCGGTCCCACCCATAGGCGGTGGCCGCCACGCGGTGTCCACTTGGCTTCGCCGCTCTTTCCCAGTTCGTCGCGGAACTCCTTGAACAAGTTCTGCCCGCCCACGAATCCGTAACGCATCACGCGCGGGCCGACGTCGCTCGTGACGATCAGTTCCACTTCCCCGTTCGTGACGCGGTAACAATTCTGCCAGCCCGCATAGGCGGCCTTTTCGATTTTGACTTCGGCGGATAGGCTCATAGTAATCAGTAACGAGAATATCAGGGATCTCAGCATCGCACGCCCATTATAGGCCACTCGGCGGGAGCCGGGCGCGGGAATAATGCACCAGCTTAATTCTCCACATTGCAGCGCCGCAATATCGCCCACGAACCAGCTCCTGCTACGGGATATAGTAGGGGTGTTGGGTTGCATAACGGAAGAATCTAGTGAAAAAAACAATACTCTGCGTGATGATATGCGGCCTGTTCTGCCTGACGGCCGCAGGCCAGGGGAATAGTAAAGGCAAAGGGAAGGGCAAGGACAAGAACCCGCAGCAATCCGGCGTGACTGCTGACGTCAGCGCGAATCTGCGATTCGGTTCCGAAGAAGCAAGGATCATTTCCGACTACTACCGTCCGAGGCTTCAGCAGTTGCCTCCGGGTTTGGCAAAGAAGTTGCAGCGGGGCGGCACGCTGCCGCCGGGCTGGCAGAAGAAGGTGCAGATGATGCCGTTGGAACTGGATGGGCGGTTGCCCCGAGTGCCAACGGGATGCCGGCGCGTAGTCTCGGGGAAGGTGGCTCTGCTGATCAACGACGCGACGAACACGATTCTCGACATTCTGGATCTGACTAGGTGAAGAGGATCTCTGGGAAAGTCGGATTCCTAGACAATCGTCAGCCAATACCGCCGGTCGCGCGTCGGATGGACTCTCCCTTGACTTCCACGGCGACGCAAAGGTACTCTGCCCTATTCTTCGATGAATGTTGCTATCGATGCCACGCCGCTCAGCGCGGGCGTTGGGGGAATCGCGCGCTACACGGCCGAACTCCATCGCGCGCTCGCGGCCGTGTTCCCGGACGACCGCTACACGCTGCTCTCGGACCAGCCCTTTCCCGGTCGCACGACCGCGCTGCCGGATAACTGGTTCGACCGGCGTTGGTGGCTCGCCGGTCTGCCGCGCGAGATGCGCCGCATCGGCGCGGAGTTGTTTCATGGCACGCATTTCTCCGTTCCCTATTTGCCACTGCGTCCCAGCGTGATGACAATTCACGACCTCTCGCCATGGAAAGATCCCCGCTGGCACTGCGCGGCGCAGCGCGTGCGGCGGCGCGCGCCGTTTCTCGCCGGCCTGGGCATCGCCACTCTGATCGTCACGCCGAGCGAAGCGGTGCGTGCCGAGGTGATCGGCCGCTGGTGTATTTCGCCGGGGCGTGTCGTGGCCGTTCCGCTGGCGGCGTCCGCGCACTTCCGGCCCGCATCTAATCCGCGCGGCGACTACTTTCTCTACGTCGGTGCACTGGAGCCGCGCAAGAATCTGCCGTTGTTGATTGAGGCTTGGCGCACCGTGCGCAACGCATGCGGGATCGATCTGGTACTGGCCGGAAAACGGCGTGCGGATTTTCCGGAGTTGCCGGACGAGCCGGGTCTTCGTGTGTTGGGCGAAGTGCCGGAGGCCGATTTGCCCGCGCTCTATTCCGGCGCCACCGCTTGCCTCTATCCTTCGTTGTATGAAGGCTTCGGCCTGCCTGTGCTCGAAGCGATGCAGTGCGGAGCGGCCGTCATCGCATCGCGCGACGCCGCGATCTCCGAAGTGGCCGCGGGCGCAGCAGTGCAAGTCGATGCGAGCGACACGCGCGGCTGGGCGGAAGCGATGCTCTCGGCCGCGTCGAATCCCGCCTGGACTGAAACGCTGCGGACGCGCAGTCTGCTCCGCGCGCGCAGCTTTTCCTGGGAACGAACCGCACGGCTCACGCGCCAGGTCTACGAGGAGGCGCTGCTCCGCTTTGGCTCATAAACCGCGCGCATTGTTCCTGTCCCCTGAACCGCCGTATCCCACCATCGGCGGCGGCGCATTGCGCAGCGCCTCGCTGCTGGAATATCTGGCGCGCGGCTACGAAGTCGACGTGATCCTGTTCCGGCACTCCGGCCAGCCTGCGCCGCTGTGTCCGCTGGCCCGCCGTCTGCTGTTGATCGATCTGAAAACTCATGCCCGCCATGGAGTGGCACGCGTGCGGCGAAACGCAGTGCGGCTGCTGCACGGCGTGCCTCCGCTAGTCGACCGCTTCTCCGGATACGGTGAGCAGATCCGCGGTTTCCTCGCGGCGCAGCAGTATGACGTCGGCGTCATCGAGCATTTCTGGTGCGCGGTCTACGTTGCCGAGTTGGGAACAGTCTGCCGCAGGACGGTGCTCGATCTGCACAACATCGAATCCGCCTGGCATGAGCGCTGCGCCTCGGCCGAGCCCTGGCCATTCTCCGCGATCCTTCGGCGTTTTGGCGCCAGCGCATTGGAACTCGAGCGCGAATGGCTGCCGCGCTTTTCCGCTTTGCTGGCGTCATCGGAGGCGGATGCCGTCCTGGCAGCGCGCATCGCTCCGTCGGTCCCGATAACTGTGTACCCGAACGCGCTGCCGCTGGTTCCGGAGCCGCAGCACGACGTCGACGCCGACGTCATCGTCTTTGCCGGGAACCTGGAGTACTTGCCCAACGTGCATGCGGTGAACTACTTTCACACGCAGGTCTGGCCGCTGCTTCGAGCGCGGCGTCCGGCTCTGGTGTGGCGTCTGATCGGGAAGAATCCGCACGGCATCGCGCGCAGCGTTCGCGCAGATTCCAATGTGGAGTTGACCGGGCCAGTCGAGGACGCAATCGCCGCAATGGCCCGCAGCAAGCTCGCTGTTGTCCCCGTGATCTCCGGCAGCGGAACCCGCCTGAAGATCCTCGAGGCGTGGGCCGCCGGCATTCCCGTCGTCTCGACTGCGTTCGGAGCCGAGGGGCTCGGCGCGACACCGGGCGAGCATCTCTTGATCGCCAGCGATCCGGCCGAGTTCGCGGAGCGCGTTCTCGAACTCCTGGACGATCCCGTCCGGCGTAGCGTGCTCGGGGCTGCGGGGCGCGCTTTCTATGAGCGCAATTTTACTTGGCGCGCCGTTTGGCCGTGCCTCGAAAAGGCGGGCTTCTGATTCCCTGCCGCACGTTGCGACCTTCTATACTTATACTGGAAAGGTTGCATGCGCTTTTCGGTTGACGCTCACGCCATTGGGCGGCACTTAACGGGGAACGAAGTCTACATTCGCAACCTGTTGAGCGGGTTCGCCTCGCTAGACAAAAGCTCGGAGTTTATCGCCTACCTGTCAGAGAGCGGAGCGAACGCCGAAGTGCCTGCAAATATTGAGGTTCGACGCGTTGCGCAGAACCCATTCCTGCGGCTCGGCCTGGACCTTTCGCGGCAGCTTCGCATCGACCGTCCGGACCTCCTGCATGTGCAATACACCGCGCCGTTGGGCTGTCCGGTGCCCGTCGTGGTGAGCGTGCATGACGTCAGCTTTCTCGAACATCCCGAATTTTTTAGTTGGTCGCGGCAACTGCAATTGCGCTGCACCGTCGAGCGTACCGTGCGCAGCGCCGCCAGGGTGCTCACGCCGAGCGAATTTTCGCGCGAAGCGGTAATACGCCGCTATCGATTGCATCCCGATCGCGTCGTGGCGATTCCGTATGCCGTTTCGCCCGTCTTCCGTCCGATAGCGCGCGAGACCGCCAGGGAGTCTGTGCGCGCCAGATTTGGCATCCCGGAACCATTCGTACTGATGGTTAGCGATGTGCAGATCCGCAAGAATCAGGTGGGATTGGTGCGCGCCTTCGCGGCGATGCTGCGCGCACATCCGGATTTTCCGCATCATCTCGTGCTGGTGGGCCAGCAGACCGCCTATGCCGCAAAAGTCCGCGCCGCCGCGGAGTCCGAAGGCATCGGTCCCCGCGTGCACTTCACAGGCTTTGTCAGCGACGACGAGTTGTTGCAGCTGTACGGCGCGTGCGATCTTTTTGCGTTCCCCTCGTTCTATGAAGGCTTCGGCATCCCGATTCTCGAGGCGATGGCCTGTGGGCGCGCTGTGGCTTGTTCCAGGACCTCCGCTATGCTCGAAGTGGCCGACGGCGCCGCTCTGGTCTTCGATCCCGCCTCGACGGAAGCCGTGGCTCGCGCCATGTCGGACTTGTTGCTCGACGCCGGATTGCGCACACGCATGGAACGCCTTGGCTTGCAGCGGGCGACGCAATTCAGTTGGGAGCAATCGGCCCGCAAGACGCTGGATGTTTATTACGACGTCGCCGGCAGTTCCAACCTCGCGGCCCGCAGCGTCCGCCCGATTACGGCATCACGCTCATGAAACTTGTGACGATTGTTCTCGCTCTCGCTCTCGGCCTGGCGGCGACCGCGTTCGCCCAGGCGAAACCTGCGGCCGTCGAGAGCGCCGCCGAGGTCCTGCCGTATGCCGTCAACTACTGGCCCAGCGGTCTGGGCTTGGGCGTCGCGACTCTGAGTGCGAAAAAGGATAAGACACCCGAGGGCGAGGAGCAATGGCGCTTCGAGCTTCGACTCGATGCCGGCGTCCCCGGCTTTCCGGTGACCGATCATTTTATCTCGCAGGCCACGACGGCGTTTTGCTCCGTCGCGTTCGAAAAGAATGCAGTCCACGGTAAGCGCAAGGCGAGCGAGAAGATCTCGTTCGATGCGAAAAAACGTACGGCCACACGCCAGACCACGGATGGCGGCAAGTCCGAAATCTCCACGCCCGCCTGCGCCAAGGATCCGCTGGCGTTTCTGTTTTTCGCGCGGCAAGAATTGAAGGCTGGCCGTATCCCGGCCTCGCAGCCGGTGTTCTATGGCGCCGGTTATCAGGTGCGCTTCGACGCCGCCGGGACGCAGTCTATCCGATCCGGCGATGCCATGGTGGAGGCCGACAAAGTGGTGGGCACCATCAAAGGGCCCGCCACGGAAGCGAAGTTCGAAATGCTCTTCGCGCGCGATCTGGTGCGTAGCCCGCTGCTGATTAAGGTTCCCTTTGTCGTCGGAACCATCGCCATGGAGCTGGCGCGCTGACCATGCGTGTGGCGTTCTTCTCTCCGCTGCCGCCATCGAAGAGCGGCATCGCCGATTACTCCGTGGCGCTGCTCGAACCGCTTTCACGGTTGGTGCAGACTGAGGTCTTCTCCGCGGCGCCCGCACGTTTCGATGCCGCCGACTTTGATATCGCGCTGTACCAGATCGGCAACAACTCGCATCACGAATTCGTCTACCGCGCCGCTCTCGAAAACCCTGGCGTGGCGGTCGTGCATGAAGCTAACCTGCATCACCTGCTCGCCGAGATCACGATCAAGCGCGGTGATTGGGATGCCTACCTGGCCGAACTGGACTACGATGGCGGTGCGAGCGCGCTGGCCTTCGGACAGCGTGTGCGCCGTCTTGAAATCGGCCCCGACTACGACGGCGTTCCGATGCTGCGCCGCCTGTTGCATAGCTCCAAGGCGCTGATCGTGCATAGCCGTTTCGTTGAAGCGAAGCTGCGCGAGGCTGGTTTCGACGGGCCCATTGCGTGCATTCCGCACGGCGCCTGGCTCCCCGAAGGCGACCGCCTCGGATTTCGCCAGCGCCTGGGCCTCGATCATTCAACTCCGCTCGTCGGCATCTTCGGCCACCTGAAACCGTACAAGCGCATCGCCGAATCGCTGCGCGCCTTCCGCCGTGTGGTCCGCCTGCAACCGGATGCGAAGATGATCCTTGTCGGCGAACCGCATCCTGATCTTCCGCTCAATTCGATGCTCGCCACGCTCGGCTTGCAGGCTCACGTGCGCGTCCTTGGCTTCACGCCGATCGAGGATTTCACCGGCTACCTCGCTGCCTGCGACATCGTACTCAATCTGCGCTACCCCACCGTGGGCGAAAGCTCCGGCACGATGCTGCGCGCCATGGGTTTGGGGAAAGCCGTCGTGGTCTCTGACGTCGGATCGTTTCGCGAGTTCCCGGATGAGGTTTGCCTCAAGGCGTCTGTGGATGCCTCGGAAGAGGATCTGCTCTTCGAGTACTTGAATTTGCTCGTGTCGCGTCCTGAAGCAGCGCGCGAGTTGGGCCGGCGTGCACGCGATTGGGTGGCCGAACGCTGCAACTGGGATTGTGTGGCGCACTTGTATGCGGATTTCCTGAAGGCGGTAGTCGAAGGTTCTCCCGCAAAGAGTTTTCCCATTGTTGTGCCAACGCCTGCCCCGGTAGCTCCGGGAGCCGAAACACCCGGCCCACCGCCGCTCCCGGCCGAGCGCCCAGTCGAACCGGAGTATCTGCGTAGTTGGGCTCCGCCGGGCGAGGCTCGGATCTATCTCGACACCCATCTCACGCGCTTGCGGCGTACGCTCGAAATCACTCCGCCGGGCACCGCCGGAGATCGCGTTCTCGAGATGGGAGCTTATCTCCAGATCACGCCGGCGTTACACTCCCGGTTGGGGTATGGCGAAGTGCGCGGCTGCTATTACGGCCCCGCCGGGACCACCGACCAGCGCCGCGTCACGTCGCTCGACGGTGAGACTTTCGAGTGCGAAGTCGATCTGTTCAACGCCGAGAAAGACCGCTTCCCATATCCGGACGAGCACTTCGCCACGGTATTGTGCGGCGAATTGATTGAGCACCTGGTAGACGACCCGATGTTTATGATGGCCGAGATCAATCGCATTCTGAAGCCCGGCGGACATCTCGTGTTGACCACTCCGAACATCGGCTCGCTGCGCGCGATCTCCGCGATTTTGCAGGGCTACCATCCCGGCTTTTTCCCGGCCTACATCCGGCCCGCGTCCGCAGGCGAAGAGACGGAGGCGCGCCATAACCGCGAGTACACACCGAAAGAGATTCTGCTGCTGCTGCTCGATGCTGGTTTCGAATCGACGCTGCTGGAGACCGGACCGTTCCGCGAAGAGCCCAAACCGGAACTGGCCTGGGTGACGCACCTTCTCGATCACTATCTGCTATCGACCGAACTGCGTGGCGACGGTATCTACGCGGTGGGCCGCAAGACCGGCCCGCTCCGCCAACGATTTCCGGCGTGGCTTTACAGCGGAGGCGTATGAGCATTCGTTACAGCGGCATTCGGACCGAAGTGCAACCCGGCGCCGTGCTGCTGCACTGCCGCATCGAAAACCGCTCGAAGAAGGCATGGGTGCGCGCGGACGGATTCGCAGTCGGTTGGCAGATCTTCGACCCGCGCTCGGGCGTCTTCATCTCGGAAGGAGAGTGGCAGACACTCTCGGAAGATGTGCCCGCGGGCGGCGCGGCGGAGGTTGAGTTGCGCATTGAACTTCCAGCGCAACGCGGTGCCTATCGCGTCTATCTTTCTCCCGTGCTCGGCGAAGCCGGCTGGGCTTACATGAAGGGCTGGAATCTCGTGGCGGTCGATGCCGCTGTTACGGAGACGGGTGTGTCGATCGAACGCAGCCGCGTCACCACGCTCGGCGCGCTGCGCCGCGAAAGCTTGCCGCGTTGGCTGAAGTCCGTCTTCACCAGCCCGCTGCAAACGGTTCTCCGCAACCGTCACTTGATCGGCTCGATGGTACGGCGCGACATATACGGACGCTACCGCGGCTCCGTCGGCGATATGTTCTGGGCGGTGTTGAATCCGCTGCTGCTGATGCTCACGTATGCCTTTGTCTTCGGCCTTGTCTTGAACACGCGCTTTGCCAATGACACTTCACCGGCCGGTTTCGTGCTCTACTTCCTCGCCGGTATGATGCCCTGGCTTCCGTTCAGCGAAGCGCTGGCGCGCGCGCCGCAGGCCGTGCTGGAGCATCGCAATTTCGTGAAGAAATTACGCTTCCCCATCGAAATCGTGCCGGTCACGCAGGTGCTCGCCGCGCTGATCACACAAGCGATCGCACTTGTGTTCTTCATCGCCGGGATCATCATTGCGCGCGAGCGTGTGCCCATCACAGTGTTCTGGCTGCCGGTTCTGCTTGTCCCACAGGTCCTGCTGACGCTCGGCCTCTCCTGGTTTCTCGCTGCGCTGGGCGCGTTCCTGCGCGACCTCGGACAGATTATGGGTTTCCTGCTCACGCTTTGGTTCTTTGTGACGCCGATCTGCTATCCCGAGCAGCAACTCCCCGCGGCCGCGCTGCCGGTGCTTGGCAAGAATCCGGTCTATATTCTTGTGCGCGCTTACCGCGCCATCTTCCTCGAAAACCACCCGCCGGAATTCGCAGCGCTGTGGAAGCTATACGCGATCTCGATCGTTGTCTGCCTGCTGGGTCACGCTTGCTTCCAGAAGCTGAAGAAAAACTTTGGCGATGTGGTGTAGGCTGGTCCGCGCTACTTGGCCGCGGGGGCCGGCGCAGCTGCCGGCTTCACGAAAATCGCGTCGTCGATCGGGACGTTGTTTTTGACTTCGGCGATGCGCATGCCCATCGTGCCCATTGGCAACTGCTGCGTCATCTGAAAGGCGACTTTGACGCCGTCCACTTCGCGATAGTCGTTCACCATGGTCTTCAGCGTGAACTCGCCCTGCGGCCCGTTGGCAGTGAGGTCGCTGCGCAGCAGCAGGAAGCTCTCCGCGTCGTAGTAGCGCACCATCGGGGCGCCGGCCTTGGGCGTGAGTTTCACAACGTAGGCATCTTTACCGTCAACTTTGCCCTTGCCCTGCAACTCCATCTTTTCGTAGAGTTCCTTCCAGCGCAGGTCGGCGTTGAAGACAGCTTCCCTCTGGATCACGTTCAATTGCGGCCCAGTCACGTCGCGCACGTTGCCCGCCGGATCTTTCGCCCAGGCGTTCTGTCCATCGAAGCCCTGACTCATCTCGCCCATACCTTCGATCCGTGTGATGGTGAGGCGTTTGTTCGGCGCCTTGGAATAGATCTCGAGAGAACCGCGCATGCCCTGAGCGCCCAGTTCCATCTGGCCCTTCACTATACTGCTCTTGACCTTTGCCCGCGCAGCGGCGCCGCCGGTCGCTTCAATCGACTTCTCGAAAATCTGCTCGCCGGTCAGTTCCGGAGCCTTGGCTTCCTGGCTCCATGCCGCGGCGGCCAGCAGCAGACCGGCCAGTATTGAAGTACGCATAGACACATTATCCCGCAAGCGCCACATGTGCTGATATCGGGGAACCGCCTTAGGCAGGCAGATGGCCTTTCAGCTCCTGAATCTGGAGGCTGAGCCGGTCGATGCGCGCCATCAAATCGGCGTGGCGTACCTCGTCCGGATGCGGCTCCTTCGCTTCAATATAGATCGTGCCGCCCGGTTCGAGCACACAGGTGCGGATCTCCTTCAATCTCTGGAAGCCCTGGCGGTGGGCCAGGGTCAGCAGGTCGGCGTTCGACATCAATTCGCGCGCCAAGGCGGCCTTGTTGACTTCCCCGTTTTCAATCAGCTTTGTCGGCTCGCCCGCGGCGATCTGGTCAAGCCGGCGATGACGGAACAGAAACCGCAGGACGAGCCAGTTCAGCATGAGCAATGTGAATGCGCCGATCAGTCCGCCGAGCAAAGAGTTATCTTCGCCGATGATCGCGTTCTGCACCGTATTCGCCAGCGAGAGCAGCACAACGAAATCGAACGGGTTGAGTTGCACTAACTCGCGCTTGCCGAATATCCGCAAGCACACAACGAGGAACAGATAGACAAGTACCGGCCGCAGAATCTTCTCAGCGACCGGAAGCGAGAGCGAAAACATGTCGTGCCACATGAGCACGAATGTAGCATTAGTACGCGGTCGGATTACATCAGCTCAACAGAGCGTTCAGCTTCTCCATCACCTCGAAGGCGTCGGCGACGTAGAGTACGTCGGCTTTGCCGCGCGCCCAGCCGCAGTTGGGATCGAGATTCACGGCGCGGCGTTCGCGGACGAAGCGCCAGCCGACCACATGCGGCTCCTCGCCGTGGCAACACGTAGACAGACCCTTGGCGTGCCTGGGCGTCGAGCCGGTCTGTCCCACCTGATTGAGATGCGTAAGGAAGCGCAGTACCTGTTGGCCTTCGCCGCTCAGATCGACCAGCGATTTGCTGCTGCCCAGCGAGGACTGCGTCGCGTGCAGGAAGCCGAGGATCAGCCTTTCGGCATCTTCCAGATGTGGCTTTCCGTCACGCTGATTCTTAGTCCAGCCCGCGCCGGTCACAAAGAGCAGTTCGGCTTCGGGGCGGATCGTTTGCTCGTCGGTCGCGGGCGCCTGAATGCCGGAGACCTGCGTGCGGAGCACGCCGGCATCGACGCTCAGCGCCTTGACGGGTTGTGTGGCGAAGGCGCCCTCGAACGGCGCGCGGCAGCCGGTTTCGAGCAGTATGATCCAGGGCCGCTGGGTCCGTCCCAGTTCCGCTTCCATGCGCTGGCGGTAGTACCAGCGGTTGATCGTGATCTTGCCGTCCTGCACGTTGATTCCGGTGACGTGCGTATCGGTGCGGCCGCCCAGGCGTTGCGCGACCCCGGGCAACACGCGGGCCCAGCGCGAAGTCTGTGGCGCAATCACGATGGTCGCCCCGGATGCTTTGCAAAGAGCCTCGGCGGCAGCAGCGTCGGTAGAGTATCGCGCCTGTGCGAACTCGGCGCCGCACACGGCCAGCGTCTCTTCGAGAATGGGTTGAGCGGCGGCGCCGGACAGCCCGGCCAGCAACTTTCCGGGCAACTCCTTTGCGGCGGCGAGCGCCTCCAGCGCGGATTTCGCAAGTGTTCCGTCCGCTTCGGTATGGGCGAGAAAGAGAATTGTTTCCATGAGTCGCGCTCCTTATTCCTTGATCCACGCGGCGATGTCGCGCGCGATCTCATCCGTTGACATGTCCTTCAGCACCTTGGTCTCGCGCTGCTGCTTGGGCAACGCAACACTGACGAAGGTCACTCCGGCGGCGCCGACCGGCGCGGGCTTGGCCTTCTGCAACGCGGGCATGACCGTGCGCATGTTGGCCATGCCGACCTGGGGATTGTTGCGCGGTTCCGGCAGGTTGCCCGTAGCCCAACCGAGCAGTGCGGGTGCCCCGGCGCATACGGAAACCTGATGCTTGCCGCCTTCGACGCGTTCGAGGATGCGTAGTTCGCCGCTCTCCAAAATGGTCAGTTCGTCCACGCCCTGAAACTGGTCCGTGATGCCGAGCAGTTCGCCGACGGCCTGCAGCGTCGCACCCGCGGCGCGCCCGGCGGACTCCCACCCGCCAAACAGAAGCAACTGCGATTTGTCGAGACCGGGAATCGCTTCGATGGCTGCGGCCAGCGCGGCGGCGGTCTCATAGGCGTCCGTGAAGCCGCTGGCCGGTCCATCGAGTGCGACCAGTTCAAAGGGCACCTTCTGGGCGACGGTCATCATGACCTGCTGCAGCTTGGCCTTGGGTCCCAGGCTCACGAGCCAAACCTTGCTGCCAGGCGCTTTCCGCGCGAGGTTCGCGGCTTCGAAGAGCGCATGTCCGGCCCAGGGGTCCAGCACGGCAGGCAACATCATCTCGTTTTTCAAAGCGGGCCCGGTCGGCGTCGCCACCGGCTCCAATGTCTGCAAAGGGTCCGGCACGATGCTGCCGCAAACCACGATTTGGTAAGGCATATCTACTAGTATAAGCGGATCTGGTATAAGAAGACCGAAAGGTATAGATTCAATTTAAGATTGCGGGACTGATGCAGAAGCCGGTGGAGGAGTCGTTGGGCGATTGACAAAATGAACGGACCATTGGGTTTGTTTTGTGATTTTGGGGTCGCTGTCGAGCATGGGAAAGTCCGTTTTTGAGGGCCTTTTGGGGCCGCGCGATTTGGCTTCCGGGTTGGGCAGGGACATGGTTGCTCTTTGTGGAATTGTAGCTGGTCAGTTTACAGAAGTTGAGGGGCGAAAATACTAAGTAATTGGAAACGTTAAAGAAAGAATTTTACAGGGCGTGAAGACGCCCCGACCGTCAGGCGCGCTGCCGCTATGGTAAGAGACGCGAAAACCCTCGAGACGAAGCTGATGAAGTTCCGGATCGCACGCGAATGTGGATTGCGCGCTCGCTACGGCTTACGGACTTCCCAGCGAGCGAAGACTTCGCCGCCGTTCCGCAGAATCTCAGCGTTCATCAAGCCGGGTTTCACTCGCACGCGGATCACCGTACGGTTCTCCGGAGTCGGTCCGCCGCCCCGGACAATCGGGTAGTTGTGACGGGCCCCCGGCTCCGGTTTGACTACCGCTGCCACATGCTTGTGGGCTGCGATCATGACGTCCGGGGCGGCTCCGTTGAGGAGTTCCCCAAAATTCTGGAATGCGTTCTCCATGCCGCTCCAGCGTCCGGTGGCTTCCGGGAAGGGCATATGCGAAATCGTGATCCTATAACGGGCGTTTCGATATTCGGGAGTGCGAACTTCTCCGGCCAACCACTCGCGCTCCTGCCGTCGATATCTTTCAAAATCGGCCAAGCCGCCATATTCCACGTCCGAGTCGGCCTTGTCCTCGCCGGTATCGAGAACCGTGAAATGGGCGGGACCATGGTTGAAGGAGTAATAGAACGAGTCGGACGGAAGGGCAATGTACTTCGGCAACATGCGGGCGTACGGCCCCCGCGTTTCATGGTTCCCTCTGGTCCATATCAGGGGAATTCGTGAAGCGAACAGTTTGACCGCACTATCCAGGATTCCGGTGATCTGGCCCTCGTCGGAGATCTGGCTCAGGATGTCGCCATTCAGCAGCACAAAGTCATAGGGCTCCGAGCCGGCCGCTGCAAGCATGTCGGGTAGCACGGATTCGTTCTGATGGATGTCGTTGAAAACCAGGAACGAGAATTCGCGTTTCCCGCGATCGAAAGTTCGGAACTCGAATTCACCGCTGGAGACGGTTTTCCCATACTGCAATTTGGTGCCTCCGAAACTCAGGATGTCGCGCGACAGCACCTTGTAACGATAGGCCGAGCCCGGTTTCAAGCCATTGAGCGTCACGCGATGGATTCGCTCATTCGCGTCTATCAGTCCGTGATGGCTGTCAGCCGCTTGTTTCAGTGCCGATCCGACCTCTCCGTATTCGACCCAACCGGTCGTGTTCCGGCTAGTAAGCCACATGACCGTCATCGACGTCTCTGATGGGCTCTGAAGGTAAGGGCCTGTAGTAATACGAACGTCTTCCGCGCCGAAAAGTGCCAGGGCCAGTGGAAATAGGAATGCTGTTTTGTACTGTATTCTCATCGTGTGTGATGGTAAAACTAATTCGGAATTCGCGTCAATTGCAGCCCGATCACAAACGGCGATATCGCGTGGACGAGGTGCGAAGAACCATCAGCTTCGTTGCGCTCAGGGGTTTTGTCAAGCGTGATTGCGGACGAGTTCGAAGCACATGAGGTGCGGAGCGAGCGCTACGACTTCCCGTTAGCAACAAGAGAGAGCCCTCTTATTGCTGTGAACGCATCTGCATCATTCGGATCGCCACACGCGAGGCCATATCTCATAACGGTGCCGCGAGCGCGAGCGACCGGAGGCTGCGATTCCACCGCTTTTTGCCAATAATTGAAGTATCTTCGCCTCCGGTCGCTGGCGCTCGCGGCACTGTACAACGTGAGCGAACACTTCCACGCGCTCCGCTGATTTGGACAGCAGTGATTGTCAAAATGATACAAACCATCAACTGTATCCCGCGGCAACGCTATCACAAGTTATGACGCGAGAACTGAAGCGCATCGGCCCGACAGACAAAGCTCCTGTCATCAGGAGCGAGGCTGCAATAATTTCGCTATCAGACCGGTCCAGCCGGTTTGATGTGAGGCGCCGGCGCCGCGGCCGGTGTCGCCGTCGAAGTATTCATAGAACAGGAGATGATCATCGAAGTGCGGGTCGTGAGATGTTTTCATGCAAGGCCGCTGTCCTCCGTCGTCGCGCAGGAACAGGCATGAAAGCCGCCGGGTCAATTCGCAAGCCACGTCTTGAATGCTGACGTACTTGCCGGATCCGGTGGGACATTCAATTCTGAAATCGTCGCCGTAGTAATGATGGAATTTCTGAAGCGATTCCACAATCAGGTAGTTCAAGGGCATCCACACAGGCCCACGCCAGTTCGAGTTGCCTCCGAAGGAGCCGGAACTCGATTCCGCGGGCTCATAGGCAACATTGATGCTCGCGCCGTCCCACGTAAAAACATATGGATTGTCCTTGTAGCGCTTCGACAGGCCGCGCACGCCGTAATCAGAAAGAAACTCCGCCGGATCCAACATGCGCCGCAACAGCTTCTTCATCCTGCTTCCGCGCAACAAGGAAAGTAGCCGCCGATCGCCAATGCCGGGCTCATGCCAACGCGAAACCAACTTCGCCAGATCCGGTCGATAGTTCAGGAACCATTCCATGCGTCCCGCGAACCCGGGCACTTTACTGAGTAACTCGGGCTCCAATGTTTCGACCGCGAACAGCGGAATCAGACCCACGATCGAACGTGCACGCAGTGAAATGATACGGCCATCCGGCAGGTTCAGCGCATCGTAAAAGAACCCGTCGGTGTCATCCCACAATCCGATACCCTGTTCGCCGATGTTGGTCATGGCCTGTGCGATGTAAAGGAAGTGCTCGAAAAACTTCGTAGCCATGTCCTCATAGACGTGGTTGTGCTGCGCCAGTTCGAGCGCGATCCTCATCAGGTTGAGACAGTACATCGCCATCCAACTGGTACCGTCGGCCTGATTGAGGTAGCCGCCAGTGGGCAGCGGCGCGCTGCGCTCAAACACGCCGATGTTATCCAGGCCCAGAAATCCGCCTTGAAAAATATTCCTGCCCGTGGCGTCCTTGCGATTCACCCACCATGTGAAATTGATGATGAGTTTGTGCAGCATGCGTTCCAGGAAGGCGAGGTCTCCGGGATCTTTCGGGGCTGTACGCCGGCGTTGCTTGCGATCGATCTGGAACACGCGCCACGTGGCCCATGCCTGCACCGGCGGATTGACGTCGTTCAATTGCCACTCATACGCGGGCAATTGTCCATTCGGGTGCATGTACCATTCGCGCGTGATCAGGATAAGTTGCTCTTTGGCAAATTCGGCATCGATTAGCGCGAACGGCAGCGTGTGAAATGCGAGGTCCCAGGCTGCATACCAGGGATACTCCCACTTATCCGGCATGGAGACGATGTCGGCGTTGTTCAGGTGAACCCACTCGTGGTTGCGGCCATGCTTGCGCTGCTCAGGCGGGGGCGGATAGGCAGGGTCTCCGTTCAGCCACTGCGGAACATCGTAGTAGTAAAACTGCTTGTTCCAGATCATGCCCGCAAAGGCTTGCCGCTGCACGTTGCGACTATCCGGGTCGCGCAGATCTTTCTGCAACTCCCCATAGAACTCGTCGGCTTCGCTGCGTCGTGCGTTAAAACTTTCGTCGAAGTCGTCGAACGATGGTGTCGCGCTGCTCGCCGCGAGCCGGAAGCGCAGCCGCCGTTCGCCTCCCGCAGGGACATCAACCTGATAGTGCGCAGCCATCTTCGTGCCAGTGTGCGCCGGATTAACAGCGCTTGTATCAGCGTGCACAACGTACTCATGAATCGCATCCTTGAAATGCCCGGAGGCCACTTTGTCTGACCAAAGGCGCGGATTGGATTCGTTTTCGCAGAACAGGAAATCAGCCGGCTCTTCTGCGTGGAATACATATTCGCCGAGATCCTTGTGCTGCACGTAGACCGCGTTGTTGCCCGCGAGTGTCAACGTGGGCTTTTCTCCCGGGTAACCCCACGACCACGTATTTCGAAACCAAAGCTGTGGCAGCACATGCAGGGTAGCCTGCTCCGGTCCGCGATTCTGAATCGTAACCGACATCAGGATGTCCGTTTGCGACGCTTTGGCATACTCAACCAACACGTCGAAGTAGCGGTTGTCTTCGAAGGCGCCGGTGTCGAGAATTTCGAATTCCGGATCCAGCCGGGTGCGCCGCTGATTTTCTTCCAGCAGACGATCATAGGGAAATGCGCACTGCGGGTACTTGTAAAGCATCTTCAGCCAGGAGTTGGTCGGTGTAGCGTCGACGTAATAGTAGAGTTCCTTGACGTCCTCGCCGTGGTTACCTTGAGGGTTTGTGAGCCCGAAAAGCCGCTCCTTCAGGAAAGGATCACGACCGTTCCAGAGTGCGATCGCCAGGCAGAGCCGCTGCTGATCATCACTGATTCCGGCGATTCCATCCTCGCCCCAGCGGTACGCCCGGCTGCGCGCGCTGTCGTGCGTGATGTAATTCCAGGCATCGCCATCGACGCTATAATCCTCGCGGACATTGCCCCACTCACGCTCGCTGAGATACGGTCCCCACAACTTCCACGAAGGCCCTTCTTTTGCAGGCTCCAGCAATCTGCATCGCTCAGGTGTCATCGATCGAGCCCTCCTGCTACGCAATGCTGCCATCATGACAGATCAAGGCCTCAGCCGCCGCTCCTTTCTGCTGGTTGCAGTTGCGTCGGCCAATGTCCAGCCATGGGCTTCGCCATCGACCGGGTTCCGGGCAGGGGTGGGATGACCATTGCTGGTTGCCCCTCTTGAGAGCGCCCCTCGACGAGTGGCACGTGGCGTAGTTGATGAGCCGGTTCAACGGATCTTGGACTGCTGTGATTTGTACGAAGCTGGGTGTGGGAATTGCGGGAGCGCCGGGTCCGATTGTGCCGTTGCGGTCGTTGGGTTCTGGGGTTCTGGGACGGCGGTCCCGGAATCCCAGGGATCCAGAACCGTCCCAGAACCCCAAACGAGCGCGTTTGGGGGATAATAGAGATGTATGGGTTTAGTTTTTATATTGGTTGTACTCGTAGTACTTCTTGTTGTCGTCTTCCATCAAATGCTCACAGAAGGCCGCCGCGGGCAGCATTGGGTTGGGCACTAAAGAGCCGCATAGAATACTGTTTGCTCCAGTCCAGGTTCCGGAGTTCAGAGCCGTCCTCCAGGCTGGTCGACGCCTTTTTGCGCACTTAAATCCCTTTGCGGGTGTATAATCGACTCGATCAATTTCGGAGCCGTTTACTCGGAGTGCACAAATGCGAAAAACGATTCTCACCCTCATCGGTGCCGGGCTGTTGTGGCCAATCGGCCTGATCGCGCAGTCTTCCATTCCTGGCGAGTTGCTGGTGCAATTCAAGGCGTCTGCCAGTGCAGCCGACAAGACCCGGGCTCTCGGCCGGGCGAATGCAGAGATGCGAGACGACGTTCTGCCGGGCAATCGGCGGCATGACGGTCGCGGAGACCTGGTCCTGGTGCGGCATCAACCGGATCTGCCTCCTGCCGCTGCCAAGCGAAACCTGGAAGCCGATCCGGCCGTAGAGTTTGCCGAACCGAATTGGATCTACACGCACCAGGGCATCGTCGACGACCCCTATTTCCTGGATGGCAAGTTATGGGGGATGTACGGGTCGTCTACGTCGCCGGCCAACCCATATGGCAGCAACGCCGCAGGCGCTTGGGCCGCCGGGAACACCGGGAATGGGCGGGCAAAGGTTTACGTGGGAGTCATCGACGAGGGCATACAGTACACTCACCCCGATCTCTTAGGGCAAGTGGGCAATCCGAAGGAATTCAACAACGGACTCGATGACGACGGCAACGGGTTTGTGGATGACCTCTATGGATGGGACTTCGATGCGAACGACTCATCCGTTTATGACGGCCGCACCAAAGGAAACCTCGATGACCACGGTACCCACGTTGCGGGCACCATTGGCGCCAAAGGAGGCAATGCTACTGGCGTTGCCGGCGTGATCTGGAACATCGGCCTGATTTCGGCCAAGTTTCTGGGCAGGAATGGCGGCACCACGGCAAACGCGATCAAGGCCCTCGATTATCTGACAGATTTGAAGGCAGTCCGGGGCGTAAACATTGTGGCGACGAACAATTCCTGGGGCGGCGGGGGATTTTCGCAAGCACTCTATGACGCGATACAGCGGTCCGGCAATGCTGGGATCTTGTTCATTGCCGCCGCAGGGAACGGGAATTCCAGGGGCATCGGCTTGAACAATGACACCACGCCACACTACCCATCGAGCTACGACCTGCCGACTATCATCGCTGTAGGTGCGCTGACCAGCAGCGGCGCGAGGGCCACGTTCTCGAACTACGGCCCGACTTCGGTTGACATATTTGCGCCCGGGTCGGGCATCTACTCGACCACGGCATACAATACGTATTCCTCGTACAGCGGAACGTCGATGGCTACGCCACACGTTACAGGCGCGGCCGCCTTGTATGCAGCGGTCAAGGGATTGCAGCCCGCTAGTTCGGCAGAGGCGCTACGCATCAAGGACGCCATAATACAAAGCGCGCAACCGACAACGTCCGCTGCTGGCAAATGCGTGAGCAATGGCCGCCTGGACGTAGGTGCAGCGCTCTTGAAGTAGTGCCGGCAGCTTCTGGATTTTCGCAAAATCAGAGCGCACCCAAGACAGTTTGATGTTGTGCTTGGAGTGATCGTGCTCGGGTGCCAAGATGCCTACAATGCCGGGCGTGCCAGCGACCGGAGCGGCGGTTTGCACCAGCCGATTGCGCTTCACCGCTGGGTGTTACAGTACGGATGAAGAGATTCCTGGTTCGGGGACGTCCAGGAATCCAGCCAAGCTCGTCAACGAATCACTTGGACCATAAAGATGAACCTGCACTTTGAACCGGTCACGGCGGAACGCTGGCAAGATCTCGAGTTGCTCTTCGGCAGTCGCGGCGCGTGTGGTGGATGTTGGTGCATGGCTTGGCGCAAGCGGCGTGCAGACTTTCAACGCGACAAAGGCGACGCAAATCGCGCGAGTCTGAAGGCCCTCGTGGATGCAGATTCGCAGCCCGGCATTATTGCCTATGACGGCGACGTTCCCGTGGGGTGGTGTGCGGTCGCACCGCGCCAGGAGTACAGCTTTCTGCAGCGCTCGCGTGTGTTGAAGCCGATCGATGATGCGCCGGTCTGGTCCGTATCGTGCCTGTTTGTGGCGCGTGCCTATCGCAGGAAAAATGTTTCGGTGGAGTTGCTGCGCGCCGCGATTGCGTTCGTCAGGGAACGCGGCGGAGAAATCGTCGAAGGCTATCCGATGGAGCCCAAGGCTGGTTCAATGCCGGATGCGTTTGTTTGGACGGGACTTCTGAACGCCTTTCTCAAAGCAGGCTTTCGCGAAGTCCCGCGCTGGTCTGAGAACCGTCCGCTCGTGCGATTCTCGATCCGTTAATGCCGAGCGGACGGACCTCCATTTCACTGCTATCAGAACGAGAGCTTTAAGCCGAGCTGCCAGTTCCGCGCGTCTCCGGCGGTCGCGGTGATTCTGCCAAAAGCGCTGTTAGTAGGGGACATGTTGGGGTTGGCGAAGTTCGTCTGGTTCCAGGCGTTGTAAACGTCGGCTCGGAACTGCAGTTTTAAGCGTTCGCCGTGCAAGGCGAATTTTTTGACGATCGAGAAGTCCCAACTCCTCTGGTCGTCGCCGCGCACGCCGCTAAAGCGCAGCGGGAACGTGCGCAGGTTGCTGCCGAGCTGATCGCGCGTGTTGCGGTTGAACCCCGCATCGGTATTGAACCAGCGGTCGACATCCATTTGGCCCTTGGGAAGCGGAATGTTCTTGATGTCGCCGACGAAGAGTATATTGCCAAAGCCCAACGGCGCTCCGCTCTGGCGGCTCATGACCACGCCGAGTTGCCAGCCACCGAGAACGGTGTCAATGGCGCGGGGCAGAGAAGACCCAAAGTAGCGGCCCTTGCCAAACGGCAACTCCCAGACGCCACTGGCCGCCAGGCGATGCGGCCGGTCCAACGTGGAGAGGCTTTCGTACGGCATCGGATCGGTGGGATTCAGGAACTCGACTGCCTCCATCGCTTTGGAGTAGGTATAGGCAATCTGCAGGGTGAAACCGTGCGAGAATCGCTTTTCGCCGCGCATCTGCAAGGAGTGGTACCAGGAGTAGCCGGCTGGATCTTCGCTGGAGATGTCGCCGAATTCCGGATAGGGCTTCAGCAGGCTCGAGCGGGAGCTATTCTTTCCGTAAATCGGGTCGATTCCATAGAAAGGACTCGGGAACGTAGCGCTCAGGTAGTCGATGGTGGGCTGATCGCGCACGGGACTCTTGCTGAGGTATTGCGCCGGCGTCGAATTGTAGTCGCGGGTAACGGAGAGCCGGGTACTACGGCTGCCCACGTAAGAGGCGTCGAGAACGAATTCGAAAGGCAGCATTCGTTGGGCCCCGAACGACCAGCGCTGAGAGTAAGCTCGCGCCCGATTGGGGTTGTGGAAGGAAATCGCCTGCCCGAGGTTCGTCTTCAGGCCGCCGGCCGGTCCCGCGGGCTCAACCAATCCGCGGGGAAACGGACTCGCCGTCGTGGCCACATAGGTCAGGCCGCTGTCGAGGGACGCCTGGATAGGAGTGGTTTGCGAAAATCCGGTCTGGATCGGTACCGTAGCGTAGATACCGTTGATTGTGTAAAACACGCCGTAGCCGCCGCGCAAGATAGTCTTGGCGCCGGCCTGATAGGCAAATCCGAAGCGCGGCATGAACTTGTTCTTTTCGCTGAGGAACGGGCTGCGGCCGGTGCCACCCTGGTTCACCCAGGTGAGACCGCCCAGCACCCGGAAGTTGGCAGCCGCCAATTCCGGTATGGGACTCCGGGCATAGTTGGCTTGCGCCTGCGCCTGGATAGGATTCGACACCGTGTTGTCGAAAGTCGCTGCAAACCGGTCGTAACGCTCGGTTACCGGACTCTCATACTCCCAGCGCAGCCCGATATTCAACGTGAGTCTGGAGGTCAGCTTGAGGTCATCTTGAAAGTAGATGCCGAGGAAGTTGTCCTGGAGCGCGGAACTCGCGTTTCGATCCATTGAGCCTGCTGGAATGCCCATCAGCATGGAAGCGAGATCCTGGCCGATGGTGGAAGCTGTTGAGTTGTCGAGCGGTCCGCGCGTGTAGGTCGTGCCGAACGAGAAATCCGGTACGATGGCGGTGGGATGGCGATCGTTAAAGCTGCGTTCGAGGCGATATTCCGCGCCGATCTTCATTGAGTGCCGGCCCTGCAATCTGGTCAGGCTACCGGAAAACGTATGAGTCAGGCTGGCGTTCACGCCGTCGCCGTTCTCCCAGTTCGAGATGGCCGTGTAAGCGCCTACCGAAAGACGGGGAATGGGAGCAGCCTGCTTGTCAACCAGGTTGAGAAGCGCGGGGGAAAAGCCCAGGCTGGCCAGATCGTAGCCGCGCGAGCGGCGGTATTCCCACCACTTGGTGCTGGACAGTCCATAGCGCAGATTCAGCACGAGCATGGGATTGATCACGATTACGTCGTCCAGCGCGATTCCGCGGTTGGGGCGGTTCGAGAACAGGCCCTGGATGCCGGTACCGAACGATTCGTTCTTGTTCTCCTTCCAGAAGTCATACTGCAACCGTAGGAAGGCGCGGTGATTCTCGCTGAAGGCGTGGTCAAGGCGCAGCATGTGCTGCGATGTCTTCTGGATCGCCTTGTTAGAGAGGAAGAAGTTATTTCGTCCGTCGACGGTCCCCGCCTGGCTGGGCAAGGGGTAAAGAGCAGCCAAATTCAGGCCGACAGCATCAAGCCGAGCCCTGGGGATGACATTGTTGGGGATGGGTTGGCGGCTGAAGCGTCCGCCAGCGGCCGCAACGGTGCTGAACGGGTCGTAGATCTGATAGCTGCTGCCGCCGGGGATCCGCAGCAATTCGGAAAAATCTCCGATGCGTTCGGCCGCGCTGGGCACCGTGCTGGTCGTCTGTCTCGGCACGCCGAAACGGTTGTCTTCGAACACATAGAACCAGAAGGTCCGGTTTTTGCCGTTATAGAGGCCGGGCACATACACAGGTCCGCCCACCGAGCCGCCCGAACGATGGTCCTGATAAATGCCAAGCTGCGTGCCCGCCTTATTGTTGAAGAAATTGGGTGCATCCAGCTTGCTGTGGCGCAGCACGTAATGCACTTCGCCGTGCAGTTCGTTGGTTCCGCTGGCGGTGCTGACATTCACCACCGAGCCCATGGTGTGACCGATGCTGGCATCATAAGCCGTGGTCTGCATCTTGAACTCGCGCACTGCCGAACTGGGCGGGCTGAATGCAATGCGGGCATAGCCGCGGCCGCGGTCCGCCGCCATGTTGTTGATGCCGTCGATCTGAAATTCGTTATTGTAGGTGCCGGCGCCGTCTGTGGTGATTTGGGAAACCGCCTCGGGCGACATAGCCTTGCGCAGGCGCATGTCGCTGGAGTTCACCACTCCCGGCGTCAGCAGCGTGAGTTCCATGGGTGTGCCCCCGCGCTGCGGAAGTTCCATAATCCGGCGCTGATCGATCACTTGGCCGAGCGACGAGGTGGTCGTGTCGAGCAAGGGTGTTGTAGCCGTCACGTCAATCGTCTCGCTGACTGCGCCTATCTCCAACCGTATGGGAAGGTCGACCGAATCGCCTACCCGGACCTCGATCTTGTCGCGAACGAACCGCTTGAATCCCGTCAGCTCTGCCGTGACCTTATATTGGCCGGGTGGAAGGAACGGGAGCTGGTACTGGCCCGAGGCGTTACTGACGGCCGAGGCGGCAACCCCGGTCTCCGAGTTCACGGCCCGAACTGAAACTCTAGGAATGGCTGCGTCGGACGAGTCCATCAGGGTGCCCGTAATCGCGCCGCGTGGATCCTGAGCGGACGCGCTGAACACCGTTAAAATCAGAGGCAACGAGAACAAGGCTAATCTCAAAACTGGTCTCCTAACAGTAGGTTGGAATTTCCGTCTTCAACTCCCAAATCTCGCCCAGTATACACCGAGCCGCTATCCTTTGATTGAGCGAGTTGTCCAATACGCGATCGTTCGGAAAATAGGAAAATCGGCGTGGCGTGCAGCGGCCGGAGGTGAGAACCCAAACGGATCTGACCCGGAAGTCTTGATGAGGGTAAGGTCCTACCTCCAGTCGGGCTGCCAGCGGCTCAGCGCGTGAAGCCAAAGAGGAGCGCGGCGTTGATGCCACGGATCCTGGCGCGGTCCGATCCGGAAGCGAAGTCCAAAAGTTCCTCGAACACGATGACGTTCTTCTGAAATTCCTCCATGCTCGTGCCCAGGCTGCCCCAGATCATGCGGCCTGGGCCGAAGGCATCGTAGGTGCGCCGCACGAGGGGTTTCAGATCCTTGTACGGATATCCTTGGCTGGAGGAGTATTCGAGGCCGGAGAATTTCATGTAGACGCGCGGCAGTTTCGCCATCCCGAGCACGTCTGCGTAGTGTGCCGGGTCGCCTTGGCCGGCGCGAGCGAGGTGGTCGATGACGACGGGCGTGTCACGGAATTCGGCGGCGAGCGCCGCGAGGTCGCGCGCGTGGTTGGGCGTGATGTGCGCCTGGATGGCGAGGCCCTGGTCGTGCACGGCGCGCCAAGTCGTCTTCATGGCGGGGCTGCGCAGGTCGCGGTCACGGATCGCACCCGCGGTCGTGGGCGGCTCTCCGGACTTGCGGGTGGCGTGGATACGCAATGCCACGATGCGTCCGCGGTTGCGCTTGATGAGCGCCTCGATGCTCGCGGGAGTCCGCGGCGAGATTGGGTCAAACAGACAAGTGCCTTTGAAGAAACCCGGCGAAGGCTCATTGGCGAAGCAGTGTTCGATGTAGCGGTGGTCGTCCTGATAAGGCTCGGGGTGAACGATGACCGCGTGATCGAGCCTGGCTTCCCGTGCGAACCGGATGTAGTCCTCCAGCGGGCTGGCCGGCGGGCGGTAGACGGCGTCACGGTGGTAGGGGAAGCGCGCCTGGTCGGCGGCGAAGAGGTGGATGTGTGTATCGATGAGCGGGCCCTCGGGCCGGCCGGTTGCGGCGGCCAGGGCAACCACGAACTGCCTCCGGGATTGTTGAACGGCCATGGTGGTCAGTCTAACAGCAGGAAGAACACCGCGGGTTTCGGTATCACTGCGGAGCGCGCGCAGGCTTCCGGCGCAGATGAGCGGCCACATTTTTCGCCAACCCGCTCGCCGCCGAGGCTACAGGTCCGAGTTGCGTTGCACAGTGGTAGTCGCAGATTCGCTCATTTTACCAAATGATCTGCTGTGGGCCGGCCATCAAAGGCGTGAACCCGAGGAGTCCTTCCAGTTGCTCCACGTTCTCTCTTGCGGCGTTCGGGTCTGTCTGCAAACGGATCAGGTGATCCATCGCTTCGTCCTGAATCAGGCCGGATTCCCACCGTTTCACACTCGGCACAGAGACTTTGAGGTACTTGGCGAAGGACTGCTGGCTCATTCCGAATCGCTTTCGGATCGCCTTCAGATCCGTGGATGTCAGCAACCCGTGCTCTCGCCGATAGGCATCGGAGATTGCAACTGTATATGCATCCGACTGGTCGTCGGACAGAACTTGAAAACCGCACTTGCCGCAGACCATCGCCTCGGCGTGGACCGTGAACTTCTCGCCCCGAACTTCTCCAGGCACGTCGGCGAGCTTACTTGTCAATTTTCCTTTGTCACATTTAAAACACTTCATAGTAAATTCTCACGATCAATGTAGGGGCGGATGAAGCGACCAGAACAGAACCCGCGGCCGCTGCATCGTGCCTGTTACTTGGAACTTGAAATACACATCGCTACCCAAGAGCCTAGATCTGAACCGGAACGGATAACCGGGGGGTTCCTCCAAAGTGGAAGGTGGCGCATAGTGCTCAGGTGAGAGTTCGTCCATAATCTTCAAGATCGCCTTCCGAAGATCTTCGCCGACTAAGCCGAAATTGTCACGCGCTTCATCATTGAACTTCGGAGTGCGCTGTGCGAATCCCTTCTCAGCCTGCTCCCTGGCGATGGCGATGGACCGGTCCGGAGACCACGGCCCAAGATAGCCTTTTCTGAGAACCTCATCCCGCTGTTTTGTCGAGTATCTAGTAAAGTGTCCGGCGCGGTCCAACTCTGCGGCAGAATTGATCCAACATTCTCGCAGACGACAGACGCCATCACTCATCCCTCCTCCTTGACGGTATCATTTGATACCAACAAAAGCAACAAAAATGATCCAGTCCGGTCCGCAACGGATTGAATCCAATCGCAAAATCATCTGCGTGCGATGCGTGAATGGCAGTTCCGATCCGAATGAGGCGCATCGACGTCGCATTTGCCTCCGACGATCTGCCTTACCGAAGCGGTTGCGGACCTGCCGTTTACGCCTTGACGATGCGTTCCTTGGCCTTGTCCCACTTCATGTATTTGCGCTGGCGGTAGGAGTCCACGGCCATGCAGCAGGCGACTACTGCGGCGTAGCCAAGTTGGCAGTCGCAGTTGAGCGGAGTATTTTTCCGGATGGCGGATTGCAGGTTCTTGTGGTGCAGGGCGATGTCTTCGGCGCCCGTTTTCTTGTAAGTGAACGGCTTGACGTCCTTGGCGAAGAGTTTCTGCGGATGGACGGTGAAGCCGGTATTCGTGAACTCCAAGGTGGCCTTGTGGCCGCGCAGCAAGTGCTGTACGGGCGTATCGTTGGCCATGCTCGAAACGAGTTGCACGGTGGGCCCGCCGGGGTAGTCGAGCAGCACATTGAAGGTGTCGGGCACTTCGCCCTTGCTATTGGTGAATTCGAACTTGCCGCCAGTGCCGGTGGCGTATTCCGGAAACGTGAGTCCGAGGGCTTTGATTATGCGCGTGACGCGATGGATGAAAAGATCCGTAGCGATGCCACCCGAATAGTCCCAGAAGAGACGCCAGCGGAAGTAGCGATAGGGGTCCCAGGCGCGCTTCTTGGCCTTGCCGAGCCAGACGTTCCAATCGAGGTTGACGCCGGGCTTGGCGTCGGGATCGATCGCGTATTCCCACATGTCGGCGATGTGGTTGCGCGAGTAGTCGATCTGGGCGAGGACGACCTTTCCGATTGCGCCGGACTTGACCAGCTTGAACGCTTCGGTATAGGACTCGTCGGAAGTGCCTTGCACGCCCACCTGTAATTTGAGGCCGGTGCGGCCGACCTTGGCGACGAGTTTTTTCGACTCCTCGGCGGTGTGGGTCATCGGCTTTTCGACATAGACGTGCTTGCCGGCGTCGAGCGCGTCGGCGGCGATCTGGTAGTGCCAATGTTCGGGCGTAGCGATCAAAACGTAGTCGATGTCCTTGTTGTCGAGGACGCGCCGGTAGTCCTTGTAGATCTTGCCGCCGGTGACCTGTGCTGCGGCCTGCGCGCGTTTGTCGAAAATGTCGCAGACGCCGGCGAGTTCCAGGTTTTCGGCGTCGCGTATCTTGACCAGTTGCTTCATGTGGCCGCCGGCCATACCGCCGCAGCCGATCACGCCGATGCGCAAACGCTCGCCAGCGCCTTTGACCTGCGCATAGCTCTTAGCGGTCAGCATGGCCGCACCTGTGGCGACCGCAAACTCACGGCGCGTGATTGGGTTCATGGGTTCTCCTACTTCAACTTGGAAAAATCGGTGGGGCTCATGTAAACGGACTCCACCTTTTCCACGATCTTGCCGCCGGCCTCGGATTCGGTGCGTGCCTTGACCCAAGCCGGATCAGTGCGGAACGCATCCCACGACTTCTTGGCCGCGTCGCGGCTCTCGTGCCGCAGAATGTAGATCAATGTGTTCTGCGATCTCGGCGCATCGGCGGGAACGAAGTAACCGATGTTCTTCATGCCGTGTTTTTCGAAGAGCTTGGTTGTGTGGTCGCGGAAGCGCGAGAGCAGCGCGGGCAGCCGGCCTTCCAGCGTCGTGTAGGTGCGCAGTTCATAAACGGGACCGCTGGATTGCGCGGCGGCGTTCGGTGCGAAAGCGGCGGCGAGCGCCAGCATGGCGAGGGGCAAGAAAGATTTGAGCATAACGCTTCCGATTGTATACTGGCGCGGAGTGGCGTTGCTGAACGCCGGGTGGAAAGCCGCGAAACCGTAACGCCTATTCGTACGGAATGTGGTGGGCGTCCATGATGCCCTTCATGTAGCCGATCGCGAAAACTTTGCCGCCCATCGCGTAGCCGGGCCGATCGTTGGATTCGCCTTCGAGCGTGGGTGCGTGGTCGGGCCGGACTGGTCCGCGGAAGCCGCCTTCGTGATAGACCTGCAACATGCGCGCCATGTCGGTGGGGCCGTTGTCGTGGAAGGTCTCGCGGAAATGGCGGCCCTGTCCTGCGACGTCGCGAAAGTGCACGAAGAAGATTTTCTTCTGTGCGCACCACTCCTTGGCCAATGCCTCGACGTTCTCGCCCATCGCGACGAAATTGGCCTGGCAGAACGTGACGCCGTGGACCGGGCTCGGCGACATCGCCAGAACGCGGCGATAATTCTTTGCGCTCGTCAGAATGCGCGCGATTCCGCGTAGCGGCGAGATGGGCGGATCGTCGGGGTGCAAGGCCATGTTGATGCCCGCCTTTTCGGCGACGGGGATGACAGCCTTTAGGAAGTACTCGATGTTACTCCACATCTTTTCTTCGCTGACTTCTCCCCATTTCGTCAGCCCTTCTTTTTCCGCGGTTGCATAGTCGAACTCGGTGGTCAGCGCGCCGCCGCGCTCTGGGACGTTGGAGCGGGTGCGGAACCAGCCGATTCCGGCCATGAAGTTATAGCAGACCATCGGAATGCCGACCTGGGCTAACGCCTTAATCGCGGCGCAATAGTTCTCAATCTCCTCGTCGCGGCCCGGCAATCCGAGCTTAATCTTTTCAGCCGGAACCGGATGGCTCTCGACTCCCGCGATGGTCATGCCTGCCGCGCCGAACTCGGTCTTGATCTTCGCCAACTCGGCGGGGTAACGGTCGCGCGGCACCTTGCCCAACGTGCCGCCGACGCCTACGATTGCATGGTTGATGCCGATCTGTTTCGATAACCGGAAGCGGTCGGCCTCTCCGGGCGAAAAAAACTCCGCCAGCTTAATGCCGCCGGAGGGCATAGCGCGCCGCAGCGGCTCGGAAGCTGCGCTCGCGACTCCTCCTGCCAGCAACGACATCGGCGTTTGCAGGTAGGTTCTGCGTGTCAACTTCGGCATGGTCAACGCTCCTTGGGGAGATCCGCTAGGCGGTCTCGATTCGGGCAACTCGTTCCAGTCCGCGTTCGCGGATCTCCTGCTCCCGGATCAGGTATTTCTGCACCTTGCTGGTGATCGTCATCGGGAACGAATCCACGAAGCGGACGTACTGCGGGACTTTGAAGTAAGCGATTTTTCCGCGGCAGTAATTGCGTATGTCTTCCTCGGTCATGTGGTCGCCGTTTTTCAGGCGAATCCAGGCGCAAACCGTTTCGCCGAGGCGCTCATCCGGTAGTCCGACGACGTAGACGTCAGAGACACTGGGGTGGGTGTGTATGAATTCCTCAACCTCGCGCGGATAGATATTTTCGCCGCCGCGGATGATCGTGTCCTTGGCCCGGCCGCGGATGCGGAAGTATCCGTTGGGCTGCATGATGGCGAGATCGCCGGTGTGCAGCCAGCCATCGGCGTCGATCGCATTCGCGGTCGCTTCGGGCTGCTCGTCATACCCTTTCATGACAAGATACCCGCGCACGCAGAGTTCTCCGGGTTCGCCCGTCGGAAGCGTCTCGCCGTTCACGGTGGAGATCACCTTCAACTCCGTGTTCGGCATGGCTCGGCCCACCGTCTGCGCACGCAATTCAACGCTGTCGTCGACATGCGACATCAGGCTCACAGGCGAACTCTCGGTCTGGCCGTAGGAGATTGTGATTTCGGGGCAGTGCATTTCCGTCATCACGCGCTTCATCGTCTCGATGGGGCACGGCGCTCCGGCCATCACGCCCGTGCGCAGACTGGAAAAATCGAAACGCTTGAATTCGGGGTGCTCCAACTCGGCGATGAACATGGTGGGCACGCCGTAGATCGCGGTGGCGCGCTCCTCATGAATGGCTGTGAGCGTGGCGAGCGCGTCGAATTGGGCCGACGGAATAATCAGGGTAGCGCCACTGACGAGCGCGACCATCGAGGCGATGACGCATCCGAAACAGTGGTACAGAGGGACGGGCGCGCAGATGCGGTCTTCGGGTCCGGCGTTCAGGCACAAGGAGATGCCGCGCGCGTTGTTGAGCAGGTTGCGATGTGTGAGCAGAACGCCTTTGGGCGAGCCCGTGGTGCCGGAAGTGTACTGTATGTTCGCCACATCGCCCGCGTCGATGTTCCGCTTCTTTGGCTCGACGCCGGCGTGGATCATCTCGTCCCACTGCGGCGTGCCGAGATAGACGACATGCTCCAGCGGCAGACTGTCGCCGTTGCGGGATTCGCGGAGAATCGCGCCATAATCCGCCCGGCTGTCGCGTTCGTGCAGGAACAAAGCCTTCAACCCGGAGGCCTTCAAAACGTAGCGCAATTCGTGCGAGCGGTAAGCCGGATTGACGTTGACCAGGACGACGCCGGAGCGCCCGCAGGCATATTGCAGCAGCACCCACTCGATACAGTTCGTCGCCCAGACGCCGGCGCGATCCCCCGCGACCAAGCCTAATCCGGCGAGAGCACGAGCCGTGCGGTCGACCTCTTCGTCGATCTCCTTCCAGGTAAGGCGACGGTTCTGGTGGCGGACGATCAGTCCGATTTTCTCGGGAAACTTGCGGGCTGTCGAGGCAAGGGCCTCACCAATGGACATTTCGAGGAGCGGCTCGGCAGGGCCTTGCGTGTGGCTGAGTGAACGCAGTGTTGCGGGTACCAACACCTGATTCTACAACAACGCCGGGAGCCCGCAGGCGGCCTATCCCGGCGGCGTCAGTTTCCGCGCGATGGCGTACTTCACCAGGCCGGCGATATCGTTGATCTCAAGCTTGCGCATCAGGCTGGCCCGGTAGGTATCAACCGTCTTCGGGCTGACCCCGAGGCGCGCGGCGATTTCCTTGGCGCGCAGTCCGTCGACGAGCAGCGTGAAGACCTGATGCTCGCGGCTGCTGAGGCTCTCAAAGGCGTCAATGCCGCCCTTACGGCTGTCTGCATTCCAGATCTTGTCCATGCCGATTCCGGGAGCGACATAGACTCCGCCATCCAGCACCTGGCGTAAGGCATCGAGCAACTCGCGCACGAGACTGGATTTCAGCAGGAAGCCGCTGGCGCCGTCGCGTAATGCCTCGATCACGGCCTTGCGGTCGGAGCGTACGGAGAGCACAACAATCCGGGTGGGCGAACCGGCGGCATGCGCTTTGCGGACGACTTCGGAGATGTGCAGCTTCGGGAGGTCGTAATCGAGAATCGCGAGATCGGGGCACAGTTTCAGCATCAGCGCAAGCGCCTGCTCCCCGTCAGAGCATTGCGCGGCCACGTGAAAGCGCCCCGATGCCCCGCAAAGACTGGCTAGCCCTTCCCGGACCAGAACCAACTCGTCGGCGATCAGCAGGGACGGGATGCGTGCTGCGTTGTCAGGAGGGCGATCCGCCATAGCAAGGGAGGCTTCGGGCCGGAACCTCGCGCGGGAATACGCAGCCACGCCGGATCCCCGCGCTCAAATCGTTTTCCGCCGCGATTAAATGAAACTGCGAATCGCGGAGGTTTCCGCGTCGAAGATTTCGAACACCGTATAAAGCTTAGTGATCTGGAGCAGATCCTGCACTCGCTTGGTGAGATGCAGCAGTTTCAACTGGCCGCCGTGGTTTGTCACCGAGGTAAAGGCGGAGACCAGTTCGCCGATGCCCGAACTGTCGATGTAGGAAACATCCGCAAGATTCAATAGAATCTTCTGGTTACCCTTGGACGAGAGATCGCGAATGGTGTCGCGAAACGAGCTCGAACCCTCCCCCAAAGTGATGCGCCCTTCGGCGTCGATTACCGTGACGTCGCCAACCTGTCTGGTAGTCAACTTGATGCTCACAATAGCCTCCTCATTTTCGATCGTACCCGCGCTTAACGCTGTTGACTCAAATACTTTATCATTTCCAGCGCGGTGCCCTTGGGCTGCGCCGGCTGGATCCGGAACTCGTCCACAAACGAGCGAATCAGCAAGAGCCCTCGCCCGGACTGCCGTAGCAGGTTTTCCTGCGACAAGGGATCAGGCACGTCTTTTGTATCGAACCCATCGCCTTCGTCGGTAATTCGTATCCACAGCCCATTCGTCCGCCGCTGGACTTGAAGGCGTACCTTCTTGCGGGCATTGTAGCGGTTTCCATGCGCCACCGCATTCACCATGGCCTCGCGCACCGCAACCCCTAACTCGTGCATCGCATCCTCGCCGAACCCGGCCTGCCCGGCAAGCAGCAGGACCGCCGACTCGGCGGAATCCACGCTGTCCAGCGTGGATTCAAGTAGTTGGTCCACACCAGCCGAGTCCCGGCTTTGGTCCGAATGCATAGAGTTCTGGTGCGCAAGCCCGGCATGGGCAGCCGCAAGCTGAATCACCACGATAAGATCCCCGGACGGCAAAAGTCAAGGCGCGGGCGGCCGGTTCGGGTATACTGAAGACTCGGCTTGGATGACGCGACCCGCTCCCGCCGAGCCGGGTCGTTTTCTGCGGAGAGGCGATAACCTTTCCCGGAGCCGCGTCGTCTTTACTTTGTTATTGGGTACGTGTGTCTGCCGGTGGTAACCAGAAAGGCTGACGCGAAGGATTACAATGCAGCCACCTATGAGAAGCGCCCAAGTTACGGTTCCGGCGCCACAGTCTCCGGTGCGGCCGCCCGAGTCCACTCGACCGGAGCGGTCCCCGTCGGGCGGGAGCCGCAAGTGGATCGTTGGACTAGTCCTGATCGCCGCGGCGGTTGGAGCCGCTTCGCTTTGGCAGCGAAAGCAGGCAACCCGCCAGGCTGCGGCTAGCAATATAGAGGTGATCCGCACCCACAAGGTGTCGGGCGGGGGGGTGGATCGCACGGTGCGCCTGACCGGAACCACGTCCGCGGAGAACTTCGTCTCGTTGATCGCCCCGCAACTGCACGGCAGCCGCGGCGACCACGGCCGTGACTACAGTTCCCGGAGTGGCAGTAGCGGATCCTCGCAGGCGGTCCAAAGCTCAAACACCTCGACGAGTAGTGGCGACGGCTCCGGCACCTCCCGGGCGACCAATAAATCCAGCAGTTCGCGTTCGAGCAGTGCAAAAACGTCGAGTTCCATTGCTAAGGCGGTTTCGGCCGCCGCGGCGGGCGGCGACCTCGGCTCCACGGCTTCCTCGATTCCGTCGAGCAGCGGCCGCGGCGGCGGCGGCGATTTCGCGCTGATTTTGCAGCAACTCGTCAAGCCCGGCGCCACTGTAAAGAAGGGCGACACAATCGCCGAGTTCGACCGGCAGTTCATGTTGCTGCGACTGGACGACTATCGTGCGGCCGTGATGCAGCAGGAACTGGACATGAAGAAACTGGTGGCGAACCTGGAGATCTCCCGGAAGGCGCGCCAGCAGGAAATCGACGCGGCTAGCGGCGCAGTAGGAAAGGCCGAACTGGATCTGCGCACGACGCCGGTTCGATCCGAAATCGACACTGTAGGTTTGCAGCTGGCCGTTGAGGAAGCCAGAGCGCGCCTGAAGCAGTTGCAGATGGCTCAGCCTTTTTCTGAGATCTCCGAGCTCTCCGCGATCCGCAACGAAGAGTTGGATTTCAAGAAGGCGCAAATCGAGTTGAGACGCGCCGAGGCCAACGCCGACAAGATGATTGCGAAGGCCTCAATCGACGGTCTCACGGTGATGCAGATATTTTTCGAGGAACCGAATTCGCGCAGATCCAGCAGGGCGACCAGTTGTCTCCAGGGCAGTTCTATATGCAGATCGTGGATACCCGATCGATGGTCATCGATGCGGTGGTCAGCCAGATGGATATCGACAAGATGAAGATTGGCTCCAAGGCGCACGTTCGTTTCGACGCCTATCCCGATCTCGAATTGCCGGCGCACATTTACTCGATCGGGGCCATGACGAAGCCGGGCGGCATGCGCGCCAGCTACGTGAAGGACGTTCCGGTCAAGCTAAAATTGGACAAGCTCGATCCGCGCGTGATTCCGGACCTCTCGGTCGCCGTGGATGTGATCGCCGAATCCGAGCAGGCTGTCGTGGTGGCGCCGTTGGAGGGCGTGTTCCGCGACGCCGAGGCCGCGAAGCCGTTTGTCTTCGTCCGCGAGGCGGACGGTTGGTTGCGGCGCGACGTGGAGTTGGGCCTCGCCAACAACACGCGGGTTGCGGTGCGCTCGGGACTGAAGCCTGCGGAAGTGATAGCCTTAAATCGTCCCCCGGCGGTGCAGAAAGAGTAGTGCGCTCGCCGAATTTGGCAGCAGCCGAGTAGTGGACGCTAAAATGTTGTTTGTTCTTGTGAAGGATGCACGATGTCGAAGGATGTAAAACCGAAAATCAGGATTGGCCAGTCCGCAGCCACCCAGCGGAAGAAGTATATCGCCTGGACGCTGGTGGCGCTGGCCTCGGTGGGCGGCGGCTACGCGGCGTACCGGTATAAGGGAAGCACCGTCGTCGAGGTGCCGGTTTCCAAGGCGCGCAATGGCGAATTCGTCATCAGCGTCAAGACGCGCGGCGAGATACGCAGCACGAAATCAGTCATTCTTACGGCGCCGCAAGTGCCCGACCCGCGCATCACGAAGCTAGCCGAATCCGGCAAGCCCATCCGGAGAGGCGACGTGGTGATCGAGTTCGACGGCGCGTCGCAGGAGCAGCAGTATCTCGAAAGGACGACTACGGTCCGCACCGCCGACAGCGAAATCGTGCAGTTGAAGGCGAACCACAAGATCACGGACGAGATGGATGGAATGAACCTGATGACGTCCGGCTACAACCTCGAGCGCGCAAAACTCGACGCCAGCAAGGCCGAAATCGTTTCCGAGATCGAGGGCGCGAAGTACCGCATCGATGTGGGTATCTCTGAAGGCGAATTGGGCCAGGTGAAGACCACGATCAGTTCGCACAAGACCACGCAGAAGGCGGACCTGGACCGCTTGGACCAGCGCAAAGATAAGGCTGTCCGCGATATGGACCGGTCCAAAGGATATTTGGGCATGATGGTCGTGCGCGCGCCGAATGAGGGTGTCGTGAATGTCCTGCCCAACTTCCGTGCGCCGGGTTCGTTCGGCTCCTCGCCGCCGCCTTTCAAAGAAGGCGATCGCGCTTGGACCGGCGCGGCCATCGCGGAGATCCCCGATCTTTCCGAAATGCGCATCGAGTTGAAACTGGAGGAGGTTGATCGCGGAAAGATCAAACTTGGCCAGCAGATCCGTATTCGCGTGGACGCCATTCCGGACAAGGATTTTTCGGCCGATCTCGATTGGATCAGCCCCATCGCGGCGCTGAGTTTCCGTGGCTACGGCAATCCGGAAAAGACCTTTCCGGCGCGCGCGACGCTGAAGAACCTCGATCCGCGGCTGCGTCCCGGCATGAGCGCGAGCGCCGAGATCGTGATTCTGAGCGAGCCCGGGTCTTTGCTGATCCCGAGCCGGGCCAGTTTCATGCACAATGGCAAGCCGGCGGTCTATATCCAAAAAGGCGGGCAATTTGAGGTCCGGACCATCGAGGTCGGCAAGCGCAACGACACCGAGATTGTGGTGACGAAGGGGATTCGCGACGGTGAAGTGATTGCCCTCGAAAATCCTGTGGAAGCAGCGAAGAAGGCGAAAAAATTATAGGGACCGGGGCGCATGCCCCGGGTCCGTGCAGTGGCCGGCGATATGAAAAAAGCACTGATTCGAATCATTATTGTAGCCGTGGTCCTCGGCGCGGCGTGGGGCGGATACCGCCTGTTTCAACGGATGCCGCAGCGGCAGCAGCAGGTCGCGACGACCAAGGTCCGGCGCGGCGATGTAGTGGTGCGCAGTTTTGCGCGGGGAGAGTTGCGTGCGGTACGCTCCTCCACGCTGGTTGCGCCGAATCTGTTTGGCACGGTGCAGGTGACGCGGTTGGCGGCGCTCGGCGCCTTTGCCCGGGAGAAGGATCTCGTCGTCGAGTTTGACGACTCCGAGGTGCGCTCGCGCCTGGAGGAGAAGGAACTTGAGTTGGACCAACTCGACGAGCAGATCAAGAAGGCGAAAGCCGATCTAGCGATCAGCGCCAACCAGGATCAGGTCGAATTGTTGCGCACCCGTTATGCGGTGCGACGCGCCGAACTCGAAGTGAAGCGCAACGAACTCATCTCCAAGATCGATGCCCAGAAGAACCTGCTGACGCTCGAAGAGGCACGCCGCAGGCTGAAGCAGTTTGAGAGCGACATCAAGTCGCGCCAGGTGCGCGCCGAGGCGGAGTTGGCCGTGTTGCAGGAACGCAAGAATAAGGCGAATCTCGAGATGGCGCGCGAGAAGCAGCGCCTGGGTCAGGTGAAGCTGCTGGCGCCGATGAGCGGGCTAATCGCGGTGCGGCAGAATTTCGGCGGTTCGCGTATGTTCGGCATGGCGTTGCCCGATATTCGCGAAGGCGACCAGGTCTCTCCGGGTCTCGCGGTTGCCGATGTGCTCGACCTCTCCGAACTCGAAGTGAACGCTAAGGTGGGCGAGTTGGATCGTGCCAACCTTAACGAGGGCCAGGATGTGATGATCTCCCTCGATGCGATTCCGGACAAGAAATTCCACGGCCAGATCAAGAGCATGAGCGGGACGGCTGCCGCGAATTTCTTCTCGGCGGACCCGGCCAAGAAGTTCGATGTTACGTTTTCGATTGACATGCGCGCGCTGCTGAAGGAACTCGGCTCTTCCGAAGAGCAGATCAAGCGCGTCCTCGCGACGGCCGAGCAGAACCGCAAGAAGCCGCCTTCGGTCACGATGTCGCCGATGGCGATGATGAACGGAATGCCCGGTGGCATGCCGGGGGACGGTGCGGACGGCGCACCGGCCGCGGCTGCGTCGAAGGGCGGGAAGCGTAGCGGCGGCGGTGGAAGCAGCGCCCTCGGCAACCTCTCCGAAGCGGATCGCAAGAAGGTGCGCGACGCCATGGAGAAGGCGCTCAAGGGCCGCAGCATGCAGGATCTTTCCGCGGAGGAACGCACGAAGCTGATGGCCGATGTGCAGAAAGCCACCGGCGTCAAGACGGCCGCCTCGGGTGCGAAAAAAGGCGGGACGCCGGCGCCGGGCGCCGCGGACGGCCCCCCGACGATTCTGGCGCGCGGGCCGGAAGGCAGGAGCGGCGGACGTAAAGGCGGAAACGGTGGCGACGACGGAATGCCGCGCTTGTCCTCCATGTTCGGCGGCGGGCAGTTTTCCGAAAAAGACATGGCGAACGCCAAATTGCCGCCAGCTCCGGAAGAAGATTCGCAACTGGATGTGCTGATCCGTCCCGGCCTGCTCTCCGATGTCGAAATAATCGTCGAGAAGATCCCGAATGCGATCCATATTCCGAACCAGGCGGTCTTTGAAAAGAACGGCAAGCTGATTGCCTATGTGCTAATGGGACCGAACAAATGGGAAGAGCGGGTCTTGAAGCCGTTGAAACGCAGTGAGTCGACGCTGGTGGTGGGTGAGGGACTGAAGCCCGGCGAAACCATTGCGCTGGCCGATCCCTTTGAGAAGCCAGGCGACAAGAAAAAGAAACAGGACTCATCTTCCTCGGGTGGTGGTGGAAATCCGATGGGCGGCATGTCGGGCGGAAAGGGCGGCAAGTAAATATGGCTGGCGGAGTCTCTGGAATTTTTTCGGAAGTATATATGGGGCTTTCGAGCCTCCTGGTGCACAAACTGCGAAGCTTGCTGACCATGCTGGGCATGATCTTCGGCGTGGGCGCCGTGGTGGCGATGCTTTCCATTACGGCCGGCGCGCAGAAGGAGATGATGAGTTACATCGATCTTCTGGGCGTGAACAACATCATAATTGAGGCCAAGGAGTCGGTGGACCGCAACGAATTGCAGTCCCGCCGCGCAATCTCTCCAGGCATGAGCTTTCGCGATTTTCGCGCGATCTCCGAGAACGTACAAGGCATCGAGGCGCTGACGCCGCGTAAGCGATTCAAGCCCTTGAAGGTGTTGCCGAAGACGGCCTCAGAACCGCCGCTGCTGATTGGCGTCGAACCGAACTACATCACGATCAACAGCCTCAAGGTTGTCGACGGGCGCTTCTTCAACGCTGAGGACAATGCGCGATCGGCGCCGGTCTGTGTACTGGGTGAATCCGCTAAGGTCAATCTGCTGGGCTATGACCCGGCCGTGGGCAAATACGTCAAACTTAACGACACGTGGTTGCAGGTGATAGGCGTGTTGGCGCAACAGGCCACCGCCGACAGCGATGTGGAAGGGCTTGAGGTCACCAATCGGAATAACCTGGTGATCGCTCCGCTCAACACAGTCATGCGCCGTTTCGAGGATAACAACAGCTATCTGAAGGATGAGATCGACGGCATTTACATCCGGGTGAACAACGGAACCGACTCGGTGGAGACGGCCAACGTGGTCAACGCGATCCTGACGGCCACGCATAAGGACGCCGGCGACTTCACCATCACCGTGCCTGCCGGCCTGCTGGAACAGAAGCGCCGCACGCAATTCATTTTCAGCGTGGTCATGATCTGCATTGCCGGCATCTCGCTGCTGGTCGGCGGCATCGGCATCATGAATATCATGCTCGCCACGGTGCTCGAACGTACGCGCGAGATCGGTATCCGCCGTGCAATCGGCGCGCGCCAAGCCGATATCGTCCGGCAGTTTCTGACCGAGGCAGTCCTGATCTCGTTCCTGGGCGGATTGATTGGCGTCGTGTTCGGATACACTCTATCGAAAGTAATTGCGGCCGCGGCCGGTTGGCAGACGGATGTCACGTTCTCGTCGATCGCCGTCGCCTTTGGCGTTTCTTGCGGTATCGGTCTTCTGTTTGGAATTTATCCCGCGGTCCAGGCTGCCAAGCTGGATCCGATTGAGGCCATTCGTTACGAATAAGGAATAGCTGCCGGCCGGCGCGGCGGGACACCTTCGAGTGGTTCCCTGTGCGCTCTGGCGGCTCAATAAAGTCATCATGCGATTTGGATTTGTTGGTAGCCTTTTTCTGATGGGATCTTCGATGCAGGCGCAGATTAGCGCACCCATCGCCCCCACCCCGTCGTATTTCCGCTTTCACTTCTCGACGCCGTCCAACCACGTCGAGTTGAAGCCCCCACTGCGTCTGGACGAATTCGTGATCGGCGACCGCCTGGAGCTGTCGCTCAAGTCCTACCTGGAACTCGTGATGGCGAATAACACCGACATCACGATACAGAAGGTGACGGTCGAGACGCAGCAGAACGCCATTCTGCGCGCTTTCGGCGCCTTCGACCCGACACTGGTGGCGAACTTCAACAACACACGGACCAAGTCGCAGAGCAGCGACATCCTCGCTGGCGCCACCACGCTCAACCAGTTGTCGCAGCCCGCGACGTTCACTTACAACCAGCGCCTGCAAACCGGGACGCAGTTTTCCGTGGGCTTCACCGCATCCAAGACTTCGACGAATAACTCGTTTCAATTCTACAATCCGTCGATTAACTCCGGCCTTACATTCGGATTCTCCCAGTCGCTGCTGCGCAACCGCGGCTCGTATGTGACGAAACTGCCGATCACGATCGCACGCAGCCGCTTGCGGCAGAGCCAGTACAACCTCGAAGACCAGGTGACGCGGCTGCTGGTGGCGGCCGAGAACGCCTACTGGCAAGTGATCCTCGAACGCGAAAACCTCAAAGTGCAGGAGAAGGGTCTCGAAAACCTCGACAAGCAGCTCAAACGCAACCAGCGGGAACTGCAACTCGGCGCCATCTCGCCGCTCGACATTTACAACCCGCAGGCGCAGTACGAGCAGCAGCGCATTCAGGTGACGCAGGCTAAGTACCGCTTGATCCAGGCTGAAGACTCCCTGCGGCGCCAGATGGGCGCCGATCTCGATCCGCGCTTCCGCGGCATGCCGATTACGCTGAGCGAAAGCCCCTACATGCAGGCCGATCTGCAAAATTTGGAAAAAGAACAGCTTGTCGAAATCGCGCTCAAGCGCCGCCCCGATTTGCGAGAGCAGTTGCAGAGCCTAGACATCGACGATCTTCAGATCAAGCAGAGCACGAACGCGCTACGCCCCGATCTGACACTCACCGGAACCTACTCGTCCACCGGACGCGGCGGCATTTTCTATCCGCGTGAAGTCGCGGTTCCCGGGGGCGGAACGTCCAGCGGCGCCTTGGCGCCGATGCCGGGCGGATTCGGCGATGCACTCAACCAGGTTTTCGGTTTCTCCTACCCGGTCTACGGATTTGGCCTGCGCCTCACGCTTCCGATCCGCGACCGTGCAGCCCGGGCCAACCTGGCCGATTCACTGGTCAATAAGAAGTTGGACGCCCTGCGCGCCCGCAGCCTGGAACAGGTCGTGCGCCAGGATGTGCTCAACGCCGTCACGCAGGTGGAATCGAGCCGCGCCAGCATCGAGATCGCCAAGGTCGGCCTCGACTTGCAGACCAAGTTGCTCGAAGCCGAGCAAAAGAAATACGACCTCGGCACAACCACCATCTTCTTTGTGCTCGACGCCGAGACTCGTCTGGTGAACGCGCAGGCCACGCTGGTAAATCAGTCCGTGCAGTATAAGCGCAATATGCTCACACTGCAACAGCGGACCGGTGAACTGCTCGAGACGCGCGGCGTGCTCATACAATAGATACGAGCCATCCAGATGGGCCGTATCCGTGTTCTCTCCGACAACGTCGCTAATAAGATCGCAGCCGGAGAGGTGGTGGAGCGTCCCGCCTCTGTCGTCAAGGAGCTACTCGAGAATTCGCTCGATGCCGGAGCCAGCAGTGTCCGCGTCGATGTCGAAGGCGGCGGGCGGCGCCTGATCCGCATTTCCGACGACGGCTGCGGAATGCTGCGCGACGATGCGATGCTGGCCTTCGAACGTCATGCCACCAGCAAGTTGCACGACGTCAACGATTTGCTCTCCATCGCCACGCTAGGTTTTCGCGGCGAGGCGTTGCCTTCGATTGCCTCGGTTTCGCGACTGGTCCTGGAGACGCGCGCCAGAGAAGAGCAGACCGGCGCACTCGTTGAGATTGCCGGCGGCAAGATGCTGAAGTTTGAAGAGGCCGCGCTCGCGCCCGGTACCGTTATCACCGTTCGCGATCTGTTCTTCAATGTGCCGGCGCGCAAGAAGTTTCTGCGTACGGAGCAAACCGAACTGGCGCACATCGCCTCGCTTGTGACGCATTACAGCCTGGCCCATCCGGACAAGACCTTCCAGCTCACGCACGGCGCCAACGAGTTGCTGCGCGTCACACCGGTAACCGATCTGCGCGACCGCGTCTATCAGGTGTTCGGAAACCAGGTGCTGGAAGATCTGGTTGACCTCGAGATTCGTGAAAGCGAGTTGAAACTGCCGCCTCCGTATGTGCCGCCGTCGGCGTCCGTCACAGCGCAGGCGATCGCGCGCGAAGGCGAGGACGAAGAAGCGGAAGGCGAAGAAGCGAACCTACGTGTCTTCTGCCTGCGCGGATTCGTCTCGCGCCCGCAGGTGCAGAAATCAAACCGTAACTCGATCTATTTGTTCGTGAACGGGCGTCTGATTCGCGACAAGCTGCTGATGCACGCCATCTCGTCGGCGTTCCACAACCTGATTCCGCCCGGCTGCTACCCGTTCGCGCTGCTGTTTCTCGATTGCGATGCGCGCGAAGTCGATGTGAACGTGCATCCCTCGAAGACCGAGGTGCGCTTCCGGCACGGCACTCACGTGCACGATTTTGTGCGCGACACGATTCGCGAGAGACTCATCGAAAGCCGTCCTGCGCCCAGTTTTTATGTGCCTGGTGGCCCGGCTCTGATGCCGTCTTCGGAGACTCCGCAGCCCGGCGCGCAACTGCCCTATTCGGAGTTCACGCAGCAGTTGGAGAACGAGCGTCTGGCCGAGATCCCTACGCAACTGCCGCCGCCTCCGCCCGATGAGCAACTGCCGGTGATGACATTGGGGGCGCCAAACAGTCTCTCGCCGCGCTTCGAGTTCAGCGCGACGAGATCCGCAGCGCCGGAAATCCGTCCGCTGGTTTCGCTGCCGGTTCCCGATACGCACGGCGCTTTTCCGGCGGGCGCGATACTCGATGAACCCGGCACGTTGGCGTCGCTGCGGGACTTGCGTCCGATGGGCCAACTCCACGAGAGCTTCATCATCGCGGCCGGCCGCGATGGCCTTTGGATCATCGATCAGCACGTAGCCCACGAGCGCATCCTGTTTGAACAGGTCTTGAAGCAGGGTGCCGCAGGCCGCATCGAGAGACAGCAGTTACTGATGCCGATCCTGATCGAGTTGTCGCAGGGGCAGCAGATCGAGTACGCGCGCATCGCAGGGGAATTGAACCACACCGGTTTTGACACGGAGTTGTTCGGTGCGCGCACGATCGCGGTGAAAGCCGCGCCCGCCGGCATCGGCCCCGCCGACATCGAGAAGCTGATCTACGAAGTGCTGGAGATTTCAGAGAAAGAGTGGCGGCGTGTGTCGCTCGACGATCTGCGCCGCGGCATCGCGGCCTCGGTCGCCTGCCGTGCCGCGATCAAGATCAACATGCGGCTCGACCAGAACAAGATGGAGTGGCTGCTCGCTGCCCTCGCGGCAACCGACTGTCCGATGAGTTGTCCGCACGGCCGGCCCGTGGCGCTGCGCTACTCCATGCGCGACATTCTGAAGAACTTTCACAGAATCTGAGCGGCCTATTCCCACTCGATCGTGCCCGGCGGCTTGTGCGTCAGGTCATAGAACACCGCGCAGATGCCTTCCACGTCCAGGATCTCGCGGGTCATGGTGCGCAGTAGTTGCTCCGGCATCGGAACCGACTGTGCGGTCATGCCGTCCACCGAATGGATCGGGCGCAGCACGATCGAGTCCGGCAGTTCCGGCGCGCCTGCGGGAATCAGGATCACTGGAAATTGCCAGACCTGCGCTTCGAAGCCGCTCTCGTGGCTCATGCGCCGCACAATCGCGTCGGCGCGCCGCAAACGATCCAGACGGATGGCGTGCAACTCGCTCTGTAGCACCCGTATCTTCCCGAGCGGGATCTTCGTCCCGGTCAGCGCGATCACACGGTTGATGCCGGCGATGCGGTTGATTAACCCGGTGGCGCGCTCCTGAAGGTTCGCCTCCGGCGAAGGAAACTCCTCCAGCGCCAGCACCGGCCTGTAGCTGCGCTCGTCGCCCTGCACGCCTACCGAATGAACGGGGAGCAGCCAGCCATCAGTCAGCCGTGCTGGCGTTTCGTCAGACTCCGCGCAAAGGCAACGGATTGCCAGGCCCGGGCCGGGGAAGGGGTGGCGCTGCAATAGCTCATCTGGCAAGCCCAGATCCCGGCCGATATCGCGCACTTCATCCTTGTAGAACAGGCTGAGCGGCTCGACGATGCGGTTCTCCGCAATCAGGCGCTGGATGCCGGCTACGCGGTTGTGATGCGTCTTGATCAGATCCGCCTTTGCGGTTCCGCCCGATTCGATCGTGTCTGGATAGATTGTGCCCTGTCCGAGGATCCAGCTTCCATCGAGAAAATGGCCGCCCTGCAGGACCTGATCCTGCACTTCGACAAACTGCTCACCGATGATGTGGCGCTTCTGCTCTGGTTCGCGCACTCCAGCCAGCGCGCCCAGGAAACGCTGGCCTGCGGCTTCGACGCGGAAACCGTGTGCGCCCAATTTGTCAAAGACATCCCTGACAAACTGCGTTTCGCCCTCGCGCATCAGACCCGTATCGACATAGGCCCCGCGCACGCGATCGGCGCCGAGCGCCCGCAGACAGAGCGTGTATGCGACCGTCGAATCGACTCCGCCGCTGACGAAGAAAAACACGTTGCGGGTGCCTACCACATCGCGGATACGTTGCTCGATAGCCGGAGTCTGGTGCTTCGGGTTCCAGTCCTGCGTGCAGCCGCAGATCTCGAAGAGAAAGTTGGAAAGGATTTGCGCGCCCTGCTTCGTATGCACGACTTCGGGATGGAACTGCACGCCATAGAGTTTGCGCTTCACGTCGCCGATGGCGCTCACGGGACATGTCTCCGTGCGGCCGATGATCGCGAAACCGCGCGGCGGCGTCTCCACCTGATCGCGGTGGCTCATCCAAACTTGCTGGTGCGCCTCGGTCGTGCGGAACAGCGGAGCGCCGGGGTCCACATCGATATAAGCTTGGCCGTATTCGCCCTTGACGCCTTTACGCACGGCGCCGCCCATCAGGTGGGCCATCAACTGCTGTCCGTAGCAGATGCCGAGAATCGCCGCGCCGCTCTCGAAAATCGCCGGATCGGCGGTCGGGCTGCCTTCCTGATAGACGCTGGCGGGGCCGCCGGATATCACGAGTCCCTTCGCGCCGGCCAGTTCGGCGGCCGGAGTCTCACTCGCGCGGATCTCGGCATACACGCCCAATTCGCGAATCTTGCGCGTGATCAGGTGGCAGTATTGTCCACCGGTGTCGAGAACGAAAACTTGAGGAACAGATTTCACGGGCGTTCGGATCGGGCGGAGCGCTGTACGATCATCTTCTTTACGTTTTCCAAAAGCCCTTTGGCCTTGGGCAGAGCCTCGATCGCTTTGGCGATCACCGGATCGGTGGCTACCATATAGCGCCGTGCCTCTTCGGAACCAAAGGCCGTGATGAAAAACTCACGCTTCAATTGCTGCCTGATCCAAGGGAGGTTTTCCGCGAACTCCCCTTCCGTGAAGGTCGCGTTCTCCTTCAGCAGGAATGCGTGGAAATCGTTGAGTACGGCTTGGTCGGGTTCCCAATCCTTTGCCAGTTTCGTCTCGTGCGAGCCGAAGTACTTCGTGGCGAATCCGAAGTAGGCGTACTTGCGAAACATCGTCTCGATCTGGAACTTGTTCAGCTTCTCCGGTGCGAATTTTTCGTCTGGTGCGATGCCTCCGCCGCCATAGACCGTTCGTCCGCTGTCGGTCATTTTCACGTCCAGCGGATTCTTGGTCTCAAGATCCTTGTGCGTGTAATAGTCGAGGAAGCTTTGGTTGGTGTAGTCGCGCTGGATCAGCCTGCCGCTGGGTGTGTAATACTTCGCCGTGGTCAGCGCCAGGCCGGTGTTTTCGCTCATCGGATAGACGGTCTGCACAAGCCCTTTGCCGAATGTGTTCTCGCCGAGGATCCAGCCTCGGTCGTGGTCCTGCAGCGCTCCGGCCAGGATTTCTGCGGCTGAGGCGGAGTAGCGGTTCACCAGCACAACGATCGGATACTCAAACTTGCTGCCCGTGCGGCGTGCCACGTAAGGTTTCTCCGGCGACGAACGCCCGCGGTGCGAGACGATCGTCTGGCCCTTCTGAAGAAAGCGTTCCGTCACGGCCACGCCTTCATTCAACAGACCGCCCGGATTCTCGCGCAAGTCGAGGATAAGCAGCTTGATGTTTTCCTCGCCAAGCCTGCTGAGGTTCTCTTCCACTTCCCGGCTGGTGTTTTCGTTAAACGACTCGATGTCGAGATGCGCAATGCCAGGCTTGACCCAGAACGCGTCCTGTACGCTCTTGCGCGGAATCTCGTCGCGGACGATGTCGAAGACCAGTTGGCGGTCCGTGCCCTCACGGGCCACGGTCACCTTAACGTGCGTTCCGCGCGGGCCTTTGAGCAGTTCGGCCACTTCGGAGACCGTGAGATTGTCGGTGCGTTTGCCGTTCACTTGCAGGATCACGTCGCCAGGACGAATGCCGGCTTTATAGGCGGGCGAGCCGGGCATCGGAGCGATCACGATCGTGCGGTGATTGCGCTCGGAGACTGTCATGCCGACGCCAAAGTAGCGGCCCTTTTGGTCCTCGCGCAGCGATGTGAAATCGCGCGGGTCGAAGAAGCTGGAATGCGGGTCGAGCGTCTTCAACATGCCCTGGATGGCGCCCTTATAGATTGCTTTGTCCGGATCTATCTTGTCGGCAAAGTTGTTGTTTACAACGCTGTAGATCTGCGTGAAAGTCTTGACGCCGGAGTCGATGTCGTCCTGGGACTTGGCCGCCGATGCGGCGGAAACGCCGTCCAGGTTCGTTCCCAGCAGGCCCCCAAGCAGGGCGCCGGCCAAAACGATCCCTGGAAAAATGAAAAACAATCGACGGCTGTTTAGCATCCGGACAAACCTCCGCGCCTCATATCAAGTATAGCAACGCACGCATCAAGCGCCGGATGGACGCGGTTCCAAAGCGCCCAGGCGCACGCGGAATCTGGTTCGGTCCCCACGGTAGTAATCCACGGCGTATTCGACCGGCACGCCGTGCGAGTAACCGACGCGCCGGATCAGCAGGGCCGCCGAACCGGCCGGCACCGTGAGCAGTTTGGCCTCCGCTTCACCCAACGTGACGGCTTCGATCGTCTGCGTGGCGTGGCTGGGCTTGCGGCCCATCTGCTCCATGACCTCGTAGACCGAATGCCGGCGGAGATCCTTTTTCAGAAAGCTTCGAAACATCGTCTCCGGGAGCCAGGTGGAGGCGACTACAAGCGGCTCGCCTGAGCCCAGGCGGAGACGGCGCAGATGGACAACCTTCGCGCCCGGCTTCAGGCGCAGCCAGTGCAGGATGGGCGACTCGGGGTCGGAGATTCGCAGCACGCCCGCCTCGAGCAATTTCGATCCCGGCCGCAGACCCATGTACTCCATGAACTCCGTGAAGCTGAAGAGCTGTTGCAGGTCCTGGGCGACGCGCGGTTCGGCGACAAAACTGCCCGAACCGCGCCGCCGATAAATGACCGCGTCGTCGCTCAGCCGGGAAAGTGCACGCCGCACCGTTTCGCGCGCGACCTGGTGCCGTCGCGCCAACTCCGGTTCGGAATCCAGCCGCGTGTGCGGCGCAAGCCGCTCCGAGATGATCTCTTTGCGGATCGCCTCGGCGATGACCAGATAAACGGGGCCGGGGTTTAGCATGGGTTCCTTCGCTGCGTCGCGCGGCTGCAGTTTCCATGTTAGCGAAATTTGCTACGGGGCGAGCACGTTATTTGTCTAGACATATGCTCGCATCCAGGCCGGCCCGTGCGCTGCTACACGGTCTTGAATTGACGCCGGGATTGCTCAGTAGCATAATTATCTTGTCTAGACAAGATGAGCAGATTACAGAACCTGGAAGGCCGCTTCGACGTCGCGATCGTGGGCGGAGGCATTATCGGCGCCGGTATCGCGCGCGACGCTGCTCTGCGCGGCCTACGTGTCGCGCTGGTGGAGAAGGACGATTTTGGGAGCGGCACCACGGCGGGTTCGACGCGCCTAATCCACGGCGGTCTGCGCTACCTCGAGTCGTATGATTTTCGCCTTGTGCGCATGGATTTGCGCGAGCGTGAGCGGCTCTTGCGCAATGCCTCGCACCTGGTTAAACCGCTGGAGTTTCTGGTCCCGATTTACGGCGAAAGCTGGTTTCACCGTGCGAGACTGCGGGCCGGCATGGCGTTGTACGATCTGCTCAGCTATGACAAGAGCCTTCCCAACCATCGCATGTTGAGCGCCGCCGAAGTAGCCCGCGCGGAGCCGGAACTACGGCGTGAAGGATTACAGGGCGCGGCGCTGTACTACGATGCGCAGGTCAACTCGCCGGAGCGCCTGACGCTCGAGAATATTCTGGACGCGCGCGCCCACGGAGCGGCCGCCCTGAATTATGTCGAAGCGACCGGCGCGCTCGAATCCGACGGAGCAATCGGTGGCCTCAAGGTGCGCTGCGCCATCACGGGCGAAGAGGCCGAGGTGACGGCAAAGTTGGTGGTGAATGCCTCGGGGCCGTGGTTCGAGCGCGTCGCCGCCCGGTTGGCGCCGGAGCCGAAACGGTTGGTGCGAACAACCAAAGGCATCCATCTGGCGTGCGACCCGGTCAGTAATAAGGCCCTCGTGCTCTTTTCGAAAGTGGATCAGCGTCTCTTTTTCGTGGTTCCGTGGCTCGGTTATAGCTGGGTGGGAACCACCGACACGGATTACGAAGGCGATCCGGGCGCTGTTCGCGCGACGCGCGAGGATGTCGAGTATCTGGTCCGTTCGACGCGCCCGTTTTTCCCGAAACTCGGCACCGGCGCGATCCACTGGACGAATGCGGGCGTACGGGCGCTGGTGATGGAAGAGGGCTCGGAATCCTCTGTCTCCCGGATGCACCGGGTCACGGCGCGCCGTCCGGGGCTCGTCTCCGTGTTGGGGGGCAAGATCACCGGCTATCGTGCGATTGCAGAAGAGGTTTGCGATGTGATGGCGCGAAAGCTCGGGACCGATCGCAAGGCGCAGACGGCGGATGAGCCACTTCCGGGCGCGCGTGCAAAGCCCTCGGGGACGGAGCCGCTCGATTCGCTCTACGGTTGCCGCGCAGACGACGTCCGCCGCCTGGCGCAAGAAGATTCGGCGCTTTCCATGCCGCTCGCTCCGAACTATCCTGATATCGCGGCGCAAGTGCTTTTCGCTGTCCGGGAAGAGCAATGCGAGCGTGTGGCTGATTTCATGTTGCGGCGCAGCCTGCTGGGCTTTACACAGGATCAGGGCCGCAATGCCGTGGGCCGCGTAGCCGCCCTGATGGCCGCGGAGCACGGCTGGTCCGCAGCACGCAGGCTGGAAGAGATTTCACGCTACCAGCTTCATCTGGAAGCGAGCATGGCTTGACAGCGGCATCACCGTGCTCCAGACATGAACGTCTGCGTTAAACGGCGCGTGCGGCTTTGCGGGCTGTCGCGGTCTCGGAGCGAACCGGTTTGCGCTGCACCGGCGCCGTGCCCGTGATGCGCCGCAGTTGGTCTGTGACGCACACGAGGAACATCGGCTGCTTCGAGTTCTTGAAAAGGTCGATGATGCGCTCGTTCTGTTCTTCCAGATATATAGTTTTGCCGTCGGTCACGAGATGCAACTCGGATTCGGAGCCCAGCACACTGGTCAGGCGCTTGCTCATTTCGCGTTGCAGGAAGCGGAGAACGCGGCGGATCTTCTGCAGCGAGAAGCCCTTGCGGCGGAGTTCGGCGATTACGGAGATTTCCACGACGTCTTCCCGGCCGTAAATCCGCTTGTGCCCTTCATGCCGGGGAGAGACGACTTTGCGCTCGTCCCACCACTGCAACTGGCGCAGGCTGACTCCGGAGATTCTGGAAACGTCGCTGCTCGAAAACACCGGCATATCCGGCGAGCTTTCACCGCGAGACTTTCTTGTTTTGAACATGAGACACCGCTTCCGTTTGAGAAATAACCGCCTCTCAGGATTGTACTGAACTGGCGTGGGGTGTCAATATGTTATTTTTTCCACCCTCGACCGGCGCCGTTAAGTGCCAATTAATCATCGGCTTCGCCGGAATAGAACTTTACCCCCCGCCGACAAACATGACGATCTCTACTTGTGCGTCCGGTTGCAGTATCGTCTCCGGCCAGCGCGGCGGCTTGATGATTTCGCGATTCAGTTCGACGGCAACGCGGGACGGATCAAGCTCCAGCAACTCGAGCAATCCGGCCAGCGTGCAACCTTCCGGCACGTCGCGGGTGTCGCCATTTAGAACGATTTCCATGGGTGAGCGGGGAAGGTCATATTTGACACTCCTTCCCACGGTCATTATAGTCAAAAAGAGGGTGCTTTCACTATAACTGGACATCCATGCCAACTAGCCAAACGGAGATCTATTTCCCTGTTCTGGTTCAGGCGTGCGTAGCTTTGGCTGTGGCCTTGGCCTTGGCCGGCGGCTCGTATCTTCTGGGGAACAGAGTAAAAAACCGAATTAAGGACATGCCCTACGAGAGCGGCATTGTGCCAACCGGCAACGCCCGGGAGCGCTTCAGCGTGAAGTTCTACCTGGTAGCCATGGTCTTTATCCTGTTCGACATTGAGGCGATCTTCCTCTACCCCTGGGTCGTGGTCTATCGCGAGCTGAAGCTGTTTGCGTTTGTGGAGATGTTCGTCTTCGTGGTTTTGGTGCTGGCGGGCTTTTTCTACATCTGGAAGAAGGGTGTGTTGAATTGGGCGATCGACGAGAGAACAGCCCGGAAGCCCTCGGAAAAACGCAATGCTGCCTGAAACGCTGAACCAAATCCCAGCCCTCGCGGCCTTGGAATCGAAGGACCCGGCCGCGATCGTCGATGGCTCGCTGGCGCTGAGCGAGGCCATCCTGTATATCGCTCCGGAAAAGATCGTCGAGGTCTGCCTCTATCTGCGCGACGAGCAGGAATTCAACCGCTTGAGCGGCATTACGGCCCTGGACCGGCATCCGGCCGAACCGCGTTTCGAGGTCGTCTACCTGCTGCATTCGTTGCCGCGCAATCAGCGCCTGCGCCTCAAGTGCCGCGTTGGCGAGCGGGATGAAATCGAATCCGTCACGGGCGTCTGGCGTGCCGCCAATTGGTATGAGCGCGAAGTCTTCGATCTGTTCGGCGTCGCCTTTCGTAATCACCCCGATCTGCGCCGCATCATGCTGCCGGACGGCTGGCAGGGTCACCCGCTGCGCAAGGATTTCCCGGTGCATGGCCACAAGTACAGTTATCAGAACGAGTAGAGAGGATGCGGATGAGCGACACTGGGACCCCAACCGAAGCCACTACCGAACAAGCTGCCCCGCGCCGGATGGTCCTCAATATGGGGCCGCAGCACCCCTCCACTCACGGCGTGCTGCGAGTGCTGATCGAACTCGACGGCGAAGTCATCCGCAAGGCCACTCCGGAGATCGGATTTCTGCACACCGGCATTGAGAAGGAGTGCGAGGAGAAGCTCTATCAACAGGTAGTCCCGCTGACCGACCGCGTCGATTATCTCGCCAACCTGTCGAACAATCTCTGTTACGTGCTGGCGGTGGAAAAGATGTTGCAGCTCGAATTGCCGCCGCGCGCGCAGTGGATCCGCGTGATGCTGACCGAGCTGACGCGCATCAATAGTCACCTAGTATGGCTGGGCACTCACGCCATGGACATCGGCGCGATGACCGCGTTCTTCTATACCTTCCGTGAACGCGAAAATATTCTGCGCATCTTCGAGATGTTTTCCGGACAGCGCATGATGACCAGTTATTTCCGCATCGGTGGACTTGCGCTAGAGCCGCCGCGCGGTTGGGAACAGGCCGTCGGCAATTTCATCCGCGGCTTTCCCTCGCAGGTGGACGAATACGAGGAACTGCTCACGAACAATCCGATCTGGCTCAACCGGACCACGGGCGTGGGCGTCGTGCCCCTTGCCGATTTGCTCGACCTCGGCGTGACCGGCCCGATGATCCGCGCGGCTGGATTGGCATGGGATATCCGCAAGAGCGAGCCCTATTCGAGCTACGAAAAGTTTGATTTTGAGGTACCTACGCGCGCCGCCAGCGATGTGTACGCCCGGTACCAGGTCCGCATGGAAGAGATGCGCCAAAGCGCGCGCATCGTGACGCAAGCCCTCGAAGGGATGCCCGGTGGCTCCTGGCAGGCCGACGCGCCGCATGTGGTCCTGCCGGATCGCGAGAAAATGAAGACCCAGATGGAGGCGCTCATTTACCATTTCAAGATCGTCACCGAAGGCTTCTCCGTTCCCGCCGGCGAGACTTATCAGGTGATCGAATCGCCGCGTGGCGAATTGGGGTACTACGTCGTGAGCGACGGCACCCAGAAGCCCTATCGTGTCTTCATGCGGACGCCGAGTTTCGGCAACCTCCAGGTGTTGCCCGCCATGCTGGAGGATCGCCTTCTGGCCGATTCCATTGCTTCGATGGGCAGTCTCGATTTTGTGCTGGGAGACGTGGATCGATAAATGACTTTCTCTGCGGACCTCAAAGCCAGACTTGAAAAGCTATTGCATAGCTACCCGCCCGGGCGGCAACGCTCGGCCGTGATCCCGATGCTGCTCTACGCGCAGGATGAACTCGGCTCGGTCTCGCCCGAACTGGTCGAGGAGGTGGCCCGGCGCTGCGGAGTTTCGCCGCTGCAGGTGGACGAGGTGGTGAGTTATTACACCATGCTGCGGCGCAAGCCGCTCGGCAAATACCACATCCAGGTTTGCACCAATGTGAGTTGTATGTTGAATGGCGGAGCCGAACTACTCGAACACACTTGCAGGAAGTTGGAACTGAGTAATAAGGAAGTCACCGCGGACGGGCAGATCTCCGTCGAAGAGGTGGAGTGCATGGGCGCCTGTTCATGGGCGCCCGCGGTTCAGGTGAATTACGATTTCTATCATCATGTGACGCCGGAGAAGCTCGATCAATTGATCGACACGCTGCGGAAACAGAAGACTTAACAGGGACCAATGCTTTACAACGAACCAAATCCGCTGGAAGTCAAGGTTCTCACACGTCGTTTCGGAATGCCGGATTCGGCGTCGATCCGGACATATCTCGCCACCGACGGTTACAAGGCGTTTCTGAAGGCGCGCGAGATGACGCCCGATCAGATCATCGACGAGGTGAAGGCGTCGAGCCTGCGTGGCCGTGGCGGAGCGGGTTTTCCCACCGGTATGAAGTGGAGTTTCGTGCCGCGCCAGTCGCCCAAGCCGAAATACATTGTCGTGAATGCGGACGAGGGCGAGCCGGGCACGTGCAAGGATCGCGTGCTCATGGAGAACGATCCGCACCAGTTGATCGAGGGCATGATGATCGCCGCTCTCGTAGTGGATTCGCACGCCGGCTACATTTATATCCGCGGTGAGTACCGCCGGACTATCGAGGTGATGGAGAGAGCGATCGCGGAGGCCTACGCCGAGGGCTACCTGGGCAAAAACATCCAGGGTACGGGATTCGATTTCGATTGCTACGTGCATACCGGCGCGGGTTCGTATGAGTGCGGCGAGGAGTCCGCGCTGCTCGAATCGCTCGAAGGCAAGCGCGGCGTGCCCCGCATCCGTCCGCCCTTTCCCGCCGTCGCCGGAGCATTTCAGTGCCCCACTGTTTTGAATAATGTGGAGACATTTTGTGCCGTGCCTTCGATCCTGCTGAACGGCGGAGCGGCCTTCGCCGCGCTGGGAACGCCGAGGAACGGCGGTACGCGCCTGTTCTGTCTCTCCGGTCATCTCAACAAGCCCGGCGTTTACGAACTGCCGATGGGCTTCAGTCTGCTGCGTATGATCGAGGAAGTGGGCGGCGGAATCCGCAACGGAAAGAAACTGAAGGCCGTGATTCCGGGCGGTTCCTCTTGCCCGATTCTCAAGGCCGAAGAGTGCGACCTTGCGATGGATTACGATACGCTCGCCAAAGCGAAAAGCATGTTGGGCTCCGGCGGCGTCATCGTTCTGGACGAGGATACCTGCATCGTCACCATGGCGCTGCGCGTGATTCGCTTCTATGCGCATGAGAGTTGCGGATGGTGCATACCGTGCCGTGAGGGCACGACGTGGCTGCGCAAGATTATGACCCGCGTTCACGAGGGCAACGGGCAGAAGAGCGACATCGACCTGATCGGCGAGTTGGCGAAGAATATGTTGGGCCGCACGTTCTGTCCGCTGGGCGATGCGGCGGCTATGCCGATGATTTCTTATGTAGAGAAGTTCCGCGGAGAGTTTGAAGACTATCTCGCCAAACATCCCGCGCCGGACGCCGGACTGATTCCACTGGGGGTGGCGTGATGGCCGATTTTGTCACGCTGACCATCGACGGCAGAACTGTCCAGGCCGCTCCCGGCACGCTGGTAATCAACGCCGCCAAAGCAGCCGGCATTGAGATTCCGGCGTTTTGCTATTACGAAGGGCTGTCGCTCCAGGCGGCGTGCCGCATGTGCCTGGTGGAGGTCGAGAAGGCGCCGAAGCTACTCACATCCTGTACGCTGCCGGTGGCCGAGGGCATGGTTGTCCGCACTGACACCGAACCGGTGAAGCAGGCGCGCAAGAGCATGTTGGAGTTCCTGCTCACCAACCACCCGCTCGATTGTCCCGTGTGCGACAAAGGCGGCGAATGTGAATTGCAGAACATGGTGTTCCGCTACGGCGCGGGCGAGAGCCGCTTTCTCGAAACCAAGCATCATGTGGTGGAGAAGCAATGGTCGCCAGTTGTGTTTTACGACGGGCCGCGTTGCATCCTGTGCTACCGCTGCGTGCGCATCTGCGACGAGGGTATGGGCGTTCGCGCCCTCGGCATCGTCAACCGCGGCGTAGTCTCCGAGATTGCACCCAACAAGGGCGACCATCTGGAGTGCGATGAGTGCGGCGAGTGCATCGACATCTGTCCGGTGGGAGCCTTGACCAGCGGGACTTACCGCTATCAGACGCGCCCGTGGGAGATGCAGCACACCGGGACGATTTGCACGCATTGCTCCAACGGCTGCAAGACCACTCTCGGCGTGCGCAACGGCGAAGTGATCCGCGCCAACAATCGAGACCAGACCGGCATCAACGGCGAGTTCCTGTGCATCAAGGGGCGCTATGCCTTCGATTTCCAAAAGCATCCGGAGCGGTTGCAATCTCCGCTGATGCGCATGGATGGGACGCTTCAGGAGGTCTCCTGGGCGCGGGCGTTGTATATGCTGGCGGCGAGGTTTCAGGAAGTGAAACAGCGTGGTGGAAAGTTCGGCGTGATCGCTTCCAACCACACCACGAACGAAGAGAATTTCTATTTACAGAAGTTCCTGCGGCAGAGCCTCGGCAGCAACAATATCGATCATCACCGCACCGGCGATGTGGCTGGATTGCTTGACGCGCTCAGCGGTAGGCGTGGCGCGCTGGCGAGCGTGGGTGATCTTTATACAACGAAGGCGAGCCTCGTAATCAGTGCGGATCTGGCGCAGCAACATCCGCTGCTCGCGTTCCAACTGCGGGCCAATTACCGTCATCACGCAGCGCATACGTACACGGTGGCGCCGGGTCCGGTGCGCGAGAAATCGTATGCTGTGCGTAGCGTGCTTTGCGTGCCGGGCGAAGAACTGCAAGCCGTGGAAAGCTTGCGCGACGCGTTGCGGGCAGAGCCGGAACTCGTGATCGTGTTCGGCGACGCGATCAAGGGCGCCAGGCTGCGCGAGTTGGTGGCATTCGGCGATGCGCTCGGAATCCCGGTGAAATATCTCTGCCTGGTGGATTACTCGAATTCGCGCGGCGCCTCCGATATGGGCCTTCTGCCGTATCTTGGCGCGGGCTACACGGCGATTGAAAATCCCGGCCTTGCGCTGCCGGAGATGCTGGCCGCCACGGATCTGGATGTGCTTTGGGTCGTGGGCGCGAATCCGTTGAAGCGCGCCGCGCTGGCCGCCTCCGGTGCATTCGTCGTCGTCCAGGATCTGTTTCTGACCGAGACGGCCCAACGGGCCGACATTGTGCTGCCGGCCGCCTCGGCTTACGAAAAGTCCGGGACGGTGACCAACGTGACGGGTGAGGTGCAGCGCCTGAGTGCCGCGGCGAAGTGCATGGGCGCGAAGCCGGACCTCGAAATCTTTGGGCTGCTCGCGAAAGAGATGAAGCTCGACCTCGGCGTCGCGCGGCCGGATGTGGTCTTCGAAGAGATCCGCAAAACAGTGCGCGGCTACGATATCTCGCTGGCCGTGTTATCCTCGGGCGGCGCAGCGCAAACGACTCCGCTCGCTGGCGGTGTCGCGTTGGATTCCAGGCCGGAACTGATCGAGTCGGCCCGTGATACGCTTTTCACTTCCGGTACTTTGGGGCGCTATTCGCGAATGCTGAATGCGGTGATGGAGAATCCCGGGGAGCTGTTCAAGGCATAGGGCCGCATGAATTTCTATATCCTCACCCTCATCAAGCTCGCTGTCGTGATGGCCGTATTCATGACGGCCCTCGCGTACCTGCAATGGGTGGAACGCAAGGTTCTGGCGCACATCCAATTGCGGCCCGGCCCATACCGGGTGGGACCGCACGGGTTGCTGCAACCGCTGGCCGACGTCATCAAGTTGTTCACCAAGGAGGGGCTCATGCCTCCGCACGTGAACAAGCCGCTCTATATCCTCGCTCCGATTTTGGCGGTGGCGACGTCGCTCATGGCGATCTCCGTGATTCCGTTTGGCCCGAAAGTCGAGGTCTTCGGAGTCGAAACCTACATGCAGCTTGGCGATGTTAGTATCAGCTTGCTGCTCGTGCTTGCTGCCTCCTCGCTCGGCGTGTACGGAATTGCGCTGGCCGGCTGGGCGTCGAATAACAAGTACGCCTTGATCGGCGGCTTGCGCAGCGCCGCGCAGATGGTCAGCTACGAACTGCCCTTGGCTCTGACTCTGGCCGCTCCGCTGCTGCTAGCGAATTCGCTCAGCTTGCGCGAGATCGTCGATACCCAAGCCGGATTTGCGCTTGGCGTTGTGCCGCGCTGGGCCGTGTTCCAGGCGCCCTTCCCGCAGATCTTCAGTTTCATCATGTTTCTCATCGCCGGTTTTGCCGAGACGAACCGCATTCCCTTCGACCTGCCCGAGGCGGAAAACGAGTTGGTCGCGGGTTATCACACCGAATACAGCAGCATGAAGTTCGCCTCGTTTTTTATGGCGGAATACGCCAACATGATCAATATCTGTTGCGTCGCCGTACTCGTGTTTCTGGGCGGATGGCATCCGCTCTTCCCGGTCGACCTCGGCTCGTCGTACATTCCCTCACTATTGTTTCTCGGCAGCGCGGCGATCCTTTTTTATCATGGCCTTCATCCGTCGAAGCGCCGCTGGGACCGCTTCTCTTTTCCGGTCTTCGGTTTCATCTTTCTGGCTATCGCCGCTCTGTATCTGGTGCCCTTTGCACAGCCGATCCTTGTGCCGCTGTTCTGGTTCGTTTCCAAGGTTGGTATCCTGCTGTTCGTTTTTATCTGGATCCGCGGCACGCTGCCGCGCTTCCGTTATGACCAACTCATGCACTTCGCCTGGGGCTTTCTGTTCCCAGCCGCTGTGCTGAATTTGCTGGCCACCGCCCTGATGGTGGCCCTGTTCTCCAAATAGACCATGGACCTGATTCTGTTCGGATTATTTGCCGCCATCGCGGTCTTATGCGCGATCAATCTCGTGGTGCAGACGCACCCGATTTCGAGTGCGCTGTCGCTGATCGGCGTAATGGGTTCGCTCGCCGTTCTCTACCTGCTGCTGGGTGCGGAGTTTATCGCGGCCGCGCAGTTGATCGTCTATGCGGGCGCCATCATGGTGCTGTTCGTCTTCGTCATCATGCTGCTCAACGCGGGCGCGGAGAAGAAGTCGGACAAGTCGCGTATGGCCCGCTGGCTGGGAGTTCCGCTGCTCGTGCTGTTTCTCGGCATCGTTAGCTTCGTTGTCCGTGGAATCTTTCCGCAGTCCGAGACGGTCACCTTCGGCGGATTCACGGGAGGCACGGCGAAAGAGGTGGGACGCACGCTCTTCACCGAATACATGCTGCCGTTTGAAGTCACGTCCGTGCTGATTCTGATCGCCATCCTCGGCGCTGTGGTGTTGGCGAGGAAAGAGCTGGAATAGATCACAAAGGCCCTGTCATGAATAGCGTTCCCATCTCCTGGTATCTCGTCCTCAGCGCCATCCTGTTCGCCCTTGGCGTGGCCGGCTTTGTGTTCCGCAAGAACATCATCACGGTGTTCATGTCGATCGAACTGATGCTCAACGCCGTCAACCTGAGCCTGGTGACCTTCTCTTACAGACTGAAGCTGGTGGACGGGCACATCTTCGCGTTCTTTGTAATGGTGGTGGCCGCGGCCGAAGCGGCGGTCGGCCTGGCGATTATTCTGACCGTGTTCAAGAACAGATCCACGCTCGAGATTGACGATGTGGATTCGATGAAGCTCTGACTGCCATGCACCAACTCTGGCTCATACCGATACTCCCCTTCGCCGGCTTCCTGATCAACGGCCTGCTGGGCCGCCGCCTCCCGCGCGCCGTCGTCAGCGCGGTGGCCTGCGGTTCCGTGCTGCTTTCGTTACTGTGGGTGCTGAAGACCCTGCTGGCGCTCGCTCCTATGGAGAGCGTCTATGTCGAACGCTATTTCACCTGGATCCAAAGCGGTTCGCTGCACATCGGGTTCGACTTCGCCGTCGACCGCCTTACCGCGGTGATGCTGCTGGTTGTCACAGGTATTGGCTTTCTGATCCACATTTACGCCACCGGGTATATGGCGCACGAGGGTGGCTACTATCGCTTCTTCGCGTACCTGAATCTGTTCATGTTCTTCATGCTCACCCTCGTGCTGGCGGCGAACTTCCTGCTGCTCTTCATCGGGTGGGAAGGCGTGGGACTGTGCAGTTACCTTCTGATCGGTTTCTACTTCCTGAAGAAGAGCGCAACCACGGCCGGCAACAAAGCGTTCATCGTGAACCGCATCGGCGATTTCGGTTTCTCGCTTGCCGTATTTCTGATCGTCGTCACATTTGGCACGCTCGATTTCGAGCGCGTCTTCGTGGCAGTGGCGGCCCGCCCCGTCGAATCCAGCGCAGGCGTCTTGACGGCGATATGCCTTTTGCTCTTGCTCGGCGCTGCGGGCAAGTCCGCGCAGATTCCGCTGTATGTCTGGCTGCCCGACGCGATGGAAGGCCCCACACCCGTCTCCGCACTGATCCATGCGGCGACGATGGTGACGGCCGGCGTCTACATGATCTCGCGCTCGGCCGCTCTGTTCTTGAAAGCGCCTATCGCCCTCGATACGGTGGCCATGATCGGCCTGGCAACCGCGGTGTTCGCGGCCAGCATAGGTCTGGTGCAGAACGACATCAAGAAGGTCTTCGCCTATTCGACGGTTTCGCAATTGGGCTACATGTTTCTGGGACTGGGCGCGGGCGCCTTTTCTGCAGGCATCTTTCACCTGATGACGCACGCGTTTTTCAAAGCGCTGCTGTTCCTTGGCGCTGGCAGCGTGATCCACGCCTTAAGCGGAGAACAGAACCTCAGCGAAATGGGTGGGCTGCGCAAGAAGATTCCGATCACCTTCGCGACGCTGATGTGTGCGGGCGTGGCGATTGCGGGCGTGCCGCCGTTTTCGGGCTTTCACAGTAAAGATGCGATCCTGCTCGCGGCCTATCATCATGCGCCTTGGATGTACTGGGTCGGAGTCGTTACGGCAGGGATGACCGCTTTCTATGTCTTCCGCGCGCTGTTCCTGTGCTTCTTCGGTGAGTACCGCGGAAAGGCCCATCCGCACGAATCACCCGTTTCGATGTGGGCGCCGCTCGCTGTGCTGGCCGTGCTTTCGCTGGCGGGCGGCTACATCGACATTCCACACTTTCTCGAACCGGTCTTTCCGCTGGCAGAAGAGGCCCACGACGTCATGCTGGTCACCATCTCCGTCATCGCGGGACTGCTCGGCATCTTCATCGCCTTTGTGCTTTACGTTCTCAAGCCCGGTCTGGCCGACTCCCTCGCGGGCAGTTTCGGTGGAGTGTACAAACTGCTTCTTAACAAGTATTTCGTCGATGAGATTTACGACGCCGGCGTAGTGCATCCGCTCGTCGATGGCTCCCGCGCAGTTCTGTGGAGAGGCGCGGATGTCGCAGTCATAGACGGATCGGTCAACGGTATGGGCACGTTCGCGCGAGGCGTCGGCGGCGTGCTGCGGCGCCTGCAATCCGGTAACATCCGCAGTTACGCGGCCTGGGTGCTGGCCGGTTCCGTGGCCGCTCTCTTCTTCCTCGGCCTGGCGGGAGGCGCCCGATGAACCTGCTGAATGTGGTCCTCGCCGCTCCGCTGATCGGCTTTATCGCCGGGATGTTTCTGCCGAAAGAGAATCCGCGCCTGGCTCGAATCTTCGCCCTCGTCGTTAGTCTGATTACCTTCGCGTTTTCGCTCGGATTGCTCGCTCCGCTCTGGAGCGGCACGGCGGGATTCTGGTTCCGGACCGACGTCCCATGGATTCACCAACCTGTTATCCACTATCATGTTGCGCTCGACGGCGTCAGTCTTTGGCTTGTTCTGTTGTCGACGTTTCTGACGCCGCTCTCGATCCTGCTTTCCTGGAAATCGGTTGACCGTCGCGTGAAAGAATTCCACGCGTTCCTGCTGTTGCTGGAGTTCGGGCTGATTGGCGTTTTCGTCGCGATGGATCTGTTTCTGTTTTACGTCTTCTGGGAAGTCTGCCTGGTGCCGATGTATTTCCTGATCGGAATCTGGGGCCACGAGCGCCGCGTCTACGCGGCCGTGAAGTTCTTCCTCTACACGATGGTGGGTTCGGTGATCATGCTGGTTGCGATCATCTACCTCTATGGCCGCACCGGCACCTTCGATTACCTGATCATTTTCGAAATGCTGAATAGCGGACGGCTCCACTTCAGCGCCGCCGAACAGTTGCCGTTGTTCCTTGCCTTCTTCCTTGCGTTCGCCATCAAGGTGCCGCTGTTCCCGCTGCACACCTGGTTGCCGGACGCGCACGTCGAGGCCCCCACGGCCGGATCCGTGATGCTGGCCTCCGTCATGCTGAAGATGGGCACCTATGGACTGCTTCGCTTCTGCGTTCCGCTATTTCCAACCGCTGCGCGCGAGTGCGCTCCCTGGATCGTTACCCTCGCGATCATCGGAATCATCTATGGCGCGCTAGTGGCGATGGTGCAGCCCAACATCAAGAAACTCGTCGCCTATTCGTCGGTGAGCCATCTTGGATTTGTTGTGCTCGGCATCTTCTCCTTCACGCAGCAGGGACTCGACGGCGCTGTGTACCAGATGCTGAGTCACGGCATCTCCACCGGAGCGCTTTTCGTGCTGGTTGGTTTTATGTATGAACGCCGCCACTCGCTCGAAATCGCAGACTTCGGCGGCGTCGCGACTCCCGCGCCATGGTTGGCCACGGCTTTCATGATTACGATGCTGGCGAGCATCGGCCTTCCGACATTGAATAACTTCGTCGGCGAGTATCTGGTGTTGCAGGGCGTAGCCTTCGAGAGCTTCACCTGGACCGCGTGGGCGGCCGTCGGCGTGATCCTGTCGGCTTGCTACATGCTCTGGATGTACCAGCGGACGTTTTTCGGGGAGACGCCGGAGACGGTGCGCACGCACATGCGCGACTTGTCTCCGCGCGAGTTCGCCGTGATCCTGCCGCTGATCGCGATGATGCTGTGGATGGGCATGGCATCGCAGTCGTTTCTTCCGTCGATCGGCTCGGTCAATGCCGGGATCCTGAAGCGCGTGGATGCGGAGAGGGAGATCTGCGTGAAATCGAGAACACCGCTGCTTGTCGCCGCTGGGGAGGGCGCACATGCCCGTTAACTTTGTGCCATCGGCGGCGGAGTTGTTCCGCTTTCTGCCGGAGATGACGCTCGTCCTGGTGGCGACCATTATCATGGTGCTGGAACCGCTCACGGCGGAGGAGCACAAGCACCGCTTGGGCATCCTCGGCCTCGTGGGACTATTCGCCGCGCTATGGGCGGCCATCGTAGCTTTCACGAATCCGGGTCCCGCTTTTCAAGGCGCGCTGATCGTCGACGGCTACAGCACGTTTTTTCGCGTGCTTGTGATTGCAGCCGGCATCCTCACGTTGTTCAGTTCGTTCTCTTTCCTCCAGCGTGAAGGTGCGGAGTCCGGGGAATACTACGCTCTCGTGCTCTTTTCCGTCACCGGCCAATGCCTCATGGTGACGGCGAATGAGTTCATCATGATCTTCCTCGGCTTGGAGGTATCGTCGATTGCGACATACGTTCTGGCGGGCTACTTGCGCGACGACAAACGCGCAAACGAGGCCGCGCTGAAGTACTTTTTGTTGGGATCGTTTGCCACGGCGTTTCTGCTTTACGGCGTCGCCTGGATCTTCGGAACCACGGGTACGACGAACCTCTCTGAAATCCAACGAATTTTGGGGAACCGCGATATCGCTCCGGCGACCTGGCTGATGGGTTGCTCCGCAGCGATGGTGTTCGTCGGGCTCGCGTTCAAGGTCTCCGCCGTTCCGTTTCAGGCGTGGGCGCCGGACGTGTATCAGGGTGCGCCGACGCCGGTTGCCGCCTTCTTGTCGGCCGGGCCGAAAGCCGCCGCATTCGCCGTGCTTTTCCGCGTCTTCCTGACCGCTTTCGATTCGCTCGGCTCGCGTTGGGAACCGGTCTTGTGGATCGTCGCGCTGGCGACGATGGTGGTCGGTAACTTCGCCGCGCTGCTGCAAAACAACATCAAGCGCTTGTTGGCCTATAGCTCCATCGCGCACGCCGGCTATGTCCTGGTGGCCTTGGCAGCGCATTCGCAAATTGGCGCGGCCGCGGCGATGTTCTACCTGGCAGCGTATGCCTTCATGAATATCGGCGCGTTCGCGGTGGTCGCGCACTTTTCGCGCGAGCGCAACAAGTATCTGAATGTGGATGACTTCGCCGGACTCGGCACGGCGCAACCCGTGACGGCCGCGCTCTTCACTGTGTTTCTGCTTTCGCTGATCGGCGTACCGCTGACGGGCGGCTTCTTCGGCAAGTTCTATATCTTCAAAGCCGCGCTCGACTCAAACCTGGTCTGGTTGACGATTCTCGGTCTGCTCACCAGCGCCGTGGCCGCCTATTACTACCTGCGTATCATTGTCGTGATGTATTTCCGCGAGCCGGGTGAAGCGTCGCTTTCGCTGCCTCCGCTGAGCGCGAGCCTCAACGCCGCGCTATGGAGTTCGGCCGTGGCCGTGTTGCTGCTTGGGATTTTTCCCTCCGCGGTGCTCGACTTCGCGCAGGCTTCGGCGCGCTTGCTGACTGCGCCGTAAGAAAAGATGATGTTTGTGTATAGAGTTCCCTGGGTGTTCCCAATTGCTCCCGATTGCGCTTACCTCCGGTCGCTCGTGCTCCCGGCACTGACGAACTCAGAACTCCAAACGGTGCCGGGAGCGGTAGCGACCGGAGGCGCATACTTAAAGTCACGTGTCGCAGATCCGCCGAAGGCCCTGTTCTATCGCCGTGTTCTTTCGTGGCCCAGGCTCTACTTCAGCCGCTTCTTGTAATAGAAGTCGATGCCGAAGATGCCGTACTGATCGCGCACCGCGACGGCGGACCACTGCTTGCTCACGTTCCACTCCACGCGTACCACCTGTTGTTGCGCGTCTTGCAGGCTCGTGGCGTAGGTCAATGTCACGTCGCGCGAGATCTGCTGCTCCAGCGTCAACTGGGCCTGCGGGTTGCCGTCCACTCCGATCGCGCGCGGGTCGATTTTGACGCGGCTCACGCCGAAAAACTTCTGCAGCGCTCCGGAGACCGAGGTGGACAACACCTGCCCCAGAAGTGCACCGCTGGTCCCGCCGCCCGCCGAATCGGAGCCGCCCGCTGAAACCGGCGCGGTACGAACGGAATCGGGAGACCGGCCCACGGTAAGCAAAGCGATGATCTCGCTCGAGGCCAAGGGCGGATCGGAGCGATAGGATGTGCGCAGCCGGTCCGGCGTTCCGGTCAGCGTGATGTTCACGGTGACCGCGCGCACCTTGGTTTCGAGATCGGCATCGAGCACGGGTTCAATCGCGGTCGGGTTGTAGAAATTGACCTCGGCGCGATTGACCTTGTACCGGCTGCCGAAAAAGTCGATGTCGCCTTCGTTGATAACGATGCGTCCTAGCAGCGATGGCCTGGCGGCGGTTCCACGCAATTGCAGGCGGGCATCTGTTTGCACGTTGCGCGTGTACGACGTCACAAGTTGAAAATCGTTGGCTGTGCCCACATTGACATCGATCTGCAGGCCCCGCAGAAATTCGCTCGTGGTCGGAGGACCGCCGACCGGTTTGGCCGAAGCGGCGAACAAGCCGCCGAAATCGGTCTTCGCGTTGAAGCCGCTGCGAACCAGGGTTGCGGTTCCCGAGAGCAAGCTCTTGGAATAGGTGCCGGTGTAGCGCAGGTTGGCGTCGAGCGTCGTGCTCACTCCCTCCGGATAGCGCACGCGCACGTTCTTTGCGTCCGCCTGCAAACGGTATGTCAACTCTCTTCCGCCGATGCTGATGAACCCGCGCAGCGCGATGTCGCCGCCGCCCGATTGCGCCTTGATCTCCTGGATCGCCACGCGGTTCTTGTCGAAAGTCAGCACTCCGTTCGCATTCTCAATGCCATTGGGCAGGTCCGCCAGGAAAGCGGAAGCATTCTTCACTTCCAGGCGGCCGGAGAGCGCCGGCTGCGAAAGCGAACCGCGCATGGTGGCGTCCATCACGGATGTGCCGGAGACCTTTAACTCAGGGTTAAAACTCCGCAGTATGGCAAGGTTCAGCGCGCCCTTCAGTTTCAGATCCCAAGGTGATTTTGCGGAGCCCGATAACCCGCCTTCCACGGTAAGGTTTGTATCCGTCGCCACGAAGTGCGCGGCTTCGATTCTGATCGCTGAGCCTTGGAAGGAGAGCCGCACCGGCCCGTTGTTGCGCAGAGTCAAATCGAGCGGCGGTTGTTTTGCGATAGTCTCCACGACGGCCGCCGGCTTCACCTCCACGCGTGAAATCACTGCCGTGCCGGAAAGTTTGTCCAATTCGCGGAGCGCGCCGGAGAAACTGATCCGTCCTTCCATAATGCCGCTGAACGCTGGTCCGGCGGTCTTCGCCCCGCCCAGCAAGTCCTGAACTGTGCTGTACAAGACAGGTTCCAACACCATCTCGCCTTTCAGCGCATTCTTGCCGCTCAGCTCCATGCTGGCGCTTCCGCTCAGCTTCGATCCGGAGATTGTGACAGAGGCGGTAGCCGACATGCGTTCCCCGTTGGAGGTTGCTTCGAGACTTGCGCTGCCCACTTGCTTTCCCAGCAGGCTGAGATTGCGGGAAGCAACGGATGCCGTCAGTCCGGTGAGAGAAAATTCGCCCTTCTCCAGTCGCCCCGTTCCCTGCGCACGCACGCTCAGAGTGCCTTTCAGCGCGGGCAGGTTGTCTTTGGCTGGACGGATCGCGCTCAATTGAATTTGCGGGGTGGTGATGTTGAAACGCAGCTTGCCCGCTTTCCAATCGCCAGCCGCGTGCTCATATGCACCCTCCAAACGCAGGCGCGCTTCGCCCAGCGCCGCGCTGCTCGAAAGTACTTCAATGCCGCGCGCATCGATGCGCAGCGATCCCGAAAGTGCGTCGAGCTTTTCGCCCCACAGCGACGGCTGCTCCACTTGCATGCGCAACTCCGCCCGTGGATCACCGGCCGTGCCTTTCACGGTTGCGTTGATTGTTGCGATGCCATCGATCGGCGCGGCGGCTCCACTCGCGGCGAGTAGCGGCGCGATTTTCGCGTTACGCAGCGAGAGCGAAGCGGCGACAGCGCCGCTGTCCTCCACCTTCCAGTTCTCGAGCGCAATCTGGCCGCTGCCCTGAAGCTCCATTCCGTTTTGCCTTGCGCTGAGAGCGCTGACGGCGAGCATAGAGGCGCTTGCCTTGACATCCGCGGCGACGGCGTCGATCATCCTGTTCTCCACCTCCAGGCGCGTCGCCGCCAGATGGCCTTCGACACGCGGTGCAGTGATGCCGCCGGACGCCGAGCCGCGAAAACTCAACGCGCCGTTGCGCAGCGCGAAAGGCAACGGCTTATCAATGCCGGCCAGTCTTGTGACCAGTGCGAGATCCGTCACGTCGTTCGTGTCGAATTCGAATGTCAGTTTTTCACTCAGGTTGCCGTCGGCACGGAAGCGCGTCGAGGCCGAGGCAAGACTGGAGTTCCTGAAGTTCAGTTTCCGGTTCTGCTGATCCAGCTCCACGTCGACGATTCCGTCCACGGGATGCGACGCACCCTCTTCGCGGGCAATCACGAGGCGGGCGCCGCCGGACACCGCCGAGATGCGATCCGCGTCGACTCTTGCGCGCATGTTGACCAATCCGGAGATGTTGCCTTGCCAGACGATACCCGCTTCGCCGGCCATCTCCGCCAGCCTCTGCAGCGAGACGCGCCGCACTTCTCCCGATGCCGCTAGTCCATGCCAGTCTCGCAGCGTAACGTCGCCGGAAAACTCGCCTTCATTGCTCCTGAGTTCGAGCCGCCGGGCCTCGATCACGCTCGGCGCCGCATGAAACGCGGCCCGTAGCGCGGCTCCATTAATGCGCCATCGGCCCTTTCCCATCGTCAATCCGGAACCGCTGACCGAGCCGTCGACTTGGTAGCTGTTCGCGCGGCTCCAATGAAATACGCCTTCACCGGACGCCCGGCCCACGCTCCCGATCGGCAGGCCGAACAGAGCCACGATATCTCGGGCCGTCATAGACGCCTTCCCGCGGACCTCGAGCCGCGGCGTCCTCAGGTCTTCGAGCGATCCGCTTACCTCGGCGCTGGAGTCGCGCACTTTCACGTTCACGCGCCGCGAGCGAATTGCGTTCTTCTCAAGCGTCACTGCAGCATCGATCGCTGCCGTAAACCGGTTCACTCCGGGCACACTCACGTCGAGACTCTTCGCCAGCAGGTCGCCCTCATAGCGCGGGCCGCTGCGGTCGTACGCCAGCCCTACCTTCACGCCCTCCGCGTGAATGTTGACCGGAAATGATGTGTCGCCGTAGCGGAATGTGCCATCTTTCACGTCGAGCAGGCCGGCTTCCAGTTTGAGCAGATCCTCCAGCACCGTTCCGCCGCCCGTGCGGCGCAATTTCGGTTTGGGGATGTTGTTGTTGCCGTCTTCGTCGACCACGATATTGACTGCGGGCCGCTCGACGCGGATCGAAGCGACGTCGACGTCGCGCTTCAGCGCGGAGATGATCCGCAAACCGATTTCTACTTTTTCAAGCACTACGAACGGCGCCTCGCCAACGACCTCCGTTCCGTGCAGCGTGAAGCGTTCCGCCCGCGCAGTGAGGCTTCTCCAGTCGAAGTGAAACGCACCGAGTTCCACTCTGCCACCGCTGGCGCGCTCCACCTCCTCCACCAACCGCAGGCGCACTTTCTCACGGAACCAATCCGAGCGCACCAATACCACTCCCGCAGCCACACTCGCGATGAGCAATCCTGCCATCACGCAGCCGGCGGCTAGCAGGAGTCTTCTGCGCCTACTCATCGAACGCTCCATCGTGGTACTTGATCAACGCTCTGCCGCGCGCACGGCTCAACCAGCCGGTGATCGTCGCGTCCATCTTTTTCTTGATGATGATCTCAGCGATCTTCTCCTGAACTTCCTCAAGCGGCGGCACTTCCTTGGTTCCGGATTGTTTTAACAGCGGGAGGAAGTTCTCGCGGTAGTAGGCTTCCACCTCGCTTGCGGCGGGCTGCTCGACGCTTTGAAAGCGGAATTGGATGAACCGCAGCAAGGTCAGTTCGCTCTGGATGCGCTCGATCAGGTCCTCTTCGAGGATTCCATAGCGGCGCAGGGCGGCCTCATAGGCGGCCTGGTTGGCGAAGCGTTTGCGCGTCTGCTCCAGCGCCGCTTCGGCTTCCACCCGTTGCGCCGCGGGATAGCGGTTGATCTCGAGTTCCCTGTCGACGAGTTTCCGGTCCACAAGCCTCTCCGCGGCGGCACGGCGCGCGGCGGAAGAAAGATCCGCGGGCCTGTCGTCCTGGAAGGCCGAGAGATTGATCTCCCGCAGGACCTCACTGAGTGAGATGATCTCCGTGCCCACCGTGACGGCAATTCGGTCGAGCACCTCCGCCCCGGCCACGGCCGGAAACATCAGCAGCGCGAGTGTGGCAATTCGTTTCCTCATCAGAAAGTCTGGCCGATCGAGAAATGAAACTGGAAGCGCGAAATACGCTGCTCTGCTGTTCTTCCTTTCCCGGCGATGATTTCGTCATACGTCCCTTCAAGTCCCCGGAAACGCGGGCTGTTGGGGGTAAACGAAAGATCGAGGCGTACCGGACCAATCGGCGTCCGGTAGCGAATGCCGAAACCAAGCGCCTGCACCATATAGTTAAAACGATAGTCCGGGCCGCACGTGCCGTACCCGCAGAAGGGCGTCTTCGCAACCGGTTGGCTATAGGCGAACGAGATGTCACTCACGCTTCGATAGATGTTGCCCATGTCGTGGAACAGGACGCCACCCAGGTTTTCGCCTAGCAGCGGAAAACGCAATTCCACGCTGTTAAACAGAGTCGCGTTACCGCCGAGCGGAAATCCCGTCACCAGATCGCGTGGGCCGGCCTGATTTTCCGGGAAGCCGCGGTGCGAGTTTGCGCCGCCTCCAAATAGACGTTCGGGCAATGGAATGTCTTCCGGCGTCGACGTTTTCCCCATCCCGCTGATCCAGCCGAACGTCAGACTGCGCGCCAGCACTGTCTGCCGTGCGACACGATGATACGTGGCGTTCTTCCATGCGACTCTCGCAAACGTAGCCTGTGACGCCAACACCTTTGTCGCCAGGCTGATGTCGATCGTGTTGAACAGACCCCGGCTGGTGGCGGCCGGATCGTCGCGCCTATCGAAGATGTGGCTCAATCCGGCGGTGCCCACGCGGACGGGTTGCGAATAGAGTGGAATCAACGCCGGGTCGATCCTGATATCGCGGACTGCAACCCGCCGGAACGCGAGGCGGTACTGCAACGTTGTCGCTTTCGAGAACCTCTGCGCGAGTTGCACACTTCCTTCCAGACGTTGAGCCGTGTAAGTGTTCACATCGCGCGCCTGGTCGAAGACGCCGCTGATGTTCAGGTTCCAGTTTGGATTACCCTGAAATTGCGGCGCCAGATAGGAGATCACAGCCCGCTCCTGTATGTTGGAAAAACGGGTGCTGACGCTGGCCGTGTGGCCGATGCCGAACAGGTTGGTTCGGCTGATTCCGAGTGAGACGCGCGGGCTGAAGCCTGTTGTCCCGCTCGGGTTCTGAAAGCCCGACGATCCGCCGCCGCCGATCTGTCCCAGCGCTGCGCCAAAGCCAAAATCGAAAGCGTAGCGCTTCGCCTCTTCCATATCGAAGAGTAAATGCTTGTTGCGCTCCTTGCCATCCGGATTCTGGATCACGGCGTCGACTCTCGCGAAAATACCCAGGTCGTACAATTCTCTCTGGCTCTCGGTGAGCGCGGTGAGCGAAAGCGGATCGCCAGGTTTTAGGGAGATGCGCGTGTCGATCAACTTCCGATGCGTCGCTTCCAGTCCGCTGAGGACGATCGTCCGTACGAAGAGGCGCGGCCCCTCGTTTACGGTGAAGCGGATAGCTACCCGATTCGCCGCCGATCCGGGCTTCACGCTGAATTCCAACGAAGCTTCCGGATAGCCCGTGTTGTAATAGTAGTTCAGGATCGCGTCGCGATCCGCCGCCACGCTCACATCGCTGTAGGGCTGCCCTGGATTCGACTGCATCAGGCTCCGGATGTACTCGTAGAATTGGAGGTTCACGCCCTCCAGTTCCATGGCTGAGACAAACCACTGCGGTCCTTCTTTGACGATGATCCGCACGCCGCGCTGATTCTGCTTCCCTCCGAAAGCATCGTCAATCTTGTGGCTCACCTCCACATCGCGAAAGCCGTTTGAGCGGTAAAGACTTGCGATGGCCTCGCGGTCCTTCTTGAGTAGATCCTCGCTCACCCGGCCGTGCCGGAACTGGAGAAAACTCGCTGTGCGCGTGTACAGCCGCTCGCGCAATGTGTCGTCGTCGAAATATTTATTTCCCTCGAATGCGAGGTCGACCAGTTTCGAGCGTTCGCCGCGGTCGATTGTATAAAGAATCGACTGGACGTTATTCTCGACGTCGCCGATCTCAAATTCCGCCGAGGCGTTGAAATACCCCTGAATCTGGAGATACTGCTCGATGTTCCGCGCTCCCTCCACCAGCAGCGTCCGGTCGACGGCCAACTCCTGATAGACCGGGACCAACTGCCTTAGTTTGCGTTGCGAGAACTTCACGCCGTCCGGCCGTATCTCGACGACCGGCCCCTTTTCGAGCGAGACGACCGGCGTCACGCGGTTCGTCGCCGGGTCATAGTCCAGCTTTTCGAGCGAGATGCGCGAGGTGAGGTGTTCCTTCTCGCGATAAAGTTGCCTCAGTCGCTCGATGCCGCGCTGCGCGCGGGACGAGGTAAAATCCGTGTACCCTCCGAAACCGAGCCAACCTCGCCAGCGGGTCGTTCGGATGAGCTTGGATTCCGAGCGCAACAGATCGCCGCTGATCACGGGAGCGGCGAACTTCGCGCGCTCTCCCGGCGTGACGTCGAAGCGGATATGGATCTGTTCGTAGGGCGGATCAGCCTGAAATTCCGGGAAAATCTTTGCGCGGTACAGCCCGTTCGATTTCAGCGTTTCCTTCAGATTCGCGACGGCCTGATCTACGTTCCGCGAGACAAATGGGGTTCCCAGATTGAGTTGCGTCGCATTCGCGAGTTGGCCGGGATTGGGCGGTTCCGGAACCCCGGCGACAGCGACGCGCCCGACGAACCAGGATGGAGTCGTCTTAAACGTCAACGCGACGCCGTCGCCATCGGCTTCTACTTCGACGACAATATCCTCGAATCGCCCGGTAAGATAGAGGCGCTTCATCGCGACGCTCACCTCCCGCGCGTTGAACGGTTCGTCGAAGTGTAGATCGAGGTTGCGCAATAAGTCCGCACGCGGAAGCGGCTGCTCTTCCGGAAGGAATGCGACGCGGCGCAGCGGTTTGCCCTCGAAGTGTTCCTGCGCGGCCAGTGGCGCAAGACTGCTACAGAGGCAGAGTAACAATAAAACCCGTGGAATCATGGGGCAAGGTCGAGTCGCCACCGACTCTAATGATACCATCGGAGTCGTATGACGCCCGAAGAGAGGGATCGCTATTCCCGCCAGATTTTTTTTCATGGCATTGGCGAAAGCGGCCAGCGCCGCCTGCTCGATGCCCGCGTGGCCGTCGTCGGTTGCGGTGCGCTGGGCAGTTTCCATGCCGCCGCGCTAGCCCGCGCCGGCATCGGCCAACTGATCCTGATCGACAGGGATTACGTCGAGATCAGCAACTTGCAGCGCCAATGGCTCTATGAGGAGGAGGACGTCGAGGCGGCTACGCCCAAAGCCGTCGCCGCGGCGCGGCACATCGCGCGCATCAACTCGCGGATCCGCGTCGAGCCGGTCGTCGCCGACCTGACCGCCTCGAATATTGAAGAACTCGTCGGCAAGGTCGATTTAGTCATGGACGGCGCCGACAATTTTGAGGTGCGCTACCTCGTAAACGACTACGCCGTCCGCGAAGACATCCCCTGGGTCTACGGCGCCGCCGTAGGCAGCTACGGCCTCAGCATGTCCGTGATTCCGGGCCGCACCTGCTGCCTGAAGTGCATCTATCCCGATCCGCCCGCCGGCGCTCAGCCCACCTGCGACACCGCCGGCGTCGTCAATGCGATTACCTCGCTGATCGGCTCTCTGCAGGTGGCCGCCGCCCTGCGGATCCTCACGGGCGCCGAATCCGCCGCACGCATCACCACGGCCGATCTCTGGAGCGGCGTGATCCACCAGATCGAGCAACCGCCGCGCAGTCCGGAGTGCTTAGCCTGCGGCCGGCGCGACTTCCGGCACTTGCGGGGCGAGGGGCGTGCGCCCATCAGCCTGTGCGGGCGGAATGCTGTGCAGATTCACGAACGCGCCGGGAGCGTGGATCTCGTTGCGCTGCGGGCCAGACTCGAGCCGCTGGGTCTCGTGCGCGCCAATGAGTTTGCGCTGCGCTTCTTCCTTGCGCCTTATGAGATCACGATTTTTCCGGACGGACGTGCGATTATCAAAGGCACCCAGGATATCGCCATCGCGCGCACGCTCTATGCCCGCTATGTCGGAAACTGAGCGTCGTAAACACTTGGCCCAGTAGCTCTTGGCCTGTCAACTTTTGGCGAAGTACAGCGCCGTGGCCCGTTCTAAGTCCGCTTTCGTCATGCCGACCGTCTTGCCTTCATAGCGCCCGATGCTGTGCAGAATATTGCATACGTCCGCCGGGTAGCAGGCGCGCAGCTCGCTGCGGCCGTCGCTGAGGCACAACTGCCGCAAGTACTCGGCGCTGTCCGGATCGTGCGGCACATGGCGCTGCGAGACCACGCGGTTGAAGATCTGGTCAAACGTCTCCGCATCCACGGCATCCACGAAAATCTTGTTGTGGATGCGGCGCAGAAACGCCTCGTCGGCGAGGTCGTTCGGGTCGAGGTTGGTTGAAAAGACGACCATGAGCTCAAACGGAATCTGAAACTTCACGCCGTAGCGCAGAGTGAGATAGTCGACGCGCCGGTCCAGCGGGACAATCCAGCGGTTCAGCAAGTCGCGTGGCGACATCAACTGGCGCCCGAAATCGTCCACGATGAAGATGCCGTTGTTCGCCTTCATCTGCAACGGTGCGGCATAGATGCCGGATATCTCGTCCAGGCGCAATTCCAACATGCTCGGAACCAGCTCGCCGCCCACCACGATGCACGGCCGTTTGCACAGCACCCAGCGTTGATCGACGTCGGGATCATCCATCTCAAGCTTCGTGTGAACAACCGGATCGTACAGACTGATCACCTGGCCGTCCACTTCTACGGAGTATGGAATGAGAATCGCATCGTGGTAGATTCGCAGCATTCTCTCCGCGAAACTGGTCTTGCCGTTTCCCGACGGCCCATAGATGAAGATCGAGCTCTGTGAAATCAGCGCCGGACCCAGTTGATCGAGCAAACGATCCGTGACAACGAGATCGCTGAAGGCCTGCCGCAGCGCCCTTCGGTCCACCTGAATCTGCGCCACCTGCGCTTTGGTCGCCGCAGCATAGTCATCCAAGGAGACGGGTGCGGCGCCGGCATACTGGCTGATTTGGAAGCGGTCGCCGGCCAATAGCTTCCCGGCCTGCGAGAGCGTGAACTGGTAGTCGTTGGCGATCATGCCCTTCACTTCCACCAACTGTTGTTGCCGCATCTGGCGGAAGACCGTGTCGAGGATCGGCCAGGACAGCCGCAGCGACTTGCTCAGCGATGCCAGTGTGCTGTGACCCTCCAGCAAAATCCGGCGCAGCATCAGGTCGAGCACCAGCGACTGCGGGATGCCCAGATCCTCAATCGTCTGCGGTACGCCCGGACAAAAACTGGATCCGATTCCCGGCATGGTTGCCATAGGTAGACTATCCTCCAGGAAATCTATCGGCGGAACAGCTCCGCAGGATTATCCACGCCGCAGACTCTTTCTGCGTCAGATCTGATGTAGTGCGAATCGCCCGCCTGATCGCCGTCTTTGTATTTGCCGTCAGCCTCTTTGCGGAGTCTGCGGCCGACCTCTACTACGCTGGTCGTAAAGCAGAAAAAGAAGGTGCCTTTTCTCGGGCATATCTCCTTTACTCTCAAGCGTATGCTCTCGATCCAGGGAACCGCCAGTATTGGGCTAGATGTCAGGCCTTGCGGACTCGCGCGATTCTGGAATCGAGAAGTGCGCCGCTGCCGGACAGTCTAACATCTACAGAAATAGAGGAAGCTGCGCCCACCACTCCGAGCACGATCAGCGACTCCGAACTCGCCGAAGCGAAAAAATTACTGCCGCCAAAAGAGTTGAATCTGAGCCCGGCGCTGCAGGATTTCGATCTGAAAGCCACACCCCGCGACATTTTCGAGAAGGTGGCCAAGCAGTGCGGCGTCGATGTCGTTTTCGATGGAGCGTACCCGGCGTCGGCTCCGCCACTGGCGTTCCGGCTGGCTGGGGTGTCGTGCCGCGATGCGTTGCGCGCCGTGGAAGCGGTCACCGGCTCGTTCATCGCGCCGGCGAACGAGCGTATGTTTCTGGCCGTCCAGGATACGCCGCAGAAGCGTACGGAAGTGGACCCGGTGATGGCTCTCATCGTGCCGATCCCGGACCCGGTCTCCGTGCAGGAAGCGCAGGAGTTGGGACGCGCCGTGCAGCAGGCGATGGAGATTCCGAAGTTCGCGATCGACACCCAACGCCGGCTGGTGCTGATCCGCGACCGTGTTTCCAAAGTCCACGCCGCCCAAGCGCTGTTCCAGCAATTGCTTTACGGCAAGGCGCAGGTGGTGATCGATCTGGAGTTTCTCGAAGTATCGGAAAGCTCGTCGCTCTCTTACGGGTTGAATTTGCAGACGAAGTTTCCGCTGGCGTATCTGGGCGGATTTCTGCGTTCGCCATCTTCGATTCCGTCGGGCTTCACGAATCTTTTGACGTTCGGCGGTGGCATGACGCTGTTCGGACTTGGTATCACGAACGCCGAACTCTTCGCCAGCATGAGCAAGAACAGTTCCCAGATTCTGCTGCAGACCGAGATTCGTTCCGTGGAAGGCATGCCGGCCACGCTGCACATCGGAGACAAGTACCCGGTGATCACTTCGATCTACTCCATCGAGACCGGTTCCACGACCGGGCAGAGCTACACTCCGCCACCCACATTCACTTTTGAAGACCTTGGGCTGATCTTGAAGGTGACTCCCAAGGTTCATGGAGCGACCGATATTTCGCTGGGCATCGAAAGTGAGTTCAAGGTGCTGACAGGCAAGGCGCTGAATGGCATTCCGATCATTTCCAACCGCAAGCTCGCCTCGACGGTACGCGTCAGGGATGGGCAGTGGGCCATCGTGAGCGGCCTGTTGAACGATACCGATTCGCGCGGCTTCACGGGACTCTACGGTCTCGCGACTATGCCAGGGCTTGGTCCCCTGATGCGCCAGAACACCCGCGATAGCAACAAGAGCCAAATCCTGTTAGTGATCCGCCCGCGCATCGTGAATCTGCCGATCGACGAGATGATCCCCACGCGCGGCTTCTGGGTTGGCTCGGAAACGCGGCCGCTGTCTTCGCTGTAAACCCAGGCCGCCTTCGGTATAAACTATTACTTCATGTCTAAGATGCTGGACGAAATCCGGCAGCAACCGGCTGCCCTGGACCGGATTCTGCGTGGCGAGTTGCGGCACGTTGCGCAACTCCGAAAATCGCTGGCCGTAAGACGGCCGAAGTTCATTGTCCTCGCCGCGCGCGGCACCTCTGACAACGCCGCGCAATTTGGCCGCTATCTGCTCGAAATCACGACCGGGATTCCGGTCTCGCTCGCGGCGCCTTCGATCTTCACGATTTACAACGCCTCTGTAAATTTTGAACACGCGCTCGTGGTCGCGATTTCGCAGTCCGGCGAATCGACCGACACCAACTACGTGCTGGAACGCGCGCGCCAGCAGGGCGCCCTCACGGTGGGCATCACCAACGAATCCGCGAGCAGCCTGGCCGGGCTCGCCGAACACGTCTTCCTGGTGCGTGCTGGTCGCGAGAAGAGCGTTGCGGCCACCAAGACCTACACCGGGCAACTGCTCGCACTCTACCTGCTCGCCTACGCGCTGGGCGCGGAGATCGATCTCGACGACCTGCGCCGCATCCCCGATTTCGCCGCGGCTGCCCTGAAGTTGGAGCCCTCCATTACGGAGCGCGCCGAGCGCTATTGCTTCATGGATCACACTGTAGTCGTCGGGCGCGGCTTGAACTACTCGAACGCCTTCGAGTTCGCTTTGAAACTGATGGAGACCTGCTATGTCGTCGCGGAGCGCTTCTCGTCGGCCGACCTGATGCACGGGCCCATCGCGATGGTGGATGCCGACTTCCCGCTGTTCCTGTTCACGCCGCCAGGCGTTACATGGCCCTCGCAGCGCGACATGCTGGACAAACTCGACACGCTTAAGGCCGAGACGTTGACCATCACCGACCTGAGCAATACGGAGGCCGTCGCGCGCAAGGGGCGCGCAATTGTCGTTCCGGCCCGCTTGGCATGCAAGGGCGGAATGCCTGCTGATCTGCTGACACCGATCCCATACATTATTCCGGCGCAGTTGTTCGCGGCCTGCCTGGCCGATCAGAAAGGGCTGAACCCGGACCGGCCGCGCACGCTCGAAAAAGTCACGCTGACGATGTAGCGCGCCCGGAAATCCGCTTCGGAAATCCAAGACCTTTGCTCATACAAGACAAAGTTGTGCTCATCACCGGCGGATCGGAAGGCATCGGAGCCGCCTGCGCCGCTGCATTTCGCCAACGCGGCGCGAAACTCGCGCTCACTGCGCGATCGGAAGAGAAACTGCGCCAGGTTGCCGCCGCCGATGACCTAGTCGTGGCCGGCGATTTGACGGACCCCGCCCTGCGCCGCCGCGTCGTCGAGCTTACGCTGCAGCGATTCGGCCGCATCGACATTCTCTTGAACAACGCGGGTGTCGGACTCTACGCTCCATCGTGGCGTGCCCCTTTGGCCGAGGTCCGCGCCATGTTCGAGTTGAACGTTTTCGCCCTGCTGGACATGCTGCAACTTGTCGTTCCGCACATGCGCGAACGGCGTTCCGGCGCAATCGTGAACATAGGCTCGATTGCGGGCAAAGTTACGCTGCCCTGGTTTACCACCTACTCGGCGGCGAAGTATGCGGTGGGTTCACTCACCGATGGAATGCGTATGGAATTACGCGCCGATGGCATCCACGCCATGACCGTTTGCCCCGGTTACGTGCGCACCGGTTTCGCACGGCACGTGCTGGCGGGCGATCCGCCGGATTCCGTGCGCCGCGCCAAAACATTTTCGATCACTGCCGAAGAGTGTGCGAAAGCGATCGCCCGAGGCCTTGAGCGCGACGCGCGTGTCGTCGTGACCCCCGCTAGCGGATGGGCGTTGGTGATCGGCGCCCGGCTCTTTCCGAATACGGTTGACCGCATTCTCGAACGCCTCTATCATGCACAGCAGGAGGAGGCGCGGAGATTGGCCGGATGATTCTCAAGCTCAAGCGCACGCCGGGCATCTACCTCGTGGGCTTCATGGGTTGCGGCAAGTCCACCATCGGGCGTCTGCTCGCCGATGAACTGGGCTGGCCGTTCGCCGATCTCGACGAAGACATCGAAAGTGAGCGGCGCATTTCGATCAGCGAGATCTTCGAGCAGAGTGGCGAGGCCGAGTTCCGCAAGATAGAAAGCGAAGCGTTGGGACGCCGCGTGAAAGCGATCGAGGCGGGCCGGCCGCTCGTGCTCGCGCTGGGCGGTGGCGCGTTCACGCAGCCCGGCAATGTCGCACTGTTGCGGGCGAACGGAATCACGATCTGGCTCGATTGCCCGCTCGAGGTTGTGCAGCGCCGCGTCGCGCACTCGACGCACCGGCCCCTGGCGCGCGATCCCGACGCATTCGCAGCGCTCTTTCACAAGCGCATCGCCGCGTATGCAAAAGCCGAGTATTGCATTGCAGTCGATGATGCCCCGCCGTCGCGGCACGTGAACTCTATTCTTAGACTCCCGATCTTTTGATATGCTCCACAAACACGCAACCAGCATTTTTCGCGCCGCCCTCAAAGCGGCCGACCCGGTGGAAGCCGTCCTGCGCAACGTCAGCGTGGAAGCGGGCGTCCTGACGGCCGGACGCAACCGCTACCGCCTCGATGCTTACCAGAGGATTCACGTGATCGGCGCGGGCAAGGCTAGCGCCGCCATGGCGCTGGCCTTGGAGAAACTGCTGGGCCGCCGGATTACGGGCGGTCTGGTCAATGTCAAGTACGGCTACCTCGCCAGCCTGAAGCGAATCGAGCTGAACGAGTGCGGGCATCCGCTGCCAGATGAGCACGGTGTCGATGGCGCGCGGCGCATCGCCCGGATTGCCGGGGAAGCGGGTGCTGACGACCTGATCGTCTGCGTGATCTCCGGCGGAGGCTCCGCGCTGCTGCCTCTGCCTGCCGCGCCGGTCACGCTCGCCGAGAAGCAGGCGGCGACAAAGCTGCTGCTCGATTGCGGCGCCAGCATCCACGAGATCAATGCCGTCCGCAAGCACATCTCGGCGATCAAGGGTGGGCAGTTAGCGCGCATGGCCTATCCGGCAACTGTGCTCGCGCTGTTGCTCTCGGATGTGATTGGTGACGATCTGGATGTGATCGCTTCCGGGCCCACGGCGCCGGACAGTTCCACCTATGCGACGGCGCGCGCAGCGCTGGATAAGTACGGTGTGTATGCCCGGCTGGCCGCTTCCGTGCGCGAGCGTCTGGAAGGCGGGCTGCGCGGCGAAGTCGAAGAGACGCCCAAGGCGGGCGCCGCCCCGCTATCACGCACTCGCAACGTAATCGTTGGCAGCAACCAGCTTGCCGTCGACGCAGCCGCGCACAAAGCACGGGAACTTGGCTACCGTCCGCTCGTGTTGTCTACGTTTATTGAAGGCGAGACGAAGGACGTGGCGCGCATGCACGCCGCCATCGCCAGGGAGATACTCGCCTCCGGCCGCCCCGTCAAGCCACCGTGCTGCCTGATCTCGGGTGGCGAAACCACTGTTACGATTCGCGGGAAGGGGCTCGGCGGCCGCAATCAGGAGTTCGCACTCGCGGCGGCGCTCGACATCGCAGGTCTGAAAAACGTGGTCGTGCTCAGCGGCGGCACCGACGGCACTGACGGACCCACGGATGCAGCCGGCGCAATCGCCGATGGCGCCACGGTTGCGAAGGCGGTAAAACTCGGGCTCGACGCCAAGGAGTTTCTCGCGCGCAACGACTCGTATCGTTTCTTCGACCCGCTCGGCGGACTGCTGAAAACCGGGCCGACGAATACGAACGTGATGGACGTCAGGCTTGTACTGATCAGTTCTTCTCGATAACCAGCGACGTCTTCTTTTCGTTTACGGCGCTCGCCTTGCGTACAGTGACCGTGCCGCGCTCGGTAGTCAGCGTGACGGCCGGGCCTTGGCCCACCGTGCCGCTGAGCACCGTCGTATGCTCCTTGCGGTTGCGCTCTTCGTCGCGCGATTTGCCTTCCACGATAAGCGGCGCCCCATAGTCGTTTTCAATGGTGCCGCGCCGGGTCGTAGCCTTCAGTTGGAAGTTCGCGCCGGGCGGTACCGAGAGTTCGATGTTCCCGGAGCGCGTGCGGGCGTCTACCGTGCCGAGCGGCGCCTTCGTCGGGCGCAGTTCGATGTCGCCGCGTTCGAGCGAAACATCCAGCGATTGCGTGAAGTCGCCGACCTGCGCATCGAGTGAAGGCGCGCTCAGTTTCACCGGCCCCGTCAGATTGTCGCCGGTGAAACTGCGCAGGTCCATGCGGATCTCGCCGGGCAGCTTGGCCACTTCGAGTTGCAGCGCGCCGCTACGACTAGCTTCCATGCGCAGCGGCTTGGCGAGTTTGCGCAATTGGACATCTCCGTAGTAGGCGGCCGTAATGGTCACCTGTCCTTCGACGTTTTCGAGGTCGAGGTCCTGGCCCCTGCCGCGCAGATCCACGCTGCCCTTCACTCCGGATGCACGCACAATGTCGCTCTTGCGCGTCTCCACGCGGACGTTGCCGCCGATGTTCTGGAGACGAACGCCCGCATTCTCGCTGTGGATATCGACGTCGCCGTTGACGTCGTTGATCGAAAAGTCGCCCAAACGGCCGCGGGCCTCGATCGACGCGCCTTTGGGAACGTTGACCTCGAGATCGTTGCTCACGCTCCGGTTACCCGCCGCGCGTTCCTGGTTGGTACGGATCAACCAGGTTTCACCCTGCTGGACCATTTCCAGGAGCGTGTCCTTGTTGCACTGGTCTGCGTCACCCTGTGTCATGGCGCGCACCGTCTTGCGGCCGTTCACGCGGATCTCGCCGGCGTCGCTACCCGTAATGCGCGCGTTCCCTCGCAGATTCTCGATTACTATGCGGCACGCCTTCCCCGTGATCGCTGCCTTCTTCTCCTCCAGCGTGTAGTCGAAGGATTCGCCGAACATCTCCGTGCCGCGCATCATGAAACCGGTATCGCGCCAGGCGTGCCGATTGACGAAAAAGAAGAGCGACCCAAGCAGGCAGACCAGGACGATCAGCGCCCACTCACCGCCGCGCATGCAAGCGTCCGGCAGCGGTTTCGAACGCGCCTGCCACACGAGAACTTCCACCAGCCGCAGTACACCCCACGCAATCAGCGCATAGGGCCAATACAGCGCGAGCATATCCAGATACCGGAAATCGGGATTCAGATTATTCAGCAGGAACAGCGCGCCGATGACGATCAGCAACACCGGTCCGGCAATCGAACGCGGTCTCATGATGGTGTCCCTCCCGGGCGCGTTGCCGCTCTTTCAAGCAGCTTCATCACGCCCACGACGATAATCAGCACCGGCCACGTGCGGCTAAAGCCGTAACTGCCGGCATGATCCAGCGCGAACAGACTGCCGACGGTGATCAGTAGAACCGGCCCTTGGATCGCCCGCAACAGCGCACGCATATCATTGGCGCTCATCGTTTGCCTCCGGAGCGATCGGCGCTTCTGGAGAAACCGGCGCCGGAGGAGAGTCCAACGGATGGTCCGATCCCGACATGCGTTCGTACAATAGCCAGATGCCAAGTGCAATCAGAAAGACCGGCCAATAGCGCATCACCTGATAGAAACGGATGATCTCGAGGTTGTTCAGCAGGAACAGGACGCCGAATCCGATCAGCAGTACCGGAGCCGCCGGAAATCCGCCGCTGCGTAACGGCAGGATGCTCGAAAATTCATCGACAGCCACGCCCATCTGCCGATTGCGCGCGGTGTGATATGCCTCAAAGGCCATGTAGAAAAACCACAGCGAGATGAGCAATCCGAAGAGCGGTTCCATGCCGCCCGCGGCTCCCGAAGAGTTGATGCTGATCAGTAGGCCCAGCACAACCACGTGCAACAGACCCTTGGCATACTGGCCGTTGTAGATCGCGCCGACCCCTGGTATCAACCCGAGGATGAAGGCGAGGCCCGGCGATGCGCCCGGATCGGCCGCGGCGGAGCGGGTGGCCGTAGCCGGCGCGGTCCAGGGCGAATCCGCCGCGGGGCTGGTTTGTGACGCTGAAGCCGCTGGCACATGCTCGGCGCAAAAAACGGTTCCCTGCGCCGTCCGCTGGCACTCCTGGCACAACGCTTTTCCGCACGCCCGGCAGTAGGCTACCGCCGGCACTCCCGCATGATTCAGGCAGTTCATTGTTTTGTCCTCCCCTGAGCTTCGTTCTTCGACGCCGGGCTGGCCGTAGCGGCGCTTCCGTTCTGCGCAGGCTGCGTCTTGCGCAATTCCTCTTCCTGCTGGGTTAATTCCGATAAGCGGTACTTGAGTTCAACGAACAGACGCATGCTCTCGTAGTACTTCATGCCGCGCTCCCATGTGCGATGCGCTTTGTCATCCAATGCGCTCCAGATGGCGGCCGGGTTCAGATCCTTGGGCTGAAGCTGACGCACCGGGATATCGACGAAGCGGCCCAGCATGGAAAACGAGAGGATCGTCATCGCCATGCCCATGGCGACTCTGGGCTGCAGGATCGGCTCCAGCCAGCGCGTCAAGCGCCGCCGCACGCCTCCCTGCAGTTTGCCGGTGGGAGCGGCGCCGAACGACAGTCGCGTCAGCAACTCACGCGGCGGTTCGACTTCGGCCACACGCTCGAGAAAAGCGACCGCGGCCGCGGAATCGCGCGCCAGTTCCGCGCAACTCGCACAGAGCTCGAGGTGCGTCTCCACCAGGCGTTTCTGGTTGACGTCGAGCGTCCCATCGACATAATCGCAAAGCAGGCTATCGAGTTCCGCGCAGGTCATAATGCTACCTTCTGTTTGCGCAGAATGCGCGCCAGTTCGGCGCGTCCGCGGTTTAGCCGCGATTTCACCGTGCCTTCGGGCACATTCAAGACGTTGGCGATCTCGCGGTAATCCATCTCTTCGAGATCCCGCAAAATTACGGTCTCGCGAAGCTCGGGCGAGAGCTTTTGCAGAGCCGATTGCAGGATTTCGCTCGCTTCTCTGCCGGCAACCAGCCCGTCTGCCCGCGCGTATCCCGTCGAACGGTCTTCCAAACCCGCCAATTGCTCTTCGATCGAATCGCTCGCCCGCTCCAGTCTTGTGCGGCGGTAATTGTCGATCAGTAGGTTGCGAGACAGGCGCGTCAGCCAAACGACGAAAGAGCCTTCCCCGGCGCGGAACGAGCGCAGCGTCTTGAAGACTCGCAGAAAAACGTCCTGCGTCAGATCTTGCGCTTCACTGTCGCTGCCCGTAAACCGGTAGCAAATCGAGTAAACCCGCTTGGTGTAGACTTTGACTAAGTCCTCCCATGCGGATTCCTCGCCGTTCAGACATCGCTCCACCAGGCTGGCTTCGAGATCCAAGATGTTTCCCGGTACTCTATTGTGGTTCGCCACTCCTGTTCGCAACAGATCCCACGTTGTCCCGGCGGCGCTGGGCCTCGGCGTGGTAACCTGTGCAACTGTGGCGAATGCTGCCATGCTTGTCCTCGTTTGCGAAAGCGCCTTTGCCTGCCAGCCGGGCGGGCCCGGCAGAAGCTTGCGAATTTCGCTTCCGATCATAGAAACGAGGATTTATCATAGGAAGTTCAAACAATCGCAATCGGGATTCTGTTTGCAGGTTTCGATTGCAGATTCCATTCTAGCTGGATTCCGAGCAATCCGCGACGAAATTGGAGGACCACGGGCTCGTGCCGGATATGGCGTCTCCGGACTCGTACCGGGTAGCCGCCCGCGATTAGAAAGAAGGGCATATCGTTAACAAAAAAAAGCACATGGGTGGCGCGCTGCTGGTTGCCGCCCTGCTTGCCGTGATTGTCGCACTGGCTTATCGTTTTCAGCGCTCCGGCTTCGATTGGGAACAGTTCTATTCGACTCTCGTGCATGTCAATCTCGGATGGCTCGCCGCTTCGGCTGCACTTTCGCTGAGTACCTATTTCGGCCGTGCGCTCCGCTGGGAAGTTATGATTCGGCCGCTGCAACCGAACGCCAGCCTGTGGAGGCTCTTCGTGGCGACTGCGATCGGCTTCACAGCCATCGTCATCTTCGGGCGGCCAGGTGAGTTGGTGCGCCCCTATCTGATTGCTTTGAAGGAGAAAGTCCCGTTTACCTCGCAGCTCGCCGCCTGGGTTCTCGAACGCATTTACGACCTGTTGGTTGTCCTGCTTCTGTTCGGCTTTGCCCTCACGCGGCTGCACAGTTCAGAAGCCAGAGTCGGCCCCACCGTCAAGATGATTCTCGGGACGGGCGGTTATTTCGTGGCAGTCCTATGCACCATCTGTCTGGTGATTCTGTTCGGCTTGCGCTTCTTTTCCGACACTATGCGCAACCGGATTGTGGCTGGGCTCCAGGTTCTGCCCGAGAAGCCTCGCCAGATGGCCGAACAGGTGGTCACGGCGTTCGTCAGCGGCATGGGATCGACCCGCGATAGCTCGTTTGTTTTCAAGCTGATCGCCTATACGTTGTTGGAGTGGTTGATCATTGTGGGTTGCTTCTATTGCATGTTCCACGGCTTTGTCGCTACTGCGCACCTGGGCGTCATCGAGGTTATTATTTTTGTCGGATTTGTGGCCTTTGGCAGTGTCATCCAGATTCCAGGAATCGGCGGAGGCATGCAGGTGGCGGCCGTGCTTGTGCTGACCGAGATCTTCGGAGTCTCGCTCGAAGCCGCAGGCGGCGTGGCCATTCTGATCTGGCTGGTGTCGTTTGTCGTGATCGTGCCAATCGGTCTTGGACTGGCCTTCCATGAGGGGATTAATTGGCGTAAATTGAAAGAGATAGAAGAGAAGGCGGCGTGCCTATGACGTGTCCGTTTTGTGGTTACAAGCAGGACCGTGTGATCGATTCGAGAGAGAGCAAAGAGGGCGACGCGATCCGCCGTCGGAGGCAGTGCCTGGAGTGCGAGCGCCGATTTACTACATATGAAAGAATTGATGAAATTCCTTACATGGTCATCAAGAAGGATGGCCGCCGGGAGAAATTCGACCGTCAGAAGGTCTTAAGCGGCTTACTGAAAGCCTGCGAAAAACGGCCTGTCCCGATGGCACGCTTGGCGGATATCGTCAATGAGGTGGAAGCACGTCTTGCGGAAACAGCAGATCGCGAACTTTCTACTACGAAAATAGGTGAAATGTTGATGGTAAAGCTTAGTGCGCTGGACAAGATCGCATACGTTCGTTTTGCGTCTGTCTACCGGGATTTCCAGGACGTCGAGGCGTTTCTTGCCGAGCTGAAGACCCTGATGTCGCACAAGCGCAGTTAAATCAGTAGCTTGCTGGCCGGGACAATAAATAGTGTAACCAAACTAGTTAAGAAACATCTCTATAATCAGAGCTTAACAAGCGCTCGCCGCGATGCTATACTTAGACTGGCAATTCATTCGCCGCTTTTCGTGCGCACATCGTTTCTCATGCGAACATCTCGGACGGCGCGGCATTGACTAAAGTTCCCAGGCACCCCTCGCAGAGTTTTTCACATAGACGGGGGGAGGTGAGTCGATAGTGGACCAATTCGAAGATCAATATACAGACAGTCACGAACCGCTTGGGCTACCGTTTGACGAGGAGCCCAGTTTTTTCCATCCCGAAGAGATACATGAGGGAGACGAGTTCCCGGCTGCTCCGCAGGTGGAGGAGTCGATTTACACGGACGATCCGGTCCGAGTGTATCTTCGGGAGATGGGGTCCGTCCCGCTTCTGACCCGTGAGGGCGAAGTCAATCTTGCGCGACGCATGGAGCGCGGCAAGTTGCGGATGCAGAAGTCGATTTCCCGATCCGCCGTAGTGCAGTTGATTGTGGTGGAAGCCACCGAGCAAATCAAGCAGAACGACGAGGAATTGGACAACCTGGTCGACCTCGGCGATGTCGAGGAAGGCAGCACGGCCGACACAAAGCGCCGCAACGAGGTGCGCCAGCAGTTTATCGATTTTCTGGCCCTGCACAAGAAGCTTCATCAGTTGACCGAGAAGATGAATACTTCCACGGCGCTGGCGAAAAAAGCCAAACGCCGCCAAGCCATGAAAGTGGCCCGTTGCAGAGTGGAGATCTCGCGCGATCTGCGCCGCATTCCGTTCCTGAGCTTGAAGTGGAAGCAATTTGCGAAAGAGATTGAGCGGGCGGTGGAGGAGTTGGCCCACCTGGACGCCGAGTGCCGCAAATTGGAAGAGCGTTCCAACCCCGCGATGGTGAACCGGCTGCGCGAACTCAAACGCGAAGTTAAGAAACGCGAGCAGCTCGCCGGCGCGCCGGTTGCCGACCTCAAGCACACTCTGAACGTGATCCGCCTGGGCGAACAGGAAGCCGAGCGGGCCAAGAAGGACCTGGTGGAGGCAAATCTCCGCCTGGTGGTCTCCGTCGCCAAGAAGTACGTGAATCGCGGGCTGCACCTTCTGGACCTGATCCAGGAAGGTAATATCGGCCTGATGCGCGCGGCCGACAAGTTTGAATACCGCCGCGGCTACAAGTTCTCGACCTACGCCACGTGGTGGATTCGCCAGGCGATTACGCGAGCGATCGCGGACCAGTCGCGCACCATCCGCATTCCCGTGCACATGAACGAGAGCATGAATAAGTTCCTGCGCGCCACTCGCGAGTTGGAGAAGGAACTTGGGCGCGCTCCGACGAACGAAGAGATCAGCCGGCGCATGGACATTCCTGTGGAGAAGGTTCAGAAGCTGAAGACGATCTCGCGCGATCCAGTCTCTCTGGAGACGCCAGTGGGCCGCGATGGCGAATCTGCGCTCGGCGATCTGATCGAAGACCGCTGGGTCGGCTCTCCCGTGGATGCGGTGATCGACTCGAACGTCCGCGACGAGACCGCGAATATTCTCAAGACGCTCTCTCCGAAGGAGGAGAAGGTGATCCGATTGCGCTTCGGCATCGGCTGCGAGCGCGAGCACACTCTCGAAGAGATCGGCCAGGAGTTCGACGTGACCCGCGAGCGTATCCGGCAGATCGAAGCTAAAGCGCTGCGGCAACTCCGTTCGCCGGAGCGTGCGCGCCACCTGCGCGCGCTGCTCGCCGCGCGTTAAGCAACTTTGTAGAGCTCATTCCAGCGAAAAAGTGCCGGGCCTCGTGCCCGGCTTTTTTTTGCGGGATTCACAGGCTCCTAACCCGCGAGAGGTAAAATGGGGCATGCGAAAACCGTTGGTCCTCGTAGCTGGGATTTGCGTGCTCGCCGTGAACCTTTTCGCGCAGTCGGAAGTCGGCGGCGCGACGATCAATGGAACGCTGCTCGACCCGACCGCCGCGGCGGTCGTCGGCGCCAAGATTTCGGCCGTCAACCAGGACACTGGATTTCAGCGCTCCACGCTCACCAGCGCCGCGGGCATCTACAATTTGCTCCGTCTGCCGGTCGGTACTTACGACCTGGTAGTGGAAGCCAAAGGCTTCCGGCCGCTCAAGCGTGCCGGTCTTGTGCTGGGAGTCGGCGCCGTCGCCACGGTCAACCTTTCCGTTGAGATCGGCCCGTACAACGACGTAGTCACGGTCACCGGAGAGGTTCCCGTGGTTGAAACGACGCGCTCTCAAACGAGCACGGTCGTCGATTCAAGGGCGGTCCGCGATCTGCCCGTGAATGGCCGCAATTTCCTGGACTTTGCGCAACTCGCGCCGGGCGTCGTAACCGACCCCCGCGGCGGCGATCTCTCCTTCGGCGGACAGCGCGGAACGGCCAACAGCCTGCTCGTAGATGGCGGCGACAGCAACAACCTGTTCTTCGGTCAATCGTCGGGCCGGGCCGGCGTGCGCAATCCTTATAGCTTCAGCCAGGACGCGGTGCAGGAGTTTCAGGTCAATACCAGCGGCTACAATGCGGAAACCGGCCGCGCCGGCGCGGGCGTGATCAACGTGATCACCAAGTCCGGGACGAACGATTTTCACGGTGGCGGCTTCTGGTTCTATCGCGACAAATCGCTCAACGCGAATACGTTCATCAACAACTCGCGCGGCATCGCCCGCCAGCCTTACCACTTCAATCAGTTCGGAGGCAATCTCGGCGGGCCCGTGGTCAAGGACAAGCTGTTCTTCTTCTATAGCTACGACGGCCAAAGGAACACAAATCCGAACCCGGTTTACCTGCAAACGCTGCCGCCTTCCGATGCCTCTTCGCAGCAGGCGCTACAGGAGATCTCCAAATATCTCGTTCCCTACGTCACGAACCTGAACAACGATATCCACCTGATCAAGATGGACTGGAACGTGAACGCCAACCAGCGCCTCAGCGTGCGCTACAACGCGCACCGCTTCAAGGGCAAGAACTATGAGAACGGCGGCATCACCAGCGCCGGCGAACACACCGGCAATAGCAACATCAGCACCGACAACCTGGCCGGCACTTTCAACCGCACCTTCGGGACGGCCACCGTCTGGGACGCCCGCGTTGTTTATCTGCGCGACAACGAACCCGGCGAAGCGAACGCCACCGCGCCGGAAGTGCAGATCCGCCAGAACGGCGTCACACAAATCCAGTTCGGCCGCAACAACTTCAGCCCACGCTACACGAACAGCAAGCGCTACCAGACGATTCAGAGCGTCTCGACGGTGCGCGGCCGCCATACGTTCAAGGCCGGCGCCGACCTCAACTTCGAGCGCATCGACAACTTCTTTCCCGGTAATTTCAGCGGATCTTACCAGTTCAACAGCTACTCCGATTTTGCCTTGCGGCGGCCGTTCAGCTTCACGCAGGCCTTCGCCGGCGCTGGCACGAACGGAGCGCTGACGCAGCCCAACATCGATGAGTTTGCGTTTTTTCTGCAGGACACCTGGCGCACGTCAGAGTGGCTGACCGTGAATTATGGCGTTCGCTATGACCTGATGAAATCCAGGAACCCACTAGTCAGAAATCCGGACCCGGGGCTGGCCGCACAGAATCTCGACACGTCGCGCATGAACCTCGATACGAATAACCTCGCGTTGCGTGTAGGCTTGGCCTATAAGCTTACCGAGTCGGGCCGCACCGTGATTCGCGGTGGTTATGGCGTTTACTACGCTCGCACCCCCGCAATCATGACTGGCACCGCGACTTCGCAAAATGGCATCCAGGTGCAGACCTATCAGTTGCGTGACAACTTTCCGGTCTACCCGAACGTCCTCTCCGCGCCGCCCGCGCTGAACCGCACGCCCGACATTTACGTCTTTGCGCCCGATTACGTGCAGCCCCAGACGCACCAGCTCAGCATGAACGTCGAGACCGAGTTGAGCAGGAACTACTCTGTTACGGTCGGGTACCTAGGTGTACGTGGCATCCATCTCTCGCGTACACGCGACATCAACCTAACGCCCTCCGAGCGCCTGACCGGCATGATCGCCGGTGGCGGTCCGGTTGAGTTTTACCGGCACGCCGGGCGCATTAATCCCAACTTCGGCCGCATCAGCCTGTTCGACAGTGGCGCCGACTCGGTCTACCACGGCGCCTTCCTGCAACTGACCAAACGCTTCTCGCACAACTTCCAGGTGCAGGCGTCCTACACGTTTTCCAAGGTGCTCGATACCGTGCCGGACGCAACCTCTGTCGTGCCCGGCGGCGGCGACGATGCCAAGGTGGCGCAGGATACCTTGCTGCCGAATCTCGACCGCGCGCCCGGCGATGCGGATGTGCGCCACCGCTTCACAGCAGCCGGCGTCTGGGACATCAACTTCGCGAAGTCCATGCAGAACCCCGTGCTGCGCGCGCTGTTGCGCGACTACCAACTCTCGTCGATCATGAACTTCCGTTCCGGCCGCTACTTTTCGAGCACCACGGGCGGCGACCCGAACAACGACGGCAACGCGCGCTCTGACCGCTCGCCCCTGGTAGGCCGAAATACCATCGTCGGCCCCGGTTTCGGCGGCATCGATGTGCGCCTTTCCCGCGACATTCGCTTGTTCCGCGAACGCTTCAGCGTCAAGCTGATCGGCGAGGCGTTCAACCTTTTCAACCGCGCCAATTTCAGCACATTCAATCAGGGCCAGTATAATTACGCCGCCACTACGCGCACGTTCACTCCCACGACGAACTATCTGGTGATGACGAACACCTACGATCCACGAATCCTGCAATTGGCGCTGAAAATAACATTTTAGTTTGCGGTGGGGTATCTGCCCCACCCAAGTTGGGGTAATCGGACCAGCATGCTGCGACGTGCGCGAAATCGCGCTACACGTCGACTAAGTGTAGAAAAGCACAGCGTTCCGCGGCGGCCTTGCACTTTCCATGGCTTACGGCTCCCATGAACCAGTTCCAAGTCCTATAATGATAGATTGCGGTCCTGTGGTCCCCAAAATGCTAGATATAGAGGTACTGATGGATTCTTCAAAGATGACACGTGCAAAAGTAACTATCGACGGCAACGAGGCAGCGGCTTACGTAGCCCATAAAACCAACGAAGTCATTGCAATCTATCCAATCACTCCGTCCTCAAACATGGGCGAGTGGTCGGATCAATGGTCCAGCGAGGGCAAGCCCAATATTTGGGGAACCGTGCCGTCGGTGGTCGAGATGCAAAGCGAGGGCGGTGCGGCGGGAGCTCTTCACGGAGCCTTGCAGGCCGGTTCGCTGGCGACGACTTTTACCTCATCGCAGGGCCTGCTGCTGATGATCCCGAACATGTTCAAGATTGCGGGCGAGCTTACGCCGGCCGTAATCCATGTGGCCGCTCGCGCGATTGCAGCCCAAGGGCTGTCGATCTTCGGAGACCACCAGGATGTGATGTCGGTGCGCGCCACCGGCTTCGGACAACTTTCCTCCAACTCCATCCAGGAAGTGATGGACTTCGCGCTGATCAGCCAGGCTGTGGCTCTGGAATCGCGAATTCCCTTTATTCACTTTTTTGACGGATTCCGCACGTCGCATGAAGTCGGCAAGCTGGAGCAGTTGACAGAGGACGACATGCGCGCCATGATCGACGACGATCTGGTTCGAGCACACCGCGCACGAGCGCTTTCGCCTGACAAACCGGTGCTACGCGGAACTGCCCAGAACCCGGATGTGTATTTCCAGGGTCGCGAGACTGTCAATCCGTACTATCTGGCCTGTCCCACCATAGTGCAGAACGTGATGGACAAGTTCGCCAAGCTTGTTGGCCGCCAGTATCACCTGTTCGATTATGTCGGCGCCCCCGATGCGGAGCGCGTGATCGTGCTGATGGGTTCCGGCGCGGAAGCAGCCCAGGAGACCGTCGAATACCTGAACGCGCACGGCGAAAAGGTCGGCATTCTGAAGGTCCATCTGTTCCGGCCCTTCGCGGTCGAGAGCTTTATGCAGGTACTACCGGCGAGCGTCAAGGCCATCTCGGTGCTCGATCGCACGAAGGAACCCGGTTCCATCGGCGAGCCGCTCTATCAAGACATCCTTACCGCCATCGCCGAATCGATCGCGAATGGAAGTTCCCAGTTCAAGACCATGCCGAAGATTGTCGGCGGGCGCTACGGCTTGTCCTCCAAGGAATTCACTCCCGCGATGGTCAAGGGCGTTTTCGACCAGCTCATGCTGGAGCACCCCAAGAACCACTTCACTGTCGGCATCAACGACGACGTCACGCACACCAGCATCGACTACGATCCGGCTTTCTCCACCGAAGATCCGAAGACGGTCCGCGCACTGTTCTACGGCCTCGGCGCCGATGGCACGGTCGGTGCGAACAAAAACTCCGTAAAGATCATCGGCGAAGACACCGACAATTTCGCGCAGGGCTATTTCGTGTACGACTCGAAGAAATCGGGCTCGGTCACGGTCTCCCACTTGCGTTTCGGTCCGAACCCGATTCGTTCGTCTTACCTCATCAGCCGTGCCAACTTTGTGGCCTGCCACCAGTTCACGTTCCTGGAGAGGATCGATGTTCTCAATTCTGCCGAACCCGGCGCTGTGTTCCTGCTGAATAGTCCTTACAGCAAGGACGAGGTCTGGAACAACCTGCCGAAGACCGTGCAACAGCAGATCATCGATAAGAAGCTGAAATTCTATGTGATCGATGGCTACTCGGTGGCGAAAGACACCGGCATGGGCTCGCGCATCAACACGATCATGCAGACCTGCTTCTTCGCAATCAGCGGCGTGTTGCCGAGAGACGAAGCGATTGAGGCGATCAAGAAATCGATCTACAAGACCTACGGAAAGCGCGGTGAGGCAGTTGTTGCGAAGAACTACGCCGCAGTCGATGCGACACTGGCCAACCTGCACGAAGTCGTAGTTCCGGCGCAAGCTACCAGCGCGTTCGAGATGCGGCCTGCCGTTCCGGCCGCTGCGCCCGCATTCGTCAGTGATATCCTCTCTCACATCATCGCTGGCAACGGCGACATGCTGCCGGTCAGCAAGATGCCGATTGATGGCACATTCCCCACGGGCACGGCCATGTGGGAAAAGCGCAACATCGCGCTTGAGATTCCGGTTTGGGACGAAGCGATCTGTATCCAGTGCGGCAAGTGCGTACTGGTCTGTCCGCATGCCTGCATCCGCGCCAAGATCTACGATTCCGACAAACTCGTCGGCGCTCCGGATCTTTTCAAGTCCGTTCCGGCTCGCTGGAAGGACTTCGGGCAGATGAAGTACACGCTGCAGGTAGCCCCCGAAGATTGCACCGGCTGCGGCTTGTGCGTCGAGGCCTGCCCAGTCAAGAGCAAGACTGAGGTCAAGAACAAGGCCATCAATATGAAGGACCAGATCCCGCTGCGCGAATCCGAAGCGGCGAATTGGGACTTCTTCTTCAACCGCCTCCCTGAATTCGACCGGACCCTTCTGAATACCTCACAAGTCAAGGACGTGCAGGTATTGCAGCCGCTCTTCGAGTTCTCCGGCGCTTGCACGGGTTGCGGTGAAACTCCTTACATCAAACTGATCACGCAGTTGTTCGGCGACCGCATGTTGGTCGGTAACGCCACGGGTTGTTCCTCAATTTACGGCGGCAACCTGCCAACTACGCCATACACGTTCAACCCGGAGGGCCGCGGCCCGTCGTGGTCGAATTCGCTGTTCGAAGATAACGCCGAATTCGGGATGGGTATGCGCCTGGCGGTCGATCAGCAGGCACGCTATGCGGTGGAGTTGATCAAGGATCTGAGCGCCGAGATCGGTGACGATCTGGCGCAGGCGATCATCACCGCCGACCAGTCTAGCGAGAAGGGCCTCCAGGAACAGCGCGAACGCATTGTTCAGCTCGAGGCGAAGATTGCGAATCTGAACACACCGAAAGCCAAGGACCTCAAGGCACTGGCCGGCATGCTGGTGAAAAAGAGCGTCTGGATCTTCGGCGGAGACGGCTGGGCCTATGACATCGGCTACGGCGGCCTCGACCACGTGCTTGCCTCCGGCAGGAATGTAAACGTCCTGGTGCTCGATACCGAAGTCTATTCCAACACCGGCGGCCAAATGTCGAAGGCCACGCCGAAAGGCGCCGTGGCGAAGTTCGCCGCAGGCGGCAAGCCGGGCAAGAAGAAAGACCTCGCGATGCTGGCCACCACTTACGGCAACGTCTATGTGGCGCGCATTGCGATGGGATTCAGCGACATGCAGACCCTCAAGATTCTGCGTGAAGCCGAAGCCTACAACGGACCCAGCATCGTCATCGCCTATAGCCACTGCATTGCACATGGCTACGATCTTGTGCACGGCCTCGATCAGCAGAAGGCCGCGGTCAACAGTGGTCACTGGCCGTTGTTCCACTACGATCCGCAGCTTGCCAATCAGGGCAAGAACCCGTTCGTGCTTGATTCCAAGGCGCCATCACTGCCCCTCGACAAGTACATCTATAACGAAACACGCTACTCCATGCTGCGGCGCAGCGATCCGGAAGCGGCCCAGCGCCTGCTGACGGAAGCGCAGGCTGACGTACTCACGAACTGGAAGCTGTATGAAGCCAGGGCGGCGCAGCCCGTGGCCGCCGTGAAGACCGAACCCAATAAAGAGGCAGTGAAGGAGAACCAAAATGCTTGATCTCTCCACGACATATCTCGGCTTGAAGCTGAAAAATCCGCTGGTGGCATCCTCCGGCCCGTTGTGCAAGGATGTGGGCAATATTCTGAAGCTGGAAGATGCGGGCGTCGCCGCGGTCGTGCTCCATTCGCTTTTTGAAGAGCAGATCAATCTTGAAAGCAACGAATTGGACCGCTACCTCTCGTCCAACACGGAAGCTTTTGCGGAATCGCTCTCCTATTTCCCGGACATGGTTGCTTACAACATCGGACCGGAAGGCTATGTGGAGCATTTGCGCAAGGCCAAGGAAGCAGTCGATATTCCGGTGATCGCCAGCCTCAACGGCGTCTCCACCGGCGGCTGGATCAAGTACGCCAAGATGATCGAGGACGCCGGCGCCGACGCCCTCGAACTCAACATCTACTACCTGCCCACCAACTTCGAGCTTAACGGGACCCAGGTCGAGAAGATTTACTGCGATCTGGTCTCGCACGTCAAAGCGAGCATCAAGATCCCTGTGGCCGTCAAACTCGGGCCCTATTTCAGCGCCATTCCGAACATGGCGCGGCAGTTGGATGCGGCCGGCGCCGATGCGCTGGTGCTGTTCAACCGCTTCTACCAGCCCGACTTCGATCTAGAGAACCTCGAGGTGGTCCCCAATCTGGTGCTCAGCGACAGCCATGAACTGCTGTTGCGGTTGCACTGGGTGGCCCTGCTCTATGGCAACCTGAAGGCGGATCTGGCCATCACCGGCGGAGTCCACACGGCGGAGGACGTCATCAAGTCGATGATGGCTGGAGCGCGTGTAGCCATGATGACCTCCGCGCTGTTGCGCCATGGCGCCGAGTATGCCGAGACGCTCCAGACCAATCTGGTGGAGTGGCTGATGGACCATGAGTTCGAGTCCATTCAACAGATGCAAGGCAGCATGAGTTACCGCTCCGTGGCGGAACCTGCCGCTTTCGAGCGCGCCAACTACATGAAGGTTCTGAGTAGCTACACGCTGAAGAACGCGCACTAACTTCCCGCTTCGTTCGGGAGCCTGGCCGCCTCTCACCCTCCGGGGAGGCGGCCATTTTATTTTCTAAACACCAATAGATGGCAGGAAGCGAGCGACGGAATGGTGCGCATCGCTGGACGCAGTCCAGCGGTTCGCTTCGCCGCATTATGGAGCTGGTAAAGAGGCAGCACAATCCAGCGCTCGATCCATCCGTCACCGAACACCGAGTGATAGGAGTTATACGGACAACTCCACGCCTCCGAGACGCCCATCTCGCGTAGGATGCTGACATAAGCTTCGCCGTCGAGATCCGTGCGCAGCACGGGCGGTTCGCCCGTCCCGGCCTTGCGCCCCAGCATCCTCCTGAGTAGGTTTCGCAAATTCGCGGAAAGCAGCAACCGGGGAAGGCGCCACGGAGCGAAAAGCAGACTGACCAGCCACACGATCCGCGCCGGGCGGTTCGGGATAATTACGCCGAAATGCAGTCCCCCGGGCTTGAGCAGCCGCAGCGTCTCGCTCAGCGCCGGACGGGGGTCCGCGAAGTGCTCCAGCAGACCGATGCTGTAAATGCAATCGAAGCTGCCTCCGGGAAGTTCGCTGCATCTTGCGTCGGCCACTACCATCGTGGGGAGTTTCAAGTCTTCATGCGCGAAGTTGCGCACGGCCACCCGGAACCCCTCCGACGACAAATCCACCATCGTGACATCGCAGCCTTGGCTTGACAGATACATTGATGTGGTACCGCGTCCGGCGCCCACTTCGAGAAAGCGCGCATCCCCGCCCGCCCGCTCCCCTATCAACTGCCAAAGATCTTCGAAGTAGCAGCGGTGCCAGAGCTGATAGAGCGTCCGTGGCCGCTTCCTGCTGAACAGTTGCGCAACGGGGGCTTTGAGTGCCGCCCATTCGAGATCCCAATTTTTTCCCGGCTCGTCAGCAAGAAACTGCATGCCTTGATCGCTCCTCTACTTCCTCTATCTTTAGATCAATGTCCGGGCTCATGATGGAACCCCAGCCGCATGCCTGCCCGCCAACGTCCAGGTGCAGCACGTCCGACATGATCTTTTCCGAAGCGTCCTGTCCCTGGAAGACCGCCTTGAAGTACAGCGAATACAAGCCAGGCTCCAGCCAGAGAGTAGGCAACTTGACGCGGACGCGGTAGGCGCCGCAGTGCGCCTTGCCGTGTGCGAAGTCCGAACTGTCGCGGCGCACGTGGAACACGCGCCGCTGGTTCATATCGTCGAGGATCGTCAGCAGAATAAAGCCGGCCACCTCCCTGCCGATGTGCATCTGCACTTCCACCTCGAACTGATCGGATTGATTGATCAGCGGCGACGGATGGCTCACCATGTGCGGCTGTCCGAAACCAAACCCTTTGGCGGGAACGTTCAGCGGTTTCGCCTCCGCCTCCGCCTCCGTTGGCGACATCAGGTTGTGGTATTTCGCTATGCAGGCCGAGATGTCGCCACTGTACACAATCCGGCCCTGGTGCAACACGATGCCCTTATTGCACAGCGAACGCACCGCACCCATGTTGTGGCTGACGAAGAGAATCGTTCGCCCTTCTTTCGCCACCGAGTCCATCTTCCCTAAACACTTCTTTTGGAACGACATGTCGCCGACTGCGAGCACCTCATCCACCAGTAGAATCTCAGGCTCCAGGTGCGCAGCCACGGCAAAGGCGAGCCGCAGGTACATGCCTGTGGAATAGTGCTTCACCGGCGTGTCGATAAACTTCTCAACTTCCGCGAAGCTGACGATGTCGTCGAACTTGCGCACTATGTCGGCCTTCTTCATGCCCAGCACAGCGCCGTTGAGAAAGATATTTTCCCTACCGCTCAATTCGTTGTGGAACCCGGTGCCCACCTCCAGCAGCGACCCCAGGCGTCCGTACAGATCCGCCTTGCCCGCCGTCGGGTCTGTGATCCGCGCCAGCACCTTCAGCAGCGTGCTCTTGCCGCTGCCGTTGCGTCCGATCACGCCCACGACATCGCCACGCTTGACCTCGAACGAAACGTCGTTCAGCGCCCAGACGGTCCGATCTCGAAGGGCTTCCTCTTTTTCCTCCTCCGTCTTCGATCGAAAAGCTCGGACTGGCGCTTGGAGAGCGTCCATGAGCGTGTCGCGAAGAGTGCTGTAGTGCCCCTGTTTCTCGCCGAGAATATATCGCTTCGACAAGTGTTCTGCCGTAATAGATACAGAACCCATGTTGACACTATAGGTTCACTTGCTTAGTAAATCAAGGACAAACAGTGTATTACGCACAAGCGTAGTACCAGCCACCACCAACGCGCCCTCCGAGCACTTTTACATTTCTTTACCGGCCCGGCGGTGACGTCCGTAGCTGGAATTGCGTCTCTTCAATGGCATGAACAGGATTCTGATCGGAGTTGCGCTGTCAATGGCCGCTGTGGCCGCCTGGGCACAGGCTCCATCGAAAACCCGGCTAATGGGGGAGATCGCCACCCTGGATGCCGCGAAGAATGAGCTGGTTGTGCGTGCATCCGATGGCGTGAGCACAACGGTTCAGCTCGATGAGGCTACCAAACTTATGCGCGTGCCGCCGGGCGAAAAGGACCTCGCCAAGGCGGAGGCGATCAAATTTGAAGACCTCGGCGCCGGCGACCGCGTTCTGGTGCGCGGAGGATCGCCACCCTCCGCGATCATTGTGATGACCAAGGCTGACATTGCCAAGAAGCATGCCGCCGACCGGGCCGAGTGGCAGAAGCGCGGCATAGCGGGCACTGTTACCACGGTCGATCCGGCGGCCAAGACGATCACTGTTTCCGCGCGGGTCGCCGAGGGCCGCAAGGATATCGTGATCGACGCCGGCGAGGCCGTGAGTTTCCGCCGCTACGCTCCAGATTCGGTTCGTTTCACCGACGCCCGGCCCAGCGCTTTGGCCGAGATGCAAACGGGCGACCACCTTCGCGCGTTGGGCGCGAAGAGTGCGGACGGCGCGGGGTTCAAGGCGGAAGAGATTGTCTTCGGGTCGTTCCAATCGATCGCCGGGGTTATCAAGGGCGTCGACGCCGCGACAGGCGAGATCACCATCACGAACCTCGACACAAAGAAGCCGGTGATCATTCGCGTCAACAGCGACACGACGATGAAGAAGCTTCCGGAGATGCTTGCCAGCATGTTGGCTATGCGCCTCCGGGCAAGTGTCTCCGCAACCGCGCCGGCGGCTGCACCCGCCGGCGCGCGCCCGGGCGGCGCTCGCGGCAATATGGATTTCGCCGACATGCTCGAGCGCATGCCGGCCTTGAATATCGCCGACTTGAAATCCGGCGATGCGATTATTCTTTCCGCGACGAAAGGCGCTGATGCCGCCAGGGCCACTGCGATTACCGTTGTGGCCGGAGTCGAGCCTCTGCTCACCGCTGCGCCGGAGCGCTCGGTAGGCACTTCGTGGAACTTCGAAATCGGAATGCCGACGATGTAAGTTCGGCCGGTTACAGATCGGGCTGGGAACACTCTATGAAAATTAAGACGCTACTCGTGTGCTTTTTCGCGCTGGTCTTGCTGGCCCAGGGACAGACGGCGGCCCAACCACCGGCCAGCATCTTGCTGAAGGGGACGGTCACGGATGAATCCGGCGCTATGATCCCAGGCGCAACGGTGATTCTGAAGGGCCCGGAGGGTGAGAAGCGATTCGGCACGAACGAATCCGGGGCATACGTGGTGACCGGAATCACGCCGGGCAAGTACACTGTGCGGATAGAGTCCACAGGTTTCACCCCCGTGCAGAGATCCGGCCTGACGCTGCAGGCATTACGGACTTTGACGCTCGATGCCACACTCAAGATCGCCGTGAGCAAGCAGCAGGTCACCGTCGAGGGCGAGACCAACACCGTGAGCACGGACGCTTCCAGCAACGCCGGCGCAATTATTCTGCGGGGAGCGGATCTCGAAGCTCTATCCGACGATCCCGACGACCTCGCTGCCGATCTGCAAGCGCTCGCCGGTCCCTCGGCCGGACCGAACGGAGGCCAAATTTTCATTGATGGCTTCTCCAACGGGACGCTGCCGCCGAAGGCTTCGATCCGCGAAATCCGCATCAATCAAAACCCATTTTCCTCCGAGTACGACAGGCTCGGTTTCGGGCGCATTGAGGTTTTCACGAAGCCCGGCACCGACAGGTTCCGCGGACAGGCGTTCTTCGGAATCAGCGACGGAGTTTTCAACTCGCGAAACCCGTACTCCAACAACAAGCCGTCATTCCAGTCGCGCAATTTTGGCGGCAGCATCAGCGGGCCGCTGAATAAGAAGTCTTCGTTCTCCATCGATCTGGAGCGGCGCGAGGTTGACGACAACGCAATCATCAACGCCACCATTCTGGACAGCAGTCTGAATCCGCTGCGCCTCAGCGAATCCATCGTGACGCCGCAGCGCCGTATGCACCTCACGCAGCGCATCGACTATCAGCTCACGCCGAAAAACACCCTCGTCGGCCGCTACACATTCATGCAGAATTCGACGGAAAACGCGGGTATCGGCGATTTCTCAATGCAATCGCGGGGCTACAATGCCGATTCGTCGAGCCACACTCTCCAGTTGACCGAAACGGCGATGGTCAGCGCCCGCGTCGTCAACGAGACGCGCTTTCAGTTCCTCCGCAGCTCGCGCGACTCCTACGGAAACAACAGCGTTCCCACGGTCAACGTGCTGGAATCGTTCACCGGCGGCGGCTCGCAGGTGGGTCGCGCGTTCAATTACGAAGACCGCTGGGAGATTCAGAACTACACTTCGTGGACCGTAAACAAGCACGCCTTCCGCGGAGGAGTGCGCCTGCGCTACTCGTCGCAGAACGACACCTCGCCGCAGAATTTCGGCGGGACATTCACGTTCGGCGGCGGTTTCGCTCCGATTCTTGACGCCAACAACCAGCCCATCATCGGGTCCGACGGCAAGCCGCAAACCGCGCAGATCACCTCGCTCGAGCGCTATCGCCGCACGCTGCTCTTCCAGGCACAGGGGCTTTCCGCTGCACAGATCCGGCTGCTGGGCGGCGGCGCGACGCAGTTCTCCATCTCTGGCGGCGACCCGCTCGCGGGCGTCAATCAGGCCGATGTAGGCCTGTTCCTTCAGGACGATTGGCGGGTCCGCTCCAATTTCACGCTCAGCATGGGCCTGCGCTACGAGACTCAGTCGAACATCAGTGATTGGTTCGACCTCGCTCCGCGCATCGGATTCGCGTGGGCGCCAGGGGCAAAAGGCGGCAAGCAGAAGACGGTCGTCCGCGGCGGCTTCGGAATGTTCTACAGCCGCGTCGACGACAACCTCACGCTGCAGACGAATCGCTACAACGGCATAAATCAGCAGCAATACATCGTGCAGAATCCCGACTTCTATCCGTCCGTTCCGCTCATCACCGCGCTGGACGCGCAGAAGTTGCCGCAGACGGTCCGCACTCTCGACAGTAACGCCCGCGCGCCGTACATCCTGCAAAGCGCTATCGGCGTCGAACGCCAGTTACCGAAAAACACGACCGTGGCCGTGACGTTTACCAACTCCCGCGCCGAGCATCTGTTGCGTTCGCAGAACCTGACGGCACTGGGCGTTGCGCCGGCGTCGGAGCTGAACGCGAACACGTACCAGTATGGAACCGGCGGGATCCTGCGCCAGAGCCAGCTTATTACCAACGTCAACAGCCGCATGAGCAGGAACATCTCGATCTTCAGCTTCTATGTCTTCAACCACGCCAAGAGCGACACCGACGGCGCCGGCACGTTCCCCGCGAATCCGGCGGACCTCCGTGCCGATTACGGGCGCGCGTCGCTCGACGTCCGGCACCGCTTTGTGCTCGGCAGTTCGTTCACGACGAAATACAGCTTCCGGCTGAGCCCGTTCATCATCGCCAGCTCCGGTTCTCCGTTCAACATCACGGCCGGGCGCGATCTCAACAACGACTCGGTCTTCACGGACCGGCCCGCCTTCGGAGAAGTCGGCCAGCCCGGTGTGATCGTGACGCAGTTCGGGGTGTTCAATCCCAATCCCGCTCCGGGTGCGGTGATCATTCCGCGCAACTATGGGCAAAGCCCGGGCAGCTTCACCATTAATTTGCGGCTCAGCAAGAGCATCGCTTTCGGCGAGCGCAGTTCGGCGCAAGGCGCACCGCCCTCCGGCGAAATGCGCGGACCCGGCGGCGGTGGACCTCCCGAAGGCGGCCACGGACACAGCGGCGGTGGTCCGGGCGGCATGCGGATGAGTAGCGGAGGCGGTCACAGCATGTTCGACGGCGGCTCGGCTTCCGGGCGCTTCAGCCTCACATTTTCAGTCTCGGCGCACAATCTGCTGAACCATGTGAATCCAGGCTCGCCGATCGGCAATCTTACCTCGCCGCTCTTCGGCCAATCGACCAGCCTGGCCGGCGGCTTCGGTCCCGGTGGCTCGTCCGTGGCGAATAACCGGCGCCTCGAATTCCAAGTGCGCTTCAGCTTCTAACCGCTGGTGTAGTGCGGTGCAACTAAAGCCATGTATGGAGCATCCTGCCCTGGCAGCTTTTCGCAGGCTGAAGCCCACGCCACATGGTTGTGAATAACCGTCATTCTGCATGCCGCAGACTACTAGGTGAGTTGTGGGGGGCGGCTCCCCTGAGCCGCAACCCGACCCCAGGTCGGGTTGGGCCGGGTCAGTGGACCCGGCGCGGTCCAAGGGCGTGGCGTTAAAATACGCCCGGCTAGCGGACGAAACAGGATCTGAGATTCCCGGTGCCGGCTTGAAACGGGGCGCGCATCGAGAACCTTCCGGTGAATGGGTCCCCGCACCCCCTTTCGCTGTGTCGAGCTTTCCACTTGTGCGAGAAGGTCGTTATACGTCTAGTTGATGTGCGTGGACGTATGGGCGCCCAGGAGCAATCTCCCAGAACGCCCTTATGGGGTACCGGGCGGATTGCTGGTACCGTGGGCTGTCGTCGCCACTAGACGACCGCGTCGATAGCTCTCACGATGGTCTCGATGTGGCTTGCAACAAAAGCTACGTCGGCCTGCCTTACTGGCCACGGATCACGCGAAAGCGTCGGCTGTAAGTCACCCTCATGTGCAATCTTATTTCGGCGCTCGATGATTAACGAGAGGTTCCTGCGCAGGGATTTCGATATCGCTGTTCTGTCTCGCGGCGCCGCGCCGAGACGAGTCGCGACCTGATTCCAGAGCTCTACCGTGGAGCATAGCCGGACCGCTTCGGCAATATTGTCGGGAAGTTGAAACGTGTACCGGCTGAGTTGGGTGCGAACGCCAAGATCAAAGGCTGCACTAGCATCCATGCCAGTCCTCGAGCCGCGGATACGTTCCAACGTCTCGTTGGAAACCTGGGACTTCAGATACGCCGGCGTGGCAGTAAGGCGCCCCTCAAATATCGCTAACATCCTCTGTGCAACAAGTTCGTGAACATAGAGATCCAGTGCAGAAACTCTCGCTACCCATTCAGATCGCAGCAGTTCATCGGGGTGAAGGACGGCCGATACATTGTTTGAGAGATAGGCGTGGAGCGCAGACAGTTCGGCACATCGTGCCCAAACTGATTCAAAATGCTGAAGGGGCGTCACCGGATATTCACTTCGTTAGCGCAAACACCTTTTCCGCAAATGCCTCAAACGCCGTATAGAATACATCCATACTTTTCTTGGTTTGTTTCCAAACGGCACCCTGCTGGTCTACTTGCCCAGCGGTGAGCGCATACACGGGAACTTGATGTTCTTGAGACAAGGCAATGATGCTGTTGAAATCGGCGACCTCCATAATTGGATGCCATGATTCGGCGCCAATGCGATTCTTGAAGTAGCCGATCGGGATCATTCCCGCCTTCTCAAGGACTGGAACAAGGATGTTCTTGAGTCCATCAATCAATTGGTCGATCCAATTTTGAAAAGCCTTGCTTGCTTTGCCCATGCGGGGCCGGTACTTCTGGATTACGGCCCCGATGAAAATTGCATGAGGCTTCGGGAAAGGGTAGTCTGCTTTGGTCAACGTATCAATTCCGAATGCAGTATCAGCCCACGACTTCCATCGCGGTAGCACTTTTGCTAGTGAACTCAAAGCCATGGCTGAGAAATAATCTGGATGCAGCGGGACAATGAAAAAGTCCGATGTCGTCAAGAGGTTCTGATTGACGGGCCCAAGGCTCGGGCTCATGTCGACCAAGACATACTCAGCTTTGTATTTCTCCGCCGTCTGGTCCAATAAGAAACGCAGGGAACCGGGGAGATTGCGCAATGTTAGAAGTGAACCGCTGAGTTCTTGGGCGATTCCAAGGGTTGTTTCATATTCGGCAAGCTCTATATGGCCCGGCAGCAGAAATAGGTTATCGACTCCCGAAACTGCTAAGCACTCTACCGGCGCGATCTGACGCGGCTGAGACTCGAATGCTGGAGCGAGACCATCTTTGACATTATTCGGCGGCGCCCCATTGTAGATCGCTGAAAGATCATCCACCTTCTTGAATCCCATCACCATGCCGGTCAAATTACATTGAGGATCGAAATCCGCCAAAATGACGCGCTTCCCCTTTAGGGCCATCATCCACCCAAGGTTGAAAGCCGTCGTGGTCTTGCTAACGCCACCCTTATGGTTGAATAGACAAATGATCTTAGCCATTGCAATCTCGTGTTTAGAAACACACCGAGCTTATCACAAAGCGGGTCGGGGGCTCGGCTGGTGCCCCAAAGCCAACGGGCCGTTAACGGACCTCTGCATGTGCTGCGGAGTCCCGATCTGCGAAGTGTCGCTGCCGCGCGTGGCGATAGATCTTGTGACGAGCCCATCACACTAGTTGGAGCATGCGCGGTCCATTTTGACGAAACGTTGCCAAACCGGACAGGTGAACGGCGACCCACTTTTCCTTGGGGAGAGCCTCCTGGGACCGCCCCCGTAAACCCTGGAATTATTGCCGCACTACACGAGCCGCGGAAAGCCTCCGTAGAAACGGTCACACTCTAAAGACAAAACAGCCGTGCCGGACGCAATGTCGTCCGGCACGGCCACTTTGAAATTACTCAGCTCTCTCTTAGTAACGGTAGTGATCCGCCTTGTACGGCCCTTCCACCGGAACGCCGAGGTATTCCGCCTGCTTAGCCGTCAGCGTTGTCAGTTTCACGCCGATCTTCTCGAGGTGCAAGCGGGCCACTTCCTCATCCAGCTTCTTCGGTAGCGTATAGACGTCCACCTTGTAGCTGTCTTTGTTTTTCCAGAGGTCCAGTTGCGCCAGCGTCTGATTGGCGAAGCTGTTGCTCATCACGAAGCTGGGATGGCCCGTCGCGCAACCCAGATTCACCAGGCGCCCTTCGGCCAGCATGAAGATGCTGTGGCCGTCCGGGAACGTGTACATGTCCACCTGCGGCTTGATGTTCGTCTTCTTCACGCCCGGCGCGGTGTTCAGGCGATCCACCTGAATCTCGTTGTCGAAGTGGCCGATGTTGCACACAATCGCCTGATCCTTCATCTTCGCCATGTGCTCGAAGGTCAGAATGTCGCAGTTGCCCGTGCATGTGACATAGATGTCGGCGCGCCCGAGCGTATCTTCCACCGTCGTCACTTCATAACCTTCCATCGCGGCTTGCAGCGCGTTGATCGGATCGACCTCGGTCACGATCACGCGCGCGCCAAAGCCGCGCAGCGAGTGCGCCGAGCCCTTGCCCACGTCGCCGTAACCGCAGATCACGGCCACTTTGCCCGCCACCATCACATCGGTCGCGCGCTTGATGCCGTCGGAGAGCGATTCGCGGCAGCCGTAGAGATTGTCGAACTTCGACTTCGTCACCGAATCGTTTACGTTGATCGCGGGTACCAGCAGCTTGCCCATCTGCTGCATCTTATAGAGCCGGTGCACGCCCGTGGTCGTCTCTTCGGAGACGCCGCGCCATTCCTTCACCATGTCGCGCCAGCGCGTCGGATTCTCCGCATGGACCTTCTTCAACAGGTCCTTGATGACGCCCTCTTCATGCGTTTCGGACGGCGTGTTGACCCAGTCCGATCCATTCTCCAACTCGTAGCCCTTGTGCAACAGCAGCGTCACATCGCCGCCGTCGTCGACGACCATCTGCGGACCCTTGCCGCCCGGATGGCTGACCGCCTGGTAGGTGCACCACCAGTACTCTTCGAGCGACTCGCCCTTCCACGCAAAGACCGGCACGCCAGCCGCGGCGATGGCTGCGGCGGCGTGGTCCTGCGTCGAGAAGATGTTGCAACTGGCCCAGCGCACGTCCGCGCCCAGGTCAACCAGCGTCTCGATCAGCACCGCCGTTTGAATGGTCATGTGCAGCGAACCGGTGATGCGCACGCCGGCCAGCGGCTTGCCCGGCGCATACTTGCGGCGGATTGCCATCAGGCCCGGCATCTCCTCTTCGGCGATGGTGATTTCCTTGCGGCCCCAGTCGGCAAGCGACATATCGGCCACCTTGTATTCGGTTGCGATGCGATTCAAAGTTTCGGTGCTCATCGGGTGGTGTTCCTTTTTTCTATCGACAAATCACGATATGTTGATATATTAATAGAAAAGCACACATGCCGTCAATCCTCAAATCGCTCCGCCTGTTGGCCGACCCCAACCGTTTACGCATCGTTCTGCTGCTGGAGCGCGAAGAACTCTCGGTGGCCGAACTTCAGGAGATCCTCGCCACCGGCCAGAGCACGATCTCGACGCAGCTCGCGCAGCTCAAGCAGGCGGGACTGGTTGAGGACCGGCGCACGGGCAAAAACATTCTCTACCGGCTGACTCCCTCCAACGGGGGCGGCGAGCGTCTCGAAGCGCTGGTCGCGCTGCTGCGTGAAAGCGCGTCGGAGCTGCCCGAAACCGCGCAGGACCTCGATGCCCTCCAACTCACGCTCGCCAAGCGCGAAGACAAAGTGCGCGCCTATTTTGACGAACTCGCCGGCAAGTTCGGGCGCGAGTACGTGCCGGGGCGTTCCTGGCGCGGTCTCGCCGAAACCCTGCTGCAACTCATGCCGCCCATGGTGATCGCCGATCTCGGAGCGGGCGAAGGCACTTTTTCACAACTGTTGGCCCGCCGCGCTAAGCGCGTGATCGCAATCGACAATTCCGAAAAGATGGTGGAGTATGGCGCGGAACTCGCGCGCCGACATGGCGTCAAGAATCTGCGCTACAAACGCGGCGATCTGGAGGCCGTGCCGATTGCCGACCAAACGGTGGATCTCGCCTTCTTCAGCCAGTCGCTGCACCACGCCCAGCATCCGCAGCGCGCGGCCGCCGAGGCGTACCGCATCCTTAAACCGGGCGGCCGCATCGTCGTGCTCGATCTGGTGAAACACCATGTCGAGGAGGCGCGCGAACTCTACGCCGACCTATGGCTGGGCTTCACCGAAGTTGAGGTGCGGCGCTTTCTGCGCGGCGCGGGTTTCCAGGGCGTATGGACTTCGGTGGTGCATCGCGAAAGTGAAGCGCCCCACTTTGAAACGCTGCTCGCGGTCGCCGACAAGCCGTGAACTAGCGCGCCTCACTCCGCGTCACATGACGCCGCCACATGACTGCAAACAGGCGCAACGCCTCGGGATTGCGCTTGCCCGCCAACATGCGTACCACTTCAATGCCGGACCACGCGAAATAGAGGTAGGTCACCCACAGGTGAATGTGTGTCGCCAGAAATCCGAGCGCTCCCGGACCCGGCGTTATCGGTGAAAGCGCAAACTGAAGCGCCCACAATCCGAAGAGCGTCGAAGCCTCCCACCAGACCAGCTCCATGTTGATCAAAAACAACATGCCGATCAGCGACTGCCCGAGCGTCATCGCGATTTCAAGTTCCTGCTGGCCGTCCAGCGGGATCGCCGAGGGCGTTCCGCGGCTGATCGAATAAACGATCGGCAGCATGGCGGCGAGCAGCGTCCACTGATTGATGTTGCTCGAAACCATATTCATCAGCGCCATCGACGCGCGGTCCACGGTACGCGCCCAGTAGAACGCCGAAACCTTTTCAGGAAACTCGGAAACGAACGGTGCGACCCACTGGACGAAGACAAAGCTCGGCACGCCAATCATTGCGGAGATTGCCAGCAGGCTGCCAAGGAACGGTTCGGCGGTGAAATAGATCAGCAGGCCGCCCGCAAGAAACAACCCGCCGATCACAGCCCTGCGAACGCCCGGACGAGCTTTCACGATCGTGCGCGGAATCAACTCCATCTCGTCGACCGATTCAATATCCTCCGGCGGCATTCGGCTGAGGACTATCAGATAGGCGGCGTAGATCAGAATCAGGATTACGGCATCGAAGATCGTCAGCGACGCCTTCCACCAGACAAAGAAGAAGTACACCAGCGGAACGAGCAATCCGACAACTTCCACGCAATGCCCGTCTTCGAGCTTGATGCGTCCTAATGGCTGTTTGTGCTTTCTGCGGTAGCAGAACGCGGCGACGCAATAGATCATCGGCCAACCCAACCCGGTCAGCAACCGCAATGCGCCGGTCAGGTTCGCCATCAGCAGCGGAACCTGCTGCTTCCAGGCCAGCACAGCCTCGACGGCAAACTCGGGCAGCGTCTGAAGCCATGCCAGAATCGCGAGCGCAAAGCCTTGTGCGATGAAGTACTGCGCCGACTCGGCCGCCCAGGCGATCAACATAGCCGCCAGTAAAATCGCCGGCGCAGCCCATAGCGCCGTGCCGGGTCCCACCGGTGTGATCTCGAGCGCGGCGAAGAGCAACAAGCCGAAAACGGGCGGAGTCACCGCTGCCATTCGAAGGCGGGGATTTTTAGGATGTCTAGGTGAATTGAACGTCATTACTCTGGTGCTTGGATATCGTCGAATGTTTCTGGAATTCAGGCCGCTTCTCCGGGAAATCGGAGCGGTAGTGGCCGCCGCGGCTCTCTTCGCGAGCCAAGGCGCAGCGCGCGATCAGGGTCGCGAGTTGGTGCATGTTGCGGACCTCGTGTTGCAGGCGGTCCGCGTCCGCGGAACTATGCAGTCCGACAGCGTCCAGGCGCTCGCAGGCGCGGCGCAGTCCGTCGCCCGTGCGTATGATGCCGCACTCCCGCCAGGCCAACTCGCGCACTTCGTCCTCGCCGATGGCGGGGAACAGCGTCTCCTCCGGCGGCGATCCATCGCGGACGGCGGCGCCGGCCGACTCACGCATTGCAACCGCGGCGCGGCGCCCGAAGACCACGCCTTCGAGTAACGAATTGCTCGCCAGCCGGTTTGCGCCGTGCACGCCTGTGCAGGCCACTTCCCCGGCCGCAAACAAACGCGGTAGACTCGTGCGCCCGTCGAGATCGGTGCGCACTCCGCCCATGGCGTAATGCGCAGCCGGATGCACCGGCGCGGGTTGCGTTTCCAGATTGATGCCGTAGCGCCTGCACGTCTCGAAGATGCGTGGGAATCGGCGCGCCACAAAACCGGGCGCGAGATGCGTAAGATCCAGAAAGACATGCGCTGCGCCGCTGCGCCGCATCTCCTCCACCATGGCGCGGGAAACAACGTCGCGCGGCGCCAGCTCAGCCATCGGATGATAGCGCTGCATGAAGCGCTCGCCCGATGCGTCGCGCAATTTCGCGCCCTCGCCGCGCAACGCCTCGGAGAGCAAAAAGCGCGGCGCGCCCTCGACGTGCAGTGCCGTCGGATGGAACTGCACAAACTCGATATCGCCGATCGCCGCGCCGGCACGCCATGCGGTGGAGACGCCGTCGCCCGTGGCGACATCGGGATTCGTCGTTTCGCGATAGAGCCGGCCCAAGCCGCCAGTCGCCATCAACACGGCGCTGGCGTGAATGTGTATCGCGCATTTCCGCGAGCGGTCGCAGGCTACCGCACCCGATACGATCCCATCGCTGAGCAGCAGGTCGGTGATCGCCGCAAAACTATGGAACTCGACATTCGGCAGCCCGGCCACCTGGTGATACAAGGCGCGCGCGATTTCGGAGCCTGTTGAATCGCCGTGTGCGTGCAGCACGCGGCTGCGCGAGTGTGCGCCCTCACGCGCAAACACCAGCTTGCCGTCCTCGCGATCGAACTCCGCGCCCCATCCGAGCAATTGCTCGATGGCACGCGGGCCTTCTCCCACCAGCGTCCGGACGGCGGCCGGATCGCACAATCCGTCTCCCGCCACAATGGTGTCGCGCTCATGCAACTCCACGGCATCGTCTTCGCCGAGTGCGGTAGCGATGCCTCCTTGTGCATATTCGGAAGAGGACTCTTTCAGGCTGTCCTTGGCGACTATCAGGACTCTCCCGGCGGGGGCCAACTCTATGGCCGCTCGCAAGCCGGCAACGCCAGCGCCCACCACCAGGAAGTCGTATTGGATGTGTTCAGAGTTCGACGTAACTCTATCATGGTACAAAATTTGTATGCCTTCCTACTTTGTGGAAACGCCCAATCGCCGCTATTCCGCCATCGTCGAGCGTGGGCTTCTGGCCAAAATCGCATACTACATCCCGGAATCGGCGGACCAGGTTTTCATCGTCACGACCGCGGATGTGTGGGACTTGCACGGCGCGGCCTTTGAACGCGCGATGGCCGGACGCAAGCATCACGTGCTCTTTTTCCCGGGCGGCGAGGCACGCAAGCGGCTCACCGCAGTCGAGGCTCTCGCCGACCAGATGGTGGAGGCGGGCGCGGACCGCACCAGCATCGTGATCGGATTCGGCGGCGGCATCGTCACCGACCTTGGCGGCTTTCTCGCCTCGACCTACATGCGCGGCATCCCGGTGATTCAGGTGCCGACCACGCTGCTGGCGCAGGTCGACGCCTCGATCGGCGGCAAGACCGGTGTCAATCTAGTCTCGGGCAAGAATCTGGTGGGTGCATTCCATCAGCCGCTGGTGGTGCTGATCGATCCGGATGTGCTGCGCACGCTGCCGGAACGCGAATTCCGTGCGGGTCTTTATGAGGTAATCAAGTCTGGCGTGATCCGCAGTGCAGGGCTTTTCGACACACTGACGGAACGTTCGTCCGAAATTCTCGCCCGCGACCCGGACGTGGTCGAGCGCATCATCGCCGAGACCGTGCGCATCAAGGCGGAAGTTGTTTCGGCCGATGAGCGCGAGGGCAACGTGCGCCGCATCCTGAATTTCGGCCACACCATCGGCCATGCCTTGGAAGCGGAGACGGGCTATGCGCGTTTTCTGCACGGCGAAGCGGTGGCCTTCGGCATGGTCGCGGCGGTGCAGTTGGCCGTGCTGCTTAATTGCGTCGATGCCCAGGCGGCTTACGATATTTTCGCCACGATCCGCAAATACGGGCCGATCCCTTCGCTCGAAGACGTGACACCGGAGTCCCTCGTGGCGCGCCTGCGCAGCGATAAGAAGACCATTCGTGGCCGCGTGCATTTCGTCCTGCCCGAAAAAATCGGCGTCACGAAAATTGTCTCCGATGCGCCGGATGATCTTGTCTTTTCGGCGGTGAAAGCAGCGCTGGCATGACGTCCGGCGAAGGCGCCTCGCCGCCGGGCGCACACAGTGAGGAGCAGGCGGCGCGCTACGTGCGCAGCATGTTTTCGCGAGTGACCGGCCGCTACGATCTGCTCAATCATCTGCTTTCGTTCCAGACCGACCGCTATTGGCGCAGCCGCACAGTCCGCAGGCTTCGGCCCATCCTCGCCCGCCCGGAGGCGCGCGTAGTGGATCTATGCTGCGGAACCGGCGATCTGCTATTAGCGCTGCAGACCGCGCATGCCGGCAGAGTGCTGGGCAGCGACTTCTGCCACCCGATGCTGACCGCGGCTGCCGCGAAAATCGCGAAACGGCAGGCGCGCTCCATGCTTTTTGAGGCGGACGCCCTGGCGCTGCCGCTGGCCGATGCTTCACTCGATCTGGCGACCGCCGCCTTTGGCTTTCGTAACCTGGCCAACTATAAGCGCGGACTGGACGAACTGGTGCGCGTCCTGCGGCCCGGCGGCGTCGCCGCGATTCTGGAGTTTTCGCGACCGCCCAATCCGGTCTTTTCCGCGCTTTATGGTTTTTACTCCAAACGCGTACTGCCTCTCGTGGGCGGCCTGATCTCCGGCTCGCGCGACGCTTATACGTACCTGCCGGAGTCGGTGCGCAAATTCCCTGATGCCGAAGAGTTGGCCGCACAGATGCGTGCGGCCGGCTTTACCAAAGTCGAATTCGAGCGCATGACGTTTGGAATAGTGGCTCTGCACATTGGCACCCGTTAACGTTTTGGTTTAGCCTCCGGTCACTATCGTTCCCGGCACCGTCTGGCATTGTGGCGGGTGGATCGATTGCCGTCCGCGCCCGGCACCATTGAACGTATACCACCATCGCAACCGGGCACAACGCATAACACCCAACGGTGCCGGGAACGACAGTGACCGGAGGCGTGTGCCCAGCATGGGCAGAATCTAATTGGATGAAAGGAGCCAATCGGAGCCGATGAAGGCAACCGTAGCGAAACGCAAGGCGTAGCCGCGAGGCGAAGCCGAAAGAAGCGCGTAGCAAACTCTCGACCGTAGGGACACGAACTGGCAGTGAGGCCGGGTGCGGGCGGCAAGCTGGCGCCAAACAGCGAAGCCCAAAGATCATCAAGACGCATCAGGTACAGCCAGTCGGCACAAGGGGACAGATTCTGCACCTTACCTGGGGAGATCTCTTGCATGAGAGTGGAGGAGAAGTCAGCAGAGGCCGTAGTAGCGAAGAAGCCGTTGTAATGACGGTGGAGCGAAGGGCCGAAGGACCAATGCATTGGAGCTAGAGGAGGAACTGGAGGCCGGCGCAATAAGCGAACTCGAATCGCGGGACGTCACAACTACGGTGGCGAGAGCCCGGGAGTGCTTTCGGATCAGGCGGTGCAGCCGCGGAAGTCTGAACGCGAGGAGACGATGCCGGAGCTCTGCGAACCTCTCGACGGAGAGCAATGTACGAGACGTTAATGGAAACAGCCGTACGGGACGAGAACTACGCGCAAGCGCTGGCGGCGGTGAAACGCAACCGGGGAGCGGCGGGTATCGATCGGATGACGACGGCGCAACTGGAATCGCATCTTCAGGCGAACTGGTGGATCCTCAAAGACAAACTTCTGAAGGGGACCTACGTTCCAAGTCCCGTGAGGCGTGTAGAGATACCGAAGCCAAGCGGGGGCACGCGGACACTGGGCATCCCGACGGTACAGGACCGGTTCATACAGCAGTTGTTATTGCAAGTGCTGACACCGGTCTTCGATCCGCAATTCAGCGGGCACAGTTACGGATTCCGGCCGGGGCGCAGCGCACAGGACGCCGTGCGAGCCGCACAGCAATATGCGCAGGGAGGGAAGGACTGGGTGGTGGATCTAGACATCGCCAAGTTCTTCGACCACGTCAATCACGACATCCTGATAGGCCGGATCGCGGAAGTGATCCGGGACAAACGGGTGTTGCAACTGATTGGGAAATACCTGCGGCGGGGAAGCATGGTGAACGGGGTGGTGACGAAAAGCGTGGAGGGAACGCCGCAAGGCGGACCGCTGTCTCCATTGCTGGCCAACATCTACCTGGACGCGCTCGATAAGGAACTGGAGCGGAGGCAGCACAGCTTCTGCCGCTATGCCGATGACTGCAATATCTACGTAGGCAGTCAAGCGGCGGCGGAGCGAACGCTGGCTTCGATACAGGGCTGGATCGAGAAGCATCTGCGGTTGAAGGTGAATGCCGCCAAGAGCGGAACGGGGAGGGTTTGGGAACGTAAGTTCCTGGGCTTTCGACTGGACTGCAAGAAGCGGATCGGAATAGCACCGGAGAGTGTCGAACGATTCAAGGACCGGGTTCGCGAACTCTGGGATGCGCGGCGAAGTCGCAGCAGTAAACAACTGCGTGACGATTGGAACCGCTACGTGCGTGGCTGGTGGGGGTACTTCCGGCTGGTCGAAGCACGGACCCGGATTCGCGACCTGGAAAGCTGGGTTCGACGGCACATTCGGAAGTGTTTCTGGTTGCGATGGCACGACACGCGGGGACGACTGCGAAAGTTACGGCAGCTTGGCATCACGCGGGACCGGCACTTAGGCGTGGTCGGCAGCAGTCGCGGAGCATGGGCGATGGCGGTGCATCCTGTAATCAACACCGCCATCAGCCACGCGAAACTGCGGAGATACGGCTTCTTGTTTCCAACCGATCTTGAGGCTCGTTAGATCGCCTTTGGTTCAACCGCCGGATGCGGAAAACCGCACGTCCGGTGGTGTGGGAGGGTGGCCGGGCGAAATCCCGGTCACTCCACCCGATTGCGGTATCGCCGGGTTACTAACGCGGTTGCAGCGGTGGCGCCGTCGACCCGCCCAGCCCCGCGTACGTATCCTTGATCGCCACCACCTTGTTGCCCTCAAACGTGACGAACGTGATTTTGCCGGGCGGCTGGCCGTAAATCCAATCTTCGAGATCGACGCCGTCTTTCGTCTCGCGAATCTTGTTGACGGGTCTCCCCAACGCCAGGATGATCTGTTCGCGATCCATGCCTTCGATGCCGCGTTTCTCTTTGATAGCGATCTTGATTGGCTCCGGCAACGTGTCGCCGTAATTCTCAGTCGAAGTGCGCCGTTCGAAGTCCATAATCGGCACAAGCATTTTCTTGATCTCGGCTGCCTTCAATGCGGGCGTCTTACCGTCGAACAGCAGCGCGATAGTAGTGCCGCCGGGCGCGTTGCTCTGCGTGTTTCCGATCGGCGCCGTGTTGCCGCCCATGCCTACTTCGAGATGTTCATACCACTTGCGTCCGCCTTTGAAGCCGCCGTTGATTTCGAGAATCAGCTTGTCGTCTTCGATCGTCACCTTGGAGACCTGAACCAGATCGCCGATGCGCGCCGCGGGGCCGTTCTTTGTGGCCATCTCGGCCCATTGTTTGTGGTCCCATTCGCCGCTCGCGCGCACCTGTAAAGCCTTCGGCGAGCGCGGCAACGGCACCTTCATCGTGGCGTACTCGGCCGTCAGCCCGCGCATGATCTCGATGCGCTCCTGCGTGGTGAGTTTTTCGGCCGGTGCGGGAGCGCACAGCGCCGCAAGAATCGTGAGCAACGTGGAGCCTCTGTTCATTCCGTCTCCTCGTCATCGCGCAGCAGCCAGGCCTTTTGGTGGCGAATCGGCCCTTTCATCAAAAACCAGATCAGCGGGACCAGCACGATCGTCGTCAACACTCCGCCCTCCGGCCCGTAGTCGCCGCCGCTCCAGAGCGGACCGGCCGTCCAGCGCATTACATAGCCCGTCGCTCCCATTGTAAATCCGCTGAGGTTGACGCCGAACAACGGTAGCGTCCAGTTCCAACCGAAGTGGATGCCGACCGGCAGCCATAGGTCTCCGCTGCGCAGAAACGCCACGCCCAAAATGACGCCCCAAGCCACCGTGTTTACGATGCTCAGGGCCGTTGCACTGGTGTTGCCGGCATGAGCCATACCGAACACCACGCTGATCGGCAGGATTGTGGCATATGGCCCTAGCGAACCGACCAGAATCTGAAATCCATAGCCGCGGAACAGCATTTCCTCTCCGACCGCGCCGAAGAGCAGCACCATGGAAACAAACAGCAGCGTGGTCCAATCGAACGGGACGTTGGGGTTTGCTTCGAAATGCGCGGCCCGCACCAGTAGCGGTGGGACCAGTGCGAGCGCCGCCGCGCCAGCGCCGGCCGCGAGACCGAGCAAGAGATTAGTCCGCGCAGCGGGGTTCCATCCCAGGCCGATGTCGCTCAACTGCCCGCGTTCCCACACTCGCAACGCGATGGTGTTGGTCACGGCAGCCGCGGCAAAGGTGCTCATTACGGCTCCCGCGAAATAGCCGGCCAGCGGAACCAGCAGCGGCGCGAAGAGATACAACCCGGCCACTTCGAGAAAAGCGAAAACGCCCACGCGCAATATCAGGCCGGTCTTGGAGAGTTCGCGCGCGGAGTCCATGGCTCAGGCCTGTTTCTTTTCCACCTTGACGCTGACGCCGCGCGGGGCGACGCGGACGTCCAGCACTTCCACGCCCTCCGCGGCGATCACGCTTTGCACGCGCTTCTTCGCGCCGCGATCCACCAGAAAGACGACACAACCGCCTCCGCCCGCACCGCACACCTTCGCGCCGCGTGCGCCGGCTTTACGCGTCGCTTCGATCAGCCGGTCGATCAGCGGCGTCGTGATGCCAGGCACGTTCGACTTGCGATGGGACCACTCTTCGCGCAATAGGCGTGCGGCCGCGTTCCAGTCGGCCTGCTCCACCGCCGCGCGCATCCCGTTAGCAATGGCGGCGATCTTGTCGAAGTTGCGGTGGACGGCCTTGTCGCCGTCGATGTGCGCCTTGATGACTTCCCAATTGTTTATGCCGGAGTTGCGCGGTTCGCCAGTGTAGGCCAGCACGATGCGCTCGTTGAAGTCGTCCAGGTCGACCGGGATCTGCTTGCGCACGATGCCGGCGGGTCCGGTCTCAATGGCGCTGACGCCGCCGTACATGGCCGGATAGTAGTCCTGGCAGCCCGTCGGAACGCGTATGCATTGCGCCTCCACGTTCTGGCAGATTTCGCGGATTTTTTCGATGCTGTAGCGCGCGCCCGTAAACTTGTTTAGCGCGCTCGCGGTCGTGATCATCAGCGAAGAGGAGCCCGAGATGCCCGCACCGGCCGGCGCCTCCGAGTGCGTTTCGAGTTCGAGGCCCAGTGCGGGCCGGAAGAATCGCAACAGATAGGCAGCCAGCGGCAACTTGTACTTCTTCGCCGCCAGGAGCGCGTCGAGATTCTCGAACGCCTCTCCGTCCTTCAGGTCGCGGGAACGCAGCACGATGCGCTGGTCTGTACGCGATTCGAGCACGCAGGACGTGTAGCGATCCACCGCGAAATTCACCGTGACAGGGTTCTGGTGGAATAGGTACAGTGGCCAAATATCCAGCGTGCCACCCGCCATATCGACGCGGCAGGGCGACTTCGATGTGATTTTCATAGGCAATCCCGAATATAGCGCAGTCGCTGTTCGATATAGAATTTCGATATAGAATTAAGTTCGGAACGGAGCGATCCCCTATGAAAACCAGAGCCATCCTGTTGTCCTCAACCGTCGCCGCCGCGGCCATCCTTGTTGCCGGCTTCCAGGCCGCGCCCCAGATGAAAACGTCCGCGGATCCGGTTGTCGCTGGCTTTCAGAAGACCACGGAATCGTCGGCTGCCGATGCCGTCGACCAGATTACTGGCCGGCGCGGTTTCCTATCCCACCAGATGCGCCCCCGCGTCCCCGGCCGCATTGTCGGCAGGGCCGTGACGGCCATTCTTCGCGAGACATCGCCGGATAAAGCCACGCCGGCTTTGAGCGCGAAACACTCGGTCGCAATGATCGACAACGCGCAACCCGGCGAGGTTGGCGTGATCGTGGTCGAAAATGGACTCGATGTCGCCGGCATTGGCGGCCTGATGGCAACTACCGCGAAGGCGCGCGGACTGGCCGGCGTGATCGTGGACGGCGGCGCGCGCGACATCGGCGAGATTCGCCAATTGGGTTTGCCGCTTTACTCCAGCAGCGTGATTCCGTCGTCGAGCGTCGGCCGCTGGGCGAGCGTCGCCAACAACGTCCCGGTGCAATGCGCCGGCGTCATGGTTAGGCCGGGCGACATCATCATTGCAGGCGAGGACGGCGTGACCGTGGTGCCGAAAGAAAAAGAAGCCGACGTGCTCAAGCGCGCGCTTGAGATCGACGCCCGCGAAAGTAAGATGCTTCCGATGATCCGGCAGTACAAATCGCTCAGCAAGGTGGTCGAACTGTTCAACCGGATCTGAACCGCCGCCGGTTTTACTCGGTCGCGGGGCCCAGCGTGAAGCTCTCGCCCAAGTAGACGCGCCGCACTTCCGGATCGCGCCCCAGCGCCTCCGGATTGCCCGCCCGGAAAATCTTCCCGTTGTTGATGATGTAGGCGCGGTCCGTCACGGCGAGCGTCTCGCGCACGTTGTGATCTGTCATCAAAATGCCGATCCCGGCGCGCTTCAGGTCGAAAATGATGCGCTGCAATTCGAGCACCTGGATCGGATCGATGCCCGAAAACGGTTCGTCAAGCAATAGAAAATGAGGCTCGATCACCAGAGAGCGCGCAATCTCGACGCGTCGCCGTTCGCCTCCCGAGAGCATATAGCCTTTGCTGCGAGCCACCTTCTCCAGGCCGAGTTGCTCCACCAGTCGCGCCATGCGCTCGCGCCGTTCGCGGGCGTTCAGCGGCAGCGTTTCGAGAATAGCCATCAGGTTGTCTTCCACCGACAACTTGCGGAATACCGAAGGCTCCTGCGGAAGATAGCTGATGCCGTGCCGCGCACGCTGATACATCGGCAGCGGTGTAATCTCTTTGTCGTCGAGCAGAATGCGGCCCGAATCTGGTGTCACGAGTCCGACGATCATATAGAACGACGTCGTCTTGCCCGCACCGTTCGGACCCAGCAGGCCGACCACTTCTCCCGTGGCGACAGAGATCGAGACGTCGTCCACCACCTTGCGCCGGTTGTACGTCTTGGAAATCTCGAAAGTCTGCAGCGTTGGCATTCGGCTAATATCCTGACGGTCTCTTAACGAAACAGCAGCCTCCGGTCGCTAGTGTAGTGCGGCGCAGATAATGCATGGTTTGCTGCGTTGCGGAGGGCGGCTCCCCTGAGCCGCAACCCGACCCCCAGGTCGGGTTTGGCCGGGTCAGGGGACCCGGCGCGGTCCAAGGGGACCGCCCCCCGTAAACCCGAAAATTATTGCCGCAGTACACTAGCACTCCCGGCACTGGTAAATCTTGCGCCCCGTGGCGATGCTATCCGTTCAACGGTGCCGGGAGCGCTAGCGACCGGAGGCGTAAACATCATAAGTTCCTGAGATCCCGCCATTGATGATGTTTCGCTACGCAATTGTCTTGACACTAATTGTTGCGACGGATCAGGCTTCTTACCGGCGCGCGTTCCGCTCCGTCAACCAGAAGCCTATCATCCTCGGCAAACCAGGTCAATTTTCGGCCTTTCGTCGAACCACGCAGGCTGTCGACGAGCTGCGGATCTCCGCCCTCCAGCGTGACCTTTCCGTCTCCAATGTAGTACTCGGCGCGCTCTCCCGTGCCGTGCCGGGTACGTCCCGGCGACCTCTGGAGAATGTCGGCCTTGCCAAACGCAAACGCGTGATCGAGAGAAGTGCCGCCGTCCTCCTCTTCCTTCAGCCACGCCTTGATCTCCTGTGCCTTGACGTCCATGTTCGGACGCGTGAGCGTCGCGCCTCCTTTGTAATGCGCGAGCTTCTCCTTGCCTGTATAGACCAATTCCTGTGCGCGCACAGTGGTATAAACCGGAGCGGGTTTCTGCTTCGGGGCGGGCTTGCCCTTCTGTGCTTTCGGCTCATCGACGAACTGGCTGAAGACCTTGCCCTTCGCTGTGAGCACTTCGTTTCCGCGGTCGATCGTCACCGAATCCGCGTGCAATCGGTTGGCGCCCTGCCACAGCACGGCGTTGCCCTCATAGTGGATCACCGACTGCCTATCCGTCGAATACATCCGGCTCGCCTTGGCTTGCATGGCCTCCTCCTGGGACAACATTGTGGCGCTCTTGCCTTTCTTGTCCGGCAGTCGCGTCGACGTCACGTTGCCCTCAGCCACGAAATCGTTCGTCTTCTGGTCGAGCACGATGTGGTTTCCCGCAGTGGAGCCGGCGGGATCCCAAACCCGCGCACCGCCATCGAGCGTGATCTGCTCGGAGGCCTGTTCGAGCACGGCGTGGTCGGCCTTCGCCTTCCGCGCGCCCTCTTCATAGCGGAACTCCTGCCCCTGTTCGAGCGTTGTCAGTTGTCCGGTTTTCGGATCGAACGCGGCGGTCAGCGACTTGCTCCATGTCTGCGCAAACTCGGGATCGCCCTTCTTCTTCACCTCGCGAAAAGTCTTTGTCGCGACGTTGGCGGCCGTGTAGGACTTGAGCTGATTCCGTTCGCCGTACTGCATCGTCATCCGTTCGGCGTCCATGACACGGCGACGCTGCCCTGGCCGGTTCGGCAAGAACTCGATATGCCCCGGCGCGTGCGTTTTCAGCGTATCGATCTCTTCTCCGCCGGCCCGCATTTCCAGTTCCAGGAATTCGCTGCGCAGCGTGCGCGTCTCCGCGATAGGCACGTTCTGGCGTGGCGCCGGCTTCGATTCCGCGAAGGCTTTTCCGCTTGCCTGCGCCTGATGCAGCCTGCTCTCGCCCGAATCCGTGTGGAAGAAGAGATCGAGCCGGTCGCTGGTCACAGTCGTTTGCGCTACGGCGCTGGTCGAGATCAGGCGCGCGTCGCGCGTGCCCGTGATCTTTTGCACAATGCCGTCGTCGTCGAAATCCATGCGCAAATCCGCGGCGGCGTATTCCAGTTGGCGGCCTTGTTCCTTATCAATGCCGCGCGCGGCCTGCGCTTCGACGTCGCGAATGTAGCCTTCGTTGAGATGGACGAGCGACGGGCCGGCGTCCATCGTCAATCCGCCACGCGTCAGCTTGGCCCACGGAGCCAGATAGACCATCGACTCCCGCTCCTTATAAGTCAGCTCGCCCGCTTCCAGTTTCATGTCGCGGCCCTTCGGCCCTTTGCTCTTCCAAAGCAGTTGCACTCGGCTGCGCAGCAACAGTTCGCGAGTTGCCGGGTCGTAAGTGGCGCCGACCGCCTGGCCCTCGCCGAGATCGAAGCTGAAACTGGCGGCGCGCTCCGTCTCAGCCTTGCCGCTCTTGGCATCGAAGCGAACGCCCGAGGAGCGAATCACGAGCAGACGGCCCGCCGGTTTGGCGTCTGCCGGGACGCCCATCGTGATTTCGACATCGCCTTCTGAAAACAGCGTACCGGCGTTACGGTCGAAAATCACCTTCGAGCTGCGCACGAGGTCGACTTCCTTCGCGTCCTTGCGGAAAATCTTCAACTCGACGCCCTCCAGGTTGAAGATGGCGGGATCCTTTACCTGCTCGAAGTTTCTCGCGCTGATCGAGACGACGGGGCGGTCGCCATCCATCTGCGTGTAGCTCCAGTTTTGCGCGGAGGCGTTCAGGTTGGAGGAAAGCGGTGTGGGCGTGACAGGGGCTTCGCTCTTGCGGGCCAGCCGCTGTTGATAAAAAATCGCGGCCACCGAAGCGATCAAACCGAAAATGACCAACAGAATCAGCCAGCGGGCTCGCCGCATACGTTCACAGGATAGCAGGGAACCGTACTCGGCCACCGCATCGCCCCATTCGTCTCAATTCGATGGCTCGTCAACAAAATTAACGCATGTGTAATCATGCGTTTACGCTAAATTTCTGGCACTCCTCAGAGGAGTGTGCTAATAATGGAAAAGAGCTTGGACTTGACTCCGCGCCAAGCCGGATCCGTATTCGGAGTTCACGTTTCACGAATTTTTGGAGGTTTAGCTATGAACATTCGGCCACTGTATGACCGCGTAGTCGTTAAGCGCATTGAGGAAGGCGAGACAGTCCAGGGCGGAATCATCATCCCTGACAGCGCCAAAGAGAAGCCGCAGGAAGGCGAAGTCGTCGCCGTCGGCCAGGGCAAGCGCCTGGAGAACGGGAAAGTCGTAGCCCTTGACGTCAAGGCCGGCGACCGCATCCTGTTTGGTAAGTACTCGGGCAGCGAAATTAAGCTGGACGGGGAAGAGTATTTGATCATGCGTGAGGACGAGATCCTCGGCATCATCGAGAAAGCTGCGAAGTAGGTAGGAGACGAACACATGCCAGCGAAACAGATTGTATATAGCGAGAATTCCCGCCAGGCGATCCTGCGCGGTGTGAATCAGCTTGCGGACGCGGTGAAAGTCACCCTCGGCCCCAAGGGCCGCAACGTCGTCCTTGAGAAGAAGTTTGGCGGCCCGACCATCACCAAGGATGGCGTGACCGTGGCGAAGGAAGTGGAACTCAAGGATCCCTTGGAGAACATGGGCGCCCAGATGGTGCGCGAAGTAGCCTCCAAGACCTCCGATGTGGCCGGCGACGGCACCACGACCGCTACGATTCTGGCCCAGTGCCTCTTCCGTGAAGGTGTCAAGGCTGTTGCCGCCGGCGCCAACCCGATGGCCATGAAGCGCGGTATCGAGCAGGCCGTGGAAGCGGTCGTCACCGAGATCCAGAAGTTCAGCAAGCCGGTCACCGGCGCAATGATCGCCCAGGTGGGCACGATCTCGGCCAACGGCGACACACAGATCGGCGAGACCATCGCCGAAGCGATGACGAAGGTCGGCAAAGACGGCGTCATCACGGTGGAAGAGTCGAAGACGATGGCCACCGAACTCATGACCGTCGAAGGCATGCAGTTCGACCGCGGCTACCTCTCGCCCTACTTCGTGAGCGATCCGGACCGCATGGAAGCCGTTCTCGAAGAGCCCTACATCCTGATCCACGAGAAGAAGATCAGCAACATGAAGGACCTGCTGCCGCTGCTTGAGCAGATCGCACGCTCCGGCAAGCCGCTGCTGATCATCGCCGAAGAAGTCGAAGGCGAAGCGCTGGCGACCCTCGTCGTCAACAAGCTGCGCGGCACGCTCAACACCTGCGCCGTAAAGGCTCCGGGCTTCGGCGACCGTCGCAAGTCCATGCTCGAGGACATCGGTATCCTGACCGGCGGCAAGCCGATCATGGAAGACATCGGCGTCAAGCTGGAAGGCGTCCGTCTCGAAGACCTCGGCCGCGCCAAGCGCGTCACGGTGGACAAGGACAACACCACCATCATTGACGGCGCCGGCGAGACGACGGCGATCTCGGGCCGCATCAAGCAGCTCCGCAACCAGATCGAAGAGACCACCTCGGACTACGACCGCGAGAAGCTGCAGGAACGTCTGGCGAAGCTCGCCGGCGGCGTTGCGGTGATCAAGGTCGGCGCAGCCACTGAGACCGAGATGAAGGAAAAGAAGGCCCGTGTTGAGGACGCCCTGCACGCCACCCGCGCCGCAGTGGAAGAAGGCATCGTCCCCGGCGGCGGCGTCGCTCTGCTCCGCGCCCAGAAGGCTTTGCTCGGCCTGAAGCTGCCCGGCGACGAGCAGATCGGCGTCGACATGGTAAGGCGCGCCTGCGAAGAGCCGCTACGCCAGATCGTCGGCAACGCCGGCTTCGAAGGCGCCATCGTCGCCGAGAAGATCCGCGCGAACGACGACAACAACTTCGGCTTCAACGCCGCCACGTCCGAGTATATGGACCTGGTCGCGGCCGGCGTCATCGATCCGACCAAGGTGACGCGCACCGCTCTGCAGAACGCCTCCTCCATCAGCGCCCTGATGCTGACCACCGAAGCGATGATCTGCGAGATCCCCGAGAAGAAGTCCGCGCCGATGGGCCCCGAGCACGGCGGCGGCGGGATGGACTACTAACCAAAGTAGTTCGATTTAGTTTCAAACAAGAAGAGGCTGCCCTGTTTGGGCGGCCTCTTTTTGTGTAAGACACTTTTTATTTGACTGTCTTGCAATCTTCGTGATATAGTCTCAACTTACCCCGCACAGGTAGCCGCCCAATTTGCCCCCCGCAAATGGGACTGAAAGGACGGTAGTTTGCTCGGAGGCAGCTACTTATGGTCAGTGCAGCTTGTGCTATTCAATCAGATAATTCACTCCAAATCTCCGCTAACTCCTTCCCCTGGTATGGGATCCGCGTAAAATCCCGCTTCGAAAAGACGGCCTCCGCAATTTTGCGGGGGAAAGGCTTCGAGGAATTTCTTCCGCTGTACAAATCCCGCAATCTGTGGTCAGACCGTACTAAATTCGTCGATGCTCCACTTTTTCCCGGATATGTGTTTTGCCGCTTCGATGTGAACCAGCGGCTGCCGATTCTGGTGACGCCCGGAGTGGTGTCGATTCTTGGAGTGGGGCAGACGCCGGAGCCGATCAGCGAGGCGGAGATCGAAGCGATCCAAGTGGTGACGCGCGCGGGTGCGCCATTGGGGCCGTGGCCGTACCTGCGCGCGGGCCAGCGTGTGCGCATCGAACACGGCGCGATGAAGGGCATCGAAGGGTTGCTGGTCTCGGTGAAAAACAAATTCCGCCTGGTCGTCAGCGTGACAATGCTGCAACGATCGCTGGCGGTCGAGATCGATAGAGAGTCGGTTAGTCCAATCCTGTAGCAAGTGGGTGAGCGATGATATTGAAACCGAAATCCAGAATGATCAGCATTCGGCTCTCGGACGAAGAGTATGAGGGCTTGAAGAATCTGTGTATGAGCCAGGGGGCAAGAAGCGTCTCGGACCTGGCGCGCACGGCAATGAACCAGATGCTGCACATCTCCTCGGATCCTACAAACGGAGGCTCCTCCGTCGAGTTGCGCTTTCGGGAGTTGCACGGACGCCTGAACCTTCTGGACAGGCGCATCGAACAGCTTGCCGGACGCATGGAAGAGGGCGGATAAGTGACGCTGCGTGTGGCTTTGTTGATTGCGGCCGCGGCGCTGTCCGCACCTGCGCAGAGCGCAGATCCGCAAGCCGGCTATGTGCTTGGCATTGACGACCAGATACTGGTGCGCGTGCTCGATCTCGAAGAACTCGACGGTAAGGATGACAAGCCGATCCGCGTTGATATGCGCGGCAACATCCGGCTGCCGATCGCGGGGCGGTTGAAGGTGGCCGGCCTGACGGTGGAGCAGGTGGAGGCCGAGATCACGAAACGGCTCAACCCGGTGATGCAGAATCCGGAGGTGACCGTCACTGTGGCCGAGAAGCGCAGCCATCCGGTCAGCGTGCTGGGATCGGTGAAGACCCCCGGCGTACACCAGATCACGGGCAACAAAACCTTGTCGGAGATCCTCTCGCTGGCGGGCGGGATCAGTCCCGAAGCGGGCAACTCGGTCAAGATCACGCGGCGCAAGAGCGCCGGGCCGATGGATCTGCCCAACATCGCGGCGGACCAGAGCGGTGAATACGCGGTGGGCGAGGTGAAGGTGAAGGCGCTGATGGAGGGCAAGGACCCCCAGAGCAACATCACGATTCTGCCCAACGACGTCGTCACGGTGCCCAAAGGCGAACTGGTCTATGTGGTGGGCGCGGTCAAGCGCTCCGGCGGCTTCGTGCTCAACGAAAAAGAGAATATTACGGTGTTGCAGGCGATCTCGCTGGCGGAAGGCTTCGATCGCTTCGCGTCGAAGAACAACTCGAAAATCCTGCGGCCGATTCCGGGTGGAAACGAGCGGCAGGAGATCGCGCTGAACGTCGACCAGATTCTGAAAGGCAAGGCTAAAGACGTGCCATTGCAGGCCAACGACATTCTGTTCGTGCCTATCAGCGGGAAAAAGGCGGCGGTGTCGCGCGGCGTCGAAGCGGCGATCGGCGTCGGCACAGGCATGGCCGTGTACAGGAGATAGGCGCCCAACATGGAATCGAACGAAAACGACAAATCCTGGAAGGCGCTGGAGAAGCGCGTGCCGATGATGGAACTGCCGGGGCCGGTGCAAGCCTACCGGCAGGGTTATACGCCGGGCTATGCGCCGGAGATGCAGGAAGAGGACCCGCACGGCGGACTGATCGAATACTGGCACATCCTGCGCCGGCGCAAGGGGACGGTGATCCTGATTGCGTTCGCGGGCGCGCTGCTTGGCGTGCTGGTGACGCTGCCGCAGACTCCGGTGTACCAGGCGAGGGCCACGCTCGAAGTGCAGGAGCTGAATCAGAATTTTCTGAATTCGCGCGATGTGACTCCGGTCAGCGATGGCGGCGCCGGCTACAACATGCTGGCCGACATCCAAACGCAGATCAAGATTATCCAAAGCGAGACGTTGATCGGGCGGACCGTGGAGAAGTTGAAACAGAAAATGCCGGCCGGCTACAAGGCGCCCGAGGGACGCATCGCGGTCTGGCGCAAGGCGTTGAATCTGCCGGAGCCGGCAACAGACGAGAGCGGCGGCGATATGGCGAAAGCGGCTGCCGCGGCGCTGAAGGTAAGGGCTTCGGGGCAGACGCGCATTATTGAAATCCTGTTCGATTCGACAGATCCGAAACAGGCGGCCGAGTTCGCCAACCTGCTGGTGAACGAGTATATCGACCAGAACGTCGACGCGCGCTGGAAGATGTCGCAGCGCACCGGCGACTGGCTGAGCAGACAGCTCGACGAAATGCGCATCAAGCTCGAAAAAAGCGAAGAGGCGCTGCAAAACTACGCACGGCAAAGCGGATTGATGTTCACGAACGAAAAGACGAACGTGAGCGAGGACAAGCTGCGGCAACTGCAGGCCGAACTCGGCAAGGCGCAGGGCGAGCGCGTGCAGAAGCAGAGCCGCTGGGAGATTACCAAGACCGCACCGCCGGAAACTCTGCCGGACGTGTTGAACGACGTGAGCCTGCGCGACTATCAGGTGAAGCTGACGGACCTGAAGCGCCAGGAAGCCGAGCTGTCGCAGACGTTCAAGCCCGAATACAGCAAGGTGAAGCGGATCAAGGCGCAGATCGCTTCGCTGGAGACGGCGCTGGCGCGCGAGCGGAAGGCGATCACGGAGCGGATTCGCAACGAAAACGACGAAGCGCTGCGGCGCGAGAAGCTGCTGGCCATCGATTACGCGATGCAGGCCAAATTGGTGACGCAAGACGCCGAAAAGACGGTCCAATACAATATTTTGAAGCGCGAACTCGACACGAACCGGCAGATCTACGATTCGATGCTGCAACGCGTGAAAGAAAGCAGCATTGCGAGTGCGATGCGGGCCAGCAATATCCGCGTGGTGGATGCGGCACAGGTTCCGAGAAAGCCGTATAAGCCGAGCACCTCGATGAACGGCGGTTTGGGACTGCTGGGCGGCCTGTTTCTGGGTGTGGCCTTCGTCGTGATGCGCGAGCGCGCCGACCGCACGATCCAGGATCCGGGCGATTTGAGCTATTACCTGCAAGTCTCGGAACTGGGCGTGATTCCATCGGACACCGGTAGGGTGAAGAGGAAGCTGGCCTACCATAGCAAAAAGCGGCAACTGGCGGCAGCGGCAGCGGATGCAGAGACAACCACGCTGATGCGGCCCGGAGTGAGCGGCGAAGCGCAGCCCGAACGCGTCGAACTGGTGACTTGGCAGCATAAGCCGAGCATGTTGGCGGAAGCGTTTCGCGTCGTGCTGACTTCGATCCTGTTTACGGGCAAAAACGGCGACCGGCCGCGAGTGCTGGTGCTGACCAGCGCCAGTCCAGGGGAAGGCAAATCGACGGTAGTGAGCAATCTGGCGATCGCACTGGCGGAAATCAAGCAGCGCGTGCTGGTGATCGACGCCGATCTGCGAAAACCGCGGCAGCAGACTATTTTCGACATCGCGAACGAGCGCGGCTTGAGCAATTTGCTCGAAGAACGGCCTCTCAAGCCGGAGACGCTGGAAGGCGTGATACAGGAGACTAGCATTCCGGGGTTGTTCCTGCTCCCGAGCGGTCCAGCAACCAGCGCAGCGGGCAATCTGCTGTATTCGGCGAATCTGCCGGAACTGCTGGCCAAGTTCAAGAGCGAATTCGACATGGTTTTGATCGATACGCCGCCGATGCTGCAAATGCCGGACGCCCGCGTGATCGGACGGATGGCCGACGCCGTGGTTCTGGTGGCGCGCGCCGGGCAAACGACGCGCGACGCTGCGGTGGCGGCGCGAAGCCGGCTGGTCGAGGACGAGACGCGGATTCTGGGCACGATCCTGAACAACTGGGATCCGAAGATGAGCCCCGGCGGCTATTACGGGTACTACAGAGGGTATTCGTATCGCGGCTACTACGGGAACTATGGGAATTATGGGCATTAGGGCCGTTTTTAGCCACGAATGAACACGGATGGACACGCATAAGGAAAAACATACGAGGGTCTGGAGCATCCTGCCCCGGCATCTTTTCGTGGAGCACGTTTTCGTGGAGCATCCTGCCCTGACAGTTTTTCGTGGCGCACGCACTCGTGCGTGCCGCGTCGAGACTCATCTCGACGCCGCGCTGTCGACACGCTCTGCATGCCCGCATATCGGTGCCGCATATCGGTGCCGCGTATCGGTGCCGCATATCGGTGCCGCGTATCGGTGCCGCATATCGGTGCCGCGTAACGGTGCCGCGTAACGGTGCCGCATATCGGTGCCGCGTAACGGTGCCGCGAGCGCTAGCGACCGGAGGCTGCGACTCCACGCCATTCCCAAGGTTTTCGGATTTATCTTTTCCTTCTTTTCAGGTAGTTACTGAGCTTGGGCTCTGGACCTTTGGACTCGGGCTGCTATAACTGGGGCGTCATGGCATGGACGTCGAATCAAGAACGCTACGAGAAACGGCCGGATACACGGTCACTGGGCCTGGAAGAGTTCTGGGCGAAGATTGGGTTTGCTCCCGACTCCAAGCAGCGGGAATTGCTCGAGGCGCACGGGCGCCGGGTGATTCTGAACTGCACACGGCAGTGGGGCAAGAGCACGGTCACGGCGGCGCGCGCGGTCTGGCAGGCGTACACGCAGCCCGACAGCCTGACTCTGGTGCTGAGTCCCAGCGCGCGCCAGAGCAGCGAATTCCTACGCAAAGCGGCGGGCTTCACGCGCGGCCTGGACATTGCGATCAAGGGCGACGGAAACAACGAGATCTCACTCCAGTACCCCAACGCGAGCCGGATTGTAGGCCTGCCGGGGAGCGAAGCGAAGATCCGCGGGTTTTCCGCGGCGGGCTTGATCCTGATCGACGAAGCGGCCCGGGTGCCGGACGAACTCTACCTGAGCGTGCGCCCGATGCTGGCCGTGAAAGACGGCGACCTGTGGCTGATGAGCACTTCGTACGGCAAACGCGGCTTCTTCTACGAGACCTGGGCGAACGGCGGGCCGGAGTGGCTGCGGCTGCGCGTGACGGCTTCGGAATGCCCACGGATATCGGCGAAGTTTCTGGAAGAAGAGCGCCGCGCGATGGGGGAGCGCTACTTCCAGCAGGAATACTTCTGCAACTTCAGCGAACGCGACGACAGCGTCTTCCGGGACGATGACATTATGGCGGCGCTGGACTTTAGCGTCGAGCCGTTGCGGGTGCAACGATGAGCGTCCTGGATTTTCAACTGGAGAGCTATAACGATCTGCAAAAGGTCGCGGAAAAGTTCTACAGGGATGTGAATCCACTCTCGGTGGAGCTGGTCTTGGGCGTCGACATCGGGCGTGTGCAGGACCATACGGCGGTGGCGCTGGTGGAAAAGCGCGAATTCCTGACGGATTTCGACCCGCGCGGGGTGGCCTACAGGAAAGAGAAGCGGCTGGCGGTGCGCTACCTGGAGCGGATGCCGCTGGGAACGAGTTGGCCGGAAGTCGTTCGGCGCTTACGGGACATTCAACGCAGCCTGGACGCTCCAGAGAAGATGCGAACCATGGTTGTGGATGCAACGGGCGTAGGCGACCCGGTGGTGAGCATGATCCGGGACGCGAAGCTTGTGTGGAACGTGCAAGCTGTTAACATCACGGGAGGCATAGAGGTAAGCAAGAGCCAGACAAAGGGCGGCTACAACGTGCCGAAGCGGGATCTGATCACGAACCTGCAACTGCTGATGCAGCAAAGGCGCTTGAAGGTGGCGGGAGGGATACCGGAGGCGGCGCTGCTGGCCAAAGAGATGCAGGCGATGCAAGTAAGACAGAGCACTTTCGGGCAGGAGCAGTTTGCGTGTTGGAGGGAGAAAGAACACGACGACCTGGTCCTGGCGACGGCCCTGGCCTGCTGGTGGGCGACCTTTTGCCGGTGGTAGGCGGGTATAGCCACGAATGAACACGGATGCACACGAATGTCGAACGGATTCGTTGGATGGGGTGGTGGATAACCGTTTGCTGCCCGAATTGAAGTGTGTGGATCTATTCGTGTCCATTCGTGTTCATTCGTGGCTAATCGCTACGGTAGTTCGAGGATTTGGCGGAGGGCGTCGTCTACTGCTTCCATGTCCTGGGGCGATATCGTATCCAATCGTTCGAGGAGGCGCTGTTTGGCGACGGCTCGGATTTGGTCCACTACGGCAACCGCGAGCCGGCCGGCGCAGGTAAGGGGCACCAGGAGCGGCGGACTGGCAAGCGGCGAAGACGACAGAGGAATGACAACGACTGTGCGGCGGCGCTCATTCACAGGGTCGGTAGTCACAACCAGGCAGGGGCGGGTCTTGTTGATCTCGGAGGCTTCGGTCGGGTCCAGCCGAACCCACCAGACCTCACCTCGCCGGGGCATCGTTCCAGGGCTCGGATATGTTGGACGGGAGCGCGTCAAAGTCGTTCTCAATGGCGGCGGCTTCCGGATCCTGGTTGGCTGCCTCACAGGCCCGGATGAGTTGCTGGTCGCGTTCGGCGAGCCCACGAGTGAGCGCGGCGGCAAGGTATTTTGACCGGTCACGGGGGCGAACGCGCCGGACGAACTGAGCGGCAAGCTCCTCGGGAATGGTAAACGTCATCTTCCTCGATGCCATATAGCCATACTAGCATATAGCCACGAATGAACACGGATGCACACGAATGTCGAACGGATTCGTTGGATGGGGCGGTGGATAACCGGTTGCTGGTCGAATTGAGAAGACCTCTGGGCTTAGGTTGGCGCTGCGTATCAATACCGTGTGGATCGATTCGTGTCCATTCGTGTTCATTCGTGGCTAAAGGCGGCGCAGCTATCCCCGGCGCAGGTGGAAGTCCGCCTCACCGGTATAAAACAGTGCGATCATGGAATTGTCTGATTAAAGCATGATGGAGGCAAGCATGATCGACCTCAGGGAAGTACGGTCCGTAACGGAATTCCAGCGAAACGTTAAAGGCTTCGTGAACCAGTTGAAACAGAAGCGCGGCCCGATGGTACTAACGGTGAACGGCCGGGCCGAACTTGTGGTGCAAGACGCCGCGAGCTATCAGGAACTGCTGGACCGATTGGAGAGCGCCGAGGCATTAGCGGCGGTCCGCGAAGGATTGGGGCAATTCGCGCGAGGAGAGGGAATTCCCCTGGGCGAGGCTGAAAGGCGACTTCGAAAGAAGCATGGCTTTTCGGATTGAAGTTTCTCCGCGGGCGAAGAGATCCGCGTCCTATTACACGGCCGCCGGAATCGAGCATACCGGATCTACTTCCAGGTAGAGGGAAGCACGGTTCAAATTCTCCACGTTCGGCACTGGGCCAGACAGGCCGCGGCCGGGGAAAAACTGCAATGATCCGGGAAGCGTTTAGCCACGAATGAACACGGATGCACACGAATGTCGAACGGATTCGTTGGATGGGGTGGTGGGGGTTGTGCTTGGGGCGGCTTTTGAAGTCTCCAATGTGCTCGGCGCCGGGTTCCTGGAAAAGGTCTACGAGCGGGCTTTGACCAGGGAATTGAGCTTGCGGGGCTTGAACGTGCAGTCGCAGGTCTGCTACCCGGTCGACTACAAAGGGCAACGCGTGGGAGACTATGCGGCCGACCTGGTGGTGGAGAACCGTTTGCTGGTCGAACTGAAGTGCGCGGAGCGCTTCTCGAACGAACATGTCGCCCAATGCATCAACTATCTGAAGATCTCCGGCCTCCGGCTGGCGCTGCTGATCAACTTTCAGAAGCCCAAAGTGGAATGGAAGCGCATCATCTACGGTTAGCCACAAATGAACACGAATGAACACGAATAGGGTTAACACGGCAACGAATCCGTTCGACATTCGTGTCCATTCGTGTTCATTCGTGGCTAAGTCAGCTTCTGCCGCTGACACGGATTCACACGAATGGCGGAGCGGTAGAATAGCATAAAGATGAACCGGGATTTGGAAGAGACGCGGCGGTTGGTGGTGGAGGGGCTTCGGGGAACGGGGGCGCTCGTCTACCTGTTCGGGTCCTGGGCGAAGGGTTACGCGACACGGAGTTCCGATATCGACGTCGCGGTGGTGTGCGAACGGCCAGTTCCGCTGTGGCTACTGAGCGAGATCAGAGAGAGACTCGAAGAAAGCAGCGTGCTGTACCCTGTTGACCTGGTGGATTTATCGAAGGCGGCAGGTTCGTTCCGCGACAAAGTCCAGGCGGAGGGAATCCTTTGGAACGGATGACGGAGCGGATGGAGACGGCGAAGCGGGCGCTTAGCTCACTCGAAGCGGTTCTGCGGGAGCCGAAGAGTGACATTGTTCGCGATGCGGCGATCCAGCGGTTTGAATACACCTACGAGGCGTGCTGGAAGGCAGCGCAGTTCTTCCTGAAACACCACGAAGGGAACGATATCAGCTCGCCAAAGTCGGCGATCCGTGCAAGCTTTCAGATGAATATGCTGAGCGAAGCGGAGGCGCGGCTCGGAATCGCGATGGCCGACGACCGGAACCTCACGGTCCACACTTACAACGAAGAGCTTGCGGAAGAGATCTATAGCAGGTTGGCGAGCTACGCGGACTTGATGAAAGCTTGGCTGACCGCGATGGCCCGGCGGGTGCAGCCAGGCGATTAGCCACGAATGAACACGAATGAACACGAATGGACTAACACGCCATTGACAAACGGACAAAGCGCAGGTGATCCGCTTCCACCACCCCATCCAACGAATCCGTTCGACATTTGTGTCCATTCGTGTTCATTCGTGGCGAATTTTCTGTCTCCGGCCGAGGAGGCACTCGCCACCCTGGAAGCCGCCCTTGCCCTGCCTCTCACCGGCACTTCCCGGGACTCCGCCATCCTGCGCTTCCGCTTCTCCTTCGATGCGATCTGGAAGGCGGCGCACACGCAGGGCAGCGAGAGCGGTTCGCTGGCGGATGTCCTTGTCGGGTGCTGGAACGACGGGCTGATTGATCGGCAGGACGCGGAAGCGTTCCTGACGATGGCGAAGGACAGCATTTTGACGTTTCACACCTACGACGAGAAGCTGGCACAGGAGTTGTACGGGCGTCTGCCTGCACATGCGCAGTTGATGCGGCGTTGGCTGGAGCTTGTCAAACCCGGCGATTAGCCACGAATGCACACGCCTGAACACAAGTCTGAAACGGACTCGACGCCGCGCTGATCCATTCGTGTCCATTCGTGTTTATTCGTGGCTAATTCGGCTTTCCGGGCCGTTCTGACGGATTTCGACCACTTCCCCAGGAAAAATAATGAAAACAGTCATTCTGTGCGGCGGCCAGGGTACCCGCCTTCGCGAAGAGACGGAGTATCGTCCCAAGCCGCTGGTTGAAGTAGGCGGGAAGCCGATCCTCTGGCACATCATGAAGCTGTACGCGCACTACGGATTCGCGGATTTCGTATTGTGCCTCGGTTATCGCGGGAACATGATCAAAGAATACTTCCTGAACTACGAGGCAATGAACAACGACTTTACAATCTGCCTCGGAAACAAGTCCCACATCGATTTCAACGGCGCGCACAGGGAGCAGGACTTCCGTGTCACGCTCGCGGACACCGGCCAGGAAACCTTGACCGGGGGCCGCATTAAGCGAATCGAAAAATATGTCGGTGACGATACCTTCCTGGTTACATACGGCGACGGCGTGTCTAACGTGAACATTTCCGACTTGGTGGCTTTCCACAAAAGCCACGGAAAGGCAGCCACGGTGACAACGGTCCGGCCCTACTCGCGATACGGGATTCTGAAGACGGAAAGCGATGGCAGGGTTGTCGATTTCGCCGAGAAGCCACAGTTGGACGGGTGGGCGAGCGCCGGATTTCTGGTTCTGGATCGGAAGGTCTTCAGTTACCTTGACGGCGATGAGTGCATTCTGGAACGGGAACCGCTGGAACGGATTGCGGCGGAAAATCAGTTGATGGCTTACCACCACGACGGCTTCTTCTACGCGATGGACACGTATCGCGAGTACCTGCAATTGAATGACCTTTGGGCAACAGGCAAGGCGCCTTGGAAAGTTTGGGCATGACAGACGGATTCTGGAAAGACAGGCCGACACTTGTCACCGGCGCTTCCGGGCTTGTGGGCGGGTGGCTGGTGAAACGTCTGCTGGAATCCGGCGCCGATGTGGTCTGCGTGGTGCGGGACTGGGTTCCTCAATCCGAGTTGGTGCGGTCCAGAGACATCGAGCGCGTTAGGGTTGTACGCGGCGATCTGCGCGACAGGGATTGCCTGGAGCGAACATTAGGAGAGTACGAGGTCAATACGGTTTTTCACCTGGCAGCGCAGACGATTGTCGGCATCGCCAACCGGAACCCGATTTCTACGTTCGAGAGCAACATTGCAGGCACCTGGAATTTGCTGGAAGCTTGCCGACGCTCACCTGAGGTGAAATCGATCGTCGTGGCGTCCTCGGACAAAGCTTATGGCGATCAGGATGTTCTCCCCTATTCCGAAGAGACCCCCCTGCAAGGAAAGCACCCGTACGATGTCAGCAAGTCCTGCGCCGATTTGATCGCACAGACTTACGCGGTGACCTACAGTCTTCCGGTGGCCGTGACGCGCTGCGGCAACTTTTACGGCGGAGGGGATCTGAACTGGAATCGCATTGTTCCAGGGACGATTCGCTCGGCGTTGAAAGGGGAACGGCCGATAATCCGTTCCGACGGCAGCTACATCCGCGACTACTTTTACGTGGAAGACGGTGCAGCGGCGTACATGTTGTTGGCGAAAACGTTGATCGACAATCCAGCTCTGCGCGGGCAAGCTTTTAATTTCTCGAACGAGTTGCAGGTTTCGGTCCTCGCCCTGGTCCGGCAGATCCTCGGGCAGATGAGCAGTTCGCTTGAGCCTGAGGTCCGGAACGAGGCGAGCAACGAGATTCGGCACCAGTACCTGAGTGCCGGCAAGGCACGAAAAGAGCTTTCCTGGTGCCCCACTTACTCTTTGGAGAGCGGTCTCGACAGAACCATAGCCTGGTACCGAGGATTCCTTGCCAATGAGTGAACGAACAGACAGATTACGCGAGCAAATCAGGGGTCTTGTGGCCGAGTATCACGCCGAGGCCTTTGCGTCGGAGGCTTTTGTGCCGGGGGTCTCCAATGTCCCCGTGAGCGGGAAGGTGTTCGATGCGACCGAGTTGCAATACCTAGTTGATTCGTCGCTCGATTTCTGGCTGACGACCGGCCGATTTGCCGATCAGTTTGAACGCGGGTTCGCGAAGGTTTTTGGCCTCCGTCACGCCATACTGGTGAATTCCGGGTCCTCCGCCAACCTGCTCGCTGTCACCTGCCTGACGTCTCCGAAGCTTGGCGACCGGCGCCTGAAGCCTGGGGACGAAGTGATCACTGTGGCGGCCGGATTCCCGACCACGGTTAACCCCATCATCCAGAACGGATTGGTGCCGGTGTTCGTGGACGTTACCGTGCCAACGTACAACATCGATGTCACGCAACTGGATGCCGCACTTTCAGAAAAGACCCGAGCGATCATTGTCGCCCATACGTTGGGCAATCCGTTCGACCTGGATGCTGTCAGCGCCTTCGCAAGAAAGCACGGACTGTGGTTTATCGAAGATTGCTGCGACGCCGTCGGCTCCGAGTACAAGGGCAGGAAAGTCGGCACCTTCGGCGACCTTGCGACCGTCAGCTTCTACCCGGCGCACCACATCACGATGGGCGAAGGCGGGGCTGTACTGACGGACTCCCCGCTGCTCAAAACGCTGGTGGAATCATTCCGAGACTGGGGCCGCGACTGCTGGTGTGCGCCCGGGAAGGATGGCACTTGCGGGAAACGCTTTGAGTGGCAGTTGGGTGATCTGCCCTGCGGCTACGACCACAAATACACGTACTCTCACATTGGTTATAACCTGAAGGCGACCGACATGCAGGCCGCGGTCGGCCTGGCGCAACTCGATAAGCTGAAGGGCTTTATCGAGGCGCGCAGGCGCAACTTCCAATACCTTTACGAGCGGCTGAAGCCGTTTGAAGACGTTTTACTGCTCCCGGAAAAAACGCCCGGTTCCGAACCGAGTTGGTTTGGTTTCCCGCTCGCCGTCCGGGAAGGCGCGCCGTTCCACAGGGACTCATTGATTGAACATCTCGACTCGCGCCGCGTCGGCACTCGTCTCTTGTTCGGCGGCAACCTGATTCGCCAACCTGCTTATAAAAACACCTCTCATCGCGTGATTGGAAAGCTCAGCCGCACCGACTTTGTGATGCGGAATGTGTTTTGGCTTGGACTCTACCCTGGGCTGGACTCGGCCGCATTGGACTGTGTCGTTGCCAACATCAAAGAATTCGTGAGTTCTGCGGAGTTCTAAGACCGCAGTGGAGTTGTCTTCTACCTGGGCCTTTCGATTACCGGGTGGTTGTCTGATTCTCGCATGATATGTATCACGGGAGGCCTAACGGCTTGAATAGATGATTAGAGTAACAGATTACATCGCTGCCTACATTTATCAGCAGGGCGTACGTGAGGTTTTCATGGTTTCAGGCGGCGGGATGATGTTCCTGTCCGACGGGCTTGCTTGTTATCCACAATTGAGGGTCGTCTGCAATCATCACGAACAGGCGTGTGCCATGGCAGCTACTGCTTACGCCAAATGCACAGAGAATCTCGGCGTCGCCTACCTTACCACAGGTTGCGGGGGCACAAATGCGATCACCGGTGTGCTGGGCGCATGGCAGGACAACGTCCCGTGTTTGTTCATTTCCGGTCAATCGAAACGATCTGAAACCGTGCGTAATTCGGGTCTGCGCCTGCGACAATTCGGTGTGCAAGAGGCCGACATCGTGGAGGTGGTGAAGCCACTCACGAAATATGCGGTTATGATTAATGATCCGCAGAAAATTGCGTATCACCTTGAGAAATCGACCTGGCTCGCTAGGACCGGCCGCCCGGGTCCGGTATGGCTGGACGTGCCCTTAGACGTGCAGGGTGCTTTGGTTGACGAGAGTGCCCTGCTTCACTTCAGTCCGGACGGATCCGAGGCTGCGGAGCACAACAACAAACCAACCGAAGCAGATCTTGCTGCATTGCAGGAGATGATTGCCAACTCCCGTCGCCCCATCATCATTGCCGGACACGGGATCCGACTGGCCAAGTCAATTCCGGCTTTCAAGCGGTTCATCGAAAGTTTGCAGATCCCTTTTGTCGCTTCGCGTTTGGGTATCGATCTTCTGCCTAGCGATCACCCACTCTTTATCGGGAGGATCGGCACCAAGGGCGACAGAGCGGGGAACTTCGCTGTACAGAACTCGGATTTGGTGCTAAGCCTTGGCAGTCGCCTGAGTGTTTGCTCGACCGGCCACGAGTATGGCAAGTTTGCCCGAGAAGCCAGTGTCATCGTGGTTGACATCGACCCAGAAGAGCACAAAAAAAAGACAATCCGGATTGATCGCTTCATCCACGCGGACCTGCGAAACTTCTTTGCAAACTTTTCTCCCGCAGAAGTGCCCGACTTCGGAGCCTGGGGTGAGAAGTGTCGACGCTGGAAAGAAAACTGGCCAGTGTGTCTGCCCGAGTATGCCCAAGAGATCCGCGGCGTCAACATGTACTACTTTGTCGACACCCTCTGTCGGTGTCTCAGGTCTGACTCGGTGGTGGTGTCCGACGCGGGTTCAGCGTTCTTTGTGGTCGCACAAGCGATCAAACTGCAGGCGGGGCAGCGCTGGATTCAGACGTCCGCGCAGGCGGAGATGGGGAACACGCTGCCGGCCTCAATTGGCGCGTGTTTCGCGCGGAACGGACAAGAGGTGATCGGCATCACTGGGGATGGTTCTTTCCAAATGAACATACAGGAGTTGCAGACGTTGGTGCACTATCGGTTGCCAGTGAAACTCTTCGTTTGGAACAATGACGGATATCTTTCTATTCGAGCCACCCAGTCGAAGTTCTTTGAAAACCGGTTTATTGGGACCGATTCAGGTACGGGAGTTTCTTTCCCGTCCGTCAAAAAAATCGCTGATGCGTATGGGATTGAGTACTTTCTCGCGCCGAATAGTTCGACTTTGGAAACAGTGATCCGGGAAGTTCTAGCCATCTCCGGACCAGCAATTTGTGAAGTGATCATACCAAGAGATCAGGAAGTGGTGCCCGCAGTTTCAAGCGTCCGCCGGGATGATGGTTCCATGGTATCCAAGCCCATCGAGGATATGTATCCATTTTTAAGCCGCGAAGAATTTTTTGGGAACATGATTGTGAAACCCTTGCCGGAGTGAATGCTCAATGATGGTTCAGAGTGGTACGGAAACGGAATAGACGATGACGAAAAAGCGAACAAAGAAGACTCTGCCGGAATTGGCCAAAATGAAGGCGCAAAGCAACCCAGTGGCATGGGTCACTGCATACGATTTGCCCTTCGCCCTCGCCGCGGAAAACGCTGGCGTGGACATGATATTGGTGGGGGACTCCGGGGGCATGGTGCAGTTGGGTTATCAGACTACAAACCCAGTCTCGATGGACGAAATGATCGTGTTAGCTAAGGCGGCCCGACGAGGCGCTACAAACACCTTCATGATAGGAGATATGCCGCAGGGATCTTACGAAGCCTGCGAACGCGACGCCGTCCTAAATGCGCTACGGTTCATCAAAGAGGCCGGTTCGGACGCGGTGAAGTGCGAGGGGGGGCATCGAATGGTCCCGAAGGTACGCGCCATGACGGACGCCGGGATTCTAGTCATGGGTCACTTGGGACTGACACCTCAGAGCACAGGTTCCTTTGGAGGATATCGCGTACAAGGAAAGAGTAAGGAAAGCTTCGAAAGGACGCTGGAGGACGCGATCGAACTGCAGGAGGCTGGAGTTTTCGCCATTCTTCTTGAGGCTATGCCCGAGGAACCGGCCGGTCAAATTGCCAAGCAACTGCGGATACCAATCTATGGGATAGGCGTGGGGGGCAAGGTTGATGGCCAACTCGTAATCATGCACGACTTAATGGGATTTTACCAGCCCTTTCGGCCATGGTTCGCCAAGTGCTACATTCCGACCGTCATCTCCAAGTTTAACGAGTACATCGCCGGTGTTCCAGACCTGAAGCACCACGGTAGAACAGAACGCCGTGACGGCCTGCTTGTTTTGGCCGAAATGGCGATCGCAGAGTATGTCAAAGATGTCCGGGAATGTCACTTCCCAGGCAAGGAATATGTTTACCCGATTGAAGCGGAGGAACTGGCCTCGTTGCGTTCGTCGCAGCGATGGAAATAATGATGAAGCGGGAGCCGTCAGGGCGAACAGTCTCCGTGGCTTTCGTCCAGTGATATTCTCCTCGGCAGTAAACAGAATAATTAGTCGTTGACCACTAAGGACGCATGAAACCGGTTCCTTCGCTGGACCTCGCTCAGGTACTCGATCACACCCACGATCTCTGGGATGAGCTACACGGGCAGCGTATTTTCATCACCGGAGGAGCCGGGTTTCTCGGTTGCTGGCTTCCTGAAAGCCAGATCGTGGCTAATGACCGATTGCATCTTGGGACTTCCACTGTCGTGCTCAACGGGAAGTCCGGAACAATTCCGATCCATCCTCAGCTATGAATAGTGAATCGAAGCAGCGCTCCTTCATCGTACAAGAAGACCTAGAGCGAATCGTCTCTGTTCGATTGCCATGGGAGCTGTTATCTGGAAAGACCGTTCTCATTGCGGGTGCAAACGGGTTCCTGCCAGCGTATATGGTAGAGACGCTATTGTACCTGAATGAGAAATGTGGGGTAGGAATTCAGGTGATCGCTCTGGTGCGAAACAAAGACCGGGCCGCTTTGCGTTTCAGTCACCATGCAGGCCGAGCAGATCTGGAGTTTGTTATTCAAGACGTCTGCGACCCCTACATAGGCGAGAGGAAACCGCACTACATCATTCACGCCGCGAGCCAGGCAAGTCCGAAGTACTACGGGGTCGATCCTGTCGGCACTTTTGAGGCCAATGTCACAGGTATCCGCCGCATGCTTCAGTTGGCTCAGAGGACCAAGGCCACTAGGCTCTTGTACTTCAGCAGCGGCGAAGTCTACGGTCAGCCTGGCCCGGACACTCAATGCACCAATGAGACGCAGTATGGCTACCTGGACCCTCTTAACATCCGATCCTGCTATGCAGAGGGTAAGCGGGCAGCTGAAACCTTGTGTTCCTGCTGGCATCACCAGTTCGGCGTGCCGGCGGTCATTGTACGCCCTTTCCACACCTATGGCCCGGGTATGTCGCTCGATGACGGGCGGGTTTTTGCTGACTTTGTGTCTGACGTGGTAAATGGACGAGACCTCGTCCTAACCAGTGACGGTAATGCAAGGCGCGCCTTCTGCTATCTTGCAGACGCAACTCTTGGTTTTTTTACGGTTCTTTTCTCCGGGGAACTGGGGCAGGCCTATAACATTGGCAGTGACGTTGACTGTAGTATCACAGAACTCGCTCAAATCCTTTGCGACTTGTTCCCAGAGAAGCATCTCAAAGTAATTAGCAGTCAGCATACAAAGACTGTCGTGAATTACCTTCCAAGCCCAATCACGAAAATCTGCCCGATTATCTCCAAGGCGCGTTTGCTCAATTGGTCTCCTTCAACATCTGTCCGCGAAGGCTTTCTTAGAACGGTCAGGAGTTTTGAAAAGTGAATTTAGTCGAGGTGGAACGTGGTTTTAAAGCGGGCGAGAGACTAGGTGGCAATAACTTCATCTCGCTTCCAAGCAGTCTTAAAGCCTCTTGGAATACTCATCGCTTCTTTCCACAAATAGACAAAGCAGGAGCCGCGGATTCTCCGATCATCCTGGCGTCCGGCAAGCTGAGCTGTTATCGAGCAACCCAAACTCGGAAAATGACTTTTTCATATCGTAGTCACATCCTGAGTCGTGCAGGAACAAATCTAGCCGATGCCCGACTCAGTGCGTCTGGAAAGGTAGTCTTCCGAGGCGATCGGCACTGAAACCCAATATGGCGAATGTATTAGTTACTGTCAGCCAAGTATCGTGGCAAGCTCGCAGCCAGCAATTCGTCCATTCCACCCTGCAGTTCTGCGGAATCGACCGTGCGATTGCTTACACCCTTATCGGGCGTGGGTGGAGCGTTTTTGCGGGGCCAGTCACACTGTTTCTGATTGCCCGCTTTCTGCGACCCGATCAACAGGGATTCTATTATACTTTTGGAAGTGTACTGGGTTTGAATGTTTTCTTTGAGTTAGGACTTACGTACGTACTTCTGCAATTTGCAAGTCACGAAAAGGCTCAGCTTGAATGGACCAGTGCTGGAACCATAATGGGTTCCCCTCTGGCTAAGGAGCGCCTGGCTGCGCTTCTGAAATTCGCGGTGCGGTGGTATGCTCTAGCTGCATTGCTATGCCTGGTAACGGTACTACCCGCAGGGTTGATTTTTTTTTCTCGAAGCTTTCCGGCAGATGCAAATGTCGTCTGGCGAGCGCCTTGGATCTGGCTCACTATCGTCTCCGCTTTATCTATGTGCGTCAGTCCACTGTTTTCCGTTTTGGAAGGATGTGGAAAGGTTTGCCAAATCGCTGCCATGCGGGTCCAACAGAGCGTTATTGCTAGTCTCGGACTTTGGTTCGGGTTGCTCTGCCACGGAGGTCTATTCGCGAGTCCCATATTCCAGACTCTCAACTTGGTTTTCGCGCTCAGTTGGGTAGGGCTTCGTTATGGCCCGTTCTTTCGAGACCTGCTCTCGGTTCAATTGGAGCATCATCCCATAAACTGGTCGAAAGAGGTCTGGCCTTTTCAGTGGCGAATCGCCTTAAGTTGGTTGAGCGGGTACTTCATTTTTCAGCTCTTTAACCCGATGCTATTCTCCGCACGCGGACCGGCCGAGGCAGGGCGAATGGGTATGAGTCTCGCGCTTTGTGGCGCCATGAGTGCAGTGGCTATGGCATGGATGAGCACCAAAGTCGCTCCATTTGGGATGCTCGTCGCCAAGGGGGATTACCAAGAACTTGATCGGCTTTTCTTCAGGACACTTTCGCAATCTCTGATCGTATTGGTAACGGGCTGCACAATTACCCTCGTCGCGGTGTTCAGTCTAGACCGTATGGCCCATCCCTTCGCGAGCAGGTTATTGACACCAGTGCCGTTCGCGATGTTGCTCGGCTCCACGCTGATCAACCATGTAGTATTTTGTCAAGCGTATTACCTCAGGACACACAAGCAAGAGCCCTTTCTAGTTCTTTCCGTATTTGGCGCAATCCTCACTGGGTCGCTCACGTATCTGTTAGCCAAACCGTTTGGCGCGACTGGCGTTGCCTCCGGGTATCTGGCGACAAGCTTTACTGGGCTGGCGTTAGCATCAATTATTTTCAGAAAAAAGCGTCTAGAATGGCACGCAGTTTGAAGTGGCTTTCGGCTTCATTGATCCAAGAACTCAAAACTTGAACCTTTGACAAGCTCACCTATACGCTGAGACTTTCCACGACTTTGAGATTACCCAGGTAAACCTTATGATTAGTGTCTGTGTGTCGACTTTTAACAGAGCCGCTCTGTTGGCTGAGATGCTGGAATCCTTCGAGCGCGAACTGACACGGTTTCCAGGAATCGTAACGGAATTCGTAATTCTTCTAAATGGTTGTACCGACACCTCGAAACAGTCGCTAGAGTTGTGGTGCAGTCGCCTTGCGAACTGCGGCGTCGTTGCTGTCGTTTACGAAAATACCCCCCCATTGAGTTGCATGGAGTCGTACCGTCGGGCTATCGGGATGGCGAAGAACAATTATGTCTGGCTCTTTTCGGATGACGATGTGGTATGTGAAAACGCTTTAGACACAATCGCGCAAACTATTGCAGCCAATGCCAAGGCGCAAGTCATCAGCTTGAACTGGCAATCGTATGAATACGATCTTAAGACACCGGTCGGTCGCCCGCGAATGAATGTTAGTCTCGCCGGCCCGTATCCTACACTTTTGGCCTTCGGTCGCTCGGTCGGAATCATGCATATGAGCTTTATTAGTTCGCTCATCGTGCACAAGGAACGATACTTACGTTCGTCAGTCGCGAGACACGGTCAGTATATAGAAACTAACTACCAACATGTCTGTATTCTGATCGACAGCTTTGGTGAAGTGCCGTGCCATGCGGTTGGCGAACTCTGTGTGTTGAATAGGCTCAACTACCGTCTTGACCAAGCCGACAGGACCCCGAAGCCGTTGGCCGAACTCGTCCTAGCGGGAATCAAAGGCAACTTGGCTTTGCTAGAAGCGTTCGCCGAACTTCGCTACCCACCGGATTTGATCGAACGGCACAAGAGCGAAACCGTCAGCAATCTGCGTTTCTATTTGTTCTACATGCTCCTAAGCATATCGATGGAACCGTCGGAATGGCACAGGATGCGGGAGGTGTTACTGTCCACCTATTCGCGAGTTCCCATGGTGAGGTGGGCAGCCCGGACTGAACCATTTGTTCCGAAGGCAATGATCAATTGGCTACAGAATTCACGGTCAGTGTTGCGCGTCCTTCATCGCCTCACAGTCCGAGTGAACGATGGCTGGAAGTGGCTAAACTCGCTTTTTAGTTCTTCACGACCGAAAAGAAACCTTGCTTCAGAGTGACGCAACACCACGTTCTTACGGTCGCACATCCTACGGCAATTGGGGTTCTTCCCAATCTAGATCTATCGGCAAGGAAGAAGACCCAGTCCGTACGTTTACTCGCAACTCCTCTAAAGTAGCTTAGCTACTATTGTGAAGCTAAAGTTCGAGTGACCTAGAGTGCAGATGCCATTTCTTACCATAGCCATTCCGACATACAACCGTCCCACAGTTCTAACGGAGTCGGTCCGCATACTGCTTCCACAGCTTTCACCGGATATCGAACTGCTAATTGTAGATAATTGCTCACCAGTGCCGGTCGCGGAGAGTCTTTGCGAAGTCTTAGGCCATTCAGCCCCTTACGTTACGATACATAGGAACCCCGTGAATATCGGTGGAAATGCTAATATTGTGCGTTGCTTTGAGCTCTGTGTCACAAAATGGCTGTGGATTTTAGGGGATGACGACACACCACATGCGGACGCATGCGCAACCGCTTTAGAAATAGTCCGCCCTCTATCAGGAATTGCATGTTTGAACCTTCGAACGGAGCTACGCCTTGGCGATTTCGAGGAGAAGCGGTTGGATTTAATCTCTGCACTGGTTTTTCTCAGACAGGAGTTCAGTAATTCACTGTTTATCTCTGCCAACTTATATTGCATGGAGCTTCTGCGCCCGTTTCTTTCATATGCACATGCGTTTTCGTTTTCATGGGCACCACATCTTGCCCTCACCATAATGGCAGTCAAGGCCGGACATTGTTTTTACGTTAGTGATTCGCAAGTAGTCTCATGGGGGAGGCCCCGGGAAGGCGATCGCTGGTCAGGACTCTGGCTGTCGCTTTGCTTACCGACTCTGTGCGACCTGCCCTTGAGTTCGATCGAGCGGAGGATGCTTGCCAGTGCATTAGGACCGTCGTTGCTGACAACCCGTGACCTCTGCGTGCAGAGTCTATATCTGTTTTTCGTGACTAAAGATCCAGATCGCTCCGCACAGATCTTTTGGAAAGCTTACCTACGCGGCAGAGAGAGCCGACCGGGTGTACTTAGCGCTGTCATCGGTATTGGTCTCTACTGCGTTTTGCAACTCGCCTGTAAGTTTCCGGCTATAAGTCGAAGTTTGTTGGACTTTGCCCTTGCTGGGCGACTTGACGAGCGATTAGGGCGCGTTGCAGTGTCGCCTTTTGAAACCAAGTAAAACTTTATGGACTAGATGCGCTTTGTGTTTCAATAACTAGCCAGTATTTCCACACACGGAGTTCGCGCAACTAACAAAGACCCGTTTAAGAGTTATTCTGGATTATGAAAGTTATTCTACTGAGCTCTACTGACAACGCGGGCGGAGCTGCGCGAGCCACCTACCGGCTTTTTGAAGAATTGCAGCTTCTTGACCTCAATTGCCGCATGATAGTTAAGAAAAAATTCAGTCATAACAATGGGGTTACAGTGGCGTTCCCTGGACTTATAGAGAGAGCGCTCGCAGTTATTACGCCGAGAATAGAGGGGGTCATCTCCTCCCACATGAACCCCAAGCGGGACCCGGCCATTTGGACTCTCAATCGGATCCCGAACCGTTTGCATAAACGCGTGTCCGAGGCGCGGCCAGATGTGGTAAACCTTCACTGGGTTGCTGGCGGTTTTGTGCCCGTGTGCGCGTTGCACCAATTCAGATGTCCTCTTGTTTGGACGCTACACGATATGTGGCCATTCACTGGAGGGTGCCATTATGACCGCGAATGCGGGAAATACACTGATAACTGCGGCGCTTGTCCCCAACTCCGCTCCGACCGCCAAACTGATCTCAGCCGCTGGCTTTTAAAACACAAAAGCACAAGCTGGCAAAGCTCAAATTTGACGATTGTGACTCCAAGCCGTTGGCTGTCGGACTGCGCCAAAAGTAGCCGATTATTTCGAAACCGTCGCGTAGAAACAATTCCGAATGGCTTGGATCTCAAGACATTTCGTCCGATTGCAAAGCATTCAGCCCGCCAGATCCTGGGAGTGGAGGAGGAAAAGCTGATAATCCTATTCGGCGCGATGAACAGCACCGCCGATAGGCGCAAAGGATTCCAGCATTTGACCGCAGCGCTGAAAGAACTTGCGGCCCACAGGTTGGCAAAATCGTTCCATGCCGTCGTATTCGGTTCGACAGATTCAGCTTATCAAGACGATTTCGGACTGCCTGCAACGTACTTCGGAAACCTGCATGATGATGTTTCGCTTGCGTTGCTATATTCCGCGGCAGACGTGTTTGTTGCCCCATCAGAACAGGACAATTTCCCAAACACTGTTCTTGAGTCGCTCGCATGTGGTACGCCCGTTGTGGCATTTTCGATCGGTGGCATGCCGGATCTTGTGGAGCATAAGTCCACCGGATACTTGGCTCGACCCTTCGAGTCTAGGGATCTGGCTCATGGCATAGCATGGACACTGTCAGACGAAGACCGGTTAAGACGTATGAGCGAGGGAGCCCGGCACAAGGCTGAGCAAGAGTTTTCGAATACATTGCAGGCAGAGCGCTACAACTCGCTGTACCGAGAGCTTGCCGATTCTGCACCTCGGCTCTCTTCGGAGGCCACATAATGCTGCTACCGCCGTTGCGCACTAACCACAATTGCCCTGCTCATAAAGACGAAGTCTTTGAGAGCGAACAACCCCAAGCACCTGCCGTCTAATAATTCAAATCGGCGATAACAATTGCGATCCCATCTGGGGTCAAGCGATTATCATAAGAGCCGCAAGACTTCCGCTGGATGAGTTACGGCAAGACCGCATCTTATTGCTGATCGGAGCTCTTGAGTATTGAGCCCATGAATCACAACATCTGCTTCGTCACCAACGCCAGTTTTGATCGTCACGCGACGATTAAGCGTGCGTTTGGGATGTGTGGGCCTCTGACAGACCTAGGGCACAAAGTGACGATCTGCCTGGAAGATAGTGCAGCCAACCGCGAGATGATGGCCCAGCTTGGAGGTGTGTCGGCCCTATGGTTCAGGCGAGGATCGCTTATCGACGAGCGAAATCAGAAGACCCGTCTTGTCCGAGCTAAGATGTTTGATGTGATTCATGTGTGTGGCCTTGGGTATCGGAACGCGCTGTACCGAGCGAACGACTCTAGAATAGTGACTGTTATGGACCATGTCGAACTTGAGTCGGCATTAACGAATGCGCCCCTGACAAGAAGAATGGCGCAGTATCTGTTGGAGTGGTGGAGCCTTAAGCATTATAGCGCCCATGTTGTAGCTAGCGATTACCTAAGGACGCTTTGGGAACGGCGGACGGCGAGTCTGAGAATCCATCGAGAAGTGCTGTACCTACCCTTTGCCTATGAAGAGAGATTGAAGGAGGATCTAGCCTTTCACCGTTCTCGTGACGGCCAAGCGATGTTCCCAGGCAAGCGACTACTTTTCTACATGGGAGGATTCCACAAGGCCTATGGTTGCTACGATATGTTGGAAGCAATATTACGACTTCGTGGGACACGCAAGGATTTCGTCGCTGTCTTATGTGGCCGCGGCCCAGAGTTCACCGCGGTGCAGGAGTTTGTTGCTCGCCACGGCCTCTCGGACATAGTAAAGACTCCGGGTTTCGTCCCGCAGGCTGAGTTGTCCAGGTATTTAAGTGCAGCTAGCGTCATGATCTCGCCACTGCAGGATACAGTTGCGGATAGAGCGAGGTGCCCGAGTAAGCTTTACGAATACATGATCACCGACCGCCCAATTGTAACCTGTCGAATCGGCGAAAATGGAAGGGCACTGGGATCATCTGGGTTCTTCTATCGGCCATCCGATTCCGACTCACTTGCGACTGCGCTGGGCAAAGCACTCTCCGTGGATGAGGCCTGGCGGCCCTCGTATCGGGTCGAGGAACACTCGTGGATGGCTCGGAGCCGTCGCTATGCAGCATGGCTGGATGGGATACGTGCGCGAAGCAGCGAGGTTTGAAGAGGTTCTGCAAATGGATTTGACAGTAAGGTCTATAGTCGTAGCGTGGCACGGACTTCCTCTTTACGCAGCCCGACTACTGAAACATGTGGCAAAAGAGACCAATCTCACGGTTGTAGGCACCGATGGCCCAGCGCCAAGGGAAGTTGTCGAATCGTGTCTTGGCCAGCAAGTGATTTGGGTAGACCCCGCGAGGGATGTCCATTGGTCTGATCTGAACGTTAGGCCGCCACACATTTTCATACACACCGGATGGGCTTATCGTGCATTCAACAGTCTTGCGTCTGAGGTCAAGCGGTCTGGAGGCCGTGTCGTTTCCATGAACGACAACTGCTGGAAGGGTACCATCAGGCAAGTTATAGGGATGCTCGTGTTCAGGCTGTGGTATCGGCGGCGCGTGGACGCAGTCTGGGTGCCCGGAGCCTCGGGCTACCGATTGATGAGGTTCTTCGGACTTCCCGCTTCGAAGATTTACACAGGATTCTATGGAGCAGATCCAACAGTATTCTCGGCTGGTGCCGCTTTGACTTCACGACCGAAGCGATTCCTGTTTGTCGGGCAGTTGATCGCCCGAAAAGCACCGGACGTTCTTGTGCGTGCATTCCGTCACTTCAGGATTAGCAACCCCGAATGGGAACTCGTGCTGATTGGCAGCGGACCGATGGCTGAACGGCTGAGTGGGGACGGTATAAGTGTGCTTCCTTTCTTATCGACACATGAGATTGCAGAACATATGACAGAAAGCCGATTCCTAGTCTTGCCCAGTTTTGAAGAACACTGGGGGGTTGTGGTGCATGAGGCGACGCTTAGCGGCTGCGGACTTGTCCTGAGCGAAGCTGTGGGTGCACGTCATGATCTCCTTACCGAAGGAAACGGCTTCATGTTTGAGACGGGGAATCAGGCGGCATTACATAGTTGTCTCTGCCGTGCCTCAGCCCAATCCGAAGAGGAACTCGCGCGCATTGGATCTGAGAGTCTTAGGCTCGCGAATAAGTTCGGGCCCGAGCCGTTCAGGAAAAGCTTCGTGGCATTATGCAAGGTGTTTAACTAATGGCCTTTGTTCTATATGAACTAGTTCCGTTCCTAGGATGTCTCGGTCTGGGGGCGGTAAGTCGTTGGTGGCTGCTGCGTTTATTTATCTACACTTTCCCGTTCACTGCAGGAAATTTACTTTGGACTGTGAATGTACCTGTCAACATCGGTCGTTGTGCAGCCTTCGCTATCATATTTCATGCAGCTGTCGGTAACACAAAACTGTCATCCATCGCGAGTGTTGCTTGGTCGCGCATTTTGCCAGTGCTCGGGATGATTCTGGTCATAACCATAGGTGGATACTGCTGGATCGAAGCTGACCCTTTAAATGTTTCCCTATGGTCTCAAACTCCGCTTGAGAGGGCAGGTAGAAGCCTGCTTCGCGAATTTCTCTTCTGGCTTCTCCCGCTTGCTTTCCTGGTCACATTGAAGACTGCTTCGGAGTGCAAAACTCTAATTCGTGACTTTGTGGTTGCCGGCTTATTCTACTGTGGCCTGGGGTTACTGCAGTTTGCTGTGTACTCGGGAACGGGTCTCGACCTGTTCCCCATGATCCGCGGCTCGTTATCCGACGGTGGTATGGTCCTTCAGTCGGTTGCTGGGTCGGCCGCTGAAGGGCGTATCACCAGTATCTGCGGAGAGCCCCGGTATCTCAGCACTTTGTGCGCGGTATGGCTAGTCGCTACCATGATTTGCGGGTCATTGATTGGCCTGCCGGCTCTCGGAGTGGCACTCGCCGCCGCAGTCTTCCTTATTACGAACCTCCTCAGTGGTTCGCGAACGGGAATCGCCCAGTTTTGTATGATTGTCTTCGCCATTACGTTGGTAGGGCTCTGGAATACCCGGGCGGGCTTCACCCGCCGGTCGATTCAGATGCTTATATGCTTTGGAATAGGCTTTGGCGTAGCACTGTTGGTAGGCGATCTCACAATTACTAAGCGGCTGGATTCGAGGCAGGATGCCGTAACAGAGAAGATCGAGGTGATGGGGTTCGCAGTGCCGCTTGAATACAATGACACTGCGTCGCTAAAACTTCTCATGAGGCAACCTGGAGCCATAGTCACGGGATTCGGAGCCGGGCTCTGGCAGTATCAAGTGAATCCTTCCGAAAGCGCCATTATAAGGCAGAATTTTTTTGCAGCGGGGACTACTGCATTAGACAGCTTGCGTCAGAATGTTACTGTGCTTGCGTATTTTATAAATTATGGCCTGATCGGCATTATTATGTCGGCAGGTATTTACAGCCGAATGTTTAGCGTGGCTACTCGAGGTTCTCTAGTTGCGGCAGGCGGAAAACTGAGACCGAGCATAGCGTTACTTGTTTCGACAGCGGTCGCACAGTCTTCCGATATTGGCTGTAATGTGATGACATTCGTCTGCATAGCATGGTGTTACTACTCGCTTCGCGATGTCAATAGTTCGTCTTATTGCGCGCTTACTCACTTGTCAGTGGGGTCAGTCGGGTCCGTTTTTCGTGAACATACTGCAAGTCACGCTTGATCTCCTGTAATCCCTAGCTGAAAACTACGATTGAGAGATTTCTGTGCGTAGTCGGACTGAGGCTTCCCGGACAAGGTCGGCAGGGATCGTGAGATCTCTATAGATGGCAGCAGGCATCAGAAGCTGTGTGGACGGAGAGGTGCGTCTGGCAGGAAGTGGACGAGGACCAACATGAAGATTATCCACGTAGCGAACAACGCGGCACCGCAGTTCGGAGGAGCCTATCATTCGATAGTACTGTTCCGCAATGCGGCGAGCACAGGCGGATATTCCACGACTTGCATATCGTTCGATGACGACCCACACGCAAACCCCCACCTCAACGACGTGGATAATTGGAAAATCGTTCCGACTCGTCAAGGCATCCTCGGAAGGAAGTATGCCTTTGTATCGCGTCGTACAGCCCAAGAACTGATTAATGAAATGGAGTCTGCCGACATCATTTTCGTTCACCTGCTTTACCGGTACCACGCGATATGGGCAGCGCAGTGTGCCCGGAGATTTGGCAAGCCACTCGTCGTCGTGCCGCACGGCAGCCTGGATCCATATGTTTTCACCTATCGTGGTTTTCGGAAGAAGCTCTGGCTAAAGGCTTACCGCGATCTTCTATTTCGGGACAGCCTAGTTCTGTATGCTACGGACCGCGAGAGAGAAAAAGCTGCTGTTGCCGTGAGCGTGTTGAATACCAAATCACTCTTTTGGCCAATTGCTGATGCAACGTGCGATCTGGCGGACACACTCCCCGTGGTGACGAGTACACCGCGACGACTGCTGTTTGTGGGGCGATTACATCCAATGAAGCGTGTGCTCGAAACCGTTCGAGCCTTCTGCAGGGCGGGCGTTCCAGGCTGGGAATTGGTCCTGATTGGTGCAGAAACGGGAGAGATCTCTGTCGAAGACCTGAGAACAGCGGCGGGTGCTGCGTGGAATCGCTCGGTCGTGTATCGCGGAATTCTAGACCGTCAGAGCTTGTACTCGGAGTACAAGCGGGCGTCTGCGCTGATTCTGGCGTCTCATCGAGAGAACTTTGGCCATGTTGTAGCCGAAGCAATGCGTTTTTCGCTTCCAGTGATCATCTCAGAAGATGTGGATCTCTGCACTGTCGTGAGGCAAGCCGGGGCGGGACTGGTTGTCCCAGTACGCTCTGAAAGCGACATCCTCGACTGCCTTGCCAGCTTTCTGCGATCAACGACGGATGAACTCGAAAAGCTTGGCCAAGCGGGACGAAGCGCAGCAACGGAACACTTTGGGTTCCAGACCTTCGCAGACTCGTATAACTCGATTCTGGAAGGACTCATGAAACGATCGGGTAATTGATGGCGCTGCTGGCCCTTTTGGGATCTCTTGTTGCGAATTCTGATTCTCAATCAGGCGTTTTGGCCGGATGTTGCCGCCACGGGGCAGTATGCTGCTGATTTGGCTGCGGGGTTGACGGCTCGGGGTCATGCGGTTACGGTGATTGCCAGCCGGCGCGGGTATGACGATCCGGCGGTGCGCTATGCGGCGCGGGAGTGTTGGCGCGGCGTGGATGTGAGGCGGGCGTGGTGTGCGGGGTTTTCCAAAAAGACCAAGATTGGGCGGGTGGTTAATTTTGTGTCGTTTCTGGTGGGGTGTGGGTGGGTGATGGTGCGGGCCGGGCGCTTTGATGTGGTGGTGGCGATGACGACGCCGCCGTTGCTGTCGGTGCTGGCGGCGGCGCTGCAAAGCAACGGTAGCCACGAATGAACACTAATGGACACGAATCGGAATAGAAGCTGCGCTTTGGTGGTTTGGGTTATGGATTTGAATCCGGACCAGGCGATTGCGGCGGGGGTGGTTCGGGCGGGGTCTTTTATGGCTCGGGCTTTGAATTGGTTGCTGGTTTGGAGCTTTGGCAGGGCTGCGCGGATTGTGGTGCTGGATCGGTTCATGCAGGCTCGGCTGGAGGCCAAGGGTGTTGACGCTGCCAAGATGGACGTGATTGCGCCGTGGCCTTTGGACGATGCGGTGAGGTACGACGCGGAGGGGCGGGAGCGATTTCGCGAAGCGCATGGGCTGACGGGCAAGTTTGTGGTGATGTATTCGGGGAATCATAGTCCTTGCCATCCGCTGACGAGTGTGTTGGATGCGGCGGCGCGGTTGGTTGGGGAGACGGAGATTGTGTTCTGCTTTGTGGGCGGCGGACGGGAGTTTGCGGCTGTGTCTGAGCGCGGGTTGCCGAATGTGGTGGCTTTGCCTTATGTGCCGCTGGCGTCGCTGTCCGGGTCTTTGTCGGCGGCGGACTTGCATGTGGTTGTGATGGGCGATGAGTTTGTGGGGATTGTGCATCCGTGCAAGATTTATAACGTGATGGAGTTGGGGGTTCCGTTCTTGTATGTGGGGCCGGCGGAGAGCCATGTGGCGGAGGTGTTTGAGCCACGAATGAACACGAATGAACACGAATGGTATTCGGTCCGGCATGGGGATGTGGATGGGGTGGTGGCTGCGGTTTTGGATGCGCGCCGGCGGGGAGCTGGACGGCGGGTGGCGTTTGGGGGTGGGTTTTCGAGGGCGGTTTTGATGGGGGAGATGGTTGGGGTGATTGAGGGTTGTTTAGCCACGAATGAACGGGAAATTGGTTGATTGGTTGTTTAGTTGCTTGGTTGTTTGGGGGAGGTTCTGGGGTGGCTGGTTGGAAAAGCAAATTTAGCCACGGATGGACACGGATGAACACGAATTTTGGTTGATTGGCGGCACGGGCGGACACCCAGGATGTTTGCTTTATGCGTTCAGAAAATCGTCAGGGGCGATGCCAGCCTGATTCAGGATGGCACGCAGGGTCCCTTCCGGCAGGTCTGCGGAGTGATTCGGAAGCGTAGTGTAGCGGTTTGTTGCGGAGTTGAACCAGATTTCATGGCTACCGGCGGCTTGGCGATCAAAACGGAAACCGAGCAGCTTGAGCCGGCGTGCAACCTAGCGGTAACGGAATCCTGCGAGCCGCCCCAATCAGGCCCCCACGACGATCATGAAATCGGGGCGCTGTGCGCTGGTTGGCAGAGCCGGGGCGCCTTCCCGCTCGCAACGCGCCTCAATCAGTTTGCGGGCCACGTCGCGTGCAATCTCCAGCGTCTCAGCGACGGTTCTGCCTTGGGCGACCAAGCCGGGAAGCTCTTGGGAAGTTGCCAAGTACACGCCTTCCGGAAGGAGTTCGACGTGAACTTGAACTGTGAGTTCCATCTGAAATCAAGGGTAGCATGAACGGAAAGAAGGGCGGAGGGGCACGGGTGGCTGGTTGGAAAAGCAACGGTAGCCACGGATGAACACGGATGGACACGAATTCTGGTTGGTTGGGGGAGACGGTTGAGGTTTTAGAGGTAGAATACGGATAGGCAATGCCATGAACCGAAAGCTCACCATTACTGTCAGCGAGGCCGTTTATGAGGGCCTGCAGCGGACCATCGGGCGGCGTGGGATCAGCCAGTTTATCGAGAAACTCGCTCGTCCCCACGTGGTGGCGCAGGATATCGAAGCTTCGTACTGCGAGATGGCCGCCGACCAGGCGCGCGAACAGAACGCGCTGGAGTGGTCCGAAGGCGTGATCGCCGATTCAACCGTCGCAGAGCCGCATGCTTCGCGGTGAAGTCTGGTGGGTCAGTTTCGATCCGTCGCTCGACAACATTCACGTTCAACTTGGCCTCTCACCTTCGTAAGAGTGCGAGATGTAAGCCACGAATGAACACGAATGAACACGAATCCGAAAAAATCATTGACGGATTGGTGACTATCAGAGCTTTTCCGGCCAACGCTGGCGGCTCTGGAAGATGGCGATGAGGTCCAGCTGCTTCCGGACAGGGTACTTCATATCTCTTGGATCCGTGTTCATTCGTGTCCATTCGTGGCTAATTTATCTGTGTTAAATTCGAGGTATGAAGATGGAAGGCCACAATCCGGCCGGCGGGGCGATTCGGGCCGGAGCTACGAATCGCGTGTACCGGAAGGCTCGCAAGGCGCAGACGTTTCGTGAAGACGAGGTACTGAACGCCATTTGCGACAGCCGCTCGAAGGAAGCGCGGTTGCCTCTCGACAAACTTCTCGACAAAGTCAAGCATGGGCTGGCAGAGTAGCTACGCCCGATCCTTTGGAAAAGACCTTCTAGGACTTCCGGCCGACGTTCAGCGACGTTCGATCAAGGTAATCGAGGAGATCGTCGAGAACCCGCTCGCAGGGAAGAAACTCCAGGGGAAAGTGAACCGGTATTCCCGGCGGATCGGGCGGGGTTCCGCCTAAGCCACGAATGAACACGGATGAACACGAATCCGATCCCGGACAGGGTAGTTCATCTCTTTTCGATTTGTGTTCATTCGTGTCCATTCGTGGCTAATAATCTGCCGTTGGCCGGGCACGGTTAGGGTTTCAGTGGTTTTGGACGTGCAGCGCGGGGAGTTTGCGGAATTCGGCGTCGAAGGTCAGGATTTGGCCGTCTGCGCGATTGCGGGCGGCCTGAGCGAGGGCGGCGTCCACAAAGCTGAGGCGGGTTCCGTTTTGCCTGGAAAAGCCCTCCAGCGTTTCGAGGAAACAATCGGAGCAGGGTGCGAATTCCAGTTCCTCGGCTTCCAGCAGAATGCGGCCGGCCCTGATGGCAGCAGCGAGATCGAGACGGAGCATGATGACCGTCACGACCTCCAGGAATACATATTCGAGGAGTAATCCCTTGCCCCATTCTCCGGCCAGGAAGCGCTCCATGAGTGCGCTGGCCGCGGGGTGGTGCGCGTCGCGTTCGTTGTAAAAGGCGATCAGGAAACTGGAGTCGAGAACGATCACCGCTGGTTCCCGTACACGATGCCGTCAATTTCCATGCTGAGTTGGTCGTTTCCGGACGGAAAGGGCTCCGGGCGCAAGAGGCGCAAACTGGAGGTGCGCCGGTCAGCCGGGCGCGCCAGATAGCCGTGGATCGCCTCGCTGATCAAGGCGCCGACGGTTCGCCCTTCCAAGACTGCGCGTGCGCGCAAGGCGCGATAGGCGTTTTCGTCGAGGTTTCGTACAGTGGTATCCATCTTGTACTACTTGTAACACAAAAGCGCCACGAATGAACACGGATAAACACGAATCCGAACCCGGACAAGGCACTTCATACCTTTTAGATTTGTGTTCATTCGTGTCCATTCGTGGCTAATATCCGAGGTATAATTGGTCTAGTCAGACTAGTCTGATTAGGATGTGACCAAATGCCGAAACGGGTTTCCAACGCGAATGAATGGCAACTGCAAGATGCGAAAGCCCGGTTCAGCGAGGTGTTCCGCCTGGCTCGGGCGCGAGGGCCGCAACGGATCACAAAGCACGGTCATGAGGCTGTCGTTGTGATTCCGGCCGAGGAATATGAACGGCTGTTGGGCCGCGAGCGCCATAAGAGCCTGGTTCAGTTCTTCGCTCAGTCGCCATTGGTGGATTCCGGCATCGATCTGGAACGTGAACCGGACTACGGAAGAACAGTCCGGTTATGAATGGGTTCCTGCTTGACACAAATGTTCTTTCCGAACTGATCAGGCCGCAGCCGGAGCCGAAGGTGGCGGCGTGGGTCGATTCCGCAAACGAAGATCTGCTGTTCTTGAGCGTTCTCACGCTGGGCGAGATCCGGAAAGGGATCGCAGCGCTGCGGACGGGTTCACGGCGTGCCGCGCTGGAGGCTTGGCTGGAAAGCGATCTGCGCGGGCGCTTCGCGGGGCGCATTCTTCCCGTCGACGAAGACGTGGCGGAGCGTTGGGGCACGATCACGGCCGTAGCCGCGGCTGCAGGCAAACCGGTTCCTGTGATCGATGGGCTTCTGGCTGCTACCGCGCTGCATTACAACCTGACACTGGTTACGCGGAACGTTTCGGATGTTGCAGGTACGGGGGTTGTGGTGTTCAGTCCTTGGTTGTGAAGCCACGAATGAACACGGATAAACACGAATCCGAACCCGGACACGATACTTCATATCTATTGAATTTGTGTTCATTCGTGTTCATTCGTGGCTAGTAATTTGCTTGCTCGGTTTTAACCCGCACTTTGGTTTTCCCACTAAGAGTTGATCCTTTGGGGGATTTGTGTATTCTCTAGTACTGCTTGGGATTTGTTCCCTTCTATTTGCTCTGATCCTGACTCCGGCGGTGCGATGGCTGTCGCGCCGCTGGGGCTGGGTCGATTTGCCGGATGGGCGGCGGAAGTTGCATACGGCTCCGGTTTCGGCCGTGGGCGGAATTGCGATTGGGCTGGCCTATGTTGGCGCGTTTGTGGTGCTGCTGGCCAGCGATTTCAGCGTTGGACGGATGGTGCGCGCAGGGCTGCCGGACGTGCTGAGGCTGGTTCCCGCGGTGGCTGTGGTGTTCCTGGTGGGGCTGGTCGATGACGTGCGCGGGCTGAAGCCGTGGCAGAAACTGGTGGGCCAGATGGTGGCCGTGGGATTGGCGATCCACGCGGGAGTGGAGATCAGCGGTTTTCGCGGCTATGAGTTCTCCAACTGGCTCAGTTATCCGGTGACGGTGGTGTGGTTGATCGGAATGACAAATGCCGTGAACCTGATTGACGGGATTGATGGACTGGCGGCGGGCGTTGGGCTGTTTGCGACGGTGACGACGCTGGGGGCGGCGCTGATGACGGGGAATGTGGCGCTGGCGATGGCGACGATGCCGCTGGCGGGGGCGCTGCTCGGGTTTTTACGGTACAACTTCAATCCGGCGTCGATCTTCCTGGGGGATTGCGGGAGTTTGCCGCTCGGGTTCCTGCTGGGATGTTTTGCGGTGTTGTGGAGCCAGAAGTCGGCGACGCTGTTGGGTGTGACGGCTCCGCTGCTGGTGCTGGCGGTGCCGCTGGCGGATACGGCGCTGGCGATCCTGCGGCGGTACATGCGCGGGGAGCCGATTTTCACGGGGGATCGCGGGCATATCCACCACAAGTTGTTGCAGCGCGGGTTGACGCCACGGCGGGCGGCGCTGGTGCTGTATGCGGTCTGCGGCGCGGCGGCGAGTTTGAGCCTGCTGATGAGCAAGTGGGCGAATTTTACCGGCCTGATCCTGGTGTTGTTCTGTGCGGGGACCTGGATTGGAATTAGCCAGTTGGGCTACACCGAATTTGGGACGGCGCGCAAGATGGTGCTGCAAGGTGCGTTCCGCCGGCTGTTTACCGCGGAGTTGTCGCTGGGGAGCTTCGAGAGCGAGGTGCGCGAAGCGAAGGACGTGGAGGAGTGCTGGCGGGTGATGGAGGCGTGGTATGGGCGCTTCGGGTACTGCTCGATGCATGCGGAGATGGGGGGCAAGCAGTTTTCGCATGAGCATCCAGTGGAGGTGGAGGGAAGGGTGTGGCAGGTGTGGATTCCGCTGGACGGGGGCGATTTTGTGAAACTGAGCCGGAGTCCGGGTGCGGCTGTGCCGCTGGCGGGGGCCGGAGTGTTTGCGGAGACGGCGGGTACGGTGGTGGCGGAGCGCTTGAAGGTGTTGCGGGGACGGACGGGCGTTAGCCACGAATGAACACGAGTCCGATTGGATTTGTGTTCATTCGTGTTCATTCGTGGCAATACATAAACCCGCACCGCCGCAGAAATCAGCAACTCGTGTGCTACAATCCAGCAGGGTAGAGCACTATCCGCCCGCCCGCTCACCGGGCCAGCGCACCCCATTTTAAAAAAATCAGCGAAACGAACTCGAACTTTGTTGAAAACAAACAGCCAGCTCTCATCTGGGGGTGGTGAACATTTTTTACTTGACGGATAAATCGTTTTCACCATAGAATGCTTCAGCATGTTTTGCTGGTACGGTATTCGGTTGTGCAAGGGCTACGGGGCGAAGGCTTCGTAGCTTTTTGTGTTTCAGGGTGCGGATCGGCGGCGAAATGCGATCGAACTGAGGAGATTGCTTTGAGAGAAAAAGGTACTGTGAAGTGGTTCAATGCGGCGAAGGGCTATGGATTTATCCAGAGGTCCACGGGAGAGGACGTATTTGTTCATCACTCCTCCATACAGATGAACGGGTATAGGACGTTGGAGAACGACATGGAGGTGGAGTTCGAGGTGAAGCAGGGCCCGAAGGGGTTGCAGGCCGAGGCGGTGACGGCGGGGACTTAGCCCCAGGAGTCATTCCCGGAGGAGATTGCTTCTGACGCCGGACCATGTTTCGCAAATCACGATGGAGTTGGCCGGGTTGTTGGTGAGGTATTTGACGGTGACCGGGCCAAGCAGGGTCGCGAGGTCGGAGGGCAGGTGGTCGCGCAGGGCTGAGATGTCCTGTGAGGCGACGTAGGTTATTCCGCGCGTCGTGTATTTGAACTGGATCAAAGGATCCTGCACGTCGATGAGCGTGGCATCGAGCATGCGGCCGTGCCGGTTGACATCGGCGCGGCGGCGTTGCTCGCGCTCCTCGGGGGAAGGGTTACGCCTGATCCAGAACCACAGGGCGATGGCGGAGAGCGCAACAACGGCGGCTCCCGCAAAGACGGCGAGATCGGTGGGCATCGGACGGAAGCGGGGTGGCGTTAGCTGCCCGCGGGAGCCTCCTGAAACACTTTGGCCCAATCCTTGAGGAACTGTTCGAGCCCTTTGTCTGTCAGCGGATGGTTGAAGAGCATATCGAGCACCTTGAAGGGCATGGTGGCGATGTGCGCGCCGGCGAGAGCTGCGTCGATGACGTGCGTGGGTGAGCGCAGCGAGGCGGCGAGGACCTGGGTCTTGAAGCCGTGGAGTTTGTAGATCTGGGTGATGGCGCGGACGACGTCCATGCCGACGTGGCCGACGTCGTCGAGGCGGCCGACGAAGGGGCTGACGATGTAGGCTCCGGCCTTGGCGGCGATGATGGCCTGGGCGGGCGAGAAGCACAGCGTTACGTTGAGGCGCACGCCTTCTTTGCTGAGGGCGGAACAGGCTTTAATGCCGTCGCGGGTGAGCGGCACTTTGACAACGACGTTGGGGTGGAGTTTGGCGAGGTCGCGGCCTTCGGCGATCATGGCGGCGGAGTTGGTGGAGACGACTTCGGCGCTGATGTCGCCGTCGACGATTTTGCAGATCTCGTGGATCTGATCGCGGATCGGGCGGCCTTCCTTGGCGATCAGCGATGGATTGGTGGTTACGCCGTCGACGATGCCCCAGTCCGCGCCTTTGCGGATCTCTTCCAGGTTAGCCGTGTCGAGAAAAAACTTCATTAGACTACCTCCGGATGATCTGGTTCTCAAGCTCCCCTATGCCTGGGATCTCGACCCTCACGACGGAACCAGCTTCCATCGGTCCTACGCCCGGAGGAGTGCCGGTGGCGATCAGGTCGCCGGGCTCCAGGGTCATAAACTGCGTGATATACGCGATTATATCACTGACAGAAAAGAGCATATCGGAGATGGGCGCGTCCTGTTTGACGACGCCGTCGAGGAGCGTGCGGACGCGCAGTGAGGCGAGATCGACTTCGTCCTTGGGCACGATCCAGGGGCCGACGGGGCAAAACGTGTCGAAGCCTTTGCCACGGGTCCACTGGCCGTCTTTCTTCTGAAGGTCGCGCGCGGTGACATCGTTGACGCAGGTATAGCCGAGGATGAAGTCGGCGGCGTGCGTGCTGGCCACATGGCGTGCGCGGGTGGAGATGACGACGCCGAGTTCGCCTTCGAAGTGGACGTTGGTGGAGATGGGCGGGTAGATGATCGGGTCGCCGTGGGCCAGCAGCGAAGAGGGCGGCTTGAGGAAGATGAGCGGCTCGACGGGGACTGCGTTGCCGAGCTCCTTGGCATGATCGGCGTAGTTGCGCCCGACGCAGACGATCTTCGATGGCGCGCAGGGCGGCAGCAGGCGAACCTGGGCGAGAGGCCACTCGGTGCCGTCGGGGTCGCTCACGATGCCGTCGGCGCTGAGGACGCCAGGCAGGACTTCGGGCGAGGCGTCAGTGGTGGTAGGGAGAAGGTCGCGGTTGAGTGTGAAACGGACGAGCCTGGTCATAAGAAGATAGTAGCCGGGAATGAGGGCTTACGGGGCGGCGATCTCCACGATTTCGCTCTTGGCGCTCTCGTTACCCTTCTGGTCGATGGACGTGATGGCGTAGGAGTGGCGTGCACCGGGCTGGGGATTGCGGTCGCTGAAGCTGGGGGTTTCGATCAGATCGGCGATGGGTGCGAGGGCGGCGGTTCCGATGGCGCGATAGACGCGGTAGCCTTTCAGGTCGGATTCGGTGTTGCGATCCCAAGCCAGTTCGATGGCGCCTGGTCCCGCGATGATCTGGAGACCGGAAGGCGGCGCGGGAGGGAAGGTGTCTTCAGGCGTGATCGCGATGGGGCCGGCGATGTGGCTCTCGGCGCCGTTGAGCAAAGCTTGGACGGAATACTCGTAGGCGACGCCGAAGGCGGCCTGAGTGTCGAGCCATTCGGGCTTGTCGGAAGTGCCGGCCTGCTGCTTGCCGCGCAGGATCCGGAATGTCTTGCCGCGGGGTGAAGTCCAGCGGACTAAAACGCCGGCAGCCGTGGCAGCGGCGCGCAGATCGCGGGGGGGGTCGAGCGGCTCGACGATGTCGAGCGTGACCTCGTTGGACCAATCGGAAGGGCGTCCGCGCACATTGAGCACACGCACGCGGACGGCGACTTCACGGCCGGCGAATGGGGCGGCGGGCGTCTCGATGTGGATGGGGCCGAAGCGGTCAGGAGGGACGGGAACGCGGACGCCGCCGATTTCAAGCTCGGCATCGCCACGCTTCTTGAGGACGAGGCTCTCGGTGGTGGCGTCGGGGATGGTGAAATCGATGATTATGGCAGGGCCGCGTTCGACGGCGGTGAGGTCGGCGATGGGGACGAACATGTTGAGCGCGGGCGGGAGTGGGTCGCCGACGTAGCCGCAACCGCAGAGCAGGACGGCCAGTGCGGAGGTGGCGATCGGGCGAAGTGTGGCGCTCATGCGATTAGAGGATGTAGCGGCTGAGGTCCTGGTCCTTGATGATCTCGGAAAGCTGTTTGCTGACGTAGGCGCGGTCGATTTTGACGGTCTTCTTCTTAAGATCGGGGCCTTCGAAGGAGATTTCCTCGAGGATCTTCTCCATGATCGTGTGAAGGCGGCGTGCGCCGATGTTTTCGGCGGATTCGTTGACGCGCGCGGCGCAGGCGGCGATTTCTTCGAGGGCGTCGCTGGTGAACGTCAAGCGGATGCCTTCGGTATCGAGCAGAGCGGTGTACTGCTTGACGAGGGCGTTCTTCGGTTCCTTGAGAATGCGAATGAAGTCCTCTTCGGTGAGCGATTTGAGCTCGACGCGGATGGGGAAGCGGCCCTGCAGTTCGGGAATCAGGTCGCTGGGCTTTGAGACGTGGAAGGCGCCGGCGGCCATGAAGAGGATGTGGTCGGTGCGGACGAAGCCGTGCTTGGTGTTGACGGTGGTGCCTTCGACGATGGGGAGGATGTCGCGCTGGACGCCTTCGCGGGAGACGTCGGGGCCGTGGCCGCCCTCGCGGCCGGCGATCTTGTCGATCTCATCGAGGAAGATGATGCCGTTCTTCTCGACGCGCTCGAGGGCCACGCGGGTGACCTGCTCCATGTCGATGAGTTTGCCCTCTTCCTCCTGGACGAGGTACTCCATGGCTTCGCCTACGCGCATTTTGCGTTTGCGCGAGCGCTGGCCGAATAGGCCGGGGAGCAGGTCCTTGAGGTTGACGTCCATGTCCTCGACGCCGGAGTTGGTGACGATTTCGAAAGAGGGGCCGCGTTCCTTGACGTCGATTTCGACGGGGCGGTCGTCGAGTTTGCCGGCCTGCAATTTCTCGCGCAGCTTTTCGCGGGTGCGTTCGGCGCTCTCCGGCGGTTCGGGCTGCGGCGGCATGAGCAGGTCGAGCAGGCGCTCTTCGGCGTTGCGTTCGGCGCGATCGGCGATCTCGTCGAGGCGCTCCTCGCGCACCATGTCGATGGAGATGTCGACGAGGTCGCGGATCATCGATTCGACGTCGCGGCCGACGTAGCCGACCTCGGTAAACTTGCTGGCCTCCACTTTCATGAAGGGAGAGTTGGCGAGCTTGGCAAGGCGGCGAGCGATCTCGGTTTTGCCGACGCCGGTGGGGCCGATCATGAGGATGTTCTTGGGCATCACCTCGTCGGCCATTTCCGGTTCGAGTTTCTGGCGGCGGACGCGGTTGCGCAAGGCGATGGCCACGGCGCGCTTGGCGTCGGCCTGGCCGACGACGTACTTGTCGAGTTCCTTGACGATCTCGCGGGGCGTGAGTTCGTCGAGGATTGGGCCTTCGTCCAGGGCTTGGCTGGGCAGATAAATGACCATCTAGCCAAGCTCCTCAAAGATCACGTTCTCGTTGGTGTAGATGCAGATCTTGCCGGCGATGACCATCGATTTTTCGACGATGGCGCGTGCGCTGAGCTTGGTATTTTCGATGAGTGCAGTGGCAGCGGACTTGGCGAATGGGCCGCCGGAACCGATTGCGGCGATCTCGTTGTCGGGTTCGATGACGTCACCGTCGCCACTCACGATAAAGGTGTTACCCACATCGGCTACAAGCAGCAGGGCTTCGAGGTGGCGCAGGGCCTTGTCGGTGCGCCAGTCCTTGGCGAGTTCGACGACGGAGCGCGGGAGATTGCCGCTGTGCTGTTCGAGCTTGGCTTCGAAGCGCGCGAAGAGTGCGAAGGCGTCGGCTGTGGAGCCGGCGAAACCGGCGAGAACCTTATCTTTGTAAAGACGGCGGAGCTTGCGGGCGCCCGCCTTGAGGACCTCATGCCCGAGGGTCACCTGACCGTCGCCGGCCATGACGACCTTTCCGTCTCTGCGCACGCAGAGGATGGTCGTCGAACGAATACGATTTGCCATGAATTCACTATTTTACCGCAGGTTGGGGTCCGCGACCTTGTACGTGCGTTGGCGGGTAGTATTATGTACTCCATGCAGATGCGCTTGCTGTCCTTGATTTGCCTCATACTCGCGCCGTCCCTGGTTATGGCGCAGGAGGCGGTTGCCATCCGCGTGGACTCACTGGCGAAGCAAGGGCCGTTCAAGCCGATCTGGTCGTACTTCGGCTATGACGAGCCGAATTACACGTACATGAAGGACGGCCGGAAACTGGTCTCCGAGCTGTCCGCGCTGAGTTCCGTGCCGGTTTACATACGGGCGCACCATCTGCTTTGTACAGGCGACGGCAGTGCCGATCTGAAGTGGGGCTCCACGAATGCGTACACCGAAGACGCGAGCGGCAAGCCGGTTTACGACTGGACGATCATGGACCGGATCTTCGACACCTATGTAAAGGTGAAGGCCAAGCCGTTCGTCGAGATCGCCTTCATGCCCGAAGCTCTCTCGGTGAAGCCGCAGCCTTATACGCGGCATTGGTCTAAGCCGAACGATGGCACGGGTTGGGCCTATCCACCGAAGGACTACGAGAAGTGGCGTGAACTGATCCGGCAGTGGGTGCTGCATTCGGTGGCGCGCTATGGCAGGGCCGAGGTGGAGGCGTGGTATTGGGAGGTCTGGAACGAACCCGACATCTCGTACTGGCGCGGTACGCCGGCCGAGTACAACAAGATGTACGACTACGCCATCGACGGCGTGCGCCGTGCGTTGCCTACGGCGAAGGTCGGCGGACCCGCGACCACCGGACCTGGCAATCCAAGGGCGGCGGCCTATCTGAAGCAGTTTCTGGAGCACTGCGCGAGCGGGAAGAACGAAGCTACGGGCGGGACTGGCGCGCCGCTCGACTTTATTACGTATCACGCGAAGGGTTCTCCGAAGTTGATCGAAGGCCGCGTGCGTATGGGCCTCGGCAAGAACTTGCGCGATGTGGCCGAAGGCTACGCGATTGTCGCGTCGTTCCCCAAGTTCAGGAATCTGCCGATCATTCTGAGTGAGTCCGATCCGGAAGGCTGCGCGGCCTGCTCGGTGCGCACGCATCCGCAGAATGCGTATCGCAACGGAACGCTCTATCCGGCCTACACCGCCGTCGCGCTGAAGGGAATCTTCACGCTGGCGGACCGCTACAAGACGAACATCGAAGGCATGCTCACGTGGGCGTTCGAGTTTGAGGATCAGCCCTACTTCGATGGCTTCCGGACGCTGGCCACGAACGGCATCGACAAGCCCGTGCTGAACCTCTTCCGCATGGCCGGGCTGATGCAGGGCGAGCGTGTCAAGACGGAGAGCACGGGCGCGGCCGGCATCGATTCGATTCTGCAAAACGGCGTCGTAGGGAAGCCCGATGTCGATGCGCTCGCCGTGCGGGGCTCGCGCGAGATCTCCGTGATGATCTGGAACTACCACGACGATGATGTAGCCGGACCCGCGGCGGACGTGAGCATGGCGATAGCGGGCATTCCGGCCGCAGCCAAGCGCGTGCAGTTGCGCCACTATCGCATCGATCAGAATCACAGCAACGCCTATTCGGTTTGGCAGGCGCTGGGTTCGCCGCAGAAGCCCACGCCGGAGCAATACGCAACGCTCGAAGCGGCGGGCCAACTTGCACTGCTCACGTCGCCGGGCTACCTGTCTGTCGAGAACGGCACGGCCGACGTGAAGTTTACGCTGCCGCGCCAGGGCGTCTCGCTGGTGCAGATAAGCTGGTAGCGCACTGCGCAGCGCAGTAAACTCGAAGAGATACCCGGAGTTTATTCATGACAGACAAAGTCTTTATTTTTGATACGACGCTGCGTGACGGCGAACAGGCGGCCGGAACGCGGCTGGGCAGTCGCGACAAGCTGACCATCGCGAGACACTTGGTGCGCCTGAACGTTGATGTGATCGAAGCGGGCTATCCCTCGTCCTCGCCGGAGGATTTTGCAGCAGTCGAGTTGCTCGCCCGCGAGATCGAGGGTCCCGTGATCTGCGCTCTCTCGCGTGCCGTGGCCAGCGATATCGAGGCGTGCGGAAAGGCATTGGCGAAGGCGCGCCGCCCGCGCATCCATACGGGGATCGGCGTTTCGGATATCCATCTCACGGGCAAGTTTCGCGACAAAAAATATGGCAAGACGATCGCCGAAAAGAGAGTGCGCATTCTCGAGATCGCCGCGAACGCGGTGAAGCTCGCGCGGCAATTTGCCGACGATGTCGAGTTTTACGCCGAAGACGCGGGCCGCGCCGAGCCCGCCTATCTGTTCGAGATGCTGCATGCCGCCATCGAGGCTGGCGCAACGGTGGTGAACATTCCCGACACGACGGGCTACGCGATGCCCGAGCAGTACGGCGCGCTGATCCGCGCGATTCGCGAAAACGTTGCGAATATCGATCGCGCGGTGATCAGCGTGCATTGCCACAACGATCTGGGCCTCGCTGTCGCTAATGCGCTCGCGGGAGTTCTCAACGGCGCACGCCAGGTGGAAGGCACGATCAACGGTATCGGTGAGAGGGCGGGGAACGCGGCGCTCGAAGAGGTGGTCATGGCGATCCGGACGCGCAGCGAATATTTCGGTGTGAACACTGGAATTGAAACGCGCGAATTATGCCGGGTCAGTCGTCTGGTGGCCGACATGCTCGGAATGCCGGTGCCGGCGAACAAGGCCATCGTCGGCGGCAATGCGTTTTCGCACAGCTCGGGCATCCACGTCGATGGGTTTTTGAAAGACCGCGACACATACGAGATCATGCGGCCCGAGGATGTCGGTCTGGCGGAGAGCCGCGTCGTGCTGACGGCGCGCACTGGCCGCCATGGACTGCGCGACCGTCTGGAAAAGCTAGGCTACGCACTCACGCAGGAGGAACTCGACCAGACCTACCAGCGCTTTCTGGCGGTGGCCGACAAGAAGCAGGAAGTCTTCGACGAGGATCTGGTGGCCATCCTGCACGACGAGATTCATCCGGTTCCCGAAACTTATCAGCTCGAGTATCTGCACGTCTACAGCGGCACTTCGGCGATTCCGACGGCAACAGTGCGCATCCGCATGAAGGGCGAGACGCGCGAGGGCGCGGCCATTGGGGACGGTCCGGTGGATGCCGTTTGCAAGGCGATCGCGGCAGTGACGAAGACTTCCGCCAAACTCGCAAGATATGAGATCCGCGCCGCGACCAGCGGTACGGAGGCGATGGGCGAAGTGACCGTGCATCTCGAAGAAGGCAACCGCCGCATGATGGGCCGGGGCGCTTCGACGGACGTGATCGAAGCGAGCGCGAAAGCCTATCTCGACGGCCTAAACAAACTGGCATGACGCCGGAATTGACGCAATCCTTCTCGCAGTTCGGCCAGGCAATTCTGCTGAGCCTGGGTGCGTTGTTGCCGATCGTCAATCCATTCGGCAGCGCGATCGTATTCCTGAGCCTGACGCCGGGTTATCCCTCGGCGCTGCGCAACGCGTTGGCGCGCAAGGTCGCGCTGAACGGCTTTTTCCTATTGTTAGGGTCCGCGCTGATTGGCAGTTATGTGCTGCGCTTTTTCGGGATTTCGATTCCCGTGGTGCAGGTAGGTGGCGGGATGGTCGTGCTCTCCGCGGGCTGGGCGATGCTGAATCAGAAGGATCTCGTCGTGAAGGCGCAGGGCTCGTCTCCCGTCGCGCCGGAGCAGGCGATGCGGCAGGCTTTCTATCCGCTTACGCTGCCACTGACCATCGGGCCTGGCTCGATCTCGGTGGCGATCACGTTAGGCGCGAACCAGGACTGGCGCGGCCTCAACAATGCCTTTGTGCTCGCCAGCACGCTGATCACCGCGGTGATCGTTTCCGCACTTGTGTTTCTGTGCATCCGCTTCGCCGAGCCGATAGCGAAACGAATGGGCGAAACCGCGATGAGCGTATTGTTGCGCCTGTCTTCGTTTATCCTGCTGTGCATCGGCGTGCAGATCGTGTGGAACGGGCTGACGGCGCTGTTGAAGACGATGCCGCGCTGAGGACGTGTAGTCTCGATCACTCCCCGGACCGTTTCAAAGATGACTGATTGCTGTATTGAACAGAATCACCAACCACTCGCGTGATCGCCTGGGTGAAGGCGCTCAAGTGTGATACTGAGTGACGAAAGCAGGTACCGATGAAGCTATCGACTCAGCGATGGTGCGGCGGCACGATCGTGGGCGCAGCGCTCTGCACGGTGTTGGGGTTCGCACAGCCGGATCGCTCGTCGATCCGGCCACTTCGCACGGCGCCCACAGAGAGGCTCGCCGTAAATCCCGGCTTCAGGGATTGGGGTCCTACGACGATCGCGGGCACGACGATCCTGGGCGGCAACCCGACGGGCCACGGCGGTTTATTTGCCGTCGATATGCTCAGCGGCAAGGTGAAGTGGACGTACCGGCCTGTCTTCAACAGCGGAACCGCGTCCGTCTCAACCGCGGGCGCGGTTTCCGGCGGCATCGTCATCACGCCTTTCGCCGCGGCTTATCCTGGCGCGGTAGTAGGCGTGTCGCTTGCCACGGGAAAGGAAGTGTGGCGCGGTCCGGACCCAGCACAAGGAGCGGCGGTTGCCGCCAATGCGGGGCTGGCCTATATCCTCGCCAAGAACGGCACTTTTTACGCGCTGGAGGCGGTCAGCGGCAGAGAGCGATGGAAGGTGGCACTCAGCAATCGCGCCGAGTGCGCATCGCGGCCGATTGTGCGCGATGACACGATTTACCTGACAGGCAGCGCCGCCGCGATGCTGGGCGACGCGACGAAACCGGCGGGGAACTATCTCTTCGCCCTCGACGCGAAGACGGGACAGGAACGCTGGCGGTATCGCGCCGAGGCGCCCTACGTGCACGCGGGCGTTTGCCTGCGCCAGCCAGTCGTCACGGCCGACACGATTTTTGCCGCGGGCGAGAACAATCTCTATGCGGTGGACCGGGCGACCGGGCGCGACCGCTGGAAGCCCATCGAAGTTAGGCGATCGGTGGAAGGGAAGGATCGCCCAGTCGAAGTACACGGTCTGGTTGATGGCGGCGCCGTGCTGATCGGCATGACCTCCGGCTTCCTCATCGCGTTCGACAAGGATTCGGGCCGGACGGTGTGGGAGATTGCAGGCCAATACCCGGTCTCGACGCCATCAACGTCTGTTGCGGGCAATGTCCTCTATTTCCAGGGCAGTCCGAGCGCCAGGCCCGCGGCTGAGGCGCGCGGCACGCTGCACGCGCTGGACCTCGACACGCGCGCCATCCTGTGGTCGTTCTCACGTCCGACCGCCGAGCCCAACTGGCCTTTCGGCTTTGTGACGCCGGTCGACGGCGGGCTGTGGGTGGATTCCTATCAGGCGCTCGTGAAACTGCAGTAAAGAGCAGAGCCATCTCTGGCAAGGTTGGTCGGATGTTGCGTGTTAGGTCTTTGACCGAATGATGATGCTTTCATGTGGGGCAGGATGGAATCCTGCGGCGGGTTGGCAACCCGCGCGCAGCTTGACAAGCTGCCCGACAAGCGAACATATTCTCGCGGTCGCGGTGAAGTTGTCGGTGAAGTCGTCACTCTCGAAAGTAACGGCCTAAGTTGTTGATTCTAAGTTGGCCGGAGTGAAGACACGCTCGAATCAGGCTGAGCGATTCGCCCGGCAGAGGCCATCGGGAAATGGCGGATCTCGAAGAAGTAACAGAGTTGATTCCCGATAAGGTGTGAAAATATCAGATAGTAGGCCAAAGGCCTACTCCACATTGCTTGGTAGAACCAGAAAGAATGACATGAAATTCTCGAACGGTATTTTCTTGCACGCTGTGCCGACGCTCGCTTGGGCGCTCTGCATGGCAGCGCCCTTACTCCTCGCGCAGGCTCCGGCCACCAACCCCGCCATCCCGGACTGGGCATATCCGGGCTCCAAATCGCACCGGCAGGTAGCGCCCCCGGCCGACTTTCGCAGGCCCAGCAAGACGACCAATTCCCCGATCGGCATCTTCGACGGCCAGACCGACGTGGGAAGCGCGATCATTCCAGGCAGCGCCAGTTACAATGCGGGCACGAAGCAATACACCATCAGCTCGGCTGGCTACAACGTCTGGTACCAGCGCGACGAGTTCCAATATCTCTGGAAGAAGTTGTCCGGCGACGTTTCGCTCGCGGGCACAGTCTCGTTCCCAGACGGGAACGGCTATGGCGATCGCAAGGCGGTTCTCATTATCCGCAAGGACCTCGATGACGATTCCATCGAGGTCATGACCGCCCGGCACGGCGCCGGTCTGATTCACCTCGCACAACGTACGACCAAGGGCGGTCAGATCAGCGCGACGTTCAAGATCCCGGCGCCGCGGCGTCCCGACGGCGCACCGGCCGACAGCCCCATCCCCGCCGCGCCGTGGCGGATCGGCATCGAAAAGAAGGGCGACGTCTTCGCGCTCTTCATCAGCGAGAACGGCGGGCCGATGCACCAGGTTGGTGAGACCCTCACCTTCCATATGGACGAACCCTTCTACGCCGGCATCGGCTTCGCCTCTCACACGCCGGATCGGTCCGATACAGCCGTGCTTTCTGATGTGGTGATCGAGAACGCCGCCGGCAAAGTTCGGTAAGAAGCTCGGCCCTTACCAACGGATTTCCCCTCCCGGCGCCGGCGGTATGGGGCAGGGGTGGACGGCGCGCGATACCCGAATGGACCGCACTGTCGCGCTAAAGCTGGCCAAAGCCGAATTCAGCGAACGGTTCGAACGGGAGACTAAATCGGCAGCGGTTTAGGTACGATGCGGACTCATATATTGATACACTCGTGTCCAAGACAGATTTGACCTCCTCATTCGGAACGCCAGACCCGGCGCCACGCCTCCTACAGTGCCGAGAGCGCAAGCGACCGGAGGCTGCGTATTCACCACTTTTTGTCGATGTCCGTGGAGCGCTTCACGGGGTTTTCAACAGAATTGAAGCATTCCCGCCTCCGGTCGCTGGCGCTTGCGGCACCGTTGACAAACCACCTGTTTTCAGTACCAGCGGTCACGGTCCCGTCCTGTCTTGGACAGCAGTGATATTGATACTCAGCGTGTTGGCTGTTCTCCTGCCCTTGGCACAAGGTGAAGATATCGTCACTCTTCGCAACGCTGCTCGCGCCGATGGAGGTTTTACGCTGGCAGCCGGCCCAAACGTCGAGGGGGTTGTGTTCCTGCGCCAGATCCCCGAACAAGGTCGTTCTAGTGAAGCCGAGTGGCCGCCCGACGTCGTGCGCGCGTTCCACGATGTGCCGTGGATCGATGCGGCATCCGTTCGGGTCAAGTGGGACTTTCTAGAACCGCGCGATCAGGAGTTTAATTGGCGTCCGATCGACTCCGTGCTGCGGGAGGTCAAGAAATACAACGCAGGCCACCCTGGCGCGCGGCGCACCATGCATATTCGCGTACTGGGAGGGGTTCACGCTCCCAAGTGGTTTGAGGCTGCCGGTGTAAAATACTATTCCACGATCGACGCTTCGCTATCGGGCGGCAGGACGATCAGGATCCCCGCACCCTACGGCAATCCGGAGTTTCTGAAGCAGCTTCGAGAAATCTACCGCGCGATGTATGAACGGTACAAGGACGAACCGCTCATCACCGTCTATCACGGAAGCTGGTCCGCAGGACCGTGGGATGAGATCTTTCATCCGCAGGGCGCCGCGCCTTTGCCGCCGGATTACACGCCCGCAAAATTCGTACGCGGGATGATCGAGCAACTGGATGTTCTCATCGAAGAATTTTCGCTGAAGGGCAAGGTCGCCGAGTTGCCCTACTCCGGCAAGTACCCGCAGAAGAACCAAATCGATATTACAGGTCCACTCACCGCGAGAATTGTGGAGCGCTTGGGTCGCCGAAGCCCTTACCTCTACATCCAGACGAACGGCTGGGGAACGACCAACAAGGGAATTCAGACTGTCTCCTGGGGCCACGAAAACGACATCAGCGATGCGTACGGCCAGGTGAACCTGGCGTTTCAGGCCCTGGGCACTAACGCAAACGGAGGCTGGCTGCCGCAAGGAGACTGGATCGAACTGGTCCGGCTCGCGAAACAATATGAGGTGGCCTACACCGAGCTCTATCCGCCGGACTTCATGCCGCTCGATAAAAAGCACCACATCGAGGAGGCTTTCACGGAGATGCCCGGCCGCAGCACGACCGGCCCTGTGGGCTTCCGTCCGTGGCTGAAACAACGCAACCGGACCCTCTATGTCCGTGAAGGAACCGTGCGGCAAGTGTTCCAGAGCGGTGCCGGGCCGAAAGAGCTGATGCGCCTGACAACGGCGGCAGCAGTACCGGCCGGGACCTCCGTGAGCTTCCGTGTGCGTACGCGCCTGTCGTCCGGCGCCTGGAGCAGTTGGGCGGAAGCGAAGAGAGTGGCTCAACTGCCTGCCGGCGCCGAAGCGGAGATCGAGGCCATCCTGCACACCGATGACGGTTATCTCACGCCCCGCGTCATCGCGATGCGCCCGCTCTGGAAACCATGAAATCGTGCCATTGCAAAGGGTTGTTTGTTGTGAAGTGGCCGTTGTGAAGTGGCCATCTGAACTCGTATCAGGCTGAGCGATTCTGAGCTGAGCGATTGGGACTGATTCGGAAGCGATTCGCCCCAAGTGGCCAAACCCGGCTGGGGAAATCCCGGCCGGGTCCACTCTTCTGTTATGGTTTGACCTCTTGCATTCCGGTGGAAATCACTCCGCGTCCCGAGCGCGGATCGAGGTCTTCGACCTCGACGAAGAATGCGGTGAAGCTGCCGGCCGGCGCGGCCACTGTGGCTCGATAGACGCCATTGGCCACGGCCAGCGGCGTCGGAGTCCAGCGGCATTCCAGATACGCGCCGCGCTCCTGAGTCGCGCTCCACGCCGTCACTGTCTGGATCGGATTGCCGGATGTCACGGCTGCAGAGAGTTGGATCGTGTCCTTCTCCCGTTTCCAGTCGAGCGCAATTTCCGGAACCGGGCGGTTCGCGAAGACGTGCGCCAGCCACATGCGCCATGCCACGAATTCGCGCTCCGAATCGTGCCCGTGCCCTTGATTGGGGATCAGTAGGATGCGGGTGGATTTTGGCATGCCGGGGAGAAAGACCGTGTCGCTGAGCGGCGGGAAGAGTGGGTCGTTTGCGCCCGCACTGAACAGGATCTTCTTGTTGGCGATGCGATCGCGCCAGAGCCATGGGTCGAGAAAGCGCTGGTATTCCTTGCTGCGCGGCGTGGACAATGTCGCCAGGCGCCGGCCCGGCGATTCGGAAGCCGGGCCTTCTCCACCTTTCTTGTAATCGGGGCCGTAACGCTCGACCTGTAGTCGCAGCGAGGCCTCGAAATTCGCGAAGTTCCATGCGCCGGGGTAGGCGCCGACAATACGGTCGTCGGCGGCAGCGGCTACCCAACTCGCCATCGCCCGTTTGGATCCGCCGGTGATCACGAACCGGTCGGCCTGGACGCCGGGCACCGCCTGCATCGCGGTCACTGCGCGCACGATCACTCGGGAGAGGGCAGTGTAGCCGATCCAGTGCGGATCTCCGGTTTCCAGAAATTTCTTCTGCATTAGGGACATTACCGCGCCTTCGTTCTTTGCGCCGTAGTGTGGACCGGGGTTGGCGCCGGTAATCGCCAGCGCCGGGATACCCATCAGCGCCGCCGCCTCGGCATAACGGAATGGAGCGCCGTCGGGTCGCGACCCGTTGCCGGCGATGACCACTCCTGCGCCGCGGTACTCCGGAGCGACGCGGTCCGGGAGAAGGATCATGGCGGGGTGGCGCCACTTCTCGCCCGCCCATTCAAAGCTCGTGAATGTCAGGTCGATGCGTTTGAGCTTTCGCTCCGGTGCGGAGACAGGAGAGTAATCGGAAGGCTCCGAAATTTTCAGATCGAGCGAGGTGCGATCCAGCACCTCCGCTGGAGGAAACAATGGGCCAAATGCCGGCGCCGCCATGAGCAGGCTGCCTAGCAGAAAGAAGGACTTCATTCCATAACCTCGGTCACATTCATAACTGCAACTGTAGCCCAAACTCAACGACCCGCGCCGCTTCCGGGCTCGCGTAGGGCGGCGCAAATAGAGCCATGTATGGAGCATCCTGCCCTGGCAGCTTTTCGTGGCGCGCGCACTCGTGCGTGCCGCGTCGAGACTCATCTCGACGCCGCGGTGTCGATACGAGTGCCGAAACGGCAGGCTGAAACCCACGCCACGTGGTTGCGAATAACCGTCACTCTGCATGCCGCAGACCACTCGCGCGATTCAGAGCGGATGCAGCAACGCTTCCAACCGGAGTTATATGATTTACAGAGGGATCCGCGCAAGATGAAGAACGTCCATGCGGACACACCCCCTATCGGGTGACCGAACGGTATTGAGGCTAATATATGACTTCGATCAGCAGACGCAACGCTCTTTTCTCTCTTTTCGGCGCGGCAGCGGGGAGAGCTGCGGCCACCAAACCACCTAACATTCTCTACATCATGGCCGACGACCATTCCACGCGGGCCATCGGCGCCTACGGCAGCACTCGTAACGTAACGCCCAACATCGACCGCATCGGGCGGGAAGGCGTGCGCATGGGGAACTGCTTCTGCGTGGACTCCATCTGCACACCCAGCCGCGCCGCCATCCTCACCGGCAAGTACGGCCACATGACCGGAGTGCGCAACCTGAACGAACGCCTGGCCAGCGGCCAGCAGACCTTTCCGCAGTTACTTCAGAAGGCCGGCTACCAGACCGGGCTTGTGGGGAAGTACCATCTCTCCGCGGGCGATATCAAAAACCCGCCCGAGGGCTTCAACTACTGGAGCATCTTCCCGGGCCAGGGCAAATACTTCGACCCGCTCATGTACGAAATGGGGAAAGAGAGGCAGTTTACAGGCTACGCCACCGACATCGTGACGGACCTGTCGCTCGAATTCATCAAACGGAGGGATCGTAATAAGCCTTTTGCGATGCTGGTGCATTACAAGGCGCCGCACGGCTTGTGGGAGTTCGACGCCAAGCACGCGGAAATGTATAAGGGCCGCATGGAGGAGCCCGATACCTTCTGGGACGATTACCGCAACCGTTCGAGCGCAGGCGCGAAGAACGAATTCAACTTCAATGAACAGGCCGCGCGGATGGATTCTCCCAAATGGCCGACGGGCCGGCTGGATACAACCGGCCTTGACGCTCGCGGAAAGAAAGCCGCCGCCTACCAGAAGTTCATGCAAGATTATGCGCGCTGTGTAGCGGCGGTGGACGACAATGTGGGCCGCCTGCTGGCGTACCTGGACAGCGAGAACCTCACGCGCGACACCGTCGTCATTTACACCTCCGACCAAGGCGCCTTCACCGGCGAGCACGGCTGGTACGATAAGCGCTTCTTTTATGACGAATCCATCCGTATGCCCTTCCTGATCCGTTATCCCGGCGAGGTGCCGGCGGGGAAGGTGGTGGAGGGCATGGGACTCAACGTGGATTTCGCGCCCACGTTGCTGGATTTTGCAGGGCTGCCCGCGCCCTCCGATATGCAGGGTCGCAGCTTTCGCCCGCTGTTGCGCGGCCGGACGCCGGCGAACTGGCGTAAGTCGATGTTCTATGTCTATTACATGCGTACAGAGCTTCCGCCGCACTACGGCGTGCGCACCGAGCACCACAAGCTGATCCGCTTTCCGCTGACCGGTGAGTGGGAACTGTTCGACTTGAAGGCAGATCCGAAGGAGATGAACAGCGTTTACGAGAAGCCGCAATACGCCTCTGTGCGCGCGGAGTTGAAGAAGGAAATGGCGAGGCTGTGCCGCGAGTTGAAGATTTCGGAGGGAGAACTGCCCTCGGCGGAGAAGGCGCCGGCGGGCCGGGGGAAGTAACGGGGGCTAGGCTGTGCGAAGGATACCGTGTTCCCTACAGTTTAGTTGTCTCCGGCTCGGTTACCCGGAGTACGTTGGCTGAACAGGCTGAGCGGCTCGCCGGGGATAATGGTTCGTGAACTGGAAGATCATCGGTGTAGAAACCGCCTTCAACTAGCCCGGATGGTTAATTTAGTGCTGTGACATCCGGAAAAATCGCCCGCACGTTAGAATGAAGTCCTATGTCGCAGCGGGATGATCCGGCTTCGGCCGACAGCGCAAAGCTGCCGGTTGCCAAACGAATAGACAAAGCTGTCGGAAGCACGATCGAGACCGCGCGGCAGTTATACAACGGCGCCTCGGTGACGGGAGCCGAAATTGTTCTGAGCGGCCGAATGGCGGCGCTTAAAAAACTCGGCAAGATACAGAGCACACTCGGAGAGGATTACCAGCGGATTTTCGCGAGTAACCCTCTTGTTGTTGATTCACTGTCACGAGCTCCGCTACTGATCGAGAACAAAGAACTCCTGTCGACAGCTTTCAATTTGCCCTGGACGACAGCAACGCTATGGATCGCGGCTGCAGGCACGGTCGCCGCCCTGCAACGCCCAATGGGTCACGCCCTTGGAGGACTGTTTCACTACGGGCCGGGACATGTCCAGCGCTGGGCCGAGATCAGCCAATATATGGATTCTGTTGCCGGGTCAGGTCACAGACTGAAGTATGGCCATTCGGTCGACTTCCTTCCCGAGATCGTCGAGCAGTTCGGCATCGAAGGGGTTCCGGCGTTCTTCTGCCACTTACTCCAGGATTTCACCACAGTAGACGGATTGCCTGTACTGCCTAACGCCTGGGGGATCAAGCAGAGCATCGAGATCGCAGCGATTTCTCCGAAGACGGCGACCGCTCTTGTCTCCTTGAGTGCGTCCAGTCTGTTGTCGGGCCTGATGATTGCAACGACGATCTGGAAGATCTGGGACGCGTGGGAGCGCGACAAACGCAAGCGGAAACTGCTCAGCGCTGCCGAATCTGCCGCGGAGAACCACGACTATACAGGCGCGATTGAAAACTACAAACGTGCACTTGAGTTGGAGCGCGCGGCAGCCACCCTGATCGCGCTTGGTCAGGTGTATCTTCGTCGGACGGCGACCCGTCCGTACGCCCACCGCGCGTTCGCCGACGCTGTGCAGATGCTCAGCACAGATCGAGCAAGGACGATTCCGTATCACGGGGCGCAACTAAGCCTGCGCGGAATCGCCGGCTTGTACGCGCTCGCCACTGCCGACGTGATCGGGGAGCGCTATCCGCAGTACTGGCAGGAGCAAGTCGAAGACCTGGTGAACGCCACGGTTCACTCGTTCGCGTCGGCAGCAGCCACTCTGGAGCGGGATTCCGAACGACGGGTCGCCAATCCATTGGTTCGGCCAGCGCTATTTTCGGCTGCCATCAATCGCTACCTCGCTGCCCAGGTTTCGTGTCAATATCCATTGCTGGAAGACCGCCAGCAGCTCGTGACCGCCCATATCACAGGAGCCATCGGCCTGATAGGCCGAGTGGCCCAGCAAGATGAAGCCAGCTTCAGGGAATCCGCGAATCAGGTTCGCGACGTTTGGACCCGGACCATGCTCCCGGAACAAGAAGCAGAGCTCCTACTTGCAACTGCTTAGACGCTCGCTGGTCCTCCGGGATCCGGGGGGCCGGGACAGGGTCTGGCCGGAGTGAAGACACCTTCGAATCCATACAGCCGGAATTTTCATTCCATACAGTGTGCCAAGGGCTCATGGTAGCAGCCTGACAAGAGCGGTTGGCGATCACTCTTGTCCAAGACAGATGACCTCCTCATTCGGAACGCCAGACCCGGCCCCACGATTCCTAACGGCGCCAGCGACCGGATGCTGCGTATTCACAACTTTTTGTCGATGTCCGCGGAGCGTTTCACGGGGTTTTCAACAGCATTGAAGTATTCCCGCCTCCGGTCGCTGGCGCTCTCGGCACTGTTGACCGGGAGTGGCTGCTCCCTATCCGAACGATCTCAATTACCGTCCCACAAGCCACCTGTGTTCAGTGCTGGCGGTCACAGTCCCGTCCTGTTTTGGACAGCAGCGTTTGGATCTATACGCAGGACAGGCCGTTCACAGGCAAGAAGATCTATACCCCGCCGCGCAATCCGGATTACAACGAATCAAATCATCGCGTGAACGTCTCGATGTCGGCCTGGACGTAACTGGTCTATTCGAGGCTGAGGCCGCGGTCGAAAACTACGTCGAGCGAGCTTCCCTGTTTCAGTTCGACTTCTCTGCCACGCGTCAGCAACACTGTAGCCAAGCCGACCGCGCTGCCTGCACCCGCGCCGATGCCCGCGCCTTTCCAGCTACGGTCAGCGATGCCGCCGATCGAAGCGCCGCTGCCTGCAAGAATCGCGATGCGTCCGGCATTCTTCATTGTGTTGCCGCCTTGCCGCACCATGTTCTCTTCGCGGTCGACTTTCTGTTCGGATTCATTGTCATCGACCGACTGCACGCGTGGAGAGAATTTCAAAACCTTACCACCTGGCATGGTCAGCGTCTCAAGCCGGATACCCAACTCCGACCTCCCCTTGACTCGTCCACTGCGCTTCGATCGCGCGACTACGCCTTGCACGTAGCAATCGGCAGGCACAACGATCCGTCCATTCGCGCTGATGGGTGTCGCTGTGCGCAGATAGACGTAGTCGCCCTCTTGCGCCGTGCGTGTACTGATGGAGTTGACCATTCGCAGCAAGACGTGCGCACCAGCCGGAACGTCGGTTGCGGCCAGTGTGACTCCGTAAGCCAAAAATGGCAAGAAACAGAGGAAGTACGTTCCTGGATTGGCCATAGAGCACCCTCTGCTCCATCGTAGCTCGCGCCGCGCCCAGGAGTGTCGGCTCAGCCGCTAGTTACAAGCCCTTGGGTCGTCGGGCGCGTAGCTGCCGAGTGTAGCAACCGTATCGAGTGGGTGAGCCGTCAGATGATGAACGCAGGATCCTCGTGAGGCGTAAATGTCTTTGAATGAACCGTCGCTATCTACGTGGTGTACGTAATTAGCACGTCCCGCCGAGGCCACCAACGAAGCCAACAGTGTGATGGAAGCGGCAGCCAACACTATCTTTTTCACGTTCCCTCTCCTTCGAACCGTCTTACACGATTTATCAATAATGCTGCGAGGGAATACTGCAAGCAATCGGGCAGATCACCTAGGGAGCGGCCGTCGGGGCCTGAGGCGTCAGGCGCACAGTGCATTCACGGCGCGCCCCTTGCCGTCGCGGGTCACATCGAATGGCCGCTTTTCAAAAACGAAATTTCAGTCGTGCGGAATTCCCATCGCGCGATAGATCGCACGCTACGCACAAAGAGGGCACGACAATGGTGCGGGTCGCGAGCCTGTTCAATCAACTGCTGCAAAATCTCCTCGCACTGAGTTCACCGCTCTGATCAAGAAGCACGGCGAGTGAGCAGGCCGCCACCGTCGACTGAATCCGCCGGTCCGCCGGAGCTCCGAAGCCCAGCGATAATCGCAAGCTCCACTGGATCAAAGGAGCTCCGATTGTGTTCTCAAAATGTCACTTCGAGACAATACTGCCGGTTCTGACAATACCAGCCGATTTCCCGCCGATCTTCAGTATCACCGGCATATCGCTCCGTGTAGCCAGTTCCTTTGGGACCCTCAAGCGGATCTGATCCAGTCCCGGCCTCTGCGGGTCGGCGCCCGCAAACAGAACCTGCGCTTCCATGCCGCCGACTAGCGCCTTCACCGCGTCTGGCCGCGCGTGGCGCCGTATGCCGGTGGCGGATATGGTCAAAATGATGGAATCGCCATCCCCAGGCGCTACCTCGATGGCGTGCGGTCCACCTATGCCCTTGGAGTAGATCGCCGGAGCGAAGTCGTCGATTTCAACTTCGCCGGAGGCGAAACCGCCCGCCGCACGGTAAATCCGCAGAGTCGCCGTACCGGGGACTGTCTGCTCGGGTACCAGATATTGCATGCGGTCTTCGGCAATTGACAGGACCGAGACGTCATGAACCGTGCCGGCGCTGTCGATCAGATCCGCCCGCAGCACGTCCCCCTCGAAGGACCGGTCGCCGGAAAACGCCAAAGCGATCGAACCGGGCTCCACCTTCGGTTGTTCCAGGACCGCATCGGAGACACTGATTACCGAGGGTCTAGGAGAGCCAACCCAAACGTTGACAAAGACGGAAGACTGAGGCGGCCGATCCACTCCCGGCATTGGGTTGTAGGCGGACACCTCAATGGGGTACTCTCCCCGGTGCGTAAGGGTCTTCTCCAACGACAACAACCCGTTGCCGTTGCCATCGTCTGAGAACTCCACTCCGTCCGGCATGCGCGCGCCAAACGCAATTGGGTCTCCTTCCGGATCCGTGGCTCGGATGCGAATCGTGCCGGTGTCTCCTGCATGGAGCACTTGCGGCCCATCGACTTGCAGCACAGGCGGACGGTTCACGCGGATCGCGATGCTTGCCTGCCCAACGGGCGACTCCCCTTCCACCACTGCAACAACTTGCCCGGTGTAGAGGCCACTCGCTAATTCGCTGGGGAGTTGCGCGTGGAAATACACTTTTCTACTGGATTCGCCCGGCAGGTCTATGCCCCGCTCGGTGAAAGTGATAGCGGATGGGGGAATCTCGTTCGAGCTGGAAAACAGTGCGGACGTCAAAAGCGACACGCCGTTCAGCGCAGTTGGGCTGGGGTTGGTCAATTCGACAAAACCTGCCTCCTGCCGTCCGGGCGCCGCCAACAGCTCCACATCGCCCAGGCTCAATCCTTCGGAGGCTGGCCGCAAAGTCACTGCGCCATTTGGTGTGAACAACTGTGCGGATCTTGTCGGGTCGCAACTGTTGTCGGCGATGTAATCGTCTTCGTTCAACCCGATTCCATTCGAGCCGTCCGGCGGGTTCAGGTTGCCGTCCAAACGGGCGCCGTTGGAGCCGCTCATTGCAAGATCGTTGTGAGTGGTCAGACGGAGGTAGCCCTGCTGGCGAACCCGGAGCTTGAAGACCAAGTTGTAATCATCCACCCATTGGGCGCTCTCGATGGTAGACTGGCAGCCGCCGTTGGTGGTGACCACCTTCATCGGGTCGATGCCGGTTCTCTTTACCTTGGTGTCGAAGATCACATACCCGTTGTATTCATGGCCCCACGGGAGGTTCTGGTTAGCGGGATAGAAGTTCTGGACGCCACCCGTGCAATCGCTCTGGACATCTTTCCAGGCGACGATCGGCGCGGTGGTAGTGTTGCCCGGCCCACGGTGGTCCAGGATGTCGTTGAAGAGCTTCCGTCCAAGAGCCGTGCAATCCCCGACCACGTTCTTTGGCGGCAGTTGCCCCACCTCGCGGGCCTTTCCCCGGTCAATCACCCCCCAGATCCGGCGATATAGCAGATTGGTGTCGCTGGCGACCTTGACCCCAGTCGTGGTATCGGTGTAACCCATGTAGTCGATCATGGCGGAGAGGGGGAGAGCGGAAGCCAGACGGATCGAAAAACAGATGCCCGAGAAGACAATCGAATGCTCGGCCGGTTTCAGCAGCTTGTTGACTCCACTTCTCTTGAGCACGATGGCGTAGGCTGTCGTGCCCCACTTGTCTTCCTTGCCGGCTACGACGTCATCCGGGCACGTCAATGTCGCGCCGCCCGGAAAGACGTGACCGCCGCAAATCGCTGCCAGCCGCGCGTCCCTGGCCGCCTCTGCCGCCACGAGAGTCGGGTGGGTCCAGAGACTGAAGCACTCCGCCCACAAAGCGTCATTTGGCGAATCGATTCCTACGCCCGCGATGCCGTGCGTACCGCCGATCTGAATGATCCCGTAGTTCCCGAGAGTGGCAAAGACATCGAGTGTGGCTGCGGCGTCGGTGAATTCGGTGTAGGTGTAGTGTTGGTAGGCGGCCAGTTCCCTGAGCGGGCCCGAATCGCTGCCCAGCCAGAATGTGCACGGCTGGTACAGCACGGCGCTCTTTTGGGCAGGCGTGATGTTGGCGTTGGTTCTTTGACCACGGGCCGGGATTGGCGAGAGCGCCAGGACCGCGACCAGCAGAACGGGAAACACCGCCTGCTGGTAGACCCGCGGGCTAAACGGAGAGGACTTTGCGGACACTCGTCACCTCCTGGGGGGCCGGTTCGGTGCGGCACGCCGCCGGGGCTCCGTGTTGCAGGCAGGGACTGCGGTTCCCCCGCAGCCTGGTGCAGGAAGGTGGGTGTCTCGCGCGGAGGTTAGACCTTTGTCATTTCGCTATTCCACAGCGGCATTGGCACTGAGCAAGTCACACCCGGACGAATTATAGCCTCATCCTTCGAGTGCGTCAATCGAGATTTGCAGGAGCGCGCCAGTGCACCAACGCACTCACAGTGCCGCGAGCGCAGCGACCGGAGGCGTCGCATCCTCATTTTTGCCTGCTGCCCTGTGTTGCAAGAACGGCCGTTGACTCGCCCCATAGAATCATTTCCCTCCGCATTTCCAATCACTTAATCTTTTCAACCGTCAATCTCCGCAAACCCGCCAGCTACAATTTCGACCGGGAGTACACATGTCACTCAGCAAATCCGAATCCGCACGCATCAACGGAGCCAAGTCGCGCGGTCCCAAGACCCCTGCCGGCAAAGCCAAGTCTTCCCAGAACGCCATCAAACACGGCATCTTCGCCCAAGTCATCGTGTTGAGCAACGAAAACGCCGACCTCTTCGAGCAACTCACCGAAGATTTCGTCCGCCGTTTCGAGCCCCGCGACGGCGTCGAACTCTCCATCGTCGAGCAGATGGTCGCGGCAACCTGGCGACTCTCGCGCTGTTGGCAAATGCAAACGCAAACCCTGAACCTGGAAATGCAAAAGGATCAGGACGAAGACGACGAAAATCTCACCACTCGCGGTTTCCACGCGTCCATCGGCAACAGCCCTGCCATGCAACTCCTGCACCGCTTCGAAAACAGCTACGAGCGCATCATCACCCGAGCCACCCGTAACCTCGCGAACCTCCGCAAGAACTTCCCCATGCCAGACACCGGCGAGCAAAAACAACGGAACGAACCCACGCCTCCGCCCGATGATTCAACGGCTCAACCACCCCATGTCCCGATACACAATGACCCGATACTGACCGCTCCTCAAATACAACAAAAGGAACCCAACGGACCGTCCAATGATGCCCCGTCCGGCGATGTAATCTTCCGATCACCGAATGACTCAATCAATCAGTGCCGCGATCATCCACTGAACTGGAGCGTGTTGTGAAGGTCGCTGCACATGCGACGGGGCGCTGGCTCAAATCGCACGGCGATGACACGAACGATCACTCCTCGTCACTTCAGAGTCACTCGCGTATCGTCGGCGTGTTCGCATGCATGCCGGACGAGTTATGCAAAGACGTGGGCAAGGGACTTGCCTGCGGATTATTCCGCTACGTTTCTCCGCGGAAGCAACGCGGAAGAGCGCTGAGAAACGCCGCAATCGGGCGCGGGGAGCGTTCATTAACGACTATAATTCGTTTGTAATCAAACAGTTGCATTTTTTATCAAATTCCTAGTTGCGTCGATGGGCGCAATCTGATAATTTAATAGAGCAGCGCAGTTGTGAGCCTCCGGGTTCTTCAGCAGTTCCACCTGATTCACCTCCTGCAAATTCCTGAAAAGGAAAGCGTGCGTGGGAAAGTTTGTGTGGGGATGCGCTGTGCATCGAGGCCAGTAGCCGACTTGGTTTCCTTCGGGATGCTGGGGAGGTTGCACGGATCTTTGAAAATCTGGTTGGACGCAAAAGTAAATACTCGTCAAGAATTGAGTCAGCAACAAGGCCAATGCGTTTACTTTGGAGCCTGGAACTAGGAATAGTAAAGGGTGAAGGGGTAGGCGAAATCAAAAAGATCAAACGAGAGTTTGATCCCGGCTCAGAATCAACGCTGGCGGCGCGCTTAACACATGCAAGTCGAACGGGAAAGTGGAGCAATCCATGAGTACAGTGGCGTACGGGTGAGTAACACGTGGATCATCTACCTCCGGGTGGGGAATAACCTTGGGAAACTGAGGCTAATACCGCATAAGCCTGAAAAGGGAAAGGCGAAAGTCGCCGGGAGAGGAGTCCGCGGCCGATTAGCTAGTTGGTAGGGTAAAAGCCTACCAAGGCAGAGATCGGTAGCCGGCCTGAGAGGGCACACGGCCACACTGGCACTGAAACACGGGCCAGACTCCTACGGGAGGCAGCAGTGGGGAATCTTGCACAATGGGGGAAACCCTGATGCAGCGACGCCGCGTGAACGATGAAGCCCTTCGGGGTGTAAAGTTCTTTCGACAGGAACGATAATGACGGTACCTGGAGAAGAAGCTGCGGCTAACTACGTGCCAGCAGCCGCGGTAATACGTAGGCAGCGAGCGTTGTTCGGAGTTACTGGGCGTAAAGAGTATGTAGGCGGTTATTCAAGTCTAGTGTGAAATCTCCCGGCTTAACTGGGAGGGTGCGCTGGATACTGGATGGCTTGAGCATGGGAGAGGAAAGCGGAATTTCTGGTGTAGCGGTGAAATGCGTAGATATCAGAAGGAACACCTGCGGTGAAGACAGCTTTCTGGACCATAGCTGACGCTGAGATACGAAAGCGTGGGTAGCAAACAGGATTAGATACCCTGGTAGTCCACGCCCTAAACGATGCACACTTGGTGTGAGCCATTCATTTGGTTTGTGCCGGAGCTAACGCGTTAAGTGTGCCGCCTGGGGAGTACGGTCGCAAGGCTGAAACTCAAAGGAATTGACGGGGGCCCGCACAAGCGGTGGAGCATGTGGTTTAATTCGACGCAACGCGAAGAACCTTACCTGGGCTCGAACGGCTTTCTAACGGCTGTGGAAACATAGCTATCCCGCAAGGGAGTAGAGTCGAGGTGCTGCATGGCTGTCGTCAGCTCGTGTCGTGAGATGTTGGGTTAAGTCCCGCAACGAGCGCAACCCCTGTCCTGTGTTGCTAATCCGCAAGGATGCACTCTCAGGAGACCGCCAGCGATAAGTTGGAGGAAGGTGGGGATGACGTCAAGTCATCATGGCCTTTATGTCCAGGGCTACACACGTGCTACAATGGGCGGTACAAACCGCTGCAAACCCGCGAGGGGGAGCAAATCGGAAAAAACCGTTCTCAGTTCGGATCGCAGGCTGCAACTCGCCTGCGTGAAGCTGGAATCGCTAGTAATGGTATATCAGAATGATACCGTGAATACGTTCCCGGGCCTTGTACACACCGCCCGTCACATCACGAAAGTGGGTTGTACTAGAAGTCTTCAGGCTAACCCGTAAGGGAGGCAGAGGCCCAAGGTATGACTCATGATTGGGGTGAAGTCGTAACAAGGTAGCCGTAGGAGAACCTGCGGCTGGATCACCTCCTTTCTAAGAGAGAACGTGGGTGGAGTCACTGAAAACCATCCGTTGTACCGGATGAGCGAGTAAGTGGCAGTCGTTCCACTCCACAAAGTGGTCTTGATCTCCACTTGATTCTTACATACGGGTATTACTGGAGGGAGCTTGAAGTTCTCTCCGTTGCGTCCAACCGGCCTCGAAATCACATTCCAGCAGGGGCTGTAGCTCAGTTGGGAGAGCGCCTGATTTGCATTCAGGAGGTCGTCGGTTCGATCCCGATCAGCTCCACCAACCGGGTCCAGTACAGAAACACAGTCCAACGCAGAAACATAGTCCAAGAATGGGCCTGTAGCTCAGTTGGCTAGAGCGCACCCCTGATAAGGGTGAGGTCGATAGTTCGATTCTATCCAGGCCCACCAAAAATGCGGAAGCGAGCGGAATGGATCTATTCCTTGAGTGATCGGGTGAAAGCCTGATGACTGAAGGAATCGATCCTACGGGATGGATTTTAGATCTTTGACAACAGAATATTGACGGGCAACTACAAGTTGCAAATCGTCGTCGTGACACAAATATACGGCGGCGATAGCGCGAGAAATACTCAGTTTAGAGTAAATTTTATGGTCAAGCTACTAAGGGCATGCGTGTGGATGCCTTGGCGCAAGAAGGCGAAGAAGGACGTGGCCAGCTGCGATAAGCCTCGGGGAGATGCAAGCAATCTATGATCCGGGGATTTCCGAATGGGGGAACCCAACCGGTGCGAACACCGGTTATTGTGCGCTGAATACATAGGCGTACAAAGCGAACCTGGGGAAGTGAACCATCTCAGTACCCAGAGGAAGAGAAAACAACAGTGATTCCGGAAGTAGTGGCGAGCGAACCCGGAAGAGCCTAAACCAGGCAATTCGAAAGGAGAGCCTGGGGTTGCAGGACCACAAATCATTCACTTATTAACTCGGAGGCTTACGGAAGTAGGCCGGCGAGTTAATGAGTGAATGGTGGAACGAGGGAAGAAAAGCGTTAGGAGAACGGCATGGAAAGGCCGGCCAAAGAGGGTGACAGCCCCGTATTCGAAAATGCAATTCTCTTTCAAGTGGCACCTAAGTACCGCGGAACACGAGAAACTCTGCGGGAATCCGCCGGGACCATCCGGCAAGGCTAAATACTCACTTGCGACCGATAGTGAACTAGTACCGTGAGGGAAAGGTGAAAAGCACCCCTGCGAGGGGAGTGAAATAGTACCTGAAACCGCATGCCTACAAGCAGTGGGAGGGCTATGGCCGCAAGGCAATGCCTGACCTCGTGCCTATTGAATAATGAGCTGGCTAGTTAATCTCAGTGGCAAGGTTAAGCGAAAGCGAGCCGAAGCGAAAGCGAGTCTGAATAGGGCGATAATGAGTCGCTGGGATTAGACGCGAAGCGGGATGATCTACCCTTGGCCAGGATGAAGGTCGTGTAACAGCGACTGGAGGTCCGAACCAGTGTTGGTTGAAAACAGCTTGGATGAGCTGAGGGTAGGGGTGAAAGGCTAATCAAATTCCGTGATAGCTCGTTCTCTCCGAAATAGCTTTAGGGCTAGCCTCGCGTGGTCCGTCGTGGCGGTAGAGATCTGAATGAACTAGGGGCCTTCCCAGGTTACCGAATTCAACCAAACTTCGAATGCCACGAACGAGTAGCGCGGGAGTCAGACGGCGGGGGCTAAGCTTCGTCGTCAAAAGGGGAAGAGCCCAGACCATCAACTAAGGTCCCCAAATTCATGCTAAGTGGGAAAGGAAGTCGAGTTCCACAGACAGCCAGGAGGTTGGCTTAGAAGCAGCCATCCTTTAAAGAAAGCGTAATAGCTCACTGGTCGAGGGACTCGGTGCCGACAATCCAACGGGGCTAAAGCATGGTACCGAAGTTATGGATGCGTTATGTTTCGACATGACGCGTGGTAGGAGAGCGTTCCTGAGGCTGTGAAGGTCGATCGTAAGAACGGCTGGAGCTGCAGGAAGTGACTCTGCCAGCATAAGTAGCGAAAAACCAGGTGAGAACCCTGGTCGCCGAAAGTCTAAGGATTCCTGAGAAAGGTTAATCCGCTCAGGGTTAGTCGGAGCCTAAGGTGAGGCCGAAAGGCGTAGCCGATGGACACACGGTTAATATTCCGTGACTTGCTTGGTCCGATCAAGACCGAAGGGGGGACGCAGCCCGTAAGCGTTGGGGCGCAATGGTTTCAAACCAACGTGAAGGGAGATCCGGAGAGGAAAATCCGCCGGGTCGTCTGCCAGGAAAAGCCTCTAAGGAGGGTCAAGCAATCCGTACCACAAACCGACACAGGTGGACGAGATGAGTATTCTAAGGCGCTCGGGTGATGGTATGTTCAGGAACTAGGCAATATAGCTCCGTAACTTCGGGAGAAGGAGTGCCCCAGCAATGGGGTCGCAGTGAAGCGTCTCAGGCGACTGTTTAACAAAAACACAGGTCTCTGCAAAGTCGTGAAAACGATGTATAGGGGCTGACGCCTGCCCGGTGCCGGAAGGTTAAAGGGAGTGGTTAGCCGCAAGGCGAAGCTATGAACTGAAGCCCCGGTGAACGGCGGCCGTAACTATAACGGTCCTAAGGTAGCGAAATTCCTTGTCGGGTAAGTTCCGACCTGCACGAATGGCGTAACGATCTGAGAACTGTCTTAACATGCCGCCCGGCGAACTTGTGGTTCCGGTGAAGACGCCGGATGCCCGCAGCTAGACGGAAAGACCCCGTGCACCTTTACTATACCCTATCAATGAATTATGGGGCGGTCTGCGCAGGATAGGTGGGAGGCTTTGAACCCGGATTCTCGGATTCGGGGGAGCCAACGGTGAGATACCACCCTGATCGTTCTGTGATTCTAACTTCTTCCCCTGATCGGGGAAAAGGACATTGATAGGCGGGTAGTTTGACTGGGGCGGTCGCCTCCTAAATTGTAACGGAGGCGCTCGAAGCTTGGTTCAGGCGGATTGGAAACCCGCCGCACGAGTGTAAAGGCATAAACCAGGTTGACTGCGAGACCTACAAGTCAAGCAGGTGCGAAAGCAGGACTTAGTGATCCGGTGGTTCTGTATGGAAGGGCCATCGCTCAACGGATAAAAGGTACGCCGGGGATAACAGGCTGATCGGAGTCAAGAGTTCACATCGACGCTCCGGTTTGGCACCTCGATGTCGGCTCATCGCATCCTGGGGGTGTAGAAGCTCCCAAGGGTTAGGCTGTTCGCCTATTAAAGCGGTACGTGAGCTGGGTTCAGAACGTCGCGAGACAGTTCGGTCCCTATCTGCTGTGGGCGCAGGAAATTTGAGGGGGCTTGTCCTTAGTACGAGAGGACCGGGATGAACGAACCTCTTGTGATCCAGTTGTCACGCCAGTGGCATAGCTGGGTAGCGAAGTTCGGTTAGGATAAGCGCTGAATGCATATAAGCGCGAAACCTTCCCCAAGATGAGATTTCCCAAGCGTAAGCTAAGAAGGGCCGTGGAAGACGACCACGTTGATAGGACGGATGTGTAAGCGCAGTAATGCGTTGAGCTTACCGTTACTAATAGCCCGTTCGGCTTGACCATAAAATTTACTGTGGGCTGAGATTGTTTCAGCGCTGCAACACATAGCTGCCCGTCAATATTCCCAAACAAGTCAAAACGACTTTTGGGTGATCGTAGCGAAGAGGTTCCACCCGTTCCCATCCCGAACACGGAAGTTAAGCTCTTCAGCCCCGATGGTACTGCACGCGCGAGTGTGTGGGAGAGTAGGACGTCGCCCGAATTAATTCCAAAAAGCCCCGGCTGCATATGCTGGGGCTTTTTGCCGTCTACCGGGGAATAAAGCGCTTCCCGGTGTCCCCACGCTGGCCCGTCAGAGTGGATGTGCCTTGGCGAGCTTGTCATTCAGGCGAATTCCGAAACCCGGACGTTCGGGGACTTCAATGGAACCGCTTTCGAAGCGCTCCTCTGGGATAATCAGTTCTGAGCGCCAGCCGACCTCTCCCCACTGCAGCTCGAGAATCCGAAAGTTAGTCATTCCCGCACAGATCTGGACAGTCGCTGCGGTTGAAACCGGACCGCTCGGGTTGTGCGGCGCCACCGTGATTCCATCTGTGTTGGCCATCGCGGCAATCCGCGTCATCTCGAGCAGACCTCCGCAGTGCTTCACGTCCGGCATGATGACGTGAACCGCCCGGCTTCGGCAAAGCGGTGCGAATCCCTTGGCTCCGAAGAGAACCTCTCCGCCCGCCATAGGTTGCCGGATCGACCGCCGGATCTCCAGTGTTTCCTCGGTACGCTCTGGAGCGACAGGTTCTTCGTACCAGGCCAGGTTGCAGCGTTCCAGCCTCCGCGCGACGCTCTGCGCAAGCGGCACATCGAAGAAGCCGTGGCAGTCTACCATCAACTCTACCTCCGCTCCCACCGCCTCGCGCATCTCGGCGACACAGGCGATTCCCCGCTCGATCGCCGAACGGATCTCGGAAGGGGGCGAACCAGGTTTGGGGAAGCCGTCGAACGGTGCCGCCTTTACGGCGCGGAAGCCGTCCTCGACAGCCCGTTTAGCTGTCTGGGCGAAGCCTTCTGGCGTGCGGGGCCTTGTCGCGCGGTTGATGTTTGCGTAGACCGGCAACTTGTCTCTGACCCTTCCGCCGAACAGATCATACGTCGGAATCTCGAGGAATTGGCCGGCCAGGTCCCAGAGCGCCTGCTCGATGGCGCTGTAAGCAGTCGCTGAGATCAGTCCGCCGGCGGCAGCGACGGGCTCTGCCTTTTGCCGGAAAGCTTCTACGTCGAACGGTGACTTTCCCCGGATCAGGGCGAAGTAAGTGCGCAGCTCGGATTCCATGCGCAGGGCATCCTGCTTTGTTGTATTCGCAAAACCGAAAGCGTCGGATGCCTCGCCCAACCCCGTGAGGCCCCGGTCCGTCGTGAGCCGAACGATCAACCAGACAGTCCGCTCAGTCGCCCGCACAGGGAACAATTCGAAGCCGGTGATGCGGAGATTGGGCCTGGTGCGCAATTGCGAGAGCAATGGATACGGCAGGATCGAAGCGAGGAAGACGCGACGGCCGCTTCTCACCCAGACCACCCTGGACCTGAGCAGCATGGGTGACATGAGTCTCAAGGTACTCCATTCCCATTCCAGCGGCAAGTGGGATCAGACGTAATGTCAAGGCGAAGATCTGATAAGATGCGCCCATGCGGACGAGAGTCGTGGCCGCGGTCGACCGATTTTGGGATCTACACAAGGAGCAAAGAGCATGTCTACCTGGACAAGGCACACCGACGGGCTGCAACGCGATGATCTCGAAAGGCGAGTGAGCGAACTGGAGAAACTCGTTGCTCAACTCGTGAAAGTCATCAAGATCACAGGCGGCGGCGTGTCCATTGAGTCCCAAGGCAATATTTCGATCAATTGCCCCATTTGTCTTAGCATCGGCGCCACCTCCGTGTCCATCAAGTCTGGTTCAAACCTTGGCATCGAGGCCGCTATCGTGCAGATCCAGGGTCAAGCTTATGTGGACATCAAGGGCGCTCCCGTGCGACTGAATGGCGGGAGCAAGCCGGTGGCTCGGACGGGCGATATGGCGGTGCCGACGAGTTCCGCCCCGGGCGCACCTTCAGTCATCGGGCTCGCCTGCCCCACCGTGCTGGCTTGAATGGGCAAGGGACCGACGTCCAGTTCCCGAAACTATTGGGGCTTCAGCCGCCATAAAGTGCCGTTGCAGGGCGCGACCTTAACGAATGGGATTGAGGTAACGAAAGATGGATTTGGAACTGCTAGACGCTTCCGCTCGACAAAGCAAGTATGGCGTCCCCAGGGGGATTCGAACCCCCGTTATCGCCGTGAAAGGGCGGTGTCCTAGGCCGGACTAGACGATGGGGACGTTACATGCTGACGCACAAAGCTACCTCTACTGTACCTATTTGGATGACTGTGCGTCAACTTTCAGTGCGACTTTACAGTGTTTTCAAGTATGCGATGACGTTGGCTTTCTCTTGGTCGTCGAGCATCTCCTTGAAGGCGGGCATACCGTTGCCGCCAGCGTCGATCAGCGACCTGAGTGACTCGTCGGTCGGCTTCTTGCCGTTCTTCATCTTCGCCTTGGCGTAGAGGCCCTTCAGCCCGGGACCCATCTTCTTTTCGGTGCTGTCGGCATTGTGACAGACGCCGCATTGCTCAAAAACTTCCTTGCCCTTGGCAGCGTCCCCAGCCTTGCCCTTCTTCTGCGCGAACGCGAGCCCGGCGGCCAGCGCCGCGCTCAAAGCGATCCCTGCAAGTTTTGATCCCCTCACGATTGGAAAAGCTCCTCTGCTCCAGATATCAAACTGCTTCTCCTTCAGTTTACAATCTTCCCTTGCCCTCCAGTTGCGTAAGCCGCAAAAAAAGGGAAGCGCCAGCGACGCGGGGACTATCTAAGAGAGTGCCATGGTTAAACTGACAGAAGGTTCACAAGCTCCAGAGATCGTTCTTCAGACGGACGGCGGCGAAGAGTTCCGGCTTTCGTCACTGAAAGGCAAACGCGTCGTGCTGTTCTTCTACCCGAAAGCGAGCACGCCGGGTTGCACCACCGAGGCCTGCGAGTTTACGGCCGCGGGAAAGAAGTTCACCAAGAAGAACACCGTGATCGTCGGCATTTCGCCCGACAGCGTGGAGGCGCAGGACAAATTCAAGACAAAGTATGGCATGCCCTTTTCACTGCTTGCTGACGACGCCCACAGCGTGGCCGATGCGTATGGTGTCTGGAAAGAGAAGAGCATGTATGGCAAGAAGTACTTCGGCGCCGAGCGCACCACGTTTGTCATCGGCGAAGACGGAAAGATCCTCAAGATCTACGAAAAGGTGAGGCCGGCGGGACATGCCGAGGAGGTATTGGCGGGGCTTTGAGGAAGTCGGGGGGCGGTGGTGAGCCGCCCCCCTTTGGCTGCTAGAACGTGAAACGCATGCTGAACTGGGCCCGGCGGGCGTTGGTGCCATCCGGGTTGCCCTGCGACGCTCTGCCCCAACCGAGACCGATGGTCGGTTTGAGAGCGCCGCTCACGAGCGAATAAGCCTCGGTGTTCACACCAGTATTGTAGATGGTGTTGAACACGTTGAACGCTTCGAAGTTCAGACTGAGCGACATCTTTTCACGAATCGGGATCAGCTTCGTGATGCGCGCATCGACGCGGTAAACCTGGTCGATGTTGACGCTGTTGAGCGGCAACCACGGCACACGACTGGAACCACCGAAGCCGTTGATAGTGCTGGTGTTGTAAGCGCCGGAGGGAGATGTCGAGATGCGGATCGTAGCGGTGGTCGGCTGAGCCGAGGCCAGCGTTGTAATCTGCGACAACTGCCAGTTGTTGATCACGTATTTCGCAAAGGCGCTGTTGCTCTTGGAAAGCGTGGGCGACCAAAGCGAAGTGATCGTGAGGCGGTGACGCTGATCGAGCGACGAAGAGCCCTTGTCCTGGGCGTAGCTGCCATTGGACGTCGAGTTCAGGTAGCTGAAGAACGTTGCGTCGCTGCCGCCGCCTTGATTGGCCGTGTCGATGGCGTGAGACCAGGTATAGGCCACGCTGCCTTCCAGGCCGTGCGACATGCGCTTGCGAACCTGAACGACAAGGCCGTTATACCAGGACTTGCCGCCATTCTCCAATTGGTAGATATTCCTATACCGGGAGTCGTAGCGCGCCGCGAGCCGGTAGAACGGAGTCGTGTAAGAACCGACCTGCGCCCCGGCGAAATCCAGAATCGGGTAGGTTACGGAATCGGTCGGCTCAGCCACGTTCATGCTGCGCGTTGTGTAGAGCGAATTGGCGCGGCTGAAAATGTAGCTCACCGTCAAGCCGACGTTGTGGCTGAGTTGGCGTTCGATCGCGAGATCGGCCTGTTGCGTGTAGGGATTGCGGAAGCCCTTGGCGGCGTACTCGAGATCCACGCTGCCCGGCCTCATGGCTGCGGCGTTGGGGAGCACGTTCGGGAACACCGGACCGTTCGCCAGATCGGCTGCGACTGTGCCCTGCAGCGAACCAGTGGACTGATAGACGCCATTGGTCAGCAACAGGGTATCAAGTAGCGCACCCTGGAAGCGGGCATAGAAGATTCCATAGCCGCCGCGGATGACCGTCTTGTCGCCGAGCGCGTAAGACAGGCTGAAACGCGGGGCGTAGTTCCATGCCGGGCTCTTGATCTGACCGGTCTGCGGATAATCCTGATTGAAAATCGCCGGTTGCGGCAATTGCGAGTATTCATAGCGCACGCCGAAGTTTAAGGTCAGCTTCGAGGTGGCGCGGAATTGATCCTGGATGTACGCGCTGAAGTCGCGCGTCGTGAGATCCAGCACCGGATTGCCAAACGCCTGGCTGAATGAATTCCAGTGCTTCCCGCCGAGCGGGTTCGCGGAGAAATCCTGGGCGAAGTCGGTCAGTGTGCTGTAGCTGTATGTGCCGTAGCGGTTGTATAACTGATCGACGTAATCCTGCGTGTTCGAGATGTCGCCACCGATCTTCACGGTGTGCTTGCCAATCGTCCAGGTCAGGTTGTCGGCGATCTGGAAGCGCTGTTCGCTGGGAAGCAGGCGCGGATAGCCTTGCGCGATGCCGAGGTTGCTCTGGCCGCCAACCGTCAGCGTGGTGCGGCCGAAAGGCGGGGCGAGCGTGGGGCTAATGTCGTCAAACAGACGATCCTTGAACCAGCCGAAGCGCACTTCGTTGACCATCGTGTTGGTCGGGATCGCGGTCCACGACAAGCGCGCATAGCGGGTTCGGACGGTGGAGTTTGCGTTGCCGCCGACACCGTTGCCGTTGGTCAGCACGGCCTGAGTCTGGATGCCGTTCGGAGAGAGCCAGCGCATGTAGTTGAAACTGGCGCTAAACGAATTGCGCTCGGTGGGGCGATAGTCCAGCTTGCCAAAACCGAGTTCCGAGTTGGCTTCGCGAGGAACAGTCTGGAACTGGCGATCGAAGACTGTCTTCGCCGCTGCGCACTGTGCCTCGGTTGCGGGAGCGGCGCATTTGCCGATCCAGTTCCCGGCGCCGCCGTTGTCGTAAAAATTCACGTTGATGATTTTGTTGATCAGCGGGAAATTACGGCGAGTCGCTTCCACGTTGAAAAAGTAAAACAGCTTGTCCTTCTTGATGGGACCGGAGACGCTGCCGCCAAACTGATTGCGCTTTTCCTCAGGGTTGAGGCCGCCCGCATAACGGTCGGTCGCGTTGAAATCCTGATTGCGGAAAAACCAGTAACCGGTGCCATGGACGCCGTTGCCGCCGCTGCGGGTAACGGTGTTGATGACGCCGCCGGAAGCGCGGCCGAATTCAGCCGAGTAGCCGTTGGAGAGTACCTGGAATTCCTGCACTGCGTCCTGCGAGATCTGGGACGAAATACGAGTGCGTCCGGCAGCTTCGTTGTAGAACTGCTGGGTTGTGTCGTTACCATCGGTCAGGAACGCGTTGCCGCCGGCGATGCCGCGGAAGCTTACCAGACCGAAGGCGCCGTCAGCCACCACGGCGGGCGTCAACAGAACGAAAGAGTCCACGCGACGACCGTTGATCGGTAGGTTCAAGATCTGTTCGGAGTTGACCACCTGCGAAACGCCAGTCTTGGTTGTTTCCACCAACTGTGCGGTGGCCGAAACATCCAACTGCGTCGAAGTCGCGGCGACCGAGAGCACCACATTGTAATTTAAATTCTGTCCGACGAGAATTTCGATATCCTTGGCTTCCCAGGGAGCGAATCCGCCCTTGTTGACCGAAATGCTGAAACCGCGCGAGGGCACCAGTGCCGGAGCCGTAAACACACCCGCGTCGTTGCTCTGCAAGCTACGCTTGATGCCTTTCGATTCATTGGCGACTACCACCTGAGCGCCTGGTACGGCCGCACCGGATGCGTCGCGAACCGTTCCTGTCAAACCACCCATGCCGGCCACTGCTTGCGCGAGTGCCGCGGCGGCGGTCATTAGCCCAACTGCCACACATAACAAAAGCTTCTTTTTCATAGTAGGGAGACCCTGCTTCTAAGATAACTTATTCCGGTTTCATTGTGATGACAGGCCGACCCGCAAATTGAATCTGTACTTCGCAGCCCGCTATCCTGATACACTCAGAACATGGGCGGAAATCGCGGCGCTTTCCCTGTTTTGAACGACCTCTCCAGCTTCAACCCGGCTTCGTTTAGCGGAACTGTTCCGCGCATCGGGTCGCTGTTGATCAAGCCCGCCTCCGCGCTCTGCAACCTGAATTGCTCGTATTGTTTCTATCTCGACCGCGAGGCGGATCCGTACGCCATGTTGGCGAAGCGCAAGATGTCGCTGGAAACGTTGGAGCGGTTGGTGGAAAGCTACCTGTTCTACTCCTATCCCAACAGCACGTTCGCCTTTCAGGGCGGCGAACCAACCCTTACAGGGTTGCCATTTTATGAAAAGTTGGTCGAATTTCAGAAGCGGCACGGACGCGACGGACAAAACGTCAGTAACGCGCTGCAGACCAACGGCGTGTTGATCGACAAAGACTGGTGCAGTCTATTCCGCGAGTACAACTGGCTGTTGGGCGTCTCGGTCGACGGGCCCGAGGAGCTACATAATCTATATCGCGTCAACAAGGGCGGACAGGGCACCTGGAAGCAGGTGATCCGCGCCGTCGAAACCATGCAGCAGGAGAAAGTGGAGTTCAATATCCTCTGCGTGCTCAGCCAGGCCAACGTTGAAAAGCCGCGCGAGGTGTATCAATTTTTCCGAAGCCTGGGCGTCGACAACATCCAGTTCATCCCGCTTTCCGAGTTTCATCCGGACGGGTCGCCGATGCCGTTTACGGTTACACCCGAGCAGTACGGCCGTTTTCTTGTCGACGTCTTCGATCTTTGGTGGCCGGACCGCCGCAAGGTGCGCATCCGCTTTTTCGACAACCTCGCCGAAGCGCTTGCCGGACAAAAGGCGGGCAGTTGCACGCTGCACACCTCCTGCGACAGCTATGCCGTGGTCGAGTACAACGGCGATGTCTATCCGTGCGACTTTTTCGTGGAGCGCGATTGGAAGCTCGGCAACATCACCACAGACTCCTGGGCGGAGATCGCGCGCCGCCAGAAGCGATTCAGCTTCGCTGCGAAGAAAAGCGTCGCGCATCCGGAATGCGTCAAGTGCCAGTGGCGCGAGATCTGCCACAACGGCTGCCCTAAGTTCCGCGTCTCCCCGCACGGAAAATTCGAAGACCTGGATTACTTCTGCCAGTCGTACAAAATGGTGTACGCCAAGGCTGCGCCGCCGCTGCGCAAGGAATTGAAGCGGCTGTACCGTTGAGGCTCGGGCCAAGACAATTGTGGGTTGCAGAACGTCATCGGTAAACGGCTGAGTGAATTATCAGGTTTACGCCTCCGGTCGTTATCACTCCCGGCACCGTTGAACAGATACCGTCGCGAGAGGGCGCGAAGTTCATCAATGCGGCATTGAACGGATACCGTCGCCAGAGGGTGCGAAATTGATCAATGCAGCGTTGAACGGATACCGTCGCCAGAGGGCGCGAAGTTGATCAATGCAGCGTTGAACGGATACCATCGCGAGAGGGCGCGAAGTTCATCAATGTAGCGTTGAACGGATACCATCGCGAGAGGGCGCGAAGTTCATCAATGCAGGGTTGAACGGATGCCGTCGCCAGGGGGCGCGAAGTTGATCAGTGCCGGGAGCGGGAGCGACCGGAGGCGGTGGTTTTGTTAGGAAATTGGCGGGTTGTTACGGCAGATCGTCGAGACGCTCCACCTTGACGCGTGCAATGCGGTTGCGCTCTTTTTGGAGTACCGTGAACTTTCTCGCTCCATAGTCCACGCTCTCGCCCGCTGAGGGAATATAGCCGAGCCGGAAGAGCAGAAAACCCGCCAGTGTCTCAAAGCCCGCGTCCCCTGGCAGTTCGATACCATACTGCATCTCGAGGTCGCGGATGCTGACCGCGCCGTCGAGTTCGATTTCGCGCGCCTCGATCGCGGGCGCCGGAGGCGCGGCGTCGAATTCGTCCTCAATCTCTCCGAAGATCTGTTCGAGGACATCTTCCATAGTGATGATGCCGACGATGGTGCCGAACTCATCCACCACCACGCCCATTTGCGTGCGCGTGGCGCGGAAATCCTCAAGTAGTTGGCCCAGCGGCTTCGTCTCCGGAATGATCAGCGGTTTGCGCAGCAAACTGCGCAGGTTGAAAGGCTTTGTGGGGCGACGTCTCTCGGTCGCGCGGCGGCGCGCAGCCCATTCGCGGAGCAGATCCTTGGCCAGCACGATTCCGACGATATTTTCCGGGGTCGCTTCATAGACCGGGTAGCGCGAATAGTGCTGGTCGCCGAAGATGCGCAACGTCTCGTCCAGCGTGGCTGAGAGCGGAATCGAAACCACGTCGTTGCGCGGCACCATTGCCTGGCGAGCATAGACATTCTCCAAGTCCAGCAGGTGCTGGATGGTCACTTCCTGAAAGCTCTCCAGGTGCCCAGCGTGCCGGCTGGAAGTCACCAACAGGCGCAATTCCTCGGCCGAATGTCCGCCTCCATGTACGTGACCTCTCATCCCAAACAACCTGGAGACCGACGAGGCGGTGCGCTCAATTACGTACACAAAGGGCAGCGAGATCCGGTAGAACACAAGCAGCGCGGGCGCCGAAAGAATCGCAAACTGGTTGGCCTTCTCGATGCCCAGGTTTTTCGGAACCACCTCGCCTGCCACAATATGGACGAAGCTCATCGCCAAAAATGCCAGGCCGAAGCTGAGACCGTGAAAGAGCGCCGCCGAGGCCGGTGTGACCGCCGGCTGCAAGACGCCGGCTACGATTTCGTAGAGCGTCTCTTCTCCTGCCCAGCCGAGGCCGAGACTGGCCAGTGTGACGCCGACTTGAGTCACCGAGAGCAGCCGCTCCGGATTCTCCAGCAGGCTTAGCGCCGCCTTTGCGCCGGCGTTGCCTTCCTCGGCGCGCATCCGTAGGCGAGAGCGCCGGCAGGAGACCAACGAAACTTCGGCGGCGGCGAAGAAGGCGTTGACCGCCACGATCAACACGATCAGGAGAATGCGATACCCGAAGTAGCTTTCGGTCATTTCAGCATAGGGGTGCGTGATTGCGATTCCGATACAATTTAGGGCAGTGGCCTCGCATCGGTTTCTTAAATATATCAATTGGATGATCGCCGCCGTTCTCGCGATCTTTGTTGTGATGGTGTACTGGCACATGTACAGGCCTGTGCCGGCAACCTCCGGCTCGGTCTCCGCGCCCGTCCACGCGCCGGTCGCGATCGCGCGAGATGCCCACGGTGTTCCGCATATCACGGCCGCGAGCGTCGAGGACGCCGTCTTCGCGCAGGGCTATGCGATGGCGCAGGATCGTCTCTGGCAGATGGACGCCGCGCGGCGCGCAGCTTCGGGAACGCTCAGTGAGGTAGTCGGAAAGGCCGGCCTGGAGTCCGATATCGAAGCGCGCCGCCTGCGCCTGCCGCGCATCGCCGGGGAAGTGGTGCGGCGCCTGCCTGCTGGTGAGAAGGTCGTGCTGGCGGCGTTCGCACGCGGTGTCAACCATTTCATCGAAACCAATCGTGGGCGCCTGCCCCTCGAATTCGCACTGCTCGGCTACGATCCCGCGCCGTGGCAGGTGGCGGATTCCGTCGCGATTTTCATGCAGATGTATCGCACGTTGACCGTGAGTTGGAAGCGCGAGTTGCAGAAGGCTGGCATGCGCGCCGCCGGCGATGCGGAGAAGGTGGAGCAGTTGTACGCGGTACGCGAAGGCGGCGAAGTGCAACCCGGCTCCAACGCGTGGGTGGTGAGCGGCAAGCGCACGTCGACGGGAAAACCGTTGCTCGCCAATGATCCGCATCTTGAATTTTCAATGCCTTCCGTCTGGTACATGGCGCACCTCAAGGCGCCCGGCCTGAACGTCAGCGGCGCCGCGCTCGCCGGCGTGCCGTGCATCATCCTAGGTCACAACGAACGCATCGCCTGGGGCGTCACCAATCTCGAATTCGACGTGCAGGATCTCTATCTCGAAACACTCGACGCACGCACCGGCCGCTACGTGTTTCAAGGCCGCGAGGAGCAGGCGCGACTGGAGCGCGAAGTGATTGCGGTTCAGGGCGCCAAACCCGTGCAGGTGGATACCTGGGTGACACGCCACGGCCCGGTGATCATCTCCGAAAACGGCCTGAACATGGCTTTGCGTTGGACTGCGGCGGAGCCGGACGGTGTCGGCTTCCCGTTCCTCGATGTGAATCGCGCGCGCAACTGGAATGAGTTTGTTGCCGCTTGTGCCCGCTTCCCCGGACCCGCGCAGAACATGGTCTACGCGGACAAGGACGGCAACATCGGCTACCACGCCGTGGGCAAGCTGCCGCTACGCAGGAACCACTCGGGCGACGTGCCCGCCAACGGCGCAACGGGCGGCCAGGAATGGGATGGATTCATTCCGTTCGATCAATTGCCGTCCGCTTTCAATCCGCCTTCCGGCGTGATCGTCACGGCCAATCAGAATCCGTTTCCGGAGAATTACGCGCAGCGCGTTTCCGGCTACTTTGCACCGCCGTATCGCGCCGCGCAGATTCGCAGCTTGCTCGCCGAACGGACCGACTTGCGGCCGGCTGACATGCTCGCCGTGCAGAGTGATGTCTATTCCGCCTTCTCGCACTTCCTTGCACGCCAACTCGTGACCGCTTATGACAAGCGCGGTCAGGGCAACCCTGCGCTGGGACCTGCGGCCGAGTTGCTGCGCCAATGGGATGGGCAGATGCGCAAGGGCGAACCGCAGCCGATGATCGTGGCGCTTGCCTTTCAGCATCTGCGGCTGGCGGTAGCCGACAAAGCTGCGCCGGGCAAAGGCGCAATCTATGATTCGGGCATGGCCCCGGCGGTGCTGGAGCGATTGCTCAGGGCGCGCCCTGCCGCGTGGTTTGCCGATTGGGATCAGCTTCTGTTGCGCTGTTTCGTCGAGTCAATCGAGGAGGGGCAACGCACGCAGGGCCGCGATCCGAAGCTCTGGGACTACGGCATCTACAACCAGCTCTACCTTGTGCATCCGGTCGTCGGACGCATCAAGTGGCTCGGCCAGTATTTCAACATCGGACCGAATCCGATGAGCGGATCGTCCACCACCGTCAAGCAGACAACGCGCCGTCTCGGTCCTTCGATGCGCATGGTCGCCGACCTGTCCGATTGGGACAACTCCCTGCAGAATATCGCCATAGGCCAATCCGGCCAGCTCTTTTCCGGACATTACAAGGATCAGTGGAAGGACTACTACGAAGGCCGCAGCTTCCCGATGCAGTTCAACAAGGTGGACGCGAAGAGCACGCTGACGCTGCAGCCCCGGTAGCGTAGTGCGGCAATAATTCTGTGGTTTACGGGGGAGCCGCCCTCCGCATCTGGGTCAGTTGTTCAAGGCAGCGATGACGGCATCCGTGAATTCCGCCGTTCCCGCTTTGCCGCCCACGTCGCCGGTCAGGTGCTTTCCATCCCGATAGACCTTTGCAAGCGCCATCTCCAGGCGTTTGGCCGCTTCGAGTTCTCCCAAGTGGATCAACATCATGCAAGATGAAGCCATCAGCGCGGTCGGATTCGCGATGCCCTTGCCCGCGATGTCAGGCGCGCTGCCGTGCACGGCTTCGAAGACCGCATCGGTGATGCCCATGTTCGCGCCGGGCACGATGCCCAGTCCGCCGACGAGGCCGGCGGCGAGGTCGGAAACAATGTCGCCGTAAAGATTTGGCAGCAGCAGCACGTCGAATTGCTCCGGCCGCATGACCAGTTGCATGGCGGCGTTGTCGACGATCAATTCTTTGTATTCGATCTCCGGATAGTCCGCCGCGACCTCGCGGCAGCAGCGCAGGAACAGTCCGTCGGCGAGCTTCATGATGTTCGCCTTGTGGATCGCCGTGACCTTCTTGCGGCCCACTTTGCGCGTGTATTCAAAGGCGTAACGGGCGATGTTCATCGAAGCCGTTTTCGTGATCACCTTCAAGCTGGTTACCACGTCCTTAACGACCTCGTGCTCGAGACCGGAATAGAGATCCTCCGTGTTCTCGCGGAAGATGATCATGTCAATGGGGACGTCTTGAAATCGCGAGTTGATGCCCGCGAGATTTTTCACCGGCCGCACGTTGGCGAAGAGGTCGAGCTTCTTGCGCAGCGCGACATTGACGCTCTGGAAGCCGCCCGCGACGGGCGTTGTGACAGGACCCTTCAGGCCGACGTGCGTGCGCGCCATGGAGTCGAGCACGGCGGGCGGCAGTTCCTTGCCGGCGGCGGCAATCAGTTGCGCGTTCAGCTCCACGCGTTCCCAGGCGAACTTCACTCCGGTCGCTTCCAACGCGCGCACAGTGGCGTCGGCCACTTCGGGACCGATGCCGTCTCCGGGGATCAAAGTAACTGGATATACCACTTTCCCATTGTACCGTCCCGTCTATGTGGGAAAATAAAAGATCGTCCGGATAGATCCTCATGGCAACCATCAAACGCGCCCTTCTCTCTGTTACCGACAAGACTGGCATTCTAGAATTCGCACGCGGGCTGCAAACGCTCGGTGTCGAGATCCTTTCCACCGGAGGCACCGCGAAAGCTCTGCGCGAAGGCGGCGTCTCGTTGCGGGACGTCTCGGAGGTGACCAACTTTCCGGAGATGCTCGATGGACGTTTGAAGACGATCCACCCGCGCATCGCCGGCGGCATCCTCGGCATCCGCTCCAATGCGGAGCACATGCGTGCGCTCGAAGAGCACGCGATTCCCACGATCGATATGGTGGTGGTGAACCTCTATGCGTTTGAGAAATTCGCGGCTAAGCCCGGGGTCGGCGTGGCCGAGTTGATTGAGAATATCGACATCGGCGGGCCGACTATGATTCGCGCGGCGGCGAAGAATTACCAGGATGTCGCGGTGGTGGTGGCGCCGGACGACTACGTAACGCTGCTAGAGGAGTTGCGCGCGTCCGCGGGTTCGCTCTCTCCGGAGACGCACTGGAATCTTGCCGTGAAGGCGTTTGCGATCACTGCCAAGTATGACCGCGCAATCAGCGCGCGCCTCGCCCGCATCACACTGCGCGACGGGGCGTTCCATGACGAGGCGCCCGAACTGCCGCAGGTGCTCGATATCCGCGCGCCGCGCGCACTATCGTTGCGTTACGGCGAAAATCCGCATCAGTCCGCTGCGCTATACGCCAATCACAACGCGGGCATCGCGGGCGCCACGCAGTTGCATGGCAAGGAGCTGTCCTACAACAACCTGGTGGATCTCGACGCGGCCTGGCACCTGATCCTCGAGTTCGACAATCCGGCGGCGGCGGTCATCAAGCACACCAACCCGTGCGGCTGCGCCGAGCAGGAGAGCTTGGTTGAGGCCTATCGAAAGGCATTTGAGGCGGATCCGGTGTCCGCCTATGGCGGCGTCCTGGCGTTCAACCGGAGCCTGGATGAAGAAACCGCCACGGAGATCGCAAAGACGTTTATCGAAGCGATCGCCGCGCCGGATTATTCGCCCGAGGCGCTCGGTATCCTGATGCGCAAGAAGAATCTGCGCCTGTTGCGGGTGGCGAAAACGGCGGCGGACGAGCCGGTGGTCAAGTCGATCAGCGGTGGGTTCCTCGTGCAGACCGCGGATGTGCACCGTCTGGAGCGTGCGCAGTGCAAAGTTGTGACCAACCGTGCGCCGGACGAGATGGAGTGGACCGCGCTGGAGTTTGGCTGGAAAGTTTCGAAGCACGTGAAATCGAACGCCATCGTCTATTCGCGCGCCGGGCAGAGCGTCAGCGCGGGCGCCGGCCAGATGAGCCGCGTCGATTCCGTCAAGTTCGGCGCGATGAAAGCGGTGCTTCCATTGCAGGATACGGTGCTGGCCTCCGACGCGTTTTTCCCTTTCCCCGATGGCGTGGAGGAAGCGGCGAAGCATGGCATCACGGCGGTGATTCAACCGGGCGGATCGGTACGCGACCAGGAAGTGATCGACGCCGCGAACCGTTTGGGCCTGGCGATGGTATTTACGGGCGTCCGGCACTTCCGGCACTAATTGTTCGATGTCAAAATCAATGCAGGAATTGTTCGGTCCGCTCAAACGGGCGCACATCACACAGGAGGTGGCCGAGGGTGGCCACTGGTCTGGTTCGACGCAAGGCCTGCGGGTCCGGTTCGACTTGATTACGCTGGCCGCCGGGCGGCGCGTCGCCTGGTACGTGAAGGGTGTGGGCTGGAGCGGGAAAGGCGTCGCCGGCACAGTGTTTGACGCGCTTGCGGAGATACAACAGCGTGCAGCGCACCGCGAATCGCTGCGTGAAACGGCGCCGACGCAGGGGTGTTTGTTTTAGGCGACCGGCCCGCGCAGCGGTCCCCATTGCGCGGCTAGCAATTTGCCGCGCTCCGTGATGCCGGCTATCTCCTCGCCGCTGGGCGTTTTGTAGGAACGCGCCGCCACGAGAGCCGGACGTAGCTCTTCCTGTGTGCGCACGCCGATGATCGCGACGCAGACTCCCGGTACGCTCCAGACGTAGCGCAGCGTGTCGCTGTACTCCTGCGTAGAGACCAGTCGCGCGCCCGCTTTCGTGGGACCGCCGAGCACTTTCATGGCGATCACGCCGATGTTGCGCTTGCGGCACTCCGGCAGCACCTTCTCCTCATAGCCGTAGATGTGGCGTTCGACGTGGTTGACGGTACACATCAGCAGATCGACTTCGCCGGTCTCGAGCGCGGGCAGGACGCGCGCCGGACGCAGGTGGCTGGTCACGCCGATGTGCCTGATCATGCCCTGCTTTTTCGCTTCGATCAGCGCGCCGAGCGTGCCGTTCTTCGCGAGCGCCTGTTCGAGTTTCGGGTAGCGGTCGTCGCGGCTGATGTTGTGGATGTGGCAGCAATCGAGGTGATCGGTTTGCAGTTTCCGCAGGCTGTCGCGGATCTGATACAGGGCGTCGCCTTTGGCGTTGGTCTCGACTTTCGAGACGAGAAAGACCTTGTCGCGTTTGCCCTTGAGCGCGCGGCCGAGACGCTCTTCGGATTGGCCGTAAGGCGGCGCGGTGTCGAAGTAGTTCACGCCGTTATCGATCGCCTCGGCCACTGTGCGGTCGACCGTCGACTGCTCGACGCCGTCGTCGCCGAAGTGCTGCGCGCCGATACCGAACATGCCGGCCTGAAAATTAATCTTACCCAGACGGCGCGTGGGAATCCCGCCCGCACCCAAGGCTGGAGCCGCCGCCACAATCATTGTGAAACCGCGCCTGGTGATGTCCGTCATGCGTCGTATTCTACTCCAGCGACGCAATTCCCGTTACACTCAAAGGCAAATGGGACTCAAAAGCTACACAATCACGCAGGGACGGGACCGCGCTCCGGCGCGAGCCATGCTCAAGGCGATCGGCTTTACGGATGCGGATTTGCGCAAGCCTATCATTGGCATTGCGAACACCTGGATTGAAACCATGCCGTGCAACTACAACTTGCGCGAGTTGGCAGTCAAGGTGAAAGCGGGTGTGCGGGCGGCGGGCGGCACGCCGATGGAATTCAACACCGTTGCAATCAGCGACGGCGTGACTATGGGGACGGAAGGCATGAAGGCGTCGCTCGTCAGCCGCGACCTGATTGCCGATTCGATCGAACTTGTCGCGCGCGGGCACATGTTCGATGGCATCGTGGCGTTGGTGGCCTGCGACAAAACGATTCCCGGCGCCGCGATGGCCCTGTTGCGGGTGAATGTGCCCGGCGTGATTCTATACGGCGGCTCGATTCTGCCGGGCAAGTACAAAGGCCGCGACCTGACGGTGCAGGATGTTTTCGAGGCCGTCGGCGCCAACGCGGCCGGGCGCATCTCGGACGCGGAGTTGCTTGCCATCGAAGACGCCGCGTGTCCGGGCGCGGGCGCATGTGGCGGGCAATTTACCGCGAATACAATGGCGACCGTGATGGAAGTGTTGGGGCTTTCGCCGATGAACACTGCCGCCGTGCCGCAGGTGGACCCGGCCAAGGACGCGGTCGCCTTCCGCTGCGGTCAGGTGGTTATGGATGCTGTACGGAGAGATTTGAAACCGCGCGACATCGTAACGCGCCGGGCGCTCGAGAACGCGATCGCGTCGGTGGCGGCGACCGGCGGCTCCACCAACTCCGTGCTGCACCTGCTGGCCATCGCGCACGAGGCTCAAGTCGACCTGAAGATCGACGATTTCCAGACAATCAGCGCGCGTACGCCGCTGCTTGTGGATCTCAAGCCAGCCGGCAAGTACGTTGCCGTCGATGTGCATTATGCGGGCGGTATCGGCGTGATCGCGCAACGGTTGGTTAAGGGCGGCTACGCCGACGGCGCGGCCATCACGGTGACCGGCCGCACGCTGGCCGAGGAGGCTGCGGATGCGAAGGAGACGCCCGGGCAGGACGTGATTCATGCCCTCTCGAATCCGATCAAGGCGAGCGGCGGGCTTGTGATTCTGCGCGGTTCGCTCGCGCCCGATGGCAGCGTGATCAAGGTGACTGGGATTGCGCGCAAGTCGCACACCGGTCCGGCGCGGGTGTTTGCGTGTGAGGAACAGGCGATGGAGGCCGTGACCAGCGGCGGAATCCAGGCCGGCGACATTCTCGTGATTCGTTACGAAGGACCGAAGGGCGGGCCCGGAATGCGCGAGATGCTCGGCGTCACCGGAGCGATCATGGGCGCGGGTCTCGGCGACGATGTGGCGCTGATTACCGACGGGCGCTTCAGTGGTGCGACACGCGGATTCATGGTGGGTCATGTCGCACCGGAAGCGGCCGTAGGCGGGCCGATCGCGGCGGTGGAAGAGGGCGACTCGATCACGATCGACATTGAAAAATGCACGATCGATCTGAATGTGGCGCCCGAGGTGGTCGCTCAGCGCCTTTCGAAATGGAGCGCGCCGGAGCCTAAGTACAGAGACGGCGTGTTCGGCAAGTACATTGCCCTAGTCGGTTCGGCCGCCGAGGGCGCGATGACGACGCCGAAATTCTGAGAGCAGCGCAGTCTGATGTTACGCTGGGAGTACTACATGCGTTACTCCGCAGTACTCCTAGTGTGTGCATCGTTGGCGGCCCAGGAACCACGCCGCGATGTCGTTGTTGTCACGGGGAGTTATCAACCAGTCCCGCTGGAAGAGGCCGACCGCGCCGTGCGTCTGTTCGATGTCCGCGAAATCGCACTGACGGCCGCCTCACTGGTCGACTTTCTGAAGCTCGATCCCTCGCTCGACGTGCGCCAGCGCGCTCCGGGCGGCGTGCAGGCCGATCTCTCGATTCGCGGTAGCACGTTCGGGCAGACACTGGTGCTGGTGGATGGAGTGCGCATGAACGATGCCCAGTCCGGCCACCACAACATGGATCTGCCTGTTTCGATGGAGACTGCGGCGCGCGTGGAGATCCTGCGCGGCGCGGGTTCCACGCTGTATGGTTCCGACGCGGTGGGCGGTGTGGTGAATGTGATTACGGAGCCGCCGAAGTTCTCCGAAATCCGGCTGCGCGCGGCCGTGGGCAGTTTCGGAGTCAACCAGGAAAGCGGTTCGATGGTGGGCGTGCTGGGCGGCCTGACCCAGCAGTTGAGCTTTTCGCGCGATTTCTCCTCGGGTTTTCGCGAAGGCCGCGACTATCGCAGCCTCGCGCTCGCTTCGACGACGTACTGGCGTGGGAGCGCGGTCACGCTTGCGCTGAGCGACCGCCCGTTTGGCGCCGATCAATTTTACGGCAACTACAATTCGTGGGAGCGCACCAAGACCTGGCTCGCCTCAGCGCGGCAGAAGTTGGACGACAAGACCGACGTATCCTTCGCCTTCCGCCGGCACACCGATCTGTTCGTGCTCACCCGCGACCGTCCGGAGGTGTTCACGAACCGTCATGCCGTGGAAGGCTACCAGGGCGCGCTGCGCCGCCGCGAAGAACTGGGCACAAACACACGCCTGTTTTACGGCGTCGAGACGACGGCCGATTCGATCGCTTCGAACAATCTGGGCGGCCACTCGCGTGTGCGCGGAGCGGGATACGTTTCCTTCGACACGCGTGCGTGGCGGCGATTCTCGCTTTCGGCCGGCCTGCGCGATGAGGTCTACGGCTCGTTCAACCACGAGTTCAGTCCGTCGATCAGCGGCGGCTACTGGCTGTCGCAGAGCGTCAAGCTGCGCGCCGGGGCAAGCAGAGCTTTCCGCTTGCCGACCTACACCGACCTCTATTATCACGACCCGGCCAATCTCGGATCGCCGGATCTGCGCCCGGAGAAGGCTTGGAGCTATGAGGGCGGAGTGGATTGGAATGGCGGCGGGCGTGTGCGTGGCGACGTGACTGTGTTTCACAGGCGCGAACGCGATGTGATTGACTATGTGCGCAGCAGTCCGGGCGACATCTGGCGCGCGACGAACTTCCAGCGCTTGCGTTTTACCGGCGTGGAAGCGTCCCTCGGTGCGGCTTGGCGCCGTAAGCATTTGTTCGATTTTCGTTACACTGCGTTGCGCGGCGTGCATGAACTGCCCGCGGGCGTGCAGACGAAATACGTTTTCAACTATCCGGCGCACACGGGCGTGTTTACCTGGCAGGGAGCGTTCGGCGGCTATATCGCGCGCACGCGCATCGGTGCGTTGCGGCGTGTAGCGCGCGACCCTTATGCGATCTGGGATCTCTATCTGGCGCGCAGCGCCGGACGCCTCAATCCATTTCTGCAATTCACGAATCTGAGCAACGCGTCGTACCAGGAGATTCCCGGAGTTGTGATGCCGGGACGCGCCGTCGTCGGCGGCGTACAGGTGATTGTCTGGACGCGCCGCAAGTAAGTTACACTTTGAACAGGACTTATATCCAGTGGTTCGTTCTATCCTTGCAGTCATCCTGCTTGCCGCAGGCCTAGGACCGTGCCGGGCTGCCGAGTCAGGGCAACTCGATTCCAGTCCGGCGTTGTTCAGCGTGCTTGCCGCCATCAACGCGGCGGGCTACGACGCCGACATCGATTCGCCGTCCAACAGTCCATTGCGGGCGAAGCTGCGCGCCTATCTGGCGGCCAACAAGCCGGCGTGCCTTCCCGAACTCAAAAAATTCTTTGAAGAGCATCGCCAGAAGTCCGGCAGTGCCGCCGAACTGAGCCAGTACGTCTCGTTCGCGCTGGCGACGAGCGGGCCGCCGGATTTCGAATACCGCTTCAAGGAGTATCTGCTGCCCCCTGATGTGCAGCCGCTCGCGGGATTCCAGAAGCTGATCGTGCGCTTCCATAGCGAAGCCAACGTAGACGAACTCTACCGCCGTGTGCAGCCCGATTTCGACGCCGCCATCGGGCGCTATCACGAACCGGTCGCGCGTGCCGTGCTGGAGGCGAACGCCTATCTGCGCAATGCTACCAGCGGATATCTCGGGCGGCGCTTCCAGGTCTTCGTCGATTTACTGGGTGCGCCGAATCAGGTTTTCTCGCGCAGTTACGGCGACGATTTTTTTATCGTCGTCACGCCTTCGCCGGAGCCGCAAATAGACTATGTGAGGCACTCCTATTTCCACTATTTGTTGGACCCACTTTCGACGAAATACAGCGAACAGACGCTGAAGAAGAAGTCGCTCGAAGATTTTGCGCTGGGCGCTCCGGCGCTGGATGAAAGCTTCAAGAACGACTTCCTGCTGCTGGTGACGGAGTCTCTTATCAAGGCCGTCGAAGCGCGTCTTGCGCCGGCGTCCCGGCGCGCGGCGCAGGTGGACGAGGCGCTGCGGGAAGGCTACATTCTCGCGCCGTTCTTTACGGAACAGTTGCCGGCTTATGAGAAGCAGGATCAGGCGATGCGGCTCTATTATCCGGAGATGGTAAAGGCGATCGACCTGAAGCGCGAATCGCAGCGCCTGGATAAAGTGCAGTTCGCCGCTGAGCGCACGCAGCGCAAGGCCAAGGCCGCTCACATCCAGCCGGAACCGGAAAAGAGCGGCGCGGAGAGAACGCTCGAAGAGGCCGAGGGCTACTATCGCAGCCGGGAGATCGTGCGCGCTCGCGAAGCCTGGCTTAAGGCGCTGCAGCAGACCACCGAGAAATCGCTGCACGCAAAGTCGTATTATGGTTTGGCGCGGGTCGCGGCCCTCGAAAAGAACCCAGAACTGGCCGAAAAACTATTCCAGCGCACGCTGGAACTGGAGCCGGATTCGCAGACAAAGGCTTGGGTGCACGTCTATCTAGGCCGGCTGGCGGACGCCGCCGGGGATCGGGCTCAAGCAGCGAAAAGCTATCGGGCCGCGCTGGCGATCGAAGACGCATCGAAGCTCGCGCGGGAGGCCGCAAGCAAGGGCCTGCAACAAGGTTTCACAAAAGATAAATAGCCGGCGGGGCGCCGGCCCTATCTGGCACGAAAGGAATTTTACATGAAGACGAAGATTTGGATGTTTCTTGCGCTGGCGCTGGCCAGCGCCGGTTTGTCGTTCGCACAGCAAGCGGCTCCCGCCGCCGGCGCGAGCCCCGTGGCCAAGCAGCCGAAACCAAAATCCCAAAAAGAAGTGGAAGCGCTGCAGGCTATGTTCGGCGCGCAGGATGCGGATGGGCGTCTGACCGCTTCGAAGAATCTGCTCACCAAGTTCGCGGACACCGAATTCAAGAGCCTGGCCTACACGATGATGGCGATGGCCTATCAGCAGAAGAACGATACGGAGAACATGATCGCCGCTTGCGAAGAGGTGCTCAAGATCGATGCGAAGAACTTCAACGCCATGATCATGATCGCCAGCGCCCTGGCGCAGCGCACCCGGGAATTCGACCTCGACAAGGAAGAAAAACTGGCCCGCGCGGAGAAACTTGCCACTGACGCCCAAGCGGCTATCATCGCCGCGCCGCGTCCGAACCCAAATGTGACCGACGAGCAATGGAACGCGGCCAAGAAGGATTACAATTCGCAGGCGCTCGAAGCCCTCGGCCTGGCAGCCCTGGCGCGCAAGAAGAACGACGTCGCGATCGCCAAGCTGAAGGAATCGGTGGAAACTTCGTCGCAGCCCGAACCCGCAACCATGGTGCGTCTCGCTTCCGTCTATAATCTCGACAACAAGCCCGATGCCGCGCTTGCGGTGCTGGACAAAGTGATGGCAATAGCCGATCTGCATCCGACCATCCGTCAAGTTGCGCAGGCGGAGAAAGTTCGCGCCACGCAGATCAAGGGCGCCGCAAAGCCCGCGGCTCCGGCCCCGCCGCCGGCCGCGCCCAAACCGTAATCGTCGATTGGGAAAGAGGCTATGCCCGTGGATCTGGACGCGCTGACTGGCCGGCTCGGCTACTCGTTCCGCGATTCGAGCCTGCTGGTCCGCGCGCTCACGCACAGTTCCTGGGCCACCGAACATCCGTCGGGCGAGGCCGTGCTCCGCGACAATGAGCAACTGGAGTTTCTGGGCGACGCGGTGCTCGGATTCCTCGTCAGCGCCTGGCTCGTGAAGCACTATCCCGCTTTTCCCGAGGGACAGCTCACGCGTTGGAAAGCCCACCTGGTCCGCTCGATGCACTTGTACGAGGTGGGGCAGCGGTTGGAGTTCGGCGGTTATCTGGTGTTGGGCCGCGGAGAAGAGGTCAGTGGCGGGCGGGCCAAGCGGGCGCTGCTCGCCAATGCCGTGGAGGCCGTGATTGCGGCTCTGTTTCTCGACGGCGGACTCGCAGCGGCCGAGCCCTTCGTGATTCACCACATCATCGGTTCTTTCGATCCGTTCGAGAGCGCAGAGAGCCTGGAAGTAGATCATAAGACCGCGTTGCAAGAGTTGGCGTTGGCCCGCAAGATGCCCGCTCCCCGCTACGTCACCGTCAACGAAGCCGGCCCGGGGCACGCGAAGGTTTTCACCGTCGAGATACGAGTGGGCAAGGAGTGGTCGGCGCAGGCCGAAGGCTACTCCAAGAAGAGCGCGGGGCAGGCGGCGGCGCGGATGCTGATTGAGAAGCTGAAGAACGTCCCGGAGTGACTCAGTGCCGCTCTGGCTCCGCGGCCATTCCCGCCTTGTTCAAGATGACGATATCCACCCTGCGATTTCTGGCCCGGCCCTGATCGTCGTCGTTGCTGGCAACGGGAACCGTGTCGGCGTAGCCGGCGACGGCGAAGCGCTGGTGTGGCAACTTGAAGCGTCCGGTGAATAGTTCGAGCATCGCGATGCTGCGCGCGGCGGAGAGTTCCCAATTGCTGCGGAACCGCGAATTGTGAATTGGCACGGAGTCAGTGTGTCCTTCGAGACGCACGGGGTTGGGGAGTTTCTGAATCGAGTCGGAGACTTTCTGAAGGATGGGAAACGTATTGGCGAGCAGCGTGTCTTCGCCGGACGGAAAGAACGCCGCCTCGCGCAGGCTGATCACAAGGCCGCGGGCATCGAGCCGCACCTGCATTTTGCCCGCTGCGATCTCTTTGTTGAGTTCCGATTCCAGGAAGTGCAAAGATGGGACCAGCTCGGCCAGGATGCCATCCTCACTCTGCTTCGCGGCGGCCTGTTCGGCGCCTCCGGCTCCTTTCATCAAGGCGTTGGCGTCTTTCCGATTGATTGCGCCGCCGAGTAGGCTGGCAATCATCGGTTTCTTAAAGGCCTCACGCATGGCTTCCGACAACTGCAAGGTACGGCTGCGATCCGCTTGCGAGGAAGCGTACATCACGACAAAGAAGGCGAAGAGCAAGGTGAGGAGATCAGCATAGGAGACGAGCCAGCGCTCGTGGTTGGCATGTGCGATCGGGACTTTTCTTCGTGGCATGGAATCAGGAGTTGGCGGCGGCAGGCGATCCGGCGGACTCGGCGGCCGGCGGACGTCTTGCGGCCTTGGCGGCGCCCGGATTTCCGCGCGTATAGGCTTCGAGCTTGCAGCGGATCAATTTCGGATTCAGACCCTCGACAATACCGATGACGCCTTCGAGCATCAACTCACGAATCTGTAGCGCGCGTTGGATTCGCGAGCGGATCTTGTTTGCTGCCGGAAGGAAGAACAGGTTGGCCAAGCCGACGCCATAGACCGTCGCGATGAAGGCCACCGCGATGCCCGCGCCTACTTCCTTTGTGTTCTCGATGTTCTTCATGACCTGGATCAAGCCCAGCACGGCGCCGATGATGCCGATGGTAGGCGAGTAGCCGCCCGCGGCCTCGAAGACTCGCGCTTCGGCCTCGCCGCGCTGTTCCTCAATGAAGATCTCGAGTTCCATCATCTTCTTCAATTCCTGCAAATCGGTGCCGTCGACGGCGAGGATGAGCGCTTTTTTGAGGAACGGGTCCGGAATCGCCTCGGCGTCTTGTTCGAGCGCCACGATCCCATGTTTGCGGGCCTTGGTCGCAAACGCGATGATCTCGTCAATCACGGCATCGCCGCTCTCGGCGCGATCCAGGAAGAGGATCTTCAAGCGCTTGGCCGCGCGCCAAAGTGTTTCCATCGGAGTAGTCACCATGACGGCGCCGATGGTCCCGCAGCAGACGATCAAGGCCGCGGAGGCGCCGCTCAAGTCGCTCCAGCTTCCACCCTCGATATACAGGCCGCGCAGGATGCCCCCACAGGCGATCAGCAGGCCGAGTATGGTGGCATAGTCCGGTCGTAAGGCGCCGCTCCTAGCCATTGGCCTGCTCCTCGTCACCCATCTCCACTGTTGAGCGTCTGACACGCACCAGATGGCACTCCGGCAAGCCATGCAGGATCGAGCGCCTGAACGCTACTACTTCACGCACGATCTCCTCAGCGGATTCGCGTACGACGATCTTCTGTCCTGTGGTTAAGGTGATGACCGTATCCGGTGTGACCTCGACATACTCAATCAGGTCTGAGTTGAGCAACAACGGCACGTGGTTTAATCGAGTGACCTGTATCATAGCTGGAATCTTCAATGACTCTCATCGGCCGCGAATGGAAAAGTTTAGTTCAAATCGCGGGCCACGCCGACGATGAGACATTTTGGGGAGACGGAATGGATTCAAGGGATGTAGCGTTTCAGGCAGCGAGACTGGCGGAAGAGATTCTCCGGGCGATGGAGACCGGCAGTAGGGTGCGGCTCAGAGAGGGTCTGGATCGCGCCTGTAGCTTGACGTGTACGCTTGACAGTCTGTCTCCCCGCGACGCCGAGCAAATCGAGGTATTGGCCGCAATTGCGGAACAGATGCGCGACCGCCGCGGAATCCCGGAGACACATGTCCGGCTCCTGCGGCATTTCGCTGGTACCGTACGGGTGTGCCTATCCTGAAGCCGTTCGCAGCTACTTCAGGATTTCGATGATAGCGGTGAGTTCGCTGCGGATGTCGTCGAGTAAGGCCTTCCCAGGATCGAACAGACTGCCTTGGTCGGCCTTTGAGAGCGGCGCCGGCGGCTCCGCCAATCCCTTCGCCTGCAGCGCCATGCGAGCGCCCTCGATCGTGAAGCGGTTGTCGTAGAGCAGATGCTTGATTTCGAGAATCAGCTCCACTTCCTTGCGCCGGAACAAACGATGTCCGGTGCCGGATTTTTTCGGGGACAGGCCGGGAAACTCCGACTCCCAAAAGCGCACAACGTAAGGCTTGACTCCTGCCAGACGGCTTACCTCGCCAATCCGGAAGTAGAGCTTGTTCGGAATCGCCTCCGGCCCAGCCGTGACCTCCGTCTTCGCCATACGTGAGTTTGCTCGCATTCCTCCCACGAATAATATTATCCGATGTTTCAGGGATTTGCGCTCTATTTTCATCAGCCGGGCCGATGCCCGACCCGCTCTCCGCGCTACCATCGTTCTTAGTGAACGTCATCAGTGGTGTCCATCCCGTCCGTGAAGCGCTCAAGTCCGGGCGGGCTATCGAGCGCGTCCTGATCGCACGCGGCGCCGGCGGTCCGCGCTTGCAGGAGATTATCGACCTGTGCCGCCAGCGCGCGGTTCCGCTGCGTTTTGAACCGCGCGAAGCGCTCGACCGCCTGACCAGCGCCGGCACGCACCAGGGCGTGGTCGCGGTTGGCGCGGCCGAACTTTATCAAAGTTTCGAGGATTCGATCGGCGGCGCGCGGTTGCTGGTCGTTCTCGACGGCGTGGAGGATCCGCACAACCTCGGCGCCATCATCCGCACGGCCAACGGCGCGGGCGCGAATGCCGTGCTGGTGCCGGAGCGCCGCGCCGCGGGCCTCACCGACACGGTGGCCAAAGCCGCGGCCGGCGCGCTCGAATACACGCCCGTAGTGCGAATCGGCAACATCAACACAACGCTCGAACGCCTGAAGAAGAGCGGGTTCTGGATCTACGGCCTGGATGAACGCGGCACGGAGAGTTACGACGCGATCGACTACGCGCAGCCTACCGTGATGGTCTTTGGCGGCGAGGGCAAAGGACTGCATCAGCAGGTGCAGAACCACTGCGATTTCCTGGTGCGGATTCCGCTTGCAGGCCAGATTCCTTCGCTGAATGTGTCGGTGGCGGCGGGAGTCGTATTGTTCGAGTGGAAACGCCGTTCCACCCTGAAATAGTAAACTCAGTATTTATGCACCTTCGACGGCTGCTTGTTGCAGTGCCGGTGTTTTTTCAGATCCTGACGGCCGCGCAACCGGTGCGCTCGCGGCACGCCATGGTCGTCAGCCGGGAACCACATGCGACGGAGGCCGGTCTGAACGTGCTGAAAGCGGGCGGCAACGCTGTGGACGCCGCAGTCGCGGTCGGCCTTGCGCTCGCCGTGACGCACCCGTCGGCAGGGAATCTCGGTGGAGGCGGTTTCATGCTGATCCGCTTCGCCGATGGGCGCACCACGTTTCTCGATTTTCGCGAGCGGGCGCCCGGCCGGGCCACACGCAATATGTACCTGGACGCCTCCGGGAATTCGACCGGCGGAAGCATCAGTGGTTGGCGCGCCCCGGGCGTGCCGGGCAGCGTGGGGGGATTCGAGTACGCGCACAAGAAGTATGGGAAGGCGGCGTGGAGGGATCTGCTGAATCCCGCCGTGCAACTGGCCTCGAAAGGCTTTCCGGTCTCCTACGGGCTATCGAACAGTTTGCGCAACAGCAAGAATCTGGCGAAGTTCCCGGAATCGCGCCGCATCTTCCAGCGCGACGGAAAGTTCTTTGAAGTGGGCGAGATCCTGCTACAGCCGGAGTTGGGCCGCACGCTCGCACGCATTCAACAGCAGGGCGCACGCGATTTTTATGAGGGCGAAACGGCGCGCCTGCTTGCGAAGGAGATGGCCGCGCACGGTGGCATCATCACGCTCGAAGATCTCAAGAATTATCAGGTGGTGGAGCGTAAGACGCTGGAAGGCGACTACAAGGGTTTCCACATTATCTCGGCTCCTCCGCCCAGCTCCGGCGGCCTCGGCATTCTGCAGATGCTGGGCATGCTCGAAGGCAGCGGCTACGAAAAGGGCGGAGCGGGTTCGGCGAATGCCATCCACTACACGGCGGAAGCGATGCGGCGCTACTACGCCGACCGCAGCGAGTACGTGGCCGACCCCGATTTTTTCAAGGTGCCCGTCAAGGCGCTTTTGAACAAGCAGTACATCGCAAAGCTGCGCGCCTCGATCGATCGCGAAAAGGCCACGCCCAGCAGTAACGTCCGCCCCGGCGACCTGTCGCGCTATGAGAGCGCGGAAACGACACATTACTCCGTCGTGGACGCCGCGGGCAATGCGGTCGCGGTGACTTATACGCTCAACGGTGGCTACGGCTCCGGCGTCACGGTGCCCGGCATCGGCGTCCTGATGAACAATGAGATGGACGACTTCAGCGTGAAGCCGGGCACTCCGAACATGTTCGGTCTGATTCAGGGCGAGGCCAATGCGATCCAACCCGGCAAGCACCCGCTCTCGTCGATGACGCCCACGATTGTGCTGCGCGACAACAAACTCTACATGGTTGTGGGCACACCGGGCGGCTCGCGCATCATCAGTAGCGTGCTGCAAGTGATTTTGAACGTCCTCGATTTCGGGATGAATATTCAGGACGCAGTGAACCGTCCGCGCTTCCATCATCAGTGGATGCCGGACAAGCTTTACATGGAACCCGGCTTTTCGCCCGATACCGAAGCGCTGCTGCGAGCGCGTGGGCACGTGGTCGAGCGCGTAAGCACAATGTGCGAGATCGCGGCGATCGTGGTGCAGGGCGGGTGGCTCGAAGGCGCCGCGGATTCGCGCGTGGAAGGCAACGCTCTAGGCTATTAGCGCGCCGAAAGAAAATCGATGAATCACGTTCTCTCCACACATCTTTTCGTCAACCACAGGTTGACCACCGTATGGCTGGACCGTATCTGGCAGGCGGGCATTCCCGCGGTCGAGATCTTCTGTGCCAAACAGCATCTCGATTGGCGCGACCCCGCGCAGATGAGCGATCTGGCCGCCTGGTTCCGCGACTCCCAGTTGCAGTTGCACTCGATGCACGCGCCACTTTTCACCGATGACGTATGGGGCCGGTCGGGACCGCAGTCCATACTTTCGATCACCGAAACGACGAAATCCAAGCGCGTTGTTGTGGTCGACGAGATCAAGCGCGCCATCGAAATCGCCGAGCAGATTCCGTGCCGCTACCTGATTCAACACATCGGCACGGTCGGCGAGGAGTTCAGCGAGCAGAAGGTCGAAGCGGCCTTCACGGCTCTGGAAGAGATCAAGCTCTTTGCGCACCAGCGCGGCGTCGAAGTGCTGCTCGAGAACACGCCGAACGGCTTCTCGTCGGCCGAACGGCTCGAAGGGTTTTTGCAGGTGACGCACCTTAAGCTGAACTACTGCTTTGACATCGGGCACGCGCACATCGGCGCGGGCGTCGAGCACGAGTTCGCGATCATGAAGCCGCGTATCCGCTCGACGCATCTCCATGATAACGATGGCAAGGAAGACCGTCACTTGTTTCCAGTGCCCGGCGCCGGCGCGACCGGTATCGACTGGCACAAAGCCATACCGCTCGTGCACTCGTGCACCCATCCGGTTCCGCTGCTGCTTGAGTTGAAGGAGGCGGCGGACTTGCAGCATCCCGTCGAAGAAGCCGCTCGTGTCTTTGAAACATTGGAGAGATATCTATGAGTTCGGTACCCCGAGTCAGAATCGCAGACGCCGCGAACCACGCCGGCGAGACTGTCGAGATCGCAGGCTGGCTGTATAACCTGCGCAAATCAGGCAAGATTGTTTTCCCGCAGATGCGCGATGGATCGGGCATTCTGCAATGCGTCGCTGTGAAAAGTGCGCTGCCCGAGGAGACGTTCGAAGCGCTCAAGAATTTGACACAAGAGTCGTCGCTGATCGTCACCGGCAAGCTGCGTGCCGAACAACGCGCCGCTGGAGGCTTCGAGTTGGACGTCGAAAGCGCGCAGATTCTCAGCCGCGTGCCGGAATCGCATCCCTACCCGATCACGCCGAAGGATCACGGCATCGAGTTCCTGATGGATCATCGCCATCTGTGGCTGCGCAGCCGCCGCCAGCACGCGGTGATCCGAGTGCGCCACGAGATCATCAAGGCCATCCGGGACTATTTCGACTCGAACGGCTTCACTCTGGTGGATACGCCGATCTTCACGCCGGCCGCCTGCGAAGGCACGACGAGCCTCTTCGAAGTGAATTACTTCGACGAAGAGAAGGTCTATCTGACGCAATCGGGCCAGCTCTATAACGAGGCGACCGCGATGGCGTTCGGCAAGAGCTACTGTTTCGGGCCGACGTTCCGCGCGGAAAAGTCGAAGACGCGCCGCCATCTCACTGAGTTTTGGATGGTGGAGCCGGAGATGGCCTACGCTACGCTCGAAGACGTCAAGCGCGTGGCCGAAGAGCTGGTGGTTTTCGTAGTGCAGCGCGTTCTGGAGAATCGCCGGCCAGAACTTGCCGTGCTCGAACGCGACGTGTCGAAACTTGAATCCGTCAAGGCTCCGTTCCCGCGCATGAGCTACGACGCCGCTGTAGAACTGCTCAAGACGAAGCACAGTGAAATCCAGTGGGGCGGCGATTTCGGCGGCACCGATGAGACGCTGCTGGGTGAAGACCTCGACCGGCCGCTAATGGTCGACCGCTATCCCACGGAGATCAAGGCGTTCTATTTCGAGCCGGATCCGGAACGGCCGGAAGTCGTGCTGGGCGTCGATGTGCTCGCGCCCGAAGGCTACGGCGAGATCATCGGCGGAGGCCAGCGCGTCCACAATCTGGAGTTGCTCGAGAAGCGCCTGGCCGAACACAACCTGCCAAAAGAGGCGTTCGAGTGGTATCTCGATTTGCGCCGCTTCGGTGGCGTTCCGCACGGCGGCTTCGGCATGGGCGTGGAGCGCTGCGTGGCGTGGATCTGCGGCCTCGATCACGTACGTGAAACGATCGCATTTCCGCGAATGCTGAACAGGACAAAGCCATAGGGGCAGCCCATGCGTCCATCCGCCATTGCCGTCATCGGCGCGCCCCTCGATCTGGGCGCTGGCCGGCGCGGCGTCGATATGGGCCCATCGGCGGTCCGAGTTGCCAACCTCCAGCAACGCTTGCGCGACCTCGGCTATGAAGTCCGCGATCTCGGCAATATCGTTGTGGAGCAGCCCGAGAGCCTGCCGGGCGGACCGAAGCGCGCGAAGTTCCTGCCGCAGATCGCTAGCGCGTGCACCAGCTTGGCGGAACTGGTGGAGAATAGCGCCGCGCAGGGTTGCTTTCCGCTGGTGTTGGGCGGCGATCATTCGGTGGCCGTGGGCACTGTCTCCGGCATGGCGCGGCGCTTGCGTGCGCAGGGCGGGGAACTGGGCCTGATCTGGATCGATGCGCACACCGATATGAATACGCCGCAGAGCAGCCCGAGCGGCAATGTCCATGGCATGCCGCTGGCCTGCATCATCGGGCGCGGCCCCGTCGCCTTGACCCGGATTTTCGATTTCGCGCCGAAAGTGAATCCGAAACGTGTAGCCCTGGTGGGCATCCGCGACGTCGACATCATGGAGCGTCCGATCGTAAAGCGGTCCGGCGTGCGGGCGTTTACAATGCGCGACATCGACGAGCGCGGGATGCGCGCCGTGATGCGGGAGGCGATCCAGATTGCTTCGCAGGATACGGCTGGTTTTCACGTCTCGCTCGATATGGACGCGCTCGATCCGCTTTCGGCGCCCGGCGTCGGTACGCCGGTCAAGGGCGGGTTGACCTATCGCGAGGCTCATCTGGCGATGGAGATCCTATGCGATAGCGGGCGGATGCTTTCGATGGAAGTGGTGGAAGTAAACCCGGTGATCGACGAGGTCAACCGTACGGCCGAGTTGGCCGTGGAGTTGGTGATGTCGGCCCTCGGAAAGAGGATTCTTTGAAGATACGAGTTGCACTGATTTCCGGCGGACGAAGCGGCGAGCATGAGGTCTCGCTCCGTTCGGCCGCCTCGATCCGGAGTGCGCTGGACCCGCAAAAATACGAGGTCCGCGATTACTTCATCTCGATGCAAGGCAAGTGGGAGCCAGGCCCGATTCTACCGGAGCCCGGCGGCAATCCAGGAATCGACGTCGTGTTTCCAGCGCTGCACGGCACTTTCGGCGAAGACGGCACGATGCAAGGATTGCTGGAGTTGGCGGACTTGCCGTACGTTGGGCCGGGCGTCCTGGCGTCGTCGCTGTCGATGGACAAAGAGATGCTCAAGCGTGTTTGCCGCGAGCGCGGGTTGCCGGTCGTCGAGTGGGTTACCGTCTTCCGCGGCAACCTCGACGCCGGCGCGGTCTGCGGCGCGTTGCGTTTCCCGATGTTCGTCAAGCCGGCCAACCTGGGCTCCTCGGTCGGCATTAGCAAGGTGAACGATCGCGCCGAACTTGAAACTGCTCTCGAATATGCCGCGCAGTATGACCGCAAGGTGATTGTCGAGCGCGCGATCATCGGTATGGAATTGGAGTGCTCCGTGATGGGCAATGCCGAGCCCAGCGCCTCGCAACCGTGCGAAGTGATTCCTTCGAGGGCGTTCTACGACTACGAGGACAAATACCTGCTCGACAAGGCGAAGTTCCACCTCCCGGCACGGATCGCTCCGGAGCAGATCGCAGAGGTGCGGCGGCTTGCGGTGGACTGCTACCAGGCGGTCGAGTGCGAAGGCATGGCGCGGGTCGACTTTTTGCTCGAAGCGGCGACGGGACAGGTTTACATCAACGAGATCAATACGATTCCCGGCTTCACCTCGATCAGTATGTTTCCGAAGATGTGGCAGCATGACGGAATCGCCTATGGCGCGCTCTTGGACCATCTGATCGAGTTGGCGCTCGAACGCCACGAATCACGAAAGGCGACGCGCTACACACGCTAAGATGTTCCCGCTGCTAGTTGCATTCCTGCTTTTTTCCGACGACCTCTCCAATGAAGTCAAGCGCTTCGTGGATGTGCTCACGACTGTGCAGAGCCAGGCCGCGGACCCAGTGCAGCCGGCCAAGGCGATCTATGAAGGTGCAATTCCCGGCATGTTGCGCCGCCTCGACCCGCACTCCGTCTTTTTCGATCCGGTGCAATTCGAGCAACTTCAGCGCATGGAGAAATCGACGAGTAAGGGGTTCGGCAGTGTGGTCTCCGTCCTGCCGGGGCGCGTGATTGTGTTGCAGACGCTGCCCGGCACGCCTTCGGCGAAATCGGGCATTGCGCCCGGCGACGAAATTCTGGCGGTGAATAACATCCGTCTCGATCTGCTCGACATCGATCAACTGGTGGAAGTGTTGAGCCAGACGCGTCAGGGGCAGGCCAGACTCGATGTGCGCAGACCGGGCAACGTGCGCTTGCTTCAGTTCGTGATGACGCCCGAGGAGATGCAGGCGCCCAGCGTCGACCGCGCATTCTTGCTGCGCCCGGACGTTGGCTACCTGCGTGTGGCGAGCTTCGATGAAAAGACCGGCGCGCAGATTCGGGATGCGATCGAGAAATTGGGTGGCGCAAACCTGCGCGGCCTCGTACTCGATCTGCGCAACAATCCCGGCGGCGTTTTGAATGCGGCGCTCGATACCGCCGCGTTGTTCCTCGAACCGGATCAAAAGATTCTGAGCGTGCGTGGACGCAGCGTGAAAGGCGAGGAGGTCAAAGTGCCGGCGAACGCCAAACCATATCGCTTTGCGCTCGCGCTGATCGTCAACGAGAAGAGCGCGAGCGCGTCGGAGATCGTCGCCGGAGCGCTCCAGGACCACAAACGCGCGGTGATCGCCGGTGAACCGACATATGGCAAAGGCTTGGTGCAAAGCGTCACGCCGCTTTCGCAAGGCGCCGCGCTGGCGCTCACCACGGCGTTTTACTACACGCCACAAGGCCGCTCGATTCAGCGCCCGCTTGCCGGGACGCAACTCGGCGGCGCTGTCGAAGCGAGCGGCAGGAAGTACGGCATCCAGCCGGATGTGGCGGTTCGGCCTGCGGGATACTCACGCCTGCGTGTCGCCTTGGACGCCAGCGGATCGTTTGCCAGCTTCGCCACCGAGTATCTGCGCAAGCACAAGGTCGACGAGAAGTTCGAGGCGACCCCCGCGCTGCTCGACGAGTTTCAGGGTTTTCTCGCGCCGCGCAACATTCGTCCCGGCGTGGGCGAGTGGTCGGTGGATCGCGAATGGATCCGCAGCCGGCTGCATCAGGAGATTTTCAATCAGGCGCTCGGCGTGGAAAAGGGCGATGAAATCGAAGCGCAACGCGACCCGCAGATTCAGGAAGCCTTGTCCGCACTGAAGTTGTAGCGCTCAGCTTAGCGATTTCACCACTCTTTGTTGATGATTGTGGAACGTTCCAGGGGATCGGAGCATTCCCGCCTCCGGTCGCTCGCGCTCGCGGCACTGCTAATTCATCTGCGTAATTCGGATCGCCACACCGGGCGCCACGCTTCATAATGGTGCCGGGAAACGGTGCCGGGAACGAGAGTGACCGGAGGCTGCGATTCCACCGCTTTTCGTCAGTACTGGCGGTCACACTCCCGTCCTGTCCCGAAAATGATCGTAGCCGCGTGCGGCAAGCGGACGCCCGAAGAGCGCGACGTTTCCGGGCTTGCCCGCGCGGATAGTTCCGATGCGCGTCAACGGCAGGCCCGCGTGTGTCGCGGGAACCTTCGTCCCCGGCCGCACGGTGAAGAGCAACTCGTAGTCTTCGCCGCCGTGCAGCGCGTGGTCGAGCGTTGCGCCGTGGAAGACGGGGATCGGCTCATTGAGTTCCGCCGAGACGCCCGATTCGAGGCATAGGCGCTTGAGATCGAGCGAGATGCCGTCGCTCAGATCCATGGCCGCACTGGCGCGCAGCGTCTCGCGGAGATATAGGCCGAGTGCGATGCGTGGCTCTGGTTTGAGATGGCGCCGCCACGCCGCGCCTTTTCCCGATTCGAGGCCAAGCGCCGCTCCGCCCAGTGCGCCGGAGACGTAGACGAAATCGCCCGGCCGGGCGCCCGCGCGGCGCAGCGCAGTGCCGCGCGGAAGCGACCCGCACACGACGATGTCGCAGAGCAGCGTCGAGGCGTGAGCCAGGTCGCCGCCCGCCAGCGTGACGGAGTGCAATTGCGCCAATTTCAAGAGACCGCCGTAGAAACGTTGGATCCAGGGGCTTCCAGCCCACTCCGGCAATGCCAGCGAGAGCAGGCAGAAGCGCGGCGTCGCGCCCATGGCGGCAATGTCGCTGAGGCCGCGCGCCAGGGCCTTCCAACCGATTTCAGCCGGACGATGCGTGGCCGCGCGAAAATGCACGTCCTCAATCAGCATGTCTGTCGTGAAGACGAGTTCGTCGCGCGCGCCGCTCGGCCGGAAGATGGCGCAATCGTCCCCGATGCCGAGCGTCATGCCGCGGGCGGTTGGCGCCGTGCGGCGGCGTAGCGCGGCAACGATACGATTCTCATCCATAAGCGATCTCCATTTTCACCCAAAAAACAAGACGGCGGGCGCTGACCCCAAAGGTCGACGCCCGCCGTCTTGTTTTCAATAGACCAGTAAACTAATGGTTTATGGGGGGCGGTCCCCTTGGACCGCGCCGGGTCCCTTGACCCGGCCAAACCCGACCTGGGGGTCGGGTTGCGGCTCAGGGGAGCCGCCCCCCGCAACTCAGCAAACGTAAACTAGAGTCCCTTTTTGGCCAGGAACTCGATCAGGTCGACCACGCGGCAGGAGTAGCCCCACTCGTTGTCGTACCATGCCACAACCTTCGCCAGCGTTCCACCGATCACCTTCGTCAACTGCGCGTCGACGATCGAGCTGTTCGGGTTGTGCAGCATATCGGAGGAAACCACCGGGTCTTCGGTGTATCCGAGGATGCCCTTCAGTTCGCCTTCGGAGGCGGCCTTCAGCGCGGCGTTGATCGCTTCAGCAGTGGTGGCGGTCTTCAGCACGGCCACGAAGTCCACGACGGAAACGTCGGGGGTGGGAACGCGCATCGAATAACCGTCGAGCTTGCCTTTCAACTCCGGCACGACGAGGCCGATCGCCTTGGCTGCGCCCGTCGAAGTCGGGATCATGTTGATCGCGGCGGCGCGCGCACGGCGCAGGTCTTTGTGCGGGAAGTCGAGCACAGGCTGGTCGTTGGTGTAGCTGTGGATCGTCGTCATCGAACCGTGCTCGATGCCGAACTTCTCTTGCAGCACTTTGACGACGGGTGCGAGGCAGTTCGTGGTGCAGGAGGCGTTCGAGATCACGTTGTGCTTCGAAGCGTCGTAGGCGGCATCATTCACGCCGAGCACGAGGGTGACGTCTTCGTTCTTCGCCGGAGCGGAGATGATGACCTTCTTCACAGTGCCACGCAGATGCTTGGCGGCATCTTCTTTCGCTGTGAAGCGGCCTGTGGATTCCACAACAACCTGCGCGCCGACGCTGGCCCAATCGATCTCGGCCGGATCCTTCGTCGCGAAAATCTTGATTTTCTTGCCGTTGATGACGATTCCGTCCGCTTCCGCCTTGACGTCGGCATGCAACTGGCCGAGGGTCGAATCGTACTTCAGCAAGTGAGCCAAAGTCTTGGTGTCGGTCAAATCGTTGGCCGCCACAAATTCCACGTTCGGGTTGTTCATGCCGGCGCGAACTACGTTGCGGCCGATGCGTCCAAAACCGTTAATTCCTACCTTAATTGCCATTACAGAGTATCTCCTTGGGGACTAGATGATCTCCTCAATTATATCAGAGCAGCCTGCCCGATTCCTTTGGGAGTCTAATATCTGAAATCAATATCGCCGCTGGTCCGGTATACTGGGAGTTCATGCTTCGAGTTCGTTTTGCCCCCTCTCCTACCGGATATCTGCATATCGGTAGCGCAAGAACGTTTATTTTTAACTGGCTGTACGCGCGCCACAACGGCGGCACTATGATTCTGCGGATCGACGACACCGACGTCGAGCGCAATACACAGGCGTCGCTCGACTCCATCTTCGACGGCCTGAACTGGCTCGACCTCGGTTGGGACGAGTTCTACCGCCAGTCCGAGCGTCTCGACTTGCACCGCAAGCTGGCGCAGGCAATTTTCGACAAAGGCTCCGCCTATCGCGATTTCACGCCCGCGCAGGCGGACACGGAAGACAAATCCCGCGAGGAAGGCCGTACCTGGCTCTTCAACCCCGGGATGCGCGAACTCAGCAAGGAAGAGAGCGACCGCCGAGCCGGGGCCGGCGAGCCTTTTGTTCTGCGATTCCGCGTTCCCCGCGGCGAAGACCGCACCGTCAAGTTCAAAGACCTCGTTTACGGAGAACAGTCCAAAGAGGCCGACGACATTGAGGACTTTGCGCTCCTGCGCAGCAATGGGATGCCGACCTATCACATGGCGTCCTGTGCCGATGACGCGGACCTAAAGATCTCGCACATCATTCGCGGGCAGGACCACCTAACCAACACCTTCAAGCACGTCCTCATCTTCGCGGCGCTCGGTGGCGAGGTGCCGGAATTCGCGCACCTACCTCTTCTGATCGCTCCGGACGGCGCCAAGTTGTCCAAGCGCAAGCACGGTCCGGTGGTGAGCGTCACGACCTACCGCGACGCCGGTTTCCTGCCGCACACCTACATCAATTTTCTCTGCCTGCTCGGTTGGTCCCCGAAGGACGACCGCGAACTGATGACCCGCCAGGAGTTGATCGACGTATTCTCCTTCGCGGGCGTAAACCGCAGTAATGCGGTGGTCAACTTCACCGAGGAAGACCCCATCGACCCGAAAGCGCTCTGGCTGAACGGGCAGCACATTATGGGGTTGTCCGTCGAAGAGCTGAGCAAACAGTTGCAACCGTGGGTGCGCGCCGCCGGGTTCGATGTCGAGCCTGCCAGACTGCTGCAAATCGCGCCATTGATCCGGGAACGAATCAAGACCCTGCGCGACGTGGCCACGGTTGCGGACTTCCTCTTCGCCAAACAGTTGCCACCCTATCCGGCTGAAGAACTCATCCCGCAGAAAGGTGACGCGGTGATGGCGCTGAAAGTACTCCAGCGTGCCCGCCAGGTCCTGGAACCGGTCGAATTCAGACACGATTCCCTGGATGCAGCCCTGCGGGCCGAAGCGGCCACTTTGGGCGTCAAGGCCGGCCAGATGTTTCAACCAATCCGCGTGGCCGTGTGCGGGCGCAAGAACGCGCCGCCCTTGTTCGAAACTCTCGAAGTGCTGGGCCGGGAGGCCTGTCTCGAGCGCATTGATCAGGCCATTCAGAAACTGCAGTGAGGCTTAGCAAAATCGATGACCGACAACATAAACAATCAGGAAACCGCCGCTCGTCCCTCTAACTTTGTCCGTGACATCGTCATCGAGGATCTGAAGACTGGCAAATTCGACGGGCGTGTGCATACCCGCTTTCCTCCGGAGCCGAACGGCTACCTGCACATCGGGCACGCGAAATCGATCTGCCTCAACTTCGGCTTGGCCGAGGAATTCGGCGGCAAATGCAATCTCCGTTTCGACGACACCAATCCGTGCAAGGAAGAAGTAGAGTACGTCGATTCGATCATTGAAGACGTCCGCTGGCTCGGCTTCGATTGGGAAGACCGCCTCTTCTATGCATCGGACTACTTCCAGCAACTCTACGACTGGGCCGTACAACTGACCAAAGCCGGCAAGGCCTACGTCTGCGATCTGACCGGTGACGAGATCCGCCAATACCGCGGCACGCTGACGGAACCCGGCAAGGAGAGCCCGTACCGCAATCGCTCCATTGCGGAAAACCTCGATCTGTTCGAGCGCATGAAGGCCGGCGAATTTCCCGATGGTTCTCGCACCCTGCGCGCAAAGATCGACATGGCGTCGCCCAACTTCAACATGAGGGACCCGGTGATGTATCGGATCCTTCACGCTGAGCACCACCGCACGGGCGACAAGTGGTGCATCTACCCGATGTACGATTACACCCACGGCGAATCGGACTCCATCGAGCGGATCACGCACTCCATCTGTACGCTCGAATTCGAAGATCACCGGCCGCTGTACGACTGGTACGTCGAGCAACTCGGCATCTATCATCCCCAGCAGATCGAGTTTGACCGCCTCAACCTGACATACACGCTATTGAGCAAGCGCAAGTTGCTTGCACTGGTGCAGAACAAGCATGTATCCGGCTGGGACGATCCCCGGATGCCGACCCTCTCCGGAATTCGCCGCCGCGGCTACACGCCGGAAGCGCTACGCACGTTCTGCGGTCGCATCGGTGTCTCCAAGACGAACGGCACCATCGAGTTCGGACTGCTCGAACACGCTGTCCGCGAAGACCTGAACAAACGCGCGCTCCGGGTGATGGCCGTGCTGAGACCCTTGAAAGTCGTCATCGACAACTATCCCGAGGACTTGGTCGAAGAGATGGACGCGGTCAACAACCCTGAGGATCCGGCCGCCGGCACTCGCAAGGTGCCGTTCTCCAAAGTGCTCTACATCGAGCAGGACGATTTCCGGGAAAACCCTTCCAAACAGTATTACCGCCTCTCGCCCGGCCGCGAAGTGCGGCTGCGCTACGGCTACTTCGTCACGTGCACGAGTGTTGTGAAAAACGAACAGGACGAGGTAGTGGAAGTCCACTGCACCTACGACCCCGCGACCCGCGGAGGCGACGCACCGGACGGCCGCAAGGTGAAGTCCACCATTCACTGGGTCTCGGCCGCGCACGCCATCGCCGCGGAAGTCCGCCTGTACGATAATCTCTTTGCGCGCGAAAACCCGAACGAGGAGACCGAAGGCCGGGATTTCACCGCCAATCTGAATCCGAATTCACTCGAAGTCGTGGCGGATGCGAAGCTCGAACCCAGTCTGAGCAACGCGAAGCCCGGCGCCGGCTACCAATTCGAACGCTTGGGCTACTTCTGCGTTGACAAGGATTCGACGCCGGAGAGACTCGTGTTAAACCGCACGGTGACTCTGCGCGACACCTGGGTCAAAATCGAGAAAGCGCAAAAAGGGAAGGGCGCTAAATGACGATTCTCGGCATTGGCGGGATGTTGAAAGACACGGCTTGCGCGGTACTGAAAGACGGCAAGCTGGCGGCGGCCATCGAGCAGGTGAAAGTCTCGCGCCACGAGAGCCAGCACCACCTTCCGGAAGAGACCATCGCAACGTGCCTGAGGCTTGCGAAATCGACCGCCGACGAGGTGGACTGTATCGCGATCGTGCGCCCGCTGGCACACGATGCCGAACGATCCCTGCATCTTCACATCCGTTCCCGTTTTCCAAATGCCCGCATTGTGCTGGTGGAGCACCATGCCGCACACGCGGCGTCAGCCTACTACAGTTCTCCGTTCGATCAGGCGACGGTTCTCACGCTCGACCGCATGGGCGACTTTCGTTGTGGCGCGCTCTGGAAGGCCAACGGAACGCATCTGGAAATCGAGCGAGAAGCCTTTTACCCCGACTCGCTCGGCGATCTGTACAGCCGCGTCACCAGCTTGGTCGGCTTCAAGCCCGACGCTGACGAGCACAAACTGCAGTGGCTCTCCACCAACGGCGACACTTGTTTCGTGGACCTCTTCCTGGAAATCCTCGGCAACCAGCAGGACGGATGGCCGCAGGTCGATCGTACGTTCTTCCACGGAGACCGGATTCGCCACGGCGGGTTCAGCGCAAAATTCTATTCACGCCTCGGCCTCGAGGACGGCGACGCAGTTCCCGAGAGGCTGAAACCCGCGATAGCCGCCGGCGTCCAGAAGGCGACTGAGAAAACTGCGTTGCGGATGGCCGGGAGCGGCGAAAACCTCTGTCTGGGCGGAGGCCTTGCGCTGAACGTCCTCCTGGTCGCGGCCCTCGAAAACTCCGGCGCTTGGAAAAACGTCTATGTGCAACCGGCGGCTGGCAATGCGGGAAGCGCGATCGGCGCGGTGCTTCACGCCTGGCACCACGTTTATCACGAAACCGCGCACGCCTCTGTCGGCAATCTCTGCCTCGGTCCCGAATACTCGGCCGAAGATATCAAGAAGGTTCTCGAAAACTGCAAACTGCGCTTTAAGTACCTGCTCACCACAGAAGACCTGATCGCGAGCGCGGTTTCGCAGATCACGGACAACAAGATTGTCGCGTGGATGCACGGGCACACCGAATTCGGCCCGCGCGCGCTCGGCAACCGCAGCATTCTCGCATCGCCGCTTGACCCGTATTCGAACGAGAACCTGAACATCTACATTAAGCACCGAGAGCCATTCCGTAAGTTCGCCGCGTCGGTGCCCGCCGAACTGGCGGCGCAGTATTTTGATGTGGGACCGAATGCCCGTTACATCGCCACCGTGGGCCGTGTGAAGGCGGAGCATCGCGAGACATTCCGCCCGGCGCTGCTGGGCCCCGATTACGTGCGTGTCCATGCCGTCTCCCGCGAAGATAATCCACTGTTCTGGCGGCTGCTGCATGCGGCCGGCGAAAAGACGGGACTGCCCGTGCTCTACAACACCTCATTCAATCTGTTCGGCGATCCGCTCGTCAGTTCGCCGCGCGACGCCGTACGCAGCTTTTACTCGTCCGGCATCGACGCCATGTTTGTCGGCCACTTTTTGCTGGAGAAATAGACTGCGTGACGGAAACGGCGCTCGCCTGGGTCACGACATACGGATACACGGCGATTTTCGTCTTGCTGATGCTGGGAATCGTCGGGCTCCCCGTGCCCGATGAAACGTTGCTTACGTTCACCGGCTATCTGATTTTCAAAGGCACGCTGAACGGCTACTCCGCCGCGGCGACGGCCTTTCTGGGCAGCGCCTGCGGCATCACGCTGAGCTATGTGCTCGGCCGCACGATCGGGCTCTCGCTGTTGCACCGCTACGGCAAATACATCCACCTCACCGACGCGCGCCTCGCCATGGTGCACAACTGGTTTGAACGCTTCGGCCGCTGGACGCTGTTGATCGGCTACTATATTCCAGGCGTTCGCCATTTCACCGCCTATGTCGCTGGTGCGTCGTGGTTGGAGTTCCCGGTGTTCGCGCTCTTCGCTTACAGCGGCGCGCTGCTTTGGTCGCTCAGTTTCATCACGCTGGGCTACTTCCTCGGCGAGCAATGGAGCCGGCTTTCGGATCAACTTCACGGCTATCTATGGGCTGCCGGATTGGCGCTGGGCCTCGTCGTCGCGGTCGTAGTGGCGTTACGGATGCGCGCGAGAAGAGCAATTTCCTAGCAAAACTCGATGCTGCCGTCCGCGCCAAGTCCCACGCGCACGGCCGATAGCTTCACGCCATCGGCAAGTCGCGATAAAATTTCACGCGAGATGCCCGGCAACAATGTGTTTGTCAAAATGTGATCGACATTGCGCGCTCCGCCTTCCACTTCCATCGAACGGCGCGCGATCTGCGCGGCCAGCGAATCGTCCCAGGAAAATTCGATGCGGTGATTCTCCCGCAAACGCTGACGGATCTTGTCCAGCTTCAACTCGACGATTTTGCATAGCGCTTCGTCGCGCACCGGCTGATACTGCACCGTCACCAGCAGGTGCAGAAAAGACGATTTGAAGAGCCGCGTCAACTCAGCCACGGGCGCAGCCGACGTTAGCAGAATCACCGTATTGCGGAAATCGATTTCGCGGCCTTTGCCGTCTTCCATCATGCCCTTGTCGAATACCTGGATGAAGAGTTCCAACACATCGGGATGCGCCTTTTCCACTTCATCCAGCAGCACGACAGAATAGGGCCGGCGGCGCACGGCCTCGGTCAACACGCCGCCTTCGTCGTAGCCCACATAACCGGGCGGCGCGCCTTTCAAAACCGACACGGTGTGCGCTTCCTGAAATTCCGACATGCTCAGCGAAAACAGATTGCGCTCTCCGCCGTAGAGCAGGTCGGCGAGCGCGAGCGCCGTTTCGGTCTTGCCCACGCCGCTCGGTCCGGCCAGCAGGAACACGCCGACGGGCTTATTGGGATCTTCCAGCCGCGCGCGCGAAGTGCGGATGCGCCGCGCGATCGTCTCCAACGCTTCCGGTTGGCCGATGACTCGTTCGCCTAGGGCTCGCTCCAGATCGAGTACCGCGCGCAGTTCATCCTTGAGCATGTTGCCCACGGGGATTCCGGTCCATTGCGAAATCACTTCGCTGACAAGTTGGCCGTCGACGCACGGCCTCAGCAACGGCTGGCCGCCTTGCAGCGCATCCAACTCCGCATTCAGCCGCAGCAGTTTTGCCTTCGTATCGCCGTTGGACGAAATCGAAGCGCTCTCAAGTTGCGCGCGTACTTCACGAATTTCGGCGACCAACTGCTTCACCAGCACGAAGCGCTCGCGCAGTTCGCGCAGGCTCGCCTGCAACTCCGCTTTGCGCAAACTCACTTTCCTCAGTTGCTCGGCATGGTCCGCGCCCGCCGCGGATTCGCGTCGCAGATTGCGTTCCTGTGCCGTGAGGTCGTCCAACTCGCGCATGGCGTCCTCGATCGGAACCGGCATGGAAGTCTGGCTCAGCGATAAGCGCGCGCAGGCGGTATCGAGCACGCTGATCGCCTTGTCCGGCAGTTGGCGTCCCGCCACATAGCGGTGCGACAAGCGCACTGCCGCTTCTGAAGCTTCTTCGAGAATGCGCACACCGTGGTGGCGCTCGAGCGCCGCCGAGACGCCGCGCATCATCAGCAGGCAAAGTTCCTCTGAAGGTTCCTCTACCTTCACGACCTGAAAGCGGCGGGCGAGCGCCGGATCTTTTTCAAACGAACGTTTGTATTCCGACCAGGTCGTCGCCGCAATGGTGCGCAGTTCGCCGCGCGCCAACGCCGGTTTCAGGATGTTCGCTGCGTCGCTTTGCCCCGGAGCGCCGCCCGCACCGATCATGGTGTGCGCTTCGTCGATGAACAGAATGATGGGCGCCGGCGATGACTTGACCTCTTCGATCAAGCTCTTCAGACGATTTTCAAACTCACCCTTGATGCCCGCACCCGCCTGGAGCAGCGTCAGGTCGAGCAGGCGCACTGACACATCGCGCAGCGACGGTGGAACGTCGCCATGCACAATACGCAGCGCGAAGCCTTCGACGATAGCGGTCTTGCCTACGCCCGCCTCGCCGGTCAAGATCGGATTGTTCTGCCGCCGCCGCATCAGGATATCGATCACCTGGCGGATCTCGGCATCGCGGCCCAGCACCCGGTCTACCTTGCCGTTGCGCGCATTCTCCGTGATATTGACAGTGTAAAGATCGAGGTTCGGCGTGGCGGTCGGCGCGGCTTGCGGTTCTGGAGCGGACGGGGCGGTCGTCAGGATATTCTCACGCGAACCCGCGACGATCGAGGCGAAATCGGCGGCCAGTCTGTCCGGTTGGATCTTCTGCAATTCGCGGCTGATGTCGCGCATCATCCGCGCCAACTCTTCCTCTGAAAGGAGCGCGAGCAACGTGTGTCCCGTGCGCACCTGCGCGGCGCCGAGTTCGAGAGAAGCCGTGATCCAGGCGCGTTCCAGCATCCGTACCACCAGCGGACTGAACGCCGGAGTGCGCGCGTTTCCGGAGCGCAATTTGTCGAGGCTCTCTGTCAGTTCCGCGGCGAGGTGCACCTCTTCGACGTCGAAATAGCGAAAGATGCGCGCAGCGTCGCTGTCGCGGGAATCCAACAACCGCAGCAGGAAATGTTCGATCTCGACGTTGTAGTGTGAGCGGGCGAAACACAGCGTCGCCGCGCCCTCCATTGCGCTTCGCGCCGTATCGTTCAACTTGCCGATCAGGGATTTCAGGTTTGCGCTCATTGTCTCGGGTTCTGCTTTCGTCGGGCGTAGGTGCGGAGATAACGGACCCAATGTTGCTCGCGTCCCGGTGCGTCGAACTCATCCAGCCAGTACTTGCGGAAGGCGTCGTGCAGGACGGTTTGCCGCGCTGCGAGCCAATCGTGAAACTGCGGATTCGCCACTAAATCGTGCGCGGTGGCGCAATCGTTGATCTCACCAAGTGAGGTTTGCGCGCGCCGCAAGCCTTTCAAAAGCTGGTCGAGCCCCGGGCCGTAAACGGGGCAGAAGAGTTCTAGCGTGTAGCGCACGCGTTTGCCGCGCAGTCGGAACTGATGCAGAGTCGCGGCATCTTCGTGTTCGATGACTTCGCGGCCGGCCGCATAGAATTTTGCGAACAGCAGCGGCAACCGCTCTCTCGCGCTCTCTTCCACGGATTTGGTGTCGTCCCATTTCATGCGGATGGCAACTCCAGGGCGGCGCGCCAGCGAACCGCTTCGTGTTCGACACACCAGCGGTCGAGTTCAGATACGAGGATGCGCATGGCGAGATCGCGATCCTGCTTGGTGGCTTGATGCGGCGCTGTCATCTTCGCCTCCACGAGCAACTCCATCGTAATGTCGCGATTGCGCACCTCGCCGGCCAGTTCCATGATGTGGTGCAGTTGCGCGCGAACTTGCCGGACGGCGTGTTTCGGAAGGTAGGGCGCGAAGACCCGCAGGCTTTGCCCGAAACGCCGGATGGTTACGCGCAGATCGTGGACGGCATCGACATCGCGTGCGGCGCGGGAGTGTTCGACCTCCAACGTCAGCCTGTCGAGCAGTGCCGCGACATGTTCCAGTGCGTATTTGCGCACGAGCGGCCCATCCTTTTTCAAAGAATAGCAACGAATGCCGGCCGGCCTAGGCGCAGGCCGCGCTCAGCGTGGTGAGCTTGCCACCACTTGTCTCGAACTCGCGGAAAAACGCGGCGGCAGCAGCATCATCGAGACAACGGACAGCATCCGTGACGACCTCGACGCGCTTGCCTGTGCGTAGCAGACCCAGGGCGGCGAAACGCACACAGATCTCCGTGACAACACCATAGACGACGTAACGCTTCGCCTCGAACCCCGCCAATAACGGAGCAAGCTGCGCGTTCAGGAAGCAATCCGTCGTCACCTTCTCGAAGATCACTTGACCGGCCACTAACGTCGCTTGCGGCTTGCGTTGGCCGGCCGTTCCAACGACGCAGTGCGCGGGCCAATGCGCGAACTCGGCGTCATCCTCCGCGTGCGCGTCGACCGTTGAGACGAGGGGAATGCCGTGCGCGGCGGCGTACTGGTTGAGCCGGGCAATGGCGGGCACGATGCGTTCGGCGCCGGGCACATATAGCGCACCCGCCGGAAAGAGAAAGTCGATTTGCGTATCGACATCGAAAAACAGCGTCGTCATTCGGCGCCTCCGTCGATCCCGATCCTGGTCTGCTCGAGCAGCGCGGTCAGTTGTGGGGTGTATTGCACGCTGTATGGGTCTTCGAGGGCGAAGAGGCTCAAGCAGGCCTTGGGAAGTTTTTGCAGGTTGCGGGCCGTATCCTCCCGTGTTTTGCCCAACGATGGAAGCGGTTCCACGAGTTTACCGTTGCGCAAAACCGGACGCAGTAGCGCGCGGCCCCCCACCCCGGGTTGCTCCCATGCACAAGCGATCTCGTCGTGACGCGGATAGCGGAAGATCTGTTTGGCGCCGGGCATGGTGTGCTTGTCGGAGCTGAATTTCGCGGTATAACGCCTTACGCCGTTTGCTTCCAACTCCACCAGCTTGTAGACCGCTCCGAGGCTGGGCGCATCCGCGGAGGTGACTAGTTCAGTGCCCACGCCATAGGCATCGATCGGAACGCCGGCGGCGATCAGTTCGAGAATCTTGTACTCGTTCAGGTCGCCCGTGGCCATGATCTTGGCATCGCGCAAGTCCGCGTCATCCAGGATCGTACGAACGGCCCGGGACAGATCGAACAAATTGCCGCTGTCGAGGCGCACGCCCCAGATAGGACGGCCCAGCGCGGCGGCGCGCTTTGCGCCTTCAATGGTGTCGTACGTGTCGATCAGATAGACTGTCGATTCGCCGAGCAGAATCTGCAACTGCCGGAACGACTCCATCTCGCTTTCAAATGACTGCACCCACGAGTGGGCCGCCGTGCCGAAGACCGGAATGCCAAAACGAAAGCCTGCCTCGACATTGCTGCTGCCGACGCAGCCGCCGATGTACGAAGCGCGTCCCGCATACACGCCCGATTCGGGTCCGTGCGCGCGGCGCGTTCCGAATTCCACCACCGCACGGCCGCAGGCGGCTTCGGCCAGGCGCGCCGCCTTGGTCGCGATCATCGACTGGAAATTGATGGTGGAGAGTAGAAACGTTTCCGGGATTTGCGCTTCGACGATGGGCGCGCGGACCGTGAGGATCGGTTCGCCATCGAAGACGGGCGTACCTTCCGGAACGGCATCGACATCGCCCGTAAAACGCAGGCTGCGGAGACTTTCGAAGAACGCGCTGGGCGCGTTTGCGAACTGCGGGAGACCGCGCAGATAGTCAATCTCAGCGGTGGAGAACGACAGGTTCAGCAAGTAGTCGACGGCCTGCTGCAAGCCCGCCGCGACGATGAAATTGCGGCTCTGCGGCAGCCGCCGGACAAACAACTCGAACGTCGCAATCTCCCGGCTTTTGCCGGCCTGAAAATGGCCGGCCGCCATGGTCAGTTGATAGAGGTCCGTTAGAAGACCGTGCATCGATTTGGTTTATTTCTTTTTTGCGTCTTTGGACGGCGGCGCTGGCTTTACGTCGGCCGCAGCCTTCTGCAGTTCTTCGAGCGTCTTGCCGTCGAGTTCGTAGGTTGCCGGATCGCCGTCGCGTTTGGCGAATGTCTTGCCGCCTGCCGCCGCGAAAAGTACTTTTTCCGTGTTCTTGCCGTAGGCGAGTGAAACCTCGAAAGACGGTGTCGTGAAGCCTTGCTCCACAAACTTCACGGCGGCGGCTTCGCGCAGACGGTCGATCAAGGCCTGCACCGCGACAACATCCACTTCCTGCCCGCCCGAAATCCATTTTTCGCCCGACTTCTGGAACTGTTTCAGTTTCGTGGTTTCACCGATCTCCAGCTTTGTCACATCGCTAAATCCGAAGTCGAAGAGCTTGCGGTTGCGGAAATCGCCAGCCGTCTTGCCGAGGTCGGCGCCAAGCTCAGCAGCTATCTTATGGACACCCGCGATCACGCTGCTACGCGCGTAATAATCGGCCTGGTTCTTTCTGACGTCGAGCGTCTGCGTGCCGCTGGCATCGGTGAGTTTCAGGACGCCGACCGGCGCCGCTGCGCCGAATGAAACCTCGGCCTTCTTCACGTCTTCTTCCGAAGCGGCAGGGTCCATCTTCGCCTCGCGGAGCTTACGTACCAACTCATCCACCTGCATTCCGTCGGCGCGCATCGGCTTCGGTTTGATGATGCTCCAATCGCCCCGGCTGTTCTTGCCGAACTCCGTAGCCTGACCCTTCGAGAGCAACTCGAGGCGCGCGATCTTATCCACCTCAAAGACGAGCAGGCGTTTGTCGCGCAGGTCGGCGAGTTTCTTGTCGAGCAGATCCTTGGTGTAGCGCGTGATCGTAAAGACCCGCGCGTCGTCTCGCGTCTTGATGTAGGTCTCGGTTCCGGTGGGCGTTTCGTCGCCGACGAGAACCATTACCGTCTTGCCGTCCTTCTTCGTGATCGTAATCTCGGCGACAGGGGGCTGGAAGCCGAACTGCGTCAGATCCGCGGGCTTTTCATCCACCGTCTTATCTGATGGCAGAGAAGCGAGCATGTTGACCGCAGCGTTCGCGGTCTCGGCATCGGCGCGCAGCGCGACCGGAGCAGTGATGGTCCAATCGCCGTTCTTATCGTGTTCCAGGACGAGAGCGGGCGTGTCCTTGCGCTTCCATTCGACTTTCTGAATATCGGCGGCTTCGATCTTAACGATGTTCGTCACCGGAGTTGCGGGCGTGGCTCCGTCCTTCGGCTGATGCTTGTTCGACCAGTACAACGCGCCGCCAAGCCCGGCGAGAACAACCGCGGCTGCGAGCAATCCTTTGAAGCGCATGCGTTACCTCCTGCGCCACCAGACCGAGATTCCGGAGAAGATGATCAGGAGGGGCAAGCACAGCACGCTGAGATAGAAGAGCGTGGACATCTGCGCACGGCTCATGGTGAGGCGCCGGTCCTCGGGATCTTTCGGGCGGATCGAAATGAGATCTTCATCCGATGAAAGCCAATTTGCCATGTTCAGCGCGAGGTCGCGGTTCCCGTTGAAACGGAAAATGCTGTTGGCGACCCAGCCCGACGAGCCGACGACGACGGCCCGGCCGGGGCTCGTCTGGTTGCCGGTGTCGAAGGTGACCGCCGCGCCCAAAGTCAGTGGTCCCTTCTTATCGTTCGGGCTCTGCTTGATCTCAGTGGCGCTGAGGTTCGCCGTCGCGAAGCTGTTCTCCGTGGTGGCAAAGAGCCGATCCGCGGTCGCCTTTCCGGTACTCTTGGCTTCGAGCGAGCGCGCAAGCGGAAACGCCGAGGCCGTCTCTTTCATTTCACGCACGATCGGGTGCGTCTCGTAAGAAACGACAAGCGGCACGGCCGCGCTGAGTCCAAACACCTGGCCGATGCCGCTGGTGTCCAGAACCAGATTCTTATCGAGCGTGACGCCCCACTTCGCAAGCAGTTGCGTCAACGCCGCGTTCTCGTCGATCTCCTCACGGCCGAGCTTCAACGGTGGATCGAGGAAAAAGGCTGCGCGGCCGCCTGCTTCGACGTATGCCGCAAGAGCGTCGACGGCGGGTTTGAGGTAATCGCGCTTCGGCCCGCCGATCACCAGCATCGTGCAGTCTTTCGGTACCTCGGGCTTCTCCAGCAGCGAGATCGAGCGGACTTTATAGTTATTGCGCTCGAGCGATTCCTTGAATTGCGAGTAGCCGTCGCGTCCCGAATCGTCGGTGGAGTGTTCGCCGGCGCCCTTGACGAAGCAGGCGCTGCGATCGCCGCTCTTGATGGCGCGGATGATTGCGCCGGTGACTTCCTCTTCGGCGAGGCTGCGGGCATCCTCGCGCTTTGTGCCGGATTCGACGATGATCTGGCCTTCGCTGCGAACTCCCGACGCCTTCGCGGCCTGCGGGTTTTTGTAGGGATCGATGTAACTCACCTTCAGCTTGGAAGAGAGGTTGGAGTAACGGTCCAGCAGATCCTTGGCCGCGGTAAAGCGGCTGGAAACATCGAAGTAGCTGACCTTGACTTCCTGCTTCAGGTTCTTGACCACTTTTTCAGTCTGGTCCGAAAGGCTGAAGCGTTTATTGGAAGTCGAATCGTAGGATTTGTTGTGGCGGTTTCCAAGGAAATTAGCGAGCGCCAGCACGGCAATCACCACCGCGATGTAAATCGTGGCATACGCGGTGTACTTGGTTTGTCTTGTCTTGATCCAGTCCGTTTTCATTTACGACCTCCACCGCAGCGATTCCAGAGATCGCGCGGTCAGAAACAAACCCAGGAACGTCATCGAGAGGTAATAGATCACATCTTTCGTGTCGATCACGCCCTTCGCGAACGGCTCGAAGTGGGCGACGACGGAGAGATAGGACATGACCTTTGCCCATGTCGCCTGTTCGTAGCTCACCCAATCGAAAACCCACAACAACAGGCACGCCGCAAAGGTGGCCGTACCGGCGATGATCTGATTGCGCGTGGTTGTGGAGATGAAAGTCCCGATCGACAACAGGCACGCGCCTTGCAGCAACAATCCGAGATAGCCGACCAGGATAGGCCTCCAGTCCGGCTTGCCATAGAGAAACAACAGGCTGAGGTTTATCGCGGAGATCAGCAGAATGGAGCAATACAGCATCAGCGCCGCCAACCATTTGCCGATGATGATTTCGGAGTCCTTGACCGGCGAAGTCACGAGCAGTTCGATGGTGCCCGTGCGCTTCTCTTCGGCGAAGAGGCGCATGGTGATCATGGGCACGAGGAACAACCCGATTACGCTGACATTCGAGAGAAACCCGCGTACGACCCATTCGTTCAGGTCCATCGGCATGGCGCGGCCCATCATCTGGGACTCCATGCCGCGTTGTACGAACACGGCCGTGATGACGTAGAAGAAATAGCCCGCGATCACCGCGAAAACGGCCATCAGCCCATAAGCGATGGGCGAGGCGAAATAACTCTTCAGCTCTTTTCGGCAGATGACGATTATGTTTTTCACTGTTTATCTCCGTGAGAATCGACGACGTCACTTGCAGTGAGTTGGAGGAAGATATCTTCGAGACTTACGCCCACGGGGTGCAGTTCGGTCAGGTTCCAACCCGACTCCACAACGGCGCGCGCAAGATCCGCCCGCACGTTCTTACCCTGCAGACTCTCCACTTCGAAGTGATGACGACCGCCGCGGCTCTCTTTCAAGATGACCCGGCTGACGCCGGAAACCTGCTCCAACTTCTGGCGCACAATTGCGTTTTCGATCTCCGCCCCGCGGCCTTCCACTTCGAGGGCGACCGCTTCGGAGCCGCGCAGCCGGCTCGTAAGGTTCTTGACGGAATCCGTCGCCACCAGCTTGCCTTTGGCGATGATGATGACCTGTTCGCAGACCTGTTCGACCTCGGGCAGGATGTGCGTGCTGAGAATGATGGTGTGGCTACCGGCGAGGTCCTTGATCAGCTCGCGCGTCTCAATGATTTGTTTGGGATCCAGGCCGGCCGTCGGCTCGTCCAGAATCAGGACGTCGGGGTTGTGAATAATCGCCTGCGCCAGTCCCACGCGTTGCCGGTAGCCCTTGGAGAGCTTGCCGATCAACTTCCGGCTGACGTCGGCGATGGCGCAGCGTTCGGAAACTTCGGCGACGCGCTTGGGAAGATCGTGCTTGCCGATACCCTTCAGCCGGCCCACGAATTCGAGGTACTCGCAGACCTCCATTTCGGGATAGACCGGCGGGGTCTCCGGAAGGTAGCCGATGCGCCGCTTCACCTCCATCGGGTTCTTCATGACATCGTAGCCGGCAACAGAAGCGCTGCCGGACGAGGGCGGCAGGAAGCAGGTGAGGACGCGCATCGTCGTCGTTTTTCCCGCGCCGTTCGGCCCGAGGAATCCAACGATCTGTCCCTTCTCCACTTCGAAGGAGATGTTGTCCACGGCGACGTTTCGCGCATACCGCTTGGAAAGACCTTCGACCTTAATCATAGGTAGTCTCAGATATCGTTCAGACGAATTGGCATTCCCGCCGATGCGCCTCTCGCGCTGGCGGGGAACATTTGGCTAATAGCATTTTTATGATAGAGTCACCCGACAGCGGTGTCAATTGCAGGGCAAGGACGGTGTACCATAAAACAGTGGGTTTGACCGCCTGCAAAATCTCAAGATTCGGATGTATTCAAACTGGTGTCCATTGCGCGCCGCTCTCTCTTTGCATGGCCGCTGCTTGCAGCGGGGCTAATTACGTCTTGTGGAGGCGCCCCGCGCGTTACGGCAGAAAAGCCGGCCGAAACGGAGCTAGCCAGCGTCACCCCACATGACCGCTACGCCAACGATTTAGGCCGCTTCCTCGCGGGAATGCCGGGGACAGCGGGTAGCCCGTTTCAGGAGCGCGAGGCGGATCCCGCCTGGAAACTGCACGCCGCGTCCTTCGACAAGTCCTGGCAGAGTATCGAGGCGGCTCGCTTGAAGCCGATGCGCGAGTTCCAAAAGTCCGAGCTGAGCGCGCCATCCATCGAGAATTCCGTGATGTTCTATCCGTTCAGCGGACCCGATGTGCTGAGCGCCTCGGTCTTCTTTCCCCGCAACAGGACCTACGTCATGGTGGCTTGGGAGCCGGCAGGTACGCTGCCTTCGGTCCAGCAACTTGCGAAAAAACCGCTCGAGAGTTATCTGGCCGGGATCCGGGAGACGCTGGGCGACATCCTCAGCCGCAGCTTCTTTGTCACGCGCCAAATGGACAAGCAACTCCGCGGGCAAGTGGAAGACGGCGTCTTCCCGACGCTGCTGATCCTGTTGGCGCGCACCGATCACACCGTGCTTGGCTTTCGCGATGTGCGAATCGACGAAGACGGCCGCCTGATCGACCGGCCGGCGGGTTACACCTCGCCGAAAGAGCCCGGCAAGTATGGAAACATGGGCGTGGAAATCGAGTTTCAGACGAATGCCGACAAGAGCGTTCACAAACTGTACTATTTCAGAGCCGATCTGGCCGACGGCAAACTGAAGCGCAACAAACCGCTACTGACTTACCTTGCGGGGTTGAAGGGGTTGGCGACGATGTTCAAGTCGACTTCCTATATGGTGCACCGGCCGGAATTTTCGGCTATTCGCAGTGAGGTGCTGGACAAGAGCGTCGCAGTCCTGCAGGACGATTCCGGCATTCCATACAAGTTTTTCGACGCGGCGAGGTGGCAGGTGCAGCTTTATGGTGAATACGACAAACCATACCGCCCGTTCCAATACATGCAACAACTCGATTTGAAGGCAGCCTTCGCAGGGCCCGGAATCAAGCCCTTGGGCTTTCGCATCGGGTATGGCTACGCGAAGATTCCGTCGAATCTGCTGCTCGCCAAACGTAAATAAGCGAACTTGGGAGAATACAAATAATGAACCCTGGCATTGAAGATATTCGTAAGCGCGGTAGCCGTATTTTGACCGATGGCGCGAAGATGCTGCCGGCCGCCTCATTGATGATGGCGGAGGGCGTGATCCGGTCGTTCGACGACTTGCCTAAGCCGTTCGTCACCATTGTCAACTCTTATACGACGCAGATCCCCGGGCACGCTCATCTCGATCGCATCGGCGCGATCCTGCGCGAAGAGTTGGAATCGCTCGGCTTCAATGTCTGGTACACGAACGTTGGTGGTGCGGTTTGCGATGGCATCGCGATGGGGCACTTCGGCATGAAGTACTCGCTGCCTTCGCGCGAACTGATCGCCGACCAGATTGAAACCATTGTCGGCGCGCATCCCTGCGACGCGTGGATCGGCATCGGCAACTGCGACAAGATCGTGCCGGCGATGTACAACGCGATGGTGCGCCTGAATATTCCTTCGGTTTATGTCAGCGGCGGACCGATGCTTGCAGGCCGCGATAAGACCGACCTGATCTCGGTGTTCGAAGGGGTGGGTAAGCACAGCGTCGGCAAACTCTCCGACGCCGGACTGCGCGAACTCGCCGAAAAGGCGTGTCCGGGATGTGGCAGTTGCTCCGGCATGTTCACCGCGAATTCGATGAACTGCCTGGGCGAGGTGATCGGGTTGGCGCTGCCCGGAACGGGCACAATTACGGCGGAGAGTTGGGTGGATGGCGAGAGTTGCAAGACCCAACTGAATCCGGAACGCATTGCGCTCGTTCGTAAAGCGGCCCATGCACTCAAGCGCTGCCTGGAACAGAACGTGCGTCCGCTCGACATCGTGACCCGGCGTGCAATGGACAACGCCTTCGTCCTTGACATGGCGATGGGCGGATCGACGAACACCGTACTGCACGGCCTCGCGCTGGCGCATTCGGCGGGTATCTCTTACGACCTGAACCGGTTGAACGAGCTCTCCGCTACGACGCCGAACATCTGCAAGGTTTCACCGAGCCGGCCGGATATTCATATTGAAGACGTGCATCGCTGTGGCGGGATTGGCGCGATCTTGAAGGAACTCGCCGTTCACGGAAAGACCGAACTCGACATCAACGTGAAAACTGTGGCCGGTACGCTTGCCGACTATGTGCAGGCTTCGCCGGATGCCGACGGAGAAGTGATCCGCACGGTGGCGCATCCGTTCTCGAAGACTGGCGGACTGGCTGTGCTCTTCGGCAACCTCGCGCCGAAGGGTTCCGTGGTAAAGGCTGCTGGAGTCGACGCCAGCATGCTGGAATATGAAGGCCCAGCCAAGGTCTACGAGTCGCAGGAGACGGCGCTTGCCGGCATCCTGGCTGGCGAAGTGAAAGACGGCGACGTGGTCGTGATCCGCTATGAAGGACCGCGCGGCGGACCCGGCATGCAGGAGATGCTCTCGCCTACGGCGGCTATCACCGGCGCCGGCATCCGCGCCGCTCTGGTCACCGATGGCCGTTTCTCCGGCGGCACGCGCGGCCTATGCATTGGCCATGTTGCTCCGGAAGCGGCAGCGGGAGGACCGATCGCGGCGGTTCGAGACGGCGACCGGATCTACATCAACGCCACGACTCGCACTCTGCAACTGAAAGTGAGCGACGCCGAGATCGAGAGCCGCATGAAAGCTTTGCCGCCGTTCGAGCCGAAGGTGAAACGCGGCTGGCTGGCACGCTATCTGCTGAACGTGACGAGCGCGGACACCGGCGCCGTTTTCGAGATTTAGCGCTTCCGGAAGGCGGCGTCACTGGAGTTTCGACCTCGATGACGCCAAGCGCTGTCTCCAAAATTCTCGAGCGCTTGGCGCATTGGAGAACTGGCCGACATGACAATAGAACTCATGATGTTGGAGGTTCGGGACCGCCAACAATGGCGGACTTGGCTGGGAAAGCACCATGCGTCAAGTCCAGGCGTCTGGCTCGTGTTCTACAAGGACCACACGGGAGTGAAGTCGATCCCGTATGAGGACTCGGTTCGCGAGGCGCTGTGCTTCGGATGGATCGACAGCCTCATCAAACGCGTCGATGACGACCGGTATACCCGCAAGTTCACGCCGCGAAAGCCCTCCAGCAAGTGGTCGGACATCAATCGCAAACGCTGGGTGGAACTCAAAGCGGCCAGCCTCCTCACCGCAGCCGGTCTGGCGGCAGCGCCAACCGGCAATACATACGCGCCGCTGCAGGCGATCCCGGACCTGCCGGCCTATATCGCCGATGCGCTGAAGGCGAATCCGAAGGCATGGAGTTTCTTTCAGGAACTGGCGTCAACCTACCGGCGTCACTTTGTGCTTTGGATTCATTCGGCCAAGCAACCGGAAACGCGGGAGAGGCGCATTCGCGAATCGATCGCTCTGTTGGCAGCCGGAAAGAAGCTAGGCTTGAAGTAAGGTAAGGCTCCTGGCGAAAAACCCTAGCGGGACGCGGTAGTTCCACGGCATCTATTCGAGAGCTGCTTGCTGCTACAAGCCGATGATTTGGAAGCCGGCGTCGACATAGAGGACGTTGCCGGTAACGCCGCGGCCCAGCTCGCTCGCCAGGAATACGGCTGTATCGGCCACTTCGGCGGGGTCCGTATTGCGGCGCAGAGGCGCGCGGCTCGCCACAATATCGAGCACCGAGGAGAAGTCCTTGATGCCGCGGGCGGAGGCTGTCTTCACGGGCCCGGCGGAGATGGCGTTCACGCGTATATTCGTGGGGCCGAGATCGCTGGCGAGATAACGTACGCAAGCTTCGAGTGCGGCCTTGGCCACGCCCATCACGTTGTAGTTCGGCACGACGCGGATGGCGCCCAGATAGCTCAGCGTCATCAGCGACCCGCCTTCCGTCATCAAGGGTGCGAAGGCGCGGCCGACGGCCACGAGCGAGTAGGAACTCACCTCCAGCGCCAGCAGGTAGCCATCGCGCGAGGTTTCGACGAATGGGCGTGAAAGGTCCTCCCGGTTCGCGAAGGCGATACTGTGCACGACGGCGTCGACGCGGCCATATTCGGACTGCATCAGCTTAACGAGCGCGGCAAGTTCCGCCTCTTGTGTGACGTCGCAGCAGACAGTGTGCGCGGCGCCGAGTTCCGCTCCCAACTCTTCGACAGCCAGGCGCTGGCGATCGCCCTGATAGGTGATCACCAGATTGGCCCCTTCGCGCACGAAGGCCTGCGCGATGGAGAACGCAATACTCCACCGGTTGGCCACACCCAGTACGAGCGCGGTCTTATTTTCCAATAGTTTTGCCATGGATATAGCTATTTTAGCGCGACCGGGGGCGGAGAGGCCGCGAGGCAGCCAGTACGTTTGACGTACTATGTGAAACATACTATTTTGATCGTATGATCGTCTCGTTTCGATGCGGAGACACCGGACGCCTGCATCAAGGCCGGAGTTGCGCGCGGTTTCGCAACATCGAAGCGCCCGCACGTGCGCGGCTCGCCCGATTGAATGCCCCAACGAGTCTCAGGGATCTTACTGCGGTTCCGGGGAACCGCCTGGAAGCGCTGAAAGGGAGCAGGGCGGGGCAACACTCGATTCGAATCAACGATCAGTGGCGCATCTGCTTTGTCTGGAAAGATGGCCACGCTTTGGAAACGGAGATCGTGGATTACCACTGAAAGGAGCGCAATGAGTACAACCAGAAAACGATTGCCGCCGATTCACCCCGGCGAGATTCTGCGGGAGGATTTGCACGAGATGGGAATCAGCTTGAACCAGATCGCCCGGGATCTGCGCGTCCCGATGAACCGGGTGAGCGCCATCGTCAACGGCAAGCGTGGAATCACGGCTGACACGGCCATGCGGCTCGCAAGGTATTTCGGCACCTCGGCGCAGTACTGGATGAATCTTCAGATCGCCTATGAATTGAAGATAGCGGAGATCGCTACAGGTTCGGAAATTGAGCGAGACGTTTTGCCGCGCCACGCGGCCTAACGCAGCCGCATCGGCTTGCCGCCCGCCGCTTTGCTGCGTTGCGCCGCATCCATGAAAGCGAAGATCTCGAGCGTCTCTTCGTTCGGCACGGGCGGCTTGCCGGTTTCGAAGAATTTCACGATCTCGCGCAGCATCGGCGTGTAGTTTGACCTCATCTTCTCCGGAGTGCGCATGCTGGTCTTCTCGCGAAAGACGACCGCGCCGTAATCGCCGTAGGGGCGCAGGGTCTGGACCGTGCCGACGCGGCCATCCTTCCAGCGGCACGTGATGACGTCCGAGTCCTTCCCGACGCTGCGCGTGACCTCTTCACAACCGGGTCCGAGAATGGTGAAGAGCATCTCGACGGGGTGAATGCCATACCAGGAGAGATCGAGTTGGTGGTGTTCCTCCTCCGGCCCGGGACCCCACGTCAGCGCGCCCTTCGCGTCGGCGACTTTCAGCGCCGCCGCATCGCTATAGCGCAGGCTCGACGTGCTGAACCAGGGTACGCCGGCCGCTTTCGCCAGCCTCGCAATCTCGCGCGCGTCCTCTAGCGTCGATGCCAGCGGTTTGTCGATGAACAGCGGTTTGCGCGCGGCGATCACCTGGCGCGCCTGCTCCAGATGGGTACGGCCATCCACGCTTTCGAGCAGCACGACATCCACTTTGCTGCACAGTGTCGCGATGTCGGGAACGATCTCGACGCCCCATTTCGTGCGGAGTTCTTCGGCGAACTTTTCGACGCGGCTCGCGCTGCTTTCGACATCCTTGCTGCCACCCTTGTAGGCGGCGACGACGCGCGCGCCCGGAATGTGGTCCGGCGAAGTGGCGTCATTCAACGATTTAGTGAATGCGGGAACGTGCGAAGTGTCGGTCCCGACGATCCCGACGCGGAGTTCCGCGAACGCGCATGCGGCCAATAACAAAAGAGAGAAAGTGAGGCGTACCATGACCCGCATTGTACACTAGTGTTTTCCGTGGAACTTTCAACCCCACTGATGTATGTGAAAGGCGTGGGCCCTGCGCGCGCAAAGATGCTGGAGACCAAGGGTCTGCTCAGCGTCGAGGATCTGCTCACCTACACGCCTTTCCGCTACGAGGACCGCAGCAACATCAAACCGATTTCGCAACTCGCGCCCGGCGAAATGGCCACGGTAATCGCCGAGGTGCGGTCGGTGAAAGCTGCCGGATTCCAACGCAAGAATCTGGGAATGTTTGTCGCCACGTTCCGCGATGACTCGCACGAAGCGTTGCTCGGCAAATGGTTTCACGGCGGCTATCTGCAAAACGTGCTCCTGCCCGGCATGAAGCTCGCGCTGTTCGGAAAAGTGGAACTCGACACGTTCACCGGCGAATTGCTGATGCTGCACCCGGAGTTCGAGATCCTCTCGGGCGACGATGACGAGGGCGAATCATCGCTGCACACGGGGCGTACGGTGCCGATCTACATGGCGGCGGGCAAGGTGACGACGCGGACCTTTCGCACCGTCCTGCACCGTATTCTTGCGACGATCGAGCCGCTGCATGACTCCCTGCCCGTGAGCGTGCGGGAGCGCCTGAAGTTGCCCGATTTGTGGAGCGCGATTCGCAACGTTCATTTCCCGTCGTCCGACATCGATGTCCGGCTGCTCAACGGCTTCCGTTCCCCGGCGCAGCATCGCCTGATCCTCGAAGAGTTCTTCTGGCTGGAGTGCGGGCTCGCGCTCAAACGCAGCAAGGCGCGCCAGGAGCAGGGTATTCGCTTCGAACTCAACGATCGCGTCCGCGAGCAGGTAAAGGCGATGCTGCCGTTCAAACCCACGGGCGCGCAAAAGCGCGTGCTGAAAGAGATCGCCGCCGACATGGCGAGTGGGCAGCCGATGATCCGCCTGCTGCAGGGCGACGTCGGCAGCGGAAAAACACTGGTAGCGGCCGAGGCCGCGATCATTGCGATCGAAAACGGTTATCAGGCGGCGGTGCTCGCGCCGACTGAAGTCCTCGCGGCGCAGCACGCCATCTACTTCAAGAATCTGCTGAGCAAGCTGGGATACGTCGTCGTGTTGCTCACCGGCTCGTTCACAAAGAAGGAGAAGGCCGCGCTGAAAAAGCTGGCGGCCAGCGGCCTGGCGAATGTTGTCGTGGGAACGCACGCACTCCTCGAACCCGACGTGCAGTTCGAAAAACTGGGCCTCGTAGTGGTCGACGAACAGCATCGCTTCGGCGTCATTCAACGGTTGAAGCTGATGGAAAAGGGTACGAACCCGGATGTGCTGGTGATGACCGCCACGCCGATTCCGCGCACGCTCGCGCTGACGATTTACGGCGACCTCGACACTTCCGTGATCGACGAGATGCCGCCGGGACGCAAGCCGATCATCACGAAGCACGTCGGCGACGAGCGGATCGAGTTGGTCTACAGTTTTCTCAAAAAGGAGATCGACGCGGGGCGCCAGGCCTACGTCGTCTATCCGGTCATTGAGGAGTCGGAAACGCAGGCGATGAAGGCTGCGGAGAAGATGTACCGCCATCTTTCGGAGATCGTCTTCCCGCAATTCACCGTCGGGTTGCTGCACGGCAAATTGCGCCCGGATGAGAAAGAGCGCGTAATGGACGCGTTCAAGCGCGGCGCGATTCAGATTCTGGTTTCGACGACAGTGATTGAAGTCGGCGTTGACGTGCCCAACGCGACGCTGATGGTGATTGAACATGCCGAGCGCTTTGGTCTCGCGCAGATGCATCAACTCCGCGGCCGCGTGGGACGGGGAGGCGAGCAAAGTTACTGCATACTTGTCACTGAAAAACTAAACGAAGCGGGCAGGGAGCGCATCAGGACTCTCGTCGATTCGTGCGACGGATTCCATATCGCCGAAATGGATTTGAAGCTGCGCGGCCCGGGCGAATTTTTTGGAACAAAGCAATCCGGTCTCCCTGCGCTGCGCATCGCGGACATCATACGCGATCAGGAGATTCTGGAGATCGCACGCAGCGAGGCGAAGGCGTTCGTCGAGCATCCGCCTTCGGAAGAGGACTTGCGCGCGGCGGTGCGCTACATTCAGGAGCATTGGCAGAGGCGCTATGGTTTGGTACTGGTGGGGTGAGTCGTCATGCGCATAATCGGCGGTGAATTTCGCAGCCGGCGGCTGAAGAGCGCACCCGGCATGGACGTGCGCCCGACGCCGGACCGCCTGCGTGAAACGCTTTTCGATGTGTTGTCGGATCGTATTGTGGGGGCTGTTTTCGTGGATGCGTATGCGGGCACTGGTGCGGTGGGAATCGAGGCGCTCAGCCGCGGCGCGCGCAAGGCGGTCTTTCTCGAACGCTCGCGAGAGGCGGCAAGCTTGATCCATGAAAATCTGCGCTCACTGGGATTGGGTCAACGCGCCGTGGTCATTAAAGGCAAGGCGGCCAGCACGCTCAATCGCACCACGGCGGACATTGTTTTTCTCGACCCGCCGTACACTCGGGAAGGCGAGTATGAAACCGCGCTATACGCGCTGGCGGAAGCGCCTCCACCGCTCGTAATCGCACAGCACTCCAAGCATCTGGACCTCAAAACGGCCTACGGCGCGCTGCAGCGTTTCCGCACGCTCAAGCAGGGCGACAACGTCCTCAGCTTTTACGCGCCCTCGGAGTGAAACTCGCGAATCGGCGTGTTATGATGGTGAAGGATTGGGAGGTCGTCTAACGGTAAGACTGCGGCCTCTGGAGCCGCGTATCGGGGTTCGAATCCCTGCCTCCCAGCCAAATCGCTAGCTCTACGCCAACACCGGGGCAACCCCACAATCCCAAGCCAGAATCAGCGAAGCGGCGCTTTTGTGTAACTGAGCGCCAAAGGGTCATTCTTGGTGAGCGTCGAGGGCTGCGCGGATCCGGGATGCAAATCTGCTAACATGGCCCGTGTAGGCTCGTGCTGCTCGGCTGGAGACTGACTATGCCTTGCTTCCTCCTGCTCGTCGTCCTGCTGTTTCCGCGCGTCGCGCTCGCGTTGATGTGGATCTTCTCGACCTACCTGCAGCGCGCATTCCACGATAGTCTGGTGCTGCCGGTACTCGGCTTCATTTTCCTGCCGCTCACCACGGTCGTATACGCATGGGAGCTTAACAGCGGCATGCCGACGACAGGAATCAATCTCTTGTGGCTGCTGATCGCGGTGATCATCGATCTGGGCGGGTTGGGCGGCGGCGCGCATCGCCAATCGCGGCGCTGAGCCGCGCATCCGCCGGAATTGCGTACATGCCTGCCATCGCCGGGTTCCTCGGCTGCGGTTGGTACGACATCGAACATTCCAGGGGTTTTGCAGGAGGGCGCAGCGAGACACCTCGACGTCGACCCGGGCACACTGGCGAGAGCGAGCCTACGGTGTCGTTGCTAGGGCGTGAGAAGCGCTTCCTCTGCGATGGAGACGCGGCGAGCCGGGTAATTTCGAAGCGCGCAGTTGCCAATCAGATTCCCCACGCACGCGCTCGCAAATGCGTGAAATTGAGCACGTTCACGTTGTCGTGACTAAGGCGAAGATATAGGTCAAGGTCATCTGTCAGCACAGCGCAGTTGTGGGCGCGCGCTACCGCCCCAATTGCTGCATCGACAAGCCCAAGATCTTGGTAGAGCCGGTCTTCTGCCGCTCGCATGCTTGACATCTCCGCTTCGTTTAGCAAGGAAATTGTTTTCTTCAGAACGCGCCGGGCCTGCAGTCTTTCAGAGCCTGGGAGATCGGTAAGGTTACTGACTTCTGCCAAGACATGGGCGACTGTGTACAAGGGTTCGAATTTCGCAAGCACTCGAACCAACAGGTCGTAATCGGTCTTTGTGTACTGGCGAGTCCTCTTGAACGTCTCGATACGGTTGCGGTTAACCGTGCCAACAGCGAATAGTACAAGAAGATTCGTATCGACTAACAGTCCGGCGCTGGTGGCTGAGTCGAGGCCACGTCCCGCTGAGATCATTGCGAGGCGACTTCACGCAACTTCATAGCAACAAGCTCGCCGGTTTCAACATCGATCAGAAAACGCTTGTACTGCAGCGGGTCTGCGGAAAGCTGAGCTAAAGCCGCCAGGTGCTTCACATCTCGCGGCAGGCTAAGCGTGATGCTCCAGATTTCTCGATCCCTGTAGGAGTCCCTTTCGATCTCCTCCAAATTGGATGAGGTTTGGTTGAGCATGTCCGCCGCCTTTTCTTTTGCGATCTGAACAGCACGTTTCGCATCTATCATGAGGCAGTCACCTCCTCTATAGTGGCATGAAATTCCGCGGGGTATTCGAACGCCGTAGTGCTCCTGCCGCTCTGCATCGCCGGTACGCGCCCGTTTGCGGAATGTGGACGACGGTTGGCCCCAAGTCCGATTCTGGGGAGTGGAACTCCATAAGCGTTTAGCGCGCGGATTCCGGGCGAATGACGCGTCCGGAATCTGAGGCGTCCGACGCGTAACCGTTCCAGATCAACGACGCGGGCACCACCGCTCTATTTCGCCAGGAATCCCGGCACGTGCATTTCCTTCAGGCCGTCTTACTGCTTTTGCCCCTTGCGGCCAGCGCGCGGCCGCGTGACTCCTTCGTCGTCGGGCGCGCTGCGGCGGGCTTCCTCGCGCTCCTTGCTGTCGATTATGGCGTAGGCGGGTGTCTTCAGCCCGGCGATCTTGATTGGCGCGGGGTGGTTGGCCCTCCAGGCGGCGAGGTCGCGGCGATACTGCGCTACGCGCTCGCTCTGTTTCGGATCCCCGACCAGGTTGCGCTCCTCCTTCGGGTCGCTGTTTAGGTCGTAAAGCTCGCAGGGGCCCGTGCCGTTGAGGCTGTTATCGATCAGCTTCCAGCGCCCATCGAGCAGCATCCCGGTGTTCAGTTGCGAATAGCAGCGATCCTTCCATTGCGGGTCCTTGCCGCGCGCGAGTTTGAGGAAACTGCGGCCTTGCACGCCTTGCGGCACGGGCAATCCTGCGCTCTCAAGAATCGATGGCAGCAGATCCGTGTTCTCGATCGCTTTGCCGACTACCTTGCCACCATTCTCCGCGGCGCCCTTCGGCCCTCTCCAGAGCAGCGGAACGTGAGCCGAGCCTTCATATTGCACACCCTTGAACCAGCGTCCATGGTCGCCGAGCATGTTGCCGTGGTCGGCCGTGAAAAGCACGAGCGTGTTGTCGGCCATACCGAGGCGTTGGAGTTCCGCGAGGAGTTCCCCCACGTGCTTGTCGACGTGCGTGATGGAGCCGAAATACTTGGCGCTCATCGTGCGGATCATGCGCTCGTCATCCACGAAGTGCCGCTTGGAGCGATCTTTTTGCGCGGCGCGAATCTCCTTCGCGTTTGCGGGCAACTTAGGAACCTGGATGGCGGCCGGGTCGTACATGTCGAAGTACGGCTGCGGTTCGACAGAGGGCGAGTGGGGTTTCAGGTAGCTGGTAAACAGGAACCAAGGCTGCGCGTTATCCTTGCGGGCGCGCATGTATTCGAGGGAGCGTGCGGTGATCCAATCTGTCTCGAAGTCTTCTTCCGGATACTTGAACAAACCCACGTCGTGGCCGAGCGGGTCGTCGGGCCACGGACAGGTCCCCTCGACGTGCGGCCACTTGCTAGGCGAGCCATGCTTCTTGCGCAGGTACGCGCTGTAGCCGCTCTCCGGCGTTGGCCCTTCCGCGCTGAAACTCCAGAACTTGTCGAAGCCGTAATCAAAGCGCGCCGGCGTGTAGTGCAGCTTTCCGGAGATGGCAGTGTGATAGCCGTAATGCTTCAGAATGGTCGGCAGGAAGATCTCGCCGTTATTCGCGGGGATGCCGTTCGTGACGACTCCGTGCACGTGCGCGTAGCGTCCCGTGAAGACCGAAGCGCGCGCCGCCGAGCACACGGGGGACACTGTATAGGAGTTGGCGAAACGCACGCCTTCGTGCGCCAGTTTGTCGAGGTTCGGAGTCTTGACGAGAGGGTGCTTCTCGCAGCCCATCGCGTCCCAACGCATCTCGTCGACCATGATGAAAAGAATGTTCGGCCGGGTGGCCGCGGCCGGCAACGGGGATGCCGCCATCGCGCCGGCGGCAAGAAATTCCCGTCTGGATAGATTGCTCATGATGTCACCTTTCCGTGGTGAATGAATACGCACCCGATTTTACTTCATAGACAGCCGTGCCGTGTTGAGCCCTTGCTAATCTCACGCCCGTCGCACCGCCGGGTAGCGATTCGCAAAACCACGCCTCCCGTCGCTATCGCTCCGGGCACCGTTGGCTGGCAGCGTAACCCCAAAACGGCGCCAGCCCAAACGGTGCCAGTTCAAACGGTGCCCAGAGCGATAGCGACGGGAGGCGATCCGCTCATCAGCGCACGCGGGGCGTCGTGGACAGGTCCGTGAAAATACCATATGCTGCTATCGATGACCGCATTCAGCAGACGCACCCTTCTCGGAGGCATGGCCGCGACAGCGGCAGGCAGAGGCGCAGCCGCTCGCAAGCCCAATTTCCTGTTCGTACTGGCGGACGATCATGCCGGTTACGTGCTCGGTTGCGATGGCAATCCGCTGGCTTCGACACCGAACCTGGACAGGCTCGCCGCCGAGGGCACGCGCTTTTCACGGCATTACTGCAACTCGCCTGTGTGTACGCCCTCGCGCCAATCCTTCTTTACCGGCCAGTTGCCGCACATGTCGGGCGTGACGCGCTTGCCCACTCCGCTTTCAATCGAGAAGCCGACTCTCGCGAAACAGTTCAAGACCGCCGGGTATCAGACCGCTGTGTTCGGCAAGATGCACTTCAATCGTCCGGGCGCGCCGGGACTACATGGCTTCGACCTGATGATGACCGAGCGCGAAATCCGTGCGGCGTGGACGAAGGAAGTAAAGCCGCAGCCGATCCCGCCCGAGATCCGCACCAAGCCGCAATGGCGCCCGTTCCAGGATCCGGCGCGCATCTGGCTGAACGCGGACAAACTGCCCTACCCGCGCATTGAGGCGGAGATGCTGGGCAGCTTCGTCGCTAAAAGTGCCGTTCAGTATCTGGAGCAGAATGCCTCGAAGCCGTTCGCACTGTGGGTCAGCTTCATGGAGCCGCATTCGCCGTTCGATTTTCCCGTGGAGGATCGCGACCGGCTCGATCCACGCCGCTTCACCGCGCCGCGCGTGGGACCGGAAGACGGCTGGCAGATTCCGATCATCTTTCGCGATCTGAGTGACGCCGACAAGTGCGGCATCACCGCGGCATACTACACATCGGTCGGCTTTCTCGACCGCAACATTGGGCGCGTGCTCGCGGCCCTGCGGCGTTTGAAACTGGAAGCCGATACCTATGTCGTCTACATGGCCGACCACGGCTACGACCTCGGTCACCATGGCCGCTTCGAGAAGCACTGCGGCTATGACCAGGCCATGCGCGTTCCGCTGATTATGCGCTACCCGGGCCGTATCCGCAGCGGTGTGGTCAACGATCTCACCGAACACATTGATGTAAGCGCCACGATTGTGGACGTAATGAATCTCGACCGTTTGCCCGTACAGCACGGCCAGAGCCTGCACCCTTATCTGGAAGGGCGCAAGATGGACAATCCGCGCGACCACGTCTTCACGGAGTACCTTGAAAACGAAGAGGCATTCATTCGCAGCGGGCGCTGGAAATACATGCTCTGCTCCGGCCGGCGTGCGCGCACGGACGGATACCTGATCGACAACCCGACTCCGGGACGCTATCGCCGCCTCTTTGATCTGGAGGCCGACCCCGGGGAATTCACCGACGTCGCGGCGAAGAACCCGGCCGTAGTGGCGAAGTTCGAAGGCCTCATGCTGGAGCGCTTCCGCAAGACTCATCCAGACGCGCCGCGCGAACCGCAGCGCCTGAGCCGCGAGGAGGCGATCGAGTTCTACCTGAAGCCGCGCGACTTGTAATACCTTGGCAGTAACCCCGCGGCGGTTGAAACTCGCACTCCGGTGGCGTATCATCAACACTCTATGAATCATCCCGCAGCCGGTCGGGAGAGCGTGTCACGAAATCTCATCGGACTCAGCGCACGGCTGATTTCGAGAGCAGGCTACGCTTTTATGATTGCGCTGCTCATCGTCTCGGCCCTGGAGACGTACCGGATCCAAGGAATCCTCTCGCGGCAGACTCTCGAAATCTACCGGCAAGGCGTGAAGCAGGACCGGCTGCTATCCCAGTTGCGCCTGGATGTCTGGCGTGGTTCGGTCTACGCACGCGACTTTTTCCTCAATCCGGACGCGAGCCAAGCGGCGGCCTTCAAATCGCAGTTGGATAATCTGCGGCGCGAGAGCATGTCCGGCACCGACCAACTTGGCACGCTGTCGATCCCGGAACACAGCCGTGTGGAAGTGCGCAACAGGCTGCTGGAGTTCTGGAACACCCTGGACGAGGCCGCCGAGTCTATGATCGGCGTGACTGGCGCCGATGCCCACGCGTTCGCCGAAAAAGAGATCGCTCCGCGTCGCAGCCAAGCCAGCGCGGCGCTCCGCCAACTCAGCCAGACCAGCCAGGAGGCGGTTGAAAGCAGCGCGATGGAACTGGCGCGAAGCCGTCAGGCGGCCGGTCAGAGAATTCTGCTCATGCTTGGACTCTCACTCATCTCCGGCACCCTGGTGGCGTTCTTCAGCATACGACGCAACGAAAACCTCGAGCGCGAATTGCGCCGCCGGCACGAACAGACCGCGGAGGCGAAGAGGGAGCTGGAGCAGCTCTCGGTCCGGCTGATCGAAATCCAGGAAGAGGAACGCGGGCGGCTTTCCCGCGAGTTGCACGACGAGATCGGACAGGTGCTCACGGCGCTGCGCATCGAGGTTTCGCGCTCGCTCAGTTTGGTGGGCCCGCTTTCGCCCGAGGCCGGCCAGCAATTGGGCCGTGCCAGGGATTTGGCGGAGCGGGCGGTCCGGACGGTACGGAATATTTCGCTGCTGCTGCGTCCGGCCGCACTCGATGACTTGGGTCTGATCCCGGCGCTTCACTGGCAGGTGGAAGACTTCTCGCGACGCAGCGGAATTCAATGCGATTTCATGCAGGAGGACGTTGAGGATCTTTTGCCGGACGAAATCAAGACATGCGCATACAGGATCGTTCAGGAGACGCTGCACAACTGCGAGAAGCATTCGGGCGCCTCTTGCATCCGCGTGCTCATTCGGCAGACGGCGGATTGTTTGCAGATCGAGGCAGAGGATAATGGAGTTGGGTTGGAACTTGCGCCCAACGGCATGCCTGTTCGGCGCCACGGCTCCGGCATCCTCGGCATGCGCGAGCGGACCGTTATATTGGGCGGCTCACTGACGCTTTCATCCGCGCCAGGGAAAGGTTTGCGGCTTGTGGCACGGATTCCGCTGCACGATGCGGATTCACGGGGGCCGGATGCGGCAGTGGGAACAGAGGTAAAGAGCTGATGCCGACGCGGATCTTGCTGGCCGACGACCACGCGATTTTGCGGCAGGGCCTGCGCCGTATTCTCGAAAGCTATCCAGGTTTTGTCATCGTGGCCGAGGCCCGCACCGGCCTCGAGGCCGTCCGCTCCGCCGAAACGGAGCGCCCCGATGTCGCGGTTGTGGACATCGCGATGAAGGAACTCAACGGCATAGAAGCCACAGCCCAGATCCTGCGGGTATCGCCGCGTACTGCCGTCGTGATGCTAAGCATGCATAGCGACGAGTCTTACGTGATTCGCGCAGTGCGCGCCGGCGCCTCCGGATACCTGTTGAAGGACTCCGTCGAGGACGATCTGGTGCAGGCGATTCACGCGGTTCAGAAAGGCGGGCAGTTCTTTAGCGCTGGCATCGCGCACGTTGTCGAAGAGGGCTACAACCGTCTGAAAACCTCCGGCGCGCCCGACGACCGTTACGAGTTGCTGACGAAGACGCAGCGGCTGGTTTATCAGTTGCTCGCCGAGGGCAACAGCAATAAGGAGATCGCGGCGCGGCTCAACGTCAGCGTTCACACGGTCGAGACCCATCGCGCCCGCATCATGGAGACCATGGAGTTGCATAGTGCCGCCGGACTTGTGTTGAGCGCCGTTCGCCGCGGCCTAGTCCGCTGAAGAGCGGCCCTTGAAGCCTGTTCGCCGTCGAATTACTCAAAACGCAGTATGGGCCGCCGGGCACGCATCGGGCTACAGTGGTTCATGAAGTGCGCGACCGCCGTTGTTGTCGTGTGCGTGGTCGGATGATCCCAGGTTTTCTATGAGGGCCAATACCCGGCGTGGTGTTTCCACGCGCGATGAATCCGAGAGCGTAAGGGGCTGCTGATGCCGATCCGCATCCTTCTCGCCGACGATCATGACATACTCCGCGAGGGGCTTCGCCAGATCATTGAGTCCCACTCCGATCTTATGGTGCTTGCGGAGGCGCGCGACGGCTTGGAGACCGTCGAACTCGCCGGTCGACTGCACCCGGAGGTCGCGGTGGTCGATATCGGAATGAAGGGAAAGAATGGCATCGAGGCGACGGCGCAGATTCGCCAATGCTCGCCCGGGACAGCCGTTCTGATCCTAACCGTCTACGACGACGAGCACTACGTGATTCGCGCTGTCGGTGCGGGCGCGCGTGGATACATGCTTAAGGAGAGCCTGGAGGAAAAGGATCTCGTCCAGGCGATTCACACCCTGCGTGAGGGTGGACATTTTTTCAGTCCGGCGATTGCGGGCTTTGTGCCCGCCGGGAGTTTCTCGTAGCTCCAAGGCGCAAAGCGCCGCGGCCGGTCCTCAGATCTCTTTCCAGTGTGTTGCAAGCGAGCGCGGACGCAAGCCAGCGAGTGCCGGCGCGGCCACCAGCCTGCCGTACAGACGCATGAGTTGTGCAAACGTCGCGAGCAGCGACCGGATCCGGAAAAACTGGCTCTTGCCGTGCAGCCGTGGATAGTGATGCACGCCAACCTCCGCCACGCCGCACCCGCTCAGTTCGAGCTTGCGCACCAGTTCCACGCAAATCGTCCCGCTGGTCGAGGTAAGACGCAGATTCTTGAGCAGGTCGCGCTGAATCAGCCGGAAGTCGCAGTCGATATCCCGTACCTCGATCCGGAATAGGATACGTGCAAACGCGTTGTAGGCACGGCCGATGACGATGCGATGCCATGGGTCGTGTCTCTCGAGCTTGTAGCCGTTGACGAGGCCGATGTGCGCGCGCACCTGTCCAAGCAGCAGCGGCAGTTCCCGGACATCGTACTGCCCGTCGCCGTCGGTGTAGAACACGTGCTCCTTCGTGGCGGTCTCAAATCCAGTGCGCAACGCGCCGCCATAGCCCCTGTTGACCAGGTGCGTGACGACGCGCAGACGCGGCCCATACACGCGTTGAAGATTCCGCAGCACCTCGCCCGTGTTGTCGCGGCTTCCGTCGTTGATGACCGTCACTTCATAGTCTTCGACGTTGTCCTCAAGCACGTCGAACGTCCCGGCGAGCAGCGCAGGCAGAGAATCGGCATCGTTGTAGGCGGGAAAGAAAACGCTCAACGACGGGAATTTCGGATTGCCTGGCTGTTGTGTTGTCATGATCGGGCTCGCGAACTTTAGTGCAACTTTAATTCTCGCGATGTGTTGGGTGCGCGGGTATCCTGTGAATCAGGTATTTTTCCGGATAGAGGCGGGAATACTGAAACCGCTGTATGGTTGCCGGACTGGCTGGGCTTTACACTGGCCAACGGGTGAACTTTTTTATGTGGCTGTCTGGCGGTGCTAACCACGCCCCACCGGCTCGGAGGACTGCGCTTTGGCTCGCCGCTTTGGCGGCGCTTGCGATCCTGCCGTACGTTCGGGTGGCGGAGTTGCCGTTCATTTCCGACGATTATATTCAGATCTTCCTGGGCTGGAAATACGGTGCCGTCTCCGGCTGGCGCGATTTAGCGCTCGATCCCCTTTACCGCTGCCGCTCGACTTCCCTGGTGATGTCCTATTGGACGTGGCGTTTTTTCGACCTGAACCCGCTGGCCTACTATTCGAGCAGCATCCTACTGCATGTGTTCAATACCTGGCTGGTCTTCGGATTGGGCGCCTGGCGCTTTGTCGGCTGGCGTCTGTCGGCGCTGGCAGCCGGATTCTTTGCGGTTTTCGAGGGCCATCAGGAAGCGGTCATCTGGTATGCCGCCCTGCCGGAATTGCTGGTTTTCTTCTTCTCCGTGTCGACGTTTCTTTTGTGGATTCTCTGGCTCCAGTCCGGTTGCGCCCGCTGGCGGCATTACCTTTGCGCGCTGGCGGGCTTTTTTCTTGCGCTGGCGTCCAAGGAATCTTCCGTTGTCATCGTGCCGCTCCTGTTCGCGGCGACGCTGCTCGAGCGGGCACACCTGCGCCGCGCGCTTTTGCTTTGGTTGCCGTTTGTGTCGCTCGCCGTGTTTTACGCGCTATCGATCCACGCTTCGCGTTCCGAGCACCTCTTTTATCACGACGGTACTTTCTCCCTGACCGCATTCTTCCTGAAGACGCTGACCATCAGCACAGGCCGGTTGTTCTGGGTCTGGGGATACGCGGGTCTTCTCGCGTTGCTGTTATTCCGCCCCGCGCACTGGATGCGCACATTGTCGATCGCGGCGGTCTGGATTGTGATCACATTTCTGCCCTACAGCTTCCTGACATACATGCCGCGCGTTCCGAGCCGCCATACGTACCTGGCCAGCGCGGGACTGGCTCTGATTGTAGCGGCGGGCGCACTCGCTTTCCGATGGCGTATGGCGGAAAAGCACCCGTGGGCGCTGCCGGCCCTGGCCACCCTGTTGGTGGTGCATAACTGCGGCTATGTCCTCACCCGCAAACATGCCCAGTTCAAGGAGCGCGCCGAACCGACGGAAAAACTGTTGAATCTGGCACGCCGCACTCCGGGCACGATCTATCTGCACTGCTTTCCTTACGGCGGCGAGGTGGCGGAGTTGGCTCTGGAAGTCTCCGGAGTCAAGTCTCGTAAGCAGCTTGTGATCGGCGGGACACCGCCTCCGGACGCTGAGTCTTACTGTCTCGGCAGCGTCGACGATCACATCCGCGCCGGTGCGCCTTTGCCTTCAGCCGGTTCTTTGTAGCGGGCCGGAAAGCCGCGCGAAAGAGAAGACGGTCCAGTCTTCGGGAGTCCGAGCACCGCACAAAGTGGAACTGTTGAGTGAGCAAGCCGGCGTTAGGTTCGGATCCATCCTGTGCGGCCCAGTCAACTTCCAGTTGCGCTGTCATCCAGGCGAAATGCACTTTTTGATCTCGGGCTCCTGAAGAATCTGCTGTCTTCCTCTATCAATATTTCGTGTCGACTAATGACCGTATTTGGTCATACGGTTGGTCACTCGATGACAGCAAGGCAAACGGATTCCCTTCACGCTAGGCTGACTTGTGCGAGCTATTGCATCGTTTTGGGATCAATGCTCTGCGGCGCTATGCGCGAATTGTGTATTGGATTCAGCCATTTACGCCGGTTCACCGAACATCGAGTACGGCTCGGCCCAGGAACGCCTCGTACCAGTTTTCGATTGGTATCTGACGTGCCACTAAGTACTGCTCGGTCCAGCGGACCTTGATCTTTCAATGGAAGGCGAAATGCGATCCCGAAAATCTAAGACTACGATAACCAAGGCTCTTTCAGGCGGCCTTCCAAAATGCCCAACCGGCATCCAAGGACTGGATGAGATCACGCTAGGCGGTCTTCCGCGAGGACGACCGACTCTCGTCTGCGGCGGCGCCGGTTGTGGGAAGACGCTGCTCGGTATGGAGTTTCTTGTTCGCGGAGCAACGGAATTCGACGAGCCCGGTGTCTGTCTCTCTTTTGAGGAAACCGCCGACGAACTCACCGCCAATGTGGCCTCGCTCGGTTTTGACCTGGCTACTCTGATCGCGCGTAAGAAACTGGCGATCGATCATATCTATCTTGAGCGGAGTCTGATCGAGGAGAGCGGCGAGTACGATCTGGAGGCTCTGTTCGTCCGGCTTGGACATGCCGTGGATTCGGTTGGAGCCAAGAGGGTGCTTCTCGACAGCGTCGAGGCCCTGTTCGCCGGGCTCGAAAATCAATCGGTATTGCGGGCTGAACTGCGGCGCATGTTCCGGTGGCTCAAGGAAAGAGATCTCACTACCATCGTCACAGGAGAGCGCGGGCAAGCGACCCTGACCCGCCACGGCCTGGAAGAGTACCTTTCGGACTGCGTCATCCTGCTCGATCACCAGGTCACCGAAACGGTTCTGACGCGGCGTCTGCGCGTCGTCAAGTACCGCGGTTCCACGCACGGCATGAACGAGTATCCCTTCCTGATTGAGAGCGATGGCATTTCCGTGCTGCCGGTGACCTCAATGGATCTGAAGTATGCGGCATGCAACGACCTCGTGTCGACGGGCGTCCTTGCTCTGGACACGATGTTCGGCGGCGACGGTTACTTTCGTGGCACCAGCATTTTGGTGTCTGGAACGTCAGGCACCGGGAAAACGAGTCTGACTGCTCATTTCGCTGACGCCGCCTGCGCTCGCGGAGAGCGGTGTGTGTTCTTCTCTTTTGAAGAGTCCGCGGACCAGATCATGCGCAATATGCGCTCTATCGGAATCGATTTGAAGCGTTGGGTTGACAAGGGCCTGCTGCACTTTCATTCTGTTCGGCCAACGACGTTTGGCCTTGAAATGCATCTTGTAAAAATCCACAAGATCATTAAGGAGTTCGATCCTAGTATAGTTGTGGTGGACCCGGTTACCGGATTGCTGCATGCCGGTACCGCATTCGAGACCAGGAGCATACTGTTGCGCCTGATCGATTTCCTGAAAGAAAAGCAGATTACGGCCCTCCTAACAACTTTGACCAGCGGTTCGGCTGCCCAAGAACAAACGGAGATCGACATCTCTTCGCTCGTGGATGCGTGGCTGCTGCTGCGGGATATTGAGAGTGGGGGTGAGCGGAACCGCGGCATCTACATCCTCAAGGCCCGTGGCGTCGCCCATTCGAATCAGATTCGCGAATTCCTTTTGACCAATCACGGCGTCGAACTGCGTGAGGTCTATTTGGGCGAAGCGGGACTGCTCACCGGCTCCGCCCGCGTCACGCAAGAAGCGAAAGACGCTTCCGCGGCGCTATTGGGCCGGCAGGAAATCGAAAGGAAGCAACTCCTGCTTCAGCGCAAGCGAAAGGTGCTGGACGCTCAGATCGCCGCTCTCCAACTTGACCTGGAGACCGAGGAGCAGGAATCACAGCAGCTTATTGCGCAAGAGAAGCTGAAAGTAGCGAAATGGGAGCAGGATCAGGGTGAGATGGCCGATAGCCGCTTCGTAAGACATCGTCCGCAGGAAGAAAATGGCAGGAGCGCTAAGGCCCGTGGAGGCCGAGAATAGAATGCAGACGACATCGAAACGCGCCGCCAACAAGGCCCTGATCGCAAAGTGGGAGTTGAAGCTGTACGTTGCGGGACAGACCGCGAAATCGCTACAGGCTTTCGCCAACTTAAAACGGATCTGCGAGGAACATCTCTCAGGCGAATATCACATCGAAGTCGTCGACTTGCTGCAGAACCCACAACTGGCAAAGGGAGACCAAATTTTCGCGCTTCCGACTCTTGTGCGGAGACTTCCGGAGCCGGTCCGGAAAATCATCGGCGACCTGTCGAATACGGAGCGCGTGCTGGTCGGCCTCGACCTGCAGCCACGGCAGTTAGGGTCGGAATTATGAAACGGCCAAAGGTTCCTGACACCACCAAAGCATTCGAAGCCGCACTTGCCGCGGAACCGAAGGTGGCACACTACTGCCTGCGGCTTTTCATAACCGGAACCACCCCCAGGTGCGCTCGCGCCATCAAGAACATCCGAGCCATTTGTGAGGACAATCTTCCTGGCCGATACGACCTCGAAGTGATCGACATTTATCAGCATCCGGAGCAGGCTAAGCCGGAGCAGATTGTCGTGACTCCGACGCTCGTCAAGAAATTACCGCTCCCGTTCCGAAAGATGATCGGGGACCTGTCCGACAACGAGCGGGTGCTGGTCGGGCTGGATATTGTCCGGCGTCCGGTTTCGTCCAAGCCGCCGGAGAACAAACATGGAACCTGAAACACGGGAAGATTTGCTGGAACGAATTCGAGATCTCCAGGCACGCCTGGATGAAGCCGAAGAGACTTTCCGTGCACTCAGAAATGGCGAGGTAGACGCAATCGTCGCCTCGGGTCCGGAGGGTGACCGGGTCTACACGCTCGAAGGCGCCGATGAAGCCTACCAGATCATTGTGGAGGAGATGGGGGAAGGCGCAATAACGCTTACGGCCGACGGGCTGATCCTCTTCTCCAACGAACAGTTTGCCGCCCTGCTCTGCCGGCCTCTCGAACGTGTGATTGGCGCACGCATGGAAGATTTCGTCGCCCCGGAAGATGCCGGCTTAGTCTCCGCGCTCCTCAACAGCACGGGTAGAAGGAAAGCCGAAGTGCGATTGAGAACGGACAGTGCAGCATTAATACCGGTCTACCTATCGATGCAGAATGTGGTTTTGAGCGGAGCAGTGTGTCGTTGCGTCATCGTCACGGATTTGAGCGACCAGAAGCGCTATGCGGAGATAGCCGCTGTTCTGGAGGCGGTCCCGGTCGGCGTTTTCATTGCGAAGGATGCTGAGTGTCAAAGCATATCGGGCAACCGAATGGCTTACGAACTATTGCGTATACCGCCTGCGAGTAATGGCTCAGAGTCTGCGCTTGAACTCGAGAAACCGAAGAGCTGGCGCGAAGTCAAGGACGGCAGAGACATCCCGACCGAGGAATTGCCGATGCAGACGGCCGTGCGCACTGGCCGGTGCGTGAATGACTACGAGTTTGACATGTTGTTCGATGATGGCGCTTATCGATGCTGGCTCGGTAATGCCGTGCCTTTATTCGATGAAACCGGCCAGCCACGCGGTGCTGTGGGTGCATTCATCGACATTACCGAACGCCGGCGGACTGCGGAAGCGCTCGAGGCGGCGAACGTCGAACTTCGGAACTTCGGTAATGCGCTCACGCAAAACCTTCGGGAGCCGCTGAGTATGGTGGTGAAATTCACCAAGCTACTGGCACAGGAGTACCGGGGAAGACTGGGCGAAGACGCAGAAACATACATCTCCGATTCCCTTGAGGGCGCTCTAAGAATCGAGGCCCTCCTGAAGGCACTGCTTGATTACTGGAACGTTACGGAGCGGAGCGGAGTGAACCTATCATTCGTCGACTGCAACCAAGTTCTGTCACGGACCCTGCTAAACCTTCAAGTAGCGATTCAGAAAAACAGCACAACTGTGACTTCTGGTACCTTGCCGACCGTGGTAGCCGAAGAGCTTATGCTGGAGTACGTTTTCCAGACGCTTATTGATAATGCGATCCAGTACAGAGGCGAGGCAGCGCCCAGTATCCACATCTCTGCCGAGAACACATGCGATCGGTGGCTGTTCTCCGTGCGGGACAATGGCATTGGCCTGGATCCGAAAAACGCTGAGCAGGTATTCGGCATGTTCAAGCGTCTGCACGGAAATGAAATTCCCGGCACAGGCATCGGACTCGCACTTTGCAAAAAGATCGTCGAACGTCACGGGGGACGCATTTGGGTGGAATCGACCGCGGGAAGCGGTGCGGCTTTCCGATTCACGATTCCCACTTCCCTGGACTCTGCGCTCCCGGGATTTTCGTCGCAATGGCCACACCATTAGTGAGTTGACCAGCTCAGGTTCGAAAAAGGCTCGTAGCGGGCCGAGATGCCCCCGGGACTTCTGCTCCTTGAGTGCAGACGGTGCTTCCCGCCGGCGAAGTCATGCGGCCATGGCTGCATGGATCACCGGGTATCCGTAAACCACGATGCTGTTAACGCCCAATTCGCAGAAACGAACCCACGCGAGCTCGAAGCCGGGATCTGGAAAGTTGAGCCGTCCGACGCCCGTCGATTGACGGTCTATCCGGAAGCTGAGATCGCAGAATCCAGCCGGAGCTTGCGCTTAACCTGTTGATTTCTTACACTTGAGTTACCAGCGCAGAGGTTTGTGCCGATGGGCGTTGCCAGACAGTCACAGTTGCCGTCAAGAACTGTAGAGATTCTGCACTCGATCGTGCAGACCTACATAGAAACGGGCGAACCTGTGGCTTCCCGCACCATCTCGCGGCGCTGGACCCACGGCCGCCTGAGTTCGGCCACGATCCGCAATGTCATGGCCGACTTAAGCGAGGACGGCTATCTCGCGCAGCCGCATACGTCCGCTGGCCGCATTCCCACCGAAAAAGCGTTTCAGAGTTATGCGCGAACGCTGGCCACGCGCACGGTGGCTACCTCCGAAGTGACGCGCGCCATCTCCGAATTGTGCTCGGCGGAGACGGTCGAAGGGCGCGTGGAGAAGTCTTCCCATCTGCTCACCGCGCTGACGCACAACGTGGGCATCGCCGCCGCTATCCCGACGGCGGGCCAGACGCTCGACCAGGTGGAATTGATGCCGCTGGCCGACCACCGCGTGCTCATGATCGTGGTGACCCGTGACCGCATGGTGCGCAACCGTGTGGTCACGCTCGACGAACCGTTGACGCAGGAGGACCTGACCTCCATCCGCAACTACATTAACCGCAATTTCAGCGGCTGGGTTCTGAGCGCCATCCACGCTGAATTGCTGCGCCGTCTGGCCGAGGAGCGCGCCGCGTACGACGAGACCTTGAAGAAGCTGATCCTGCTTTATGACAAGGGCTTGCTCGACTTGGGCGTGACGGCCGAGATCCACATGGAGGGCGCCTCCAACCTGGTGGGAGTCGAGTTTCACCTGACGCATGAAAAGATGCGCGCCCTGTTCCAGGCGCTCGAAGAGAAGAAGCGCATTCTCCAGTTGCTCGAACAGTTCCTGGAGCATCCTTCCGACGCGGTTGCCGTGCATGTGGGTCTCGGCGCCGCTCACCCAAGCATGGACGAACTCTCGCTGATCGGCCTGAACGTATCGCTGCCCGGCGGCATGACAGCCCGCATCGCCGTGCTGGGCCCGATGCGCATGAATTACGGCAAGGTCATCTCGGCCGTGCTGCAAGTGGGACAAGCCTTCCGCAGTCTTCCCGACTAACGCTGCCTGTATAATAGGAGTTAGAGCATCTCGGGTGGATTTACCCCGCCCTCGACTCAAGAAACAATGATGGAAGAAGATAAGAGCGTGGAAGAGACTGTCGAAACGGTCGCGGAATCGAATGCGGAATCCTGTGCCGCCCCCGTGACTTCCGCCGGCGAGCGCGAGCAGTGGAAGGCCGAACTCGACGAGGCCAAATCGCAGTGGTTGCGCCTGCGCGCGGAGTTTGAGAATTTCCGCCGCCGCACACAACGCGAACAGATGGAGACGTTCGAGCGCGCCTCAATGGACATGATCGTCGGCTTGCTGCCCGTGGTCGACAATTTTGAAATGGCGTTGAAGAGCGAGACCGCGGATGCCGAGTTCGCCAAGGGCATCGCGCTGATCTACCAGCAACTGATGGACGCCCTGAAGAAGGCAGGCCTCGAACCCATTGATGCCGTGGGAAAGCCGTTCGATCCCAACGTGCACGAGGCTCTCGATATGGTACCGACCGATGAGGTCGAAGACCACGCCGTCTTCGATGAATTTCGCAAAGGTTACAATTTCAGAGGTAAGCTATTGCGCCCTGCGATGGTGCGCGTGGCGGTGAGGCCCGCGGAGCGCTAAGTGAGCAAGCGAGATTACTACGAAGTTTTGGGTGTCGCCCGCGGCGCCGACGAGAATGCGCTGAAAAGCGCATATCGCAAGTTGGCGCTCCAGCATCACCCCGACCGAAATCCGGACGATGCCGAATCTGAAGAGAGGTTCAAAGAGGCCGCGGAGGCTTACAGCGTCTTGAGCGACCCGCAGAAACGCGCCGCCTATGACCACTACGGCCATCAGGGATTGCAGGGCGGAGCGGCTCAAGGCTTCGATCCAAACGCCTTCACCGATTTTAACGACATCTTCGGGGAGTTCTTCAACCTTGGAGATTTCTTCGGTGGTGGCGCCTCGCATTCCCAACAGCGCAACCGGCCCCAGCGCGGCGAGGACGTGCGCTACGATCTCGAAATCGAATTTGAAGATTCGATGCGTGGCATGAGCGCGGACATACAGGCGCCGCGCATGGAAAATTGCTCGACCTGCCGGGGTACCGGTGCGGAAGAGCACGACGGACTGACCACCTGCCCGGTGTGCCGCGGCCGCGGCGAGGTGCTCTACCGGCAGAGCATCCTCTCTGTGCGCAGGACGTGCTCGCAGTGCAATGGGCGCGGCCAGTTGATTCGACGGCCCTGCAAAACGTGCAAGGGCGCCGGACAGGTCCGGCAGGATCGCAAGCTGAAGATCACTGTTCCGGCGGGCGTCGACAACGGCACGCGGTTGCGCCTCTCGCAGGAAGGACAAGCCGGCGCGAATGGCGGGCCTCCGGGCGATCTGTACGTGTTCCTGGCGGTCAAGGAGCATCCCATCTTCGAGCGTCACGAGAACGATCTGCACTGCACGGTGCCGGTCAACATCGCGCAGGCGGCGCTCGGCACGGAAGTAGACATCCTCACGTTCGATGGACTGGAAACCGTGAAGGTGCCGGAGGGAACGCAGCACGGCGCGCAATTGAAATTGCGCAACCTCGGCGTGCCGCATGTGAACGGCAACGGCCGCGGCGATCTCTACGTGCACATTGAAGTGCGCGTGCCCACGAAACTGACCAAGGATCAGAAGAAGCTGATCGAGCAGTTACGCGAGACTCTGCCCGCCGAAAACGAACCGCGCGAAAAGGGTATCTTCGACAAGGTCAAAGACTACTTTATGTAAGCCTTGTGCTGCTCTTCGAGCACGCGCGGATCATCCATCCTGGGTGAGGGCCGCGGGTCGATAGGGTCCTTTGCTTTCGCGGGATCGAAGAGCGCGGGGTTCACCGGCAGCGTCTTGTAGGGCATAAAGTCCGGCCGTGTCGTGAAGCAATCGCTCAAATCCGTCGCCGCAGCATCAAACAGGTTCAGGGGCGGAATGCCGAGGACGCGAAATACCGTCTTGAGCAGCCCCGGAAAGCTCGAATTCATGCGGTGGTTGTAGTTCTTCTTCGCGTAGGGCCCAGCTACCAGCAGCACTGTGCGATGCGAATCGAGATGGTCCACGCCGCCCTGCGCATCGTCCTCGGTGATGAAGACCGCCATCTCTTTCCACCACTGCGTGTGAGAGAGGTATTCGACGATCCGGCCGAGCGCGATGTCGTTGTCGGCCACATACGAGGCAGGGAACGGGTAGCCGTCTTCCGGGCGCGACTTCGCCGTGTGATCGTTCGGCAGGTGGATGAAGATAAAGCGCGGCAGATCCTTACCCGGTTTGACATACATCTCGTCGATCTCGCGAATGAACGCATCGGCGCGGTACTGATCCGGAACATTCATGTTGTACTGCGGATAGATGCGCGACGTGTTGCGGTAAAGCGGATCGGGCATCGGCACGTTGGTGAGATAACGCGCACCCGTCGGCATCAGCCCCGCGCCTTCGTCCACGCCGGCCAGTTCGAAGCCTTCGCCGAAATTCCGGAAGGGGATTCCGTGGCGCTCCAGGTGGTGCCAGATAGTTCCGTTCTGGAGCAGTTCCTCGGGATGTACCGAAGAGTTTGTTTGTGCGAAACTCAAGCGGCCCGGCGCCGAATCGGACAGCCGGAAATCTTTCTGGCCTCCGTAGCTCGCCATCATCGAACTCTCAGTCCAGGCGTTGGGATACGAACCTACCAGCCAGTGATGCCCGTCGACGCTGACCTCGGAATCGGCATAGAAGTTGTCGCTGAAAGCGAAGCGTTGCGCCAGTTCCTGGTGATTCGGCGTGACGTTGACGCGCCGCAAAGACTCGCGCGAGCCCAACAGGCGGTTGGCATCCGGAGTAGCCCAACCGCGCGGGCCGTAACGTGCGAGCGATGGCGCGCCATACAGCGGTCCGTTGGCGGCCGTCTCCAGATCGCCGAAGACTTCGTCGTAGGTCCGGTTCTCCTTGACGATCACGACGGCGTAGCGCAGCGGCGCGGGCACGGCGGCGGCTTCTTCGCTGCGGCCGAGAAAACCGTTCAGCCGCAGAACGGTCCTGGTGTGATCAGGTAGCGCGCCGGCGGGAGGCAGATCGAAAACCGTCACTGCGCCACGGCGGAAATTCGCCTGGAAGCTGTCGGGCAGCGCTTTTTCGCTGTCGGCGTTCGGGCCTGTGCCTTGCCCCTTGGCGTTCGACACGTAGACCGCATTGTGATGGACCGCCACGCGCGTGGGAAACCACGCGGCGGGCAGATGTCCAAGCACCGTGTTCGTGGCCGTATCGATCACGCCGATAGCGTTGATGCCGGCCTCGGCCACAAGCAGCGTGCGGTTGTCGGCGGCGAGCGCCAGTCCGATCGGCAGCACGCCGCGCAACTGCTCTAGCCTGGGAATGCGAATTTCAATCTCTTTCTCGAGTTCGAGCGTGGCGGCATGAATCACACTGATGGAGTCGTTGTGCCCGTTTGAGACATAGATGCGCTCTTCGCTGGCCGCGACGCCCGAGGGACTGCTGCCGCCCACCGAGCGTGGACCTGTGGGTTGTCCCGTGCGCACGAAACGCAAGATCGCCGGGCTCTCTGGCTTCGAGACGTCCACGGCGCAGAGCGAATTCGATTCGCGCACGTTGGGATCGCCCAGGCCGGGCACATCGACAACGCCGCGCGCGGTCTCGCGCTTCACACCCGAGAGCGCCTCAGCCGACGGAAATCCGAAGGCAGGGAAGGGCAGACCGCTTTCCCGTGCCTGCTTCGGGTCTGCGCCCGGAACGGGCTTGTACTCGAACATCCCGATGTTAGTGATGTACAGCCGGCGGCGGTCGGGCGAGAGCGCCAACGCGAAAGGCAGACGCCCGACGCGCAGCGAAGCCAGGATGCGATGCTGCTTAGTGTGGATCACCACGACCCGGAAATTAGCCTGGTCCAGCACGTAGAGCAGGTTGCGTTTGGCGTCGAGCGCGAGATCTCCGCTGTAACTATCCTTGTATCCGCCCTGGTTCAGATCATAGACGCGCTCTTTGCGGCCCGCCGGCATGTGCAGCACGCGCACGCGTCCCGAGTTGCCCTCGGACGCATACAGCGTTTTGTCGTCGGCAAAGGCCAGCCCCATGAAGACGCTACGCCAATCGTCGGATTCCGCGCCCGGCTCGCCCTTGCGCGGCGCTTGCAGGCGTTGCGACGACCAACGTGACTTGTCATGCTGCAGGACCGTCAGCGAGTAGCTGTTGGGCCCTCCGTCGGCGGAGACGATGAGGTTTCCCGACGTGTTCACGGCAAGACCGAAGGGACCTGGACCCGTGGTGTGCTGCGAACCGAGCGGGTTGATGATGCGACCGCCGGGCAGTACGCTCGTTCCGCCCGGACGGCGCGCCGGAGGTTCCGTTCCTGCCGGTGCGCGGTATTCGGCGGCAGCCAGTGCGGAAACCAACAGCAGCGCCAGGGAGGGAAACAACAAGAGTGCTCGCTGTTTCACGTTGTCTAGCCTGGCAGCACCTTGCTCAAATCGTTGTAGAGTACGAAGACCACGATCGCCATCAGAAAAACGAAGCCGAGCTTGAAAACCGCTTCTTTCACCTGCAGGCTCAGATCGCGGCGCATGATCATCTCCACCATAAGCAGCAGGATCACGCCGCCGTCAAGGATCGGGATCGGAAGCAGGTTGAAGATCGCCAGATTCAGGCTGACCATGGACATTAAGCCGAAGAAGGCCATCGGTCCTTCGCGCGCTGCGTCGCCGGAAAGTTGGGCAATCCGGATGGGGCCTTCGAGCGATTTGGGTGACATGCGGCGTTCGACAATACCGCGCAGAAACTTGTAGATCAGTCCGGCGCTCTTCGCATTTTGGCGGACCGACTCCCGCAACGCTTCCGGGAAGGAGAGGCTGGTGAAGATAAGGCGCGGCTCCAGTTGCACGCCGATCATCCAGCGCTCCTGACCCTCCAGCATGCTTTTCGACGGCTGCACCGAGACCTTTTCGCGGCGTCCGTCGCGCGAGTAAAGGATTTCCACCGGCTGGCCTTGCGTCTTGGAGATGATATCGTGCAACTTCAGGCTCGAACGAATCGGCTGGCCATTGATGCTGATCAGTATGTCGCCTTTGCGCAGGCCGACGCGCTCGGCGTCCATCCCGGCGAGAATGCCGGCAATCTGGATCTCGTTCTGTTCCGCCCAGCCCGCAAATCCCACGCCTGTGCGTTCGTCGAGCGCCGGAGTCAACGTGATACGAAGCTGGGTGCCATTGCGATCCACCACCAGATGCAGCGGCTGCTTTGCATTCGAGATCTCTTTGACCAGGACGTCTTCCCACGTCGGCCGCGTGATCTCGTCTATCGCCGCAATCACGTCGCCGTCCAGCAAGCCTGCCGCAGCGGCCGCGGAGTCGGGCAGCACGTGGCCGATCGTCGCCTGTCCGCCAGTGCCCGGCATTTTGGGAAATCGCACCATGAACAATCCGGTCAGCAACGCGACCGCCAGAACCAGGTTCATCGCCGGTCCGGCGAATGCGATCACCAGCCGCTGCCAACGGGGCTTAGCCAGGAACGAACGCGGATCCGTGCTGTCTTCGCCCGCCTGCTCGCCGGCCATCTTGACGTAGCCGCCAAACAGAATCAGGGAAAATCGGAAATCGGTCTCACCGCGCCGGAAGCCGAACAGACGCGGACCAAAGCCGAAGCTGAACGCCTCCACTTTGACATCGAAGAACCGCGCGGCCCAAAAATGCCCCAGCTCGTGAATCAGGATCATGATCCCGATCAGGACCAGAACCCACCAGACGTTTTGAAAAAATACCATGACCAGTTATGCCTTGACCAGTGTACCGCTCGCCGACTTGCGCTGGGCAATCTCGCGCGCTGCTGCGCGGGACTCGCGATCCAGTTCCAGCACCTCGCCCACCGAACCCGGTACGCGGTTTGGCACCTGATTCAGAGTCTCTTCTACTACTTCGGCAATCTGCGCAAAAGTAATACGTTGCTCCAGGAAATACTCGACTCCAATTTCGTCGGCGGCATTCAGCGTGCACCCGGCCGAACCGCCCGTTCGCTTCGCGTCATAGGCAAGTTGCAGAAGCCGGAATTTCACAAGGTCTGGGGCGCTGAATTGCCATGTCCGCGGGGCGCTCCAGTCGATGCGCGGCACCGGCGCGGCGGCACGTTGTGGATACGTCAGCGCATATTGAATCGGCATCCGCATGTCGGTTGCCGAAATCTGTGCGATGACGCTGCCATCGTTGTATTCGATCATGGCATGAACGGAGGATTGCGGATGCACCACGACGTCCACCTCCTCTGGCGCGAAGTCGAACAGCCAGCACGCCTCAATCACCTCGAATCCCTTGTTCATCATCGTGGCGCAGTCGATTGTGATGCGCTGGCCCATCTTCCAGGTGGGATGATTCAGCGCCTGTGCCGGAGTCACGGAAGCAAACTGCTCGGCCGGCGTGTCGCGGAACGGGCCACCCGAAGCGGTCAGAATCAGGCGCGACACCTCGCTGCGCAAGCCGGCGCGTAAACATTGATGCGCGCCGTTGTGCTCGCTGTCGACCGGGATCATTTCGCCGCCCGCCTCGCGCGCCGCAGCCATAACCAGCTCTCCGCTGGCGACGAGCACTTCCTTGTTAGCCAGCCCGACGGTTTTTTTTCTACGCACGGCTTCGTATGTCGCTTCCAGTCCCGCCACGCCTACTATGGCGGACATCACAAAGTCCACCTCGGGCGCAATTGCGGCATCCACAAGCGCCTGTTCTCCACAAGCCAACTGTGGCCACGACGAGCGGGGCAGGGCGCCACCATCGAGCCTGTCTTTTAGACGCGCCCGGATCTCTTCGGTTGCAATCACTACGACATCAGGACGAAATTCGGCGATTTGCTCTGCCAGCAGGTCCACATTCCGGCCCGCCGCTAAAGCCTGGGCGCGATAGAGGCCTGGATTCCGGCGCACAATGTCGAGCGTGCTCGTGCCGATCGAGCCGGTTGAACCGAGGACACAGAGGGATTTCATGGAAAACCCATTGTATCATCGCTACCTTCCGGTTATGGCTGGATTCCGATGGATGAACATGCTTCCGGCTCGCTCCAAATTTCACCGGGGTAAAGGGGAACCCTTTTTGAGGGTCGCCAGGGAGGTTTGCTTCAGGGGTCTTTACTGAGGTTAGTCTCGCTTTGGTGGGAGTTGCCTCCCTGGCTTAATTCCAATTCTAGGATATGCTTTCTGGAAAAGCAACAAAAATCTGTAGATTTTTTTTAGACGGCCTCAGATTTTTTTACTTGCACGCCAACGATTTCCTCTAACAGCTTGATTGTAGAGCAGATATCCTCATCCCCCAGGCCCTTGGCGATCGCCGCCCGAAACAGTTGTTGTGTCAGAGCGGTCAGCGGAAGCGGCACTTCCAGCTCTTCGGCGCTCTCAAGCATCAAGCCGATGTCCTTGTGCATCCATTTTACGGAAAAGTTGGTGCTGAAATCGCGCCGCAAGACGTAAGGTGCTTTGAATGCAATCATCCCCGACTTGGCAGCACTGTTTTCCAGGATCTCCAGCATCAACTCGGCATCGACGCCCGCCTTAGCCGCCAAAACCATGCCTTCATTGAATGCTTGCAGTATGTTAGAGAGGATTAGGTTCTGCGTCAGCTTGGCATGCAGGCCCATTCCAGGGCCGCCGCAGTAGTACAGGCGCTGGCCCATAGGTGCAAAGTAGTGTTTCACTTTTTCATAGACTTCGCGGTCGCCGCCTACCATGAATGTCAGCGTCCCGTTTTCCGCGCCGGGTTTAGATCCAGTGCAGGGGGCGCCGAGGAAGTGAATCCCCCGTTCGGCGAGCTTCGCCCCGATGGCGCGGCTACGGCTTGGGGAGACGGTGCTCGCATCGACGACCACGGTCCCTGGCCGAGCGCCTTCGACTACGCCATCGGCGCCGAGAATCACCTCTTCTGACATTTTGGTGTTGCCGACGCAGAGGAAGATGCACTCCGCGTTTCGGGCAGCCTCTTTCGGCGAGGTGCATGCGATGCCGGCGCCGGTGGCCGCGAGTTGCGTGGCCTTCCCGGCCGTACGGGACCACAGCGCGACCTCGTGGCCGGCCTCCAAAAGCCGGCGGGCCATCGGGCGGCCCATGATGCCAAGGCCGAGAAATCCAAGTTTTGCCACGTGAGCGCTCCTCTGGGGGGATTGAATAGCTATTGTACGACGCGCCCGCGGTGTGCGACAATTCGGGTCTTTACGAGCTTTATGAAACGATCTGTTCTGGTCACGAAGCGGGTATATCCGGAAGCAGTCGAATTCCTCCGGCAGCGCTATGAAGTGGACTACGTGGATAGCGACGAAGGGCTTACGCCGGAGCAACTGCGCGAACGGGTCAAGGGCAAATCCGCCATCGTCAGCCAACTCACGGACCGTTTCGATGCCGCGCTAATCGGGCAACTCGAAGGCGTTCGCGCGATCGCCAATGTTGCGGTGGGCTACGACAACATCGATGTCGCCGCCGCAACCGAGCGGGGCATTCAGGTGACGAACACGCCCGACGTGCTCACCGAGACCACTGCCGACTTCGCCTTCTCCCTGCTTATGGCGGCGGCTCGCCGTGTTGTGGAAGGCCACCAGTTTGTCCACTCCGGGCTATGGAGCCGATGGACCATCGATCTGCTGGTGGGCCAGGATATACACCATCGCACGCTCGGCATCTTCGGCATGGGCCGCATCGGCCAGGCCGTCGCGCGCCGCGGGCGCGGTTTCTCCATGCGGATTCTCTATAGCGACGCACAGCGCGCGCCGGCCGCCGTCGAAGCGGAACTTGGTGCGGAGTTTGTTCCAAAGGAGCAATTGCTGCGGGAGGCTGATTTTGTGAGCCTGCACATTCCGCTCCTGCCGTCGACCCGGAAACTGATCGGCGCAGCGGAACTGCGGATGATGAAACCGACTGCGATTCTGGTGAATACCGCTCGCGGTCCCGTTGTCGATGAAGCGGCTCTGGCGGAGGCGTTGGCGCGACGCATCATCGCGGGAGCCGGCCTTGATGTCTTCGAGGCCGAACCGGCGGTCCATCCGAAGCTGCTCGAGTTGAGCAACGTAGTGCTTGCACCGCATATAGCCAGCGCCTCCGTCGAGACGCGCCGGCGAATGTCAATGATGGCTGCTGAAAATGCCGCTGCCGCCATCGAAGGGCGACGTCCTCCGAATTTGCTCAATGCGATTTAGTGTCTTGCGCCGGGCGCTCAGGATTGCGTCGAGGGCGTAAACCCCTGGCCGGCCAGGATCCGGAGCAGGAGCAAGTCGGAAGGCTGCAAATGCGCGATTGCGAGGTTCGAGATGTCATCGTCGCTCTCGGTGATGTGGCGCCGGACCAACGCGCGCAGTTTCTCCACCGGAACCCCCAGCGCTTCCGCAGCTTCCGTCTCCGAATAATGCCCTTTCGCAGGGGTTGTGGCGATCATTGAGCCTCCTGAAATCTAGCTTCACTTGCATTCTAGACGGCTTGCTATGGATTACCCAATCGGGCGGAATCCTTAGTTCTGAATCGTTATTCCCTGATGAAGCCCACAACCATCCGTACTAAGACTTTTATCGCTCGAAATCGCGCATTTGGAGCGGTACACTCGGAGCGGGAGTACTCAATGACGGACCACAAGAATTCCACTGCAACGCTGCACCCGGCGACGCATGTGCTGACCCGCGGCTTCGACCCAAGCCTGTCGGTCGGATCGGCCAGGCCCGCCGTCTTTCGAAGTTCCACCTATGTCTTTTCGACTCCGGAGGCAGCCGAACGCGCCTTCGACGTCGTCAGCGGCCGCGTGCAACCGGAGGAAGGCGAGATGGTGGAGCTGATCTACTCGCGGCTCAACCATCCGAACGCGGAGATCCTCGAAGATCAGATCGTACCGCTCGAGAAGGGCGCCGCCTCCGCGGCCGTATTCAATTCCGGCATGGCCGCCATCATGACGTCGATTCTGGCCGTGGCGCGCCCTGGCGACCGCATGGTTTACACGGTCCCGCTCTATGGCGGTACGCAACACTTCATCCATCAGTTTCTCGAGCCGCACGGCATCACGGGCGTTGCCGTGCCAGCAGGGCAGAGCGAGCGCCTGGACGAAGCGATCAACACCACCAAGAACCTGCGCGTAGTGTTGATCGAGACCCCCGCCAACCCGACGCTGCGGATGACCGATATCAAACGCGCCGCACAGGCCACGGCGGCCGTCAATGCGCGCAACGGAGAACGCGCTGTGGTGATGGTCGATAACACCTTCATGGGGCCGACGTTTCAGCACCCGCTAGCCCTGGGCGCCGATCTCGTGCTCTATTCGGCGACGAAATACCTATCGGGTTTCAGCGACATGATCGCCGGCGTCGCAATCGCCAGTGACATCGGCCTGGTGAAAAAAATTCGCGGGTTGCGCGGCATGTTCGGCAACATCCTGCAACCGGACGAGTGCTGGATGCTGGATGGCCGCTTACCCACTGTTTCGCTGCGCATGAACCGCGCAAGCAAGAACGCTCAACGCATCGCCGAGCGCCTGGCCGGGCATCCGAAGATCCGCAAGATCCACTACCCGGCATTGTTCGACGATCCGGCGCAGATCCGGATTCGCGACGAGCAATGCGACTACCCTGGGGCGATGTTCTCGCTCGACCTCGCGGGTGGGCGGCCGGCCGCTTTTGAATTTCTACGCCGCTTGCGGCTGGCCCGCAACGCTGTCTCGCTTGGTGGAGTCGAGACGCTCGTGTGCCATCCGCGCACGACCATCCACTCCTCGCTTTCGGCGGAGGAGTGGGAGATCGCCGGAGTCACCGAAGGGTTGGTGCGCGTCTCGATTGGCATCGAAGACTGGCGCGATCTGCTGGCCGATTTTCAGCACGCGCTCGACGCAATTTAGCTGCTCACTGTGCGGGAAGCGAGATCGCTATACAAAGAACAAGCGCCACGTCACGTTGACCAGCGCGTGCGTGACCATCGCCGCGCGCAGGCTGCCCGCGTTTTGCATTGCGAGTCCATAGAATACGCCCGCGAGACCGGCAAGCGCCGCGAAGCGCCAGTTCGGAAAGCCGGGCGGAAAGATCAGATGCACGGAGCCAAAGAGCACAGCCGTAATCAGCACCGCCGCGGTGGTGCTGGCGGTCCACTTCCGCAGCCATTGTTGCAGCAGACCGCGGAAGAAAAATTCCTCGGTCAGCACCGTCACCCAAAGCATGCCGAAGAACATCGGAACCGCAAACAGCAAGGGCCGTGTCCAATCCTGCGGCCATGTGCGCAGGCGCGCGAAATGGATGGCGAGATTCAGAGCGTAGCTGAGCGGCAGGAAACAGAGAAAATGTAGGACGCCGTACTTCCAGTCGCGCCATGTGGGAAGGAATCCGAAGCCGGGCACTTTGCTGCGGCGCAAATACAGGCACGCGGCGATGCCCACCCGGACCCACATCAGGCGTGGCAGGAAATCGACCGGGACTTTCGGCGCCGCGGGCAGCAGCGGGCACACGACTCTGAAGAGGCCCGAGAGATACACCGCCAGCATAACCAACAGAAAGAGCGAATCGCTCCAACCCGCGCGGGGCATTACCACAAACCAGAACGACGCCAGTGCGGCCAGCGCCAGCAGCAAGACAAATCTCTGCCAGCTAAACGCGCTGCTCAGCAGGGCATAAACGAGGTATGGCGCGACGCCGGTCGCCGTAAGTAGGCAGGCCAGGCGAGCGCCGCTCCCAAGGCGCAGGATGCGCCGGGACACGCCTTCAAAGCCGGGGACAATATAGAACGCAGCCTCCAGCAGGCAGGCGGCGATCACGGCGAACGCAATGTAACCGGGGGTCGCCAGTGTATGCGCATAGTACAGCCCGGCCGCGGGCAAAACAAGCCAAAGCACGGCAACGGTGATCGCATAGCGGCGCAGGGAATTGTTCACTCGCTCTATCTTAGCGTGACGCTGCGGACGCTTCGCAGCGTCACGCCAGTTCGCGAGGCACACAGGAAATAGGCCGGATGCCAGCGAGGCGCCCAGCCATAGAGTGGAGGAGACTGTTTGCTCAGGCCAGCAGACCACCGTGTCCGAGGCAGGCGATTTCCCAACCCGTCACATGATAGCGTGCGAGCATCGGCGGCAGGATCAAGTCGACGACGTTTGGTTTCGCCGAACGAAAACACCCGGGCGCCGATACCACAGGGATCTCGTCCTTGTAGCCGAGCAAGAGCAAATTGCCGGGTTCCACAGGCGCCAGGAATCTCTCGATGTGGCAGCCGATGCGGTTCATCGCGCGACCGACCACGTCTTCCGGTCCGGCGGGCGCGGTGGTCGAGGCCACTAGAATCAGTGTGGGCTTCGTCTTGGCCAGATGCAGAAGCGCGCGGGCCACTTCCGTTTCTTCTTCGACCGCCGAAAGCACGTAGTTGGCGCGGCAGCCGTAATGCTCCAGGCGCTGCGCCATGATGTTCTCAAAAAGCTGCCGGGCGCGCTCCCCGCTGACCGGGTCCGTGTACAACACTGCGGCAAGCGGCGCACGCAGGGGGCGCGCCTGCATGATCGGACCGCGCTCTTTCAAGATCGACGTCACCGCCTCAAGCTGGGATTTAGCCACGGCGAACGGCGCGCTCTTCACTGTCGCGATGCGCTGTCCGGCCTTGGCGAAGCTGAAGTTCGGCATCGTCGCGATCACCACGCTCGAGGCACAGTTAATCTGCTTGAGCAACTCGTCGTCTACCAACAGGCAGGAATCCTCTGTCACGAACAGGTTGGCACGGCCACCCGCGGCGAGCCGGATCTCGATGGAACCGCAGCCCATCTCTCTAGAGATGATCGTGACCGCCTCGTCCTCGCCGATTTCGCCGTCTTCGAGTTCCGTCACCCACACGCTGTCCATGCCCTCCGTCACCAGCAGGCGGACATCCTCTTCGCTAATCACGTGCCCTTTCGCAAGGAGTTTCTTACCGCCGGGTCGAAAGATAGTGCAGCAAAGGATTCTACCCATCGACTCTTCAATACTGACGGTCAGAGCTTTCATCAATTTCTCCTAATCACGAAGTGGCGAGATCTCGCTGCATAAATTATACAGTTACGGCCCGGTCCCGAATCGTACTTTCTCATCTGATTAGATCATTCTTTTGTGGGTAAAGTACTAACCCCAAAAGCAGGAGGAACAAAAGGAGAAATACACTGTCGTTTCAGCGCTTACCGGGTAAACGCGCCAGCTGCTTCCGGCGATGTCGGCTCGCAAGGACTTTCCGCGGAGCCGGCTCGAAGTCGCCGCTCCATGGTGGCGACGTCCAGATCCCCGGTCCAGCGTGCCACGACGAGTGTCGCGACGCCATTGCCAATCACGTTGGTGATTGCGCGCGCCTCCGACATGAAACGGTCGATGCCGAGGATCAGGGCCAGACCTCCCACCGGAACGTTGCCCACAGCCGAGAGCGTGGCGGCCAGCACCACGAAGCCGCTTCCGGTGACACCTGCCGCACCTTTCGAGGTCAACAGCAGGACGGCCAGTAGCGTGAGTTGCTGGAAGAGCGTCATGGGGGAGTTCGTAGCCTGCGCGATGAAGATCGCCGCCATGGTGAGGTAGATCGATGTGCCATCCAGGTTGAACGAGTAGCCCGTCGGAATCACGAGTCCAACTGTCGATTTTCCGGCACCGAGGCTTTCCAGCTTCAACATCATGCGGGGCAGCGCAGCTTCCGAACTGGAGGTGCCCAGGACGATCATGATTTCCTCACGGATGTACCGCAGAAAATGGAAGATGCGGAAGCCGTGCAGGCGGGCGATGGAGCCCAGCACCAGGAACACGAAGGCCAGGCAGGTGAGATAGAAAGTACCCATCAGCTTTGCGAGCGAGAGCAGGCTCGTCATGCCATACGCGCCGACCGTAAATGCAATCGCTCCGAATGCGCCCAGGGGCGCTGCTCTCATGATGATGCCGACGATCGAAAAGAGGGTCTCCGAGATTGCTTCGACAAACTCCAGCAGGCGTTTTCGTCTTGCTCCCAATTGCTGCAGAGCGATGCCAAAGAGCACGGCCAGAAAGAGCACCTGGAGAATTTCGCCCTTGGCGAAGGCATCGACGAAGGTATTGGGAATTACATTGAGCAGAAAATCCTTCGTCGATTGTGTTTTGGCCGAACCTGTATAGGCGGAGACTGCGCTCGCATCGAGCGTGCGCACATCCACGTTCATGCCTGCGCCAGGACGGATCACATTGACGATGAACAGACCAAGAAAAAGAGCGAGCGTGGTGACGACTTCGAAGTACAGCAGCGCCAGACCGCCCGTCCGCCCGACTTTCTTGAGATCTTCCGTGCCCGCGATGCCGAGTACTACGGTGCAGAAGATAATCGGGGCGATGATCATTTTGATCAGCTTGATGAAGCCGTCGCCGAAAGGCTTCATCGCGACGGCCGTGGACGGGGCGAAGATGCCAAGCACAGTTCCGATCGCGATCGCCACCAGAACCTGGAAGTAGAGAGAGCGCAACAGTGCGCGGGGAGTAAGAGTCATGACTTTCGCAATCTCAATTCTAATTCGAAACGCTCAGACTCCAAACTCGATGCCCTGCGCCAGAGGCAACTCTCCGGACCAATTGAGCGTGACCGTCTGCCGGCGCATGTACGCTTTCCACGAGTCGCTGCCCGCTTCGCGTCCGCCGCCAGTCTCCTTTTCGCCGCCAAAAGCGCCGCCGATCTCTGCACCGCTCGTGCCGATGTTGATGTTCGCGATGCCGCAATCGCTGCCGCAAGTGCTCAGAAAGGTCTCGGCGGAGTGCAGGTTCGACGTGAACATCGCCGACGAAAGCCCTTGTGGTACGTCGTTGTGCATCTCGATAGCGCGCTCCAGTTCGTCGAATTCCATGATGTAGAGAATCGGAGCGAAAAGCTCCTCTCGCAGCACCGCCATGCCCGGCTGCGCTTCGACCAGCGTGGGTTCGACGAAAAAACCGGCGCGCTCCAGGCTGCGGCCGCCGTACAGGATCCGGCCGCCCTGCTCGCGGATGCGATCCATACCGGCCATCATCTCGTCGACGGCGGCGCGATTCACCAGCGGCCCCATCAGCGTCGTCTCCGCGAGAGGATTGCCGATGCGGACCTGGCCGTAGGCGTGCGCCAGGCGTTCTTTCAACAGTGGCGCGATGCCCTTTTGCAGGAACAGCCGCCGGATCGTCGTGCAGCGCTGTCCAGCCGTGCCGACCGCGCCGAAGACGATGGCGCGCAACGCCAGGTCGAGGTCCGCGTCGTCCATCACGATCACACCGTTGTTGCCGCCGAGTTCGAGAATCGTACGGCCGAGGCGCTGGTTTACCACCTGTGCCACGCGGTATCCCATCTGACACGAACCGGTGGCGCTTACCAGCGGAACACGCCGGTCGTGCAGCATCCGTTCACCCACCGTAGCTCCGCGGCCGATCACGAGATTGAAGACGCCATCCCAACCGTGGCGCTGCATTACGCGATTGCAGATATGCTGCACGGCGATGGCGCTGAGCGGCGTCTCCGAAGAGGGTTTCCACAATACGCAATCTCCGCACACGGCGGCGATCATTGCATTCCAGGCCCACACCGCCACCGGAAAATTGAACGCGCTGATTACTCCCGCGACGCCTAGCGGGTGCCACTGCTCATACATGCGATGGCCAGGTCTCTCGCTATGCATGCTCAGGCCGTAGAGTTGCCGGGAAAGGCCGACGGCAAAGTCGGCGATATCGATCATCTCCTGCACTTCGCCCTTGCCCTCGGCTAGGATCTTACCCATTTCGAGCGACACTAGCGCGCCCAGGTCGTCCTTGTGCAGGCGCAGTTCGTCGCCTACGTCGCGGATGATTTCGCCGCGCTTCGGAGCCGGCAGCATGCGCCACTTCTGGAACGTCTTCGCCGCGTGCGCGACAACCGTTTCATAATCGTCTTCCGAAGCCGTGCGCACGCGCGCTATCGGTGTTCCATCCGCAGGATTCACCGAAATCAGCTCGCCGCCACCGGGCTGTGAAACCCAATCGCCCCAGCACGCACCCGAATTCAGCGCCTCAATGTTGAGTCTTCTGAGCAGTTCCATGATCGGAGTCTCGCTTCTTGCGCTTACCCGTCAACGACTTGACTTCCTGCAGGGTCAGCTTGCGCCACTTCCCTATTTCGAGTTCGCCGATCCCGATGGGACCGATCGCCGTCCGCACCAGTTTTAGCACTTTGCTGTCGACCGCTTCGAGCATTCGCCGGACCTGCCGGTTACGGCCTTCCGTGATAGTCAGCTCGATGTGCGAATACTTGCCGTGGTCGCGGTCCCGTTTTACCAGTGCCGGCTTTGTGGGGCCGTCGCTCAGATTCACGCCGTTGCGCAAACGCTCGAGTTGTTCGTCGCTCAGCATGGTGGAAGCCTTCAGTAGATAGGTCTTCGGTACCTTGTATTCCGGGTTTGTCATCCTTTCGGCGAAAAGCGTGTCGTTGGTCATCAACAGTAATCCGCTGGTGTCCTGATCGAGCCGTCCGACCGGAATTACCCACTCGCCGACGTCGCCGAGCAAGTCATAGACAGTCGGGCGGCCATCTGGATCCTTGTAAGTCGTGATGTAGCCCTTGGGTTTGTAAAGCAGGAAATAGACAAGTTCGCCGGCTCGCACGGGCTTGCCGTCCAGTGCCACCTTGTCGCGCTCCAGGTCAACCCAGTGATCGGGCGTCTGAATGACCTTGCCATTCACCGAGACGCGCCCGGCTCCAATCCATTGCCGTGCATCGTTACGGGAGCCCAGGCCGGCCTTCGACAGTACGCGGTCCAGGGTTTTGATCGGACGTTCTTTCATTGGTTTCTACTGTAGCGGCTTTTTAAGCGGGGCAAAACAGGGATCTCGCAGCGCACTGCAAATTCCGGCCTACTCGCGCCAGCCTGCCTCTACGCGTGCTTGTGTACAGTATGATGCGATTTCGGGAACAGAGGAGCGCCGAAGCCCCACACCGCAAACAGAACGAAGAAGAAACCGACGGTGAGGTCGAGCGCCGGACCAGCCCACTGTTCCGGAAACTTCACAATACCGATGGCGACTGCGATGCCTATGGCCAAGGCGTGCCAGTACCAATGCCGCGCGTGGAAGAAGTACAGCGCAAGTACCGCGATCATCACGGCCGAGCCGTATGTCAGCGCTACCCAAATGGGATTCATAAGGATCTCCCAAGCAGAATATACGCCTGTTCCGCGGCGAAGGGAAGGCTGATTTTCAGATCCGATTTTCAGTGAGTGGTCCCGGGTCAGAGCTAAGCGCCCAAGAATAGCGGCTTGATGTGCCTGTCGAAGAGATTCCCGGTCACATTTCTCGCGACGGCCGGCTCGAATCTGGTCAGCAGGTCGAGATATTCGCTCCCCTTCTTTGCGGCGACTTTGTAACCGACGTGCAGCAATTGACGCAGGCTGTTGTTGAACTCCGGGTTGCTCCGGTCGTGGCGCAGAGCCGAGACGAATTGCTCCGAAGTCCAGCGGCTCACGGCTTCCGGAGAGGGCAACCGGGCCGCGTCGATCTCGATCACCGTGGCATACGGTGCGCACAGTTCTTCGCTATGCGCATGCGCTTCGGCGTAAATCGATTTGGCGAGAGCAAGCCCCGCGCCGCCGGCTTCCGCCAGGCCGATCAACTCTTCGAGCCAGGTGGTGCCCGCGGTCTTGAGGTGTACGCCGGCGTCGAACTGTTTCAACGCCTTGCGAATCGGAGCGTAAATCGAAAACTTGTCGCTTCCGGAATGCACGCTGAGCTTCAAATTGGCCGGCAGGTTGTACTGGCCGACCGCGAATGCAATCGTGGCGACATCGTTCGAAAACTCCTCGTCGAACTTCGTCACGTCGCCCACATAGTCGACTCCCTTGTTGAAGCGGCCTGTGAACTTCGGCGCAATCGTCTGTGCGGGAATGCCCTCGTCGGCGATGGCAGCGAGAATGACGAGCAATTCTGCGGGCGTCTGTGGGACGTCGGTTTCGTCCATCGAAACTTCGGTGATGAACTGTCCCTTGCCCTTTGCCGCTTCCACGTGCCGGTAGATGCGGCCCGCCTCCCGGACGGCGGTCAGGTACTTGCCTGCGGCCTCAGCGACGAACTCGCGAGTAATGCGGAACGGTGCGGCTATGCCCGGAATCAGGATCTCGCCTGCAAGCTCCGGATGCCGGCTGGCGAACTCCAACACGGCGGCGGTGGTGGCCGGCCTGCCGATCCAGTCGGCCACATCGAGCGTGAAGAAATCACAGCAATCGAGAAAGCGGTCTACGCTCCCGAGGTTGATATGGTCGGCGTCGACATGATAAGGCAACGTCCAGCCGAGTTTACGCACGGCGGCGTTCGCTGCCGAGCGAGCTGAGGCGGGCAGGGAACCGATCGTCGTGTGTTCCCGGTTGGATTTGTTCCACACTGGGATGACCTCGACGCCCTGCTCCAGCGCGAGCATACAAGCGCGCAACTGAGCTTCGGCCTGGTGAGAAAAACGGTCGCCGACACCGACTGAATATTTCGAAAGCTCCATAACGACAGTTTACGCGGTGCGAACCACGATTACGAATACACTGGAGTCTTGGCTCAACCGGATTCCAGTTTCGACGTAATCGTCATCGGCGGAGGCGCGGCCGGTCTGCTGTGCGCGATTGAGGCGGGGCAGCGCGGCCGGCGCGTTGCGGTTCTCGAACACTCCGCCGCGATCGGCCGTAAGATCCTGATCTCCGGTGGCGGGCGCTGCAATTTCACCAACCTGCATTGTGCGCCCGAACACTTTCTCTCGGCGAATCCGCACTTCCACAAGTCTGCGCTGGCCCGCTACCGGCCGAAGGACTTTCTCGCGCTCGTAGAGAAACATGGCATCCGTTGGCACGAGAAGACGCTCGGGCAACTTTTCTGCGACCGCTCGGCGCGAGACATCACGGCCATGCTGGAAGCGGAGTGCGCCGCCGCGGGTGTCCGGATTCTCACCGGCGCGGCGCCGCGCGAAGTGCGCAAAGGCACGGAATTCGAGATCGACATGGGAAGCCATTCCCTGCGCTCGTCCGCACTCGTGATCGCGACCGGCGGCCTCTCCATCCCGAAGGCTGGCGCCAGCGATTTTGGTTATCGCGTAGCCCGCCAGTTTGGCCATAGCATCGAGGAATGCCGGCCCGCGTTGACGCCGCTCAAACTTGCAGAGGCGGACCGCAAACGCTACTGCGATCTTGCCGGCGTCTCCGCCAGCGCGATAGTTTCCATCGGCAAGCGCAGGTTCCGCGAGAATCTGTTGATCACACATCGCGGCCTGAGCGGGCCCGCTATCCTGCAGATTTCGTCGTACTGGAAGCCGGGCGCGGAAGTCCTCATCGACCTGTTGCCCGAAGTCGATATCGCCGCCGTGTTTCGCGAGCGCAAGCAGCGCGGCGATCGCGCCACAGTGCGAAGTGTCGCCAGCGAATTTCTGGCGCAGCGGCTGGCCGCACGCTGGTGCGAGCTGCGCAACGAAACGCGCGCTCTCGCGGCGATTCCGCTGCGCGATCTCGAGAACATTGCCGCCGGGTTCCACAACTGGAAGCTTCGGCCCAGCGGCGTCGAGGATTTCGAGAAAGCCGAAGTCACGGCCGGGGGTGTCGACACACGTGAACTGTCTTCCAAGACGATGGAGTCGACGAAGCTTCCGGGTCTGTTCTTTATTGGTGAGGTCGTCGATGTGACTGGCCAACTGGGCGGCTTTAATTTCCAATGGGCGTGGGCGTCGGGCTACTGCGCGGGCCAGGCGCTCTAAGTGGGATAGACGCCGCCCACCCGCCGCACTTTTACCTTGGCTTCGGCGAACAGGATCTCAACCATGCCGAAGTGCTCGTTGTAGTAGTCGCTGGAGTATTGCTGCATGCGCTCATCGGAAACGGCCACTTCGCAGATGCCGGCCTGGACGATGGCGCGCGCGCAGTCCATGCAGGGCATTATGTCGACGTAGATCGTGCAGCCTTCGAGTGAAGCGCCGGTGCGCGCTGCATTGCAGATTGCGTTGCGCTCGGCGTGTTCGATCCAAAGATATTTTGCGGGCCGCTCGAGCCGCTCCGGCACGTCGTCGCGAATGCCGCGCGGAAAGCTATTGTAGCCGGTGGAGCGAATCTCATGCGCCGGACCCACGACCACGCAGCCTACCTGCGTGTTCGGATCCTTGCTGCGCGACGCGACGACGCGGCAGATTCCCAGATAGTATTGGTCCCAACTCGGGATCTCTCTCATGCCCACTCATTCTGACAGGGACACATGGATACATCAACCGCACTCCCGGCCCAATCCCCGCGGCGACACGCGCGCCTGCTACCGTAGAGAGACCATGGGCGCCCGGCTTGTTTCCGCTTTTCTCCTGCTGACTTTGGGTGGCACTTCCGCGGCCGGTGCATTTCCACGGGCGCATCGCATACGGCACAGCAGCAATCGCCAACGCCGCATCTACACGAACGACATCTTCACGATCGAGCCGGGCACGGTCGAGATTGAGTTCGGTATGAACGCGGGCTCGGACCTGCTCAGCGTGCCCACCACGCTGAAATACGAGCCGGACCTCGCCAGCCCGCTGCTCCGCCAACTCGAATTCAGCATCTCGTCGGACACGCTGACGGTTGTGGATCCGCGCGGCCAGTCGGTCACTCAATTTGCGGACCAGCATACCGTCGCGGTCTTGCGCCCCTTCTTCCAGCGCGACGGCGTGGCGTTCGCGGTGCAGCCTCAGTCGACTTTTTTCACGCGCGGCCAGGAGTCGCCCCGTCTGGGAACCGCCTTTCTCGCCGGCTGGAGCCGCGGCGCACATTCGCTTACCGGCAACGTGTCCTGGAGCGCGGCGACGCACTCTTCGCCGGTGGACCCGGCCCATGAGTTCGACTACGATCTCTCCTACGTCTATTCCGTGCGAAGAAGCCGCCTTTCGCTGCTGTCCGATGTCCAATGGACGACGCAAAGCGCGCTGCCGGCGGCCGGCTTCGTCACCGCCGGCGTCGTCATCCGTGTACGGCGCAATCTCCTGCTCGACGCGGCTCTGCGCCAGCAGGATATCGGTACGGGCCAGTCCCACACGCATATGCTTGCCGGAGTGACCTGGAACCTGGGACGTGTCGGCCACTCCGGGCGCTAGAATCAAGGTATGTCACAGACGTTGAAGATTGCCGGGAAGGAATTTCACTCCCGGTTGTTTGTTGGAACGGGAAAATACCGCAGTTTTGAAGAGATGGCGCGCTGTCATGCTGCTTCCGGCGCCGAGGTTGTAACTGTCGCGGTCCGCCGCGTAAATCTGACGGACAAATCCAAAGAGTCCCTGCTCGATTACATTGACCGCTCGAAGTTTTTCATCCTGCCGAATACGGCCGGCTGCTACAACGCCGACGAGGCGATCCGCACGGCGCGCCTCGGCCGTGAAGTCGGACTTTCCAACTGGGTGAAACTCGAAGTGATCGGTTGTGAACAGACGCTATTTCCGGATAACGAAGGACTGCTCGAAGCGACGCGCGTCCTGGTGAAGGAAGGCTTCGTAGTGCTGCCCTACACCAACGACGACCTGATCAATGCACGCCGGCTGATCGATGCCGGAGCCGCCGCCGTGATGCCGCTTGCCGCCCCGATCGGATCCGGATTGGGCATCCAGAACACCACCAACCTGCGCATCCTGCGCGAGATGATTACCGCCGTTCCGATGATCGTCGACGCGGGCGTCGGCACGGCCTCCGATGCTGCACTGGCCATGGAACTCGGGGCGGACGGCGTGTTGATGAATACCGCTATCGCGGCAGCCGATGATGCAGTGAAAATGGCTACCGCCATGAATTACGGCGTCCAGGCCGGGCGTCTCGCTTACGAAGCCGGACGCATGCCGAAGAAACTCTACGCGACGGCGAGCAGTCCGCTGGAAGGCGTAGTCCGCTAGTACCAAGGCAAGTCGACGGCCGGAAGCAACGTTGGTCTCCGGTCACTACCGTTCCCGGCACCGTTGAATGGATACCATCGCCACCCGGCGCAAAATCCAACGGTGCCGCGAAAGCGACCGGAGGCGTTAGTCCAGTAGCGTTATTAAATTTGGTCGCCTACTAGTCCGTGCTGGGGTTCGGATCCGCCGGTGCGGCTTGAGGCTGGCCCGAATCGGTGGCCGGTTTCTTGACCGGCACCATGGCCTGAACGCCTTCCGGCGTCAGCATAACGGTTCGCGGCTGGCCGCGGGGCCCGATCGGTCCCGTGGCTTTGCCGTTGATTTTAACTTCCACTCCCCCGGCGTTCCCGACGATCATCCGCATCGCGCCGGCGCCCTCCATCGAAGTGGATGCGCCTGCCTTGAGGATGCCGACATAGAGTGTTTTGCCGGCTGATGCGAGGCTGACCCAGGCATCTTCCGTCGCATTGATGCTGACCTGGAAGCGAGGCCCTGGGGCATTCGTAGGGAGCGCGACGCTGGGTGCGGTTGGAGCCGGCGCAGGTGCTGTTTCGACAGGCGCTGGTGGTATCTCGACCGGCGCGGGTACTACCGGTTCGGACCGCTGGACAGGCGCCGCGACCGGCGCGGGAACTTCAACGGAACGGCTCGCCGCCGTGGTCTCCTTGATCTCCGTGCGCATCTTGTACCACAGCGAATACAGTCCGGAGCAAGCGATCACCACCACAATCAGGATGGTCAACGGAATGGGAACCTTGCGCAACGAATCCCTGCTTCGGCCGGGAGCCGAAAGCGGCGGCACCTCGATCGGAAACCTCTCTTCCCTTTCCGCGACGACGTTCGTGCTGGCTGAAGAGGGCGGCCGCAACTCCTCTAGTTCCTTTTCAAATTGCGATTCCTCGATGTGCAGGGCTTGGGCGTACTGGCGCACAAAGGCGCGGTAAAAGAAGCCGCCGGGTAAGCTCTGCATGTCGCCTTCTTCAATCGCCTGCAGGTAGCGCGAACTGATTCGCAATTGATTGGCGACGTGCGACAGAGATAGCCCTTGCGCTTCACGCTCGCTGCGCAGCCGTTCTCCGATAGACCTCATAAATTGCTTTGCCGGACAGCCCTTTCCCTCATCATACTACTCCATCCGCGCTATGATTCCATAGCGTTTTCGACGCAGCCACGCACGGTGGGACTGCGAGATAATAAAAGACCTTGTGATTCATAACTCCCCACCGGAGCGGGCGGGCGCCGCCGTCGCGGTTGTCGTGGTCAACTGGAACCGCCGCGATCTTTTGCGCGCGTGCCTGGCCTCGCTGGTGGCGCAGGAGCAGGACCGCTTTGAGGTCGTCGTTGTCGACAACGGTTCGAGCGACGGCTCCGTCACGATGCTACGCGAGGAGTTCGCGGCGCAAACACGCTTCCGCTTGCTCATCATTGAAAACACGGAGAATCGCGGCTTCTGTGCGGCCAATAACCAAGGCATCGCGGCGGTGCGGGCGGAATACATCGCGTTGCTGAACAACGACGCGGAAGCCGCTCCCGGTTGGCTGGCCGCTTTGCTGCGCGCGTTCGAAAAACCCGGCGTCGGCATGGCCGCCTCCAAAGTTCTGGTTTGGGAGAACCCGCAACAGATCGACAAAGTGGGCCACCTGATTTATCCGGACGGCCAGAACCGAGGCCGCGGAACGGGTGAAATGGACCTCGGCCAATACGATCGCATCGAAGAAGCGCTCTGGCCGGATGGATGCGCCGCGATGTACCGCCGCGCGATGCTGGAAGAAATTGGGGGTTTCGACGAAGATTTTTTTGCATATGCCGACGACGCGGAACTTGGCCTGCGGGCGCGCATCGCGGGGTGGACGTGCCTCTACATGCCCGGCGCGGTAGTGCGCCATCATCGCGGCGCAACGCTCGGCGTTTTTTCGCCGCGCCGCATCGAACTTATTGAGCGCAATCGCGTCTTTCTGGCCGCGAAGCTATTCCCCTGGAGGCTGTTGTTGCTGAACCCTTTTTACTTCGCCGCGCGCATCGCCGCGGGCGCGTGGGCCGCGCTGCACGGGCGCGGCGAGATTGGCCGTTTCCCGGCCGGAGCGAGCCGCGCCGGAGTGGCACTCGCGATTCTGCGCGCGGATATCGAGGCGCTGCGTATGCTGCCGCGGATTCTAAGAAAGCGGCGCGCTATCGTGCGAAGACTCTCTGCGGGCGAGATCTGCGCGTTGCTTCGACGCTACCGTATTCCGCTCCGCACGCTGAGCGAACAGGTGACCGGGTGAGGATGCCACATGCCATCTGATTCCTTCGGGGCCTGCCCGGCTTGCGACTGCGTCGATGCCGAAAAACTGTTCCAAGGCACAGATCGTCTCTACCGCACGACGACAAAAACCTTTTTCGTGGTCGAGTGCTCCGGATGCCGCCTGATCCGCCTCAGCCCGTGGCCCACGCAAAGCGAGTTGCAGTCGTATTATCCCGATACCTACTGGTTCGCGCCGCGCACTGATGCGGCGACGCGCGCCGAGGAGGCTTACCGCCGCTTCGTGTTGCGCGATCACGTCAACTTCGCTGTGCGCGCATTCGAAGAGTCCAGTGAAACAGGACCCGTGCTCGATGTCGGCTGTGGTGGCGGACTGTTTCTGCGCCTGCTGAAGGAGCGCGGATTCGCTGTCGCCGGCCTCGACTTCTCCGTGGACGCCGCTTCTGTTGCTTGGCATGCACAGGGTGTGCCCGCCGTATGCGCGGACCTCACGCACGCGCCGCTCGCCGATTGCTCCTGCGCTGGGGTCAGCATGTATCACGTCGTGGAACACCTCTCCAATCCCGCCGCGTTTCTCGATGCGGTGCATCGCATCCTGAAGCCGGACGGACGCTTGATCGTGCAGGTGCCCAACGCTTCCTCGTGGCAGTTTCTGTTGCTTGGAGAAAACTGGAGCGGAGCGGACATCCCGCGCCACCTGATCGACTTCCGTGCCTCCGATCTCGAGGTCCTGCTGGATACCTGCGGATTTGAGGTCGTGCGCTGGAAATATTTTTCGCTGCGCGACAATCCCGCGGGACTGGCTACCAGCTTGGCGCCGGGGCTCGACCCCATGGCACGCCGCATCCGCCGCGTGGCGGAAACGCCTGCGCTGCGACTCTGCAAGGATCTGCTCTATTTCGCGCTGACCGCCGCCTGCGTGCCCTTCAGCATTTTCGAAGCCGCATGTCGCGCCGGCTCGACTGTGATGGTGGAGGCGCGCAAGAAGCGATGAGATACGCCGCTCTGAAACGTATGTTGCCGCGGCCGCTGGTGCGCTATCTGCTTCACGTGGAAGCTTCCCTCGAAGATGCGGTTGCGGCGTTCGCCGTGCAACTGCCCGATGGCGCGCGCGTACTCGATGCCGGCGCGGGCGAAGGCGCGTATGCGGCGCACTTCCGGCGCCAGCGCTACTGTGGCGTCGACCTCGCGATCGGCGATGCGGACTGGAACTATACCGGCCTGGATGCCGTGGGCGACCTCGCCCGCTTGCCGTTTCGTAGCGGCGCCTTCGATGCCTGCATCAACATCGTGACGCTCGAGCATGTACGCGCGCCTGGTGTTGTGCTCGCGGAGTTGGCGCGAGTGCTCAAGCCCGGCGGGTCTCTGCTGCTCGCCGTTCCGCATGAATGGGAAGTGCACCAGTCGCCGCATGACTATTTCCGCTACACGCGCCACGGCGTCGAACACCTGCTGGGAGAGGCCGGCTTCGCGATCGACGAAGTGCGCCCGATGGGCGGCTACTTCCGCTTGTTGTCGAGGCGTCTGTTAAATGGACTGCAGTTCTTCCCCGGTGTGTGGAAGCTGGCGGCTGTGCTGTTTCTCGTGCCTCCGGCGTTGATTCTGCCGTGCTTCGATTCGCTGGATCGCGAGCGCAACTTTACACTGGGATATATATGCACCGCACGTTCGCACTCCTGACGCTTTGCGCCGCGCTCGCGGCTGCCTCCGATTTCAGCGGTCCATCGGCCCTGGAGTTTACTCGCAAAGTTGTGGCCTTCGGCCCGCGTCCGCCCGCAACGGCGGCGAATCGCAGCTTGCAGCAGTACATCCTGGCGCAGTTGAAGCTGCGCGCGTGCGAAGTGACGGAAGATCCGTTCACCGCGAGCACGCCGCTGGGTGCGAAGCAGATGAAGAATATCATCGCGCGCTTCCCCGGCAAGTCGGGACGCAAGATCGTAATTAGCGGCCACTTCGATACCAAGATCATTCCCGGCATTCAGTTCGTGGGCGCCAACGACGGTGGCTCTTCCACCGGACTGCTTCTGGAAATGGCCCGCGTACTTTCGAAGAAGCCGCGCGTGGATGATGTGTATCTCGTTTGGCTCGACGGTGAAGAGGCATTTGCGCAATGGACCGAGCGCGACTCGCTTTACGGCAGCCGCCATCTCGCGAAGCGTTGGGAAGGCGATGGAACGCTAGCCCGCATCAAGGCATTGATCAACGTAGACATGATCGGCGATAAGGACCTCGGCATCCTCACGGAAGTTCTCTCAACGCCGTGGCTGCGACAGTTGATCTGGCAGACGGCGAAGGACCTCGGCTACGGCAAGCATTTTCTGAGTAGCGAATCTGCGACTGAGGACGATCACATACCCTTTTTGCAGAAGGGAGTTCCTGCCGTCGACCTGATCGACTTCCAATATGGCGGGATGCTCACCAACTACTGGCACACCGAAATGGACACGCTCGACAAGTTGGGCGCAGGCAGCTTTCAAGTGACCGGCGACGTGCTGCTCGAAGTGATTCGCCGCCTGGAGACACGACCATGAACCGACGCGATTTCCTTGGATCGATTCCCGCAGCGACCGCTTACGCCGCCGCGCTCTCCGCCGCACCAGAAGAAGCCAGCCGCGATTTGACGCTCTGGTATCCCGAGCCCGCGGCCAAGTGGACCGAGGCTCTACCTGTGGGAAATGGACGTCTCGGCGCCATGCTTTTCGGCACGCTCGAAAACGAGCGCGTGCAGTTGAATGAAGACACGCTCTGGTCCGGCATGCCGCGCGACTGGAACAATCCCGAGGCGAAGAAGTACCTGCCCGAGGTTCGCCGCCTGATCCTCGAACAGAAGGATTACCTTGCGGGCGGTGAACTCTGCAAGAAGATGCAGGGGCCTTATAACCAGTCGTACCTTCCGCTGGGTGACCTTCGTCTGAAATTCGACGGCGCGGGCGGCGCCACGGAGTACCGGCGTGAGCTGAACCTCGACAGCGCGCTCGCCTCGGTCAGCTACCGTGCCAACGGAGTCCGCTATACGCGGGAACTGTTTGCCAGTGCGCCGGATCAGGTGCTGGTCTTGCGGCTTGCCTGCGATGCGCCGGGCCGTCTGTCTTTCACGCTTATGCTGGATAGCTTGCTGCGCTTTACTGTCGAAGCGGATGGGTCGAATGGCCTAGCGCTCTTAGGCAAAGCGCCCAGCCACGTCGATCCCAATTATCTGAAGACTGCCAACCCCGTGATCTACGACGAGGCGGAAGGCCACGGCATGCGCTTTGAAGCGCGTCTGCGCGTCGTTACCACAGGTGGCAACGTTTCCACGGCGCGGGACTCGTTGCACGTGGAAGGCGCGGATTCCGCCGTGATTCTGCTCGCCGCGGCCACCGGCTACCACGGTTATGCGCAGGCGCCCGATCTGTCTGCCGCAGCCATCTCGGCGCTGTGCCGCAAGCGGCTCGCGGCGGCCGCTGGGAAACCTTACGCCGCATTGCGACAAGCGCACATCGCGGACCACCAGCGGCTATTTCGCCGCGTGGCTCTCGATCTTGGACGCACCCCCGCCGCGGAACTGCCGACCAGCCAGCGGATACTCTCGTTCGGCGAGCAACCCGATCCGCAATTAGCCGCGCTCTACTTTCAGTACGGCCGCTATCTGCTGATTGCCAGCTCTAGACCCGGCACGCAACCCGCCAATTTGCAGGGCATCTGGAACGACATGGTACGACCGCCGTGGAGTTCGAACTGGACCGTCAACATCAACACGCAGATGAATTACTGGCCGGCGGAAGTCTGCAATCTGAGTGAATGCCATGAGCCGCTTTTCGACCTGATTGCCGGTCTCAGCCGCACCGGCGCGAAGACGGTCGAAGTCAACTATGGCCTGCGCGGCTGGACAGCGCATCATAACGTCGATCTGTGGCGCCACTCCGCGCCTGTCGGAGCCGGCAGCGGCGATCCGCGTTGGGCCAACTGGGCGCTGGCCGGCGCCTGGCTCTGCCAGCATCTGTGGGAGCACTATGCTTTCACCGGCGATCGCAAGTTTCTCGAAACCCGCGCCTGGCCGCTGATGCGCGGCGCGGCGGAATTCTGTCTCGGTTGGCTGGTCCCGGACAAACAGGGACGTTTGGTCACGTGCCCATCCGCTTCGCCGGAGAACGCGTTCATCACGGCCGATGGCAAGACAGCAACGATCAGCGCAGCCTCCAGCATGGATCTCGAATTGATCTGGGATTTGTTCACGCGCTGCATCGCAGCCACGAAGGCGCTCGGGGTCGACGGCGACTTCCGTCTCAAGCTCGAAGGCGCGCGCGGAAAGCTCCTCCCGCTGCAGATCGGCAAGCACGGTCAGCTCCAGGAATGGTGGGAGGATTTCGACGAACGCGAACCCGGGCATCGCCACATCTCGCATCTGTTCGGCCTGCACCCCGGCAATCAGATCACGCCGCGAGGCACACCCGAACTCTGCCGGGCCGCGCGCATCTCGCTCGAACGCCGCTTGCGGGCCGGTGGTGGTGGAACCGGATGGAGCCGTGCCTGGGTCATCAATCATTGGGCGCGATTCGAAGACGGCGAACTGGCCCACGAGAGCGTGCTGGCACTGCTAAAGAAGTCGACCTCGATCAACCTCTTTGACATGCACCCGCCGTTTCAGATGGACGGCAACTTCGGCGGCGCCGCTGGCATTGCGGAGATGTTGCTGCAAAGTCATGCGGGCGAAATCAGCCTGTTGCCCGCTTTGCCGAAAGCGTGGACCGACGGTCACGTGCGTGGGTTGCGCGCGCGCGGCAACGTCGAGGTGGATATCGAATGGCGTGCTGGAAAGGCGGCAGGTGCGAAGCTGCGGCCCGGCGCGAACGGCGAATTTAAACTACGCGCGCCGAAAGGACAGGCGCTCGCGGCTGTCGAATCGAGAGGTAAGCGGCTTGTATTCGCGGCTCCGGCCGATGGCTTTCCGCTTCTCAAACTTAGCGCCGGAAATGAATATTCACTAATGTTTGCAGGGGTTTGATGATGTGGTGGTACTCTGGGGGCGTGGAGTCAGCATGGCGAAACGACGAGACATTCTGACGTTCGCCGGGCTCGCGCCGGCGGCGCTGCTCGGCGCCGGCAAGGTGACGATTCCGACTGTCACCTACACCGAAGGACAAGGCAAACTCACGCAGGAACCCTTCGGCGAACTGCGCATCTATTTTTTCAAGTGGAAGGTTTAACACCAATGAAGACACTCAAAGTTATCGCTCCTGTTTTCGTTCTCGTGGCGGGTCTCATGATGAATAGTGCCCCGACGCAAGCGAAGCCCGAGTTCAGCAAGAAGGAAAAGGCGCCTTGCACGACATGCCACGTCAAGAACGGCGTCAAAGATCTGAATGACGTCGGAAAGTTTTACAAGGAGAAGAAGACGCTCCAAGGCGCTCCGAAGAAAGCTTAGCGCCGCCGCATGGCTCCGGGGCGGGTCCGTACCCGCCCCAAATCTCCCTGCGATAATTCCCGCCCGCCAAACACTATCTGATGTTTGGCGCAAACTCTTTCATCCTGGCTACCCTGGCTCGACGCGGGCATCGCGTTCTCGCTGCTGCCGCTCTCGCTTTGGGTTCTGCTCAGCGGGCTTGACGATCTGGTCGTCGCGCTCGCCTTTCTGCTCTATGGCCGGCGCCTGAGCCGGCTCGCTCCTCCGCCGGAAACGAGTTTGCGGAATTGCCGTTCGAAGCACATCGCCATCTTTGTACCGTTGTGGTGCGAGGACGGCGTGATTGCGCGCATGGTGGCTCACAATCTTGCAACGATTCGTTACCCGAATTACACGTTTTTTCTCGGAGCCTATCCTAACGACGAACCCACCCTCGAAGCGGTTCGCGGCGTCGAGGCCCTGTACTCCAATGTCCATCTGGCCGTCTGCCCGCATGATGGCCCGACGTCGAAAGCGGATTGCCTCAATTGGATCTACCAGCGCATGTTGCTGCATGAGGAGTTGAATGGCAAGCGTTTCGACATCGTGATCACGCACGACGCCGAAGACGTGATCCATCCCGAGTCCCTACGCTGGATCAACTACTTCGCCGATGACTTCGGGATGATTCAGGTGCCGGTGCTCCCGTTGCCCACGCCCGCCGGCGAACTTGTTCACGGCATCTATTGCGACGAGTTTGCCGAGTATCAGACGAAGGATATCCCCGCGCGACAGTTGCTGGGCGGCTTCATTCCGTCGAACGGCGTAGGCACCGGCTACACGCGTGAGGCCCTTCAGTCGTTGGCCGAAGTGTCCGCCAATCGCATCTTCGAGCCCGCCTGCCTGACCGAGGATTACGAGAACGGTTTCCGGCTGCACCGTCTCGGCTGCCGCCAGCTTTTTATCCCGATCACCTGGCAGGGCGCCGCTCCGGTGGCGACACGCGAGTACTTTCCGCGCAGCTTCCGCGCCGCCGTGAAGCAGCGCACGCGCTGGGTGATGGGCATCTCGCTGCAAGGCTGGGAGCGGCACGGATGGACGGGAGGCTGGCGCGAAAAGTACTGGTGGTGGCGCGACCGCAAGGGCATTCTCGGCAACCCGGTCAGTACGTATACCAACGTCATCTTTTTTTACGGAATAGCCGCTTGGCTTTGGAGCCGATGCAGCGGTCAGTCCTGGAGCCTGGCCGAGCCCGTCGCCGGGGCGCTGGGTTCCACAATTCTCCAGTACCTGCTTCCGTTCCTATTCTTCATCCAGGCGCTGTTCCTTGGCATACGCACCGGTTGCGCCGCGGATGTGTACGGTTGGGGCTTCGCGCTGGGCGTTCCTGTCCGCGCCGTAATCGCCAATGCGATCAACACGCTGGCCGTGCTCCAGGCGGTGCAGAAATTCGCGTTGGCGAAATGGCGTCACGAGCCGCTTGTCTGGTTGAAGACAGACCACTCTTATCCGACGCGCGCTGCGCTGCTTGATCTTCAAGCCGCGTTCCCCAAGCGGCAAGTTGTGGCCTAGACCAGCAGCGTCTCAGCAGCGCCCGACTTCGGCGTCCATTTTGCGGACAGCAGCTTTCCGGCAACTCCTTGCGGTGCCGCGGCGCCCGCGCGAATCTGCGCCCACGCTTCCCCGCGGCCCACGCTCGTCTCGAAGAAGAGGCCCGTCCAGCCGGGATGACGTTTCCATTCGACGGTAATTTCTTCCTGTTCGTCCTTTACGAGCAGAAGCGCGGCGATACGCGTTTCCACGGCCTTGCTTTGCGTCGCAGCGCGAAAATGCCAATGGTTATCCACCTTCTCCTGGTACTCCGGCGGATTGCCCTGATTGTATGGTGTGTCGAACAGATCGGTCTGGCTGAACGCGAGACCCTGCTCGCACGCCAACCGGACCGCCAACTCGGCTCCCTTGCGACGCGAAATCACGGCGCCAGCGCCCTCATCGAGCGTCATCTTTTCGAAGGCATGCAGCAGCCACTGGAACTGCGCCGCTTGCGGCGCGGCGATTTCATCGAGCACGACGAATACACCGGGGCGCAGAAAGAGTACATGGCGCAGGCAGCGCGTTAGCTTGCCTCCGTAAGCCGCCGCTGCATCGCCGCACACGTAGGTGAGCGCCTTCTGGTGCTGGAATTTCGCGATGCGCCCCTGCGCCGTCTGGCTGCGCACGACCTGCCCTTCGCCGTTCACCAGAATTGAATTGTTCGCCTTTGTCTGTCTCGTCCAATCCGCGTGGTGCGGCATTCCGTAGGTGGGACCGTAGTGGCCCGACGGGATCGCCAACGCGCGCCCGCCCTTCAGGATCGCAAAGGAATTCTGGTCCGCGTGGCTGTGACTCACGCTTCCGAAGGGACTGCTCTTAAACAGAAAAAACGTGTCGCGCTTAGGTTCATCGAGTGCGCTGTGCAAGCCGGCCCAGCCGATGCCTCGAAACACCGCCGCTGATGGCATGTCTACTGGTGGAACCGGTTTTACGTTGTCTTCCGTAACCATCGAGATGAGCGGATCGACCGCGCCATCCGGCGCCGCCTGCCGCGCCCACCACATGCAGACTGGATCCTCGAAGCGGCGTGCATGGTGTGTCAACAGCGCCGCCGCGCCCGATCCCGGACCGGAGCGCTCCGAGCCGTCGCCGAACGGCTTGATCTCGCCCAGCGGTGAAGTGCAATACAGGAAAAAGCGGCGCACGCTGCGGAAGAACGGCCGCTTATATAAGTCGAAGCCGGCGCGGCGCAGCGATTCTAGAGCGGCCAGATAGATGTCATTGTAAGCGAGCGCGTAGCTGACGCCCTCTGCCCATCCGCCATCGGCATCGCCCCAGTGCGGATAGAACGTCGTCAAGCCCTGGAGCGAATAGCGCAGCCACTCCTCCGCCTCGGGCGTCTCGTTCTTCAACACGATCGCGTGCTCGGCGAGATACGCGATCAGGCGGCCGTTGTGGCTCTCCGCGGGTGTTGTCAGGTAGTTCGCCTTGCGCAACCGCTCAAGAATCTGGCGTCCGCGCGCAATGGTCAATTCGCGCAGGCGCGCGCGTTCGCTTTCGTCGAAGAGCGGATAGACGAAATCGTAGGCGCGATGGCCGTGCCGCGACATGCTCAGTCCGGGCTCGTCGCCAAACTTCGAGAGTAGCGACATCGGTCCTCCGACGCCCCACGGCTCTACTGTAAGCAGGATCTCCTTGGCGCGCAGCCCGTACTTCTCCTCTCCTGAAAATAGATACGCCACGGAGAGCGGCGTCAACGCGCCATCGAGGCGCTTGCGGAACTCGCCGAAGTACTTCTTGTAACCCATCCGCGCGCGGTTCTCGCCTTCGAACGTGTGGTATTGCGGCGCTTCGGGCAGAGGGATCTTCAGCGCTTTGTCCGCCGCTGCTTTCACTTTCAGCCAATCGGCGCGCCGCGTTGTTGCCAAGGTCGCTCGCAGTTTCGGTAGATCTTCCTTCAGAAAGATGTAGCGCGGGTGCCCGTCGGGAAGGCGCGCCAGTATGCTCTTCGGCTGCTCCCACGGCAACTCGGGTACACCTCGTGGAACGCGGAAGCGCCATTCGCCGCGCCTGGCGATGGATGCGCCGCTCTTGTCGAACGCCTCGACATCCCAGACGTAGTCGCCCGCGGGCAACACTTTCGCCGGCAAGTGCCCCGGGTCCGTGAGACCTTGGGCCGCATATACCGCTCCACCACCGGAATCCTTGACCGTGATGCTGTAAGAAGCCGCGCCCCGTGCGCTCCACCATGCAAATCCCGGCGGCGTCACGCCTACTGTGGTGCCGTTCAGCGGGCAAGGATACAACGCGCGCTCCGGCTGCACGGCTGGAAAGCCGCCCTGTTGCCAGCCGAATCCAGGCGCCACAGAGAGGGGCAGCGCTGCAGTACTCAAAAAGGTTCTTCTTGTGGAATTCATGACGTTCGCTCTGAATATACGCCAAAGCAAGGCGGCCCCGTGCGGTGCGGAGAACGGGTATCCTAACTGCTTGGCTCCCATCACTTCACGACTGCGCCGTGCATTCTCCGATTCACGGACAAGCATCTGGCTTGATTGCCTGCTGGTTGTTGTGCTCACGATGATTCTGATCTGGCCCCTGTTCAAGCTGAAGTACATGGACAACTGGAGCTCGATCGAAAGCACATTTATCGCCGATGCACGCATGTTGAAGGAAAACCTGCCGCACCCCGGCTGGCAGCCCTACTGGTATTGCGGAACGCGTTGGGATTTCGTCTATCCTCCGGCGCTGCGCTATGGCACGGCCCTGCTGTCAACCGTCTTTCCGATCCTGCCCGCGCGCGCCTATCATTTGTACACCGCGATTCTGTACTGCCTAGGCATCGGCGGCGTGTACCTCCTCTTCCGGTTGGGAAGCGGCTCGCGGCGCGGCGCATGGATGAGCGCCGCCTTAGTTGCCACGCTTTCGCCGTGTTTCATGTTCATCGAGAGCTCCCGCAATGAGGCTGCGGTCAGTTTCTGGGTGCCCCAGCGCCTCTCCGTCCTGCTGCGCTATGGCGAAGGTCCGCACATCAGCGCGCTGGCAATGTTAGGCTTCGCACTCGCTTTTTCCTTTGTGGCGTTGCGTGCATGGCGCCCGAAGGCCCTGGCCGCGGCGGGCATTGCGAGCGCGCTGGTGGTCTCCAACAATTTTTATGGCGCTACCGCGCTGGCGCTGTTCTTTCCAATGGTCGTCTGGGCGATCTGGGTGACTCATCAGGAGCGTGCGATTTGGCTGCGTGCCGCCGCGATCGCCGCACTCGCCTATGGACTCACCGCTTCTTGGCTTTCGCCCTCGTATCTGCTGATGACCCGCGAGAATCTGCGCTTGGTTGCCGACCCCGGAAACCCCAAGCACCTGGTGCTGTTCATCGTGTTTCTGCTGGTATTCGCGCTCGTCTCCTGGTGCTGCGTGAAGGGGCGTCGAGATCTTGACTGGCTGCTCTTTCTCGTTGGATCCTTCCTTCTGATTTCGGTGTATGTGCTCGGCAACCACTACCTGAGTTTCCAGGTGTTTGGCGTACCTTTACGCCTGATGCCGGAGTTCGATCTGTTCTTCCTGCTGCTTGCCGCAGATCTCTTGCGGCGTCTCTGGAACCGGACGGCCTCGCAGGACGTCCGTATGCTCCTCGTCATCGCGGTAACTGGCCTCGCGTCGCTCTATGCCTCTCCGTATATCCGGAATGCCTGGAGCATCTATCCACGGGAGGCCAACTACAAGAACCACATCGAGTACAAGATCACGGAGTGGATTCACGCGAATCTACCGGACGCGCGCGCTTTCACCAGCGGTTCCGTGCGCTTCTGGTACAACGCCTGGTTCAACGGCGCCCAGGTCGGAGGCGGTTCGGATCAAGGTCTGCTGAATCCGGTCCTGGTCCATCCGCAATACCAACTCGCGGCCGGCGACGACCTCAACCTTTCCGTACTCTGGATGCAGGCGACCGGCGCCGACATTGCGATCGTGCACGACAAGAACTCCACAGAGCAATATCACGACTACGCATTTCCTCAGAAATTCGCAAGTCTGCCTTTGCTTTGGGATAGCGGCGCCGGAGACAGAATTTACCAGGTGCCGCGCCGCTTTCCGGGACTGGCGCGCGTTGTCGACTCCGCCAGCGTGGCGCGGCTGAAGCCTTTCCCTGAAGGCGAATCCAACGAGCGTTTGCGGGAGTACGTGGACGTCATCGAGAATGGCCCCGACTCGCCCGCTCCATCCCGCCTCGAAGGCATGGACGTGTTGCGCGTGAAGGCTCGCGTTGCGGCGGGGCAGTCTGTGGTGGTGCTCGAAACCTTCGACCCAGCTTGGCGCGCCTACTCCGGAACGCACGCACTGCCGGTTCGTAAAGATACGCTGAACTTTATGTTGATCGATGTCCCGCCGGGCGAGCACGACCTGCGCCTCGTCTTCGAGACACCGATCGAGAACCGGCTCGGGTACGGCGTGACTCTCCTTACGCTTTGCGCAGTCTTATACCTTTTGTTCGGGGCAAGACCCCGGAGGATCTAACGATGCAGCAGTCCGGTTGGCGCAAGAGTGTGGCCTTGGCGGCGCTGCTCTTCGCAATTAACATTACGCTCAATCTGCCGCTCTTCCAGGCGGGCGAGTTGCCGTTTCGCGATTCGATCGAAGGCGGCTACGCTTCCATGGCGCGCTTCATTGCGGCGCATCCGAACCCGTGGGGCTGGAACCCGACGCAGTACTGCGGTCTCCCCACGCAGTTTACCTATCTGCCGCTGCTGCACTACACGGTCGCGGCGGCGCACGCCGTGGTCCCGTTTCTCGAAATTGAGCATGTTTATCGCCTGGTGACTGTGATTTTCACGCTGCTCGGTCCCTCGGTGCTCTTCTTGTTCGTGCTGACTTTCACCGGCAGCCGCCGCTGGGCCTTCGCCATGGCGCTTACTTACACGCTATTTTCGCCTGTTTACGGATTGATTTCGCAGATCGATCACGATCGCGGCCTGGTGCAGTTGCCCTGGCGCTTACAGGTTTTGGCCAAGTATGGCGAAGGGCCGCACAACGCCACTCTGATGTTGCTTCCGCTCACTGTGCTGGCGCTCTGGCGCGCGGCTGTCAACGGAGGGTTCCCGTCTGTGTTCGCCGCCGCGCTGTTACTCGCAGTGACGGCACTTACTAACTGGGTTGGTGCGCTTGCGCTCGCCTGGTTAGTCCTGGTCCTGATGCTGATAGCTCCGTTGCATTCCAAAGAGACCGGCTTCCGAATTGCGCCTATCCTGACAGCGTCGGCGATCGGTTACGGGCTCTCCTGTTTCTGGCTAACGCCAAGCTTCGTCCAAACCATCATCTTTAACTGGCCGAAGGATGCGTTTAACTATCAGTTGCGTGTGCAGCAGATGAGCTTCATGGCGGGTTTCGCCGCGGGTGCTCTGGTTGTATGGCTGCTCTGCCGTCTCCTGTGCCGCCAGCCTTATCTTTGCTTTCTGCTGCTCGGTTTCTTCGGCTTTGCGTGGGTTGTTCTCGGCTACTACTGGTTCGGTACTGATACGATTCCCGAATCCCGGCGCTATGCGCTCGAGTTTGAGATGTTCCTGCTGCTGCTCTTGTTTGAAGCGCTGCGGCAGATTTTGCGCACTGGCAAAGGCTACCTGATGTATCCGGCCCTGGCCATCGTGGTCCTGTGCTATTCCACCGGTGTGCGGCAGGTCTGGAATTACGCGACTAGCGATCCGCTCCGCTGGCGCCCCACCGCCAAGGAATTCACTACCGAGCACGAAGCCGCGAGTTGGCTCGCAAGCCAACACACGCAGGGCCGCGTCTATGCCTCCGGCGGCCTGCGTTTTCGTCTGAACTCCTGGTTTGAAGTCGCGCAGGTCGGCGGCACCTTCGAGACCGGACTGCGCAATCGTGTGCCGCTCGATTTCGCTTACCAGATCCGCACGGGAATTGGCAGCGGACCCGGCCGCGACGGCGAGGATGCCATCCAACAACTGACCGCGCTCGGTGTCGAGTACGTCATCGTACACGGTCCGAAGTCCGACGAATACTACCGGGATTTTGCGAGACCCGAAAAATTCAAGGGCCTGCTCGAAGAGGCCTGGAGCCAGCGGGATGATATCGTCTACCGCCTCCCATTCACTTCTTTGGCGCATCTCGTCCGCCGTGAGGAACTGCCTCCGCGTGCGCCTGTCGCAGGCGGTTTGCAGTATCTTGCAGCTTACTCCGCGGCGCTGCGGGATCCCGGCCGCCCACGAATGCAATCCACATGGCAAGGTCCGTCGAGACTGCGTCTCTCCGGGCCGGTTCCGGAAGCCATGCTTATCAGCGTGGCGGTGAATTTCGATGAAGGCTGGGCGGCGTCGCAGGACGGGCGGCCCATCCCGTCGGCCGCGAGCCAACTGGGTTTTCTGCTACTGCATGCCAGGCCTTCGCCGGATTCGACTTTCGTGCTGGAGTATCGCGGCACGGTGGAGCAGAGGCTGATGGCACTCCTCAGCCTGCTCACATGGCTCGCCTGCGTGTACTTTCTGTGGAAACGACGCCCTCCGCTAAGTGCGAGAATAAGCGACTAAGCAGATGGTGTTTCTCTGGATACTCCGCCGCGCCCTGATCGCGGCTTATGAAGACGGCTGCCTTGGAATCGCCAAGGGCGTCGCATACTCGGCGCTGCTCTCATTCATTCCCATTCTCACGACGATCACAGCGATCCTCGTGCTGGCGAATGCCGAAGCGGTTTCCCACGTAATCTCACGCTTCCTTTTTGAGATCGTGCCGCCGGGCTCGGAAGAGATTGTGATGTACTCATTCGCCGCCCGCGGACAGCGCCCCGTTTGGCTGTTGGTTTTCGCCACGCTACTTTCGGTGTGGGCCGCGTCGGGCGCGATGGCGAGCCTCATGGAAGGCTTCCGCGCCGCCTACCGGATTCCGCGAGGCCGCCCCTTCGTCAAGGACCGGACGGTCGCGATTCTGCTGGTCTTTTGCGCCGCACTTCCTGTCCTCGGTGCGTCGACGCTGATCCTGTTGGGCGGCCGGGTCGAGCAATGGGTGCTGATGCGGCTCGGGTTGATCAGCGGAGGTGAGCAGTTTTGGGGCACGGTTGGCATCCTCTCGCGTGCGGTCGCCTATCTGATCGCTTTCGGCGCCATCACTTTGGTCACGGCCATGCTGTATCACTTCGGGCCGAATTGCCTGTCACGCAGCGCCGGCGTCTGGCCCGGCGCTGCCGTCGCCACCGCACTCTGGTTCCTGGTGACAAGCGCCTTCGCGTGGTACGTTCGAAATATCGCCAATTACAACGTGTTGTATGGCTCCGTCGGTGCTGTGATCGCCCTGCTGGTGTGGATGTATGTCCTCGCCGTTGTCGTTCTGATCGGTTGCGAGATCAACGCCGAGAGGGACCGGCTTCGCCGCACCTTCGGCAGTCAGTAAGATGTAGTTATGAGCTTCCATCTCGCGGTTGACTACCGCCCCCGCGGCGATCAGGAGGCGGCGATTCGGGAACTGTCGCGGGGGATCCTCGCGGGGGAACGGGATCAGGTGCTGCTCGGTGTCACCGGCTCCGGCAAGACGTTCACCATGGCGAAGGTGATCGAAGAACTCAACCGGCCCGCGCTCGTGCTGGCGCACAATAAGACACTGGCCGCCCAGCTTTATCACGAATTCAAGACTTTCTTCCCCACCAATGCGGTAGAGTACTTCGTCAGTTACTACGATTATTACCAGCCTGAGGCGTATATTCCGGCGGGCGATGTCTATATCGAAAAAGAGGCGACTGTCAACGACGAGCTGGATAAATTACGTCTCTCCGCAACACGCTCTCTTTTTGAACGGCGCGATTGCGTGATTGTCGCCAGCGTCAGTTGTATCTACGGTCTTGGTTCGCCGGAAGCTTACTACGGCATGTTACTGATGCTCGAAAAAGGCCAGACCATCGGGCGCGACGCGATTGTCAAGAGACTCGTCGAGATTCTGTATGCACGCGACGACGGCGATTTCAAGCGCGGCACATTCCGCGTGCGCGGCGACGTCATCGAAGTGTATCCGACCTACGACGACAACGCCTATCGCATCGAGCTGTGGGGCGACCAGATTGAAAGCCTCTCGCAAGTCGATCCTTTGCTCGGCCGTATCCTCCGGACCTACGAACGCTTGCCGATCTATCCGAAATCGCACTATGTCCTCACCGAAGAGAGCCGCGAGGCCGCCCTGCGCGGCATTGAGAACGAACTCCAGTGGTGGCGCAAGGAATTGATGGACCAGGGTAAACTCGTCGAGGCCCAACGGCTCTATCAGCGCACGATGTTCGATCTCGAAATGATTCGCGAAATCGGTTATTGCCACGGCATCGAGAATTACTCGCGCCACTTTTCGGGGCGCTTGCCCGGCCAGGCCCCGCCGACTCTGCTGGACTACCTGCCGCAGGATTCGCTCATGTTTCTGGACGAGAGCCACCAGACCATTCCGCAGGTGCAGGGAATGTTCCATGGCGACCGCTCGCGCAAAGAGACGCTCGTCGCGCACGGTTTCCGGCTGCCCAGCGCGATGGACAACCGGCCGCTCACATTCGAGGAGTTTGAGAACCGCGTCAATCAACTGGTGTATGTTTCGGCGACGCCCGGCCCGTACGAGTTGAAGAAGACCGGCGGAGTCGTCGTCGAACAGGTCATCCGTCCGACGGGGTTGATCGATCCGGAAGTTGAGGTGCGCCCCATTAAGGGTCAAGTCGACAACCTGCTTCACGAAATTCGCTTACGTTCCGAGCGGAACGAGCGCGTCCTTGTGACGACATTGACCAAGCGAATGTCCGAGGACCTCGCCGGCTATTACGCCGAAGTGGGTGTACGCTGCGCCTATCTGCATTCGGAAGTGAGCACGCTCGACCGCATCAAGATCCTCCGCGATTTGCGCCGCGGCGAGTACGAGGTGCTGATCGGCGTCAATCTGCTGCGCGAGGGGCTCGACCTGCCTGAGGTCTCGCTGGTGGCCATCCTCGATGCCGACAAGGAAGGCTTTCTGCGCTCGGCGGGTGCGCTGATCCAAACCATGGGCCGGGCCGCGCGGCATATCCGCGGGAAAGCCATTCTGTTCGCCGACGTGATGACCGGCAGCATGCGCCGCGCTATCGAAGAGACGAACCGCCGCCGAAAGATTCAGCAGGCCTACAACGAAGAGAACAACATTGTGCCGCAGAGTATCGTCAAACCAATCGATATGAGTCTTGTGGCGATTGCGGAAGCCGACTATGTCACCGTGCCTATGGAGCAGCAGGAGGACGAACTCCTGCTGGAGATGACTCCGGAACAGCGTCAGCAGTTTATCGCATCGATCGAGGAGCAAATGCGGGAGGCGGCGCGCAAGTTCGAGTTCGAGAAAGCCGCGCAGCTTCGCGACCGCGTGAAAACGCTTCGCATGCCGCAGCCTGTATGAGTAGTCCCAATCTTGTCGCACTCGCCGGCGCCGGCCCAGTCGCGCGGTCGCCGCTGGCACGTTATCTGCCCGGACAACTTGGACCGGTGAAGAGCGCTTCGCTGCGGCTTGCCAGCCGGATCGTGAACTCTCTACGCGCGGGCTATCCCGTGAAGGCATATTCCGATTTTCGTGGTTGCCGGGTGGTGCTCTGTATCGCACCGGAAGCGGCGATTCCAGCTCTCGTCGAGGAATTGTCTACGGCTTCGCTGGAGTGGCGCAACTGCGCCGTTCTGCTGTGCGACTCCGCACTCGACAGCGCGGCGCTGGCACAGCTCGCCGCCGGTGGCGCATCCGTCGCTTCGCTCAACGAGGTGCCCGGTTTCGACGGTAGCCGTTTTGTGGTGGAGGGCGGCCGCCTAGCCGTTCGTGCAGCCCGTCAACTGCTGGCCCATCCCGCGGTTCGCATCCACGAGTTAAAGCCATTCGCGAAGGCGGAATTCTTCGCGGGAGTGACCTTTGCCGGCGAACTCCTGACGCCGCTTGCATATGCCGCCCTTGCCAGCTTCCGGTTGTCGGGCTTGCAGGGCGAACATGCAGCAGTTGTTCTCGAGCGGATCGTCGAGCGCACGCTACGTGCATTCCTTAAAGCGGGCAAGAGCGGCTGGACCGGCCATCTCGCCTCCGGAAACCACGAGGAGATCCTTCGCCAGATCGCTTCGCTGCGCCGCACCAACCCGCTGCTGGCCACGAGCCTCAATCGCAATGCAGCGCAGGCTCTGCGGCTGTTCGGCCGCGATTCGTCCTGGATGGGGGCCGATTAGGCGCGAGCGAATTTCGCCGGGGTGCACGACTAGAAAGTGACGGATCAAGCGGCGCTCGGTTCTGATCGGCGCTCCCAGAAGTCCTGAAACCTGCCACTGAGCTTCGAACAGCGAAGGGCGATGATGGCGTTGGATCCGGCGGTTGTCCAGTGCATGCCGGCGCGTTTCAGCCGGGTGCCAATCGCGAGTTTACAGCCGGCTTCAACGACTCCGGAGGAAGTGCATAGGCCCTGCGCACGGAATTGTGGGTAGCGCATGCGATCGCGATTGCCGTGGATGTATTGGAAGCACTTGCGGGCCTCCGCGCAATGACCGGCTTGGCGGCGCAGAGCACGTAACAGCTCCGGCAAGCGGCCGCTATCGAGTTCCTCATGCCTGCGTGCCGCCCAGAGTTTCGCTTGATCGGGCTTGTGCGGATAGAGCAGTTTGGACAGGTCGCTGAGGTGTTCTTTGACGTGAAAGCGATCCACGATCTGAATCGCTCGTGGAAACAACTCCTGCGCGATCTTCCAGATCCAAGCGGCTCCGTCACCGATCACCACAGTGCCTTGTGCTTGGGTGAAACGTCGGCGGGTGGCCTCCCGCAAGACGCGCTCGGAGAAGGGCGAGCGCTGCTTGTCGGTGTCGAGGGTAGCTGCGGTTTCGATTGCCGCCGAATAGCTGACCGAGCCTGGGTCGCGGACCGGGGTGCCATTCTCGTCGCGCCCCTCGGCGCTCCAGACGGTGCACAACTTCACTTCTCGCGTTTTGGCCGATCCATCGGCTTGCTTGCCTGTCCGGCCGTTCAACTCCGAGGCCCGCATCGGAATACCGGTCCCATCCAGACCCAAGTACAGGGTCGGCGGCAATGGCAGAGCAGCGGCAGGGGTCGCATTCCGCTTCTCGTCGGCGGCGATGGCTGCGCCGAGAGCTTCGGCCGTTCGCTCCACCTGTTTGGCATCAATGGCGAGAGCAGCCAGTTCGGCAAGTAACTGGCTGCCTTCCTCAAAGCTGACCATCGCACCGACCGTGCCGATCATGCGTGTGACAGCAGGCGAAAGCGCAGTGTTCTCCAACCCGAGTTGCCGGTCCCGCGGGCAGAAGCCGCGACCGCAACCCGAGCAATGAAAGTAAGCACGCGCAAGTTTGAGCGCGCCGAGAACGCTGGCAAATGTCTTTTCGCGCCGGCCCGCGTAACGTGCCCATTGCCCACACGGGCAGCGAAGGTGAGACTGGGCGGCATCGGAATGGTCTGCGTTGAGGCGTTGCTCGACCGCGCGTCCGGCCAGTCGCAAGGCTTGCCGGCGCACGGCGGACTCCAGCGCTTCCAGATCGAGTTCGGCGAGACACTGCCGCCCCAGCAGGGCTTCGATGTCCCACAAAAGTTCAGCGGCGAGCAGGCCGTCGAGCGCAGTTTTTTTTGACGTCTGCGGGTGCGCCTTGACGCAATTCGAGATCGCAGAGCTGTTCTGAGACCGTGGTCAACTGCTGCACCAAGCGCCGGAAGCGATGGTATTCCTGCAATTGCAGGCGGGTGCGGTCCACGGCGGGGCCGGCGGGAATGATCCGCGTTACCGTCTTGCCAGCAATGGGATGGGTCAGCGAATACGAAGGGCCATGACCTTGGGAACCCTTCTTGGCGCAATGGCAAGTCGGCTTGCCGCATTTACGATACCGGGGTACGAGCGAACCCGGACGCATGTCGCCGACCTGAGCAAGTTCGGCTTTGAGTTGATCGCGTTGCAGGCGAAGAGCATTGAGATCGAGAGAAGTGGGCACGATTCACCTGACAGCATTATACGCTGTCAGTATAATGGCGGCAACAACCTCCCAGTGCGCTTTCGCTCTGGGCATCACTCTGGTGTCGTGCACCCCCTTCGCCGCCGCCACTGCGAGAAGATGCTGTTATTCTGATACTAGTCAGGTATCCAATCGAAAGGAGCCCTTCATGGAAGACGACAACAAGATTTCGTATTTCTTCCTCGGCCTTGGCCTCGGAGTGGCCATCGGCTTTCTGTTTGCGCCGAAGTCTGGCGAGGAGACGCGCGAACTGATACTCACGAAAGCGGACGAAGGCAAAGAGTACCTGAAGCGGCGTAGTGAGGACCTGCGGGAGTCCGCGGCCGATTTGCTTGACAAGAGCAAGACGGCGGTGGCTCGCCAAAGGGATCAACTCGCTGCGGCGGTCGAAGCCGGCAAGTCGGCCTACCGCGAGGCCATCATCAATCCGGTTCCGGCGGCGCCGGCCGGAGGCGAGATTGACGGGTAGTCGAAGCCGCGCTGAGCTGACTGGTAGAGCATGAATTCCAACCTACTGTTGTACGTGATGACAGGAGCCGTCGTCGTTTCGACCATCGCCATCCTGATGCAGTTTCTCCTGATGTATCAACTCGTTCGCGCCGTGAAAGGCATGGACACAAAGCTGCAGGAGTTGGTGGGCCGGGTCGATCCGCTGCTCGATAAGGCGATGGTCACGCTCGACGAGGGCCGCAAGCAGATCGCCGATGTGGCCGCACAGGCCAGCGAAGTTCTGGAGATGGGCCGCAAGCAACTCACTACGATCGATTTCGTTTTATCGGACGTTAGCGCGCGATCGAAACAGCAACTGGATCGCGCCGAGTTGGTGCTAGACGACGCGATGGCTCGTTTTCAGGAGACGGTCGCGCTGCTGCATGGAGGCTTCGTGAAGCCCATCCGCGAGATCAACGGTCTCGTGGCCGGCTTCCGCGCGGGTCTGAGCCAGTTCTTGCGAGGCGGGCGGCCGACGGTGGCGCAGGCCACCCAGGACGACGAGATGTTTATTTAGCTGCGCCGGGTTCCCGTGGTCGACATCCACAGCCATATCCTCTGGGGCCTCGACGACGGGGCGCGGAGCTTCGAGCAAAGCGTCGCGATGGTCCGCATGGCAGCCGCTCACGGCACCAGCGACATCGTGGCGACGCCTCATGCCAACCTAGAATACGAATTCCAGCCTGAGTTGAACCGCGAAAAAATCGCCCAATTGGCGCGCGCGACCGGGGCGCTCCCACGCATCCACCATGGTTGCGATTTCCACTTTTACCCCGCCCACGTCGACCTCGCCGTGCTCCACCCGGAGCGCTTCACCATCGACGGCAAGCGCTATCTGTTGATCGAGTTTTCCGACCTGCTGATTTTCAAGGAAACCGCGGCGTTGCTCACGCGTTTGCGCGCCGCAGGCATCACTCCGATCCTCACGCACCCGGAACGCAACTATTTGCTTCATACGCGCATTGAGGAGCTGTCGCAATGGGTGCGTTCCGGCTTGCTAATGCAGGTGACGGCCCAATCTCTGCTGGGGCGCTTCGGTCCCGTGATCCGCAAGTTTTCCGAAGAACTACTGCAGCGCGGCATGGTGCACTTCGTCTCCAGCGATGCGCACGATTGCGACGACAGACCTCCGCGTCTCGACCTCGCGCACCAGGCCGTGCTCAAGAACTTCGGAGCGCCGCTAGCCGAGGCTCTATTCGTGATCAACCCTGGCGCCGCACTCGCGGGCGTCCCGCTGCCGCCGCTGCCCGCTCCAGCGCCCACGCGCAAGTGGTATCACTTCGGAGTGCGGTAACGCCCCGGCGGCGCAGTGTAGACTAAACTTGTGATCCGATCTGCCCGAATTGCCGGGTTTGGCGCAAGATGTCTGCTCCTGCTCGCACTGTTGCCGAACGCAATTATTAGTGCCGGCGAGCGTGCCGCACAGACGGCCTCGGCGTTGCGCGCCAGCGCACTCGACCCCGCCGAATGCTATCGTGTGCGCGATCTGAATTTCTCCCGCGAAGATGCGCGTTTCTATTTCACCGATGGCTATGTGATTTTCGCAAAGCCGGTCAACGGCCGGCATGTCGCCGCCGTCTTTGTCGACGAGGTGGAGGGCGGCGACGGCGAAATCCTACTGCTTCCCCCGCACCGCGGAGAGCGTGTGGCGTTGGCCGCTTTCACCAAATCGCCCAACCTGAATGAGCACTTTCACTCCATGTTGATGGTCTTCACCGACGATACCGCTAACGAGTTGAGAGAGCGGATCGCCGAGCGTGCCCGACAGGTTCCCGAGGCGCCGGGCCGGAACGCCGAAATGGGGGCGCTGCTCGCGGGCCGGTGGAATCCCATTTTGCAGAACTTCTTCTCCAGCTTTGAGGTGCGTCTGGTTGAGAACCTGCTTGCGCCGCGGCCGGCCGCGGAAAACTTTTTCTATGCGGCCATCGCAGGCAAGCTTCTCGGCAATTTCGACTTTATCTATGACCCGCGCACGCGCGAACAGATCACCGTCGGACAACTTGCTTTCCTCGACGGCCGTTCGTATTTCAACACGTGGACCAGTTTTGAGGCGCGTTCCTTCCGTCGCGGCGGGCGCAGACCGGCGGCGGCGCTCTGGACGACGCGAGCGGTCAGGATCGACGCCGCGTTCGACGCCAACCTTCGTCTGAGCGCGTCTACGACGTTGACCATCGAGCCGGCGGCCCGCATTGAAGGTGCGATCCCGCTTGAAATCTCTCGCCAGATGACTGTCCCCGAGGCCAGGCTCGACGGCGAACCGGTTGAGGTTTTCCAGCGCGATTCCATGCGCGCCAACCTGATCCGCGGGCCCGACAATGGCACATTTCTTGTTATCCCGTCCCATCCGCTCGAACCCGGCAGGAGTTATGCTCTCGAAATAAAGCATGAGGGTGAGATCGTCACTTCCGCCGGCGACGGAGTCTACTTCGTCGGCTCGCGCGCGACCTGGTATCCCAAGCGGGAGTTGCAGTTCGCCCCTTACGAACTTACCTTCCGGTACCCGAAGTCGCTAAACCTGGTGGCCACTGGCGATGTGGTCGAGGATAGCACGGAAGGCGACTTCCGCGTCACGCGCCACAAGACGTCCGCTCCCGTGCGCTTCGCCGGCTTCAACCTCGGCGAGTATCATCACGCCAACGCGTCCCAGGGCGGTTACACCGTCGAGGTGTACGGCAACCGCAAGATCGAAAAGGGACTGCAACCGAAGCCACGTCCGATGGTGATCCTGCCGGAGCCCGGCCTGCCTTCGAGAGGCATGCGCCGCCCGCCGGAGATCGTAGCGATTCCGGTCGACCCACCCGCTCCGAATCCCACGGCTCGTCTTTCGCAACTCGCGTCTGAAGTCGCCTCGGCGCTCAACTTCATGGCCAGCCGTTTCGGCCCTCCCGCCTTTCAGCGCCTGACAGTATCTCCCATTCCTGGGTTCTTCGGCCAAGGCTTTCCAGGACTCATTTACCTTTCGACGATCTCCTATCTGGATCCCGCACAGCGTCCCGTCGCCTCCCAACAGCAAGCCGAGCAATTATTTTTCTCCGACATTTTGCAGGCTCATGAGGCTGCTCATCAGTGGTGGGGCAACGTGGTTGCCACTTCTGACTACCAGGACGACTGGCTCATGGAGGCGTTGGCGAACTACTCTGCCTTGCTCTATCTCGAAAAAAAACGCGGCCCGCGCGTCATGGACAATGTTCTCGAAGGTTACAAAAACAATCTGCTAAAACAGGACGCCGAAGGCCGCACGCTCGAATCCGCAGGGCCCATCACCTGGAGCCTGCGGCTGCAATCCTCGCAGTCGCCCCGGGCATGGGCGACGATCACATACCAGAAAGGCGCGTGGATAATCCACATGTTGCGCCGCCGCATGGGCGACGGACGCTTTTTCCCGATGCTGGCCGAACTCTGCCGCCGCTACCGCTTCAAGTCTATTGATACGAACGCCTTCCGTTCGCTCGCCGTCGAATTCATGCCGAAGGACGTTCCAGATCGCAATCTTGAGGGCTTCTTCGAACAGTGGGTTTACAGCACCGGCATTCCTTCGCTCAAGTTTACCTACTCGGTGAAGGGCAAGGCGCCGGCGCTTAAGCTGACCGGTACCGTAACGCAATCGGACGTCGCGGACGATTGCAGCGTGCTGGTTCCGGTCGAGATTCAACTTGCGAAAGGCAAGACGATCGTCGAGTGGGTGGAAACCGGGGACGAGCCAGCGACGTTCACGAGAAACCTGCCGCAGCTACCGCTCAGAGTTCAGCTTGACGCCTTCAACGGCGTTCTCGCAAGAAAAACAGCACCCGGCACACCCCGGCTTCCAGCACACTGACGATTAGCCGACCAACTCGTCGAGAAGACTGCCGTCCGCGCCGACCAGTTCGATTTGCAGCGGCATCCGTCCCAGCGCGTGCGTCGAACAACTCAGGCATGGATCGTAGGCGCGCACTACGGCCGAGACGCGATTCAGCATGCCCTCCTGAAGCTTGTTGCCGTCGATGAAATGCTTGCTGACCTGTTCTATGCTTCGATTGATCGCCAGATTGTTGTGTCCCGTGGCGATAATCAGGTTGGCCCACACGATGGCGCCCTGCTCGTTCACCTTGTAGTGATGGATCAGGATGCCGCGCGGCGCCTCCGCGATGCCGACGCCCTCGAGCGCGTTCACACCTGCCTGGGCGCGAACGTGTTTGTCGAGGATCACCGGATCGTCGAGCAGCGTTTCCATACGTTCCAGCGCGTAGATCGTTTCGATCAGGCGCGCGTAGTGGAAATGGAATGCACTCTGCACCACCTTGCCGAAGCGTTGATGGTATTCCTTGAATTCAACGTCGGCCTCGGGTGTGCCGCAAGAGTCGGCCGCATTGAGCCGCGCGAGCGGGCCGACGCGATAGACGCCATCGGGGAAGCCCAGGGGTTTGAAGTACGGCGCCTTGAGATAGGAGTCCGGCATCGACGCTTCGCCGATGAACTTCTGGTAATCGCGCGGGCGCTCGACGACAGCGGCGATGTTGCCCTCGGCGTCCTTGAATCGAATCGTCCCGTCGTAAAGTTGCAGGCGGCCGCGGGCATCGACAAGCCCAGCGTACATGGAGGGCGCGTTGCCGAACGTCGCGATCTCTTCCTCAAAGCTATCCACCACGCCTTTGAAGAACTTCAGCGTGCGCCGCGCGATGGCTTTCGCCAAGGGCAATTCGCTTAGGATGCAGTCGCGCACATCCTCGGAGAGCGGTTCGTTGACGCCTCCGGGTACGGTCCAGGATGGATGAACGCGTTCCTTCGCGAGGCGCTCGATCACCTGCTGCCCGAACTTGCGCAAGGCGATTCCGTCGCGTGCGATTTCAGGATGTTTCTCCAGAATCCCGAGCACGTTGCGCTGCGCCGGATCCGAGTCCATTCCGAGCAACAAATCCGGCGCGGAGAGATGGAAGAAGCTCAGCGCGTGGGATTGCACGAACTGGCCGCAGTGCAGCAGTTCGCGCAATTTTGCCGCGGCTTCCGGAATTTGCACGGCCATGATGGCGTCGCAGGCTTTGACCGACGCCAGCAGATGGCTGATCGGACAGATGCCACAGATTCGCGCGGTGATTGAGGGCATCTCATAGTACGGCCGGCCCTCGGTGAATTTCTCGAAACCGCGCACCTGTGTCACGTGAAAGTGCGTGTCGGCCACTTTGCCTTCCGGATTCAGGCGAATCGTGATTTTCGCGTGTCCTTCAATACGGGTGACGGGATTGATAGTGATTGTTTTCATCTTGTTTTCCTCGCGTCAGCCGAACTTCACTTTCGAGCCCAGTTCCGGCTTGCGTCCTTCAAGTAGTTCCAGCACCACGAACGCGATGGCGTCCGCTTTCGGCGGGCAGCCCGGCACGTGCAGATCCACCTTGACGGCCTCATGCACCGGGATGGCATGCTTGAGCAGCGCAGGCACGCCTTCGGTGGGTACGCAGGCCTGCGCCTGCACGCCTTCCGCGTAAATGGAATGCAGCAATTTTTTCACTGGAATCGAGTTGCGCATCGCAGGCACATTGCTGGTCACCGCGCAATCGCCCAGCGCGACGATCATCTTGCTGCGGCTGCGAATCAACTGGATCAGCTTCAGGTCAGACTGGCTGCTGACCGCGCCCTCCACCAACGTCACGTCGACGCCTTCGGGAAACTCCTGCGCATCGACGAGCGGCCCATACACCAGATCCACTTTCTTTGCGACCACAACCAACGCTTCGTCGATGTCGAGCAGCGACATATGGCAGCCGGCACAACCGTCGAGCCACACCGTAGCGAGTTTGATCTTGCTCATTGGCGGCCTCCTCTTTCCGACATCAGCCGGCTGACCCGGTCGTTGTGCTTGACCATCTCCTCCACAGCGAAGCCTTTCTCGGCGAGCGCGCCCGTGGGACACACATTCACGCACTTCCCGCAACTGGTGCAGTTTTGCGATTCGCCCCAAGGCTGGTTCAATTCCGAAATCAGGCGCGAGCCGACGCCGCGCGCTCCGATCTCAAACACACGTGCGCCCTCTACCTCGTCGCAGACCCGCACGCAGCGCGTGCACAGGATGCAGCGGTTGTGGTCAAGCACGAAGCGGCCGTGCGAGGTGTCGATCGGCCAGCGTGGATAGCTATAGGTGAAGCGCACGTTCGTCACACCGAACTTCTGCGCGAGTCCCTGCAATTCGCAGTTGCCGTTTGAGACGCACACCGCGCAAACATGATTGCGCTCTGCGAAGAGCAGTTCGAGAGCGATGCGGCGGTACGTCTGGAGCTTCTGCGAGTTCGTGTTGACGGACATGCCGTCCTGCACCGGCGTTGTGCAGGCCGGCAGCAGACGGTTGATGCCGGCGACTTCGACTATGCACAGGCGGCAGGCGCCGACCGCGCTGAGTCCCTCCATGTAGCACAAAGCCGGGATATATTTGCTGTTGGCGCGCGCCGCTTCGAGAATGCTCTGACCCTCCGTCGCGCTGACGTACTCTCCGTCTATTCGTATGGAAATTTTCTGAGGCACGGCAATCGCTCCTTTATAAATGGTCCCCGTTCCGGATGTCGCAGCGCAGGCAGCGTCCGGTCTCTTCCATCGCCTCCACCGCGCTGAGGCCGACGGTCGATTCCTGGAATGTCAGAACTCGCAACTCGGGCGAGATCTCAGTCACGGCGTGACGCCGCGCCTGGCTGTGATGCGACGCCGTCGTGTTGTCGATCTCAAAGGCGGGGAGCATCTGATCGAAGCGGTTGGCTCCCATCAGCGCCGCGTCGATATTGCGTGCGGCTTTCTTTCCGTAGCCCATGGCGTTGGAAACGTTCGAGGCGCCAGTAATCAGATCGCCTCCGGCATAGAAATTGGCGCGGCTGGTTTCGAGAGTAAAGCGGTCCACTTCGATGGTGCCGTTCTCTTTAATCGTGAGACCGGAGGCGCGCGCGAAGTCCATGTCCACCGTCTCGCCGACGGCCAGAATCACGGTGTCGCATTCCACGCGCACAATCTCATCGGTGGGAACCGGACGGCGGCGGCCCGAGGAATCGAACGCGCCGAGTTTCGTCTTGACGACTTCGATGGCCTGTACACCACCCTGTGCGTTGCCGATGATGCGATGCGGCGTTGCCAGGAAGACGAAGTTCGCTCCCTCTGCTTCCGCGGCTTCGGTCTCCTCGACTATAGCGGGCATGTCCTTACGCTCGCGCCGGTAGATGATGGTGACGTCGGCTCCCCGGCGCAGCGCTGTGCGGGCCGAGTCGATAGCGGCGTTGCCGCCTCCGATTACGACGACTTTCTTTCCCAACGCTACGCTCTCCTGTTTCGAGATGGCTTCCAGGAACAATAGCGCTGGCATCACGCCTTTCAGTTCGGTGCCGGGCAGATAGACCCAGGCCTCCTTCCACGTGCCGATGGAGAGAAATACGACGTCGTTCGACGCGGCCAGATCGTTGAGCGAGATATCGAAGCCCGCGCGAGTGTTGAAGACGAACTTTACGCCCACGCGGCGGATCACTTCGAGTTCCTTGTCGATTATGGAGTTGGGCAAGCGGTATTCCGGCAACGCGTAGCGCAGCATTCCGCCTGCGTCCGGATTCGATTCATATACGGTGACATCGTGGCCCAGCATCGTGAGATAGAACGCGCAGGAGAGGCCCGTCGGCCCCGCGCCGACGACGGCCGCCTTCTTGCCCGTGGGCGGAAGGCGGTGGGCCGCGATGCGCTCTATCATCGCGTCAAACCGGTCCGAGGCGAAAATCGTATCGGCGATGAAGCGGTGAACTTCCCGCATGTTCACGGATTCGTCGATGCCAGCGCGGCGGCAGCGGTTGTCGCAGGGGTGCTGGCAGACGCGGCCTGTCGAAGCTGGCAGCGGGTTGTCCATAAAGACGGAGACAAACGCATCTTCCAGGCGATCCTCTTTATAGAGTTGCAGGAAGCGCGGAATGTTCATGTGCAACGGGCAACTGTTCTCGCACGGCGAGACGGCCAGGTCCTCGCAGACTCCGGCGCGGCAGCGTTTCGCGCGAATGTGATCCTCGAACTCGTGCCGGAAGTGCCGCATGGTGGTCAGCACTGGGTTCGGCGCGGTCTGTCCCAATCCGCAAAGCGCCGTATCGCGGATCATGCGCCCCAGTTCGTCGAGCATGTTGAGGTCGCTCAGCGAAGCCTTGCCGTAGGTGAAGTTGTTGAGAATCTGCAGCGCTTTGTCGAGGCCCACGCGGCACGGCACGCACTTGCCGCACGATTCCGAATGGGTGAACTCGATGAAGTAACGCGCGACATCCACCATGCAATTGTCTTCGTCCATCACGACCATGCCGCCCGATCCCATGATCGAACCGAGTTGCGCGAGCGTCTCATAGTCGACCGGCGTATCGAACATTTCCTGCGGAATGCAGCCGCCCGATGGTCCGCCGGTTTGCACAGACTTGATTGCGCGGCCGCTGCCCGCTCCGCCGCCGATGTCGTAGACAAAAGTCGTCAACGGCGTACCCAGCGGCATCTCGACGAGCCCCGTGTTGCAGATCTTGCCGACGAGGGAAAACACTTTGGTGCCGGCGCTCTTCGTGGAGCCTGTTTCGGTAAACCACGCCGCGCCCTTCGTGACGATGGGTGCGATGTTGTACCAGGTCTCGACGTTGTTGATGTTCGTCGGCTTGCCCCACAGTCCCTTCTGTGCCGGGAATGGCGGGCGTGGGGTGGGCCGGCCAGCCTTGCCTTCAAGCGAACGAATCAGTGCGGTCTCTTCGCCACAGACGAATGCGCCCGCTCCTTCCACGATGTTGATATTGAAATTGAAGCCCCGGCCCAGAATATTGTCGCCCAGCAGACCATACTGTTTAGCCTGCTCCACGGCCTTCTCGAGCCTGTGTACCGCAAGCGGGTATTCGGCCCGGATATAAATAATGCCTTCCGTCGCGCCCGTGACATAGCCACCGATGAGCATGCCTTCGAGCAATGAGTGCGGATCGCTCTCGATTTCATTGCGGTTCATGTAGGCGCCGGGATCGCCCTCATCCGCATTGCAGATCAGGTACTTCTGGTCCGATTTCGCTTTGCGCAGAAACTCCCACTTGATGCCGGTCTGGTAGCCCGCGCCGCCACGGCCGCGCAACTTCGCGGCTTTGATCTGCTCGATAACGGCCTCGGGGTGGCCATCGATGAGCACCTTGTAAAGCGACTGGTAGCAGCCCACGGCCAGCGCCTCTTCGATGTCCTCCGGCGCGATCAGGCCGCAGTTGCGCAGCACGATCTTTTTCTGTCCTTTGAAGAACGCGATGTCTTTCCACAGCGGGATCTCCGGAAAGCCGGAACCGTACTTGATGTGCGCCGTAATGTGATCCCAATCCTCGATTTTGCAGAGCGCGAGACTGGGATCGATCTTGCCTTCGGCCACGCTGTCGAGGATGTAATCGACCGCGTTCTGCTGCACCTTGTGCAGGATCACCAGAGGCTTTCCGGGTATCCACACATTGACCAGCGGCTCTTCCGCGCAGAAGCCGAAACAACCGGCGCGAGCCAGATGGATGCCCAGGCCGTGCCGGTCGATTGCCGACGAGAAGGCGTGATAGACGCCCTCCGCGCCATTGCCCGAACCGCACGTGCCCATACCGATGGCGATGCGCGGCGCAGGCGGCAACAGCTTGGCGAGACCGGCTTCGCGGGCTTCGTTGAATGTGCTGATGTCTAGAATCCGGCTCATTTCTTTTTCTCCCGGTTGAGCGCGGCGATCTCACGTTGCAGGCCGTGCTCATTGACGTGTCCTAGAATCGCGTGGTTCACTTCCACCACTGGCGCGAGCGCGCATTGGCCAAAGCACGCGACCGTGCGTAAAGTGAACTTGCGATCCGGTGTGGTCAGCGAGAGTTTATCCGCGCCGCCTTCTTCGCCGGTCTCGGTTATGCCGATCTCCAGCTTCAAGCGCTGCAGGAGATTCCGGGAACCACGCGTGTGGCACGCTGTGCCACGGCAGATGCAGATTGTGTTCTTGCCCTGCGGCTCCAGGTTGAACAACGCATAGAATGTCGCGACGCTGTAGACACGGGCGCGCGGCGTATTTGTCTTGATGGCGATGTATTCGAGCACCTCCATGGGGAGGTATTTATGCGGATGATGTTCCTGGACTTCTTCCAGGATGCTGAGTAGCCTTCCTGCACGACCGTCGTGTTTGGCAATCACGCGGTCCACGAAGTCCTGGTCTTCCAGTTGCAGTTGAGCTTGCGCCAGTACCGGTTTCATCGATGGATCCTTTCCTGACCGCTGAACAAAGAGTAATCATACCTGAAACACTTCTTTGATGTCGCGTGAGTTGCCAGAGGTTTCGTGCCCGCGATCGAGGGGCTTCCGCAGGGGAATTGTGATAGGGTGGAAGTTCAATACCAGCCCGTAGGAGACGACGATGGATGCCCTGGGAATGATTGAGACCAAGGGACTCGTTGGCGCGATCGAGGCCGCCGACGCCATGGTAAAAACTGCTAACGTGCAACTCACCGGCAAGGAATTTATCGGTGCTGGCTACGTGTGCGTCACAGTTCGCGGTGATGTGGGAGCCGTCAAGGCCGCCACGGATGCAGGCGCCGCCGCCGCCCGCCGCGTCGGTGAACTCATCGCTGTGCACGTGATTCCGAACCCGCACGAAGAAGTCGAAAAAGTGCTCCCCGGCGCGAAAAAAACGGACAAATAGCACGGCGCTTCGGACATGCTGCACGACAACGACCTTCTCTCGATTCAGGAAGTCCGCGCCAAGGTCGACAAAGCCCACGCGGCGCAGAAGATCTTTGCCACTTTTTCGCAAGAGCAGGTAGACGCCGTTGTAGAGGCCATGGCGGCCGCGGGCCGTGCGCATGCACGCGAACTCGCCGAACTGGCCGTCGAAGAAACGCGCTACGGCAACGTCCCCGATAAGATCGCCAAGAATCTGCTCTGCGCCGAACACCTGCCCAACCAGATCCGGCACATGCGAACCGTGGGCGTGTTGCGCGAACTGGCCGAAGAGAAAATTATCGAGATCGGCGTTCCCGCCGGCGTGGTTGCGGCGGTGACGCCGACTACCAATCCCACCTCTACTGCGATCTTCAAAGCGATCATTTCGCTGAAGGGCGCCAACGCCATCGTGATCAGTCCGCATCCGCGCGCGAAGCGCTGCACCGCGCAGACAGCGGAGGTGCTGCATAAAGCCGCGGTGGCGGCAGGCGCTCCCGAGGGCATCATCCAGTGCATCAACGTCTCCACAATGGAAGGCACGCAGGCGCTGATGAGCCACAGAAAGACCGGCGTGATCCTCGCGACGGGCGGAAGCGCAATGGTGCGTGCGGCCTATTCGAGCGGTAAACCGGCGTTCGGCGTTGGTCCGGGCAACGTGCCCGCGCTAGTCGATAGCTCGACGGACGTGGCTGCCGCCGTGCAGCAAATCGTCGCAGGCAAGTCGTTCGATTTTGGAACGGTGTGCAGTAGCGAGCAATCGATCGTCAGCTACCCGGAGATGCGTGGTGCGATCCTGGCGGAGCTCAAGAAGAACAACGCGCACCTCGCCAGCGAACAACAAAGCCAGGCGCTCGCGAAATTGTTGATTGCGCCGGGTGGCACAATCAACCCGTCATGCGTCGGCCAGTCTCCTCAAAGGATCGCGAAGATGGCCGGCTTCGAGGTGTCCGCGGAGACGTCGGTGATCGCGGTGGAAATCGAAGGTGTCGGCAAACTCCATCCGCTCTCCGCCGAGAAACTTTCGCCGGTCTTGTCGCTCCTGTTCGTAAAGGATTTCGCCGCCGCACTGGACGCCTGCGAAGAGATTCTGCATTTCGGCGGCCTCGGTCACACCAGCGTGATCTGGGCTAGCGACGAAGCAAAGGTGCGGCAGTTCGGCTTGCGCATGCCATCCATGCGCGTCCTGGTGAATACACCCGCGCCGCAAGGCTCCACGGGGCTCACCACCAGTTTGCTGCCGTCGATGACGCTCGGCTGCGGCGCCATCGCGGGCAACGTCACCGGCGACAACGTCGGTCCGCTGCATCTCATCAATATCAAGCGTGTGGCCTATGTCACACGCCGCGTGGAGGACGTTTTACATATGCCCGATACCAGTTCCGAGAACAGGCCCGCCGGTCTCGACCGGGAAACCATCGTGGCGGCGGTCGAGAAGTATCTCGCGCAGCGGGGCCTCGCCACGCCCGCACGTCCGGCCGTATCGGAAGTCGCGGCTAACGTGGTGGATCGTTTTCTCGGTGAGCGTGGCGTCGCGAGCAAGCCGGTTGCGCCCCCGGCGGGCGGCGGGTGCGGCTGTTCCGGCCGTACTACAAGCGCGGCCTCCTGTGGCATACCCCAAGCCTCCGTCGATCCGGCGCCGCCCGCACAGAAGATCGCTGTCGTCGATTTTGTTGCCGAGGCCGACGTGCGCCTCGCGATCCAGCAAGGGAAGAAAATCCACATTGGGCCGAAAACGATCGTGACACCCTCAGCCAGGGAAATGGCCGCGGGACATGACATACTCGTGATGGCATAGCACTAATGAGCCAGAACCTCGACACACTCCGCACAGAGATGCTCGACCATCTCGCCGCCGCCGGATTCCCGGTTTTCCACGGCGCGATGCGCCAGATTCCGGAACCGATCGAATGGGATGCCGTTCGGTCGCCCGACTTTCGCGACTTCGTGAAATGTGCCCAAGTAGCGGGCGCCAAATTGATCGTCTTCCATGAGGAGGCGTTTTCGCGCCGCCAGGTGGAGGAGGCTATCGAAGACCTCGACGTTGCCCGGCTAACCGAAGAGGAGTACCGCAATTACGGCCGCCGTCTCAAGGAATTGCGCGAGTACGAGGGCTTCATGTGCATGTTGGAACTCTCCTTCGATATGGAAGGACGAACCTATCTGTTCCATTTGCATACGGACTGGTTCGCCGAATTCCTGAACATCCGCGGCGAAGTGGACGATTCCTTTCCGGAGAACGATGACGAAAGCGACGATTCGATGGGTGGCTACTACTCCAAGAACTGAATTTTGCGGGCGCGCGCAGCAGCAGTTATGCTGACGCCTTCCCGCTGGGTGTTTCCGGACGCCTCACCGGAGCGTGTGGCCGCGCTCATCTCCGCCTTGAAGGTCAGCCCGCTTGCCGCGCGCGTGCTACTGCGGCGCGGCATCGTCGAGCCGGTCGAAGCCGAACGTTTTTTGCGTCCGGTGCTCGCTCACTTGCACGATCCGTTTCTCATGCTCGGCATGCGCACCGCCGTGGATCGCCTGCGGCGCGCGATTGACCTTCGCGAGAAAATCCTGCTCTACGGCGACTACGATGTCGACGGCACTTGCGCCGTGGTGATCCTGAAGACTGCCATCGAATTGGCCGGCGGTAGTGTCGATTATCACGTGCCGCACCGCCTGCGCGAAGGCTACGGCATGAAAACCGACATCATCGAACACGCGGCGGCGGAGGGCGTCAGCCTGGTGATCAGCGTCGATACCGGAATTCGCGCTGTCGAGGCCGTGCGCAGCGCTCGCGACCTGGGCATCGATGTGATCGTCACGGATCATCACCTGCCAGAGCAGGAACTTCCGCCGGCGCTCTCTATACTCAATCCGAATCAGCCGGACTGCCCGTATCCGGAAAAACATCTCTGTGGCGCCGGTGTCGCGTTCAAACTGGTCTGCGCCCTGATGAGCACGTTGCCGTGGCCCGTTGAAAAGGTCCGTGCTCTGACGGACTCGTTCCTCAAACTGGCCGCTATCGCCACCGTGGCCGACGTCGTGCCGCTGACCGGAGAGAACCGCGTGATCGTCAGTCACGGTCTCGAGGGACTTCGCGATGTGCGCAGCGTGGGCCTGCGGGCCCTGATGAAAGTTGCGGGGCTCACGCCGGGAGAGGCGCCATCGGCCGGTCAGATCGCCTTCCGCATCGCGCCACGCATCAATGCCGCCGGACGAATGGACAATGCGCGAGATGTGATCGACCTCTTCGTCACCAGGGACGCTGCCCGTGCGAACACGCTCGCTGAACAGCTCCACGCGTTGAATTTCGATCGCCAGCAAACCGAAGCCGCCATTGTAGAGCAGATCCTCGCGGAGTGCCGCTCCACGCCTATCACCGATTCGCAGATGGCTTTGGTGTTCAGCGGCAAGGACTGGCATCGAGGCGTTGTGGGCATTGTCGCCAGCCGCCTGGTGGAAAACTTTCACCGTCCCGTTTTCGTGCTGAGCGAGGAAGACGATGGGCAGGCGCAAGGCTCTGGCCGCAGCCTCTACCCGTTCCACCTGCTTGAGGCGATGGAGTCGATGGCGCCCCTCTTCACTCGCTTCGGCGGACACCGCCAAGCTGCGGGCCTGAGCATCCCGGCCGCGCGCGTCGACGAGTTCCGCGAACGCCTGAATGCATATGCGGCGGAGCGTCTCACGCCCGCCGATTTCCAGCCCGTGCTTGAAATCGACGCCGAGTGCGATCTCGATGAAGTCGACGGCGATTCGATCCAGGACGTACTCGCGTTGGCTCCCTTCGGCTTCGGCAACCCCGCTCCGCTCTTCGCCGCGCGCGATCTGGAAGTGGTCGAGCCGCCCTACGTCATGAAGGAGAAGCATCTGCGCCTGAAGCTCCGCAAGAGCGGAAAACCACTCGAAGTCAAGGCCTGGAACTTCATTGCGCGAATCAACGAGTTGAAAAAAGGTGCACGCATCGATGCCGCTCTCGCTTTCGAATCCAGTTCGTTCGGCCTCGATCGCGGCTATCCCAACTGGAGTGCAACGCTCAAGGACGTCCGGCCGACGTAGACACGATTCGCTATTATCTTGTTCAATGAAGGTCGATTTCAATCTCGAACACCAAGTCGCCCTTCCGCGCTACAAGGGTTACAAAATCGACGTCATCGCAAAGATGAGACGATTCCTCAATGATCGCGGGCGCCCCGCTGTGCGCGCGAAACTCGGGATCAGCCATCCCGCGCTGAGGCATTCGCGGCTCCACCCCGCGAAGATAGTCGAGTGGGTCACGGAAGCCTACTCGGAGACCAACAAGATTATGCAGAAAGTGAACGTGAGATCATGACGAAACTTCCGCTGTTTCTCCTGGCGGCGACGTCCGCCTACGGACAATTTACTCTTACCAACGACAAGCTCAGCGTCGAGATTCTTCCAACGGGAGCGACGATCGCCAGCATCGTGTTGAAAGACGACGCGGCGAAACTCAATCCGCTTTGGGCTCCAGGTCCGCAAGGGGGCCGCGGGCATTTTCTTTGTCTCGATGCTTTCGGTCCTGTCTCTGCTGAGGAAGCGGCCGCAGGGCTGACGTTCCACGGAGAGGCCGTCAAGCGCACCTTCCAGGCCGCTTCGAACAGCAAGCAGGCGCTCGCGCTGACGACGTCGCTGCCGTTGCTGCAGGAGAACATTACGCGCAGCTATCATCTCGTCGACGGCGAAAACGTTTTGTATGTCGAGACGGAAGTTGAGAGTCTCGTTGCCTTCGATCGCCCAATCGTCTGGGCTGAGCATGCCACCATAGGCTGGCCTTTCCTCGAGCGTGGCAAGACCGTAGTTGACATGCCCGCCGTAAAGGCGCAAACGCGCCCGCATCCGCCGCGCAACGACCCGCGCCGGCTCGCCTCTGCTCAGGATTTTGTTTGGCCCAACGCGCCGTTGCGAGACGGAAAACTCGTCGATATTCGCGCCGCGCCGCTCGCACCGGCGTCCGTCGATCATACGACGCAACTGATCGACCCCGCGCTGCAGTGGGGCTGGGTCACTGCGATCCACACGGAAAAACACCTGCTGGTGGGCTGGCTCTTCTCGCGCGAGGAATTTCCGTGGCTGCAAAACTGGGAAAATTATCCGGCCGAGAATCAGAAACTCGCGCGCGGCGTCGAATTCTCTTCGCAGCCCTACGACGTTCCGCGCCGCCAGACTGTCGACATGGGCCGCATGTTCGACATGCCTACTTTCCGCTGGTTGCCCGCGAAATCGAAGGTGCTCGGCCGCTTCCTGCTCTTCTATACGCGCATTCCGGAGGGCTTCACGAAGGCCGACGACGTCCGCTTTGAGAACGGACGCATCACTATTACCGACAAAAAAGCCGGCAAGACTGTTGTGCTGCCCGCGTCTAGGCGCATCTGAGCGCCTGTCGCTATGATGGGAAGTGCTGAATTTATATGGAAACACCCAAAGCACTTCCCACGCACGTCCTCCTTCATATCTCCAGACAGCTTAACGTCCCGCTCAGCGGACTCGTCGCAACCATAGGTTTGTTCGACGAAGGCGGCACCGTGCCGTTCATCGCGCGCTACCGCAAAGAGGCCACCGGCAATCTCGACGAGGTCCAGATTCGCGACATCCAGGAAAAACTCGAGTATTTCCGCGAACTCGAAGAGCGCCGCGCTACGGTGCTGGCCTCCATCGAAGAGCAGGGTAAACTGACGCCGGAGTTGAAGGCGAAGATCGAAGCGACTCTCGAGAAGACGGAACTCGAAGATCTCTATCTGCCGTACAAGCCCAAGCGCCGCACCAAAGCCTCCATTGCAAGGGAGAAGGGGCTGGAGCCGCTCGCGCAGTTCCTCTGGGATCAGCAACCCGGCACGTCGCCTCTGGCGGAGTTTGCGGCCACTTTCGTCAGTGCGGAGAAAGGCGTAGCGACGGGCGCGGAAGCGCTCGAAGGCGCCCGCCACATCGTCGCCGAATGGGTCAGCGAGAATGCCGATTTTCGCAAGGCGATCCGTCAGATCATGGCGCAAGAAGGCGTCATCGCCAGCCGCGCCATCGAGGGCGTCGAAGACCCCGAAGGCAAGTACAAAATGTATGCCGACTACCGCGAGCCGGCCTCGAAAATTCCTTCGCACCGCATGTTGGCGATCCGCCGCGGCGCCAAGGAAGGCTTCCTCACGTTCGAGATTGAACTTGCCGAACAGCGTCCGCTGCAACATCTGCGCGACCGTGTGGTGAAGAGCGAGGGCGAGTGGGTGCCGCACCTCGAAAAGGCAGTCGAAGACTCCTACAGCCGGTTGCTGAATCCGTCGATCCAGACCGAAGTTCGCCTAGATTTGAAGGACCGTTCCGACGAGGAGGCGATTAAGGTTTTTCGCGAAAACCTGGAGAACCTGCTGCTCTCTCCGCCTGCCGGCATGCTCAGCGTGCTCGCGCTCGATCCCGGGATCCGCACGGGCTGCAAAGTTGCCGTGGTCGACGATACCGGCAAGTTTCTCGAAAATTCAGTCATCTATCCGCTCGAGCCGAAGAATGACGTCGCCGGATCGGTGCGGGTTCTCGCGAGCTTGATCGCGAAGCACAACGTGCGTGCAATCGCTATCGGCAATGGCACCGGCTCGCGCGAATCCCACGCGTTTGTGCAGGACTTTCTGCGCCAGGCGCATCTCGAGAACGTCTTCAGCGTGGTGGTCAGCGAGTCCGGCGCCTCCGTTTATTCCGCTTCGGACATCGCGCGTCAGGAGTTTCCGGATCTCGACCTTACCGTACGAGGCGCCATCTCCATCGCACGTCGTCTGCAAGACCCGCTTGCCGAACTGGTGAAGGTGGACCCCAAATCGATTGGAGTGGGACAGTATCAGCACGACGTCGACCAGCGCAAACTCAAACAGAGTCTCGAAGGCACCGTGGAATCGTGCGTGAATCGCGTAGGCGTCGACCTCAACACCGCTTCCTGGGCGTTGCTGCGCTATGTCGCGGGCATCAGCGAGCGCATTGCGCAGAAGATCGTCGAGCATCGCGACAAGCATGGCCGCTTCCGTTCGCGCGGGCAACTCATCGACGTCAGCGGCTTCGGGCCGAAGACTTTTGAACAGGCCGCCGGTTTTCTGCGCATTCGTGGCGGCGAGAATCCGCTCGACATGACCGCCGTGCACCCGGAGTCCTACTCGGTCGTCGAGAAGATTGCCGCGAAGTTCAACGTCGGCATCCCGGATCTGATTCGGAGACCCGAGTTGTTGGAGAAGGCGAAGGCCGAAGAGTTCAAAACCGAGACTGTCGGCATCTACACGTTAAAGGATATCCTCGAGGAACTCAAGAAACCGGGCCGCGATCCGCGCGACAAATTCGTCGCTCCTAAGTTCCGTGAAGATGTCCGCGAGATCAAGGATCTCACGCCCGGCATGGTGCTGGAGGGTACGGTCACCAACGTTACGCGTTTCGGCGCGTTCGTCGATATCGGCGTCCATCAGGATGGCCTGGTGCATCTCAGCGAACTCTCGGGCCGTTTTATCAAAGAGGCCGGGGAAGTGGTGAAAGCCGGCCAGATCGTCAAAGTGAAAGTTCTTAGCGCCGACGCAAAGGCGAAACGGATTGCGCTTTCGATGAAGGCGCTCGAAGCGCATGGAGAAGCCGGAACCAGGCCGCCCCGGCCCGCTCCTGCGCCCAAGCAAATCAGCATGGAAGATAAGTTGGCCACACTAGCCAATCGCTTCCGCACAAGATAAGAGATCGAGATGCAACTACCGCCAATTCGCGCGGGCGCCAGTCATTCGGCCGCGAACCCATCAAGACCCCGGCCCGCATAGGCATTGAGATCCAGATCTGCCCGCCATCGGCGGATAAGTACCAGACCGGGAGCATTTACACTTTCGTGCCGGCCAAAGATGGTATACAATTCAGAGACGTTTCGAACAGTACGGACATTGAATCCCGGGCCGACGCGATCCGGGTGCGGCTGAATGGCAGGTTCGTGTCGGAGTTCGCTGGCGATTAACCCGCTCGAAGACGGGTCCGGTCGGACTGCAACTGCATGATCGCTTCAGCTTTGTGATGTTCCGGAACATCAGGATTTGCTAGATCGCGAAGTGACCTGGAGCTTGTCTGCCCGTAATCGCTTCTGCCTCTGAGCACGCGAACGGCCTGCTCGCCTCGCCCGCGAGGTTGATGCGAAGTTGTCTTCTCTGGGCGCTGCTGGCCGCCGCCGCTGGGTTTGCAGGGCAATTCGCTACGGTTCGAGCCAACTATGGCGGCAACTGGACGGGACTATTTTGTCACGGCGACCGTTTTGAATTGCCGCCCTCCGAAGAGTTCAGGAACGTCTACCGGATCAAGAACAGCGTAGGTTTCGACGGCGAGTTTTATCACATCATTGCGCATGATCCTCTGATGATGAAGGGCTGGGCTCGCTATGTCGAGTGGCCTGGGCTGCGCTATCGCAGAATTCTGTTACCCGCGCTGGCGAATGTGTTTTCGTTCGGTGCGCCCGCGCTAATCGCTCCCGCTTACATCGTGGTGAACCTCGTCTTTCTGGCCCTGGGCACGTGGTGGACCAGCCGCTACGCGGTTCTCGCGGGACGGCACGCGGCATGGGGACTTGTGTTCCTGTTCTTTCCTGCGACCCTAATCGCGCTGGATCGCCTCACCGTGGATCTCGTCTTTCTCGCGCTCTTTGCGGGCGGCTTGTACTATTGGCGCACGGGGGAATGGAGCAAGCTTCTGCCCGTGTTGACATTGCTGTGTCTCACGCGTGAGACCGGAACCTTGCTCGTCGGGGTTCTTGTGTTCTGCTGCCTGTTGCGCGGTTGGTGGGGTCGGGCCGGCATGCTCGCGGCCTGCACGATCCCATTTTTCATCTGGAGTGCCGTTGTTGTTGCGCGGCAGCCCGCGGTGATGCAGTTGTGGCTTCCCGGCAATCTCTTCGCATGGACCTGGCAATCGCTCTGGAACAATGCGCCCGCTCATAGCGTAGCGCTGCTCGCAGGATTGATCCGGATTGTGGATGCGCTCTCGTTCACCGGATTCCTTGTGGCTGTGTGCCTGGTGCTGTACCTCGCCTGGAAGCGGCGCTGGGACGCCGTCCTTCTGGCTGGCGCGATCTTCGCGGGTCTGGGCGTGTACCTGCTCTCGCTCGACCGCTGGACCAACGTCTACGATTATGGCCGGGTGATGTCGCCCATGGCGCTGGCTCTCGCCCTCTATGCAATCACGGAACGGCGTCGCGTGTTGCTGCTGCCGCTCGCGCTGATGTCGGCTGGAGCCCTCATGTACATGGGCTGGCAGCTAGTGGGTATCGTGCGTTACTGGACCGCCTGAGCCCTGGAAACCCACGTACTGCACTTCCTCTTCGAGTTCCAACCCGAACCCGGCCTTTACTCTGGCCTTCAGCTCCGAGATTAGTTCGCAAAGTTGCCGCGCCGTGCCGTGCCCGTCGTTGTAGATCAGATTGGCGTGGTACTCCGCCACGTGGATGCCGCCTTTGTTCAGCCCTTTCGCTCCAGACTGCTCAAGAAAGAACGCAGCCGGAATTTTTCCTTCGCGAATCACCGTTTCTGGCACACGGGCCAGAGTGTCCGCCGGCAGCTCCGCGGCGAGAAAGTTCTTGAAGATGCTGCCCGCGCAGCGCATCGACGGCGGAAACTTCGCATTGCGCACGCGCACGATGTCGTCAGCGATCTTGCACAGTTCCGCGGCGTCCGCGCAGCCCAGTTCCAACTCTACTGAAAGAATGATCCAATCCTTGCGGCGTTTGAAGACGCTTTCGCGGTAACGGAACTCGCACTGTGCCCGATCGAACCTGCGCAAGTCGCTTCCGTCCGTGAAACGCACCTCGTGGACGCGTTCCGAAATCGAATGGCCATACGCGCCCGCGTTCCCGTACACGGCGGCGCCGGCCCAGCCCGGAATCCCCGCCAGCGTCTCGACGCCCTGCAATCCACGCTGAGCGCTGTAGTCCACCAAGGCCTGCAATTCCGCGCCCGACTGTGCGGTCACGCGATTCCCCTCGTGATGCAAAGCGTCGCCGCAGAAGCGCAGCACCGTGCCGCGATAGCCTTCGTCGGAGACGATCAGATTGGTGCCGCCGCCAAACACCACGTAGGGCTCGCCGCTCTCGCGCAGGTCCCGCAGCGCCTGCACGAAGGCTTCTTCCTGGGAGGTTTGAATGACACGGTCGGCCGGACCGCCGATCCCGAATCGGGTGTAGCGCGAAAGGGGGACGGCTGTAGAAACTTCGAGGGCGGAGGTCATCGATTCGAATTCAAGATCCCATCTGCGAAACGATATGGTGGGCGCGCAGGGATTCGAACCCCGGACCCCCTCGGTGTAAACGAGGTGCTCTAACCAACTGAGCTACGCGCCCTTAAATACAGCTGTCTCTTAAATTCTAGCCCATTACGGCAAGTGGCTTCCTTAGCCGGGAGTGGTGGCGATGCCTACGATCGCGATGCCAGCCACATTGGCGCGTTCCAACATCTGCTCGCGATCGAGCAGCAAAGTCCTTCCGGCATCGACAGCGAGCGCCGTCGTACCTGTTTCGAGCATCACGGGAATCGTGCCGCAACCCACGACGGGCACGTCGAACAGAAGATGCGCGCGGCCGCGCGAAACCTTCACCAGGCTCAACGGACGGCCGTTCACGAGGCTCGCGGCGCGACGTAGCATCGCATCCGTTCCTTCCATCGCTTCCACGGCCACGCAGGCGCGCTCGCAAATAGCGACGCTCTGTCCGATGTCGAAACCGGCCAGCGCCTGCGCGACACGCTGTCCATAGGCCAAATCCGCAGACTCTTCTTTTGACGGCGCGCGCCTGGTGAGAACTCCCTCGCCCGCCAGTAGCGGCTTGAGCAATAGGGTTGAATCCACCAAATGGATCCCCTCGTCCTCAAGCACCTTCCGAACGCCGCCTATCAGCGCAGCCGTGTTCTTTTCACGCAGCGACGCGAGCATTTTGAACAGCCGCCAGTCCGGACGAATCGACGAAAAAATACTGGCGTGCTTCACCTGCCCAGCCATGATGACTTCGGTGATGCCCTCGGCTTTAAGAATCTCGATCAGCTTGCTCAACTCGCCGAGGGAGATCCAGTGGCAGCGCGCGGCCAGTGCCTCGATCTCCGGCGATGCCTCTTCGCGCAGTCCGATCGCCACGACCTCGTGTCCCAGTTTGCGCGCCGTTTCGAGCGCCAGGACCGGAAAGCGGCCGTTGCCCGCGATGAGTCCGTACTTCACTTGATGAACCCGCGCTCCGCCGTGAGGATGAATTCAATCAACTCGTCGATCTCGGGGCAGGGCGGCACTTCCATGCGGATGCGCTCAATCGCCTGTGTCGTGTTGAGGCCCGCGGCGGTCAGCAGCCGGAAGGCCTTCTGCAGCCCCTCGACCGATTCCGCCGGAAAGTCGCGGCGTTTCAATCCGACCTTGTTAGCGCCGAAGATTTTGGATTCGCGCGGTGTCACAGTCTGCGAATACGGCAGCACGTCTTGCGTCAGCACACTGTAGCCGCCGACAAAGCAATGCCGGCCGATGCGGCAAAACTGATGCACTCCGGAAAACGCTTCGATGATGGCCCAGTCGCCGATGCTCACGTGGCCCGCGAGTGTCACGGCGTTGCCAAGGATGCAGTGGCTGCCGAGCGAACAGTCGTGGGCGATGTGGGTGTAGGCCATCAGCAGGTTGTCGTCGCCAATGCTGGTGAGCAGACCGCCACCTTCAGTGCCCCGATGGATGCTGACGAACTCGCGAATTCGGTTGCGATTGCCTATGCGGGTCTCTGCGCGCTCGCCCTTGTACTTCAGATCCTGCGAAGCGACGCCTACCGTCGAGTGCGGATAGAAAACATTGTCTTCGCCGATGCGCGTTGGCCCCTCTACATAGAGATTCGCCATCAGCCGCGTGCGCGCTCCGATTTCGACGTCCGCGCCGATTACACAAAACGGACCGATCTCCGCTTCGGGTGAGATCCGCGCCGCGGGATCGATGATTGCCGTGGGATGGATCGCCATGAGCCGGGCTTATTCGGCCGGAATCTCGGCCGGGGGCTTGTCGGCCAGTTTGCACATAAGTATGGCTTCGGCCACAATCTGGCCATCGACGGTGACATTGCCGCTGAACTTTGCCACGGAGGCTTTCCAGCGTACCACTCTCATTTCGATGCGAAGCTGGTCTCCGGGGACGACAGGGCGGCGGAATTTCGCTTCATCCACCGAAGCGAGAAACACGAGCTTGCTATGGCGGTCCGGTATCGACTTGAGCACCAGAACGCCGGCGCATTGCGCCATGGCCTCAATAATCAGCACTCCGGGCATTACGGGAAATTCAGGGAAATGGCCACTGAAGAACGGTTCATTGGCGCTGACGTTCTTGATGCCGACGATGCTCTCCGCGTCAAAATCGAGAATGCGGTCGACCAGGAGCATCGGGAAGCGGTGAGGCAAGATGTCCCGGATTGTTTGATTATCCAAGATAGGCATGCGAACCCGCTATTATAACAGGCGATGGACAACATCCTTCAGTACCTGCGCGGCAAGCAGCCGGAGATCACGGCTTTGATCGGACGATTGGTGGAGTGTGAATCGCCCAGCGGCGATGCGGCGGCGATGAATCGTTGCGTCGATCTGGTGGCGAGCGAGCTTTCCGGCATCGCCAAAATCAAGACCCTTGCCGCGGGCAAGTATGGCAAGCATTTGCGCGCCGAGTTCGACTTGCCCGGCCGCAAGAAGAGCGGGCAGATTCTGGTGCTCGGGCATCTCGACACGGTCTGGCCAGTCGGCACATTGCATACGATGCCGTTCCGCGAGGAGCAGGGCCGGCTGTGGGGGCCGGGCGTCTTCGATATGAAGGCCGGCGTGGCATTCTGCATCTTCGCCGTCCGCGCGCTGCGGGATCTAGATTTGCCGGTCGCGCGCCGGCTCGTCATGCAACTTAACGCCGATGAAGAGGTGGGCAGCGACTCCTCGCGTCCGGTCACAGAGGCGGAAGCGAAGAGGAGCGTAGCCGTGCTGGTTCCGGAACCCGCCGCGGGTTTTGATGGCAAGGTCAAGACCGGACGCAAGGGCGTCGGCGGTTTCAATCTCAGCGTGCGCGGCATCCCGGCTCATGCGGGTTTAGACTTTGAATCGGGCGCGAACGCGATTCTCGAATTGGCGCGCCAGATCGCGAAGATTGCGGAGTTCACCGATCTGAAGAAAGGCATCACCGTGAGTCCGGGCATCATCGCGGGCGGCGTGCGGACGAATGTCGTGCCCGCCGATGCTTGCGCCGAATTCGATTTTCGTGTGTTGCGCGCGAAGGACGGCCCGGCAGTCGAGAAGAAATTTTGCGCGCTGCGTCCCTTTGATCCGCGCTGCAAGCTGCTCGTTGAAGGCGGCCTCAACCGTCCGCCTCTAGAACGCTCTGCCGCCGTGCTGGGGCTGTTCCGCAAGGCGCGGGCAATCTCGCGCGAGATGGGTTTGGAGTTGGGCGAAACGGTTGTCGGTGGCGCCTCCGACGGCAACTTCACCGCAGGGCTCGGCATTCCCACACTCGATGGAATTGGCGCGGTGGGCGAGGGCGCTCACGCCGCCAACGAGAGCATTCTAGTGGATCGGATCGTGGATCGAGTTGCGCTGCTTAGCGGACTGATTCGGGCACTTTAGCGCTGGAATTGTTCTTCCGCGACTTCCAGTATTCGAGAACGATCGGGACAACGGAGATCAGCACGATCAGGATGACAACTTTCTCGAAGTGGCGCCTGACGATCGGGAATCCGCCCAGGTAGTAGCCTGCTGTAGTCATTGCGATCACCCAACCGATGCCGCCAAAGATATTGAACGAGAGAAACTTCAGGTAACTCATTTCGGCAACGCCGGCCACGAACGGCGCAAACGTGCGCACGATCGGAATGAAGCGCGCGTAGATGATCGTCTTGCCGCCATATTTCTCGTAAAATTCGTGAGTGCGGTCGAGGTGCTGACGATTAAAGAAGCGCGAACTGGGACGGTTGAAAATATGCGGCCCCGCTCGTTTGCCGAGCAAATAGCCCACGCCATCACCAGTCACCGCGGCGGCGATCAACAATGCATTGATCGCCCAAATATTCAAGCCGCCTGCTCCTGCCACCACGCCGACTGTAAAGAGCAGCGAATCTCCCGGCAGAAAAAAGCCGATCAGCAAGCCCGTCTCCGAAAAGACGATCGCGAACAACAGCAGATAGCCGTACCAGCCGCTGACGGTTGAGGAGAGAAACTGAATCAGTTTCTCCGGGTCCGTCAGTGTATGCAGGAACTCCAGTAGCGCGTGAATCATTCGGTATGTCGGCCCTTGCTGGCCGGCTTAGCCCTTGTTGTAGCTCGCGATGATGCGCTTGATCACGTTCTCATGCATTTTGACTTTACCTTCCTTCATCAGTTGCGTGAGTACGCCATCCTTAAACAGTTCATCGCGTTCGCGGGCTTTGAGCGACTTGATGGCCAGCACGAGTTGATCGCGCTCGCCCGCAAGTTTGCCCATGTCGGCTTCCACTTTGCCAGTCACCTTGACGAGAAACGTCTGGTCGCCAAGCGTGATCGGGCTGATTACCGTACCGACCGGCTTGCTGAACGCTTCGCTCAGATAGCTGGCTGGGCCGAGGCCCTCCGCCGCGCCGTCGCGGCCGAATTCAGAGGAACTCTTCACTTCGAGGCCCATCGCCTTGGCTACCTGTTTGATGTCGCCAGATGCCTTGAGTTTTTCCGCGGCTTCGGCGGCCTTTTGCTTGGCAAGCGCCGTGGCCTTCTCCCGCAGAATCGCGGTGCGCACGTCGCTCTCCACTTCGTTCAGTTCCGACTGGCGTCCCGGCGTGATGCTTTTCAAAACGGCGACGGCAAGGCGGTTGGCGCCGGCCTGGATCACGGGAGTGACATCGCCTTTCTGAATGGAAGTGACCGCGCTAGAGAGTTCCGCGCTGACGCCCAGTTCGGGGATCGGATCGCCTGGACCCGCGTTCTCCACTGGAATCGCCGTGAGCCCGAACTTCTTCGCGATAGCGTCGGCCTGCAGCGGCGACTTGACCAGAGCCGCACGAATCTGGTCGGCGGCGGTCTGCATCTTGTCGAACACAACCTGTTTCTTGCTCTCGTCGGCGAGTTCCTTCTTTACTTCGTCGAAGGGTTTCACGCGGGCATCCTGCTTTTCGAGCACCTGAAGAATGTGGAAGCCGTACTCTGTCCGAATGATATCGCTGGTCTCCTTCGGCTTCAGCGAAAAGGCTGCCTTCTCGAAGTTCGGCACAGTCTGTCCGCGGACCACCCAGTCGAGGTCGCCGCCTTTCGGCGCCGAGCCCGGGTCTTCCGAATTCTTCTTCGCGAGATCGGCGAAATCCGCGCCAGCCTTGATCTGTTTCAGCAGATCCTTCGCCTTCGCTTCGATCTTGGGCGCATCTTCTTTCGCGCGATCGGTGGTCTTCAACAGAATGTGGCGGACATGGACGCGTGCCGGCGTGCGATAGCGTTCAGACGCTGTCATATACGCTTTGCGCAAATCCTCGTCGGTAAAATTGACCGTTGCCGCGATGCGTTCTTCATCGATCACGATGAGGTCATAGCTGCGCTTCTCCGGCATCATGTAGTTGCCGCGACGCTGCTGGAAGTAGGCTCCTACCTCCTGCGGCGTGGCGCTCACCTGGGACAGGTATTTCGCCGGTGTAATAGCGATGTAGTCGATCTTGGCCTTCTCGTTTTTCTTTCGGTATTCCTTCTCCACTTCGTCCGGCGTCACCATTACGCCTTCCAGTGCGAGGCTCTGTAGTTTGCTTAGCAGAAGTTGTTTGCGGAAATTAGCTTCGAACTCCGGGATCGTCAGATTCTGTTGGGCGAGGAACTGGGAATAGATCTCCTTGCCGACGAACTTGCCGTCCTGGAAAAGCTGGGGCAGCGCCGATTGGATCGCCTGCGCGAGTTCCTGTTCCGAAACGTCGAAGCCCATGCGCTTGGCCTGGTATGCCAAGGCGCGGTCCTGCACCATCGAATTGATATATTGCGGAGCGACTACGGAGAGCATGTCCGCGGGGATTTTCTGGCCGCGCATCACGCTCTGAAGACCGGCGTGCACTTCCCGCACCGTGAGCGTATCCTTGCCAATGTCTGCCACTACCTGCTCTTCGGAATCACTTGGCATCCCCGCGCCGGGGATGAGATAGGTCACCATTGAGAGGGCGACGAGCACGAGCAAGCCAGTGAGCAGCCATCGGACAGCTTTGTCCCTGCTGCGGAAAAGGTCAAACATAAGCCCAAAAATCTCCTAATTCGTTGTTACCGCGGCCATCTTTCAGTATAGCCGTTAAGCCCTGGCCAGTTCCATGCGGCACTCCCCGTGGACCGCCTTCACGGCTGTCTCCAGTCCGCTCCGGCGCACGACGACACAGATGGTTAACTCGCTCGATCCCTGAGCGATCACAATAATATTGATGTTCTCGCGCGAGATCGCAGTGAAGATCCGGCCGGCCAGTCCGGTGTGGCCGCGCATGCCTTCTCCCACGATCGCCAGCAGCCCGACGTTCTCATCCACCTCGATCGGCTTCAAATATCCGTGCGCCAACTCCAGGGCGAAGGTCTCCTCCAGGTGCGTCAGTGCGGCGTTCTTCTCATCCTTGCGGATCAGAAAGCAGAAATTCTGCCGGTAGCTGGAACTCGAAAACGTGAGAATTTCCGCATTCGCGCGGGCCAGCGCATCGAGCGCACGTGCCATCACCCGGGTGCCGGTGAGTTCGGCGCTGGCGGGCTCCATCGAGATCAGCACTACGTTCGACATCGACGTGACCGCGCGCGCGCCGCCCGGTTCGCTCAAGGTCGAGACGATCTTCGTGCCGGGCGCATTGAGGTTGAAACTGTTCTTGCTCCACACCGGAATCTGCTTATCGATGAGCGGCGCCAGAGTCCGCGGGTGCAGCACCTTTGCGCCATTGTAGGCCAGTTCGGCGGCTTCGCTATAAGTCACTTCGCTCAAGACGCGGGCTTGCGGAACCAGGCGGGGATCCGCCGTCATGATGCCGTCGACGTCCGTCCAGATCCACAACTCCGCGGCATCGAGCGCGGAGGCCAGAATCGACGCTGAGAAGTCTGACCCGCCGCGGCCCAGCGTTGTCGGACGGCCGTCGATCGTCGCGCCATTAAAACCCGTGATGACAGGCAGCACACGGTCCTCGATCAGCGGCAGCAACTTCGCGCGCGCTTTCTGCCGAGTTTGTTCCATTAGCGGCGTGGCGTTGCCGAAAACCGAATCCGTGACAATCAGTTCGGCGGCGTTCATTGCCACCGACTTCACTCCTTCGGATTCGAGGAACGCAGCGATCAGCAAGGCCGACAGCCGTTCGCCCACGGCAATCGCCTCATCGACGGAGCGCGGCGGACGCTCGCCCAGCATCAGAATGCCTCCGGCGATGCGCTGGAACTCGGCGATTAAGTTGCGGATGCCGATCGTTGCGGTTTCCCTGTAGCCTTCGGGTAGCAGTTCACGGCAGGTCTCCATGTGGCGCTCTTGCAGCTTTTTGAGATTTTCGTGCAGACCAGCCTGGTCTCCGAGTTCGGCTTTGCGCAGCGAATCCAGCAGCAGATCCGTGATCTTCGACATCGCTGAGACCACGATCGCGACGGGGCGCCTGGCGTTTTCGTCCGCGGAGATCCGCGCCGATACCTTGATGCGCTCCGCCGAGCCCATGCTCGTTCCACCAAATTTCATCAGGAGAATATCGCTCAACGTTTCAGTTCCTTTCCATTGGAGGTGCGGTCGCGTACCAGCTTCAGGATGCGCTCTTCCACCTCCTCGATTGTCAGGCCGCTGGAATCGAGATAGACCGCATCGGGCGCCTGCACCAGCGGCGAATCCTGCCGGCTGCGATCACGTTGGTCGCGATCCGAAATCTCGCTCGCGACCACGCCGGACTGTACCGGCTCGCCCTTCTCCTTCCGTTCCAGCACGCGGCGCCCAGTCCGTACTCCTGGGTCCGCATCGAGAAAGATCTTCACCTCGGCGGTAGGGAAGACGACCGTGCCGATGTCGCGCCCTTCCATCACTACCGAGGCCTCCGCGGCCATCCCGCGTTGCTTTTCCACCAGCGCGCGCCGCACTGCGGAGACTGCCGACACCTTCGACGCGGCGTCCGAAATCTCCGGCGTGCGGATGGCTTCCGAGATATCTTCGCCGTTCAGCCGGATGCGCGTTCCGTTGGCTTCCAGGCGGATCTCCGCGTTGAGCGCCAACTGTTCCAGACGGTGCATGTCGGCCAGATCCGTATTCGTGCGCAGCGCCCACAGTCCGACCGCGCGGTACATCGCGCCGGTGTCGATGTAGATGAATCCGAGTTTCTCCGCGAGACGCCGTGCGATAGTGCTCTTGCCTGCGCCGGCCGGACCGTCGATGGCGACAATGATTCGTTTGCTCATAGGAGGGGATTCACCGCAAAGACGTATTCGGTCACTGGCTCGCCGCCGATCAGGTGCTCCTGAATGATACGTTCCAGCACCTCGGGTGAAGCCGAGTGATACCAGATGCCTTCGGGGTAGACCACCGCGATCGGTCCGTTCCGGCAGATACGCAAGCAGTTGGCCTTTGTTCGATAGACGCAGCTCTCGCCCTGTGTGAGGCTGAGTTCGGCGAGGCGTTTCTTTAAGTACTCCCAAGCTGCGATGCTCGCCTCTTTGCTCGCGCACTTGGGCGTGCTCTGATCCGCGCACAGAAAAATATGGCGCCGGATGTTGCCGATCCGCAGGCCGGCCGCTGTTTGCACAAGCAGGTCTTTGTCGTCGTCACTAATGGGCATTGCGCTGCTCCCGTTCTACAATATTGCTCAAGAGATGACTCCACGCGAATTCGACGCTCTTGTGAACATCGCCCTGAAAACAATTCCCACGGCATTTCGCAGGCGCCTGGAAAACGTGGCCTTCGTGGTCGAACAGGAGCCGCCGCGGCCTGGCCTTCTGGGACTCTACCAGGGTAGACCGCTCACGCTGCGCAGCGTGAGCGACAGCTTTTGCCTGCCCGACAAAATCACCATCTACCAGGGACCCCACGAGCGCATGGCGCGCAACCGGGAACATCTCAAAACACTCCTGGAAGAAACAGTATGGCACGAGGTGGCGCACTATTTTGGAATGGACGAAACGCGTGTGCGGCGTGCCGAGCGGAGCAGGGCCGGTCTGCTGCGGCGCGCGCGCGCCCGGCAGTTCCGGCCCCCGGAAGCGTGACAACCTCTATTTCTCCTGGCCAGGCGCCGGCGCGGGCGGCGTAAGAGGCGTAGGAGGCGCGGCCGGACCGAAGTACTTGTCGTCGATTACCACGGTGGTCGTTTTCTTCAGAGCCTCGATGGCTTCCTTCGCCTGCTCAGGCTTCATCTGCTGCTCAAGCTCCGGACGTACCTCTTCGAACTTCTTCGAGCTGTGTTCCTCCACTTTGATCAGATGGTAACCGAAGGGCGTTTTCACCGGCTCGCTGACCTTTCCGACCGGCAGCGCGAACGCCGTATCCTCAAACACTCCCACCATCTGCCCGCGGCTGAACGAACCGAGATCGCCGCCGTTCGCGCCAGACCCCGTGTCGTCGGACTCCGCCTTGGCGACCGCGGCGAAATCTTCGCCCGCCAGAATCCTCTTGTGCAGTTCCTGCGTCTTAGCCAGCGATTCCGCTTCCGTCAGATCTTTCTGTTCCGGCTTCAGCGGCACGCGCGAACCCTGGAAACGAATCAGAATGTGACGCGCTTTGACCTGCTCATACTTCCCCTTGTCCTTCTCGAAAGCCGCGCGCAGAGCCGCATCGTCGGTCTTCGCGGAGTTCATCAACTCCTGGTACAAGGCCGAGGCCAGAGTCTTGTCGATCTGGATTGCGATCTGCTGCTTCATGGCCGGCGTCTGGTCTATCTTGCGTTTGCGCGCTTCCTGCGCCATTGTCTTCAGCTCCGCAATCTGCTCGGCGAGTTGCCGCTTGGCGGGTCCGCGCGCCTGCACCTGCACTTGCTCCGGAAGGCCGTTGATGAATTCTTCAAACTGCGTGCGGGTGATCTTTTCCGTGCCGACCGTAAGAACGATGGAGTCGTCGGCCGCCGCAGGCTTGGCAATAGCGGGAGCCGGTGCGGCTGCGGGTTTGACGGCAGCGGCGGGTTTAGCCGGGGTCGCGGGTTTGGCCGCGGTCACAGGCTTCGCGGCTGGTTTGGGAGCCGGGCTCTGCGCGAACGCAACCGCCAGCGGCAAAATATACAGAACTTTGCGAAACATTGAGTTTGGGTTTCCTTACAGAGTCTCTATTGGCAGGACGCGTGCGAGCCGCGACAGGCCTACTACCCACAGGATAGCGCGGACTGCTGCGGTGCCGCCGCTGCGCAGATCCACCGCCAGTTCACTTGCTCTTCTCCACCATCCGGAAAATCTGCGCGCCGTACTTTTCGACGATCTGGAGCCCGACGCCAGGCAGTTCGATCAACTCGCGCGTGGAGAGCGGCCGCGTCTCGGCGATGGCCTGCAGCGCCTTATCCGTCAGCACGCGAAAGGCCGGGACGCCCTTCCGTTTGGCCTCGACCATGCGCCATTCGCGCAGCGTAGTTTCGAGCGTGCCGGCAGCCGCAGTTTTCTTCTTCGGTTTCTTCTCCGCCGCCACACGCTTGCGCTTGCGCGCCACGCGTTCGACAGCGACCGGGATCAGCAGCGGCGTCGCGGCGTCCGCCTGGCGGCCGGCCGGAGTGAGGCGCACCTTGCGGTATTCGATCTGTTTGCCGTCCTTCTCGAACGACGATTCGATCAGGTCGAGCAACCCGCCGCGCGCCATCGCGCCGAGCAAGTCTTCCATCTCGCGCCGCTCGAGCGAGCCGTCGCCGAAGAGCTGCGTGTGCAGCCGTCCCGTCGAAATTCCATCGGCCGTCTTCAGCGCCTCCAGCACGCGCGTCATGTGTCCGCGCTGCGCGCTGCTCGCGGGTTGGAAGCGTTGCGCTACCGCCGCCGTGGGATCGCAGAAATCGCACAGGCCGCAGCGCTCGCGCGCGTCTTCGATGTCGCCAAAATGGCGAACCAGCGTCGTCATGCGGCAATCGGCCTTTTCGCCGTAGGCCAGCATTAGTTCGAATTGTGCCAGCTTGTGCGCGCGCTGCGCGACGTACAAATCAAGCCACTCTTCGGTCCCGACGCTGATATTGTCCGCGTAGTCGACGATTGCTCCGCCGTGAATCCAGAGCTTCTCAAGAGCGATGTCGAATTCTTCTTCCCCCAGGCGGCAACTGATGCGCACCGCTTCCTTCGGCTGCGGCTCGTCGATTAGCGACTTGAAAATGCGGCCCAGCACTTTGGGGTCGGGATAATCGCGCTCATAGAAAAAATCGTGCGTGAAGCGATCCGCGTAGGAGTACATCAGGATCGCGCGCGAAGGAGCGCCGTCGCGGCCCGCGCGGCCGATTTCCTGATAGTAACTTTCGACGCTTCCGGGCAGCGCCGTGTGCAGCACCGTGCGCACGTCCGCCTTGTCGATCCCCATGCCGAACGCGTTAGTGGCGACAATCACTTCGCTCCGGCCGCTCAGGAAGGCACTCTGCACAGACTCGCGGCGCGCGGCGTCCATCCCAGCGTGATAAGCCTTGGCGGGAAAGTCGCGATTCAACTCCTCGGCGAGTTTTTCGGCGTCTTTTCTGGTCGGTGCATAGACGATGGCCGGACGCCGCTCCGCATGGCCGAGAATGTCGCGCGCCAGTCCGAAGCGGCTGCTGGGCGGTGCCTTCACAACTTCTATGGCAATGTTGTCGCGCCGGAATCCGTGTATGAAGCGCCGCGGCGCGCCCAACGCCAACTGCTTCGCGATATCGTTCTGCACCAGCGGCGTCGCCGTGGCTGTCAACGCGATCACGGGCGTTGGCCGCAGCATCGGAAGGTATCCGCCGAGCCTGCGATAGTCCGGACGAAAATCGTGGCCCCACTGCGAAATGCAATGCGCCTCGTCGATCGCTACCAGGCTGGGCTTGCGTTTCGCGAGCATCTCCGGAAAGCCCGGCACGCGCAGCCGTTCAGGCGCGATGAACAGAAAATCCAGCTTCCCCGCCAGATACGCCAGGCAGACTTCGCGCGATTCGGCGCGTGCGCGGTTCGAATGGATTCGTTCCACGGCAAACCCGCGCGCAGCCAATTGCGCCACCTGGTCTTCCATCAACGCAATCAGCGGGCTGACCACCAGCGCTGTACCGCCGCGCGCCACCGCGGGCAACTGGTAGCAGAGCGATTTTCCTGATCCGGTCGGCATCACCAACAAGACGTCGTCGCCCGCAGTCAGCGCGGCGCACACCGCTTCCTGATTCGCGCGAAACGCTTCGAAACCAAAGCGCTGCTTGAGAATCTCTCGCAGCGTGCCTGCCTGCTGCGGCGTCTCCGCACCCTGTTCGGCGCCCTTCCGAAAAGCGACCGGCGCGGGTGGAGGCGGCAACACGGGTTTCGCGCTGGCGGCCGCGCTCGCAGCCTTCCCCACCACTTCGCGCACATAGTCCTCGATGCCTTTGAGAAAGGGCGCCAGTTCGGCTTGCCCGCGCTCGATTCGCTTCAGGTAGGCTTCCCATTGCCCCGTCATCGCCGGGCTTTTCACCTCCGGATGCACGACATCAATCAGCGCGATACCCTTCTCTGTGGCTTCCAGACTCTTCCCCGTGCGCACAATGAAATCGCGCTTCAGCAGCACTTCGATGATCTGCGCGCGCGTGGCGGGCGTCCCCAATCCTGTCTCCTTCATCGCGTCGGAGAGCTCTTTGTCGTCAAGCGTCTTGCCCGCCGTTTCCATGGCCGTTAAGAGGGTTGCTTCGGTCAACCGCTTGGGCGGGCGCGTCTTCTTGAGGATCGGTTCCGCATTGAGCACATCCTGCGCCTGGCCCTCTGCGAGTCCCGGCGGCAGCGTTTGCGCCGCCTCCTCGTCTTCCGCGTTGGCGTCCTTCGGCGCCCGCTTCTTGCGCTCCTTGTCACCGCCGATGTCGAGGACCTTCCAGCCGAGTTGCTGCACGGCGGCGCCGGTCGAATGAAAGCGGTCTTCGCTGCCCAGCGCTACATTGCGAACCAGCGTGATCACCGTCGTCACGTTCCAGATATGGTCCTCATGCCATGCCGAAAGCAGCCGCCGGCAGATCAGGTCGAAGACCTTCTGCTCGTCCGAGCCCGTGCTGAGACCGTTCGGCGAAACGCCCGTCGGTATGATGGCGTGATGGTCGGAGACTTTCGCATCGTCCACGAAGCGCCGTCCCAGCGGACGCTCGCCCGTGCCCGGCGCAAGCAGTCCTTCATAACCAGCGGCGATCCCGCGAATGCTTTTCGATAGCGTCTTCGCCACGTCTGCGGAAAGATGGCGGCTATCCGTGCGCGGGTAGCTGATCAGTTTATGCCGCTCATAGAGCGCCTGGGCCATGTCGAGCGTGTGCTTGGCGCTGAAGCCATACAGGCGGTTGGCGTGGCGCTGCAATTCAGTCAGATCATAGAGCAGCGGCGGCGACATGCGCTTCGTCTGCGCTTCCATCTTCTCGATGTGCGCCTCGCCGCCGAGGACGCGCGCGACAATCTCGCCGGCCTCCCTACCGTCGGACGCCAGCCGTTTCGCCGCCTCCATCGGTTCCACACCGGGGCGGAACCATGTGCCCTCGTACTCCCGCTTATGACCCTGCGCGAACTTGGCCACTATGTTCAGGTAGTCGTCGGGGACAAAAGCGCGGATCGCAAGTTCGCGTTCCACGACGAGAGCGAGCGTGGGCGTCTGCACGCGGCCCACCGAGTATTCCGCGTTGTAGGCCAGTGTATAGGCGCGCGACAGGTTCATGCCCACCAGCCAGTCGGCCCGGCTGCGTCCGCGCGCGGCATCCGCCAGATGGTCGTACTCGCTCCCGCCGCGCAAGTGTGCGAAGCCTCCGCGGATGGCTTCCGGGGTCAGCGAGGAGATCCACAGGCGCTCCACGGGCTTATCGCTGCCGGCGGCTTCATAGATGTAGCGGAAAATCAGCTCGCCCTCGCGCCCCGCGTCTGTAGCGCAGATAACGCTCGTAACGCGCGGCGAAGTGAGGATCTTGCGGACTACCTCGAACTGATCCTTGGTATCCTCGCCGACGACCAATGGCCACGCCTCCGGCAGCATCGGCAACTGATCGCGGCGCCAACTGCGCCACTCCGGGCGGATCTCATGCGGCTGCGCCAGCGCCACCAGGTGACCGATAGCCCACGTGACTATGTACCCGTTCCCATGCAGGTAGCCTTCGCCGCGCGATGTTGCCTTCAGTTCTCGTGCAATGTCGCGCGCCACCGAAGGCTTCTCGGCGACGACCGCGACGCTGGTTTGCGCCATGCTAACTTTCGAGCTTAGCAGGCCTTGCCGTGAGTGGATCGGTCACCACGCTGCGGCCAAAGACCTTTTCCCTTGACTCAGTGACGGGGCTACGGCACGATGATCTTGTGGGTGGCATCAGGGGGATGCCTTCCAGAGTAGTTACTAATCGTGTGCCTCTGAGGCCAATGGAGCAGCGCAGTGAACCCAACACCACAGCTCGGCGATCGGCACGCCGAAGAGATCTCGCGCATTCGCACGGAATATGAGCGGCGCAGCCGCGACATTCCAGAGGGCTATTACGACCTGCGGCATCCCGTGAATCAGTTCTTTCATCAACAGACAGTCCGGGCCTGCCTTGGGATGCTCGCGGTGGCCGGGGCAATGCCGCTCGATGGCAAACGCATTGCGGATGTGGGATGCGGGTCCGGGTCGTGGCTGCTTGAATTCCTCCAATGGGGCGCGCGAGTGGAAGACCTTGCTGGAGTCGATCTGGACTCCGAGAAGATTCGAAAAGCGAAATTGCGCCTGCCTGGAGTCTCATTGACCGTTGGAGACGCCTGCTCTTTGCCGTGGCCCGGCAATTCACTGGATCTGGTCAGCCAGTTTACCGTCTTCACTTCCATCCTCGATGCTGGCGTGAAGAGAAGCCTTGCGGCTGAAATGATGCGCGTACTGAAGCCTGGCGGATACGTCCTGTGGTACGATTTCCGCGTTAACAATCCACGAAATCCCAATGTGCGCAGAGTCTCGGCGCCCGAACTACGCACGCTCTTTCCCGGCTGTGCGATTTCGCTGCGCTCGGTAACGCTAGCGCCGCCTCTGGCTCGCATGCTGGTGCCGATTTCGTGGATCTCCGCTTTGATGCTCGAAAAAATACCGCTACTGCGTACCCACTACGCCGCTTTGATTCAGAAGCCGGCTTAAGTTCCGGCGGTAGTCTCCGAAAAGCCTGCCGGTTGTTTCCCAAAATCGTCCTGGCCAAGGGTAGTATTAGTGATAAATGCGAATTAGTCATCTGGCGCCGCTCGGGTTCTTCTGCCTGGCCGTGTGCTGCGCTCAGAACAATACACTCGAAGGCCCCGGCGGCGACTGGGACAAACGCTCCTACCCGATTCTGGTTCCGCTTCTTGAGAAGGCGCCAACCATCGACGGCGACTTGCGCGAATGGAAGTACAACGCGTTCACGGACGGCGTCTGGGATGCGCTGCGCGTGCGCCAGGCTCCCTGGTACGACCCCGGCCGCAACCGGCTGACCGACCATGGCAACGAGCCGGCCCTGGAAGACGATTTGAACGCGCGCTACTATCTCGCCTGGGACAAGCAGTATCTCTATTTCGGAGCCGAGGTGCACGACAACGCCAACGACGTTGACGACCCCGCGCACGAACCCAAGCGCTGGTATTTTAAGGATTCCATCTGTTGGTTCATCGAAGCGCCGCGCGCGGCGAAGGGACAGCTTTTCGGCCAGGGCGACAATGCTTTCTGCTTCGTTATCGACCCGCGCAAACCGGACTACGGCGCATGGTGGCGGCACGGCAGCCCTACGCGCACTTACATTGAGGAAGCGATCCCGAAGACCGCCGTTGCCTATTCAATCCGCATGAATCCGTGGGGGCGCAGCGCTGGCGATTTTATTCTGGAAGCCCGCGTGGCCATGGCCCCGACTTTGGGCGCCAGCAGCCCGGCCTGGCACGCTCCCCGCATCGGCGACGAGTACGGCCTCGAGATCGTCCACACCGACCCTGACGGCGGAGCCTATGGCGGTCACCTGATGATCTATGGGACCGGCGACCGCTCCGAAAGCTGGGGCCACATGCGACTGACCGGCCCGCTGCCGGCGCTCGAACGAAAATCGCAGTAGCGACCAACGTTACAGAATGCCAAAGCGCTCGAAGGCCGCGCGCGCCGTCATCCCGTCTTCGAGCGCCTTTCTGACGACCTTTTCCGCGCGCGCCTTCTCGATGGCCGCGCAAAACACCGCTTCCTCCGCCTCGTGCGGCACGACGCACACGCCATCGAGATCGCCGCACAAAATATCGCCCGGTTCGATCCTGGCCTGGCCGATTTCGATGGGAATGCGAAAGTCCACCACTTTGCCGCGCGGCCCCTGATCCTGGGCATAGCATCCATAAGAGAACGTGGGAAAGCCGAGTTCGAGAACGCCTCGCGTGTCGCGCGAGTAGCCGTCCAACACAGCGCCGGCCGCGCCGCAGCGGATCGCCCGCGTGCTCATCAACTCGCCCCATAGTGCGTATTGCGGCGAAGCGCCGGTGCATACATACACCTCGTTGCGCTGGAGTTCGTCGAGGGCATCCAACATGAGTCCGAACGGCTGTGCGGTCAGGGGGTTCCTGGTGCCGGTCTGCGTCTCCTCAAAGAAATCGGCCTCCAGCACTGTCATGGCGCGTCCGAACAGCACCATGTCACGCGCCAGCGGTTGGATGCGCGGAGGCAGAAACTGGCGCCGCAGTTTGAGCTTGTCCATTACGTCTCCGATGACGGCGGTAAACAGCTCGCGGCGCGCAATTGCGAATAATTCTTCGTCGTTTTTCCAAAGTAAGGGCATGAATACGGAAAGCATATCATCGGGCGCTGGTGTCAGGCGCGTAGCTACTCAGTCGACAGCGGTTCAATCCGCGGGATCATGATCTGAATCAGGCCCAGAATAAAGAGGTAAGAGAAACCGGCCCAGGCGAAGATCGCGACGTAACTACCGGTGAACTGTAGGATCAGTCCGACGGCGGAAGCTACCACCATGCCGCCGATCGATCCGCCGAAGCCGCTGATTCCTGTTACCGTGCTCACTGCGTTCTTCGGATAGATGTCCGAGATCATCGCGAACAGGTTGGAGGCCCATCCCTGATGACCGGCCGTCGCCAGGCCCAGCACAGCCACGGCGGCCCAGACGTTGCTTACGTGCGTGGCCGTGATCACGGGAACGACCATCAAGGCGCACGCCAGAATGGCGAGCTTGCGCGCCGCGTTCACACTCCAGCCGCGGCGAATCAGCATGGAAGAGAGCCAGCCGCCAAAGATGCTGCCCGCGTCCGCGGCGAGATACACCACTACGAGCGGCGGTCCGATCCGGTCGAGCGTCAAGCCGTGCTGCGTATAGAGAAACTTCGGAACCCAGTAAAGGTAGAACCACCAGACGGGGTCCGTTAGGAAGCGCGCCAGAATCAGCGCCCAGGTTTGGCGATAGCGCAGCAACTGTCCCCACGGCACGGCCGCCTGACTCTCTTCGTGGTCGCTTTGAATATGCGCCAGTTCGGCCGCCGACACGCGCGGGTGCACGGACGGCGAGCGGTACAAAAGCCACCACGCCACCACCCAAATCAGTCCCAACGCGCCAGTGAGCAGGAACGCCACTCTCCAACCCAGGTGCAGAGCAATCCACGGAACCATCAGCGGCGTGAGGATCGCTCCGATGTTGGAACCGCAATTGAACAGGCCCACCGCGAGAGCGCGCTCGCGACGCGGGAACCACTCCGCTACGGTCTTCACCGCCGCCGGAAAATTTCCTGCTTCGCCGAAGCCAAGAAAAAATCGCGCCATGCCGAAACCGAACGGCGTGGCGGCCAGTGCGTGCGCCATCGCGGCCAGACTCCACCATGCGATCGAGAGCACGTAGCCGCGGCGTGTTCCGATCCGATCGATGGCCCACCCGAATACGAGCAACCCGATCGCGTAAGCCGCCTGAAAGGCCGTGACGATGAAGCCGTACTGGGCTTCCGACCAGCCAATCTCCTTCTGCAACGGTGCGGCGAGGATGCCGAGAATTTGCCTGTCGATGTAATTGACCGTCGTCGCGAAGAAGAGCAGCGCGATGATCACCCACCGGAAACCGCCTCGCGGATTGGCTGCGGTCATAGGCTGGGCCAACTCCGCTGAGTCCTGGTTTCTCTCGCCATGCGATTCATCTCAGCACCCAGCATATGCCAGGAACCGGCGCCCCGTGTGTGCGCTGCACATCCAGACGCACGAGTTTCAATGCCGGAATTCCGCGGGAGTAACACTGAACTCACTCTTGAAAGTACGGCTAAAATGACTGCTATTGCGAAACCCTGCTCGCGCAGTAACTTCTTTCACGGATAAGTTTGTATGTTTAAGCAGCCGCACGGCCTCCCGCAGCTTTGCCAGTTTTACGAATTGTGCGGGAGTAAGGCCGATTTGTTCGCGGAATAAGTGCGCAAAGCGCGAAGCGGACAGGCCCACGCTTGCTGCAAGCTGCTCGATTGTATCTGCGCCACAGCCATTGAAGCGTCCGATCCGTTCGGCCGCGGCTCTGATTCTATCGTCGGCCCCCGGCAGGTTGATACGGTAGTAAGCCGCCGCCAGTTTTCGCACGACCACAAGGTTGGCACTCCATTCCTAATAATGTCAACCCGGAAATCAAGAAAAAAGCGCGACCTTCCACGAAATAGCAGAAACAGAACATCAAATCTTCTTGTCTTTAATTGAATCACTCCTGATACTCGAACTGGAAGCGAAAGTAATTACATGCGAAACGCATTCCTGACTCTCTTTCTTGCCACAATATTGCTGGCCCAAGGCCAGCCCAGGCAGGCTCCGCCCCCCGACGACCCGGTTCTCTTCCGCTACTTCTTTGAAGCGCAATCCGATCCCGGCAAGGTGCAGGCCAGCGCTAATGCCTCGATCAACGCCAAAGAATCGCCGAAGCTGGCTGTGATTCTCCAATCGGTGGCGAAGGACCTCCGGACGTTGGATCAGCAGCGCCAAGCCTATCTCGACATCATGCTGAAACGGCAGCAGCGGCCCAATCCGGCCACGCTCCAAGCCTTCGAGTCCCGCAAATACCTGCTCTCGGCCGGAGGCACGAACCAGATCCGGCGCGGCGTTTCGCACCAGGGCTGGCAGGAGTTAAGGGCGCATGTGAACGGACCATTTCGCGCCGCCCTTGTATCGCGTTAGGCACGGAGGATACCCGCAATGAAATCTCTTGTGGAACGGCTGCGTAAACACATCGGTTTTATACTGGCTCTGTGCTGTCTCGCACTCTGCTGCATGCCTGCCGCTGCGCAGCCTTACGGCTATGTGGACTTTACGAATTGTGGGGAGATCTCCGGTTGGGCCTGGGATGGCACGAATAACAGAGTTGCTGTTCAAATCTTTGACGGCGACGTGCTGGTGACCGAGGTTACCGCGGAGAATTTTCGTCCCGACCTGGCCGGCGCCTTTGGCGACGGCTTTTCCGGCTTCAGCTTACGAACGCCGAAGGAGTTCCTCAACGGGCAGTCGCATACGGTCCGGGTGCGGTTTAAGGTTGGCCAAGTCGAGTTTGTGGGCTCCGGCAGCAGCCTGACATGCAGTCTGAATGGCTACTTTGACAGCATCGACACGGTTCATCTCCAGGGCTGGGCCTGGGCCGCGCAAAATCCGACGACGCCGGTGAACCTGGACGTGTATGACGGGGGCACGCTGGTACAACCGGGCGTTCCCGCGAACATCTTCCGGCAGGATCTGTTAAACGCCGGATTCGGCAACGGCTATCATGGCTTTGACGACCCTACGCCAGCCGTCAACGACAATCAAACACATTCGGTGTCGGTAAAATATGCGAACACCACGACGGATCTCAATGGCAGTCCGAAGAACTTTGGCGGCGGAACGGTGAGTTACCAGGGTCATTTCGATTCGCTCGATGGCACGACCATTTCGGGCTGAGCCTGGGATATTATGCGCGGCGATACGCCGATCATGGTTTCGTTTTACGACGGGACTAATCCCACGCCGTTCTATGTTGCGACTGCTAACATCTACCGTGCCGACTTAACTGCGGCTGGGATTGGCAACGGGGCGCATGGTTTCAGCTTTGCTACTCCGGCCAGCATCAAAGTCGGCGGTCCGCACGTGATTCATGCGCGCTTCGCCGGGTCAACCGGCGAACTGGCCTCGAGTCCGCGGGCGATCCCGCCGCAGTTGCCGAGCGCGGATTCGGTTACGCCGGCTTCCGGCAGCGGCGATAGGCCGACGTTTGTGCTGAAGTACACGGACCTCAACGGCATTGAGAACATGGGCGTGGCCTTCATGCTGAACACCTCAGTGTGGATCTATGGCGGCTGCTATGTGTCCTATTCGAACAACCAGTTGACGGTGTACAAAGATGATCCGCAGCAATGGTCGGCGCCAGTTACGCTGGGGTCCTCGCAGACGCAGGCCAGCAACCAGTGTACGATCTACGGTACTGGCGCTTCGGCGACAGTCTCCGGAAACACGCTGACCTTAACAGTGCCGCTTGTTCTGAACCCGGGCTGGACTGGCCCGCTCAAAGGGAATTACCACGTACCTCACGAACGGCGGTAAGCTTGAGGTCGCGCAGCAGATGGCTGCGCACGAATCGGCTCGCAGGACAGCGTTGTATGATCGACGAGGCAATACGATGTCGCTGGATGAAGTGGAGGGGACTGTACTTTGAGCGGTCTTCCTGCGCGTTCGTCTCGCCAGAACATCGGAAAGGCACCGAATGACCGTAATACCAGATGGACATAAGGCTCTGTTTCTTCGGCAATCTCGTGATCTGAGCCAGAAGGCGCTCGCCGCAGCGGCTGACCTCGGTGAAAGCACGATTAGAAACATTGAGTCCGGCAAAGCCATCGACTCCCGATCCTTGGCGAAACTTGCCCGCTTCCTGCAAGTTGATACGACGTATCTGCTGCTTCCGCCACCAGAAGGCACACCCAACTCGCCGTCCCTTCTTCCCCCCGCCGCTCCTGATGGACGCTTCAAGCGAGCAGTCAAGAAGATATGGCATGACCCTGTGCTCGCCAGCATTATCGCGGCCTGCATTGTGCTTCTCGCCGGAACAACCTGGAAACTGCTTTCCTCCAAATGGAAGACCAGCCACTCGCTTGCGCAACCGAGCATTCCGAAGGGCGAGGAGTTACAACGCTTATTGCGCTCAAACCCGTCCGCACTCCAAGATCTACTTGCAGCCTCCGCCCCGCCTTATGGCAAGATGCTTCAGATTTCATCGCCGAAGTCAGGAACCACAGACCGCATTGTTAGCCCACTTACTGTTTCTGGAACGATTCGATCTGTTGACGGATACACTCTGGATGCGATCGATCTGACCTTGCTCGACACCACTAATACAGAGCTTGCCGTCACGACCGTGGCATCACCACAATCCGAGTTCCAGGTGCCACTTGTGTTTGAGCGTCCTCACGGCACTCAAGGTCTGCTTTTGGTTAGAGGACGCGGCCACCGCAATACCGGACACAATGAACAGTTTCACTTCTCCAGCGACATTTCCGTCTACTTTCTGTCGGGGGCCCCTGATCCTTCGCAGGATGAAGTAAAGATAGTACAGGTTCCACCTGGCATTCCCCCACCAATGGGCAATCCTTATTCTTTCTCATGGTTGCTACTATCCAATTGGCCCCGAGATCACTCGACGACGGAGGCTGTCAGCGCGCAGCATTTTTTTGCTGAGACGTTTCCCGAAGGCACACGAGTGCCAGGCGGGGCCCGACTCTTGCTATACGCACTATTCAAGCTGGGCGGTAGGGCAAACACGGTCGGAGCCCTGGTCCGGCAGGCGGATAAGCTGTACCGCCAGGAGTTTCCGTTTCTCTATTACCAGTTCGCCGGATACACCACCCAACGGCCCCGTATAGCTAATATACCCCCAATCTGGTTCAATGGCCCACCACCACCGAACGCCCCGCCGATGGACAATCTCCTGCGCGGATCGCGTTTGATCGACTTTCCCACTGGGTCCGAGTCTTTCTTGGCGCAACCCATTCAATTCGCTGAGCCATACTTGTCGCGACTTAGGAAGCCAACAGGCTCATTCGCACCGCAGGTTCCGCCCGCCTTATCCGAGCGCTTGCTGCGTACGGCTGCAAAGGTGGAAGTCGGGCTGGAGGGTGAAGCCCGCAAAGAATTAGATGCGATCTTACACGAATATCCGAACTCCTTCGAAGCTGTCATGCAATCCGGTGCGCTCTCTATGCGTCAGAAATGCCCAACAGCGGCCATGGCCGCTTTTCAGAAAGCACATGCGGTGCAACCGAATGAGCTTAGCGCCTTGATGTCTTTAGTCCGTGTGATGATTGAGCTCAAGCAGGGCTCTCACGCCATCGCACTACTGAATGGTGAGATCAGCCGTAGGCCGAACGTGTGGGAACTCCGCGCTTTTACGGCTGACGTCTTTCTGAGGTTGGCGAACCCCGGACTGGCTGTGGCTGAACTAGAGGCTGGGGCGGATGCGATTCAAGTTACGGCAGACAAGATGAAGTTGCTGATGAAAGCTGCGTCCGTTGCTTCCAACTCCAGAGATCTCCCGAAAGCTATACTTCTAGCCGAGAAAGCTCGAAAGGCCGATCCCAATAACATAGAGGTAGTCATGAATCTAGGCAGGTGGTACGACGAGTCGGATCGGCTGGCCGAGGCCTGTGAGGTCTACAAAGACGCCCTAAAACTACGGCCTGCAGATCCTATCATGCTTAACAACTATGCATACATCCTTGCTGAATCGTCGCCCCTTTATAGTGATCAAACACTTACGTACGCCGAACGCGCCTTCAAGGCCATGCCCCGAGATACTGTCACGGACACGCTCGCTTGGGTATATGTCAAAAAGGGGTCTCCAGACAAGGCCATTCATCTCTTAGAAACGGTCGTAAAGAACAATCCTGACAACGCTTTGTTTCAATATCACTTAGGTGTCGCCCTGGCTCACAAAGGCAATGATAGCGAAGCACGTGCCCATTTATCCTTGGCACTGAAAAACAAGTCTTCGCAGCAGCGGCATGTTGCCGACATCAATAGGCTGTTGAAAAACATACGCCAATAGGCACCGGGCACCGGGGCACCGGGACAGGCTGAATCGACGACATCGCACAAAATGAGGCAGGGACGGAGCAGACTGCCGATTTCGCACAAATGCGAGATTTCCACTTCAGCGGCCAGAAGCGGAGTAGGCTTCGTAGGCCCAGCGCCGCCACTTGCGCTGGAACTGTTCTTCCATTGCGGTCAGGAACTCTTCCTCGCCGAACGGCCGGCCCGCAAACGTACACTTCCGGAGCAATCGCGTCTGATCCGGGTCTTCCCGCTCCTCCAGCAGTTCGCGCCAGCGTCCGGCGCCCCCGTTTTTCGACCAAAACTCCAAGTCGAGGATGCCGTCGCCGCCTTCCCCGAACAAGTGCGCCGAAGCGCTCGACCACGCATACTCGGCAGGCGAAGCAACCAGGGATGCGCGAACCGGGTTCATCTCGACGTATCGCAGTGCCGTCCAGAGGTGGGATTGCGAGAGCGCGCAGGAGAAGAAGCGGTTCTGCCACAGGTGCCCGGTGCGATGGCGGCGCGCATTGAGGTACTGCGCATAGCGGCCGTGGACGCGGCGGAACAGCACGGCCAACGAATCGGAATGGCCGGGAATGGCCACGAGGTGAACATGGTTGGTCATCAGACAAAAACCAAGGATCCGGACGCCGCAGTCCGGGAGGTTGGCGCGGAGCAGGTCGAGGTACACTAGCCGGTCCTGGCGGGAGTAAAAAGTCGTCTGACAGCCGGTACCGCGCTGAGTGATGTGATAGGAAAGTTCGGGCTTGATGCAGCGTGCGTTTCGAGGCATGAAATAAGATAGTGGAGGGAGGAAACGAAATTCTCACGAAAACAGCAGTCCGCTCCGTCCCTGATGTGATTTTAATGAAATCGATGATGCAGGCTGTCCCTCGTCCCCATATGTTACCCTTTCGGATGCGGTCATCACCACTTCGCCGAACGGTGCACGTGAGGTTTATCTCAGCTTCAGTACCGGCCATTCGAATAGGCGATCGTACAGCGTGACCTTGGCAGCGAAAGACTTTGAGCCAGCGAAACCGGTGAAGCGCCCGCCGCCAGGGCCTTTGAAGCGGGCGATTCAGAAAAAAAACCCCGGCAATTGAGGCAATGCTCAGGTTCCGCGGGAAGTGGCCCGGGGTTCCGGAACCTGTCCCGGAATCCGGAATCTGCAGTGCGGAATCCAACGTGTCAACGACACACCGGCCAGTTATAGCGATCGAAGTGGGCTGTCGAACTCATGATACAATCCCGTCATTATGCGTATTTTCGCGATCAAAATCGGAGTTGCTCTTCTCTCAAGTTTCGCCGTGGCCCAGCCTGCAAATCCGGGCCTTACTCCGTGCGCACTGGTAACAAAGACTGAAGTGCAGGAGGCTGCCGGCGTGGCAGTTTCCGACGGCGTGGCCGATCCCACCAACAAGTCAATCTGCAATTTCAAGATCGGCGCCACCGGCTCCGCAGTGACGCTGTTGCTCACGAACAAGAGCCCTAGTGACAGCGCGGAGAAGACGGTCGCCGAACTGAAAAAACGGAAGATGAACGGTGCGGTGGTGGTCGGCATCGGTGACAGTGCATACACGTCAAGTCCGGGATACGGCATGCAGCAACTGGGCGCCTACAAGGGATCGAAGCACGTCGTCGTCACCGTATTCATCATGGGGGCGCCCGAGGCGAAGGCAAAAGCGGCAGCTGAGAAGGTAATGAGGAAGGCACTCGCGCGGCTGTAGGCGGACCGACTGGAGGGCGTTGTTGTCGATGAGTGTCTCCCGAAGCTGGGGGACTATGCTCGCCGCCACTTTCCTTGAGTTGCCTCGGTTCCGGTTGCAGGACCGGGTGTGGCGCACCATGTGACGCAGCGCGGCGCCGGACACACGGGCGGTGTGTGCAATTTCCGCCCGTGCTTCCGGCCAGGCAACAATCTACGCCTTGCGCGGGTACGTCGTGAAGACGAACCCGACCAGCGCAAGTTCCCCGAGCGCGAAGATCATGTCTCCGGGCGCGCGCAGCCAGCGCAACTGCTGCATCAGCGGCGTCCCCAGGAACTCCGTGCTGCGCGCGTACCAGTAGCCGTGTTCCACTGAGGCCCACGTCTGGTACAGTCCGACAGGCAGCAGGCTTCCCACGCACATCGTCAACAGCCCGATGTTCATACCCCAGAAGGCGAACTTGAGCCAGTTGTCCTTCCAAATCAGATCCGGACCCATCGCGCGGATGCACACCAGCATCAGGCCGATGCCCAGCATTCCGTAGACTCCGAACAGTGCGGCGTGGCCGTGCAGCGGGGTCGTGTTCAAACCCTGCATGAAGTACAGCGCGATCGGCGGGTTAATCATGAAGCCGAACAATCCCGCGCCCACCATATTCCAGAAGGCCACCGCGACGAAGAAATAGACGGGCCAGCGGTAGCGCTTGGCCCACTCGGTCAGCCGGCCGCGGCGCAAGTCGTCGATGGCGGAAAAGCCGACCATGGTCAGCGGCACAACTTCGAGCGCACTGAAGACCGAACCCCAGGCCAATGCCACCGTGGGCGTGCCCGAGAAGTAGAGGTGGTGGCAGGTACCGATGATGCCGCCGGCCAGGAAGATCGTGGCCGAGAGCAGTGCGGCTTTAGCGGCCAGCTTTGGCCTGATCAGGCCCAGGCGCGTAAAGAAGAATGCGATGACCGTCGTTGCAAACACTTCGAAGAAGCCTTCCACCCAAAGGTGGACCACCCACCAGCGCCAATACTCGACGATCGAGAGATGCGTATGCTGGCCCCACGTCAGTCCGGCGCCATAGAACAGAGCGATCGCTCCGGCGGAGAGCAGGAAGAGCCACAACAGTTGCTTCTGTTCTCCCGGATTTTTCAGCGCCGGCCAAACCGAGCGGATCACCAGGACGAGCCAGATCAGTAATCCGGCGAAGAGCAGGACTTGCCACACACGGCCGAGATCGACATACTCATATCCCTGGTGGCCAAACAGAAATGAATTTGCATCGGTGAGCCGGTTCTGAATGCTGAGCCATTCTCCCGTCATCGATCCCACGACGACGACCAGCAGCGCGCCAAACAGCGCATGCACGCCGAGGCTTTGGAACTTGGGTTCGTGGCCGCTCACCAGCGGGCCGATGAACAAGCCCGCCGCGAGCCATGCCGTCGCGATCCAGAAAATGCCGAGTTGCACGTGCCAGGTGCGGGAGACCGCATAGGGTATCCATTTCGAAATCGGGATGCCATAAAATCCGTCGCCTTCCACCCCATAGTGCGCGGTGACGACGCCCATGATCATCTGCACCAGAATCAGCGCCGAAACTGTCCAGAAGTAGATCAGCGTGGCACGCTGGGACGGCGTCGCCACCCAATGCATCAGCGGATCAGTGGCCGGAAGCACAGCCGGAGGCTCGTCGTGTTTGGCGACTGCGAACCACCACACCATCGCGCAGATGCCGGCCAGCAGCATGATTATGCTCACGCCCGTCCACATCACGCTTTCGCCAGTGGGGCGGTTGCCGACCAGCGGTTCATGCGGCCAATTGTTGGTGTAGCTGATGCTGTCGCCCGGCCGGTCCGCCGCCGCGGACCACGAGGTCCAGAACATAAACGACGCGAACTGCCGCATGCGCTCCGGATTGCTCACGCTGCCCGCTGGAATCGCGTAGGCCTTATTGCCGCCGATGAAAACGCCGGCATAGTGTTTCAGGCACGCCTCAAACGCGCGTGCTCGGGCCGGGTCGATCTGAATCGCGTTCGTCGAGGCGTCGTAGGTGTTCGTGCGATACAGTGCCTGAACACGCCCCTGCAACTTGGCCTTATCCTCCGGCGGCAGTTGGTCGTAGCCCGTGCCGAATTCCTTAGCCGCCCACTCGTTCAACACGAACATCGCTTCGCGATGCAGCCAGTCCGCCGTCCAGTCTGGCGCGACATAACTTCCGTGTCCCCAGATCGAGCCGACCTGCATGCCGCCCAGCGACTGCCACACATTCTGACCGCGCCCGATATCGCCGCTGGCGATCACCACCGTCCCGCCTGTCGTTACCACACGGTCCGGAATCGGCGGCATCTCCTGATAAATCCGCGTGCCGATCCAGCCGAGAACGCTGAACGAAAGCACGAATACAATCGCAAAAACAATCCACAGCCTCTTCATAGTGCGTGTCCTCTTCCGGGCGCTTGCCCGCGGTTTAGAATAGCAGCGAAACTATGAAAATTACGGTGACTTAGGTCACACTCCGCAGCGGACGTCTACGAATTGACGCCGGACGAGAGGAATCCGCCGTCGACGACAATGCTCTGTCCCGTGATGAAACTCGCCGCGTCCGAGGCTAGAAACGCCACCGCGCCGATCAGCTCTTCCGGATTTCCGAAGCGCCGCATCGGAGTTCGCAGCAGCAACTCGCGTCCTCGCGCCGTGTCGTCGAGCAGCTTCGCGTTGAGCTCTGTGCGGAAAACGCCGGGTACAAGTGCGTTCACGTTGATCCCATCGCGCGCCCATTCGCCGCCCAGCGATCTTGTCAGCGCCAACACGCCCGCTTTCGACACGCCGTAGGCGGCCACTTCGTGCAGCGCGACAAAGGACGTGAGCGACGCGACGTTGATGATGCGCCCCCGGCCCTTGGCCTTCAAGACACCGTGAAACGATTGGCATGCCCGCAGTGTGCCGGTGAGATTGGCGTCCATGATGTCGCCCCACTCCTTCTCGGACACCTGCACCGTGGGCCGGCGCGAGATGCGCCCCGCCGAGTTTACCAGAATATCGACGCCGCCCAGTTCCGCGGCCACCGCGTCACGCAGCTCATCCACGCGCTCCCGGCTCGAAATGTCCACCGTGTGTTCGAGTGTTTTGCGGCCACGCTCACGTATCTCCGCGCACACCTCCGCGACGAGTTCCGCCCTCCGCCCCGTGGCGACGACATCCGCTCCGCACTCTGCCAACCCCAGAGCGATCATGCGCCCCAACCCAGAGGTACCGCCAATTACTACCGCTACGCGGCCGGTTAAATCTGCAATGTTACGTACCATAAATGTCACGCACCATGAGATTGAGAGTAACAGAAATAATCGATTGGCTAGGCTGAAAGTTGAAACACATGGTAGCCCCACGCCGGCATGTCCAGGTATAGTCCGCGCGCAGACAATTCGCTCCCGTCGCGCTCATAACGCGCGTCGCTCATCAGATCTATCAACCACCAGCGCCGCCCGTTCACCTCCGAAGCTGGAAGTTGCAGGAAGCATTGTGCCTGCCCGCCGGAATAGTTCACCGCTACCCCGATCCTCTGTCCGTCCGGCGCTCGCCAGAAAAACGCGATGAACTCTTCGTGCGTCCGATTGCCTTCCCACGCCGGAGCGCTTTCGAGCAACTGCCAGTCGCCATCGCAAAGTGCCGGATGGCGTAAACAGCGCAGCAGGCGGTCATAGAAGCGTACGCGCTCCGCATCTGGCGCTTCGGGCGCCGCGCGATTCAGTTGAACCGGGATGCGCCGCCGCCTGCCCTCGAATTGCCCCTGATGAAAGAAACGCAAGCCCGGCGAAAGGAATGTCACGACGGCCGCGGCATCATGAACAGGCGGTGGAAACGCCTCCGCTGCGCGCGGTTCGTCGTGGTTTTCGATAAACCGCGCCAGACGCCGCTGGTAATCGAGCCCAGCGCAAAAGTGAGCGCGCACAAGCGCGGCGTTCCGTTCGCGCAAATGGTCATACAGGCTCTTGTCGTAAGCGTAATCGAAGCCCTGCTGCTGCATGGTCAATTCGAGATCCCAATAGACCTCGGCCAGGAACAGAAAGCCAGGCTGGCGTTCCCGCACGCTCGCGATCGCACCTGGCCAGAACGGCTCCACAGCGATGCCCCACGTGTGAAGGAAGACCTCGGGCAGAATCAGCATCGCCATGTCGCAACGCACGCCGTCGCACAGCGTCGCCACTTGCATCAACTCTGCGCGCATCGCGGCTTGCAGGCCAGCATGGCCATAATTCAGTTGCAGCGTATCCGACCAGCTTGGGAAGTATGGGTCGCGGCCTTGCGCCGGCGCTCCGTCCGGCCCGTGCACAAAATACTCCGGATGCTCCGCCGCCCAGCGGTGATCGGGTGCGACATGATTCGGAACGAAGTCGAGCAACAACTTCATCCCGAGATTGTGCAGGCGCTCACGCAACCGCAGCATTGCCGCGTTGCCGCCCAAATCGGAATGCACCGTATAGCTCTGGATCGCGAAACAGGACCCGGCGATGTCCTCGTCGCGCAGGCCGGGCAAGACGCTCTCGTACTCGGCGCGCAACTCCGGATTCGTCCGCGAGATTTCGCGCGCCGCAACTCCCGTCTGCCATGCGCCCAGAAACCACACCCACGCGAAGCCCAACGCTGCCAGTCGCTCCAGCTCGCTATCGGGGATATCGTCAAGGGTCGCGCGCCGGCCCAGACGCACCGATAACTCAGTCAGGTAGACGCGCGTATTGATTTCGTAGAGCAACGGATATTTCACGGAACCCAACTCTTCCAGCACTCCGATATGTTCCGAGCTTACAGCAATCGGTGACTTCAGTCACTGCCCCACGATGACTGTGCTGTACTCGCCATCGGGAATTTCCGTTCCTGGCGCTTCGTCGCCACCACCCACACGGCTGTACTCCTCATCGAAACAACTCAGGTCGATGGCCTGCGACGGATCCGCATAGTTCTGGTTCATACGAAAACCTCCTCGGAATTGTTGCGCCTGGCGGCGAAAATTCTCACCTTATCGAGTGTCCAGCCGGTCGCGGCGCGTCTCAGGTTGGGCACTTCACCAATACAGCCGGGTCGACTGCCAGCCAAACGGCGCGTGTTTGCGCCCCATCGCCCAGCACGCCAGCGCCACCGCCAGCACCAGGTCGTCATGCGTTCCGGCGCGCATCGCTCCGTAGCTCTCCCTGCCGGCTGCACTGATTTTCACTTCCATGTCCTCCAGTTCCCGCAGGAAATCCGGCCCTGCCTGCAACCCGGCCGAAATCAATAAGTCGCCGCGCTCCACGAGTAACCCCAGGCCAGTCATCACATCGCGTTTGGGAACCATGTGATAGCCGTCCTTGCACGATTCGAAATCGCCTCCGGTCAAGAGCACCGGCAACATCCGGCAGCTCATTCGCAGTGCCTTCAGCGCATCCACCACAGGAGCGCCCACACCCGTAGCGTCCACCACCAGCGTGCAGTTCCCGTCCAGCGCCGGCGAGCGCATCAGTTTATCCACCTGCCAGACCACGTCGGTATAAGGCGTCCCCAACGGAATCCGCTCCAGGTGCCGTAGACTGCGCTCCGTCCGGACTTTGTTACACCAGTTTGCCGGATCCCAAGCGCCCTGCACCTGGGCAGACTCCACCACAGCCAAAGCCGAAAAATCGTGCCGCTTGCCCAAGTCCAATCCCACGAAATATTCGTTCATGTCGATTACCTGAACACTAGTGGTTTAATGTCTTGCCGCACTAAGCGCCCCACCATTTCCATATCAAAGAGCGCCTCGCGCACTTGTGTAAACTTGCACAGATACTCCTGCTCGAACCACAAGCGTCCCTGCGTACGCCGCTCCTCTTCCAGAAACTCCCTGGGAATGCGCGGGCACTCGAGCGCCGTTACGCTGACGCGCTCCCACTGCGTGCCGCCATTGTGCCACTCGTCATGAAAGAAGCCGCGCCTGCCATGCGGAGTGCTCATCAGCCAGAGCCGCCCTTTGCCCACGGCGAGCATCGGGCGCACGGCCTTGTAGAGTTCGTCGGGCACGCGCGCGGCCTCATCGATCAGCATCAGTCCGACGCGTGAATATCCGCGGACCGTGTCCTCTTTCGCAGGCACGCCGACGATGCGCGAATGATTCGGAAACGAGAGCGAGTGATCGTTGTTACCATCGCCGCGCGGTTTGAGACCGAGCTCCAGCGCGAAGATTTTCGCTTTGCGTACAAACTCGCCGCTCTGTCGTTCGCAGGGCGCCACCACCAGCGTCAGACTGCGCGGAGTAAACAGGGCATGATGCAGGGCCATGGCGGCGGTGACCGTCGATTTACCCCATTGGCGCGTACATAGTAAGATTCCGCGCTTGGACTCGCTGCGCAGCACGCGCGCCTGGACTTCATCGGGCTCGAAGTTCAGGTGAGTGCGGGCCCACTCGACGATGTCGTTGGATTCCGGGCGCGAGTTCCTCCGCAGCGTCTTTGCATGTCTTTTGAATTTCATTGCGTCATTCGCCATTCAGGTACTGGGGGCATTAATGGAGTGGGGGAAAGAGTCATTGTGAAATGGCGATTGGGTGATCGGGGAGTCGGGCGATTGGTTCGTGTTGGGTTCGTTTTCTTGTTTTTTGGGGGTGGTGAGTATTGGGGCGTTGATTACAGGGTCATTGGGCGGTTGAGCGATTGAGTCATTGGATGGAGGCTTGGGTTCGTTCCTGCATTTTTGCTCGTCGTTGTTTGGTATGGGGAAGTTCTTGCGGATGTTAGTGAGGGTGCGAACGGCCCGGGTAATGATGCGCTCGTAGCTGTTTTCGAAGCGGTGGAGGAGTTGCATGGAGGGGCTGCTGCCGATGGACGTGTGAAAACCGCGGGTGGTGAGGTTCTCGTCGTCTTCGTCCTGATCCTTTTGCATTTCCAGGTTCAGAGTTTGCGTTTGCATTTCCCAGCAGCGCGAGAGACGCCAGGTTGCGGCGACCATTTGCTCGACGATGGAGAGTTCGACACCGTCGCGGGGCTCAAAGCGGCGGACGAAGTCTTCGGTGAGTTCGTCGAACGCCTGGGCATTTTCGTTGCTCAGCACGATGACCTGGGCGAAGATGCCGTGCTTGATGGCGTTCCGGGAAGATTTGGCTTTGCCGGCAGGGGTCTTAGGACCGCGCGACTTGGCTCCATTGATGCGCGCGGATTCGGATTTAGTGAGTGACATGGGTACTCCTGGGGGGATTGTAGCTGGCGGGTTTGTGGAGATTAAGGGTTGAAAATCTTAAGTAATTGGAAATGCGGGGAGAAATAATTCTATGGGGAGAGTCAACGGGCGTTCTTGCATTACAGGGCAGCAAGCAAAAATGAGGATGCGACGCCTCCGGTCGCTGCGCTCGCGGCACCGTGAGTGGGAGGGTGCACTGCCGACAAATGACCCTCAAAGCGGCGCACCAGAGCGGGAGGTGAGACAACCTGTGGAGTCTGCCCACCGCGCTGGATCGCTTGAGCGTGAACGTGCCTCAAATCTCCATTTCGTAGGACAAACCGCCTTAGGTGTGGGATATGCGCGCGCCTGGATGCTGCCGCCACGGTCGAAGATATGGACCTGCCGGGCTTTCGGCTTCATGCGCTGAAGGGCAACTTGAAAGGCTTTTGGGCGGTTATCGTTCGCGCCAACTGGCGGATCGTTTTCCGTTTTGCAGCCGGCGACGTGATCGACGTCGATTATGTCGATTATCATTAAGGAGGTTTAGGCCATGCCAATGAAGAATCCCCCACCCTGGCGGTCTCGTGCTGCGCCAGTGCATTGAACCTTCGGGCTTAACTATCACGAATGCCGCCGCCGCTCTTGGCGTCACGCGCACCACACTGTCGGAGCTCGTGAACGAGAAGCGCGGAATCTCTCCGGAGATGGCCGTACGGTTGTCCAAGGTGTTCGGCGGCAGCGCGGCAAGCTGGCTCACGCAGCAGGCGCACTATGACCTTGCATGAGTTCCTGCCGACCGCATCAAGCTAAAACGGCTGCAAGTGGCGTAGGCCGGTTTAGGAAGGGCAATTCGCGGGGCGAGCTCGTCCTGGTACGACGGGTTGGCGATTTTGCCCAAACTTGCAGCTCTGCCACATTGGCGACTTTTGCCAATTTGTCCCCAACATTTGGGCAGAAAACCGAGGAATCAACGCTTGGTCATCCACTGGTGCCTATCATCTCATTGAACGACATCCAAACCGCCGACTGATCGACCGGTCTGCGGGCCACGCTCAAATCCCGGGAAGGCACTGGAACTCGTATTCTGGCGTCAAACTTGATGAGCAGTCGTGCGCATGATGTTGCGGTTCCCGAGTGCGAGGACTCGCTTTCGGTTTTGTTCCGCCGGGTCCACGGCCGCTATGCCCAGGTCGTCAATGCGCAGCGTTTGCGATCCGGCCATCTCTGGCAGAACCGCTTTTACTCGTACGCGCTCTCGCCTACGTCGAACGCAACCCGGTGCGAGCGGCGCTCGTCGAACGTCCGGAGGAGTATAAATGGTCAAGCGCCGCCGCGCACCTGGGGCTCGCCAACGACCGTTATTCATTGCTGGATAAGAACTTCTGGGCCGCGAATGGCGGCGCGGAAGGCCGGGCCGAATTGCTGGCGACGCCCGAGGATCCGCTGGACACGCACCTGCTCCGGCGCTGCACTTATGCAGGCCGGCCATTTGGCGGGGACCACTACGTCGCGCGGTTTGAAGAGCAGTTTCAGCAGGTCTGGAGGAAATGGGGCTTCGAGAAAGAGCCGCAATTCCAGACTTTCGTAAGTTGAGGCGAATTCCGGGCCGCCCAAGGGCTCGAAATTCGAAATTCAGCGAAGGTGTCAGAGCTGTCTGCCGGTTTGGGCAAAATCGCGAACTGCTCATATCAGGCTGTAGTGCACCCCAAAAGTGAGACACGGCGCCTGCAGCGAAGATGACACTTAGCGGTCAGAATAGGAGAACCGATGAGTGGCAAATATGTTCGCTACAGTCTGGAGTACAAGCGCGAAGCGCTGCTCCGGATGGAGAGCTGCAAGAACGTGTCCGCCTTGGCGCGGGAACTGGGCATCCGGCGCACTGATTTAAACACGTGGAGGTCGGCGTTTCGCCTGCGGGGCGACGAGGGGTTAAAGCCGCGGCCGGTAAAGGCCCGCACCGCACCGCGCGGCCTCGCAGCACCGCAGGAAGTGATGGCCCCACCATTAATGTCGCTGCAGCAGCGGGTGGCCGAACTGGAGAGGCTACTGGGCGTCAAACAATTGGAAGTCGATTTTTTCAAACGCACCTTCGCGCATGTCAGGGGAGCAATGCAGACAGCCACAGACGGTGGCGAAACGGAGTCTACCAAGGCATCCGGGCAGGACTCTCGCTCGAAGGACCGCGACTGACTGTGCAGAAGCAGTGCGAGCTGGCGGGCGTGAGCCGGGCAGGCTTTTACCGCCACCTGCGCGAACACGCGCCGGACGAAGCCGAGATCTTGCTGCGGGATCGGCTCCAGCAGTTGGCCGTCCGACAGAAGCGGAAAGCGGGCTACCGAGTCATCACGCATGCTCTGCGCCGGGAGGGCCATGCGGTCAACCATAAGCGGGTGCTGCGCTTGATGCGGGAGGATAATCTCCTCTGTTTGCGCGCAAAGAAGTATGTTTTCACCACCGACAGCCGGCATAACTGGCAGATTTATCCGAATCTGGTTCCGCGTCTGAGCGTAACGGCGATCAATCAATTGTGGGTGTCCGACATCACGTTTGTGCACATGCGTTCGAGCTTCGTATTTCTGGCGGTGGTGCTGGATGCATACTCACGCCGCATCGTCGGTTGGGAACTGGGTCAAAGCCTGGATGCGGGCCTGGCAATCAAGGTGCTCGAAATGGCGCTGGAGCAGAGACAGTGGCAGCCAGGACAGTTGGTGCATCATTCCGATCGAGGGGTGCAATACGCGGCGAGAGGATATACGAAGCTGCTGGAAACGCGGGAAATTCTAATCAGCATGAGCCGCAAAGGCAACCCTTATGACAACGCGAAGGCGGAGCGATTCATGAGAACGCTGAAACAGGAGGAGGTGCAGGGGCGGGCCTACGCGAGCATCGAGCAGGCCCGAAGCGAAATTGGTGAATTCCTGGAACAGACATACAACCGCCAGCGGTTGCATTCAGCGTTGAGCTACCTGACGCCGGAGGAATTCGAACAACAAGGGACGGCTGTGGAAGCTGACGGGCTCCCACAGCACGACGACGAGACGTAGAAGAAGTGGAAGAATGAAGCAAGAGTTGTCAGGTTCGCTGTAGGTGGCCGTGTCTCACTCAAGGGGTGCGCCTCAGGCTGATCGGTTCGTAGGCTGATCGGTTCGTCGGTTCGTACGTTCTAATTGAAGCAGGATTTGAGCTCCAGGTTGATCGCGGTATGACCTCTCGAACCCGCCATTGTGATCGTCGGTGTCAGATCAAGGGCTTGGCATCTGTGTGCCAGAAGACAAACCCCAACGGACCCCCAATTCTGAAACAATAGAACACCAGTGCGATCCGTATCCGATGGACTTACAACCACATGTCGCCCACCGCTCATCAAGCAAATACTTCGCGCAACATCGGCGAAGCGCAGTCCTTCGAAGAGCGTTGGAAAGCTCGCAGCCGCGCTGGCTGACGCGCAGTCGACCTCAATCCGCACCGTTTCTTTTCTGTCCAGTTGGGCTCTTTGGACACGAGGTGACCGCGCCTGCCCGCAAGAATAGGTTTTCCCAGTGCACGGTCGGAAACCGCTGCAGTGAACAATAGGAGTAAATAGATGGCCGATTTAATACAAGTTGGAGACTTCATCACCGAATCGGAGAGGCAAGCGGCGAAGCGCCTGAAGGATCTGCCTGCCAGCTGGACGGTCATCTGTAACAAGGAGGTCGTGACTCCACAAGGATCTACTTATGAGGTAGATTTCGTCATCGTCGCTGAAAACTCAGTATTCGTCGTCGATGAGAAATCGTGGTCCGGAACGATCTACGGCAACGAGAATGAATGGGTGCTGCCCAATGCTGAACCTCGCAGAAGTCCGATTCAAAAAATGGGCCATGTAGCACGCCAATTAGCTGGTCTACTCCGCGGCCGCATTCCATACCTCCATCAGAATGCCGCCAAATCCCACTTTGTTTTCGACATCATCCTTCTCTCATCGCCGACAGTGGACATTGCAAGCATCCACGACCCTCGCATGAGCAATCACGTCCTGAAGCTGGCCGACGCGATTGAGGAACTTCAGAGAATGGATCGGCAGTTTTCCACACTTGATCTTCGTTCGTCCCAATCCGCCATCCGGACCCTACTGTCAGGCCTAAGAAACCGGCCGCCCTATCCAAAGAAGATAAACGCGTACGCAGTTGAAGAGGTCATCGAAGGCGGACGCGGGTTTTATGCGGTACGAGCCAAACACCGCGACGGCGACGAACGAATCATCAGACTCTACGAAATCGATGCAGTGACTCAACCTCGTGAGTCGTTGCGGCGGGATTATTATGCCACGCGCCAAGCTCATCTGAAGGGTCTCTCGCCCGCAGTGGACCCGGAATTTCTCTGGAATGATGATCGTTTCTTTGCAATCCCGTTTCACTTACCCAGCGGTTCCGCACTTCGAGTAGGTGTGGACCCTTCGCTACTCGCAAATCCAGATTACGCGCTCCGACTTACGTCTGAAATCTTCAAAACGCTCAACGAACTGCATGAGACCGGGCTTGTTCATCGCCTGATTGATCCTGATTCGATCTACGTCAGCGGACCACCTACAGATGCTCGGATCCAATTCTTCAACTTCACATTCGCACGAATGGATCAACGAGCCTCGATTGCCGAAGATCTAGATGAATACGAGAACGATAATGTTTATCTCGCGCCGGAGTGTCGCGTGGGTTTTGGTTTTGGAGAATCGGCTACCGATGTGTACGGTGCCGCGCTTTCCATTTGCCGCCACCTGTGCGCTATCGACCCGGCACGCGAAGATCTGGAGCACGGACTGGAAGAGTGGCTTTCTTCGGCTTTTGTCGTGGCTTTGAATGCTTGGCCGGTTGACCTTGCTGACGATTATGTCCAGCTCCTTCAAGAGTGCGCGGCCATCGAGCCACGTAAACGACCCAGCATACCGGTGATTGTACAGAAACTGGAAGCGTTGCTGACAGCCTGGAAGAATACACAGATCACACCGCCCCCGAGAGTGCCCACGATGCTTGGAAATGGCCAGTACCGGGTTATCCGCAAGCTGGGTGAAGGTGCGAGTGCGGTGACGTACTTGGTTGAAGAGGTTCTTTACGACGGCGGAAAGTATGTGCTCAAGCAGATAAAGAACATCGGCGCAGTGGACCGCTTCGTGCGGACAGAACTTAGTGCATTGAAGGACTTGATTCACCCGAACCTACCGCGACTATATGACGTTCGCCCTGCTACTGACGATTATCACCTGAGACTGGAATACATTCCCGGCGCACAGCTCGAAGATTGCATGAGTAGTTTCCGCGGAAGTCCAGAACGACTGCTCCAGCTCGCCACACCCCTATTGAAGGCTCTTGAAGCCTTGGAAGAACACGGCATCGCTCACAGGGACATTTCTCCGAAAAACATTATCGTGCCGGACGATGGTGTGGGCCGGACATGTTTGATTGACTTCGGTTTGGCAAGACTAAGGCAAGACTCGCGAACAAGTGCAGTGGGAACCCCGATATACCGGGACCCGGACGTGGAGCGTTATGACTGGAGCAAGACCTCCGACTTGTACTCCGTTGCTGTGGTGCTCTTCGAAGCTCTTACTGGTGAGCTTCCTTTTGTTACAGAGAACGGTTCGCCCCGCAAGTCCCTTGTGCGAACTCTCACGGATCTTGATGAAGCAGCCAATAGACCGGCTCTCCTGAAGTGTTTGCTGCGCGGTGCGGGGCTGCTAGGCGACCGATACCCTGATGCAAAGTCGTTTTTGCGAGCGCTTAACGAATCAGTAACTGCCCCGGAGGTGCTCCACGTTGGCACCGAGGTGCACCTTCCCTGGGTTCGCCAAATCCGTGGACTCTACCGGAATAGCGCATCGGGTAATCCGGACAATCGAGGACTTGATAGTGATTTCGCCCGCGCCACGTATGTGCCGACACGCCTGGACACGGACCTGCTGCCTGACGTCGCAACGCTAAAGAAGAGGCTCGTACTCCTCACCGGTAATCCCGGTGATGGGAAGACAGCATTTCTTGAGAAAGTTCGCGACGACTTGAAAAGCCGAGGCGCTGTTGGGATTCGGGAGGATCGCTACGGATGGGAGGTCAAGCACGCCGGTAAGCGCTTTGAAGCGATATTTGATGCTTCAGAGTCTCGTGGACAAATGACTGATGCGGAGGTTTTACGGCAAGCGCTCGCGCCGTTCGCGGGAGATTCCACACCCGAACTATCCTCGCTACCAATTCTGCTGATCGCCATCAACGACGGGCGTCTGCACAAATTCCTCACCTCCGAAAGGGAAACTTTCGGTTGGCTAGCTAACTGCGTCGGGAGACTTGTTTTTGAGGAGGCCGAGGCAGACCCGTACGTCGAGATTGTTGACTTGAAACGCCGCGCTTTGGTTCAATTTCCGGGCAAAGCGGGAAGCATGCTATCGCGCATGCTTTCAGGCCTCGTTGATGCCTCCAAATGGAGCGCCTGTCAGAACTGCTGCGCACGCGAGGATTGTTCCATAAAGTTCAACGCAGATCGCCTTGCGAATCCTCAAGTGGCCTCACGCCTCGAATATCTGTTCCTTATCCAGCATTGGCGACGCCACCGGCGGGCTACAATCCGCGACGTCCGGTCAGCTTTGGCCTACCTGATAACCGGAAACTTGGTTTGCGAGGATATCCACCGCGAACGGCAGGCGCAACATCGTGAGGAAGAGTGGAATCTTCGCCCCTACTTCCACGCGGTTTTCAATGCACGTCGTGAGAAGGATGAAATGCTCGACGACCTCGCCTCGGTTGATCCTGCTCAGCGCGCCCACCCCAGGCTGGACCGCTTTCTGCATTTTCACCGATCGACAAATAGATGGTCTTCAGTGCTCGAATACACAGCTGCAATCACGTCACCAGCTGCCTTCGACGCTGCAATGAATCCGGAAATACTCGATGGACGCTGGTACGGCTCAATCAAACGACGTCTCTACTTCGAAGCCGATGATGAGAAGCTGCGGAACGGAGGTTGGGAATTGCCCGAGTCCGGACAGATGTTGCCCTACCGCTACTTGACGGATTTCGCATCAGCCATGACCGGATCGTTATCAATGGAGCAGGTATTGGCTAGGCTAGTTGACGGGATTTCCCGAGCTGAAGGGGTACCTAAATCCGCCTCAAATGGAAGGCTGTCGCTATCGTTAGCCCGAAACGCGGAACAGGAATTGACGGTAATTAAGCAGTTCGATTCGTCGCAGTTCCGCTGCGCGATTGTATCAGCCGATAGTGCTTATGTTGAAAGTATTCCTGATGCCCTGCGACTTTTTCATATTTCCGGCAGCCCTTCAATCGGCGTGACGCTCGATATGTTCGAATTGTTATCTCGTCTGGCAGACGGATACACCGCCGGTACGCAAGAATTTGAGCCGTTCTTGGTTGAACTGGGTGAATTTAAGTCGGGGTTGTTGCGGATGGGTGTAAACGAAGTTCTGCTTCTTGAGGGCAGATCACGATTACATCGGGTTGCGCTTGAGGATGGGGTTATAACCCTTAAGGAATCAGTACTATGAAAATTAAGCTCCCGAAACCCTTGAAGGGACTTAAGTTTGATCTGCTCTTCACCATCGACATGAACGATTTCGATGTAGAAATGCTACTCCCCAGCTTGTTTCATTTGGTTAGAACAAAGGGCCTCAGAGTGGGCAAGCCGATGAATCCGGACTTATATGCCGAGTATCGTGCCAAGTTGGCTGAGCATCCCAGACTGAGTGGATTCACGCAACAACCGGGAAAACTTCTAGACCGTTGGCTTCGAACTGCTGTTGTCAAGATGGGTTGGAAGGGACGAGCCCACACCGAAGAACAAATGAGCTATCTTTTCCCAACAACCATGCTTGCTTACAAAGGGGGATTGCCGAAGGAGGGCACTCGCCTTCGCGGGGTCAATTATTTCGTGTATTCCGTGCTTCTGCACGAAACGAATAAGGACCCCAGGAAACTCGACGAGCTGTTCCGGTCCGCGATTGGTAAGGGATTAATTTTCCAAACTGACAAAGATTACGATTGCCATTACGACGGAATCTCACAAATCGACATCGAGGCCATGCTCACTTGCTGCTTCCTAGATGGGCAAGCAGCGGGCGGTATCAAGGCGCTCGATGTCAAACCATTTCCGCGTCTCGCAAATCAATCTCGCTTCTTCGCGACTGATGTACTCAATACGCTCGGCGCATATAGTGCGCTGCCATCTACAGTGTTGGGCCAGTTTTTACTAACTCTCATCAACTTTCATCTGTTTATCTATTTCATGCGCCTAATGAGTTGGGTTGAGTCGTTGTCGTCAGGATCCGAGGATAGGAGCCCTGATATCTATCTTGATTGCGCCGGAGAGAGAGGCACTTATTCAGATGAACTCGCGCGTTCCTGTGTGGAAAGAGATTTGGAACGGCTTGAGCGGTATGTTCGGTCCTCCCTTCGGCTTCGGACGCTTGATCGGTTTGTCAGCAGTAATACCAAACTGAAGAATACGTTTGCAAATCCAGAGTCTGACATTGGTGAATACTTCCGACAACTCATAGAGCGAGCCTCTGATATCCATGTGGAGACGAGGGCTGAGTACGAGTTTGACCAAGTGTGCGAGGAGAATGGATTGAGGAAATCTGAATTTTCGGAGGACGTTGAGATGACTGACGCGGTCCAGTATCTTCAAGGTCTTCAAAGCAATGCTGATCTCGCACCGTTTGATCGTTTGGTATCTGTCCTGTTCGAGTCTCAGCGCAACTCAGCGCTCGGAAATATCACCGGATGGTTTTACTCGGTCGCCGGTTTCAACCGGTCTTATGGACTTATGACAGGGAATAGGAAGGGGCGTTTCCGAGTAGCCAGGTATGTGCTCAGTAATGAGTTATTAAACGCTCTGGTCCACGCAGCCTTAGCTGACTTCGGCAGCCTGACGGAGAACGAACGGATCCCCGCGACTAGAATCCCGCTTCGCCGATTTTTGGATTGGCTTAGAGATAGATTCGGCATGCTGATCGATAGGCCTCCCTCTTTCGATACTTCCACCGAAGCCATCGAGGCTGCCCGTCACAACTTGGAGGCCTTTAAGGTTCGTCTTCGACAGATTGGAGTATTCCAAAATCTTTCGGATGACTTCGATGCTCAGTACATTGGGCGGTCATTGACTCACGGTGCTTTCTCTCGTTGAATAATCCAAATGCTAGAAAATCTTCTACACGAATTGGCGGACCAGATTGCCGAGGAATTCCAGAATCGCGACAAAGGACATTGTCTTCGCGTCGACAATCTGGACAACGATATCTGCGCAAAACTGTGCACACAGTTGCGGAGCACTGCGCCAGGCTTCGACACTTTTGTTCTCTCTGAAGCTCCAGCCGCCGATCAGGAAGTGCGTCCGGATCAGGCCGTCGAGCTTCGGAATGGCAAAGACGCGAGCCTCTGCTTGTTGGTACCCGCGAATCTCTCCCAGGTTACGGCGAGCTCCCTGGGTAACTCTTTCTCGAGTTTTGCGTTCAATCGCTTTCTCGAGAGAGTCGAACGCGTGCTTCTGAGCAATCTTCCTCAGGAGATCGGAGCGTTAGCTGGCACGGTTCGACGACAATTGAAGGGTCGTGCAGCAGTGTGTCGCGAGGACATGATTGATTACCTACTCTCGCTGAAGACATCGCCGTCACCCGAATCGGCTGGCCGCGAACTATGGCGAGTTGGCCTGATCCCTGATCCAGACGAGAATTTCCCAGTCCGACTTCAGCGGAACCGTGCGTGCGTTGATGCTATCGGAAGGCCCGCGCGCCCACAGAATTCCGCGACTGAGCGGCTGAATGGACTAGGCCTTCCCGAAGATCAATTCAAACGGCGGCTCGCAAATTACCTCGCCGGTAAAGTGCTTAGCCAAACCGAAAACTGGCAGCGGCCTATTGCTGAAGACCAGGGACTGTCAGAATTCGCTTTTCATCAATGGACTTTCCCCGAAGGCCGAACTTCCGGACTCAACCAAATTAAGATCGAACCATTTCTGAACCTGGACGGCTCCGCCGTCGCGTATTGCAAGCTGAAAGTAGACGATGCAGGTTCTCTTCAAGGTCAAGTCGGCCCTAAACACAAAGTGGTAGTCCGCTGGTCAAGCGAGCCGCCCGCTCCGTCTGGTGTTGAAAAATGGAAGGTTGAGCTGATCCCATGTCGCCGGGAATACGGCGACCTCTCGACGGTCAATCTTTTTTGCAGTTATCCGAAGAGTACGTCAAGACTGGTGAAGTCAGCTAATATATCCCTCGATCTCGACGAGGTGAATTATTCGACGGTCGAGATCCGGGTAACGGCACTCACGGACGATGGCTTGGAAGTCATGGACGCCGATGGAACGCCCATCGAGGCGTTCTCCGAGGAATTTTGGTTAACCACCGATGCGTTGCCTCCGGAAGACCGTCCTCGCAAGAAGACTGAGGTCTCTTTACCACTTGCCCGGTTGAGATTCTGCGTCGAATCGAAACAGTCAGCGCTGCATATTGAGGAAACACAACCAGTTTGGGAGAAAGTTGACAAGCTTCTCTACTTCTCTGTACTGCTAAATAGGAAATCGATTGCGAGGATCGGTGTTAGTCCTGTCATCTCTCAGATGGAGGACTACTTTATTGGCAACGCCCGTCAATGTTGGCCGGCCGCGTGTGTGGAATCGGATCAGCCGATCAATTTCGAGAAGGACGTAGCGTGGGATGCGTTGCCGGAACGCCAAGTTCAGACCAAACATTGGGCGGACTTCCTTCGACAGCGCGAAGCGCTTGCTAAGGAATTGTCCGCCCAGGATTCGCGGCAGCGAATCGCTTCTGTCGAGTGGAATAAGGACCTCTCCGATCGAGTTCGTAAATATGCCAAAGCCTATCGAGAGCTGCTGGAAGCCGTAGATGGTGAGGGTCTTCCGTGGGCCCTGAAGATAGATGCCTTTCAGATGGAGATCCACTATCCTGGCGGCCGACGTCAGGCCGCTTCGATAGTATTGCCGTGGCACCCCATGCGGCTTTTGTGGTACTCGGGTTATTGCGATCTTTTGGATTACTGGCGAATTAAACTTGCCGGAATCGAAAACAGGAACAAGAGAGCACGGGCCATTGATCTCCGCGCAATCGAACGGTTTTCGCCTCTAAACTTCCCGATGTTCATTCCGGGTCAAGATGACAAAGTACACATCTTCTCTCAAAACCTCGGCCTATTTTTGGGGTGCGCATTGCCGGAGGGTACAGACGAACCCGCAAGAGTTTTGACTGAGATTGCCGGTGCTATTGGTCTTGGCTCCGAATGGAGCGGCAACAGCGATTTCCCGGTTGAGAAGCTAGCTAAAGAGTTGGGGGAATACCGCCGCACTCATCCCTACACTGAGACCTTGCGGATCAGCGTTGGAAATCCGGGCGATGGCGAGCAAGTCTCGCGGGCGCTCAGAACCCTTCTTGAAGATTCGGGTGAGGATGCCCCAAAACTTGACATCATCGCGAATTCGAGTGAGCCGCTACCCATCAGCTTGCCCGGTTTCGACAGGCTTAGAGACTATCAGTACGCCAGTAGTAGCCACCGAAACGCTTCACATCTTTCCCCTATCAGCCAAATTGCCATACGCCCGCGTAGCGAAATCGCCTCCCCCCCGGGAGGGGACATTAATCTGGCATTGCTTCTCGATGAGGCCCAGCCGAAGATCAGTTCGCAACCTCCGTTCGAGTGCCAGGACAGTGCGTCCGTTTATGGGCTGCTTACTCGCGTGGTCTCAGAGTTCCATAGCACGGAAGCAGCCGCGCGCTGGATACACCAGATCAGCTTTCCCCCCAACACGCCCAGGGAGAAACACCCCACACTGGGCGCATTCACTAACGATCTTGTCGATACTCAGCGCATGATGCTCGTGGCACTGCAGCGGTGGCGAGGGGTTGAAGACGGCTCGACACCCTCCCTGACTGTGGAACTCGATCACGAAAAACGCACAGAATTAGATCGCATACATCACAGCGCCGATTGGGTATTGCTGCTCGACAGATTCATCGGAATTGATCTCTTTGACGATCCAAGCGACCCCTACCTTGCGAACACTGCAAAGAAATATCTTCTTGACTACGCGCCGGAGTTCATTGAGGGACTGGGACATCGATTAGTGGTTACGACAGCGTGGAGGCAAGAGGTCGAACAGATTCTCGAGTTGGCGATGCAGGAACTTGGCTTTTCGGCGCTAAGAGACAGCGTTGGCGAGGTCCTGCAACTACTAAAGAGTCTTTCGGGGCGACTCGCATTGCGAATGATACACGACAATACGCGAGCTAGAGAAGCCGCGGGACTCGGTGTCGTGATGGCCTGGATGAAGGCATCGGGAGAACTCAAAAATTCTATCATTCTTCCAGTCGATTCCCACCCAGAGATATTTCCGGTAACTGATCGACGAGGAATGCGCCGGGATATGGATTCAGGAGGACTTCTGCGATGTGATTTGCTCCAAATTAGAGTTAAGAGCAATCGGCTGGACGTAACGTTTATTGAAGTAAAATCACGCACATCGCTGGGAGGCTTCGATTCGTTGAAAGACCGTATGTGCGATCAGATGGAGGCAACTGAAAACCGCTTCCGCGAGCTCTTTTTCAGTGCCGATAGCAGAGTCGATCATGTTGTTCAGCGATCACGTTTAACTGCCGTGCTCGAATTCTACGCTAGACGCGCCCAGCGTTATGGGTTCTTTGAGAGTGACGAGTCGTCCAAAGAAACAATTAGGTTGTTGGGGAAGCTCGAATCCGGAATCCCGCTAATGAAACCGACATACAAAGGATTCGTCGTTGATATCGGTGGCCATCAACGGAAACCCGTTACTCATCGCGGAGCGACGTTTCGCGTGCTAACGGCCGCAGACTTTACCATCACTACTCTTGTTCCCGCGCCCAAATCAATAGCGAACGGAGACGTCGCAAACGACCCCTCTCTGGAGAAGACCTTAGTTTTAGCCCCGGTCATTGCCCAGAAAGCCCCGCCCGTGCCTGAGATTCCCGCTGAAAAACCAACAGAACGGCCTGCGGAATTGTCGATCCCAATTGGCCAAACGGCGGAGGATGAGGTCGTCACTTGGAAAGCTTCAACGAAGGGTAGCCCACATCTGTTTATCCTCGGAATTCCTGGTCAGGGCAAATCCTACACCGTCACGAGACTTTTGTGCGAGAGCGCGAGGCAGGGTCTGCCATCGGTGGTGATCGACTTCCATGGTCAGTTCGGCACACCTGATTCGCCTTACTTCCAGATCGCTCAGCCCACTGTCTGGGATGCGTCGAAAGGCCTCCCTTTCTCGCCGTTTGAGGCGGTGCGGCAACAGGACGGCACGGCTAATTTCTGGAAAACGAATTGTTTCGGCTTGGCCGAAATTTTCCAGTATGTCTTCGAGATGGGTGATATCCAGAGGGGCCTGATCTACGACGCACTCAAAGACTGCTACCTCGAAGCCGGAATCGAAGACGATACGCAGCTCGCGCTGCCGACCCTGAATGATCTCGAGAAGAAGATCCGTCAATACGAGGAACGTCGAAATGTCCGCAACGTTCTGGTTCGCTGCAAACCCATATTCGAATTCAAGCTGTTCGATGACGCATTAGCCACGCAATGTACTGATCTCCTTTTGACTAGTGGCCGGGGCCTCGTCGTCGATTTGCATCGTCATTCTCTCGAGGTTCTGCAATCCGCAGCCGGCGCCTTTGTGCTCCGTAAGATATACAAAGACATGTTCAGGTGGGGCGAGACGGCGCGGCTCCGGATCGCCATCGTACTCGACGAAGCTCACCGCATCTGCAAGGACACTACGCTTCCTAAAATCATGAAGGAAGGTCGCAAGTTTGGCGTAGTCGTTGTGTCGGCAAGCCAAGGGATCAACGACTTTCATCCCGACGTGTTGGGAAACGCGGGTACAAAGGTCGTCTTCCGCACAAATTATCCGGCGTCCCGTCGAGTGTCTGGATTTGTCAAACTCCGCCGGGACCGGGATTCGGCTGAGATCATCGAACAACTCGCTGTGGGCAATGCGCTTGTTCAAACGCCAGAAATGCAATTTGCGCGCCAGGTTTCAATGTTCGCCCCTGGGACAGGGTCGGATGGGTGAACTGCTGTGAACTGCTCAGCCTGATACGAGTTCAGATGGCCCTGCGGGCCACCTAAGGTGATGAAAATCGACACACCGAACCCCTCACCGCGGGCGTTCCTGGGCTTTCGACTGGATCGCAAGAAGCGGATCGGAATAGCACCGGAGAACCTGGAGAGATTCAAGGCAAAAGTACGCGAGAAGTGGGACGGTCGGCGCGGTGGCCGCGCGTGAAACTGGAGAGTTGGATTCGCAGGCACATTCGAAAGTGTTTCTGGTTGAGATGGCACGGCCGCCAAGGGCGGGAGCGGAACCTGCGCCGGTCGGGTGTAAAGGGTAAATCGTTGGGCGTGGCGACGAGTAGTCGCGGGGCCTGGCGAGTGGCCAAGCAACCGGAACTAAAGTGGGGACTGAGCAACTCCGTCCTGCGCAAGCACGGCTTTCTGTTTCCATCGGAGCTTGCCGCGAAGTAAAGGCGGCTGGGTTCAACCGCCGGATGCGGAAAACCGCATGTCCGGTGGTGTGGGAGGGTCGCGGGACGCAATCCCCGTCACCCGACCCGATCTGAAGCCCACACAACCTGGTCGCGAATAACCGTCATTCTGCATGCCGCAGACCACTACTGTGTTGCGTCCGAAATTGCCGTGTGGTTATAGCTGAGCCTGACACCACGCCCTGACGGTCGCGGCTCGGTTAAACGCCGTAAGCACGCGAGCGGGTTGCCGAGCCGCGACCGTCAGCGGTTTCCCGACCCCGCGAAATATTCCACATTCTGCGTGACGCACTACACGAGCTGGGAATAAGGCCGGGCAGATGCTGGAGCGGGAAGTTTTGCTGACGCGGGCCGCGCGGTTCGCGGCCCGTGTTAGCGAGCGGTTCTAGATCTTGGGAAGGTACACCGGGCTGCGCGATGGACGGGCTTTTCTGGAGGTCAGAAAGGACGAAAGCGCTGCGAAACTGAGGAAGCCTACGCCAAGCAACGTAAGGGTTCCGGGTTCGGGAACGGCCTGATTGCCGCTGAAACCACCGCTGAAGCCGCTACTGCCGAAGTCGCTCCGGCCGCTGTCGCCGTTGAAGGCGATGCAATCGTTGGAGATGGTGTTGGTATCCATCGTCACCGCTCCATTCAGTGCCAAGGCTCTACCGCACCCGATTTGGGCGCTAGTATTTAGGGTGATGCTCTGGTTCGCGAGAATGTTTCCTGCGAACAGAGTGCCGGTACCGAGTGTCGCGGAACTGCCGACCTGCCAATACACGCCGCTATTCGCGCCGCCATTAAGCACGTTGACGACCGAGTTGCTTGCGGTTGTGAGCGTAGTCCCTATCTGGAAGATGAAGAGTGCATTGGGGTCATTCAAGGCGTCGAGCGTGAGCGCCCCTGTCAACTGAGCCGATGAATCAAACTGATAGACACCCGGCTGGAGCGTGCCCACGGTTCCCAGATCCTGACCAGTCAGGTTGTTGGTGACCAGGCGGCCTGCCAGGACATTGTACGCAGTGAGTGCATCAATCTGAGCCTGCTGTGCGACCGCATCAGTTTGGTGGACCGCCCCCGTGAGGCTGATGCTCGCCAAGCCAGTGATCGAAGAGCCTGGCCAAACACCCAGATCTCCCCAGATGGTGGTCGGGCCGGTGTTGGTCACTGTCGAGGCGCCCAGGACGGCGAAACTCTGCGCCGAGCTTAGTATTGGCGTGGCTAGGGCCAGCGAGGAGCCGTAAACTGCGAATGGGACAAGGATGAAAAATCTGGCCCAAAATGAGTTATTCATGTGCTTGTGAAACCTCGGATGTCAACTTGCAGATCACTGGCCGTTTCCTGGCGTTGGCTAGCGGTGCGCAATGACAGCCGCCTGTATTCGCTTTGGTGATCAATTGCTACTCAGTAGCTATTGCCCGGCGTAATCGGCGATTTGACCGTATTCGGTCACTTGACCGTTCGCGGTCAGCACCCCGTTACAAAGCTTTCCCAATGGGCGCTTTGCAGGCCCAGTCAATATTGTCCCATCCGGTCCCCTGGAAACTCCAGGAAATAACGTACTGCGAGCCTTATTGACGCGTTCTGCACGTGATGCCGGTCGATCACCCGCTCGGTGGAACTGCACAGGGCGCCAATGGCTCCGGGAATGCTCTAGTCCCAACTAGTACAGGAGATCTCCGTCCCGCCGATGCTTAGCACAGCGGAAGCGTACGGGGGAAGCTTTCGGAAGTGATCGCTGCTGAGCGGACTTTTGTGCAGTCCAGCAACCCGGAAGACGAGATCTTCGTCGTCAACTTCAATGAGAACGTGATACTCGACCTGCCTGACACCTTCCAATTTACCGACCGCTCCGACAACCTCGAGCGTGCGATCTCTCCGACACCAGCTATAGGCAAGACTGCGCTTCACGATGCGTGGTCAATCCGCGCGAAGACACTCCGGAGCGCAGCCGGCCATATTCCCGATACCGCATCACCGCGTCAACTCGGGAACATTGGGATCTCCGGGCACAGCGACACGTTTTTTCGACCGTTGAAAAACATACAGCAGAACGACATCATGACGCTCACCACGTTGCTCGGCGAGTACGGTTATCGTGTTGTATCCATCAAGATAGCGACTCCGTCCGAAATCGCAGTGCCGGATCCGTGCGACAATGAGGTCCTCACCTTGGTCGCCTGTTTTCCGTATTGCTTCGTTGGTTCCGCCCCCGACAGGTTTATCGTTCGTGCCGAAAAGATCGAAAACACATCATGATAGAAACCACTAAAGTCCGCAAAATCGCTTTTCTGGGTGACCACCTGCCGCGGAAGTGCGGCATCGCTACGTTTACCACTGACCTTCTGGCGGCCGTCGCAAGCGCTCATCCCCAAAGCCAGTGTCTCGCGGTGTCGGTCAACGACATTCAAGATGGCTACGACTACCCGGAGGTGGTTCGCTTCGAGATTGAGGAGCAGGACCTGTCGTCCTACCTGCGCGCCGCGGATTTCCTCAACATCAGCAACGTGGATATCGTCTGCCTGCAGCATGAGTTCGGCATTTATGGTGGACCTGCCGGCAGTCACATCCTGGCACTCCTGCGCGAATTGAGAATGCCTGTTGTCACAACGCTTCATACCGTCCTGCTTGAGCCGAAAGCCGACCAGCGGCGGGTGATGGAAGGGATAATTTCACTTTCCACCCGGCTCGTAGTCATGTCCGAGCGCGGTCGACAGATGCTGCAGGATATTTATAAGGCGCCGCCGGCCAAGATTGACCTTATCCCGCATGGCATTCACGACGTAGGTTTCGTTGATCCCACCTACTTCAAGGATCAGTTCGGGGTGGAAGGCAAAGTGGTGCTGCTCACTTTCGGCCTGCTCTCGCCGGGCAAGGGCATCGAGCACGTTATAAATGCCCTGCCGCCAATTCTGAAGGAGTTCCCCGAAGTTGTCTACATTGTCCTCGGCGCCACCCATCCCAACGAACTGCGGGAACACGGTGAAGCCTACCGGCTCAGCCTCGAAATTCTCGCCAAGAAGAACAAAGTCGACAAGAACATCATTTTCTACAACCAGTTCGTGGACATTGAGAATCTCAAAGAGTTCATCGGCGCAGCGGACCTTTACGTAACGCCTTATCTCAACGAAGCGCAGATCACGTCAGGCACGTTGGCCTATGCGTTTGGCGCCGGCAAAGCAGTAGTATCCACACCGTACTGGCATGCCGCGGACTTGCTGGCGGATGACCGGGGTGTGTTGGTCCCATTCGGCGACGCGCCGGCAATAGCACGCGAGGTGATCGGGTTGCTGCGGGACGATACCCGCCGTCATGCCATGCGCAAGAACGCTTACAGGTTAGGCCGAGAGATGGTTTGGAGTAGCGTGGCTCTACAGTACATGCATTCCTTCGAGTGTTCCCGGCTGGAAGTGACCGCGCCGTCGCGAAAATCCCTTGTCACCAAAACGCTGGACCAAAAACCGCGGGAACTGCCGAAGATGAAGCTGAGCCATCTCTCACGGATGACCGATTCGACAGGAGTTTTCCAACACGCTCTGTTCAGCGTCCCGAACTTCTCAGAGGGCTATTGCACTGACGATAATGCTCGTGCCTTCATCCTTTCGGTGCTGCTCGGCGAGTTGGGCGAGGATCCGGAATCTGTGCGGACACTGGCGACTACGTCCGCAGCGTTCCTCAATCACGCTTTCGATCTCAACACGAAGCGCTTCCACAACCACCTTAGCTTTGACCGCCGCTGGCTGGACGAACAAGGGTCGGAGGACTCTCATGGGAGAGCGCTCTGGGCGTTGGGCATGGGTGTGGGCCGCTCGCCTTTCCGGAGCTTCCAGGTGATGGCTGGGCAGCTTTTCGCGCTGGCGCTGCCTGCGCTGACGGGGTTTAGTTCCCCGCGGGCGTGGGCGTTCGGCCTCATCGGTATTCATGAATACCTGCGGCGATTAAGCGGCGACAGCCTGGTCAACCAAACCCGGGAAATACTCATTGGCCGGCTGATGGATCGTTTTGACGCGAGTGCGCAGCCGGACTGGCAATGGTTTGAAACGCAGTTATCGTACGATAACGCGAAACTCGCCCACGCCTTAATTCTGTGCGGACAGGCAACCGGACAACAAGCGGTGCTGGACCGGGGTCTGCTGGCCCTACGCTGGCTGACGGAATTGCAGATGTCCGAGAAGGGCCACTTCCGGCCCATTGGCAGCAATGGGTTCTACCGCCGTGGGGGTACTCGTGCCGATTACGATCAGCAACCGATTGAGGCGCAGGCAACGGTCTCGGCTTGCCTGGACGCCTATCGCGCTACATCGGACTTCTGGTGGTACGAACACGCAGAACGCGCCTTCGATTGGTTCATAGGCTGGAACGATCTCGGACTGGAACTCTACTCTCCAGAAACAGGCGGTTGCCGCGACGGCCTGCATGTGGACCGGGTCAACGGGAACCAGGGAGCGGAATCCACTCTGGCCTTCCTGCTGTCGTTGGCAGAAATGCGATTGGCGCAAGCCATTTTGACGAGTTTCAAAGGGCCGATCGCCGTCTAGGTGCAGACGCCGATCGCCTCTCTCGCGTCCCAAGGAATCAACCAATGTCAATCAATGTGAAACGCACGACCACAATCCTCAGGCCCGATCAGTCACGCGTTTTGATGCGGCCCTTCAGTCCAGGGGATCACCAAAGGGTCGCCCGAATCATCGCCAGGATCATGGCGCTTCCGGAAGCGACAGTCGGCACTATCCTGGAAGAAGTCACAGCGGAATTCTCCCAGCGTCACCTGACAATCCACAATCTCTTCCTGGAACGCTTCGAGCAAGTCCGCGAGCTGATGTTGACTGATCAGGAATTGTCCGAAAAGCGACGGCTCCTGATCGGCTCCTATTTCCTGGCCGAATACTCCCTGGAATCGGCTGCCCTGTTTAATCCATCCATCGTTCCGCACCCGGATCAGACGGACCTTCCGCCAGGCACCCTGCGGTTTATCCTCAGCTTGCGCGCGACTGGTGAAGGACACATCTCCTCCATCACGTTTCGAACCGGTGTCATCCATGCCGATCAGCGGATTGAGGTCGAGACGCCCACTGGCTTCCTCACTGAGCCGCACCAGATTCCAAATCCCCTTTACGAGAAGGCGATGTTCGGGCGGAAACTGATTGAACTGGGAATAACCGACGAGTTCACGCGCCGTGTCATGGACAAATTAGGCGACTCGTTTGCACTGGAGGATCTTCGTGCGGGTCTCAATGCCGAACAGGTCCATCTGCCTGATGGAGGGACGCAGGAAGAGAAGAACGCTGCACGGGGGATTTGGATGTTGGCCCAGTCCAACTACGAGGTTCAGTTCCATCCCGAGCAAAAGATGTCCGAGCGCATCATTTTCCCCGCCACGCCCTCCCAACGCAACGGCATCGAAGACGCCCGGTTCGTTTGTTTCAAAAACGATGACGGTACCTGCATCTACTATGCGACGTTCACCGCCTTCGATGGCAAGATCATAGTGCCGGAACTGGTGGAGACTTCAGACTTTCTTCTCTTCAGATTCAGAACCTTGAATGGTCCAGCTGCCGAAAACAAAGGCATGGCCATCTTCCCCCGGAAGATTGGCGGCCGCTATGCCATGCTCTCCCGTCAGGACAACGAGAACATACACCTCATGTTTTCCGATAACGTCCACTTCTGGAACGAGCGCACGGTGCTCCTCAGACCCACTTTTCCGTGGGAACTGGTCCAGATCGGGAACTGCGGATCCCCCATCGAGACCGCCGCCGGATGGTTGGTTCTCAGCCACGGTGTCGGCCCGATGCGAAAGTACTGCATCGGCGCGTTTCTCCTCGATCTCGAAGATCCCTGCAAAGTGATCGGACGACTCCACGAACCTCTGCTCAAGCCGAACGAGAACGAGCGGGAAGGCTACGTACCCAATGTCGTCTATACGTGCGGCGCGCTGCTCCACGACGGCGAACTGATCATTCCATACGGTTTGGCGGATCACGCCACGGGTTTCGCCACCGTCCCGCTCGCCGAAGTGCTGGCCGCTATGGAGTAACGAAAATGAGCGTCTCCAACAAGAGAGTGGCTGTCCTGTCGCCCGTGGCGTGGCGAACACCTCCCCGCCAATACGGCGCCTGGGAGACGGTCGCGAGTAACATCACCGAAGGCCTGGCCGCCCGTGGCTGGGATGTGACGTTGTTCGCCAGCGGGGATTCGCTGACCCGCGCGCACCTGCATGCTGTGGTGGACCGGGGCTATGAGGAGGATCCCAACATCGATCCCAAAGTAGCCGAGTATCTGCACATTTCCGAAGTGTTCGAACATGCGGCTGAGTTCGACTTGATCCACAGCCATTACGACTTCATGGCGCTCTCCTACACCCGGCTGGTGAAGACCCCGGTGCTCACGACCATCCACGGATTCTCTTCGCCGCGGATCATGCCTGTGTATGAGAAGTATCGTGATGGGTATTTTGTCTCCATCAGCAACTCCGATCGCGCGCCGGGACTCAACTACCTGGCGACGGTCTACAACGGAATCGATCTCTCGTTGTACCCGTTGCAGGAACGTGGCGGTGAGCACCTGATCTTCCTCGGCCGAATTCACCCTGACAAGGGTGTTCATCTGGCCATCGCAGTTGCCCGGCTGAGCGGGTTGCCGCTGCTCATCGCGGGCATCATCCAGGATCAGACCTACTTCCGGGAGCAGGTGGAGCCCCACCTCGATCAGACCATCCGCTACATCGGGCCGGTGGACGTGCAGGGCAAGAATGAGTTGTTCGCGCGTGCCCAAGCTCTGCTGCACCTGAACACAATCCCGGAACGATTCGGCCTTGTTCTTGCAGAAGCCAATGCCGCCGGCGTACCCGTTATCGCCATGGACCTCGGCTCCTGCCGTGAGGTCATCCGAGACGGGCAAACGGGTTTTCTAGTTAACAACGTCAACGAGGCGGTGCAGGCCCTGGATCACATCTCTGAAATTGACCGAAATGCCTGCCGCCAAAGGGTTCAACAGTGCTTCTCGATTGAAACCATGGTGGAGGGGTACGAACGGGTTTACCGAACCATATTTGAACTGGAAGCGAGGAAAATCTCATGAAATCGGAGCTTGTCAGGCGATTCGCGCACAACCCCATCCTCACCAAGGCCGACATCCCCTACCCGGTCGAGACGGTCCACAACGCAGCGGTGGTGAAGCATGAGAACGAATACATCATGCTGTTCCGCTCTCATCTGCGCACGGGACGCTCCATTATTGGTTTGGCGCGCAGTTCCGACGGATTCAAGTTCACCGCCGATCCAGAGCCCTTTCTGACTCCTGCGCGGGAAAGCCCGTTTGCGGCATATGAAGAGTTCGGCGTCGAGGATCCACGTGTGACGCACTTGGAGGGAGAGTATGTCATCACCTACAGCGCGTACTCGCGAAATGGCGTGCGTATCGCCTTGGCTAAAACGAAGGACTTCCGTAAGGTGGAAAGGATCTCGCTGATCACCGAGGCGGACTATCGCAATGTGGTGATCTTTCCCGAGAAGTTCGACGGCCTCTACGCCCGTCTGGACCGCCCACATTCCGAAATCGCGCCCTGGTCCATCTGGATCTCCTACTCTCCAGATCTCCGCTTCTGGGGTGAATCCCAGCTCATCATGAGGCCTGAACCCTATCACTGGGACGAAATGAAAATTGGTCCGGGCGCGCCGCCCATCAAAACGGAGCAGGGATGGCTGTCCATTTATCACGGTGTTTTCCAAACCATGGACGGATCGGTCTATCGCCTGGGGGTGGCTCTTCACGATCTACTGAACCCAGCGAGAATCATCGGAGTCGGCGATTCGTGGATCCTTCAGCCGGAAGACCCCTGGGAAATTACGGGATATGTCCACAATGTAGTGTTCACCTGTGGGGCTGTTCCTGAGTCCGATGGAACCGTAAAAATCTATTGGGGTGGCGCGGACACAGTCATGTGCGTGGGCGAAGCGAATATCTCCGATCTGGTTGCGCTCTGCCTGGACCACGGCAGACCGGCAAAATGAATCTTCCAATGAGTCGAGCTATCGGAGAGCAAGCCGGGCGTCACCGCGAAAACTTACCTCTTGAGTCCATGCAAGCGTTAGCTCCACAATGTAAGCATGAAAAGCTCCATCGACCGCCGCACTTTTCTGGGAACCAGTCTTGCAGCCGTCGCGGCCGCACAGCCAGCCGCGGGCAAGCGTCCGCTCCCACACAATCCGCGCACCTACAATGCAATGCCCACGCACAACCTGGGACGAACCGGATACCGCGTTGGCATACTGAGTCTCGGTGGTCAGGCGACGCTAGAGATTCCGGGGAAGGCAACGGAATCGGAAGCCATCGTCAATCGCGCGATCGACCTGGGCGTCAACTACATTGACAGCGCCGCTGGTTACGGCAACGGCACCAGCGAGAAACACATCGGCCTGGTGATGAAGTCGCGCCGCAAGGAAGTGTTTCTTACGAGCAAGACGGCGGACCGCACGTACGACGGCTCGATGCGCCTGCTCGACGCTACGCTCACGAATCTCAAGACGGACCACATCAACCTTTGGCAGATTCATAACCTTCAGACGCAGCAGCAACTCGAGCAGATCTTCGCACCGAATGGCGCGATGAAGGCGCTCGAAAAGGCGCGCGAGCAGGGGATGGTCAGTTTTCTCGGCGTGACCGGACACTTCGAACCGAACGTGTTGCTCGACGCGATCCGGCGTTACCGCTACGACACCATCCTGATGGCCATGAACGCTGCCGACCGGCATTACCTCAGCTTCATCGAACACCTGCTGCCGGTCGCGCAATAGATGCAAATGGGCACCATCGGAATGAAGGTGGCTACGCGCGGCCGCATACTGTCCACATGGACGCCGCCACCCGTCGCCGAGCAGCAGGAGCGCATGCGCACGAACAAATCCGGCGCCATCACGATTCAGGAAGCGCTCGCATATAACATGTCGCTGCCGGTCAGCACGACGATCATCGGCGTCGACACTGTTGCGCAGATTGAACAGAACGTCGCGTTGGCGGCAAACTTCAATCCGCTCAGCGAAGCGCAGATGCGCGACCTGGAAAAGCGAACGCTGCCCATCGTCCGCCAAGCGCTTTATTTCCGCCGCTGGGACCTGGGCGCCTAAGAGTCCCCTGCGAATTCCTCCCGCGCACGGAAGCCCAAAGTGCGCGGGAGCGCAGTTCTGCCTATTACGAAAACTGCAACCCGCTTCCTTCCCTCGTAACTCGTCACGGACTCGTCGATTGCGTCCCGGTTGCCAGCCGTGCGCGGCGTGGGAATGGGTTATCATGATGGGTCGTTTCGACTCAATCTAACTCTTGCCGCAACAGGGAGCACGGATGAAGTATTTCAAGCACGAGCACGCTTTGGTGGAAACCGGAGAGATCGGCGACGACACCCGCATCGGAGCGTTCTCTCATGTGTTGGAAGGCGCGCGCATCGGCTCTCGCTGCCAGCTCGGCGATCATGTCTATGTCGAAGGTGGCGTGGAGATCGGCAGCGACGTCGTGATCCGCAATGGAGTGCAGCTCTGGAGCGGCATGCGGGTTGAAGATCATGTCTTTATCGGACCGAATGCCGCGCTCGCCGACCGCGGCTTCCCCCGCGCCGAAGCGGAGCCGCGCGCTTCCGATCTCACCACGATCGGGCGTGGCGCCGCGATCGGCACGAACGCCACGCTGCTTTCGGGCGTGACCATCGGAGCAAGTGCGAGGGTAAACGCGGGCGCAGTAGTGACGCTCGACGTTCCGCCACACGCTGTGGTTGCCGGAAACCCGGCCCGCATCATCGGCTATGAGGATATGCCCGCACTCGCCGCAACGCACGCCAAGCCTCCCAAGGGCGCGTTGGAGATCCGCAAGACCAGCGTCAAGGGCGTAACGCTGCACCAGTTGCCCTATGTCGAAGATCTGCGCGGCTACCTCTCGTTTGGCGAGGTGGGGCAGCACCTGCCGTTTTGGGTCAAGCGCTATTTCATTGTGTTCGACGTCGCCAACAAGGAAATCCGCGGCGAACATGCGCATCGCACGCTGGAACAGTTCCTCGTGTGCGTGAACGGGAGTTGTCATATCATTGCTGATGACGGCCAGAATCGCGAGGAGTTTGTCCTCGACCGGCCCAACATCGGTATCTATCTGCCTCCCATGGTCTGGGGCGTACAGTACAAGTACTCGAGCGACGGCGTCCTGATGGCGCTCACCTCCGATATCTATGACCCGGCGGACTACATCCGCGACTACGCTGAGTTCAAGGCGCTCTGCAAAGCAAAATGATCCAGGCAAACGACTTCAAACGGTTCTGGCACGACGCCGGCGGCGATGTGCTTGGCGCAGTCGAACGAGTGGGGGAAAGCGGCTGGTACATCCTCGGCCGCGAAGTCTCCAAATTTGAAGACAGCTTGGCCAAAACCTGGGGATTGCGGCACGCCGTGGGCGTCGGTAACGGGCTGGATGCGATCGAGATCTGTCTGCGCGTGCTTGGCTGCAAGCCTGGCGACCGGGTCCTGACGACACCCATTTCCGCTTTCGCCACGACGCTCGCGATCATTCGCCTGGGCGCGGTTCCCGTCTTCGTCGATTGTGACGACGCCGGTCTGGTGCGCCTCGATCTCGTCGAGCGCGTGCTGCGCGAGAATCCGGACATTCACTACTTTGTTCCCGTACATCTCTACGGGTTCTGTCTCGATCTTGACCAGCTTGAGCGCTTGCGCGAGGAGTTCGAGCTTAACATTGTGGAAGACTGCGCGCAATCGATCCTTGCGGCGTGGGGCGGCCGTCCTACAGGCAGCGCCGGGCAGATGGCGGCTACCAGTTTCTACCCGACCAAGAACCTGGGCGCGATGGGAGATGGCGGCGCGATTCTGACGAACGATCCAAGACTCGCCAGTGAAGCCGCGTTCTATCGCGACTACGGCCAGACTGCGAAGTATGAGCATACCCGGCTGGGCTGCAACAGCCGCCTGGACGAGTTGCACGCGGCGATCTTGAGCGACGCGATGCTGCCTCGCCTGGCCGCATGGACCGAGCGTAGGCGCGCACTCGCGGGGCTTTATTCCGAGGCGATCGATCACCCGCTGATCCGTGTGCCGCGGCCGTCGGCGCAGCAATCGCCCTGCCACCATCTGTTTCCCGTCTTCGTGGCCGAAGTCCGCAAGGCCGGCTTTCTTCAGTACCTCCGCGAACAGGGCATCGCCACGGGAGAGCACTACCCCAAATGCATCTTCGAGCAGGAAGCCCTCAGCCGCGTCCCCTTCGGTGTGGTGGGAAACTGCGATAACGCCCTCAAACTCTGCCGCAGCGAAGTCAGCCTGCCGCTCCATCCGTATCTGAGCGACGAGGAAGCCGCGGAGGTGATCCGCGTCTGCAACGCCTGGTGCGGGAAATAGGGTCTGCGACATGGAAGTGGAGACACTCGGAGGGCGGAACCCCAGTTCCGCAACCAACGTGTGCCCAGCATGGGCAGAATCTAATTGGATGAAAGGAGCCAATCGGAGCCGATGACGGCAACCGTAGCGAAACGCAAGGCGTAGCCGCGAGGCGAAGCTGAAAGCAGCGCGTAGCAAACCTTCGACCGTAGGAACACGAACTGGCAGTGAGGCCGGGTGCGGGCGGCAAGTTGGCGTTGAACAGCGAAGCCCAAAGGTCATCAAGACGCATCAGGTAGAGCCAGTCGGCGCGAGGGGACAGATTTTGCACCTTACCTGGGGAGATCTCTCCGGCGAGAGCGGGAGAGAAGTCAGCAGAGGCCGTAGTAGCCGAGAAGCCGCGTAACGGCGGTGGAGCGAAGGGCCGAAGAACCAAGGAACGGAGCTAGAGAAGGAACTGAAGAGCGGCGAAATATGAGGACTCGAATCACGAGCGCAACAACTACGGTAGCCAACTCGTGAGTGCGGGAGGAAGAGGCGGTGCAGCCGCCGGGAACCTACTGCGGAGAGACCATGCTGGGCTTCGCGAACCTTTCGACGGAGAGCAATGTACGAGACTTTGATGGAAACGGTCGTGGCGGACGAGAATTGCGAGTCCGCCCTGAAGGCGGTAAAACGCAACCAGGGCGCGGCTGGCATTGATCGGATGACTACGGCCCAACTGGGACCGCACCTGAAGGCAAACTGGTGGATCCTCAAAGACAAACTCCTGAAGGGGACCTACGTTCCAAGCCCCGTGAGGCGGGTAGAGATACCGAAGCCAAGCGGGGGCACGCGGACACTGGGCATCCCGACGGTACAGGACCGGTTCATACAGCAGTTGTTATTGCAAGTGCTGACACCGGTCTTCGATCCGCAATTCAGCGGGCACAGTTACGGATTCCGGCCGGGGCGCAGCGCACAGGACGCCGTGCGAGCCGCACAGCAATATGCGCAGGGAGGGAAGGACTGGGTGGTGGATCTAGACATCACGAAGTTCTTCGACCACGTCAATCACGACATTCTTATGGGCCGGGTCGCGCCAGTGATCCGGGACAAACGGGTGTTGCATTTGATTGGGAAATTCCTGCGGCGGGGAGCGATGGTGGACGGGTTGGTGGAAGCCAGTGAGGAGGGCACGCCGCAAGGCGGGCCGCTGTCTCCGCTGCTGGCCAATATCTATCTGGATGCGCTCGACAAGGAACTGGAACGAAGAGGGCACCGATTCTGCCGGTATGCGGATGACTGCAATATCTACGTAGGCAGTCAAGCGGCGGCGGAACGGACGCTGGCTTCGGTACAGGGCTGGATCGAGAAGCATCTGCGCTTGCAGGTGAACACCGCCAAGAGCGGAACGGGGAGGGTCTGGGAACGCAAGTTTCTGGGCTTTCGACTGGATCGCAAGAAGCGGATCGGAATCGCACCGGAAAGCCTGGAGCGACTCAAGGCAAAGGTGAGGCAGATGTGGGATGGCCGCCGCAGTCGCAGCAGCAACCAACTGCGCGATGAGTGGGGCCGGTACGTGCGAGGCTGGTGGGGTTACTTCCAACTGGCCGAAGTACGGAGGCCACTGCGGGACCTGGAAGCTTGGGGGCGCAGGCACATCCGGAAATGCTTCTGGTTGAGATGGCACGACCGACGAGGCCGGCTTCGACGGTTGCGTCGACTGGGGATCAGCGGTCGCGATCTTGGTGTCGCGGGCAGTAGCCGCGGCGCTTGGGCAGTGGCCAAAGAACCCGTGCTGCAAAACGCACTGAGCAAATCGGTTTTACGAAGGTACGGCTTCCTGTTTCCATCGGATCTTGCCACGCAGTAACGTCGCCGGGTTCAACCGCCGGATGCGGAAAACCGCACGTCCGGTGGTGTGGGAGGGTGCCGGGGCGCAATCCTCGGCACTCGACCCGATCCCCTGGTTGGTCCGAGGATTCCGCGAGGACTCCGCCGCCAATGGTCCAGCGCAGGATGAGCGACCTGGGGATCTCCCGCGAACGAGGGCGTTCGCCCCTCGGCAGTTCGCAACAAGGCTCAGTAGCGAACATGCGCAGATTCACATGATGACGTGGCTGTCCGCCTGATCTCATTTCTGTGTCGCACACCCCGGAAAATAGAAACAGATGACGCCGCACCGCGAAGAATGATACACAAGTGAAGTGAACAAGACCCAAACGCCATGCCGTATCGTCAATAGCGTCGCGCCCATCCGTGTCTGTGACAACGGAGGCTGGACGGACACCTGGTTCGCCCGCTACGGCAGCGTCTTCAATATCGCGGTTTACCCTTATGTCGAAGTACAGATGCGCGTCTTCGAGCGCTCGGCCGAACACGCCGGAATCACGATCAATGCGGAAAACTACGGACAGCGTTACACTCTGGAGCCGTCCAACGGTGTCTACGACAAGCACCCGCTGATTGAAGCCGCGATCGACTACATGCACGTACCGAAGGAGTATGCGATCGAAGTCTCGATCTTCAGCGAAGCTCCCGGTGGATGCTCGACGGGCACCTCCGCCGCCGTCAGTGTGGCCGTGATCGGCGCGCTCGATGCGCTGACGCCCGGCCGCCTCGCACCTCATCAGGTGGCCGCGGCCGCGCAGAAGATCGAGACGGTATTGCTCAAGCAACAGTGTGGCATTCAGGATCAGATCGCCTCCGCCTACGGCGGCATCAACTACATCGAGATGCACGAGTACCCCGACGCGTCCGTCAGCCAGCTCCATCTGCCGGATTCGATCTGGTGGGAACTCGAAAGCCGCCTCTCGCTGATCTATGTGGGCCATACCCACAGCTCTTCGGAAACGCACAGCATGGTCATCCGGGAACTGGAGGACGCGGGCCCGGAAACGCCCAAACTGAGCGTGCTCCGCACCACCGCCGCCAAGTCGAAGGATGCCCTGTATGCCGGCGATTTCCCGGCGTTGGGCCGCGCCATGACCGAGAGCACCGAGGCCCAGCGTGGATTGCACCCGGCGCTGATCGGTCCGCACCATCAGGAGATCATCGACATCGCGCGCAGCCACGGCGCAATCGGCTGGAAGGTGAACGGCGCGGGCGGTGCGGGCGGTTCCGTCACGCTGCTAAATGATCCGCTGCGCACGGCGCGCCGTGAAATGCTCCGCGCGATCGAGGCCGCAAACCCCGGATACAAGAACATTCCCATTCACCTCAGCCGTTTCGGCCTGCGGATCTGGGAATCGCGCATCGACTGAGACGAGGCCAATGCCGTATCATCACAGTTAAGACCCCAGTGCGTATGGACAACCCCCGAAGTTTCGATGAGATGGCCTACCTGGACCTGAATCCAGACGTCGAGGCCGCGATCCGCCGGGGGCAGTTTGAGACCGGTTACGCGCACTGGCTCAAGCATGGGAAAGCGGAGGGCCGGCTCACCTCCCTCGACGACATCAAGACTCCGTCCGGCGAATGCCCGGATGACTGGGACGAGGCGCGTTACTTGCGCATGAATCCGGACGTGGCCGCCTCCCTGCGTGCGGGCGTGTTTACCTCCGGCTATGCTCATTGGGCCGCACATGGTGAGGACGAGGGCCGCCCGGGCGGGCTTTTAAGTTTCCGTCTGGCCGATCCCGCCCAACTCTTCCGCGATCATCCCTTCGGTATCAATTATTTCGGTTTCCACTCCATGAAAAACGGCTTGGCCAGCGCCGCGCATGGATACCTTGACGCTCTGAAATTGGTGACGCCCAATGTGGGTGTTGTGGACGTTCCGGTCTGGGGAAGAGAAATCCTGGAGAAAGCGGAGTTCACGCCGGACCGCGGAACCTACGCCATCAATATTCTGCACCAGAATCCGAACATGGTGCCTTACTTTCTGCACCACTACAGCCAGCGAACGCTGCAGGACCGCTACAACATTGGCATTTGGGTTTGGGAACTGCACGCCGGCTATCCCGACTGGCTGCAGGCCAGTCGCCTGTTCCACGAAGTCTGGGTTCCCAGCGCCTATGTCGCCGATGCGCTCAAACCGGTTTGCGCAGCACCGCTGATTCGCATTCCCTATGTGGTCGGCGGATTGCCCGAAGAACCTGCTCTCAGCCGCGCAACGCTGGGCTGGCCGGAGGACGCTTTCGTATTCCTCTATGTTTTCGACGTGGCCAGCACGTTGGAGCGCAAGAATCCTTTCGCGCTCATCCGCGCATTTCGCTGGGCCTTCCGCGGCCGCAAGGATGTCGTGCTCGCCCTGAAATACCACCACGCCAGCGATGACGTCACCGGCGTACGCGCGCTCGAAAATTTCTGCGCCGGGAATCCAGGTATTCGCACCATTTCGACAACGATGACGGAAGAGCAGGTCTACAGCCTGTTCCAGTTGAGCGATTGTTTCGTCTCGCCGCACCGCAGTGAAGGCTTCGGCCTCAACATCGCGCAGGCCATGTATTATGGCAAGCCCGTAATCGCCACCGGGTATTCTGGCAATATGGATTTTACCAGCGCGGAAAATAGTTTTCTGATCGACTACAATTTGATTCCGCTCGATACCGACTACGAGTGGTATCAGAAAGGCTACGCCTGGGCCGACCCATCCGTTGAGCATCTCGCCGCCCTGATGCGGCAAGTGCTTGAAAACGGGGAGGAATCGAAACGCCGCGCGGAACGTGGCCGCAGCCTGGTGCGGGAGTCATTTAGCGCCGCCGCGGTCGCCCGGCAGATGGAACGACTGAACCGGCTTCAGGCGCCCTGATCCATCTGCCATCCGAGGGCGCAACTTCGCGGTGATATTCTGGTTAATAACAGTAGTTCATCGTAACGAGGATTTATATCGGTGTCAAAACCAAGAGCATTAATTACCGGCATAACCGGTCAGGATGGTTCCTATTTAGCCGAACTTTTGATCGCAAAAGGCTACGAGGTCCACGGCATTGTTCGCAGGCTCGCGCTCGAGGATCCGTTCCATCGCCTCTCACGGATTATCCAGATTCTGGACGGCGTAAAACTTCACGCCGCGTCTCTCGAAAGCTATGCCAGCATCCTCAACGTGGTCAAGGCCGTTGAGCCGCAGGAGTGCTACCACCTGGCCGCGCAGAGTTTCGTGAGCTATTCGTTCGATGACGAGTTTTCAACTTTCAACACCAATATCAACGGTACGCACCACATCCTCGGGGCGCTGAAGCAGTTCGCCCCGCAGTGCCGCTACTATTTTGCAGGTACGAGCGAAATGTTCGGCAAGGTCGAAGAGACCCCGCAGCGCGAGACTACGCGCTTTCATCCCCGCTCCGCCTATGGCATCAGCAAGGTGGCCGGCTTCGATCTGACGCGAAATTACCGCGAAGCCTACGGGATGCACGCATCCAGCGGCATCCTGTTCAACCATGAGTCGCCGCGCCGCGGTTATGAATTCGTGACGCGCAAGATCACCTCTGGCGTCGCCCGGATCGTAGCCGGTCAGACCCGGCAACTCAAACTGGGCAACATGGAGGCCAAGCGCGATTGGGGCCATGCTCGCGAGTATGTGGACGCGATGTGGCGCATGTTGCAGCAACCGGAACCCGACGACTATGTGATCGCCACCGGCCAGACGCACTCAGTACGCGAGTTTGTGGAGCAGGCCTTCTCCTGCGCCGGCCTCGACTATCGCGATCACGTCGTCACCGACGAATCCCTCTACCGTCCGGCGGAAGTGGAACTGCTGATCGGAGACCCATCCAAGGCCAGAGCGCGCTTTGGGTGGCAAGCCGCGATTGCTTTGCCCGAGTTGATCCACGAAATGGTCAAGTCCGACTGCGTCGCCCTCGGCGTGGGAGACGTCGTTAAGAGCTAGTGCTACATATAATGATCCAGCCATTTCTCCGCGCTGCGCTGCTGTTTTGCGCATGCTTGTCCGTGGCTGCTGCGCAGTCCGCCAAATCGCCCGCCGTCGTCAAAGTTCTCGGCCTCTTCGAACGCCTGCGCGCGCCGCAGACTCCACATGTGTCGTTCGCGTTGACGGAGAACGAGATCAACGACTATCTCAAGTACTCCCTCCGTCTCACGCCGCGTCCCGGCCTGGAAAGCATCACCGTCAAGGCCTTTCCGAGCGACTACCTGTCGACGTACACCGTGATCGACTTCGACGCAGTCGAGCGCTGGAAGCCAGGCACGATCCCGATGCTGCTGCGCCCCGTGTTGAGCGGCAAGAAGTCGATCTGGGTCGACCTGCGCTTCTACGCCTGGAACGGCCAAGGCAAATTCTCCATCGAAAAGGCCTATTTCGGGCAAATCCGGCTGCCGGCCATCTTCGTCGAAAAGGTCATCGAGATCGTCGCCGCCCGGCAACCGGAGCGCTACGATACGACGAAACCCGTGCCGCTTCCCTTTGGCCTCAGAAAAATTTGGACGCACGAACGGATCGTCCAGGGTGAAAAGTAGGGTGCCTCTGGGGTTTCTACATTCGCGAAGCCCGAAGGGCGAAAGGCAATAGCCCACGGCGTGAGCCGTGTGGTCTATGTTCGCGAAGCCCGAAGGGCGAAAAATTATAGCCCACGGCGTGAGCCGTGGGGAATAGCGTGAGCCGTGTGGAATAGCGCGTTAGAGATACCGAGCCCCGGAACGGGGCGAAAGGCTGGTCTCAGCCCCGGAGGTCGTGCACATCGTATGCTATGCCATGCTTCCACACCCTCACACACCCGCGTGGCTTGGTCGCCGGGTTTGATAGAATAGAAATTTGTTGTCCGTTCAATAGGCGGACCTTTGGCGAAGGAGTAATCTCGTTGTCCACAGCAATTGTTCCAGCCCCGAGCGCGCATCGGATGGCGTGGAGTGGGGACTATCTCTTCCTCATCGAGAACCTGGTCCTGAAGGATTTCAAGATCAGATATCGCAATATGTCGCTGGGCGTTTTCTGGTCGCTGCTCAACCCCCTGGTGATGATGGGAGTTTTGTGGTTTGTTTTCACCCGCATTTTCGCGAACAACGGGATTCCCAATTTTGGCGTTTTTGTCTTGTGCGGCTTGGTGCCCTACAACTTTTTCTCGCAAGCTTGGGTGGTCGGTACGACTTCGCTGGTGGACAATGCCGGATTGATTAAGCGCGTGATGGTGCCCCGCGAGATCATCCCGATCGCAAGCGTGCTTGCCAGTTGCGTGCATCTGCTGATCCAGATAGCCTTGCTATTGATCTTAGTGGTGGCGATTGGCAAGGGCGTCACTATGGCGTGGTGCTGGCTGCCTTTGGTCTGGGGTTGCGAGATCATGTTTGTGTGCGGTTTGGCTCTGATCTGTTCGAGTCTGAACGTCTATATCCGCGACATGCGCTACGTGGTCGAATCGACCAATGTGTTGTTGTTTTGGCTGGTCCCGATCGTCTATCCTTTCTCGATGATTCCGATGGAGTACCGCGATCTGTATCAGTACAATCCCGTGGCGGCGCTGGTGCTGGCCTGTCGTAACATCTTGCTGGACGGAGTCGTTCCGCCGGATACCCTGCTCTGGAAGTTGGCGTTTAGCTCGACATTGGTATTCTTGGTTGGACTTGGAGTATTCCGGAGCCTGCGACTGCGATTCTACGATTACCTATGAACCAGCAACAGACGGCCATCGAATTCGACTCCATCTCGAAGAGCTTTTCACGGCATACGGGCCAGGCTCTGCTGCGCCATCACGTGACCAAGTGGTTCGGACAGAAGCGCAGCGAAGAACGTTTCTACGCCCTCAAGGACATCTCGTTCCGTATGGCGAAGGGTGAGAGCGTGGCGGTGGTAGGGACGAACGGTGCCGGCAAAAGCACGCTCTTGAGTCTGGTGGCGGGTCTCTCGCAACCCGACCTCGGCGAACTGACCGTCAACGGACGCGTGGCGGGTCTGCTGGAACTTGGTTCGGGCTTTCACTTCGATTTGACCGGAAGCGAGAACCTCTCGCTCAACGCATCCCTCCTCGGATTGACGCGCAAGCGCACAGAAGAACTCTACGACAGCATCGTGGATTTTTCTGGCATCGGCGACTTTATCGACGAGCCGCTGCGCACCTATTCCAGCGGCATGGTCATGCGCCTGGCGTTCTCCGTTGCTATCAATATGGATCCCGATGTGCTCATCATCGACGAGATCCTCGGCGTGGGCGATGCCGCCTTCCAGGCCAAGTGCTTCGAAAAGATCATGGACTTCAAGCGCGCCGGGAAAACCCTGCTCTGCGTCTCCCACTCGGCCGGCATGGTGGAACACCTCTGCGAGCGGACCATTTGGCTCGACCACGGAGAATTGATGATGGACGGCAAGACGCGGGCCGTGATTGAGGCTTACAGCGGGCGAGTGGCGGTGCAGTAGTGTCCGTAATCCGTCCATAAGCCTTGGCCAAACCGGGGTGGCCCGCGTTTTTTTCACTTCAGCGGCCTGTTGGGCGCGGCAGGAGTGCGTTTGTGGCGGCGACAGTGAACTGCGTTGGGCTGAGGATGCCGCTGGATGGCGCTTGACTCGGGTCGCCGGGCACACTTCCGTCTCAGCCTGCGCAAAAATGGCCTTCTATAATCCGTCCGTAAGAAGCTTCAGGCGCTCGATGGCAACGGCAGCTTCGCCAGCGCTCCGATCCAGTTGCTGAAGCGGTTCACGCTCCGCCTCAAGCGCAGAATGCTGCGCCGTGCACGCCGGATCAGTTTGCCCGGCGTGTGGAAGATCAGAAACCGCAGCCGTTTCGGCCGAGCCCCGAGCAACTCCGCCGGCAACGCCAATCGCTTCAGCGCCGTGAGTACGTTGTAGCTCAGCACGGCCAGTCGAAACCAAGCCGCGTTGGCCCCGAAGCGTCCACACGGCATCACCCCGCCCGCCAACTCGTTCTTGATCACGTTGTGCGCCGCCTCGATCATGCCCGTCTTCTCGCGATGCCATTCCAGCAGCCGCTTCGGCTTCCACTCCCACAGGTTGCGTCGCACCGCAAAGTGTTTCACCGCCGTTCCGTCCCCGAACAACTCCCCCTGCTTCTTCCGGATCCGTAGCGCCACGCAGCGCAGTGCTTCCCGGTAGCGGTTTCCCGCCGTTTCCTCGGGAAAGTACTCCACCTGCGCGCATTCCTTGACCACCTGGCTGTCCTCACTGTACGCTCCCAGCGCTCCTCCGGCGTGGCCAGAATCTCTTCGCGCAGAATCGGGTTCATCCGTGCGCTGACCGCAAATCCAATCCGGCCCGCCCCGAGCCCTCCTCGCGCTGTTCGTGGCGCAGCCACGTCAATAACGTCTCTTCGTCACAGGCCGAATCCCCTCAAAGTAACGTTGTCCCACCGTCTCCGGCAGCGCCTGAAACGCACGCTGGGCCACCCGCACCGGTTCCTGCCGCGCCGGCACATTGCCATCCCGGAATTCGTCCGCCAGCACCACGTTCAGCTCCGCCTACAACGCCAACATCGGCTGATAGCCCGCGCACCCTTCGTAGGTCTTCTTCGCCTCTTTCTTCCAACTCTCGATGATGGTCGAGTCGAGGTCCACCGTCGCGATTCGCTGATCCGCGCAACGCCGCCACAACTCCCGCACCAGATCCTGATTGACTTGCGCCAAACCGCGCAGCGGCGCACTTTCCTCAGGGACATAACTCACCCGCTCCACCGCCAACTCCCACTACGCTTGCTCGATGCGCTCTTGCTCATGAAAGCGGTAGAGGAACTTCCGCGCCGCTTCCGCGCTCGGCGCCGCATAGCTCAGCATCTGCTCCAGATCCGCAGCCTCGCGCAACTGGTCGAAACCCTCCAGACAATCTCCAACCACCGCTTTCAGCACCAGAAAGCTCTCCACATACGTGCCCTCGTCCAAGCCCCGTTCGCGCTGCTTCAACTGCAAGTGACCTGCCCCCCGAAAACTCAACCAGCGATAATTGAGGATCTCCGGACTTTAAACGAAGGAGAGGAACCTCGAGATGAAGAAGACGCGGTACAGCGAAGAACAGATCATTGGTGCGCTGAAACAGATGGAAGCCGGCCGGAAGGTCACCGAGTTGGCGCGGGAGTTGGGCGTCAGTGAAGCGACCCTGTACACCTGGAAAAGCAAGTACGGGGGCATGGATGTGAACGAGGCGCGGCGGCTGAAGGAACTGGAGGACGAGAACCGGCGCTTGAAGCAGTTGGTTGCCGATCTCAGCCTCGACCGCGAAGCGCTGAAATCAGTGATTCGAAAAAACGGCTGGAGCTTGTAGGCCGTCGGCAGGATGTGGCTTCCATGATTGCCGAACACGGCGTCAGTGAGCGCCGGGCTTGCAGGCTGCTGGAGATCGATCGCAGCAGTTACCGATATGAGCCGCGGCCGGATGAAGACGGGCCGCTGCGCGAGGAATTGATCGCCTTGGCACGCCAGAAACCACGGTTCGGGTACCGGCGGCTGGGGGCGCTACTGGAACGGCGTGGGTACAAGGTAAACCACAAGCACCTCTACCGCCTTTACCGTGCGGAGCACCTGGCAGTACGGCGGCTCAGGCGCAAGCATGTGGTGCGGCCGGCGGTACCAATAGCCCATCTCAGCAAAGCGAATCAAGAGTGGTCCATGGATTTCGTGGCAGACGGCTTGGCCACCGGCCGTGCGCTGCGAGTCTTCACTTTGGTGGACAGCTTCACACGGGAATGCCCCGCGCTGGAGGTGGATAGCTGCCTGTCCAGTCGCCGTGTAACGCGCGTGCTGGACTGGGTTATCGAGCAGCGCGGGGTGCCGGATGCGATCCGGTGCGATAACGGCCCGGAGTTTACGAGCCGGCATTTTCTGACCTGGTGCGAGGGTCACAAGATCAGAATCGTGTACATTCAGCCAGGCCGCCCCATGCAGAACGGCTATGTGGAGAGCTTCAACGGGCGATTTCGGGACGAGTGCCTGAATGCCAATCTGTTTGCGACGATGATCGATGCGCGCCAGAAGATTGAGGCTTGGCGGCAAGACTACAACGACGATCGGCCGCACAGCTCATTGGGGTATCGCGCGCCGCGGGAGTTTGCAGCAGAACTGTTGAAGGCGTCGGCATGATCGGGATTTCTACAGTGATGACCGGGGCAAGGGGATTCAAACGCCATCCCCTTGCCCCAGACCCCCATCCCCGCTCACTGACTGCCACTGATATGCGGTACGATTACTGGAAATTCTCAGTTACGTCTGGTAGAAGAAACGGGGGCAGGTCACAAGTTCCGCTTCACGCTGCCAGCTACATCCAGACTGCGCACCGCGCGCACAAACAACGGAATCCCGCCCAGCGCCGTCACGCACTCGTCCAACGGCTCCGGATCAATCTCGAACAGGAAGTCGCCTTCCGCCGGGGAATTCTTCGATTTCAGGCTCATCACAGATTCGTGCGCAATTCTGCACCCATAGGTGAAGCCTCTCCCGCCCGCAAAACCCACACTCAGCACCACCACATCGGCCTCGTGCTGTTCTGCCTCGAATCCTTTCGGACGGATTACGGGCGGGACTGCGAACCGGAACCGGAACCGGTCATCGCCTTTTCTGGTTCGGAGCGAGAATTTGATAAAACGCCAAATTGGCGAGGGGTCTAGAAATTCGGGTACCCCCTGAGGTCGGCCGTTTTGGCAAACCGGACGTATCGCTGGCGAACCGCACGGTGGGATGTCGAAGCCAAGGGCACGCCAAGGTGAAGCCGTACGTACTCAGGAGTGGACGGTGCCGAGGCCGTGCTGGAAGTCCCTCACTTTTTTCAGGTTGAGAAAGCTTCCCGGCGCTGGAATGTGTCCCGCAAAAGACTGGGCGTTTCGGCTCTCGTCTAGCAGGAATCTGTTGCGATGACCGGAAAATCATGTGACCCTGTATGCGCGCCGGTTGGGGTTTATGCTGTCACAAGTTATCTCCAGATCAGTCGAGGAAAACGATTCGTTTTTTGGAGAGGAAATTCCAGCAGGTGACAATCACCATACTGGCGCACTTCGCCAGTAGGTAATTGATACCTGCAATTCCCACCAGCACCCACATGGTGAACTGGTTCAAGCCCAGCCCCACTCCCGTGGTGGCCATAAAAATGGCAAATTCCCGGCCTTTGCCGAAGCGGCCGGAGAGAAACACATATTGCACACTCAACCAGTAGTTCAGGGTGGAAGCAATCGTAAACGCCAGGAACGCTGAAACGAAGTAATTGGCATGCGCGCGGTTGACCAGCACGTACAAAAGCCCGAAGTCGAGCGCAACCGTGGAAGCGCCGATGGCCCCAAAGCGGACCAACTGCTTAGCCAAAGGTAATCTCCTGGGCGGAATTTCCGATTGCATTTGCATTTCAGCGGTCCCGGAGCAGGCTCATGCGCCATGACAACAACTGGCGCAGGCAGCGTGATCCGACTTTGATCCACTTCCACAATCCGCTGAGCGACTGCTCGCCGCCGCGCCGTGGCAGGTGCTGCACGACGACCTCCGTAACGCGATACTTCATCTTCCGGCAAAGGATGGACAGCATGACCATTGGAATGAAAGAATCGCGCGGGATGCGCTCAAGGACTTTTTCCATGGCCTCGCGCCGCATCAGCTTGAATGGGCAGTTTGCGTCGCGAATCCACAGTCCCCACACGGCGAAGTTCGCCAGACGCATGACGGTCGTGATACAGACACGCACTGGTCCGTCGGCCCGTGTGGAACGAACGCCGAGCACGAAGTCGCTCGTGTCCCGCTGATCCCAAACCTTCCAGAAGTCCGAGGGGAGATGCTGCCGGTCGCTGTCGGTTTGGAAAACCCAGCCCTTGTTGGCGTGGTCAAAACCGTACCTCAGCGCCTTTCCATGGCCGCCATTGCGTTGAGGAGTCAGCGGCCGAAGCGACGGGATTTCTTGGGCCAGCCGCGCCAGCACCTCACCGGTTTTGTCCTTACTGCAGTCATTGACCACGATCAACTCGGAGGCCGGTATGCGAGAGATTACTTCCTCGTACCACTCCCGCACCGTTTGTTCGATGATTTCCGCTTCGTTATAGGCGGGCATGACGATGGATACCATAAATGTTCCAATCAGGGCCGGTTGCCATTGGCAACGGCGGGGAACCAATAGGTCACTTCCGGGGTGCCGAAGGCCAGACGATTCACAAGTTCGACGCCTTGCATCAAGGAGTGGTCCTGATTGGATACCTCATATTTCCAGCCGCCAAAACGCCCACGGCTATAGATGTTCGCCTTTTCCAATTCGGCGAGGATTGGCTGAATCAAGCGGTCGCGGCCCAGAAAGGGGGTCGGGTAACCGTGGCGGGCGGAATGCATCCAGACACTCGCCACAGCATTTGGCGACTCGATAAGCTTCGTGGCCAAGAGCCCCCCAATGACCGAATCGAGCAGGCTGTCGCGGTCCACCGGCTTAAAGGGCGACTCCGACACCTCGACCATCACGGACCAGAAACGCGAACTATCTGGGACATTGTTGGGGGAGTAGTTGGAGAAAATCGTGGCCCGATAGAAAGGGCAGTTGTCTTCCGGAAAATACATCCAGCACTTGGTTTTCAAATGCGGTGGTGGCGCCCCCTTCAGGCCAATGCCCACCACGTGCACGGTGGAGTAGCGGAACTGTTCGACGCACGGTTTCAACGATTCGATATCGGACATAGTAATGAGTGCATCCAATGGAATGGTGGAGATCAGCCGGTCATACTTCTCTCGGGAGCCATCTTCGAAATGGACAACGCGCTTCGTTGTCTCGATACGCACGCAGCGGCGGTTCGGCTGGAAAACACCTGCCGGCAACCGGTCGGCGAGAGTCCTCCAGATCTGTCCCGTGCCACCGCGAAGCGGAAAACGAAAGTAGCTGTTGGGTCCCCAGCCTTTGTCTTCGCTCCCATCGAGCGCGTTGGAAATGATGCGCATCAGGTCGACGGTGGCCACGCGTTCTCCCACCCACTGATAGGACATCTCGGCGGGCGGGTGCGCCCATACTTTAAAGTTATACGGTAACATGAACGACTTGGCGAGTCCTGGGCCGAAACTGCCTTCGATCCAGTCGTGGAAGGTCCGCAGGGGGACGGAACCACACTTCACCGATTCGATCAAGCCGCTGACGCATTGCAGGAATTCATCACGGGGCAGCAGGTGAATATTATTTTGCAGCGGATATGGAATAAAGCGGTCGCGCATCCACACCCACGATTCCCGCGCATGTTCGAGCCACTCGCCGCCCAGCAAATCGTTCATCAATTCGTCGAAGTAACGATAGTGCGAGAAGAGGACATGTCCGCCGATGTCCCAGGTGAAACCATGGCTGTCGACGAACGAGGAAGCCAAACCTCCAGCCTGCGAATTTTCGTCGAACACACGGACCGCTACGTCCTCAATTTCTGTCAGGCGCCGGGTGACGCCCAAACCGGTCGGCCCCCCGCCGAGGACTACCAAAGACTCATGAGCCAAGCTGTGCATCGGTGATTATTGTAACATTGATAAACCTGACTCGTTCTTTTGCCGAGACGCTTTCCGAATTGGGTTTCCTAAAATGTCACTCTGAGAGACTGAGTTGGGTCAAATGAAAATGTCATTACTGTCCGGCTAATTTTCCGTAAAGTCGAATAACGTCCTATTTTCCAAGCGGATGCAGATCTTCGGCGCGGGAACGATTTGAAATCCGAAGTGGTGTTTTGGGGTCGATGGAATGCATCCACCACGCTAGCGCCAACGAATTTCATCCAAAGCCTTGCCCTGCTTTGTGTGGAACCAATCCACGCCTTCTTGGACTATGCCGATTTGAAGAGCCATAACGGCATCGCCGGGTTGTTTGTAAGGAATTTTGGAAACGAATCGTTCCCGTCTGTCATCCTCGTTCTTAAGAATAGCGCGACCCTCCTCGATGGTTGCGCCGTTCTTGTCGATCCAACGAAAACCAAGAGCGACCTCTTTCACCTTGGTCGGAAGTTGCTCGGTGAGCGTGAATCTTGAAGCGTGCGGGATCCGTACATTGACTGTAACTTCATTTCCCGCCGCTAAGGCGCTCCGCACAGCGTCGGCTGTAGTCGAGAGTTGATATTCGTAATTTGTGGGCGCAAGCGCCAGCCAATCCGCGGAGAGTGGAGTTTCCCCCACGCCATGCGCCTCCACAAACCAATGCATGGTACGCGCATCCCTGGGCAGGCGTAGTATTCCGATCGCAAGATAGTAGTTCATTGCACTAGAGAGCCCCTCGAATTGCGGATATCGTCGTTCCTGCAACTTTTTGGTTTTGCGATTCTCGCGGAGGGCGTCAGTGGTTTCGACCAGAGCAGTCTGGTCGTATGTGAATGTTGGGAACGGCAACTGAAATAGGAAGAATAGCACCATTGCGGTCCAAGAGACGGTGTCCCTCCAACGTACGGTTGGCTGCTGATAGAATTTCGGACCCAGAACACTTGCGCCGAGATAGATTACACTAGGGAACTCAAGACAGAAGATGTACAGGTATTTGGCTACGCTGTACACTTCACCGCGTCCGGCTACAGTGACAACCAATATTTGGCTGATCAAGAGTAACACCGCCGCAAGAAAGCCCGACTGCCCTGAAAGAATCTCCGTCAACTGCTTCGATGAGTCTGCCCTTTTGATTCTAATCAGCACAAAGAGGAAAGCGCCTACTGCGGCTAGGCAAACCAGAGCTATGTAGAAGGACGATTGCACTAACACAGTGCGCAGCCAGAAATCACCACCCGCTCCCCCAATTCGAATCATTTGCATCACAGACGGGTTCACTAACCAACAGAGCCCGACGGGCGCCAAAACGGCGGCCGTTAAAGTCGCACGGCCACTCCATGTCTCGCGCGCTCCGCCCAGGTAGATCAGAGCAGAGAGTAGAAACCAGACCGTGGGCACAAGGTGTGCATTCGGGAGCACCACGCCGCCGAAGCAGATCACTGTGGACAGCAATAGCGGTTCGGGCATTCGTACTCTGGTGACAATCAAGTTGGCGGCGATCGCTATCACGGTTCCGAATAGCTGCGCAAAAAAGAAGTTGTACTTGATGTGGCCCTGCAGATTCAGGCCCACAGCGACAGTCATACCGAGCCAAATAAGCACCAGCGTTCGGGAGATTAGTGAAGGAGCCATCTGAGCCCATAATTCAAGCTTCAGCGCCATAAGAAATGCGCCAGTAATGCATAGAATCCCCACCATGACCTGAATGGCAAAGAGCGGGCTGATTCCCAGAACTTTCGCCAGGTATACCACCACCCAATGGCTCAGATCCGGATACTTGCTCATCTCCTGCAGGTTTCCGGCAGCGTCATTCATATCCCGTGCCCCGTCCGAATAAAGGGTTTCGATCAAAGTCATCGAATGCGCCCAATCCACGCCAAGAACAGGGGTTGCCAAACGGCCTGACTTCGACTGACTGATGACCATCAGGACCAGAAAAATATAGATTGCTGCCAGGATCAGGTATGTCCTGGATCGCCCGGTTTGCGCATTTGATCTCATAGAAGAATTCATATTTCCCGTTCTCCGAGTGCGGATCACTTATCAAGCATGCAGTTAGTATTCATTAGCGCTAGCTAGCACTGCTGCAACTTTGAGATTGTCAGTCAACGAAGGCGTCGCACTTTGACCTTCCCATCATGCGGCTACTTCGAAGAGGTGCGCCGGCCGTCGTAGAAAGTTGTACAACCACCATCTCGCTCCTTCGCCTGTAAAGAGAGACTGAACGGTTATCCAAAATCACGGTTCGACTCTCAACTGCTGTCCTCCACGCTCTACAGATACGCATGGAGGACGCAATCCGAGGTCATGAAACCAAGCGACACCGTCCTGCACTATTGAGAAACACAACTGAAACTTACCAGCAGTTTCCGGCGGCACCACTGTGACGACAAAAGCCGATGATCCGTGAGGGGAAACGTCCCAGGGCAAACGCCAACGGGGATCCCAGCCTGTCAATGGCTTGTCTGTGAACTTTTCCCGAAATTGCCATGAAATACTTATCGGACTCGCGCGCCCACTGCTAACTGAAGCAAGGACAGTATCCGAATCATTCCGTATTGCAATATGGGCAACGACGCTTCCGTCAAACACCTCCGTTTTCAAAATGCTTGCCGACACTTTTCCAATCTGATCTGGCGCTAGTGGTCCGGTGGTGTACGAACGCTTTCCGGGAGGCGATATATACCACATAGGATCGCACGGCGTTCTTCCAAGCACCATTAGCTGTCCGGCCTTCGATTGATAATCGAATGGAGTGGTTGAACTGATTGTGGCGAGACCGCCGATCAACCGGCCGAACGCAGTATCACAGTGATCCAGGGCGGTGAGAGCGGAAGGTTCAAAACCAGAATAACCATTTATTGTCTCTATACCGAGATTTTGCGCCGCATGCATAGCATCGAGTTCCACAAGTTCATCGGCTCCCGGCAAGGCAGCAGCCCTCGTTACGAACAACAAGGATGGTTTCTTGCCATGGTTGCCGATAACTTGGTCAGTCAAATGCCTTGCTCTCTGCTGCCACTCCTTTTTTGACGACGTACCGTGCGTTACTGACACGATTTCCAGTACCAGCAACACAACTAACAATGTACTGACTGCACGGCAGCCTCGACGCTGCAACCGGACAGACAGAGCTTCGAAACCAGCGGCTGCAACGAAGGCGACAGGAAACAACAGCACAAGGACTATCCGAGTAAGAGCGCGAACTGCGGTAAAGTTCGTGATCTCAGCAAATTTATAATACAGTGAGAGACCATTATACAGGGTGATTGACGCAAGTATAATTGCAATCACAATGATCATCACCTGCACGGCTTGACGACGTCGGGTTGTGACCGCCAATAGGCAGCCCAACGCCAGCAGGAAAAATGGCACAACACCAATAAAAAGATTATGCTCGTGCCTCATCGGGATACCGCCCAGCTTTTGTGAGATTGACCCCCACCAAAGAGAGTGGTCCGCAATGAAATAGCTTGTCGGTCGCGGCAGCATGCTATAAAGTTCCGTAAGCGGACGTTTTATATCATACTGCGACGCCACAGCGGCATACTTCATCAGAATGAGACTAGTCACCAGGAGCGAGACCGACGTCCAGAACAGGAGTTGGCGATTAGCTGTGATTTCACGGATCCAGCCGGCCTTGTATTCCCCAGTGGGCGTGCCGCCAACGGGTCTTGGTGAAATAATGAGCGTTGAAACCGCAAGTGCAGCCAGCACTATGAGGAGAAAGACTCCGATATAGAATCCAGCGATAAGTTGCCACGAGGTAAAGATTATCGTTAGCAATAGCGGACGAAGCGACCTACGAGTTAGCGCTTGGTAGAAGTAAAAGCACGCCAACGGGACACCGCATCGATAAGCGAGCTGCACATGCCCCTCTCTGACCAAAACCGGGAGACCAAATGTGAAGATCACGACACCGACGGCACAAGACCAACCCGCGAGACCCATCCGTCGCAGCGCAAAATGCGAAGCTAGACCGTTCACCACGAAACTGAGCAGATACCAACATTGTAGAGCAGTTTCTTTGTCTAGCCCTACGGATCGGCACACCGCGTACAGCGGTGCAGAACCAATCATCGTTTCGGAGAAGGCCATGACGCCATGGTATGGTACGAAAAATGGCGCATTCCAGTAGCTCGGAACCGATCCGGTGACCCATAAATAGAAATGTTCTAGGATGTAATTATTTAGTCGCGGGTCCCCTAAGTCGCCTGGCATTGTGTTTCCCGAGGAATAGAAAAACACAGCGAATATGAATGCAACACTCCAAAGAAGAGTGGATTCCGAGCGCCATCCGGTGAGGCTATTCTTTATAACTGAGAGACCACTCTTGATAACTGAGAGGCTCCTCTTGATTCGTTGATTAAATATGCTGAGCATCTTGAGAGTGCCGAGTTCCAGCCTATCAGGTGGGTTTATGTTCCGCAATTCGCCGTGCGCTCATGACCCGGCACAGGGCTGGCGAGGTATGTTGTGCGGACTTGTTCGCGATAATTGAAAGAACTTCGAGATACCTCTCGTCGACCCGAGACCAGATGCAATTGAGCTTAACGAACCGGTATCCCTGTTCACCCAGAATCCCCGCGAGTTCTCGGTCCTTTAAGAGCACCTCTGTGGCCTCCTTGAACGTCTCATAATCGCTATACCAAAGACCTCCATTGCTTCGCAGACACTGACCGCGCAACACAGCGCAGTCGCCATTTGCGAGGACTGGACGCTTCAGGAGCCATGACTCCAGTATCGAAATGCACAGACTTTCATAGGGCGACGGGGCAACCATGAATCGGCATGATTGAATCGCATGCATCTTCGTAGTTTCGCTTACAAATCCTGTAGTAATAATCTCCGCCTGGTCTGGGATCGGCATTACAGCTTTTCCAACCATGACAAGCTTTAGATTGCGTTGGTCAGTTTCGCGGACATACCGGGTGAAGTGTTCGATCAGTGTCTTGCAGCCTTTGGACTCGTCGATCCGGCCTACGTAGAGTATATATTCCGCATCACCTAGCCGCTCCCGAATCTTGTCCCACTCGGGATCGGGAGGAATACTCTCGACCGGATCCACTCCGATGCCGATTACCTCACCGCTCAACGTACAATCGTAGAAACGCCGATGAACAAAGGTGCGCTCCTCGGGTGTGAGATAGATCAACTGCCGCACCTGGCGAAAAAGCTGGTCAAAGATTCCCAGATAAATTGGCGGCTCATCGTGACAGGTCGATACAAGCACTGCCCGGTCTCTTACCAGCGGCAATCCAAAATAGGTGGTAGCGTACAGATACGTGAAGAATACAAAAACATCGTAGTCTTCCCGAGCCGTTTCGATGTAAGACAGCAACCTGGAAGAATACGGCCCTTGTTTGCGCATCCATTCGACTTCTTCATCCAGCGAGTGCGCGCCCCCAAAAACAACACCTGAGCTTGCGTCGAACTTTCCCTGCTCTCGCGGATAATCTACGCCGAACCTGCGAACACGGACCCCGTTTATTTCCGTGACCCCTTCCGGATATTCATCCTTCCAGGTGACATAGTCAACCGCTCGCGTCGTAAGAACGTCCACCTCATGGTAACGGGCGAGGCGTTCGGCAATCATTCGGCAAAGCGCTTCCGAGCCTCCGTTAACTTCGAGGCCGTAGCGTTGAACTACACATGCAACTCGCAACCGTTTTATATTCTGGTCCATGTTTGTCAGGAAACTGCTACTAAGTTCCTCGATGGGCGACTTCTGTAATAATTCCGCACAGTGATTTTCGCAAAACATGGGGTGCGAATGCCTCCAAATAGCGTTCGCGGCCCAACGTTCCGAGCTGATCTGAAAGTTGATCGTCCTCAACTATCCGGTCGATGTGGGAAGCAAAGGCGAACTCATCCCAGTCGTCGAGAACAAATCCCGAATTACCCATTGTTTCCGGCACCGCCGTCGTACTCCATGCGACCACCGGAACACGGAAATACATCGCCTCAACCAGGGGCACACAAAAACCTTCATGCTCGCTCGTGCAGAGAAAGACATCCGCGGATACATAAAGAGATTTGATCTGAGCGGCGCTCACTGGGCCCGTGAATATCACACTGTCGGCAACCTGGAACTGGGCGGCCAGTTGGCGCAGTTCTTCCACATAGCCATTCAGCCGATCATCAAGTCCGCCGGCAAAAATCAAACGTGAGCGGTCGTTATAGTGACGATGATACTCAGCGAGCACTCGAATTGCTCGTGCGTGGCCTTTGTTGGGTTTAACTCCGCCGACGAACAAAATGTTGACGGTAGCGCCTGAATACTGCTGCAGCACACCAATATCAAAACGCTCGTTGCCCAATTCTTCGATCAGATGAAATGGGGCCAACACGCGGCACTCATCTGGTCTGGCGCCCATGGCGATCAGATCATCACAGTTGTACGTGGAGTCCCCTAGAATGAGTTTATTGGGAATCTGGGCGATACGCGGAGTGGACTCATACCCATTCTCACAGGCGTTGGTATGCGCTTCCGAGTAGTTCACAAAGAACTTCGCCGGAGTGATGTTGTGATAGCGAAGGATCAGCTTGTTTCGGGACTTGAAAAGAATCTCTTCACCGCGCGGCCAGCCGACGCCATGATGGTAGATCAGGATATCTTCTGTCGAATTCCAGAGCCTTTCCGGAGCGTTGTCGAGCGAGTCGGCAATATCCCCGCAGTCAGGGTGTACACCTTCGGCAAAGATCCGCGCGTTATAACCACTCTCCAAAAGAACCGCTCGCATCTGAGCTACGTCGTTACCGATAGCATCAAAAGGCACCAGGCATGGTGTAAGAATGTTTACGTTTCGAGGTCTGCTCACTATTTAGGCCCGCCGCCCGATCACCGCGTAGTCCTGTGGTCCATAAAAATATTCGTTGAAGCGCCCTGCAACATCTGATCCGTCTTCCGCGACCTTGGCCGACTCTGGGTAGGGGTGCAGGTTTAGCACCCGCACATCACACAGGCCGCGCGCCTCCAGCAGGAACTGAATCGTAAGCGAGGGAAGCGGATTGCGATGGGTCAGATCCAGATAGAAATTGTGACTACCCACCAGAACGTTCCGCGGGTTGGGAGTTTCGAAGATGGCCATCCCGCCGGGCTTCAGCACGCGAACTGTTTCGTCAAAAACTTTGATCAGCACGTCCAGAGGCAAATGTTCGATGATGTGAAAGCCCGTCACAGCTCCCATACTGGCGTCTGGAAGGCTGCGCAGATAATGCAGAATATCATCCTCTGCTACGTCGAACCCTTTTTCTTTGCAGTCCGCCAGCAATACCCGGTTCGTGTCGATTCCAAGCGCCTTCAGCTTTTCGGCTTTCAGCAACTCCAGCCACTCTCCGCGGCCGCAGCCTACATCTAAAATCGGCATCTTCGCGGAGCCGAGTTTCTGCCCAGCCAGTAACGGCAGGTAGACTCTGAAGCGATCTTTTATCTCCTCGCGTGAACCTCGGAACCGGTCTTCAAACGAGACGTACACAGCATCGAGAGCGTGCATGTCCTCTTGTGCCAAAGTTGTGAGTTGCTCTTGATCAAATGGTTTTGGGAGTCGCTTGCGCGCCTCTTCTAGAAGAATGGAGACTCGCCGGCTCTGGTTGATAACTTCGGCGCGCAATTGCTCGACTCGAATTCCACTCTGGCGAAATTCCCCTTGTAAGACGTCGGAGCGGTTCACTGCAGCGCTCAGATCGCGGAATAAGTTTTCCCGCACCTGAATCTCAGACTCGACTCTGCCCGCCAGTGCTTCTCGTGCTACGGTCTCAGCATTGTGCGCGCTGGTAACCCATTCCAGGGCTGAAATTTCTTCATCCAGTCTCTTGGCCAACGCCTCCCTGGCTCTCATCTCATCAATTAGGCCACGGTTAAGTTCTTCCCGTGCGCCGATCTCTGCACCTAGCGCTTGGGTCAGTCCCTCTCGGGTGCCAATCTCGGTGTCGAGTCGGCGTGCCACATTCTCCCTGGCGGCCATTTCGGCAGCCAGACCGAGGGCTAGTCCGTTACGAGCTTCTGCCTCCAGCTTCGCGGCTTGTGTGAGCGAGTCGCGAAAATCGGCCAAGCGGCCTGCCATGTCCTCTCGGATCAGATCCTCTCGGGTGGCCATTTCGGCAGCAAGACCGTGAGCCAGTCCTTTGCGGGCTTCTGCCTCCGCTTTCGCTGCTTGCGTGAGCGAGTCGCGCAGGTCGGCCAAGCGTCTCTCCACGTCTTCTCGGGCGGCCATTTCGGCAGCAAGACCGTGAGCCAGTCCTTCGCGGGCTTCTGCCTCCGCTTTCGCTGCTTGTGTGAGCGAGCCGCGCAGGTCGGCCAAGCGTCTTTCCATGTCTTCTCGGGCGGCCATTTCCGAGACAATCTGACGGCTCAGTGCCTCGCGAGCTTCGACCTCAGACTTCTGCGCCTTAGAAAGTTGTTCGCGAGCCGCAATTTCCAGGGCTAGGCGTTGCGCCAGTTGTTCCCGCTCATCCCTTTCGATGCTGAGTTTGTCGCTGATCCGCCCTCGGGACGCATCAAGTTCTGCTTCTAGCGATTGCCGCGCTCCGGTTTCCAGATCCAGACGAATCTCGATGGCGCCGACCTTGCGCACGGCTTCATCCAGCCGGGATTCCAGATGTTTTCTGAACTGAATCTTGGAGATGAGTTCAGCTTGGACCCCCTTCCTTATCTCGGCCTCTCGGCTCGCAATCAGTTGGTCAAGACGCTCCGTTTCTGCTCGCAGACTTTCTATCTGCCGATTTTGTTCTTCCAGCGCCGGCCAACTCGCCTGACTTGCCGCAGACACACTCTTGAGCATCGTGAGCTGATCCTCAAAGGATCGAGTGACAACACGATGGAATTCGTGGATTTGAGGCGTGTACCAGAAGATGGCACGCCTGACGATCTGAACCAGAAATGATCCGACCCGTCCGCGCCATGTGGGAGGCGCAGCAGGCAACTCTCCAACAAGAAATTCCTTCGTGTGCAGCGCTTCGGCGGCCCTTTCGAGGCGGCTCCAATCTGGCGATCTGGGCGGTTGGATCTGCGGGATCGGCGGCATGGGTGGGCGCTGTGTGGCCCCGCGGTCTCGGATGCGCGCTCTGATCGCACGCATGATCTCTTGGACGTCAATTGGATGGGTCATTGGAACTTAGAGCTATCAACCGTCCCGAGGGCGATGCCCACATACACAGATCGAACATCAAGCTCGGATTCAATCTGTCCTAAAATGCCGGGGCGAGAAATCGGCACAAAAGACCCGTCCCACCGGCACTGAACGTGCGGCGCTTCCTAGCGTCAACTCCGCATCGAGGCAGAACAAAGCAAACCTCAAAACAATACTATAGCAGGGCAATCCGGGCTACCTGCGGCAAGAGTTCTCAGCCGGATTACTCGCCCTTCTCCACAACCACCAACAGCGAAAGCCCTTTCCATGGCAAGACGTGGTCCAAATGTCGCAGCCACCAGACCGACTTGTCAAAAATCTTTAGCGAAAGCTTGTTGATCCGCTCTTGGCGCAGTACTTTACCAAAGAACCACCACGCCGCCGCTCCAATCTTATTGATTTGCTGCGTCCGGCAGACTTTCAGCCCTGAAGATTCAGCGAGTTTCAGCATATCGGCAATCTGGAATCGGCGAAGATGCCCCATTTTGCGATCGACGGAACTGAATAAACCCGGACTCTGCGGTACCAGGATCAGTGCGCGACCGCCAGGACGAAGAGTGGATCGAATCGACTGCAACATGGAAGCAGGGTCCTCCGCGTATTCTAGAACGTTCACACAGAGCACGGTTTCGAAGGACTCGCGGTAGTTCCGGTAGTCTTCATCCCTGGCAGGATCCAACCGGGCGACGGAGACGTTCGGGGTGCGCAGGAACCTGTTTTGAAGCGTATGCAGGTAAAGCGGATCGATCTCAGTTGCCACATACCGAAGCCGGCGGCCCATCAGACGGCCAGTGAGGTTCCCGATTCCAGCGCTGAGTTCGAGCACGGTAGCTCCTACGTGTGGGCGAAGCAGACGCATCATCCAGTTCAAGTACTGCGGTGTTCCAGTGAGGTTGTTTAGAAAAGCGCGGCCGTAGGGCTCGGAATACAGGTCGTCGATCAGCCAGAATTTCAAAATGACACCAAACGCTTTGACCCCGTCCTTCCAGCCGATCTTCTTTCCTTCCTCGTACGTACGGCCATGATAACTAATCGGAACTTCAAAAATCCTGAACTTGCGCTTCGCGCATTTCATCGTAATTTCTGGTTCAAATCCGAAACGGTCCGAGCGGATTGGTATGCTTTTCAGAAGATCCGTTCGAAAGACTTTATAGCAAGTCTCCATGTCTGTGCAGTTCAGATTGCAAAACATGTTGGACGTTAAAGTCAGGGTCTTGTTAATCATCGAGTGCCAGAAGGGCAGCAATCGAGTCTGTTCGCTGGCCAGATAGCGCGATCCGAATACCGCGTCTGCGTCGCCCTCCAACAAGGGCCGCAATAATCTCGGGTACTCCGCGGGGTCGTATTCCAGATCGGCGTCCTGGATCAGGCAGAAATCGCCGCTGGCGCGAGAAATTGCAGTTCGCACAGCTGATCCCTTGCCCCGGTTGACTTCATGTCGCACGAGTCGGATCTCAACGTGCTCGGCGGCTAACCGAGCTAGAATTGCGTCGGTTCCATCGGTAGAACAATCGTCCACCAAAATGAGTTCCCGCTCCATGTTTTCAGGTAGGGGCGCGGCCAACACGCCTAGCAGCGACCGCTCTACGACAGTTCGTTCGTTGTAAATGGGAATGAGTATCGATAGCTTCATCATCTTGTTGACACCGGAACCAAGATCATTTCTCTCTTCCCTTCAACAACTTCCCCATTCTCACGCTCGATCTCCCCCATCACGTGCACTACACTGGAACCGGGTTGGAGACATATGGAAACTTTACGGCGGCAAAAACCGAATCAACGCGAGGACAAACTCAGCCCCGAGAATCGGCTCCAAAATAAAAAAATCAGCGAAACGAACTCATAAGTACTTGAAAAAACGATACAGATTCGGCGCTTAACCCCGAAACGAATCCATGAAACACCACAATCCGGGCCTCCAGGAGCCCTTTCAGCCTCAATCAACGCTTTGGCCGCCCGATGGTCTCCCAACGCCACGCCGTTTCGATAATCGTATCCAGATCCGACATGCGCGGCTTCCAATTCAGCGTCTCGAAGGCGTGCGTAGCGTCGGCCACCAGTTCCGGCGGATCGCCGGCGCGGCGCGGGCAGTCGCGGACAGGCACTTTCGTTCCCGTGACACGCTCCACGGCCGAGATTACCTCCTGCACCGATTGGCCTTTGCCGGTCCCGAGATTGAAGGCTCCGCTCGCGCCGCCGGCGTTCAGGTATTCGAGCGCGCGGACGTGCGCTTCGCCGAGGTCGAGAATGTGAATGTAGTCGCGAATCGCCGTTCCGTCCGGTGTCGGGTAGTCCCGGCCGAAAACACCCACATCTTCACGCTGTCCGAGCGCGGCCTGCATCACCAGCGGAATCAGGTGCGTCTCGGGTTCATGCACCTCGCCGATCTTCGCGTCCGGATGCGCACCGCAGGCGTTGAAGTAACGCAGCGCGGCCCAGCGGAAGCCGTGGCATTCGCCATACCAGTGCAGCGCGCGCTCCATCATGAGCTTGGTTTCGCCATACGGATTCACCGGGTTGCGTGGATGGCTCTCGGTGATCGGCACCGCGATCGGGTCGCCATACACCGCGGCCGTCGAAGAGAAAACGATGTTTCCGACGTTGGCGTCCTTCATGCACTCCAGCAGATTGAGCGTGTTGGCGACGTTGTTGCGGAAGTACACGCCCGGCCGCTGCATCGATTCGCCCACGGCGATGAAGGCCGCAAAATGAACCACCGCTTCGATGCGATGCTTGGTCAGCGTGTCGTAGAGCAGGTCCCGGTTGGCCAGGTCGCCGACGATCAGCGGGCACCACTGCACCGCGCGCCGATGCCCCTTGGAGAGATTATCGTACACGATCGGTTCGAGGCCGCTTTCGGTAAGCAGCCGGGCGGTGTGGCTGCCGATGTAGCCGGCTCCGCCGGTGACTAAGACGCGCATAGACTTTCAGGATACAATTCCAGCGCTGCCCCGCGCAGGAGCGCCCCACGCTAAACTGGAGTAAGCTCCTAAAATTATGAACTTTTCACAAGCCTACAAAGACGAACTGCACAAGGCTATCGAGACGATCGATCTCGCCAAAGTGCACCAGGCGATCGACTGGTTGAGCGAAACACGCGCGAACGGGCGCACGGTTTTCGTCGCCGGCAACGGCGGCAGCGCGGCCACGGCTTCGCACTTTGTGTGCGACATGCTGAAAGGCGCAAGCTACCAGCGCGACAGCCGCTTCCGCATTCTCTCGCTGAACGACAACATGCCGACGCTGACGGCCTATGCCAACGATGTCGGCTACGATGTGGCCTACGCCGAGCAGTTGAAGAACTTCGCACAGCCTGGCGATCTCTACATCGCCATCAGCGGCTCCGGCAACTCGCCCAATGTCGTGAAAGCGATGGAAGCCGCCAACGCGATGGAATGCCGCACGATTGCGCTGACCGGGCGCGACGGCGGCGTTCTTGCGACGCTGGCCCAGTTGAATTTGAATGCCCCCGTGCAACACATGGGGCGAATTGAAGATGCGCACATGATTATTTGCCACATGATTGGCTACTATTTTATGGAGACTGGAGATAAGTAATGAAGAGAGCATTAGTGTGTGGAGCCGGCGGTTTCATCGCAGCCCACCTGGTAAAGAAGTTGAAGCGCGAAGGCTATTGGGTTCGCGGCGTCGATATCAAGGAACACGAATTTTCCCCGTCCGCCGCGGATGAATTCTGCGTGCTCGATCTTCGCAAGGAAGAAAACTGCCGCACCGCACTCACACTCGCCGATGGGAAGTTCGACGAGGTCTACCAACTCGCCGCCGACATGGGAGGCATGGGCTTCATCCACAGCGCCGAGTGCGAAATCATGCACAACAGCGTGCTGATCAATGTCTACATGACGCACCTCGCCGCGGAGTTGGGCATCCCGCGCTACTTCTTCTCCTCGTCCGTCTGTGTCTATCGCGACATGAAGGCCGACGAGCCCGAGATGACCGAAGCCGAAGCCGTTCCCGCCAATCCCGATAACGAATACGGTTGGGAGAAGCTTTACTCCGAACGCGTTGCCATGAGCTATGAGCGCCGCTACGGAATGCAGGTGCGCATCGCCCGTTTCCAGAACTGCTACGGCGAGGAAGGCACTTGGCGCGGCGGCCGCGAAAAGGCGCCCGCGGCGATGTGCCGCAAGGTGGCCGAGGCCCCCGAGGGCGGCGCGGTGGAAGTCTGGGGCGACGGCAGCGCCATTCGTTCCTACACGCACGTCAACGACATGGTCGAGGGTATCTACCTGCTGATGCAGAGCGATCTGCACGGCGCTGTGAACATCGGTTGCCCGCAGTATGTGACCGTCGATGAATTGCTCAAAACCGTTGCGGAAGTTTCCGGCAAGAAGATCGTCATCAAGCACATCGACGGCCCCGTCGGCGTCCAGTCGCGCAACTTCAGCAACGAGCGGATCTACTCCATCGGTTGGAAACCCAAGGTCTTCCTCAAGGAAGGCATCGAACTAACCTACCCCTGGGTGAAGTCGCAAGTCGAAGCGGCGCTCGCTAAGAAGTAGGCGGCTGCAGACTGCCGATCTCTACGGCTCCGCTGCCATCCACGGCGCACAGTCTCAGCGGAGCCCCGCCCGGCTCCGTGCGAAATGCGGCGAACCAATTCAGACGGCTGGGGTGATCCAGCCGTCCGATCCAATGCGGATTCGCCGGAACCTGCGAAACGTGGCCATATCCGCTCACTGTGCCGTTTGCATCCAATACAACGAGGCGCTCCAGTTTGTGCGCCTCGTCCCACGGCAGGCTGCCCGTCACCGCATAACCATTTTGCAGCGGCGAGTACGCCGCCACGGCGACATCGAGCCGCCGGGACGCCAGCAGCGATGGTGCTGGATGCCGGAACATATACTTGTGTTCGCGTTGGAAAGTCTCGTAGAGTTGCCGCGTGCGCGCTTCGTCGAAGAAAATCTGGAGCCAGGCGGATTGCTGATTCACGCCGGAGCGGATCACAGCCGTGAACTCGCAGTAACGATCCTTCCAGATACGCCAGATGCCGAACTCGGTAATGTGCGCCGGCGCGATCGCGAGCACGACGGACAGCGTCACTAGTGCGGGCTTCATTCGTCCGGCCAACCACTCCGGCCTCGCGCGCAACAGTAGCGAAGCGGCCGACAACCAGGCCAGTAGCGCCGTTGGGGCATACTTCTTGTTGATCGCTTCGTAGGCGCCGAACTGCGAACGGTAGAGTGCGCCGGACAGCGCCGTGGCCAGCACGAACAGGATCACGAAAGCATGGAATAATTCGAAGCTATCGAGCATGGATCGCCGCGTCCATAGCCGCCACAGCAGCCACGCCAGCAAAGCGCAGAACGCGAACGCCGTCGCGTTGACCAACGTATGATCCGAACTGAAGGCGATGGGGAAATCGCTATCGCGCCAAAACGCGCCGCCCACAAACAGCATGGCGAAGTGCAGCGCGCCCGCGATCGAGAAGTCCTGCGGCAATCCCGCGGCGGGCCGCACGACGCGGTAGGCCAGCACATAGGGAATGCTGAAACACAGCACGGCGCCCAAGGCGGCGGCCGCCAGTTTCCGTTTTACGAGCAGTAACGATAGCAGTAAGGCAACCGGCGCCAGCAGTATTCCGTTCGCGCTCGAGACCGACGCGAGTGCGCAGGCGCTTACTAACAATCCGGCCCGTTCGCGGGAGAGCGCATACGCCGCAAGCAGCGCGCAGGCGTTCACGAAGAAGTGCTGCAGCATGATGCACCAGGTCAGGTCCCAGAGCAGCATGCCGTTGAAATAAAGTGTGAACATCAGTCCAGCGCAGACCAAGGCGGTCGCTCGCGCTTCGCACAGCAGTTTGGAATACAGCGCCGGGATCGCCAGCGCCAGCAGCACGGCAATCACGACGGGCAGTACCAGCGCACCATTCGCAAACACGTAGTCGAGCCAGATGACCAGCTTAGTGGTCACAATCACGTGCTCGTTGTGAAAGGCCAGCAAGCGCCCGAGCGTCAAACCCTCGTGCAGATGCGAGTCGAGAAACAGTCCGACATGATCGCCCCACACCATGTCGTTCTGCAACACCGCCGCCATCCACAGCGTGCTCAGCGGAATGACGGCCAGCAGCGCGGCAAGTATGTAGTGAAGGCGGCGAATCAAGCTGTGATTGTAGCAATGATATGTTGGAATGAACTCGAATGCCTTCATCCCGGTCGGCTCCCTCGTTGATTCTGCGTGTCCTGCTCGTTCTGATTGCAGGCTGGTTCTCGTACAGGATGTTGCAGAACATCCTTCAGTATTCGGTGAACACGTTCTTTTGGGATCAGTGGGGCTTCCTGCAAGTCCTCTACGACTACGACGAGGGCCGCAAGTCGATTGGCGACATACTCACTTACGGTTTCGCCGGTCATCGTATGTCCGCGTTGCTGCTCTCCAGCTTCGCTCTTTGGAAGCTGACCAGCATGAATCATTTGTTGCTTGCGATTCTGAACTGGGCGCTTGCGATCACATGCGCCGTGCTGGCGCTGCAGAACACGCGAATTCCCGGGCGCCCGCTGCGCCTGGCGTCTTACGCGGCGCTCGCGGCAAGTTGCTTTTATCTGTTCAACCCGGCGGGCTATCAGGTTTGGCTGTGGAGCTTGCTGCCGGGGCACCTGCTCATCCCGCTCTTCCTGCTCTTCGGAATCCGCTGCACTCGGTCCGGCTGGTCATTGCAGGTGCGGATCGTGGCTTGCGCGGTCGTAGCGCTAATAGGATCTTTCACACTCGGCAGCGGCTTATTGCTGTGGGGGTTGTTCGCTGTCGTACTGCTCGCAAACTCATCGATCGCTGAATTGTGTAACGAGCGAATGGCGCTGGGCATCTATGCAGGGCTTGGCGCCGTGACCGCCTTGACCTATGATCTGGGCGCCGCGTTCAGCCATAACCCCGGACCGAGTGCAGGACTCAATGCGTTTGCCGGGTTCTTCCTCGCCTACACAGGGAACCTGGTCGCGCTGAGTGTTGCAGATGCGCCGATCAGGTTGGCGCAATACGCCGGGTTTGCGCTGCTTGTATTCTTCAGCATCACGGCCTTCACCGCACTCCGGATCTATTGGAAGACTCCGGCGTTTGGAGTGGTCGTTGGCTGGCTCTGCGTCGGTCTGTTCTCGATATTCTCTGGAATGCTGGCGACACTGGGCCGGCATTCATTTGGCCTGGAATACGCATTTACATCGCGCTATGTTGTTTCATCCGCGCTCTTGCCGGTGGCGTGTGTGGCGCTGGCGGTAGTGACGCTGGAGAAGCTTTGGGATGAGCCATCCACTCACCGCTACGGCTATTCATTGTTGCTGGCCTTGCTCACGATTCTGCTGTTTACGTCTGCTGTCTTCCGAGGCCTTCAGACGCAGCGCGCTGAGGAGTTGATGCGCCATTCGTACTTCTGGCAGGTCGGCGGCAAGGTCGCGTTGGCGAGCGTTAACGTCATGGAGCTGCCGCAGTTCCAGAACATTTTCCCGCACGCCGGATACGCCGAGTTCAAAGCCTTGGCCAACTTTGCGAATCAGCGGGGCTGGCTGCATCCCGCGCTATGGGACAGCCGTCACATCGAAGAGTTGGGCAGCGCGAAGCGCATCGGCTCGCTTGAGTATGGCCAGCTTGAACGCAGCGCCGCGATCGACGGCAAGTTGCAGGTGTCGGGCTGGGCGTGGTTGGTTGATAGACAGGAACGGCCGCACGCCGTCATTGTTGTAGCGACCAAGACCGGCAGCGCCGCCCAGATTCTATCGATCGTGTTCCCCGGCGTGCACCGGCCGGATATACAGGAGCGAATCGGCAAGCCCGAGGCTTTGGTCACAGGCTGGTCCGCGGAACTTCCGCTGGCACAAATTGCCGGGCAGGGTTACAGACTGCGCTGTTTCGCCTACGATGCGATTAGTGGGCAGGCTCATTTGCTGGGCGGCGAGAGAAGCGCTGACTGACATGCGCCGCGGCGGCGATCACACAAACAGCACACGCACCCAGTAACCAGTTGCTGTAGCGGAAATCCGGGCTCGCGGCCAGCAGAAAGTTGCTGAGTTCATAGAGCAATCCGCTGAGCGCCACGCTGAGCACCACAGGATCCGTGCGAAACACTGGTAGTAGTGCGAGCACGAGCAACAGGTAGATCCACACGGAATACAGATGTGTCTTCCAGGCGAAAAACCCGAGCGTGCTATCGAGCAAGCCTGCGCGCGCACCCGGCGTATAGGTCACACCCAGATCATTCGGCTCGACGCGGACATGATACGGCATCCACGGGGTTCCGGCTTCGAAGACAAGGAGCTTGCCAATCAACTCCATGCGGTGCGCCAAATAAGCCGCTGGGTGAGCGCTGACGGCCGACAGCCAGGCATCGCGAATCTTCCGGCCATCGGCACCTTCAAGAAGGATGATCCTGGGTGTGGCGTCCGGCGAGAGCTTGAAGAACCGGCGTATCTCCGGATGAAACAGTGAATCCAGATGCCAGCCGACATAGATGCTCGTCAGGTCGGCGAGCGACAGACCGCTCGCAGTGCTCAGTTCCAGCGGCAGCAGGTTCGTGTTCGTGCGCACGGAGATGCCGACCAGATCGTGTACCAACGTACCGCGCCAGAGTTGCGCATCCGCTACACCAGCGCGATTGATGAAAGTGACACCCGCGAGCAGGACGACGAATGCCAGAGCGGAAGTGCGCCAGACGCGCCAGCCGGCGATACAGGACGCGATGTGTGAGTTCCACACCAACAGAGGGACTACGGCCGCAAAAGCATTGTGCCGGAATCCTGCCGCGAAGAACAGGAATACGTAAGCCGCCCAGACGAACGCCAGACGCGCTGTACGCCGTGCAATCAGAGAGCAGGCAATCGCAGCCAGCAGAAACGTATGCATCGCGACATCCTTCCAGATGGTTCCGAGCAGGCCGAAGAGCGGCGGGAAGAATCCAACGGCGAGCAGCATCGTGACGCGAAGCCAAGTGGCCATGTTCAGGCAGCGGCAAATCGCCGCGAGGGAAAACCAATAGAGGATCGTCTGCAGCATGAGCATGCCCGCCGGTCCGGGGATCATGAAGTCCAGGATGCGCCAGAGATACGCCATGAGCGGCGGATGCCCGTTGTCACGAATGCCATAGCGCGCCTGGCGAAGTTGAAAAACACCGTCAGATGACAGAAAACCCGGATAGTACAGAGCGATAGTACACACAGCGCATAGCGCGGCGATATAGAACAGCAGAAACTTACGGAGGTGCGGCGTCACTTTACCTCGAAGGAACCCTGCTTCCCTTCGTAGGCTCCCGTGCCGTTCCGATTGATGACCTGAACCGAAAGGCTATGCTTTCCGGGAGTGAGGGCCGCGGAGGGAATTGACCCGCTGAAGCCGCTGTAATTGAAAGCCTCGACATTGAAATGCTTCGACACGTCCATGCGGGAAGCGCCATAGGACATTTGGTAGTGCTTGCCGTCAATCACAATATTGACGCCCGCGGCCGGACTTCCCGCAACGACATCAACGGCCCAACCCGTAGCCGTCAAGTCTTTCCCGGAGCTCAGGCGGACATCGGATTTCGAAATCGGCTCGACGACCTCGCCAAGCGTTTCGAGATTGTATTCGGTAGGTGTACTGAGCCTGGGTAGACTGCTGCTATCGGGAGAGATTCTGAGTACCGGCGCGGGTGCTTCAGTGTTTTCCGTTTTCGGCCTGGAGATGCAGCTCGCCGTTGCCAACAGCAGCAGGAGCGCCGGTAGAGTAGTGATCTTGTGAGAGCTCATAATAATCGCAAAGAAGATTGTCGTACGAAGCGACGAAGTTCGTGGGCGGCATGGCCGTCTTCGCGTAGTTCGCGGCGGCGAAAAGCGCTTCAATGCAAACCTCGGGTTCATGAGTCAGCGGAATTACGCTTCCATATCCGGTGTTACGAATGCGTTCCGCGATGGAACCGAGCTGGAATGCCACCGGGTACAGAGCCATTGCGAATGCCGTCGATAACGTGAAAGCGTAAGTCTCCGGGCAGACGCTCGGAAAAAACGCTATGGAAACCTTATGACGCAGAATCAGACCAGGCAGATCGGCTTCCTTGTAGCGACCTGTGATGACTACATTGTCGAGCGCCTGCAATTGGGCATCGTTCGAGGTATAACCGATCACGACAAACTCCACCGGCAGGCGTCGTGCGAGAGCGTGACGGGCACAAGAAAGCAGAACGTCATAGCCTTTATGCGGACCAATCGCGCCGAGCACGGCGACGCGCAGCGTCTCACCAGCCGGCGCAAACGGCACGGGGGTCCGTTCCAGCGCTGTTTCCGGATGCGGCTTCACCGTAAGATTATCCAGCGCGAAGTATTGACTCAGTCGTTGCCGCACGTCCGGATTCGGGCAGAACACTTTTCTTGCACCGGCCAGGAAGCGCGCCGACTCTTCGCGCAGGCGCCCCACCGTGAATTCGGGATCTTCACAAACCCGCACCAGCAGTGGATGCGAGCCGTTCAGCTTCAGACACTTCTCGCAAACTCCGATCGACGGCTCGCCGCAGTATTTCAGGCTTTCGTCGATCAATGTCACCTGCGGACAGATCCAACTATAGTCGTGTATCGTGACGTCGTAAGGCACACCAAGCGCGGCCGCCAATTCGAGCGCCGCCGGGCTATTGCGCTGGTGATAGTGAACGTGGCGGATGCCGCATTCGCGAAGCACGGCCACCAACTCCCGAAAGTCGCGCTCGAGGTCGTAAACCAGATTGGAAAGGCTTGCGCGGCCTGCGGCGCTTAGCGATGCTCGATTTGGTTCGGACGTAGTCAGGACCAGAGAAACCACGCCCGCTGTCTTCAACCCACGCACCAGATCCTGGATGTGCCGGCTGCTGCCGCCGTCGAGATCAGCGGTCACATGCAGTACGCCGCCCCGCGCCGCAGGGCCCAGAAGTGTGAGGTCGATGCGCCGGCGATACGGCAGCAGCGGATCGCGCTTCACAAACTCGGCGACCTGCGCATCGTACTTCGGGTACAGGCGGGAGAGCACGCCGGAGTTTCTCGCGATCAATTCGTTGCGCTCTGCGCCGAACGAGGCGTTGCCGTCATGCCCAATAAACACGTCCGTAGCCGCCACATTGCGCCATCCGTTGCGACTGGCGCGCAGGCAGAGATCGTTCTCTTCGCCGTAGCCCTTACTCCATAGCGCTTCGTCGAACAGGCCCGTGTCGATCAGGCAGCTTCGGCGGATATACAGGCAGAAACCCACGCCACTCGGGAGGTCGACCACTTCGCCGCGATTGTGCGTTTCGCAGATCTCATCGAGCTGCTGCAATTCCGCAGGGGAGGGCAGTTCTCCGGGCGCGTAAATATTCGGGTAGCTGCAAATCGTTGCGTTGTTGGAAAGCGGCGTCACCGTGCCGATCGAGAGATCGCTGTATGCGGCGACGCGCAGACGGCCCAACCAATCGCCGTGAACCACGGTGTCCGAGTTGAGCAGCACGACGTCGCGATCGGGATGCAGGCGAAACCCACGATTCGCCGTGCTGACAAAGCCCCCGTTGCGCGCATTGGTGTGCACGGTGAAGCCATGTTCTTTCGCCAGCGCGAGCACAGGCCGGTAGAGCACGGGATCGGGGTCGTCAATCAGAACGATGATCTCGTGCGGTTCGAGCACGGGCGCGGCGGCCAGGCTCTTGAGGCAGCGCAGAGTCTCTTCGACGCCCCTGTGAACCGGGACAATCACATCCACTGGATTACGCTGGAAATCGGTTGCCGGGAACGGATTTTGGGAAACTGGCTGTTTGCTCTGATCGAGAGCCAGACTCACGAATGGCGTGGCCGGCAAGGCGTCCACCAGTGCGGGGAACAGCGCGCGGCGGATGTACTCGCAAGCATAGGGATTCAGCGCTCCTGAATCGCTACACTCGGCGTTGCGCTGCCAGGTTTCATTCAACTTTGAATGAATCGCCGTCACCGTCTCCCGCAAGACGGCGGAAGACAACACCAGTTTGGGGCTGTCCTTCAGATGAACATCGGAACCGGCGATCTTGGCGCTGACTACAAAGCCAGAGCGTGTTCGCCAGCGCGCAGGCAGCCGAATCTGGAACGCGATGCAACCGTCACCCTTGCCGGCAGCCAGCAGATCGGCGCGAAAGCGATTTGCACTCACGGTCCCGATCCGTTCGTTATCGACGAAAATGTCGAGCGCTATGGGCCTGGACTTGGAAGATCGATTCCAGGCCCAACCGAGGATGTACTCTCCGGAAAAGTCGTCCAGGCAACTCTCGAATTCCGCTTTCACGATCAGCGGACTGCCGTCGAGTTCGTGACCCGCGCCGGCGATGCGGGCACGAACCTCATTCTCGCGGCCGTCGAGCAACTGTGGCGGCAGTTCAAAGCGGAAAGCGTGGCGGCCGTCGCCGACCTCGGCTTCCTCCAAATCGGCGCGATACAGGGAGGCGTGGATGGTCGCGAGCAGGGTCTGGTTCCCCAGAATCTCGACCTTGAGCTTCTCGTGCGGTGCATACGGATTCCAGGCCCAGCCTTCCAGGATGCTGCCTTCGGGCCGATCGAGCACGCCTTGAAATGAAGGCTTCAGCAGCCGGGGGCTTTGCGAGAGAGGCGGGCCCGATTTCGCGCGGACGGAAATCAAATGCTCTTTCCCGTCGAGCAGCGCGGGCGGTATGGCAACATCGAAGGCGTGGCATCCATCGCCAACGCCGGCGGCCTGCAAATCCGCGCGGAAGCGGTCCGCCACGCCAGCGCCGATCAGATCCGCGCCGGAGAAGACCTGGACGGTTATGCGCCGTCCCGGCCGGCCCGGATCCCAAATCCAGCCGCGGATACGGACGCCTTTGATTTCGTCCACATAACTCGGAAGCGCCCGGCCCCGGCTGAGCGTCCTCGCCGAAGAAACGATCTGTCCCCAGACGTGTCCCGCCATAGATGAACCATAAATCATAGCACTCTGCCTGATGCCGGCCGTGCTCCTGCGCCGGGCTATTTTCGTCCGATCACTAGAAACTGCTTGCCAAACAGTTTCCAGGCGGCTGGCATACTGAGGTAGAGCTTCACAAGCAGCAGGGGCGACCGGCGCCGGTTCACCATCGTGTAGGGGAGAAAGCGGTCGATGCACTCTTCCACCTGGAAGCCCTGCACTGCAAAGGCCTCGCTGACCGCGCCATCGGTGAGTGGAAGATGGTGGTCCCAGAAGTCCCAATACGCGCCGCCGATAAAGCGGACGTTGGGACCCAGAGCGATGATTCGTCCGCCTTCGCGAAGGCAGCGCCAAGCCTGTTCGAGCGTGTTGGAGAGAATCTTTTTCGAAGGCAGATGCTCAAAGAAGTTGCTGGTGAAAACCACGTCCAGGCTATCCGCCGGCAGATTCCAGATCTGGGAACAATCCTGCTCGATAAAGCGAATGCCGGGCCGCAGGTGTTTCCGGGCGCGCGGGTTCATGTCCATTGCGAACTTCTCCGCACAAGCGATGTTGTTGATGAACTCGCCATAGCCGCAGCCCAGATCGAGCACGCGATCCCGCGCGGACACGTATTTCGAAAAGAACTCAGCCGTGAGTAACTTCCAGACCCGGTCACGGTAGACGATATGTTCGTCGAAGCGCCGCTCGTAGATCTTTTCGAGGTCTCCGGCAGAGTGCGGTGTTTGATCGTTATCAAGCACAGATTTCTAGATGGTAACAGGCTTGAGCGCGGGTGTTACGCTAAAATCGCATTTGGAGCAAACATTCGATGAAAGCATTGGTTTCAGGGTCGGGCGGGTTGATCGGGTCGACTTGTGTACGAAGACTGGCGGCCGAGGGTTGGCAGGTCGTGGGCGTGGATAACGACATGCGCTCATGGTTTTTCGGCGAGGCCGGCACGACCCGGCCTGTGGTCGCCAGCATGGTAGCTTCGCTGCCTTCCTACCGCCACATCGAACTCGACATCCGCGACCGGCAGGGCGTCCGCGATCTTTTCGAAAGCGAAAGGCCGGATTTCATCATCCACACCGCCGCGCAGCCGTCGCACGACAAAGCCGCCTCAATCCCTTACGAAGATTTCGACGTCAACGCCGGCGGCACGATGAACATGCTGGTAGCGGCGCGCGACTTCTGCCGCGAGTCACCCTTCTGCTTCACAAGCACGAACAAAGTCTATGGCGATGGACCCAACTTTGTGCCGATGGTGGAACAGGAAAAGCGCTTCGACTACGCCGATGGGCTGGACGGCATCGGTGAATCGTTTCCGATCGACAACTGCCTGCACTCGATTTTCGGCGCGTCGAAGGTAGCCGCCGACGTGATGTGCCAGGAATTCGGCCGCTATTTTCAAATGCCCGTGGGCATTTTCCGTGGCGGTTGCCTCACCGGACCGCAGCATGCCGCCGTGGAGTTGCATGGCTATCTGGCATACATCGTACTCTGCGCCGTGCAGGGCAAGCCGTACACGATCTACGGTTACAAGGGCAAGCAGGTGCGCGACCAGATTCATTCGAGCGACGTCGCCAACCTGTTCCTGCACTTCTATCGCAAGCCGCGCTGCGGCGAAGTCTACAACCTGGGCGGCGGCAGGCAGAACAGCCTTTCAATCCTCGAAACCATCGACATCCTGGCCGCGATGGGTTTCCGTTTGAAACATTCCTACAAGGACGAGAACCGAATCGGCGACCATATCTGTTACATCTCCGACCTTTCGAAATTGCGCGCGCATTTTCCGGAATGGAAACTGGAATACGATCTGCCGCGGATTTTCGAAGAGATTGCCGGACGCCATGCGGCGGCGCATTAGCGACGAATCGGGGACGGAGCGCGCCGTCATCGGAACTTTGTGAAAGGGGCGCCTCCGGTTGCTTTCGGCACCGTTTGGCGATCCACTTGTCTTACTGCTGGCGCCAAGTGATCGGCGGTTCGGCTGGCCGCGCAACGCACGGCAAGCGGCCGGCGCGGAATACGCTCAGACGCAAGTTCTCAAGCATCGCCGCGCGCTGCCGGACGATGGGCGGAGCGATAAACGCGCACGCCAGCTTGCCTTCTTCACTAGTTCTGTAGCAGCGCACAAATTCGCTGCATTCTGATAGCTCCGACAGATGAAGCCGTCCGGCCACGAGGCCGGAAGAGTACGACATCCAGATGCCGGCGACGAGGAAGACAACAAAAGCCTGAAACACTCGTCTTGATACCGCAGAGATGTCCTTCACAGCCAACAAAGCACCATAGATCCCGATCGCCGCCAACGAAGAGAGCGTCACATAGCGTGATGCGAGGAAGGCTTGCGGTACGCCCAGTCCCAGCCTGCTGCGGAGGAGCAGAACGAGCGACATCAGTACCAGCGCTAGCAGCGCCAGAAAAGCAAGCATCGGCCGTTCCGCAACTTTCCGCCAGGCAAACCAGGAGGAGGCAAGGCCGAAGACGACCAGGAACGTGCCCATCCACATGGCCGCCTGTTCTGTACCAGCCAATCCCGAACCCAAGTAGATCAGAGAGTACCTGACAGCACTGCCGGGATTCTCAAGCACGAATCCAAATCCGGTACTCCATGGAACCTCCATCGGCCGATAGCCGGAGAAGAATGCGACTGCCGTCAGGCCCGCCGCGGTCATCCACGGCAAGAGCCGCCGGACGCCGCTCCGCAAGACAAGCAGCAGCAAGAGACCCAGCGGCCACGCCAAGAGCCCCGTCGCGGCAGTGAAGCTTGCCAGCACGGCCGCAGCTATCGCTGAGGAAAAGTATCCAGCACGACGCTCGGAGCGCAGGCAAAAAAGGAAAGAAAGCAGAATGAAGAAGAGAGCCAGGGTGTTCATCAAATGCACTCCCCAGAGCAATCCTTCGAACTGCCTCCAGCCCAGGAACAGCCATGCGACCGGCAGGAAACAGAGAGCGCCAAAACCGCGGGTGTGGCGCAGTTCCGCAAAGAGCGCGTAGAGCACGAGCAGACAGCCCACCAGGCATGCATAACTTGCGAACATCTCCGCGCGGACATCATAGCGAGTCAGCTTTGCCAAGGTAAGCCGCACGAACTGAAGCACAAGGATCTTCGAATCGTTGTGTTGGGCATTGATGTCCTGCCAGGAAAGCGTACCGGAAAAGAGGTTCACCACTTGAGGGACAAATTCCCAGTCATCCATGTACGGCAGATCGACGCAAAAGGTGTTCACGTACCAGAAGGTAAGCAGCACGGGCAGCCAGACAAAGACGGTCTTCAGCGCTGCTGCTCCAAGGCCTGTTCCGGCGCTTGCCGCTGGCTTCATCGCGGCTTGTTGCCCGCCACCTGAATCCAGAGGCTGTTAGGCATAACTCGAATGTCCTCGAATCCAGCCTTCTGAGCGTAACGCTCCAGTTCCTGCGGCGTCGAGGACTTGCTGACGTTGCGCGGACGATTTAACGGATCGTAGCGGCTCATCCCTTCAAAGAACTCCCAACCTTCAGCGCCCAGCAGATTGAAATTGTCATAGTAGAAGCGGCCGCCCGGCTTGAGCACGCGAAACATTTCCGTCACGTAGCGAAAGCGGTCCCATTCATCAAGGTGCATGAAAACGGCGCTGCAATAGGCGACGTCGAGCGTCTCGTCCGCGAAGCCGCTCAAATCGGAGCCGTTCAACTGCGCGAATTCGACATTTGAAAAATCCTTGAGTGCCTCGCGCGCATACTGCAACATCTTGGCGGAGACATCCGAACCAATCCACTTCGCGCAGCGCGCGGCCAGATGCAGGCCAATGCGGCCGGTGCCGCAGCCGATTTCGAGAGCGGTATCGGTGGGCTTGAGACCGGTATTTCTGACGATGGCGTCCGCGGTGTCAATGCCGGAACGTTCATATTCCGCCAGATCCCCGGTGCCGCAAACGGAAACGCGCGCCTCCTCATAAGTGCCGGAAACGCGGTCCCAAACTTCGCGGTAGTCGCCGCGTTCCACACTCGCGGCCGCTTGCGCCCATTCGACGAGCGCCTCGCCGATCCGAAGAGCGCCAGCGGCGCTGCGAACTTGGGCAGTGAGCACGAGGCGGTCTCGCGGCGGAAGTTCGCTGCGCCGGAACAAAGCTTCGAAGCCGCAAGACGATGCGCGCGGAGCTTGGGGAAAGTGAGCCGCCACGTCGGGACGCGGCCGGTTCGCTTCGATTTCCAGCAGCAATTCTCCGTCGATGAGGATCGCGACTTTTACCGGCGCGCCATCCGTGGCCATGGCCCATCCACGCACAGGAATCCAGGATGAAAAGGAAGAGCCTGGGCGGGGCTCGTCAAGACACCCGCGCAGATTAGCGGAAGGCGGGGACGGTTCGGATTTCTTGAATGAATCAAATAGGGCCATGGTGCAAATCACATTGTAGGCCAGCGGCGCACCATGGCGGGCAAAATGCGGTTACGGCAATATGCACTGCAAGGGCGGAGGATTGATCGGGACAAACAGGCCACCGGCTTGAGCGCCGGTCCGCCTCTTGGCCAACTCCGCCCGGATGCGTTCGGCGTGAAACGTCCAACGCAGATCCTCATAGGCCGGCACGGAAAAATTCGTGATCATTCCTCCGGCTACGATCGCCAACAAACACGCGGCCTTCGCAAACTCGGCGGTGGGCTTCATACGCCACTCGATGGTGAAACCAAAAAACAGCACCATCACCGCGCTGGAGAGTAGGAAATAGCGCGTGGCATAGAATTGCGTGTCGCGATTGACCGAGAGGAAATAGCCGATCAACCCGCGCCCCGCCAGTGTCACGGCGATGGAGGCGGCCATGAGATAGCAGCCCGTCAGGATTTGCCAGCGGCGCGGCTTCGCGACGATCCATAGCCAGACGAGCCATGCAACCACGCCCACGCCCAGCAAGAGCAAGAATGCGCCGCGGTGCTGCCATCCTGCGGCCGCTTGTGCCGTGGACACACCGAAACAGATGGCGAGAACCACGCGATAGAGAAATGCGGCGGCTGAGCCCAAGGCAATCTGCGCCGCACTGTAGTGTTCGATCACTGGGGCGCCCGGATTCTTGGGTGTTATCAGAAACAAGGCGAGCTGAATTATTGCGGCCAGCGAGAATAGGAACGCCACGCCTTTTTCGTGGTTTGGTTTCCGGAGCAGTCGCCACAGACTGAACGGAAGCGCGATCACCAGGATCGGTGCGGTCAACCCGATTACGAAGACAACTGCGGCACGAATCAGGTTGCCTCGGGTCGTTGTGCCGCTGGATTCCTGAAACAACAGAAGCAACGCGGCCATGAGCAGAGGCCACTGCACGTTCGAGATCGTGCCTATCATCTCCGTCCCTTGAAACGCCGCGACCATCGCCAGGCACATGGCCGCGCGTAGCAAGTCCGAGGAGATCAAGTAGCGGTAGGCAGGCAGGAATAGCACCGTAAATGCCGCGGCCTGCAGCAGCAGCATCGCCAGATTATAGAAAAGCGGTTGCGTGGCTATATCGAGAGGCGATGCCAGCAGCGCGACGATGCGTGGGACCAAACTGAGATATCCGTTGTAGGGCTCCACGAGGCTGCGCAATCCGAGTTGCACCTGGTCATGGAAAAAGATGCAGGCGTCTTCCGAGTAAAATTGCGGCGCCAGCAGGTTGTCCGGCTTCCTGAGACAGAACAGGCAGAACAGCAGAATCCAGAGCGCCAAGTGCCTACGGAGCGAATAGGGAAACGCCGATCCGCCTTCACTGAGCCCGTTTTCGTAAGGAGTAGTCTTCCGCTGTGACTGTGAGGTTCGGGTTGTAGAACGGGTCTTTCCCAATGATCTCCTTCCATTTGGCACGCAGCGCCGCGGTCTCCTGGGGGCGCGGATCGAGGTCTTCGGCCGTCTTGGAGTACGCTTCGAAATGGTAGAGCGAAGCGTGCGGCGTGTAGACCAGACGGTAACCTAGCTTGCCGATTTTGAGAGTCAGATCGATGTCGTTATAAGCCACTGGAAACTGCTCTTCGTCAAAGCCGCCCGCTTCCCGGAATACCTTGGCCGGCACCAGCAGACAGGCGGCGGTCAACGCGCTCACGTCGCGGACCACGTCGGGAAAATCGAAGTACGTTGGCTCGTCGCCGAAGAGGCCCTTGAAGGCGTGGCCGCAGATGCCGAACAGGCCCATCACCACGCCGCCATGCTGAATCCGGTCATCCGGAAAGAGCAACCGTGCGCCGACCGCGCCGACCTCCGGCCGGCTCGCGATTTCGACCATCGCGGTCAGCCAGCCCGCTTCGATCGCACAGATATCGTCGTTTAGGAAAAGCAACAGCGGAGAATCGCAACTCTTCGCCGCCGCATTATTGATTTCGGAATAATTGAACGGCCGGTTGCGCCAATCGATGTAGCGCACGCCGTGGCCGCCCTTCTTCCACCGCCGGGCGAATTTCTCGATGACGTCCGCCTTCGAGTTGTCGACGAGGACGATCTCATAATTCGGATAGTCCGTGACGGAGGCCAGCGTGTCGAGGTTGCGCTCGAGCACGTCGAGCCGCCCGCCCGAAGGAATGATGATGCTGACTTGCGGCTTTTCCCGCAAGGCATAGCGTACGCGCCAGCGGCCCGGCCTGCGCCCGGGTTCCACCGTAGCGTCGATGCCGGCGAGTTTGAGATAGTTTTCTACCGCGCCGCGCGAGGAGGCCAGCACTTTGTCCTGGCTCTCCGAGGCGCGCGCCGAGACTTCAAGATTCGTGCGCCAGTGGTAGAGGATTTTGGGAATATGCACGATGCGGCGCGCCTTCAAACTCATGCGCAGCAGAAGGTCGTGATCCTGGCTGACATCGGACTCGCGGCGAAAGCCGCCCACCTCCAGCGCCAACTCGCGGCGGAAGACCATCAGATGGCAAATGTAGTTCTCCGAGAGAATCAGATTGGGCGACCAGTCGGGTTTGAAGAACGGCTCTGTGCGGATGCCGAACTCGTCCGAGTGATCTTCGTCGGAGTAGAGGATATCGGCTTGAGGCTCTTGGTGCAGGGCGTCGACGACGTGGAACAGCGCGTCTTCGGCCAGTTCGTCGTCGTGATCGAGCAACGCGGTGAACTCGCCTCTCGCCATGGCCAGCGCGGCGTTCGAGGCGGTCGAGATGCCGCTGTTTTTTGGCAGTTGTTCAAAGCGCACGCGCGCATCCTGCGCGGCATACTTGCGCAGGATCCCGTCGATCCATTCCGAGCGCGAGCAGTCGTCAACAATGCACAACTCCCAATTGGGGTAACTCTGCGCGAGCACGGATTTGAGCGTGCGCTCAAGGATCCTGGGATCGGTCTTGTAGACCGGCATGAGAATGCTGATCAGCGGGCGCGTGTGGAAACTGTCGAGTTTCAGGCGGATCAGTTCTTCATCGCGCGTGTCGAATTCCGCGATCCAACGCGCGTAGTCGTTTGGGAAACCGCTGACATGATCCACTAGCAGCGGCATGCGCGCTTCGCTGATCTGGCCGCGGCCATTGCGCGCCCGCACGATAATCACATGGCGGCCGTTGATCAGCGACATGGTGTCGAATCGGACAATGAAACCGCAGCGGTCCGCTTTGGGAATGCCGGGAAACGAACGCGCCACGTCGGGCCGGTAGATTCCGTAGCGCGCTTCGAGCGGGGCCGCGTCGCCTACGATCACGTCGACATGTTCAACGCCTTCGTTTGAGACGGCCCAGCCACGAATCTCGATCGTTCCGCTGCGCGGTTCGTAATCGGCGGGCTCTTCGCAAACCACGCGGAACTGCTCTTCGCCGTGTGCGCCGCGACCGAAATGGCGCAGGTCGCGGAGTCCATTGTTCAGCTTTAGCAACAGGCCGCCGCCGCGCACCAGCGCTTTCCAGATGCGGCTGTTCAGGATGTTGCGTGTCTCCTGAAAGGCCATGCCTGCACGCGCCTGCACTTGCCCGAGGCGCATGTCGATGCGGTCGAACTCATTGCGCTGGCGTTCGAGAGATTCCGACAGCGCGCGGCGCGTCTCCTGCAGCGACCGCTCCAGCTCCGTTTGCCGCGCGATTAGCGCTTCAATCAATTCGCGTTCGCTCATGCCCTCTTCAACCTAGCAGCACCCGTTTCACCAAAGCCTCTTCGGTGCAAATCCAGTCGTGGATTCCGGCCAGAATCTGTTCAGCTCCGCGCCTGGGGCGCCATCCGTCGAACTCGGTCAGGCGGCGCTGATCGGTGAGGAAAATGCGCACGTCCGCGGTACGGTTCTCCGGAACCGCGCCAAGCGTAATCCGGTTGCCGGTGATCTTTGCGCACAGCTCCGTCATTTCGCACAACGAGAGACTTATACTCCGGCCACCGCCTGCGTTGAAGAGCGTGCCGGAGTAGCGCCCGAGATTGCGAATCTGATGGGCCACCAGATCACAGAGATCGTCGATGTGCAGCATGTCGCGCACCTGTTTGCCCGCACCGCCGAAGCCAATGTAATTCAGATTACGCTTGAAGTGGTGCGCGGCGACCCAAAGCGAGACGACGCCCTGGTCCGTCTTGCCCATTTGCCATGGCCCGGCGATCACGCCGCAGCGCAGGATGGCCGCGCGGAATCCGTAGGCGTCGGCGTACTCGGCCGCCATGTACTCGGCCGCGAGCTTCGTCATCCCATAGAGCGAGCGCGCACCATGCAGCGGGAAGTCTTCGCCGACGCCCTCCGCCGAAGCGCCGGGTACGGACTGCCCGTCGAGCAGCGTAAAGCGCGTCTCATCTTCGCGGAACGCAAGGTTATTGAGCGCCTCCACCGGATAGACGCGGCTGGTGGAGAGAAACAGAAAATCGGCGCCGGTCTTGCGCGCCAGTTCGAGGCAACGGAAGCAACCCGTGAGATTGGTTTGGATGAGGTACTCCGGCGATCCACCGTAGCCGGCCTGTGCGGAGGGTTCCGCAGAACATTCGATAATCAGATCCGGTGTTTCCGGTAAGCTCTCGAGATCTTCGGGCGAGCGGATATCGCCATGCACGAAACGGACACCGGCCGCGGCCAAGCGAGGCAGGTTGAGCTCCGAGCCCCTGCGGTGCAGATTGTCGAAGCTGGTGATGCCGGCGCCGGGGAACGCGCCGCGCAGCGCGATGGCGAGGCTAGAGCCAACAAAACCCGCACCGCCGGTGATCAGAATGCGGCTATGCACGTGGTATCTCCCGGGCGTAATCACCGCGTGCCAGCGCTTTCTCCAGCCACAGATAGAGCACGATGAAAAGATAGCGGCTGCCCATCTCCTTGATCTTCAACTTAGAGACGCCGCTCTTGCGGTTGGTCCATGTGATCGGCACGATTCCGAAGGTGTAACCGCGCACGATCGCCTTGAGCGGCATCTCCACCGTCAGATTGAAGTGTGGCGAAATCAAAGGCTGCATGCCTTCGATGACGTAGCTGCGATAGAGCTTGAAGGCGTTTGTGAAATCGTTGAACGGCACGGCAAAGAGGATCCGAATGAACCAGTTTGCCATGCGGTTGAGCAGGAGTTTGTGCGTGGGGTAGTCCACGACTTTGCTTCCGCGAAGAAAGCGTGAGCCGAAGACGCAGTCGTAGCCCTCACCGAGTTTGCGGTAGCAGGCGACCAGATCGCGGGCGCTGTCCGAGCGATCCGCCATCATGACAGCTACCGCATCGCCAGTTGCGGAGGATAAACCGACGCGTACGGCCATGCCGAAACCGTGCCGCCCGTTGTTGTACAGCAGGTGGATCTGCGGGTACTCCAGTATCAGGCGTTCCACGATAGCGACAGTCGCATCGGAACTGCCGTCGTCCACCAGAATCAGCTCATGCGGAATCGATTCCTCGTTAAGTGTCGCGACGAGGTCCCGGAGCGTCTCTTCGACAGAGCCCTCTTCATCGCGCGCGGGAATGACCACGGAAAGTTTCAAGCGTGCACTATACCCTTTTCAAAGTAACATCACGGTCCGGACCTACTCCAAGCGCAGTCCCGCATCTTCGCGGTCTTTTACGAGCGCGAGGTGATAATACGGATCGGCGCGATGTGCCCAGCGCTGCAAGAACAGCTCGCGCTCTTCGCTGTGCGTACCCGGCATGCGTGTACGCGATTCGTCGTGACGCAGCAGCGCGCCTGGTTCGCAGATCACCTGATAGCTGCGCTCGCGCAGCCGTAGACACAAATCCACATCGTTGTAGTTCACCGGGAAATCCAAATCGAAGCCGCCCAATTCGAGAAATACGCTCTTGCGAATCGCCAGACAAGCGCCGGTGACCGCACTGGCGTTGCGTGCGCAATCGAGCCAGGGCCACCAGGAACTGCCAAACGTACCGCGCCAGGGATGGCCCGTCGCGTCCATCATTCCAAGCACTATACCGGCATGTTGCACTGTGCCCGACGGATAGACCAGCTTCGCTCCGACGGCGCCGATCTCCGGCCGTTGCGCCTGCCCGACGAGCAATTCCAACCATTCCGCGGTCAGCGGGAGCACGTCATCGTTGAGAAACACGAGGATTTCGCCGCGTGCCGCTTCCGCTCCGGCATTGTTCATGCGCGCATAGTGGAACGGGCCGGCATAGGGCACGCGCGTGCACTGCAGTGTGGCGAGCAGGGCATCCATCGCCGCGTTGTCGCGCGTCTTGTGCTGCACGATGACTGTCTCGCGGTGTGCATACGTGGTGTTCTTCCAGATGCCTTCGAGACAGCGGCTGAGCAGCGCGGCGTTGCGCGAGCATATGATCAGGCTGACCAGCGGACGCCCTTGCACGACGGGACGCACCTGATAGCGGTTTGCGATCGCGCTGTCCAGGATCCGCACTGCCCGGCCGCGCCGTGTCATGGCGTCGGCCAGCGCGCGGCGCCCGGCGGCGTGAGTTTCGGGTTTCGATTCCGCGGTCGACGCTGTGGAACCGTCGTGCATGCGCCAGTGGTAGAGTACGCGTGGAATGTGACCGACAGCCGCACTCTGCTCGCTAACTCGAAGCGCCAGGTCGTAATCCTGCGCGCCGTCGCACTCCGGGCGGAAACCGCCGGCGAGATCCCAGGCCTTGCGCGAAAGCACGAGAAAATGGCCCATATACATGCAGGCGGTGAGCAGTTCCGGCGACCAGTCCGGACGGAAGATGGGTTGCGTGCGGCGGCCGGATTGGTCGAGGCGGTCCTCGTCAGAATAGATCAGATCGTAGTCGCGCTGCTGAGACAACTCCGCGACGGATTCCAGCGCGAAGGGCGAAAGTGCGTCGTCGTGGTCGAGAAATCCCAAGTACTCGCCCTGCGCGAGAGAGGCCGCTTTGTTCAAAGCGCCGGAGATGCCCAGCGGCGCATCGCTGCGGACGAAGCTGATTCGCGGATCGGAAGCCGCCTGTGGCGCCAAGTATTCGCGCACCCAATCCGCCGTGGAAGCGTCGTCGCAGACGCACAACTGCCAGTTGTCATAGCGCTGTTCACGCACCGATTCGAGCGCCGCCTGCAGCCACTCGCGGCGTGGATTGTGCACAGGCATGACGACGCTGAGTAGTGGCTTGCGACTCCACACGGGAGCGTCGGGTTCGGGTTGCTGTTCGAGCCACAGCGCGTATTCATCTTCGGCCGAAGCTCCGTCCGCGAACTTGAGAAAAAGCGGGTGTAGCGGCGAGTGCAGTAGCGCTTGCCCAGCTTTGCGTTTGTAGTCGGAGGCCAGCACTCCCGCTTTGCGCAAGGCCAGGAAGAGGCGGCTGTTTTCGACGGTGTAAAGGCGGCCGGCCAACTCGCGATTGGCTTCGGTCAGACGGCTGATGCGTTTCTCGAATTGTTCGAGGACATCGAGCAGGGCGGATGCCTCCTCGTGCGAGAGGCTGCCGCGCTCTTCCGCCATGCTGCGGCGCAGCCGCCGGATCGCTTCGCGCGTGCTGTCCGGTTTGTCTTCCAATCCTATAGTTTACACGCCGCGTGCATGCACTTCGCTATGATAATGAATGACATCTTTGGAGGGTTCATGAAGGGCGTCGTTTTAGCCGGTGGTACCGGAAGCCGGCTGTTTCCGCTAACCAAGATCACGAACAAGCATCTGCTGCCGATCTTCGACAAGCCGATGATCTACTACCCGCTGCAGGCGCTTGTGGGAGCAGGTATCGAGGACATCATGGTTGTCACGGGCGGAAAGAATTCGGGCGATTTTCTGCGCCTGCTTGGCAATGGCAAAGAGTTCGGCCTGAAGCATCTGAACTACGCCTATCAGGAAGGTGAAGGCGGTATCGCCGACGCGCTGGCCCTGGCTGAGCATTTCGCCGACGGGCAGAAGATCTGCGTGATTCTGGGCGACAATATCATCGAAGGCAACATCCGCGCGGCTGTCGACGACTTCATTAAGCAGCCCAAAGGGGCAAAGATCTTGCTGAAGGAAGTCACCGACGCCGAGCGCTTCGGCGTGGCAGAATTGCGGGACGGCCGCATTGTGGGAATCGAAGAGAAACCGAAACAGCCGAAGTCGAATTACGCTGTCACGGGCATCTACATGTTTGACGAGACAGTCTTCTCCAAGGTCCGCGAGTTGGTGCCATCGCGCCGCGGCGAACTGGAAATCACCGATGTAAACAACGCCTACATCGCGGAAGGCACGATGTCATTTTCCTACCTGGAAGGTTGGTGGACGGACGCGGGGACATTTGACTCGCTGCTCCGCGCCGCCAATCTGGTGGAGGCGACACGCCGCGCGGCGCCGGAGAAATGATGGCCACAGATTCTCCCGTGAGATTGGAACTCGAGACGAAACCGGCCGGAACCGAGCACCTGGAACTGACGCTGCCCGATTGCGAGAAGGGCATCGGTACGGTGATCCAATCGCCGAATTCGGCTGACTTGATCGACGGCGTGAAGTTACAACCCTATCCACTTTGGCCGGACGATCGCGGGTATTTTCTTGAGATCATCCGCATTGGCTATGGATTGGCGGCCGATTTTCCCGTCGCCAGTTCGCAGGTTTCAGCGGCGCTCAGCTATCCCGGAACGATCAAAGCGTTTCACTATCACCGCCATCAGACTGACCTATGGGTGCCGTCGGTCGGAATGTTTCAGGTGGCGCTGGTGGATCTGCGACGCGATTCAGTAACCTTCGGCCGGCGCAATACGCTCTATGTCGGCGCGCTGCGGCCGTGGCAGGTGTTGATTCCGACGGGAGTCGGACACGGCTATAAGGTGATTGGCGAGACGCCCGGCGTGCTGACGTACGTGACGGACCGCTTCTACAATCCAAAAGACGAAGGACGCATCCCGCATAACGAGCCGCACATTCATTACGACTGGGAAACGCAGTATAAATAGACCGGCCAAACTGCACGGCGTGAAGCTGTTCGCAAGGTGCTGGTTGTGAACGGCTATGTGCGAGGTACGCTTTCGCTCCAATTAGGGCTCGACGCGCCAGACATCGTAACGGTTTAATTCCCCTGGGATCCACGCATACGGCAACTCACCGATGCCATTGCTGTGAAAGCTGATGCCGTGCTCCGGGCTCATCGTCCGTCCACCGCGACCGAAGAACCGCCGACGCTCCAGGAGTGTGCGCCGCGGGAAACGACTCAAGATTACGTCGCCGCCTTCCAGTCGGCCCAGCACCATCACCTCGCCCGGTCGCGGTTGTGACCCCGATGGATTCGAAGGCAGTGCTCCCGCGCGGAGTGCGTACCAGTAAAAGCCCCATTGGCCGCTGAACCAGACGCGTTCTCCGGATTGGATACGCGGAGCAATCAACTCCGCCGCCGCTTTGCGGCCGACGTTTGCGAAATCCGCATCCGCGCGCAAGAGCATTACGGAAAAGACGGCGCTCACGGAAACGATCACGGCGATCGCAGTGATCTGCAGGAAAGGCGTCAATCGCACGGCCAACACGGCGATCAGCAAGGCTATTGCGGGACCCGAGGCGGCGAGATACTTCGGAGGCATGTGCAGATGAACTGCGGTAGGCAGGCCGATCAGAAGCCATGCTCCCATTGAGATTTGGAAGTGATCCCGGTTCCACAAAGCGCAAAGCAGAATGTCGGCGAGGGCCACGGTTCCGAGCATTCTGGCAACCGGCATCCAGGCCGGAGATGGCGCCAGAATTACTTTCCACGCGATGACCACCGCGACGGGCAGCAGCCACAGCCAGCGGTATCGCAGGCCCTTGATCTGGAGTGCAAACCAGGCGGCAGCCAGTGGCGTCAGTATGGCCCAGTAGGCTAGATAGGCTCGCAGGTTTCCCGGCACGTTCGCAAGGCTTTCCATCCAGGCCGGCGGTGCCAATCCCCCACCCAGCTCTGAGGTGATTTTGACTAGAGCACCAAAGATAGCCGCCGCGAGAACCAGTGGCATCCAAAGCCGTAAGGGGATTCGCCGCCAGCTTTTCCAATCGAGAATCCGGCCGTCTTCGCGCATCAATAACGCAACCACAAGAATGAGAAAGGCCATGTGGGGCCGCCCGAATGGCGCGAGGCCCAGCGCCAGAACGCCGGCTGCCGCTTGCCACCACTTGCGCTCCATCTTCCACGCCAACAAGCGTTCTACTCCTATGGTCCCCAAGGACATCGCAAGCGTGTCCGGCATTACGGTCGTGGCCATCAACAGCACGGGCGGAAGGCTCGCCAGGATGAGCCCGGAATAGACAGCGGCGCGCGGTCCCAATCCGAGCCGAAGCGCCAAGGACACGGTAGCGAGAATTCCAGCCCATAGCACCAGCATTTGCTGCAAATGACCGAGCCACTCGGCGCCGCCGGCCAGCATCAGCGGCGTCAGAGCATAGCCACCCAACGACATGTTGGGCGCCGCCGTGGCGACCACGTCGCAAGCGTCTTTCCCGAACCAGCAGAGTTCAAAGGCCATCGGATGCAGCGGCGCCTTGAGTATCTGCCGTGCCTGCAATAGAAAGAAGGGATCGTCGATCGTGTATGCCTTGTTCAAGAAAGGGATCAAGCATAAGCCTGAAAGCAGAAGCGCGGGGGCGGCGGTTCGAAGTACCGCCCGGAGCGACGGACAGGCGGTGAAGTTGATCGTCCCAGGCACTAGAAGCTAGTGTAACCTTGAGTGGTCACTCCAGTCCGGGATGTGCCGGCCTGAGCCGGCCCGCGGATGCTACGATTCTATCCGATGCGTAAAGCCTGCCTCCCCCGTGCCCAGGTCGCCTCTGTCCGCTGACCAGGAGGAAAGTGATGCTTCGGAATACCTTCATCAGTCGTCATGGAGGCGTAAGAAGTTGATCTCTTCGCTGAACGAGAAATATCTGCGCGAGGCCTCGGTTCCGCAAAACACTTGGCCCATCATGAAGGCATTCTGAAGCGGATCCGGCTTGTACCGCGGCGTAAGCCGTTCATCTGGAGCAGTCGCGGCGGGTGGTGGTGGAGTTCTTCAGGAGGCATTCAGTGCCGCCCAAGCATCTCCAGTAAGCCACGAGCGTCACCAGCGCCGTGAACCAAGTCGCGAGTCCGAGCAGGGCGGTCGGACCCCTCCAATCGCCGACCGTTATCGAGTCGGCGTAGTACCACGGCAAGCCGCGGCACCAATACGTGTACACTGCCGTACAAAAACCGGCGTTTGCCGCCAAATGAGCAGCGGCGGCACGCCACGATAATGCCGCTATCCATGGAGACAACCAGACAAGATACTGGATCCCGAATCCCGGTGTCAGCACGAGGAATAGCATAAAAAGAACGCCGAATTGATAGAAGAGGGCGACCCGATTCTCGCCGCGGTTCATTAGCCAAGCCGCCAGCAGTAGGACAACAAGCAAAATGTACACTCCCCACAAGTCGAACCGCCATGCCAGCCCAGCACCCACGATCGGCAACCTGGTGAGCAGCAAACCGATACCCCAGTGCCCGGGGTAGCTACGATATCCGAGCATAGTGTGCACCATCGCCATCGGCGACTCGACCAGCCATGGCATCGAAATGGCAATCCAAAACACCGTTAGGATCAGAAGCGCACGAACCCGGTCACTCCAGGTCCTAAGCCATAAGAGGAGAGCCGGAAGGAGGAGGATCGGAACTATTTTGATGCCGGTGGCGAAGGCGAAGCTCAGGCATCCCCAAGCGTTCTGCCCGCGTACCTGAAATAGGTATACGGAGAGCACCAGGAAAAACACCATCCACGGATCGGTGTTTGCATGAAAGCCGGAAATGAAGATCCAGGATGGTGCGCTTACGACTAGGATCATCGGCCACATCGGGACGGAGCCAAACATGTGCCGGAGGATTGCCGCCGTAAGCACAACCGTGCCCACGTCAGCAGCGGCGTCCAGGAGGCGGATCGAAGTTCGGATCGGCATTCCCACCGCAGCTTTGACCGCGTTCAGGGACGAAAGCACTCGGATCATCATTGGGGGGTGATTGAAAACCTGATGGTGCAGAAACTGCCCTTGGGGATTCTGCACCTCGACGCTCTTCTGATAGATCGAACGGCCACCATTATTCTGAATTACCTTGGCGCTGGATTCCCACATAGACGCATCGTTTGTTCCATAAGTGAGAAGAGCCAGACAAATGCGGCAGATGGTCGCCGCGGCAGTGACAACCCAAATCCGGCCAGTCATATCAGGAATTCCTGCTCTTCATTGCTGGAGCATGCCGCATGAGCGAGGAGGGGGCGGCGAAGCCGATAGTCTTCAGCATCAAAAGTTAGTGTAGCCTTAACTAATCACTTCCGGCCGAGATATGCTGGAGCGTCCCCTGTTTGCCACGTGCGCATTTGTCCGCTAAGAAGGAGGTACGTGATGATTCGGAATACCGTCATCAGCCGGCATGGAGGCGCCGCGAGTTGATCTCTTCGCTGAGCGAGAAACACTTGCGCGAGGTGTCCCGTTTTTATGACGCCGACACCAGCGAGTTGCCCTGGACGGCCAGGCACTACCGCCGCCTGTTGGGACACTACTACCGCCTCCTGATTCCGGAGGGGGCACGCGTCCTTGAAGTCGGGTGCGGAGGCGCAGACTTGCTGGCGCTGCTGCCGGGCCGCGAGATTACCGGTATCGACATCTCGGAGCGGCAAACCGGCAAGGCGCGGGTGCGGTTGCCACACGGCCGTTTTTTCACCATGGCGGCGGAGAATCTCCGGGTGGAAGAGACCTTCGATTTCATCATCATCTCGGAGAGCGTAAATCTTTTTGCCGATGCGCAGCAGGTTTTCGAGAACCTTCGCCGCGTGTCGCACACCGGCACCCGGCTGATTCTGAATTTCCACAGCCGGCTCTGGCATCCCGTTTTGCGGCTGGCTGAAATGTTGGGGCTGGCCAGCCATCATCCCGCGTGGAGCTGGTTTAACTGGCAGGATCTGTCGAACCTGCTCTGGCTGAGCGGTTGGCAGACAATCCGCAGAGACGCGAGGATACTCATTCCGTTCCCGTTGCTGGGCTTGGACCGGCTGGTGAACCGCTGGCTCGCTCCCGTCTTCCAGTGGCTCTGCCTCACAATCTTTCTGGTAAGCCGGCCGATCGAACTGGCCGCGAAAAGCGAGTACTCCGTCTCGGTGGTGATCCCGGCCCGCAATGAAGCGGGCAATATCGAAGCCGCGGTTCAGAGAACGCCAGAGCTGGGCAGCGGCGTCGAATTCATTTTTGTCGAAGGCCATTCGCGCGACAACACCTGGGAGGAGATCCTGCGTGTACAGAAGGCCTATCCACAGAAGAACATCAAGGCCATGCGGCAAACTGGCACAGGCAAGGGCAACGCCGTAAGAGAGGCATTCGAACAGGCTACCGGCGATATCCTGATGATCCTGGACGCCGATCTCACGATGCCGCCCGAGGACTTGCCCAAGTTTTATCAGGTACTGGCCGGGAACAGGGCGGAATTCGCCAACGGCGTGCGTCTGGTTTACCCGATTGAAGAGCGCGCGATGCAGTTCATCAATCTTCTGGCCAACCGCGCCTTCGGCTTGCTCTTCACGTGGTTGATCGGCCAGGCGGTGAAGGACACTTTGTGCGGCACGAAGGCGCTTTTTCGAGATGCCTATCGCGTCCTGTCCGCGAACCGCGCCTACTTCGGCGACTTCGATCCGTTTGGAGATTTCGACCTTCTCTTCGGCGCCAGCCGCATGAACCTCAAGATCGCGGATGTGCCCATCCGCTACCGCGAAAGGACTTACGGCAGCACCAACATTCAACGTTGGCGGCACGGAGCGCTACTGCTGCGCATGGTGCTCTTCGCCGCAGCCAAATTGCGCTTCGTTTGATGGTGTAACCTCAAAGGGAAGACTGCGGAATGCTCACAGCGCTTCCGCGAACATTTAACTTATGAACCTCCTGGTCACCGGCGCAGCCGGATTTATCGGCTCCGCCTTCGTGCGCACACAACTTGCCACGAATCCTGCGCTGCGGATCACCGTGCTCGACAAACTGACTTACGCGGGCAATCTGGAAAACCTCGCTCCCGTAGCGCAGGACTCCCGTTTTCGCTTCGTACATGGCGACATCTGCGATGCGGCGCTGGCGAATCAATTGCTCGCCGAGGGCGGGTTTGACGCGATCGTGCATTTTGCCGCGGAGTCGCACGTCGACCGCAGTATTCACTCGCCGGAGCCTGCCTTCGAGACAAACCTGCGCGGCACGTTCACGCTGCTTGAGGCGGCCCGGGCGCACAAACTGGGGCGCTTTGTACACGTCTCCACGGATGAGGTCTACGGAAGCCTGGTGGCGCCGCTCGAAGCCGACGAGAATTTTCCGCTCAAGGCCAGCAGCCCGTATTCAGCGGCAAAAGCGGGCTCGGACCTGCTGGTACTGTCCTACTTCACGACCTACAAATTGCCGGTCGTGGTCACTCGAGCGTCGAACAACTACGGCCCGTACCACTTTCCGGAAAAACTGATTCCGCTGATGATCTCCAACGCACTCGACGACAAGCCGCTGCCGGTCTATGGCGACGGCATGCAGATTCGCGATTGGCTATTTGTCGAAGACCATTGCCGGGGAATTCGCGCTGCGCTCGACAAGGGCCGCGACGGCGAGATCTACAACATCGCCGGCAACTGCTCCCTGCCAAATCTCGAAGTCGTGCGCCGGATTCTGGCGGCGACGGGCAAGCCGGAGAGTCTGATTCAATACGTGACGGACCGCCCCGGCCACGACGTTCGCTATGCCCTGACTAGCGCCAAGCTCATCGGCGAAACCTGTTGGGCCCCGCAGGTGCAGTTTGATGAAGGACTGGCGCTGACCGTGCAGTGGTACAAGGACAATCAGGGCTGGGTGCGGCGCGTCAAATCCGGCGAGTACATGAAGTTCTACAAACAGAACTATTCTGCGCGCTGAGATTCTTTTCGAAGTCCAGTCATGAATAGGAGCGCTGCTCGTCCGCTACTGCGACGATCACCAGCGATAGTCCCTTCCAGGGCAGCAGGCCATCGATGCGGCGCAGGATCCAGACGCTCTTATCAAACAGTTTGAGCGTGAATTTATTGATCTTCCTGCGCCGGAACACTTTGCCGAAGAGCCACCAAGCGGGCGATCCGGCCTTGTTCAGTTGGTGCACTTCGGCGACGTGCAACCCGCTCGCTTCAAGGAGTTGCCGCAGATCCGGCTCGCGAAAGCGGTGGAGGTGCCCCATCGTACGATCGAGGCTGCTGAACAAGCGGGGATTCTGCGGCGCCAGGATCAGGGCAATGCCTCCCGGCCGTAGTACGCCGCGGATCGAACGCAGGACGGCCCCTGGGTCCGCTGCATACTCCAACACGTTAATGCACAGCACCGTCTCGAAGCCGTCCTGGTAAGGCTCATAATCGGCCGCGATGGATGGGTTCAGCGAACCGACGGTGACGTTGGGCGTTCGCAGGAAACGGTTTTGCAGTGTGTGGAGGTAGAGCGGATTCGTATCGGTGGCGACATAGCGCAACCGGCGCCCCATCAGCCGGCCCGCCAGAGTTCCGATGCCGGCGCTCAGTTCGAGCACGGTATCGCGCATGTAGGGGCGCAACATCTCGGCCATCCAACTGAGATACTGCGGGGTGCCGGTCAGATTGTTGAGAAACGCGCGCCCGTAGGGTTGCAGATAGAGATCGTCGATCAGCCAGTACTTCAGGATGACTCCGAGGGCCTTGACGCCGTCCTTCCAGCCGATTTTCTTGCCCTCTTCGTAGGTGCGTCCGTGATAGCTGATCGGCACCTCGTAGACCCGCAGTTTGCGCTTGGCGACTTTCATGGTGATTTCGGGCTCGAAGCCGAAACGGTCGGAACGGATCGGAATGCTCTTGAGCAAGTCCGTGCGGAAGACCTTGTAGCAGGTCTCCATGTCCGTGCAGTTGAGATTGCAGAACATGTTTGAAACCAGCGTCAACCCCTTGTTCATCATGGAATGCCAGAAGGGAAGGACGCGCGTCTGCTCGCTGGACAGGTAGCGCGAACCGAAAACGGCGTCGGCACGGCCATCGAGAAGTGGGCGCAGCAGTCGCGTGTACTCGCTGGGATCGTATTCGAGGTCCGCATCCTGAACAAGACAGAAATCTCCGTTGGCCTGCGCGATGGCGCTGCGCACTGCGGCGCCCTTGCCCTGGTTGACCTCATGGCGGTACAGCCGGATCTCGGGATGATCGCAGGCGAGGCGCTGGAGAATCACGAAAGTCCCATCAGTGGAGCAATCGTCGACGATCACCAGTTCGCGCTGGATGTCCTCAGGGAGCGGCGCGCTGAGAACCTGCGACAGCGAGCGTTCCACAACACTTCGCTCGTTGTAAACGGGGATCAGGATAGAGAGCTTCATGGACGGAATTGCCCGCCTTCCGTTCCGCTACGGCCGTCAGCGGGGCAACAAATCGTTAATTGTAGCGAAACTCGCCGCGACGAAATCGACGGCCGCGCGCTGGGCTCCCTCTTCGTCATTATTGGAGATCGGGGTTGTGACGCGAACAATGGATGTATCAGAGCGGCGGTAGCGGATTGAATCAGCCACCAGATAGATTTTGGCGGCGTATTCGCTCGCCACAGCGCGGTTGTGCGACTGGTACCAGTAGAGCACGAGGCTCTTGGCGTCGCCCTTACTGATCACATAGCGGTTGACTTCCACAGACCCGGCAGGCCCGGGGAGTGGGACGCGCAGCGTGTCGGCCCGGGAAGCGGACCAACCGGCGCCGGGCAGGCAGTTCTTCGGAGAATGCGGTGCGACGCCGGTCGTCTGCGAACGGAAGAAGGCGACGAAAAGGTTCACGCCGCGATTCGAACCCGTCTGGACATACACGCGCGACAGGGTATCGTCGGCCCGCAGAACATCGAGCGTATTCTTCTCGATGGGAATCTCGCTCACCTTCTGCCATTCACCCAACTGCGCCGGCAGACCGGTCAGCGGCATCGCCAGATTGACCGGCCGCTCCTTCGGCAAACCATAGAACAAGCCCGCCTGCAAGAGCAGCAACACGGCAGCCGCCTGCACCGGACGGCAGTTCAAAAATTTGAAGACGGATTTATCGCTTGCCATACACCGACTCGTACACCTTGTTCAACGCCTGATGCAGAAGCACCAGGATCATGAGGGCGATCATGAAAATCACCCAGCCTTCGGCGGCGTGGAAGAAGCCTTCGGCCAGTTCCCGCTTATATTCGGAGAGGATGCCGGTCAGCGCCACGCGAAACGCATTGGCGGCGATGGCGATCGGCACGGTCGCAAAGAATAGCACGATGCGCAGCCAGTTCTTGCGTTCGAACACATAGCCATACACCAGCGACAGGAACGTCAGCGAGAGCAGCGAGCGGATCCCGCTGCACGCTTCAACGACAGAGAGCCTTTGGCTAGGCAATTCGAGGATATTGCCTTCCCGAAAGACGGGAATTCCGACGAGCGATAGCACGGTCTCCGCCACGGAACTCGCGAAGAGTTGCAGCGGAAATGTGATCTGAGTAAATATGATCGCGGGAATCCGGATCATGAACGCCAGCAGGAATAGCGGAAATGCGAGAGTGCGCAGCGCGGCTACGCCCCAGACGGTGAGAATGACGCCAACCAAAGAGATCAGGAATGCGGTGCGCGCCACAAACAATTCCACTCCCAGCGTTCCGGCGAAGAGTTGAAATCCACCCCAGAGCAGAAACAGGAAGCCCCAATTATTCGTCTTTACCGGGATTTTCGATAGCTCGTCGCGTTTCTGCCAGGCGACCCATCCGGCGACCACGGGCACAAAAAACCCGTGGCCCATATCATCGTCGCTACTCCACTCTTTCGCCATTCCCACAATCACGGGAGCGAAGAGCAGTAGCAGAAGCGCACCGAAGAACAGGATGGGGAGCCAATTCACACCACCGGCGCCATGCCGCTCCGTGGCAAGTTCGCGGCTGGGAGGAGTCAATCCGGATGATGCCATTCTATTGAGCTTAGCCTACCAGATCGAGAGAGGATACTCACCTGGGCTGAAGGCGAGTCCGACTGCGACAAAGTAGGAGTCACGGACGGGGCCGCGCGCCGCCTCAATGCGTGCCACGCCCGCGTTTGCGGTGGCGAAGACAAACGAGGCTATTCTCCGGCTCACGTTGACCGAGCCCATATACATGTGGCTCGGCGCCAGATTCTGCGTCAGCGCGGAGTATTTGGAATAATTGCCGGAGACTCCGAAATTCCAGTTGCGGATGCCTGAATAGCCGTAACTGGCATGCGCCGTCTCGGATCGCGATGTCAGATACAAGCCATTTCCGGGCGTGACGCCCAGCGAATAGCCCAGCGAAAGACTCGATCGCCGGAAAGAACGGTTCAGGTTGAAGCTGCCGGTTCCCCCGTATGTGACGCCGTAGTACGCTTCGAGGCCGGTCGTCTGGCCGAGGATCGACGCGATCACGGGATCGAGTTGTACGCTGATCGTGCGCAGGCTCTCGGCGCGGTAGGCACCCGCGCTGACGCTGAGTTGCCAGGATCGGGTCACTCGCCGGGAATAGCCCAAAGATGCCCCATGAAGGTCGGAGGCGCCGAACGATTTTCTGTAGCCGAAGTGGTTGAAGCCGTAACCCACAGTGAGCGACTGGTTCCGCCCGACCGCGAACGACATGCCGCCGTTAACTCCAACGCCCTGCCCATCCACCAAACCCGAGTTGGTCCGGTACGCCAGAAAAGTCGAAGCCGAGGCTCCGGCGGAAATCCGGGGAGTCAATTTACGGAGGAAGCCGGCGGTCGAAGCGCCGTAGTACGTGCGGCTGTCAACCAGGTCCTGGCCCGGCAGGTAGGTCGAGTTTGGATTTTCCACATCCAGGCCGCCCGCACCCATTGAGTAGGGCATGCCGCCGGGAAATCCGAACCCGGGGACTCCGCCGAATGAGTTGCGGCTGGAGTAGGATCCGGCCGACTGCTGGAAATAGATCTCCGTGGATCTGTCGATCTCGTGCGCGAACATCAACGAAAGCGATTGATTAAAGCCGGTGAACTCGCGAGTCTTGCCGTAGTAACTCGAATTGGCGTTGTAGCTCAGGTTGAGCACGCTCCGCCTCCAGGAATGGTAGCCGGAGACCCCCGCACTGGCGCTTACGCCATAACTGTTGTCGTAGATCGGGTCCCCGTTCGCGTCTGTTCCAGATGGCGTCAACCCTCCGGAGTAAGTTCCGTTCAGGGAAGCGTAGGGACGGATGCTGACGAGTTCGCCGGATCGGCGGCTGTTGATGCCGCCATTGCCCAATACCGCGGGACCGGCGATCTGAGCTTCCATAGAGACGGCAAGAAGCAATGGAAAAGCGAGGAATTTCTTCAAGATCTTAAGTCTCCTCCTGCGGAAAGGATCGGCTGGAACGCCGAAAAGCTGCACATCCAGAGTATCATTAACTCGGAATCGCGCGACATTTCATTGCGGCCTGCCCGGTCCACTATAATGTCCCTTGGGGTGGGAGCGAGGCAGTGTCGCGGAAACCCTTACTGGCGGGCCTACGAAGATACTCTACCATCACCGCACGCGCGCCACGGACGCCCAGCGAATTCACATTCTTGAGATGATTCGCGCGTTCCGGTCGCTGGGGCATGAGGTTCGCGAGATCTCCATTGTGTCGTCGGAAACGAAGTTGGAGAATGCGCAGCGCGATGCCGAAGAAGCCCGATGGAAGACGCTGGTGCGCAAGCTTCCCGGGGCCTACGATCTGGTGCAAATTGCGTACAACCTGTACGGATTTCCGGCTCTGGTGAGAGCGATACTTTCGTGGAAGCCTGATTTCCTCTACGAGCGATATTCGCTATGGAATTTCGCGGGCGTACTGGCGGCGCGGCTGTTCCGTAAGCCGATCACCGTGGAAGTGAACTCGCCGTTCGCCCTGGAGCAGGAGCGCGATGGAGACATACGCTGGGTGAAACTGGCGGCGTGGTCGGAGCGGGTGATCTGCAACATGGCCACGGCCGTCGTCGTGGTGTCCACTCCGTTGAAGCGAATTCTGGCGTCGGCGGGCGTGGATGCGGCGCGGATTGTGGTGATGACGAACGGAGTGAACCGCGAGAGCTTCCGCACCGCGGCACCCGACGAAGAATTGCGGAAATCGCTCGGGCTCGAAAATAAGACCGTGATCGGGTTCGTTGGTTGGTTCCGGAATTGGCATCGCGTGGATCTGCTGCTCGAAGCGTTCCGGCAGGGCCGTTTGGACACGCACGGTGCGGCGTTGCTGCTGGTAGGCGATGGGCCGGCCATGGCCGATCTGCGGGAGTTCGTGGAACGGCACGAGATGGGTGCGCATGTCGTCTTCACCGGGCCGCTGCCGCACGCGAAAGTGCCCGCGCACTTGAATCTGATCGACATCGCGGTGCAGCCCGCGGCGAACGAATACTGCTGTCCGATGAAGATTCTCGAGTACATGGGCATGGGCAAGCCACTGGTAGCGCCCCGCCAGGAGAATATTTCCGAGATGCTCGCGGAGGAGACGGAAGCGCTGTTCTTCCAACCCGGCGACGCCGCCTCGCTGGCAGCCGCGCTCACCCGCCTGGTGGACGATGCGGCGCTGCGCAAGCGAATGGGGCAAGCCGCGCTCGATGCCATCGAGCGGCGCGGCTACTTGTGGCCGGCGAACGCCCGGCGCGTGACCGAACTCATGCGGCCAGCGCCGGACGTGCGGACTTGACGAACATCCGGTACCACTGATCGAAGACCAACAGCGCATAGATGGGCTGGCTTTGATCCTGCGTCTGGTGCGAGGCCAGTACGTCCTCAATCACCTTGCGGTCGAAGAATTCGGCGGCGGCGCCGTCGTTGGCAAGCAGCGTTTCGCGGGCAAAACCGGCGAGGTCTTCGCGGAACCAACTGCGCGTAGGAACAGGGAAACCCTTCTTGGAACGGTAGATAATGCTGTTGGGCAGCAGGCCCTCCATGCTCTTCTTGAGCAGATATTTCCCGTTGTTGCCGCGGATTTTGAGATCGAGCGGAAGAGCGGCGGCGAACTCCACAACCTTGTGATCGAGGAAGGGAACGCGAAGCTCGATGGAGGCGGCCATGCTCATACGATCGGCCTTCACCAGCAGGTCGTCCGGGAGCCAGGTCTGCATGTCGAGTGCGGTCATGCGGGCGAGCAGGTCGAGATGCTCACGGCCTTGAAAAGCCTTGGGAGCGGAGTCGATTTCGCCGGCCGTGCGGCCCGCCGGAAACAGGCGTGCCAGTTTCTCCGGAGGGAAAACGCGCGACACGCCCCAATAGCGCTCTTCGAGAGGTTGCCCCAACATCTCCGCATACTTGCGCAACTTGCCATCGCCCGCTAGAGTGGCGAGTAAATCGCCGGCCAGGCCCGCGCCGGGTACTCTTTGCAGGCGCTCGATGGCGAGCATCGTGCGATAGATCGGGTAGCCGCCGAGGATCTCGTCCGATCCTTCACCAGACAGGGCCACAGTGACTTTTTGGCGCGCGAATTTCGCAAGGCAGTAAAGCGGCAGCGAAGCCTCATCGCCGACGGGTTCGTCCATGCTCCAAACGATGCGCGGCAGGTCGTCGCGGAATCCTGTAGGCGTGAGCAACAGCTCGTGGTGGTCGGTATGAAAGTGGTCCGCGACGATTTTCGCGTAGCCGAGCTCGCTTTCCGGCGTGTCGTATCCAATCGAGAAGGTCTTGATATCGCCCACGCCGAGTTTGTGCATCAGGCCGACAACCGCGCTGGAATCAAGGCCCCCGGAAAGAAACGCGCCGAGCGGCACGTCCGAAATCAGGTGCATGCGCAGCGTCTCTTCAAGCAGCGCGCGGAACTCTTCGATGGCATCCCGTTCGGAAACGCGGCGCGGCGCGGCTACTGGGATCTCCCAATAGCGTTTCACCTCCACTCCGGTTTCGGAGACGAGGATGCTATGGCCGGGCGGGAGTTTGAAGACATCCTTTAGAATCGTGCGAGGCGCGATTACGTAGCGGTGGCGCAGAAACTCCGCCAGGGCTGCGGGATCGATTGTGCGCGGAATGTCCGGCACTTCGAGCAAAGCTTTCAGCTCCGAGGCAAAGGCAAAGCGTTTCGCGTTCCGGTAGTAGTAGAACGGTTTGATGCCCATCCGGTCGCGCGCGCCGAAGAGCACGCGGCGGCGGCGGTCCCAGATGGTGAAGGCGAACATGCCGCGCAAGCGGTCGACGCAGCGCTCGCCGAACTCCTCCCAGGCGTGGACAATGGTTTCGGTGTCGGAACGCGTGCGGAACTGATGGCCTTTCGAAATCAGTTCATCGCGCAGGCCCATGAAATTGTAAATTTCGCCGTTGAAGACGATCCAGACCGTCCCGTCTTCATTCGACATGGGTTGATGGCCGCCGGAGAGATCGATGATAGAGAGGCGGTTGAAGCCAAGGCCGACGCTGCCATCGAAGTGCGTGCCGAAATCGTCAGGCCCACGATGCAGAATCTGTTTCCGCATCGCGTGGATCAGGGATTCCGCAACAGCGTCCTCCCGATCGAAGTTGAAAATCCCGTTGATTCCGCACATGATGAGTCGATTCGATTCAGTTTAGCGAAGGATGGCAGCAGACGTTGGCGCGCCGGCATTGAGGGGGCGCGAAAAGTGGCGGTCTACCTGCCAGAGCAGGGCGGCGGCAAGAGCGGCGATGGCCGGGTCGGTGAGCCCGCCCACCCGTTCAGGAAGCCAAGGCTGCACGGCTTCCACCGCTGTGATGACAGCGAGCGTCAGGCCGAAGGCGGCGCTGCGGCTGAAGCGGGAATGCGAGAGCAACCAGAACGCAGCGCCATAGGTCCAAGTCTTGCGCAGTAGCACTCCGATGCCCGGCATCCAGCGGCTGCCGAGCATGTCCTGGAAGGGGATCCAAACAAAGCGTTGCGGCGCTTCCAAAAACGTATAAGGCCGCGTGCCATCGATCACGATCCAGAGCAGCCAGGCGCACGCCAGTCCTGTACCGGCGGAACGAAAGCGCGGCGGCAGAAACGAGAAGAGCAAAGCGGCGGCCAGGGATCCCGCGCCGTACGACCACGTGAAGTCGTGGCCGGGCGAGATCAGCATTAGCAGGAAAACGATTGGCAACAGCGCCCAAAGGCACCAGCGGGCGGCCCGTGCTCCCACGACGGCGGTCAGGAGGCATCCGGTTGTGATCCAGGGCAGCACGCCCGCGGCACTCTCCAGCGGAGCCCACACTCCGGGTTGCGAGAGTGCGCGAAGGCGCATGCCAATGCCCAGCGGGAAAGGATGATCGGGCCACGCCAGTGCCGCAATCCAGATGGCCAGGAGCAGCAGTGCAGACGAGAATTGCACCGAGTAGCGCCGCCTCCAATCGATCTGGCGCGACGTAACCGCCGATTCAAATACGGCAGCCAGGGCTAGGCCAAGAGCTGTGCTGATGGCGTTGCAGACGACGTCGCCGGTGCTGGGCATGCGCGGAGGAAAGTAGTGTTGCAGTGTCTCTACGGAGAACGACAGGAGCGTGCCGGCCAACAACGTTCCGCCAACGCGTGCGAGTCCGCCGCGCCAGCCTCTCCATAGATAGCCGGTGAAACCGATGGGTATGTAGATCACCAGATTCACCAGGACGTCGCTGCGCCGGGGCGAGAGCGCCGATTCCTGCCAGCCCGTCAGGACGTGGCGTGCGGCTTGCGCGAGATCGGGACCGGGCGCGAACTGCCACGGGAAAAGCGATCCGGCCAGCAGCAGCGCGGCGAAGAGGACGAAGAGAATTAGCATCAGATAGGCCGGGCGCGTTCTTCAGGGATTTGCTTGCGCATCGGTCCGCCGATCGGGCTGAAGCACAAACACGCTCTGGTAACCCAGCAACGTGGGCATTAGGAATGTAAGTACCGCGCTAATGCGATTGAGTGCCCTGGCGAGTAAACTTTGAGCCGGAAGGCCAAGGGCCAACTCCAAAGGAATGACGGTCATGCGCTCGGAAATAATTTGGTAGCCGGCGCCGGTGAGCAGCCGGCGTGCAGACTTCCGCGTAAAAAAGCGGAGGTGCGTGCGGTCTAGAATTCCACGGCCGGAGTATTCGAAGCGGCCAAAGAGCAACGACAGGCGAATGACAACGTTGGCCACGTTGGGAAGCGAAACGAGCAGCCGGCCTTGCGGGTTCAGCGCCGCGTGGCAATCGGCCAGCAGGCGCTCAGGTTGCACGAGGTGTTCCAGCACGTCCATCAGCAGAACGCAGTCGAACGTCTTCTGGCGCAACGCGGGGAGCACATCCGTGAGACCGCGATTCAGATCGGATTGGGCGTATTGCGCAAACGAGGAAGCGCACTTGGGCGCCTCCAGCACGTCGACGCCGGTTACTTCATTCCCAGCCGCCGCGAGCCGGGAAGCAAAGAACCCCTCGCCGCAGCCGAGTTCGAGCACCTGGCGGTTCGCGCCAATGAACTTTTGAAAATAGTAATGGCTGGAGAACCTACTCTCCTTGAGTGGATAGTGGACAAAGTACTCGCCAAATTCGGGATAAGCCTTGCCCGAGAACGTGGTCTGCCGGTAGCGCTTCACGGCGCGGAAGACATCCCGAGCGTACTTCATGCCGTTGACGTAACAGATCTCGTTTCCGTAGTAGGTAGGGATGGGAACTTCGTGAATGCGAAAACCCTGGTGATTGAGCTTGATGATAATCTCCGTGTCGAAATGGAAGTTATCCGTCATCCTGGAAAAATCGATTTTGCTCAACGCATGCAGGTTGTAGGCGCGATATCCGCTGTGAAACTCTGTCAGCTTCATACCCAGCGCCCTATTTTCAAACCCGGTGAGAATCCGGTTGCCCACGTATTTGTAGAGCGGCATGCCGCCTTTGAGCGGTCCACCGTAGGTCTTCATCATGCGGGAGCCAAAGACGGCATCGGCATCGCCGCAAACAAGCGGATGGTACATGTGAGAGAGGATCTCGGGAGCATATTGGCCATCGCCGTGAAGCAGCACGGCGATATCGAATCCATGCTCATAGAGGTACTTGTAGCCGGCCTTCTGATTGCCGCCGTAGCCCAGGTTGCTCGTGTTCCGGATGATCTCAAGTTTTGGATTGTTGAGGATGGCTTTGATACCGATGGCCAGTTCGTAAGTCGCATCGGGACTGGCGTCGTCAAACACCACGACCTGCTCGACGTTGTCCCAGACCGCGGCAGGAATTCGGTCGAGAACCTTTCTCAGCGTAGTTACGGCATTGTAAGCAACGATGAGAATGCCAATCCGCTTGCCCTGGCAATCGGCCAGTTCAGCTCCCTGGGACGAACCGGACAGGTCCACCGCTGGAAACGTGCGCGCGATATGGGCTTCAGGTCGGCTCATTGAGAGATTGCTTCTTCAGGATACCGGAATCAGAAGCCAGGACAGGAATTCACGGGTGCCGTCGTCGAGAATTGGAACGCGCCGATATCCAACTTGCCGCCGGCCGGGCGCTTGCGAGAGCAAACCGGATGGACGTACTCGAACTGCGGCGCGAGCGCGATTCCGTCTCCCAGGCCGGGTGCAACGCCTCTCCCAATGGCCGCGGAATCGGGCGTCAGGCGGTAATTGTAGTCCGATTGGTCCACGAATCCGGGGGACGTGGTCCTCAAGTTGGCGGCCGTATCGCAGTTGGGCTGCCCGCATTCCACACCGTATCCGCGAAAGATGTTGTTCTTCACGATGGCTGGCGTTGTGACGGATGGGCCTGGCATGACGAAGTAAGCAAAGGCGGCGAGGCTCACGAAGGTATTGTTGACAACGTACAGGTGATCGCTCGGCGCCTTCGCGTGTGGGCCCTCAAATTGATAAACCAACATGCCGGAATTCGAGGTGTAGACGCCTTGTTGCAGAATATTGCCGATCACAAACGACTTGCCGCCGTTGGCAAGATCGAGTTCGTAATTGGAGTTGCCGTCCTCCCCTGTGAGCCGGTTGTAGAGAATGTGGTTCTCCCGTGCGCGGGACTTGACGAGTTGCCCGCCGTTGCAGTGGTGTGAGTACGAGTAGCGCAGCGTGAAGTGGGCCGTCGTACCGATATACAGGTTGTGCGTGTAGCCGGTACCGGTTCCGTTATAGGCGAACTCGGAATTTTCGATCAGAATACGGCCGTCGTGCGCATTGCCTGTCATTACGCCTGTCTGGTGATGGTGGAAATAGCAGTTGCGCAGCGTCAGATTCGCATTTTCAAAACGGATGGCCGCGCCGTTGCCATCCGGAACGACCGTGCCGGACATCTCAACATTTTCGATGACGATGTCGTTGCCGGCAATCACCCAGATCGCCTTGCCTTGCACGTGCTTGCCGGCGGCCTTGATAACCGGGCGGCCTCGGACGCCGCGCAATGTGATGCCGCTCTTGTACCAGGTGCAAACATCGCCGTCGTAGGTTCCCGTCGCGGAGACCTCGATCACGTCACCGGGCGAGGCTGCGGCCACGGCCTTGCATGGCGTCGCATAGGTGCGTCCGGGGCCCACTTCCAGGACAGCCGCTTGAGCAACGCAGGCCCAGAGCAGGAATGAGAGAGTTCGCATTATCGATCCACCTTCGCCCAAAGCACCGATTGACGCCCGGCGATCCCCTTGCAGAGGCCGAGCAAGAGCGCGGCCTGTCCGAAGAGAAAATAAAATGGCGCATCGAGCAGGCGGTGCGGCACGCCGGCCCAATGCAGCAGCGCGGCCAGCAAGACAGCGCCGAAACCCGCGCAGACAATCGCGCCAACTAGGCTCGGCAACGACAGCGCAGCGAGCAAGAGCATCGCGAGACCGGTCCACGGGGAGAACCAGCGCAGGAGTTTGTGCGAAACAAAGACAAACCAGAAACTCAGCGGCGCTCCTAGCGGCCAACCGTTCCCGCGAAGCAACGCTTGTGCGGCGCCGGCTGCGATTCGCGTCTTGCGGCGGAACTCCTCGTGCAGACCTGTGACGCCGCTTTCCCAAGCCGTCGCACGCGGTTCGAAAACGGCGCGATAGCCCTGGCGCACGATCGCAAGTGGAAGCACGAAGTCCTCAATCAAAGTATCGGGCGGGCAGGGCCGGAACAGCTTGCGGCGGAACGCATACATCGCGCCGTCGGCGCCTGCCATGGAATGTATAGCGGAAGCTTTTTCCTGCAACGTCCATTCGAGCGAATAGTAGCTCTGCTCGGAGGCCTGAAGGCTCTTCGTTGTGTCGATCAACGCCACTTTACCGGATACGCAGCCAACGGCCGGATCCCTCAGATTCTCCATGAGGAACAGCAGCGCGTGCCGATCGTAGATCACGTTGGCGTCGGAGAGCACGATCACGTCTTCCGTGCGCTGCACGATCACTTCGTTGAGATTCGCGACTTTGCCGCGGCGTTGTTCGCGCTCGATCAGCTCGATGCCTTGCGGCACATACTCGCGGGCGATGGCGGCGGTGGCGTCGCTGGAACCGTCCGAGACGACCACGATGCGCAGTTTGCCGGCTGGGTAATCGAGCGCGAGTGAATTCTCGATTTTCTGCCGGATCATCTTCTGCTCATTGAGCGCACAGATGATCAGCACAGCGCTGGGCAAGGACTCGACGTCCCCGGATGGCTCAGCCGCACGAGGCTTCGAGCGCACCAGCAGAAGCAGTAAGGCCGGGTAGATGGCAAAGGGATAGACGAACAGCAGGAGCATGGCCACCAGCGCGATTTCCGTCCACGTGAGCATCAAGGGAAAAGCCTCACCACGTGCGGGCCGACAAGTCTGGTGAGAGGCAGAGGAAGTTTCTGCCAAACCCGGATGGCGGCGTGGAATTTCGGATTCTTCGGCGAGAAATCGGGGAGGCTCTTGCGCTTCACCAGCAGGACTTCATACGGCAGTTCGCGCATCTCGGTGAGCCAGTGCTTCTTGAATTCGAAGGTGCCGGTCTCTTTCTTGCTGCGGCCAAAATCGAAGGTATGACAGCCGTTCGATGCGGCCCAAAGTAGATGGTCGTAGTAGAGAAAGTTATTGGGCGCTTTGTCGAGGTAGTCCTGATCCGAAGCGGCGTAATACGTGTGCATCTCGCCACGAAACAGGAAGCTGAGACTGACCGCCAGGACACGCCCATCGAGGACAATCTCGCGAACGCAGGCGAGCGGCCCGAAGTTGCGGCACAGCGCTTCGAACCAGGCGGGCGCGAAACAGGGCGTGCCGAGACGCCGATAGCTGAGCGCAATCAGGCGATGAAACGCCTCCAGGCTGGCGGCGGTGCGGCTCGTGTAGGGAAACCTCAGCGCCTTGCGAATCATGTTGCGCGTCTTCTTCGGAAGGGCGGCGAGCAAGTCCTCGCCCGTGCCTTCGGAGATGCTTTGTGTGAAGGTGACGTAACGGTTGATGCGCGGCAGTCCGGAGCACTGCTGCTCGCGCGCATTCCGGAACTCCACGTGATCGACGCCGAGCGAGCGGCCCAGTGCGGAAGCACGCTCCAACAAAGCTTGGGACGCTTCCGGCGAGTTGGCCAGGATGCCGCCGTAGACCGCAAACGGCGAAGAGATCAGCACGCTGCCGATGATCGGATTTTTTACGTGAAAGAGCGGTAAGACGCCGCTGACAGACTGGCCATCGAAGGCGGCGAGGCTGAGCGAGCGGTATCCGAAAACCTGTTCCAGACTCTTGCCCCAGTGCGTGAGATGGAAGGGCGTGCCGTACGGGTGAGCCGCAACGAATTCATCCCACGAGGCGGCGTCTTCCGGCTGCAATTCGCGGATCTGGAAGGGCATGGATTTCAGTTGGCCACCGGATGCACCGACGCCAGCGTGGCGAATGGAAAATCGGACAGCAGGCGATCGAGCTTCGCTTCCGTGCGCGACAGGCCGGAGTAAGTTCGCAAGCGTGAGAGCAGCGAACTCGCCAGACGAGGCTGTCCGGTGTCAAATTCCCAGGGATGCACATAGATGCAGCCGGGTTGGCCCTCGATGCCGTTCAGCCGGCGTAGGCCCGCGGCGGTGTAGCGGTAGGGCAGCAAGCGCAAATACGCTCCGCCGCCGACCGGCGCGACGCGGCTTCCGGAGAGCTGCACTGTGGCGACAGGAACTTCGACGATGGGCCCGGACGCCGTGTGGATCGCGTGTGCATGGCGTGGAAAGCCGGGGATGCCGTAACGATCGTGTGCGATCGGAAAAATGCTGGAGTCGTGCGTGAAGCCGCATTCTGCCAGGATCTCGAGCGCCCAGAAAGAACGCTGGGTGATCGAGTAACTCGGGGCGCGGTAAGCCTTGGGCGAGACTCCCGCGGCATCCTCGAGCACGGCCTTCGCACGTAGGGTGTCGGCGCGAAACTGAGCCGGCGTCAGATCGTATACCAATTGATGGGCGTAGCTATGGCACGCCAGTTCATGACCCCGCGACACAATCTCGCGCACCAGGCCGCGATGACGCTCGGCGACCCAGCCCAAAACAAAAAACGTGGCGCTAATGCCGTGGCGCGCGAACAGGTCGAGCAAGCGGCGGGTGGCGGGTTCGACGCGGGAGGGTAACGCATCCCAGTCCTGGCCAGCGGTCGAGAGTTGAATCTCGCTGGGGTGAAAGTAGTCCTCTACGTCAACGCTGAGGATATTTCGCATTCGCAGGATTCCCCTTTCCGGGACGGCGTTTCAGGACGAACACAGCGGCTTCGAAGAGCAGGGAACAGGTCCAGAGAACGGCGTCATCCACCAGTTTTTGTAGCATGTAGCCAGATCATCCACAGTATAGACCACACGGAGTGAGGAAACCGCCGCTCACAAGCCGCTCACGTTGCACGGTGCCGGGAGTGCCAGCGACCGGAGGCGGGAGTACTTCAATTATCGACGAAAGGTCGTGGCATCGCAGCCTCCGGTCGCTAGCGCTTCCGGCACCGTTGTGCGGTGTGACGATCCGATTGACGCGAAGTGCGTTTACAGCGCCAGCGACAGGAGTAGCCCACCTCGCCTCCCGAAGTGCCGGAAAAATCCGGGCTCTGTTACAATCGGAAATCTCGCAAAGCGTTCAACTCCATGAGTCAAAAAAAGGCAATCATCATCGGGGCCGGTCCCGCCGGTTTAACCGCTGCCTACGAATTACTGACTCGGACCGGAATCAAGCCGATCGTCCTTGAGAAGAGTGACTGCATGGGTGGAATCTCCCGCACAGTGAATTACAAAGGCAATCGGATCGACATCGGCGGTCATCGATTCTTTTCGAAGTCCGACCGCGTTATGGAGTGGTGGCTGCGGATGCTTCCCCTGCAGACGAGCGAGAATCGTCCGGCGGCCATTCAATACCGCAACATGGAACGGGTGATTACGCCTGCCCAATCCGGTCCGGATCCGGAGCCCGCGGATCGCATAATGCTTTTACGACCCCGCAAGTCCCGCATTTATTACCTGCGTCGCTTCTTTGACTACCCGATCTCACTCAGCAAGGACACACTCCTCAAGCTTGGACTGTGGCGGACTTTCAGGATCGGGATGAGCTACGTTCAGAGTGCGCTGTTTCCCCTCAAACAGGAGGAGACACTCGAGCAGTTCTTCATTAACCGCTTTGGAATGGAACTGTATGATACGTTTTTCAAAAGCTACACCGAGAAAGTCTGGGGCGTGCCGTGCAGTCAGATCAGCGCCGAGTGGGGCGCCCAGCGTATCAAAGGCCTTTCAGTTTGGTCAACGCTCGTGCACGCCCTGAGAAAAGTGTTTAGGGGTAGTAGCAGCGAAATCGGGCAGAAGGATACCCAGACCTCGCTGATCGAACAGTTTCTGTACCCCAAGTTCGGCCCTGGTCAAATGTGGGACGAGGTCGCGCGCCACATAAAAGAAGAGGGCGGAGAGATCCGTACCGGCTACCGGTTCGAGCGGATAATTACCGATGGAGGGCAGATCCAGGCGCTGCAGGCGACCGATTCCGCAACGGGACGGACGGAGACCTTCGAGGGTGATTACTTCTTCTCGACAGCTCCGGTGCAGGAGCTTATGCGGTCGTTCGATGTCGAGCCTCCCCAAAATGTGTTGGAAGTGTCGGACGGCCTGGTTTACAGAGACTTCATGACGGTCGGCCTCCTGCTGCGCTCGCTCCGAATTAATGACGAGACGCCGCAGGGGAAGAAATTGATCAGCGACAACTGGATATATATCCAGGACTCCGACGTGCTGCTCGGCAGGCTTCAAATCTTCAATAACTGGAGCCCGTTCATGGTGGCCGACCCGGCGAATGTCTGGTTGGGCCTTGAGTATTTCTGCAACGAATCGGACGAGATCTGGAGCCTCTCCGATGCGTGCATGGTCGCGTTCGCAACAAAGGAACTCAGCAAACTCGGCATCATCGATGCCACTGAGGTGCTCGATTCAACGGTCCTGCGGATGGAGAAGACCTATCCTGCATATTTCGGCACCTATGGCAGATTCGCCGAGATTCGCGAGCATGTTGAACGGTACTCCAACCTGTTCTTGATCGGCCGCAATGGCATGCATCGCTACAATAATCAGGACCACTCCATGCTGACCGCCATGATGGCGGTGGATGACATCATCGCCGGTAAGACGGACAAGACCGGTCTCTGGGAAGTCAATACAGAGTTGGACTACCACGAGGGAAACGGGAGATCCAACTGACCGGCAGAGCCAGCGAGTCCTCGGATGTCCGGGCTGTCAACTCTGCCGGTCTGCCTACGCGGCGCATGTTGCGGACTTTGTTGATTGGAACGGTCGGGAGCTTTCCTCAGCAGTTGGCTCGCTATCTGGTAACGAGGCTGATGCCGCCATACGGGACATCGTCGCTATCCTCGGCCTGCGTGGCTGCCGCGTGCTTCGCGTTCTGCCTGGTCGTGCAAGGTTTCTCCGGCTCATGGTCCGCCGGCTTCCTCGCACATCCGGACGAGTCGTCGCACTTCGTGGGAGCCGTAATGGTGAGGGACTGGCTGGTCTCGGGCCAATGGTTCGCGCCGCTCGATTTCGCACGGAACTACTATGATCACTATCCCTTTTTCGCGGTTGGATACTGGCCGCCCTTGTATAGTGTCGTGACCGGCCTCTGGTTGCTAGTGGTCTGCGGCGAGCAGATTAACCATTATCCAGCACGGCGCGGGCGCGCTTGACCTTCTCCAGGATGTCGGCTGCCTTGGCTGTCCAAACGAATGGTTTGGGCTTGTCGTTGTGCTTGTCGATGTAGTCGCCGATGGCCATGATCAATTCCTCGACATCACGGAAGACCCCGCGGCGTAGCCTCTGCTCGGTGAGATCGCGGAAGAAGCGCTCGACCATGTTGAGCCACGAACTACTGGTCGGGGTGAAGTACATGTGAAAGCGCGGATGGCGCGCCAGCCACTTCTGCACCTTCGGATGCTTGTGCGTGGCGTAGTTGTCGGCGATCAGGTGCAGGTCTTTGCTGGGCGGCGTCAGGTCGTCGATGACGCGTAGAAACTTCAGCCACTCCTGGTGACGGTGCCGGTCGTCGCACATACTGATCACGGTGCCATCCAGCGTGCTCATGGCTGCGAACAGCGTCGCGGTTCCATTGCGCTTGTAGTCGTGGGTCATGGTGCCGCAGCGACCCTTCTTCAGCGGTAGTCCAGGCTGCGTACGGTCCAGCGCTTGGATCTGGCTCTTTTCATCGGCGCACAGCACGATGGCGTGTTCCGGCGGGCTGAGGTAGAGCCCAATGATGGCTTCCAGTTTCTCCGCGAACTCCGGATCGTTGCTGACTTTAAACGTGCGCGACAGGTGCGGCTTCAAGCCATGTCTGTGCCAGATGCGACGCACGCTCTTCTCACTAAGACCCGCCGCCTCCGCCATCGTGCGGGTGCTCCACTGGGTCGCGTTGGCGGGGGTCTCCTGGGTGGTCCTCCGGACCACCTCCTGCACTTTGGCTGGTGTGATGGTTGGGGTACGGCCAGGCCGCGGTGCGTCTTTCTCCAATCCGGCCAAACCCAATTTCAAAAAACGCTTTCTCCAGCGAGCCGCTTTCTGGTTGCTGATGCCGATCTCGGCGGCGATCTCCAGATCCTGCTTGCCGGCTGCCGCCAACAGGACGACGCGCGCTCGTTCGACTTGGCGGGCAGGCAGCGACCGGCCCCGCGCCCACTGCTGCAAGACTTGCTTCTGGTCGTCGGTTAACACGATAGTGGGTGCGACACGCATGCGCTTCGTCTCCTGATTATAGAGACGTCGCTCTGTCGTTATTGGTTACTATTTAGGTCGCAGTACACTAGCAGCCGGTGTCGGACGGCTGCAAGCCTTGCTCATCCCCGCGATTTTCGCGGCGGGTACTGGCTGGCTCGTATTCCAATTTGTGCGGCAGCGGACGGGTTTTCTTGCGGGTCTTTGCATCGGCGCTCTCTATTTAAGTCTTCCAGTGGTCCGGCAGTGGATGTGCGCGGTGATGGCAGATCACATGACTGCGTTTCTTAGCATTGCCGTGGCCGCATGCCTGCTTCACTATCTCAAACAACCAGTGCTTTGGAACGGGATCTTTTGTGCAGTCGCTTGCGGATGCGCAATCCTCTCGAAGTACAGCGCCGCCTACACTCTAGCCCTGCCCTTGCTGGCAGTTCTTCTTCTCCGGCGGTTCGAGCTGTTGAGGAAGCCGAGTTTTCTCGTGCAGCCTTTCGTCGTTGCGCTGATCGTCGGACCGTGGGCTCTGTGGACCAGGGGCCTGGCATCTTACGGTCTTCCGTCCGAGCGGGGGGCGTTGACCGTGAAACGCGCGGCATCGTTCGTGTTGTTAACTTTCGAGATCTTCCCGCCGGCACTGATGGCCGTGGTCATCCTGGGTTTGATCGTGCTTCTGATGCGGCCGAGGGCTTGGCGAGAAGACCTCGTCGTGTTAAGCCTGCTCTGCGCAGGGCAGTTGGCGTTGCTGTTCTTGTCTCCTATTGGTCCGGAGCAGCGCTACCTGCTCGCGCCGGCTGCCGTATTCTTGATAGCCTCCTTTGCCGGTTGGGCGGAAGCGCGGTCATTGATGCTACACAGCGGACGCTGGGCAAGTGCCATTTCAGGATTCGTCGCCATCTTGACTGTAGTATTTGTGGTTTCGCAGTTCCGTGACTTAACGCGAATGCCTCGAAATCACATCAGAGAAGTAGTCGCATTCATAACGAAGGATCCGGCACGCCCAGCCCAGCGCGTCGTCGTGCCCCCGACTCTCGAAGGGCCGTTCATTGCCGAGTTCGTTGCGCAGAGCCGCCATCGGCCTGCCGATTACCTGTTACGCCCGAGCAAAATATTGGCTCATGCGGACTGGTTCGGCCGCAACTATTCGTCCGCCTTTGTCACTCCAGAGGAGATGATGGAGTATTTTCGGCAGCGCCCGGTTAGTCTTATCGTTTGGAACGAGCGGACTGAGGCAACGCTCAAAGCGCATGAGCGCATCATGAGTGAGATGCTGCGGACCTACCCGCTCTCGTGGCACAGAGTGTTGCCGGCTGATTCCGGAAGCGGCTCAGCATCGTCATGGACGATTTATGAATACCGTCACTGGTAGAAGCGGCGAATAACGTTCGCCACATACTCTAGGTCTTCCTTCGCCAAAGCCGAGTGTACCGGTATGGAGAGAGAGTCCTGTGCGGCTTTTTCGCTTTCGGGAAAATCGCCGGGGCGATAGCCGAGGTCCTGAAAGCAGGGCTGCAAGTGCAACGGCAGCGGGTAATAGATCTCAGTGCCGACGCCATTGTCCTGTAGGTAACTCTTGAGCTGGTCTCGCTTGGTCGCGCGGATTACAAACTGATTATAGACATGACGTGTTTGATACGGCGCCTCCTGGGGCAGGATCAGCGGCAGGCCGGAGAGCAGCTCGCGGTATGCAGTGGCGTTTGTACGTCGGCCCTCTGTCCAGGAATCCAGGCACTTGAACTTCACGAGCAGCACCGCCGCCTGAAGAGTGTCGAGTCGCGAATTGATACCAACCCACTCGTGGTAATACTTCACGAAGCTGCCATGGACGCGGAGGGCGGCCAACTTTTTCGCCAGCCCTTCATTGTTCGTCGTCAGCATCCCGGCGTCTCCAAATCCACCCAAATTCTTGCTCGGGAAAAAGCTGAGACAACCGATATCCCCAATGCTTTGCGCTCTTCTGTCCTTATACTGGGCGCCGATCGATTGCGCACCGTCTTCAATCACGGTGCAGCCATGTTCACGAGCCAGATCAAGGATGGGATCCATATCGGCGCACGCGCCGAAAAGATGCACCGGAATCACGATCTTGATTCCGGAAGTGGTGCGGAGAACCTTCTCGAGAGAGGCGGGGTCGATGTTGAATGTGCGCGGGTCTATGTCGGCGAAGACGGGAATGGCTCCGGCGCGTGTGATCGCTCCGGCCGTTGCAAAAAAAGTAAATGGCGTTGTGGCGACACGGTCCCCGTGCTGGATACCGGCCGCTAGCAGGGCCAGGTACAAAGCGTCGGATCCGGAAGCGCAGCCGACCGCAAATCTGGTTCTGGAGTACTCGGCGACCTTCTGCTCCAATTGTTCAATCGCGGGTCCCATGATGAATCGCTGCGAATCCACGACGAGCGCGATCGCCGCCATGATTTCATCCCGCAGCGGCGCGTGCAGCGCAGCCAAATCGAGTAAAGGTATCCTTCGCTTATCCACGATTCTGATTGTCCTCCTTGGCTTGAACGGTTGGGGAAAGCTCCGCGGCAAACAAACGCAGCACATCGTGGCAGCGTTGCGCGGCGCTCCCGTCCCAATACGGGGGAATCGCTCTCTCCCCCTTCCTGTTCTTAACTTTCTTCCATGCGCTCAGGATGCCCTCCCTGCTCGTGCCCGCCAGAATGTTGGTGCCCTGTTCCACGGTTGCCGGGCGCTCTGTGTTTTCGCGCAGCGTGATGCAAGGGATGCCCAGGGCTGTGGTCTCCTCCTGGATGCCTCCCGAATCAGTGAGCACGATAGCGCTATGCGACATCAGGCAGAGGAAGTCCAGGTACCCGAGAGGTTCGAGTAGGCGAATCGTTGCGGGGATTTCCAGTCCGCATCTTTCCAGCGCTTGCCGTGTTCGTGGATGCACGGGGAAGCAGAGCGGCATCTCGCCGGCGATTTCCATGAGCGCCGAGAACATTGCAGCGAATTGCCCGGGATCATCGACATTGGCCGGGCGGTGAAGCGTCACCAAGCCAAACGCTCCGACGAGTCCCAACTGCGAAATGATGGCGGACTGCCGTGCGCGCTCGAGATTGCGCCGTAGCGTGTCGATCATCAGATTGCCAACAAGATGAATCCGATCGGCGGACACGCCCTCGGCGAGCAGGTTGCGGCGCCCGCTCTCCTCGGTGACGAGGAACAGGTCGCTGACTGAATCGGTAACGAGGCGGTTGATCTCTTCGGGCATGGAGCGGTCGAAGCTGCGCAACCCGGCCTCCACATGCACGACCGCGACGCCGAGTTTCTTGGCCACCAATGCACAGGCTAGCGTCGAGTTGACGTCGCCGGCGACGAGCACAGCGTCAGGCTTTCCGTCGAGCACGACCGGCTCAAAGCGCTGCATGATCGCGGCGGTCTGTTGGGCGTGCGTGCCTGAGCCGACTTGCAGGTTGTAATCGGGATCCGGTATTTCCAATTCTCGAAAGAATTGTCCGGACATTTTGTCGTCGTAATGTTGCCCGGTGTGGACCAGAACGATCTTGAAAAACGGATCCTGGTTCAGTTCCCGGATCAGGGGCGCAATTTTCATGAAGTTCGGCCGGGCGCCGGCTACGCAGATGATTTTGAAGGGCATGTATGCGACACTCGACCAGGGCATTCGCGAAGGCTTTGGCGGGCTGCGAATCGCCGCTCTCAGATGTTATTGTAATAGCTAGACGGTGGGGGAAGTCGAACGGCCCCAGAGAGATTCCGATCATCCATGAACCAGACTGAAGACGTCTCCGCTGTTCTGGCGGAGCGGCCGGAGTTGTTGATTGAACCGTCCGCGGGTTGGGCCGCTCTCCAATTAGGGGAACTCTGGGAATATCGCGAACTGTTGTACTTCCTGGTCTGGCGCGAGATCAAAATCCGCTATCAGCAAACCATACTGGGCGTGGGCTGGGCGATCATCCAGCCGCTGTTTTCGATGCTGGTCTTCACGCTTTTTTTTGGACGACTGGCCAAAATGCCCTCCGACGGCATACCCTACTCGGTCTTCTCGCTGACGGCACTGGTGCCGTGGACCTTTTTTGTGAGCGGGCTGTCGCAAGCTTCGACGAGCCTGGTCGCGAACGCCAACCTGATCGGGAAGGTTTACTTTCCGAGGCTTGCGATTCCGATCGCCTCTGTCCTCTCGGGACTGCTGGACTTTGTCTTTTCCTTCATCCTGTTGCTGGGTTACATGGCGTATTACGGCATCGTTCCGGGCGTCGCGATTCTGTGGCTCCCGGCCTTTCTCCTGCTCGCGGTGGTTACAGCGCTGGGCGCGGGGCTGTGGCTCTCGGCTTTGAACGTGGAGTACCGCGACATCAAATATGTGATCCCGTTCCTCACGCAGCTCTGGATGTTCGCCACACCGATCGTCTATCCAAGCAGCCTGCTGCCCGAGCCGTGGCGCACCGTGTACGGGATCAATCCGATGGCGGGTGTGGTGGAGGGTTTTCGTTGGGCGCTACTCGGCTCCGGCGCCGCTCCGGGGATGATGTTTGTGGTCTCCTTCGTTGCCGCGACGCTGATCCTGGTGACCGGGATATTCTATTTCCGCCGTATGGAGCAGACCTTCGCCGATGTCGTCTGACAGACTCTCATGAGCAACTTCGCCATCAGCGCCGAAAACGTGGCCAAGCGGTATAAGATTGGCGGACCCGCGGGAGAATTGAAGAACATCCGCGAGTCGATCACGAACGCCGTGACGGCTCCTTTCCGGAAAATTCGCTCCGCGTGGCGCTCGAACCCAGCGGACAGCGAGGCCGAAAGAGCGACAGAATTCTGGGCGCTGAAGGATGTCTCGTTTCAGGTTGCGCATGGCGAGGTGGTCGGGATTATCGGCCGCAACGGCGCTGGCAAGAGTACGTTGCTAAAAATCCTGTCGAGGATTACATCGCCCACCCTGGGACGCATCAGGATCCGCGGCCGCGTCGGATCGCTGCTGGAGGTGGGCAGCGGTTTTCACCCGGAGTTGACCGGAAGGGACAACATCTTCTTGAACGGCGCGATTCTCGGAATGACCAAAGCCGAGATCCGCGGCAAGTTCGACGAGATCGTCGCATTCTCCGAAGTGGAGAAGTTCATCGACACACCCGTCAAACGCTACTCCAGCGGGATGTACTTGCGTCTGGCCTTCGCTGTCGCGGCGCACATGGAACCGGAGATCCTGATGGTGGATGAAGTGCTGGCTGTGGGCGACGCAGCATTTCAACAGAAGTGCGTCAGTAAGATTAGGGAGGTCGCGCACGGCGGCAGGACAGTCCTGTTCGTCAGTCACAACATGGGCGTCGTCACCGCATTGTGCGAGCGGGCGATTCATCTGGCCGACGGGAAGGTGAAGGCAGCCGGTCCAGCCCGGGAGATCGTACAGAACTACCTGGTCCAAAGATCCTCCGGTGAAGTAATCGACCTCCAACGATTACGCTTGTCCGGATACGGACAGCATATCCGTTTCACTCATCTCGATATGGCGGAGAACAAGAGCGTGCCATTTCGCGAGCCACTGCGGTTTCGACTTACGATTCAATCGGATCTGGATTTTGAGGGCTTGAGCATCGGCTCCACAATTTCAAATGCTCTTGAAGTCCCAGTAGGTACACTGCACTCCCGGGATAGCTTCGATATCCGCGCGGGCGAGACGCTGGAATTGCTCCTGACGATTGATAATCTGGTCCTGGCGCCGGCGTCCTACAGACCCGGATTCAGCATCGGACGAGGCGGTGGCTCCACTTCCCGCCAGGATCTGGATGTGGTCATCGGCGAACCCGCGTTTGAAGTTCTCCCCGTGGCGAACTCCGGCCTAAATAACTCTCAATGGAGAGCGGACTTGTGGGGGAATGTAGTGATGAGTAGTAATTCACTGGAGATCATCACTCATCAGTAATATGGATCTGACAGGCGGCACAACCTCCGGCTTGAGACCACAGCGTCCGTTCTGGTCGGTGATGATACCAACATATAACTCATTGGAGTATCTGGAAGAGACACTGCGTAGTGTCTTGAGTCAGGATCCGGGCGAAGGAGAGATGCAGATCGAAGTGCTGGAGGATTGCTCGCCATCCGATCCGGCCGAACTGGTCCGTCGTGTCGCAGGCGACAGGGTCAGGGTGTGGCGGCAGCCGAAAAATCTGGGGTTGGCGGGCAACTGGAACAGTTGCATCGAGCGCGCCCGGGGCGAGTGGGTTCACATCCTGCACGGAGACGATCTGGTGCACCCGGGGTTTTATCTGCGGCTCAGGCGCGGGATAGAGAACCGGCCCGAGATCGGCGCCGCGTTTTGCCGGCATTATTTTATCGATGGCCCCGGGAAGATAACGGCGCTTTCGGCGTTGGAACGAGCCGATGCCGGCGTTCTGGGTGGTAGTTGGTTGGAGAGATTGGCGGTCGGTCAGAGGGTCCAGTGTCCATCCGCCGTGGTCCGAAAGGCGACCTATGAGCGTGTCGGAGGATTTCGCGGCGACTTGCATTACACCCTCGACTGGGAGATGTGGTTGCGAATCGCAAGCAACGGCCCGTGGTGGTTTGAGCCCGAACCACTGGCGTCCTATCGGAGCCATGAGCACAATGAAACGGCGCGTCTGGCGCACTCGTGCGAGATGGTCAAGGACTGCTTAAGGGCGCTGGAGATCGTCAAAGCTTACTTGCCCGCGAGCGAAGCTCCCCGACTCCTGGAAGGCGCCCGCATGAACTTGCTCATGGCGTGTCTACACCGGACAGCAGGCGCCTTAGACAGGAGGGACTTCCAGACGGCGCTGGCTCAAAGCCGGAGTGCCCTGATGTATTGCCCTAAACGATGGGTCGTTCGCAAACTCCTGGAACTGTGGGGACGCTGGATTTGGGCATTTTGTTTCTCGAATAAACGGCTGCTCGCTGGCGGGAATCACTCGGATAAGCGGGTATAGTGCCGCGAGTGGGGATGAGTGCAAGCGGCCGCTATTCCTGCCAGGGCGGCAATCCGAGCGATTCGTCCAAGCGGTCCAGCACTTCATCATCGGGACTGAATTTTCGAGCGAAGTGCGCACCCGAACGTAGTATCTCATCGAGGTCGCCGCAGTCCAGCGTCCTGGGATGATTTGCCTGCCCGCGCCAGTCAATGTAACGATAGTAATTCTTATCGACACGCACAATCGATTGGTTACACAAGATGCATTGAAAGTACGCTTCTTCGGGAACGGGTATCTTATACAAGTGGTTCTCCAGAAACCTGTTTTTGTTGTGCCACTCCAATACGTACTCCACAGCCTTGCGATTCAATGTGAACCAATTCGCACCCGCGAAGCAGCGGAACTTCGTTGAGAAAGGAGTCAGCAGCGAAGTGAGTCTTTCATTCGTAATCAGAAACTTCGTGCGGCGAATCCCGGCTGGAGTGATTCTGGGAATCATGATCGGAATCTGAACGTAGCGCTGAAACATCTCCTGGCCCCATCGGCTCATGGTTCCAAGGTGTACGGGAACGTAATCGAGGTATGTGTCGGCGCCGCCGCTTTCCAGATCGGCGATGACAAGTTCCGGGCGCTTTACAGGATAATCGGCGCCGCTCAGCACAGCAAACCATTCCGGTAGACTCGGATCTGCACGGAGCAACTTCATGGCTTCCAGCGTTGCTGTTACAACCGAGAAATCTCCCCATTGAGTAGGAATAAACGGAGTCACTACTTTAACGTTTCGAAAAGCAGTAACGTCGAGAGGGCACTTGCCAAAGTCATGATGGAGAGCGATGGGAGGATTGCCATAGAGCTCCGAGAGTCTGCGTATCAACCTCAGGATCTGCTTTGGTTCCGTGTGTGTTAAGAGAATAAAGCCAATCTTCCCCATAAGTTCAGCCAATTTTATCACGCGTGGGAAACAGGACTTTCTCTCAGAGTGGCTCGTCCGCGGCAACTTCTCTGGTTGATCACTTTAGGGGCCAATGGTAGACTACGGACCGATCATGGAATCTCTCGAGGCCCTCAGGCCGCACCACGAAAAGTCTGCCTTAATTCATCCATACGCCGCCTTGGTTGCTGACTTCTATCAGCGTCACACGGTTCTCATTGTCTTCGCCGCATTCGCTCTCGCCGTTCTGGTGTTTTATTGGGTTCCTCTCACTGATCGCTCAGCCACCCCACAGTGGGATACTATCGACCAACATTACAGCCCCCAGAAATTCGCTGCCGAGGAACTCAAGAACTTCCGCTTGCCTCACTGGAGCGAGTTCTCGTACTCCGGATTCCCTTTCCTTGCTGACCCGCAAGTCGGCGTCTGGTATCCTTTCAACTGGCCTTTCTTTCTCCTCGGCATCACCCCCAAAATTATACAGCTTGAGATCGCTATCCATGCGATGTTTGCCTGTTGGGGCATGTGGTTGTTGGCAAATTTGTGGCTAGAAAACGCATGGGCCGCCGCATTCGCCGCCATCGCTTTCAGCTTCTCCGGCTTCTTTGCTGGCCATTCATCACACTTGGGCATGTTCCAGACCGCCGCATGGCTGCCTCTTCTGCTCTTCGGCGTACATTCCGCCATTCGATCGCCCCGCCTGATTCCCGCCCTACTTACGGGCGCCGGCTGCGCATGCATGTTCCTCGCTGGCCATTTCCAAACCGCCCTTTACAGTTTCGCCGCGATCGGTTCGTATGCCGCCGCCGTCGCAGCCATGGAAGGCCGTTGGCTCCCATCTGTCCGCGTCGTCTCCCTCTGCGTTACCCTCACAATCCTGTTGTCAGCGGTGCAGTGGATGCCCACACAGCAACTCGTCTCCCAATCCGCTCGCTCCGAAGTCACGTACATCTCTACCACCAACTCACAACTGAAACCGCGCACCTTGGTGACCATGCTCTCGCCCAACCACTACGGAGCTGTCCACGGCAAGTATGTCGGTCCCTACGACAAATCTCAGTTCTACTTTTACGCAGGTTTTCTACTTCTCCCGCTCGCGCTGCTCGGTTTGATCTCAGGTCGGGTCCGCTGGGCTGCGCTCACGCTCATCGTGCCCTTTGTCTGGTACGCCTTTGGCCCATCCACCGGACTCTATGATGTTCTCGCCCGCTTGCCCGGCTTCGGCCACGTCCGCGCACCGGTGCACGATTGGTTCATCGTCGCTCTGGGGCTGGCTTTGCTCGCCGGCGCAGGGCTGGCCTTCGCGACCAACCGTTTCAAATCGTTGTGGCTGGCGCCGGTCGTAGTGCTTATCTCGTTCTCCGATCTTCTCTACCTGAACCTGTTGTCCAACCAACTCGCATTCGGGCACGCCAGTTTTCAGGAACACTACGGTGACCACCAGAATCGCCTTGCCTCCGCTGTCCGTCGCGTTCTCCCCGAGGGTACCCGATTCCATGCGCCCTTCAGCTATTACAGACTCAGCCCCTGGAACTTCGCATACGATGTTCGCGTCCCTGTCACATTTGGCTACAATCCTCTGCCGCTGAAACGCTATCAGGTCTATATGGAAGCGGCCAAGTCCAACCCAGCCCTTCTCAACGCTCTGCACGTCGGAGCCTACATCATGCCTGAGACAGGCGCCATCACCGTCAACACCTCAGTTCTCCCCAAGTTCTTTTTCCCCAAGGGCATTCGCGCTGTCGATCCCACCCAAAACGCTTCGTTTCTCGCCACCGCTAATCCTCTGGAGCGCGCCAGCGTCGAGGGAGACATTAGCGGCTTCCGGCAAGATCCATCCGCCACCGTCAGTGTCCAGTCGGAAGAACCCTGTCGATACACTCTCCGAATCAACGCCGCCACCCCGTCGCTCCTGCGTACCGCCATCCCCTGGTACCCCGCTTGGACCGCTATGGTGGATGGCAAACCCGTCAGCACCCTCATCGTCGATCACGCCATGCTAGGCATCCCAATCCCTGCCAAAGCTCACACGGTCAGCTTGGAGTACTCGCCTGATCGATTCCGGACGGGCGCGGCGCTCTCTCTCGGCACGGCCTTGGTTCTCGCCGCCCTACTCTACCGGTTGCGGGTCTTTCCGCCGCCAGAAATCTCCGGCTCATTCTCATCGCCCACGACGACATAAGGCGGCAGTCGGCGGCACTGCTCGTAAACTTGGCCTAGGTATTGTGTTTCGCGTGTGTGTTTCGAAAAGCGGTTGCACCCAAAGGGCCCGTGCCAAAGTCATGATGGAGAGCGATGGGCGGATTGTCATAGAGATCCCCATAAGATCAGATAATTTATCATGCGTGCAGAACAGGGGCCGGAGCAGGAAACACGGAAGGCTTCCTCGCAGAGCGGCATGACGGCGTTCAGATCTGTCCTGGGAACGAGCGAGCGGCATCGAGCCGCGGTTTGCTACCCTGATGGGTTACCAAATGGACCCCGTTTCCCTCCGTTTGAGCCTGACGCCGCACGGGCGGCTCGTGTTGGACCGCGATGCCGGGGCTGCGGGCCTTGAGGGTGGGCTTGCGGAGCGACTGGAGCGGGCTTTCGATCGCGGGCCGGGTCACGGTCTTTTGCTCCTGGGCGCAGACGAGACGGGAACCGCGCTGCCGCCGGTCTATTCTTATTGGCGCGAATTCGCCACGCGCTATGTCACCGCGCTGTGTACCCAGCAGGACGGCGATGAGCCGCCGAAGAAAGTCCGCGTGGCAGCCCCTCCTGAGATAGAACTCGAGTTCACCGCTCTGGCCGCGCCGCCCATGACCGGCGCTGAATATCTGACCAGTGCGGTGCTGCGAACTCTGTGGCACGAACTCGACGCGGCCTTCGGCATCGAGTTGGCCGAATCCCAGTGCGGTGTGCAGGAGTTCCTGAAGCGCCGGAATCCGGCCTGGAACTTGGTGGGACGTGTACACTTCAACGTCGCCGAGAACCGCAAGGATCCCGATTGCCCGTTCGCCTTTCTCGCGACTTACACCACACGGCTGTCGGCGCAGGCCAAGGCGCAACATCTTCCTCTTGGGCAGGCCCTGCGCGAATACGCGGGTGCGACCAACAAGGAGCGCCTTTTGTCGCTGCTCGTCCCCGTGCAGCGCGCGTCGGAAACATGCCTGTGGCTCAAGGCCATGGTGGACGCCGGCGAGATCTTCCATCCACTGCGCTGGACGCCGCACGACGCGCTGCAACTCTTGCAGGACGTTCCGCAGTTGGAGACGGCGGGCGTGGTGGTTCGTATGCCCGCGGCGTGGAGGGGGAATCGTCCGCCGCGGCCGCGCGTCACAGGCACGGTAGGCGGCAAAGCTCCGTCCGGAGTCGGCCACGACGCGCTTCTCGATTTCCAAATGGAAGTCACACTCGACGGCGAAACGCTGAGCGCCTCCGAGATCAAGGCCCTGTTGGCGCAAACGGATGGGCTCGCGCTCGTGCGTGGGCGCTGGATCGAACTAGACCGGAAGCATCTCGAAAGCATGATGGAATGCTTCCGCGAAGTCGAGCGCACGGCCGGCGAAAACGGCCTGAGCTTTGGCGAGGCCATGCGGCTGCTCGCCGGCGCGAATGTGGCAGCGGGCGATGCGGCTTTGGATGCCGGTGCCGGTTGGGCGCAAGTGGTGGCCGGTCCGTGGCTGGCGGAAACTTTGCAGGGACTGCGTAGTCCCCAGGGGCTGGCGCAGGTGGAACCCGGCGATGCGCTGCGGGGCACGCTGCGGCCGTATCAACAAGTCGGAGTGCGTTGGCTCTATCTGCTTACCAAACTTGGACTCGGTGCGTGCCTGGCCGATGATATGGGACTGGGCAAGACGATTCAGGTGCTCTCGCTGCTGCTGATCCTCAAGCGGCAGGCCGAGGCCGAGGCGCGGCCGAGCCTGCTGGTGGCGCCGGCTTCGTTGCTGGCCAATTGGGCGTCGGAAATCGAGTGCTTCGCGCCGGACTTAAAGGCGTTGATCGCACATCCATCCGCGATGCCGGCGGCCGAACTTAAGACGCTCGCGGCGGAGCGGCTGCGCAATGTCGACCTGGTCATCACCAGTTACGGCTCGCTGCTGCGCTTGCCGTGGATTGCGGAACATCGCTGGCGTCTGGTGGTGCTGGACGAAGCGCAGGCGATCAAGAATCCGGATTCCAAACAGACACGCGCTGTTAAGAAGTTGCGGGCGGAAGCGAAATTGGCGCTCACTGGAACGCCGGTCGAGAACCGGCTCGGGGACTTGTGGTCGATCTTCGACTTCGTCAATCCAGGGTTGCTCGGGTCGTCCAAGGAGTTCACGAACTTTGCCAAGCGCCTCGCCAGCCAGCCGAGCGGTTCCTACGCTCCATTACGCGAACTGGTGCGCCCGTACATTCTGCGGCGGCTGAAGACCGACAAGACGGTGATCGCGGACCTGCCGGACAAGACCGAGATCAAGGCGTTCTGCCCGCTCAGCCGGCAGCAGGCCGCGCTCTATCAGCAGGCCGTGAAGGACCTGGCCGCACAACTCGCGGATGCGACGGGAATCCAGCGCAAGGGACTGGTCTTGTCGTTCCTGATGCGATTCAAGCAGATCTGCAACCATCCCTCACAGTGGTTGGGCGATGGCGCCTGGAGCGAAGACAGCAGCGGCAAGTGGGTGCGTTTGCGAGAGATCGCCGAAGTGATCGCCGCCAAGCAGGAGAAGATGCTGGTGTTCACCCAGTTTCGCGAAGTGATCGCGCCGCTCGTCCAGTTTCTGGGCTCGATTTTCGGACGCCCCGGTCTGGCGCTGCACGGCGAGACCGAGGTGAAAAAACGCAAAGACCTGGTGCGCCGTTTTCAGGAAGACGAGGGCGTCGGGTTTTTCGTGCTTTCGCTCAAGGCCGGAGGCTCCGGCCTAAACCTGACCGCCGCTTCCCACGTCGTGCACTTCGACCGCTGGTGGAACCCGGCGGTGGAGAATCAGGCCACGGACCGCGCGTTCCGCATCGGCCAGACAAAGAACGTACTTGTGCATAAATTCGTATGCCGGGGCACAGTGGAAGAGAAGATCGACCAGATGATTGAGTCCAAGCGGCAACTCTCGCATGAGTTACTGGAAGGCGGAGCCGACTTGCTGCTGACGGAATTAAAGGACGACGAATTACTCAAGCTCGTGGCGCTAGACATCAATAAGGCACTTCAGGAGACGTAATCGATGGCCTACTATAACGATTGGGGATTCAGACCCTATGTTCCCGTGGCGCAACGGCAGCGCGACGCGGCGCGCGAGATGCAGAAGCTGAAAAAACAGGGGCGCGACGTCTCTCCCGTCCGTATCGAAGGCCGTACTATTGCGAAGACCTTTTGGGGCAAAGCATGGTGCGAGAACCTCGAACGATACAGTGATTATTCAAACCGCTTGCCGCGTGGGCGGACTTATGTGCGCAACGGCTCCGTGGTCGATCTGCAGATTACGCCGGGCGTGATCGAGGCCTTCGTCAGCGGCTCGGATCTATACAAGGTGGAGCTCAAAATAGCGCCAGTCAGCAAGACGCGCTGGAAGTCCATTTGCAGCGATTGCGCCGGCGCTATCGATTCCCTGGTCGAACTTCTGCGAGGACAATTTTCCAAGGGCGTGATGGAGCGGATCTGCCGTCAGAAAGAGGGGCTCTTTCCGGCGCCGGCTGAGATCAAACTTTCGTGCAGTTGCCCGGACTGGGCGGAGATGTGTAAGCATGTGGCCGCGGTGCTTTACGGCGTCGGCGCACGATTCGATCACCAACCCGAACTGCTATTCCGCTTGCGGGAAGTAAATGAGAAAGATCTGATCGCGCAGGCGGGCCAGGATTTGCCTTTGGCAATGCAAGCCCCGGCGGCGGGCAAGGTGCTTGGCGTAGAAGACCTCGCCGGCATCTTTGGTCTCGACATGGCGCAAAGTGCCGAGGCCGGCGGCAAGCCGAAAACCAAGCAGCCGCGCGCCCGGAAGGCGGCCGCTCCCACGAAGAAATCTAAACCGCGAAAAAAAGCCGCTTCGAAGCGGAAGCAGAGCCGGCCGCGGAAAGCGACAACGCGATAGCGGACGGGCATCCGTCGGCGCTAAGGCCACGGTGCGCTATTCGAACGCCCGCACCGGGTTTTCCACCATCAACTGCCGCGCCTCGGCGGGCTTCAATTGCGGCAGAAAATCACTGTAAAGATACGCGTAGCCGCGATAGTTGCCGCCGCCTGCTTCGCCCACGCGATACCAGCCGGAATCCTGCGAAATCAGAGTGCGGCCGAGCAATTTCCTTTCCGCCATGAAGGTCACGCACTCCAGGTGCCAAGCCGCTGACTTCGCGTTGATGCCATCGAATTCAACCCATGCGCCGGCGCGCGCGACACGCTCATGGATGCGGTGATCTTTCTCGTTCTGCGCATGTACCCACACGAACTTCGATGGGTTCGCTTTTTCCATCTCGACGATTTCCAACTCCTCGATCGCGGCCGCTCCATCGCCTGTGTGGGAAGCAAACGTCAGCCCTGTTTCGCGGGAAGTGATGGCGGCGGCCTGCACGAGTTTACGGTCCAGGGGATCAAGCGGCCCTTTGTTCACGCCGGTCTTTATGAAGCGCGGCCGGACGCCATCCACGCCGCGCTGTATCTCCGCAATCCAGCGCGCGGCCAGTTGCCGTGCCGATTCTGTCCGCGCGTACTCGGGTACAAATTTGTGATTCCCCGAGCCATACAGACCCGTATTCGTCCAGATATCAACTCCCGTGGCCTGCGAGAGGCGCACCATCAGCTTTGGATCGCGGCCCAGGCAATCGGGCGTACATTCGAGAAGCCGGCGGCAGCCGAGACGCCGCACCTCTTCGAGCTTCGGTTTCGCAACGCGAAACACCTCCTCCGGATCGTACCGCCCGGGCCCGATCGCCGCGGCGCCGATGAAATCCACCATCACGTGCTCATGCACCAGCACGCTGCCCTCAACAGGCATCATGAGTCCGAGAACAAAATCCCTGCGGTTCATTCAGCTACCTCGTTTTCATGGGCGGCGCCGGTCGCTTCGGCAGTTGTTTCGGATTCTGCCGAATGCGTTGGAGCACCTCTGCCACGCCGCGCTCCAGTTGCGGATCGCACCCTTCGGTCACAGCTTTCGGATCGTTCTCCACCACTATATCGGGATCGACGCCGTACGCCTCGATGATCCGTTTCCCTTATCTGGGAGACGCGCCGCCGTCGTTGGCACACACATCGGCGATCAGCCCCTCCTTGGTGATTCGCGGATAGAACTACTGGATGAATTCGCGGACACCCTCGGTACCCATGTTCGGCACGTGCAGATAGCCTCCGCGTGAATCGGCAAGCAACGGCAGCGACGCGAGACAGGCGAGCGCACAAGATTAGGATAGCCATAAAGGTAACACGCCGATCCCGCGGCAGCCCACGTTACAATGGTATTAGCTGATGCCCGATCCTCTCTGGCGGCATATCCCCGATCTCCTGGCCTGCTTTCTCGTGGTTGGCGTGCACTGGCAGTTTGCCACCTGGGCGCACAGCCGGATTGTGCGCGGCGTAGTCTGGGCTCTCGCGGCGTGGGTGATTGCGAGCCTGCTCACTGGAATGTCGGCTGTGGCCTGGCATCTGCCGTTCTCCTATACACTGAGCTGGTTTCGGGGCGGCGGCATCGCGTGGGGCATCACATCGCTCGGCGTGTTTGTCCTGGCCACGCTGTGGCGCAGAATTCCCAAGCCAAGCTTCGATCCCGAGCGCCGGAATCTATTGAACGTTGCGCGCCTGGCCGTCGTCGTCGCACCGATAGCCACCACCGGCTTCGGCGTCTTCGTCGAACGTCACCGACTCACAGTTCGCGAAATCGAAGTGCCTCTCACCGGACTGCCGTTGGATCTCGACGGTCTGCGCATCGTGCAATTGACCGACATACACTGCAGCGCCTTCGTCAGCCGCAAGGATGTCGCCCGCGCCGTCGACATGGCCAACACGACGCACGCCGATCTCGCCGTGATCACGGGCGACCTCGTGACCACGGTGCACGATCCACTCGACGCATGCCTGCTGGAACTTGCGCGACTGCGCAGCACGGCAGGAACCTTCGGCTGTCTGGGTAACCACGAAATTTACGCCGATGCCGAGCAGGACGCCACGCGCGAGGGCGCGCGCCTGGGTCTTCGATTCCTGCGAGGCGAGGCGCAAGCGCTGCGCTTCGGCAAGGCCAACCTGAATTTGGCCGGAGTCGATTACCAGCGTATGCGGCAGCCCTATCTGACCGGCGCTGAGCGCTTGCTCTCGCCCGGCGATTTCAACCTGCTGCTTTCACACAACCCCGATGTTTTTCCGGTGGCGGAAGGCATGGGCTTTCAACTCACGCTGGCCGGACATACGCACGGCGGCCAGATCGCGATCGAGATTCTGGATGAGTATGTGAGCGTGGCTCGCTTCTTCACGCCCTATATCTACGGGCTCTACCGCCAGGGACCGGGGGCGATCTATGTCAGCCGAGGAGTCGGCACGGTGGGTGTGCCCGCCAGAGTCGGAGCGCCTCCCGAGGTCGCGCTGATACGCCTGCGCCGCCAGGCCTGACGCTACACAGCCCGGCCCAGCGAGAGGCCGAAACCGGCGGCCTCAAGCGCGCTCTTAAGCGCGGCCTCTTCCGCTTGGCTCAGTTCACGCCGCGGGGCCAGGCAGGGACCGCAATCGATGCCGGACCACGCCATCATCTTCTTGACGGCGGGGAACAGTGGAAATCGCAAAGTGAGTTCAATAAGCTGGTTGATGCGGTCCTGAGCCTTCCGAGCTGCCTCCCATTCGCCCGCGCGCGCATGCCGATAGACATCCAGGAATAGCTCGGGCGTCAAATTGTAGAATGTGCCGATGCCGCCGTTCGCACCCATCAGCAGACCCGCCGCCAGCACTTCATCGCGGCCGTTGAGCACCGTCTTCCCCTTCAACGTAAGCAGCGAAAGGCGGTAGAGATCGAAGTCGGTGAACTTCAGGCCGATTACTCCCGGAATTTCGCACAGCTCCAGGATCTGGTCCATGGTGCGAATTGCGGCAGAGACTTCCGGGAAGTAGTAAACAAGCACCGGCAGATCCGCCGCCACCGCAATCTTCTCGTAGTAGCCGCGGACCTCATCGAACGAGTAGCCACCGATCGGGGCCAGACTGCTGACGGCATGAGCGCCTATGGATCGCGCGTGGCGCGCCAGTTTCACGGCCTCTTTGGGCCGGTGCGCGCCGACATGGACGATCACTTTACGGTCCTTGGGGGTGGAGCGCATCACAACCTCGGCCACTTTCATGCGCATCGGCGCGGTCTGAAGCAGTCCCTCGCCGGTCTGGCCGCAGACGTACATTCCATGTACGCCAGCGCCATAGAGTCTTTCGAGAAGTCGCTCAAGTGGCTGGACGGCTACTTCACCATCCTTGCCGATTGGCGTCAACAACGCGGGGATGATTCCTTCAAAATGGGTCATTGTCGTTTTCCGGACAACGGGTGCTTACGACAAGCCGGGCAGTTCTGAGCCCGGCTCGATGAATTCCCGGTAGGATTTCATCAGGTGTTCGCGAATAATACGCTCCAACTTCACCTTGTTGTGTTGCCGGAGCGCGTTCAGGATCTCCTCGTGCGGCAGCACGACCTCCGTGAGAGTCTGCGGCCGCCGGTAGCGCAACAGGCTGACGAAGGCGAACAGCGGCTGGGTGGCTTCGTCGAGAACCTGGTATAGAAAGCGGCAGTCGGACAGAGCCCAAATCCGGCGGTGAAAAGCGAGGTCCGCCTGGGCGGTTTCGAATGGCGCATTTGCCTGGATACCGGCCGAGATACGTCCCAAATGTTGCTGCAGATCCTCGAAGTCCGCATCCGTCATGCGCTTCGCCGCGATCCAGCAAACTACTGGCTCCAACATAATACGGGTCGAAACGCGTTCCGCGATGTCGGAGGGGCTCAGCCGCGTAACGGTCGTGTTCTTGTTGGGCGTACGAACGACCAGGCCGGTCTGCACCAACTGCAGGAGCGCCTCGCGCACGGTGTTCTGGCTAACGCCCAGGTCGCGTGCCAGTGAAATCTCTCGCAACGCTTCCCCGGGCTGATATTTGCCGGAAATTACGGCGTCGCGGAGCAGGTCAAAGACCTGCGTGCGAAGCGGGCCCGACTTGAGCTTTTTTAAGTCTGCAACTGGCGTACTGTTTTGCATTATCGATAACCATACTCTACGGTTCCGAAGCCGGCTTGTCAACACGGCATCACGACAGCAGCCTTTTTATGTTGCCTTCCCGTGAGCGCGGTGCTAATCTGAAGACGGCGTGGAGTGATTTAGACCCATTGGGGGTTTAGCTACTTGCAACCACGTAAAAAAAAGTGCTAAAGGCGATTCGGTCATCACGGATTTTTCAGACCCTGAGGCGCCTTGCCTCGGGGTTTTTCGCTTTCTGGCCGGTCGCGCTGAACACATCGCGTGTAAGGAGTGTGTGAGTATGAGCGCATGGTCCGGAAATGTCTCGCCAGAACCCGTTTTGCGTGGCGCAGCGGGCGAACTCGTCTCGGTCCGAATTACGGTTGATCCACGTCTTCTCGAAGACTTGCTGGATGCGCTGGCGGCGATATCGTTTCCCATTAATCCCAAGATCTATCATCAGGCCGTTGTGGTGGGTCTGTCGGCGGAGGGACGCCGCGAATCGAGAGCGGCGACAGTGGTCGAGTTCCCTGCCTACCGCAATGATTTGGAGCAAGTGCGCCAGAGCGTCGCGGCGGCGGGTCTCGACGCGTCTTCCGTCGGCGTGCGCAGTATGTTGGAAAATATCCAGTCAGCGGCCTCGGGCTGCGCGGACGTGCCTTGGCTGATCTGGCAGAATTGAATGTGGGATGAACACAAGCGGCGCCCACATCTCGCCTTATTGCGGATCGTGGTTTCCCGCGGATGCGAACGAACTGCGGCGGCTCCTCGATCGCCAACGCCGTGACTCCATCGAGCGCACCGGGCCATGGCTTGCAGGAAATGCCGCCGGATTTGTAGCGCCTCACGCCGGGTTGGCCTATTCCGGCACGGTTGCGGCGGCGGTCTATCGACACGTCGCGGCGCGGCCGACTGTGCGCGTCGTGTTGCTGGGCTTTTCGCATCGCGGCGGCGCACGCGGCCTCCTGCTTCCCGCTGTGAGCACGTTTGAAACGCCGTTGGGCGACCTCCCCGTCGACCGGCTGGCCGTGGAATCGCTTGCCGCACATCCGCCGTTCCGTGTGGTTGAGGAAAGCGCCGTCTGCGACCATTCGCTCGAAATGCAGTTGCCGTTGCTCAAACTCTACGCGCCGGATGCGCGTCTGGTGCCGCTCTACGTCAACGATCCGAGCGAGCAGGAGCGGCGCGCCGCCGCCGATCTTTTGCGCCCGTTGCTGGGAAGCGATACGGTATTCGTCGCCAGTAGCGATCTGACGCACTTCGGCCGTGAGTTTGGCTGCCAGCCTTTCCCTGTCGATGAACACACGCGGGAACGGTTGGAAGATCTCGACAACGAGGTTATCGATGCGGCGGGCAGCGTCGATTCGCAGCTCTTCCTGGCCGGCCTGCGCGAGAGCGGATCGAACACCTGCGGCTTCGGCCCGATCGCACTGCTGCTGGAAACGCTGGGCGGCGGCGCGGAGTGTTTTCAGAGGAAGCTCGACTATCAGACCTCCGGCGAACTCAGCGGCGATTTCCGCCTTTCCGTCGGCTACGGTGCGCTTGGATATTTCCCGCCTGCCTCGTTCGAGGCTGGCGCACACGCCCAGCGCCTGTTGCTCGACAGCGCCCATGGAGCGATCCGTGCGTGGCAGACGAGTGGACGGCGGATCGCGCTTCCAGCACGCGGCGAAGATGCGATCCTTGCCGCCCGGCTGGGTGCGTTTGTCTCCGTATATGTGGATGGCGCATTGCGCGGTTGCGTTGGAGCGTTGGGCGGCCGCGAGCCGCTCGCCACCCTGATCCCGGAGCTGGCGCTGTCCGCTGCTCTTGACGACCGGCGCTTCGATCGTCTGTCGACCGCCGAGAGCAACGTTCGCGTCGAAATTTCGATCCTCTCGCCGCTGAAGCGTGTGAGCGGAAAGAGCGACTTTATTGTCGACCGGCACGGAGCGTTACTGGAAGCGGGAAGTCGCCAGGGACTGCTCTTGCCGCAAGTAGCCACGGAGCGCGGTTGGGGCGCCACGGAATTCTTCGCGGCGTTGGCGCTCAAGGCTGGTCTGACTGAACGCGCCTACGACGATCCCGCCACAAAGCTGTCCGTCTTTTGCGCTCAGCACTTTTAACGGCCTTGGATATACTAGGGTAGCGCGGTGCAGATAATGCATGGTTTGCTGAGTTGCGGGGGGGCGGCTCCCCTGAGCCGCAACCCGACCCCCAGGTCGGGTTTGGCCGAGTCAGGGGACCCGGCGCGGTCCAAGGGGACCGCCCCCCGTAAACCACAGGATTATCGCCGCAGTATATTAGGCGCAGAATGTTGCTTGTCAGCGGAGGGCCCGGATCAGGAAAGACGCAAAATGTTCTGGATCAGGTGCGTGCCGCGATCCGTGCGGGCCGCGACAATTTCCGCCTGCTGACGCCCACCGCGACGATGGCGGAATTTCTGCGGAACCGCCTGGCGCGCGAGGGCCTGGTCTTCCATCCCGGCTCTGTTCTGACGCTCGCCAAGTTCGTCGATGACAGTTCTCCGGACCTCCGCCAAGTCAGCGGCGCGCAACTGCGGCTTGTGGTGGACGATGCGATCGAGGGTGGCCCCCTGGCGGCGTTTCAGGACGTGCGCCAGTATGCAGGCTTTCGGGAAGTTGTCGCCGCCCTGATACAGGAGTTCGCACAGACCGGATGCGATTCCACGCGCGTGCGCGAACTGATACACAAGCACGGCTTGGATGTGCCCTACGGCTCCGCGCTCGCCGCCATTATGGCGGAGACGGAAGCTGCCCTGCGGCAACGCAAGCTGGTGATGCGCGCAGAGAAGTTGCACGCCGCGGCCAAACGAATCCGCAACGAGGGGCTGCGTGGGATCGAGTGCGTTCTCATGGATGGGTTCGCCTCCTTCTCCGATCCCGAATTGGCACTGCTTGAAGCGTTTGCGAGCCGCTGCGACCTGACGGTAACCCTGCCGTCAAGCCCCGGCGCGGTTGCTACTCGCCAACGGCTTCTGGCACTGGGCGCCTGCGAACGGCGTTGCGAGCAGCGTCGGCCGGAGCCCCGCGAAGTGCTGGTCGCGGCGCCCGTCGCGATGCAGGAGGGCGACGAGATCGCGCGCCGGATACTGGAGCAACACGCGGCGGGGAGGCCATTTCGCGAGATGGGCGTGATTGTGCGCAGCGAGCAACCCGTCGTCCCACTGTTGCGCAGCGCCTTCGACCGTTTCGGTATCCCGGCGCGATTCTATTTCTCTTTGCCTCTCGACTCGCATCCGGTGGTGCGTTTTCTGGCCGGCTGCATTGGTGCGCTGCTCGCGGGTTGGCCGCATGATGCGATGCCCGCTCTGTTGCGCGCGGGGTTCGGTTATTCGTCCGGTACGGATCGAGCCGATTTCGCAATTCGTGAAGCGTTGCCGGGGCAAGGGCTTCAGAATCTGCCCGGGCCGGGCGGCGTCTGGCTGGCTGAAAAACTAGAACAACTGGAAGCTTGGCGCACGGCCGTTACAACGCCGGCACAATGGGCCGAGCATCTGGCGTCGCTGCGCGCGCTGTTTGTGCCCGCTGATATGCCCGGCGCCATCAGGCCGGAAGCGGTCGAGGTCTGGCGTTCGCAGAGTTGGGCGCTACGGCAATTCGAAGGCGCGATCCGCGAAGCTGCTGACGTGTCCGCCGTGGATGCTCCGGTTCCGCTCGCGGAGTTCTGGCCGAAGGCCGCGGCTGCGTTGCGTTTGAGCAGCCTGCGTGTGCCGGATCACCGCCGCGACGTGGTCCACGTGATGGACGTCTATGAGGCGCGCCAATGGGAACTGCCGGTCGTTTTTGTGTGCGGGCTAATCGAGAAGCAGTTTCCGAAATACCATGCGCAGAATCCGCTGCTGCCGGACGCGGCCCGCCGCAAGTTGAACCAGGATGGCCTGCGACTGGCCACGAGCGCGGAGCAGCAGGCCGAAGAGTGTTATCTCTTCGATGTGGCGACGAGCCGCGCCATGGAACTGCAAGTCTTGAGTTACGCGAAGTGCAACGCCAAGGGCGACGAGAATTTGCGCTCGTTCTTCCTGGAGGAGCGCGCGTGTGCGCTCGAATCGGCGCGGCCGGCGCGTCCCAAGCCGCGCTGGGAGCGGCCTACGGCTGTGCGTGCAGGGCTTTCCGATGCCGGTGTACGCGACGCGGTGTCGAAGCGGCATAAGCGTTTCTCCGCGACCGGAATCGAGACGTATCTGCATTGTCCATACCAGTTCTTTGCTGCGAAAACGCTCGCCCTTCAGCCCGCGCCGGCCGCGCCAGCGGATCGCCTGGACCCGTTGCTGCTCGGCAAGATCGCGCATGAGGCGATTCGCCGCTGGCAGGAATCGGGAGGCGCGATCGCCGCAATTGTGGACGAGGTCTTCGACAGAGCTTTAGCCGAGAGTCGCATTCCTGCGGGCTACCGCGCAGAGCTCGAGCGGATCACGATGCAGCGCGTGCTGGCGCAGTTCGCCGCGCAGCCGCCCTTATTGCCGGGCTGGGAACAACAAGCGGAGCGGACATTCACCATCGAGCTTCGCGAGGATGTCAGCGTGGCGGGCTGCGTCGATCGCTATGACCTGAGCGCCGATGGCAGAGTGGTTGTTCTGGATTACAAATACAGCGGCAAGCAGCGGGTTGAGACCACGATACAGGGCCACAAGGACGGCAAGAACGTGCAGGCGGCGATTTATCTGCTCGCCATTGCGCGCGAGTTCGGCTACACGCCGGCGGGCATGTTCTATTGGGCGCTGAAGGCCGGCGAGCCCGCCATCGGTGGCTGGTACGTGAACCTGCCCGATTGGAATTACGGTGCGAACTCCACGCAGCAGGAACTCGACGAACAGGTGCAGGGCGCCGAACGTGTGTTTCTGCGGGCGGTTGACGAAATTCGCGCGGGGCGCATTGAGGCGACGCCCGAAGAGAAGATCTGCGGCTGGTGCGATTTCTTCGATGTCTGCCGTACGCGCGTGGCCGTCGATCGCGAAGCCGCCGCAGGAGGCGACGAATGACGCTCAGTCCGGAACAACTCGCCGCGGTTACGCGCACAGGTCAGGATGTGTGCGTTGTCGCCGGGCCCGGGTCGGGCAAAACGCGCGTGTTAGTGGAACGCTTCCGGTGGCTTGTTGAAAACGGAACGCCGCCGGAACGTGTACTGGCCTTCACCTTCACCGAAAAGGCGGCGACGGAGATTAAGCGCAGGCTCGTGCAGCAGTTCGAGAAGCGGCCCGAAGTGCGAGCGCGGATGGAGCGAGCCTGGGTCTCGACGATGCACGGCTTCTGCGCGCGGCTGCTGCGTGAGAATGCGATACCGGCGGGCATCGATCCGCAATTCGCCGTGCTCGACGAGTTGCAGGCTGGCCAAGAATTGGCGCGGGCGGTTGAGAAAGCTCTCGACGAGTGCGCGCTCGAAGATCTGCCTGCGTTCCGCGCTTTGGCCGATGCGATCAGCGCACCGAAGCTTGCAGAAACATTGAGCAGCATCTACGAGGCAATGCGCATCGGCGCGGAGGCGACGCCCCCGGAGCCGCAGGCGCCGGACTTCGCTCCGTTTTTCGATGAGCTTGAGGATGTTCTGGCGCAGCCGCTGAGCGGCTGGAAAGCAGAGCAGCAAGCACAGTTCGCGAAGGTTGCCGAATGGGGCCGCCGGATACTTGAGTTGCGCGGTGAGCCTGTTGGATTGGAGCACCTCCGGAGGCTGGGTGAATTCGAGTGCAATCTCACCAAGCTGAAGAAGGGTAATGCCACGTACGAGTGGGTGAGCGAACTAAAGAAAGTTCGCATCGATTCTCTCCAGGCCGAAGCCGCGTTGGAGTGCTTCCGTCCGCAACGCTTGATCTTGCTCGGGATTCTCAAACGTATCGGCGAGATCTACCAGACTGCCAAACGCGCGCGTGCGGCTCTCGATTTTGCGGATCTGGAACATCGCGCCATCGCACTGCTGGACGGCAACGCGGCGATCCGCGAACAAACGCGGAACCTCTTCGACGCAGTGCTGATGGACGAGATGCAGGACACCAATCCCACGCAATGGCAACTCGTGAAATTGCTGCGGCGTCCGGGGCGCTTCTTCGCCGTCGGCGACATCAACCAATCGATCTACAGTTTCCGCCATGCCGAGCCGGAGGTTTTTCGCTCATACCGGCGCGAGGTGGAAGCGGCGGGAAACAAGGTCGACTTTCTGCGCGAAAATCATCGCACGCGCCGCGAAATTCTGGACGCCGTAACGAATATAGTCGGCCGCGGACCCGGCATCGAGGCTTTCGAGTTCGCTGCACAGAGAGTGTTTGATTCGGCGCCCGTGGCGCCAGTTGAGGCGTTCGCCGCCGCGAACGAAGACGTGGAGGCGCGGCTCATCGCTCATCGCATCGGCGAACTGGTGGGCACGCTGATAATTCAGGACAGCAAGGACAATGAGGCGCGCCGGCCGCTGCGCTTCTCCGACATCGGCGTGCTGCTGCGCAAGACTGCGCCAATGCTCAAGATCGAAGAGGTTTTCCGGGAGTACGGAATCCCGTGTATTGTCAGCCGCGGCAGTGGCTTCTATGATGCGCAAGAGGTGACCGACCTGGTGCGCTTTCTGCGTGTGTTGGAGAATCCTGGCGATGAGGTCAGCCTCGCCGCCGTGTTGCGGTCCCCGCTGGTGGGTGTCACGGACGAGACGCTGTTCCGATGGAAGCAGTCCGGGGAACTGTTTCAGTTGAATGTGGAGCCGGAAGAGCGATTCAAACTCGCGCGCTTCCGGGAGCAATTGGAAGCGTTGCGTCTGCAAATTGGCTACGTCTCGCCGGAACGCCTGGTAGCGAAGGCCGTCGACGATTCGGATTATGAGAGCGGTCTCGACGAACGCGCGCGCGGCAACGTCCAGAAGTTTCTCAACACACTGCGTGAGATGTGGAGCGGCGAACCGCGTCCATTGCGCGACCTGCTCGACGACTTCGAGGCGTTGCGGGTAGCGCGTTCCGAGGCCGCTGCACCGCCGGAGGACAGCGCCAACGCGGTGCGCATGATGTCGATCCATGCCGCCAAGGGGCTTGAGTTTCCAGTGGTCTTCCTCGCCGCGCTGCACACAGGCGTGAGGAATTCGATCTCTGCGATCAGTTATTCCAGGAAGTACGGAATCGGCGTCCGCTGGCGCATGCCAGGAGGCTCCGAATCCGTTTCCGATTCCGTTCACATTCAAATCTCCGAGCAGACCAAGCTCCGTGAAACGCAGGAGTCCGACCGGCTGCTGTTCGTCGCGATGACGCGCGCCGAGCAGCATCTAGTGCTCTCCTGGGTAAACAAAGCGCGTTCCTATCCACGCTGGCCGAAACTTGTGTCCGCGGCTTTCGATGACATTGAGACGCGCGAGAGTGCGCCCGAACCGTTGGACCAGGTGCAGCCACAAGAGACCAGCGTCCCGGTTCTGCTCGACAGGCCGGCACGCGCAGGGCAATACGATTCCACCGCGTCGGTAACGGCGCTGGTACGCTTTCGCGAATGCCCGAGGCGCTACTTCCTCGAGCGCTATCTGGGTTGGCAGGACGCCTCGCCCCTGCGGTCGGATTTCGATGAGGCGTCCGATGCTGAACCGCGCGGCGGGATGGATGCCGGCGAGTTCGGCAGCGCTGTACATGCCTGGCTGGCGGGAGAGCGCACGGAGCCAGTGGACGGCGACGTCGTCGAATTGGCTTCCTGTTTTGAGCGCAGCGAGTTGGGCCGCCGCGCCGCGCGCGCGACTCGGGCCGGCCGCGAGAGCGACCTGATTTTCGAGATGGGCGATCTGGTGCTGCGCGGCCAGATCGATCTGTGGTTTGAAGAGGGCGGGGAGGTCGTCGTCGTCGATTACAAGACAGATCGTTTTCAGACCGCGACGCGGCAACGGCGCCTGGAAGACTACGCGATGCAGTTGCGCTTTTATGCGACCGCGCTCGGTCGCAGGTTGGGCCGCCGGGTCGATAAAGCGTACTTGTACCTGCTGCGCGAAAACTTGGCGGAACCAGTTGAAATTGGAGACGACTCCGCTTTGCTTTCGCTGATTCGCGAATTCCGCGCCAGTCAGGAATCGCTCGATTTTCCACTGCGCGAAGGAGCGCAGTGCGCGCAGTGCCAGTTTCTCGGCGGCTTTTGTCCGGTTAATTCTGGGCCGAATGCAGCCCACCGGCGCCCGCGTTGAAAGCGATGTTGGTCCGGTCCGGAGCGTCTTCGAGCGGCTGTGTGCAGTTCCACACACACGCGCCGCAATGGACGCACTTCTCGCGGTCGAAAGCCGGCACGCCACCGCTGCCCGGTGTGATTGCCTGGCCGGAGCAGACCTCCACGCAAACCTGGGTTCCGCACGTTTCGCACAGTGAAGGATAGAGAAACACGACGTGATCGGCATAACCGCCCGGTGCCTGCACCTTACCGCCGATCAGCAGTGCGTCCTGATGCGAGATGAGCAGTTTTCCGTCGAAGGGAATCGCCGGCCAGCCGCAGCGATCCATCAACGCGTCGTGCAGCGAGAGGCCCTTCTCCTCGCATTCGTGGCGCAAGTGCGCCACATCGATTTCGGAGATTCGATCCGCGAAATATTCGTACACGTTCGGGACGTCGTAAGTCGGTTTGGCCTTGCCAGGCATCGAGAGTTTCCCGCCGGTGAAGCCCGCCACGGCCATGCCGATCAGGCCCGCGATTACGTTGTGGTGGAATCCATCGCGCGCCTTCTCCGCGACCAGGCCCTCTTGTTCCACCCAACTCGCGCGTCGCCGCTTTACGTAGGTCGCCTCGATGTTTTCTTTTGTGAAGGGCTTGCCTTGCTGGAGCAGTTCCAGAACGCCCTCTGCGAGTTGAGTGCCGGTTGTCCAAGCCTCATCCACACCCGAACCGGTCAACACATTCGTGCTACCCGAGCCCTCGCCGATGCGTGCGTAACCGTCTCCGGCGAGAAACGGTTCGCCGTGTTTGCCCGCCTCCTGGAGTGTCTTGGCGCCCCACGATAGCAGCGTGCTCCCGTTCAGATGGCGCCATAGATACGGGTGCATGACGAAATGCTGGAGGTAGCGATACGACGTGCGCACGGGATTCTCAAACCACGACGGGACAAAAATTCCAACCGATGCCGTGCGATCTGGATACACATAGAGGAAGCCGAAAATCTCCGGCTCCGGGTAGCCGAACGTATGCAGTACGGTGCCCGCCTCCAGCGTGCAGTCCTCGGGAAGCTGCACCACCATCTTCATGCCGACGGCCCAGTCTCTTTGCTCATGGCCCGGCGGCATGCCAAAGTGCTCGTTCAACTGGCGGCCCAACGCTCCTACCGGCCCGTCCGCGATCACGGTTAGCGCCGCTTTGATGTTCATGCCCGGCAGGAAGCCCGGCTCCGGATTGCCCTGCTTGTCGACGCCTTGGTCGAGCAATTGCACGCCTGTTACGCGCTGCTCTTCGATGAGCGCTTTTCCCACCGGAGTGCCCGGCCAGATTTGCACTGCGCCGCCTGCCATCAACTGCTCTCCGGCCCACTGGTTGAACTGGCCGATCGAGAGCAGCAGCCCGCCGTCCTTACGCAGGAATGGGGGAATGTAGGGCAACTCGACCGCGTCATGCTCGATCGGCAGCGCGAACTTCAAGGCGCGTATCGCCTTGTCCGCAAGCTTCACCATTCGCGAGCGGCGGCTGGCTCCAATCGGGTCGAGCAGGTAGAGCACCTTTTCATGCCCCACCTCATGCGCCATCGGAATCTGCGAGGGATCGAGATCCGGGAACGACTCGCGAATGCCCCGTGCGCGCGTCACGACGCCCGAGACGCCGAAGCCGATGCCGTCGGCGCGTTCGTAGCAGATCACCTGCGGCGGCATGCCGGGCATGGCCGCACTCTCCACCGCGGGCGTGCCGTCGGCGTTGGTCAGCCCGCGCGCGAGCGTCGTCAGAAAGCCGCCCGCTGCGGGGCCGAAGCCCACGCAGACGATGTCCACATCCATGCTGTCGCGCGGAATCTCCTGATCGGCCATTAGTAATCCAGCGCTTCCGGAATCATCACCTGTGTCAGCGCTTCCGCTGCGCGGTCCTTCGCAATTCGCGATCCCGTCAGGCAGCTATCCAACTTGCTGCGCAGGCGGCTGAACTGCTCGAGTCCCGCTACTTGCGCACACGGGCCGGCCTTCACCGGATGGGAGCCGTCGGCGCCCACCACGTCGGTCGCGCCGGAGGAGATTCCCGGGATCATGGCTTCGAACACCACGAGGTCGTCGGTGCTGTAACACTTCCGGATGCCCTCTTCATCCCAGGCCGGATGACGGTTGTAGCCATAAACCAGCTCGGCGCAAAGACGCGCGGATTCTCCGGATGCCCGCGCCACCTGCACATGGCACAGGTTACTGAAGAAGCGGACCATACCCGGTAGCGCTTCCGCTAGAGACGGATTCTCGGGTCCGTGTGTTTCGAGTTGCAGCACATCCAGAATCTGTTGCCGTACCGCGAGCAGCCAGCAAAGTGCATCCGCCAACGGGAAGGTGACGCCTTGGCGCGAGTTCATATAGAGCCGGCCGCCATCGGCATCGGTCGCCTTTTGCAGATGATTCAGGGTCCAGAGCCACAACTGCATCGCGGTCGCCAGCGCGCAGGCGCCGGTGCCGGGGTGCGTCGCGGCGATCCCGCGCATCTCCGCGATCCACTGATGGAACTGTGCCAGGAAGAGCTCGGTCGTCATCGTCACGCTGAGTTGCCGCCGCTGCACCGCTTCGGGTCCCTCGTAAGTGGCCTCCAACTGCGAGTCCATCCACTTCTGTCCGAGGAAACCGGGGCAGTCCTCGGTAATTCCGTAGCCGCCCATCAGGCTCACGGCTTCGCGCATCATGTTGGAGCCGTGGCCCGTATTCCATAGCTTGCAGGCGGGACACAGCACGCCGGCTACGGCATCGACGATCACGTACTGCACGATCGGATTTTCCGGCGTCTGTCCCTGGTGCAGTGCGTCCAAAGCCTCCTTCTGATAACGTCGCAGCGCCTTCATTTGCGCCGAGCCGCCGCCGACGCCCTGCTCGGCGAAGATGGCGTCCTTGTGCCGCTCCAACGGTTCGAGCACATCGAAGATGCGTGCCGTGGCGAAGCCCAACGAGGCGCCCGCCTCGCCGGCCGCCCACACGTCGACCAGCCTGTGCAGCGCATCTTCGCGCTGCTGGATGCCCATTTCATAGCGCGGCGATCCTGGCGCGACAGCTTCGCCACCGCGGAAGCGTCCGCGCTGATAGCGCAGTACCGGCTCCACAGCCGACAGCAGCTTTGCCGAAGTCATCAGTCCGACGCCGACGCGCGTGCGTTTGAAGACCGCCTCGATCACTTCACCGTGGCTGTACTTCGGGATGATCACCCCATCCTTTACCGTGTAGCCGCCGACTATGCGGCTCGCCGGCACCTTTAAGCTGAAGACCGGGTCGCTGGTGGAGGAGAGTTGGTGCACCATTTTCTTGGTCACCGAACCGCGGTCGTAAAGGCCCGGATCGGTCTCCTCGAGAATCACCATGCAGCTTCCCTTGATGCGCTCGTCGGCCGAATCGACCGCCGCAGTCACGAAGTTCGCAAAGCCCATGTTGGTGATGAAGCGCCCGCGCTTGTCGACCTGCAACAGCGGTTCACCGCCTTCGGGCCATTCGGCGATGCGCACCTTGCCGCTCAGCAGGCCGGTTTCAACACCGACATACGGGATTGGCTCGGTGAGCGCGAAGGCACCGCGGAGATGGATGCGATCCTCGCCCGGTTGCGGCGGCACGCAGAGACTCATGTAGTGCTGCTGCTGTTCAGCAGTTCCGCGCTCACGAATCGGCGCGAGGGCCAAGCCCCCAGCCAAACTGCAAGTTGCCGCTCCCGCGTCCACCCAGGCGAGCTCAAATGCGACCAGACTGAGCGGCAGGTTTTTCGGTCCTTCAAGGTATCCACCCTCGCTCAAATTCATGAAGGCCGAGGTGATGCCGGCCTCATCGTAGGCCTTGAGCATCTCATTCTTTTCCTTGGTCCACTCGTGTGTGTTCCGAGCGCCGTTGGCGACCATATGGGCGACAGGGCCTCGGGCTACGGCGCGGGTCGATTGCACAAGCATCTGCACGTCGAACCGGTCCGCAAACCGCCACATGATCTGGCGCACGTCATCTCCAGGCAATGTGCGCAGGGTATTCTCTTTGGTGCTTTCAACGGTACTTTGCATACTATCAATTGACAACAGCAATCCACGTGCCAAACAAGATCTGGGTAAGATCACCCAAGGTGTTGAAAAACAAAAGGGTTCAGTTTTCGATCCGTGGGCGTTCTTGCGCCATTTGCCCCATAGTGCCAGTTGCCACAACTTCGCGGATTGGCCCACGCACCCCGGTCGTTTCCCGGGGGTCCGCTTCGGCATATACTACATGGCTGGAGGCAACGACGGGCTCCGTCGTGCGACTCAATTAAAATATGAACTCATTTTTCCTGCGATTCTCACTTCTACTCGTGGCCGCGACTTGCGCCACTGCCCAACTCAAGCCGTTGGACGGAGCCTCACTGCGCATCTATCGAAAGGCGGGAAACGTGGAACTGCCGCTCCACATTTTCAATCCGCCCGGAATCAAACCCTCCGACCGGCGCCCGGCGATAGTCTTCTTTTTCGGTGGTGGGTGGGTCAATGGAAATCCCTCTCAGTTTGAGACTCACGCGAAGTACCTGGCGGCGCGTGGAATGGTCGCGATCTCCGCCGACTATCGAACGGCGAGCCGTCACAAAACCACACCCTTTGCCTGCATAGAAGACGGCAAAGCTGCAATCCGCTGGGTGCGCGCTCATGCGGCTGAGTTGGGCATTGACCCGAATCGAATCGCCGCTGCGGGTGGATCGGCCGGCGGACACGTCGCCGCGAGCACGGCGACGCTCGACGGACTGGAAGCCGCCGGCGAAGATCTCAAAATCTCATCCCGGCCGAACGCCCTCGTGCTCTTCAATCCCGTCGTCGACACGACCAAGTCCGGTTACGGCAGCGAGAAACTGGGCGCACGCGACGAAGAGGCATCTCCACTGCACCACTTGCGCAAAGGCGTGCCGCCCGCGATCATTTTCCACGGCACGGCCGATACGACGGTGCCGTTCTCCAACGTCGTGAATTTCTGCGCCGTCATGCAGCGCAATGGGGACCAGTGCGAGTTGGTTCCATTCGCGGAGCAGGTGCACGGCTTCTTCAACTCAACGAAGTCCGAGGGCCGCTTCTATCGCGAAACGCTCACCCTGGCGGCTGGTTTTCTGGCGCGGATGGGCTGGATCAAGATAGGCCAGTTCGACGCGAGTTCCGACGTCGGCGTCACGCCGAAAAGGGGCAGCGCGGAGTTTGACCCAGCCACTGGAGAGTACCGCGTCACCGGGGGCGGAGCCAATATCTGGGCGGCTGCCGATGCGTTCCATTTTCTTTGGAAACGCATCTCCGGCGATGTGACGCTGAGCGCCGATGTCCGCTTCATTGGCGCGGGCACGGTGGCGCACCGCAAGGTCGTGCTCATGGTTCGCCAGGGTTTAGAGCCCGGATCGGCGCACGCCGGCGCCGCCCTGCATGGCGACGGTTTGACGTCGCTGCAGTACCGGCCCGCCGCGGACGCACAGACGCTGGAATCCCGTTCCGCACTCAAGGCTCCGCTGCGTGTGCGCATCGAACGGCGCGGGAATCAGTTCACGCTGTACGCCGGGGCGCCCGGCGAGGAGTTGAAGCCGGCCGGGCCTGTCAGCGTGACGCTGAAGGATCCGGTGTATCTCGGACTCGCGGTCTGTTCGCATGATGCGAACATCCTGGAGACCGCGATCTTTTCCAATGTGCAAATCGAGACGCCGCGGCGCGCCGTCACGCAGCAGCGCGCTGCTACGCCGCAGGTTCGCAGCAAGATTTCCATTTATAACCTGAAGGATAAGTCGGTGGAAGTAATTTACACAGCCGACGATAGATTTGAAGCTCCCAACTGGTCGCGGGACGGTAAGTTCCTGTTAGTCAATTCCAACGGAAACCTACTCACGCTGCCGGTCGGAGTAAAAGGCGCGGAACCGAAGAAGATTGATCTTGGTTCGATCAGCGGCTGCAACAACGATCACGGCATCTCGCCGGACGGCCGGCTGATCGCGTTTTCGGTGCGCGCTTCCGCTGGCGCCTCGCAGGTGTACGTGGCCAACGCCGATGGATCGAACGCCCGGCTAATGACGCCCAAGGCGCCAAGCTACTATCACGGCTGGTCGCCGGATGGGAAATGGCTCGCCTACACGGCGCAACGGGACGGCGAGTTTGATACCTACCGCATGTTAGCCAGCGGCGGCGAGGAGCAGCGCTTGACGACCGCCAAAGGGTTGGACGATGGGGCGGATTACTCGCCCGACGGCAAATGGATTTATGTCAACTCGGATCGCACGGGTAACTTCGACATCTGGCGGTTTCCCGCGGACGGCTCCGGCCCGGGTGATAAGAAAGCTCAGCAAGTCACCAACGACGAGTACGAGGACTGGTTCCCGCATCCGTCGCCCGACGGCAAATGGATGGTCTTTGTCTCGTTTGAAAAAGGCACCAAGGGCCATCCGGCCAACAAGAACGTGATGCTGCGCATGATGCCGATGCCGGGCGCGAAGTTGAAACCGGCGAAAATCACGGTTCTCACGAAGCTGTTTGGAGGGCAGGGTACCATCAACGTCAACTCCTGGTCTCCCGATTCTCAACGCTTCGCATTCGTCAGCTATGAACTGCTGCCTGCTGCCGGCGCGAAATAGTCCGCAGATCGAGAGCTGGGGTTTTCAGGAGATGATGACGCTTCGGCCTCCGGTCGCTACAGCGACAGGCGACGACGATTTCACTACTTTGCGCCGGTGCGTGTGTGAAACGGGTTTGCCTCCGGTCGCTGGCGCTTCCGGCACCGTTAGGTGTTGTGTCCGGCGGCCAACAGTGCCGGGAGCGCTAGCGACCGGAGGCGTCGATTCCACAGGCGCTTCATGCCGGCGTTCTTGCAGGTTTGCTGATAGATTGTCAGGCTACTACGCCGGACCTGCCGCGGGAATCACCGACTCGGTGTCCATAACCGAGGCGACCGCGTGAATTACCGCCGCGATCCGAATCGCCGCAACCACCTGCTCTTCGGTGATGCCTTTCGACACGACCACGGCTTCGTGCGACGCGACGCACGATCCGCAGCCATTGATCGCCGATACAGCCAGGCACCACAATTCGAAATCGACCGGGTCGCTGCCGTGTGTGCGGATGCCCTGCATACGTAAGCGCGCGGGAATCTCTCTGTACTTTTCGCGTCCCACCAGATGCTGGAAGCGGTAGTAGATGTTGTTCATTCCCATGATCGCCGCGGCGGTTTTCGACGCGCTCAGCGCTTCCGGAGAAAGATGCTTGGCGGCCTCAGTGACGATCGCTTCAATGACGTCCATGTTGTGGCACACCATCGCACACGCCGCCGCCGTGCCCCATCTCTGCTGGTCGTTCAGTTCAGCCTGCTGCAGGACGTTCGAGAGATTGACTCGCATGTCCTTGGCGTAGTCGGGAATCTGATTGGAAAGTTCTTCGAGGGTCATTTGGGATGGGGCCGGAAATACACGACGGTACGTGCATTTCCGGCTGGCTACTAAGTCAATTACGGTTTGAGTACAGCCTCGCCCTTGTGCCAGTTGCACGGGCAAAGCTCATCGGTCTGCAACGCATCGAGAACACGCAGGACTTCCTGCGGGTTGCGGCCGACTGACAGATCGTTCACCGAAACAAAGCGGATCACGCCCTCGGGATCCACGATAAAGGTCGCGCGCTGCGCGACGCCTTCCTTCGGATCCAGCACTCCCAGCTCTTCGCACAGTTCGTGCTTCACGTCGGCGAGCATCGGGAACGGCAGATCCTTCAGATCCGGATGGTTGTTGCGCCACGCCAGGTGGACGAACTCAGAATCCGTGCTGCCGCCGAGCAACTGCGTGTCACGGTCGAGGAAATCCTTGTTCAACCGGCCGAACGCCGCGATCTCCGTCGGGCAGACGAAGGTGAAGTCCTTCGGCCAGAAGAAATAAACCTTCCACTTGCCGGAATAGTCGTCTTGTGTGATCTTCTTGAAAGCCTTGTTCTTGTCGAGATCGACGGTGGCCGTCACTTCAAATTCAGGAAACTTCTCTCCAACACCTAACATGGTCCAGTTCTCCTTTACCCTTCTACTGATGATTCGAGGGACGCCGGCGATGCACATGCCGCGCACAATCCCTGTATTTCCACATTGACCCGCTGAAGCCGGAAGCCGCGCGGCAAGCGCCGTCGCAAAACCACCGGATCCAGATCCCCTACGCCGATGTCCATAATCGATTTGCACCGCACGCACACCAGATGATGATGAGGTTCCGTGTTCGCGTCCATGCGCATCGCTTCATGATGCACACTGACTTCCCGGAGCAATCCAGCTTCCAGAAACGTCTTTAGGTTCTTATAGACGGTTCCCAGCGAGACGTTCGGCAACTCCAACCGTACCCGTTCGTAGACCATCTCCGGATTGGGATGGTCGTACGTTTCCAGCAGTGCCCGGTAGATGATCTGACGCTGATGGGTCAACGCCAGCCCGCGCTGTGTGCACAGGCGGCTGAACTCAGCCATCTTCTCCGGGATGTCCATTGTGACGCGGGGCATGTCAGATAATGATTATCATACGATAATTATTATCGTTTGACAAGCGATCTTCGGCCGGGGGCGTGCCGCTCAGCGTTTTTCCCAGAAGACGGTGCACTCATCAAACTCGGCGTACTTGGCGTAGACCTTCTTGAGTTGCCAACCTTCGACGCGTTCGGTGTCCGCGCATGTCTGCACGGTATCGAAAGTCCCGGCCAGAATCTGCCGCTTCAGTCCGGCGTCCGTGACGACGTGCAGGCGAGCGGCGAAATCCTCGGGCAGGAGTAGCTTGTGGGAATCCATCAGTTCCATGCCGGAAGGAGGCTGGCGTCCGGAGAGCACATAGATATGCTCATCTGCGAACAACACGGCGTTGCGTGGGGTGACCTCTTCCACCTTGGCGAGCATCGGCGCGAAATCGCTCCACCTGAAATCGTCACGATCTTCAAAGAGCATTCTTCCCAGACCCGCGAGCAGCAGTAGAGCGACGCCGGTTGACGGTAGCAGCGGGCCCCTGGACGGACACAGACGCGAACTGAGTGCGTACAAGCCCACGGCGGCGAGAATGCCGAGAAACGGTACAAGCAGCAGGTAATAGCGCGAGAAGGTTGGGTGGGCCGTCGAAATATGCAGGCCCAACGCCAGCGCGAGCCAACCACACAAGTAGAATTCGGCGCGCCGTGGCCGATCCCAATCGCAATTGCGGAGGAACACGATGCCGGCGCCTCCGAGCAGCCCGAGAATCAGGGCGTGGGCGCAGTCGATCCACGAAAGCAGCACTGAGATGTTATTCATGGTCGCGCTGGTCCAGCGTAAATTGCGATACAGAAACTGGTATTCGATCACGCTGAAGAACACGTGGCGCGGCGATTCGACGAATAGGCGCAGCAGCGGAAAAAACGCGATGGTGACACCCGTGACATACGCCACCGCCTTAACCCAGCGGCTTCCCGCGCGATTGTTCCAGGCGATCCAGACAAGCAGAACCGGGACTACGGCCGATGCCAGCAAGGTGGAACCTGCGGCGGCGCCAGCGCAGAATCCGGCCAGTCCGGTCAGGAACAGGCTCCGTTTCTCGACGGCTGCGACGGAGAGGCGGAAGGCGGCGACGCAAAAGAACAGACACAAGCCGTAGGCCTGTCCGACAGTGCCGAACTTAACGACCACGACGTTCAGGCCGACGGCAATCGCGGTGATGATCGCAGCGGCGAAGCGCCAGCGCATTACCGGCATTCGCGCGAGGATGAAGTCAGCGGCCAGCAATGTAGCCGCTGCGGTCATCAGAGCCGCGACGGCATGGGGCGCGCGCCAGGCACCGCCGAAGATCCACAGCCAGAAAGCATTTGAGTAGGTGTTCAGCGGGGTCTGTGGAAAGAGAAAGTCAAGATAGGGCCGCTTGCCGGCCAGGATGAGTTGGGCGGCCAGCAGGTGGTAGCCTTCATCCCAGGCGAACGCCGCGGTCTGAGAATAGGCCACGAGCCCGGCGGCGATCAGAGACACGATGCCACAAAGGAGCAGGAATGGTTTCCTGCTCCTTTGTGGCGAAAGAGAAGTCTCGGTCGGCACGCTGTCTAATTATGGCAGGAACAGGCGCCGGACCGGTGCGGCGAAGGTCACTTCATAATCTTCATCACGCCTGCATCGTCGACGACCGGCGTGACGTCAAACTCAATCAGATCGGACCACTGCTGCAGCCACTTGCCGAGCGCGACGGTATCGCTGGTCTCCGCGATCACCACGCCGCAGCCGTTCACGCCGTGCCAGCGGCCAATCATTTTTACACCTTTTGGCGGAGGGCCGCCGGTTTCCTTGAAACGAGCGTTCGCCGCGTCCCTATTGCTGCAAGAAACGCTCCAATCGACGAGAAAAAGCATTGTGTCGTTCCTCTCTTCTCCGGGTCTGTGAGTGGCCGCCGCGGACGGGCGGTTGTTTGTTCTCCGATCCCAGGTGGGTCAAGTATAGGACGGATGGCCGCCTGATGAAAGGGGGAAAATACACTCTTTTCGCTGCGCTGTGCGATTCGGGGTAAAATAACCAGAATCCGGCTGGGGCTTGCCGGGAGACGCAAATGCACGCAAGAAGGGCGAGAGACACAATGCAAAAGGGTATGCTGCTGATCGGCGGATTGACGCTGGCGATGGGTCTGGCTTGGGGGGCGGAAGACGCTCCTGCCGATCACGTGAATTGGATGAAGGATCTGGGCCGCCAGAGTGGCGCAATCCGTAAGGGCGTGGAGGTCGAGAAGAGCGCCCTGGAGATGCAGACGACGCTCAAACTGGTGGGCGCTTTCTGGAAGGCGCGCAATTCGGACGCGGCCGCGAGGAGTTGCGAGGAAAACTTCAAAGGCGCGCAAGCCGTGGCGGCCGCGGCGAAGGCCAACAATGCGGAAGGCATCGCCGCCGGCGCCAAGTTGATCGGCGCCGGGTGCAAGGGTTGCCACGACGTGCATCGCGAAAAAACGGGCCCAGATCAGTACAAGATCAAATAGGCGTCAGACCTCGCGCACCGCATTTCCATCCCAACGGCAGGCCCTTCCTGTCCGCATCGCTTGAGCTGCGAGCAGGCATGGAAGGGTAGACCGGAATGCTGTTTCTGTATCCGCATTCGGCTTCTTTCGGGACTGCATACACTCGAGAAAGTTGCGAACGTGCACAATGTTGCCGATGTTGTGGGGCGATTGGGACGACGATTCGAAACCTGGTTCGACTACCTTGAAATCCTTGGTCTCCGATCGCTTTCCGCGCTCGGCGAAGAGTGTCGTTCTGAGGTTTGTGCGGTTTACGAAGAGCGTGCCGCGCGCGCCCCAGAACGTGTTGTCCATGTCGCTGTGGCGACTCGAATAGGTCACCAGCGCGCCGTCGAATTTCCAGATGCCTTCGACGGCGTCGGGGATCTTCTCGGGCGAGCGGCCCGGCGTGCTGTAGCCTGCGGCATAACAGGATTTCGCCATGTCGAGCGCGAGGAACCAGCGTGCGACATCCAACAGATGCACGCCAAAGTCGGTGATTGTGCCGCTGCCGTACTCCCAATAGTTGCGCCAGCTATTTTGCCGCGATGGCCGGTATGGCCGGCGTGGAGCGGAGCCTTGAAACGCTTCCCAATCGAAGCCGTCCGGCGGCGGTCCTACCGGGTCCGGAGCGCCCGATCCGCCGCGTCCCGAACCCCACGCCATCGAGCAACGCTCGACAGGTCCGATTGCGCCGTCCCGGATCATCGCCAGCGCGTCGTGGTAGATCTTCATGCTGCGCTGCTGCAAGCCGACCTGGACCACGCGCTTATAGCGCTCCGCGGCAGCGACGATTTTCAAGCAGTCCTCGATGCTGTTCGCCAGCGGCTTCTCGACGTAGACATCTTTTCCGGCCTCGCAAGCGGCCACGGCCATGGGCGCGTGCCAGTGATCGGGCGTCGCGATGAACACGGCGTCGATGTCTTTGCGGTCGAGGATTCTGCGATAGTCCGTGTATGTATCCGGCTTCATCCCGCCTTTGGTGTGGATCAACGTGAGGACCCGGTCGAGGTGTGGCTTATCAATGTCGCACACTGCGGCGAGTTGAACGCCGAGCGCGAGCGCGCTGGGAGCGTGCGCTCCACTACCGCGATTTCCGCAGCCGATCAATGCGGCGCGGATTTTATCGTTGGCGCCCAGTGCGAGCGCCGGAGCCGCACCGAGCAAACCGCGGCGCGAGAGAAGGAATGATTTCTGCACCTTCCACTAATATCAGAAATCCGGATCGAATCCCAAGTTAACGGGTTGCGGTACAGCGGCGCTTTGCGCGAAGTCGTCATCGGACGCAGGAGCTTTAGCCTGATGAATTTGGGACACTCAGTGAACGAACCTAACGCCCGCGCAGAACCTTGCCAGGCTTCAACCCAGTGACCTTTCCGCTTTCCACGACGGGCACACCGTTCACCAGCACCATATCGAAGCCTTCCGAAAACTGGTGCGGCTGCACGTAGGTGGCTTTGTCCTGTACCTTGGCCGGATCGAACAGGACAACGTCGGCGGCCATGCCTTCACGGATCAGACCTCGATCGCGAAAATTGAAGGTGCGCGCGGGCAGTGAAGTCATGCGCCGTATCCCGTCTTCCAGCGTGATCACCTTGCGGTTGCGCACGTATTCCGCCAACACCCGTGCGTTGGTCCCATAGGAGCGCGGGTGCGGCACGCCGACGCCGAACTCACGAATGCCGCCGTCGCTCGCGATCGCTGTATTCGGATGCCGCAGGATCCGTTCAATGTCTTCGGGTCCCATCTTGTGATATATCATCTGTGCCCCGCCCGCGACGATCATTTCAAGTACAGTCTCGATCTCGTTATCGACCGTTTTCTCGCGGCCCTTCATGGCCGTGATCTCGCTGATGGTCTTTCCGTCATACGCCGGCTCGGGATTGAAACGCGCAACCGTCGCGTAGGAGTAATCCGGTTGCCCTTTGTGCTTCAGCAGATCTTTCATCGCGGCCTTGATCTTGGCGAGCGTCGCAGCGTCATCCATGCGTTCCTTGACCTTCGTCTGTCCGTCCGCAAGTGCCCATGTTGGCAGCAACGTGCTGAGACTCGTGCTGGAACGGTCATAGGGATACTGGTCCACTACAACGTCCACACCTTCGCTCCGGAATTTTTCAACCAGGGCGAGAGCTTTTTCGCTCGCGCCCCAGACCGTTCGCGAGTCGATTTTGAAGTGCGACAGTTCGACGGGTATGCCGGCCTCCTTGCCGACAGTCACCGCTTCGGTGATGGCCTCCAGTACGTGTTCCCCTTCATCGCGCATGTGGCTGGCATAGATGCCGCCGTGCTTTGCAGCAACCTTGGCCAGCGCCACAACCTCTTCGGTATTCGAGTACGTTCCTGGGGCATAGATCAAGCCTGTGGAGAAGCCAACCGCGCCGTCGAGCATTCCCTTCTCGACCATCGCTTGCATTTTTGCGATCTCTTCAGGACTAGCGAAACGGTTTTCGCGGCCCATGATCTCGCGCCGCACTGTGTTGTGGCCCACGAGCGAAGCAACATTCAGCCCAATTCCGAGTTTCTCCAGCCGTCCGAAGAAATCCGCCAGATTTGCCTTCGAACCGCCACAGTTTCCGGTGACAATCGTAGTCACGCCATCGAGCACGAGATTGTCGCCGCCGGGAATCTTTTCCACGAACTCTTCGACATGAGTGTGGACATCAATAAACCCAGGCGCGAGTACACGATTCGCCGCATCGACGGTCTTATAGGCGGTGGCCTTGGAGAGTTTGCCTATCGCGGCAATGCGTCCATCGCGCACGCCCACATCGGCGCGAAACCAAGGATTGCCACTGCCATCAATCACGCGCGCATTGCGGATCAGTACATCATAATCCGCCGCAAACGCCGTAACGGCGAGCAGGAAAAGAGCCGGCAAAGAGGCAGTCATAGATCGAGTATGCCGCACCGCAAGATACGGGCTTTGGCTTCAATAGCCTTTCTGCTTGTCGACGACGTTGAGCAGCGGCTTTCCGTCCACGAAACGGCGTATGTTTTCTTTGACGGTTCCGGCCATGCGCCCGAAGTCCTGGTCGGATCGTCCGGCGATGTGCGGCGTCACGATGGCGTTATCGAATTTCCAAAGCGCATGGCCCTTGGGCAGCGGCTCCGGATCGGTAACGTCGACGCCGGCGCCGGCCAACCGCTTTTCATCCAAAGCCTTGACGAGTCCGCCCATGTCGTACAGTGCGCCGCGGCTGACGGCTATGAAGTACGAGTTCTTTTTCATCAACTCAAACTGGCGGCTGCCCATCATCTTTTGGCTCTTGGGCGTGGCCGGAGCGGAGACGAAGACCACGTCGGCCTCGGGCAGAACCTCATCCAGTTGATCGGGCTTCACCACGCGTTTGAGAAATGGCACGAACGGCTTATCCTCGGGATCGACGCCGATCACGTTCATTCCGAACGCATTCGCGCGGATCGCGATCTGTGAGCCGATGCCTCCAACGCCGATCACCACCGCTGTCTTGCCATTCAACTCGATGCCGTGAAACGCGCCCCGGTCCCAGTTCTGCATTCGCGCATTTGTGTAAAGCGTGTGCAGATTGCGGGAAAGCATCAACAACATGGCCAGCGCGTGGTCCGCGATCTCGGGCCCCTGCACAATTTTGTTGTTGGTCAGGATGATATCGCTGTCGCGCAGTTCGTTGCCGCCGGGTTGGAACAGCACCCGCTCGACGCCGGCGCTTACCACCTGCACCCACTTCAGGCGCTTCGCGGCACGTAGCGCGTCCGGCGGGATTTCGCCGATGTAGGCGTCGGCGTCGGCGATTTCCTGCATCACGTTAGCTGGTGTGACCGGAACGATTCGGGCTTTCGGCGTCACATCCTGAAGTTGATCGATCAACTCCCTGCCACCGGCCGCCACCAGAATCTTCTTCTGCTGCGCGGACAGCGCAACGGCGCAAAGCAGAGCTGCGAAAACAAGCTGTCGCATGAGGTCCCCTCTCTCGGTTCCAACAGACTAGCAGAATTTTCCAGTGAAAGGAACGACGCGCTCAAGCCGCGCTGAAACTGCGCCGTTTGAGTAGATAAATGAAGAACGGGCCGCCCAGCATGGCGGTGGTCACGCCCACGGGAATCTCGATCGGCGAGAGCATGGTGCGCGACACGGTATCGCAGATAGCGAGGAACGCTCCGCCGAGGAAGAACGAGCAGGGGATCAGGATGCGGTGGTCGGCGCCCAGTTTCATGCGCAGCGCGTGCGGCACGATCAGGCCGATGAAGCCGATTGGGCCAGTCAATGCGGTAATGGAACCGGTCAGGAAGGAGCCGGCCAGATAGCCCGTCAGGATGATGCGCGAGGTCGAGACGCCGCGCGCCGCCGCCCACTCTTCACCCACGGCTAGCAAGTTCCAGTCACGCGAGCGCCAGAAGAGCAGCATTGTCACCGGCAGCACCAGCGCCGCGAGCCACACGATGGTGCTGTAATCGACGGACTCGATGCCGCCCATCAGCCAGCGCACGATCGCGAACGACTGTCCGAACGTCGACAGGTATTGCAGGAACATGATGGCCGCCATCGAGATGCTGTTGATCGTTGTTCCGCTCAGCAGCAATGTGAACGACGACATGCGGCGTTTCTCCGAAGCGATCGCCAGTACCAGCAGAAGCACTATGCCCGAACCCGCGAAGGCCGCGGCCCAGGTGGCCGGGAACGGACCGATGTTCGACCACCCCAGGCAGATTGCTAGCACGGCGCCCAGCGACGCTCCACTCGAAACGCCGAGGGTGAATGGCGTTGCTAGCGCATCGCGCAGGAGCGCCTGAAACAGCACGCCCGCCACCGCGAGACCGCCGCCCGCCAGTAGCGAGAGCAGCACGCGAGGTATCCGCGCATAGAACAGAATCTCTTTGTCCGGCGAAAGCCCGGCGAGCGCGCGCGTGTAGTTCACAGTCGAGGAGCCAAGCAAAGGAGCGAGCAGCCCTACGGCCAGCATCAGCGCCGCCGAGGCTCCCGCCAGCAGCCACATGCGCCGCGAGGTCAGCGTTCTAGCCGCCATATACCACCCACGGCCGTCCTTGCGGACCGTTCGCGATGCAGGCGTCGACATCGAAAACGCGCTTGAGCGTCGCGGCCGTGATCACTTCCAGCGGCGACGCGTCGGCCACGACCTGGCCGTCCTGGAGAACGATGACACGATCGGAAAAAGCTGCGGCCAGATTCAGGTCGTGCGTGACCGCGACCGCCATGATCCCGCGGCGCACCTGCTCGCAGAGAATCCTGTAAATCGAGACTTGGTGCTTGAGATCGAGAAACGTCGTCGGTTCGTCGAGCAGCAGCGCAGTGGGCCGCTGCGCCAGTGCCGACGCCAGCACCACGCGTTGTCGTTCACCGCCGCTCAGCGAGCGGAAATCGCGCGTGCGAAAAGCGAGGGTATCCGTCTGTTCCATCGCCTGCTCCACGGCCTCGCGGTCCTCGTCGGACTCGAACATGCCATCGCTGTGGGGCATGCGGCCCATCAGCACGACTTGTTCCGCGCTGAACGGGAACTCCAGGCGCAGACTCTGGGGTACGAAGGAAACCTCGCGGGCGAACTCGCGCCGCCGCCATTTGTGGACGCTCACACCACCATAGGCGCACTCTCCTGTGTATCCCGAGCGCAGTCCCGCCATGATGCCAAGCAGCGTCGATTTGCCCGCGCCGTTCGGCCCGACCACTGCGACCATCTGGGCTCCGGAAAACTCCAGTGTGACATCGCGCAAAACACTCTTGCCGTTGTACTGCATCCCGACGCCGCGCAGTGAAAACGTGCGTGTCAGAGACCCGCCTCCGGGTGCAGCATGCGTGCGAATTCGCGAGCCGCATCGACGATTCGAGGGCCGGGCACCACGAAGATGTCTGAGGCGACCGCGAAGACATGACGCTGGCGCACGGCAGAGATCATGGGGTACTTGCTCCAAAGCGCCACGACGGATCGCTTATGCGCTTCCGTCACACCGACGGTTTGCGCCATGTCGCCCATGTCGATAATCACTTCCGGATCGCGCGCGAGGATCTCCTCTATGCCGACCTTAGGATACGCCGCACCCGCGTTCGCGAAAATATTCCTGCCTCCGGCGAGCGCCATCAACTCGTTCAAATAAGAGTTCCGGCCCACGGCCACGAGGCCCTCGATCGAATTCGGATTGCGGCCTACGATGAACATCACCCGCCGTGCCGGCCGGTTCGCGGTCTTCCTGCGGATCGTCTCAAGATCCGCGCGCATGCGGGCATCGAGCGCTGCTGCGCGCTCGGGCACACCGGTGGCCGCGCCGATCCGGCGGATCGAGTCGTAGATGTCCGCGACGGCGGGATGATCCACCTCGATAGTCTTGAGACCCATGCCCTGCAATTTCTCACTGAGCCGGATGGGGTTCTTCTGGATTACGACAAGGTCCGGGCGCAGGCTGAGAATGATTTCGAGGTTCGGCTGCAGGAATGTCCCGATGCGCGGCTTTTTCTGCGCTTCGGCGGGGTAGTTGCAGTATTGGGTGACGCCGACGACTTTGTCTCCGAGGCCGAGAGCATAGAGGATCTCGGTCGCCGCCGGGGCGGTGGATACGATCCGCCCCGGCGCTGCCCACATCAACGTAAATGCCAGTAAGGCTACCATCCGATCCTTAGGCCGCCGCGGAGTGCGCGCGAGAGGCTCGAATAGCCGAGCGCTTCTTCATATCTGCTGTTCAATAGATTGTCGGCGCGCAGGAACGGTGTGACATGCTGGTTCACACGGAAACTGCCGCCGGCATAGACGTTCTGATATCCGGGATTGCGCGTGACGCCCAGGAAATCTGTGTCCTGCATCTCTCCCATCAGTCTGGCTCCGGCCACAAACGACCAGCGCCTGGGTGCGACCGAAATTGAGACCGACCCGGTGTGCTTAGGTCGCCGGGTCAACTCCTGCCCGATGCCGTTCGTCAGGCTCTGAGGCTGCGTCGAATCGGTGATGCGCGTGTATAGCAGCGTGTAGGCGCCGTTCAGAGTCACGAATTTCGCAACGCGCAGGCGGCCTGAAAACTCGACTCCCCTCGCCCAGCTCGCGCCGATGTTGTCCCAACTGCCCCACACCGGCGGCGGCAGCGAGACAAACGCGATCAGGTCGTGGAAGCTGCTCCAGAAGGCGGCGGCTTCGGTGCGCAGGCGGCGTCCAAACCACTCCTGCACCAGGCCCGCTTCGTAGCTGTTGGTTTTTTCGAGACGCAGATTCGGGTTGCCGCTATAGTAGGCCTCCTTGGCGAAGTTTTGCAGCAGGCTCGGCTCGGTGATGCCGCGGCCCGCACTCAAACGGAAGAACGTGGAGGAATGCGCGCCCTTCTCGCCGAAGAGCAGAAAACTCGCGGAGCCGCGCGGAGCGATCTTTGTGCCGAACACGCTGCTGTTTTCCGCGCGCAATCCGCCGGACAGGAAAATGCGCCGTCCAATGGAGTACTGTTCCATGGCGAAAAAGCCGTTCTTGTGGCGGTCCACGTTGAGCGCGGAGATGTCGCCCGCCTGGCGCTCGAAGTTATAGCCGAAGACGAACGCGCCGCCCTGATGCGTCAGTGTGCCTTGATAGTCGAAGCGCGACCGGGAGACTTCCGATACATACGGTGCGTCGCCCGGATAGAGCAACTGGACCGATTTTGAAATTCGCGTTCCCTGGGGGATCGACGCAGGTAGGTTACGGGGATCGAGAATCGCTTCTCGATAAACACGTTTTTCGGGCGTCGCAACGTCGCGCAGTAGCAGCGCCAGATCATAGGGGCCATCCATGACGAGGTCGGTGAAAACGTCGCGCGAGCGGTGATAGCCGAAGGAGACGCTTTGGAGGTAGCGCCGTCCGCGCGCGTCGTCGAGCCGCAGCGACACCGAAGAATCGCGCGCCGTCTCGTGCGAATCTCTGTCGAACAACCCGTAACGCACCTGGCCCGGCAGGCCGATTGTGGTGTCGAAACTTCTCAGCACGCCGCGCAGTTGCGTCGCCGGCGAGAAGCGGTAGCCCAGATTCGCGCTGCCGCCGGTGTTGCGGTAGTGGTCGTTGGCGAATTCGCCTACCGTATGCAGTTGGTCGGCGCTCAGCGAGTAGTCGAGCTTCGCACCGGATCCGCCGTTCAGGTTCGCCATCCAGCGGTCGGTCTGGAAACTGCCGCGCTCATAGCTGAATTCGCCGTGCGGCCGCTTGTTTTCGGCTTCGCCGCGGCGCGAGAAGATCTGCACCACGCCGCTGGCGGCTTCGGCTCCGAAGAGTACGCTTTGCGGCGCCCGGACCACCTCGATCCGTTCCACGTTTCCGGAACTCCAGGGCGATAGGTTGATCGCTCCGCCAGGATCGTTCACGGGCATGCCGTCGAGCAGGACAAGAGTGCCGCTGCTGGCAGCTCCGCGCGTGTACATCGAGATGAGGCCGCCTTCGCGCCCGGTCTGGTTGACGATCATTCCCGGTAAGTCGCGCAGTGTGTCGGCCACCCACGGAAATTGCCGCGCACGTAGTTCGTCCCGCGTCACCACGTTGGCCGCTACGCCGGTTTCCTCGACGGGAATCTCCGCGCGCGTCGCGCTGACGACGATGCGTTCGACGACGCCCGCCAGTTTTAAGTCGATCCACGCGGGACTCCCGGCGGTGAGTTTTGTGGTTAGCGTCTCGAAGCCCGCCGCCGTTAGGCGCGCTTCGCAATCGCTGATCTGCGGAAAGCGGAATGCGCCGTCAAATCCAGTGGAGGCCGAGGCTCCGGCGCACTCGACCCGAACGCCGCGCATGCGCCGGCCCGATGGGTCGCTGACGATCCCTTCGATGCCTACCGGCTGTGCGGGCAGGATGCTGGCTGAGAGGAAAAAAAGGACGAGTCTGTATCTGTGTCTGGTCATGAAACGTTCTCCCACGGAACGCATCACTCATTTGGCAAGGGATCCGTCTCCTGACTCACGGCTGGGCGTTTCCCGGAGGGTCCGGGGGCGGGGTCTTCCCACTTTCGCAGTGACCTCGCTGCCTTAAAACATACCGTTTACAGTTGCGGGGCAGTGGCGGAATTTCACCGCCTTCCTGTTGATCCCTCGCTCGCTGGTGAAGGTTGTCAAATATCGATTTGTTGCCGAAGCAACGTCACCAGTATATCACCCGCGCAGTTTTGGGCACTGCGCGACTCGTTCACCGCGGCTAGCGGGCTAGAAAATGTAGAGCGGAGTGCCGGAGGTCATCTGTGCACCGGCGCCCACCAGTTCCTCTTCGCCTTCCTTGAAGATCCGCCGACAGTAGATGCCGGTCTCTCCCAGGTAGACTTCGAGTTCGGACGGGCTCGGCAGCGATCCCTGGATTAGCGCCTCCGACAAAGGATCTTCGATAAACTTCTGCAGCGCGCGGCGCAGCGGACGGGCGCCGTAGCTGCGGTCCGCGCAAGTCTGTTCCAGGATGTATTTGCCGGCTTCCGGCGTCAGTTTGATGCGGATCTGTTTACCGACCAGGTTCAGGTTGATCTGCTCCACCAGTAGATCGATGATCTGGAGCAGGTCCTCGTCTGTCAGCGAGAGGAACAGAATCACCTCGTCGAGGCGGTTCAGGAATTCCGGATTGAACGCCTTTTTCACCTCGGCCATCACCATGTCTTCCACCTTCGTGGGCATGCCGGCGACATTCGGAGCGGAGAAGCCGATCGGCGACTTCTTATCGAGATGCCGTGCGCCCAGATTGGACGTCATGATGATGATCGTGTTCTTGAAATCGACCGCGTTGCCGAGGCCGTCGGTCAACTGGCCGTCTTCAAAAACCTGCAAGAGGATGTTGTAGACGTCCGGGTGCGCTTTTTCGATCTCGTCCAAAAGGATGACCGAGTAGGGCTGGCGTTTGACGCGTTCGGTAAGCTGGCCGCCTTCCTCGTAACCGACATAGCCGGGAGGCGATCCAATCAGCTTGGAAACCGAATGCTTCTCCATAAACTCCGACATATCGAAACGAACCAGCGACTTTTCGCTGCCGAATATGAAATCGGCCAGCGCGCGGGCGACTTCGGTCTTGCCGACGCCAGTCGGTCCGAGGAAAAGGAACGAGCCGGCGGGACGTTTGGGCGACTTCAGTCCGGCGCGCGAACGGCGAATGGCGCGGGCCAGTGCGGAGATAGCGCGTTCCTGGCTGACGACGCGCTTGTGCAGTTCCTCTTCGATGCGCAGCAGCTTGCTGACTTCCTCTTCGCGGATGGAGGTCATGGGCACGCCCGTCCAGCGCGCCACCACGTCTTCGATATCGTCCTTTGTGACGATGCCGGTCGAGGTGTCGTCCAGGTTGTATTTGTCGCGCAGTTGGCGGAGATTCTCGCGCTCTTTGCGCTCTTCGTCGGAGTAGAAACGGGCCTTCTCGAACTCGTGGTTCGCAATGGCGGTTTCCATGCGATGCACAATGAACTTAATGCGCTTCTGCACTTCGGAGACTTCCGAGGGTAGCGTAGTTTGCCGTAACTTGACGCGAGCGCCAGCCTCGTCAATCAGATCGATCGCCTTGTCCGGCAGGAAGCGGTCCGGGATGAAGCGCGAAGATGCGTACACGGCCGCTTCGATCGAATCGTCGGTGTATGCCACGGCATGGAATTTTTCGTACCGCTCTTTTATGCCAAACAGGACCCGTACCGCGTCGGTTTCGCTGGGTGGCGGTACCTTGACGGCCTGGAAGCGCCGTTCGAGTGAGCGGTCCTTCTCAATCGACTTGCGGAACTCGGCCGGCGTGGTCGCCCCGATGCACTGGATCTCGCCGCGCGAGAGGGCCGGCTTCAAAATGTTGGCGGCGTCGAGCGATCCTTCAGCCGAACCGGCGCCCACCAGAGTGTGCAACTCGTCAATGAAGATGATCGCGTTCTGATTCTCCATCAACTCCTTCATGATCGTCTTGAGGCGCTCCTCAAACTGCCCGCGGTATTTTGTGCCGGCGACGATCAGCGAGAGGTCCAGGGCCAGAATCCGCTTGTCGGAGAGGAATGAAGGCACGTCGCCGTCGGCGATGCGCTGCGCCATGCCCTCGACGATGGCGGTCTTGCCGACGCCAGGCTCACCGATCAGCACGGGATTATTCTTTGTGCGGCGGCACAGAATCTGAATCACCCGATCCAACTCGTAGTCGCGTCCGATCAGCGGATCGAGCAGCCCGTCGACGGCCGCCTGCGTCAGATCGCGGCTGAACTCGGTGAGCAGCGAACTCTCTTTGGGGCGGCTGGAAGACATCTTCTCCGACGACGAGCGTGCGATCTCCTCGCGCACCTGCGAGAGGCGCAGTCCGCGTTCATGCATGATCTCCGCCGCGAAACACTTTTCTTCGCGCAGCAATCCCAGCAATAGGTGCTCAGTCCCGATGTGCTTGTGGCTCAACCGCTCGGCTTCTTCGGCGCCGTAAGCCAGAACACGTTTGCATTCATGGCTGAGCGGCAGGTCGACCGAAGTGGAAACTTTTTCGCGAACGGTTGTATGCGCCTCGATCTGTTTCCGGATCGATTCGATCGCCGCATGAGATCGCAGAAAACGGTTCGCCAATGCCTTGTCTTCGCGCAGAAGGCCGAGAAGCAGATGCTCCGTCTCGATATAGGGGCTGCCGAACTGGCTGGCCTCATATCGTGCGAAGAAAATTACTCTACGGGCTTTTTCGGTGTAGCGTTCAAACATTTGGATTCCCGTCCCTGGAATTAACTCTCATTGTCTCAAGTGCAGGCCGCTCCGTCGAGGGAGTGAGTATCCCTTTGTCAAGTTTGAGAACGCGGTCGCAGCGTCGAGCATACCCCAGATTGTGCGTCACGAAGATCGCGGTCAGACCATGCGAACGCTGCAGATCCTCAATCAGATCCATGATCGCTTCGCCTGTCTTGTAGTCGAGATTACCTGTCGGCTCGTCCGCCAGTAGCAACTTCGGGCTGCCCGCCAAAGCGCGCGCCAGAACAACGCGCTGCTGCTCGCCGCCCGAAAGCTCTCCGGCCCGGTGCGTCACACGTGACTTCAAACCCACTTCATCGAGGCGCTCGGCTGCGGTTTTCGCCGCGTCGTCCGGCAGGCAGCCACGGATCAACAGCGGCATCATGACGTTCTCCAATGCGGAGAACTCAGGCAGCAGGTAGTGGATTTGCCAGACGAAGCCCATGCTGCGATTGCGCATCTGAGCCAAATGCTCGTCGGAGAGCGTGGTGACTTCCTGATGTTCAAAAAAGATACGACCTGACGTCGGGCGGTCAAGTCCGCCTATCAGGTGCAGCAAAGTCGATTTGCCGGCGCCTGATTCGCCCACCAGGGCCAGACGTTCGCCGCGCTCCACCTCGAGGTTGATTCCGGCAAACACGACGAGTTCGCTGCCTCCTGACCGATAGGTCTTCGTCAGCTCTTCGGTTCGAACCAGAACGTTGTCAGCGTTGTCCATTCACCTGAAACCAGCCCTGCTCTTACGCTAGCACGGGTTCGCTGCCTGCCCGCGTGGACCTCTAACTGCGCCGCGAATAGCGCGCTGTTTGGGCGCGTCCGCTGTCGATTGACGTAGCTATTGCAGCCGCTTCAGCCGGATCCGGCAAGGGCGTGCCGGCCATTTCCGCCATCTTCTGAATTGGCAGCCCCTCCGCCTCTTTCAGAAACGTCATGCCGCGCTTCGCATTGTAATCCACTCGGATCCAGTCGCCCGCTTGCACCTGCTCGGTCGCGATCAGATTCGAGATCGGCTGCACCAAATGGCGCTCGATGGAGCGCTTGAGGTGACGGGCTCCATACTTGGCGTCACTGCCTTCGCGCAATAGATAGCTCTTCGCCTCGTCGGTGGCCATGATGACAAAGGGTCGGTCCATCGCGGAGGCGAAAACGCGCTGCTGCAACAGACCCAACTCGATGTCGAGCACCTTGCGCAGTTCGTTCGCACCCAGCGGCTTGAAGACCACGATCTTGTCCAAGCGGTTAATGAATTCCGGCGTGAACTTCCGCCTGGCCGCTTCGATGGCCGTGCGTCCGATCTTTCCCTCGATCGCGGCAGTGTCGGGTTGTTCCAATCCGGCTCCCAGGAATCCCATTTTGGGGTTCAAAATAGAACCCATTTCGGCCGCGCCCAAATTGCTGGTCATAAAGATCATGGCGCGCGAGAAGTCGACTTTGCGATTGTCGCCCAGGGTCAGCGTCGCTTTGTCGAGAACGCCCAGCAGCAGATTCCAGAGCGCGTCGCTGGCCTTCTCGATCTCATCAAACAGCACGAACGACAGCTTCACCGTGTCGGTGTGGAACTGATTGATAACCTCCTGGCTGAGCAATGGATGGGTTTCCCTGTGTCCCAAGTATCCGGGGGGTGAGCCGAGCAGTTTCGCAATCTCGTGGCTGTGCTGGAATTCTGCGCAGTCGATTTTGATCAGCGCGCGGGATGTGCCCAACAGGCTTTCGGCCGTGGCCTCGACCGTCCTGGTCTTGCCGGAGCCGGTCGGGCCAAGGAACAGAAAATTGGCAACGGGCCGCCCGGGCGCACTAAGTCCCGTGCAGTTCATCTGGTACATATTGACGATCTGTTTAATTGCCTCATCCTGTCCCACAATCAAGCGCTTGAGGCTAGCGTCGAGCGCCTCAGCCGCTTTTCCTGTCCTTGTCGGATCCAGCGGGTATTTCACGCGCGTCATGTTCATTACCTCCCAAACTCGCAGTCTCACGAATTAACCACGAGCAATTCACGGGCCATCTCCCCACACGCTACTTCCCGGGTCGCGACGGCCGTACTTCTACACGACTGATGAGCGTCCGTTCCGGCATGCGCAGAACCGAAAGCGTGATCTCCGCTATGTCTTCCGGCGCGATTTTCCACTCCGCGCCACCCGCCTGGAACTCTGTCGACACGCTGCCCGGCATAATCGTGCTCACTCTGACATTTTCGTGGCGATGATCGAGCATCATCGCTTCCGCGAATCCATTCAGTCCGAATTTTGAAGCGTTGTAAGCGGCCCCGCCAGCAAACGGGTTCTTCCCAGCCAAGCTACTTATATTGACGATGAACCCGCCCCCGCGGTTTCGAAAACGCGCAAGGGCTGAATGGGAGCACAGATAGGCACCCGTCAAATTCGTATCGATCGTCCGCCTCCACTCGTCGTAGCTCAGATCGGCCACGCTTCGGAACACTCCAATGCCCGCATTGTTCACCAGAATGTCCACGCCGCCCAGCCGATCCAGGAAGGCGAATATCCGCTCTACATCTGCCTCACTGGTAATATCGGCTGCTTGGCCTTCAATCTTGAGTCCGGTTTCAAGTTCCAGTTCGCGCAACGCCGTCTCGACGCCGGCCTGCGTTCTGCCGCAGATCACCACACGGCAGCCCGCAGCGGCCAATTTAGCAGCGATCGCGCGGCCGATTCCGCGAGTTCCACCCGTTACAAGTGCAATTTTGCCCGCCGGAAACTCATTCATGTTGCAGCCCTCTGACGAACCTCTTCTATTCATTTGGATGCAGCGCGCCTCTGAACGGCTTCCAGTTCCGTATGCCTTTTGTATTCGTCCGCGCGTATGCCCGGGGCGGCTTCGATATACTGAAATCGAAAGAACTCTGGGTTCCTCTCCCGATGCAAGAGATGAGCATATTCTGGCTGCGCGTCGCGACCGCCCTTTACGCCGTTGGGCTGTTGCACGCCTTTCTGGCGCTGCTTCTCAAGGACTCGCGCGCCTTTGCCGTGGCGCTGCCGGCCTTCAAGGTGGGAGCGTTGCTGCACTTTGTCGCGCTGGTGGAGTTGTCCGTCGCGGTCCGCCATCTGCCGGCCGACAACTTCTATGAAACCGTGTCGCTGTGCGCGTTTCTGATCGCGATTCTATTTCTGTTTGTGTACTGGCGCTACCAGTTCGACAGCATCGCCGTGGTTTTATTCCCGCTCGTGTTTCTGATGACGTTGATCGGCGCGATGGAGATTCCGGTCGCTTCCTGGAGCAATCCGGGTGTGCGCGACGCCTGGCTGCTTGTCCATGTGATTCTGGTACTGGCCGGCTACACCGCGCTGCTGCTCACCGCCGCTGGCTCCGTCTTCTATCTTGTGCAGGAACGCAGACTCAAGAGTAAGCGTACGCCGAGCCTGTTCGCGAAGCTACCTCCGCTAGGCACGCTGGATAAGATCATTACGCAATCGATGGGAATTGGCTTTGCCTTCATCACGCTGGCGCTGGTGGCCGGCAGCACCTGGGCGTATGTGGAGACCGGCACGCGTTGGATCCGCGAACCGAAGATCGCGATTTCATTGATGACGTGGGTCTTCTATCTGGTGATGGTGTTCCTGCGGGCGACGGCCGGATGGCGCGGCAGAAAAGCCGCGTTGATGGCGATTACGGTGCTTGGTTGCTCCGCGCTCACCTGGGCGACCCATGCAGGCTTGTTTGCCCTGCTCAAGCGATGAAGCTTTTCGTTACAGGACTGAATCACCGCACAGCTCCCGTCGAGTTGCGGGAGCGGCTCGCCTTCGACGCCGGCTCATTGCCGGACGCACTGCGCGAATTGCGGCGCGGCGAAGGGATGGTGGAGGGTTTGATCCTTTCCACGTGCAACCGCGTCGAGGTCGCCGTCACGGCCGAAGATGCGACGGACTGCGAGCGGGCCGTCACCGAATTCCTGCGAGCGTCGCGGCACGTCGAAGCGATCGAGCCACACCTCTACCTGCACGAAGGCCGCGACGCGATCCGCCATCTTTTTCGTGTGGCCGCGAGCCTCGATTCGATGATTGTCGGCGAACCACAGATCCTCGGGCAGCTCAAGCAGGCGTATGCCGTTGCCAAGGCCGAAGGCGCGCTGAATGGATTTCTCGATACGGTTCTGACGCGCGCCTTCAGCGTCGCCAAGCGGGTGCGTACGGAGACCGAGATCGGGCAGAACGCGGTTTCGGTCAGTTATGCCGCGGTCGAGCTGGCGCGTGAGATTTTTGGTTCGCTCACCGGCAAGAAGGTCATGCTGATCGGCGCGGGCAAGATGTCCGAGTTGGCTGCCCGGCATCTGCGCCGCGTCGGCGCCGCGCAGATCTACGTCACCAATCGCACACGGGCGCGTGCCGAGGAGATGGCCAACCTATTCCAAGGCACGATTATTGAATACGACGCGTTCCTCGGCGCGCTGCCTGAGGTCGATATCGTCATTACCTCCAGCGGAGCGCCGCACTACATCCTGCGCAAGGAAGACATGAAGCGCGTTATCGAGGCGCGCCGCAACAGGCCGATGTTCCTGATCGACATCGCCGTGCCGCGCAATATCGAGCCGGGAGTAAACGCGCTAGACAACATCTTTCTCTACGACATCGACGACCTGCAGCAAGTGGTGCAACAAAATCTCAAGGGCCGCATGGGCGAAGTCGGGCAGGCCGAGGAGATCATCTCTGAGGAAGTCGAACGGCTCGTCCTCCGGCTGCAAGCACGCGAGTTGGCGCCCACCATCGTAAGTCTGCAGGAGCAGCTGGAGCAGATCCGGCAAACGGAGATCGCACGGCTGCGCGGCAAGCTTGGCACGCTCACGCAGCAGCAAGAGGATGCGCTCGAGGCTCTCACGCGCGGCATCATCAACAAAGTCGCCCACGGTCCTATCTCGGAGATGAGACGGTACGCCGGGCAGCCCCACGGATTGCACATCGTCGAGACGGTGCGAAAGGTTTTCCGGCTCGACCATTAGGCCGCAAAGGAGCGCGCAGAAACGCTAGGAAATCACATGCTGAAAATAGGGTCCCGCGGTTCGCAGCTTGCGCTCTGGCAGGCGCGCTGGGTGCAGGCGCAACTCGCCGCGTTGGGGGAAGAATCCGAAATCGAAATCATACGCACGACCGGCGACAAGATCACGGACGTCTCACTGGCGCGTCTCGGTGGGGCCACTGGCGTGAAGGGCCTGTTCACCAAGGAGATTGAAGACGCCCTGCTCGAAGGTCGCGTCGATCTCGCGGTGCACAGCTTGAAGGACATGCCGACGGAGCTGCCCGCAGGGTTAATGCTGGCCGCGATCCCGGTTCGTGAGGACCCGCGCGACGCCGTCATCGGCAAGCCACTTGCCGCGATTTCGCAGGGCGCAAAGGTTGGCACCAGTTCGTTGCGCCGCTCCGCGCAGTTGAAGGCGGCGCGCCCGGATCTCGTCATTGAACCGCTGCGCGGCAACCTTGACACGCGCTTGCGTAAGTTGGACGAAGGCCAGTTCGAAGCGATTCTGCTTGCCGCCGCTGGTCTGCACCGCCTGGGCTGGCAGGAGCGCATCGCCGAATTGTTGCCGGTGGAGACGATGTGCCCCGCCGTGGGGCAAGGTGCGCTTGCCATCGAGACGCGCGACGATCAGGGCCCCGGCGCGCTTGCCTGCCGCAAGCTGGACGACGCGGCCACACACACGGCTGTTGCGGCCGAACGCGCCTTGCTTTGCGCTCTCGGCGGAGGCTGCCAGGTGCCGATCGGCGCTCACGCACAGATCGTGGGCGACAGTGTGCATTTGCGAGCCATCGTGATCTCGCCCGACGGCGCAAGCATCGTGCGCAACGAGAGCAGCGGTCCGGTTTCGAATCCGGTCGCATTGGGTACGGCCCTCGCGCAGGCACTGCTAGACGGCGGCGCACGCGAAATTCTGGAGGCGGTTTACGGTACCTCTCTCTAGCATCGGAAAGGTCTATCTGGTTGGAGCCGGTCCGGGTGACCCCGGACTGATCACCTGGAAAGGCCGTGAGATTCTGCGGCGCGCCGGCGCCGTGCTTTATGACCATCTGGCAAGTGCGGCGTTGCTCGATCTGGCGCCGCCCGGCGCGGAGCGGATCTACGTCGGCAAGAAGCAATCGATGCACGCCTTCTCGCAGGAAGAGATCTGCCGGATGATGATTTATCGCGCGCAGAGCGGCTTGCTGGTTGTTCGTCTGAAGGGCGGAGATCCGTACATCTTCGGCCGGGGCGGGGAAGAGGCCGAAGCTCTCGTTGAGGCGGGAGTGCCGTTTGAGGTGGTTCCCGGTGTCACGACGGCTCTCGGCATCGCAGCTTACAGCGGCGTTCCGCTCACGCATCGCAGGCATGCACGCATGGTCTCGTTCGTGACGGGACATGACGCGGAGAGCATCGATTGGGGCAAGGCTTGCGAGGCCGATACGCTCGTCCTCTATATGGGGATCACGAGCTTCGCCGCTATTGCGCGCGAACTACTGGCGCGCGGGCGTTCGCCCGAGACGCCTGCGATCGCTGTACGCTGGGCCACGCGCCCCGATCAGAAGACGATCACGGGTACACTGGGTACGATCGCCGGCCTGCTCGAAGAACAAGGGTTCAAGCCGCCGACAACGATTATCGTTGGCGAAGTTGCGGGCCTTCACGGCAAACTCAACTGGTTTGAGAAATTGCCGCTGTTCGGCCGCCGCATCGTCGTGACCCGCGCGCGTGAACAAGCTGGCGAACTCTCGGATCAACTACGCGCGCTGGGCGCCGAAGCGATCGAGTTTCCTACGATCGAGATTCGCCCTGCCGCCGACAGCGCGCCGCTCGATGAAGCCATCGCACGCTTGCCGGACTACGACTGGCTGATCTTCACCAGCGTGAACGGCGTGCGTTACTTCATGGAGCGCCTTGACCGATCCTCTCGGGATCTCCGTGCGCTCAAGGCGCGTCTCTGCGCGATTGGTCCCGCGACGCGCGCCGCCGTCGAAGCGCTGCACCTGAAGGTGGATCTGGTGCCGGAAGAGTATGTTGCCGAGAGTCTGGTGGCGGCCTTCGAGACGCATGACCTCAGCGGCAAGCGCGTCCTGCTGCCGCGCGCGGCTGTGGCGCGCGACTTGGTGCCTGTTGCGCTGTCGGCTCGCGGTGCGCTGGTCGATGTCGTCGAAGCATACCGGACGGTAGTGCCGGAGCGCGCGGCAATCGATGCTAAGAAAATCTTTCGCGCCGGCAAGCGGCTGGATTGGATTACGTTCACCAGTTCCTCTACGGTGAAGAACTTTCTCGCCGCGGCCGGGAGCGAAGCTATTGCCGGCGCCCGCATCGCCTCGATCGGCCCGGTGACCACAAAGACGATCCGGATGCACGGCCTCGATGCCACCGTCGAGGCGGAGCCGTACACCATCGACGGCCTGATCCGCGCGATCCTCAACGCCTCCTGAGCAATACCGCGAGAATCGAAGAGAGCATTTGCACGGGGTAGACCGCCGAGCGTAGCGTGCCGTGCATGCTTCCCGGCCCTTCATCGGCGTGCATGATGACAGGCCGTTCGACAATGCGATGGCCCCGGCGGCTGGCATAGAGCAGCAGATTGGCGTCCGGCGTGCGCAGGGGAAATCTGCTCCAGCCGGCATAGGAGGCGAGCACCTTGCGGTTCATGGCCTGAAAGCCGGTGGTCGGGTCGGTGATCGGCTGTTTCACGAGTGCGCTGGCAATCCGCGCGAAGAACCAACTTCCGGCGCGGCGCAAGTGAGGTACTCGATAGCCCGCGCTACGTCCCAGATAGCGGCTTCCGAGCGCGAGATCGGTCTCTCCATCGAGTACCGGCGCGAGGAGCAAGGGGATCTCCGCGGGATCGTGCTGGCCGTCCGCGTCCAGCGTGACGACGAATTCCGCGTCCTGCGCAAAGGCGTGGCGCAGGCCTGTTTGTAGCGCGGCGCCATAGCCACGATTCTTCGGCAGGCTGAGCACGTGGGCTCCGGCGGCGCGTGCTTCCATTTCTGTGTTGTCGCGCGAGCCGTCGTTGACGACGATCACTTCAATGGCGGGGACCAGTTGGAGCAACTCGCGCACAATGCGGCCAACCGATCGTTCTTCGTCGTACGCCGGGACTACCGCGCAAATCTTATGCGTGGCTACCACAGATAATCTTTGGCTTCCTCGCGCCGCTGGTGGCCGTCGAGGACATGCACCACGCGCGTTTTCTTCAAGCGCGTCGGCGAGAGTTGCCCGATCGGGATGTAGAGAATCGAGCGGTTCAAGCGCGCCGCGATGGAACGAAAAATCGAGCGCGGCGGTTTCGCCGCGACATAGACTACGTGTCTCTGCACCGAGTAATCGAGCGCGGCCATCAGCAGCCGCTCTGGCTTCGTCTCCGTGAATTCGTAGTCGGGGTCGGACCAGACGTCGAACATCCGCCGCGGCGGCAGGGTCATCAGAAACCCTCCATATTCTGCGCGTCCGATACCGGGCCCGACCATGTGCTCGAACGGCTGCGTCGAATAGTAGGCCATGTCGGATTCGTTCTGATGTTCGCCGAGCCAGGTTGTCAGATAGGTGTAACGGCCGTCTGGATCTTCGTCGAAGATTACCACCACGGCGCCGACGTCTCCCGCCAGTTTTTCAAACTGTCGCACGTAGATTTTACGCTCGTGCCAGTTGCGGATCGTTTCGCGCAGGTCGATGCCGTCGAGCACGGAAGTCGAGAACGGCTCGACGCGCACTCGCTCTTCCGAAAGCAGGTGCTTAGCCTGTTGCTTCAGGAACCGTCCGAAGTTCTCGACCACAAGATCCTCCGGCGGATACGAGCAGATCGCGTTGCCGTCGATCTTCTCCGCCCACTCGCCGGGCGTGCTTTCCTTGCGGCGCGGCTTCAGGCCCACCGGGCGTATGCGTTGTTTGGGCCGCGGCAGACGCCGCCGCAGGCGCAGGCGCTTGGTGTGGATCCAGACGTCCGCGCTTGAGAGATTGACGGTCTCCAAATCGCTGGACGCCGATTGCGCCGGATAACGGTTGGCCATGTCCCAGACTTCCCAGCCGTAGTTGTCGTCTACGACGGAGCGTGCGGCGACGGCCATGTCGAAGAGTCCCGCCGCGAGATCTCCGCCTAACGACGCCAGATTGCGAGTATAGCGTGCGATCATGCGCCGCTGCCAGTGTTGGACCGTCTCGCCCGTGTTCTTGTGATATTCCGTCTCGGCGTCGCGCAGGAGTTGGTACTGGCAGCGCGGCCGGTCGATGGCTGCTTCCTCCGTCAACTCCGTGCGGAAACCCTCGTAGCGTCTTTGCAGATACGGGTACTCGACCAGGATCTCGGCCAGGCAATCGGGATGCGGGTTGACCAGTTGCACGTCGCGGCGTTTGGCGCGCGGCTCGTCTTGCGGCTCTTCCATCGCGTCGAGCAGCGGGTCGAGCATGTTCAACGAGACGACGACGAAAATCGTCGCCAGCGGATCGGCGCCTTGCAGCTTCCAGGCCATGCCGGAGGCGTGCGCGCTGATCTCCTCGGAGCGCTCCTGCGGATAGACGCGGTAGGCCTCGACGTACTTGTCGAGTCCGATGCGCCGGATCGAATAAGGGTCAGGATACTGGTCGGGGTGGTGCGGACGATCCGTGTCGGGTTCGATGAACAGGATTTCCGCGCCTGTCTCCTGCGCGCTCCGAATCGCCTCGGTGAACGGGTCGCACGGTTCCACGGGAACGTAGATGCCGTGTTCCTCGTTCAACTCATCGGGATAGACCAGCACCGTGATGGCTGGTAATCGCGCGATGGCGGCGAGGTACGCCGTCTCAAGATACAGCGGCAATTCCACGGCCACGATCGACGGGCGTTCGCGCAGAATCGCGCGCCGTGTTTCGAGGGCGAACTCCAGACGTCCGGGCGCGACTGGAAAATAGTGGAAACGCCCGCGCTTCAGGCTGCCGGCGTCGATCACGTCTTTTTCGAAATCAGACGGGGGTTCGAAATCAGGCGGAAGCCCGGAATTAGGCGGAAACTCGGGGGGCATATCGCAGTGCCTCTTCGCCCAGCGTCTGGAGGATGGCGGACTGGATGGCGCGCCGCTCCTCGATTGCGTCTTGCGCGATGTGCCGCAACTTCATGGCGTATCGCGCAATGTTGATGCCGTCGCGCACGGTGTAGCGCTCGTCGGCCGAATGCGCCTGCTGCAAAAACTCGGTGACATAGTTGAGAATCTGGTCGTCGCCGAAGGGCAGGTTTTCGCGCAGGATCTGGTACTCCTCGTCGCGCTCGGGAAAGTCGATCAGGATCTGCGGCTGCAGGCGGGAATGAATGTATTCGGGCAGGTCGAAGGTCGAGGCGTCGTCGTTCATTGTCGCCACCAGACGGAACAGCGGGTGCGCCTGGATCTTGATGCCGGCCACGATCGACTCGACATAGCGCCGGTTGTCGAGCAACGGCGCCAGGCTGGCCCAACTCTTCTCGCTCATCCGGTTGCCTTCGTCGAGGATGCAGACGCCGCCGCGCAGCATCGCCGTTACAAGTCCGGAAGCGACGTAGCGCAGTTTACTTTCGCCCTCAATCACGGGCGTTACCAGCAGGTCTTCGGGACGCGTGTCTACCGTCGCCTGCACAATGTAGATCTCGCGGCCCAGGCGCTTTGCGGCCGCATAGGCCAGCGTTGTCTTGCCGACGCCCGGCTTGCCGAGCAGTCGTGGATTCATCGGCAGATCGTTTGCATCCACCACCAGCCAGGCCGCCAGCAACTGGCGCATGACCTCCTCCTGGCCGACCCACTCCATGCTCAGTTCGTCGGGATGCGCCAAGTGTAGCGGCACTCCTTCAATATCCACAACCATGTCTGTATTGTAGCGTCAGGGGTTTGTTATTATCGGAGCGAGTGCCGGTTCTTATCCGTATTAACAAACAAAAGGCAATCCTCCGCAGCGGCGTGTGGCGTTGTGCCGACCCGAAAACTGAACAATTGCTGAACTCTGCGACTGAAGCGTGGATTCTACGGACAGGTGGCCCACCTGTCAGCGACTCGAACCCTGAACGGACGCTCGCCAGGCAACTCGTTCCTTCACTGGGCGGACGTATCCTGCTTCAGGTTCGCGGGAAGCAACTCGAAGCCCGCCGGGCGTTCTTTTTGCGCCGCCAGATGAAACTCTTTCCGGACTAGGCCGCGGGTGGTTGAAGCGTGTGGAAACGCCGCTCCACCACCTGGTACATTGCGCCCGAGAGCAGCACTGCAAACACCAGCACGAACGGCTGGATGGCCCAGATCTCCCAGGTTTGCAGACGCGGCAGCAGGAAGGCGTTGAGCGGTACGACGGCGAATCCGTGGCAGAGATAGAACGAGTAGCTGCGCCGCCCCAGCCAGACCAGCGGCGACCAGCGCAAGGCACGCACGAAGACCGTGCTGCCGCCGAACCCGGCCAGACAGACTCCCAAGGCGAAAAGCGCGGACCCGGCGAAGCCCCCGAGCAACCAAATGCCGCCGCCGGCTAAGCGTGTGATGGCGCCGGCTGCAATCATCGTTGCGATCACTCGCGACGGTACGCTCGTACCCATTGTCTCGAAGAGCAGCATCCCGGCAATGAGCAGCGTAACGCGGGGAGGGAAGTATCCGCCTCTCAACGAAACCGCCAGCAGCAGCGCCCAAATCGCGATCAACACTGCAATCCGGCCGAGGCGCGGGAGCCGGCGCACCAATCCCGCCACGGGTGGACAGATCAGGTAGAAAAGGAAAATGTAGCTCAGCGCCCAAGAAGCTTCGACAACGGGTTCCTGACGCAGAAACGGGGCCAGCAGGAGTGCGTTCACGACGAAGTGGTGCAGCGTCTGCCAAGTCTCAACCGGCAGTGCGATCTTCGCCGGGATGGCCCAGAACCACAGGAAGTATAAAGTCAGTACGGCGAGATAGACCGGAAAGATACGCAATATCCGCAGCCAGATAAACGTCCGGTACGGACGGCTCTTAAGGATCAACGAGCGGTAGATGAAGTACCCGGAGAGGCAGAACAGGGTGTTGGTCCCAACCGGACCCATCCGCGTCACAAACCAGGAAAAAAGGTTCGGGTGCTGCGCCGCGACGAAAACATGGAGGTGAAAAAAGAAGACACCTAAGGCCGAGAATGCCCGCAAGCCGTCCAGGGATGCGATCCGCCCGGAATTCGGCCCACTCTCACACTTTTGTGGCTTGTCGTTGCAGATGCCGGACGCCATGTCTTCGTGATGAATCGAACCCGATCCGCTCTCCAAACTCTCTATCGGCAGATCTGGGTCCTTTCCTTTTTGCGAGTTTCGCGAATAGCATCCCGCACTTCTACCGCTTCGTCAGATCGCGGATGTAGAGTTCGCGGAAGCGCATGTCGCCCTGCCCGCCCGAGTGAAGTTGCAGGGAGATGCCGCCGTCGAACGAGCGCGGCTGCGGGTCGGTGAAATCAATCATGACGACGCCATTCAGCCGCGCCACATAACGATTGCCTTCCACCTTCAATAAATATTCGTTCCACTCTCCCCGCCGCACCACGATCTCATTTTCAGGCGATGGCCAGACGATCCACTGCCGCCCGTCTCCATAAATGCCTCCGGTGTGCCGGCCGAGTGAGCAGTCGATTTCAAATTGCAGGCCCTGCGAGACAGCGGCTGTTCCGGGTTTGAATTCGGAGTGGAAAAAGACGCCGCTGTTGCCATTGCCTTCGCACTTGAACTGCAAGGACATGTGGAAGTCTTTATAATTCTTCTCGGTCTTCAGGTAGCCGTATTCTTTCGTGATGCCTTGCCCGTGAATCGCACCGTTCTCGACGGTCCACTTCTCTTTGCCGATCTCCGTCCAGCCCGACAGATCTTTGCCGTTGAACAACGGCGTCCAGTCTTCGCCGGGCAGGACCGGCTTGGGCGCCTTTTGGGCGAAAGCCGTGGCAGCCAGGAGTGCAAAAATCAGAATTTTCGACATGCAGCTATTATGCCCCCAACTCGGCGCGAATGGCATCCGCGATGCTCTTGGCACCTGCCTCAACGCGCGCCAGCTCCGGCCCTTCCACCATCACACGCGCCAGCGGCTCGGTACCGGAAAAGCGCACGAGCACGCGTCCGGCGTCACCGAAGTCCGACTCCACTTCGCGAATCTTGAGCTTCACGGTCTCTAGTTCCTCGAGCGGCCGCCGGTTCTTCACACGCACGTTCACTAGAACCTGTGGATAAACCTCCAGGTCCGCTGTGAGCTCGTCGAGACTTCTACCGCTCTTGTTCAACGTCTCCAGCACGCGCAGCGCCGTCAACAGTCCGTCGCCCGTCGTCGCGTATTCGCGGAAAATGACGTGCCCGGACTGCTCGCCGCCGAGCGAGGCATCCCGTCGCATCATCTCCTCCAGCACGTACTTGTCGCCCACCGGCGTGCGTAGCATGGCGATGCCGGAGGCGGTTAGCGCACGCTCCAGCCCGAGGTTCGACATCACGGTCGCCACCACTGTGTCGCCGGGCAGCCTGCCTTCGGATTTCAGCGCCCGGCCTGCGAGCAGCAGCACGGCGTCTCCGTCAATCAGCTTGCCGCTGCTGCTGATGAACATCGCGCGGTCGGCGTCGCCGTCGAAGGCCATCCCGATGTCGGCCTTCTGCGCGAGCACCTGTTCGCGCAATCCGCCGGTGTGCAGGGCGCCGCAGTTGAGGTTGATGTTGCGTCCGTCCGGCAGCGCTCCCATGGAGTAGACATGCGCGCCGAGTTGCTCGAAAAGTTGCGGGCCAAGGCGCGAGGCCGCGCCGTTGGCGCAATCGACCACGATGCGCAGACCGTCGATGCGCTGTGGAAATGTGGAAGCGAGGAAGTCGAGATAGGTCCGGTCGAGTCCCTCGTCGATGACCAGGCTCGAGCCGGCCGGTTCCATGCCGTCGTTGAGCAAGCGGAACATCTCGGCCTCGATCTTGTGCTCCTGCTCGTCCGGTAGCTTGTAGCCCGAATGGTCGAAAGCCTTCAAGCCGTTGTCCTGAAACGGATTGTGCGAGGCCGAGATCATGACGCCCGCGATGAAATCCTGCGTACGCGTCAGATAAGCGACGCCCGGCGTCGTGATGAGTCCGGCAAACCGCACATTGACACCGTGCCGCGCCAGTCCGCCAGCCACCTGTTCGGCCAGCCACGGCCCGGACTCGCGCGTGTCCATGCCGATCACCACCTCTGCGCCCATCTTGGTGCCCTCAGCCCAGTCCCCGAGCGCCGCGCCGAAGGCGTGCACCGTCCGCGCGTCTAGCGGGTATTCTCCCGCTACGCCGCGGATGCCATCCGTCCCAAAAAGCTGTCTTGCCATCTGGATTGCAATCCTTCCGAGTTTCTATTTACTTCTTATGGACTTCCGGCAGTTTCTCCAGGGTGACGTGCACGGAGACCATCTGCGCGTCCGAGACCCGCACCTGCTGGTCGAGCACGTATGTGTGCACCCGGAATTCCGATTCGCTGACCACGGAAGTGAGGTCCAGCGGGTCGGTCTCGGCGAAGTCGACCTTCCCCACACGGCTTTCCGGGCCCACTACCATGACTGTCGTCGGGCGGACAGATTGCCGGACGATCCGGTAGCCGGCCGGAGGCGGTCCGCTGAAGCGGATCTGCACCGGAATCTCGCGTGAAATGCGCCGCTCAAAACGAAGTCGCAACTGACCCGGAACGGCGCGCGAAAGCGTCACACCCGGCGGAAGCGTAACGTTGCCCTGCCGGATCGTGAACGTCCTCTCACCCGGCCGGTCCACGCTGGCGAGATCGAGCATCACAGTGGGACTCGCGAGGCTGCCCAGTCTGCCTACGGGTCCCTGGATCTCCAGGTGGATGCGGTCGGGCACTTCCGAACTGATCTCCAGATCGCGCGGGATGTTGCGAAACACAATGGGGGACGAGGCCGACGTCGTCAACTCCTGTTCTCCGACCAGGGTCATCCAAAGCGCGACCGCAATGCCGAGCGAAAGGAACTTCCAGCCGAGATGGGCTGTCAGCAATCTCCTCATTGACGCCCTGCTTCGTGGATCTCCCGTTGGTAATCGGAGCCCGCCCCGCGCGGAACTCCGCTCCGGGCCCTGCTGCGCCGCTTGCCAAAATGCTCCAGCAGACGCTCTTCAGCGCGCTCCATGCTGACATTGATTTCGATCTCGCCGAACGCGGCGATCGAGATCCAGCCGGTCTCTTCGGAGACGATCACCGAGAGGCAGTCGGTCTCCTCGGTGATGCCGATTGCCGCCCGGTGGCGTGTGCCGAGCTTGCGCATGATCGCCGGATTCATACTGAGCGGCAGAAAGCACGCGGCGGCCGCTGTGCGGTCGCCTTGCACGATGGCCGCGCCGTCATGCAACGCGCCGCCGAATTGAAAGATCGAGAGCAGCAGGTCGCGCGAGAGTATGGCATCCATGAATACGCCGCTCTCAATAAACGTGCGCAAGCCGATATCGCGCTCCATCACGATCAGCGCGCCGGTTTTCTGTTGCGCCAGTTCGCGGATCGCAAGCAGAATTTCGTCCAGCGATTCCTGGTGCTCCAGTTTGCCGCTGATCCCGAACCAGCGCTGCCGTCCGAGGCGCGCCAACACACGCCGGATCTCCGATTGGAACATCACGATGACCGCGAAGGCGGTGTACGGCGCGAGCGCCGCGAGGATCGAGCGAAGCAGTTCCAGGCCAAACCAGATTGAAGCTCCGTACACCAGCAACAGCACGCCGATGCCGCCCAGGATGTGCGCGGAGCGCCGCCCGCGCACAATCATGATGAACTGGTACACCAGGCACGCGACGATTAGAATGTCGATCACCGAGGTCACTGTCAGCGTCGGGATCGGCAGATAGGGTGTGTCGGGCATTGCTGGCAGTTTCACTTACGCTCCACCACGAATTGCCAATAGATAACGATATTCCAACCTGAACATTCAATTCTAGAACTTATGGCGGGCTTCTGTCAGAGGGAGTCCGGTCACTTCAATCCGGTTCAGATCCGCGGCGCCTACGCCGAGCGCTTCGGCGAGCAGCAGCGTGTTGTCGCAACCGGTGAATGGAGCCGTGCCACGCGCGGCGCGTGGATCATAACCCATCGCCGCCGTGGCCACCGTATCGGTGCAGACGGCGTTTGTTCCCAGCAGCAACACGCCCGGCCGCACGATGCGAATGTTTTTCACCCACGGGCCTTCGCCGCCCGCGATGGTTTCCACTCCGTCAATGAACGCGATGTCGATCGGCCGTGCCGCCGCGAGTCCGGCTGTGATGCGGGGCATGCGGTAGCCGGGCGCGCGGCTCGACGAAGGGTCGATCTCCGCTGGTGAAGAACCCGCGGGTTGCCGTTTCCCAAAATGGCAGACTTCCACGCGGCCCTTGCCCGGGTTCTCATTGGGAGCGTCCCGCCCGGCATCGTCCCCGTAAATGGAGGCCGGCGTGATGCCGAAGATGTTCTTCATCGCGAGCGTGACTCCGCAGGTCGCATGGTTCTTCAACTTCGCCATCGACACGAAGACGTCGGTCTCCTCGTAAGCGTGGTTCAAGTCGAATGCCGGAAAGATGCCGTCTGTGCCCGGAACCTTAAAGCGCGAATAGCGTTTCCCTTTTCCGAGCGCATTCGTGTTCTCGAATTCGATGCCCGGCGCGGCGTTCTGCAAGCTGCGCACGTTCCAGCCCGCGTCGAGCAGATACTCTTCAAGCGGGCCCGCTGCTGCCCAGCAACTCTCGACGAAACGGATACGCGTTGCCCCGGCGCGTCCGAGCAGGTGCGCCAGCGCAGCCGCGGTTTTCGGGTGCGTGTAATGCGTGACGCCCAAGGTGCGCCCCTCGAAGCGCAGCGCGGGACTGCCGGTGAGGTTCAGCTTGATTGTGACGGTCTTGTTGCGCACGATTCGCGCCAGGCCGCCGAGTTGATCGAACATCGTGCTCAGGATCGCCGCGATGTCTTCGTTGTAAGAGCGGCAGCGCGCAATCGCCACCGGTGCAGTTGCAACCGCAGCCGGCCGCGCCCATGCGACAGCCGTCCCTCCCAGTGCCAGCAAATCCCTGCGCCTCATATTGTATCCAGGATAACCCGTTCCGGCGGCCGTTATTCGAACACCAGCGTTCCGCCCAGCGCCAGACGCTCGATCTCGACGCCAGAACCTTCCTCGATCGGGTACACAGCCAACTCCTGCGCTGGCGATTCCGGCGTGTACAGCGTGCACTTCTTGAATTTGCCGAGAACGTGAACCGTGATTGCCTCCACCGGATAGCTGGAATAGTTCACCAGGTACAGCGCCACTTGGCTGCCGTCGGGCTTTGCCAGCAGATTCGAGAGCATGCTCGACACATTGAACAGACGGGCGCCCAGGTTCTTCCGCCCGGTCATCGAATTCAGTTCCCGCCAGATCTCATCGAGTTTGTCGAGGTCTTCCTTGCCTAGCGTGATGGCGTCCCCGGCGGCGGCTGGGGATTTCCAGCCGGGCGGTCCGGAGAGCGTCGTACCGCCGCTGCGCGCAAAGCGCAGCAGAACCTCTTTCTGCGTCGCGCTGAGTGCCGCGGGGTCCACATTTACAGCCATCTTCGCGCCCCGCATGCGCTCGTCGCTCAACTTGGCGATCGGCACCGGGCGCACCGGAGTATGCTTCGCTGCGATCATGTCGAGGATGCCGCCCGAAAGCAGCGCCCCGCTTTCGGCATCCTGTACCAGCGCGAGTTGCCCGGCCGGTTGCAGGCTGTTCCATTCGCGGTGGCTTTCGTAAAACCGGAGCAGAGTCATCATGCGGCCCCAGTCGCGCAACGCCGCGGCTTCGCGCGCCAGCAACCGTGCCGTGAAGTCGTCGTCGAAGGCCAGCACCCAGCGCGCGCCCGTCATCGCCGCGTCGCCGATCGCTTGCAGATAGCGCTCCGCAGGGTACAGCGTCTTGGGCGGAGGCGTGTTCGCGGTCCAGAACGCCTTGTTCGTGAGGGCATGTGCGAACCGCAGGAATCCAGTGTTTGTGTCGACCCAGGGCGCTCCGCTCGCAGCCGCTTTTGCGGCGCCGTCCGCCTGAATCTGCACACCCGCCCAAACGCCTTGATTCGTCCCCAGGATTTCCGCGGCGCTGCTCCAGCGTATGTGTCTGCGCGGGGCCAAGTGTACCGCCGGCTTCGCGCGCGCTATGTCCGCATCGTTGAAATCGCCCTCCAGCGCGACGCCGGTCAGTTTTGCGGCGGCGGCCCGCCGGGCAGCGTCTGTGGCATCGCCGCCCGGCCGCACCACGCCGAGTGTCGCGATGCCCAATTCCTTTGCCCGCTCCGAGAAGGGCGCCGACCACAGGCGCTCCTCAAGCAGGAGGCAATTCACCGGTGTCCCGTTGAGCAGTTCCAAGCTTTTGACGTCGTTGGAGGCCCATCGTGCCGGAACCCAATCCGCCATTCCCGCGATAAGAAAAAATGCCAGCAGCATGTTACCAATTTACCCGTTGCCGGACGGAAGCGCGGCGCCATCCGTCGTGACATAATCTTTTGGGTAAAGGGAATCCCATGCAACCACCATCCGACGATGCAGGACGCCGCAGCTTTCTTCGACGATTTTCCGCAGCCGCAGCCATTCCAGCGGCCTTGCCTTTGTCCGCACAGGCGCAGGCCCAGGGCGATGCGGGCAGAATGCCATTCCTGCCCGACTACGCTCGTGCCCAGAACTACACGTCGTTGAAGCAGTCGAGTTTCGACACAACTGGCGGCAACTCCGACCGCTGGCCGATCGCACCCGGCGAAACGAAAGAGATCTTCAATCAGAAAGGCGCGGGAATCATCAGCCACATTTGGTTCACGATCGCCGCGCCAAGCCGCAATCACCTGAAGGAACTCGTGCTGCGTGCCTGGTGGGACGACAGCGCGAAGCCGAGCATTGAGTGCCCCATCGGAGATTTCTTCGGGCTGAATCTCGGGCAGTACGTTCTCTATGAGTCGGCGTACCTCGCATGTTCGCCCGGCCGCTCGCTCAACTGCTATTTCGCGATGCCGTACCGCAAGGGCGCGCGCATGACTGTGACGAACGAAGGCGCCCAGGCTGTGGGTGCGTTTTACTCCAACATCGATTTCGTCCGCGTGCCGGCGCTGCCCGCCGACGCGCTCTACTTTCATGCGCAGTACCGGCAAGCCTCGCCCTGCGTTGCCGTGAAGGGCGCGAGCCCCATGAGGAATCCCGACGGCAAGCAGAATTACGTGCTCGCCGAAGCGCGCGGACGCGGGCAGTTCATGGGCTGCACACTCGGCGTCCTGCTCAACGCAGAGGGCTGGATGGGTGAAGGCGATGACATGATCTTCATCGACGATGAGCAGAAGCCGGTCATAGTCGGTACGGGCTCGGAGGACTATTTTCTCGGTAGCTGGAACTTTGGTGGCCGCGACGGCGCCGTTCCCTTCAGCCACCGTTTCTATGGCGCACCTCTGATCATCATGCCGGAGCGCACCGGCGGGCGCTATTGCTGCTATCGCTGGCATGGCGACAATCCGGTCACCTTCTCGCGCTACATGAGATTCACGCTCGAACACGGCCACGCCAACGACCGCGGAGATAACTGGTTTTCCGTCGGTTACTGGTACCAGGACAAGCCCTACACCGATTTCCCGCCGCTGCCCACTGTTGCCGATCGCAATCCACAGGTAAAATTGCCATGAAACAAGCACTGCCCATTTTGTTTGGACTGATGGCGACGGCGGTCATCGCCGCCGATGTCTCCGGCTATGCCTATTGGTCGTCCGCGAGCCTGAAGGGCTATGCGGCCAAACTTGCCCCCAAGATGAACGCCGGAAAGTCGGCCGCGCAGCCGCTGGCCGATTGGGGCAATCACCTCGCCATGGTCTCCTATCGTGAAGCCGACGGCGAAGCCGAAGTGCATGAGAAGGTGGCCGACATCTTCGTCGCGCAGGCCGGCGCCGCCACCGTCGTCGTTGGCGGCAAGACGGTTGAGCCGCGCAACACGGGCGCGGGCGAGATCCGCGGCAAGACGATCCAGGGTGGAGTGCGCCAGAAGATGGCGCCCGGCGACGTCGTCCACATTCCGCAGAACACGCCGCATCAGGTTCTGGTGGAAAAGGGCAAGTCGTTCACTTACTTCGTAATCAAGGTGAATCAGTAGTTGGAATGACGGCGACCTGTCCCAACTGCGGTTCCTCCGATCTCTGGCGGCCCTGGCTGAAGGGCCGTGTCGACGCGCTGTTGGCGATGCTCGGCCATGCCCGCTTCCAGTGCCGCAAATGCAGAAAGACAGTCTACCTGCGCGTCAAACCGGCGCGCAGGGACTGACCTTGATCTAGTCACGGGAGATCGACATGCGTTCCCTCTCATTTCTCTTCCTGCTCTGTCTCGCAGCGGCTCTGCTGTATGCGCAGGGTACCACCGGAAGCATTAGCGGCCGGGTTGTGGACGCAAGCGGCGCGGGTATTCCCAACGCCGAGGTCACAGCGCTGCACGCCGACACCGGCGCAACCCGCAAATCCGTATCCAGCCAGGACGGCAACTACGCTTTTCCAGACCTGCCGATCGGCGAGTTTGAACTGAGCGTCTCCCACCCGGGTTTCAAGAGGTACCTCGAGAAGGGCCTTGAACTCCATGTCAGCGAGCGGCTCGGCGTGACCGTCGCCTTGCAGGTCGGCGAGTTGTCCCAGGAGATCTCGGTCACATCGACAGCCGAGACAGTGCAGACCGAGTCGGCCGAGCAGGGCGGCTTGATCTCCGGCGAACAGGTGCGCGAGTTGCAGCTCAACGGACGCTCGTTCATGACTTTGCTGGAACTGCTGCCTGGCATCAGCTCCAACATGTCCGACCGATCGGACCCGATCTCGGCGCCGGACGTCTCGATCAACGGCGCGCGCAGTTCGGCCTCAAATTTCAATATCGACGGCGGCAACAATGCGGACGTGATCGTGGGCAGCAGTTCGCTCAATACGTTCACTTCCGTCGACACGATTGCCGAGGTGACCGTGCTGACCTCCACGTTCTCCGCCGAATACGGGCGCGGCGGGTTTTCGCAGGTCAACGTCGTCACAAAGGGCGGATCGAAGCAGTTTCACGGTTCGCTGTTTCACTTCTTCCGCAACGACGCGCTCGACGCGAAGGACTACTTCTCCCACCAGACCCTGCCGCTGAAGCTGAATAATTTCGGATACACGCTGGGCGGTCCGCTGCTGTTTCCCGGCTATAACAAAAACCGCAAGAAGACCTTCTTCTTTTTTGCGCAGGAGTTCAACCGCATCAGCACACGCGGCGACGCAGTGAATACGACGGTGCCGACGGCGCAGGAGCGCAGCGGTGATTTCCGGCCGCTTGGACCCGGCACGGACGGCCGTTTCGGAACCGCCGACGATCCGGTGATCGATCCCGTCACAAGAGTGGGCTTCCCGAATGGCGTGATTCCGCGCGAGCGGATCGACCCCAACGCGCTCAAACTGCTCAGCCTCTATCCGCTGCCAAATTTCCAGGGCCCTGGCGCGGTGAACTTCACCTCGGCGGCGGCCGGCCGGCAGAACTGGCACGAGGAGATGGTCCGCATCGATCACAATTTCTCCGACCGCCTTAAGATCTATGGCCGCTACACGCAGGATACGGCCTATATTCGCAATCCCTATGGCGGCTCTTCGATCACCTCCGTGACCACGCGCTTCCCCGGCATCGCCACGACGCAAGCCGACAGGCCCGGCAAGAATTTCGTCTTCAGCGGGACTAGTATTCTCCGTCCGACGCTGCTCAATCAGTTTCAGTTCACGTTGGCCCGCCGCTACTTCGATATGTACGCCATCGAGACTCCCGCGGACCGCTCCAAGTTAGGGATCTCCATTCCGGAGCTGTTTCCTGAAAACGAAGGCAACATCATTCCGGGCGTGAGCCTTGGCTCGGGATACGCGGCATTGAGCGTTCCGCGCAGGGGCCATAAGGAACTCTTCAATCTGGAGTTCTCCGATAACATTTCGAAGATATCGGGCCGCCACGTGATCAAGTTCGGCGGAGTCTATTCCTATGGCGGCAACCTGGAACAGCCGTTTTCTCCGAATACCAGCGGCACGCTGACGTACAGCACGGGCTTTTCGAAAAATCCCGTAGCGAACTTTTTGCTGATGCTGCCGTTCAATTACAGCGAGGTGGAGAAGACCGTCTGGTCTGACGCGCGCTTCGGCATGGCCGAGGCCTATCTTCAGGATGACTTCAAAGTCAGCGGCAAACTGACTCTGAATTATGGGCTGCGTTACTCGGCTTACTTGAACCCGTTCGACCGGAATAACACGCTGAGTAATTTCATGGCCGAACGCTGGGATCCGGCCAAAGCCCAGAAAGTGACTCCCTCTAACGGTCAGTTAGTCCCGAACACCGGCGACCCGCTGAATGGCATCGTTGTAGCCGGCAAGGACTCGCCCTATGGGCGCCGTGTAACGAACAGCAATACGAACCTCTTTGCTCCGCGCTTCGGTTTCGCCTGGTCGCCCCTCGGCCGCGGCACCGTGATTCGCGGCGGCTGGGGTCTCTACTACACGCGGCCGATGATTGGCACGTTCATCAACAACGCGTTCGACAATCCGCCTTTCTCGCGATCCGTGACGCTGGTGAACCCCGTGATTTCCGGGCAGATCGGCGGTACGGAAGCGGCGATTTCGCCCGCCAACGTGACGGCGCTCGGGCTCCCGCTGAAGGCCCCCTCGATCCATCAATGGAGTCTCGGCGTGCAGCGGGAAGTCGCTCGCGGCGCGATCTTGAACGTAAGCTATGTCGCCTCGCGCGGCCTGCGCCTGATGCGTCCGCTGAATATCAATAACCCGCAAGCCGGCGCCGCCGCGGCCGCTGGAGTCCACTACAACGCCGCCCGGCCGTATCCCGGATGGGCGAGCATCACAGAGCGTCAGACTTCCGGCGGCAGTATCTACCATTCGATGCAGGCGAGTTTCAATCGCAGAATGGCGAAGCGCCTGTCTGTAGGAGCGGCTTACACTTGGGCCAAGAGTATCGACAATGCATCGAGCGACCGCAGCGCGACCGATGTCCCGATCGACAGTCAGAATGCACGCGCCGAGCGCGGCCCATCCGATTTCGACCGCACGCACGTTTTCACAGCGAACTTCATCTGGAACCTGCCGGCGCTTGCAAAACGCGCTCTGCCCGCGCGCCTCGCCTTGGGCGGTTGGCAGCTCTCGGGCATCACGCGTTTGTGGAGCGGCCGGCCCTTCGATGTCACGATGAGCCAGGACGTCGCCGGGATCGGCGCGACGCAGAATCAGCGCCCGGACATTGTGGGCGATACCAACGGTCCGCGCACCGTGGAGGAGTGGTTCAACCGGGCGGCGTTCGTGCGGCCGAAAACCGGAACGTTTGGCAACATGGGGCGCAACAGCCTGCGTGGTCCCGGCGTCCATAAATGGGATCTTTCGCTGTTTAAGAATTTCCGGGTCGCGGAGCGGGTGCGCTTGCAGTTCCGCTCTGAGTTTTTCAATGCGTTTAATCACCCCTCGTTCAGCACGATCGGCACCTCGCTGACCACCACGACGGCGGGCGTGAACCCGGCCGTCAACAACTTCGGCGTGGTGACTGGAACGCGCGACGCGCGCGTTGTGCAATTCGCATTGAAGCTAAGCTTCTAAAAGCTCACTGCATTGGGATTTCGAAATAGAAGAGTTCCTTACCTGTCGCCGCCTCGCTGATTCCGGTCAGGTACAACTGCGAGCCGACGCGGTGGCGCGTCTGAAAATAGAAGAAACCGTGGACCGATTCGCCGGCCGGCAACATGCGTGCGGCGAAGGCCAGGCCTTCGATTTCCCACGAGGCCAGTTTGTTCTTCTTGCTGCCCGTCGGGATCGGAAGCGGAAGCTTTCTCGGAGTCTCACCGGTGGGACCCGGCCGCTGCGGAGCCTTCAAGAAGCGCACATCCTTGGCTGGAGTGGCGTCGATGCGCTGGCGATCCGTCGAGACGTACTCCACTCTGAGCTGTTTGAGATCGAGCGCTTGATTGCCGCCGTTCTCGATCACCACCAGCACCGGGAGCACGCCGAGTTCGTAAGGGTTCATCTTGCCGAACGCCGGGCGCGTCTTTTCTTCGGTATCATAGGCCTCGACCGCGATTGTCACCTTGCCGCTCGTTTGTCTGGCGGGATACGATGAGGCTGGACCAGGAGCGAAGCGTTCTTTGTCCTTATCCTTGTCGGCGGCCGGAAGCGCCGCTATACTCAGAAAAAGAATCACACATTTGCCGACAAAGCTCATCTATCTGTTTTACCGCCTTCTTCAGATTCTTGCGTTGCCGCTGCTCCTGTTTTACCTGCTCGGGCGTACCGTGCGCGACCGGCGTTATTTTCGGAACATGGGTGAGCGCCTCGGATTTCTGCCGCCCTCGCATCACCGGACGGTTCCCGGCGCAATCTGGTTGCATGCCGTTTCCGTCGGCGAGTTGCTTTCGGCGCTGGAACTCGTCCGACGCTTGCCTGCGGCGGTTCCGGGCGCGGCGATCTTCATCTCCACTACGACGCTCACCGGCCGCGCCGCGGCGGAACAAAAGCTGGCCGGCGTCGTCGATGGCGTCTTCTACCTCCCTTTCGACTATGTCTCCTGCGTGCGGCGCGTTCTGCGTGCGATCCGGCCGTCGCTTGTTGTGATCCTCGAAACGGAGATCTGGCCCAACCTGTTTCGCGAGGTGAAGCGGAGTGGCGCGTCACTGTTGGTCGTGAATGGACGCATCTCGGATCGCGCCATCGGTCGCTACCGCGCGCAGCGCTGGTTTTTTAAAACGGTCCTCGCGCACGCGGATGAGATTCTGGTGCAGGGAGAACGCGATCGCGAACGCTACATTGAGGCCGGCGCTCCGCCGCACAGCGTTCATTCCGGCGGAAACTTGAAATACGATTTCGAACCCGTGCAGGCGCGTGTGCCCGAAGCTGTGGACCTCTTCATCGAGCGCACACAACCGGCCGAAGTCTGGATTGCGGCTAGCACTTCCGCCGCTGTCGAAGCGGGCGATCCGGACGAGGACGATGCCGTCATCGAAGCCTTCCGCACGCTCTCGAGATTGCACCCGCGGCTGCTGCTGCTACTGGCGCCGCGCAAGCCAGAACGCTTCGATACGGTTGCGCAAAAACTGACTGGTCTCTTCGCGTTGCGCCGTTCGCAGCTTGACGTCGATTCCACGCTGGCGCTACCCGGCGTGCTGCTCGTCGATAGCATCGGCGAACTTGGCGGCCTGTTCCGGCTCGGGGATGTGGTCTTCATGGGCGGCACGCTCCCGCACCGGGGCGGACATAACATTCTGGAGCCGGCGATTTTCGGACGCCCTGTCATCGCAGGTCCGCACATGCAAAATTTCGCGGCGATGGCTGAGGAGTTCACCGCCGCCGGAGCGCTACTGCGCGTCGAGAATGGCGGGCAGCTTGCGGCGTCCGTGGATGATTTGCTGCGCGACGCGGCGAAGCGCCGTGAGATCGGTAAACGCGCGCTGGCTCTGGCGCTTTCCAAACGCGGAGCTACGGATCGTGCCATTGCTGAGATCCGCCGGCTGCACGAGGAAGCCGCGCCGCACAATCTCTACACGGCTCCGGGCCGTCTGATCCGCCGAGTGCTGGCCTGCGCATGGGTCGCGGGCAGCGTGTGGCACCAGGCCCGTCTGCGCGGGCGATTCCGGCGGCTCTCCACTCCTGTGATTAGCGTTGGCGGACTTTGCATGGGTGGCGCGGGGAAAACACCGTTTGTGCTCTGGCTCGCACAGCGACTGCGGGCGCGCGGCGCGCAACCCGCGATCCTGACGCGCGGATACCGCCGCCGCTCGCCCGAAGCCGTGACCGTGATCCCACGCGGCGGCGTTGCGCCCATCGATGTCACTGGCGATGAGGCGCAGATCATGATTCGCGCCCAGGCCGGCGCGGTGGGCATCTCCGCGGAACGCTTTCACGCGGGTTCCGTCATCGAAGAGCAACTCCGTCCTTCGGTCTTTGTGTTGGACGACGGCTTCCAGCATGTGCAACTCGGGCGCGACTTCGACATCGTTCTGATCGACAGTCTCGATCCGTTCGCGGGCGGCGGCGTGTTCCCGCTCGGGCGCTTACGGGAGCAGCCGGAAGCGCTGCGCCGCGCGGACGCCATAATCCTCACGCGAACCGAGCCGGAGCGCAGCTACGCCGGTTTGTTGCGTAGGCTTCGTGAACTCAACCCCGCTGCACCGGTCTTTCGTGCGCGCGTCGAGCCGATCGGCTGGCACACTGCGGAGCAGAGTTGGGCTCCCGCCGGGTTGCCGTTTCCAAAGCTGGCGGCGTTCTGCGGGCTTGCCAATCCGGCGGCGTTCTGGCGCACGCTGGCCGCCTTGCAGATCCAACCGGCGCTTGCGTTTTCCTTTGAGGACCACCACACGTACCGTCCCCGGGAATTGCTGCGTGTGCGCTCTCAAGCCATGCAGGCGGGCGCGAAGGCGTTGCTCACTACGGAGAAAGATTTCATGAACTTGCCGGCCGATGCTGCTCAGTTGGTCGCGCCGCTGGCGTTGTGTTGGCTTCGCATCGGCGTCGTAGTTGACGACGAGGAAGCGTTGCTGAACATGGTCGAGCGCGCCTCCAGCGCGAGCAGCCGGATCTTGTAATCCAATCCGCTCGAGAAGCCGCCGAGCGAACCGTCCGCCGCGATCACTCGATGACACGGCACAATGATTGCGATCGGGTTCCGGCCGTTCGCCTGCCCGGCGGCACGACAGCCACGCGGTGAGCCGGCGCGTTTCGCCAATTGCACGTAGCTCCACGTCGAGCCGTAAGGGATCTCCCGCAGACACTGCCAAATCCGCTTCTGAAAGGGCGTGCCGCGCAGGTCAAGCGGCAGGTCGAAGTCGCTGCGCCGGCCGCGAAAATACTCCCTAAGTTGTTCCGCGGCCGCGCTGAGCGTTGGATGCCGGCCCGACTGTTTCCACGGCGCCGGTGGCAGGCTGGCGAGGAACTCCTCGTCCGTCGATGCCATGCACAAGCGCAAAAGTCCCGCATCCGTCGCCGCCAGGTGCAGTGTCCATTCGGGCGCCGGCTTCACAGCAGTCCAGCAGTAATTCATACGAACCTCTTCAACTCATGTGCGCTTTGAGGAACTTCACGCCTTCGAATGCGATGTCGTCGGGCGATGGCGCCAGGTCCCTCCAAATCGAAGCAGCGGCCGAAATGCCGCCGATGGAAAATCCGAAGCTCTCGATGGTGAGCCAGCCGTCGTAGTGAATGTCACGCAATGCCTGGAAGACGGAGTCCCATTCGACGTGCCCGCTGCCCGGTGTGCCGCGGTCGTTCTCGCAGGTGTGTACGTGCTTCAAGTGCCGCGCCGCAGTTCTATACGCCGAGGCGATGTCCTTCTCCTCGATGTTCGCGTGGAACGTGTCGATCAGTGCGCCGACGCGCGACGAACCAACCTCGTCGCACAGCGCCGCGAGGTCTGCCGCCGTATTGACGAAGTACGTTTCAAATCGATTGAGCGGTTCGACGGCCATGGTGACGTCGTGGCGTTCCAGCACGGGGGCGAGGCTCTGGTAGCACTCCACCGCATGTTTCCATTCGTCGGCGCTGCGGCGCTGTCCGGAGATGTAGCCAACCGGCGAGTACATTGGACCGACGACTAGCTTCGATCCCGCCGCCGCCACCACTTTGATGCAGTTCTCCATGTACACACGCGTCTTGCCGCGCACGCCCGCGTCGTCGCTAAGCATGCTCATGCCGTCCGGAATGACTACCGAGAAGGTACATTCCAGATCGTTCGCCTCGAAGCCTTTACGAATCTCGGCGGCGGGATAGGTGAGCGGATCGAACAGCGGCAGTTCGACTCCATCGAAGCCGCCCGCTTTCAGCCGCGGCAGCATTGTCAGATCGGACGGGCCGAAGTTGGCGGTCCAGATGAAGCTGTGTACACCGAATTTCATAGCAAAGCGATTTTATCACTTGCGTGTCAGCGTATGTGCTTCAGGTATTGTCCGGTATAGGAGTCCGGCGCGGCGGCAATCTGTTCCGGCGTGCCTTCGGCGACGATGTGGCCGCCACGGTCGCCGCCCTCGGGCCCGAGATCGATTACCCAGTCGGCCGCGCGCACGACGTCGAGATTGTGCTCGATGACCAGGACGCTGCCGCCGTTCTGGATCAGGCGGCGTAAGGAGTCGAGTAGCTTCGCGATGTCGTCGAAATGCAGGCCTGTCGTCGGTTCGTCGAGGATGAAGAGCGTGCCCTGGCATGTGGCTTGCGCGAGGTGCGCGGCCAGCTTCACGCGTTGGGCTTCGCCTCCCGAAAGCGTGGTGGCGGATTGGCCCAGCCGCAGATAGCCGAGTCCCACATCGGCCAGCACGCGCAACCGGTTGGCCAGGCGTGGCTGATCGGCGAAGAAGGCGATCGCCTCCGTCACCGTGAGCCGCAGGACCTCATGTATGTTCAATCCGCGGTGGCGGATTTCCAGGACGCTGCTTTTGAAACGTGTCCCCCTGCACTCCTCGCAGACCAGTTCGACGTCGGCGAGAAACTGCATCTCCACCGTAACCGTACCGCTGCCCTGGCACACCTCGCAGCGTCCCCCCGGAATGTTGAAGGAGAAGTGTCCACCGGTGTAGCCGCGGCGCTGGGCCTCGGCGGTGTCCGCGAAAAGTATGCGAATCAGATCGAACGCTTTGATGTAGGTGACCGGATTTGAGCGCGGCGTGCGGCCGATGGGCGACTGGTCCACCAGTACGGCATCGCTGAGCAGGCCCACGTTTTCGATGCTGCGCCAGGTGAGCTTTTCGGAGGCGGAGTCCGCCTCGTTCGGCGCGTCCTTGTGCAGACGCGCGGAGAGCGCCTTGAACAGCACATCATGCACCAGCGTTGATTTGCCGGAGCCCGAGACGCCGGTAATCGCGACCAACGCATCCAGCGGGATGCTCACGTCGATGTTCTTCAGGTTGTGGGCGCGTGCGCCGGTCAGCTTGATCGCGCGTTTGAAATTCACATCGCGCCGTTGCGCCGGGAACGATGTCCGCAGGTCGCCGCGCAGATAGCGCGAGGTTAGCGAATTGCTCCCATCCTCGCTCAGCTTGCTATATGGCCCGGCGAAAACGATGCGTCCGCCGTTCTCGCCCGCGCCGGGACCGAGATCGACGATGTAGTCCGCCGAGCGCATCACGTCCGGATCATGCTCTACCACGATGATCGTGTTGCCGATGTCGCGCAGCTCTTCCAGGATTCGGATCAGGCGCCCCGTGTCGCGGCTGTGCAGTCCAATGGAAGGTTCGTCGAGTACATAGCAGGCGCCCGTAAGCCGCGAGCCGAGGCAGGTGGCGAGTTGGATGCGTTGCGCCTCGCCGCCGGAAAGTGTGGAAGAGAGCCGGTTTAGCGTGAGATAGTCGAGGCCCACATCGTTGAGAAACTTCAGGCGTTGCCGCACTTCGATGAGTATCTTCTCCGAGATCGCCGACTCTTCCGGTGAGAGTTGCAGCGTATCGAAAAACTGGTTGGCCTGGGCGATGTTCAGGCGCGCGACCGCGGCGATGTCCTTCCCGCCGACGCGCACGTTGAGCGCGGCGGGGCGCAGCCGGGCGCCCTTGCATTCCGGGCACGCAGCGTAGCCGCGGTAACGGCTGAGGAAGACGCGCACGTGCACCTTGTACTTCTTCCTCTCCACCTCGGAGAAAAACTTCTGGACGCCTTTCTCCAGCACTTCGAGCTCGTCTTCGTTCAGTTCCGCAACGGCTACGTTAAAACGGACCTTGCCTTTCGCCCTTTGCCGGAACTCTTCAAAGCCCCACACGTACTGCGGCTTCGTCCATGGATCGACGGCGCCTTCGCCAATCGAGAGATAGCGATCGGGAATCACCCGGTCCATGTCATAGTCAACCGTGTTGCCGAAACCCTGGCAGCGCGCGCAGGCACCATACGGACTGTTGAAGCTGAATAGAATCGGCTCGGGTTCGGTGAGTTCTACATTGCACGCTTTGCATGAGAACTTCTCGCTGAAGCGGATCTGTATGGCGGCGTCTCCCGCCGCTTCGAATACGACCTCGCCGGCTTCCCGATAGCAGATCTCGACGGTGTCGACAATGCGCTGGTGCAGATCCGCCGTGATCGCGAGGCGGTCGACCAGGGCAAACAGCGCCTTCGAAAAATCGATCTCCAGCAATGATTCGGGCGTGGAGAACTCAAAGGTCCGGCCGTCCTGGAACAGGCGCGTGAAGCCCTTCTTGCGCAACTCGAAGAGATGGTCGCGCAGCGCCTGTGTGTCCTTCGCGGTTTCGCGGATCGGGAACAGCGCGTACCAGCGCGAACCCTCCGGCTGCATCAGCATTTCGCGCGCGATCTGATCGACTGTGTCGCGAATTACGTGCTTGCCGCATTGCGGGCAGAAGGTGCGTCCGGCGCGCGCATACAGCAGGCGCAGATAGTCGTAAATCTCGGTCGCGGTGGCGACCGTGGAGCGTGGGTTGCGCGTCGTGTTTTTCTGCTTGATGGCGATGGGCGGCGAGATGCCGTCCATCTCGTCGACGTCGGGCTTCTCCATGCGTTCGAGAAACTGGCGCGCATAGGCCGAGAGCGATTCCACATAACGCCGCTGACCCTCGGCGTAAATCGTGTCGAAGGCGAGCGAGGACTTTCCGGAGCCGGAGACGCCGGTTAGCACCGTCAGCTTGTTGTGTGGAATCGCGAGTGAAACGTTCTTGAGATTGTGGACACGCGCGCCACGGATGTTTATGGAATCTTCCACGAGTGGGGTTATGCTCTTATTATAGATTCGTTAAAGAGGTTCAGGCTGAAGGGGAAGAGGCAAACACTGCGTGACGGGTTGCGTGAATGGTACGCGCGGACGAAACGCGACCTGCCCTGGCGGCGCACCCGCGACCCTTACGCCATCTGGGTTTCCGAGATCATGTTGCAGCAGACGCGTGTCGCCGCCGTGATTCCGTATTACGCACGCTTTCTGGAGCGCTTTCCGGATGCTGCCGTCCTCGCAGCCGCTCCCGAGCAGGATCTGCTGGCGTGTTGGAGCGGGCTCGGCTACTACTCGCGTGCCAGGAACCTGCAGGCCGCCGCACGCGAAATCAGCGCGAACGGCGGTTTCCCGTGCGGCTACGCCGAACTGCGCGCGTTGCCGGGAATCGGGGACTACACCGCCGCTGCGATCGCGAGCATCGCCTTCGGCCTGCCTTACGCCGTGGTCGACGGCAACGTCCTGCGCGTGCTGAGCCGTTTGACGAACGACAGCGGCGACATCGGCGCATCGATCACGCGGAAGAGGTTGCAGGCGGTCGCGTCGGAGTTGCTCGACGAACGCGATCCGGCGGGATTCAATCAGGCGTTGATGGAGTTGGGTGCGACTGTGTGCCTGCCGAAGCAGGCGCGCTGTCCGGACTGTCCGCTCCTAAGCCACTGCGCCGCACACGCGGCCGGTACTCAGAATGAGCTGCCCGTTAAGTTGCGGGGTGGCAACCGTATCGAGATCGAAGCGACATTGTTGGTGGTCGTGCGCGCCGGCGCGCTGTTGCTATGGCAGCGCGGCGGGAGCGAGGCGCGTATGGCAGGCTTCTGGGAATTGCCGGACGCCGCACGGCTTCCCTCGGCGCGGCTAGGCCGGGCGTTGGGTTCGTTCCGGCATTCGATCACGATTCACGACTATTGTTTCCAAGTTTTTGCGGCCAGCGTGCGAGGAACGCCGAGGGGCTATGAGTGGGTCTCGCCGGAGCGTCTCGGCGCCATTCCGCTAGCCACTACGACAAAAAAAGCGCTCCAATTCTCTTCCTTGTGAATCAGTTGTAAATGTAGTGTAAAAACCGTCGCACAGCACTTGCGCGCGATGATTTCGCATTTAGACTGAATCAAGGAACTGGGAAACATGGACAAAAACAAGAAAATCCTGATCGGCAAAATGGCTGCCGTGTTGTTGGTGATTCCGGCCTTGATGTACGCCTTCGCAGAGGGGCCCGAGGTGCGAAAAACCGGCGCCCCCGGCGATAGCACTTGTGCCAGTTGCCATCTAGGAACCGCCGGCACAGGTAACGTTCAGATTGCCTGGGCGGGCGGCAGTAGCTACACGCCGGGTGGCGCGAAACAGAGCGTGACCGTGACGATTACCGATCCGGCCGCACGGGTATACGGCTTTCAACTCACGGCGCGGCAGAAGGGTAGCGACGACTACAAGAGCGGAGCCGCCGGTTCTTTCACTCCGCCCGACGCCTCGATTTTCGTGCTGTGCGACGACGGAAGCGAACGCGACCGCCTGCCGGGCAAGATCTGCCCGGCGCAATTCCCCGTGGAGTTCATCGAACACAGCGCGCCCCGCACAACCGGCGTCTTTACGTTCGACTGGACGCCGCCCACGACCGACATCGGAAACGTACGCTTTTACGCCGCCGGCAATGCGGCCAACGGCAACGGCCAGAACACCGGCGACAAGATTTACACAAAGGTGCTGGAGTTGACGCCCGCGGAAGCGGTCGCGCCGCAAAAGCCTGCGATCCGCGCCACGCAACCCGTGCTGCAGGCCTTCAGCGGCGCGCCCGGACTCTCCGCCGGAACCTGGCTGGAGATTTATGGAACGAACCTTTCCACGACGACGCGAGAGTGGGCCGGCTCCGATTTCCAGGGCAACCAGGCGCCCACGCAACTCGAGGGCGTAAAGGTCAACATCAACAACAAAGCGGCGTTTGTGCGCTATATCAGCCCGACGCAGATCAACGTGCAGGCTCCGGACGACGATTCCACCGGACCGGTCCGCGTAGAGGTCGTCAACGCCAACGGGACGAGCGATCCGGTGATCGTCGACAAAACGAAAGTCTCGCCCGCTCTGCTGACTACGCCTTCCTTCAACGTTGGCGGCAAACAATACCTCGCGGCGCTGTTCCCCGACTTTGTGACCTTTGTGGGCCGTTCCGGCCTGATCGCCGGCGTGCCGTTCCGCCCGGCGAAACCCGGAGAGACGATTATCGTGTTTGCGGTGGGATGCGGCGCGACAACGCCGGCCAGCCCCGCCGGCCAGTTCTTCTCCGACGCGCGCCCGCTGGCGTCGCCGGTGCAAGTGCAATTTGGCGGGACTGTGGCGGCGGCGAGCGCTTTTCTGGCGGCGAACTCCGTGGGTCTCTGCCAGTTCAATGTGACCGTTCCGGACGTAGCCGACGGTGACATTCGCATCAATGCAACCGTAGATGGCGCCGCTACGGGGCAAACGCTGTTTACGACAATTCAAAGGTAACGGGGGAGTAAGTGAAAACAAAACTTGGGAAACTGACTTGCGGCGCGCTTCTGGGTGCGCTGCCGGGCTTGATGTATGCCCTCAGCGGCGGGCCGCCGCTGAAAAGAACCGGAGCTGCCGTAGATGGGGGACTCAACTGCACGGCCTGCCACGTTACATACGCGCCGGCGAATTCCGACGCCCGCGGACGGGTCGTGGTGCAAGCCAAGTTCTACACGCCGGGGCTTAAGCAAGTGATCCGCGTGCGAGTGGAACATCCCGAAGCGCAACGCTGGGGCTTCGAGTTGACCGCCCGCCTGGCGAGCGACGAAACGAAAACCGCGGGAACCCTTTCCGCTACGAGTACGGTGCAGGTGCGCTGCGACGATGGTTCGTTCCTGGGCGTTCAGGCGCCGTGTACGACGGGACAGTTGGAGTTCGCTAGCCACAATTCCACGTCGACAGCGCAGAGCAAACCGAACTTCAATACCTGGGATGTCGAATGGACGCCTCCCAGCACCGATCTGGGCGAAGTAGTGTTCTACGCTGCCGGGAACGCGGCCAACAACAACCAAAATAACCAGGGCGACCGGATCTACACGACGAGCACCCGAATCTCAAGTTGCAACCTCTCGGCGCGGCCTCAGATCACCTCCATCCTGAATGGCGCTTCGTTCGTCGCCGGTGGTTCGCAAAATGCGATGGTTAGCGTTTTCGGCAGCGGCTTCGCCGCTAGTCAAGGCAAATCAGCAAGCATCTCCGATTTCGACGATCTCGATTTTCCGACGGAGCTGGGTTGTCTGGCCGTGGAGATCGGAGGCAAGCGCGCTCCTATATCGTTCGTCAACGATAGGCAGATCAATGCCCAGGTGCCCGTGAACGCCGTGGGGCCCGTCGAAGTACGCGTGATCGCGAATCCGGGGAGGCCGAACGAAATCAGGGGCAACTCGGAGAACATGACGCTGACGCAGACCTCGCCGGCCTTCTTTGTGTTCGGGACCACGAAGAGCATCGCGGCGCTGTTTCCCAACAGCACGCAAGCGGTGGCCGATCCAGCCGTCGTTCCAGGCGGACGAGCCGCCAAGCCAGGCGAGGTGGTGACGCTGTATGGCACCGGTTTCGGGGCCACCAGCAATAACCTGGCTGCGGGAAAGGTTGCTTTTGAAACCTCGGAGATTCTCGAACGGATCACCGTGACCATCGGCGGTGTGATACTGGCGAGCTCCGATGTCACTTACGCGGGACTTTCGCCCGGGTCCATCTCCGGGCTTTACCAGTTCAACGTGAAGGTGCCGGTCGTTCCGGACGGCAACACCCCAGTGAGCGTCGATATCGCCGGCACGAAAACGCAAGCCGACGCGTTCATTCCGGTGAGACGCTAAATCGAATGAGAGTAGAAGATGGATTGTCCCACTTTTACTATGAGTGCGACTGTTTCTGCCAGTCTGGATGATCGCTTGGGCCGTCTGCTCCCCTCTGTGGGCGCAAGGCGGCCCTTTTTATTCCTCCGCCAGCATTGTAAATGCCGCCAGCAGCTCGGTCGGGCCGCTCGCTCCCAACACGATAGCGTCGGTGTACGGCAAAGATCTCTCTTGGGTCACGAAGGCTGTGTCGACGACCGATATCACGACGCGGCTGCCGACCGCACTGCCTGCCGCCGGTGTGCGCGTGCTGGTTGGAGGGATGCCCGCCGGCCTCTACTACGTCTCGCCGGGACAGGTGAATTTTCTGGTCCCCGCCTCGTTGATTCCGGGTCCGAGTACCTTTCAACTCGTGCGCGACGGCTATGCCGGCCCCAGCGTCCCATTGACCATTGCGGCCGCACTCCCCGGACTCTTCCTGCAAGAGACAGGCTGGGCCATCGCGACTCGCCCTGACGGGAGCCTGGTGACGCGCGACGCCCCCGCGCATCCCGGCGATGTCGTGATTCTATACGGAACCGGATTTGGGCAGACGCTACCCACGATAGGCGACAACGCGATTCCGGTTGGAGCCGTCACGGTTGAACATGCGGGCGCGGCCAGGGTTCTGTTGGACGGCGCGGCGGTTACAGCATCCAATGTCCACTACATCGGGGTGACCCCCGGTTTTGCCGGTCTGTATCAGCTTAATATGACTATTCCGTCGGGTATTGACGCTAGTCCGGAAATCGTGGTGGAACTGGAAGGCCAGGCTGGCCCCGCCGGGGTCAGGTTGCCGGCAAGTCCATGAATCAACATTCGCGCGGCCAGATCAGCGCAACCACATTGGCGCAACCGGAGCACGTTCGGCTGCGTTTACACCAGTGTAGGTAGAATAGTGCAGGAGCCAGCTATGCGATTCGGATTTTTGGCCGTGATTGCCGCGACATTCGTTCTGCAAGCACAAGAGGCGCCCGTTCCTTCAGTGGTTTCGCCCGGCGAGCCGTCACCCGCTGTGCTGAAAGAGGCCCGGCCCTCAGCCGGCGGCGATTTCACCGTGGAACCCGGAACGCGCATCCCGCTTAGCCTGATCAACAGCGTCAGCACCAAGAACGCAGCCGATGGCGAGCGGGTCTATCTGGAGACGGCCTTCCCCATAGTGATCAAAGGCCGCATCGTGATTCCGCCTGGCAGTTACGTGGCCGGCACGATCACGCATGTCAAACGGCCGGGCCGTGTGAAGGGCAAAGGCGAGATGTACCTGCGCTTCGATTCGCTCACCCTGCCCAACGGCGTCACACGCGACTTCCGTGCGCGCGTGGGCTCTCTCGACGGCGAGACCGGCGGCAATCTGGATAAGGCCGAAGGCAAGATCCGCAGCGAAAGCAACCGTGGCGGCGATGCCCGCACGGTAGGCGAGGCGACCGCGGCCGGCGCGTCGATCGGCGTGATTGCCGGTAGTGCAGCCGGAAGCTCAGGCATGGGCGCGGGAATCGGCGCGGCGGCCGGCGCCACGGCGGGTCTGCTGGGAGTGCTGCTGTCGCGCGGTCCGGATGTCTTGCTCTCGCGTGGCTCCACGGTGGAAATGGTGCTCGACCGCCCGCTGGCTTTCGACGACAACGAACTCGTGTTCGGGGCCGCTCCGGCGCGCCGCGGCGTGGAAGGGCCCGCCGCACAGCCAGCCAAGAAGCAACAGGGCGTGCCGCTGCCGGGGCGGGGAATGGGACGGCTTCCACTCTAGGTTTGCGACCGGGAGAAGGTGTTCCTTTGTGGGGCAGCTTGTCAAGCTGCGCGCCGGTTGCCAACTCAATGCCACTCGTTTTTTGAATTGGTCGCGTCAGGCATTGCCGCCATGTACTCTGTCAGTTCTTGGGCACGGCGGTTTTGCGTTTTGTGAACTTGCAGCCGTGTCCCCACACTTCCCTGGGGCTCGAAGGCCTTTTGCTCCGATCAGGGAGCTTGCAGGAGGCAACCAGTTGGAGCATTCGGTGCAGTCTGGCCTGGTATTCAGAGGGGGTAGTGGCCGCAGCCAAGCCGGGCAAAGCCGCGTTCACCACATCTTGTGAGCGCGAAAAACTCAGCCGTCGGGGATTGAGATTGTGTTTCTCGGCGGCGGCGTTCATTACCGACCGGACCAGATTGTAGCCGACGATGGCGAGCACTAGTTCTTTAGCGATCATATCCACGCTTTTGCATCGCAGAATCTGCAGATCTACGGTCCGCTTCAGTGAGCGCAGATCCGTTTCCACGTTCCAGCGTTGACCGTACAACTGCAATAGCTGCTCCACCGCCAACGGCAGCGTAGTGAACAGATATAGGGTTACGCTGGAGCCGTCGGAAGCCTTGACCTGCTGCACAATCAAGCGGCCTCGCACGCAGGCATCAGCGGGCAAGTCGGGATGTTTCTTGCGTTCATAATCGCTGGGACACCAGCATACCTGCCGATCCAGTCCCGACTGTAACGGCAGTCCTCGCTGCACCACTGCGGCCCGGTTCGGTTGCAACCGCAACAGCACGTCGTGACCTCCCTGCGTGGCCGCAAAAGCTACGGAAAAAACCCCGAAGTTGATGTCACCCATCAGCACGGAATGATCCGGCAGGCGGTTCAGAAGCTGCTCGGTTAGCGTTTGTTCGCTGACTGCCCTGGGTCCGTACATCGGCCCCCAGCAAGGCCGCTCCGCCAAACCTGTGGTCAGATCCTGGGCCACCAGCATGAGCAGAACGGGCCAATGCGACTTGTAGCCTGGTGGATACGCCTTCACCAGTTCGGCAGTGTGCGGCATTTCCAACGAGGTACCATCCAAAATGAACACACGCCGATTCCAACCTGGCAATGCTTCCCGCCGGCTCTGCATCAAATGGTCCAATACGCAATCCGCCACTTTCTCCACCACCAGCAGCGGCATTTCTTGCCGCGCATCACTATAGGCCCCAGTATGGCAACTCACCGTGCCTTCACGGAGGCGCTTGTGCTCGGAAAGCAGCGTCCTGGGCCGTTGCTGCACGACTTGTTGCACAGCAGTGGACAGTGTCGCCTTACGATCCAGACGTTGTGAGATCATCAGCCAGACAACCAGCGGCAGGCTGAAGATCCGCTGCCGAACCCGCAGATGCAACTCTTGCTGGAGTTGCTGAAAAAAGCATTCGGGAACTGCTTGGCTATAGAGATCTAAAACACCGCGCAGATTGTCAGTGGACATGAGCGCTCCACTCTTTCATTGAATATATATGAAAGACAAAAGACGCAAAAAAAGGAGCTTACCGCTCCTGCTTCCGGAGCTTCAGCAAATCGAGATTGAGCAAGGCAATCTGCTTCAGTAGTTTCTGTGACCGCGCAAACGCGTGGAGATGCTCCTCGACTTCCTTCTTCCAGGCGGCGGGGATGGGGATCTGCCGCACCTTCCGATTGCCCAGACTGACCGACAAAATCCAAACCGGTCCATGGCCTTTTGCCTCGCCCTTTTCACATTTCTGGCAGCCGGGCTTGTTGCAGCGCACCATCCGGCGCAACAACGAACCAGGCAAGATGGTGGCAGGGTCAGGCACTTGCCGAAGCAGTCGATTGCGAGACGCCGCTAGCTCGGAGATCATATCTTTCATATCTCTACAATGAAAGATACAACATCTGAGCGCCCATTGCAACAGAAATCTGGATAATTGTTTTCGACCAACTCCTCCCACCGATCCGGCTTGACCCCAACCGGTCGGTGACCTCTTCAATCGATACTGCTTATTTCCTGTAAGAAAAAACGAGTGGCATTGGGTTGCCAACTGGCGCTCCTGGCGGATTTCCAACCCGGGATTCCATTCTGTCCACATGAAAGCAACATCATCATTCGGTCACAGACCTAGCCCGAAGGAACTTGTTCACGACAACGGTGTCTGAATCAGCATGACTGCTGCATTGCTGCTATTCGCCCTGCTCGCCGGGGATACGGCTTGGAAGGATTTCTCGGACTGGTTCAGCAAAGAAGGCACTCCCGGCCCTCCGGCGGATGTTGTCAAGGCGTACGCGGCCAAACTGAAGACGAGAGCGGTCGCGGACGAAGAGATACAGACGCGCGTCAAGGAAGTGCAGGAGTACCTGACCTCCCATCCCAGAGAGTCGCTCACACTTCACTTCAACCGCATATTCACTTGGGCCGAGGCGCCGTTCAGCCGCGAGCCCAGCGCGCTAGTCAAGAAGGTCGCGGCGACCAGGAAGCCCGGAAAAGCGCTCGACATCGCCATGGGCCAAGGGCGCAACTCCATCTGGCTTGCCAAGGCGGGATGGACCGTGAGCGGCTACGACATCTCCGACGAAGCGCTCCGGCAGGCCAACGCAGCCGCCGCGGAGGCTGGCGTCAAGCTCGACACCAAGCTCGCTTAACATGACGAGTACGACCTCGGGCGGTCGCAATGGGACCTCATCGTCATGAGCTTTGCGTTCACCAAGCTCAACGACCCGGCTTACATGAAACAGGTGCAAGACTCGCTCAAACCCGGCGGTGTGCTGCTGGTCGAAGGCTTCAGCGGCGGCCCGTCCGGAGAGCCCAACTTGATTCTCAAGGGCGTCCTCGACTATCGCGTTCTCCTCTTTGAAGACCTGCCCGACATCTCGGATTGGGGCAAGGTGAAAGCGCCGCTCCTACGTATGGCTCTGGAGAAACGGTAAGCTGGCTCGCGTTATTGCGGGTCAGATCGACTGGCCGCAACTCTTCGAGCGAACGTGTGCGAGCGGATGACTCGCCTGCTGCTCCATCCCAGCGGCATTGATCTGGGAATGAGATAGCAATTTGTAGCCCCACGCGGCGCGTGGCATGGACCTCGTTCAAGTCCACCCCAACTTTGAGATTGGCAGGCGCATCGTCCAAGAGGAATAGCGCGGCAAAGACCGGGCCGCTTAGGGAAAAGCGGTCATCAAGGCATTGGCTGACGGGCTCCCTCAAAAAACCAGACAGCGTCTGGCGAATCTGGACATCCTCCGTTCCGTCCCTTCACCCTGAGCTGGTCGCACTACGTCTTCCTCCTTGCCATTAAGAACTCGGACGAACGCAGCTTCTATGAGATCGAAGCCAGTGAACAGCACTGTCTTGTCTACACGCCGAACTGGAATCTGGGGCGGGTTAATTGAAATAGCGCGGAACTCGGGATGAGCGCGGAGAGTGGCGCTGCGAGGCCTGTTTTGAGTGCGGTCCGAAATAGCGTCGATACCAGATAGGGCCGAGCCAGCGCGGCGCGGCAGTCCCGCAGATAGAGTTCACTGGAGCGATTCGTTGCGGCGGATGCACCGGCCATTCGCCCGGTCAGCAGCGCACTCAAAATGCCCGAACCGGTGAACGGATCCGTGAATCCAAGCGCGTCACCCGCACGATAGACGCACGGCAGCACCGGGTTGGCGAACTCTCGCTGGTACACGACCGGGCCCGTCGTCAACCATTCCATGCGCCGCGCGAGAGGCTGCAATCGTGCCCTGAGCGCTGCGAAGCCTTGGAGCAGATCGTCGACATGGAATCCGTATGTGACCAAGATGCTTTCCGGCGCGAGCCCGCAGACATTCGTGATCCCGTTCTCCACCGAACTGACGCCAACATAACAACGGTTGAAAAAGAACAGCTCTACGACGTCATCGACTGGCCCGGCGAAGTGGGCCTTGAAGCCGAACAGGCGCCTGCCACGCTGGGCGATGGAACTTCTGCCGCTTGCGACGATGCGGGGAGTATCCGACGGCTCGCCGTTCCGCCTTTCGCGAATGACGCGTGCACCCAGGCTGCGAGCCTTGTCCAGCAACAATTGGTCGAGCGCGAAACGGCTCAATCCATAGGCGGGTTCGGGCAGATTGCAGTGTCTGGCGCGCGGACCGAAGTGCAGCGCCATTTTGCGGATCGGGTTTGGATTCAGGTGCAGAAACTCGTCCAGCACCCGAAGACCATCGAGCAGTTTCGCAACTTCCGGCGAAAGAAACTCGCCGCAGACCTTGTGGCGCGGGAAGCTGGATTTCTCGAAAATTTGAACCGTGCCGCCCTCCAGCACGGCGCTGATTGCCGCCGCCGAGCCGGCGGGTCCGCCCCCTATGATCTCAATCTTGCGCATGGCGCCCGATATTTGAGTCTTGCTGCAAGCCGCTGCCATCAAGAGTAGCAGGGGCATGCAGCGATCTTTCGAAAAAGAACAACTGGATGGGCCGGCCGTCCCGCGGGAAAAGATCGCACGGGCACACCGCGACCTGCTGCGTACGCACCGTTTTCTGGGCAATATCACCGCGATTGTAAACGCACTGCGGCGTGACGAGCGGCCCGTACGCAGCGTCCTCGATATCGGCTGTGGCGACGGCGGGATGCTGAGCGAAGTGCAGACCAAGCTGAATGTGGAAGCGATCGGGACCGATCTGCGCGTGCAGACCCGTACTCACGAAGCGTTTCCGATCGTGCAGGCCGATGCCGTGCGCGATCCACTGCCGTCCGCCGACGTTGCCTACTCCGTTTGCCTCACACATCACCTGAGCGGCGATGAGCTGATCGCGATGATCCAAAACGCGGCGAAATCCTGCCGACGTCTGATCATCCTCGATCTGGTGCGTCATCGGCTGCCTCTGATTCTGTTTCGTATCTTTGTCGCGCCGTTTGTCTCGCGCCTCAGCGTCGAAGACGGGATTCTTTCGATCCGCCGCGCCTACACGCCATCGGAGCTGCGCGATCTCGTGCAGCAGGCTTTGCGCGATACAGGCGGCACATTTCGACACTCCGTGGCGCCATTGTACGCGCGCCAGATCGTTGACATCACCTATGCGCCGCCGCAGCCTGACGGCAGGAATGGCGCGGCTAACGATGGGCCTCCAGTTCGGCGCAACTGGTAAAGTTGGCCAATGCTTGGCCGTCGTAAAGTGCGCTCTTGTCCGCCCGATAATCACTGAGCGTGCCGGCGGGTTCCCAAGTCTTTGAGCCAGCCCGCAGGATCTCGATGTGCGGCGTCTCCGCGAACGAGCCTCCCCGCGCCGATGCCGGCAGCGCTACGAGCGCCAGGGTCATCACCGCTGTCACTGTCTTGCTTGCTGTCATACCAGAATCACTTTTTGGCATTTTTCGGGGGCGCTACCAAACCCGCAGCCAGGGCGCGTTGTCGCAGAGGCTCTCCGGCGTCACCGGCCGACTCATAAAAAAGTGCCTGCATCACACCCAGATAGCCGGAGAGCGCGGCGAGTGCGTTTCGCCATCCATCCGGGTACTTCGCCGAATGCCCAGTGGCTGTGTCGAGCGCAATCGCCAGATAAGCCGCGCGTGCGGCGTGCTGAGTGGATTCCGGACGGCGCACTCCCGCCTCGATCTGTGCGGCCCATTCGCGCTGTAGCGCGGCCAGTTGCTGGCCGGCATTCGCTAGTTTCTCGAGGTTGGCGGCGGGCTGCGTGACGATGCGATATTCCCCTTTGCCGCTTGCGGGCGCCTGACCGCCCTGCTCGCGGATGTTCTGCCCGGCCAGCGCAATCAGGCGATCTCCATAGCGCGTGATCGATTCGTCCGGCAGCTCGTCGCGACTGGTGTTGCGGAACTTGTCCTGGATCTTCCAGCCCTGGGCCATCATCCACTTGTAGCCCTTAGTTACGCCGATGATAGTCCCGGCGGTGGCGCCGTTGTTGTCCGCATCCCAGCCGAAGTTGAAGGCATGCTGGAGCGTCTCGATAAAATCACCTTTGCCGTAGAGTAGCGCCGCGATCGTGCAGGCTCCGTTCAGCTTCACGCCATTCATGTCGAGCAGGTACACGCGTTCCGGATGAATGGAGTACTTTTGCTGGATCAGCCGCCGGGTTGCCTTCCAGTCACTAGGATTCTCGTGGTGCCAGCGGCGCACATCGTCGACGATGCGACGCATCTCGCTCTTCGCATCGACGGCCGCCGCGCCCGCATCCAGGATCCGGTCGATGTCGCTATTCAGAAACGCTACCGAAATCATCGACGAGAACATCTGCGCTGACTGAATGGGTTCGAGATCCACGCTGGTGTGAATGTAGTGCACGGCGGTCTTCGCGGCGGTGCGCGGCATCCCCGGCGCGATCAGACCCCAGGATTCGCTCACGAACTGCCCGGAAAGATTGAACCCCGCCCATGGATTGACGTGTACGGACCCGGTCAAGGGCGGTTCGATCCCGAGTTCGATAAGCTGGCGCAGGTATTTGTGCGAACACCAGATCCTGCGATTGATGTGGCGCTTCCACAGCTCGGCGATTCGTTGCGGCGGCAGCAACAGCGTCTTGCTGCGCTCCATCTCGACCAGATAGATCCACTCGATGTCGGTATCGTCGTCGGTCCAGGCGCCGTCGGGCAGAGCGGGAACGTAGCGCTCTACTTTGCCGGGCTCGAGGATGTATTTGTTCTCGTGGGCGAGGCCGTTCAAATCGCCGAGGATCTGTCCAAGCAAGCCGCCGCGGATTTTGTCTTCGAGAACCGCCGAGGGCAGATTCACCGCCGGCCCCGTGGTCCGTAGGGATGCCGCCATCAGGAGGAGGAGACTGAGTGTGCGCATGTGACTCCCTTAGATATTACAGCCGAGGCTGCACCCACGGGCGCCGAATAACACATGTGTGATCCTCGCACTGCTCGTCGGATAAACTGAAATATTCGTAAGCAAGACTCCATGGATTCAAAATTCTCAGTTGCAGTGCTGGCTCTGGCTATTCTTGCGGCACCCGCTCTGGCTGCACTGAGCGGCACGGTGCGGGATGCCACTGGCGCGCCTGTGGCGAATGCGGAGGTCGAGGTCCTTCACGCTGCGGGAACACCGATTTCTTTTTTGCGCACCGATGCGCAAGGCCGCTTCAGTTGGACGGAATCCAAGCGCGGCTTCGTGCAGTTCCGAGTGAATAGCGAGGGTTTCGCGGCCAAAGAAATCTTCGTGTTTGTGGATGCACAGGACCAGCAGGTCAGCATCACCCTCGAGCCCCGCTCCGTCTATACCAGAATCACCGTAAGTGCCACGCGCGGCGCGGCTGACGAAGCAGTTTCTTCACAGCACATTGCAATCGTGAAAGATCTTACCGACATCCTGAAGCGTCCCGTCGCAACCCTTGGCAACGCACTGGAGCAGGAGCCCGGCGTGCTCGTTCAGCAGAGCACATCCGCGCAGGTTTCGCCGTTCCTGCGCGGCCTCACCGGTTATCAGGTTCTCAATCTCATCGACGGCATCCGCTTCAATAACTCGACGTTCCGGTCAGGTCCCAACCAATATCTGGCCTACGTAGAGCCTACGCAGGCTCAGCGCGTCGAAGTATTGCTCGGTCCCACGGGCGTGCAGTATGGCAGCGATTCGCTCGGCGGCACGATCAACGTTGCGACACCGCAGCCTCGTTTCGCGAGTGGCGATCGTTGGGAAACTCATGGCGACTTCACAGTGGGTGGGGCGACGGCGGATCTTTCGGGCAACGCAAGCGGACGCGTCTCCGTATCGAAAGGCATAGTCTCCACACTGCTCGGGGTTTCCGGACGCCGCCACAACGATCTGCGCGCCGGCCAGGGGCAGGACTCCCGCAATGTCTACCGGCGTCTGTTCGGCATGCCGCTGGAGCAGGTGCGCGAGCTGAGTGGCGATCGGCTGCAGGATACAGGCTTCTCTCAGTACGGTGCCGACGCGAAGCTGGCCGTGCGCCTGCGGCCAGATCAGATTCTCACGCTGAATTATTTGCGTGGCGAACAGACTGGCGTTCGCGGTTACAAAGACCTGCTCGGAGGTCTCGGCAGGCTCCAATCGACGTTTGAACCGCAAGTGCTGAACTGGTTCTTCGCCAGATATGAAAAGCTGGGCACTGGACTGTTCGATTCGTTGAGCGGCACGATGTCCGTCAACAGCCAAAAGGATGGCAGCGGCCGCCAAAATCTGCTTTACACCGACCCCATCACTCGTGATTTCACGCAGGTCAATACGTACGGCTACAGTGCGCAAGCCACCACGCATTGGAGCAGTCGCCTGCTTGCCTCGTTTGGCGGCGACATGTACGACGAGAACATCCGCTCCGAACGCGACGTCACGAATCCGGTGACGGGTGCGATCACGCGGCCGCGGCCGCTGTATCCCGATAACTCGCGCTATCAAACGCTGGGTCTGTTCGGGCAGGCAAACTTCGACATCACGCGTGCGCTGCGTGCCACGGCAGGGGCGCGAATCACCGGCGTGCGTTTCGCGGCAAAGGAAGATCGCAGTCTTGCTGTGCCCGAGTCCTCGCAGTGGTTCCGCGACGTCACGTTTCACAGCAGCTTGCGCTATCAGATCAGGAACGCTTTCGGTATCCATGCGCTTGTCAGTCGTGGCTTCCGCGCACCAAACCTAAATGATCTCGGCGCGGTGGGCCTGAATGATCTAGGCTATGAAATTCCTGCGGCCGAAGCGGTCCCCGCGGGTGCGTTGCTGAGCACCGATGCCGGGGAGAGCGCTGTTTCCAAGGGATCGCGGCTGACGCCGCTGGCCCCGGAATCGCTGATGAATTTCGAATTCGGCGTGCGTCTCACGCCAGGCCGCCTGTATGCGCGTGCCCAGTTCTTCGACGCCGAACTCCACGACCCCATCACGCGAAGGACGTTGCTGTTTCCCGTATCGAGTGCACCGGCGCAACTCGCCGGACTTTCCGTAACCGTGCTGCCCCAGACCGCGGCGCAACAGGAGCAGGGCGTGGTGGCTGTCGCAACGTCATTCGATCCGCGCGCCGTCAAGGCGTTCGTCAACGATGGCCGCTCGCGTTACTACGGTTTCGAATCGCTTGCGCGCTACGCGATTTCGCCGCGTCTGTCCGTCGAAGGAAATTACAGTTACCTTCTCGGTCGCGATCTGTATCCGAATCGGAATATCCGCCGGCTTCCGCCGCAGATGGGCGCCGCCACACTGCGCTACACAATGCCAGGCCGGCGTCCGTGGTTTGAGGTATCGCTGGCAGGTGCGGGCGCACAGCGCCGCCTGAGCGGTGGCGACCGCGACGATGAGCGGATCGGCGCATCTTATCGGCGGACCGACATCGCGGCCTTCTTCCGTGGCAGCCGCGTTGCTCCGTTGCTCGATCCGGCAACGGGCGTGTTTCGTCCAACAGGTGAAACACTCGCGCAGATTCAGAACCGCGTGTTGCCAATCGGCGCCGTCATGAACGGCGTAAGCGTGGTCGATGATAACTCGCGAGTGCCGCTGTATCTGTCGACGGCTGGATGGGTGACAGCGGGCATCCGTGCGGGCATTCCGCTCAGCGAACGCTTGCAGATGATGACTGCGCTCGAGAACCTGCTCGATCGCAATTATCGTTTTCACGGTTCCGGTGTGGACGCACCGGGTATCAGCGCGTACCTGAGCCTCAAATGTCGCTTCTGACCGCTGGAGAAGACATACAGACGCAGGCGTTGGATGCGATCCAATTCGAGTATCATGGATTCTTGTAAAGCTAGATTTGGTTTATTCGGAAATAATACTAACTTAGGAGCTGGAGCAACATGACCATCGCAAGACGGACCTTCCTGCAAACTACCGCTGCCATCGCCACCTCGCAATTCCCGATTCTCGGCGCCAACGACCGCGTTCAGGTCGGCATCGTCGGACTCGGGGGCCGCGGCAACAACCACATGGACTATTACAGTTCCATTGACGAGTGCCGCATCGCCGCCGTGTGCGATGTCAACCAAACCGCGCGCGAACGCGCCATCGCGAAGATCAACAAGGCCAAGGGATACAACCCGACCGAATTTGCCGACATGCGCAAATTGTTCGAGTCGAAGGAAGTGGATGCCGTCTCGCTTCCGCTGCCCAATCACTGGCATGCACTCGCCGCGATCTGGGCCTGCCAGGCGGGCAAAGACGTGTACGTCGAGAAGCCGGCGAGTCACAACATGTTCGAGAGCCGCAAGATGGTGGAGGCGGCGCGCAAGTACAAACGCATGGTGCAGGTCGGTTCGCAGAGCCGCACCATCGAGCACAAAGTGAAGGCCATCAAGATGCTCAGGGATGGCGCGATCGGCAAGGTGTTCGGCTCCAGGGCTCTCTGCTTCCGCCGCCGCTTTTCGATCGGACACACCCCGGACGAACCGGTTCCGGCCGGCGTCGATTGGGATAAGTTCCTCGGGCCCGCCCAGATGAAGCCGTTTAGCCAGAACAAATTCGACTACAACTGGCACTGGTTCTTCGACACTGGCAACGGCGACATAGGCAATCAGGGAGTCCACGAGATGGACATCGCGCTGTGGGGCCTCGGCCGCACCGATTGGCCCAAGCGCGTCACCGGCAGCGGCGGCAAGTTCATCTGGAAGGACGACCAGGAGACTCCCAACACCCAACAGGCAGCTTTCATTTGGGACGACGGCGAAATGACCTTCGACGTCCGCAACCTGCCCACGCCGCCCGAAGGGCTGGTGGCGATGCGCGGACCCAACTACGTGGGTAACATCTTCTTTGGCGACCTCGGCTTCATGGTCCTCGACCAGGGCGGCTTCCAAGTCTTCAAGAGCACTTCCGGCAATTTCGTCGGTGCGCGCGGCGCGGGCGCCGGCAGCCGCGAACGCTATGAGAAGGTGACCGAGGAGAAAGGCACCGGCGCCGACACCGTGCCTCACATGAAGAATTTCCTCGCAGCGGTAAAGTCGCGAGACTATACCAAGTTGTCCGCTGACATCGAGATCGGCGCGCGCTCGGCCGCGTTCTGTCACCTGGCCAACATTGCCTACCGTGCGGGCCGTCCGCTCAAACTCGATGCCAACGGCCGCTTCATTGGCGACGAGGAAGCCAACGCCATGCAGACACGCAAGTACCGCGCACCTTACGTTGTACCCGACAAGGTCTAATCTACTGCTGGGGCGGTCCCCTGAGCCCCCCGCAACTCAGCAAGCCGTGCAATGTCTGTGCCGCACTACTGGTTCTTTGACCGAGTGACGATGTTGCTTTCATGTGGGGCAGGATGGAATCCCAATGTCACTTAGTTTTCCCCGCTTGCTTGCTGGGGAACCGGTAGCCGCGCCCCCAAACTTCTCGCGGATACGAGCGGCGTTTGGTGCGTTTGGGGAGCCGGCATCGCGCCACCAGAGCCACGATCCGATGGAGTTCCTGCTGCTGTTGTTTGGCCGTCCGGGCGGCCAGAACTTTGGGATAGCCATCGAGCACAATATTGCAGGCATAGGTAAAGCTCAACTCCCGTGGATCGATTCTGGCTCGTTGCGCGGCCTGAAACATGAGCGCGCGCACCAGGTTGTAGGCCATCACCGCAACCAGCAGTTCCTTTTCCATCATGTCGGTCGATTGTGCCGCGATGCGTTGCAGGCGGATCGTCTGTTTCAAACTGCGCAGGTCGGTTTCGATCCGCCAGCGGCGGCCATACAGTTCCACCACCTCCTCCGCCGGCAGCGACAAGGTCGTGAACAGATGCAGCCACTGCTGGTGTTTGCCGCGACCCACGCGCCAGGCAATCAGGCGTCCTGGCAGACTCGCATCGGCCGTCCAAGCTCGCTGCGCCTTGCCGCCGTCCCACCGGCTGGGCCGCCAACAGACGGGATCGTCACCCTGGATCGAGATCGGACGGCCCAGGACCGATTTCGCTCGCACCGCAGTCAAGCGCAAGACCACCCCCAGCCCTCGCTGCTGAGCACTATAGGCCGTGGAGAAGATCCCGAAATTGCGATCCCCCACAATTACCGAACGCGCCGGTACATGCCGCATGGCGCGCTCCGCCAGCGCCTGTTCACTGACGGCCTCGGGGCCATTCATGGGGCCCCAGTAGGGGCGTTCCGCTAAAGCCGTCTCCAAGTCGTGCAACACCACAAACCGCAGCAGCGGCCAATGCGGTGGCACTTCTTCTCTCGGTCGCAAACCGAGTCTCCGTCCATTAGGTGAGACGGTTCACCGTCTTGGTATCAGCATAGGGATGAACCCTTGGAGCTCATGAAAACAGCCTGATACGCGCGGTTCGTGAGCCGCAAAAATGAGGAAAGATTGCCCGATCAAGGGGCACTCAACGCTTCTTGAGCGTCACTCCCAATCCGTTGGCCTGCATGTAGAAGATGGTTTCCAGGTCCGGGTTATTCGAGACGGCTTTCACGTAGTCGGGGGCGGACTCGATATTGTGGGCCAGGATCAACCCACCCGGGCGGACATGTGGCAGCAACTTATTCAAGTAGTCGAGATACCCCTCTTTGTCCGCGTCGATGAAGACCAGGTCGATGGGGCCCTTCACCTTGGTCACGTTAGCGTGGGCATCGCCTTCGACGATGGTGACCAGGTTTTCGACGGCCGCTTCGCGGAAATGCTCGGCGGCCATAGTGGCGCGGCCGTGGTCGAGTTCAAAGGTGGTGAGATGGCCGCCGGTCGAGCGCAGCGCCAGGCACAGCCAGAGCCCCGAGTAACCTGTCGAAGTGCCGACCTCGACGACGTTCCTGGCGCCGGCCGCCTCGGCCAGCAGGCGCAGCGCCATGCCGTCCTGCATGGGAACGCTGAGATACGTTTTGTGATTGTTGACAATGCCCTCGAGGGTGGTGAGGATACGTCTCTCGGCCTCATTCCTGGCCTGGGGCTGGCTGGCAAGGTTCTGGCCGCGCATACGGCCGCCGGGCCGGGGAGGCTGGGCCAGGAGCGCCATGGCCAAACTCAGTCCCACGGCTACTAAGGTGCGTGTTGTGTGCATGGTGGTGGTTTGTTCCTCTCAGCGTGTTACGGTACCGTGTGCAAGTCTATGAGACCAAGACGAAGATTCACCCTTCAGGCGTTACTGGCGGCGGCGCTGAACTGGAATTTCTGTTTTGGAATCCCAACGAGGACGTGCATCCTCACACTCAGCGGGGAATCAACGGATTAGGGATGATTTTCAAGAGAGCGGTTCGCTGCTAATTCCGCAAGCCAATGGAGTTCTGGCTACGGACAGGATCCTTCCGGTTGGAATCATCGGGCGATTGACCCGACCGCCCAGCGTCACTTGACCACCCAGAGTCAGTGGCCGCACAGTTCAAGAACTGATCCAGGATCTCCGTTTTGGTCTCCTGGCAAGTGACGATTCCACATCCAACCGTCTCGGGCGAAGCAAAGCTACGCTGTCGGCATCCAGACATACTTCCCGTCCCGATTCACATATCCCTGGCGATTCCCCAGCCATACCGGCGCTAACCCGTGCTCGAATTCCCCTGCGCGATCGAACTGCGGGTTAATCACCAACTTGCCCTTCGTGTCGATATAACCGAAACGGTTCGCAAATCCTACTCGGGCGCGGCCATCAGAAAACTCGCCGGCGGTCTCGAATTGCGGGTTGATACGCATCTTGCCCGACTTGTCGAGGTAGCCGTATTTTCCACCGACTCGCACTAACCCCAAGCCGTTGGAGAACTCGCCCGCACTTTCGAATTGCGGGTTGATCGCGATCTTGCCGGAGCTGTCGATGTAGCCATAGCGGCCACCCATGCGCACCAGTGCCATGCCGTCAGAGAAGTTCCCCGCTTCTTCAAATTGCGGGTTAATCGCGAACTTGCCGCTGCGGTCTATGTAACCCCACTGGTTGTTCACCGAAACCGGCGCCCGGTCGCCAGAAAAACGGCCGGCGCCAACGTATTGCGGGTTGATGACGAACGTTCCCTTCTTGTCGATGTACCCGAACTTGCCTTGGCTGCCGACCAGCGCTCGCCCGTCCGAGAAAGGATCGGCGATGTCGAACTGGGGAGAAATGGCCAATTTGCCGTTTCTATCGATATAGCCCCAGGCGTTGCCGGCAAGGACCGGTGCGAGGCCTTCTTCGAAGCGGCCGGCGTCAGCAAACTGCGGCTGAATGACAATTTTACCTGCTGGATTGATGTAGCCGATCCTACCGTTGATACTGACCGGAAATATGGTCGTGCTGCGGGAAGAAGCGACGACGACGATGGCCGCCACGGCAAGCAGCAGCAGTCCGCCTGAAATCAACAGCATACGGCGGTTCTGTGGCTGGAAGAGGTCATAATGGCGGCGCGTTGGTGAGTTCGGGTCGTAAGTCATGGGCTTTGCCTCGTTAGTAACAGTGCAATTGATGCGCCAATCTGGAATGGCCCATCGGTTGCTCACTGTTAGGCCAGGAGAGAAAACAATATGGGACCCAGACTGAGGATGGGCATCATTGGAACGGCGTTTGCGGCGGTTGCCGTTGTTGCGGTGGTCGGATGGGCTCGCAAGCCCGCGCCAGAGCCTGTGTATAACGTGGGCACGGGGTATGCGGGGAATCCGTATGCGGGAGACATGAATGCCGCGGCGCTTCCGGCGAATACTCCTATCGCAGCTCCGGACACGCAAGCGATGTACAGTGATCAGCAGACGGCACCTTACGGAGCAACTCCCACCGTAAACCCGTGCGCGCAGTCCGTGGGATACGAATATGCAAACCCATCGTATGCCAGCAGATACGGCGTACGGACGGTTCGGCCACGGGTGGTAGAAGCGCAGCCTCGGGTATATGAGGAGCGTCGAGTAGTGCGGCATGGGCGATCCACCGGGAAATCTGTCGCGATTGTGGCCGGCAGCGCGGGCGTCGGAGCGGCGATTGGCGCGATAGCGGGCGGCGGCAAGGGCGCGGCGATTGGCGCTCTAGCCGGTGGCGGCGGCGGATTTGCATACGACCGCTTAACGCATAACCGCTAGCCGGTGATACTGCTGCGGTGCGCCCTGAATGCCAGGCATTGGCCTGGAATTGTCCCCCAAGAAGCTATTCGACAATCGCGAGAGCGGAATCCTTTTCAGCGCGGGTCGCACCGCGGATTCGCAGCAAAGTATAGCCGGTAGCGGTAACGACCTGCCTGGTGTCTCAATTCGGCTAGTGCATCTAGCCTGCAGGAGGTACTCCCATGCTGCGAATGCTCTTCGTCGCTCTGGTTGCTTTCGTAGTCCTGACGCCTGCACCGGCGTCGCAGCCCTCGCCTGGAACGCGACGACGGCCCACTATCCGTTACTTCATCGCCACTGCGTATGCGGTGGAGGGCACGGGCGCTTCCGGCAAGTGGTCGCATCCAGGCAGTGTGGCCGCCGACCGGAAGGTATTGCCTCTAAACAGCCGCATCCGCATTTATGGCGCTGGGCAGTATTCCGGCGACTATACCGTGGAAGACACAGGTGGCAAGGTGGATGGCTACCACATCGACGTCTACATGCCCAGCCAGGCAGAAGCAAAAAAGTTCGGCCGTCAGCGAGTGAAGGTTGTCATCCTCAAGTACGGCGATGATGAGGCAACTCCACCCGATCCGCAGCAAAAGGCTGAGGCGAAGGCCGCGAACAGAGACGTGCGCGCAACAGCGACGGCGGCGCTGACAAAATGATTGCAGCGGTCCTAGTGATTCAGAACTCGCAATCGAAAAAAGTCGACCGCGGTCCGTTGATCCCCGGATCCGTTTCCAAGGTCAGCCCACACTAACCCACCTTCCGCAGTCGTGTCGATAAGTTCTTTCTCTGCAACGCGGAGGTAGCGAAGTCTTCACTACATCGCAGCTTCGCCACACCGGCAGAAGACCCCGCGAACACCCGTATGAGAACAAAAGACCCTCTTCCCGTTCTCGAGGCACAACCGCTTTCAATCGGCGCTCAAAAAAGTTACAGCGCTGCCTAAACTGCGGAAGTCGGGTTAGAGTCCTCTTGCGCAGTAGAAGCGATGCGGCTATCGAAGCCCTCGCCAACCGATAGCAGTTCGCCGTGCTCAAATTTGAACTTTTTCGTGAACCGCTCACTCTCGAAAATCACTCTCTCAACGGCTGATTCTTCGTTGGCCGGAGTAAAGCAATCGCTCACCACCCGGCCTACCAGTGTCCCTGTTTACGCTTCGGCGGCCACCTTGCGATCACCACCGCAAAGCTCGGGGCCAGGATGATTCGTTATTCCTTTCCTGTAGGGCTCTCTCATCCCGTACAACATGCCGGCTTAGCCCGGCATAAATTGCTGGTTCCAAAACATCACGGGGTTTCGGCTACCCACGCGGGCGAGACTGACACGTGGCCGAGCTCGAGGACGGCGCTCAAAGAAAGAACGCCTACTCGTGGGATCAAAGGATGGTGGCTGGGTGTATACTCGACAGCACCCGGGAGTCCAAAAAGAAAATTCCGGTCTATACTTCTCGTATCCGAGATTCGAGAATGAGGGTCCTCGATGATGTGGAAGGTCCAAATTTTGGGGGCAATTGCCAGACAAGGAGACGTACGTCTATGCGCGGGAATGGCAGAGTCATCGTTTGTCTGCATCTTTATCTTTTCACGGTACTTGGGGTGCTGCTGGCGCAGACTGGCGTAGGGCGCATCCAGGGCACGGCCAAAGATGCCAGTGGTGCGGTGGTTCCTAACGCAAAAGTGGTGGCCGAACACGTCGAGACCGGCACCAGCCAAGAAACGCAGTCGAACGGGGTCGGATTTTTTATTTTTCCGTCCGCGCAACCCGGGAGATACCGCGTGACCGCGGAGTCGCCAGGTTTGGAGAAGTGGCAGGGCGAGTTGCAGTTGCAGACCGGGCAGGAGGCCGCCATCGAGCCGGTGCTGAAGGTCGGCGGTACGGCAACGGCGGTTACCGTAGCCGGCGACGTGACCCCGCTGGTCACAACGACCAGCGCCTCCCTCTCTAACGTTGTCGAGCGGGCGCGGATCGAAGAATTGCCGCTTAACGGCCGGTATTTCCAGAGCCTGATTCTACAGACGACGCCGGGACTGGAAGTCGGACTAACTTCAGATAGAAGTCCGCAGCCTTACGGCCTCCGCGATGGGGTAGTGCAGTTCTTGCAGGACGGGGCGCAGATCACTGACGCCAACCTGAACTACCTTACGAGCCGGCCGCCGGGATTAGACACGGTCCAAGAGTATCGCGTGGAGATGAGCGTGCCCGCCGCCAAGTACAGCGCGGCGGTCACCTCCGTGATCTCGACGCGCAGCGGAACCAATCAATGGCATGGCGGGCTGTTTTACACGGGCCGCAACAACGGCTTCGGCGTGGCGCGCCGGCGCCAGGATTTCTACGACAAACCGACGCAGTTGATCCGCAATGAATTCGGCGCCTCGCTGGGCGGGCCCGTGCGGCTGCCGCACCTGTACAACGGCAAGGACCGGACGTTCTTCTTCTTTGCCTGGGAAGGATCACGCCTCCGGACCGCGTCTTCGATGAGCACGAGTCTTCCGACGGCCGCCATGCGGCAGGGGGATTTCAGCCAATTGACCGACGGCCAGAGCCGGCCAATTACGTTGTACGATCCCTGGAGTACGGCGGGGGCGTCGCAGAACTATTCCCGCGTGCCATATGTGGGCAACATCATCCCAATCGGCCGGCGCAGCCCCTTCGCGGCCCATTTCTACAGCGTACTGCCGGAGGCCAACCAGCCGGATATTAACCCCGCGGTGGCTTCTAACTATTTAGCGCCAGACCCGGTGAGCCAGGACGACTCGACTTACACCGTGCGCATTGACCATCGCCTGCGGGACAAGGACCAGATCTTTGGGCGCTACAGCAACGGGAACATGCTCAAGCTGCACCGGCGGCAGTCGCAGCCCATTCCGATAACAACCGACAAACTGTGGAACAGTCACGACACCGGTGAGACAATGCAGAGCGCTGTGGTCTCGTGGAATCACGTGTTCGGGCCATCTTTCTTTATGGAGACGGTCGTGACAGGATCGCGATCAAACTGGCGTTTCTGTCTCGCGGATCCGAATGCCGCGCAAGCTCAGATCGTCTCCCCCCAACTCGGCGTGCCGAATCCGTTCAATGTCGCCGGCGCGCCAAACCTCACTAATCTGGGCTTCGCGCTCCAGGGGACCGGCTTTATTCCGCGGTTCGATGATACCAAGCCGATCACCGGAGAGCAGAACTACACGCTGGTGCGGGGCAAGCATCAGTTCGAGTTCGGGTGGCGGGTTCAGCACACGATGTTGGACGTAATGCCGGACCGGACGGGGGAGGGCAACATCTCGTTCGCCAGCCAAGCGACGGGCCGCTACGATCCGACAACCGGAACCGCGTTCGGTGCCCTGCCGCGAACGGGTGACAACGGAGCGAACTTCTTCGTGGGCGTAGCGGCGTCGTACAACCAGACGCTGCCGGCCCCAAACTACAGACTGCGGTCCAGCCCGATCTCCGGCTACTTCCAGGACAATTGGAGAGTGACGCGCGACCTGACACTCAACCTGGGATTACGTTACGACTACCTTCAGCCGCTGCTCGACACTAACGGCGTGAACGCGGTTTTTGATTTCTCCAACCATGCCATTGTGCGCACGGCGTCCCTCGACGAACTGATCCGGCAAGGCGTTACGACGCAAGCGTTTGTGAAGTCGTATGCGGCTATTGGGGTGAAATTTGAAACGACAAAAGAAGCCGGGCTGTCCGACCGCCTGGTGAACGTAGGCCAGCGCAACTTCAGCCCGCGGGTGGGCTTCGCTTATAAGTGGAGGCTGGGCAAGCGTGCGGTGGTGGTGCGGGGCGGATACGGCGAGTACCACTATAATTTCCAGACGCGGCTGTTCAACTCGCAAAGAGGCAACGCGCCCCTGCAAGGAACCGTTTCCTACAACATCAACTCGGCGGCACAGTCGCCGGACGGACTTGCGAACTGGGGTCTGCGCTCGGCTCCGACGGTAATCGCGGGTACCAGCTCGGCTGTCAACGCCGTCACTCCGGAGTCGGCGAATGCAATTCCGCGTGGTGTTGCCATCAATGCCTTCGCTCCCAGCCTCCCGACGCCGCTGGCACGAGAATGGAACCTGACGATCGAGACCGAAATTCTGCGCAATACGCTGTTGCGGGTGGCCTACATCGGGACGGCGGGAAGAAACCTCGAGCAAAATGTGCAGATGAACGGACAGCCCAGCAACTACGTGCACTACGTGACCACGGGTCTACCGCTGCCTACGGGGCCGTTCGCCCCGGTGGCACGGCGCAACTACGACCAGACAACTTACGGCGACATTCAAGTTTTCAGTATGACGGGCTATTCGAACTACAGCGGGCTGCAAGTGGAAGTGCAGCGGCGCTTCAGCAACGGGCTGGGGTTCCAGTGGTTCTACGTCATGAGCAATGCGCTTTGGGTGGGCAGCGGCGGCCAGATTATAGGGGACTCTTCGGCACTTCCCGACCCCGTTACTTTTCTGCCTGGGTCGGTGCCGTCCGGCTTCGACGCGTATAACCGCTTTTACAACTACGAACGGGACACCAACATTCCCAAGCATCGCATCAATTGGAATATGCTGTACCAGTTGCCCTTCGGGCACGGCAAGAAGTGGCTGTCGAACTCAGGCGGGCTGCTAAACCGCATTGCCGGTGGCTGGCAGTTGGCTGCATACAGCTCAATGCGGAGCCGGTATTGGGCGCTGCCGACGGGCAATTGGGGATACCTTGGCAAGGTTGAGGTCTACGGTATGAAACACCCAATCCAGGATTGCCGTAGCGGCACCTGTTTCCAGGGATATCTGTATTACAACGGCTACATACCGGCGAACCAGATTAACAGTTACGACGCGCAGGGGCGGCCGAACGGGGTGATGGGCGTGCCTAAAGACTACCAGCCCGCGCACCAGCCGATTTGGCCGATGCCGGCCAACCCCAGCACGTCGGATCCGAATTACGCGCTTTATGGAACCAACCTTGTCTTCGTCCCGATGAAGAACGGGACCCAGCAGCGGATTGCTTTGGACACTGGTCTGCACCCCTGGCGCAATCAGTATGCGCCAGGCCCGTGGCCGACGCCGGTGCTGAACAGTTCCCTGTTCAAGATTATTGCGCTAAACGAGCGCTTCAAACTGCGTTTGAACATGGATTTCTTCAACGTGTTCAACATGCCAGGTATCGGAATGCCGGCCTCGGGAGACGGAGTCATCAGCCAGCGAAACTCCAACAACGCGCCGCGCGAGTTACAGTTTACCCTGCGGTTGTCCTGGTAGGCGTTCAGACCTGTGCCGCATTTCGCGGTGCGTGGCTTTCTAGAAGGCTCGCCAGAAGAATTCGTGAGTACGCTCCGGCTCGGGCAGTTTGCCAAGTGAATGATAGAGCGCGAGTTCCAGGATGCGGAGAGTGTGGAAGCCATATGATCTTCTCGTGGTTATTTTGGCTTTGTCGTTCAACCCCTCGACCACGCCGCTGGGAAACTCCTTGCGAGCCTTGAAATAGTTCAGCAGCAGTGTTCGGTGAGTGCGCAGCGTGCGGGCGATTGCCTTCATCGGCTCGATCCGACGGCGAATGGTTTGAGAGCACCAGAGATCCAGGAACTTGCCGGCCCAGGTCGGTGAGTTGTATTTCCAGAACTGCTGGAAGTCCTCTTTGAACAGATAGGCCCGGACGGTTTGCAGGTTGTAGTGGAGCAGATCTCGGAGTCGGAACTGTTGCTTGGTGGTGAGATTCTCTTTGCGCTTGAGTACGCACCGGTGCGAGTCTTTCAGCAGCGGCTCGTGGTGAACAACAGCCTGATACGAGTTCAGATGGCCCGCAGGGCCATCTGAACTCGTATCAGGCTGGCCACTTCACGGCCCGCTCAGTCTGTTGCCGCTGTCCCGGACATAGACCGTGGCGCGGATAAATCACATGGCAGGAACTAAACCGATAGGTTCTGAGTCTATTCACCTATGCGCTTTGCCGCTATGACCGCTTTGATGCTCCGGCCCGGAGTAGCGGCGCACCTGCAAGATATCGAGGGATGGCGGCCAGGAAGCCAAAATGGACTTTGGATACTAGGCTCTTATCTTTAGAGAGGTTCCGCTCATGCACGCTGCTGTCCTTGCTCTGCTTTTCGCCTCCACCGTTACCTTTGCCGCCGATAAACCGGTGCTTATGCGGCAACCTACGGTGAGCCGCACTAGCATCGCTTTCTCTTACGCGGGTGACCTCTGGATCGTTGGCCGGGAAGGCGGAGAAGCCCGCCGTTTAACCACGAATCCGGGAATAGAGAAGGATTCACTGTTCTCTCCGGATGGCAAGCTTATCGCTTTCACCGGCCAGTATGATGGCCCGAACTCGGACGTGTACGTGGTCCCGGCTGCCGGCGGCGTGCCGAAGCGCCTCACCTATCATCCGGGCAGCGACACGGTAGCTGGCTGGACGCCCGATGGCAGGGGCGTCCTCTTCCGTTCCGACCGTGATAGCTACTCGTCCCGTTTCGACCGCCTGTTCGTGGTTTCTCTTGAAGGCGGGCTGGCCGCGGAAGTGCCGCTTCCCATGGCACATGAGGGGGCCTACTCCGCAGACGGCGCGCGCATCGCGTATGTGCCGCTCGTCCGGGCCTTCGGGACCTGGAAGAAATACCGGGGCGGCCAGACCACGCCGATCTGGATCGCGAATCTTTCGGATTCGCATATCGAGGCGAAGATCCCGCGTGATAACTCAAATGATTTCTGCCCCATGTGGGTCGGTGACCGTATCTATTTCCTCTCGGACCGCAATGGGCCCGTCACGCTGTTCGCATATGACATCAAGACCGGCAAGGTGACAGAGCTGATCAAAAACAATGGTCTGGATATTAAATCGGCCTCAGCGAGTCCGGATGCGATTGTGTACGAGCAGTTCGGCGGGCTGTTTCTCTACGATCTGAAAACGGGCAAGCCGCGGCGCGTTCCGGTCCAAATCGCGGGCGATATGCCGTTCGTGCGTGAAACGTTCGAGAAGTTGCCAGCCTCGCAGATCTGGAGGGCACGCATATCGCCCTCGGGCGTGCGTGCCGTGTTCGAGGCACGAGGCGAAATCTTCACCGTGCCTGTGGAGAAGGGTGACGTCCGCAATCTCACGAATACGCCGGGAATTGCGGAGCGCGATCCATCATGGTCGCCCGACGGTAAAAGGATTGCGTACTTCTCGGACGAAGGTGGCGAGTACTCACTCCACTTGCGGGCACAGAACGGTCTCGGCGTTGTCGAGAAGATTCGGGTCGCCGATAAGCCGACGTTCTACTATGCGCCTGCGTGGTCTCCAGACAGTAAGAAGATCTGCTATACGGACAAGGCGCTCAACCTGTGGTACATGGACCTGGAAAAGAAGACGCCCATCAAGGTGGACACCGATACGTACCGCACTCCCGGGCGGTCGCTGGAGCCGGTGTGGTCGCCGGACAGCCGTTGGATCGCGTACACGAAACAGCTCAAGAACCATTTTGGAACTGTCTTCGTGTATTCGCTCGAAGAAGGGAAGCCTCATCAGATCACCGACGGTATGAGCGACGCCCGTGAGGCCCAGTTCGATAAGAACGGCGAACTGCTTTATTTCATGGCCAGCACCGATGCGGGCCCGGCTTCCGGCTGGCTGTATATGTCGAGCATGGGACGTACTATCACGCGCAGCGTCTATGCCGTGGTGCTCCGCAAGGACCTTCCTTCGCCCGTCGCACCTGAGAGCGATGAGGAAAAGGGCGACGCCGCCAAGAAGCAGGAAGAGGACGCGAAGAAAGACACAAAGGCTGCAGGGAAAGAACCAGTCCACGTTCGCATCGATTTCGACGACATCGGGCAGCGCGTCGTCGCGATGCCCATCCCGGCTCGGAACTACGGCCATATGCGCGCGGGGAAGGCCGGAATCCTCTATCTGCTCGAAAACCAGCCGGTTCCCATGCTAGATGGGCAGGGCGGCTCCACTCTGCAACGCTTCGACCTGAAGACCCGGAAAACGGAGAAGTTCGCTGAAGAGGTGCAGCAGGATTTTGATGTTTCCGCGAACGGCGAGAAACTGCTTTACGCGAAGAACACGCAATGGTTTATTGTTCCCGCCGGGCAGGCGACGAAACCGGGCGAGGGCGCGCTGAAGATCCAGAACATTGAGATGCGCGTTGATCCACGGGTCGAGTGGAAGCAGATTTATGACGAAGTATGGCGCATAGAGCGTGATTTCCTGTACGACCCCAACTCGCACGGCCTCGATCTGAATAAAGCGAAAGCGTTCTATGCGCCATACCTGGAGAGCGTGGCGCACCGGGCGGATTTGAACTACCTCATCTCGGAGATGTTGGGACAACTTTCGCTCGGGCACACCCGCAACAGCGGCGGTGCAATGCCCGAGCGCAAACCTTTGCGCGGCGGATTGCTGGGAACCGACTACAAGATCGAGAACGGGCGATATCGCTTCGCGCGCGTGTATAACGGAGAAAACTGGAACCCGCAGCTTCGCGCGCCTCTCACGCAACCCGGTGTGAACGTGGCCGCGGGCGATTACCTGCTTGCGGTGAACGGGCGCGAGGTGCGGCCGCCTGCGAGCGTCTACAGTTTCTTTCAGGAGACGGCCGGCGTTTCGGTGGTTTTGCGCGTTGGGCCCGATCCCGGCGGCGCCAACTCACGCGAAATAACTGTCGTGCCGGTGGAGGACGAATCCAACCTGCGGCACCTGGCGTGGATCGAAGAGAATCGCCGTAAGGTGGACCGGATGAGCGGCGGCCGCCTCGCTTACGTGTACCTGTCCAACACGTCCGTAGCCGGCTTCACAAATTTCAATCGCTACTACTTCGCGCAGGTGGATAAGGAAGGCGCCGTGATTGACGAACGCTTCAACAGTGGCGGCAGCATCGCGGATTACATCATCGATCACATGCGCCGGCCGCGTATGAGTTTCTCCATGACGCGCGACGGCTTGGAGTTCCCGACGCCGGTCGGTTCCATCTTCGGACCGAAGGCAATGATTATAAACGAGTATGCCGGCTCGGGTGGCGACGTAATCGCGTGGCTCTTCCGCAATTCCAATATCGGTCCGCTAATCGGGAAACGGACGTGGGGCGGGATGGTCGGAAACTTCGCATTGCCACTACTGATTGACGGCGGCTTGGTGACGGCTCCTAACATCGCGTTTTACAATTTGCGAGGCGAATGGGAATTGGAGAACCGCGGTGTGGCGCCCGACATCGAAGTGGAAGCCGATCCACAAGCCATGCGCAACGGCAGCGACCCGCAACTCGAGAAGGCCGTCCAAGTGGTGCTTGAGGCGTTGAATGAGCACCCGCTGCCGAAAGTGCCAAGACCGGCCTTTCCGAACTACCACAAAGCGGATCCGTTAGGCTTGGGAAGACAATAGCATAATCTTACTCTCACTGCTGTCTGGCTAACGTCTTGGTATAGATTGGCAAGTCCCGACCAGTCAGCGATTTGCGATGAGTTTTTGCTTGCCGCGATTTGAACGGCGACAGACGCTTAACGGCCCACTGGAGGCGACCGACAATGGTTCATGAACATCGGCCGTACGGTCTTCTCCCAGTTGATCGGCTTCCTCCCGGACCGAGAATTTCGTCGATGCGTGGCACGCTACGACGGCGGTGAAGTGGCCGTGAAGTGGCCAGTGGCTGTGAAGTGGCCAGCCTGATACGATTCGCGATTTTGGCCAGAGCAGCAGACGGCTATGCTTGTTTCGCTGGATTGCAGATTTCACGCTGGTTTGGGAATTGCCGAGTTCCTGGCATGCGAGTGACCGTCGAATTCCTGAGGGCGCATACCCCGGTTCATCATAAGTTGTTTAAATTGCGTATCGAACGTATGGCTCGCTGGTGCGGCGGTCGAACAACCGCATGTCCGTCAGCTCTACGCGGCTTCCCTTCGCCAGCGCTGAGAGCAGGTCCAGATTGGCATGGCGACCGCAGTTTGGCGAGGACTCGACACGGCATCGGCGCTAAAAAGGAAGACTTGCCTTGGTTTCAGTTCCGTTTTTCGGGCTATTCAGCCGATTCAGCCAACATCGCAAAACTGAGCGTTTCGTAAGAAAGTTGTTCTCATCTAGCCTCACGTTTTCTCCGTCCTGCTTTCGAACGAATCACAACGTCGACTACGCTGGGAAAAGGTTCCTGGTGGATTCGTTCTCTTTCCTGACAACCTGGTGAGTGCCGAAGCCAGCGCCGACAGGTTTACGGTCCACCAACCAGTAGTTTCACCGGCCCAATCAAGCCCGAGCGCAGCTTATCTCCGTCGCGCAGGATGTTGCCGTCATGCCACCAGCGGCTGATGTTGTTGAACGTGCCGGATTCGAAGCGGTTCCAGCGCATCTCGTTCGCCAGCAGGTTCGCGGCTACCACGGTCAACACGTTTCGCCCGGGCCGCAGTTGCTTACTGATGTCCAGTCGATACGGAGGCCACGCCATCGTTCCCAACAGTTTCCCATTCAGCCAGATTTCGCCGGTGTAGCAGAGTTCGCCGAGATCCAGCGTGATTGCTCGCCCCGCCGGCGCATCGAAGGTCGTGGTGTAGATGCCACGCCCCGAATACCAGTCAAGGTTTTGATTGCTCCAATCCTGAAGCTGAAACGCTGTCTTCCTGCAGCGCGCAACTGGCGGAGTGTTCAACCCATCCCCGGGTTTGTTGAGCGTGAGACGCACCTCTGGCGACCCTTGCTCCAGCACGCATCCGGGCGGGACCGGGATTCGATATTCGACATCGACTGGATACACGGAGTCGCTGGGCGGCGGCGCAGCGAGTTCATAAGCCTGCCCATCGTTCACAGTCCACGTATTGTCTGTCCTGATCGCGAGCGCCTCGCCTGCCCTGCCTTTAATCGCTCCTTGGGCCAGCAGAAAACCCTTGCCCTTCACGCGGAGATCAAGTCGATGGTGGCCCTTCGTTGCGGGAATCACATTCAGATTCGCGACCACCTCCCCGTCCCACAAACATTCGACTGTCCCCTCCGCCTGCACCTTCAATGACGCCGCAGAAGGCTCAAACGAAATCTCGAATTCCTTTGTGAACGTCAGATCCGGACCCGCGAATTGACCCGGATGTGCGGTTTTGTAGACGTAGCGCGTAATCCACAGCGCGTCCCAATCCGACACGTATCGCGCGGCTCCATTGCTAAAACGGATGCGCTGCCACGGCCGCCCCACGATACGAAAATCCGCAACCGGGATCTCGACTTTCGTCTCGCCGGGATCGACGATCCATTTGTAGTCGAGTTCGTGAGGAGCCAGTTGGAAAGTCCAGTTGCCGTTAAGTGCGATCTCCCTTTGCGCGGCAGAGCGAACCGGTGCAACCGCTTTCGATCGACTATCGAAAACGATGTAATAGGCTTCCCACGGATCGAAGCTCAGACTCGCCGGATCCACCGCGCTCGACTCACCAGTCGCCGGATTCCACTTCTCCGCTGCGCCCTTCGCGGCGAAGCGTACATTCGCACTCACTAGCCGCCGCTCGGAGTTCACCAGGAAATAGATATCCTTGCCCTCAGTGCGTCGATGCAGATACCGAAGCGCAGACGCATCCGCGCCATCAATTGTGATATCCGCGGGAAGGGTTTTGCGTAACCACGCGGTCAATTCATCGACGTCCTTGAGCACGCGGATCTGCTCCGAGATCTTCATCACCTCAGGATCCTCGGCGCCATTCTCGGCAGAGTTCCGCGGAGCCGAGCCAAGTGCAACCACCTGCAAGCCCTGCTTCGCGCGCTCGGCCACGCGCTTGTACATGCGCAGCGAGACGGTTTGAACGTTCGGCAAAATCAGTACGCGATACTCTTCAGTCCCGATGCGAGGCTTCGCCGCCGCAATGCTGTCCGTATCCACCAGGTCGCAGTCCAGATGCGTGCGTGCCAAATGATCCACCAGTGAGGTGACCGCGTGTGCGGGGCGGCCCCTCCCGATTCCGATACTCCAGACATCCTCCACCGGATAGAGCACAGCGATGTTGGCAACGTGTTCACCCTGGCTACCCATGAACGAGACGCGCCGTGTGTAGTCCGCGAGCTTCTTGAAGTACTTCCAGTAAGGGTTCTGATAGAACCACGTGTTAGGCCAGTCGTCCTGGCTTTCCTGTGTATCGAGCGTGTAGTGGAACAGGTGCATCACAAACGAGTTGATGCCATAGACAGCGAGCATGTTGACGCCGTAACGAGCCTGGTCGAGTGTAACGGTCCAACCAGCGCCGCCCAGCGCTTCCACCATCGCGCGCGGCTTTCCATACACATGCGACACCGAACTGAGTTGCTTTGGCTTCCAAGACCCGACCGTGCGCGGCCATGTGTACCGGAAGTCTTCGTTGTCCGTACCTGGAATCTGCGGATGCCGCCACGTGCGGAAGTAATCGCCTTGATCGAAAATACTGTACAGCTCTTCGTTGGTATGGCCCGTCAGTTTGAGGTTGTGCTTGGCGCACCACGCCGCGATCTGCTCGAACCATGCCTCTTCATAGAGCTTTGTGAATTCCTCAAAGTAATCGCAGCGGACTTTGACGGTTTCCGGTCCTCCGTCCAGGAAAAGCAGTGGCAGCGATTCGCGCAGTTCGTAGCCCTTGTGCGCGCGGAAACGCTGCTCCAGAAGCGGATCCCACGGCAAAGGCATCACGTTGAAGATCTCATCGAAGAAGGATCCTGGAATCGTCTTTCCGAAGTACCGCGAGAAGCGCTTGGCGTACTGCTCGTAGGTGTTGTTCAGGAACTCGCGCACCGCGTCCGGATTCAGGTAGTTCGGCAGCGGCGTTCGAACGGGGGCCGGCTCAAAGATCGAGATGCGCCACTCGCCCGCGGGAACCTGCCACGTTCCCCTTTTCTGGTTCTGCGCAGTCAGATCCGTCAGCGTTTTGCCATCGATGCCATCCTCGCCACTGCGCCTGGCCGCGATCACAAAGACTGCCTTGGCGAACTCGAGTTTCAGTTCCGCGGGTCCGTGCGCATCCTGCGTGCGATGCGTGAGGCCCTGCGCGGTGAAGCGCTCTGGATTGGCCGCGCGCGTACGACCTCCGGCGTCTCCGCTCGGCCATTTGTCTTCGTCGTAAATCCACGCACGGAACCCGACTTTCTCCGAATGCTCCACCGTGGTCTTGACCGCGTTCCAGAATCCTTCGGAGAAGTACGGCGTCTTACTCTGATCTAGCCCGTCTCGGGCGTGCATGTACGCGCCGTAGACGCCCTTGTCCACCATCTGGTCGATCTGCCAGATCAGCTTGTCGTGTTCGAGGGCGCCGTTCCACGACCAGAGCGGCTCCATCGAGAACTCATGCGGCGGGTCTCTGAATTGGTCTTTCAGAGTGCGGGATTGCTGGCCCGGCACAACGGCCGCAGCCAGCAAAAGACAAGCGGCAAGAACACTGGCTCTGCGCATTTCTTTTGTTTTGGTACCACGGAGCCGAGCACCGGACCCGGCTCCGCGATGGCAGCGATCAGAACATCAACTTCATACCGAACTGAACGATGCGCGGCGACCCAGCGCCCGTAATCATGCCCGTGGTCGGCTGATTGATGGTGCGGTTCGGCAAGTTGAAGTTTGGGTGGTTGAACACGTTAAAGAACTCGGCCCGGAACTGGGCGTTGATGCGTTCCGTGATGCCAGTGTTCTTGAAAACCGAGAAGTCCCAGTTCTGCGATCCGGGACCGTACAGCGTGTTCTTGCCCACATTGCCGAGCCTGAACAAGGGCGGCAATACAAAGGCGGCCTTGTTGAAGTAGGTGGTCCCTTGATCGACACCGCGCTTTTGAATGGACGCGGACGTATCAATTCCCCCGTACGGATCTCCCACTAAATTCGGCCGTTGATTACTGGCGCCGATGTTGGCGTTATCGCCCGGAGTTGCGAGCGTAAACGGCGGTCCGGATTGGAACGACGTGATGCCGTTAACCTGCCAGCCTCCCACCAACTTGTCCACTACGTTGCCGTTGTTTAGGAACTTCCGGCCCTTGCCGAGTGGCAAATTGTAAGAGTAGCTGAAGACGGCCCGATGCTTGATGTCGAATGCAGCGGGCCCTTTTTCCGCGCTGAAATCGCAGCGGCACTGCGGGTTTGACGGCGTGTTGTCGAAGTTCGAGGAACTGTGGCTGTCCGCGATCGCTTTGCTGAACGTGTAAGAGAACAGCAGTGCGAAGCCGCTGGCAAACCGGCGCTCGACTTTGGTCAACAGGCCGTGATAGCTCGAAGATCCGCCGTTATCCGTGCTGAGGATCGAGTTGTTGCTGAAGTTCGGGAAATCGACGCGCTGCGCAAGCGGCGTGGGGTTCGCTGGGTCCGTCACCAGAATACGGGAGCCCTGCTGGAAATTGCTCCGGCGCAAAAGTCTCTTGCCTGACGAACCGACGTAACCCACCTCCATCGTAAGGTTGTTCATGATCTCCCGCTCCACCGCAGTGCTCCACTGAATCAGGTAAGGCGTTCGATTGGTGATGTCCTCGCTGAACGGCTGGATGGAACCGGTTGGCTGATTCGGAGAAGGAAACAGGTCATCCAGGCGGAAACTCGGGATGAATGGATCGCTGGCCAGGTTCTGCGCGAACAGATAAGGCGGATTGTTGCGCAGGAACTGCGCTTCATTACCTTCCTGAACGTCGAAGAACATACCGGCGCCGGCGCGGATTACAGTCTTCGCGACCGGCCGGTACGCTAGGCCAATGCGCGGAGCTAAGTTGTTCCGGTCAGGCGGGATCAGCGATCGCGAAGTTGGCGATCCGCCGATATCGACTACGCCTTTGCCTGGGATGAACGCCTTGGTGGAATTCGCCAACAGCAGGCGGCCGCCAGAGGTGCGGTCATTGAAATCGATGATCGTGAAGCGGTCCAGTTTCTCCACGTACGGGCTGGCATACTCGTACCGGACTCCAAGGTTCAGAGTCAGCCGCGAACTCACTTTCCAGTCATTCTGGAAATAGAAGCTGTAGAGATTGGTGTAGTCGTGCGCTATGCCGTCGCCCACCGAAGACTGAATGGTCTGGGGCAGGCCGAGCAGCAGATCTGCGATAGAACTACCCGTCGTGCCAGACAGACTGGGCAGGTTCGTGAATTGTCCGGTAAACTGTGCGTTGCCTCTGGCGCTGTTGCCAACCACCGCCGTCATGCGTGTGCGGCGGAGGTCGAAGCCGGCTTTCATCGTATGCGGTCCTCGGACCCACGTCAGGTTGTCGACGTACTGATAGGTCTGCACGACGGAGTTGGCGGGAAACTGCGACCCAGGTCCAAGGCCGCTGAATCCGTTTGAGAGGTTGAATAACGGCAGGCCGAAACCGACCGTCGGGTCGTCGATTGTGTTCTTAAACCCGAACACGTCCTTAGCCGGATTTGCGCTCGGTGAGCCGACGGGCATGGTGTAGTACTTGGAGCGGTTGAACCCGGCGCGCGCCTCATTGAGCAGATTTGGAGTGAATACGTGAACCCAGTTCAGTGCTACATTCTGACCGCGAATCGCGTCCGTAGTGCCGCTGAACGGCAATGTGCCAGGGGAAGGATGCTGCCTGTCCAGAATCGAGTAGCGGCCGAAGACATTGTCGCTGCCTGAAAACCTGTGATCGATGCGCGCGTTGGCGTTATTGCTGTCATCCACGCCCGGAATCGTCGCCGCATAATTACGGCCCGCCTGGCCGGTGAAATTCGGCGAAGGGTAGAAGGAAAGAATCTTGTTTGCGAGCGGGCTGACGCGCGCGCTCGGGATCCTGTTGCCCGCGAAAGGCTGGCGCGTCCGCGTTGCCGGATCCCATGTGTTGGGATCGTAAATCGTGGGGTTACCGGCGCCTGAAAAATCGCCGGCCCGCAGTTCCGCCCATGGCACATAAGCGAATCCAGTGCCGCCCGTGCGAATTCGACTTCCTTCATAGTTCAGGAAGAAGAACGTCTTGTCGCGGCCCTTGTAAATCTTGGGCAGCGTCACCGGCCCGCCGAACGTTCCGCCAAATTGCGTCTGGTTGAGGCGGGCCACGGCGGTGGGTTGGAAGAAATTGCGCGCCGCAAACTTACTGTTCCGGTTGAAGTACAGTAGCGTGCTGTGGACATCGTTGGTCCCCGATTTCAGCGCGGTGATGATCTGCGTCGATCCGCGCCCGAACTCAGCGCTATAGGTATCGCTGAGCACTTTGAACTCCTGGATGGCGTCCACAGAGGGAGTCACGGATGGAGTTTGAAACACGATGTCATTCGTATCAACGCCGTCCAAAAGAAAAGCGACCGAAGTGTCCCGCGCTCCGGCGACGTTAACGCTTCGGTTTACACCTTTCTGTCCGGCGGTCGCGCCTGCGCGCGAAGGAATCGCCCCGGGAATGAGGCGCGCCAACGAGAGGTAGTCGCGCCCGTTGAGCGGCAATTCTATAATCTGCTTGTTCGAGATCACCGCGCCGACATCCGACGCGTCCGTCTTCAGCAGTTGCAGACTGGCGGTTGTTTCAACGCGCTGCACCAACTCGCCGACCGCGAGTTTCACGTCGATGCGCGCGGTCTGGTTTACCTCCAGCCCGATATCACTAACCACCTGGGTCGTGAAACCCTGGCGGGAAACCTCTATCCGATAAGCCCCTGGCAGTAGCGCCGGAAAGCTGTAGTTCCCTTCCGCGTCGGTACTGGCTGTTTTCCCCTCGTTAGTCCCTTGGTTCTGCAGTTTGACCTGGGCGTCTGAGACGATCGCGTCGGTCTGGTCAGTCACTCTACCTAGAATGCTGCCTCGCACAAACTGCGCGTCTGCAACGCTCGTTGCCGCCAGAGAGACAAGAAACACACACAAAAGCTTGTTTACCCTCGGAAGCATAGACACTCCTTCTGAGCACAGTTTGCTCCAGTCGCAATTCGAAATCAATGCCAATGACACCAGTCGCTACAACGTAAACGTGACCGCAATTCCCCCGCCGTCGCGAGTGAAGGTCAACACATGCGCCGTCCCGCGCGCCGCATGTATTCAGCGAGTGACTGTTTGTCGAACGTAGCCGCCGGTTTTCAACGGCGGCAGCAAAGACATCGTATTGTCCAAGGAGGAACGGACTCCAGACCACTGGCTCAACGCCAACGGGGTGTCCATAAGGCAGCGGCCGCGCAACTCGCAAATGACATCCGCACCTTCCCGCTGTGGTTTGCGGGTATCCGTGGTGACAGCCAGGCGGCCTGGAATCTTTCGGCTGTCAAGAACGTGCCACATGGCGAGACGCTCAAGATGCAACTACGCGCCGATTGCTTCAATTCCCTGAATGATCCGAACTTCAACGTGCCGACGAAGGTTGGCAAGGGTCGCACAAAAATTCAAACTTTCGTGCAATACGCGAACTGCTCCGCGAGCGGTTCGCCGTGGCGATCGGCTATATAGCCCACCGCGTAGCCGGCCGCCCGTGAGTGCCGCGGAACTGAGGAGCCACCCGGGGCCGCCGCGGAACGGCTACCCCGGGCCTCGTCAGAGCTTAAAACAGCAACTTCAACCCCACGAACACGCGGCGCTCCTCCTGGTTTGTGCTGGTGCCGCTGACCTTCCCAAACAGGCTGCTGGTAGGAGCGGTGTTCGGCGGATCGAACGTCGGATGATTTCCGAGACTCTCGACATCGCCGCGCAGTTGCAGCTTCAGGCCTTCGCGGATACTGAAGTTCTTGTGGAGCGAGGCATCCCACATGTTGAGTCCATCCGCCCGCACAGCCGAGAGGCGTAATGGGAACGTGCGAATGTTGTTTGCAAGCTGCTGTGCCGAATCCGTCACAAACAGGCTCGTGTTGAACCACTGATTGAGCGGACGCCGGTGGCCGCCGGGCAGCTTAAGATCGGCGTAGCTCGATCCAGTGAAGATCACATTGCCGAAGTTGAGCGGAGGTCCACTCTGGAACTGGTAGATGATACTGGTCTGCCAGCCGCCTATGATGTGGTTCAGGATGCCGTGCGCGGAGCCCGCGATACGCCGTCCGGCGCCGAAAGGCAGGCTGTAAATGCCGGTGGCGACGATACGATGCGGCCTATCGAGCGCGGAAACGACATGGGTTGGAATCGAGTCGGTATCGTTCAGATACTCGGTGGCTTCCATTGTTTTCGACCACGTATAATTCGCCTGTAATTGCAACCCTTTCGAAAACCGGCGTTCCACGCGGGCCGTCAGCGCGTGATACCACGAAGAACCCGCCGGCATCCCGGTAAGGAGGCTCTGGAACTGCGGATAGGCCTTCAGCAGTTGGCTGAGCTGCGTGTTCGCCACCGAATAGAGGTTGGACCCGGCGAAGCCATCAATGCCGATAAACGGGTTCGCCACCCGGCCGCTCAACAGGTCGATGGTGGCCTGATCCCGCTGCGGCGAAGTGCTCAGGTACTGGCGCGGGACCGGATCGAACTCTGTATCGACGCGCAGCCGCGCGGCCTTATTCCCCATATACCCGAGTTCCACAACGGTCTGGCTCATTGGTTGGAATTGAATGGCTGTGCTCCAGCGCTGCGTGTACGGCGGGCGCCCATCGGACGAAAAGAAACCGGGGCTGCGGCCAAGGTAAGTGGTCAGGCCTCCGGATGCCCCGATCGGACGCTGCAAGCCGCTGGGAAAGGGGTTGCCGATCGAAGCGGCGTAGGTCATGCCGTTATCGAGGCTCGATACGATATTGGTCCGCTGGTTGAAACCGGGCTGTGTGGCGTCGCTGAAGTCCGCGCCCAGCAGGCTGTAAAAGATGCCATAGCCGCCGCGGAACACCACGCGCGGTTTAACCTGGTAGGCAAAACCAACGCGCGGCATAAACTCTCTCCGGTATGGATCGCGCAACTCGCGCGGGTTGCCATTGATTCCGGCAAACGTCAGGCCGCCAATCGTTCGGAACTGCGCCACTGGTACTTGCGGGACCGGCGCTTTGGCATACAGCGCCTGGGCTTGCGCCTGAATGGGGTTAACTGTGGCAAAGTCGAAGTCGCGCGAAGAGCGGTTATAGCGCTCCACGATGGGGCTTTCATACTCCCAGCGCAGGCCGAGATTGAGCGTCAGCTTGTTGCTGATCCGCCAGTCGTCCTGCACAAAGCCTGCCCACAAGCGGCTCGATTCCGCGCGGGAAGCATTGATGTCCACGGTGCCGCCTGTGGGAATGCCGAAAAGGAAACTGGCGAACGGTTGGCCCGTGGGCGCCGCAACGGAATTGTCGAGTGGCCCTTTTGTGTACGTTGCATCGAAGGTGAGCTGCGGTGAAACATTTCCAAAAGTGTAGACGTTCTCCCGGATGAGCCGGAAATCCACGCCGGACTTGATACTGTGCGCACCCTTCATCCAGTTCAGCACGCCCAACCAGCTATGAGAGTAATTCGATGTGGCGTTGCCGGCGTTGTTGCCGAGTGGCAGCATGCCGTTGACGCTGACCAGCGGGAACGTGATGCTCTGGGGGTCGAGTTGCGAAACCAGGCTGCTGGGGAAAAATTCGTTGAGGTCCCAGCCGCGATTCGCAAACGAAACGGTGTTCTTCAGCCAGGTGAAACCGTAACGGACATCGAGCACCATAGTGGAAGAAAGCACGTGGACGTCGTCCAGCGCCACGCCCCGGTATGGCCTTGTCGCTGTGCGGCCACGGACGTCACTGCCCGGGATGAAGCGGTCAAAATTCCCTTCAAAGTCCGAATGGGAATAGCGCCCGTACATGCGGTGCCGCTCGTTGAAGTTGTGATCGACACGCGTGGACGGTTGCGAAAGATTCTGGACGTCCTTACTGGTGTTCTGGTAATTCTGAAGCCCGTCGTAAGTGCCCGCAGTGTTCGACAGCGGGAAATATTTCAGAATCTTGCGAGCCGTCGGATCGATCCGGGAAGCCGGGATAATATTGCCGGGCAGCGGCTGCCGCACGAACCGTGTAGAACCGGAGCGCTGAGTCGTGAAGGGATCGTAAATCTGGTAGCGAGAGCCCAATGCGAGCAGTTCTGAAAAGTCGCCGTTCCGCTCAGCCGCGGTCGGCACAGTGTTGAATGTGGAGTTTGGCCGTTTTCGATTGTGCCGCTGATAGCCGAACATGAAGAAGGTCTTGTTCCTGCCGTCATAGACCTTGGGAATGTAGAGCGGGCCGCCGATCACGGCCGTGTAGCGCACCCATCGGATCGAAGGCGTGTTCGCTTTGATTTTCTCCGGCGTGATGGGACCCGTAGTGGGATCGAAGATGAATCCATCGGTGAAGAAATTGCGCGTCATCATCGGGCCGCTCGAAACCGAAGTTCCCAGTGTGCCGTGCAACGCGTTGGTGCCGGTCTTCAGGCTGATATTGATGGCGCCCGAGGGGGTGTGCCCCACAGCGGCATCGTAGCTTGTAGTCTCGATCCGGACTTCCTGCACCATCTCGGCAGGCGGCACGAATGCTGTCTGTCCTCCGGCGGCGTTGTTGCTGACGCCGTCCAGGTTGAAGTCGACCGTCTGTTTCGAGCCCCCGACGGCCAGGTTCGACGACTGATCCACGTTCCACGGCCCATCGAACGGGAGCGTGGGAAGGCTCACGCCGGGCGCGGTGGAAAAGAGCCACGCCAAGCTGCCACTGCGTAGCGGGAGATCTGCCGTCTGCCGGCTGTCCATGGTCTGAGACACGCTGGCGGAAGTGTTATCAAGAACCGGCGCCTGCGCGGTGACCTCGACAGTTTCGGCCACGTTGCCGAGTTCCATCTGGATGTCGATCTGCACGCGATCGCCCATGTGCAGATCGATGCCGCCGCGATTCCATGCCTTAAAGCCCGCAACTTCCACATCGATCTTATACGTGCCGGGGTTCAGGTACGGCACTTCGTACCGGCCCTGCTCATTGCTCGATGCCTTTGTGGCGACGCCCGTCTCTATGTTCGCGACGCGCACGCCCGCACCGGAAATCAGTGCGCCCGATGAATCTGAAACCTGCCCTGTGATGGTGCCGCGCGGGTCCTGAGCCCATAGCGCGAGCGAGGCCATGAAGAGCATGCTGAACCTGACCATTAATTGCTTCCTTTACTAATAATTGTGTTGTGTTACGGAACCTGCAATGAGGGAAATTCGTAACTGCTCGGGCAGGCATCGCGAAGACACCTCCCCGCTCAATTGTACTGCCCGCCCGCTCAGCAGGTCAAACAATCGAAAGTCCACTTTTCTGCCGCTGTGCGAGGGGCTGCGGTATGCTCCGCAATGTGGTATAACATCATATCAACTCAACTGGAGTCGTTATTTCGGGGCTAAGGAAGGTGGAACGCCACATGTCTCAAACGGTCAGAATCGGAACCCTCGCCATCGGCGCTATTGCGCTCTGGTTATCGATAACGCCGCTGCTCGGACAGAGCACCGGCACCATACACGGCAGAGTCACCGACCCCGGCGGCCTTGCGGTATCCCACTGCTCGGTGTCCGCCACGCTCGACGGACGCGGGTTTGTTCGAACCGCGCAGACCAACGAGGAAGGAAGCTATGTGCTGCCACTCTTGCCAGTCGGAAGCTATTCTGTCCGTCTGGAAGCGAAAGGGTTCAAGCAGTTCGGCCAGCCGGGTGTTGTGATCAGCTCAAACGACAATGTCCGCGTCGATGCGCAACTCTCCCTCGGCAGCGTGTCGGAGACCGTGACGGTATCCGCCGAGGCTCCCCTGGTCGACAGCCGCTCGTCTCAGGTCGGCGCGCTCATCGACACTCGCCGGATCACGGAGCTTCCCACCAACGGACGTAACGTCATCGCGCTCGCCGCGATACTGCCCGGGGTCTCCAATATCTCGGCGCCGCAGACGTTCACGGGCGATCGAGGGGGGCCGACCATCAACATTTCCGGCTCTCGAAGCAACCAGAACCTGTTCTTGCTCGACGGCGCGCAGTTCTCCGCCGCATTTCGGAATACAGGCCTCAACTACCCCCCGCCCGATGCGCTTCAGGAAGTCAAGGTGCTGACGAATAACTTCAATGCCGAGTATGGGCGCAACGCCGGCTCCATCTTCAACGCCGTGACAAAATCGGGCAGCAACGATGTGCACGGTTCGGCCTGGGAGTTCTTTCGAAATCACAACCTGAGCGCGCGCAACTTTTTTGCCCTGACGCGTCCAAGACTGGTGCAAAACCAGTTCGGCGGAGCTATAGGCGGCCCGATTCGCAAAGACAAACTCTTCCTGTTTGGATCGTATGAGTCTTTGCGCGTTCGAACGTCCTCGCTGGCGGCTGCCGCTTTTCCGCTCACGGCGACCGAGCGCGGCGGCGCTTTCGCAGGCGCGCCGGTTAAAGACCCACTGACCGGCCAGCCATTTCCCGGCAACCTGATTCCAGCGAACAGAATTGATCCGGTCGCGGCCAAGGTACTGTCGAATCTCACTTCCATGCCGCTGCCCAACAGGCCGGATGGCCAGTTGATCACGACCTCGCCGGCGCCGGTAAACAACGACACCTTCGTCGTCCGGATGGATTACAACCTCGGCAAGCACACAATCGACGGGCGCTACAACTACAACCGGGCGACCCAGGGCACGTTTGTCGGCCAGGTGCCCAGCTATCAGCCGTTGAATAATGTTGCCTTGAGCCATAGCGCGGTGCTGGGCGACACCTTCATCCTGACCCCGAACATCCTCAATCAGGTCCGCGTGAGTTATAACCGCTTCGTTGCTTACGGCGAAAGCCAGAATCCAACCACACTTTCGGATCTCGGCGGGAATTTCCCGGTCTTTGGCAGACGCATTGCGCCAGCCTTGACGCTGACCGGAAGGGTTACCCTCGGCGCCGCGGCATCAGGCGATTCCAACAACGTCAACGAGTCGTATCACCTCAGCGACAGCGTCACCTGGAACCGGGGGACACACAGCGTGAAGGCCGGCTTCGATCTCCTGAAAATACGCTACGCAAGCCGATCCAACTTCCAGACCATGGGCAACTTTACTTTCAATGGCACCATCTCCGGAAACGCAGCGGCTGATTTTGTGCTGGGCAAGCCCGCCACACTGGTTGTAGCCAGCCCCGTGCTCGAACAGAATGGATTGCAGACCAACACCTACTACTACATTCAGGACGATTGGCGCGTGCACTCCCGCCTGACGTTGAATCTTGGAATGCGCTACGAACTGCCGATGCCCTGGGTGCACCCGGCCGATTGGTGGGGTACGTTGCGGCCCGGCCAACAGTCGAAAGTGTACTCGTCCGCACCGCTCGGCATGGTGTTCCCCGGCGATACCGGAATTCCACGCGGCCTGGTTCAAACCGACAAGAATAATTTCGCGCCACGCTTCGGATTCGCCTGGGATCCAGCCGGCAACGGCCGCACTTCCGTGCGCGGCGCCTACGGCATTTTCTATGATCCCATCAACGCCAATATCATCGAGAACTCGAGCCAGCCGTTCCGTTACTCCTACACGTTTCAGACTCCTTTCAGCCTGTCCGATCCGCTCCGCGGACTGCCTGCCATCCCGCTCACGCTCACGCTTCCCAATCCTTTGTTCGTAGGTGTGCAGCAGGTGTTTTTTCCCGATGCCAATCTGCGGACGCCTTACGTTCAGCAGTTCAACTTGAACGTGCAGCGGGAGATTTCGAAGAACTTCTCTCTCCAGGTTGGGTATGTCGGCAAACTGGGACGGAAACTGCTGATGGCAGTATCCGCCAACCCCGCTATCTACGGGCCGGGTGCGACTCTCGGGAATACCGACAAACGCCGGATCCTACAGGGATTCGGAGACAACAACGTGTTCTCGACGGAGGGAAACTCCAACTACAATGCTTTGCAGATGATGGCCAACCGGCGGTTCACCAAGAGTCTTTCTTTTCAGGCAGCGTACAGCTTTTCGCGTTCCATCGATCTGACGTCGGGCATTGGCGAAGGCGGCGGGCCGCCGAATGTGTTCGATTTACGCCGCGACTACGCCCTATCCGATTTTCAGGCGAAGCACATCTTCTCCGGATCCTGGATGTGGGAATTGCCGCGACTGGCAAAGAGCCACAGCATCGTACGGGGGCTCCTTGGCGGGTGGCAGGCAAACGGTCTAGTATCGGCGAAATCCGGTCAGCCTATCAACGTCACAACGGGAGTGGACATCGCTCTGAGCGGAACCGCCAACCAGCGGCCTAACCTTATCGGCAATCCTTTGCTTCCCGACAACCGCTCGAAGGAAGATAAGATTTTGAACTGGTTTAACCGGAGCGCGTTCGCCCAACCGGCAGCGGGGACTTACGGCAACGTCGGCCGCAATACATTATTGGGCGCGGCAACCTTCACCAGCAATCTGGCGCTGTTCAAGAGCCTCCGCGTGCCCGGCCGGGAGAAATGGCGGTTACAGTTCCGCTCAGAGTTCTTCAACGCCTTCAACAACGTCAATCTTGGAAACCCGAATGCGAGCGTGAACGCAGGGACGCGAATGGGGCGCATCACAGGAGCCGATCCGGCCCGGCTCGTGCAGTTGGCGCTGAAACTCGTCTTCTGATATGGAGCGAGACTGTCAAGGCCCACGAGGGCTGACAGTTTTTGGGGGACGGCCGGCGCAGCGTCGGCCGCCACCTCTACGTTGCCGCCCTTCGCCAGGCCATTTGCCCTGGCGGGAGCTTCCGGAAAAGCGGAGCGCTGAGAAGACGAAACCCCGTACGGCACGGCACTAGTAGCTCCGCATGCCGCCCGTGGCGCGACGCCACACAGTGCCATCCGCTGCGGAGTTTTCCGGCTGGTGGAATTCCAGCAAGACAGGCATTTCGAACTCTGTAACTTGAAGACAGACAACGGCGGCGTGGATCGCACGGAGGACCCGCGAAATCGGCAACAATGAAATCAGCCATATGAACTTCTCCAGACGCAGTCTCTTGGAAACCACCCTGCACGCCGGCGCGCTCGCCACGGCAAACCGCGCCCTGTCCGCCGCGCCAGCGGGACAGGACCGTCCCAATGTCCTCTACATCATCATGGAGGACACCGGTCCCCAGTTCGCCTGCTACGGTGAGCCTCTGGTCCGCACTCCGCATCTGGACCGATTCGCCAGCCAGGCCATCCGCTTCAACAGTGCGTACACGACCGGTCCTGTCTGTTCCGCCAGCCGCTCGGCGCTGATGACCGGCTGCTATCAAACTAAAATAGGCGCACACCAGCACCGCACCTGGAATTGGCACAAACAACCGCTGCCCGCTCCCACGCGTCACATTTCCGAGTGGTTCCGCGATGCCGGCTACTTCACGTGCAACCTGCAGCCCGCCGGCCCCGGAAAGAAGAAGGGCATGCACGGCGCCGAGGGCTCCGGCAAGATCGATGTAAATTTCTTTCTCAATGGCCCCGACAAGAGTGCGTTCTTTACCGGGACCGATTGGAACCAGCGCAAGCCGGGCCAGCCCTTTTTCGCCCACATCGCGATTCTCGAAACGCACAAGGGTGATGGCTGGAAGACTGCACGCAAACTGCCGAAATCCGAACTCGTCGATCCGGACAAACTGAAGTTAGCCGCATATTATCCCGACAGTCCAATCGCTCGCGACGAGTACGCGAACTATCTCGATGCCATTCATCTCTCCGACGGATATGTGGGCCAACTCCTCGCCCGCCTGGAGCGGGAGGGACTCGCCGATAACACGGTCGTCGTGCTCTCGAGCGACCATGGCCCACTCTTCCGCGGTAAGCAGTTTCTCTATGATGGCGGCATTCACATCCCGCTCATCATTCGCTTCCCGGATCGTAAAGGCGCGGGCACCGTGGACGACCGGTTCGTCAGCGCCATTGATTTCGCACCCACTATGTTAGGCTTCGCCGGGATCCGGCCACCGGCCGGCGCTGTGCAGGGCCAGGATATCTTTGGACCGGATTTTAAATCCAGATCCCACATCTTCGCCGCCCGTGACCGCATGGATATCTCCATCGATCGCATGCGCGCCGTCCGCACGAAACAGTTCAAGTACATCCGCAATTACTTCCCAGGGATTCCCTATATGCAGACCAATCCGTACAAGGAGGGCGCATACCCGACCTGGAACCTGGTCAAGGAATGGAACAAACAAGGTAAGTTGAACGCCGCACAAGCTCTGTTCGCCGCGGCAGAAAAGCCGATCGAAGAGCTCTACGATGTGAAGTCCGATCCGGACGAAATACACAATCTGGCGAAGGTCCCGGCCCACAAGAAGGTTCTGCAGGAGTTGCGGGCACTGGTCGATGGTTTCGTCGCAGAGAACGACAAGCGCGTAGTCCCCGAAGATCCGGTGGACATCTACCGCGGCTATTACGGCGAAGGCGCCCTCTGAGAGGTCCGCTACCCGATTGAGGAGAATTCCTACGGATGGCCGCCGCTGCTGCAGCGGCCCCGTTCCTCCACCTGGCGCCTGGCTCAGGCACTACGCCGGGAAGCCGTGCTGACGGATGCGCTTGCCCATCTCTCGCAAGAGTTTTTCCTGTTCGGGATGCACCGATCCGTCGCCCAGCGGGCCGATGTTCAGCAGGAAGTTGGCATCCAGCCGGCGTGCCCGCTTCAACTCGTCCCAAACCTCGTCGACGGTGTAGTTCGGAGCGTCCGCTTTCCATCCCCAACTTCCCTTTTGCGTGGTCCAACAGACCTCCATCGGGCGGCCGCGCCGGTCCACCACCCGCTCCAGTTGCGGTTTCTCCGGTGCGAGGAAGTCTTCGCTGCCCTCAATGCCCCATTTGTAAGAGATCAGCGCCTGGGGCTGTAACTTGCGGATCAGCGCATAGAGTTCCGGGAGTTTGAATTTAGATTTGTCTCCCGAGGCCGGAATGCCAGCGCCATCGAGCCAGATGCCGCTAAGCGGTCCGTAGTTCGTCAGCAATTCGCGAATCCCGCCGCTGGCGTAATCGAGATAGCGCTGGAAGTCGTACTTGTCGCGCGCCGTGTACCAATCGTCGGGAGGATCGTACGCAGGTCTGACGGACTTGGATTTCCAATCCCATGGCGCCGGCCCGTCGGGATGCCTCCAATCGAAGCCGTGCTCATAGAAGACGAAGAATCCGAGACCGCGCTGATTGCACGCCCGCGCCATTTCCTTGACCAGATCGCGCCCTGCCGGCGCTTTCACGCTGTTGAAGTCTGTCATCTTCGTGTCCCAGAGACAAAAGCTGTCGCAGTGCTTGGCCACGAAGGTCACGTACTTCATGCCGGCGTCTTTGGCAAGATCGCAAATCCCTCCTGCGTCGAATCGTTTCGCAGTGAAGCGTTCGGCCAGCTTCGTGTAGTCGCGCGGACGGATCTTCTCGCGGAACATCAGCCATTCGTGGCGTCCTTCGAGCGAGTACAGCCCATAGTGAACGAAGAGTCCGAACTTCGCCGCCCGGAACCACTCGACGTTCGCTGCACGGGTAGCCGGGACGACAGACCCTGCCAGGGCCGCGGCCGCACCTCCGGCCATCTGCACGACAAATCCGCGGCGGGTTGGTTGCACTGGTTCGTACATCGTCTTCTCCTTCTCATCCGCTGCTGTGTTGCAAAAACGATCCATGCGGCTCAGAGCCAATCGCCCGAAGGCGAATCGCTTGAGAGTCATTCTATCCAAAGCCGGTAGGATTGTTTGTTCATCACACGCGCGGATGGGTGTGCGGCACAGAAATGAGATCTGGCGGACTGCCGCGTTCGCGAGCGACCTCCATTTTGCCCCTGGACTTTCTACATTTTGTGGATGAGAATTCGGAGCCTAGCGGTCCACTATCTATTTGAGATGGTCCGCTGCCAAGCCCGAAGGGCGAAAGATCATAGCCCACGGCGTGAGCCGTGGGACGCATCGGATCGGCCACCTAGCCCCGGAACGGGGCGTAAGTCTATGCCGCACAGCTTCGCTTCCCTGCTCGTTCACGTCGTCTTTTCCACCAAGAACCGTGCCTGTGACTTGTCACCTCAGCTTGCCGGCCGGCTGTTCCCGTACATGGCTGGCATTGTCAGAGAACGAAAGGGTGTTCCGCTGATCATCAATGGTCCGGCAGATCACGTTCATCTGCTTGTGTACGTCGCTGCCACGGAGTCGATCTCGGACTTGCTGAGAGTCGTGAAGACCAATTCGTCCCGCTGGGTACACGAACAGTTTCCGGAGCACAAGCGCTTCGGCTGGCAGGCCGGATACGGTGCCTTCACCGTGAGTGGCTCCCGGGCGACTGATGTGACGGACTACATCGCGGCGCAGCAAGAGCACCATCGCCGGGTTTCGTTCCAAGAGGAATTTCTGACATTCCTAAGGAAGCATGGCCTGGCATACGATATGCGCGACCTCTGGGGCTGAGACCAGCCTTTCGCCCCGTTCCGGGGCTCGGTATCTCTTAACACGCTATTCCACACGGCTCACGCCGTGGGCTATGATGTTTCGCCCTTCGGGCTCGGCAAATGTAGAAAGTGAAGGGGCGATCGACCATCGGCTCCAGAGTCTCGTGCGAATCGATGCTCGTTCTTGGCGGTATAGTGGTGAATCAGAATTCAGAACGCGCCCCAGCGGCGCGTCGAGTTCGCACGCATGCCAGAAAGCCAGACTCCCATTCTGAAGCGGTTGGTCAATACGGCGCGTCTCGTGGCCTCGATGGCGGCGGAAAGCCGAGGCGCCTGGCAGGATCCGGGTGCACTGAAACGGGCTCGCGACCAGCGCGTGCGTTCAATTGTGGAGTACGCCTGGCGGCACGTGCCCTACTATCAGGAGACGATGCGGCGCCTGGAGTTGACGCCGGCGGACTTCAGGACCGCAGCGGACCTGAGGCGACTGCCCCTGATCGACCCGAAAGAGATCCATCAGGATATCGAGCGTTTTCTGGCCCAGGACGTCGATCGCAGCGACTGGCTGGGACTGCTCAGTTCAGGCAGCACGGGCACATCACGCACGGTGTATGTGGACGGAGCCAGCCTGCTGGTTAATACCGCCCACGGTGTGCGCGACCGGCAGGTGGTTCCAGGCTCCGCAGCACCCACAACCGGATATCGAGAGGTTTGCATCGGCAGTTACGCCTCGAGCAACGCGCTCATCCAGGCGTTCATCGCCCGGCACACCTGGGTGCCCGCAGGCAGGCTGCCGAGCCGGCTTTACATGTCCCTGGAGCAGGATCCGGCAGTTAGCCTGCAAGGCGCCATCGAGTATGGAGCGCACGTGGTGAACTCATACGGCAGCTATGTGAGCGACATGGCGACCTCGCTCAGCCGCGACGGGGCACGCAAGCTGGGGTTCGGCTTCGTAGTGACCAGTGAAGGGATCACGACCGAGTCGCGTAACTTCCTGGTGGAACAGTGCGGAGCCCGCCTGGTGAGCATTTACGGCGCCGTAGAAGCCCTCAAAATCGGCTTCAGTTGCGAGCACTGGACCGGCATCCACCAGAACGCGGACTTGTACGATGTGCGCTTGGTGGATGAGAATGGCGCCGACGTGGAGCCGGGTGAGAGCGGCGAGGTGATTGTTTCGAACCTGATGAACCGGGCAACGGTACTGCTGAACTACCGCCTGTGCGACGTCGCACATTGGGTTGACCGGCCCTGCCCGTGCGGGCGCACGCTGCCGCTGCTGAGTTTTCCTGAGGGCCGTGCGTGCGACTGGGTGCGGCTTCGCGACGGCCGCCGGATGCACTCGGCGGCTGCCCTGGTCGTGATCCAGGGCACAGCGGGGGTGCTGGAGTTCCAGGTGACGCAGCGCGCCGTGGACAACTTTGAGATCCGCCTGGTGGCCGACGGCCAGCGGGAATGGGCGGAGGTCGAAGCCGAGGTCCGCGGCAACTTCTGCAGACAGTTTGGGGTTGAAGCGAAGGTCGAAGTCGTGCAGGTGAGTGAAATCCGCCGCGCAGACAACGGCAAGCGCCGCCTGTGGGTGGTTCAACCGGGAGTCGGTGAATCAGGAACTGGCTGATTCGGTTGCCACACTAAGCGTGCGCTGGCGCTACACTGCGAGCAAGCCGCGGCGTCTTACTCTTTCTCTCGAACCGACGCGCACTCTTTTTCGAAGTCGAGCGTGCCGGCCGCCAGATCGTCCAGTGTCTGCCGGATCGCGTGCACGAACTCCGGATTTCCGTCATACGCCACGATGCCGCAACCCAGCAGGAATCCGGGCTGGTTGTGAAATTCTTTGAGGATCTCAACTGCCTGCCGCCGGATCGCCGAAGCCGGGCCACGGTTCACGAGAAGGGCATCCACGTTGGCGCGCACAGGTACGCCGGCGGCCAGCGCCTTTTCGCACCATTTTGCGAGGTTCGCAGGGCGATCCGAAAGAAACTGTGTGGCTCCCGTAGCGATCAGGTCGTCGATGATCGAAGTTGTGTTGCCGCCGATGATGAGCGGCAGGAACCGTCCTCCCGCAGCTTTCAGTTCCGGCAGCACGTAGTCCCGATAAACCGGCAAGACCAGTGATTTGACTATGCGGGGAGACGCTAGCGTCGGAGTGGCGCGGGAATCGAAGATGATCGGTTCGACCCCTCGTCGAAGAAATGCCTTGCCGAATTCCACGGTGACACGCGCGCAGAACTCAATCACCTCTCGCGCGAAGTCGGGGTCTTCGACGGTCAGCATTACGAACTTCTCGGCGCCAATCAACTCCGCCGCCATAGAATACGGTCCCGTCACCGCGCCACGTAGGATCACGTTGCGTCCGATCTCACCGTAGAGCTTGCCTGCAACCTCCAGGTACACGGGCATCCGGCAAGCGCTGTCCGGGTCGGGAATGCCAAGCTTCGAAAGAGCCGCCCGGCTGTCGATGATCGGCTCCACAATGCCCGGGCAATCGTTGCTGTCTTCGAAGTAGACCACCTTGCATCCAAGCGCTTCCGCCTCGACATTGTACACATCAATGCCGATAACCAGCATGTCCGGGTCGTACGTTTCCAATTCCTTGACCAGCCCGGCGTGCAAGTACTCGGCATTGCGACAGATTTCGGACGGCGACTTCCCGATCAGGGCGCCTTTGTGCTCGTAAATCGCGGGGACGAATGGGACACGGTCCGCCCGGCCCATCGCGTAGACCGTCTCAACTCGCTCTCTCTTGGTCACAGTGCCAGTTCCTTTCGGGGCAGCGCAATAGTCGTTGTGAACCGGTTCACTCGCTCAGTCCACCTTGCGGGACGTACTAATCCCTGCGTACCTCGTAAAGCATAACACCTGCCGGCCAATTATTGGCGCTATCGACGAGGGTTTTGAGTTTGCCGCGCGCAGTTCCCCACGCCCTGCTGTATGATGTCTCTGATCGCTATGAACACTGATCGAAGGCAATTCCTCCGCTCCGTAGCCACCGGCGCCGCGAGCGCGCCCGTCATCCTCGGCCAGCGCGCCCGCCGGCCCAATGTGCTCTTCATCCTGGTCGACGAATGGCGCACGCAGGCCACCGGCTACAACGGCGATTTGAACGTTCGCACTCCCGTGATCGATCGCCTCGCCGGCCAAAGCGTGAGCTTTGATACCGCTGTTTCGAGTTGCCCCGTCTGCTGTCCATACCGCGCCAGCCTCATTACCGGCCAGTACCCTCTGACGAACGGCGTCTTCATCAACGACGTGCCGCTCCAACCGAACGGCGTCACGATGGGAGAAGCCTTCAAACGTGCCGGATATAGCACCGGTTACATCGGCAAGTGGCACCTCTACGGCAGTCCCAAGGGTGCGAACGAGCGGCGTCAGGATTACATCCCGCCTGACAAGCGCTTCGGCTTCGACTACTGGAAAGTGTGCGATTGCACCCACAACTACAACAAGTCGCTCTACTACGAGGGCAATGACCAGACGCCAAAATACTGGCCCGGCTACGACGCCTTCGCCCAATCGGCGGACGCCTGCTCCTTCATCGAGCGCCAGGCAAAATCGAGCGAACCGTTTTGCCTGGTCCTCTCGCTCGGTCCGCCGCACTTCCCGCTGCACACGGCTCCCGAAAAATTTGAGGCCATGTACAAAGGTCGGGAGATCCGGTTCCGCGACAACGTGCCAAAGGACCTGCGCGAAGAGGCCGGGGACATGCTCCGCGGCTATTACGCCCACATCGCCGCGCTCGATGAATGCGTTGATAGCCTGCTCGCCTCACTCGACCGCGCCCGCATCGCGGAAGACACCATCGTGGTGTTCACCTCCGATCACGGTGACATGATGCTCTCACAGGGGCTCACGACGAAACTATACCCGTGGGACGAATCGATCCGCGTGCCCTTCCTGGTGCGCTATCCGCGCAAACTTGGAACGAAGGCCCGCCGCATCCGGACACCGCTCAATGCGCCCGACATCTTCCCGACCCTGCTCGGGCTCGCCGGCATACCCATCCCCGGCTCTGTCGAGGGCGCCGACCATTCCGGCATCATCAACGGGCGGCCCGAAGCCAGCGGTGAACCCGGTACCCTGCTGAATCTCGCTGTCCCCATCACCGAGGCCCGCCGCCACGGTTTCGCGGAATATCGCGGGCTGCGCACACCGCGCTACACCTACGTGCGATCGATCCGCGGCCCCTGGTTGCTCTATGACAACCAGACCGATCCGTACCAGATGCACAATCTCATCGGCAAGCCCGAGGCAAAGCAATTGCACTCGCGCCTCGACCGCGACCTCGACGCCGAACTGAAGCGCCGCAAAGACGACTTTCTCCCGGCGGCCGAGTACCTCCGGCGCGCAGGCTTGGGTCACTATAAGGAGGCCAACGTGAAGATCGGCCGGCACCCCAGCCCGTGGGGCGACTGGGATTCCACGTTGCAGCCGTAGCCGTCTCTGCGAATCAATAGCGAAGTTTGAGTTTCACTTCTTTACGCGCTTCCGACTTCAAAAGTTCGTCCCAGGTGATGATCGCTTCTTTGAGCGCCGCCTCGCGGCCGAGGATCGCACTGAGCGTCGACTCGACGGCGCTGGGCGCGTTGTTGACCGGCTTGGAATCGCGGATCGAACGAATGAAGGTCTTGATGTTGTTCGCCGTGCCTTGATTCATGGTGGCGTCTTTTTCGACTCCTGGCCACGCCTTCGTCCCGTAGATGCGAACCATCCCGTTGTATCTCGTTTCCAGCGTCCCGTGAATGCCGAAACAGTTGGTGACAATGCCGCCCGTTGACTTCCCGAGTTGTATCTCGCTACACAGCACGTGCGCGCCGTTGGGATACCAATAGGTGACCGCGTAGTGGTCCCATCCAGAATTGCCCCGGTCCTGAGGCGTACCGCGCCAATTGCCAAGACCGCCAGTGCCGAACGCCTTCACGGGATGCCCCTGCATGAACCAGTTCATGCCATCGACGACGTGGATGCCCTGCTCCACAAGGATGTCGCCGCCGAGGGCAAGGTCGCTATAGAAATTCTTCAACCGGATTAGTTCCGGATCAAGACCCTCGTAATTCTTGGTAAGGCCGGAACGGGAGCCGTGGAAGTAGGACTGGCCAAACACTGGGCTTCCGATGTCGCCGCGGTGAACTCGGGCCGTCGCTTCTTGAAAACTCTCTTGCGCGCGCATCTGGAAGTCGACCCAGAAACTGCGACCCTTCGCAGCGGCAGTGCGGCCGGCCTCGGTCACCTCTTTGCAGCCGGGCACGTCGACCGCTACCGGCTTGGCAAGATAAACGTGCTTGCCCGCAGCCACCGCTGCGCGAGCGTGCAAAGGATGGTAGTAAGGCGGAGTCTCAATTACGACCGCATCGACTTTCGATTCGGCCAGTTCGCGATAGGCGTCCGGCCCATAATAGGAGCGGTTTGCGCCGACACTGTATTTGTCCCGGAGACCGTCCAGGTTCGCGCGAACCACGTCCGCCGCGGCCACCAGTTTCGCTCCCGTGTGCTCGATAAACAGCGGCGCAATCCACGAACCGCGGTTGCCGCAGCCAATCAGTCCGAATTCGACGTTGGAGTTGGCTTGGGATCCGAAGGCCACTCGCGGCGAAACCAGCAACAGTCCGCTGGTGGCGCCGCGAAGAAAGTTTCGACGGTTGGAATTTGGTTTCTCTTGATCTGGCACGGCTCCTCCTTGGGGGATCCGTGCCGATCATATCAACTGACGCCGCACCCGGCAAACCAAGTCTGCGAATTGCTTCAATGGGGCCGCAGCATTGCTGCTGCGGAAATAAGTTAGGAAGAACGGATTGCTGTTCGTGGTCCGGGCGCGGATGAATTCAATCGCCATGTCCACCTCGGAATCCGTCTCATACCGCGGAATAGTGAGTTGCTCGGGAGTATCGCGGTAATAAAACGCCTTCGAGAAGCGCATGTGGAAGTTGTGAGACATTAACGCTTATCACTGGGCAGGATGTAATGGAGGAATCGCGCTGCCCAGGAATTGGAAAGACAGTCAGAGGTCCCGGCTCCACCCCAGGCCCAAGTTCCTGCCGCCGCAAATCTACAAATACCACCGGCGGAAGCACAGCCTGCTTCACCGCATTCAGCCACCAAGCTTCACGTAGCGGCGCTACGGCCGCCCGAGCGTAAACCAGGTAGAGTTGATGGCCTGAAATCGCGAGAACCTGAAGCTTTCCCTGTTCTGCCCGTTCGATACGGTGTATTCGGTCCAGGCATTGATCTTGATCTTCTGGGTCAGATCCAAGGGAAGGCGTGGCTGATAAGACGCAGAGCAGTTGGTGCAAGTGAGCTCCCCAAATTCGGATGGGTAGTCGAATATTTCGATATCCCAGAACTTGGACATCGCTTGTCCGCTGAGCGTGATCACCCGGAGCCGCGCGTGTTTCACCGTCTTCCCCATGGAGTCCAAGTCGCCTTCGACATCGATGTCGTAGGTGCCGGAAGAACTACCCATGACGGTAGCGCGTCCCTTGGCCTCAAAATGGGTGCCGGTCCAAGTCAGCGGCGGCGAGCCGCTCCACCCGGAGTACGGGGTGTTCTGAATTTCGAAGTCGTTGGCCCGGCAGAACTCCTGCCCGAATAGCGAGAACGTCGGATCGACGTATTTGAAACACAGGGAACCGCGAAAGACCAACTTGAACCCACGCGTCTTCTGCAGCCAGGCGAGCAGCGGCTGCTCGTAGCCCACGGTCAACGTGATATTGGTTAGCTGGTCGTACGGTTTCACCGCCCGGCCATTCGGTACCATCACCGTCAGCGAATCCTGGGACTGTAACTGCGTGGCATCGAACGACAAGGGGGCGTTACTCAGAGCGGACCCCGGGATCCTGTCGAAAGTCGTGCGGCCCGTCCTGTAGACGATGGCTTCCGCGTCGGCCCCCCCAGCGACTTCCACCTGGATCTTCGATCCGGCCGGGGGCTGATTGGCCACGGTCACCGAATAGGAACGTGCGGAAAGGTCCTGCGCGCCCACCATGAAGCTCACCGAGGATGGCGTCAAAGAATCGGCAGGCTGCGTAATGCTCCCGTGTCCGCTCTCGTTACCGCGGCCAAGCAGGTCGGGCGTCGGAAACTGTGGGCCGCCCGGGTAAACGGTTCCCGCCATATAGCTGCTGATGAACGACCGCCATTGCGCGCTCAGGTCGGGCACCAGTTGCTGCAGGGCCTCCACCGGGCTCACGGCAGGTTTCGGCGGCTTGGATAGAGGCCCTGCTTCCAATGCCAACAAACGGCCTACGAAGCCGGGGCCGCCATTGCGGTCGGCCAGGTGGTGGAGGAACAGAGACGCCCCGTAACCGTGCTCTTGCGCCGGCTTGCCGCCGGCGCCACCGGGATAAGCCAGGCCGTGCTTCAGAAAGGCCGAATAGTTGTCGCTGGATTGAAGGCTCCCCTGACGCGGCTCCACCGTGGCTGGGATGTAGTTCAGATCTGGCGACAGCATCTTTTCCAGCCATGTGGACGCGGCTTCATGCATCCAATACCAGGGACCGCCGCTGGACCCGACCTCCGAATTATCGCGCGGGTCACAGAGCGTCTGCGCTAAGTGGAAGAGTTCGTGTGCGGCGGTGAGCTTCATGGTTGGCACGGCAGACGTCAGCGTGTTGGTCCCGTCATAGACCTTGTTCAGGTTGAGACCTAGGAAGTAGGAGTCCGGTCCCGACTTGGGACTCTCCTGGTAGCCCCACATGTCATCGTTCTCGTAAAAGTAATAAAAGGGAAGCTTACCGAACGCGTAGACTTGGACTTCGATATAGGGGACGGTCCGCCGGCTCCAACTCATGCCAACCTTCTCTTCCAGGTAGTCGTAGGCATTGTCGAGAGCGTCCAGGAGTTCCTGCCCAATAGTGGCCTGCGCTTGATTGCTCCACTCGGGAACCCGCATCCGGAACTTGCCCTTCGTGCTGAGCCGATACCCGGGATCGGTCACGATTGCAGCCAAGATGAGTGACCTGGAAGCACTCGATTCACCCGCCCAGACCACGGCGCTGTTACGGGGCAGCAAAGAACCGGAGGGGCCCAGGTTGGCCACCGCTTGGCTGCCCTGCACTTGGGCCTGCACGAAGCGGATGACAGGTCCGTGGGCACCCTGCTCCTGTAACAGCATCATGTAGCTGGCCGTCGGGTTTGGCGGCTGCTTGAAGTCCAGGCGCACTTCGACCGCCGCGGAAGGCTGCGTGGAAATGCCGTCGATGGCGTAAAGCTCGCTCATCTGGGTGGGGTCCGTCGCACTCTGCGCGCGGTAGACCCGGAGGGTGTCTCCGGCCGCGAGCACGCCCGCGGCGGCCGTCACCGAAACGCCCGACGCGCTGAGTGTGACGCCGCTCACCGTGGCTGCCGCGTTGGCCAGAGACTGCCAGGTCCCGCTGTACGCCATCGAGATGCCCGCCTGAGACTCTGCCTTCTCTGTCCGCACGGTAAACGACACGAGTGACCCGCCAGGCGTGTCCGGCACCTGGAAGTTGAGTTGATAGACCCCGACGAAATACGGTGCCAGCCCGGCGAAAACGGGTTTGACCGCCATACTTCCGATCAATATCGTCATGTCGTCGGTGACTCTATTGAGCGGCGCGGCCGCACTGTCATCGCCTCCGCCCGCGCCGCTGGTGATCTCGGGATCTACGGCGCCGAGACCGTTCGCGTAACAGAAGAGGTACTCGCCTGCCTTGGCCGGCGCTGCGGCCGAGACCGCCGTGTAGTCGGAATGGAACACCAGAGGTTCGCCTTTGCCATCCATTGTCTTGGTGAAGAGGCGGGGCGCGCGGGACACAATCGTTACCGGCGCCCATGCGCTGTCGCCTCCGGCGGTTCGCACCCGCAGGTTGACCGCAGACCCGACCCCGAAAGGCATGAGAGCGTTGATTTGGCCGGCAGAGACGAACCACAGCGGGGCGTTTGAGACTTTGCTTCCGTCCTGTACTTCCACGGACACGCCGTTCAGCGACGAAGGCAGCGGAATACTGGGTGCCACCTTCGTGCCGGGTGCCAGACTCATCCCGTAAATGGAAACCAACGTTCCGGGTGCAATGGCGGTTGAGCCATCGGCGGCATTCAACACGCCACCTTTCGCGATGGCCGGAGCCTGACCGAGTGTGGCGACCGGCGCAAGAGCCGTGATCAGGAAAGACCAGAGTACGACCTGACTCTTCATGGCCTTATCTCCCTAAATGAGACTGAAACAATTGCTGATTCGAGCCGATTACGGCAATACGCCGGGATTTCCATTTTGGCTCCCGGCATGGGGCCAGTATACACCCACCTCCTTCCTGCGATCCTCCGTGGTCGGTTCTTATCCTTTGGGAGCCGTGTTCCCCTCCGCAAGGCGCAGTTTTGGCCTGCCGTAAAATTCGAAATCCGGGAAACTTCGTCTTTTCAACGCCTGCCACAAACACCTCTCCCACCCTCACCTCCGTGGTCGCCTGATTTCGCCGTTCCGATCGCCTCTCCTTACCCGCTCGCCACTGCCAGCGCGTCGATGCGCCGTACCATGCTCTCGAACAGCCGCCGTGTCAGATGGCTCTCGGCCAGCAACAGCCAGTAGTAGCGCGCGTGCTTCACCAGCCGGCCACCGGTCTTCACCAGTCGCTGCTGCAGGCTCGTCAGCGACCAGTGGTCGATCTTCTTCGGCAGCACCAACCGCCGCCACCGGTTCCCCAGGTTGTAGGCGATCAGGCTCAGCAGGAGCCGTACCTCGTTGGACCGAAAACGGTGGCAGTAACATTTACGTTCGCAGCGAGCGGGTCAACGAGTGATGGAGAGCGTTGCGCGATTCATCACGCAAAAGCTCAAGCTCAAGGTGAATGAGGCCAAGAGTGCGGTGGCGCGACCGCAGGAACGGAAGTTTCTTGGGTTCAGCTTTACGGCTGGTTCAGAGGTCAATCGCGTCATTGCGCCGAAGGCTTTGGATCGGTTTAAGCGACGAATCCGGGAGATCACGGGACGGGCGAAGGGCGTCAGCATGGAGACGACTATGGAGGAGTTGGCACCGTATATGCGGGGCTGGCGAGGCTATTTCGGTTTCTGCGAAACGCCTAGGGTGCTGATTGGTTTAACGCGCTGGGTCCGGTTGCGGCTCAGGGCGGCTATGTGGCGGCAGTGGAAAACACCGCGCCGTCGCCGGGCGGCCCTGTTGGGACTGGGGGTGCGCGAGCCGCTGGCGGGCCGCACCGCTGTCAGCAGTCGAGGCCCTTGGTACCTCGCGAAGACCAAGGCCCTGGCCGTAGGGCTTTCTAATGCGTACTTCAAATCGCTTGGGCTTCCATCATTGTTCGAGGACTGTTAGTGCAACCGACTCGAACCGCCGTGTACGGACCCGTACGCACGGTGGTGTGGCAGGGGTCGGCGGGTGACCGCCGCCCCTATGCCGATCATAGCCTACGGCGTGAGCCGTGTGGAATAGCTCAGCCCCAGAGATCGCGCATATCAGATGCCATGCTACCGTACCGGAACAGCCGCGTGCGCTGACATGGCGGCCGTGTACACCGCTCCCGCCGCGGCCGGCTGCAATGACTCGGAAGGCGGACGCCCGCGTCCGCAACGGGCCCCCCGGCCCGTTTCAGGATCCGATAAACGGCTCACGCCAACCGCTCGTATCAGGCTGTTGGGTTCGCCCCGGGGCGGGTTCTCTGAGCCGCAACCCGACCGCGAAGCCCGAAGGGCGAAAGATCATAGCCCACGGCGTGAGCCGTGTGGAATAGCGTGTCACAGATGCCGAGCCCCGGAACGGGGCGAAAGGCTGATCTCAGCCCCAGAGATCGCGCATATCGGATGCCATATTCCGTACGGGAACAGCCGGGTGGCAAGTCACAGGCACGGTTCTTCGTGGAAAAGACGACGTGAACGAGCAGGGATGGTTTCTCCGGCGGCAATGAAAGAGAAGGTCAGTCGAAGAAGCCGTCCAGGTAGCGGCCGATGACCTCCAAGAGCTCATGGAAACAGCTCTGCAATGTTGGCTGAATCGGCTGAATAGCTCGAAAAAATGAACTTCAATGAAGGCAAGTCTTCTTTTTCAGTGCCGATGCCGTGTCGATGCTTCGCCAAACAGCGGTCGCCATGCCAATCTGGATCCGCTCTCAGCGCTGGCGAAGGGCAGCAGTGTAGAGCTGACGGACATGCGGTTGTTCGACCGCCGCACCAGCGAGCCATACGTTCGATAGGCAATTTCCGCAACTTTATGATGAACCGGGGCATGTGCCCTCAGAAATTCGACGGTCACTCGCATGCCAGGAACCCGGCAATTCCCAAACCAGCGTGAAATCTGCAATCCAGCGAAAGAAGTATAGCCGTGGACTGCTTTTGCCAAAATCGCCAACCACTCGTATCAGGCTGTTGGGTTCGCCCCGGGGCGGGTTCTCTGAGCCGCAACCCGACCGCGAAGCCCGAAGGGCGAAAGATCATAGCCCACGGCGTGAGCCGTGTGGAATAGGGTGTCACAGATACCGAGCCCCGGAACGGGGCGAAAGGCTGATCTCAGCCCCAGAGATCGCGCATATCGGATGCCATATTCCGTACGGGAACAGCCGGGTGGCAAGTCACAGGCACGGTTCTTCGTGGAAAAGACGACGTGAACGAGCAGGGATGGTTTCTCCGGTGGCAATGAAAGAGAAGGTCAGTCGAAGAAGCCGTCCAGGTAGCGACCGATGACCTCCAAGGGCTCATGGAAACAGCCGTCTGCCGCTCTGGCCAAGATCGCCAACCGCCCGTATCAGCGGTACACGCATCAACGTTTCTAACGGGCTTCAATGGGGTCGCAGCATTGCTGCTGCGGAAATGCCGGCTTCGATTGTCGATACGGATTTGAGCACGATGCTTCAATGGGGCCGCAGCATTGCTGCTGCGGAAATGCCTTACCGCTCTTACTCTCCATAGTCACATTCCCCAGCTTCAATGGGGCCGCAGCATTGCTGCTGCGGAAATTCGTCGAACATTGCCCGTGTTGTCCAAGGTCCGAACTGCTTCAATGGGGCCGCAGCATTGCTGCTGCGGAAATGCGAGCATGCGCTTGTTTGCGGTGGCGCGGTCAGAGCTTCAATGGGGCCGCAGCATTGCTGCTGCGGAAATGGACGGACGAAATCTCGTTTATAACAAAATCATGTTGCTTCAATGGGGCCGCAGCATTGCTGCTGCGGAAATGGCCCAATTTTCCACGAATCCGCGCGCGGGAAGCGTGGCTTCAATGGGGCCGCAGCATTGCTGCTGCGGAAATCTCGATGGTAAATGACGCCGACAACGAAGGTCACCCGAGCTTCAATGGGGCCGCAGCATTGCTGCTGCGGAAATTGATCTACCACGACACGCACCCGGCGATTGCGAAGCCGGCTTCAATGGGGCCGCAGCATTGCTGCTGCGGAAATTGCGATCTGGAGAAATGGTGCGAGTGGCGGTCGACGAGCTTCAATGGGGCCGCAGCATTGCTGCTGCGGAAATCAATCAGATGACGCGCGAGTCCGCTGCAGGTGTCATCGCGCTTCAATGGGGCCGCAGCATTGCTGCTGCGGAAATCCCCGCTGTGACGCCCAGTGTCAACGGGTAGCGCGGCATGCTTCAATGGGGCCGCAGCATTGCTGCTGCGGAAATGCGATCTCGATAGCGCTACAGCCCCGCCGCGAAAGGGCTTCAATGGGGCCGCAGCATTGCTGCTGCGGAAATGGCTCCAAAGAGATCGTAGTCTCTTCCAACCTACGAGCTTCAATGGGGCCGCAGCATTGCTGCTGCGGAAATTCAAGAATGCAATAAGCTAGGTGGAGCAATGGTGTTGCTTCAATGGGGCCGCAGCATTGCTGCTGCGGAAATGTTCCGCTTCCCACCCGCTGGTGAAGGCCGGAGGCGTGGCTTCAATGGGGCCGCAGCATTGCTGCTGCGGAAATGTGATCGTGGGCTCTACTATCTCGCCAGTTTTGCCCTGCTTCAATGGGGCCGCAGCATTGCTGCTGCGGAAATAGAGGAGGATCGGCTGGGGTCCAGTGCTAGACTCTAGCTTCAATGGGGCCGCAGCATTGCTGCTGCGGAAATGCGGAATTTCGGCGGCCAATTCTGGATCTATGTGGCGCAGCTTCAATGGGGCCGCAGCATTGCTGCTGCGGAAATAGTAAGCAAGTGTTCTAGCAGTACGGTCCGCACGCGCTTCAATGGGGCCGCAGCATTGCTGCTGCGGAAATAGCGTCTCGCGGCGATGCAATGCATCGATCGATCCGACGCTTCAATGGGGCCGCAGCATTGCTGCTGCGGAAATGCGAGGATCGAACCCACCGTGCGATGCCACACTTCGCTTCAATGGGGCCGCAGCATTGCTGCTGCGGAAATCGGCCCACTTCTGGACCTCCCCAGTTATACGCTGCTGCTTCAATGGGGCCGCAGCATTGCTGCTGCGGAAATCGGATTGGGAAAGGTCGTTCCGAGCGGAACTACTCCGCTTCAATGGGGCCGCAGCATTGCTGCTGCGGAAATGGAGCACTGCCAGCGACGCGACTTCGGCCCGATCAGGCTTCAATGGGGCCGCAGCATTGCTGCTGCGGAAATGCCGCACCATCCGATCAATCGTCCATCGGGCAACCGATGCTTCAATGGGGCCGCAGCATTGCTGCTGCGGAAATGGATTCCGCTGCGCGATGTTATTGTGATCTCATTATGCTTCAATGGGGCCGCAGCATTGCTGCTGCGGAAATGTCGCGCTGGTCTACGTCTTCAGCAAGGACAACAACGCTTCAATGGGGCCGCAGCATTGCTGCTGCGGAAATCGTGCGCTTGGTTCGGCTCGCCAGGCACGATGGGCGCGCTTCAATGGGGCCGCAGCATTGCTGCTGCGGAAATCAATCATGGCCGATAATGGTTTGGCCTGTCAACGTTGCTTCAATGGGGCCGCAGCATTGCTGCTGCGGAAATAAAGGTCGCGCTGTAGCCCGCAACCTGATGGCCCAGCTTCAATGGGGCCGCAGCATTGCTGCTGCGGAAATTATAGTCACCGCTACGTTCAGATCGATGAGCGTCACGCTTCAATGGGGCCGCAGCATTGCTGCTGCGGAAATCGTGCGCTTGGTTCGGCTCGCCAGGCACGATGGGCGCGCTTCAATGGGGCCGCAGCATTGCTGCTGCGGAAATCAATCATGGCCGATAATGGTTTGGCCTGTCAACGTTGCTTCAATGGGGCCGCAGCATTGCTGCTGCGGAAATAAAGGTCGCGCTGTAGCCCGCAACCTGATGGCCCAGCTTCAATGGGGCCGCAGCATTGCTGCTGCGGAAATTCCACAATGGGGACATGATAGGTTTCCGAGAGTGCGCGGCTTCAATGGGGCCGCAGCATTGCTGCTGCGGAAATTGTGGAATAGATTTAGTTACATCTAATATAGAAAAGCTTCAATGGGGCCGCAGCATTGCTGCTGCGGAAATGATGATACCGGGAACTACTTTCTCACTGTGGATGGAGCTTCAATGGGGCCGCAGCATTGCTGCTGCGGAAATCCGCCCGGTCATAATGACGTCGCCGCCGGAACTTGTGCTTCAATGGGGCCGCAGCATTGCTGCTGCGGAAATTCAAAGCGGGCGGCTGCTTCACGCACCAAACTTGCAAGCTTCAATGGGGCCGCAGCATTGCTGCTGCGGAAATGTGGCTGTGGAACCGGCGCGGATCGGCCATCGCCGGCTTCAATGGGGCCGCAGCATTGCTGCTGCGGAAATAATCCAATCATCGACCGTACGCAGGTTGGCGAAAAGTCGCTTCAATGGGGCCGCAGCATTGCTGCTGCGGAAATAGTTGCGGCTTGCACGCTGCCAGCGCGTGGATTCGTGGCTTCAATGGGGCCGCAGCATTGCTGCTGCGGAAATAAGCGCAAACCGATCAGTTGAACGCGGCGCTCCAAGCGCTTCAATGGGGCCGCAGCATTGCTGCTGCGGAAATACGCACAGTTTCGCGGTAAGATCGGAGTGGTCCAGGCTTCAATGGGGCCGCAGCATTGCTGCTGCGGAAATCACCTTGCGAATGCAACCTTCATTTTTCATGCACCAGGCTTCAATGGGGCCGCAGCATTGCTGCTGCGGAAATATAATGGACTCTGAAAAAGATACTCCATTGACTAAAGCTTCAATGGGGCCGCAGCATTGCTGCTGCGGAAATCAAGAAAGAATAACTGATTTTATTTTTAATATGAAGCTTCAATGGGGCCGCAGCATTGCTGCTGCGGAAATCCGCACACCCGACCTTCTTAACCCCGTCATTAACATGCTTCAATGGGGCCGCAGCATTGCTGCTGCGGAAATGGCGCGACGTACACGCCCATCGCGGGGAACTCCTCGCTTCAATGGGGCCGCAGCATTGCTGCTGCGGAAATTGAAGTTTGCGAGGTTGAGCACCCCCGGCTCCCCCTCGCTTCAATGGGGCCGCAGCATTGCTGCTGCGGAAATGGAAGTCCAGGGTTTCATCGTCCGTAACGGCTCGGCGCTTCAATGGGGCCGCAGCATTGCTGCTGCGGAAATGCCGTATCGCGCGGCCTGGGAACGCTACCGGGCAGAGCTTCAATGGGGCCGCAGCATTGCTGCTGCGGAAATTTAACCGTGAACGTCGCCGTGGTGCTGGCAACCTTGCTTCAATGGGGCCGCAGCATTGCTGCTGCGGAAATCGGATCCGAAGTGAGGAATGCGTCGAATGGAACCTAGCTTCAATGGGGCCGCAGCATTGCTGCTGCGGAAATTGACCGTCCGGATCGTGTCTTGCCGTTCGTGTCTTGCGGCTTCAATGGGGCCGCAGCATTGCTGCTGCGGAAATAAACTCACGCGGGCAACGTCGCTGTCGATCCAGTTGCTTCAATGGGGCCGCAGCATTGCTGCTGCGGAAATCGGGGCCGGGTGAGCGAAGACGGCAGGAACCCAGTCGCTTCAATGGGGCCGCAGCATTGCTGCTGCGGAAATCGCGCGAGCGGCGCCGCAGTTCGTCGCCCTCATACGGCTTCAATGGGGCCGCAGCATTGCTGCTGCGGAAATTCTGATCGGCGCAAAGGAACCTGGGCTCCCACAGGAAGCTTCAATGGGGCCGCAGCATTGCTGCTGCGGAAATCAAGGCACCAACGAACATCTGAGGCAGTTGAACGGGCTTCAATGGGGCCGCAGCATTGCTGCTGCGGAAATTCGGCGGCGGTCTCTACTTATTCAAGCCGGTTCAGGCTTCAATGGGGCCGCAGCATTGCTGCTGCGGAAATTGGTGAACGATTAACCTTTATCTATGATCTTAAAAAGCTTCAATGGGGCCGCAGCATTGCTGCTGCGGAAATCTCTGTGTTCAGGATGCCACGGCTCACGCCGTCCTCGCTTCAATGGGGCCGCAGCATTGCTGCTGCGGAAATAGAATGGACGCAGGAGGATTGGGACTGCGAATCCCTGCTTCAATGGGGCCGCAGCATTGCTGCTGCGGAAATCGGGGAGATGGACAAGTTCTCCGGATCGGTGATCACAGGCTTCAATGGGGCCGCAGCATTGCTGCTGCGGAAATTTCCGCGCCGCCGATATCTCCGCACAACGCGATATCGGCTTCAATGGGGCCGCAGCATTGCTGCTGCGGAAATCAAATATAATTCGTCAACTTGCGTCGAAGCATCGTGCTTCAATGGGGCCGCAGCATTGCTGCTGCGGAAATTTAAACTCCTAATCTAATCGGTAGTTTCGGATATTGCTTCAATGGGGCCGCAGCATTGCTGCTGCGGAAATCACCTTCGACGCCGCCGAGAAATCAGCCACCAGCCTGCTTCAATGGGGCCGCAGCATTGCTGCTGCGGAAATCCAAGGGGAAATCTTGCCAACTCAACCGTGGGCAGCAGCTTCAATGGGGCCGCAGCATTGCTGCTGCGGAAATAGCCTCGGACTACACCAGAGAGGAAGCGGCCACGCGGCTTCAATGGGGCCGCAGCATTGCTGCTGCGGAAATGTATGTCCAGGTGGTCCGGCCAATCTGAGAGTGTATTGCTTCAATGGGGCCGCAGCATTGCTGCTGCGGAAATGGCGCCAGTTCGCTTGCTCACCATCGACAGGTCCCGGCTTCAATGGGGCCGCAGCATTGCTGCTGCGGAAATCTCGCGACATCCCGACCGTGGAGGATGCCGAGGCCGCGCTTCAATGGGGCCGCAGCATTGCTGCTGCGGAAATGCTTGCGACCGTGGTACTTATCAGTGGGCAGCACTGCTTCAATGGGGCCGCAGCATTGCTGCTGCGGAAATGTCGTCAACGCCACGATGCAACTGAATCTCACTTTGCTTCAATGGGGCCGCAGCATTGCTGCTGCGGAAATCGCTCGGGCGCGGTCACGAGGCGGGAGGCCGCGCCGGCTTCAATGGGGCCGCAGCATTGCTGCTGCGGAAATCCGACACGTCGAGGTCTTTCAGCCAGGCTTTCTCCGCTTCAATGGGGCCGCAGCATTGCTGCTGCGGAAATCTGCTGGACGGCATCGCTAAACCGCTGCTATTCGCAGCTTCAATGGGGCCGCAGCATTGCTGCTGCGGAAATTTACCCACACATATCCTATTGTTGGATAGAACAAGCTTCAATGGGGCCGCAGCATTGCTGCTGCGGAAATGCTCCGCTGTTCGAACAGGAGATATCGGAAGGAGAGCTTCAATGGGGCCGCAGCATTGCTGCTGCGGAAATCCGGTAGCGGCGCATGGCGACGTTCTCTACCGTGTAGCTTCAATGGGGCCGCAGCATTGCTGCTGCGGAAATGATATTATACTCTGCCATTTATTTGCTTGTCATTGAGGCTTCAATGGGGCCGCAGCATTGCTGCTGCGGAAATCTAGTAAACTATGAGGAGTACGCATCAAGTATGGGACGCTTCAATGGGGCCGCAGCATTGCTGCTGCGGAAATCAAGTTGCTTCAAATGGTGATGGGACGGCTGTTTTATGCTTCAATGGGGCCGCAGCATTGCTGCTGCGGAAATGCTCAGCCATCGGAATGCCGTTGGCCTGTGCAGCGGAGCTTCAATGGGGCCGCAGCATTGCTGCTGCGGAAATTCGCTCAGGGTGTGGTAAAGAGCGGGATTCTCACGTTGGCTTCAATGGGGCCGCAGCATTGCTGCTGCGGAAATAGCTGCCTCACTATCCTATTCTGTTTTCAAAGACCTGCGCAACATGTTGCGAGCGGTCCCCGAGCGAGCCGGGCTTTCCCTCGCCCTTGCACTTGGATCGCGATTCGAAGTCGTTTATCTTCATACGCCTATCTGCCTGCGAGCGGCGCCCGGGGTCTGAATTGAGCCGGACCGCTCGCGTGGCCTAGCGCGTCACGAAGACCGGGTAATCTCCGGTCTCTCCTTCCAACACACGGGCCAGCATCCGCGCCTGAACTTCCAGCAGCCGCCGGTAACTGACACGGTACTCGAACACCGGATGCGTTACCAGCGTATCCATCCTCAACTCATACGCGTGGTAGAAGCCCTTCTTCCCATTCGGGGTCAACGCCACCGCATCCCCGGAGCGCAGAAAATCGGAGGCCGTCACCATGCGCGTATTGATCGCGTTGATCACGGCGGAATCGACGATCAGCGGGCGGAACGGTTCCATCAGGTCGAGCGCCAGCGCCGGACGGCCAAACCTCGGCTGGTGATAGTAGCCCATCATCGGATCGAATCCCACCGCGTAGCATGCAATCGTGAGGTCCTTCGCCAACATGCTGTAACCCAGCGAGAGCAGCGCGTTGACGGGATCGCGCGGCGGCCGGCGATTACGGCCTTCAAAATCGAGACGAAAACCCTCCGGCGCGGAGGCATCGTCGCCGGCCTTCAACATTCCGTCGAACGCTCCGAAGTAGAGCCGCGCAGCGTTGCCCTCGATGCCCAGCAACTCTTCGAGACTCTCCGCGGTCTCGGCGCGCACGGCCATCTCCTTCATCTGGCGCAGTGACAATTCCGGCGGCTCCACATGGTTGCGCAGCAGCATGGTCCGCTGGTTGCGAACTTTTCCGCCCACAAGCTTGCGCGCCAGCTTCACACAGAACCACGGCTCCGCCGCGAGACGGAACTGGGATTGGCGCAAGAACACATTCTTTGTCGAGAGCCCCGTCGTGATGCCGTAAAACCATCCGCCCTGAGAAAAGTAGCACACAGGTATCCCTGCTTCGCAGAGCAACTGAGTAACCTGCGTCGTCACCTGAATATTCCCCATCAGATTGAGTTGCGAGATTTCGATGGGGCGGATCTCCTGGCGCAGCGCGTCCTTCTCTTTCACCTGCAGGACCTCGCCCGAACGGCCGACTCGCAGACCCTGGGTATTGAGATACACCGGCCGCAGATCGGCGCGCGGCGCAATCAGACGGCGTGTCTCCTTGAGCGGCGGCTTGCGTTGCGCGGGTAATTCCTCGAACAGCGCCAGTTGCCCGTAGTCGTCTTCCTGTGCGGCGTTGCACAGAGTGGCCGTCTCGCCTGGGAGACAGATGGAGTTGAGCGAGCAACCGGGGCACTTGGGCGAATCCTCAAGCGGAAGCGGAATACGCCCGCTTTCGGCCAGCGCCCAGGCGGCGAGGATGGCGGCTTCGGTCTCGCGGATCACGTCTTCGGACATCTCGACGCGGACGCGCTGCCTGGTGGCGGAGTAGAAGATGACTCCTTCCTCGACTCGGTATCCGTTCTCGCGCAGCACCATCGTCTGAACGGCGAGCTGGGCGCGGTCGGCTGGCCAGATCTGGAGCGCGCCGTCGATTTCGTAAGGCTTGCCGTGTTTGTAGTCAACGGGCGTGACGCAGCCGTCCTCAATTTCCAAGAGGTCCATTTTAGCGATGACGCGCAGACGTTCGCCCGAGAGCGTGACGGCTCTGGTCTTGAGCGTCTCCTCGGCGAGTTGCTCGGGCGACGGCAAGGGCTTGCCGGCCTTATCGACGCGCTTGTGCTGGAGTTTGCCCTCGACGGTGTCGGCGCTTTGGCGGAAGAGGCCCTCGACCCATTCATAGAAGAAGAGCCGGGGACAATAGACGAACTCGTTGACCATGCGGGCAGGCATGTAATCCGGCAGTTCGCGAGCGGGCTGCGCCGGGAAGGGTGACGACGGAAGGGACGCCATGATTCAGACCACGATGCAGGGCGCATCCACGGAGGAATAGGGCTTGCCGAGGGCGGTGATCACGCGCTCGCCGCGGCCCTCGGCGGGACCGAGGTAGACGAACAGAACCTGGTCCTCCAGATGGTGGATGATGCCCGACAACTCTCCTTTCAGCCGCGCCAGATCGGCGGCGGTCAACTGGCATTCGAAGACGGAAAACTGGAGGTGATCGCCGTACGCGCGCATGGTGCGAAATACGAGGCGGAGGCGCTTTTCGTCGGCGATGTCGTACGTGATGAGGTAGGAGGAGCGCATGTCATTCCTAAACCGACCGAGCCGGACGAAAGCTGACCTTGAAGTTGGCTCCCTGACCAATTCGAACGCGCTGCACACGAAACACCTCGTCAACGCCCGTCAGTTGAAGTTGCTTCCGGTCCAGCGTCTCCTCCCCCAATTGGCGTAAGCCGAGCAGCGACCGCACCGTGTCGACGCTCGCCGGCTGCGTCCAGATCGGCCAGGTGAACTCGTGAGCGCGATTCTGTGTGCGGAACCCCGTTGTCCGCAGTCCCTTTTCGGTCGGCACTGTCGGAAACAACGGGAGCGCCTCAAAGGCCAGCAAGTTGGCTCCCCAAACAGAGGACACGCCACCTACACTCGGATCGCGCCAGCGGAGTGCGTATTCCCTTGCGTCATCGGGGTCCCACCTCATCGAGAGGCCCTTGTCCGCATACCGCCAAGGTCCGAAAAGAGCCTCACGAAGATGCTCCGGCCCCACGGACCCGGCAAGGCTCTTCGCCGTTCCCAGAAAGTGCTGATGCCCCGAACCTGTTATGAAGCACAGGTCCGTATAATCGATGCGGTCTTTGTCCTTGTCCTCGAACACGTCACTCCCGAACGCCGAGGCAAAGTCTGGCGCTCTCCGATCCAAGGCGGTCGTGCCGACGGCCGCCGTTCGAACCACCCTTTCGAAGAGCGCTCGTGGGACAGTCAGGTTATTCCCCAATTCACTGAACGCCTCGATCGGCGCCCACGGCCCTTGCTCGCCCAGCAACCGGCAAAGCTCCGTCTCGTTGTCCGTCGGCAACCCCGACACCTCCGGCCGCCAACCATCATCACGAACCCATCGCAGTTGAACGTTTCGTTCGCGCCACTTCAGATCGAACAGCCGCACTGCGCCCAGTGCCGCAAGAAAACCCAGCGGGTTCGCGCCTTCGATACCCCGGAACACGATGGGGCTCATGCCTTTTTCTCCTTTGAAGCCGATTCGTCTTTACTGGCCCTCCAGTCGCCCAGCCGCAGGAGCGATTCAAGGTACGCCAATCCCCACCAGCCGTACGTTCGCGTCAGTCTCCAAAATCGGTCAGGAACGCCGTTCGCCAGACGATGCGCCGCTCCCGTAATCCGCTGCTCTCGCGTGATTCTCCACCCCTTGTAGACCAGATCCCCGCCATCGTCCTCGACTACCGGGGCGAACGCACGGCATCGTCCATGATGGCTCGCAATAAGGTGCATCGCGAGATCGTCATCGGACACGTCCGGCTTCTCTCGTGCAAACAGCAGCGAGATCAACTCGTGACGGAAACCATCTGGCAACCCGCTCTGCGCCCACTGCGCTGTGCGCACCTGTTTGCTCTGTCGCGCGAGTGCGCCCTTGGCAAGCGGTTTAGGTGCAAACTGCGCGGCCATCGGATCTCCACCATGCAACAGCGCCTGAAAGCGCGGGTCCGCTTTGCCGAGGTCATGCAGTTGGGCGGCGCGTTCAAGGCTATGACACGTGCGTTCGTCGGTGATGAGCGCCGATGCCGCCTGCTTCACCGTTTCGACAACGTCTTTCAAGTGCTCGTCGAGGAGCACTGGAGAGGACACAGAACTCTCGTCGCCCCCCGAATCCGCCTCCGCGAACTGCCCCGACAGAACCCAGCCAACCGGTGCCTCGCCGTCGCTCGGATATGCGTCCAGGTCCAGTCGCTTCGGCCGCGCGTCTAGCATCTGTACAAGCCACTTGGGCGCGGCATCCCTATAATCTACAATCGCCTGCAAGACAGCGCCGGGAACCGGAGCCTGTTCGCCTGCGAATCCGATCAGCCGCTCGCGTGCGGCATGCTCGGGCCACTGCTTCAACAGGGCCGGATGCAGCCGCAGAACCCATCCACTGCGAAGTGCGGCACGAGCGCGCTCCGCCACGTCCTTATCATTCTCTTTCGGGATGTGCCCAAGTTCGTCCCACCCGCCGCTGCCGGTCGACAGGACCAGGGTATCTCCCGGGCGGATCTTGTTGGCGTTCTCGATCAGGTCGCTCTCGTCACCCCGCCAACGCAACACTTCGCAGCGGCGTTCTCCTTTTTCTTGCCCCTCGGTCTCTTGATCGACGCCTTCTATGTCCGACGATAGATGACTTTTCTCGCCGCTCTGTATCAACCATGATCGGAAGTCCCGCAACGGCACCGCCATCGCTTCCGTTGACACTGGTGGACATAACGAGACGATTTCCGCCCATTGCTCGGGTTTGCCGACATCCAGATCTGCGCGCCAGACCACTTGCACGTCCGGCGATCCGTTCTCCATTCCATGCAGAAACAGTTGAACATCCGGCTCGAGCGCGGGACGCGGAGAAGTTTGCACTAGGGAGTCCAGATGCGCCGGCAGTAGGGCCGGGAATCGCGGGGCATCGCGCCTCAGTCCATCGGCCTGTTCGCCAGCGAGTTGCAACCGCTCTCGTACAGTCGCATCTCCTGTGTCGGAGCAGATCCCGAAATTGAGCTCCGCGCCCTTGTCATTGAGCCAGTTCCACGTCTTCGACAGTGCTCCGGCGTAAACCGGATCGTGGTATTTCGCGTCCGCCATTGGCGAGGCGATCACCACGCAACCCTCGGCACTCCGTCCGGATTGACTTAGATCGCCAATTCGATCCAGCCGCCCGAAGCGTTGAAGAAGAGCGTCGATACTCGCACACTCGGTCACAATGGCATCGAAATCCAGATCCGCGCCGACTTCGAGGCACTGCGTTGCGACGACGAATACCGGTTCGCCATCCGGTGTCCGCTGCTCGCCGGACAGCATCGCCTTAAGGTCTGGCGGCAATTCCAGGCGGTCCACAGGACGCATGCGTCCGATCAGCAGGCGCACCTTGTGGCCGCGTTCCTGCAACAACTGATACGCCAAACGCGCGGTCCGTACTCTATTCACCATCACGGCGATTCTTCGTAATCCTGGCTTACCTGCCAGCCGGACGGCCTCGTCCACCAAGTTTTCCGCGAACTTCCCGAAATCTTTCGCCCGCGCCTTGCTCACGACCAAGTGCGCTGGCTTGGACGCGTATAAGCGCTTGCGCATTTCGGGATGCTTGTAGTCGTCATCATCCAATTCGAAACGCTCACCGGATCGCCGTACCGGTGTGGCGGTCATCTCAACAAATCCGAACGGTGTCGACAGATCTTGCGTCGCCCAGTCCCGTCCGCGATACCGCTGAACCGCTTCCAGCGTTTCCGAGAATGGCCGAGAGCAGTGCGCTTCGTCCAAAAAGATCAAAGAATCGTTCGCAACCAAACTCGCGTGGATCGGCAAGGTCTTGTCCCAGACACCATACCCGCGAAACAGAAGCCGTGATCCGACCTGATCGACCGTGCTTGCAATCAACATCGGTTGCATTGGACTACGCACCCACGAATCGTCGCGGTAGATTCCCCCGCGCAATTCGTACGTTTCGAGTGGATCGTCGCTATTCGCCAAGTCTCGCAGGCGATCGGCAACCGTCTTTAACACGCCGTCGCTTGCTCCGCGCAGCTTATCGCGGATCTTCTGCATTCGTTCGAATGCGGCATCCACCACAATTCGGCGATCCACCACGAAGAACACCCTTCGCGGCCCTCGCCGGTGCACCGCCATCGCGAACACAGCCACGTCGATGCACGCGGTCTTTCCGCTCGCGGTGGGGAGGTCCACGCAACCCGGCCATCCGGCTTCGCAGACACGCTTCGCCAATCGTTTCTGCCACGGGAACGGCGGATACCCGTAGATCTCTTGAAAAAACGTTTCAAATTGAGCGGGCGTCAATTCGTTCATCGCTGCCCCTCCCCGTCGGGCAACGGTCGAAAAAGACCGTAGCCTCTGAAACGCCCGCGGCCCACCAGCATCGGACCGCGAACAGCCTGCGCGAATCGGACCACAACGTGCGTCTGAAACCGGCACAGATTCACGCCGCCCTCGGTGAACGGCGGCAGCGCCATTGCATGTCCCGCTCCCTGCACGGCAGACACGCTGCGAACGCTCACAGAATCCGGTTCGGGAAAGAGCGCCGAAACGAATGCTTCCTTCAAGATTCGTTCAATGTCCCCATCTCGCTTCTTCGGATAGTGATGAAGCACCACCGGCGTCACGCTCGCCCAAGTCCGGCCGGGCTTCGTCCAACTCGACCGTTGCAGCGTCAGCGGAGGCCGTTCGCGTTTCTCACGCTCGAGCGTCCATTCCCAGACACCAGTCCTCCAAAGCTCGATGTCCCGTTCCTCGCCGCTGTCTGGGTTGAAGAACATCGGACCCAGGTACCGCCGCAGCTCCTCGTCGCGCGTCGCGTAGCCCGTAAGTCGAAGACTTCGTGGGACGGCCATGCCCACGCCCAACACGTGGCCATCGGCATATTCGAAACCGACATAGGGGAGTGGAAACAACGCCACGTGCGGATGCAAGCTCGGCGCACCAGCCTCGTCGTGGCCGCTCAGCCACTCGGGGACTGCTTCCCCCGCCGCTTTCATGGCACAATTTCGAAGCGCTCCGGTGAGTTGAAGCGTCGACTCCAGACCGAGCATTGCGCCTTCCTTCTTCGTAAGTACGACGATGTTTTCGTCGAACGGCCCGTCAAGTACCGGCTGATCATCTTCGCCCAGGGCGGGTCGGCCATAGCCCTGCCAATGCACAAGCTGCGGCCGTTTCGACTCGGGACGCCCATCGGGAAACTTCGTCAGAATCTCGTTCTTCAGACGCGTCTTCTCCCTCCCCTTTGCAGTTGAAAGCTCTTCCGCGAAGGCGTCGTACTGCTGAATCGCCCCGGCGTTGAATGCATCTTCCAAAGAACGTAAAGTGCCGGTCGCAACTACACGGAGCCGTACGTCAGGGCCCGTCGCGGATGGCAACCAGTTCGCCGTTGGCTCCTCTCCTTCTGGCACTAACCACATCTGCACCGCTGACATCGAGTGCCCCACGCGCGTCACTTTCGCGCAGACCCGGCCTAACGCGGCGCGAGTTTCTGTCGTTGGCTCCGCTTTCCAGATCAGGTATACACAATCATCGTGAGGCCGCGTACGCGGGAACACACGGTCTTGGCGCGGCCGTTGGGAAATGCCGCCATGCACATCATTGACTGGAACGAAAGCTCTCACGATCGATCGTTCGTCGGCGTCGCTCGCCCGTAGCGCCGGGGGAAAAGCAGCCTCCAGCCACTCCAACGCCGCTCTTTCGACGGGGTCCGCTCCCGTCTCGAAGTGTGCGGCCGCCATACCCATGAAGACACGGCCCGGATGTGGCGGCCATTCCGCGCGTTGTCGCGCCTGGTCCGTAGCCACGGCGTACTTGGTCAGGTAACGAATGCCCAGCGCGATCATGATGCCTCCGCTTCATCCTCCGCAGCCGCGACATCCTGACTCCTTCGGACCAGGTCGACCAGTTCTGCAGAGGGCTTCAGCGTCAGCTTGTTTTCCATCCATGTCAATCCTGCCGATTTAGCAGCCTCGACCGCCTCATTCAGCAGACTGATGGCCGCTTCACTGTTGATCGTGTAGGTTTTCTGCGCCGCACCCGGCTGGTCGAGCATCTCCCAAACCCGAGGTGCAACGGGGCGAAGATTACAGCGTGATCGCAGACTGGTGCCGCGTTCGCTTGCGAGCACACCCGCGCACACACCGACCGCGGCCAGAACCGTCCGCGCAGCGTCGTCGCGTTTTGTATCGTTCTTCCCGTCGAGCGGGAATCGGAGCTTTCGCAATGCGCCGAAGGACACCACCGTGGTCTGCTCGGCGAAACGGCAACGGATTCCGCCGTTGCTGCTCTCGAAAACGATATTGCCGTGGTTGAGTTCCGAAGGACGCAGTGCGTTCTTTGCCTTGTCGCCGGCAAGCTGAAAGCCTCCGTCTCCCGTCTGAATCAACGCAACTTTGCTGCTGGCGCCGAGCGGATCTACGCGGAACCCCGATCTCTGATCCACCACCAAAGCGTCTACGCCGACAATCTCGGAAATGTACGCGCGTTCGAATTTCGCCCCCAGCCCGCCGGGCTTTTCTGGCGAACCCCACATTCCGAACACGAGGGCCGTCGGGCAAAGTTCATAGATAGCGGTGGCATTCCAGAGATTCGCTCGTCCCCATTTAGCCGCGTACTGGGACTTCGAGAATCGAGTTCCCTCCGGCGTCACGCTGTCCCGCAGAATGGCATCCGCCAACCGGTGTGGAACTTCAAGACTCGTGAGGTTCGGCAGATCCTTCTTGAACTGGCCATTCGCCTCGCTGAAATCCACTTCAATTAGCGGCAGACTGATCTGCTCGCGCTCGATAGCCTGCAACAAGGCCAATTCCGCGTGATTTGCCTCAGACTGCACAGAGTTAAGCAGCACGCAGTCCACCTCGCGCTCGCTTCCGTCGTCGCCGCTCAACCGGCGCTTCTCAGAAGCGTACTTTCCGCCGGAGTACGTCGCGGGAAAGACCTTCCCGCCCTCGCCTTCAACGGGTTGAAGAATCGTGATGGAACGGAGCGCTGCAGCGCCTCCGCTAATGGCAGCCGACAGACCGGCCAAACTCAACATTTCAGACATGAATTGCTTTCTCCTCCTGAGAGCGTGCGTTTCGTACTATCACAACCACTGACGAAAAAAAGGTGTTACAGTCCTGCGGCGCTTTCGCCACTCGTTTTGGCGCGGTCAAAAGCCGGTGCAAAGCCTCTTGCTCAAGATCTTCCGGCTGAAGTTCGAAAATCTCTGGTGCCTCCGGACTATCCACGGATTTCAGCATCTGCGCATCGACTGTGGCCGACATCCAAATCGTCGGACAGTTTTTGAAAGTTCGAAAGCGTTCTCGGAATGCCGCCAGTTGCGCCGATGTTGCCAGGCCGTCACCCATTAATTGCACTTCGTCGCAGACCCACAGACAATCGTTATTCAGCAGACCGAAGTGAGAAGGCCAGCGATAGCGGCTCATGGCGTAACCGCGATTGAGCGCACGACTGAACAGCATGTCCTGAGTTCCGACAATGATGTATGGAAGTTCCGGGTTAACCTCCCACTTCTCTTCGACCTCCCCGCCCATCAATGTCGCCACTCCAACGGGCAGTTCGAGTTTCTTGATCCACTCACGCGCCAAATCGACGGTTTGCTCCACGAGAACGCGCATCGGCAGGCAGTAGACCATTCGGCGGGGCGCGTCGGGTTGACCTTCGCTGAGCCGGTGAAGCCACGCAAGAATGATCGCGGCAGTCTTGCCGGCGCCGGTTGGAATCCTTAATATTCGACTTGCAATCAGTTGCGCGGCGAGTCTTTCCTGGTAATTATAAGGTGTTAGTTTAGTAACAGTACGGAATAAGTCAGAAAATGTCTGCATTTTTGTGGATGACTCCTGCGCACACATACTCTTATCACATTTACAAATTTCTCGCTATATCGGAAACTGGGAACGCCTCATCGTTACATCGCGTAAAGATCCCAGTTACGCGTCACACAGCGGAGAGGCGGGTACCCTGAAGGGAAACGCTCATTCTCGAACATCCACTCTAAGTTCCCGATTCGGCGCGGCTCGGAGTGAACGGAATCTCGAACCCATCTCACCGGAATTCACGCTGGCGGCGAATCATCCGCGCGAGCAGACGCTTGGAGTCCATCCGACGCGGCCCGCGCTCCACGTACTCGACACCCTGCGCCAGTACTTCCCAACCAGCCGCAAGAGCCGATGCGCCGCCGCCGACAGCGCTTTCCTGAAGCCCAATCGCCGCTCCTTGGTCTGGCCGAAGACCGGTTCCACGATGGCTTTCCGCATCTTGTAAATCGAATGCCCGTCCTCGGTCCGCAGTTTGTGCTGCATCGCCTGCTTCACGGCGGCGTCTGCCGGCGGCGGGCCGTTGGCCGGCTCCACCTTCTCCCCATGCTTCCGCCGTCCCGTCGCAATATAGAGATCGACGCCGGCCACGCGCTCATCACTGACGTTGGCCTCGCTCCAGTAGCCCGATCGGCGCTGACGGCCTCCGGCTTGCGGCCCATGTTGACGGCCACCTGTTCGATCATCGGCGCCAGTTGCTGGCTGTCGTTGGCTTGCTGCGTGATCTCGGCGGCCACCATCACCTGCGCCTGGCTGTCCACCGCCGCCTGCGCATTGTAGGCCTGGATGAAGCTGCCCTGGTTGGCTCCATCCACCATGATCCGGCTGTCCGGATCGGTGAAGTTGCGTTGCGCTTTCGGCTCCGGCGCGGCCTGCTCCGGATCCGGCGCCTTGGGGTCATGCCCGCCGGCCTTCTTCCCCGTCCGCGCTTCCTGCTCCAGCGCCGCTTTGGCTTCCCGGATCTTCTTCACCCGGCTTTCGCGCCGCGCCAACTCCTCCGGCAACTCGTCGCCGCGCTTGCCCTTGCCGTACTGCGCGTCTTCGGCCTCGTCCACCTCCGCCGCCCGCCGCAGCAACTCTTCCACTTCCCGGCGCAGGCGCTGCTCGGTCTCGTCCATGCGGTCGTAGCTCATCGCCTTGTGCTTGCTGGCGTTGGCTTTGATCTTGGTCCCGTCGATGGCCACGTGGCCCAACTTCACCAAGCCCGCCTTCCCGCACAACTGCAACACTTGCACAAACAGCCTCGCCAGCGCTTCCAGGTGGCGTTTACGAAACGCCGCGATGGTATCGTGATCCGGATGCGAATCCGCCGACAAAAACCGGAACGCTACGTCTTCATGCGTCGCCCGTTCGATCTTCCGGCTGCTCACCACACCCAGGCAGTAACCGTACACAAGAAGACGCACCATCATCGACGGCTGATAGGCTGCCAAGCCCCGCCCATCGCCTTCGTACGACCGGTAGACGGCCCCGAGATCGAGTTCTTCGACCACATCGGCGATGAACCGCGCCAGGTGGCCTTCCGGCAGCCAGTCGTGCAGCGAGGGCGGCAGCAGCAGGCCTTGATCCAGGTGGTCGGTCCGGAAGCGCTTCCCCATAGCCTTATCCTGCGGCTGGACGCTTCAGCGCTCAAGACATTTTGCGCCAGAAATGTTTTTGCAGATTCGGCGGCGTGAATCTATCTCCGACAGACTCCTAGTCCGCATTCAAGCTCGTCCAGAACCTGCGAAAGCACTCCCGGGGTCAACGGCCCCATGACCGCTCATAAGGAGTCGAACGAGTCAACAAGAAGACCAAACGCGGTCCCGGTTCCGGATCACGACCGGCGCAGCTTGCAGCTCTGAACAGATTTGGCTGTGTCGTTTGAAAATATTGAGATATAGTTATCTTGAATTTAGAAGGCTGCCGTAATGGCGGCATGGAGAGCCACCACCGCGTCGAAACAGTGGTATTACAGTTGCGCAGGCCAGACGGAAGGGCCGCTCGACGAAGCGTCGCTACGCGGCGTCCTCGCATCCCTTCCCCCCGGCACGCAGGTGTGGAGCCAGGATCCGGCCAATTGGATCAGTGCGTGCGATGCGGGCCTCGTCCCGTAGCCATCGTCGAACATCTGCCCGCGCTGCGACGCTCCGGGAGAGCCCGGTCAGCGATTCTGTATCAGCTGCGGTCGTCCGCAGAAGGAGTGAAAGAACGATGTTTGCCACAGCCGCACCAGCTCTAAGACTCATCCTCCTCGCCAGCATCCTGTGCATCATGGCCCTGGCGCAGGTTCCCCAGCCGGCTCCCCAGCCCACAATCGAACAGATTCAGTCCCTAATCGATCGCGGCGACTATCGCCCGGCCCTCGACGCTGCCAACCGTCTCATCGCCCGGTCTCCGCGCCTCTCCGAGGCCTACCGCCTCCGCGCCAACGCCCGCCGTAACCTCAACGATCTGGCCGGCGCGCTCGACGATGCCAACAAGGCCGTCGCACTGGACCCGTCCAACGCCCGCGCGCTCGGTGGCCGCGCGATTGTCAAGCGGCTGCTTAAGGACCATCCCGGCGCCCTCGCCGACGTCGATCGGGCCCTCGCCGTGCAGCCCGGCTACCATCAGGGCTATGATTCGCGCGCCCTCCTCCGGCAGGAAGCGGGCGACTTGGCCGGAGCGCTCAGCGATGCCAATCGCGCTATCGAACTGAGTCCTCAGACGCCCGCTTACCTCATCCGCCGTGCGATCGTCCGGCGCAACCTCAAAGACTTGGCTGGCGCGGATCAGGACTTGGCAAAAGCCATCGCACTCGCCCCCACCGATCCCTCTGGATACTTCCAGCGCGGCCTGCTCCGCCTCGAGCAGAAGCGCTGGAACGAGTCGATCGCCGATAATACCAGAGCAATCGATTTGAAACTCCCAGATCCCGCGGGCGCCTACAACAACCGAGGTCTCGCTTACAAGAACAGCGGCATGCTAGCGGAAGCCCGCCGCGACTTCGAAGCGGCCCTCAAGATCCAGCCCGGAGACAAGTCGGCCGCCAGCAACCTCGCCCGCCTCGACCGCGGGGATTCGACCGGCGCCCCCCAGAACCTGCCCAAGGTCCTGGAGTTGGATCCGAAGACCGAATCCGCCCGGCAGCGAACGGCCGAAATGGGCGGCACGGCGAAGCCTGCTTCGGCGGCCAAGACAGGGAAACCGGGAGCCATTCCCGGTCTCGGCGTCAGGTTTCCGGACCTGCCCAAACCCGCCGGTGATCTATGGTCCCGACCCTCATCTGGCCAGGTGTCTCTGTCGCCGGAGGGTCCGGCGCTTCAACTGCCGGTATCCGACCCTGCCAAGTCCACTGCCGCGCTCTCGCTCGGAGAACTCAGCACGACGATAGCGGGCCTTCGGGCATTGGCCGGACCGCTGAGCCCCGAACAGGAGAAGGCCTGGGCCCGCAAATGGCAACCCTTCTTCGACTTCCCCGACCCCGCGGCGCTCAAGTATTTCCAGACGTTGAACCCCATGCTGCAGGAGTTACAGGGCATCCGCGGGGTGGTCAATCAGGCCGCCCAGGATTTCGACGGCGCCTGGGCCGAGGCAGTGGTCAGCCACGCTGCCGGTGACACGGCGGGCGTCCAGGCGGCTCTGGCCGAGGCTACCCATCACGGACAAGTGCTGAAGAGCGCCAACGCGCGGCTGGACAATATTCAGAAGAAGGCCCAGACGCTCGGAAATCCGCCCGACCCCAAGGCAGCCAAGGCCAAGGCAAAGGCCTGGAGCAAGAAGTGGACAATGGCCCCGGGGCCTTCGGCGCCACATATCGCCTACCTCTGGCGCATCGCGCAGCGCGAAGCCACACGCCTTATGGACGCCCAGATGTATTCCGCCCAACTTGCGTACGGGAGAAAGGACGCCGTCCTTCCGCCCATCGTCTATCCCGCGGATGAAGCGACCTGGGTGCGTTGGTTCGAGGCCGGTGGGTCCGGAGCCGAGCCATTGGGGGCGAAGCGGCCCGCCGGGGAATTGATGAACGAGGCGGACATCCTGCGACGTGATTGGTTTGTCACGCCGTACCCTTATGCGTTTGAGCCTGGAGAACCGAACCTCATCGACCGCGTCACCGCGCGCGAAGCGGCGCAAACCATCGCCGCCGGCAAGAAGGTGGTCACTTACGGACGGTTCCCGAACGCCGCCGCTCTCGCGGCCAAATACCCTCCAGGGGATCGGAAGCCGGCCGCGCCGCCGCCGGCCGCACCCGCGCCCTCAACGGCAAGCGCCGCATCGGCGGAGCAGAAGGCGCAGATGGAAGCGGAGAAGAAAGCGAACGCGGAGTCCATCGCGGAGAAGGAGAGCCTCGTCAAGCTGATCCAATACAACCTTGCCCGGGACGAAGCGGAATGGAATCGGGAAACGAATTCGACGCGCAAGGACGAGCTCTATCTGCGGGTGCTCAACAACCGCAGCGCCATCCAGAACGAGCGGGATCTAATCCAAACCCTGAGGACAGGAGAATATGTCCACACCCGCACCCCGTCCGACGACTACTGCCACGACCTGATGATCGTCCGCGGCATGGAACAGATGGAACAGGTGGGCGACGCGCGCCGGCTGGCCGCTGCCGTCGACAAGATGGCCCTCAATGCCGCGCCGGATCAGGTCGCCAAGCTTCAGGAGTTCATTGCCCGTCAGATTACCCAGACGGAGCTGGCCCAGGGAAATGTGGCGAAGGTTCGTGAGGTGGCAAAAGCGATTTTCAACACCACCCAGGGGCGGCGTGAGCAGGACGCGGCCAAGAATCTCGAAGATGCGATCAGGTACGAGGATTACGAAGCCCGGGCCGAGAAGGTGAAGTCCCGGGCCGCTTTGGCCCTCATGATAACCGGGATCGCGGCCCCGGCTTACGCGGCGGGCGCCGGCACGCTGATCAGCGTTGGAGGTACGAGCACCGCGGCCGTCACCGCTGTCGGCGTGGTCTTTGGTGCGACCACCGGCACCATCGACGGCGGCCCCCTGGAAGGGCTCAAGCAGGGCATCGCCATGACAGGTCTTCCCGGCATGGTGGCCTCTGAAATGATGACGGGGTACCAAAGGGGCGGCCTCGTCAGCTCCGGCGGGGTGGTCGGCGCACTCGAGCGTGGCACGGAGGCCTTCCTCGCGGGGAAGCTCGTGGAATCGGTCGCGGGCAAGATCGGCGGCGCGTATGCCGAAAAGGCGAAGACCGGAGTGGCGCCGCCCGCGCCCGCTCTGAAACCCGGTCTCACCGTAGCCCAGACGGTGGAGTCCCAGTCCTTCCAAGTGGCCAAACGGCGCGCCCAGCAGGAAATCAAGGCCTACCGGTCCGTCTTGGAGGAGGTTGCCACGGCTAAGGCCTCGGGCGCAAACGCGGCCAGGCTCGCCGAGTTGGAAGCGCGGCGCGTCAAGCAGGCTCTGGAGCTGAACGAGAACTTCCTCGCCAAGCGCATCATCAAAGCGGACGGCAAGGCCGCGCGGGCCGGGAAGGGGGCGGCGGCGGATGCGGCGCTGGAGCAGAACTTCGCTCAGGCGGTAGGGACCGTCTACGAGACCAAGGTCGACCCCCTGTTCAAACAAGGGGTAAAAAACGCGGGATTTCAGTGGCGCAGGAAGACCCCCGGCGGGAAGTGGGAGCCCGCGGGCGAACTGGAGTTCAAGGAGTTTCGCCAAGGCGCCGCCGGGAAGACCGCCAACACCGACCGCGACCTCGGCCTCATGGAAAAGAAAAACCAGAAGGGGGAGATTTACGAGCTCTTCCAGGGCGACAAGTCCGTCAACGTTGCCGATGCCGAAAAGGAATTGCAGCGCATCTACGACATCGCCTATCGGCGCGCCGGCGGCAGCGATCCCCGTCTGGCCATGCAGCACATCACCACGTCGGGCGGACTTGAGTCCTACAAGGACCTGGTCGTCACCCAACTCAACGACCCGAAGAACGTGGCCCGCATCCAGAAAGGCTGGGCGGCCCAGAGCGCCGAGGTGCTCCAGAACAAGGTGACCCACGCGGGCACCGGTACGGGCGAGTTTGCCGGGCTGTTTAAGAAGATCGACGGCGCGAATCAGGCCGCCAAGGACATCGAGCAGCGCCTCCTGCCGGTACTGAAGTCCATTCAGTCCAAATCAGCCGGTCAGAAGTCCTTCGAGCTTACGCAGGATATGGACAAGTGGCGCGCCATCCACCGCGCCCTGACCAACGTCGAGAACGACCCGGTAGCCGCGAGCCGCCAGCTCAAGGTGCTCACCGGGCTCGACAGCATCGGAGAGGTGTCGGACCTGGCGGGCAAAGCGTTCGTGGGCGCGGTCAAACTGCAATAGACCGGCGGTGCGGCAGGCACAAGCTTCCGCCCGCCGCACCGCTCTCTAGCCGCACCAGCTCTAAGGCTGATCCTGCTCGCCAGCATCCTGTGCCTCATCGCCCGGGCGCAGGTTCCCCAGTCGGCTCTCCAGCCCACAATCGAACAGATCCAGTCGCTAATTGCATCGTCAATCGAAAGGTTGCCCGAAGCGCTCCACTGCACCCACTCGCTTGCCGTGCCGGGCGCCAGCGACCCGAGGCGTCCCATCCTCGCCTTTGGTTGCAGGGGCAGCATCAGTCGTTCCCGATCCGCAGAACTTTTTCTGCTCAACAAAATCAATCACTTACAGTCAACCCACCCTTCAGCCCAAAATCCGGCTGCTACACTCCTCGTGGGAGGCGCTTATGTGCAAATTGTTGTGCAATTCATATCGTCAGCCAAGTCTTCAAAGCCCAACCGCACCGCAAAGCCTGAAAACGGGCACCTCGTATTTATTTTTTGACGAAACGAACTCGGATCTTCTGTGTTTTCAACAAACGTCAAAAACAAATAGCCCCAATTTACCCCAATTTTCGTGCTCCGGAGGTCGGCAAACCGGTAAATATGGCCACTCCGAGGCACCTATGTGCAATTTGTCAGGCAATTCATATCGTCAACCAGGTTTTCAAGCCCCGGCCGCACAGCAGAGCTCAAAACCGAGTGCCATAATATTTTTTCTGACGAAACGGACTAAACGGTACATTTTCTTTGGCAGCAAAAACCTAAGGTCTTGGAGGTCCGCAAACCGGCAAACAGCGCGACTCCGGATTCGCCAAATTGTGCGGAATCCCACCCAGCGGCCGGAGCATCCGCGCCATCCAACCCCTAGGGCAAATGGCCTAGACGCCCGTACGGCGGTAGTCCGTGGCAGATTCCCGTGCTCGAGATTATACTCAGAATGCTTTGTTCTGGCTCGCCGACTCGGCCATCACAATCGGCGAGAATTGAACTATAAATGGAAACTCGTAGAAACTGCCTTGGGAAGATCATCGCGGCCGGAGCCCTCGGCTTTCCGGCGCACGCCGATGAGAGCGCGGTCCGGCGCTGACAAGATGATCACCGTCAACCGAACAGCGCGCCCGGCGCGATTACATCGACGAACGGCGACGGTCTTTCCTGGCAGTTCTCAGCCAAGCTAAGATCTTAGGATGACCCGCCGCGCGTTTCTTTCCTCACTGTGCGTTTCGGCTGCGGCACTGCCCGCGGCCGAACGCCGTCCGAACATCGTCCTGATCCTGGCCGACGACCTCGGCTGGGGTGATGTCGGCATGAATGCCTGCCCGGACATACGAACGCCGAACATCGATTCGATCGCGAAGCAGGGCGTGCGCTTCACGCAGTTCTATGCCAATGCACCCGAGTGTTCTCCGACGCGCTGCGCGCTATTGACCGGGCGCTACCAGCATCGGGTGGGCGGCTTGGAATGCGCCATCGGCGTGAACAACCTGGGGCGCTACGACGAGGCTGAGTGGCTGCAAAAGCGCGGCGAACTCGGGTTGCCGGTAGCGGAGACCACCATACCGCGCTTCCTCAAAAACAACGGTTACGACACCGCTTGTTTCGGCAAATGGCATCTCGGATACATGGACAAATTCGGGCCGAACCTGCACGGCTTCGACGAGTACTTCGGGATTCTCGGCGGCAACTCAGACTACTTCACGCACGAGGAGATGGGCGAAGGAGCTGGCCAATCGCAGCTCTACGAGAACAAGGTGAAGGTGCAGCGCAAAGGCTACCTGACGGATCTGCTCGCCGGTGCGGCCGTGGACTGGCTGAAGCGCCGGAGCGATAAGCCATTCTTCCTTTATCTCCCGTTCAACGCGCCGCACACGCCAATTCAGGATCCGGATGAACTCGATCCGAAGACAGGCACGGCTCCGCACCGTGACCGGAATCGCACGGTGTACTCCAAAATGGTGTCGCGCATGGACCTTGCGATCGGCCGGGTTCTGGCGCAACTCGACGCCATGGGCGTGGCGAAAAACACGATGGTGCTGTTTCTCAGCGACAACGGCGGCGACCCCAATGGCCGCAACCTTCCCTACCGCGGGACGAAGAGTTCCGTCTGGGAAGGAGGCATCCGCGTGCCCTGCTGCATTCGCTGGCCGGGACGGATTGCGGAGGGCGGAACGCTCGCACAACCGGCCATGACGATGGATCTGCTGCCCACTATACTGGCCGCGGCCGGTGCAAAGGCGCCAGCGTCACGAGCTTTCGACGGTATCGACCTGTTGCCCTTTCTGACAAGCCGCCGGGCTGTTGTGGAGCGTACGCTGTTCTGGCGTTACAAACGCGGCGCGGCGAGACGCAAAGCGGTCCGCCGCGGCGATTGGAAGTACATGAACGATTCCGGTACGGAAGGGCTCTACAACCTGGCGAAGGACGAACGGGAGACAGACAACCTCCTGGCGCGGCATCCCGAAATCGCGGAAGATCTCAAAGCGAAACTGGCGGCCTGGGAACGGGAAGTCCAAGCGCCGCGCCTCGCGGGATTTCGCGTTGGCGGTTAAGTTCAGCGCGCTAGGTCTGCGACCGGCGCTCCGGGCGGGTTGGCAACCCAATGCCACTCGTTTTTTCTTACAGGAAATAAGCAGTATCGATTGAAGAGGTCACCGACCGGTTGGGGTCAAGCCGGATCGGTGGGAGGAGTTGGTCGAAAACAATTATCCAGATTTCTGTTGCAATGGGCGCTCAGATGTTGTATCTTTCATTGTAGAGATATGAAAGATATGATCTCCGAGCTAGCGGCGTCTCGCAATCGACTGCTTCGGCAAGTGCCTGACCCTGCCACCATCTTGCCTGGTTCGTTGTTGCGCCGGATGGTGCGCTGCAACAAGCCCGGCTGCCAGAAATGTGAAAAGGGCGAGGCAAAAGGCCATGGACCGGTTTGGATTTTGTCGGTCAGTCTGGGCAATCGGAAGGTGCGGCAGATCCCCATCCCCGCCGCCTGGAAGAAGGAAGTCGAGGAGCATCTCCACGCGTTTGCGCGGTCACAGAAACTACTGAAGCAGATTGCCTTGCTCAATCTCGATTTGCTGAAGCTCCGGAAGCAGGAGCGGTAAGCTCCTTTTTTTGCGTCTTTTGTCTTTCATATATATTCAATGAAAGAGTGGAGCGCTCATGTCCACTGACAATCTGCGCGGTGTTTTAGATCTCTATAGCCAAGCAGTTCCCGAATGCTTTTTTCAGCAACTCCAGCAAGAGTTGCATCTGCGGGTTCGGCAGCGGATCTTCAGCCTGCCGCTGGTTGTCTGGCTGATGATCTCACAACGTCTGGATCGTAAGGCGACACTGTCCACTGCTGTGCAACAAGTCGTGCAGCAACGGCCCAGGACGCTGCTTTCCGAGCACAAGCGCCTCCGTGAAGGCACGGTGAGTTGCCATACTGGGGCCTATAGTGATGCGCGGCAAGAAATGCCGCTGCTGGTGGTGGAGAAAGTGGCGGATTGCGTATTGGACCATTTGATGCAGAGCCGGCGGGAAGCATTGCCAGGTTGGAATCGGCGTGTGTTCATTTTGGATGGTACCTCGTTGGAAATGCCGCACACTGCCGAACTGGTGAAGGCGTATCCACCAGGCTACAAGTCGCATTGGCCCGTTCTGCTCATGCTGGTGGCCCAGGATCTGACCACAGGTTTGGCGGAGCGGCCTTGCTGGGGGCCGATGTACGGACCCAGGGCAGTCAGCGAACAAACGCTAACCGAGCAGCTTCTGAACCGCCTGCCGGATCATTCCGTGCTGATGGGTGACATCAACTTCGGGGTTTTTTCCGTAGCTTTTGCGGCCACGCAGGGAGGTCACGACGTGCTGTTGCGGTTGCAACCGAACCGGGCCGCAGTGGTGCAGCGAGGACTGCCGTTACAGTCGGGACTGGATCGGCAGGTATGCTGGTGTCCCAGCGATTATGAACGCAAGAAACATCCCGACTTGCCCGCTGATGCCTGCGTGCGAGGCCGCTTGATTGTGCAGCAGGTCAAGGCTTCCGACGGCTCCAGCGTAACCCTATATCTGTTCACTACGCTGCCGTTGGCGGTGGAGCAGCTATTGCAGTTGTACGGTCAACGCTGGAACGTGGAAACGGATCTGCGCTCACTGAAGCGGACCGTAGATCTGCAGATTCTGCGATGCAAAAGCGTGGATATGATCGCTAAAGAACTAGTGCTCGCCATCGTCGGCTACAATCTGGTCCGGTCGGTAATGAACGCCGCCGCCGAGAAACACAATCTCAATCCCCGACGGCTGAGTTTTTCGCGCTCACAAGATGTGGTGAACGCGGCTTTGCCCGGCTTGGCTGCGGCCACTACCCCCTCTGAATACCAGGCCAGACTGCACCGAATGCTCCAACTGGTTGCCTCCTGCAAGCTCCCTGATCGGAGCAAAAGGCCTTCGAGCCCCAGGGAAGTGTGGGGACACGGCTGCAAGTTCACAAAACGCAAAACCGCCGTGCCCAAGAACTGACAGAGTACATGGCGGCAATGCCTGACGCGACCAATTCAAAAAACGAGTGGCATTGGGTTGCCAACCCGCCGCAGGATTCCATCCCAATGTCACTTAGTTTTCGAGGCTTTCGGTATAGCCAAAACATTCCATTGAGGTTATGTTTTGGATATGGATGCAACTGCGTTGTTTGGGCTGTACCTGGATTTGGCGACGGCTGAGTTGTTTCGCTCGCTGCAGAAGCAGTTGCAGTTGACCGTGCGGAGCGGGATCTATTCGGCGCGTGTGGTGTTGTGGATGATGATCAACCAACGACTGCAAGCCCGGGGGACATTGGCCAGCAGCGTGGAGCAACTGGTGCAAGGCCGCTTCGATGCCTTGCTGAGCCGGTGTAAGCGGGTCGAAGAGCGCAAGATTGCTCTTTCCACCGGGGGCTATTGCCAAGCGCGCCAACGCTTGCCCAAACTGTTGGTGAGCCGCACTATGGACGAACTCATCGAACGTCTCCGCAAGCGCCTGTTAGAGTCAGCACCGGTGCTCGCCCAGCGGGTTTATTTGTTGGACGGATCCTCGCTGCAGTTGGAGCATGAGCCGGAACTGCTGCAGGCCTTTCCGCTGGCGAGCAATCCGCGTCACAAATCGCATTGGCCGCTGCTGCGGTTTGTGGTGTTGCACGACTTGGAGACGGCTTTAGCGGAACGCCCCTACTGGGGCCCCATGAATGGCCCCGAGGCCGTCAGTGAACAGGCGCTGGCGGAGCGCGCCATGCAGCATGTACCGGCGCGTTCGGTAATTGTGGGGGATCGCAATTTCGGGATCTTCTCCACGGCCTATAGTGCTCAGCAGCGAGGGCTGGAGGTGGTCTTGCGCTTGACTGCGGTGCGAGCGAAATCGGTCCTGGGCCGTCCGATCTCGATCCAGGGTGACGATCCCGTCTGTTGGCGGCCCAGCCGGTGGGACGGCGGCAAGGCGCAGCGAGCTTGGACGGCCGATGCGAGCCTGCCAGGACGCCTGATTGCCTGGCGCGTGGGTCGCGGCAAACACCAGCAGTGGCTGCATCTGTTCACGACCTTGTCGCTGCCGGCGGAGGAGGTGGTGGAACTGTATGGCCGCCGCTGGCGGATCGAAACCGACCTGCGCAGTTTGAAACAGACGATCCGCCTGCAACGCATCGCGGCACAATCGACCGACATGATGGAAAAGGAACTGCTGGTTGCGGTGATGGCCTACAACCTGGTGCGCGCGCTCATGTTTCAGGCCGCGCAACGAGCCAGAATCGATCCACGGGAGTTGAGCTTTACCTATGCCTGCAATATTGTGCTCGATGGCTATCCCAAAGTTCTGGCCGCCCGGACGGCCAAACAACAGCAGCAGGAACTCCATCGGATCGTGGCTCTGGTGGCGCGCTGCCGGCTCCCCAAACGCACCAAACGCCGTTCGTATCCGCGAGAAGTTTGGGGGCGCGGCTACCGGTTCCCCAGCAAGCAAGCGGGGAAAACTAAGTGACATTGGGATTCCATCCTGCCCCACATGAAAGCAGCATCATCACTCGGTCAAAGACCTAGCCCAACTTCCGCAGTTCGAGAGGCACCGTAACTTTTTTCAGCCTACTCGAAGGCGGTTGGATCTCCAGAACAGGACGGTGGTCTTTTGTTTTCATCATCGCGTCTGTCGGATTTTCTCTCCCCGTCGTGAAAGTGCGCTGTAGTGTAGACCAACCCACTTGAAAACGCGCCCCAGATCCGTAGGATTGCTGTATGTACCTGCGGCGTTGCTACCGGCGCAAAGATGGCAAGCGGCACGCCTATTGGGCGCTGGTGGAGAGTTACCGCACGGCGCGCGGGCCGCGGCAGCGCGTGGTGGCCTACCTCGGCGAACTCGACGAGCGCGGCCGGCTCGGTGTTCGGCAGTGCGCCCGGGGCCGGAGCCCGACCTGGCAGACCGAGCTGTTTCAGGAGGCCGTCCCCGAGTATGTCGAAGTGGACCTGAAAGGGGTGCGGGTCGAGCGCAGCCGTCAGTTCGGCGGCTGTTGGCTGGGCCTGGCGCTGCTGCGCGCGTTGGGGCTGCAGGAACTTCTGGAAGGGCTGCTGCCGGCGGGTCGCGAGGACGTGCCATGGGCGGTGATGACGCTGGTGTTGGTGCTGGGCCGGCTGCTGGACTGCTCCAGCGAGTTGCACTTGGCCGAGCACGGTTATGAGGCCAGTGCGTTGGCCGAGTTGCTCGGCGTGCCAGCGGCGAAGGTCAACGATGACCGGCTCTATCGCGCGCTGGACCAGTTGCTGCCGCACAAGCAGGCGCTCGAGAAACACCTCAAGCAGCGCTTGGGCGAACTGTTCCAACTCGACTACGACCTGCTCTTGTACGACGTGACCAGTACGTACTTCGAAGGCGAAGCGGCGGGCAACCCGCAAGCACAACGCGGCTACTCGCGCGATCACAGGCCGGACTGTAAGCAAGTCAACATTGCGCTGGTGGTGAGCCGCGGCGGCATGCCGTTGGGTTATGAAATATTCGCGGGCAATCGCAGCGACGTGACCACGGTGGAAGAGATCGTCGAAGCGATGGAGCGGCAGTATGGCAAGGCCAACCGGATTTGGGTGATGGATCGCGGGATGGTCTCGGCCGACAACGTGGAGTTTCTCAAGCAAGGCGGACGGCGTTACATTCTGGGCACGGCCAAAGGTATGCTGCGCAAGTTCGAGCAGCAGTTGCTGGCCAGCGATTGGCGCGAGGTGCACGAAGGCCTGGAAGTAAAGCTATGCCCGGCGCCGGACGGCGACGAACTGTTCATCCTTTGCCGCAGCGCGCAACGCCGGTTGAAAGAACAGGCCATGCATGAGCGCTTCGAACGCCGCATCGAGCAGAAGCTGGAAACGCTGGTGGAGAGTTGCCGGAAGCGTAAGCAGAATCCGCTTGTGGTGGCACAACGGGTCGGCAAGTTGCTGGGACGCAACACGCGCGCCGCCGGGTTGTTTCAGGTCGAGATCGCGCCGGACGCTCAAGGACGCGCCTGTCTGCAGTGGAGTAAGCGCAGCGACTGGCGCGACTGGGCACGCTTGAGTGAGGGCTGCTACTTGCTGCGCAGCAACGTGACGGACTGGACGGGCGAAGAGCTTTGGCGCGCGTACATTCAATTGACGGAGGCCGAGGCGGCGTTTCGCCTGCACAAGAGCGACCTGGTGATGCGGCCCATCTGGCACCAGAAAGAGCATCGCGTGCAGGCGCACATCCTGGTCTGCTTTCTCGCCTATGTGCTGTGGAAGACGATGGGGCGGCTCTGTCACCAAGCGGGGCTGGGAGACGAAGCGCGGAAGGTGTTCGCCGAGCTTCAGCAAATCTCGCTGGTTGACGTTGTGCTGCCGACGCGCACGGGTATCGCACTCCGCAAGCACTGTGTCAGCCGTCCTACTGAACACCAGGCGATTCTCCTGCAGCGGCTCGGCCTGAAACTCCCCACCAGCCTCGAAATCGCGGACTTGTAGTGTAGACTTCGCCGCCTCCGCGTTGCAGGGAAAGGACTTTCCTGCGCAACTGCGGAAGTTGGGCTAGTGTTCTACGGCTCCGTTCACAGCAACTTGGAGACGCCTGGAGTGAAGGGCAGGGGATAATTGCCGTCTGGTCCCGGTTTGACAGGAGGCTCCATGCCGGCGTGGACATCTTCCGGTCGGGGCAGGTACGCGAAATCCGACTTGGTGACCTGCTCCCAGGTGACTTCTTTCCCGGAGTAGCAACTGAGTTGTCCCATTATCCCAGTCAAGGTGCTGTTGATCATGTAACCGGCGCTGTTCAGCGGCTTGCCGGAGCGGATCGATTTGATGAATTCGCCCTGCTCGATCTGGTACGCATTGACCCACGGCGTCGAGTAGATCTTAGGTCCGCTGTATTGCCATGGATTCGCCCCTTCGATGAGACCGCGATTCACGTTGCAGCGGCCCTTGGTTCCCATGATGATGCTGGAAATCTCGTTATAGCAACCCGGAATCGTCCGGCAGAAAGCGTACAGGCGAACCCCGCCAGCATATTCATAGACCACGGAGTGGTGGTCGAAAACGTTGCCGAAGACCTCGCCGCGCAGCGTCGATCTTCCGCCCAGCCCATGGCACTTCAGCGGAGTACGTCCGCCCAGCGCCCACGAGGCGCGATCCAGGTTGTGAATCAACGACTGTACGACGTCGTCGCCGCAGAGCCAATGGAAGTGATACTGATTGCTGCCCTGAAATTCGAGCTCCTCTTGGTTCGGGCGGCGCTGCCGCACCACGTAAGGCGCGCGCAGAAAATTCTCTTCAATCGAAACGATGTCTCCGATCGCGCCGTCGAGAACCCGCTTGATCGCTTCGCTGAAGATTGGGTGGTAGCGGCTGTGCAAACCCGAGAGGACCGTCAGATTCTTCTGCTTCGCCAATTCGCAGGCGGCCCGCACCCGCTTGATTCCAGCCGGGTCGATGGCGTGCGGTTTCTCGACGAACACATGCTTGCCGGCTTGAATCGCTTCCATCAAATGCAGAGGATGAAACAGGGCGGCATTTGCGATGATCACCGCGTCGGAAGCGGCTATGACTTTTTTGTAGCCGTCGAAGCCGCCGAAGCAATCGCTATCCTGCGCGGTGACCTGTTCGGGATAGGTGACCTTCATCGCGCTGCGCCGTTCCTGCGCGCGGTCGCGAAGCAAGTCGGCGAGCGCGACCAAGTGGACGCCCTTGTCGGCAAATAACGCCTGTCCCGTACCTTCGGAGCCGCGGCCGCCGCAACCGATCAGACCCAGGCGAATGACATCGCTACCGGCAGCATGGGCACTTTGCGCAATCGACAAACCAGAGGCCGTAGCCGCCAAAGCACCGCCGGACAATTTAAGGAATTGCCGGCGTCCGGCTTCGCTCGTCTTTTCTGTCTTATCATTCATTGCAATAATTTCCTCTCTCGCTCATTTTCTTTGCCTCAAGACCGATGTTTCCGCGCTTCAGTGAGCGTCCGGAGCTTCTGGCGGAAGCTCGGACAAATCTATCACAGCAACGGTCTTGCGGTTGCGCGCCGTATTGAAGATCACCCGCTGTCCTTTCCAGTCGAAGGTTGGGTGCGGATGGAATCCCGGAAAGCGTCCCGGTTGGAGGCCTGTGGCCAACATGCGTTTCTTTCCGGTAGTCAGGTCGGCGAGCCAGAGGTTTCCCGCTGCATCGTCCAACACCGCGCGACGGCCGTCGGCATCAGGAGCTCCGTGGTTGAATTCGCCCTCGACGGCCAACCGGTACTCACCCGTCGGTTTCACCACGTATAAGCCGGTCTTGATGCTGACCATCGTCATGTCGCCTGTCTTCTGCACCCACGCCTCGTGCGTAATGTTTTCTTTCCGCTCCGTGATCCAGGTTTTGGTGGCGCGGTAATACAACGGTCGATTGCCCGTCCCGTCTGTGTTGACCAACCAGGTGCGCTGGGGTGCGTAGTTGCCCGTCTCCCAGACATAGAAGATCAGCGGCGCGACAGGGCTGTGCTGCATGTGACTGATCGAGAACCCCTGCCGCAGCACGACGCGATACTGTCCGGTCGCGATATCCATCATTCCGATTTCCCAGGTCTTTTGGTCGCTGCGGAAACCGAACGTCAGGCTGCGGCCGTCGTGGCTGACCGTCGGCTGACGGTACCAGTTATCGGAACTCGGCGGGAGGACGCCGATCCTGCGCGAGACCGCCGTTTCGACGTCCACTTCGAACACTTCGCCGGCTTTAGCTTCGGATTTGGCGATGTAGAATACCTTGCGTGGGTCGGTCCGATGAGGCGTCACACCCGGAGCTTGGCCTTTGGCCTCAATTCCACCCGCGACGTCGGTGAGTTGCACGATGCGCCCCGTCTTCAGGTCCGCGCGGTAGGCTTGCCACTGCCCGGTCCGATCGGAATCGACGATCAGGTACTTATCATCGGCCGTAACGTTCGGCGCGTGAAAGTAAAGATTCTGCGCCGCGCCCTCGGTCGTCATCTCGCAAATGCGGATTTTTGTGACGGGATCGGGGTAGCAGGTGCGCTCCACGCCCCAGTTGCGGCCCGCATCTGAGGCGAACGCGATCGGAGCCAGACAGAAAACGAAGCAGACGGTGTGTCTCAACATGTTATTCATGTGCAGTTGCGTTCAGAGCAGTTTGGAAACTCCGGGCGTGAAGGGCAGGGGATACGTGCCGTCCGGAGCAGGCCTTACAGGAGGCTCCATCCGTTCCTGATTTCGCCGCCTCACAAATTCAACTACTGATGCCAGGGCCGAACGGGGCAAAGCGAAGCGTCGGATACGAGTAGTGCTGCAGCAACGGCCCCTCGCCTGTCTGCTTGGCGATGCGCCAGGCAATCTCCATCATATGACGGACAACGTCCCGATAACTCGGAATCCCCGCCAGGTTCCGCATTTCATAGGGATCGTCCCGGAGGTTATAGAGTTCGTCGAAATCAAATCCATTCCAGACGAACTTCCAATCTCCATCCCAGATCACTCGCTGGCTATACCAGGCGACGGAGCCGTAATATTCCGCGTATCCAATTTCAAATTTGCCGGATTCACCAATCGGATCGCGTAATACAGGCGCAAAGGATTTCGAATCCGGTGCATCAAGGCCTTTGGTTTGGGTCAGCGCCAGAAGGGTCGGGCCGATATCGTGCAATCCAACGCGCGCCGGGCTCACGGCGCCCCGCGCTACGCCCGGGCCGGCCACGATCAGCGGAATATTGTAGGCTTCTTCAAAGGCGCCCACGTTTTTTACGTACAAGCCGTGTGCGCCTAAGAATTCACCGTGGTCGGCGGTAAACACGATGATCGTGTTGTCCAATTGACCGGCCTCTTCCACTTTTCGGATTAGCTCCCCGTACTGTTTATCGATTTCGGAGATCAGGGCATAGTAGCAAGCGGCCGCCTCTTTTTTTTGCCGCTCGGAAAACTCGATTCCGTGGCGGACCTTACGGTACAGTCCCGGGCGGCCTTCTAAATCATCTTTCCAGTTTGGCGGCGCGGGTATGGAGCCGGGATCATAGCGCTCGTATGCTTCTTTGCTCACGACGAATGGATCGTGCGGTTCGACTACGCTCACAAAACAGCACCACGGCTGGTCCTTCCGCTGCATCGCATCGTCCAGAAACTCCAGAGCAAAGTCGCTGGCGACCGAGAGCGTGGAATGGAACGGCGGCGGAGCCGTGGCGGCGTAGAGCAGGCGGTCTTCGTAGCCCTCCGGGCCATGGGCCCAACCGGACGCGACCAGTTGCTGCTTCTCGCGAGTCCCGCTAGAGAGCTTTCGGGCACGCTCTTGAAAGCGGGCGGAACCACCTTGTACAGCGTGGTCCTGCCACCCGAACTTAGCCAGATTATTGGAGCGCTCCACGTGCCATTTGCCGTAGTATGCCGTCCTGTATCCAGCCGCCAAGAGCCGCTGCGCCCAGTGGGGTTTGTCCTCACGTAGCACGGCTTGGTCCTCAGGAACGACGTGCGTGTTCTGGACTACGCCGTGGTTGTGTGGCAACAGGCCGGTCATGAAACTCGCCCTGGCAGGGCAACAGATCGCATTCGGCGTGTAGGCGCGCGGGAAACGAACGCCGCGCTCAGCCAGGCGCTGCAAGTTGGGAGTCTGGCAGGGATGCCCGGGGTTCAGTACGCGGCCCTGCATCTGGTCCGTCATCAGAACAAGAATATTGGGACGCACGCGAGCAGCGTCGCTTGAGACCGCTGCTCCCAAGAGCCCAAGCGGGACCCCGCCCGCGACAAAGTCGCGGCGGTTCGGTTGTGGGTTAGACTGATTTTTCATCGCAATACTCAGTACAGAAGCTTCAGTCCGAACTGAATCACGCGGCCGGCGCGGGCGCCGCTGATCCTCCCCATGTTTGCGCCCCCGCCCAGACTGGAGTTGGGATTGCTGAGGTTCACGGAGTTGAACACGTTGAAGGACTCGGTGCGGAACTGGACACGCATGTTCTCGCGGAAAGGCAGTGCAAAATTCTTGGACAGCCCCAGGTTGGCGTTGGCGGATGCCGGCCCCAAGAGCGCATTTCGTCCCACATTGCCGTAAGTGCCCGCCACGGGCCGGGCAAACGCCGTTCGGTCGAACCACGCCAGAATCTTCTCGCCCCGGGAACGGTTATCCGGCAGATAGGGGTTGCCGACCACATCCGGCCGCTGGTTCGGCGTTCCACTGAGCGCGATGTCCTGCCCGGAAACAACGTTGAAGGGCATGCCTGAACGCATGGTAACCAATCCATTCAAATGCCAGTTGCCTGCCACGAAGCGAAGGATGGGTGAAGCTGACGAAAACTGAGGCAGGTCCCAGAGCCAGGAAGCCGAGGCAATATGCTTGGCATGGGAATTAGTGAGTCCCACTTCCTTGGACAGGTCGAAGACGTTCGGCACGGAGGCTGCGACGGTAATTCCCGAATACACGTCGATGGCTCGGGAGAAGGTGTAGGCGCCTTGCACCGAGAACCCTTTGCTGAAACGTTTATTCACCTCGACCTGGAGCGCGTTGTAACTGGCGTTTCCTTGGCTTGAGATGACCCGCGCAGTCCCAAAGCCGGGAATGATGCGCCGCCGGTCTATGTTGCCCAGAGTCGCTCCGGGGGCGTAGACGGCGGGATTGCCTTCCATGCTAAGCATCAGCTTCCTTGACAGTTTTCCCACGTAACCGACCTGCACCATCAAACCGCTGACCGGCTGGTGCTGCACGTTCAGATTGAACTGCTGGACGTAGGGCGTGCGCGAAGTGGGGTCTAGGTAGCTGGTCGAGGGGTAACTGGTGAACTGAGCGTTTTTCGGATCCACAAATTGTGGAATGGTGAAGGGTTGACCTCGGAGCGGATCGGAGAAGCTGTAGGGCGCCGCAACCGTGAAGCTGTACCGGAAAGGCTGGGCTACCATCTGGATAACGTCGCTGGTCATGGTTTGGTAGAAGATGCCGTAGGCACCTCGCAGCACGGTCCGTCCTTTGCCGGACGGATCATAGGCGAATCCAACGCGCGGGGCGAAGTTGTTCTTGTCGGTCGCAATCAGGCCGCGAGGCACGCCCGAGTCGCCTGGGAACACTAGGCCAACCGGCGCAGTGGGGAATCGCTGCGACTGCTGGCCTACTCTAATCATGTTCCACGAGTCGTGAATATCCACCCAAGGCAAAGGCAATTCGTAGCGCAATCCCAGGTTCAGGGTGAGACGGCGCGTCAAGCGCCAGTCGTCCTGGATGTAGAAGTCAGTGCTAAACTGCTCATGCGCGACCTCTTCCGGCGTGGCCACGATCATCTGCGACGGTTTTCCGAGCACGAAATCTGCCGCCGAGTTGCCGGTGATCGAGCCGTTAAAGGTGAAATCGCCCATGGCTTGCCAACTATCGCGGTACAGATAGCGCGCCCTGAGTAACTGGAAGCCGCCTTTCACCGTGTGGCTGCTGTGGTTCCAGTTGATGCTCTGAAGGAACTGCAGAGTATCGTTGGTGTTGATGCCGCCGGCGGGCGAAGCCGCTCCCATCGTGACCCGCCCGGTGATGCTAACGACTGGCGGAAGAGACTCACCCACGGTAGGAAAGTTTGCGCCAAGGTCCGCGAGCCGGAAGTGAGTCAGCTCGTTAATCTGCCTGGCTTGGCGGTTGTAGCTGACGCGCGTCGTGCTAAGGATCGAAGAGGTAACCACGTACGTATCACCGAGTGTGACGGATTGAGACCGCAGCTTTTCATCGGTCCGTTTATAGTCGGGGATGCCTCCGTAAATTGCGATAGCGGTGGCGAGGTTGTACGTGTAACGCCCGTCGATGTTGTGCCGGGAAAAATTGTAGTCGAGCCGTCCGAGCAGGTTATTGTAGCCCTGCGGTACTGGTGAAGTGGACCTCCATTCCCCGGCGGACAGGTTGGCTGGAGGCAGCATGCTTTGGACTCGCGCCATCAAATTGCGTGACACGGGGTCTAGGCGGCTTTCGGGAATGAGGTTGCCAGGAAATAATTGGCCGGTAAGCGGATCCTTTATGGCAGTGGCGAAAGAACCGTTTTGCTCGGCGGCAGTGAGTGGGAAAACACCGTTTACAATCCTGACGGTCCGAAGCCGCAGACCCTCGTAGGATCCGAATGCAAAGAGCCGGTTTCGCCGAATCGGTCCGCCGGCAGTGACTCCAAACTGGTTATGGATCAACTGCGGCGTGGTGGAGGGCGCAAAGAAGTTGCGCGCGTTCAAGTTCTGATTCCTAAGAAATTCCCAAGCGCTGCCATGGAGCTGATTGGTGCCCGACTTAGTAACCACATTGATGACCGCGCCTCCGTTGCGGCCGTACTCGGCGCCGAAGGCGTTGGTAAGCACCTTCATTTCTTGAAGGGCATCCGGCGGTGGGTAGTTCAAGCCGGTGTTCCGGAATAGCGAATTGTTGTTCGCGCCGTCAAGCAGGAACAGGTTCTGATTCGGGCGGGAGCCGGCGACCGAGAGCGTGGGGCCGCTGCCGTCCAGCGTCGTGAAGGTGTCCGGCGCATTGACGTCGGAGACGCCGGGGAGCATCTCCAACAGGGAAACGACATTACGGCCATTGATGGGCAGATCCACCACGCGGCGCGAATCGACCAAGGTGCCCAACACGGAGCCCCGGCTGTCGACAAGCGGAACCTCGTCCCGCACCGTAACGGTCTCGGCGACAGCTCCGACCTCAAGCTTCGCGTCCACGCGGACGTTTTGGTTCGAAGTAAGCCCGACGCCAACGCGGCCGTGCTGCTTGAATCCGCTAGCTGTGACCGTGATAGTGTAAGTCCCCACCGGCAGCAAGTCGAGCACATACCCGCCTTTGTCAACGGTTATTAGAAATGTCCCCATGCTCCGTTCATTAGAAGTGTCCCCATGCACTTCTTCTCTTCGTAGCCAGTTGGATTTCCGTGGCCTCGGCCGGAGCGGAGCCCTGCGAGGCCGTTAGGCCGAGCGTTTAGGGCGGAGCGCAGGCCGAGGCCACGGAAATTCGCGCGCCTTCCGCAGCCCTGTGTGCACCCGCCGCTTTCATGTCTTGATAGCTTCTCCGCCACGGGTGATCCGGCATGTGTGCTGCAGCGGGCGTCAACGGCCTCCGCCGTTTCGCGGCGACCACTTCCGGCTTCTGTGGCCGCTCCTGGATCTCATGCCAGTTCAGCTTCCGCCCCCGGTAGTGAATCTCCTTCGTCCCGTCTTCCCACTCGCACACTGTCACTTTACTTTTCGCTGGTGCGTAATTCCGGCTCTGCCCTTCCACTTGATAGAAGCGATTCTCATGCCGTACCACCCAATCGTTACCCAGCACACGCTCCGTCTCCAAACGGAAAATCTCGCGCAGTTGCTTGGCTCCCGGTCTGGGCAGATGATAATCCACCGCTGAGCTGGCATCGACGGCGAAGCGCCGGTTGTGCTCGTCGCAATACTCCTGCTCCAGATATTGGTTCACCGCCTGGTGCGTGGCGATCTTTTTGCGCCGCAGCTTCTTCACCAGCCGGTCCTGATGCGTGCCATGGTTGCGCTCCACGCGACCCTTGGCCTCGGGCGATCCGGCCGCGATGATCTTGATTCCCAGCCGCTCACACATGCGTCCAAACTGCGTCACAGCGGACGTTCCGTGCAACTGCTCCTTGGCGCTGGGCTTGCGAACATAGACGTTTTTCCAGTCCGTGTAGAGCGCTCGGGGAACGCCGTACTGCTCCATCCAGGCCTTCAATACGTCCACGGCGGCCCAGATCGTTTCCTGTTCGCCCAGGCGGCACAGCGTGGTTGAAGTGGCATCGTCCACCAGGTTCATCAGGCAGCCACGCGGCCCACGTCCTTCCAGCCATTCATGGAAGCTGCCGTCCAGTTGCACCAGTTCGCCGAAGTGCTCGCGCCGTGCTCTTCTTTGTCGATGCTGGCGCACCTTTCTGGCACGGCTCCACAATCCCTCCGCCAGCATCCAGCGCCTGACCGTGCTGGCCGACAGCTCGATCTGGTCTTCGCTGGCCAGATGCTCGGCGGCCAGCGTCGGCCCAAAGCGTTCGCCCACTGCGCCCGCATACTTCTGGCGGAGTAGGCGCACCACCTTCGCGCGGATCTTCTTGGGCTTGGCCCGATTGGAACTTCGTCCGGCGCTGCCATGCACCAATCCCGCCGCGCCGTGCTTCGCGTAACGCTTCCACAATCGCTTGCTTTGGCGATAGCTCAGCTCCATGCGCTCGGCCGCTTCCACGAGCGTCCAGATCCCACTTTTCACCTGCGCCAGCACCGCTGCTCGCCTCAACTCCCGCTCGCTCATCGCTGTTCTCCCCAATCCCGCCTCCTAAGGAAGCTTTCGGTTTAGGGGACACTTCTAATGAACGCTATAGGGGACATTATCAAAAACGCGCAACAGCACATACCCGCCTTGAGAGTCGGTTTCAACGCTCCTCGCGGTGCCGCGCTCCTGCGATGTGGCAGTAACCTGGGTCTTTGGAATCGCTAGACCTTGCGGGTCGGTCACCGTGCCGAAAATCGAGCCGGTACCCTGTGCGGCGGCGAGACCTGCTGACAGCAATAACAGAGCAATAGCGTTAAGCAGTTCAAATCTTACACTTTTCATAAGTAAACCTCTCGTAAGTCTTTGCACTATTCCAAGTTCCGCGCCGCCCAGAGAATCGCCTGCCGCAAGAGTTTGTGGTAGGCGGGGTTGCGCACTGTCGAATCGTTCTGTCCAGGCTGGATGTATACCACTCGCGCCTTTTGGTGTGGGCCGACCACAACCGCTGCCGTGTCGCTTGCCGCGGCTCCGGTCTCCATCAGCACCGCGACGCCGGGCTTGAGCCACACGCCCCGGTACGCCTCGTCCTTTATGATGAGAGGCGCCACCTTGCGTAGGACGGGATGAGCAGCGCCCGCCTTGGTGGCGCGGGCGATCATTTCCGTCTCCTGCTGCTGCGAAGCGGTTTTGCCCCCGGAGTACCTCGCTCCGACCACTTCCTCGTGCCACCATTTCCAAGACGCCTCGTCGGAAATGGCGTGGTGGAGTGCGACGACCCCACCGCCGCCCTCGATGAAGTCGCGCAGCGCGGCCTTTTCCGTTGCGGTTATATTTGCCGGAATCTCGCCGATCACCACGACGTTGTAGCGGTCCTTCATGCCCGGCGTAAACACTGTGGAGGAGCCGGCATGTTCCCAAGTGATGTCGTCGTAGCCTTCCAGTGCCGCGAATAAACCCGCAGGGTAGCGGTGCGTTCCGGTCACCAACAGTGCCTTGACAGCCGGTTTTGCTGCTGTGCCGGAGAGCGGAAGAGTAACCTGGCCTGTCGCAACCCATTCGGTGGCACGGGTGACTGCGGTAAAGAATCCGGGCTGATACATCGCCGCCAGGTCGTGTCCCAGCGAGATGTGCAGCGTCCGGCCCTTACCGTACGACACCGCCCACACAATCGGTTCCATCTTCCCCGTCCCTTTGTTTGCGGGATCGTCGAAGGCACGCGCCAGAACCTGTGCGTTCGGGTTCGTTTGGATGCTGTGATACAACTCGTCGTTAGCCGTGAATCGCGCCGGGAGTCCGCGCGCCACCGGGTGTTCGCGGTCGACCCATTCGACATCGAAGACATGCCGAGGCGCATGGCCGACCGCAGTCCAGGTCGAGCCGATCAGCGCTGGAAATCCCGGCCAAGCCGGTTCTCCAGTGAGGCGAGTCTTCGGCCCCGTGTTGAAGAAAGGACCGTAGGTGACGCCGTGGAGCGAGATCATTCCTTTGCCTGCACGGACGTAATCTTCGAGGGCCTTCTCCGCCTCCTCACCCCAGCGCGGGCCGTTGTAATGCAACAACACCGCATCGTAGGCGGCCAGCATCCGCGCATTCAACCCGCGCGGATCTTCCAGGACTTTCACCTCGAAACGTCCGGTTGCTTCAAGCGCCTTTCGAATTACTGGAGTGCTCTCGCGCCAGTCGTGGTAGGGAAGGTCGGTCACACCCGTGAGAATGAGTATCTGAAGGGGAGCGCTCAGAAGAGCGCAGGTGAGAACCAGCCCCAGAATGCATGCGTTGAATGGAGTCTTCATGGCCGTTAGTCAAGCTTGGCGATCGAGATCAAACCCGCGCGGCAGCGGTCTCCGCGACGACTTCGCGCATCCAGGCCAGGCTGCGCTCGATCATCGGCCCGCCTTGGCCTTCACATTCCAGACTCAACACTCCGTCGTAGCCCGCTGCGGCGAGCATCTCGATACAACGGCGGATGTTGGCGGCGTTCACGCCGTCGCCGATCGCGCACTGGCTGACCGCGATTCCCGTCAGTTCGCCTCGTGAGGCGGCGGCCAAGCTCTCGCTCACGTCTTTGACATGTACATGGCTGACACTGTCGATAAACCGCGCGAGGAATTTCACCGGATCCTGACCGGCTATGAAGGTGTTGCCGGTGTCCATGTTCATGCGCAGGTATGGAGAATCGACGAAGGACAGCATCTCCGCCATGCAATCCGGATTCGTCGTGAAATAGCCGTGGGGCTCGATGTTGACGACGATCCTGTAGCGTTCCGCCGCTTCCACAATCTGGCAGTAGCTGCGGCGCATGTGATCCATGGCTTCGCGGTCGGTCATGCCCTGCGGCTTGAAGCGGTCATCGGTGGTGTCGACCCTGGGGCAACCGGCGATGTGCGCCCAGCGCAGGGTGTGCATCACGTATTCGACGCCGAGCGAGGCGCCCTCGCGCCGCGAGAGCGGAAAGGCGGCGTCGAGTTGGGAGAATTGAATCCCGTATTTCTCCATCTTGAGACGGAGCGCCAACGGGTCCTCCCATAAGGCGACGTGCGGCTGGTAGCCGAGGCCGTGAATCCAGGAGACGCCATCGATAGTTCCGCACTCAATGAAATGCAGGTCGTTGGCGCGCGCCCAATCGAGGCATTGATCGAAACTCCAATAGGAGGTGTTGAACGCGTCAGTGTGAAAGCCGATTTGCATCATAGTTTTTATTTGTGGTATTACCAAAACTATTTTGTAATACCATCCAAAGCGCCAGTATAGAGCGATGAATAGCAAGGGGTCAAGGGAAAAGAGTTTCTTTCTCAGGAAAGCTTACACTCTTCTCTTTTGTGGTAATACCAGAGTATGCTACCGTCTAATTTATGGTGTGGCTGAAGCATGATTCCGCAAACCGCCCGGCCGTCAAAGCGCCTGAGCGGGTTGCGTCCGTAGCGGTGCCGCCCGAAGCTGGAGATCGGTATGCCATACGCAGCCGGGAGCCCGGGAGCGGCGCTTCCGACGTATTGTACAAACTCCGCAAGCTTATCGACGGAGGGCAGTTCCCGCCCGGCTCCCGGCTGCCGCCGGAGCGTGCCATGGCCGCGCAGTTCGGCGCCGGGCGTCCTCTGGTGCGCGAGGCGTTGAAAGGGCTGGCGGCACTGGGCGTGATCGAGAGCCGTGGGCGCGCGGGCACGTTCGTCAAAACGCGCTCCGGTCCGGACCATGAGGAAGCGCCGCCGTTCGGCATCCTCGAACTGCTCGAAGCGCGCACGATCGTCGAACCGCGCGCGGCGTGGCTCGCCGCGACCCGTGCGAATGAACGGGACCTGATCGAGATAGAAGCGGCGCGTCAGCAACTGGAAGCGCACGATCAGGATTGGAGCCTGGTAGCCAAACTCGACCAGGATTTACATTCTGCCATTATCCAGGCGGCGCGAAACCCGGCGCTGGAGACGATGTACCGGGCGCTCGTCGCGCGCGTCCTCGCCAACCAGGGCCTCACCGCGCGTTTCGTGCCCGACGTGGCGCGCATGAGGATGGAGCACAAAGCGATCGTAGAGGCCGTCCTGATGAGGAGCGCCGACGCAGCCGAAAAGGCAATGGTCGACCATCTCCACATTTCGACCTGGTGCTAATTCCATGCTGCGTGTAATGGACGCAGCCGAAAAGGCAATGGTCGACCATCTCCACTCCGTCGGTCTGGATTATCTGTCGGAGGGGGCACGATGAACACACTCGAACTCGGCTTTCACACGGACGCCTTCACCTCCGCTTACTGGAATTTTGAACAGTGCCTCCAGTGGGCTCAAGCCAACGGCGTGCACTGGATCGAGTGCGGCGCCATCGACGGCGTAAGCTGGCTGCACGGGCTGGGCTACCATCCGCACATCGCGCTGTGGGAGGACCCGATCCTGTTGCGTTTGAAGATGGAGAAGTACGGCGTCGCGTTCTCTCAAATCGACGCCGCCTTTCCCCTCTCCCTGCCCGAAGGCGCGAGCATTGGAGTCGACTACGTGTTGCACACCATGCGCTGGGCCAAGCTGGCCGGCTGCACGAAGATCGACACGACGGACGACCGCCATCGGCCTGAAGGCATGACCGACCGGGAAGCGATGGAGCACATGCGCAAGATTTACCAGCGGATCCTGCGCGCCGCCGAAGCCTATCAGATCACGATCAACATCGAACCGCACGGATACTACACGACCAAGCCGGATTTCCTGGCGGAGATGCTGTCCTTCGTCGATTCGCCGTACCTGCGTCTGAACATGGACATTGGCAACGTGTTTATCGCGGGGCAGAACCCGGTCGACTTCGTCGAGCGGTTCCGCGACAAGATTAGCCTCGTGCATGTCAAGGACATTGGCGCGCCGCTGGCGGCCTCGTCGCGCGGCGAATTGACGGGCATTGCGGGAAGCCATTGCGCGATCGGCGAAGGCATCAACGCCGAAAACGTGCGGCGTTCCGTCGAAGTGCTCGCGGCATACGGTTACCGGGGTGTTCTGACGATCGAGTGCGAAGCCGATGGAGGACCGCTGATCGAGAGAAGCTTAGCCTGGATGCGTCAGCTCCTGGCGGAGGTGCTGACGAAGAGCCCAGCGCGAGTTCCGCGGTCTCGTCGCGCCTGATGCGTTTAGGACAAATTGCCTAGGCCCACATAGGACTCTACGCCCACGACAGAAAAGCGTTTTCAGGGTACAAATCGAGAAAGACGTCTCTGCGGTTGCGGGATTCCCACACATGCACAAGATAGTGACCGTCACATTCAGCGCTGCGGCCGGTCGCGGCTCGCATAACATTCGCGCCGTCGATAGCAGGAATGACGGCACCCAGGGCAATTTCGCAGCGAACTGGAAACGCTCCAGGCAGGTCGACCTGTGACACAATGGCGGGCGAAAGAGGAACGCACAATGAATCGAAGAGCATTCTTGAACGCCGGACTGGCGGCGCCCCTCGCGGCGTCCCGTGGCGCGGCCGCTGCGAGACGAATGAACATCCTGCTGATTACCTGCGACGATCTAGGATTGCAGTTGGGCTGCTACGGCGAAAAACGCAGCCGCACACCCAACATGGACCGGCTGGCGGCGAGCGGCGTCCGCTTCGAGACGGCGTATGTCACCCAGGCATCGTGCAGCCCGTCGCGCAGCGGCATCTTCACCGGAGTGTTTCCGCATGGCAACGGCCAGTTCGGGTTGGCCAACACCGGTTACAAATTGCATCCGCAAATGAGAGCGGCGACGATCCCGGCGGTGTTGAAGACAGCCGGATACCGCACCGGCATCATAGGAAAACTGCACGTCGAACCCGAAGCCGAATTTCCGTTCGACTATGACAAGCATCGCGCCGGTGGACAGACCCGTAAGGTGCGCGAAGCGGCTGCGCTCGCCCGCGAATTTTTCAGCGGCAACGGTGCGTCGCCGTACTTCCTGATGGTGAATTTCGCCGATCCGCACGCATTTCGGGACGAAAAAGATCCGAACAAATGGTTCTTCCCGCCGCAGGTGGATGGGCTGCCCGAGAAGCCCCTCGAACCAAGCGCCGCGACGCTGTGGGCGTGGCAAGCCGTGGATATGCCGGAGCATCGCGCGCGAGTGGCGAACTATCTGAATGCCGTCGAGCGCGTCGATACCGGCGTCGGGATGCTCCTCGACGAATTGAAGCAAGCGGGCCATCTTGAGGACACGGTGGTTATAGTGATTGGCGACAACGGGCCGCCATTCGAGCGCGGCAAGACGACGTGCTACGAAGCCGGTCTGCGCACGCCCTTCCTCGTCCGCTGGCCGGGCGTGACGCGCCCGCTGGTTAGCAAGGCGCTGGTCTCGACGGTCGACATTGCTCCTACCATCTTCGACGCCGCCGGAGTTAAGAGTCCGGTTGCGGTGCATGGAAGGAGCCTGCGTCCGGTGCTGACGGGGCCGGCGAAGGGCTGGCGAGAATATCTCGTCGGCGAGTTCCATCTCCACGGTGCGCGTAATTTCTTTCCCCGCCGCGCGATCCGCGACCAGCGTTATAAACTGATTCACAACTTGCTTGCCGGCGCCGCCAGGCCAGCTACCGGCATCGACGGCGACGACGCCTGGCGCACGTCCCGCGAGGGGCGCTATGACGGCACGAAGGTGCGCGATGCCTTCGAGCGCTACGCGAATCCGCCAGAATTCGAGTTCTACGATCTTGAGTCCGATCCGGTGGAGTTCGTCAACCTTGCCGGGAAACCTGAGTTCCGCGCTCAACAGCAACGGCTCTACGCGGCGCTGCTGAGCTGGCGCAAAGAGACGCAAGACCCGTTGCTCGATGCGGCCTTCCTGGAGCGTATGGCCCGCGATGGTGCGCCTGTTTTGCAGCAGCGCCGGAAGTAAAGCCGGTCACGCGATAGCGGGCCATTTTTTCAGCGCAGGTTTCGATCCGGTGGAGTTCACACGTCTCCGGCACGAACAGATTCTGAGCCTCCATTTGAAGGACCGCAAGAAAAACCAGGGAGCGACAGTCCCGTTCGGAGAGGGCGATACGCCGGTCACGGAACTGCTCCAACTGATTCGCGATAAGCGTTACGGTATTGCGGGCTTCATCGAACACGAGTACGAAGCGAAGGATCCGGTGGAGGAGGTTCGAAAAGGGGTAGAGTATTGCAAGCGCGCCCTGCTGGGCGCCACTAGAGTGCAAGGATGAGCAGACGATTACGACTGGAAGTAGACTGCGTTCGCAATTTCCGTGTGGGAGTCGCCAAATAACATGACAAGAGGAATTGATCGCCGGACTTTTCTGAGTGCAGCCCTGGCGTTGGGAGCGCCACTTCGGCTTCGGGCCGCCGCCGAGCGCCCACCCAACGTGCTGCTGATTGTGGCGGATGATCTGGGTTGGGCCGATGTCGGGTTTCACGGTTCGAAGCTCAAGACGCCCAACCTCGACCGGCTCGCGCGTGCCGGCACGGAACTGGACCAACACTATGTGGGGCCGGTGTGTTCGCCCACGCGTTCCGCTTTGCTTTCGGGGCGCTACTGGAGCCGCTTCGGCGTGAATAGCCCGCAAAGTGAGCAGGCGCTGCCTTTCGGTACGGTGACGCTGGCCTCCGCGCTCAAGAGCCGCGGCTACGAAACCTGCATCACCGGTAAGTGGCACCTCGGCTCGCTGCCGAAGTGGGGACCGCGCAAGTTCGGTTTCGACCGTTCCTACGGCTCTTTCGGCGGTGGAACCGGGCCATGGGATCATCGCTATAAGACCGGACCTTACACGCGCAACTGGCACCGCAACGACGAGTATGTCGACGAGCAGGGTCACGTAACCGACTTGATTGCACGAGAAGCTATCTCGTTTCTGAACGCGCCGCGGAAGACCCCATTTTTCCTCTATGTGCCATTCACGGCCGTGCATCATCCTTTGAACGAACCGCCGGAATGGCTGAAGGTCAATCAGGATATCGAAGAACCCCGCCGGCAGTACGCCGCTTGTGTGCAGCATATGGACGACGCGGTGGGCAAGATTTTTGCCGCGTTGGAAAAGAGCGGGCAGCGTGCGAATACGCTGATTGTGTTTACATCCGACAACGGCGGCGCGGTCGGGCCCGCTGGCAAAGATTTGAAATTATATCCCGGCGAGTACAAGGACGGACTGCTAGGCGAGAACCAGCCCTTGCGCGGACACAAGGGGCAACTCTATGAAGGCGGAATTCGCGTGCCGGCGTTCGTGAACTGGCCGGGCCGCATCGCCGTCCGGAAATTGACCGCACCCATCCACGTCGTCGACTGGGTTCCAACGCTCTCGAAACTGGCGGGCTATCAGGCGGCGAGCAACCTGAAGTGGGACGGGCGCGATGTCTGGCCTGTGTTGACGGGCCAGGTGAAGCCGGCGGCGCGCGACCTGTATTGGAAGGGGCCAGGCGGGCGCGCCTTCGCCGTGCGTTCCGGAGACTGGAAGCTCGTGGTCCAAGAAGGGGCCGGCGGGAAGCAGCGCCAGGTCGAACTCTTCCACCTGGGCGAGGATCCCTATGAGAAACGCGACCGGGCGGCGGGCGAAAGCGCCACAGTCGCGCGCCTCGAAGAGTTGTTGAAGCGGAGCCGGCAAGCCGACGATGACGCTGTGCCGCCGCGCTGAGCGAACGGCGTCAGCCTCAGCGGTTATATTTGGGGCCGACGCCTTTCAGCATCCGCCAGACTTCGTCGCAACCGGACACCGTTTGCGGATCGAGTACGCCCTCGGCGAGCGTTTTCAGATTCTCGCTCAACTGCTCCACGCGCGAGGCGCCGTCCGCATAGACATTCGCCGTGTCTATCAAATTGACGCCGGATTCGAGAGCGCAATGCAGAATGCCGCGCGCCGTCTCACGATCCGCTTGCGCGCCGAAGGTCATAGTTCCAAGGCAAGCTCGCGAAACCGTCAGGCCGGCGCCCTGCAATAGTCGTTGTTCCATTTCAGTCCTTCAGGTCGAACATCAGGCCGGCGGCTCCGAATCCACCGTCGACGTTCAATGTGTGCCCATTTACGAAGTCGGCTTCCGGCGAGGCCAGAAAAACCGCCGCATCGGCGATCTCGTCGCGCTCGGCGTAACGCCGCATGGGGATCAGGTTGTAATACGCCTGTCTGGTGGCCTCGTCGTGCGTGACGGCGGTCATCTCGGTATTGACCGGACCGGGAGCGATCTCGTTGACCGTGATGCCGTAGCGCGCCAGTTCTACCGCCATCACTTTCGTGAGCATCGTGACTCCGGCTTTGGAAGCGCCGTAAGCGGCCCGGCCGCTGCCGCCGCGCTGGCCGGAGAGCGATGCAATATTGATGATCTTGCCGCCGCCTTGCTCCACCATGACGCGCGCGGTCGCCTGCGAACACAGAAACGTGCCCGTAAGATTCACTCGCATCACGTGTTCCCATTCGGCGAGAGTCGTCGCCAGAAACGATCGGGTCAGGCCTACGCCCGCCACGTTGACCAGCAAATCGATGCGGCCGTAAGCGGCGCGCACATCGCGGATCAGCCGTTCCACTTGCGCGGCATCGCCGGCGTCCACTGGAAATGCGGAGGCGGCGCCGGGCAGCGCCCGGATTTCAGCGGCCACTCGTTCGGCGTTTTCAAGGAGCAGATCGGCGGCCGCGATCGTCGCGCCCTCCTGTGCAAAGCGCAGCGCAATGGCTCGTCCGATGCCTCTTCCGGCGCCTGTTACGAGCGCTACTTTATTGTGAAGTCTAGCCATAATGGAAATCGATTACAGACTATTCATGAGGATACGGCACAAGCTTTCGGCGTGTCAAGGAGTGCAGGCCACAAGACGCAGTCCCAGGCCGCTATGGTTTTCGCAAAAGGAAGCGCCCGCGCATGAGGTTCAGGCTGTCGTAGTTCTTGCCGCGCCCGGCGCCGGTGAAAACGAGCGTGAAGTCGCGACCATCCTTGCTCTGCCACTTCGCCGGCATATTCCAGAAAAACGTGTTATCGGGCTCCTCGCGCCCCGCGCCGAAATTGGTTCCCTCAGCCTGATTCAGATAGAGCGCAGTCGTCCATGGCCCCCAAGGAGCGGGTTCATCGAACACGCCCAGGTTGCCATGGTCCGCAGCGGTATGATCGGTCATCAGGAAGTAGCGTTTCAGACCGGCATTGTAGCTCACGCTCATCACCCAGCCGATCCCGTTCTCCCGGTCTTCAAAGACAGGCTGTTTACGGGTCACATTCGCCGTCCAGGACGGCTGGCCGGCCTTCATGCCCGCGAAGAACTCGTACGCCGCGCGATTCATCAACCGGTCTTTCGGCGACCGGGCGAGATAGATCGTGCCGGGCCGCTGCACCGAGCCGCTGGTTTCATCGCGCGGGTGAATGAAGTAGTGGTAGACATAGCCATCGCGCGCTCCGGCATAGTCCTTGCCAAATTGGCAGATCGTGGGGATGGTCAATTGGTCGCCGCGAGTGAAACTCCAGGATGCCGGCTCCCACGTGAGTCCATGATCCGCGGAACGATACAGCCGAGCCTCCCGCTGCATTATTGCCAGCGGTGACCCGGGCACGACCCACATGTAGAGGACGCCCTTGACGCAGATCATGCCCCAACTCTTGCCATCGAGCGAGTTCGGCTTGAGAGCGTTACGGCCGCCCCACACATTTACGCCTTTGTGGTTGTCCCACGAGCCCTCAATGCTGCCCACACCCAGGCTCGCGCGGCCTTCAGAATTGGTGCCGCCGAAGCCGCCGCCCCAGGCGCCATATTGGTTGTCGTCGTCGGCCCAAGTCAGTTGCCAGTTGTCGCTCCCGGGCGCCTCTCGTTTATGCGTACTCCAATCGAAAGTGATCGACTCGATCACGGGACTGGGCGGGTAAGGCGGGGCAGGCCGGAGGGATTGCGCCGCCAGAGGCACGGCGGACGCTAACAGAATCATGGCCGATACAATCTGCCACAGGCGATGAGGATTGGGTCCCATAAGAGAGTAAACGATTACCACAGGTTACTCCGACATGACGATCAGTGTCAATAGTGCCGAACTGTGCGACCTACGGGCAGTACTTGCGATCAATCGATCTCTGAAGATATTCGGCCATCGTCGAGAGTCCCAGGGAAGCGCGGCGCCGGTCCAGGCCGGCTGGATCCTCCGCTTCGTAGGGCACCCATTTCCCCGGTCCGGTGCATTGGCCCTGCGTGCCGTAGCGCTGCAACTTGCCAGTGTTTCTCGCGACACGATCCCACAAGTTGGCATAGTTGCTCGGACTCGTCTCGCCCTGCGGATAGAGGCTGGTAAGGATGGCAAGCACTTCCTGCTGGAAAGCGATGTCCAGATCAGAGTGCTGCACGAGCAACCACGCATATCCCTCCACTTTTTCTCCAAACTCGCTGATCGGGAACCAACGGTAAATCTTGAGAAGTTCCTTGAGTTCGGCCGTATTGGCGCGGTCGAGTGCGACGATGCGGGCGGCCAGTTTCTTTCCATAGTACTGGCGGGCTTCCGCGCTCCACTCCGCGGGCCGCGGATTGATGAAGGCGCCGCGCGCCTTCTGGTCGAGTTGGAACAAGTGCTCGAGCCTGCGCTTGACCCACTCCTTATCCTGTGGCCGGCTGGGCTCCGTGAAAAGCGCCTCTTGTGTCGAGATCTCCGCGAGCACGGTTTCGAGGGCTTTGTCGGCTTCGGGAAATGTGGCGGCTTGCGGCTGTCCTCCGAGCGGTACATACAAGAGAAGTACGGCGAAGCCGAGTACACTCGATCTCACGATGGACTGGGCTTCAGCCAGGTTTTTCACGCCCGCGAAAAATTTCATCCGGCGATTCGCGGGTACACTTTGCGGATCGCGGCCACGATAAAGTCCGTGTCGTCTTTCGTGTATTTGGGATTGATGCTCACGCCAGCGAAGCGGTCGAGAATATCGATCGTACGCGGGCACGATGCCGCGCCGTAGCGGATCGCCTTTCCGCGCTCCGTATTCCAGGTCGGCCAAGCCGGGTGCGCCGTGGTCTTCTGTTCGATGTATGGCTGGAGCGGCAGAATGACAGAGCCTCCCGGCGGGCCACAGGGAACTTTTTCCTTCTTCAACGCATCGAGGTAGCGCTGGCGCTTCTCTTTCGTATCGAAGCCGACGAAGACGGCCACGCCGGTCTCGCCGTCGGGATCGGGCAGCTGGCGAAAGCGGATGCCGGGAAGGTCGCGCACGCCATCATAGACGCGCCGCGCGTTGCGCCGGGATGCGCCTAGAATCGCATCCAGTTTACGCACCTGCGCCAGCATGACGCCGCCGCTGAATTCATTCATCCGGTAATTGGCGCCGACAAAACGGACGGATACGGGAGTGCCGATCATTGCCTGGTGAAGGCCGCGGATATCCCCCATATCATGGAAACGTGCCGCGCGCTCAAATAGAGCGGCATCGTTGGTCACCACGGAGCCGCCCTCGCCAGCCGAAATCGTTTTGGTGAGCTGATGGCTGTAAATGCTGATATCGCCCATCGAGCCGAGCGGTTTGCCCTTATAGCTGCCGCCCACCGCTTGCGCGCAATCTTCGAGAACCTTGAGCTTGTGCTTCCGCGCGACGGCCAGGATCTTGTCCATGTCCGCCGGGTTTCCTTGAAGGTGGACCGCCATGATCACCTTCGTGTGCGGCGTGATGTGGCGTTCGATACCGGCGGGGTCAATGTTGAACGATTCGTCGATCTCGGCGAAGACCGGCAAGGCGCCGGCGCGAACGACCGAAGTCGCGCTGGAGTGCCACGTCCACGCGGGGATGATGACTTCGTCTCCCGGCCCGACGCCCAGTGCGGAGACAGCCGTCTCGAGCGCCGCTGTGCCGGAGGTTACCGCCAGCGCAAAGCGTGTTTGCATGCGGGCGGCGAACTCCTTCTCGAACGTTGCGACTTTGAGCGGTTGTACGTTGCGCGGCCCTGACCAACGGAAGGGCGCACGCTTTTCGAGCACATCCTGAAGCTGTTCGCGTTCCTTTTCGTCGTAGTGCTGCGCGCCCCATTGCTGTTCCAAGTGGAGCATCGATTCGCGGCCCTGCGCTTCCGGTTGCGCGCCGGCCGCGATGCCTACACCCGCCACCGAGCCCATAAAGTTTCGCCGATTCATTGCGCATCTCCCTTCCGCGCGGCGGCAAGTCCAGCCCGCCGCTCTTTCACTCGCTAATTGAATCACAAATCCACCCGACGCGTCGCACCCTCTGCCAGACGTTTGCAGCCGCCTCCACGTTCGGCAAGCCTAATGCGGCGCCGTTCTCTGAACTCGTAAAGGCGGCGCGCATCCTCGACGTAGCGGAGCGGAACGGCAGGCCGATCGAAGCCGAAGTGCAAGTCTTCTCATACGGACCTGATCTGGCATGGGTCGCGCTGCCCGGCGAGATCTTTACGGAACTCGGCCTGGCCATCAAGTTGGGATCGCCGTTTCCGCTGACTGTGGTCGCCGAACTGGCCAACGGCAGCCCGGGCTACATTCCGGACCGGAAAGCTTACGCGCAGGGAGCGTATGAAGCCGACAGCGCGCGCTGCGCCGCCGGATCGGGAGAGCTGCTCGTCGACGCAGCAACCAGGCTGCTTGTAGAGCAGCATCAGAAGAGCCGTTAACACAACGCTCTCCCGCAACTCACTGTCGGGGATACGGGCTGGAATCGAAACAGAACAATTAGTGCCGGGAATTGCGATAATCCGCTAAGCAAGGCTACACTAGAGAAAGCTGAAGTTTAGCCTGCCAATCCCCGGTCGTCCAATGGTAGGACAGCGGCCTTTGGAGCCGAGAATCGTGGTTCGAATCCATGCCGGGGAGCCATTCTGACCGCGTACCAAATTCCCACGCCCATTATCTTGACAGCAGCGCTCGCCGCCACACTTGCCCGTATCCGCCACATTCCACGGGTTCTTGCGCGTCCGGCGGTCTCTCCAGTTGGAAAGGAGACCGCGCGGGGGTGCAAGCTCACCCCCGGGGTTGAGGCCGAACCCCACGTTTTCTCGTACCAATTCTCCGGTTTCTCCGGTTGACAGGAAGCGTTTGTTGACGGCCCCGTACAATGCGGCCAGCCCAAATGCTGACGGATCCAACCGGTGCGTTCCGGAGAGCGCGCGGACACGTCCCCGCCATGCTTCCCGTTGCGGTCACCGTTTTCACCGCCGGGGAGCGAAAGACAGCGAGCCTCAGCTCTTGATAGAAAAACACCTGCCACCTAGCGCGTCCTTAATCACCAACGCAAAACGCTCAAACACCTCAACCAGAACCGCGAGCCGAAGGTACCGTTCTGGATCGGACTGGCCGTTGAGCTCCGCACGATGCTGTTCCAGCACCTCCCGACGCAGGCTGTCTTCCCTGTTAAGGTCGCGCAAACTTACGAAGAAACCGCCATCTAACATGCCGCCATCGTTCGTTTCTGTCGCGCGGTACTGTACCAACTGGCCGAATCTCGCAAGGTCCAATACGAGCACTCGCCGAGAGAACCGAGACTCGTAGAGATGGAAAACGGGGATCTTCGATTCGCCGTAGTAGCCTTCGGGAATTGGCACGGCCTCTTTTCTGAGCGCAGCGCCCGGTTCTTGAAGACGATCCTGAGCCCGCCAATACTCCAGCACCGGGAAGCAATCTACGACAATTACGACAAATCTGGACCGTTGAGAGGCGCCAAGTTCCGCGACCGCTTGGTCCACTGCAACTCCCGCGCCCTCTTCCGTTACTTCTCCAGCAGAGGGGACTGTTTGTGTGATCTGACGAAGAAGGGCTTCGTTTTCACCTCTGCCGATGCTACTGCCGAATTGCACGCCCAACGCCTCATACGCCCGTTCCGGCTCCCGCAAAAGTACATCTTTGCCCGCCAAACGCTTGAGCCCAAATCGCTCCTCACCGACAGTGATCGGCTCCGCCGAATCGGTTAGATCCCGATACGCATCCGGCTCTTGTCCTATAATCGCCCGGAGGCTGGCCTCACTTCTGAAGCTCTGGACTACCCCACGTGCAAACCAGCGGATCATCTCTTCCGAAGGTGTGCTCGAAATTGCCTGATCCTCTTCCTCTGTCTTTGCCTGTTGTTTAAGGCGTTCGAGAATCTCGTGAAGCGCTGCCATCTTCTCGCCACTCGGATCGGGCAGGTTAAAACCGAAATCTCGCGTTTCTTCCACAAGCTTGTCTATCGTGACGCGCAGGTCAGGTAGAGAGGAGATCAACCGAATCGCAGCTCGGTCAGAGAATTGGAGTGACCGGAGGGCCGCGGGATCACTCGACTCAACACGGCGCAGCAATTCAAACGCGAAAATCCGAAGTAGTGGCCCGAAAGAGTCAAACGATCCGAATTCCTCTTTCGGGAGATGCCATCCGACCCAGCCCCAGAAGTTCTCGACCTTGATGTCATAACATCGGGCGAACAGACTCAACAATTGCGGAATTGAGCGCGGAAGCGATTCCGCGGTGACTCGATAGACCTCGTTCAAAGTGGCGTTACCGCTCTCCTTTTTGAAGCTCTCGAAGGCCAGACCTGCAACTCCAAAGAGCATCTGGCTCTTGCGTTCATCGAAGTGAAGCAGTTGGTTATCGCGTTCCTGGCGAAACTCGAGCTCACGCTGAATCTCTTCCCGTTTCTCAGAGGAGATTGGCTGTTCGAGCCATGCCCGTAGAGCGCCTGTACTCGGGGAACCTTCGAATTGGCCTACCCAAGGCAGGAGCATTATTGCGGCGTTGTGAAACGTCCGAAACGAACTCACGTCTCTAGTGGTCTGCGGCGAGCAGATTAACCATTATCCAGCACGGCGCGGGCGCGCTTGACCTTCTCCAGGATGTCGGCTGCCTTGGCTGTCCAAACGAATGGTTTGGGCTTGTCGTTGTGCTTGTCGATGTAGTCGCCGATGGCCATGATCAATTCCTCGACATCACGGAAGACCCCGCGGCGTAGCCTCTGCTCGGTGAGATCGCGGAAGAAGCGCTCGACCATGTTGAGCCACGAACTACTGGTCGGGGTGAAGTACATGTGAAAGCGCGGATGGCGCGCCAGCCACTTCTGCACCTTCGGATGCTTGTGCGTGGCGTAGTTGTCGGCGATCAGGTGCAGGTCTTTGCTGGGCGGCGTCAGGTCGTCGATGACGCGTAGAAACTTCAGCCACTCCTGGTGACGGTGCCGGTCGTCGCACATACTGATCACGGTGCCATCCAGCGTGCTCATGGCGGCGAACAGCGTCGCGGTTCCATTGCGCTTGTAGTCGTGGGTCATGGTGCCGCAGCGACCCTTCTTCAGCGGGAGTCCAGGCTGCGTACGGTCCAGCGCTTGGATCTGGCTCTTTTCATCGGCGCACAGCACGATGGCGTGTTCCGGCGGGCTGAGGTAGAGCCCAATGATGGCTTCCAGTTTCTCCGCGAACTCCGGATCGTTGCTGACTTTAAACGTGCGCGACAGGTGCGGCTTCAAGCCATGTCTGTGCCAGATGCGACGCACGCTCTTCTCACTAAGACCCGCCGCCTCCGCCATCGTGCGGGTGCTCCACTGGGTCGCGTTGGCGGGGGTCTCCTGGGTGGTCCTCCGGACCACCTCCTGCACTTTGGCTGGTGTGATGGTTGGGGTACGGCCAGGCCGCGGTGCGTCTTTCTCCAATCCGGCCAAACCCAATTTCAAAAAACGCTTTCTCCAGCGAGCCGCTTTCTGGTTGCTGATGCCGATCTCGGCGGCGATCTCCAGATCCTGCTTGCCGGCTGCCGCCAACAGGACGACGCGCGCTCGTTCGACTTGGCGGGCAGGCAGCGACCGGCCCCGCGCCCACTGCTGCAAGACTTGCTTCTGGTCGTCGGTTAACACGATAGTGGGTGCGACACGCATGCGCTTCGTCTCCTGATTATAGAGACGTCGCTCTGTCGTTATTGGTTACTATTTAGGTCGCAGTACACTAGCAGGCTGCTGAAAAACTCCACCTCCGCGTAGCCATGGAAGCAATTTGGTCGTCTTATGTTGTATGCGTGGAGACGATCGCAATCAAGCCGGGATGTTCAGCTATGTTTCGCCGGAGGAGCGGGTGCCGCGATTGCACCCACTGCGGGCGATCCGCGAGATGACCGACCGTGCGCTGCAGGAAATGTCGCCGCGTTTTGAGCAACTCTACGCCAAGACCGGACGGCCCTCCATCGCACCCGAGAAACTGCTCCGCGCGCTCCTGCTGCAGGTGCTCTACTCGATCCGAAGTGAGCGCATGCTCATGGAGCAACTCGACTACAACCTGCTCTTCCGCTGGTTCGTCGGGCTCAACATGGATGACGCGATCTGGGTTCCGACCGTGTTCAGCAAGAACCGCGACCGGCTGCTGGAAGGCGACATCGCCGAAGGTTTCTTCGCACAACTGCTGACGCAAGCCAAGGAGGACGGTCTGCTGAGCGACGAGCATTTCAGCGTGGACGGCACGCTGGTAGAGGCCTGGGCCGGGCACAAGAGCTTCCGTAAAAAGGACGATCCGCAACCCCCGGACGACTCGGACAAAGGCAACCCGACGGTGAACTTCCACGGGGGAAAGCGTTCTAATGAGACGCATGCTTCGACAACTGACCCGGATGCGCGACTGGCGCGCAAGAGCGGTGGCCACGAAGCGAAGCTGGCGTATTGCGGCAATGCGCTGATCGAAAATCGCAACGGGCTGGTGGTGGCGACGGAAGTGCTCCAGGCCAATGGGACCGCCGAGCGCGACGCAGCGCTGTTGATGGTCGAACGCCTTGCTGGTGATCAGTGCGTGACGCTCGGCGCTGATCGCGGGTATGATACGCGTGATTTCGTACAGGAACTGCGTGGAATGCACGTGACGCCACACGTCGCTCAGAACACGAACGGGCGGCGCAGTGCGATCGACAACCGAACGACGCGGCATGTGGGCTATGCAGCGAGCCAGCGGAAACGCAAGCGAATTGAAGAGGTCTTTGGTTGGCTGAAGACGGTGGCCGGCATCCGCAAGGTCCGGCACCGTGGATTGGAAAAAGTGGCGTGGATGTTTACGTTCGCCGCGGCCGCTTACAATCTTGTGCGCATGAGGAACCTCCGCGTTCAAGCGGCGAGTGCATAGGGCGAAGTGTGCTCGGGCCCCGAAAAGGGGTGTTTTTCAGCACGGAAGAACTTCGCTTCAGGCCACTTACACTGCTTGTTAGTAGCAAAAACGCTTGGGATAGAGTATCCAGGTGTCAAACGGCCGTATTTCAGCAGCCTGCTAGGGCGACGTTAGGCACCGAGTTCCGAGCAATGTAACATTGTGTCACGCCCGGTTCGGGCCGATTTTCTTGAAAAGCGCGTTCATCCCGCAACCATCCTTGAATTCAAGCAGATGGAGTTTTTTGACCTTAGTGCGTCCAGCGAAGGCTGGCATGTTCAGTGGGAGGCAGTCCCACCGGGGCAATAGTTGGAACCCTGTAGCTTGGGTTGCATCGGCAGAGGAAACGAAGCGGATGAAGCCAGCCGAGATGTGAACTGCTTTCGAACCCCGTCCCTAATTTGCAGCCCGAATCGTCAGCACGGTTGCACCATCGGTAATGCATCGGCCGATATTCCTTACTGAAACCATGGAACTACCATCTTGCCAGCCGTTAAAATACCGGCTGGACCCCATCGATTTCATTGACGCATGAGCCGTAATTTTATAATGTGCTGATATGTCACCGAACGGTACCGAGGGTTGTTCTCGACGTTTGCATTCTATTCTTTATCCCTGAGGCCGGCGAGACTCGCGAATCTCCAAAACCCATTGGGTCCAGGGCACGACTTCGTTCCGATACCGACCTTGTACTCGTTCCCACCTCTGTGGTTGACTCTAACGATCGATTCATCTCGACACTGTGGAAGGGGGACTTTAGCCTTTTTGACAACGGCGTCGAGCAGCAGCTCTTGACGATGTCTGTCGAGGATAAGCCATTGTCGGTGAGCACTCTGAAGGCTCCGATTCCTGACATACAATGGAGGTTCAAGGCTTGGGCCGGGCCCGAGGAGAAGCATGTGTCAAGAAGATCGCACGCGGCGCGACTTGCTCAGGTCGATACCGGCCGCCATGGCCGCTGGCGCGCGAACGCAGCATCAACACAGGACGCCAGCCGCCAGCGGCCAAACATCGTTCATATTCCCATGATCGTCGAAGGGCTGGGATTTAACCGCGGTATCGAGATACCGGAACTCGTGAGCCAGATGGACCGCACGCCGTCGCGGCTGGCCGCGGCTGGGGTGCCGGTTCCCGAGACGATGCAAGAGCACAATTTCCTGCCCTTGCTGGACCGGCGCAACGAGGGCTGGCGCAAAGAGGCGACGAGTTCGTCACCAGGCGCGCGCTGCGAACGTCGCGGTACACCTACGCGGCGGCGCCAAAGAGGACCGGTTGGAAGTCTGTGCCGCGGGCGGATCAGTATGTGGTGTACGCGCTCTACAACCTGTTTGCGGATCCGTATCAGCATACGAATATGGCCGGTCGCGCTCAGTACCGCCAGGTCAGCGAAGAATTGCAGGCGCGTCTGGCGGAACGGATCACCGAAGCCGGCAACGTAAAAGTCTCGACCGACCTGGATTGGTTTCCGTCTTCTTAATTCTTAAAGGGGGTAATGATTTCAGCCATGGAACAAGACCAAAACAATACAGCTCGGCGTTCGTTTCTGAAAGCGGGGGCTGCCGCGATGAGCTCGATGGCTCTCAATCCGGTTCCGCTCCGGCCGGCGGCAAACGCGCCCAGGCCCAACTTCATTTTGATGACGACCGACGGCCACCGGCCGGACGCGTTGAGTCTCAATGGCAATCGCATTCTACAGACACCGAACTTCGACCGCATCGGGCGGGAAGGGATTCAGTTTCGGAACTCTTTTGTGGTGAACGCGCTTTGTCTTCCCGCGCGGGCCACCGCATTGACGGGCCTGTATCCCCACACAACGGGATGTGTGGACAACAAGGGCCGGGAGATCCCCCAAGATATTCCGCTCTTCACCGACCTCCTGCGGAAAGCGGGATATGAAGTGGCGGTGTTCGGCAAGGCGCATGTCAAGGACTTGGGCAAACGGCAATGGGACTATTACTTCGGTTATCCCGGCGCCGCTACCGATTATTTCTGGCCCATGATCGCCGAAGGCGCCAACGGCAAGGTCGGCCCGCCGAAGATGTATGAAGGCTACGTGGAGGATGTGGTCACGGACCGGGCGATTCAATGGCTGAAGCAGAAACGGGAAAAGCCCTTCTGCATGATCTTCTGGTTTCAGTCGCCGCACGCGCCGTTCTTCCGCCCCCGGCGGCTTCTGGATCTCTACAACGGCGTCACGATTCCCAAACCCAGCACGTTTGACGACGATCTGAAGGGGTATCCCGGCAAGCCGAGAGCATTCGCGGAGGCGGACGACTCGATCGGAACTTACACGAAGGGCTCCCTCACCAAAAGCAACTGCGCCCGCAGTCTGGAGGAGATGGTGAAGGATTATTACGCCGGCATTGTCTCGGCGGACGAAAACGCCGGCAGGCTTTTCCAGACGTTGACCGATCTCGGCAAGATGGACGACACCGTCACTCTGTTCTCCTCCGATCACGGGTTCTTCATGGGCGAATGGCGCAAGTACGACAAGCGCTTCATGCACGAGCCCTCCATCCGGACGCCGATGCTGGTGCGCTATCCAAGGCTGATCCGCCCTGGATCGACTGCCAACCAGATGGTCCTCGAGTTGGATATCGCGCCGACCTTCCTGGAGCTTGCGGGCGTGCCGGTTCCGCCGTCGATGCAAGGCCAGAGCATGGTTCCGATGCTCAAGGGCGAGGAGCCGAAGAATTGGCGCAAAGACTGGCTATACGAGTATTACGAATACCCGGGTCCTCATAGCGTGCGCAAGCACCGCGGTGTACGGACGGACCGCTATAAGCTTATCCACTATTACGAGCCGCCGGAAGAATTCGAGCTCTACGACCTGCAGGAAGATCCCGGGGAATTGCACAATCTGTACGGCGATCCGCGCCACGACGGACTCGTCAAGCGTCTACGCCAGCGCATCGACGAGTTGCGCAAAGCCACCGGCGACAACTACGTTTACAAGGAACCCGCACCCCGCGGCAGGGCTGGCTAGTGTAGTGTCTCACAAATAACTTTACAATGGTTCGTTCCGCGGGCATACTGGATGTACCATGTGGAGCGTGGCGGAACCGTTAGCTTTAGATCCAGACCAGCGGCGCACGTTGGAAGCGTGGGTCCATGCCCGCAACACGCCGCAGAAGATCGTTTTTCGTTCGCGCATCGTGCTGTTGGCAGCCAGCGGCCAGCCGAATCGGCGGATCGCCCAAGAACTGAAGACCAGCCGTCCGACGGTGATTCTGTGGCGGCAACGTTTTCTCAGCAGCGGGCCGGTAGCACTCACCGAAGATGAGCCTGGGCGTGGCCGCAAGGCGGGAGTTTCAGTCGAGAAAGTGAAGCAGATTGTGGAGGCCACGCTGCATAGCCAGCCGGTCTGCGCTACGCACTGGAGCGTGCGAACCATGGCGGTCGCACAAAGCGTCAGCCCAGCCACAGTGCAACGAATCTGGGACGCCCACGGTTTGCAGCCGCATCGCAGTAAGACCTTCAAATTGTCGCGGGATAAGCGGTTCGTAGAAAAGCTCACCGACGTGGTGGGCCTATACCTGAATCCGCCGGACAAGGCACTGGTGCTATGTTTCGATGAGAAGAGCCAGATTCAAGCCTTAGACCGAACGCAGCCGGGCCTGCCCATGAAAAAGGGCCGCTGCGGTACGATGACCCACGACTACAAACGTCACGGCACGACGACACTATTCGCCGTCCTGAACGTGCTCGAAGGAACCGTGATCGGAGAGTGCATGGCGCGGCACAGGCACCAGGAGTTTCTCAAGTTCCTTCGAAAGATCGATCGGGAAACGCCAGCCGATCTGACCTTGCATCTCATCCTGGATAACTACTCGGCACACAAGCATGACGCTGTCCAACGATGGTTGAAGCGCCACGGTCGATTTCAACTTCACTACACACCCACGAGTTCCTCATGGCTGAATCTAGTGGAGCGCTGGTTTCGCGAGATCACCGACAAGCGTATTCGGCGTGGCAGTTTCCACAGTGTGGGAGAACTGGAACAGGCGATCAACGAATATCTGGCCCACAACAATAAGCAACCGAAGCCATTCGTTTGGACAGCGAGCGTGAACAAGATCCTGGAAAAGATCGGCCATTGTAAAGCTATTTTAGAGACACTACACTAGGACAGCGTCCAGTGGCAGAAGTCGCGACGAACCCATCAAGAATCAGGGACAGAATGTCCCTGGTTCTATCGAAAGTCGACGACATCATGGAAGTCCATGAGTGGGCGCTAGTGGAAGGCGTAGTTTAGGGCCATCGCTGCGGCGCGAGAGTGGATGACGATCCAGCCAATCCTGGCTTCCCGAACGGCTGGCTGATGCGCTACGGATTCGGCTTCCTGACTGTCTCCTGTTCTCGGCATACGCGCTCTTATCGAGCGCATCGAGCACTTTGCCCAGTGTGTAGCCGAAACTTCGTGATGTCCTGTAATCAGCAGCTTGCGGTCGAGAGCAGGTGCATTGGCGCGGCCACGACGAATTCTAAACGGGCACGAAGAGGGAAACCTCGGACACAAGCCAAGGAGAAGCCTACGGGCTGCCGCGCCAGAGCTCGACCCTACCAGGGTATGTCAGGAGTTCTGACTTTACAGGCTCTATCGGGAGTTTACTGCGAAGCCGGGGAGTAGGCCGGTAAGCTATTGAGTTTTCGGCGGTTTGTAGGGAGTGCGGTGTATTACCTACTTGGGGTACTACAAAGTTGATCGAGGCCAAGTTCTTGAGCGAGGCGTTGCTGCACTAAGGTCTGCTTGGAGAGTACGGTGGCCACTCGATTGGGTCCCTTATCCCCTTGCGGCGGATAGAGCAGGGTGTACTGCTGGATTTGCTGCAACTGTTCGAGCAACTGCTCGATCGTTAGTCCCGGCCAGGCTGAGTCTGCCTGTTTGCGGATGTACTGGAGCAGCGAGATGCCGAGCATGCAGTAGAACGCATGGACCCGAATCTTTTGGTCGGTCCAGTGATACATCGGCCCCCATCCCAGCCAATCGCCATCCTTGAGCCCGCGGAATACTCTTTCGATGTGTTGCTGGCCGGAGTAGTCGGCTACCACTTGCTCGGCTGTCCAGTCCAACCGGTTGGTCAACAATACCGTTCGTCCCAAACGATGAGCCAGCAAGCGCTGTAGGGCATTGTGGTCGAAGTCGAACTGCAACTGCCAACGACCTTCGCGCTGCTCCAGTTGATACCGCACCAACTCGGAGACGAACTGAGCCGAGAGCCAGCGTGTAATCTTGTGGCGCAATCTCTGCTCGGTGACGCGAGCAGCCGGCTTGGACAACTCGGTCGAGAGCCGGCGCAAGGATTGCATCGTTTTGCTCAGTGTGGTGGTGAGGCTGTGCAGTTGTTCGCTGGCGAAGGACGCTGAGTATTTCACCACACACAGATACTCTTTACCATGCACGACCATCTTCTCGGCAGCGGCCTGTACACCGGGTTGTTCACTGCTCAGCGCAGGCAGCTGTGCCGTGTCCCGTTCGCGCAGCTCTGCCGGCGCCTGGTTCCAAGGCAAAGCGGAGATCCACCCGACGCCGGCCTGCTCCAACTCCAAGGTGTTGGCCAGGGCCGCGGATCCTTTATCGAGCACCAGGGTCACGGAGTCGCGAGCGATCTGCTGGCGGTCCAGCAAGGTCACGATCCGGGAGAGCGCGACGGGCAACTCCTCCGCATCGGCGACGTTGCCTGGATAGAGGTGGTGGCACAGGCTGAGGCCGTTGTCGCCGTCGAGCACATAGCTCAGCCCCACCTGCCGGAGATTATGGCGGCCTTGTTTGTTGTGACCGCGCTGTGCCAAATCCGCGCGATCGTTGGTGCTGGCGATGTAGGTATAGAAGTTGGTAGTGTCGTAAGCCAGCAGGCGGCGGCCCACCAGTTGTTTCTCTTTCCAGACTCCGAGTAATCGCAACTGAGCCTCTTCGAGTTGATCCTCTCCAGAGAGCGGCTCGGCACCCGCCGTCCGGATCTGATCGAAACAATCCCAAAAGGCTTGCGAAGAGAAGCGCTCCGGCGGGAACCCCCAGAGAGAGTGCAGGACGCTGCGGCTGTACCAATCGACGACTTCGGTCTTGGGGCCGGGCTGGCAAATCCGGTGCATAGCGGCCAGTAGGAGGTAATGAGCCGTGGAGGGGCCGGAGCGGGGCTTGGGCCAGAGTGATTCCAGCAAAGGAAAGACACCGGAGTTTTGAGCAGCCAACCATAAGGCGCCAGGGAGGCCATAGTCAATCGAGGTGGCCGAAAGCGGGAGAGGGGCGGTGCGGTCCTTGACGAGGGCGGCGACGCGCTCGGCGGTGCCGAGATAGGTTTGGTGAACGATGCGGGGCTTGCCGTTCACGCGGGCGCTTTCAACGACGTAGCAGTAGAGGGTGTTTGCTTTCTTCTTGGCGACGAGAGAAGCAATACAGGGTAATACAATAGTATGCCGACACGCCTTCACAGTCAATACGCTTGGCAATAATTTCTTACAAACAGATCAGATACAGGGTAATACGCTGGGGACGCAGAACTCCTGTAAGCTGGCTACTCAAAAGGGTTTAACGGATCCGCTCCCAGCTCAGATCCCGGCTTCGCAGTAAACTCTCGCTAGCCGCGGCGATACGGATACACCGGGAACATCGGTGCCTTGAGCCCGCCAACTGGTCGAGACCACGACCTTCCCGGCTTCAGTCACAATGGAGCGACCAACCCCTGATTCGCGGGAGCGCGGATTACGCTGCGAATAGGAACCCGCCCCAGATCGCCCCGACCTTACGGAGCCGCTCATTTCAGAACATGAACTTCAGCGTAAACTGAACGTGTCTCTGCCCCATGCCCTGTTCTCCGGTAACCGTGCCGAACGCGGTGCTGGCCGGGTTCGTGTTGGGATTAAGGAACTGCGCATGGTTTAGCGCGTTGTACGCTTCCATCCGGAATTGCGCCTTCACTTTCTCCGTCACGGGGAACGTTTTGAAGGCCGACAAGTCGAAGTTGTTCAGGCCGTCGCTGCGAACATTGTTAAAACGCGTCGAGAGAGTCTGGATGTTGTTGGCCAACTGCAGGGTCGAGTTGCGCTGAAAACCTCCAGCCGCATTGAACCATCGTTGAACTTTTCGCTGGCTCACAGGAAGCGGAATGTCGTGGAGAGTTCCTGAGAAGATCGCATTGCCGAACCCGAGGGCATTGCCGCTTTGGCCCGTGTATAGTCCTTGTAGCTGCCAGCCCCCAATGAAGGCATTTAGTAACCGCCCCGGCTTCCCGAGTAGCGGCTTGCCCTTGCCAACCGGCAGCTCAGCAATCCCGCTGATCGTAAAGCGCTGCGGGTAGTCCTGATCCGAGATGACCTTTTCCTGCCGAACGTCGGTGTCATTCAAGAAACCCGTCGCCTGCATGAACTTCGACCACGTATAGCCGGCCTGAAGCGTGAATCCCTGGGCCAGGCGCCTTTCAACCTGGAGTTGCATCGAGTGATACCAGGAGAAACCGGTAGGTATATTGGTGGTTATGCCCGTGAACTGCGGATAGGCCGTCAGGAGCCGAGACTTGGCAATAGTTGCGTTGTACGAGTTGGTTCCCGCGAAATCCGCTATGCCGGCAAACGGGTTCGCTACCTGCTGGGTGAGCGAATTAATCACCACCTGGTCCCGCACCGGCGAAGTGGATAGGTATTCCCGGGGGACAGGGTCCTGCTGGACTGAGGATGCAAGCTTGGTCCCGCGGTTGCCGATATAGGTGATCTGCATCAGCACCCGCTTGGGTAATTCCTGCTGCACAGAAAAAGACCAGCGCTGCATGTACGGGTTGAGCGAGTTTCCGTAGAAGTAACTGGCGGCGCGGCCTAACTGCGTGCGTAGGCCCCCGGCTGCACCTAGCGGGAGTTGAAACCCGTTCGGAAAGGGGTTGGAAAGCGTCCCCACGAACGTCAGGCCGTTGTCAACACTGGGAATCAAGCTGGTACTTTGGTTGAACCCGCCGCTCTGATTCACGCCCTGCCTGTCGATTCCCAGCTGATCGTAAAAGATCCCGTATCCGGCGCGCAGAACGGTCTTCTTCGCCAGTTGATAGGCCATGCCGACACGTGGGGCGAAATTATTCCGGTCGGGGCTCCTGAGCCCTCGCGGCTGTCCGTTTACCCCCGCGAAAAGCAAGCCTCCCAAAGCCCGAAAACTCGAGACCGGCACTTCGGGAAACGGTGCTTTGGCGTAGTTGGCCTTGGCCTGTGCTTCGATTGGACTGGGGGTTTGGAAGTCGAAACCGCGCAAAGAGCGATTGTACCGCTCCGTCGTCGGACCTTCGTATTCATAGCGCAGCCCGAGGTTGATGGTAAGGCGGGGCGTGAGTTTCCAGTCGTCCTGGACGAATAGCGCGCTGAATGTGGACTGTTCCGCGGTCGAGGAATTGATGTCCACCCCACCTCCGGTTGGGATGCCCAGAAGCATCGACGCCAGACCCTGTCCGATCGGCGCCGCCGGAGAATTGTCCACGGGACCTTTCGTGTAGGTGCTTGAGAACACAAAACTCGGAGCCACATAGCCGAAGTTATACCAATTGTGACGCATAAGACGAAACTCGCCGCCTGTGCGCACGCTGTGGTTGCCTGCAATTTTCGTCAACGTGCCGGCCCATGTCTGATAGTAGTTGCTGTGAGAATTACCTCCGCCCCCGCCTAGGGCAGTCAACCCATCCACTGCAACCGAGGGGAAGGCGATCCCGGCCGGATTATTGAGACTGCGAATCTGGTTGACCACGTTACTGGGCAGGCCCAACGACAACAGGTCGAACCCCTGGCTGAAATTCGAAACAGCTTGCCGTACTAGGGTCAGACCGTAACGAAGGTTGAGCAACAACTGGGGATTAAGCACATAAACATCGTCGAGTACAGTACCCCATCCCCTGGTGTTAGTGACGGTTCCCGACGCATCTGTCGGCATGTTTTGCACGCGCACTTCGCTGTCATTCTGGTTCAGACGGAAAAACACGCGATGGTTTTCGCTGAGATTATGATCCAACCGTGCCAGCGATCCCACATAAAACTGCCGCTTGTCAGTCAACGAGAAAAGGTTCTGTCGCTGATCCGCCGTTCCGGCCTGATTCGGCGCCGGCCAATAGCCCAGGATCTTGCGCGCAATTGGGTCAATGCGGCTCTGCGGCACGATGTTCCCAGGCAGCGGTTGCCGGCTGAAGCGGCCGTTGGCTGCTGGCGCCGTGGTAGACGGATCATAGATCTGGTATTGCGATCCCAGTTTCAACAGCGTCGAGAAGTCGCCGTTGGCCTCTTCAGGGGTGGGCACGGTCGAGGCCCCAGAGGAGAGCCAGTTCTGCAGGCGTACCATTTCAAAACCGGCAGCGAAGAACGTGCGGTTGCGGCCGTTGTAGACGTGAGGAATCCACACGGGCCCGAGCATGGTGCCGCTCCAGTGCTGTAATAGCCAGCCCGTACTCACCGACTCTTTCTTTTGTTCGGTGATCGGCCCCGTCGTCGGATCATAGATAAAATTGTTCGAGAACCATGGCATCGCGTGGATCCGGGAGTCGGTGAAAAAACCGGTGCCATGCAGTGTGTTGGTCCCGGACTTGGTGCTCACGTTTGCGGATGCGCCCGCGGTGTGGCCCGCGCTGGCATCGTAGTTCGTGATTTCCATTTTGAATTCCTGCACAAGGTCCTGCGGAGGCGCAAACGCCGTGTTTGTTCCCCACATATCGGGCGCGCCGTCCAGCGTCACCTCGCTGCTTCCACCACGCGTGCCGGTCACCGTCATGCCGTTGAGGGTAGTCCAGTCTGTCGGGTGCCCGGCGCTTCGCCCGGTATTGTTGGGTGAAGCAACCCCGGGGGCAAGATGTCCCAGGAAGAACGCGTTACCTCCCAACACGGGTAGTTCGCTGAGCCGCCGCTGATCCAGAGTCATGCCGACCGACGCGTTGCCGGATTCGAGCAGCGGAGTTTCACCCGTAACCACGATCGACTCGGCGATATTACCAAGGTCCAGCTTGAAATCCAGCGTCATGCGGTCGTTCACGCGCAGTTCAATCATATCCCGCACCGCTTTCTTGAAACCGGCCTGCTCTGCCGTGACGCGGTAGATGCCCGGCAGCAGATACGGCATCTGGTAATTGCCTTCCTGATTTGTTATGGAGGAAACGCCCGCATTCGTCGCAACATTAACCGCCTCAATGCGTGCTCCTGATATCACAGCGCCGCTCGAATCAGTCAAGCGCCCCAGAATAGTGGCGCGGGACTCCTGCCCGTAACAGAAACCGCGACCCAGGATGGCGGCAATCAACAACCATTTCATTTTCATCTGAGATCTCCTGTACAATCTGCCGCTAAAACATGAGGTTGATTTCGAACCTGAACTGTCGCAGGTTCTGTCGCCCGTTGCGAGTTGTAAATTGACTTATTGTTACTCGAATGCATAGAGATACCGATCGGAGGCAAGCACGTAGGCTCGCCGGCCGTAAATTGCGGGACAGGATTCATCGATGATTCCGCCGAGTTTGTGGCGCCAGACTACCTGTGTCGTACCATCCCCGTTCCCTTTCGCATCGAGACACGTGAAGAAAACCTGTTCCGAGGCACCAACAAAAACCCTATTTCGCGCGATCGATGCGCCAGTCAACCCGCCAGCGCCCCGGTATCGCCAGATCTCTTTTCCAGTGGTTTCATCCAAAGCGAACAACTTTGGGGCGACCTCACCGCGTTCCATGTGAGTAGAGACATAGACGCGGCCATCGTGCACGGCTGGAGTGGCGTTACCTACATAGGGGGGCGCTACGGGAAAATCCCAAATGCGGTTGCCGGTCTGGGCGTCAAGTGAGGCCAGGTGCGTAAATCTTGACTGGATCAGCAGTCTCCCGTTCGAAAGCACGGCTGCCGCGGAATCGGGTGACCCTCCCAGGTAGTAGGCCCAGCGTATGGCGCCGTTCTTTTTATCCAGCGCGAAGAAGTGGCCATCCCATGATCCGGTGTAGACGGCGTTTGTATCGGTAGCGGGCGATGGGTATATTCCGCCGTTGGTTTTGTGCGTCCAGAGAATTTCGCCGGTGGCGGCGCGCACGCAATGGACCTCACCCTCGACCGTACCGACGTATAGCTTGCCCTCGGAATATCCCGCACCCACCCACGCCCAGCCCAACGGGCGCTTCCACAACAGAGTGCCGTCCTTTGCATCGACCGCATAGAAGTCCTTATCGCCTCCTTGCTGCCCGAAGTAGACGCGGCCTCCGGCGTAAATGGGCGTGCCCGATACCTGGGCGGAGGTTTCAAACCTCCACAACTCCCGGCCTGTCGATGCGTCCATCGCGTGCACAAAATGATCCGGACCGCCAACGAACACCCTGCCCTGAACCACGGTTGGAGAAGATTGGTAATCCGCTCCACCGGCCATGTAATCCGCAGTGTAACGCTGGCCGTCGATGAAAGCGGATTCCAAGAGACTCTGCCGCCACTGCAGTTTTCCGGTGGCGGGGTTCAAGGAGTTTAAGTACAGGTCGGAAGAACTGACGAGCAGGCCGGTGGGGGTTCCAACGAGATCGGCCAGAATCTGGTGGGTGCCCACCTTGTTTTGCCACAACACCTGGCCACCGGCTGCCCCGGCCCTGATAGCGGTCACGGTGCCATCCATGCTCGCTGCGTATACTGCATTCCCAATCACCAGCGGTCGCGACCGGACCCAGTCCGGCAGGGCCTTTTCCCACACCGGGCGGCCCGTCTGCGCGTCCAGGCAATACAGCCTGCCGCCCGCGGTTCCAACGTACACAAACCCATTCGATTGCGTCGCCGTGGAATAGAATTGAAACGCGCGCGGCTGGAGCGGCTTGGCGTTATAGGACCAGAGAAGCCGGCCTGTTTCCCGGTGAATGGCATATAAGTTGCCGTCGTTTGCGCCAATGTAGACGGCATTGCCGAAAACGGCCGGGGTCCCATGCAAGGCCGCATTCGCCCGAAACTGCCACGCGACCCGGTTCTCCCCTGTCGCATTCAGCGCGTACAGATCACCGGGATCCGCGGCTACATAGACTCTGTCCCCGTCCAAAACAGGATCGCCGAAAATATCGCCGACGCGGAGCGTCCACAGCGTCTTCGCGGTTCCAGTCTCTTTGAGGACCAAAGTGTTGAGCATCCAGACCAGAGGCGGCCGGTTACCAATTTGTTGGTAACCGCGCGGAACAGCAAGATAGCGCTCGTTTGCAGCCACCGGTGCGAAGCTACGGCGATAGTCGATGTGTCCCGCCACGACCTTATTAATAAGTTTGCCGTTCTGCTTGTTGAGATACAAAACATGGCAGGATCGATCTTCCCCCCCACTACCCACCTCTCGAACCACAATCTTATCCTTGAGCGACACGATGGCGGATGCTATGCGCACAGCGCCGTAAGTGGCAAACTCGTCTTGGCGGGCCTTCCAAATCATCCGGCCGGTGCTTTCGTCCAGGCAGTATGCCAGGGTGGTAGTTCCTGGAGCGGCGACATACACGCGTCCGTTCTCTACCAGCGGCCGGGAATACCAGGCGTGCCCGATCGGGAAACGCCACGCGAGTTTGCCTTCACTGGGACCCGGATCGGCAGTGTAGCCGTCCTGCGCGGCATTGGCATGGAACAGAGGCCAGTCTGTCGGAGCAAGCATTGCCGGTATGGCGGGCACACCCCGCTTCTCAACAATGCGCAGGGGCTTTGCCTGAATCGTTTCGAGCGCGGCAAAGCCTGCGTCGATGGCGGCAGAGCTTTCATCGCTGGTTTCAAACTTATTGGTGCCAGTGTCGAAACGGCTGATGTTTTCCCGCGCCTGCACGAAGCCCTCCATGTCGAAGCCCTGATTCATCAACAGGCGCGACCAGGAGAACAAGACTGCGAGCCGTGCCCGGGCGTTTCCCACCTTAGTCCGGGAGGAAGCCACGGCATGCCGCATCTGGTCAATATCATCAATACCTGAGCTGACAAAGCGGGGATTGGCCGTTCTCGATGTCTGGCCGGCGACGGCAGAGAACAAGAGCAACAGGCTGAACATTGCGCATAAGAGGTTGTGGTGACCGGATTGGAGATGTCTCATTAGTGACGATGTTATCGCTAACATCATTTACCTGTCAAGACAATTTTTTCGGGATTTGTCGCCAACGCCGACGTGCCCTGGAAGCCGACGTATTTCGGGTGCTGTTGGCTATCACGCATCGGGATGAACCACACCGTGAAAACGCGTCGACATAATCGGGCGCGTGTGGTCCGGATACTGGATCCGATTGAATTCGCGCCGGTTCCTCCTGCTCACCGTGGCCGGGTGGATGAACCAGCGCCAACTGCAGGTGATTGACCTTCGCGAAGAGAACCGGGGTCTTCGCGAGCAGCTTGGTGGAGGACGAATGCGGCTCAACGACCAGCGCCGCCGGCGCCTGATCGCTAATTAATTAGACGGACATGGCGCAGCCATCGTGAGAGCACGGCGGTCTGTTATGCGTTGCGCGGAGGTCCGGTCGATTGCCGAACGACCAGGGCGGGGGGGAAGATGATTGTGGCTGGCCTCGTCCCAACCGGACCCGCGATCCTGTCGAGGAGTAGCCGGGCTGCTTCGCGCCCCAGGGCCTCCCGTTCCCACCTCACGGTAGTCAGGAAAGCACAGGGATTCGAACTGCCTTCGATGTCGCCGGCACCAATCACAGAGACATCTCTTGGCACCTGGAGCCCTAGCTCGCGACATTCGGCAAGCGCGCCGAAAGCGCTGTAGTCGCTGGCGCCGAAAATCGCCGTGGGCCGCGTGTCCAAATGGAAGAGCAGACGAACCGCCTGACGACTGTCCTCAATCTGGAAATTGCCCGGAACAATCCAGGCGTTTTCGGCCCTCAGCCCATGCGCTTCCAGCGCGTGTCTGTAGCCTTCTTCCCGCAGTCGGCCGACGCTTGTCCCCTTGCCGCACAGATGGACAATGTTCCGGTGTCCGAGTGAGACCAGATGTTCCGTAGCTATGCGCCCCACTTCGAAGTCGTCAGTTGTGAGACGGCTGCACGAGAGGCGGCGGAAATAGCGATCGATCAACACGAAGGGGACGCGCATTCTTTGCAGGTTTGCAAAATAGTCACAGGAGTCCTCCGGCAGTGTTGAAGCTACGATCAATCCCTCCACTTGGCCAGACATCATGGCGTCGATCTCGCGGATCTCCGTTTTCACATCGCGGTGGCTGCTGGACAGAATCAGGGCATACCCCTTTTCTTCAATTATTCGTTGAATTCCGAGCGTTACCTCGGCATAGAACGAGTGGGAGATGTCCGGAACGACAAGCCCGATGACCCCCGATTTCCGCGTGACTAGAGACCGCGCCGAAAGATTAGGCCGGTAGTTCAGCTCCTTGGCCTTCCGCAAGACTTTGCGGCGAGTCTCGTCACTCACAGAGGGATGGGAGTTCAGCGCACGCGAAACCGTCATAGGTGAGATGTCCAGCAAGCGTGCGATATCCACGAGCGTGACGTTTCTTTGAACCTGGCGTGATTTGTCGGCTGTCATCGAAGCTTCAATTCTACATCATGTTGTTATGTTAGCGATAAAAACACCCTGACGGAAAATCAAGGGATCTGGATCAGAAGGTCGAAAGGTCAAAAAAAACGGGAAATTCATGAGAGGCCGCAGTGGTAACGCGGCGGCTCGCGCTGGCGACAGCCGCAACCACGCCACCTTGATGCTGGGGGCGGTTTTGGAAGGGGAGGCAGAAGCCTTGGTGCGCAAGGCGAGCTTCAGGCTATTTTCCCGTATAAGTGATCCACATCGGCGATGCCCATACAATCTCTCCGTTCCGGCGCGTGTCAAGCACTTTGAGACACCCGGCATGGGAGTTTAGTGTTGCGCTTTCTCTGTCTTTGGGTCTACGGGAACGGGTTTGTTGATCCAGGCCGCTTGGGGCAATGGCAGTGGTTTGGGCGGCCTGCGAACGAATCGTTCCGGATGCGCCTGGTAGGCGGCGTCGAGCACCTCCTGACGGTGGGCCAGCACGGCCGGGGCCTCACCGAAGTGAACTACGGCCGGGGTCAGCATGGCGATGCCGGAGTGGCAATGTTCTTGGTTGTACCAGTGGAAAAACTGCCGACAAAAGGCACGGCTGTCCTGGATACAGCCAAACCGATCCGGGAATTCCGGCCGGTACTTCATGGTCCGGAACTGGCTTTCCGAATAGGGGTTATCGTCAGAAACGTAAGGCCTGCTGTGGGTCTTGGTGACCCCCAGATCGGCCATCAGAAAAGCCACCGCTTTGCTCGTCATGACCTTGCCGCGGTCGGCGTGGATGTTGAGTTGGTCGGCGGGAATCTGGTGTTTCCCGATGGTCTCTTCGATGAGTTGCTTGGCCAATTCAGCGCCTTCGCGCGGCGCCACCATCCAGCCCACGACGTAACGGCTAAAGGAGCGATCCGGCAGAATCGCATCGTTCCCTTCGAATCGCCAACCTTCAAGCGACGCGATCCGCGCCCCGCTGGCGGTGATCGAGCCGCCCCACTGCGCTTCCTTCGATTCGTTCACGCCGAGAAGTATCCTCACTCCAACCCCGGCCCGGCAGAAATCCACAGCTAACAAGAGAAAAATCAGAGTGCGCATGGTTTTTGGGCTCTTCCGCAATTTTGATGCAGGCAAAAAGTCTAAAACAATACAGGTACAGAATGTTTTAGACTTGAGGGGCGATGGCAACTCCCCCGAGCCATTCGCAATCCCTTCTCCCAAACCCCGACATTCTGGTCCTGGACAACATCGAACGAGAGGAGGATCGGTTCCGACTAAAGGTCCACGTCGAGCAAGAACCGACCTGCCCGGTCTGTGGTGATGTGTCTGGGTCCAGACATAGCTCGTATTGCCGCTGCCTACAAGACTTTCCCTGGCAAGGAATTTCCGTGCAGTTGTGGGCGACCGTCGGTCGTTTTCGGTGCCGCAATTCGTTGTGCCCGCGCAAGGTCTTCTGCGAGCGGTTGCCCCGCGTTGCACGTGCATATGGTCGCCAAACGGAACGGACTTCGGAAATCGTGCGCTTAATCGGCTATGTGGCGGGCGGTCTCCCGGGTCAGCGACTCCTTGCGCGATTATCCATTGCCACCAGCAATGACACGGTTCTGCGGCGCGTTCGGCAAGAGGCGATGCGGGAACTGCCGAGCCGCCCCATTCGGAACCTGGGCGTCGATGATTGGGCTTGGCGCAAAGGTCAGGAGTATGGAACGATTCTGGTCGATGTGGAGTTCCGCCACGTTGTCGACCTCCTCCCGGACCGGGCCGCGGACAGCTTCTCGGAATGGCTCCGACACCATCCCGAAATCATGACGGTTTCGCGAGATCGTAGCGGTCTTTATGCCGAAGGGACGACGCTCGGCGCACCGCAGGCGCAGCAAGTAGCCGATCGCTTCCATCTCATGTTGAACCTGTCAGCGACGATGGAGCGAGTACTCGAGGAACGAACCAGGCAACTGGTTTTGCCTCCCGTCGAAGATCCTGCCGGGATTTCGGAACTATCCCACAGCGGCGATTGCGCCAAAGACGTTGCCGCGGTTTCGGCGCCACCACCCACGCAGTCCCAACTGCGCCGAGAACGCCGAGTGGAGCGCTATCAGCAAGTCGTAGCCTTGTTCGATTCCGGCCAGTCGTAGGCGGCTATCAGCAGCATCTTGAGGATCGGAAGGAAGACCATTCGGCGCTGGCTGCGGCGAGGGCAGTTTCCCGAACGGAAGCCGCCGCACCATAAACCGCCCAAAGTGAACCACTTTGCTGACTATCTCCAACAACGCTGGAATGAGGGCTGTCACAACGCCTCCCGTCTTTACCATGAGATTCAGCAGCAAGGTTACGGCGGAAAACGTTCCATGGTGGCGCGGTTCGTTGCCGGTTGGCGAACCACTGGCAAAGCCGCATCTCCCAAGGGTCCTGAAAGAATCGCCCCCAAACATGCCGCCATCCTCGTCACCCGGGCCGCTGAGAAGATGACCGACGAGCAGCAGCAACTCTTGGACCGTATCACGATTCAGTGTCCGGAAGTGATCGCGTTGCGCCAACTCGCTCTCGGTTTTCGCTCGGCCCTCACTTCTGGCGAATCTATTCAGATGCGTCGCTGGATCGAGGGTGCAAAACGATGCGCATTCGGTTCTGTCGTCCGCTTCGCGTACGGCCTACAGAAGGATATCTCCGCCGTCAACGCCGCCGTGGATACATCATGGAGCAATGGTCAGGTAGAGGGCCAAGTCAATCGACTGAAAACATTAAAGCGTCAGATGTATGGGCGTGCGGGTTTTGAACTCCTTCGGGCTCGCGTCTTGCCTTACTCGCCGGCCGTCTCTGCTGGGCCGGCACCATGAGGTTGCATCAAAATTGCGGAAGAGCCGGTTTTTGCTCGCATATAAGCCTGTGAGCGTAACATACGATCATCCTTCTTTTCAAATTTTTTGTGGCTCTGCGCAAGAATTCGACAGACCCCCTGGCTTTGCTTGGTTTCGATGAAACGTTGATCCCGGTCCCGCAGTCAGTAAAATGCGGCTGAATCGCTCTGGAGCCAATGCCGACAGGCGCTTCATAGAGATTCCAGACTCCCCTGGAAGGCCAGAGCCACAGTGGTAGCTGCCGTTCGGCCAAGCGCTCGAACCGCCGTGCTCACTCGGGTCGCTCCGTGTTCCGGTCTCCCCCACAGATTTCTGCGAGAGCCAGGAGTCTGGGTCCCTCAAAGGGAACCCTCCAGCGCGGGAAAAACCTTCTCAACCATCATAGAATGAGAGACTTCCGGCGAGGCCCCGGCGCTGTCCATGCTTGGTGGAGGATGGCTCAGCCTGGCAGGCTTTCGGCTTCGACACCCCGTCGGGCGGTTCGCCGCCGACAGGCCGCAGTCGCAAAAACCGCCGACCTCAGCCGGAGACCCGAAATCCTGAAACCCTCGCCAATTGGGCACTTCGTCGAATTCTCGCTCAGAGCCTTTTTGTTAGCGTTCGCACAGTCCGAACTAGTGCTTACTTGCGCTGATACATTTGTGTATTAGAATGTTTGGGAGATGCCCAGACATGCACCTGCATTAGCTTGCTCACCGGAAGTCAAGGCCAAGTTGGTCGCCACCAGTAAGAGTCGAACGGAGGAGGCACGAGCAGTTGAGCGTGTCCGGATCATTCTGGCTTGCATGGAAGGAAAGGAAATTCAGCAAGTAGCGCAAGAGTTGAGAATCTCGATCCCGACCGTAAGCAAGTGGCGGCGGCGATTCTCACAACACGGATTGGAAGGTTTACGGGACCGGCCGCGACCCGGCAAGCCGGCAAAGTATGGGCCGGCGTTTCGCGACCGCGTGTTGGCCTTACTGGAACAGCCACCTCCGCCGGGCCTGTCGCACTGGGACGGTCCGACGGTTGCGGAAAAACTCGGGGCTAGTGTGCACGCGGTTTGGCGGACATTGCGACGCGAAGGAATCTATCTGCAAAGACTCCGTACCTGGTGCGTGAGCACGGATCCGGAGTTTGCGCCCAAAGCAGCCGAAGTCGTGGGTCTTTATTTGAATCCGCCCCTGAACGCTCTGGTGTTGAGCATGGATGAAAAGCCCAGCATCCAGGCCCTACAGCGGCCTTCCGGCTATGTGGAAACCGACAGCGGCGCGGTGGTGCGGGCGATGAAGAGCACCTACAAGCGCAACGGCACGCTGAATCTTTTCGCCGCGCTGGAAATCGCCAGCGGACAGGTCTATGCTCAGACCACTGAGCAAAAGAAGCGTGAGGACTTTCGACGCTTCCTCGATGCGGTCGTCGCCGAACTGCCGCCCGACAAAGAGATCCATGTGATCTTGGATAACTACTGCACGCACAAAAGGAACGCGGAGTGGCTGGCCAAATACGCGGGAAGGGTTCAATTCCATTTCACGCCGACATCCGCCAGTTGGCTCAACCAAGTCGAAATCTGGTTCGGCCTGTTGACGCGAAAAGCGCTGCGGGGCGCCAGCTTCGCCAGCAAAGACCAACTCCGATCCGCCATTGAAGTATTCGTTGCGAGGACCAACGAACATCCCAAGCCCTTCCACTGGCGCAAACGGGAGGTGAAGGGTAGTCAGCTTCGCAATACACTCATCAACTTATGCAACTAAGCACTAGCTCCGCCTGGAGCAATTCGATCTGACAGGAATTGCCTGCGTGTCTCTGATCGTTTCATGGCTTTTGGATTTGATCTGATGGCCTGCTCGCAAGCACAAGAGCCCGCGGGCTGATCTCATTCAAGTCTGAGCCATTACGCGGCAAGGTTGCAGGACAAAAAGGCTGCAAGCACTCTAAAGTGCACTGAGCGGAACAGATTTCGATGGCGCGAATGCGCTCAGGTCGTACCGCAATCTCCGAAACCCAGCATGCTAGCGAGACGGGTCAATCGGCTATGGCTTGATACATATGCCAACAATTGGGCGCATCGGGGGCGCAATTTGCCTATTGACAAGGTATCGATGATACCGTAGCATGATAACGATATCACGGTTCAGATTGTGGTTCACCCAAATACGACGTCAATGCCATTAATAGCGCTGGATCGCTTCCGACCTTTTGGACGCGTCGGCCGAATGCTCCCACAGGGTCGTCATCGGAGACCCAGGTGGGGCGATCATCAATCGAAAAACAGCTTCGTGGATGTATGTGCTTGTGGCTAAATTGGAGATCCCTATGAAAACGACGTACTTGCTTATCATTGCTCTGTGGTGCGTTAGCTTAGGTTTCGGCCAGGACTCGCGTGCTACCATTCTGGGGCGCGTGTCGGATCCGAGCGGCGCCGTCGTCATCGGTGCGCGCCTGGAAGCGGTCAACACTGCGACCAATGCAGGCGCTTCCTCAACAACTAATCAGGGAGGCAACTACGAGATTCCCTATCTGCTTCCCGGCAGGTACCGCATCACGGCGGAATTGGCTGGTTTCAAAAAAGCGGTGCGGGACTCGATTGAACTGCGGGTGAACGATCGAATCACCGTGGATTTCGTTCTCGAGATGGGTAACATTGCCGAATCGGTTGTTGTCACCGGCGCAACACCTCTGCTCCAATCTGCCGACGCCTCAATCGGAATGACGCTGGACGAGCGGCGGGTGACCGAACTGCCTCTATTCGGAGGAAATGTCGCCTACCTGGCGCGGCTTACGCCCGCTGTGGCATCACCTAGTGAAACAGGGCGTTACTGGGCGACTGGAACAGACGTTACCACCTTGAGCAATCTGACGGTTGCCGGCACCCGCAGTGGATCCAGTGAGCAGACGCTCGACGGAGCCCCCAACATGTCCGGAATTATGTCCGGAACGACCGCGGCCTTTGCGCCTCCGCAGGACCTGGTGCAGGAATTCAAAATGGACATCACGCACTACGATGCCAGCGTTGGCCACGCTGCGGGGGCTATCGCCAACGTGAGCACCAAATCCGGCACCAATGCATTGCATGGCACAGGCGTTTTCTCGGATTACCGCATCCACGCGATGCCATGGTTCTCGAACAAGTTCATCTACGATCCGACCACAGGTCCGATAACAAAAGAAAAGATAAGATCGGTCACTCCGGGCTTGATGTTCGAGCGATGGGGCGGCACGCTGCTCGGTCCCGTGTGGATTCCTCGCGTTTACAATGGCCGGAACCGCACTTTTTTTAGCGCGGGCTTTGAGATGTTCCGCGAGCATTATGCGAAATCAAGCATCTTAACGGTGCCCCTACCCGAGCAGGTCAACGGCGATTTCTCGCAGCTTTTGAAACTCGGGTCGCGATATCAGATTTACGATCCATCTACAACGGCGCCCGCCGGTAACGGCCGTTTCAGCCGGCAACCGCTGCCGGGGAACATCGTTCCCCAGAGCCGGATCGATCCAATCGCCCGCAAGATTCTCGGGTACTATCCGGCGCCGAATCAGACGGGGACAGCGGACAATCTTCAGAATTTTTTCTGCCTGGCCGACAAGCCTATCTTCTACGTGGGCTCGATGGCCCGGCTGGACCACAATTTCAGTGAAAACCACCGCGCGTTTTTCCGTCTCAATCAGCATGACGGCGAGACACGTCTCCTCAGCATGCCGACGCCGGCGGTGGGAACTATCAATTGGATGAGAGGGTGGGGCGCCGTACTCGACGACGTCTATGTGTTCAATCCGCAGTTGTTGCTGGACCTGCGTTACAGCGTCACGTTGATGAGGACGCGGTCTTCTAATTACACCCAGGGCTTCGATTTGTTGACATTGGGCCTACCCAGCAACCTGGTCAACCAGATTCGCAGTGTCGACAATCCAGCCGGGATCGCCTTTCCGTCGGTAGCGGTGGGTGGACTGACTGCCCTGGGCGGCCCCGGCGGCAATTATCACAGCTACAACTATCACACCTGGGCCGGCACGTTGACGAAAATTGCCGGCAACCACAGCGTGCGCACTGGGGGGGAGTTTCGCCTCATGCGACATAATTGGTACAACTACGGCCAGGTGGCCCCGAGCTTCATATTCTCCAGTACGTATACGAATGGCCCATTGGACAATTCTCCGGGGGCGCCGATCGGACAGGGTATGGCATCGATGCTTCTGGGTATACCGACCGGAGGTGGGGTGGACATCAATTCCTCGACCGCGGAACAGTCCACCTTCAGCGCGTTGTTTATCCAGGACGACTGGAAAGTTACGCCGCGCCTTACCATCAACCTCGGGCTGCGCTATGAATACGAAGGTCCGATTACGGAGCGGTACAATCGCTCTTTGCGCGGTTTCGACTTCCAAACCCCCAGTCCAGTCGAGGCACAGGCCAAGGCCAACTACGCCAAAGCACCGCTTCCCGAAGTGCCGGTCTCGAGTTTTGGCGCTTTGGGAGGCTTGCTTTTCGCGGGGGTAAACGGGCAGCCGCGCGCGCTCTGGAACCCCGACCGGAATAATTTTGGTCCGCGTATCGGCATGGCATATCAACTGACGAAGAAGACCGTTTTGCGCGCCGGATACGGCATCTTTTACGATCTGCTTGGAGTCGATAGGCAGGACGTGAACCCGAGCGGTGGCTTTAATCAAACTACCAGCCTGATTCCTAGTGTGGACAACGGATTGACGTTTGGGGCAACGCTTTCCAACCCCTTTCCGAACGGTTTTCAACTCCCACTCGGCGCAGCGGGAGGCCTCCGAACTCAGCTAGGCCGTGCCGCCAGTTACTTCTACGGAAACTCGCCGAGCCCGTACATGCAGCGCTGGTCTTTTTCTGTGCAGCAGGAATTGCCGAAGCGGGTGCTGATGCAGGCCACCTACATCGGCACCCGCGGGACCAAGCTTGCCTCCTCAGTCCAGCAGGACCCTGTCCCCCGGGAATACCTATCCACTTCGCCGGTGCGGGACCAGGCGGTGATTAATTCGCTCAGCACGCAGGTAGCGAACCCGTTTGCCGGCATAGCGGATTTCGCGGGAACCAACTCGTACAACGCAACTATTGCCAAGTCTCGGCTCCTGACGGCCTATCCGCAGTTCACGGGCATAACCACCAATATACCTACCGGTTTCTCCTGGTATCACTCAATGGCACTCCAGCTTGAAAGGCGCCTGGCTCAGGGATTCACGCTTCAGGCCGGCTATACGTGGTCGAAGTTCATGGAAGCGACGGGTTTCTTGAACCCCACCGACCTCCGGCAGGAGAGAATCGTCTCGAATCAGGACTACCCGCAGCGCTTCACGATCAGCGGGATTGCTGAGTTGCCGGTGGGCAAGGGCAAGCTGCTGCTCGGTAAACCGGGGCGCCTGCTGAACGCCTTCGTCGGCGGCTGGGCACTGCAAGGCACCTACGTGGGGCAGAGCGGCACCGCCCTGGGTTTTGGCAACGCGATCTTTTTCGGAAACCTCCACGACATCCCGCTCCCGGTAGGTCAACGAAAGGTGGAGCGCTGGTTTAACGTGGATGCCGGTTTCCAGCGAAACTCGAGCCTGCAGTTGGCCAACAACATCCAGACTCTTTCGACACGTTTCAACAATGTCCGCGGCGACGGCCTGAACAATTTCGACTTGTCTTTCTTTAAGACATTCACCGTGACGGAGAAAGTGAGGATGCAATTCCGGATGGTGGCTTACAATGCAATGAACCACGCACAGTTCATCGATCCTAACACCAACCCGGCAAGCACCGCTTTTGGGACCGTAACGCGCGACAAAGGGTCAGGGCAGCGAGAGATTCAGTTCGTGCTGAAGGTTATGTTCTGACCTGTCAGTTGTTACTAACGCTAGCAAATGATGAGAAGTTCGGATTCCATGGAGCATCGTGACTGCTGTGCAGCACACAGAAGGCTTTGTTTCGATAGCGCAGGCGCTGGGCCAGTCGCTTGGCAGTCGGCTGGACGGTGCAGGTTCTTTGAGAGCAAGACGGGGGCGTCGGCCAAGGCGACGGACTGGGCCGGTCTTCGGCGGCGGCCCCTCGCAAACCGGTTTCTCGAACGACCCTGGTGCCGGCCAGAGAAAACTCGCCTGGCGGTTTCCCATCGGTCACACTGGGAAAGAATCTACGTCGCTTCGCCGGGAATCATGTCTATGCCATTAAGTGAGGAACTCATGCCAAACGAAAAAGTAGTGACCTCCGTCCAGGGAGGCGTCGCCGAACTACAGCTCAACAAGCCGGCAAAGCTCAACGCTCTCGACGAGGAGATGCTTCTTGCGATCGAGCAGTGGTTCGGAATCTGGGAAGCCGAATCCTCGGTTTCGGTTGTGCTGCTGGGTTCGGCCAGCGACCGTGCGTTCTGCGTAGGAGCGGACATTGAGGTGCTGTCACGCCACACGCCGCAGTCTATGCAGGCGTGGGAGTTACTTGGGAACCGGGTACTCGACAGGATTCAGGATTCGCCGCTCGTGTCCATCGCCGCGATTTCCGGCTACGCATTTGGAGGAGGACTGACCCTTGCCGCCGCGTGCGACTTCCGCGTCGCATCGGAAGACTCGATGTTTGGGCAACCCGAGATTGATCTCGATTGGGTGCCGGGATGGGGAGGCGTTGCGCGCCTTGCCCGATTAATCGGTGTGGGACGGGCGAAGGATCTGTGTATGACGGGCAGGCGTGTTCCGGCGCAGTACGCTCAATCGGTGGGGCTGGTTGACCGGCTTGCGCAAAAGCCGGGACTGCGGGAAAGCGCGGCATGTTTCGCTCGCGAGCTTGCCGGTAAGGAAACGCAGGCGCTGCGCGGCATCAAAGCCCTCGCCGCGGCAGGCAGCACGGGGGTGGCGGCGCACCGCTTCGATGCGCTGCTCAATTCGTCTCTGTTGCACAACGAGAAGGCGCAGGCGGCCATCGCGGGTTTTCTGGAGAGGAGCAAACGGTGAAGAGCAAGATCATCGCCCTCGGTGATGTGGCTGGACTGATACCCGACGGGGCCACCGTTTCCGTGGGCGGAGCATGGATGCTGGTGCCCGATGGTGTGCTCGCGGCTGTCGGTGAAGCATTCCTGAGAACGGGCCATCCCAGGAACCTTGGTGCCATCTTCCTGCTGTGTCCGGGCGGCACTCCGGATCAACCGGGCATTGAGCACCTCGCGCACGAAGGCCTGCTCCGCTGTGTGGTCGGCGGATCGTTCCCGAATCTGCCGGATAGCGGCCTTCGCAAGCTGATTCGCGAGAACCGCCTGCAGGCGTACAATCTGCCGGCGGGCATGATTGCGTCGTGGTGCCGCGAGATCGCCGCGGGCCGTCCGGGCGCGCTCAGCACATCCGGCATTCAGACGTTTGTCGATCCGCGGCTGGAAGGCGGCCGCATGAATGGAGCGGCCGTCACCGATATCCTCCAGGTCGTTGAACTGGGCGGCCAGGAGTGCCTGTTCCTGCCTAGCGGGCCCGTGGATGTCTCGCTGATCCGGGCGACCGCCGCCGACGAGGCCGGCAACTTGAGCATGGATCGTGAGCCCGCCACGCTTACCGCTTTCGTGCAGGCCGCCGCTGCGCGCGCCAGCGGGGGCAGGGTCATCGCGCAGGTGCAGGAAGTCGTTCCGGCCGGCACTTTGCACCCGCATAGCGTGAAAGTTCCCGGAACGCTTGTGGATCATGTGGTGGTCGTTCCCGAGCCGTTGCAGGCCGCGGGCATCCGTTATGATGCCTCGCTTTGCGGTGAAGCGTGCCCGCCGCTCGTTCCGGCATTGCCCGATCCGGCGGAGCGATGGGTAGCCCAGCGCGCCCTACGCGAAGTTCGCGACGGCGATGCGATCGTGCTCGGCTACGGAATATCGGCCTTCGTCCCGCATCTGCTGCTCGAGACAGGCCGCCTTTCGGATGTGTCTTTCGCCATCGAGCAAGGATCCATCGGCGGCCTGCCGCTAACCGGATTCGGATTCGGATCGAGCGCCAATCCGCTCGCCATCCTCGACGCCGCCAGCCAGTTCGATCTGTTTCAGGGCGGCTGTTACGACCTGGCAATGCTCTCGTTCCTGCAAGTCGACCCACAGGGCCGAGTCAACGTTCACTCTCTCGATGCGCGCCCGAACCTTTCCAGCGGGGTCGGTGGGTTTATCGATATCGCGGCGAATGCGAAGCGGCTGATCTTCCTTGGGTATTTCACCGCCGGGGGGCTCGACCTAGACGTTAGTGGACCCGAGTTGCGCATCCGGCGCGAGGGGAAGATGCGCAAGTTCGTCCGACGGCTGGATCATGTCAGCTTCGATCCCTCCTACTCGCGCGCCCGGGAGGTGCTCTACATCACCGAGCGCGCCACCTTCCGATGGAGCGACGGCGTGCTCGCGTTGCACGACGTCGCGCCTAGCGTAGATGTAAACAGGGATGTGCTTGGCCAAATGGACTTCGAGCCGGCGCTGAGAATGGCCGAAAGCGAGGTCGTGTGATCCCGATAGCGTTGTTGCCGGCGGCAGCGGCGGTCAGTTGGGCGCCGCATGAGACCGGAAAGCCGATTTCCGCCCAGGCGGTCCGGGCCAGCGAAACGGAAGCGCTGTACGTCTGCCGCGCCCAGTTGCCCGGCGGCGCGCACCCCGGAGTCACAACGGGCGGCCCGTGCCTGGCGCCGCAAAGAGGCGCGGCGGAATCGTTCGAGAATTACGCCTGGCACGTGGGCGATTGGGATCGCGCTATCGTAACCGGTAAGGGGGGCGCAGCCGCGAACTGTACGCTTGCCGAGCCGCCATCGGGGCGGTCTCGGGCGAGCGGATCGTTCGAATTGCTGGTTGCGAAACAGGAGGATAAGCAGCAAATATGTCTTTGCGTCACATCAACCGCCGCAAGTTTTTGTCCGCCACCGCCACAGGCGGAGCGGCACGTTGCTTCGCCGCCCCAGCTTCCAAGGGCCGTCCGAACGTCCTGTTCCTCATGACGGACGAGCAGCATCACCGCTCGCTTTCGATCACCGGAAATCCTTACATCCAAACCCCGAACATGGACCGGATCGCGCGCGAGGGCGTGCTGTTTACCAATGCCACTTGCGTGACGCCCTTCTGCTCGCCTTCCCGGGCCACAATAATCACCGGAGTCTATCCGCATCGGCACGGGATCGTGCAGAATGTGCCGGACCACGACCCAGTATGGGACCCTAGCCAGCGGCTGCCGCGCGAAATGCCGCCGTTACCGAAGCCACGGGCGGGCGACCGCGTCCAGTTGCCCCTTGCGCCGGACGCGTTTCCCACCACTGAGATGACCTTGCACAGCCGTGGCTACGCGACTGCTCTCCGTGGCAAGTGGCACCTGGGAGAGCGCGGCGATTTCCCGTGCTACGAGAGCTTTTGTTACGCATCGAAAACTCCGGAGGGGTATCCGGACTTCCTGGAAAAGCACCTTCCCGCATCCCAATTCGCCAAGGAAAACGAATCCGGACAGGACCTCGGGAGACCAGTGGAGAAGATCCCCGCGATTCGTGCGGCGTGGAGAGCACTCCAGGAGGCCGGTGGTGCCAATGCGACCATCGGGCGCACCGTCGTCCCGGCCGAACTGCTGCCTGAAACACAGATCACCAACCAGGTTGTGGAATTGTTGGAGCGCTTCCGTGATCGCAACTTCATGATCACAGCTTCCTGGCACCCCCCTCACCCCCTGTGGGTGATCCCGGATCCGTACTACTCGATGGTGAAGCGCGAGAGAATCGGGCTGGCCGGCAGCACCAGTCTCGAACCGTGGGATGCAAGAGGTCCGAGTAAACGGCTCGGCGACCTTGCAGGGGAAGAGGGCATCCGCGAATACGCTGCGATCTACCATGGCATGGTCAAGTACATCGACGACCAGGTCGGACGCATTCTGAAAAGGCTGGACGATCTAGGTCTCGCCGATAACACACTCGTCGTTCTCACTTCCGACCACGGCGACATGGTTGGCGCTCACGGATGCATCGGCAAGAGTGTTTTCAGCTTCTTCGATGACCTGGTGAGAATTCCCCTCTGCATGCGATTCCCGGGAAGAATCAAACGGGGGACGTTCGTGCGAAATCCGGTAAGCCAGATCGATTACATGCCGACGATTCTCGATTACATGGGAATGCCCCATCCGGAGAACATCCACGGGCGCTCGATGCGGCCGCTGATCGAGGGGCGGAAAACGGAGTGGCGCGACTACGCGTTTTGCCAGCGCGGAGCCGGCGCGCGGATGATTCGAACGGATCGGTATAAGTACGTGTTTTCTAACAGCCCGCGCGTGGTAGCCCTCTACGATCTGGGAAGCGACCCTGACGAGGACCGCAACCTGGCGCGAGTCTCCGCGTACGCATCCACCGTGAGAACAATGCACAACCGGCTCATGGAGGTCATGGCGCGAGACGGTGACCCACTGATCCAACGCTTCCCGAAGGATCCGATTGAGGCATAAGGACAATCTCATGATTCCCAATAGACGCGAATTCCTGGGCACGCTGGCCGCCCTACCGGCATACGGCAGGACGCATCAGCGGCCGAACTTCATTATCATTCTGGCGGACGATTTAGGCTACGGCGACCTGGGCTGCTACGGCTCGCGGACTATCCGTACGCCCAACCTGGACAAGATGGCGCAACAGGGAGTGCGGTTCACGAGTTTCTACGCGGGCGCGCCACTTTGCAGCCCCACGCGCGCCTCGTTGTTGACAGGTAGGTATCCGGTGCGGGCGGGCGTGCCGAACGTGCTGTTCCCGACCGAGAAGACGGGTCTGCCGCCGGAAGAGATCACCTTCGCGGAGTTGTTGAAGCCCCTGGGATACGCCACGGGGTGCGTAGGCAAGTGGCACTTGGGACACCTGCCGCCCTTTCGCGCTCAGCGCCAGGGCTTCGATTTCTTCTATGGCCTGCCGTACGCGAACGACTCGATTCAGTTGCGGCCCGGCGAGACCCCGCCCCCCGGCGCGCCGGTGTTCACGCCGGACCCGCTTCCTCTGATGGAGAACGACACCGTGCTCGAAGCGCCGGTGGACCAGCACACGCTTACGGCGCGGTACACGGCGCGCGCGCTGCGCTTCATCCGCGAGTCGAAGGACCGGCCGTTTGCCCTGTACCTGGCGCACACCGCTCCGCACACGCCTTTGTATGCCGCGGTTGAGCGGGAAGGCAAATCGGCAGCGGGCCTCTACGGGGATTGCGTCGAGGAGATTGACTGGAGCACGGGACAGGTTCTCGATACGCTCCGGGAACTGGATCTGGACAGCAATACGATGGTGTGGTTCATGTCAGACAATGGGCCGGGTGGTTCGGACAAAGACCCGCGCATGGGCGGAGGCTCCGCCGGACCGCTTCGCGGCCGTAAGGGGACTACGTGGGAGGGAGGCATGCGCGAGCCTTCCATCGCGTGGTGGCCGGGTCAAATCGCGCCGCGAAGGGAGATTCCCGATATTGCGTCTACCATGGATGTGTTTCCCACGATTGCCGGATTGGCGGGGGCCCGGCTGCCGGGCGACCGCGTAATTGATGGCAGTTCCCTGAGCGGTCTGCTCACCTCGCGCGGGCCGCGCCCCGCCAGGGATCGCTTGTTCTGTTACTATTTCGGGGCGCAACTGCAGGCCGTCCGCCAGGGCCGCTGGAAGCTTTTCCTTCAGATTACGGACTATCCCGAGCGCCCGCCCTCCCTCTGGTACAAAGACGAGCGGATATTCCGGCGTCATTACCGGCTTATGCCGGAGCCGCAGTTGTACGATCTGGACGCGGACGTCGCTGAGAAGAACGATGTCGCCTCCAAACATCCGGACGTCGTCCGGCGGCTTACAGCATTGGCCCACAAGTTCGATGCGGCGCTACAGCGGGACAAGCAGGCTCTGTTCTATGCGAACTCCTGAAACTCCGGCGAGTTTTGTGTGCGGCACGCTTACGTACTTTACTGTGATCGCTACCTATATGCATTCGAGTAGTTCAAATGAACGGAGAAGTATGGAGGTACCAATTGTCTAACCAATCTTTAAACCAGCAGATTGCTCAACGGTTGCCGTTGCAGCCAACACAGTACAACATGCTCATCGGTGGAAAATGGGTTGAGGCACAGAGCGGTGAACGCTTTCATCGCGAGAGCCCGGCTCACGACGTGCCGGTAGGAGATTATCCACTGGCCAGTGTGGCGGATGTGGATCTGGCGGTGGATGCGGCGCGTCGCGCATTCGATGAAGGTCCCTGGCCGCGGATGAGCGGCGCCGAGCGGGCGCGCGTCATTCTTCGGGTAGCAGACCTTATCCGCCGGAATAAGGCCGATCTCGCATACATAGAGACCCTCGAGAGCGGCAAACCGATCCGGCAGGCTCGTGACGAAATGGAATGGGCCGCCGGAATTTGGGATTACGCGGCTACGCTTGCGCGACACGTTTACGGTGACACGCATAACTCCCTGGGCGAGTCCACTCTGGGTATGGTGTTCCGTGATCCCATCGGAGTTGTGGGCATGATCACCCCCTGGAATTTTCCGCTGTTGATCATCAGCCAGAAGTTGCCTTTTGCTCTCGCGGTGGGCTGTACGGCGGTGGTTAAACCGAGCGAACTGACTCCCGGTACGACCCTGAAGTTGGGAGAACTTATCGAGGAAGCCGGCATTCCTCAAGGGGTGGTCAATATCATATCGGGATACGGAGATCCCGCCGGAGCACGGCTTGCGGAACACCCTGCTGTAGATATGATTTCGTTCACCGGTTCCACAGTCGTGGGCAAGCAGGTGATGTCGGCGGCAAGCAGCAACCTGAAGAAAGTGGGGCTGGAACTCGGCGGTAAAAATCCACAAATCATATTCGCCGATGCTGATCTCGAAGCCGCCTTGAGCGCCGCGGTTTTCGGAATCTTCTTCAATATGGGGGAATGCTGCAACAGTGGTAGCCGTCTGCTGGTCGAGCGCCGGATCGCCCCCGATTTCCTGGAAGCTCTTGTCCAACGGTCCAGCAAGGTGGTTGTCGGCGATCCGCTTGAGGAAAGCACCCAGGTGGGGGCGATCATCAATGAAAAGCAGCTTTGCAAGATCGAAAGCTATGTTGACGCGGGGAAGCAGGATGGGGCGAACCTGAGGCTGGGCGGTGACAGGCTGAAAACCGGGCACGGCCGATTCTTTCAGGCTACCGTGTTTGGTGATGTGAAGCCGGAGATGAGCATCGCCTGCGAGGAGATCTTCGGCCCGGTCCTTTCCGTGATACCGTTCGATACGCCGGAAGAAGCAGCACGGATCGCCAACAGCACCCAGTATGGCCTCTCCGCAGCCGTGTGGAGCCGGGATGTGGACCGGGCGTTTCAACTGAGCCGCAAAGTGCGGGCGGGTACGATCTGGATCAATACGTTTATGGAAGGCCACCCGGAGCTTTGCTTCGGCGGATACAGGCAGAGCGGCCTGGGCCGCGAACTTGGCCGTTTTGCGATTGATGAGTTCACTGAGTTGAAAACCGTTTTAATGCACCTCGGCCCCGCTGCCTCATCGAACTGGTAGAGCGGACCTGAGAAAGAGAGGAACTACTTCATGTCAGGCATTCTGTTTGCGGTCATCACCGTTCTGGCTTGGGGAACATGGCTCGCCCCATCACAGACCGTTCCCATGAAAGGCCAGCAGACGCGGACTTTTTACGTAACGCTGGCCGTCCTGGTCCTTGCCGTCTTGGTGGCGACGGCCAAGGGACTTGAGGCGCTTCGGCCTGAAGTCTTCTGGCCGCCGTTTGCCGGTGGCCTCATCTGGTCGTTGAGCGGCCTGTGCGCGTTCATCGGGACCAGCCGGTTGGGCATGGCGAAGGCTTTTGGCATCTGGGCTCCGCTCAACATCATCGTATCCATTCTGTGGGGCGTCATCCTGTTCGGTGAATTCCTCAAAACAGGTGTTCTCAATCTCGTTCTTGCCGGCGTTTCCATTCTGGTCATTATCGGCGGTATCGTTCTGATCATCTTTGCCGGCGGTGGTTCCGAAAACAAGGAACAGCAGGGTAGAAAGTCGCTGATCACAGGCCTGTTGGGAACGCTCGGCGCAGGGGTGGGGTTTGCTAGTTACTTTGTCCCGATTCGCCTTTCGGAGGTTTCGATGTGGGTTGCCATGCTGCCGATGGCGGTTGGGATGTTCGCTGGCAGTTGCGTGCTGGTCTTGCTGTCGAAGTCCTCGCTCAAGCTTGAAGCGGCTTCGCATTATGGGAGGGTTCTCGCTACTGGGCTGCTCTGGGGAATTGGAAACTACGGCGCTCTCCGGATGATGGAACTGATTGGGACCGGAAAGGGCTTCACCATCGCGCAACTCTGCGTAGTGGTTAATGCGCTGCTTGGCATCTTTTGGCTGAAGAACCCAAAGCCCCGGACCAGGGCGGCAACGTTGACGTTAATCGGGGTTGTGCTCGCAATGGCTGGTGGCGCGGTGTTAGGAAACCTCAAATCATGAGTGGAAGATTCGTGCCCTGGATTGCCCGTGCTCTGGCTTTATCGATCACCGCGGCGTTGTACGCCGCACCCGGAGGAGTCCAGTGGGTCAGACACAAAGCCGGCGCCCACATTCCAAATGACGCTATTGTAGCCGCGAGAGAAGTGGACCATAAGCTCTATGTGTGCCGGGCGCAATTGCGGGATGGCGTGCACCCGGGCGCAACCACCGGCGACCTGTGCCTGGTGCCTCAAAAAGGCAAAGTGGAGAAGGCCAATGAGTACGAAGTGGCTGTTGGCCGGGATTACTCCTGGCGTAGAGATTATTTGGAAGACGCCGTAATCGCGGGACGCCAGGGGCGGGCATCGGACCTTTATGTATGTAAAGCCCGGGTGGTCTCATCAGCAGGGGAAAACACGATTGCTGTTGGTAAGACTTATCGGAGTGGTCCCCATGCGGGCCACTGCTACGTCAGTTTCGAAGGCAGCGAATTCGATGTGACCAGTGGGTTTGAAGTGCTGTGTTCTTCTATCGCCCCCACCACATTGGGACTCTGTGGGATCGCGAATCCGGAGTGGATGGAGGCCAGCGACTACTCCCACTACCGCATCAACAAGCGGCCTTCGGGGACTGAGGCCGACTCGGCCTACCTGCAGAGCGTCGTTCCGACAGGACACCCGGAAAGCATCAACGCGCCCTACCGGGGTCTGGTGACGCGCGATGGCGCGATGGCTGGAAATACGTATGTTTCGAGAACCGGTCCTGGCTGCACTTCAACTTGAACGAGGATCCGTTCGAGCAGGCCAATCTCGCCAGAACAACAAATATCGTGTGGAACGCAAGAAGCTGATCGCGCGGCTCAAGCAGTGGGGAGCCGATACCTGCGACAAATTCGCGGTTCCGGAGGACTAATTCCATGAAAAGCTCTATTCCCCGTCTCTCTCAAATCGCCATTCTCGCCATCGCGCTGGCGGTTACTCTCCGTGCTCAGACGCCGACGGCTTCAATCCTCGGCGCCGTTCAGGATGCGAGCGGCGCGCGCATCACGGACGCCGTGGTTAAAGTCCGCAATTCCGGTACCGGAGAGGTGCGCACCCTCGTCTCCGACGGTCAGGGCCAATTCACCGCGGCGCAGTTGCCGCCCGGACCCTACGAGATCACGGTCGAAAAGCAGGGCTTCCGGGCGCTGCGCGAAACCGGTCTCGAACTGCAGGTCGAGCAAGTGGCGCGCGTCCAACTGGAAATGCAGGTGGGTACGATTTCGGACTCGCTCGAGGTCCAAGCCAGCGCGCCGCTGCTCAACACGGAAGACGCCAGCAAGGGCGAGGTCGTCAGCGTCCAGGAACTGACGGAGATGCCGCTCAACGGGCGCAACTTCAGCGACCTGGCGTTTATGGTGCCTGGCGTCGCTCCCATCGCGGAATCCGGCGGGGGATACCTGTTCAACGTGAATGGCGCGCGCGCCGACACGAACAACAATGTCATCGACGGCTTCAATAATTCCAACTACGTCAAGGGGAAGACGCAGGTCGACGTCAATCTCGACGCCATGCAGGAATTCAAGATGCAGACCGGCAATTACTCGGCCGAGTACGGCAGGATGGGCGGCGGCGTCATCAATATGGCGCTGAAGAGCGGAACGAACCGCTTCCACGGCACGATGTTCGAGTTCCTCAGAAACGACAAGATGGATGCGCGGAATTTCTTCGATGCGGACAAACGCCAACTGAAGCGTAATCAATTCGGCGCCACACTCGACGGGCCCGTGTCCATCCCGAAACTATACAACGGGAAGAATCGCACCTTCTTCCTGGTAAGTTGGGAAAGTTATCGACAGGTGACCGGTCAGAATCTCATTATCCGCGTCCCGGAAGCACGGGAGTGCGCGGGCGACTTCTCGCAAACCCTCGTCAACGGTAAAATCGCGGTGTTGAAGGACCCGCTGGGCGGGAACTTTCCGGGCAATGTGATCCCGGCGAGCCGTCAAGACGCCATTGCACTGAAGCTTGTGCCGTACTATCCGGAAGCGAACCGCCCCGGGCAGGCCAACAACTCCTATTCGAGCAATTCACGTCCGACCAGTTGGGATAGCTTCGTGTACAAGATCGACCAACGCATCGGGTCCGGGAGCCTGTCGGGACGAGTGCTGACGCGGCACAATCCGGTCACCAAGCAAGCCATCAACCTGAACACCGTTGGCACGTTCTCCAACAACGGTGTGAATGACGGGAAAATGGTTGGCCTGAGCTACACACACCTCTTTGGCCCCAGTTTGATTACCGAACTTCGCGCCGGCTACAGCCGCAGCGTATCTTCACTGGTCCCTGCCGACGCGGGGCGCAATTACGCCGCCGAATTGGGAATTCCGGGGACAACCACCGATCCCAAACTTGGCGGCTTCCCGCTATTCAGCGTTACCGGCCTGGCAGCGCTGGGAGACTCCACGACTTCGCCTTCGGCAGACACGAACAACATATACCAGTGGGCCGGCACCACCACCTGGGTCAAGGGCCGCCACCTGCTGAAATTCGGTGGCGAGATCATACATAGCCAGTATTTCTCGCCCTTCTACAACAACAATCGCGGCACCTTCAACTTCCTTGGTAACTGGACAACCGTTCCGTTCGCGGACTTACTGCTCGGGCTGCCCGACAATACATGGCGGCAGACCGGTACAACCCCGAATTACCTGCTTACCTCGGCGTATGGAGTATTCGTCCAGGACGACTTCAAAGTCTCCTCGAAGGTCACGCTAAACCTGGGAGTTCGCTACGACATTCTGAAACCGCCGTTGGAGAAGTACGGCCGCGCGTCGAGTTTCATACCGGAACTCGGCCAGGTGATCATCGCCGACAACAAAATGGTGCCCAATCTCGACAGTCTTCTGAGCCAGGTGGGACTGACCGGACGAATTGGATTGGCGAAGGACAACGGCCTGCCGCGGACGCTGGTCAACACCCAATACGGAAATGTCGGCCCGCGTTTCGGAATGGCTTGGCGGCCATTCGGCAGTAGCCGCATGGTGGTGCGCGGCGGATACGGCATGTACTGGACCAGTATGGCCACGCAAAGCGGGCTGCGTCAGGACATCTCCGACGTCTTTCCGTTCGCACTCTCCCAGTCGTTCAGCCGGGTAGCGAGCAATCCGGACGCTTTGACGTTCGCCAATCCCTTCCCGGATGGCAGGGGCAATTTCTCGGGCACCACCAATGCGACGGGAATCGATGTAAACGCACCGAGCCAGTACATGCAGTCGTGGAACCTGACAGCGGAACGCGAAATCGGCTTCGGCGCGGCGGTGGAGGTGGCTTACGCCGGATCGAAGGGAACGCACTTGGCCCGCAAGTACGACCTTAACCAGCCTTACTATAGCCCCGCCATGCGGCTGCCTAGTGGAGCGTTCCCGCGCCCTTACGCGGGATTCAACAGCATCAACTACTACTGGTTCGGCGGCAACTCCAGCTATAACTCCGGAATGATCACGCTGCGGAAGCGGTTCGCCAAGGGACTCTTCTATCGCATCAACTACACCTACAGCAAATCGATCGATAGCGGGTCGCAAGCCTGGGGCTCGGGCTTGGGCGGCATCACGGGAGTGCAGAACTCGCGCGATATCGGCGCCGAGCGAGGCCGGTCGGATTGGGACCGCGGTCATATCTTCACTGTCAGCGGCTCCTGGGAAATCCCTTTGCGGCAGAAGTTTCTGCGCGGATGGCAGCTTGCCGGCTCCGGGCGGGCCTACACGGGACGCCCCTTCACCTTGCAGGTCAGTAACGTGAATCTGAACTTAGGCGGCGCCAACCGCCCGGACCGCATCGCTAAAGGAACGCTAGCCAACCCGACGTCCGACGCCTGGTACGACGTCTCGGCGTTTCCGCAGGTCCCGGCCGGCTCGTACCGCTATGGCACTTCCGGACGAAATGTCCTGGATGGTCCGGGCACGATCAGCATCAACACTTCCCTCTATAAGAACTTTTCTCTGTCGGAAGCAGGTAAAATGCAGGTGCGGTGGGAAGTCTTCAACGTAATGAATCATGCTAGTCTTCAGCTGCCCAATGTGAACGTCAACCAAGCCAACGCGGCCACGATCACCGCGGCGGGAGACGGGCGCACGATGCAGGTCGCGCTGCGTTGGACATTCTAATGAACCGGAGCATGAGACGGATTCGCTGCTGGGCGGCCGCGCTGGCGCTGGCCGGATTCACTTCCCAGATGCACGCGGGACCGGACAACACGGCGCCGAAGGAAGTGCTGGTCTTCTACTACGGCTGGTACGACAACCCGCAAACGAAGTGGGGACCGGTGGATCCGGCGTCCGGCCATGTTGGCAATACAGCCCATAGTCCTCGCCTCGGGACCTATAGCAGCCACGATCCGAAGATCATGGAGCAGCATTTTGCCTGGGCCAAAAAGGCCGGTATCACCGGCTTTATCTGGAGCTATGCGTGGTGGAAGACCGAAGACAACGCATCGCTGCCCCGCATGCTGGACCTGGCACAGAAATCCGGCATGCATATGACGGTCTACTACGAAGGGATTCCGCACAACCAGGCCGGCGAGGCCGCGAAGGACATCGCCGGCTTGCTCGAACGATATGCGAAACACCCGGCTTGGCTGAAGGTGCGGGGCAAACCCGTTCTGTTCGTCTACGGCCGGGCTGTCAATCAGATTAAGTTGGACGGATGGAAAGAGGTAATCGCCGCGGTCAACGCGAAGTATCCCGGCGGGGCATTCTTCGTGGGGGATGGGATCAGTGAGCGGAACGCCAAGGTATTCGATGCCGTGCACACCTACAACATCACGGCGCGCACGGCCGGCATGACGGTGGATACCATTCGCCACTGGGCGAAAAAGATGTATGCGCGCGCGGTGACCATTTCCGGCGACCGCGTCTCGTGCCTCACGATCATTCCGGGCTATGACGATACCCGCGCTACTCCGGCCCGGCCCGCGCCCCGGCCAACCACGGACCGCCACGACGGCGCGACCTATCGAGTGCTTTGGGAAGAGGCGATCGCGGCGCGCCCGAATTGGGTGCTGATCACCAGTTGGAACGAGTGGTTTGAGGGCAGCGAGATTGAGCCCTCGACCGAGTGCGGCGACACGGCGCTCAAGACCACCGGGGAGTTCTCGCGGAAGTTTCTCGGGGATTCACACAAGAACTGAATAGCCTGCCATGAAATACGCACTGAGGCTCGCTTCTCTAATTACCTTTGGTTCCGCGCTCACGCTGTGCGCCCCGCCGCGGGGTTTTTCCGTAGCGGGCGAGAAATGGACCTATGAGGGCGATGGTCTGTCGCTTACCGGCATACTGCTTATCCCCGTAGGCCGCGGGCCGTTTCCGGCGATTATCATCAGCCACGGCGCAGGAGGAAACGCGGAAGTCTTCGCCCTGCCGAAAGCCCGCGAGATGGTGAAGTGGGGATTCATCTGTATTGGCACCAACTACACCTTTGCCGGCCCGCGCGCCCCGAGGTCCGCTGGCACGCCGTCTGCCCCTCCTGCGCCCATCTGGAGCGAAAACGTCAAGCGGGCGGCGAAATGCATCCTCCTTTTGGAGAGCCTGCCCAGCCTGGACCGCAAACGAATCAGCGCGCATGGGAATAGCGCGGGTGCGGTGCTGACCGTCGCCCTGGCTGGAGAGATGCCTGAAAAAATTGCTGCTGCTGCCATAACGGCAGGCGGTATCGGCGGGCGCTATACATCGTCCGGCGTTGCCGGGAAAATTCGCCGTCCCTTTCTGATGATTCACGGCGGAGCCGATCGTACAGTGAGTCCCAAGAGTTCCCTGTCCCTGAAGGAGGTTCTGGACTGTAACAACGTCGCGAACAAGCGCGTGGTGTTCGATGGCATCGGACATAACGTGAATGGGGAGAAACGTGACGAGGTCTATGCTCTGATGCGCGAGTGGTTCAAGCAGCACGGCGTTTTGGAGTAATGAATGATTACGCCCACACCTGGATCAACTGGAGCTATTATCGATATGAATTTGCACAACTGCTGTTCCGTTAAAGAGAATCGTTCCCTTACGCGGCGAAGTTTTCTCGCCGCCGCGCCGCTGGCGGCTGCGCGTGCCGCGAAGGCCAAGCGGCCGAATTTCATTATTTTTCTCGCCGATGACCTGGGAGGCAAGGACCTTGGCTGTTACGGCGCCCGGGACCTGAAGACTCCCAATCTCGATGCGCTTGCCGCTTCGGGGGCGCGCTTTACGAACTTCTACTCGAACGCTCCGGTCTGTTCCGCCTCGCGCGCCGGCCTGATGACGGGACGATACCCGCTCCGCAACGGCATCCAAGGGCTTGTTGGAGGTCGAGGCGAGGATCCCGGTCTTAATCCCAGGGAGAAGACCGTCGCCACACTGCTCCGGGACGCCGGATACACGACCGCTCTCACCGGCAAGTGGCATCTGGGCGCCTCTCCGGTGTCGGTGCCCAACTCGCACGGATTCGACTACTTTTACGGCTTTCATGGAGGCATGCAGGATTACTTCACCCACACCTTCCGCGGCCAGCACGATCTCTTCCGCAACCGCGAGCCGATTGGCGAGGACGGGCGCTACCTGACGAATAGAATTGCCGAAGAGGCGGCGGACTTCATCGGGCGGGCCGGAGAGCGACCTTTCCTGCTCTACGTCGCGTTCAACGCGCCGCATGTACCGTTGCAGGCTCCCGAGGATTACCTGAACCGGTTTCCGAACCTCCAGAACAAGCGCAAGCTTTATGCGGCGATGATTTCGGCCATGGATGACGCTGTGGGCACCATCATGCGCACGGTCGAGCGGCGGGGAATTCAGGACAATACCTGCTCGGTGTTCTTTTCCGATAACGGGGGCCAGTTGCCAGAAGGCGATAACGCTCCCTATCGGGGCTACAAGCTGAGCCTGTTCGACGGTGGCATGCATAGTCCCGCGATCATGAACTGGCCGGGGACGATTCGTCCCGGACGAGTGGTTGACGAAGTGGTGATGGCGATGGACTTCATGCCCACTTTCTGCAAAGCGGCGGGAGTGCCTGTGCCGGCCGACCGCACCATCGACGGCCGGGATATCCTGCCCGTCGTCGTAAAGTCGGCCAAATCTCCACACGACGCGATCTTCTGGTACTACCACGATCGCCGTTTCCCCATGCCCGCCCAGGTCGCCGTGCGACGCGGCAAATGGAAACTGGTTGTGAACGGCATCCTGTTCGACCACCAACTGGGCGGAACCAATAACCCGACTCTGACGGGCGACGATGCAATGTTCCTGTCCGACCTGGGCCAGGATCCCGGAGAGACGGTCAACTTGCGCCGCAAATATCCGCAGGTCGCGGACGAACTGAACAAACTGCTTCTGCGCTGGCAGGAGGAAGTGAAGACGAATTAGCAGCAAGAGATCCAAAGCCCTTGTCGTCTTTGCGACCGTAATCGAGGGTAAGCGTCAGACCAACTACAGGTCACCATGGCTCGGCGGGGCAGTTATCGGTTGTGGGAGCTGTCCGTAGCCAGAACCGAATCCGCAGTGTGGAGCGACGTTACGTAACGGTGAGCTGGCGACAAGTGCGGTTCCGCGGGGACGGAGCGGGCAGACGGTGGGCACGGATTTCCGCCGACACCCATGGAAACCGTTCGCACTGATTCCGGTCACGGTGTCTTTGGGGTCGCCTCCCTCGGCGAGGACGGCAGCCCAGTGCATGTCGTCGCTGATTCCGACCATGGCTATCACGGAGAGAAAAATGGTTGCAGAGAGGTTCTATGCCGTTTCACGCCAGGAATACCGATGATGGAGGCCGCCCAGCCGGGTGCCAGAGATCACGACGGCGTTCGCTGACGGCTTGTGCTCGACAGGCCGGCGATTCGGCGTGTCCTTTTCGAGGGAGTCGTGAACACGGTCCTGATGGTAGTAGCTCACGTAATCACGAATCAGCCGGCGCAGATGTTCGTTCAGCGCAATCACATGGTCCAGGATCTCGCGGCGGCAGCTTTCCACCCATCTTTCAGAGATTCCATTTTGCCAGGGCTGTGCGTAGTCAATTCCGAATCTGCAGTCGCTGGGACGTTACGTAACCTCGAAAGATCGCTGTCGCAACGAGCCACGATCAAAGTCAGCGTGAATCAGTGATGTCGAACGATGCTCTCCATCTGAATTCGGCCTTCAAGAACATTTTCCAACGCACCAATTGCGCCAGCAATATGCACCGATCCTACGCGCCCCGAGTGAAGCGATAGGGACGTCAAGTTAGATGCGCCCGGCCGCTACGCCGCCTCGCGCCAGGAGTAGCGATGATGCAGCCCGCCCAGACGAGGGTGTGCGAACACCGTCGCCTGGGGTGAGGGCTTCGGCTCAACGGCCCTCCATTTTGGAGTGTCTTTGTTGAGTGAGTCGTGAACGCGATCCTGGTGGTAGTAGTCGACGTAATCTCGGACCAGTCGTCGGAGATGCTCTTCGTTGAGTGGGATGACATGATCGAGAATCTCTCTGCGGCAAGATCCCACCCAACGTTCGGAAACGCCGTTTTGCCAAGGTGCCTGCACACTCGTTTGCTTGGGTTTCAGACCTGTTGCCTGCAAGAAACCGATCACATTGGCATCGAACTTCGAGTCGCGATCAAAGATTGCGTACCAATATAGGCCAACTTCTGGGAAGGCTTCGCGCAGTTGTTGAACCACCCACTCTGCCGTCGGATGGTAGGTAATATTGAAGTGCAGGATCTTCCTTCTTCCGTGCTCAATGATGAAGAAGCAGTAGAGCAGCTTGAACGTCACGGTTGGCACGGTGAAGAAGTCGAAAGCAGTGATCACCTCGCGGTGATTCTCCAGGAAAGCCAGCCATTTCTTAGCCGGATCTCCGCGATGACGGATTCGGCGAAGGCACCGAACCACACTACTCTCGGAGACGACGAAGCCGAGTTTCTGAAGTTCACCGTGGATCTTCGGTGCTCCCCAGTCTGGGTTTTCTTGCGCCAGCCGTTGGATCAACCCACGAATCTCATCGGTGATCTTCGGTCGACCGCCCCGTGGCCGTGAACGCCACCGCCAGTAGAGCCGAAACCCGGCGCGGTGCCAGCCGACAACAGTATCGGGCTTCACGATGACCAAGACGTCGGCCCAACGGGACCAGAAGCGGCGGAGGATGGTCCAGAAAAACCGATCCCCAGAGTTCAATGTTGGTCGCGGTCGTTTGCGCTTCAATACGACGATCTGCTGTCGGAGCGCGATAACCTCGAGGGCCGTGTCGCTTCGGCTGATAAAGAAAACACGGATGGCGGCGAGGGTTGAGATGATGATTTCGATCACGAACTCACTGTTGTAACATGCCGTAACGTGGTTGCGGCTGGCTTTCTGCGGAGAGATGCAGGGTGCTGATTTCACGAAGACATGAGGATTTGACTACGGACAGTGGTTTAGCCGGCCGGCCGTTCGTAGTAGATGAGTTCCCCCCGGCTGGATCCGAACGACCGCAACTTGAGCCGGCCACGAGACACTACGAAGAAGGTGTCATCTTGCTCGAGCAGTTCCGCCTCCGACCCACTCAACGCAGCGGTCCAACGCCGCAACTGATCCCAGTCGCGCACGCGCGCCTTGATCTCGACGTTCGCGGCCATTGACTTTACCGTACTCTAGTGTCGCCCCTCCGCAGGCGCAAGGCAAGAGCTTGCACCTGGTTAAGCGGCAACAATCTTCCTGTCGCCATCTCGTGGCCTACGCCTTCCGCGACCAACAGTAAGACACCAATATTCAACGCCTGACATTCGAAGACCAAGGAAGAGAAGCTTATCAATGCTCGACTAATCGCGGGTGTGGAACGCGTTGGCTCAGATTCCGAGCTTCTTTATTAGGTCCGCCGTCGTATACCACTCAACTCCAGCGTCTTCGAAATCGTTGTCGTTGGACCAGACCGGCACGCCAAGGTGCAGGGAGAGCGCCAGCAGTTCGATGTCATCAGGATCACGAGCGCCGATCCGCTTCTTGGCTTCGGGGAGAGCCGCCGCATAGACTCCCTGACCAATGACGCCCACTGGTAGGGTGGCTAACGTCAGGAGCACGAGATCCAAGGACAGGCGCCTCTTCTTCGCCAGATGAGCCGCATACTCTTGAACCTCGGCGAAGGTCGCTTCTGCCGTGACAACCTCAGACACTTTGGGGTGTTCCAACACGAGCTTGGCCCGGCCACCCAAGACGACGGAGAGCAGTACGTTAGCGTCGGCTGCGAGTCTCACGTCGGTCTTTTCGCCAGGATTCAAAATCCGCCTGAACCTCGTCTTCGGTCAGCCCGCTCTTCTTGACCTGGCGGTTCACCTCCGCACTCAGCACGGCGAACAGCTCCCGCTTGAACTCGATGGGAATCGTGGACTGGGGACATGGGAAAAACACCCCAGCCAAGTGTCCCCTGCGTGTGACCAAGATCGGGACCTTCGACCGCAAGAGCCCGGTCGCGTTGTCGCGGAACTCGCGAACAGTGCTGATCCTCATGTGGTCACTCCAGGCCCCATTATACCTCCGGTTGGGACCGCAGATGCTTTCCGCACTGTCAGATCTCGACAGTAGTTCGAAACTAGTTCACTTGGTGCCCGAGTTTCCGCAGTTCAAACTGTCGCTCGGATCCGCGCTGGACCGGAGGGCTTGAGCGCGAACTGTCCAATAATTCAAACCGTCGCCAACCCCGGCCAAACGGGGCACCCGTGGGGGGTCAGAGTTCTTCTCTAAGCAGCGGATCGTCGCAGAGATCGACTACCACCGAGTGAAAACTCCACTCGAACCAGCGATCGAAGGCGTCCAGGTCCCGCCGGCTCGGCCAAGAAGAGGGCACACAGTACCAGCCGTCCAGTTGCTCCTCAAAAATCTGGCCGCACACCTCTTTCAGACGCTCGCGGACCTCTTCCTCGTTCTCGGATTCCGGAAGCAGGTAGACCGTCGGCTCTCGCCGGAGATCTTCCAGACTCAATCCGCCACTTGTCGGGTCCGCCTGGTGCAGCCAATCCAGGAACGGCCGGCCCGGCATCACCACGATCGCTGTTCGGTTGAGGGTGATCATCCTGTCAGCGCCCTGACTCCTTTCTCCTCAGGCGGCCTGCCGATAATAGTAGTTCAGCATCCCGCCCAGCCGCTCGCGGCGCCGGATGGCTCCACGGTTTCCAGCGTGGTTCTCATCCGGGATGATCAACCGGTTGCCAAGACCGTGGTGGTTTCGCTCGCCATGATAATGCGCCACGAATTCGTGGATCGCCTTTCGCAAAGAACCCTCTCCGAACAAGATCATCCGGTCCAGGCAGGATTCTTTGATCGTTCGGACAAACCGCTCCGCGTGGGCATTCAAATTTGGCGACCGAGGCGGCAGCTTCACGGACTTCACTCCACTGGCGGCCAGCGCCCCGAGAAACTCCGCCGTGAACAGCGGGTCGCGGTCGTGGAGCAGATATCGCTTCCCCGTCAAGAAGCCGTCCCCAGCATCACAGAGATTCCGGGCTACCTGGTCCATCCAGATTCCATCCGCTTTGGTTGCGATGCCAGCGATCTCAACGCGCCGAGTGGACAGGTCGATTAGAAAGAGCACCATGAACCTCGTCAGGCCCGACCGTGTCCACACCTCGATAGTGAAAAAGTCCGCCGCCGCCATTACCTCCCAATGCCGGCTCAGGAACTCTTTCCATGTCGTCTTCCGATTGCGCTCCGGCGCGGGTTCCAAGCCATGCTCCTTGAGAATGTTGGCGACGGTGCCCCGTGCGACCACATGGCCCAGATTGGCCAGTGCACCCTGGATCCTCCGATATCCCCACTCCCGGTTCTCCCCTGCCAAGCGGACGACCAAGTCCTCCATCTTGTCCCGGGTTCGAGGTCGACCCGGTCCGCGCTTGCCACTGCCGTCGTATTTCTGAGCGATCAGCTTCCTATGCCAAGCCAACAAGGTCTCGGGAGTGACGATGGTGGCGACTTCACGAAGGATGCGACGGCCGAGCATCTTGGCCTTGGCTGCTAAGCGTCGGCGCTGATCGTCGTTCAGACGGAGTCGTTTTCCCCCGAGTTGCTCGCGGAGCACCTGGTTCTCCTCCCGCAGGTAATCGATCGCGTCGCGTTGCTGTTGGCCCAACCTTCCGGCGACAGAAATCAGCAGCAGTCGAAACGGGTCAAAGCTCCGGCGCATTGGGCCAGAATAGCAGCCAAGACCGTTGCAACGGGCTCGGCAACCTGCACGATCTGAAGCAGATCCAGTTTTTGGACACAACGAGGTGACGAGGTGCGCGTAAATGTAAACGGTCGGTCAGCCGTGGTACCTTTGAAGACCACGGCTGACCAAAATTCTTCGTTGGCTGACCTTCGTCCACAACCATGCGAGGGGTGATTGTAGCCAGCGACTTCTTCACCGTGGTCACGGCTAGTTCCCGCACCCTTTATGGCTACTGGAATGCCGAGCACGGCCAGTTGGGAAAACTTTCTTCGTTTCATCCGGCCTACTTCGTCATGAATTTCCACTCAAATTGGTTGTAGCGCGATTTCCAGGTCCCGGTCGCTCGCGCGACATCTCCCCGGAGTGACCCGCCTTGCCGAACCGCGCGAAGTTCTTGCAGGCTGAAAGCGCCCTTCTCGTAGTCGAACGTCTCGCCGTCGTCGTCATAGAGCGCGTAGCTCGCTTCGCGCGTGCCGTAGTGCCGCACCTCGAGCGGAAGCGACCCCTTTTGCATGCGCAGGCTATTCACCGCCGCCATCATCGGCACGATACCGCCATCCTTGACGAAGAGCGGAATCTGGTTGAGCGGAGCGGATACCCGGATCGACCCGCCCTCGCCTGCCAGCTTACCGGTGTAAAAGTCGTACCACTTACCCTGCGGCAGCACCACCGTGCGCGAGGTATCACCTGCGAACATCGGGACCACCAGAATGCTGGGTCCGAACATGAATTGATCCACCGCCTCCACGCGCTTCGCCTCGCCGTACGGGTTCCTTTCCGAGTCCACTTGCCCCGCCACCACTTTAATTTCGGCCGAGTAGCCGCCTTCCAGCACCATGTGTCGCACCGGTGGGGTGCCAGAGCGCTCGTACTCGGCGAACGCGGTGTAGAGATAGGGCATCAACCGGTTCCGCAGCTTCATCACTTCGCGAATCGTGTCGGTCGAAGCGGCCTTGCTCCACGGCTTGGCGCCGCTCGACCAGCCGTTGAGTTGCATCATGGGCGCGAACGCGATCGTTTCAAAGCGCCGCACCCAATCCTCGTCGGTGCCCGCGTTGCGCACCTCCGGACACCACAGCACGCCGGCCAGGCTTGCGGTCGCCACCATCTGCACGAACCCGCGGTGATTGTAGCCGTCCGAGTAGATGGCAAACGGGTAGGTGCTCGCGCCGGCATTCGATCCCCGCACAAGTCCGTAGGTGCGACGGTTCATCGCGCGGAACGCCTCCATCTGCATGTTCTGCATCACTAGTCCGTGAATCTGCCGCATCTGATCGCCGTTCAAGCCTGAAGGAAACAATGCGTGTTCCGGCGTGATCTCGTCCACCTCATCGAGCTTGTACCCACTCACGCCCAACTCAAGCTGCGTCTTGCGTTCGTGCGCCATGAAAACCTCGCGCGGCTTGGCGAGCGTGTAGTCCGGCACTGCTCCCAGCCAGTACATGTGCGAGCCGGCGAACGGCAAGAGCAGCGGGTAGATGGACGACTTCGTCGAAATGAACGGGTTGATCCACAGGTTCGTAGAAATGCCCTTGGCCGTGATCGCCTTTAAAAAGCCCGCCGGGTCGGGGAAGCGCGTCTTGTCCCAGTCGTAAGTACATGGATACGAGGCGCTCTGCCATCCCGGCTCAAGGCCGATCACATCGAGCGGCATATCGCGCCTCGCGAATTCCGCGACTTCCTCCATCACCTGCTCCGCGGAGAACTTTGTGCTGACCCTGTGCCAGAAGCCTAGTCCCCAGCGAGGCGGCAGGCATCCGCCACCGGAGTACAGGTTGTATCGCTGCACCACTTCAAGCGGCGTCTTGCCCACGAATAAGAGCACCTCCAGGCCGGTACCGCTTACGTTGACCTCCACCGCGTCCGAGGGGTAGCGCGAACTCCACTTGCGATCCGTGTTGCGGTCGATCTCCTGCGGCAGGTTCGGCGCGTCCTTGCGGTTCCCGATCCCCACCTGAATGCGCAGTACGCGTGCGGTGTTGATCAGCACACCGTAACCGGCGCTCGATATGTAGAACGGCACCGGTGCGTGGGTTGAAGGCGTCACCTTCAGTTCGAATGAGCGCGACCGCAGGTCCACCAGCCCGTCATCCCGCATTCCGAGCCCGTAGACTTTCTCCTCCAGACCCAACGGGAAACGCGCGCTCGCATAGACACCGTGCACCGTACCCCGAGCATCGGCCATCTCCTTCGGCATCGCCGGCGCACCGAATTTCCGGAGCGCCTCCACGCGCGGCTTGCCCGCCATGGCCATTGGGCCGATCTCGGCCTTCCCGACCGTCGCCGCCCACACGCCCGGCGCGCGCTGTTTCCATTCCAGTTTCGGGACGGCTTTCAGCGAAACGTCCACCAGTCTGCCTTGCGGTGTCTGCGCCGAGAGCAGCGCTCCGGCGAAGCCTACCATCCAGATTTTCATGTGCTTCCTCACTTGAGAATATATCCAATACGGACCGTGTCACGGTTGGCCCCGCTTTGGCGATCTCCCTTACCGAAGCGACGCGGAAGGGTCGCGATGCTCCGCGATTTTGGCCTCCCTACGTTCAGGAAAGACATTCAGCGCGAGATCAGTCAAACGAAACAGGCCCCTCCGATCAGTTTTGGGTTAACTGGCTCCACGATTGAGCAATGCGGTGCGAGTGATTGAGGCGTCCTTTCGCCAACTTCTTGATATCGATGAAAATTAAGAGGCCGGTATTTGGCCAGTGCATGTTCCGAAAGAAGAAGCGTTGGCCCTCGTTTGTGCCTGAAGAGTCGGGCGGCCTCGGGTGCTATTTGTAGAACTTATGGGCGCGCGCCGGAGTTCGACCCGAAGTTCGTCAGTGCTGTTGACAGCCTCGTTTACGGATGCTCTTCGCATCCGCTTGAATCCAAGTCACGTTCGGAGCACCTATTCTCCAGTTTGAAATGGCGCATTTTCTGTATCTGTCAAGTGCTATTACGGAGACTTATGGAGAGGTCGTTGGAAAACCGATTTCTTGGGGAGCCAACTACCCGAACCGTAAGTTCCGTGGGCTCATTTCGTTGACGCCATCGCCCGTCCCCGCCGTCCTTCTATCCCAAACATTCCGCGTTATTTGCGTTCCGTGCGGTTTCTCCGGTTCGAAGTGGGGCCGACCGGGCTGCTCTCTCAACCCTGCTGGTTCAGACCGTTGGCCTCTCTCAACCACCCGAACTCTCCAGTTTCTCCGTTGACGCCTTTGCGTTTGTTGACAGCCCTGTTGAGAGAGGGTGCCCAGATTGGACAGTTTCGAACTCCCGTGAGTATCTATTGACAGGAATCGCGAACGCGGTTCCCAAGACCACCAGACAGCGGGCAGGCCGCCAAGCGGAAACCGTTGTGGGTGTCGGACCAACAGGGCCGGCAAACACGACGACGCGCCTGCCCCCAGACCCGCCACCCACCACTCTGTTCCCGGTCTCCCGCCCGGAGAGGACGAATGGAGATTCGAGATCGCCAGACCCTCGATGCAGTCGCCGACGTTGCCACCATCCTGGCGTCCGCGTACCAGCGCTACCGGCGTGCGCGGCGCATCGAAATTATCGCCGAAGATGCATCGACAACCGTCAACGGAGAACTTGATAACCGGCGCCCGGAGAGCCCTCATGTTCGTGAGGTTGACGCATGAAGAAACCCGTTCGAGACCAAATTGAAGAGTTCGCCGCGATGAGCGTCCCTGAGTTGCAGAGACGGCATCGGGAACTGTTCGGACAGGAGCCGGGAAGCACCCACCGCCAGTTCCTGTTCCGCAAGATCGCCTGGCACCTGCAGGCTAAGGAGGGGGGCGGTCTGCCGGACTCGGTCCGCGACCTTGCCCGCGCCATCGCGCAGGACGTCCCGCTTCGGAACCGTGTGGTCAACAATGCCCAAAAACGCCGCGCTGGGCTGCCGATGGAGCAGACCGCGACGACGACCATCACTCCGGATCACGACTCGCGACTGCCGATGCCGGGTGGAGTAATCGTGAAACAGTTCCGCGGTGAGACGCTGGTGGTGAAGGTGACCGACCAGGGCTTCGAGTATAGCGACCGCCGTTACAGTTCGCTGAGTGCCATCGCCCAGGAAATCACGGGCACGAAGTGGAATGGGTTTTTGTTTTTCGGATTGACGAAGGAGAGCAAAAGTGGCCGCCGCTGATCTTAAGATCCAGACCGGGCTGAGACGGAGGACGCTGCGGTGTGCGATCTACACGCGCAAGTCCACCGAGGAAGGGTTGGAGCAGACCTTCAATACACTCGATGCCCAGCGCGACGCCGCCGAGGCTTTCATCCGGAGCCAGCGCGAAGAGGGTTGGACCGTTCTGCCAGACAAGTACGATGATGGCGGCTTCACCGGTGCCAACATGGACCGGCCTGCGTTACAGAAACTGCTTCAGGACGCACGCGATGGTCTCGTCGACTGCGTGATGGTCTACAAGGTGGATCGGCTGACCCGATCACTGCTCGATTTTGCGCGGATCATGGAGGTCCTGGATAAGCATGGCGTGAGCTTCGTGTCGGTCACGCAGCAGTTCAATACAACCAGTTCGCTGGGGCGCCTGACGCTCAACATCCTTCTGTCCTTCGCCCAGTTCGAACGCGAGATGATCGCGGAACGTACGAAGGACAAAATGTCGGCGGCGCGTCGCAAGGGCCGTTGGGTCGGTGGCATCCCGATGCTCGGCTACGATCTGAGCGACAAAGGCGCTGCGCTTATCGTGAACGCCGATGAGGCCGCCCGCGTTCGTGCCATCTTCGCCCTCTATTTGGAACACGGTTCCCTGATCCCCGTGGTGCAGGAACTGGGCCGGCGCGGTTGGCGGTTGAAGGAATGGACTAGGCGCAAGGGCACGCCTGCCGGCGGTCATGAGTTCACGAAGAATCGGCTTTACAACCTGCTTACGAATATGGTGTACGTCGGCAAGGTCGACTACGGCGGCCAGGTCTACGAAGGAGAACATGACGCCATCGTCGACGCCGGCGTCTGGCAGACGGTGCAGGACCGGCTCCGGTACAACTCCAAGACTGGCGGCAGGCAGATCCGGAACAAGTACGGCGCGGTGCTCAAGGGCCTCCTGCGCTGCGGTAGTTGCGACGCGGGGATGGTTCACACGTACACCCAGAAGACGCCGAACAAGCTGTACCGCTACTACGTCTGCGTCAACGCCCACCAGAAGGGGTACAACAAGTGCCAGACTCGGTCGGTCTCCGCGCCGGTGATAGAGCAGGCGGTGGTGGATCAAATCCGCGGGATCGCGGCCAACCCGGATGTGGTCGGCGAGGTGGTCCGCCAACTGGATGAGCAGCGGATCGCGGGCGTCGAGGGCCTGGAGCGCGAGAAACGGGTTATCGAGAAGGAACTGCAACGCCTGGGCGAGGAGATGGCCAGCCTCGTCCGCATGACCGGAAAACTGGTCACGGACCGGATGGCCGAATTACAAGATCGCGTGCTGGTGCTCGAACGCCAACTTCGCGATGTGCGGGACCAGTTGGCCGAGTCGGTGGGCCAGACGGTTGATGCGGCGAACGTGCGGAAGACGCTCCGCGAGTTTGACGGCATCTGGTCGGAGATGACGCCGCGCGAGCAGGAGAAGTTCGTGAAGACGCTGGTTGAACGGGTGACCTATGACGGGGCGACATGCACCGTTACGGTGGGCTTCCGTACGGCGGGCATCCGGCAGCTTTGCCTTGAGGTGGAAAGCAAATGACGGTCCAGAACAAAGCGTTCGAAGTGAAGGTCCAGTTACAGCCGGCGGTTCGGCAGATCAACCGGGCACCGAAGAAGATCGCAGCGGCCGCAGAATCCCCGGCTAAGCGGGGGCGGCTTCCGCGAATCACCCAGGTCTTGGCGATCGCACTTCAGTTTCAGGAGATGATCGACCGGGGCGAGATCCCAAGGCATGCCGACCTCGCCCGACTCGGCTGCATCAGCAGAGAGCGGATCAGCCAGATGATGGTGCTCACTTGGCTCGCACCGGATATTCAGGAAGCCATCCTGAGGTTACCCGTCGTCGCAAGAGCATGCTCACAGATCAGTGAAGGGCTGTTGCGGTCAATTGCGCGATTCGCCAGGTGGGAGATCCAGAGATCCATGTGGCGAGAAGCAACCACTCGAACCGTGGGAGGATGTCAATCAATCGAAACCGATTGAAATCGATCCCTCGATCGGCTGCCAATTGGTCAATTTCTGGAGCGGAAGAACAGGCTCCCTCGTTCGCTCGCCGACTGCAAGTGTTTGCATCTTCTTGCACTTAGTTGATCGCCGCCTCTCACTTCCTCAGAAGCGATGGCCGCGCTGATTCGTTGTGGCCCGTCTTGTGCCTCTCCACGTGCGAGCGGTTCCCAGAATCGCCTGTAAATAGAGGAGAGTGACATGAACCTGAACAAGGAGAAACGCTATATCGAAGAAACCGACCACGTCGGAGAGCGCAGGGAACGTGCCGAAGAGGCGCACCAGGCGGCCCGGTCGGAACAGGACAAGACCACGGAACGGCTCCAGAAACTGGAGGCGGACCGCGAGGCTAATCCGATGGCAAGTCTGGCCGACCAGCAGCGCCTGTATGGACTGTTTGTCCTCCTAGCGGCCGTGCTGTTCGCGGCCGATATCCCCATCCAATACGCGCTTAATTCGGTGGCATTTGCGAAACTCGCGTGGTTCGTCTTGATCGTCATCTCGGTCTTGGTCGCGGCCGGTTTGGGAGTGATGGTGGAGGTGGCCGCCATCGCGATGTTCTTTGATTCTGCCAGACCCCGGCGCACGGTTCGTCTCTGCAAGATCTGGGCTGGCGTAACCGGGATATTCTCGGCGGTCGCCGGGACGGTGCTGCTGTTCTCCCGTACGGCGACCGGGGAGGTCGTCGACTTTCTGGTTCAGGCCGTGCCGGTTTCGATGTGGATCCTGGGCGAAAGCCTCCCCATCGCGGCCGGATTTCTGTCGGCGGCAGCGTGGACCCTCGGTGCCCCGGGTCGGCGTGATCACCAAATCGCAGGGCTCAAAGAACGCGTCTCCGAGTTGGGCCGCTTCATGGACTGGTTGGATCGGGACAAGCAGAAGCACGCCAGCAGTGTCGTGACCATGATCCTTGTCGGATGCTTCTTGGCTTTGCCGGCGTTCTCGATGGGGGGCTTCGCGCCCCCCACCGCCGTGACGCTGCTCTCTTTCGCGGCGGTCGCTGATTCCGCACAGTCTCCGGCACGGAACGCGCCGGCAACTCAGACAGTCTCCAACGCACCGAAGGCTGGATCGAAACGGTGCCTCGTCCTTGTCGATGTCACCGAGTCAGTCGACCCTGAGTATCGGCGTCAGGCCGTGTACCGCCTGACCGAGACGCTCCCTGACTTTCTCGCGGCATTCAACTGCACTACGCTGGGTGCCGGAACCTTCGCGGACGAAGGACCTTTTAGCCCCGTCTCGGAGTTCCAGGTCACGCCCCCCCCCCTCCAACGGTGATTGCAGGAACGCTGTCTACCACGTTGTTGGAATGCAGACGATAACACAGAATCTCAGCGGCTTTCGAGACTACTACCAGCGCCGAGCGGAAGCCGCGTGCCGCGCGAACGTCGAGAACCAGACGGCGAACTTTCACCAGAAGGCGCAGAGTTTGGCCGGCCAAGTCGGAACAGTGCTCAGTCCGGATCTTCCGGCCAGGGGGCGGTGTACTGCGATCACTAGCCTGTTGTCCTGGGCTGTCTCACGAGGATCCGCGACAGTGCTTTTGACCGATGGGGTCGAAACGTGTGAGAGGAACCCGAAACCGATCAAACTCCCCGAGCACCACAGGCTGTTCATGGTACTGTTGCCGTCGCGCGGGTCGATGCGAGAAACTGCGAGCCGAGTTTCTGACGTTAAGGGGCAGTGGGAACGGCTCATCCCAGGGGTGCAGGTGATCGTGCCGTCTGATCTGGGGGCATCATTTTGGGGAGACACCGCGGCTCTCCCGCGATAGATATAGGGAAGACGTCGGCGGCCCGACTTATGGAGGCGCAAATGTTAAGGTTCCGGAAGTCGAAATCAGCACTGGTCGTGATGTTGTGGGGTATCGTCTCACTGGCGGGTTGCTCGCCGCTGAAGGACGACTCCCTCATCAACGTGCAGTTCGATGAGAGCGTCCAGGGCCTCCAGCGGGGTGATCAGGTGTATTTCCTCGGCGTGCCGATCGGGGAAGTCAAGGCGCCGTTCGTCTTGAATGGCAGGGTGGTTGTACCTGTGTCCTTACGCGACCGAACCGTGTTCGGTTCGAACACCAGGGTCTATTTCTTCGTCGCACCCGAAAGTAAACAACCAGGCCGCCAATCCCTTATCGCAGTCATTAATCCCCTTACAACCGTGTCGGGCAGGCCCAGATTCAGGGGATTTGCCTCGAGAATGAGTCTGGACATTGAGATGGGTGTGGAAAGGGCCGAGGCCTGGTGGAAGAACCTCGGGGTCGGCCATTGAGCAAGCGCACCCCAAAGTCTTGAGTCACGCGCCCCGACACATAGAACCCCACGGCCGCTACCTACTGCTGGAGGACCGCCGTCGCCGTGCCTGCATATAGTCGGAGAAGGCTGGATACGCCGTTCCGAACTCCGTCTCGGTTGACAGGCCGATTGTCCCCGTGCCTCCGGCCCCAATCCGGTCTGCGGGTTATGGATCACGTGCACGACTGATGGTTAAGATCCTTGAGCAGGCCTTGGAGTTCATCCGTACAGCGAGCTATTTTTGTGACATTTAAATATTGTTCGGCAAGGACCTTCGCCTCTCCAGCCCGGTTCTGGCGATAAACGATAATCTTCGTCCCGTCCGGTGGCTCCGTCTGACGGAGAAAGAACGCCCAGCCGCCCTTAAGGTGGTAAAGCGCGTCATCTGGCCCCCACGCTGTTCCCGCTTGGGACTGCACGGCCATCAGTTGATCCCAATGCTCGCCGATATAGTCCTCAATATTGCATAGAATAGCCGCGGCCTTTTTCGCCAAGGGTAATAGGCGTTCCAGTCGGGATCGGCGCTCGACGTTGCTGATGAGAGATGCCATTCGACCAGATCCTGCGGAGGCTAGCAGGTCCCGAGAAAACAGGACGGCACGTAGAGCGAATGCCTTCTTGATTTGCCCATGCTGGCCGGTCCACGTAGTCTTCCATACCCCAGCTACCATCGCGGCCCACAAGGTGCCGTCACCAATAATGTGCCGGAAGGCTTCCTCTTGCCCGGATGCATCGTATCGACGCTTTACGGCATCGAGCAACCCGTCCCCTCCATTTGTGAAGTGTATGCAGAATAGCGTGTCGAAGATGCGCGTCGTCCATTCTTGACCGATTGCCGCATCGATCCAGCCGCCTATGGTCCCATTCGCCGTGACAGCAAGAGGATACGCGGCCGCCTGCTGCAATTGCGTCACCGTGCAATTGGCAACGAACTTGTTGTCTGCCAAACTTTTAATGAAGCCGGCCATCTCCTTTTGGAGCTTCGTCTTCGCGGTATTTGGAGGCACCGGCGGTTTCGGGTCCTGCGGTGGCTTGGGCGGCTTTGGATGCGGCGTCGTACCAGGCGCCGCCGGATCGGCCGGATCTTCGAATCCCTCACCTTCCGTGGGTTCGGGGTCGTCGTCTTCCAAATCGAAGAGCGCTCTCATTACACCGGTCAATGTGACCCCATGCAATCCCGATACGCTCCGGAGTCCGTCCGGCGGTTTGTTCTGTTCTTCGAGAGACCGGATGAGTTGCTCAGGGTCTACTGGAACAGCAGGTTTTTCGTCGCTTCTGTCATTTTTCTTCTTTGCTTCCTGGTGAGCGGAAACCGGGTCGGGGAACAGAGAGCTGTCGTTCAGAAGCGCAATTCCGATCCTTTGCAACTCCGCTAATATCTTCTGATACTCACTTGTGCTGTGAGGCCGGGCTAGGTTCTTGACTGACTCCCCCATTCCGCGGCCTCTTGCCGAATCCCTCAACTCAGCAAGATCGTTTATCCAAATCTGCTGCGAAGGCAGACTTTGCCCATCGGCAAGAATGATCGACACTTCAGCAAAGACAGTGCCGCGACGATCAAACGGATCGGCCCCGAGTTTGGCCCACCAGAGTACATGGTCGGTGTGGGAGTTGCAGCGGACGCGCTCGCTGCCAATGCACGCGTAAGCGGATGCCCCCGCCGGAAGCGGCCTTATGAACACGAGCCTCAATTCCCCAACCAAGCGCTCCCATGAGGCCGCTGCCACAGGAAATGCTGGTCCAGGCGCTGGTTCATTTCCGGTAGCTTCTGCCAGGTCTACGATGTTCGCGGGGGCTGTTTCCTCGGCCGCAGCACGCCGTAGAACGTCGGCGAAATCATCTTTGGACGGATGATCGTAGACCGCAATGGCTTCGATATTGCCGCCAGCGTCCGGTGGAATAAGCCAAGCTGCGCGTGAACAGTTTGCTGAGCCCATAACTGCGGCTGGACCATCCGGTCCATCAAGCCAATAGAACTTCGCGTGTACCGTGCGGGGAACCTTGGGCGTGACGAGATCAACCCCCATAGGGAGCTGGGCCAGGTCCGCTACTTTGAAGGACGCCATCGTTGGGTCGACGAGCACAGTTGCGCGAGACACACCAAATTCGTCATGGAGCCACAGTAGAACCGACCCGCGTTCGTCGCTTGATCCGGTCACGATCGTGGCCTCCTCGAATCGCCTTCCGTGCCAGCGTTCGGAGAGCTGCACCGCGATTGCGCGCCCTTTCTGTGCGATGAGAATGGGGCTCTGGGCCGAATTGCCATCCACGACCTGCAACCAGGTCGCATCCATAATCCGGCGATAGACCGCTTCGTCATTATCGGTCGGCAGCCACGGACGTATGTGCGATAAGACTTCCCGTAGCCAACCGCCTTGATCACCGCCTCCAACCCCGACATGCCATGCAGTCGCCACCTCGAGATTGCATCCCCAGCCGCCATGTGTGACATTGCCGGAACCGATCCAGACTGCCGCACCCGAAGATCCGGCGCGAACGATCATTTTCGGGTGAAAGGCTCCCCCGAGATTCGCACAGGTCAGTTGATACCTTTGCCCAAGCTGCCTCACCTGTCCCATCCAGCGGGGAAGTGCTTGGTTCACCTGACCAAGATCCGCAATTACTTGAATATCGGTCGATCCGCCAACCCAGAGGTCCGGAAGGACGATCCGTTCAAAAAAGCGCGCATCGAAGTCGTAGGTGATCAACAATGCCTTGTCGTAACCAGGCTCTCGACAGAAATCACGCGGTTGCATCGGTTACCTCTGCTTTCAACGCGTCCAAAGAGCGCTGATAGATCTTCTTTCCGCGCGGCGTGAGCCCGGACTGATCTACTAGCCCCAATTGCTGGAGCCAGCCCACGACTTGAGGTAGTCGGGATAAAGACCGCCCTCCTCGGTAGTCTCGAACGTGTTTCTCTTCTGGTCGGCTTTGCCATCGGTCCGCCTCCGACGTTAAGAGCGCCACGTCGTGACGTACGTCAACCGCCATTCTCGACCAGCTCACACGCAGATGCTGGTCAACCGTGCGCAAGGCCAACTCGGACATGACCTGGCCGAGTTTCCAACGCTCGGCGATGAACTTCTTTATGCCTGGAGTGACCACTTCATGGATTCCAATCGCTCTCCAGCCGAGTCCCCGCCTGCCTTCGATCGAATTGCTTTCAGGCTCAGGCCATAGGGAGGTTCGGACCACTGCCAGAGACCAGATCACGGGCAGAAGCGCTAATGCTCTTGGAGGATGTGCCCGGACAACATCGATGAGCTCCAGTTCAGTCAGTGGCCCGTTCCAGCGGCTTAGCCCTCCTTCCGTGATTCGATCCAATGATGTGCTGACGAGTATGCGTTCGTACAACTGCTTGAAGTCGAGATCTAAAGGGTCTTCGCCTGGGCGAAGAAGACTGAACGCGTTCAGCGCAGCCTTATGCTCCCCAGAATTCTGCATGAGGTACGCCGTTATTTCGCTGCTGGCGATCCCCGACCGACTCTTGGACAAAATCAACAGCGCCTGAATGACCTCTTGAAGCACATACTCGTGGCCCACGGCGATGGCATCCCTGATGGAGTACCTGAGCAAGCCGTTAAGATGGGAATGGACTTCGGTTGGAAGAGATCGCTTGAGGTGTTGAGCTTCTTTGAATAGATCGCTGTCCAACGGCATTCGTGATAGGGCGTCAGCCAGGCCGAGAAAGCACGCGTAGGTCCCAACTCTTCGAGCTTCTTGATCCGTCGCTGGCGCCACCGGAATAATGCCGTCTATCAAAAGATCAGATTCTTCCTCCGCGATTTTGGTGAGATGGGCGACCTGACCGAATTCTCGAAGATCCTCGCGTAACGCTTGGGGGATTTGTTCACCCGAGGAAAAGCGCGCGCCAAGGCGGGTTTTGCTAAGGGTGTCATGCATCAATCGGGCAAGGGGGACACCACGCTCCTTGCTCAGTCCTGGAACCGCCAGTCTGGGTGGCAAGATGAATTTCAACTGCTGCGATGGATTGAAATAGATATTGACTGCGGGCTGGTCCACCAGAGTCTCTAACGCTACGGGGTCCGCCGCCTCGCCAGCTATTCGAAGTGCACCCTCTACACCCACAAGGCCTGTCACTGTCGCCTTGCAGAGCACATTCGCGAACGCTATGGCCGTTTCAATCTGCTCGGCAAACGTTCGGAAGGCGGGCCAACTGTCCGGACCCTTTGCATTCAGGTAGCTAAACACCGTCCAAGCGTAGAACGAGACATACCGGACGGCGGGTGAGATTGTCGTAATGCCATCAAAAAGATCGTTCCCAATCGACTGGACAGCCAGGCGCAATCCTGTCAGGTCGAGGCCGCGGTTGGGCGCGGCTCCCAGTTCCACCCACCCGGGCGGCGGAAGTCGGTCTGCAAGTGACATTCGGAGCCCATTGTATTAGGTTGCATCCTTCTCTGTTCCATTCGGGCTTACATCCTTGCCGAAAAGGACGGTCATCAGTGGCTCCAGCCAGCGTCGATCGGCCGACGGGCTGTATTGATCCCAAGTTTCAATGCTCGCCCTGATACGGGCAGTTTCGGCCGATGTAAATTCAAACTCCCTGGGCGATATGAAGAGCGCTGCATTCCAGAGGACTCGTTCCCGGCCTGCGAGCATATCGCGTTTCAGCTCAATCGCTTTCTCCTCATCGGGGTCTAGCACAATGCGATCCTGGACGGCCCAAATCGCGCGAATCGAACCCACGTCTGCTCGCTGCGCACCCAGAAGTGCGTGCAGGTTCAGACGCTGGGTGTGGTCCAGCGTCAACTTCATATGATTGTCCTTTCGATTTGAACTACGGGTTGGAGTAGAGCAGGATGTAGCCCGCGGTCACGCCTGCGGGGTTCTTCACTTTAAGGCATCCGGACCAGCCGGACGGGTTACTCGCGCCCACGATCTCCGCGAGGCGATACCCGTTGCCGGTGCCCGCCGCGATAATCAGTTCTCCGCCCGCCGTGACCTCGAGCAGTGTGTGGTCCGCGAGGTTGGAGCCAGGCCCGCGCACCTTGAGCGGCGACTCGCTGGTGTCCTTGCCGACGACCAGCAACGGTCCGCACGCGACTCCGGCCGCAACGGGACCGGCTTGGTATCCCCACGTGCGCGCGTACGCCTTCTTCGGATCGGTGCCCTGCTGGAGGCACGCGCCCCACAGCAGGATGTTGCCGGTGGTCCACGTGTCGCCGTTGCCGTCGAACTGGCGCACCACAATCCAGAGCGCCGTCTGCCCGCCCGCCAGCGTGCCGGTAATCTTGAACCGCTGCCACGTGGTCGTGAGCATCACCTGCGTCGGACCCGCGAGGTACGCACCGTACGCGTTGTTGACGATGGCGATCGAGACGTTCTTCGTTCCGGAGGCGACCTTGGCCCATACGTAGAACGTGTACGTGGCGCCGTCCACCAGGCCAGCCACGTTCTGCTGGAGGACCGGCGTGGCGCTGCTTGCCGCGATCTGGTCAGCGGTCGTGTTGCCGTCCGGCGCGGCTGCGGCGTTCGCGCTCACGGAGCAGGACCCGCCGTTCTTGTCCCACGTCCCGACGCTGAAGTCTTCGGAGTGCTTCGCCATGTTTTCGTACGGCCCGCCCGTCGTCCCGAACGGCCCGCACTCGATAGAGCGGAGATGCGAGTCCTGGAACGCCCACAGGTTGTTGGCGGCGGCGTACGCGAAGTTCGCGCCTCCATCCCCGTCGCGGAGGACCACCGTGCTCGCGGTCGCGGCGGCGGTCGCGTCGGTGATCTGCGAGGACGTGTGCGTGTGGACCGACGCAGCCTTCCCCGCCAGATCGGTAACGAGGCCGGTCACGTCTGCCTGTGCGTGCGTGTGGGAGAGCGGAGCCTTGCCGGCCAGATCGGTCGTGAGGCTGGCCACGTCGGCCTGCGCGTGGGTGTGCGCGCCGAGCGCGACCGTAACGTTCACGCGGTCGCTGGCGGGCACGTCCAGGAACGTGAGGCCGATGTTGGCGCCTTGGATTAGATTCAACGCGCGCCGGGTGCCGACCACCGCGCCGTTGTTCTGGATCGTGAACGGGAGCGCGCCGGAGACGATATCGGAGGCCACGTGGGTGTGGGCGGGCAGGTCGCCGGCCGCGAGCGCCGTACCAGCCGTGGCGCGACCCCATGCGTCCACGGTGAGCTTCGTATAGGTGCCAGGCCCGACGCCGGATGCAGAGAGCGAGATAACGCCCGCAGCGACGTTGATGCCGCCCACCGGATCGATCTGGACGAGGCCCTTGGCGAGCGTCGTAGCGTCCGGAACCGTGCTCGCGCCGAACGTCTGGCCAGCCGCGAAGTCGATGATGGCATCCATCGCGAGGTGGTTGCTCGCGCTCAATGCGATGCCGAGGTCGCCGGAGTTGTCCTGCTTCCTCCACTTGACCGCGCCAGCGTTGGGCAGGCGTACTAGGCCGGTGCTCGACTTCGTGCCCGCGCCGAACTCCGCGCCGTCCTGGAATGTCTTGAGGCCGGTGACTGTGACCGCGCCGTCCTTCCGGACATAGTTGCGCGCTGCGGCGGTGCCCAACTCGTTCTCGATGGCCAGGACCGCCGACTGGAGCGCGGTAATGAACCCCGCAACCATGTTCGCGTTCACCGCCACGCCGTTGCCGTGGCCTGCGGCGGCGGTGCCGAACGCTCCACTCTGGCACCCGGTGAACTGTGCCCCGGTCTTGCCGGTGTACACGATCAGTTCGTCGTCAATCGAGAGGATGCCGTACGTGGCGGCAAAGCCTCCGGTGGTGGACGCCACGTTGATCGTGGAGTCGCCAGCCAGCACCGCGCCCGTGGTCGTCGTCTCCAGGGGCTTCGCGGAGGACGCATCGACCGGCGTGTACATGCTGGCGGCGCTGTCGATTGCGCCGGGATAGTTAGCCATTGAGCTTCCTCTCGTTCAACTTGAAGCGGTTGAATGCGCCGCCAGCGGGCGCGACGATCTCCACCACGCGAGCGACCTCCGCGGCACGGGCGGCGCGCGGCTTGTGGTACGCCGCCGACACGGACTGCACCCATACCTCCAGCGGGATCGGCCTGCTGTTGAGGCAGAACTGATCGAACGCCCAGAAAGACATGGAGTAAAACGGGGACTGCAACCACATGCCGTACGCCTGCGCCATCGGCGGGTCGGGAGGCCCGTAGAGGCCCGCGAGATACATGCACTCGTTCGCCGGCCGACCCAGCGTCTGCGCCGCGAAACGAATGGTTTGGCCCATCAACGTCGCGTTCTTCTGCCAGATGTCATAGTCGAAACCCTCGCACCGGAAGTACTTGATGCCGTATGAGGAGTTCTGCCACTCGCGCGGCAGGTTGACGTGCATCAGCAGCCTCCGGTAAGTGCCCGCGCCAGGCTTCCCCTGGTTCGCGTCGAGAGGCCAGAGGCACTCGAACAGCGCAGCCGGGTGGGACGCGCGCACGTACGAGATCACGTCCTGGCAATACGACCAGATCCGGTCACGAAGGAAATCCGCTGTCTCCTTCGGGTGCGCCGGATCGCCAGCAGGATCATCCGTGTTGGAAGTGAACGGCCAAATCTGGTGACCCTTCGCCGCCGCGAACGCATCGATTGTCTCCTGGTCATAGAACGGCATCCCGCCCTGCGCGTCGGCCAAGCGGTTGTCGAAGTACCACCACTGCGTTTCACCGAACTGGAGCACCACCGGCAGACCCGCCGCCGCCACCTCGTCGGCGCACTCCTTGTACATCTGCTTGAGGTAGTTCCGGACGCGCGTGCCGAAGTGCATCTGGTACGAGGGCACGTTGAGGAAGACGTCCTGGCCGGGAGCGACCACGCCGCCCGAGAGCGACAGGTACTTGGCGCGCATCGCGGCGGGAGGATTGTACACCTCCATCGAGAACGCGAACGACGCCAGGATGCCCGCCGCCGCGAACTGGTTGGCGAGATCCTTGATCCACCTCCGCGCGCCTTCGGTCATGACCGGCGACACCGAGTCGATCAGTTCCCAATCGCCCTCGGTCCCGACCTCGCCAAGGTGGTCCGTGAGGGTGGCCATCACAGACGAGGGCGTTCTCTGGTACGAGTCGAAGCCGAGCGTGGCGCAGGCGGTGCCCTCGACCTTGATCGAATGCGTGGACTCGATCCACTGTTGGCCGAAGCTCACCGCCTGCGCGGTCGCCGGAGCGCCAGCCGCTTCGAACGGTGCCTCGATCTCTGCGGCGACTTCCGCGCCGGTCCTGGCCGCGCCCGCCGACAGCGTGACGCTCACCTGTGACCCGCCGTCGCCGTCGAACGTAAATAGGAGCGCGTCGTTGAAGCCTGCGGTGATGGCGAACGGTTCGTTGACCACGCCGGGGAGCACCGCGATCCCGGTGTCCACATACACGTCCGGGTACGTCCACGACGGAGCCTTGGACTGGATGCGAAGCGTGGTGCTGCTGCCGTAGTTGTTGTCGGCCCACACGCCAGAGAACTGGTTGAGCAGGACGCGCATCCAGTTGACCACGTCCTGCAACGACTCGCCCTCGATGATCCGGTGCTGCATCGAGGACCCGCCCACGATGGCCGTCACATAGTCGCCCGCGACCGGCGCGGCCACGCCGTCCGCGAGGCGGTACTCGATGGTCGCGTACGGATAGGTGGCGCCCACGCGCCGCCGCTTGTTGTTCCAGAAGACGCCCATGTACACGTCGGCGTGGCCGTTGAACCCGAGCTTCTGGAGATGCCAGAGGTGCCAGGCCGGGGGCTTCTTGTAGCCGTGGTCGGTGTCGAAGTCGATGGCCAGCGAGACGTCCGGATAGTCCTTTTGCGGGTCCGGAACGTCCTGCGGCACCAACGGCCACAGGTAATCGAAGTAAAAGTAGTACCCGGTGCTGGCAGCGTTCTTGTCGAACAGGGCGGTCAGGACGATGGTGTGGTTTCCGGCCGCGACCGCCGAGGCGATCTTCACGTTCGCCGTGGTGCCGCCGTACTCGTTGAGATACAGATCGACGGGAGATTCTCCGGGCGTCACGCCGTCCACCGTGACTCCGACTTTGCCGCAGTCCGTATTCAGGAACGTGCCGAGATAGAGATCGTGCTCCTCCGTGGCAGAGTACTGGATCGTGACCGCGCGCACGTCCGCGATATCGTTCGGGCCGGTGCGTTTCGCGTGCCCCTTGCTCCACCACTGCGAGGGCCAGCCAACCGCGCCGTACTTGTAATCCTCAAAAAAGCCGGTGTACTTGCACCGCGCGTCGGACTCCTCGATCCGCTCCGAATCGCCGCCCACCTTGAGGCTCGCATCGCCGGTAACCGCGATGTTGGAGATGGTCGCGCCCCACTCCACGTCGGACTGGAAGCCGGAGATCGGCGGGAGCTTCTTCATCCGGGTGCCCGCCAGCCACGAGGCAGGCGTCGAGGACTCGTACCCACGCTGGACCAGGATGGTGGTCGCGCCGCCAGCCAGGAGCAGTACGCGCTCCTCGTTTGCAGCGTCCCCGATGAAGTACCGCCCGCCCGTCAGTCCAGCCCCGCTGCCCACGCTCCAGGCGGTGTCGCCCGGTCCCACTCCTGCGGTGAGGAAGCACCCGTCGTCCAAGGCCTGTTCCACGACCTCGAATCGCGGCGCGAAGACCATGTACATCTTCCGGCAGTCCGCAGCGGAGAAGACGCTTGCGCTCTTGTCGGTAAGGAAGCCCAGCGGGAGGCTGATGTGATACTTGGTGTCGTTGTCGCCGCCAGAGAACCGGATGCTGCGGTTGTCGCCCCACGTGATTCCCTGCATGTCCTTGCTGGCGTCGTACGACTCGTCCTGGAGATCCACAGGGACCGTCTCGTGGTAGGAGCGCACGGCCAGCACCTCGCCGTTACTGAGTTTGCCGTACACGAGCGCGGGCGGCGGCGCGGTCTTGAACGCGATGGTCAGCGTGGTCCCGCTCGCGGTCGCCTCGATCACGCTGGACTGGTCCGGACCGGTGACCGCGCAGTTGGTTGGAGTGCCGTTGATCGAGGCAGCGAGGTCTTGCACCGCACTTTCAGCGGTTCCCCTCCGGCGCACGTGGTAGTTGGGACCGGCGCCAGCGTAGATCATCGTGTAAATGCCGATGGTCGCCATCCCCGTGCCGCCGTACACGTTGATCTCGCCCACGCCGATAGGGTCGGTGGACGAGACCCGGACACATCCGTCATCGGTCACATCTGCGGTCGCGTGGAGACCCGCAGCGCTGAACGCCGTGTTGATGTCAGCGGCGACCTGTTCGGAGCTTTGCGCCGCGCCCGGAGTGAGGCCGACGTAAATGCTCGTCCCGTCGATAATGAACGTCAACGTGTCGTTCGCACCCGCCGTGATGAGGAACGGCCCCGGATTGTAAGTGCGGCAGGTGGCCAGCCCTCCGTGGGGCAGCGTATTGTCGAACGTGATGACGTTGCCATCGACGGCGGTGACGTGGCACGTCTCCTCCAACTGGTACGGAGGGTCGTCCGGATAGAGCGGGTCGAACGTGAAGTACACCGTATCCCCGACCTTGAGATCGAGGAGGCCCGTGGTCGGGTCGAGGTCGGACGGGTAGAGCGCGAGCGTGCCGTTGGGCGCAGTGAGGCTGCGCGGAAGGATGTGCTGCTGGCCGAGCGGTTGGCCATCGTAAACCGTGTCGCGGAAGACCACGACCAAGTGGTCCGCGCCCTGCTCTGCGTACTTGCCCGACGCCTCTACGCTGACGCTGGCGGGCGTCTCGCTTCCGGACACCACGGTGGCGTACGAGAGAAGCTTCACCTCGTGGATCTCACCAGGCCCGCCCTTGCCGCACACGAACGTCATGGCGTCCCAGGAGACGGACGGGTACTTGGCGGCGTCCAACCGCATCGCGCCGTCAAGCGCGTGGTCGTAATCGATATCGAACTCCAGCGTCAGGCCGGAGAGGTCCGTCCGCGGCAGTTGCTTCTGCCGGAGGTGGTTGAAGTAGTCATAGGCGTTGTAAAAGCCCACGACCGCGAAGTCTTCGGCGGCTTGGAAGATGCCGGAGACGGACACACCTGTCGCGGACGCATCGTGGATCGTGGTCGTCGCGCCGCGCCCGGTGAAGCCTTGCAATTGAAAGTTACGTCGCGGATCGAAGATGGTGAGCGGCTCAACCATGGCTTTCCCTTTGCGCTTCTGCGAAGATTGACGCTATGGCACAAATCGGCTCGCACTTCACGCTCCCAGCATGCCTAGTCGGGAAGTGCGAACAAGCTGCATACGTTCGCTGGCTCGGAGCAAAGGCTCGCGCACATGCCGAACGAGATCAATCGCGTTACGGCGTGGACAGTTGCACCGTTGCTTTATACAAGACGGCTATCCATGAGGCTGTGTCGAACTGCGGCGATCGCGATTGCTACACGGGCCTGGCGCTCGACTGGTCCCTCATAAGCAAGTGGAACAACGAAGATGCGAAGCGGGATCGAGTTAAGTACAAGCATCTATTCAGGGACCTGCCGACCGTCGATCACACTGTCGATGAGAACGGGAAGCTGCGGTTCGTGATTTGCTCGTGGCGGGTCAACGACGCAAAGAGTGACCTCTCAGTCGTCGAGTTCCTGGAATTATGCTCGCAAGTACTCGAACACCACCGACCTAGAAACCAAAACGAGGCGGTTGCCGGTTAAGCAAACGACGGATTGTCACGTTTGGATAACGACCGTGAGATCGCTGCCGGGGTCCGGAGTCGCGACCGCCAGGATATCGAACGCGAGGCTGTCGCCCTCGTTGAGGACCGGAGTCGGCCAGATGGTCGGACGCACGGTGGCGCCGATGCTGTGGTTCTTCGTGAAGATCGCGTCGAACGTCTGCGCGTTCTGGTCGGCGGCGAGCACCTGGACATACTCCTCGTCTGCTTGGCCGAGGTTGATGTGGACGAACTCGCCCACGTCGAAGCCCAGCCTGTTCGCACCGTACGACGCCGTGTTGACGGTCTGCTGGCCCACACCCAGCACCACCTCCTGGATGATGAAGATGCCGAAGTCGTTGTACGGCAGGCGGCGCGTGGCGGGCTTGCCGTACCCTCCGTCCACGAGCCAGTCATAGGTGTTCTTGTAGCCATCGGGGAGCTTCTGCGCGATGCCCATGTACTCCAGCAGCTCCCACGTCGCGCCATCGTCGCGGGACACCTTTACGCGGTACGCGCTCTGGCCGTCCGTGGTGGGCACCTGGACGTACGCATAGATGCACCGGATTGACGCGCTATCCTGCACGCGCATCGGGATCACCACCGTGTCCGCAACCGCGAGCGCGCCGGGGATCTGGAACGTGTACGCACCGCCGTTGCACGTCCGGTCGCCAGGCATGAAAGGCTCGCTGTGGTGGCCCAGCGGGAACGTCCTGAACGTGCCGTACCCGAAGTTGTTGGCCACGCCGACGACCGCCGCGACCACGCAGGCTGTGGGGAGCTTCGCCTCGATCCGCGCCGGGAGTCCCGGCGTCCGGAAGAATCCCTTCTTGACGCTGAACGTGAACGTCTTGCTGTCGAGCTTGAAGAACCGGATGCCAGCAGAGTGCGGCGTCCGGAGAGTCTCGAAGCAGGCGAAGTCAGGGCGCGTGTCATCGGCCCAACGCCTCGCCAACTGGAAGGTGCCGGTCGGCACCACGTCGCCCTCGCTACCGGGTCCGACGATCTGCGCGCACTCGTACGACCGCCGATACCCAACGTCCGGACTCTTCGCCTCGTCGTTGAACATCACGAAGTCGCCCACCCGGAACACGCGCGCCGTGGCCGGGTTCACACTGCAGGCCACCGTAACCGGATCGGTGTCCTTGTCGATGGCCGCGTCGATGCTGGCCCACAGATCGACCGCCAACTCGTCCACGTAATAGAGCATCATGGCGATCTCGTGCGCGGAGACGATGTTCATGTTCCCGGCGTCGTCCGGTTCCACCTCCATCTCGTCCAGCACGAACGTCCCATAGTCGGAGAGCTTCGTCGTGCCAATGACCATTCCCGGCACCCCGGTGTCGTACAGGATCTCCTCCGGCACGGGCGTCGGTTCCACATCGGCGGGCTTCGGTCCAGCCACGAGGTCGTACATCGAGTCCGTGGTCGTGCGGCCTTGCACATCGATGGAGAAGTCCTTGTTGAGCTTCCAGGAGACGACGCGGAACTCCCCGGCGCCACTGGGCATGTCGGCGTGCGTCATCGAGCAGACCATCCCCGGTTCCGTGTTGAGCGCGAGCGCCGTGGTCTTGAACCCGATCTGGCGGGCGGCTTTCCACTCCGCTGCGCTGGTCCCGCCCAACTCCTCGCGCAGCCGGGTGCTGACGATTCGCGCGGCCTGGCTCTTGGTGGACGTGCCGGAGAGGTTGACGCTCGACTTCAGGTACATCGGACCCGCGCCGCCGCCCACGTAGACGGCGTGATCGATGTCGTACACCGCCACGCTATTGTTCACGAACGCGAAGTCCTGGTCCGCGAAGTTGGCCGTCAGGTGGTTGAAAGACGGTTTGGCCGGAGCCAGTTGCAGGCTGCGGAACAGGATGTTGCCCTCCGTGAACGCCTCGGCCACGCTGCTGTTCTCGCGCATACCGATCCTGAGTTTCCCGAACGAGAACGTGTAATAGCCGAGGCAGTTCATCAGCACTTCCTGGAGCCAGTCCCGCAGGGGCTTCTCCTCCTGGAGCGTGCCGCGGAACGCGAACTGCGTTTCGCTGCCGGTTCCGACCATCTTGGTAACAGAGTCGTTGCAGATCGCGGCGGCGTCGATCGCCGCCTGCACGTCGAACAAAGCTTCGGCGGCGTTCAAGTGTGCGGTCGTTGCGTCCGCGCCCAGCCGGAGGCCGCGCGCACGGAATACCATGTTGACGGCGATCCAGACCGGATTCACCATGCACGGCCCATACACACGCACGCTGGGACTGGTCCACACCCACCCGCTCAAACCCTGCGCGACCGTCGCGATCATCGCGTGGTCGCCGGGGCTCGAGAGTTGGAGGCCCTTTGCGTCCGACCTGCGAATCACGATGAACGCCGTGCCCGCCGCGAAGTTGTCCAGGAGCGTCGAGTTGCCGGAGTACACCTTCCGGAAGTCGCCGCCCGTCAGATTGCCGGATTGGTCGAGAGAGAAGAAGTCGCCCGCGCCGGCCGGATCGGTGCCCATCACCGTCCGGAGGCCGAGGTCGTTCTTGGGGAAGCCGTGGTGCGCCTGCCCGTCGAGCGTGTGGCCAACCAGCGTCTCTGCGTTGCCGTCGCCGTCCTTGTCCTCGTAGTGAGTCGGCGTGTACGCCACGAGCGGGCCTTCGCCCACGATGCCCAACGCCTCGTAGAAGTCGCTCTCGTCGCGGCCAGCCGCCACCTTGCAGTTGACCGGCATCTCGGTGTCCGTGTACACCTCCGCGAGTACTTGGTCGTAAATCGAATCCGCGACCAGCGACACGCTGGTAAGCATGGACCGGCCAAAGCCCCACACGCCGGTCGAGTTGTCCTTGATCCGGACGCCTTGGGGCACTGCGATGATGCCGCCGTAATAACGCTTCATCCCGTGCGCGAGGCACCCGTTCGGCGTGTCGTAATTCTTGTCGCAGGAGTTGGCGGCGGCGTCGGGGAAATGAACCAGATCCATCGCGCCGTGGTCGGCGTAGGGGCACGCCTGCGAGTTGAACGCCTTCCAGCAGGTGCGCGAGATCTTGCGCGTCGGGTACGGCAGGTTCAACTCGTACAGGCCATCGGACCCGGTGACCTTGAACTCCGGGCCAGCATCGCAGGACCAGTTGACGATATCGCCCTTCCAGAGGTCGACCTTGACGCCCGTGCCCACGTGGAACAGGGAGAAGGCGATCGTCGCCCGGTACAGGTCCACGTCGTTGGCGAGGTCACGCATCACGCGGTCGGCGTTGCCGAACGTGAACAAGGCGTCGTCTGACTCGTTGCCCATGCCCTGCGAGATGCCGTCGAAGTCGATCAGCCGCGCCTGGTAGAGTTGCCCGCCCACTGTGCAACGCCGGTCGGAGAGAAAGATTGCGGGATACCCCGCTTGGAGAGGCTGGATCTTGATGAGCGGGACGACCTGCTGGACCTGCGAGAGCAGAGCGGTCTGGAGCGGCGCGGACGGGAAACGGGTGCTGGTCGAGTTGAGCGTGTAGGCCGGAGTCGAGGACGGGATCTCGACCAGCGTCACGCCGATGGAGCAGATCCAGTCCGCGACCATCGCCCAAGACAGAGGCTCGTTCTCAAACCGGCAGGTGATCGCGGTCGTCCCATTGCCGTCGTCGTTGGGCGCGTTGTAGGTGAAGGTGCCGTACGGCCCGTACTTCGACTCCCAAAAGTTCCGGAGGGCGATGCGCTGGGTGTCGTTCATCCACGTGCGCCGCACGGTGAACCGCCGCGCGCCCGTGCCCAGCAGGAACCGCTGCTCGATCTTCGCGTTGCCCGACCCGAACTGATGGATGGCCACGTCCGGATGGCTCGCGCGCCCGTACGGGTAATCGGGCACGATGGGGAACGTGCCGGAGGCAGCGATCTCCGGAACGGTGATGTTGCCGATGGTGTCAGCCATGGGTTACCGATCCTCGACCTTGACGGAGATGGTTCGGTCGTCCGTCCTGCCGCCAACGGTGACGATCCGGTTGGTGACGAGGTACGTGGTGCCAGCCTGCCCGCCGCGCAGCCACACCGTCGCCTTGGTCGTGGTGTTCGACGCGATCACCTGTTCGAGGAACGCGCCCTCTTCCAGCAGCCACTCGCTCGTGGAGATTTCGTCGCCAGCCAGCCAGAGCGACCAGTCCACCGAGTAGTCGAGGACCGCATCCGGATCTTTGGCAAACGTCATGCGTCGATGCTCCTGTCTTCAGTTCGCGGGTGAATGGTCCGGTCCTCTGCGGCGGGCACGAGGACGCGCTTCTCGCGCCGTACCGTGTGGCGCCGGTCTTCAACCGCGGGCCGGAGGGTCCGCGCCTCCCTCCGCACGCGCAACGTGCGGCTGGCTGGCGTCCCGACTGACGACAGCATGAAGCCGGAGACGCGCGACCAGCCCGCCGCCACACCCGCCAACGAGCGCACGCAGGACGCGCGCCCGAGGACGGTGGAGTACCGGACGCCTCGCCGCCCAGCGGGCGCACACGGGCCAACTGTGCGCCAAGGGTGGCCGATCCCGCGGCAACTCCCACCAGCCTCCGGACGACCGCCAGGCGCGCGGTCACACGACCGGACGCCGCCGCGATCCCGCGCAGGGAGCGAGCCACCCGGAGCGCGCCGGAGACAGTGCCGCCGCCAGCAGCCAAGCCAGCCACCGGGAGGACGCGCGCCAGCCGCCCGGTGGTGGTTCCTTGGCCACTGGCGGCGCCGGCCATGCGCCGGAGCACCGCCAGACGTGCGGCGCCGACGCCCTGGCCGAACGCCACACCCGTGAGGGCATGGATCGTCTTGCCGCCAAAGAGCAGGAGCAGGGACATGGTTTACTTCTGGACGGCGATCTCGAAACACTCCGCGCCGCCCATGCGCTGGAGAATGATGAAGACGAGCTTCGTCGCGCCGTCCACGAACATCGCCGTGGACATGCGCTGGCCGACCGCCGCCGTGCCGGAGGGATAGCGGAGGTAGTACGCCGGGGAGAGGACCCGGTTCTTCACGTCGAACTTGAGGCACCTCTGCAATCCGTTCGGGTTGATGAAGGCGAACCGCCCGCCGCCCGTGTACGGATCGGGCGTCACCGTCGTGCCGGTCGTGAACGTCATTCCGGACCCGCCGTAAACGACGGCGGCGGTCCACGCTCCGGTCGCAGCACCCGCGATATCGAACAGATCCATAACCGCGCCCGCTGCGCCACGGAAGACGTACACATAGCTATGGCGGGAGAGTTTCTGCGCGTCCGGCCGGATGAAGAACGACGGGCAGTTGATCGACCCAGCAGCGTGCGCCGCCGAGCGGGCGGCGAACGTGGTCGGGTCCCAGGTGTTCGCCGTGATGTTGTACGTGAACGTGCTGCTGCTCCCGGACCCCCAGTACAGGATGCGGTCGCCGTTGTTCTCGATCACGAAGATGGCGTTCGCGGAGGGCGTCACCGTCCACGCCGGGACCGTATAGACCGGCGAGGCGCCAGCCGTGTGCGAGGTGATGTTCCTGCGCTGGCCAACGGCGGTCGGGTTCACCGTGTCCTGGACGATGCGGATCTGGAAGTTCCTGTACTCGTTCAACAACACGCCGGAGTCGCCGCTGGCCGCATGTCCAGTGATGCTCGTCGCGGCGGTCGCGGTCGCGGTTAGGTTGCCGAAGAACCCGTCCCCAGGATCTGCGTCGAACGGCACGTACGACTCATCGAGAGCCAGGAAACTGGAGTCGGTACTCAACGTCGCGGGCAAGTTCGTGGTGGCGAGGTTGCCGGAGAACGAGTTGGTCGCGATGTCGTAATACTTCCAGCAGCCAGCAGCCAGCGTGCCCGCGCTCAACATGTACAACCGGCCCGACCGGATCTCGTACGCATCGCCAGCCTGCGGCGTGAACGAGAGCGGGGTGTCGAGATAGATTGTCGGAGTCGTGCCGCCCGTGTTGCCGACGATGTACGCCGATTCCGTCTTGCCAGACCCGCCCGCGCTGTTGCCGATGATGCGGATCTTGAAGCCGTTCGAGTTGCCCTTGTTGACCAACTGGTTCGGCGCCACAGCAGCAGGCAGTGCGGTGCTCAGAACGATGCTGGTGGTCGTGTTGCCTCCAGCCAGCACTCCGCGCGGACCCAACGCAGGCATCATGACCGCGCCCGCGCCGGCGCCGAACGTGCCGGTCAGACCCGGCGAAGCCAACTGCATCCAGTCGTCGTCCTCCACGTCGTACTGCCACAGCGTGGTGGCGTTGACCAGCATGTACACGTACGCTCCCCGGTCGCTGTTGTTGCGGAGGCCCGCGATCAATTGCGTGCCCGCGCCAGACACCGCAGGCGCGTTGGCGATGGGACGCCACTCGGGGAGATCGATCAACGGCTTGAAAGCGAGAGTCGTGGGCATGTTAGGAAATCCTTTGCCGAACGGAATTGTTCCAGAGATTGCGATCCAACGGTTTGCAGAGCACGTCCCAGGCGTTGCCGGTGTTCAACTGGCTCATGTTGGTCACCGTCGAGACGGTCGTGACCGTACCCGAACTGACCGTGACAGCGGCGGTGTTGTCCACGGTAACGCGCGTCCTGCCGGTGCCGGGGTCCTGCGAGATGGGACGGGTGAGAGCTTCGAGGATCGCCCAGAGCGCCGCCGCCACGTCAGTGAGGCTCACCTCCTGCGTGCCGTCCGCGCGCACGCTGGCGTGCTGCTCCGATCCCTCCGCGCCGTCCGTGAGCTTCACACGCTGGTAATGCCGCCCGCCAGCCTCGTCGGTGGCGACCGTCGCGCCAGCACCGGGCGAGATATCGATGTTGTCGGCCATCGAGTTAGTCCTCCTTCAGCACGAGCGTTCCGACCGCGAACTGGCCGTAGTCATCCTGATCGACGGTCTTGGGAGTCGGAAGCGTGTCCCAATACAGGAGCGCGCCCGCGAGGGAAGCGAAGACGCCGAACGCCACAGCCTCCGGCCAGTTGGCGAGCGCGGGACCGAACTGGATGTTGTTCGTGTTCGCGATCTTCCGGACGTTGCCAACGTCGGTCGCGGGCGCACCGAACGTGATGGCTTGGCGCGCGTAACCGTTGCCAGCCAGTTCCGTGCCCGCAGAGTTGTCATCGGCGGGCGCCACGGAGTAGAGGCCAACGTACGGCGCGACTCCGGTGAGGTCCGTGCCGCGCAGGACGTTGAGCACGGCATCGGTGTGAGACTGCGACTTTCCGGGCATGGGTTTCTCCTAAGCGAGTTCGATCAGTTCGATCTGCACGTCCGACCTGCCAGGCGTCACGGACTGGCTCCAGTCGGTGTTGAACCGGACCACGTACCTGCCGGTCACAGCCGCGCCGGTCGGGTCGTACGAGAACTTGGGGTTCGTCTCGTACGGGTCGTAAAAGTAGAACGGTTCGTGCGTGCCATTCCGCGCATCGTAGAACGTCCGGAGCGCGGCCAACTGCGAGGGTGTCAGCCGCTTCGTCAGGTTCCACTTCTTGCGGCTGGTCGCCGCCTGCGCCGACCGTTGCGACTCGCCATTCCGGTACTCGTTGTCGATGACCGGGTACTCGCGCGTGTGGGTGAACGCGCGAGACAGGCTGTTGGGCAGCACAGCAGTCGCTACTGCATTCTGAATGGCACCGGGCATGGCAGGTGAAGATCCTGGATTCTCAGGATACGGATGGCTGTACGAACCTGACAGTCAACTGGCTAGAAAGTTCGGACGGCGAGCACGCTGTGAATGAAGGCAATACCGGCTAGCTTGCAGCCTTGACAAGTTCGGCCAAGCCGTGCGGAAAGTCGTGTCGAAGGTCTACGTACCGGACACCCTGCAGGTCGGATGGTATAGCGGCATCACTTAGCAGCACCGGTATCACCTTGATGCCCTTCGCACGTGCAAGGCCAAGTTCAAAGGCGAGATTGGCTCTTTCCGTTTGTGACAAGAGAGCGACAAAAGTGTCAGCATTATCGACCGCCTTCTCGATTAAAGAGTGGATCTGGTCTCCTGGCCTCAACTGCTCGATATCGAGCCAGACTTTCACTCCATTCTCCCGCAGGGCCTCGGCGATTTCCTGGGCCCGTTGCTGGTCCTGATGCGAATACGATAAGAACACATGCGGTGCGACTCTGAGCTTTCTCGCTGCTCGCGCGACGTACCCACTGTAAATGCCGGTCAATAGGGCGACCGCGATTGATACCAAGCTAACGGCGACGTCAGAAACACCCAACGTTCGGACCAATACGATCACGAGGCCCGAAACCGATGCGACGCCCCCGATTATGGACAGGAGACCAGTCGACGTGGATACCTGGCCTCGTCTCATTGTGCAGCCCCCGCCATCACAGCGATCAAGGTGAGAATGCCAAAGCCGAGAGGGACACCTATGCCAATTACCGGCCGCATTTCAGTTTCAGATTGCCAGCCCCATTTCCTAACGATAGTTGAAACGCTCCAAAGGCCCAAAAACATTAGTGCGATTACCCATCCTGCGAGGGCGATCTTTCCGGAGAGCAACTGAACTCGTGCCTGCAACACTGCTGCCTGCTGGGCATCGACGGCCTGGGACTTCAGCAAAGCGCTCAACTGCCGATTTGCCTCCATGAGCCCTAATGCTCGGTCAGTTGTGAGCACGACAAACATCAAGCAGGCGGACAACATCAGGTTGAGTCCGACGGCAAGATCTTCCTTACGAAACGCCGGGTACTGGTCATTCCTTGTGACGCATTTTATGGCAACACCGAGCGCCGCACTTCCGACTGGGAAGAGAGCATACCTGAACACCGGACTGGCCAAGAATTCTTCCATCGAGAGCGAACCGTGCTCCAGTACAGGCTAACAGGTAAGCCGGCCTGGTGACAACGAATCTTGCCGGGACACGCTTACGGGCCTCGGCGTCAACCCGAGCTTCACGCCGTCAGCAATCCTGGGCTCAACTGAAGGCTGGTCAACTCCCGCCGGCCGGCGTTAGACCGCGTTGCGCTCAGGGACGCGCCCGCGACGACGCGCGGGTTGCTGGCGATGGCGTTCACAGCCTCGCCACGCAGGAGGCTCGTCGTGGCAGGCCCGTCGAGTTGGATGACCACCGGCCCCGCGCCGGGGGCCACGCCGCCGCCGATGCTGTCGAGCGTCGGCAGACCGCCCATACCAGGAAGCGATGCGCCGTTGGAGTAACCCGGCGACTGGTAGAGCGACCCGCCCTTCTGAACCAGATCGAGCGGGTGGACCTGCGCGGGCATCCCCTTGGTCTGCTGGCCCGTGCTCATGGCGTACAACTGGATCAGGTCGCGGATCTGCGCCGTCCGGATCGCCATGTCGAGGTTGCCGCCATACGATTGCTTCGCGGTATCAACGATCTGCTGGAGCACTCCCTTGTCGGGGATATCGACCCCGTACAGGTCCTTGATCTTCTGGCGGGCCTTCTCGACCGCGCCTTTGATGAACAGCCGCACCATCCCGGCTGCGAATCCGGCGACCGCTCCGATGGCCGCGCCCAGAGGCCCGCCGAACTTCGCGCCGATCATGGCGCCGCCCGCCGTCGTCTCCGCGACCCCGAGTTTGCCGCCGCGCCGGAGTCCATCCATTGCGAGCATCGCGCCCGCCGCCAGAAGCGCGCCGCCCTTCATCCCACCGATGCCCTTCGCATTGGCGATCTTGGTCATGTTCCCGGCCTCGTCCATGCTCCACCGCTCCGGCTTGAATCCGAGGTTCCCGAGGTTGGTGAGCATGTCTTTCCAGCCGGAGATGCTCTGCTTGAGGTTGAGGACGCCGACGCCAGCCTTGGACGTGACGCCGCCACCGCCAGTCGCAGCACCGCCGCCGCCGGCCGCCGCGCCCAGGATGATTTGCGCCCCCTGCTGCTGCGTCATGGGCACGCCGCCTACACCGCCAGACCCGCCGAACACCGGCACCGCGCCGATGCCCAGCAAGCCGCCTAGCCCGCCCAGCATCCCTCCGCTACCGCCAGGCCCCGCTCCGCCGCCTGCGAAGGACACCTTCTGGCCGGTGAACATGTACATCAGCGTGGCCGCGACCCGGGACGTGACGACCTCCTTGATGGCCGTCAGCAGCGCGGTCTTGAGCGAGTTGCCGATGGCCTTCCACACCGACTGCGACTTGGTGAGGAGCGCGTCGAACACGCCGCCCGCCTGCTGCTTCAAGGACTCGAAGATGGTGCGATTGTGCTCGCGCACCAGTTGCGCCGTCCGGTTGGCGGCGTTCTCACGGGCCGAGCGGATCGCAGCGTCGTTCGCCTCGTCGCCCTGGTCGCGGATCTCCTTGCGCTGGTCGGTCAACTCCGCGATGCGCGCCTTGATCTCGTCGGCCTTGTAGCCGAGCCGCTTGAGCGTCAACTCCTCCTCCAGCAGCATCCGGCGCGTGTCCATGTCGTAAAGCATCTGCTTCACCTCATGGACCTTTTGCAGGTACTCGATCTCGATGGCTGCTTTCTGCTGCTCGACCGCGATCTTCTGCTGGAGCGTCACGGCGTCCACGCCGTCCAACTGCCGGAGCTTCGCGTCCCTTTCGAAGCCCGCCCGCTGCTCCTCGAAGGCATACACGTCCCGCAGATGCTCCAGGTTCCTCTCCGCGATCTCCGTGTCGTTCTTGAGACGATCCTGGAACCGCTTCGCCTCGTACGCCATCTCCTTCGCGTGCTTCTCGTCTTCGTCCTTGAGGTAATCCGCGAGGGACTTCTTGTTCTCCAGGGCGAAGTGGTCCTTGAACGCCTGGAGCTTCTTCTGCATCGTGTCGATGATCGACTCCCACGCCGACTTGGTGAGCGGGATCGCGTGCGTGCCCTTATCGTCCGTGAACTTCGTGCGCCGCGAGATCTCCGCGTTCATGTCGGCCACGTCCTTCGCATACCCGGTCTTCCCCGCGCCGGTGGCCGCGATGGACTGGTCCTTGAAGTACTCCGCGTTCTCACGCTGGCGCTTCCGGATTTCGAGTTGGAGCTTCAACTCCTCCGGATCGGGACCGTCGCCCTTGAGTTTGATCTTGGGCAGGCCCGCACCGAGGTCGCCCCACGGGGACTCCTCGCCCGGTTCGATCTTCCGGCCGGAGATCAGTTCGCGGATCTGGTCGTCCGTCATGCCGCGCTTCCGGAGGTCGTCAATCTTGACCTTGCCGGAGCCAACGTCGCGCCGGAGGGCGTCCGTCTCCATCTGCTTGTAGCGCGCCTCCATGCCCTCCTTCATGTCGGAGTACTCTTTCCAGATGATCGCGCCCGCGCCGATGATGCCGCCCGCCAGGAGGAAGGCCGGGTTGATAGCCATCGCGAGGTTGAGTGCGCCTTGCGCGAGCGCCCACGCCTTGGTCGCCGCCGTGATCGTCGCGATGATCCCGGCCAGGACCAGGACACCCTTTGCAAACTTCGAGATGTCGTCGGTGTGGTCCGAGAAGAACGACACCATGCCGCGGAGGAGGCCGACGACCGCTTTCAACTCCGTCTGGAACGTCTTGCCGATATCGTCCTTCAACTCCTCGATCTCGCGGCCCATCGCTTTCATCTGGCCCGCAGCGGTCCCGGAGGCGGCGGCGTTCGCATCCTGGATCTTCTTCGCAGCCTCCACGATGGCGTTGTACCGGATCTGCTTGACCTCGTTCTCGTCCAGCGTCTTGCCGTGCAGTTCGGCCTGCAACCGCGCAACTTGTTCCGCTCGCGCGAGGTCCGGAAACAGGCTGAGGGTTCGGAGGCCACGAGACTGGCCCGTCTCGATCGCCAGCATGATCTTCTCGAACGCCTCCGCTGCGTCGATGCCGTCGGTGCTCACAGCGGCCGCATCCTTGGCGATCTTGGCGAGGCCCTTCGCCTTGTCCAAACCGATGTCCGCGATGATGAGCTTCTGGACACTGGTCGTGGCCGTCGCGGTGGTGTACCCGACCTCGCGGATTGCTTCGACAGCCTTCTGCGCGGCGGCGGCGCCATCGCCGTGCGCCTTGGCAAGTGCGCGCGTGACGACCGTTGCCCGGTCCTCCTGCGCGGCCTGCTTCGCCGCATCGATGGTCCACTCCTTCACCGTGTCGATGGCCTTCCTGATCGCGTCCGCGAGCAGGTTGCCAGCCGTGGCACCCTTGACCATCGAAGCCGTCATGCCGTCGATGCCCGTCGCAGCCGCACGCGCAGACTTCGTGGCGGCGGTTTCGATGCTGTTCAGGTTCGCGTTGACGCTCTTGATGGACTGGTTCGCCTTGTCCACTTCGACCGTGACGACCAGTTCGATCTGGTTGTTATTTGCCATGGGTGTTCGTCCGCTCGCGATCCAACTGGTCCCGCTCGTCGTCCAGGATCAGCATCGTGTAGAACTCGTTGGCCGGGATCTCGTCCAAGCCAACTTGGATTCCGAGGTTCAATGCCGCGCGCAGGTCGAGAGCGCGTCGGATGAGCAGACCGGCTTCGGAGGTCTGCGCGGCATCGAGTCGGTCTTGGGGGCAGTGGTCGCACCGGCCACCATCCGGCGCGTCCGGGCACAGGCCCGGATCGCACAACTCATCGCGCCGGAGTGCCCAATGCACGAGGTAGCGGAGGGAGGGATTCTCCGGCCACTCCCCCGCTAAAAATTTGCGTCCCGATCCTCCTGGAAGGAGGCATCGAGCGCGTCGATGGCGGCTTTGACCGCGACGGCCTGGTGAATGACCGGGACGTCTCCGGCGTACCCTTCGGTCGCGTCGGTGAGCTTCTTATACAGGTCGCCGGCCGCGCGCACGTTGATGGTCAGCTCCTGGCGGTTGAAGGGCAGGTCCAGCACGCGCGCAAAGCCGCGCCGGTACTGGTTCACGTCCTTCGCGGAGGGCATCTTCAGGAGGTGCGCTACGGTACCGCCCAAGACGCGCAGGACAACACGGAACGAGTCGCCCGCGAGCACCACGTCGTCCACGTCGCAGGTGGCCAACTGCTCGATGACCTTCTGCGCCTCGAACGCATCGACTTCGGGTTCCTCCTCGGTCCGGATCTTCGCCAGCAGCGCGGCGTCGATATCCTCGCCGTTCGGGATCGTCGTCTCAGAGATCCCGCGCCCGAGTTGCTTCACGATGACCTTGCGGCGGCGCTGCCTTTCGGCCCACTCGTCGTCGGTCGGAAAACGGACCCGGACGGTCTTCGTACCGTCCGGGCCGCGGAGTTGAATCGCCACCGGCCTGGTGGCGTCGAAAACAGGAGCGTTGGTGTCCATCGAAAGTGTCCTTACGAGCAAATTGCGTCCACGACCGTCTTGCCGACCGCAGTGAGGATGCCGTTGGTGACGTGGTACATCGGCAGGCACTCGACCGCGACCGTGAGAATCTGGTCCGTCTCCGCGATCTCGACCACGGAATAGGTCACCTGCTGCCACGTCAACTGGAGCGAGTTGTTCGCGTCGTACGCCAGCGTCACGACCGCCGTGCCGGTGGTCTGCGCCTTGAGCTTCGTGTACTCGTCCGACCCGTTCATGAACCGCGCGACGAACTTCAGATTGCCGACGCGATTGCCGAACTCCAGCCTGCCGCGGATCGCGCCGGTGGACCCATCGCCCGCCGTCTGGAAGCCGGAGCCGGGGAAGAAGCCTGCGTCCATCCGGATGTTGTTCTTCCAGCCCGTTTCCAGGGAGACGATGTTCTTGTTGGTCACATAGTCCACGCCGTTGATCGAGAGCGTCAACGAAGCGGAGGGCAGGAGCTTCTCCGTGGTCGCGGCGGGCATCGTAATGCCGGTCGCGGAGTCGATGACCTTGCCGGACCCGACCAACTCGACGCTGATCTTGCTGTTGGCGCGGCCAGGACCGGAGCCAACGGTGATCTGGAACCCCTCGACAGCCAGGCCGACCGCCTGCCGGTCGAGGACGACGCCGCCGCCAGGCCGGATCTGCTCGACGTACGAGAGGTACGGCAACTCCGCGGCATCGCCAGCCGCAGGCATGAGCGGAGTGCAGGTGTACACGTACGGGCCAGCACCGCTCTTGACGACCTTGCCCAACGCGAACGCGACCGCCCACGCGCCGATCTCCGCGCTGAGATACTTCTCCAGCGTGGCGCCCACGTCCCACGCCGTCTTGAACGTGGCGGTCGGGAACTCGTGGCCCTTGCCGTACTCCTCGGCGTCGTTTTCGGTCGCCAGTTTCGGGTTCGCGAGCGCGGCGTTCAACTTGCTGAACCGCCACATGTCGGCGGCAACCTGCGCCGTTGCGATATCGGCCTGCTTCTTCTTCCCGAAGCAGACCAGGACCTCCTGAAGCCTAGTCGTGGACATTGGTCGTTACCTCCTGCTCGTTGGCCGGCGGCTCGCACTGAGCCCAGCCAGAAATCATGAGGGGCGTGAGCACGTCGGGCGTTGCATCAACCTCCTTCGGCTCACCGCGCCCCCAGGGTGGGCGCATCCAAACGCGGGTCGGTTCATTCATCGCCTATCTCCGTAAATGTGATGGGCACTTCGAAATAGTCCAGTCCCTCCGCATCCGTCTGCCGCCCGATCGACGGGAGGTCCATCGGGTAGCAATTGGGGTGAACGGTCACCACGTTCATCGCCACACCGCTCGCGACCGGAGCGCCTTTGGTGATGAGCCGGAACATCCGTTGATACGGCGTCGGCGGCTCGCCATCGAACGTCTCCCGTGCGCGCAGGAACAACGTGACCTGATGCTTCCACACATCGAACCCGCCGAACGCGCCGGGTGCCGTGCCCTGCCACACGGCCATGATCGACGGTGCGGGCATCTGGTGGATGGCGTGCGCCAGACTTACTTTCTTCGGGTACTGGTCGTGGTAGGCGTAGATCCGCTCCGGATCGCCGCCCATCTCCTCGACCAGTTCGGGTATGTCGCGCAGGACAACGACGAAGTTGTCTACCAGCACGGAGGTGTCGATCATCGCTGTTTACCGCCCAGCGCCCGTTCCAGGATCAGCTTCGGCGTCATCTCCTGCAGCACCCGCCGCGCGGACTCCGCCACCGCCACCTTGTTCTTTGGCGAGAACACCACCCATGGCTCGATCTTCTGGTTGATCCACGTCTTCAGCCGGTCCTTGCGAGTGGAGTTACTGGCCTTCGTCTTGTTATCCGATACCGTGCGCACCTGAAAGTTCCGCAGCATGTCGCCGGTCATCATCAGGTTGCGACGGTTCCCTCTGCCGAGCTTGGTCTTCTGGATCGCATACCGCCTGGTGAGTGGCTTCGCGGGGGAATCGGTCGGACCTTGCGCGGCCGCCAAGCGATTTTTGACGGCGGCTACGCCAACAGTCCCGATCTTGAACATGGACTGCTGTCGGAAGTTCATCTGATCGATCCGGACCTGCTTTTTGTAGAACACCCGTACCGATGCCATCAGGTCTTCTCTCGAATGGAAAGCCAGCAACCGCCGGCGGGATCGTTCAGTACTTCGAAAACGGTGTAGACCGCGCCGTCGACGCTGACCTCATCGCCCTGACCAGGCGGCGTCGAAAAGCTGGACAGGGCCACAAACAGCCGCGCGTACACGGTGTCGGGGTGGCGTTGCTCGTCGGTCCTCTTGTCGAGGATGCCGATGACCGTGACCGGATCACCCGTACCCAGTTGGTATGAGACCGGCTGGCCGAACGCGGCCAGGATAGCCGCGTTCGCCAAACCGGATTGTTGTGACCACGCCGCCATGGGATTAGGCTGCGGCGGTGGCGTAGAGCGCCCAGACCTCGATCACGCCCGCAGTCAGCGGGCCGGTGGCGATCGTGACGTTGATCTTGCCGGCCGCGGACATTTTGAACGGCGTCGCGACGGCAGTGGGTACGACCACCGCGTTCGTCCCGAGCGACGCCTTGGCAGTGGCAGCCAGGATGCTGGCCGCCCCGGAACCCGCAACGGTCCCGATCGAAACCGTGGCCAGCCCGGCTGCCGCAACAGCGGTAGTCGAGACCACGCCGCCCCCGAACACGACTGCGTTGATCGGGATCGTGTCGCTGACCGCCGGCGTACAGGAGGCGCCACCATCCACGCCGAAGTCGTATTTGGCGTACGCCACCTTGAGGCCGTGCGCCTGCCCCGAGAAGCCGGGCACGCTAAACAGGTTGACCCGCACCACGGCGGCCCCCGTCGCGGCGGCCACCTCGACCACTCCGATCAGCAGGTTGCTGCCGACCGTCGAAGTCACCTTCTTCGCCGTGTCATCCCAGTAGGCCAAATCGCCCTGCGCAAAGACGCTGGCGTCCTTAGCGAGGTCGTAGACACCCTCGACTTCGCACTCGACGTTGTTGCCCGAGAGTGCGTCGAAGGAGGCCACGCCGAAGACGTTGCCCACCTTCAAGCCGCCCCCGGAGAGGACGTCGTAGGGTGCCGCAAGGGTGAGATTGTCACCGCTCTTTACGAAATTTATCATGGTCCGTTTTCTCCTTTTGTTGTGATTTGAAGGGGCGGGAACACCGCCCCGTTTGTCGTCACCGCCCTACGCCGCGGTGTTCTTCTGCAAGCCGCGGAAGTCGATCGCCGCAGCCGCAAAATCCAGGCGAGCCTTGATCTCGACGCCGTCCACCTCGAAGCCTTGCCGGGTTTCGATGTAGACACCCTGCTGGCCCTCGAGGTAGCAGTACTCGATCGTGTCAATCGAGCTCGGGTCGGCCGCCGTGTACCAGTTCGTGTCTCCGACGCTCGCCACCGCGTCCAATCGCGGTTCCACGATCGGCACCATGGCGCGCACGAACGCGGGCACATCGGCGGAGGAGGCGGTTGCCGCCAGATTGATGGGATTCGTGATCTGGACCGCAATGCCTTCGAGAGCCGCCGGGATGATCAGGTACTTGGGAATCAGGTTCAGGATCGTGCCCTTGGGCGCAGTCTGCTTGCGCATCGCCTTGCGCGCCGCCGTGATATTGGCGACTGCCGCGAGACCATTGGTGGCCGTCAGGTTCTTGTGCGTCGCGTGGAACAGAGGGAGGCCATCGGCCATGTTCGCGTTTGCCGTGATCACGGCCCACACGGTGTCGCTCTCGAGCGTCGCGGCCGCGATGCCCAACCCGGCGGGAATCCGCGTCAGCGCCTGGAGGTCGTCGTTGAGCACCACCTTGCGGGTGATCGGCACGATGCCGCCCCAGGTCGTGAGTGCGTAGGACTCCTTCGAATCGCCTAGATAGATGCGAACGAACTCCCCGTTTTCGTTGGTCTTCTGCAGCGCGGCGATGTCGCTCAACTGAATGCGATTCACCGGCTTGAAGTCGGCGGCGGTGACCTGCCGGCAGAACGGCACGAAGGTGCGGGGCGCCGCCTCATACGCCTGGCGCAGCGTCTTGTTGGCGACGTTCGCCAGGATGTTGGGGAAGTCGCTGGTGGTCATCGCGCCGTCGAAGTACTCGGACGCGCCATGGCGGCCCTGGAGCGCCACACGAGCTATCTCGTGCCGGTCCATACCGCGCGTCTTCACGCCGGCAGCATTCAGGCACTCGCGCGCCATGTCCACCAAGGTGAGCCCGGCAAATTCGCGGCCCTTTTCCACCAACTCGCGGGGCGCACGAGGGTTGCCCCTCAGGAGCAACGCGGCCTCCATTCCCTCGCGCCGCTTGTCTGCCTGGTCTTTGCCGAACTCGGGGGGCGGGTTAAACTGCTGGATCGGATGCTTCCGGTACTCGGCCTCGACCTTGTTCATGATGCGCTCGCGAGCGGTGTCGACGGACACGCCCTCGTCAATCAGCGCGGCGAGGAAGCTCTCCTCCACCTGGAAGGGGCCGGTCGCCATCGCGCGAATCTTGCCCGCGCGCAACCGCTCCGCCTTCACCGCCTCGTCGCGCGCGGCGGCGAGGGCAACTTCGTTCTGACGGGCCTCAACGCCCGGATCCTGCGTGGTCGTTTCCATCTCAGGTTTCTCCTTTGTGTGGGCAGATGCCCGTTCGGTTTCAACTACACTCGGTGGCGCCGGTGGCGTCACCGCCGCCGACATGAAATTGGTAGCCGCGTCGGCGGCCACTGCTACGAGGGAGATCTCGAACGGTTCCCAATCCGTCGCGGTGAATTCCCTGCGTTCCTGGCCCTTCGGCGTGGTGTCGATCTTCTTGTAGATCCACATGCCGGGGCTGAGGTTTTGAATGATGCCGCCCTTTACGTCATTCCAAATCGGCGTCACGGCATCGCGTTTGCTGAACTGGATCGTGGCCAACCCCGTACTTTTCTTGGCCCACGCCTTGCGCACGACGCCGAGTTGGCTCTCCACCCCGTACGCGCTGTGCGAGTCCAGTACGGGCCCGCCGTTGTTCAGGCGATCCATCCGGCAGCCCTTCATGTCGAGGATGAGGTCGTATTCCTCTCCAGTACGCCAATCGAACCGGGGCACCTTCGCGCCTGTGTACCAAACGGCATCAATCGTGCGGGCATCGTCATTGGCCGATGGCGGAGCGAAGGTCGCCGCCACCGTGAAGCGCTCGACTTGAAATTCCGTGCTTTCCTGTTGGGGCTCGGGCGGCTGCGCCGCGGCAGCGATGACCTCCGCCGACGCAGTCTCCGGCGCCGTCCCCGTGATCTCTTCGGACATAAAGGCCTCCTTCCTGTTGCTGTTGATTTACGAGGTGTAGGTGCGGGTGGGTGAATCCCACTGCCGGGCTGAATGTTTCACCGTGCCAGCCTGCTTTGCGGCCGGCGCCGGCGCGGTCTCACCGCCGACGCCCTGCTGCTCGACGCCCTTGTCGTTCACTTTTCGCGGGTCGCAGTCCAGGATGATCTGCAATTCATCGAGCAGATCGTTCATCCGCCTGATTTCCTGCAACTGCTTCTCGGGGTCGTAGCCGTTCTGTGCGATCGCCTCGGACAAGGTCAACGTGCCAGTGCGGATGCGCTTCAACTCGGCCATGGCATCCTTCAGCGGATCAACGGATTCGAACTTGGGTGCCGTCCATTGCACGCCATAGTTCGCCTCCGGAATTCTTCCGATGAACACCAGGGTGTCAATGAACCTTCGCCACGTGGGCCGGCAGTACATCGGGATCAGGGTCAACCACCGGAACGCCTCGATGGCGTTGCGGAACCCCAGCATGCCCGCACGGTAGGAGGAGTAGTTGACGTTCGACAAATCCCCGGACAGCAATTCATAGGGAACGTCGATCCCGGCGCCGATCCCCTGGAGTTCGGTCATCAGGTAGTCGCGGTACCCGCCGGCGGGCGACGGCGCGTTGAACTTGATGTCCTCGCCGGGCTTCAAATACTCGATCATGCCGGGATACATCCGCTCCAGCGTGTTGCCGGTTTTCGGATCGGTGGACTTCGCGCCGAGCGGAAGGCCGCCCGAACCCTCCGGGCGCGTGACGATGCCCGCCAGGCACGCCTCGGTCTTCTTCCGCATGCGCTCGGCGTCCCGGTAATCGTCGAGGTCCCGCATCGCCAGCATGACGGGCGCCAGCCACGGCACGCCGCGAACCTGGCCCGGCCGGAGGATGCAGTAGGTGTGCATCACCTGGGCGGCCGGAACCGGCTGGCTGAGAATGCCGCCGCGCGGATTCAGCATGAAGACGCCGCCCGGATGGTAATTGTAAAGCCAGTAAGACTCCCGCTGCCCGAAGAGGTTGAATTGAACGCCCTGGACGATGTGCCCCGTTGCGATGCCCATCGTCCGGGAAATATCGAGGAAATCCCCCTCCAGCACTTGCAACTGAAGTGGCACACGGAAATTGTCCTGTGGCAACCGCGGCCGGAACCGGACGATGCCGTCACCGCTCTCGGCGGTCGTGCGCACGATCAACGCCTGCATTCCGTAGAAATCCAACTGCCCGCCCGGATCGCAGTTCTCGGCGAAGTAAAGCCACTCGGCGTCGATGATCTTGTCGAGCTCCGGCGTCCCCGTCTTCGCCTGTGGCACGATCCCGGTTCCCACCGTGTTCCCGACCAGTTCGGCGATAGCCTTGCTGGCGTACGGATTGTTGCGCAGCAGATCACGCGACCGGTTCCGAAGGCTGATTAGGGAGGCGCCAATCTCGGTGTTCGCATCGCCGCCGGCAGCTACCCATCCGTCCGTGCGACGCCCGGACTTCGCGCCGTCGTAAGCGAACGTCTCAGTAGCCGCACGAAACCGGGCGCGCCGATAGGCCCGCTCGGGCGAGAAGTAGCCGATCACTTTGTCGAGAGCGTTCATTAGTCCCTGCTATGCATGGCCAGGCTGAAAGAGGATGGCGTCGCCCCCGACGCCTTGGCGATCGCGGCTTCAATGTCAGCAAGCGCCTTGCGCCTGTCGTCCACGCTGGTGTACTCGACCAGGCGGTCGGTGAACTGTACACGCAATGTACCGCTGTAGATTGCGCGCAGCAGCGCGTCGCGCATCGCTTCAAGTTCCGATAGTTGGATCATTTGAACCAGTTCCCGCCACCGCCGCGCGGCCCCCAAAAGTCACCACGTGCGCCCCAATACCCGTCATTGGCTGGGGTCTTCGGTGCGGTGGCCGGAGCGATCCCCTCGAGTTCCGCCCAGTCATCATCTGTGAAGCGATCAATTCCGCAGACCGCCGCAGCCGCGCGGCAGAGCACCGCGAGGTCAAGCGGTTCGTTTCTGACGGACTTATCCGGTACCCATTCCACCTTGCCGCTCGACCGGATGATCCGCGACTCGGAGCAGAGCCCGCGATAGAAGTCCTGATCCTTGTAGGCGTAGTGCTGATACCCGGCTGGATACGTGCCATCGTCAGGCAGCACGATCCGCAGCCAATCGTAAAACTCCTGCTTCGCCCAGTGGGTGCCAATGTGCCAGATCCGGACGTTTTGCCGTTTGCGCGAAGCGTCGGTAGGCGACACCGACGCGATCAGTTTCAGGAAGTCAGGCTTGCCCTTGGTGGCGACCACCGTGCGTGGCGCGGCGATGACGTCGCCGGCCGGTCCGTGCGCCGGTTGCGGGTGGCGCGCGGCAAACTCGTACACCATCTGGGGCCGGAAGCCCGAGTCGATGGTCATCGCCATGATCGGCATGGCGCCGCCCGACGCGCGCGGCCAGTCCACCGCCAGCAATGCTTCCAACTCCTGCCAGACTTCGGGCGAGGACGTTTTGAGCGGTTGCCCCGTGTGGTCGGGCACCTGGATCACCCGGTAGTCCACTGACCAGGACTCCTTGCCCCGCCCGTATGCCTTGATCTCCACCTCGAGGCGGTCGTCCTGCACATCGACGCCAGCCACCAGCAGCGATCCCTTCGCCGGCACGATCCCGAGTTCGTAATCCTCGTGCCGCAGATAGACCTTTTCCCAGTCGGGCGCCGACCCGCGTTCCGTCCAGAGTTCCGCCAGCACCGTGTTAAGGAACGCCTTGAGTGTCTCCGCCGACTCCTTGGCGACCAGGAACTCTGCGGCGATCGTTCCCCAGGACCGCTTCGGGGAGATCAGTTGCGACACCCGGAACCCGGGGATCGGCGACCCGGGATTCTGCGGACGGTACTCGCCGCGCTCCACCATCCACGATTTCTGGTTGTGCGGGATGAGTTCCTTGCACTTCTCGCAGCAGTAGGCGGCTTTCTCCGGCTCGCCTTCCGGCCACACCAACCCGCCGTCGGTGCAGTCGCTGAACACCAGGATCTGGAAGTGGTTGCACTTCGGGCACGGCACGAAGTACTCCCGCTGGTCGCTCGTGTTCCACGCCGCCTGGATCCGGCTCTCCCCGTCGACTGTGGGCGTTGAGCACATGATTACCTTCTTGTTGTGCTCAAACTCTCCGGTGCGCTGCATGGCCAGCGATACCGGATCGCCCTCCGATCCTGCGCTGGTGGGGTATCGGTCAATCTCGTCCAGCAACAGATACCGGATCGGGCGCATGGCCAGGCCGGATGGCGAGATGGCGCCGGTGAAGGTGATGTGCCCGGAGCCGTTGGCGAACACCTTGTGCATCGCCGTGTTATTCGAATCGCGCGACTTCACTGCGGCGAGCTTTCCTTTGAGTGCCGGCGAGTGCCGGAACAGCGGCGCGACGCGATCCTTGGAGAGCGCCTTGGCGTCTTCCGATCGCGGTTCCACTGCCAGTGTCGGGCCCGGATCTACGTCCGCGATGTAGCCCAGGAAGTTGACCATGATCGAGGTCTTTAGCATTTGGGCCGCGGACATCAACACGACCTGTTTGCATGGATGCGACGGGCTGAGGACGTCCATCGGTTCCCGCTGGTACGGTCTGGTATGCCACTGGCCGCGCTCCGCCGAGCCGGATCCGGTAAGCACCACGTTCTCGTCGGCCCACTGCGACACGGAGATATCCCGTGGTGGCAGCAACGCCTCCGCTCCAACCTGGTACATCGAGAATGGTGCGTCCATCAGTCCCCGTCCCGCTCAAACACACAACCGGTCGTCGCGCTCTCCGTAACTTCAATCCGGAACAACTCCGGCAGGTTCACCTTGATCTGTTCAAATAACCAAGGCGCCAAAATCTCCGTGGTCGGATTGCCAAGGCCCGGAATTTCGTTGAGGACACGATGGTCGATACTCGACAGCACCGCTCCGGCCGCCTCACCGATCACCGCGTAATCGACGATCATGCCCCCGTCATCGATCGCACCCCGGCACTACACGCGCACACGATAGGTGTGGCCGTGCATCCGGCCGCACTTGTGCCCCTCCGGAACGTGCGGCAGCCAGTGCGCCGCATCGAAGTGAAAGTCCTTCCAGATGCTGGTCAACCGAACAACTCCTCTTGCTGCGGAATGCCAGCCCAAATCGAAGCGCCTTGGGTGGCCTCGTAATGCTCCACCAAAACGTGTGCCTTCATTGCATCAGAGGCTTGGCGGTAACACCCACCCCAGTTCGTCGTGCCCACGCTGCGGGATGCCCCCGCCGAGTCCGCAGACCCGAGGGGGAGGTGTTTGCAGATATCGGGCCGCAGCATCCGCAGACCGTGGAGCCTGACGGTGGGCCTTCCGTCCACGCAGACGCTGTCCATGATCTCCTGCATCCTGCTCCACCACCGCGTCGTCCCGATGGTTGCGTACTGCCCGCTCGATCCGAGGGCGACGCGCGGCCACTGGGCCGCCAACCGCTGCAACCGTTCAATGGACTCGTGAAAGTGCCATACCGGCACGCCCGCAACCTTTCCGAACGGCCACTCCGCGAGGAGTCCGTCGTTGGCTGTCTCGTCTCCCTCAATCACATCGGGGATCAACGCCCAGTCGAAGCCGGGATGCCGATGCCACTGCTCGACCCACCCGTAGTACGACTGCCAGTCGATATCGATGCCCTGCTTCCACACCGTGAACGCGCCGTTATCGAGCGCGAACGACTGCGCCACTTCCGCCGCGATCCCGAGTTGCTGCGGCTCCGCATGGCTCACCAGCGCGTGGCGTCCCCTCCAAATCTCGACAGCGACCTGCCATGTCGAATGACGGCCGCCGTGGTAATGGATCATCAGTAACCCGCATCCGAGATGGCCTTCGCCATCTTGCGGCGCAGCGCGTTCGTTTCGCCCACGAGGATCCGGTGAATCTCCGCTTCCGTTTTCGCGGCGGCCACCAGCGGCGCCACACGATCCGGGTACGCGGACAGCGCATCACCGACGATCGCCGACCAATGCGCCGCGTACTCGCCGGCCTTGGTCGCCTGGATCAATTTGCCCGCGCGCTCCTCATACTCCAACTGCGCCGTCTTTGCCTTGAACGTCTCGCTCACTGCGCGGGCCCGGAGATAGGCGGCAACAGGATCGCTCGATACGTCGGGCTGATTCGACATGCCCGGACCGCTACGCGGTTGGGGAGGCGCACTGAGTGGCACTACTTGCGGTCTGGTCGCCTGATGCAGAGTCTTACCCGCGAATGTATTCCGCTCCCATTCCTGGTTCGCCCGCTCTGGATCGAGGGTCCCGTCCGCGTTCGGCGTGATCCGCTTCGTCTTGATGGCCTTCTGCACCGCGCTGAGGGCAACACCGCGTAATCGTGCGTACGCCCGTTGAGAAATTCCAGTCATTTGGACACCGGGCGGTCAGTTAATCCCACAGCCGCCGCCATTGAATCTTTCTTCCGAAAAGTCGAACTTCGACCTTGCTTTCCGCCGCCACCGAAGTGATGTATGTGTTCGATGCCGCGCACCGCCAAGACCACCAAGCAAACCGCCGCCGCGTGCTACGCGGAACGCCACGCCGAGTGCCAGGACCTGCTAAAACGTATCGCCACCCGGTTGGAGCAGCACAAGAAGGATCAGGCTCAGGAACCCGCCAACTGGGGCTACCCCGGCGACCTGGGCTGCGTCACCGAGGAACTGGCATACGTCCTCGCGAGCCTCGGCGACTGCAGCGCGGTGGACGCCAAAGGACTGGAGTACTAACCATGCAAAAGCAGAACGTACACATCGGAACGACCTACATCGTAAAGGTCAGCGGCACGCTGGCCAAAGTCCGCCTCACCCGCGAACACCCACGCGGCGGCTGGTACGGCACCAACCTCGCCACCGGCCGCGAGATCCGCATCCGGTCGGCTGCGCGCCTCCGCTCGGAGGCGAAGCCGGCCGGGGAAGGGCGCCCGGAACAAATCCGCAACCCACGATTGCCGGACTTCAGCGCCGACGAGTTGCGCCGGGTTGTGGAACGCGCCAAAGCCGAAATCCTCGCGGACATTGCCGCCGGGACCGTCCCGAGCACCTGCGCGTCCTTCAGCGAACTACACGACTACACGGACGCCAACGGCTACGGCGGGGCGTTCGATCGCCCCTTCGATAACAACGAAACGGACTTCTGGAACGCTGTCCAGGATGCCGTTGACCGCTGGATTAAGCAGGGAGGCTTAAAAGCAAACCTCACCGACGACGAGGCGCGCCGGATCGTCGACGACATCGAGTTTTGAATCAGGAGAAAACCATGACCACATTCAGAATCGCCACCGACAACAACATCACCGCCTTTGCCGCCGCCGAGCAGGTTCCCGAAGGCCAAGACCATTTCGCCACCGAGAAGGAGTTCGCCAAGCTCTCCACGGACTGGCCCCTCGCCCGCTTCCCCGAGGTCTGGAATGCCTTCGCCGGAGTGGTTCCCTTCGACAGCCTCAAGCCGGTCAAGAAGTTTACGGACCGCAAAACGGCAGTCTCCCGAATCTGGAAGGCCATCCAGGCACTGACGCCCACTCCCGCGCCACAGGCAGCCCCGGTCGCGCCGAAGAAAGCCAAGGCAACCAAACAGCCAACCACCAAGGACGCGACACCCTCGGCGCGTGACGGCAGCAAGAAGGCCATCGTCCTCGATATGCTGAAGCGCCCGGACGGCGCCACGCTGGCCGACATAATCTCCGCGACCGACTGGCAGGCACATTATGCCGACGTTCGGATTATGCCGACCTGTGTCGGTAACCCGGTCTGTGGGGCGGGGGGCGCTGCGATGGAGTCGGCATAATCAGTGACGTTTGACCACATGCTACAGTCTCCTCTTTCCAATCTAGAAGAGGAGTTTTCATGTTGGTCAAACCCATCGAAGCACCGGCCGTATGCTCACGCGATGCCCTTTTGCAGGACTTTGAAGGCGAACTGCTGCAGCAAGGATACCCACCAAGTACCGTACACAGAAAGATGAGACTGTTTGCCGATCTGAGCGATTGGCTGCAGGCTCAGGAATTAACCGCGGGCGATCTGTCATTCCGACTGGCGGATCGTTTCCTACGCGACCGCAGATCCGCAGGCTTCGCTAGACACAAGACGCACAGGACCCTGCGTCCGATCCTTGATTATCTCCATCGACTGAAGCTAGCTCCTCCCCTTGAGGCGCCTGTGGGCGAAGGCCCTGCAAGCGTAATTCTGGACCGGTACCGGCGCTTTTTGACCATGGAGCGTTCCTTGATAGCCACTACGGTCGAGCGGTATATCGATCGTCTGCGCCCATTTCTGGATAGCAGGAATTCTGCAGATGCCCTGGAGCTTGGTAACCTGCGCCCGGCCGATATCATCTCGTTCGTGGTGGCGCGGTGTCCTCGCGAAAACAGCAGCACGGCGAAGTTGACAGTCACGGCGCTTCGGTCGTTCCTTGGCTTTCTTCACCTTGAAGGCATCACGGAAAGATCGCTCGTCTGCGCCGTGCCATCGGTGGCCCGGCACCGATTGGTGGGTTTGCCCAAGGGACTTGAGCCCGATCAGGTTCAGCGCCTGCTTGCATCATGCCATGCGAATACCCCCGTCGGCTGTCGGGACCTTGCCATTCTGACCCTGCTGGTCCGGCTGGGACTACGACGCGGCGAGGTCGCAAAGCTCATGTTGGACGATATCGAGTGGCGAGCGGGCACGATCGTAGTGCGCGGCAAGGGAAACTGTATAGAACGCATTCCCTTGCCGCAGGACGTCGGTCTCAGGCTGGCCGAATACCTGGAACAGGCCCGCCCCGTGAACTCGCTGGGCCGGGCCGTATTCGTAAGGTGCGTCGCTCCCCATCACCATCTCACCCCGAGTCGCGTGAGCACGATCGTGGCGGATGCTGCACGGCGGGCCGATCTCGGGCGCGTCCACGCGCATCGCCTGCGCCATACCGCAGCTACGCAACTTCTACGTACCGGTGCGTCACTACCGGAAATCGGTCAACTCTTGCGTCACGTTCGTACCGAGACAACAGCGATCTATGCGAAGGTCGACCGTAACTGCTTGCGCACGATTGCGCGCCCATGGCCGGGAGACGCCCAATGAGCGCCCTTCGCAAAGCTCTCACAGAGTATCTGGCCATGCGTCGCGCTCTCGGTTACAAGCTTGACAAAACAGAGAGACTTCTCGGTCAGTTCGTTTCCTTCGTCGAAGATCGCGGCGAAAAATCTTTGACAACCGAAACGGCTCTGGCCTGGGCAACTCTCCCCGCAGGCGCCGACGCAAGCTGGACTTCCAGGCGACTTGCCGAAGTTCGTATCTTCGCCCGACACCTCCATGGGCTCGACCCTGCCACCCAGGTGCCGCCAATCGGTATCCTGCCAGGTCGACCGCGTAGAGCGACACCGTACCTCTACTCGCCACACGAAATCTCGAACCTGATGTCGGCGACAGCGATCGTGCGCGGGTCCCACTTGCAGGCAACGTATCGGACACTGATTGGCTTGCTGGCGGCAACCGGAATGCGTGTCGGCGAGGCGATCGGCCTCGACAGCGATGACTTCGACGCGATCAATGGCCTGCTCACGATCCGCAACGGCAAATTCGGCAAGTTCCGCGAATTGCCGTTGCACCCAACCGTGGTTTCGGCCCTGCAGGACTACTTGCGCCGCAATGATCGTCCTCATCAGGCGGGCACGGCGGCATTGCTGTCGTCTTCTGCAGGCAGGCGACTGCGCTACAACAACGTGATGCCGACATTCCAGAAACTGCTGCGCCATTGCAGTATCTCACCACGTTCGGCCGCATGCAGGCCGAGGATCCATGATCTCCGGCATGGCTTCGCCGTCAATACCATCATTGATGGCTACAAGGCAGGCGAACCTGGGGTCCGCATGGCGATCTTGTCAACCTATCTTGGTCATGTCGGCCCTGCCAGTACCTACTGGTATCTGTCGGCCGCACCGGAATTGCTGGGGTTGGCCGGCGATCGGCTTGAGCGCCACCTTGGAGGTGATGCATGACCGCACTCGCCACGACTTTGCAGTCGTTCTTCACTGATCGCCTCCTCCGTCAGCGTCAGGTCAGCCCGAACACGCTCTGTGCGTATCGGGATACTCTGCGGCTATTGCTGGTCTTCGCATCAGACAGGAAAGGCAATGTCCCAAGCAAGCTGGATATCGACGATCTGGATGCTTCGCTGGTCGGCGCCTTCCTCAACGACTTGGAACAGCAGAGAAAGAATAGCGTGCGCACCCGCAATGCGCGGCTTGCTGCCATCCGTTCCCTGTTTCGATACGCGGCGCTTCGGCATCCAGAGCATGCTTCTGCCATCGAGCGCGTTCTTGCCATTCCACCAAAGCGTTTCGAGCGACGGCTCGTGACGTTCCTGACCGAGACGGAAATCAACGCCTTGCTCGCCGCGCCCGATCGGTCGAACTGGACCGGGCGGCGTGACACCGCACTGTTCAGCCTCGCTGTCCAGACCGGTCTTCGGGCGTCTGAACTGACCGGCCTGTGCTGCGCCGATGTCCATCTCGGATCCGGTGCGCATGTGAGTTGCAACGGGAAGGGACGAAAGCAACGGATTACGCCGCTCACCTCGGGAACAGTCGCCGTCTTGCGTTCCTGGCTGGCCGAGCGGGCCGGTCAGCCAGAAGCTCCGCTGTTCACCACACAGATTGGAAGAAAACTCAGCCGGGACGCTCTCGAGCACAGGCTTGCCAAATACGTCGGGAAAGCCACTGACGCTTGTCCGTCGCTGGCGCAAAAAACGGTGACCATGCATGTATTGCGGCATTCAGCCGCCATGCGATTGCTGCGCGCCGGCATCGACACCTCGGTGATCGCACTCTGGCTCGGCCACGAACAGATCGAGACGACCCAAATCTACCTACACGCGGATCTGGAGATCAAGGAACGCGCTCTGGACAAGACAGCTCCGATAGAGACAAAACCCGGCCGTTTCCGACCGACCGACAAACTCCTCGCCTTCCTGGAGACTCTCTGATTATGCCGACTCCATCGCAGCGATCCCCGCCCCACAGACCGGGTTACCGACACAGGTCGGCATAATCCGAACGTCGGCATAATGCGATTGCCAGCCTGTAGCGGACATTATTTCGGCGAGTGTCGCGCCATCCGGGCGCTTCAGCATGTCGAGGACGATGGCCTTCTTGCTGCCTTCGCGCGCCCTTTTGGGCCCCGTGGCGTTGTCGGCGGGCTTGGCCTGTTTGTCCGCTTTGGCCTTCTTCGGCGCGACGGGGGCGGCGTGTTGCGCGGGTGCGGGCGTCAGGGCTTGTACCGCCTTCCAGATGCGCGCGACCGCCGTCTGGCGGTCCGTGAACTTCCTGACCGGCTTCAGAGCGTCGAAGGGGACCACGCCGGCGAACGCATTCCAGACGTCGACGAAGCGGCCGATCGGCCACTGGCCGGTCAGCTTAGCCAGTTCCTTTTCGCTCGTGAACGTTCCCTCCGTGGTTCCGATGCTGTGGTTCAGCGCGTCCTCGTACTCGGCAAACGCCGTGATGTTGTTGTCGGTGTCAATCGTGAAAGTAATCATGTTTGTTCTCCTATCGAGTCATCCCGGCGAGCTTGTCGTCGGGGGTAATGCTTAAGTCCTTGTAGTAGCCGCTCTGCACGCGGATCCAACCGTGAGCCGACCAGACTTCATAGCGGGCGGCGATGCGGCTTAGCTTGATGCGGCGGGCGCCGCCGAGTTCTTTCTGCAGGTGGCCCCAGCGGTCGAGTTTCCAGCCGTTGCGCGTGGCCCAGACGATCAGTTCGTCGCGGGTCATCGTTAGTACTCCAGTCCTTTGGCGTCGACCGCGCTGCGATCTCCGAGGAAGGCGAGGATGTAGGCGAGTTGCTCGGTGACGTGGCCCAGGTCGCCAGCGTGGGTCCAGTGGGTTGGGGTGGCTTGCTGGTCCTTGCGGTGCTTGTCGAGCTGCTGGCTGATGCGTTTGAGCAGGTCCTGGCACTCTGCTTGCCGCTCGGCGTAGCAATCGGCGGCGGTCTGTTTAGCTTGATTGGTCCGTGTCATCGACACCATAGATCACTTCATGTGCGCGGGATAGCAAGTCAAAAGTGCTGGCAATCGAAAGAAAGATTCAATGGCGCTGATCAGCTTGCGCGGCTACGCCAAACAGCGCGGCGTGTCGCTCAAGGCGGTGCAGAAAGCGATTCAATCGGGGCGGATTGCGACCACGCCGGGCGGGAAGATCGACCCCGCGCGTGCCGATGCGGAATGGGAGCGGAATACCGCGCCGCGGCAAGCGAGCATCGCCAGTTCATCGCCTCCTGTCCGGCGGTCTCCCGCGCCGGCGCCGGAGATGCCTCGCGCCGAAGTCCCTGGCGGTGGGGCGCTCGAGTATTCCCGCGCGCGTGCCGTGCGGGAGAACTACCTGGCGCGCCTGGCCAAGATCGAGTACGAGGAGCGGCTGGGCAAGCTGGTGAGCCGCGACGAGATGCAGGTGGCGGCCTTCAATAAGTTCCGCACCTTCCGCGACGGCATGTTGAATATCCCGGACCGGGTGGCGGCAGTGCTGGCCGCCGAATCCGATTCGACCAAAGTGCACACGATGCTGACGACTGAGATTCGGAAGGCGCTTCTGGAGTTCGCCGATGGCGCAAACGGCTGAAGAGATCTACGCGGCATCGGCAGTTGCGGGGGCACGGCCGGATCCGCTGCTGACGATTTCGGAGTGGGCGGATCAGTACCGCGTGCTCTCTACGCGCGCGTCCGCCGAGCCGGGCCCTTGGCGCACGTCGCGAACTCCGTATCTGAAGGAGATCATGGACTGCCTGTCGCCATCGTCGCCGACCGAGCGCGTGGTGTTCATGAAAGGCGCTCAGTTGGGTGCGACAGAAGCGGGGAACAACTGGGTAGGCTACGTCATCCACCAGGCGCCCGGTCCGATGATGGCGGTGCAGCCGACCGTCGAGATGGCCAAGCGCAACTCGAAGCAGAGGATCGATCCTCTCATCGAGGAAAGCGACGTGCTGCGGAAACTGGTGCAGGACCCGCGCTCGCGCGATAGCGGGAATACGGTGTTGGCGAAGGAATTCCCTGGTGGCCTGCTGGTGATGACTGGCGCCAATTCCGCCGTCGGCCTCCGGTCCATGGCGGCGCGGTACCTGTTCCTCGATGAGGTGGACGGCTATCCCGGCGATGTGGACGGGGAAGGTGATCCCGTCAATCTCGCGATGGCGCGCACGCGGACATTCGCACGGCGGAAAGTCTTTCTGGTTTCTACGCCGAAGGTCTCCGGCGTGAGCCGGATCGAGGCGGCCTACCAGGAAAGCGATCAGCGGCACTTCTGGGTCCCCTGCCCGGGCTGCGGAGAGTTCCAAATTCTCCGATTCGCGCAGGTGACCTGGCCCAAGGGGAAACCCGGCGAGGCCGTCTACATCTGCGAGCATTGCCGGGCGCGCATCGAGAACCACCAGAAGCATTGGATGCTGCCTCGTGGGGAGTGGCGCCCGAGCTCGGCCGGCGACGGCAAGACGGCGGGTTTTCACTTGCCGAGCCACTACAGTCCGGTTGGCTGGTTCAGTTTCGCGGATGCGGCGACGATGTTCGAGAAGGCGCAAAACAATCCGACACTGCTGCAAGTGTTCGTCAACACGGTGCTCGGTGAGACCTGGACGCAGATGGCCGAAGCGCCGGACTGGCAGCGGCTGTACGATCGACGCGAAAGCTACAAGATCGGGATCGTGCCCGTTGGAGGACTGTTCCTCACTGCGGGAGTGGATGTGCAGCGGGACCGCATCGAAGTGCAGATGGTCGCTTGGGGACGCGGGAAGCAGAGTTGGCTTGTCGATCACGTGGTCCTCGATGGCGACACCTCGCGCACCGAAGTGTGGCGCGGCCTGACCGATCTGCTGAACACGACCTACCGTCACGAGTGCGGCACCGAACTCGCCATCACGCGCATGGCCGTGGACTCCGGATGGGCGACTCAGGAAGTCTACGCGTGGGCGAGACAGCAGGGCCCCGGACGCGTCCTGGTGATCAAAGGCTACGAGAATGGCACGGCTCCCATCGGCCAGCCGAATGCCGTCGAAGTGACCGCGGCCGGCAAGAAGATCAAACGCGGGGTGAAGGTTTGGCCTGTGGCGACCGGGATGCTCAAGAGCGAGCTCTACGGCTGGCTGAAACTGGAGCGGCCGTCGGAAGAGAGCGGCGAGCCGTTTCCGCCTGGCTACGCGCACTTTCCGCAGATGCCCGAAGAGTTCTTCCGGCAACTCACCGCAGAGCAACTGATACCGCGCATCGTCAAAGGCTACCGGAAGCTCGAATGGGTGAAAACGCGTGAGCGGAATGAGTCACTCGATTGCAGGATATATTCTCGCGCTGCCGCCGCCCAGTTCGGAATGGATCGTTTCGCCGAACGCCACTGGGCCGCGCTCGAAGCACAGATCGGCACGGTAAGACGCGCGGTCACGCCGGTTGTGGGGCCTGCGTCTGCCGCACCGGCTGCCTCCGCGCCTCGTCCGACTCCGGTGCGCCGCGTGATTCGCTCGCCGTTTCTGAATCGTTGAAACATGTATACCGAACAGCAACTGCAATCACTGCGCGATGCGCTGGCGAACGGCGTGCGCCGGATCCGCTTCTCGGATCGCGAGATGGAGTTCCGCACCGTCGACGAGCTGAAGGCCGCGATCGCCGTGGCGGAGGCGGAGATCGCCAAGCACAGTGGGACTCCCACGATCCGGCAGATTCGCATCTCCACACAGAAGGGATTCTGAGCATTGAAGGTCTTCCGTCGAATCCAGGCTGCACTGATCCCGCGGATGCGCGCGGTGTCAAACTACGATGCCGCCGCGGCGACGCGACGCACGATCGGGTGGGCGCCTACCGCCAGCGATATCAATACGCTGGTCTTCCAAAGCGCCGAGACGCTGCGTTCCCGCTCGCGCGACATGGTGCGGCGGAACCCTTGGGCGACCAACGCGCTCGATGCGTTTGTCGGCAATTGCATCGGCGTTGGGATCAAGCCGCAATCGCAGTATGCGGATACGCGTCTCCGGGAACAACTGCAGACGCTCTGGCTGTGCTGGACCGATGAAGCGGACGCCTCCGGGCTCACTGATTTCTATGGCTTGCAGGCCGTCGCCTGCCGGTCCGTCATGGAGGGCGGCGAGTGTTTCATCCGGCTGCGGCCGCGCCTGCCGAGCGACGGGCTATCGGTACCGCTGCAATTGCAGGTGCTTGAGGCCGAACACCTTCCGGCGAGTGACACGCGGAAGCTTGAAAACGGCAACTACGTTCGCGCGGGGATTGAATTCAACGGCATTGGGAAGCGCGTTGCCTATCATCTTTACAGAGAGCATCCCAATGACTCCCTGAATCCACTGGCTTCGACCGAGCAGGTGCGGGTTCCGGCCGAGTCCGTGCTGCATCTGTTTCGCCCTCTTCGGCCCGGCCAGTTGCGGGGCCAGCCTTGGCTCACGCAGGTTCTGGTCAAGCTCTACGAACTCGATCAATACGACGATGCCGAGTTAGTCCGGAAGAAGACCGCCGCGATGTTTGCGGGCTTCGTCACCAAGAACACGCCGGAGGACCAGATCCTTGGCGAGGGTGCGGCGGACGCGACCGGCGCTGCGATCGCCGGACTCGAGCCAGGCACCATGCAGGTGCTGCTGCCGGGCGAGGACGTGAAGTTCTCCTCACCCGCTGACGTCGGCGCCACGTATGAAACGTTCATGCGGGTGCAGTTGCGCAGTGTGGCCGCCGGCATGGGCATCACCTATGAGCAACTGACCGGCGATCTCACTGGCGTCAACTACTCTTCGATCCGCGCCGGGTTGCTCGAGTTCCGCCGGCGCTGCGAGCAGTTCCAGCATCAGGTGATCGTCTTTCAGATGTGCCGGCCCATCTGGCGGCAATGGATCGGAGCCGCGGTCCTGAGCGGAGCGCTTCCGAACACCGGCGATTTGGCCGGCTACTACAACGTGAAGTGGATCCCGCCTGGGTTTGCCTGGGTCGATCCGCTCAAAGACATCAAGGCGCAAGTCATGGCCGTGCGCGCGGGCTTCAAGAGCCGCGCCGAGGTCGTCTCTGAGCAGGGCTATGACGCCGCGGCCATCGACCGTGAGATTGCCGCCGACAATGCCCGGGCCGATGAACTCGGCCTCAGCTACGAATCCGATCCACGGAAGGACCCGAATGCATCACCATCTACCGAACCTGGCAACGCGGGTGTTTGATACCCCTCTCCTGATCGCCCCACAGAAGCTTGAAGTGATTCTCGCGGTGCTCGCTCCGCGATTCGGGATCGCAGTTCCCGTGGCCGCGGCGGTATCGAGCGGCGAGCGAGCGCAGAAGAAGCCGTACGAAGTGACGCCGGACGGCATCGCGGTGATCCCGATCGAAGGCACGCTGGTGCACAAGAGCTACGGGCTCGACGCGCTTTCGGGCATGCGCTCCTACGCCGACATTCAGGGCGAGATCGAAGATGCCGCTACCGATCCGGCGATTCGGGGCATTCTGCTTGAGATCGATTCGCCGGGCGGAGAAGTGGCCGGCGTGTTCGACCTGGTGGATACGATTGCAGCCGCACGATCCACCAAACCGATCTACGCCGTGGCCAACAACGATGCCTTCAGTGCGGCGTATTTGCTGGCATCCGGCGCCGAGCGCATTTACGCGAGCCGGACTTCCGGGCTTGGCAGTATCGGCGTGATTGTGAGCCACCTGGACGTCAGCGCCAATGACGAGAAGCTCGGCTACAAGTACACGATCATCCACGCGGGCGCCCGGAAAGCGGACTTCCACTCGCACGCTCCGCTCTCGGAAGATGCCCGCAACATCCTGGAATCGGAAGTGAACCGGACCTACGACATGCTCGTGAGCGCCGTCGCGCAGAACCGGGGACTTTCTGAGGCGGCCGTCCGCCAAAGCGAAGCCGGATTGTACTTCGGCTGCGATGCCGTAAACGTGAAACTGGCGGACGTGCTCGGCACGCGCCAGAGCGCTTTGAATGATCTGCGAACCGCCACGGCGGGCCGCACCTCGGTAATCCAAACAGGAGGGAAATCCCACATGCAAGAAGAAACTGTTCAGACCAATGCGTCTGAGCTTCCAATCGATCTCGAGGCGGTCCGCGCCGAAGCTCACCGTGCAGGCTACGCGGAAGCCCGCGAGATCGTCGAACTGTGCACGCTGGCCGGAATGCCCAGTTGCGCCGCGGATCTGCTGGCGAAGCAGACCAGCGCGGCGGCCGCTCGCCAGGCACTCATGACCGCCCGTGCCACAGCGGACGCTCCGGACATCCGCTCTCACGTCACGCCCGGCATGGAGACCGCGGTGACGCCGTCTCTCGAGAACAATCCAGTGGTGAAGGCCGTCGAGCAGATCGCGGCCGCGTCGAAAGGAGGCCGATAGGCCATGGCAGTCAGCAACGAATCGAAGCGCTTGGGCGATTGGCTCAAGTGGGAAGAAGAGAATCAATACAGCCGGGATATCGTCACGATCCTGGCGGGCAGTGGCGGCGAGCGCGCTTTGCTCACCGGCATGGTCTTGGGCCGCACCACCAAGGGCGCCGCGACTTCGGCCGCGGCTGCCGGGAATACCGGCAACGGAACCATCACGGCTGCCCCGGCGGTCGGCGCCGCGGCGAAGCCGGGCATCTACCGCGCGATCTGCATCGAGCCGGCGACCGACGGCGGGAAGTTCGCGGTGGAAGATCCGGACGGTATTCTCATCGGAACGGCCACGGTGGGTTCGCCTTTCAGCACCCACCTCACCTTCACCATCGCCGACGGCGCGGCCGACTTCGCCGCGGGCGACTCGTTCACGATTACCGTTGCCGCGGGATCGGGCAAGGTGAAGCAGATTGACTTCGCTGCGACCGACGGGAGCGATGCCGCCTGCGCACTCCTGGTGGCCGACGCGACCGCTCCGGACGGCAGTGACCTGTCCGCCATCGCCGTGACTCGCAACGCGATCGTTTCGGCGAACGGCATTACCTTCCCCGCAGACGCCAGCACGAATCAGAAGAACGCGGCCATCGCCCAACTCGAGAAGCTGGGGATCCTGGTCCGCGAAGGAGCCTAACCAACCATGCTAAATCCTTTCTCGAACGATGCATTCCAGATGGTGGCGCTGACCGCCGCTATCAACAAGATCCCGAACAACTACGGGCGGGTGGAGCAACTCGGCCTGATGCCGACCGAGGGTGTGCGAACTCGCACGATCCTCATTGAAGAGATGAACGGGGTCCTGAACCTGCTGCCCACGATGCCTGTGGGGGCGCCGTCCACCCTCGGGACGCAAGGCAAGCGCCGAGTGCGCAGCTTCGTGATTCCGCACATCCCGCACGACGATGTCGTGCTGCCCGAGGACGTGCAAGGTTTGCGAGCGTTTGGGTCGGAAACCGACCTCGATGCGCTCTCGAACCTGATTGCGCGCAAGCTGCAGAACATGCGCAACAAGCACGCCATCACGCTCGAACACCTGAGAATGGGTGCCTTGAAGGGCGTGATTCTCGATGCCGATGGCTCGACGCTCTACGATTTGTACGCCGAGTTCGGCATCACGGCCAAGAGCGTAAACTTCGCGCTCGGTACCAACACGACCGAGGTGCTGCTGAAGATCCTCGAAGTGAAGCGGCACATCGAAGACAATCTGCGCGGCGAATTCATGAACGGCATCATGGCGCTCTGCTCGCCGGGCTTCTACGATTCCTTCACCACTCACCCGAAGGTGAAGGAGGCCTTTCAGTACTTCCAGCGCAGCCAGCAACTGGGCAACGACTACCGCACCGGCTTCACCTTCGGCGGCGTGACCTTTGAAGAGTACCGCGGCCAGGCGACAGACGCCGGTGGCACGGTGCGGAAATTCGTTGGTGACGACGAGGCGCACTTCTTCCCGCTGGGGACGGCCTCGACGTTCCGGACGTACTTTGCTCCGGCGGACTTCAATGAGACCGCGAACACGCTTGGGTTGCCGCTCTATGCCAAGCAGGCCCCGCGGAAGTTCGATCGTGGGACCGATATCCACACCCAGAGCAATCCGCTTCCGCTCTGCCTGCGGCCGGAAGTGCTGGTCAAAGGCACCAAGGCGTGATCGTGACCAAGCGCTTTAGCTCTCGGAGTAGAAGTGCGGTCTCAGATCCGCTTCTGAAATGAACCGGAGCGACTGCCGAAAGATGGCGTGCAACGTCCCTTTGTCCAGCTCGTCATGGAGAACAATGGTCAAGGTTTGTTTGGCGCCATCAGGCAGAACCCGCCGCAGTTTGGCGTGACTGCCGCGCTGCGAAAAAGGGTGAAATCCGAAGCCGGCGAAGAGGCGCAGCAGATCGTCGCCCGAGAGGGTCCGCAGCTTCGGCATCAGGCGACCGCCTGTAACTCCATGGTCGCCAATATCGTAGGATCCGGGCTGATCCCGGCTTCGGCCAAATCTTCGCCCTCGAGGTGTAGTGCAATCGCCTCACGGATGTTGACGGCCAATTCATCGAGCGTTGGCGCTTCGGTGACAACGGGGAGGTCAAGACACTCCGCCACGTATTGCCGTTCACCGCGGAAGATGCGCACCTGGATGGTCCGTTTCACCACTGCTCCTTCACACCGACAACCATAGATTACCGCAGAAACGCGGCCGACTTAGCGCTCTTATATGGGTTCCTGGCAAGATTTGACGACAGCGCTCAACGCGGCGTGCCTGGCGGCGTTCGGGCGAGATGTTACATTCCGTCCGGCTGACGGCGCTCCCTTCACCGTGACCGGCGTACTCGAAACGGGAGCACGCCTGGAAGAGACCGCGCCGGGCACCTACGCGGTTCTGTTTCTGCGCCGGGTAGACCTGCCGCAGGTGCCCGAGTGTGGCGATGCGGTGGAAATCGACGGCGCCAGCTACAAGGTGTTCGCGATTGAGGCCGACGCTGGCGGGGGCGTGAAACTCGCTTTGCGGGTGCTCTAACTCCCATGCCCAGCGTCAGAATCTGGCAGAAGAAACGACTGGTTCTCGACCGCCTGAACTTCCGCCAGCACCAGATGTTCAAGCTCGGCACGGTCGGCGTAGCGGCAGTCAAGAACCGGTTGCAGGCCGCGCTGGGTCCGGAAGATTCACCGGCCAAGCCGCTCACCAAACGTTATGCAATCCGCAAGACGAAACTCGGACTCGGTAACCGGCGCAACCTGAGCTTCAGCGGCGATATGCTGCGCAACCTGGCTGTCCGCACGGTGAGCGAGAACCGGGCGAAGGCCGGATTGTCGACACGCAAGGACCGCATCAAAGCCTGGGCGAACCAAAAGATCCAGGGATGGCTGGTCTTCTCGCCCGAGAATAAGGCCGCTGTGGTGGAGGCGACACGACGGGTTTTAGAAGAAATGAAGAAGCGAATTTTGTTGGAACGGAACCTGGGTGGGAAGCAGAGATGATCGATACTTCCGAACTCGTGAATAATCTGGTCGTGCTGCTGCGCGATGTCCCTGATCTGGTCATGGAGATGAGAGGAGATCCAGAACGGATCTACGCCTACCACGATCAGTACCCGAAGAAGGCGAGCCTGGCGTTGGCAATTCACCAGATGCCTTCGCCGTCGGTCATGGCGGTTTGGCAGGGCACGGCGCCTGGCAACTTCGGTGGCATGGACGTATGGAAGCACCAGGTGACACTCTACTTGCGCGCCCGCGAGACTTTCGGCGGCGATCCGCCCACTGCGTACTACCGGCTGTTCCGACTGATCACCAAGGGCGTCCCGGCCTCAGTTGGCGTGCCCATGCTCAACGCTACCATTCATCCCTGCTGTTACCCGATGGATGTGCCCTCGATCCAGCGCGCCACCGACGCGGAGGGGCTCGATTATTTCGAGGTAGTGATTTCGTTTACGGAGGCTGGCGATGATTGAGTTCATCTGGATGTGTCCGCCATTCGGGCAAGGTGAGCCGAAGCAAGTCGAAGCGAAGCCCGAACGGATCCTGCCGTTGATGAATTCTGGTTGGTCGCAGTGCGATCCGCCGGAACCGGAGGTGAAGGAAGATGTCCACGAGTAGATTGCAAGAGGTGCTGATCTGCTTCGGCAATCAGAAGCAGACCGACATTGCCACGGCAAACACGGCGCTGCAGATGTGGCAACTGCGCAAGCTCAACGCCGCCCTCGCCAATCCGAAGCTCAACACCGAGAATGACGCCGACGAGTTCGGCAAGGGCCATGAGTTTCCCACGCAGTCCTTTCAGACGTCGTGGGACGCCGGGAGCACGCTCGAAAAATACCTAAGCGCGGAGATTGCGGCATGGACGATGGCCTTCGCGCTGGGCAAAGTCGTCAAGTCCGGCTCGGCGCCCAATTTCACATACACCTGCACGCCGCTGTTCCCGGCCAACGGCGATGCCGCCGAGTTGCCCTACTTCTCTTTCGTCGAGCAGATTCGCCCGGGCGCCGGCGTCGTAATCGACCGCATGGCGGTGGGCTGCGCGATCGAGGGCTGGACGATCTCTGTCGGCAGCGGACCAGGCCGCGCCAACTCGAAAATCAACATTGAATTCGTAGGTTCCGGCAAACTCACCGAACCCTCGGGCATCGTGGTTCCGGCGGCCACGCTCGAAAAACTGCTGCCATCGGCTTCGCTCGCGCTCAGCATCAACGGCGTCAACTACGTCTCCAACAAAAACATCGTTTCGCTCGAGACAAGTTGGAAGAACAACATCCTCCTGGACGCCGGATTCTTTCCCGGTTCAGGCTTCCAGACGCCGGGCGATGCTACCAGCGGCGCCATCCGCGGCCGCCTCGAGTTCGGCAAGCGGCAGGGCACACTCAAGTTCACCGCGCGCTTTGAGAACGGTTCGACCGAGTTGGCGAAGCTCAAGAGCCAAACGGCGGGCACAGCGGTTATCACCCTCACTTACGACACGAACAATTCCCTCGAGATCACCTGGGAGAAGGTCTCCTTCGCAACCGCCGAGGTGGGAGAGACGGACGGCATCGTCACGGTCTCGGTCGAGTGCCTGCCCATGTACGACTCCACCAACGGCATCGTTTCCGCCGTGGCCAAGTGCGGAGTGGATAGCATCTGCCAGTAGTCCCGCGACTTCCGCAATATGTTGCGGAAGTGAATTCGATTCACCAGAGCATGAGTGGAGACTTCGGAAATATATTGCCGAAGTTCCCGGAGAGATCCCCCATGGAACAAAACCAGACTGTGTTCGATGCGGCCCGCCCGGTCGCAATGCAACTGCGCACACCCACCGGTAACAAAACCGTGCGCGTGCGGTTCCCCTCCGATGAGGAGTGGACGGAGCGGCAGCGCAAGCGCAAGGTCATCGTGAAGCAGTTGGGACGCGGCGTCTCCGAAACGAGCATCCCGAACTCCGAGGATGCCGACGCGGCGTTGCTCGCGAAGATTCGCGTGCCGGAAGAGAACGCGCCCGAAGTGGACGCCTTCGAAGCCAGCCGGATCATCGAGCAGTTGAGCCAAGCCGAGGTAGACGACGTCGTCCAGGCAGGCGACGTGTTCCGGGTAACGCTGCGGGTGCTCGGCGGCGTGGTGACACATGTGCTGAAGATGCCATCGGCGAAGGACGTCTTCGAGTACCGCCGTGGCTTCGCACGGGTGCTCGATCTGCCCTACAACCGCCAGGAGCTCATCATCAATTTGGCACCGGCGGGCGCGCTCTACAAGAAGCTGGCACAGCCCACCGAAGGCTACGCGGGCGAAGTTCCTGTCATTCATCAGGCTGTCGCGGTGAAAGCTGCCATCGACGCCCTCGACGCCGTATTCCAGGAGACCGGCGACCCAAACTCGTAGCCGGGGAGTGGCCCGAGCGTCCTTCCCTGCGATTCCTGATTCACTGGGCGTTACGGCGCGAGGAACTCTGCGACCCGGGGCTCTGCCCGGACGCACCGGACGACGGGGGACGCTGTGATCACTGTCCGCTGGATAGGTTTGACGCGGCGCAATCGTCGGAAGCCGGCCAGTTGATTCGCCGGGCAGTCGACCTGCGGGGCGCGATGAAACTCGGCTTCCGCGTGGGACTCGAAGAGGTCCTCGCTGATGAATTCTACGCGATGCTGATTCTCGAAGAAGAGCGGGACCGTTGGGAACGCGAGAAACTGCCGGGTGCGGGCAACTAACCGAACAGATGAACGACTTTCACCAGCGTCGTTCGATGGAGGGGTTTGGTTGGCTTTTCTGTGGTGACGAACTCATCGGCGCGTGACAGATGCGCGGCGGCCAAGTGGAGAGCGTCCATGGCCGCAAGGCCAGTTTTCGCTGCTTCTGTCTGAGCCGCAGCCTCGATCTTTTCGAGTTCACGATACCAGATCGCGTTCTTGAAGTATCTGTCGTAAAAGGATCGTTCGAGACGCTTCCGGTAATAGATTGCTTTGGGGACGACTTCAAGATGGATGAACGCACTCGTGAGAAAAACCCGGTTGGGATCTTCGAGAAACTTCATGGCGCGCTCACCATCTGGGCCCGTTGATCGGGCTGCGGCAATAAGAACGCCCGCGTCGAGGAATGTCCGTATCATGAGCCGCTTAGTAGCTGGCGCCGCGACGGTCGGCAATCTCGCGCCGCAGTTCCCGGCGGGTGAGCATCTTCTCGCCGGATGCTTCGATCTTCTCCCTGATCCGGCGAAGCTCCCTACCGAGCTTGGACACCTCAGGCTTCGGCTTGTGGCCGTTCTTCTGGGTGGCTACCTTACTGGCGACTCTTGCCATGCCTCCATTCTAGCTGACGGTTTGAGGAATGGACAGTAGCAACAAACTCGAACTGGTCGTTGAAGTCGACACCAACAGGGCCAATGCGTCCATCAAGAGCGTCAACGCCGGCCTCTCCAGCATCAAGTTGACGGCGGCCAATGCCGCCCGCGGAGCCTCACGCGGTATCGACGATCTGACCGTCAGTATGGTCAAGGGCGCTACGGCGGGCAACCTGTTGGCGGAGGGGATCAAGAACGCCATCGAGTTCGCGAAGGAATGGACGATCGATGCGGCCAAGATGGCGGCGCACAACGCTCGACTGGAGGCGTCGACCAAGGCGCTGGCTACAGCGCACGGTGTCTCCGCGAGCGCCATGAAGGCAGCGGTTGAGGCGGTGCAGAAGGTCGGCTTCCTCGATGAGGAAGCATTGCACGCGGTAAGCCGCCTCATCATCGCCGACATGGAGCTGTCGAAGGCTCCGGGGTTGGCAAAGGTGGCCAAGGATGCCTCGGCCATCGAGAACATCTCCGCTCCAGAGGCTCTAGATAAACTGTTGCGGGCGATCGAGTCTGGCGCTTCGCGTGGTCTTCGGACGATGGGAATCTTCGTCGATTTAAACAAGGAGGTTCAGCGGCAGGAACTCCTCACCGGCAAGACGCTCGACGAGAACGAAGTCCGCCAACTGCGCTATAACGCCGTCATACGCGAGGCCGCCAAGATTCAAGGCGCGCATGCCGCGGCCTCGGATGAAGCGGAATCGCTAATGAAGGCGCTTGCGCGGGAAGCAACTGAATTAAAGGAAGCGGTGGGCGAGCAGTTCCAGGGATAGGCTCGACGCGGCGCAATCGTCGGAAGCCGGCCAGTTGATTCGCCGGGCCATCGATCTGAGTGCGGCGATGAAACTCGGCTTGCTCGTGAGTCTGGACGAGATTACTGCAGACGAGTTTTACACGATGCTGATCCTCGCAGAGGAACGAGAGCGCTGGGAGCGCGAGAAGCTGCCATGAAGACGAATGCCAGTAGCAGTGCCCGGAAAATTCCGTCCACGATGAGAGAACCGCTCACTCCGAATTTTCGCCGCTCCGAATTCGCCTGTCAGTGCGGCTGCGGATTCGATTCAATTGCCTCGTCACTTGTGGCGGGGCTTCAGGCACTGCGGGATTTGATCCAGCGGCCGATTGTGGTGCTTTCGGGCTGTCGCTGTCCGGCTCACAACGCGGCTGTGGGAGGCACCCCACATTCGCAGCATGTCCTGGGAAAGGCGGCTGACATACGAGTCTCCGGAATGACTGCCCGTGAACTGTATGCCGCGGCCACGAGCGTACCGCAGTTCCACGGTTTCGGCGTCGATGACGAGCGCGGCTTCCTGCACGTCGATGTGCGTGAGTCTGCTGCCCGCTGGTGCTATCGCCAAGGGTGTGAAACGCCCTGGCGCAGTTTCGAAGGCTGAATGTGGGCAGCTCTTACAATTGCCGCCGCAGTTAGATCCTCTGAGCATGAGTCCGCCACGAGTTGACGTAGAGTCAACGAGATTCGGTATTCCTCTGTAAGGCACGCCGTTGCCGGTTCAGTTCTCAACCGAGAAGAAACGGACATAATGTGACCAAGGAAGTGGAAATCCAGCAACCTGTCCCGTTGACTCCAAAAATGCAGACGGTGTCTGCACTCTCTTTTGTGGCGTCTCGGGCCGAGTTGTCCCTAAGCGTGGAGTCGCGGGATGATCTCGGTATAAGACATAGAACTGGCGCATCTGGAAGACGTTTCGGCGGGAGAATCCGCGGCCGAACCTGGACGTCAAGTCGGCTGCGAGCCGCTCAATGACTTCTTCGCCGTACCGCGGTTTAGCCTTTCCCTGTTGTTCGTGTTCCACGATGCGCCTGCCAACTTCCCAGTAAGTGGCGGTAATAATGCCGTTCACCGTGCGAGCAGCTGTCTTTCGTGCCTCTTCCAAGAGGGACACAACACCAGACAGTAGTCCCCCGTATGCGGAAGGCCCTTTGTGAGTTGCGGCGTCGGCTGTTCGTTGGGCCATTACGTGATTCTAGGCCATCTTACCGCCGCCTCTGTCGTATCGCGTGATCCTTTCTGCAAGGCCCGAATATGGCTGCTGACAACAAACTCGAACTGGTCGTGGAAGTCGACGTCAACCGGGCCAATGCGTCCATCAAGAGCATCAACTCCGGCCTGTCGAGTATCGAGTCCAGCGCAGCCAAGGCGGCCCGTGGAACCTCGCAGGGCATCGACGGGATCACTGTCTCCATGGCTAAGGGCGCCGTGGCCGGGAACCTGTTCGCAGACGCGATCAAGGGTGCCATCGAGAAGCTGAAGGAGTGGACCATCGGTGCCGCGCAGATGGCCGCGCACGAAGCGAAGCTCGAAGCCTCCGGACTCGCCCTCGCCAAGGCTCACGGCGTCGCATCCGCCGAGTTCACCAAAACGGTGGAGGCTGTCCGCAAGATTGGCTATCACGGCGAGGAGGCCATTCACGCGGTAACCCGGCTGATGATCGCCGACATGAGTCTCTCGAAAGCGCAAGGTCTAGCCAAGGTCGCCAAGGATGCCGCCGCGATTGAGAACATTCCGGCCGGCGAAGCCCTGGACAAACTCCTTCTGTCCATTGAATCCGGCGCCTCGCGAGGGCTGCGCTCGATGGGACTGTTCGTAGATTTTGCCAAGGAAGTGCAGAGCGCCGAGCTGCAAACAGGGAAAACCCTGAGCGATTCTGAAACGAAGCAGATCCGCTACAACGCCGTGATGCGCGAGGCGGCCAAGATCCAGGGTGCCTATGCCGGCTCATCCGGAACTGCGGAAGCACAGGCCAAGGCGCTTTCCCGTGAAGTCACGGAACTCAAAGAAGCAGTCGGTGCCGCCTTCCAGGATCAATTCCGGTCCTTGGTCGGCCATCTGCGCGAACTGGTCGGCTTCCTGAAAGCGAATTCCGATTGGCTCGCTACGTTCGGGCAGATGGCATTGTGGCTGTCAGGCGCGCTGGCTACGGCTGCCATCGCGACGAAGATCTCCGGAATCGCTACCAGCATTGGTTCACTTGGTGCGATGCTGGCCGCCAATCCGCTGGGTCTGCTGGCTGGTGGTGTGATCATCGCCGGCGCGGCCATCTACAAGACCTACTCCGAAACGCAGGAGCGCCTGCAAGAGCGCTGGCAGAAACAGCAGGGGCAACAGATACGGAATCTGATCGCTGGCGGCAAGTCGCTGGATGAGCTGCGAAAAATGGGGCTCAAGGATGAGGAGATTAAGGCGGCAACAGCGGGGCACAAGGCCCTGCCCGGGGAGAACTTTGAGGTCTCCGGCCCGAAGATCAGTGTCGAGCGTGGTCCGGATCTGGACGCGCTAAAACTGGCTGCCGAGATCCGGAAGCGGCAGGCCGAGGCGCTGAAGTCCACCAACGATCTGTACTTGCAGTCACTGGAGCAGCGCAAGGCCGCCGAGCAGAATGTTACCCGGCAGCAGATTGAAGACTCGATGAAGGCGATCGAGACGGCACAGTCGGAGGCGACGGCGGCCAAAGAGTCCCTCAACGTGATGCTCTTATCGCGCCAGGAGTACGCGGCTGGAGTTGCGAAACTACGCGAGGAGGAGCGGAAAGACATCGCGCAGCGGTCTTCGTTCGTGGATGAGAAAGGTGCCCTGCACAAGTTCAATCTCGATCCTGCGGTACTCGAGAAGCTCCACCAGGCGACGGCGGAGAAGATCGCGGCGTTCGAGATCAAGTTCAACGAGGCGCAGGGCCGGCGCATCGAGCAGCTGTGGACAGCGATCGGAACCAGACTCAATCGGAACATCGAACAGTATGTGCTTGAGCCGGCGCGCCAGAATCTCGACATCTATCAGCGATCCACCGCACTCGATGACAAGCGCACGGATCAGGGTCTAAGCATCGAAAAGGCGGCCGTGCAGCAGCGCCGGGACATGGCCATCGCACAATTGGATGCTCTGGATGCCTTCACGTTGCGCCAGAAGCTGGCCGTGGAGCAGATCAAGACCGGGATCGAAGTCCGGGCCATCCGCGAGCGCAGCGCCATTGAGATCCAGGAGATTGACCGGCGCACGGCATACGACGTTCGAGAAGCGGAAAAAGCGTTGCTGGCCAAAGGCATTTTCGACGAAACGCGGCAACGCGAGATCACCAGCCGCATCGAGCAGTTGGGTCAGGAACAGAAAGACGCCCTGAAGACAAACGCGGAAAGCGATGTCGAACTCGCCCAGGTCAAGGGTGCGGCGCAGACGCGACGCCTGGTGGTGGATCAATATCGAACTATCTTCGATTCCCTGAAACAGCAGGCCGGTGGCGTTTTCGACGCGCTGCTCAGCAAGTCGCAGTCCATCTGGTCCGCCATCGGCAACTCGCTGAAGACGGCGCTGCTGACCGCAATCAAGGATGTGGTCACCTCGCGCGTGGCGGCGATGCTGATGCAGTTGTTCACAGGGACGCGTGTGTCGTTCGCCCCGGGTGGCGGCGTTCTGGGCGGACTGGGCGGCGGCTCGTCGCCCGTGTTCGGCGGATCGGGCGGCGGCGGTCTGCTCGGCTCACTCGGCGCTATGGGTGCAATTATGACTCCGGGCGGGATGCCGGGCGGCACGCCTCCCTTCATTGCACAAGCTGGCGGGAGTGGCACAAGTGGCGGCAGCCCGCTCAGCACGCTGGGGTTCAGTGGTAGCCCGGGCGGTTGGAAGTCTAACCTTGCCGGTTGGAAGAGCATGCTCAACAACCTTGGCAATATCGGTTACGGTCCCAAGGGCGGCGACTTTGGTGGAGAGGTGGCAGGATCGTACCGCGGCGTCGGCGGAATGAAGGGCGGCGCGATGCTGGCGGGTGGTGCGATGCTCGCGATGGACGGTCTGCGGCGCGGCGGTTGGGCCGGAGTCGGCGAGACCACGGCTGGCGGCGCGGCCATCGGCTATAAGTTCGGCGGGTGGGAAGGCGCGGCGATCGGCGCGGCGATCGGGTTCGGCGCCGGGATGCTGCGAAAGCTGATCGGCGGCAAATCCGCGGATCAGAAGATGCGCGAGCGCATCAAAGCCATCACCGGCGTCGACGTGCGCGAGAAGGACATCCTGATGCAATGCGTTCAGATGGCCAAGCAGCAGTTCGGCGGCAATTTCGATCTTTACATCAATTCGAAAGCCGGCCAGGAACTGATTGAGCTGTATGCGCAGAATACCAACCAGCCGTTCAAGAGCAAGTTCTACGGCCAGAACTTGACCATGGTTCAGAGCGGGGGATCGCTGTATGAGATGCCCGCTTTCTATGGCAACGGTCAGGCACTCAATCCGCTCACGAACCTGCCAGGATTGGGTTTCAACTCGTCGATTGATTCGTTGAAATTCGGTAGATCTTCGACGGGCTCCACCACGGTCACGCTCCAGATTGATGGCGCGGCAACTACCAAACTCATGCAGGGCGAAGCGGTCAACGTGATCGCGAATAATCCAAGATTGGTTGCATCATCGGCCAACTCTGCTTCCCGCGGTAACTTCGGCCGCCAGGATCAGCAAATCAACCTTCTCGATCCGTCTCTCGCACGCGCATAAGTACCGGGCCCGGGTTCGCCCGGCTCATTCACACCCGAACATCATGCCTGGATCCATTCGTCTGTCTACATCTTCGGTCGTGATGCCGTACACGCTCTCGGCGCAGTTCAATGAAGAGCGATCCGTGCCGGTATTGGCGAATACCTACAAAGATGGTTCCTTCCAGATCACGGCTCTGGCTGATATCAGCCGCAAGCGATTCCGGCTGGGTAAACGCTTGACCGTAGCGCAGCTGAGCACTCTGCGAACGTTCTGGAATCAGAACAAGTCAACTCCATTTTGGTTCTATCCGAAACAAAGTGATCACGATCCGGCCGGACTGAACACAACCGGCCGCTACCTGGTCGTCCTCAGCGGCGCCTGGAACGAGTCCTGGGAACTTGGCCGCATGAACGCACAAATGGAACTACTCGAGGTTAGCTAATGGCGAATGTTGGTCGAATCACGATTCCCGAGTTGGTTGCTACGGCCGTCTTCCCGCTTCAGCCGGACTATGGATCGGGAATGGCGATCGAGCCCGAAGTCTCTGTGCATTCGTTCCTGCACGGCCACGCCAAAGTGGATCAGAGATTCATCATCGGGAATGGTGTTCGACGCTTCACGGTTCGCAAAGCCAACCTCTATTGCACGGCGCTCGATACATTCAAGTTGTTCTGGGAACAGAACGCAGCCGGGATCTTCTTCTACGACGCGCCCAACTTGAGTGATTCCGGCACGACTCGTTACACCGTCCGCTTCGCCGATTCCAACATCAGTTTCGATTACGCCGCCGCCGATATCACTTCAGTTGGCTTGACCCTGATTGAAGTTCCGGCATCGGGAATCACGTACGCGTTGAACACGACCTCGACGCGCTTTCCATCTTCTGATTTGCAATCGGCACTACTGGATCAGACCCAAGTCATGATCCCGTTGGTCAAGATCCGCGTTCGAGAACGCGCTGTTGCTGATATCTATCTTTCCGATCGCCAAGTCACCATAGGCAGCCAGGCCTATCTTCCAAGACTGCTCGATTGGGACGGCATCAGCCAGGGCATCAGCGGAGAAAGTGATGAAGCACGCTTCAACTTTGGCAATGCAGACCGTGTGATGACGGCACTCGCCAACGACTGCGAGTTGACGCGTGCAACTGTTGAGTTCAGCCTGTTTCACACCGGCACCGGGACGAAGATCGACTTGTGGAAAGGCGAAGTCACCGATTGGAAGATGAACGCCGGTCCTGAGTTTCCGATCACGGCAAGTGACGGCCTGTACGAACTCAAGCTGCCGTATCCCGCCCGCAGAATATCCCGAACGTGCTGGAAGCAATTCAAGGGCAGCGCTTGTCCCTTTGCAGGCGCGGCTACATCGTGCAACAAGAGCTTCGCCCAATGCCACGAATACGGCATGGACAACTACTTCGGCGGCCTCCAGGTAAAGCCGCAAGCAGTTCGAACCAAAGACAATTCCACGGGGCATTGGGGCTACGGCCGTTCCACGTTGACCAGCTCGAGTGTCGTTTCAGACAGCATCTACTCTGAGATCGTTCCTCAAGTTTGGTACAACGATCCAACCAAGGCATTCCCGATCAACGGCAAGATCGTATCGGGCCGGGATGAAGGCGACTTCTTCGACGCGCTGGCCATTGTTTGCGAAGGGCCGATTGGTGCGTTTGGAACCGGGCACACGATCGACAATCAACCGCATCACGGTCCCGGTGGACTTGGATTGCGCGAATCCAAAGGCACGGATCCGAATCCCGATCAGTTCTCGCTTGGAGAATCCAACTCCTGGCAACAGAATGCTGGCTACTCGACGTATGGCCCCGAACGCGCTGCTGGAACTGCGTTCCTTGAGATCCGCAGAAAAGATGAATCCAGTTTACAGCTCAAGAAACTGCAAGAGCATGCAGTCCAGGCGTACATCAGCCAAGGCATGGCCGGCTATGTTTGGTCCGCTCCCGGCACTCGTTCGCTCATTCATGGTTTGACGAATCCTATTTGGATTGCCGTCAACGTGATCTTGAGAGCGAAGGGTTTGTTTAGTGCGTCTGCTTCTGATCAAGAGGCGTTGTTTGATGTTCCCGCTGCGATTGCCGCCGCCGCGATTTGCGATGAACGAGTTCCGCTGATCATCGGCCGCACGCAGAAAGTCTGGGTGCAAGGCGAAGGTGATGAGTTGGACGAATACGGCAACGTCACGAACGGCTACCACAAAGGCGCGTACGAAGATCAGGCGATCACGGACGAAGCGCAGTTCAGCTTCAATGGAATCCTCCAAGAACAGAAACCGTTGCGTGATTGGATCACGGAGATCCTGGCCAATTGCCTGGGCTTCTTTACGTTCAGCTTCGGCAAGCTGCGTCTAGGCACTCGCTTTCATTCCGGCTCGACGGAAGCATTCACAACCGCCAACATCACGCTCAATTCGCTTGAATTGTCTGCGCTCAAGCCTGAATTCAATCACCTGACCGCCAACTTCGCCAGCGCCGAATACGACTTCGTTGGCGACAACGTCCAACTCTACGATATCGACCACGCGACGCTGATCGGCGGCGATACCGCGCCGTTGTTCACTCAGAGCCAGCTCAACCTGGCCGGTACAACGAACAAGAGCCAAGCTGCCCGTATCGTTACGGCCCGATTGCGGGAAGAGTTGGGCGGGATCAGCTATGCAGAGTGGAAGAAGGCTCGACAAATCGCCTTCAAAACGACCGTTCTTGCGTTGAACGTCGAACCCGGCCTGATTTGTTCTCTCACGCATCCCGATATGCCCGCTGGCGCCGGCGAGTTCCGCGTGATCGCGTGGAAACTGAACAAAGATTACTCGATCGATATCCAGGGTCGCACCACAACGGACAGCATGTACGACATGTTGGTCGGCGATAAACCCGTTGACGTTGCTGCGTCGCCAATCCCGGTCGATGTTCCCGTGTTGCCGTCCAGTGAGTTCGTTTGGCATCCCGATCAGGAGCAACCTGCGGCCGGCGACTACATGTATTCGACCGATGACAAGACGTTCCAAGTCACGCAGACGCCGAATACGATGGCAGACGGAACGACGAAAGTTGCCATCGAAGTCAAAGGGAAAGCTCCGGTCAATACGTTCCTGAACGCGGAAGCGCCGGTGATTGACTTCCTCTCAAGTGATACGACCGGAGGTTCTTTATCGGGAGGGCAGACGTATTATGTCTCTGTTGCCGCCGTCGATTCCGCGGGCAAGTTCACGCTGCCCAGCAATGTTCTGTCTTTCCTGATCCCGGCGGGAACCAACACCAACAAGCTCGCACTGAACTCGATCACCTGGCCGGCCGGGACGTACACGAAGTATTGCGTCTACGCTTGCGCCGATGATGTTCGTCTTCTCACCAAGCAGTTTGAACTCACGGGCACGGCGCCCACCAGCATCCTGCTCACGGCCGCGTTGCTCAAGTCTTCGACGAGCTTCCCGCATCCACGATTCAGACGGCTCAAGATCAAGGCCAAAGAGGTTGACCACGCTGGAGTCATCGGCTATCCCGTCGATTCTGTTGGCGTCAACACGATCACGATTCCCGATCTTGCCGGGACTGATAACTGGGCTGGCCGCGATGGTTCGATCATCGCCGATCGCAGCGATGGATCCGCCGCGATTTGGGACTTCCGCTTCACGGCGTACAATCCGGCAACGGGGCAATTCACCTGCTCTCCCGATCCGCAGGCAGCCGGGATTCAATCCGGCGATTGTCTGATCATCCGTACCCAACCCGACATCATTTCAGCGACCTCGATCGGCGATTCGAAGTTCATGAACTCGCAGTACAGCGGGTTCGTCGCCAATGCCGAAGCCGGCAAACTGGTCATGATTCTGGCCGGTCCCGGCGTGGGTCAAACACGCCTGATCACGGGCAATAACCAGACCACGCTCACGATCGATCGTCCTTGGGACGTGATGCCAACTTCGGCCAGCAAGTTCATTGTGACGGCGGCGCAATGGCAGTACGTGGCGGAATCCGCGGATATCGTCAACGAGAAAGAAGACACCGTTGTTGCCATCTCCGTCCCGGTCGACAACCTTCTATCCAAAACCATCCTGGTCAGCGCCATTGCCGTCGACCGTGATGGATATGAATCGCCCGAAGAGTTCTCACACGTCCGCGAGACGTTCCTGTTTGGCGACTTCTTCACGATCACGCACGCCAGCAGAACCGTTACAACCGATACGGTTCTCACTGTTGCCGATGACACTGTTCTTGTGGACTGTTCCGCCGGAGACGTGACCATTACGCTCCCATCGGCGGAGCTAAAAGCTGGCAGGGATCTCACGATCACGCGGATCAGCGACGGTCCATACACGGTCTTCATCAACGCGGCTGGAACTGATCTCATCAACGGCCAGGCGAGCGATACCTTGACCGTTCAATGGCAGAGCATCTCGATTCGAGGCGAGGCATAAACTATGGCACGATGGACCAAGACCGCATCAGCAGGAAGCGTTACCGCGAGTGGACCCCAAGCTCCCGGTGACGTGACCATTACGGGCGCGATCGTGTCGTATTCGGCTCCCGATGCGGCCGGGAAGAGACAGATCATTCCCGAAATCACCTTCACCGCGCCCACTCCGCTTGGGACTTTCCTGGGAGTGCATGCCTATGCCGAAACTCCGGCTCTTACCGGGAACGAAGAAAGGGCCGGGAGCGCTGTTGCTGGTTCTGCCGTCGCCGGGAATGATGAAGGCAGAATCGATCTTGGCAAGTACACCTACATCGCCGCCCAGAAGCTGGATGATGGCTCGTACAAAGTGCGCTTGTCTGCCCTTTGTGAACCCGAAGTGGAACAGACCTGGCGCGTATCGTTGACCAGCTTCTCCGATCAGGTCGACAACAAACTATCGCCGGCAACGGGTGCGAGCCCATCACCCAACATCACCTTCCAGGCCAAGCCTTACTCTGGATTAGCCAATGGCGTGGAATGGGCGCCGAACCCCACGAGTCCCGTTGTTGACGTCGTGTATGAATGGCGGGAATCGAAGTGGTACTACCAGGTTCGTTCTTCCTGGACCGATCCAACCTACAACGAGTTCAAAGACCGTTATGCTCAGTTCGCGGGCGTCGAAGTCACGATCTACGGTCCCACCGGCGATCCTGAGAAACATCGTGTCGCCAAGGGAAACCTGCAATGGATCAGCGACTGGAAGCCCGTCCCGGAACAAGCGGAACAGTTCTCGATCTGCTTCCCGGCATACGATGTTCAAGGCCGCGCCAACGGCATCAATGATTGGATCACGCCGGCGCTTGGCTTCACGGTCACTCCGCAAGCTCCGTCGATTGCGGTAACAGGGCAGACCGCCAAAGCCAACTTCTCCAAGAACGTCGATGGCGGCGAGACGTACAACTTCAGCGGCTCTTTCACGGAGCCTAGCGATCCAACATATCGAGGCTGCATCCCGATCGCTCGTTATCCGCTTGGCGACGGAACGTACTTTGAATCACGCTTGCCCGATTGCGGCAAAGGCACGACTACATTCGAGACGCCGTTCTGGACGATCCACGAAGAGCGGACATGGGAAGTTCGATTTGTAAGCTACGACGCCAACAACAACGAAACGGACGTCAACACCGCGCCTGTTGTCAGCGGCATTCTCGTCAAAGCGCAGACCGCGGGCGGATTGAGCGGTCCTCGTATCACGGGAGAGATTCCCGGTGCGAGCATCACGCACGTTGCCATCGATTCGTTCTCTGGGACGTTGCCCATTTCCAAGATCAATAACCTGGAAACGTTCAGCATTGGTTCCTTCTCGGGGACGTTGCCAATCAGCAAGATCAGCAACCTTGGAACGTTCAACATCAGTGATTTCACCGGCACGATCGGGATCGACAAGATCAACAATCTTGGAACGTTCTCGATCGGGAACTTCGCAGGCCAGATCGGAATTGACAAGATCAGCAACCTGAGTTCGTTCAGCATCGGCAACTTCGCCGGCAATCTCGATGTTGGTAAAGTAGCCAATCTTGGAACATTCTCGATCGGTTCGTTTGCGGGCGTGATCACGACGGCTCAGATCCAAGATGGTTTCCTGGCCGATCTGAAGAAGTTCGCTGATGACCTGCGGCCGATCACAAGAGTTGCAACACTCCCGGCTCTGCCCAGTGCTGCGTATCCCGTCAACACGATCGTTCTCAATCAGGCCGATTCCAAGCTCTACAAGAACGCAGCGGGAACATGGACGACCGTTGCGGCCTCAGACACGATCACCGGCAAGATCAGCAGCGGCGATATTCTCTCGGTAAACGCTGGGACAATCAACGGCCAGATCAACGCGGGCGTCATCACGCACGTTGCGGTCAGCCAGTTCGCCGGGACGTTGAGCACGACGCAATGCAGCTCGATCAGCATCAGCTCGTTCAACGGCAACCTGGATGTTTCCCGCCTTACGAATCTAAGCACGCTGGCCATTTCGAGCTTTTCAGGAAACCTGGACGCTTCCAGAGTGGCCAACATCACGGCCATCAACATCGGCTCCTTCGCCGGGAACCTGGATGTTTCACGAGTCGCCAACTTGGGAACGCTGAGCATCAACACGTTCTCCGGCTCGATCTCCAGTCTGAACGCAGGGACCGTTACGCTGACTGGTCAATGGGGAGATAGCGCGATCTCCGGCCTCAAAGCCAGTAAGCTCATCGCGGACACCATCGCGGTGAACATCGTGATGACATCACCGGATATTCGCAGCTACGACGCATCTTGGGGCAATGTTCGCATCTATCAGGGCATTCTCGATGTTTACAACACGAGCGGAACTGATCACTTCAAGGCGCTTGGCGGATACGCAATCGCCTCCAGAGCATCCGGCCCAACGGCGAACATGGACCCGACGGGTTTCTCTATCTTGGACAGCTACGGATTCCCTGCGGGGAGTCTCACGGCCGCGTCCGGCTTCAAGATGATGTTCCAGAACTATCTGAAAGCTCAAATCGACGCTTCGGGAAACGCACTGTTTGCTGATCTGAAGTGGACGGGATACTTGAAAGGCCCGTGGTCGGCGGACACGTACCTCGCCTGGAATCCCAAGGGCAAGATCGCATTCTACGACGCATCCGGCAACTTCGTTGGCTGGATCCCGGTGATGAACTAACGACCGAAAGGACTCATAACTTATGGCATGGCCAATCACGATCGCAGCCGGCACGACAATCCCGGCGAGTTGGTATCCCGCGGTGTCGAACGGAATGCAACATTGGCAAGGGCAGGTTGACGCCAACGGACAGAACCTGGTCAACGTAGCCACCCTATCGTCGTCGAATCTGTTGCTATCTGGCGCAGTGGCGCTGAAGTTCACCGGCTCCGACTTCAAGTACACCGAATGCGAATCGGCGCATCTCGCATTTAATAAGAAGCGCGGCTCGTACAGTTATTATTGGCGTGTCACTGATGACGGCCTGCGGGCAGGGGCCAACAACTTCCAGGCCATGGAGTTGACGGACATCGGCGACCTGAACATCGGCGGGCAGCTCATGGAGTCGGCTGGCCTTGGTTCCTACAACGGTCGGAGAGTTCCTTACGGAGACCTGAATAACGCCTCCGTCAACGGATTCTGGGATGTTGACGCCACCACGCTGAACAAGCCTTCCGGCTGCTCGACGTATGGCAGCGCCATCACTGCGAATCACGCCAGCAACACCCGCGCTCAGCTCTGCATGTCGGCACAGCCTGGCGCCACAAACGCGATGTGGATTCGGCATTCCGCCAGTTGGGGAGACACGATTACCTGGGAGCCGTGGTCGCAGTTCGCGATTCAAGGGCAGGATGTGACGTTTACGAAGGTCGGCATCGGAACGACAAGCCCTAGCACTCTGCTTGCGCTGAAAAAGAATGCCGATGGCTCCATCGGCCCAACGATTACGCTCCAGAACGACGGCGGCGGCGCTGGAACTGGGTCTTCCATCGACTTTGTTGCGGCTCAGTTTCCACAGTCGGTGGGTTCGCGCATCTCTGCGATTGACGACGGGAACTACAGCCAGAATCTGATCTTTTCAACTAAGACCCCCGGACCTGTAGGTGCAGGTTCGTTGGTTGAACGTATGCGCATTATGTCGAGCGGCAACGTCGGCATCGGCACGACGAACCCGGCAGCAAAGTTCGTTGTGGCCGGTGGCAACCCCGGCAATCTGTTCTCCGCAGATCCAGACACGAACACCTTTTCGTTCGTGAGCAGCGGTGGGCAGAACACGTCTTTCGATGCTCTGCGGAACGCGCTGTTTGCAAAGAGTACGGGAGCCCTGGCGTCACTACTCCAGTTCTTCGGTGAAGCTCCCTATGGCTATCTTCCAGCCGCTACCGGCGGGGCCATCGTTCTCAATGGGACGTCCAACAGCAATGACGGATCGGTGAGAATCTATTCCAGCGCCGGTGGAGCCCCGGTCGAACGGATAACGGTTCTGAATAACGGAAACGTCGGGATCGGAACGACGAACGCCACCAACTTGCTTACGTTGCTCTATAACGACCCGAACGCCATGAAGATCGTTGGCAACTCGTCTAACTCCGTGGGCCTCACAATAGAGAACACTGTTGCGGGTGGCGCATCGTGGTCTCTCTGTTCGTCGGGCGGTCAAGTCGCTCCTGCGGGATCGCTTCTCTTCTACCAGAACGGTGTCGGCGTGGGGCCTGTGATTGCTAACTCTGGGAACCTCGGTTTGGCTGGCGTCACCGATCCAAAAGCATCCATCCACACCATTGGCCGCGTTATCCAAGGCCTTCCAGCGACACAACCAACCGACCCCGAACTCTCCAACAACACGATGAATATGTGGATCTCTGGAAACACTCTCCTCTTCCGCGTTCGCTGCGGGGATGGAGTCATCCGTCAGGGGAGCATTGCTCTCATCGCATAAAGGAAATCACTATGCCCGAAACCTACCAACCCATCAACATCACGTGGACGCAGCAAGGCGCTGAGTCCTTCAACTGGACGATCCCGGCCGAAGCTGTGGCCTCGATCACGGCGTATATCGCCACACAGACCAAGATGGAATCCGCGCCGATGACGGACCCGGACGGACACCCGTACATCAACTACGCTGCGGTGCCGAAGTACGCCGGAGTGGGCGACTACATCATCCAGACGTTGATGACGGCCGCCATTCAGCCGGTTCTTGGCGCATTTCCTCCGGCCGCGGTTGTTGCGCTGCAGGATGAGGCCAAAGCCAAAGCTGCTGAAGTTGAAGCCGCAAAGCAAGCCGCACTTTCCCAAGTTTTAATTCCGGTCTAAAGCCGGATGGAGTGTTCAGAAAGGATAAAAATGAAAAAAACCAAGGTAGTCGACCATCAACTCACACCCGAAGAGCAGGATCTGCTCGCGAGCTTCCAACGTCGTTTGGTCGCGATTCAGACGGAACTCCAGGCGCAATACAACGGAGTGCTCCAAGGGCTCATCGTTGCACACAACCTGCCGAAACGTGCCGGCGGATATTTGCTTTCTCCGGACGGCTCCAGGCTGCTCTCGGCTCCGGAGCCGGGGCAGGAGGAGCAATCCGCCCGCGCGGACCCGGCACCTCCGAAAAAGTAAGCCCACCACCGCGAGCGGAGGATGCGATTCTCGGCGATCAGGTATTCATTCTGCACCAGCAGGCGCTGGTTCACAAAGCCAGTCACGTACGCCAGCAGCCGCACCCATACGTTGTCGCGCATGGTGAGTGAACATCATACGCGGTTTGTTGAGTAAGTTGAATAACCGGTGCGATGGATATTTTGGCTATACGGGGTTTCGAGAGTGACGGCTTCACGTGTGGGCGAACCTCCAAACTACACCGGCAAGCACGAAAAGAAGAGAGAAAGAACAATCCGCGTCTTAACCACGATCCTGTCTTTCTGCTGTTCTGCTTTCGTTCACCGGCTTGGGCGGGGTACGTGCAATCCACGGAAGACCACAAGTGCCGTCACCACGTGAGCCGTAGCGTCAACTGAAGCTGACGCGCGGGATTCCCTGATGCACGGGTGTCCAGGATGCCAGCCCCGCCGACTGAGTTGGGGTTTCCCGGATGGTTCAATATGTTGAAGAAGTCCGCGTTGAAACGTATGCGCAACCCCTCCCGGATGGCGATCGTCTTGAACAGAGAGGCGTCGAGGCTCCACTGGCGGGGGCCCGGGAAGAACTGGTTCTGCCAGGGATGCATGCCGGGATCGTAAGTGGTCTGCTGCACCGTGCCATCCTTCAGCGGTATCCACACCGTGTTGGTGCCATAGTACGGGTACATCGGATCGGTAGGGTTCGGGTTCTGAGGCCAGGGATTTAATGGCTGTCCCGCGGGCGTGTAGTTGGCCGGTACGCCGCAAACTCCCGTGCACTGGCCGGACGCAGCGTGGGTATTGATCTGGTTCGCCGGAATGTAGCCGTTCCACCACAGATAGCCCGGCCAGCAGGTGCCACCGCGGCAGTCCTGGATGGGGTATTTGTAGCCGTACGTCTGGATTTTCTCACCGGTGGGATAAATGCCCGTCGGGAGAGCAAAATAGGTACTCCGCAAGCTTCCCGTGCCGGCCACCTGCCAGCCGCCGATGAACTTGTTCAGAACCCCGCCTGCATTGCGCCCCACCAACTTTCCGTTGCCGAACGGCAGGTCGGCGATCCAGTTCCAGTTCACCCGGTGTTTGGGAATGCTGGTATCGCGATAGTAATTGACGAAGCGATTCAGTTGATTGAAGTCCGCCGGGACGGCGCCCGGCAGGAACTGGTCGGGAGTTGGAATGGTATTTGGGATGAGAGCCCCGTTCCCGCCCGCTGCCATGTTGTTGTTGATGTTGTAGGAGACCTGGAAACCGAAACCCCGGTGATAGCGCCGCTCCAGTTCGAACTGCATGCCGTTGTAGTTGGCCCAGCCGGTCTTCATGTACTCCCCGTAAGTGCCGATCGCCTGCTGATCCCAGGGACGTTCGGCCACGTTGGCGAACTCGCCAGTTGGCGCCTTTTGGCCGGTGGTCATGAAATAGACGTAGGCGGGCGGGATGTCGTTGAACGTGTACTCCTGCTCCAGATGAGAGCTGTGGCCACCCACGTATGCGATACGTGCGACAGTGTTGCTCATAACCTGCTTTTCCAGCGTCATGTTCCAGTTCTGCACACGGGCATCCGGCTGATGCGGATCGAAATAGATAAGCTGGCTGCTGCCCCGCGTAATGGAGGAAGCATTGCTCACGTCGATGATGTTCCGGCTGTTGACGCCGGCGTAGACCGTGGGAACCGAGCGCAATAGATAGTTGGAGATGCCATCCGGCGACTGGGCGGCGTTGTTAAGCTGGTAGGGGAACGTCGCAGTAAAGGGCGCCGTCGATCTCATGATATTAGTCCAGGTCCTGATAAGGATCGGAAAGTAGGAATTACTGTAGCCGCCGCGGATCACGAAAGAGCGCTTGCCCTCTCCCGCCAGATAGGCAAACCCCGCGCGGGGCCCGGCGTCCTTCCAGTTGCCGTACATCAGGCTCTGCGGCAGCCCGGCCTGCTGGTACGACTCAAACTTCACGCCAGTAGCTTCGAGCCGGTTCACAATCGAGGGCAGCGTCGCCCCCAGGCGGTACATGGTGTCCAGGCTAGTGCCGAGAACGACCGCGCGCCGCTGCTTGTCGTAACCAATCATCACACCGTTTTTCTCGAACGAGGCCGGCCTCATCTCCCAACGCAACCCCAGGTTCAGGGTCAGGCGCGAAGTCGCCTTGTAGTTGTCCTGAAAATAGAGTGCGTATTCGCGGGAGCGAACGTAATAGTAGCCACGGGTGAGCCGGGGTGCGTAGTTCATCACACCCAGATACATGTTGGCCAGATTGTTTCCGGTCTGGGCTGTGGCCAGCGGATTGGTTCGCGACGACGATGGGTTATACAGCGCGGTTGCCAGCGTTCCAAAATCGAACGAGCCCACCAACCCGCCCATGTCGGGCATGACGTTGAGCTGGTCGTTGCGAAGATGGACGCCGAACTGGAGTTGGTGCCGCCCCCGCACCTTGGTGAAGCCGTCGTCGACGATGAAGTAGTTCGAAGCCGAACCCTGGCGTCCCCCATCCTTGTACACATAACTCAAGCCGTTAGAAGATATGTTCGGCCATCCAGTCGCATCGAACGGGTTGGGCAGACCGAGGACGTCCAACCACTTAGTGTTCCGGTCGGTATTTACTCCCCGCAGGCCGCGGCTGGCGCTAACTAACAGCTCGTTGAAGGCAGTCGGGCTGAAGATGTGCACCTCGGAGAGCGCCAGGCTCTGATTCGGCCCGATGCTCGAGTAGTTACCCACCACGCCGTTCAACATAGGCGGGTCACCGGGTGTAGGAACTTTACGGTAAGAGTCGCTCTTGGTGTACCGTGCGTAAAGCTGGTCCCGATCGCTGAAGTGGTGGTCGATGCGGGCCGTCATCGTGCGTTGAGTCAAAGGAGTGGGCACCGGTCCGAACCAGTTGGTGTCTACCAGCGGATTCACCTGTGAGAGCGTCGGCAGCGGCGTGATGCTATAAAGATATTTCGCGATCGGATTCAGCCGTGCCGGGTCGATCACGTTCAACTGCCCCTGGTAGGAGAACTGCTGGCGCGCCCAGGTGGCCGGGTTGGTGGTCAGGGGGTCGTAGATCTTGCTCTGCCGGCCCTGGACGTCCGCTAATCCCCGGAAATCGCCGTTGCGCATAGCCTCGGTGGGCAACGAGAACGCCTGAGTGGTCGCGCTCATGTTGCGGGCGTCCTCCCAGGCGAAGAACCAGAAGGTGCGATTCCTGCCGTTGTACAACTTGGGAAGGATGACCGGGCCGCCCACGGAGGCGCCGAACTCGTTGCGCACCAGGTGTGGCGGCTTGGTGTAGAAATCCGTGCGCGCCCGCGCTACGCCCACACCATTGTTGCGGGCCGTCTCAAAAGCCGTCCCATGGATCTGGTTGGTGCCGCTCTTAGTGGACATAACCACCGTGGTTGGGCGCGCGAACTTCGCCGAGGAGCTGTTGTTTTCAACCTTGAACTCCTGGATGGTGTCCAGGCCCGGCGGCCGGGCAACGGAGTCCTCGAAGCGGCTGGTAAAGACCGCGCCGTCCTGGACCCACTCCAGCGTGCCCGCTTCTTCCCCGTAAGCACGCACGCCCTCCATTCCGGGGATGGTTGAGAGCAATGCCGTCACGTAACGGCCGTTGATCGGCAGTTGCTCGATCCGCTGCTGCTCCAAAACGTGGCCCAGTGTGGGATTATCGGACGTCAGCATGGGTGTAACGTCTTTGACGGATACTTGCGTGGCCGTCTGCCCGACCGCCAAGATAACGTCCACGACAGCGTCCTGCTGCACCTGTACAGTGAGGGCGCCCTCGAACTTCTCCATACCTGGCGCCTCGATAACCAGGCGGTAAGAGCCCGGCAATACGGCAGGAAACAAATAGAAGCCGACTTCGTTAGTGGCGCTCTTCGGGGCCACATTCGTGGCCGTGTTCGTCAGCATGACTGAAGCACCGGCGATCGCCGCCTTACTCTGGTCCCGCACAGTGCCGCGCACCGTGCTGGTACTGGCCTGCGGCCAAGCGAGGGAAACCAGTAGCGTCTGGGCAAAGAGCAGCGCCAGAGGAACGTTCACACTATGGCATCTTTCCACGTCACCCCCCCCTTTAAGCTAATGTGAGATCGGGCAGTCCTCCGATCATCACCATAATGTTGTTCACTTCAGAACTTCAGGGCGAATTCCCTCAGCGTCTCGCGCAAGGTTGGCCGATTCCAAACCGGGCAGTAAATTTCTGTTCGATCAGCCGCTCGCCGGGCACTCAGTAAAGAATAATATGGAGAAGCTATAGTCTATAAGCCATCAGGATCCCTGTCAAGGCACAGTTCCGGCATTGTCAACGGTTATTAGAAATGTCCCCATGCTCCGTTCATTAGCAGGCTGCTGAAATACGGCCGTTTGACACCTGGATACTCTATCCCAAGCGTTTTTGCTACTAACAAGCAGTGTAAGTGGCCTGAAGCGAAGTTCTTCCGTGCTGAAAAACACCCCTTTTCGGGGCCCGAGCACACTTCGCCCTATGCACTCGCCGCTTGAACGCGGAGGTTCCTCATGCGCACAAGATTGTAAGCGGCCGCGGCGAACGTAAACATCCACGCCACTTTTTCCAATCCACGGTGCCGGACCTTGCGGATGCCGGCCACCGTCTTCAGCCAACCAAAGACCTCTTCAATTCGCTTGCGTTTCCGCTGGCTCGCTGCATAGCCCACATGCCGCGTCGTTCGGTTGTCGATCGCACTGCGCCGCCCGTTCGTGTTCTGAGCGACGTGTGGCGTCACGTGCATTCCACGCAGTTCCTGTACGAAATCACGCGTATCATACCCGCGATCAGCGCCGAGCGTCACGCACTGATCACCAGCAAGGCGTTCGACCATCAACAGCGCTGCGTCGCGCTCGGCGGTCCCATTGGCCTGGAGCACTTCCGTCGCCACCACCAGCCCGTTGCGATTTTCGATCAGCGCATTGCCGCAATACGCCAGCTTCGCTTCGTGGCCACCGCTCTTGCGCGCCAGTCGCGCATCCGGGTCAGTTGTCGAAGCATGCGTCTCATTAGAACGCTTTTCCCCGTGGAAGTTCACCGTCGGGTTGCCTTTGTCCGAGTCGTCCGGGGGTTGCGGATCGTCCTTTTTACGGAAGCTCTTGTGCCCGGCCCAGGCCTCTACCAGCGTGCCGTCCACGCTGAAATGCTCGTCGCTCAGCAGACCGTCCTCCTTGGCTTGCGTCAGCAGTTGTGCGAAGAAACCTTCGGCGATGTCGCCTTCCAGCAGCCGGTCGCGGTTCTTGCTGAACACGGTCGGAACCCAGATCGCGTCATCCATGTTGAGCCCGACGAACCAGCGGAAGAGCAGGTTGTAGTCGAGTTGCTCCATGAGCATGCGCTCACTTCGGATCGAGTAGAGCACCTGCAGCAGGAGCGCGCGGAGCAGTTTCTCGGGTGCGATGGAGGGCCGTCCGGTCTTGGCGTAGAGTTGCTCAAAACGCGGCGACATTTCCTGCAGCGCACGGTCGGTCATCTCGCGGATCGCCCGCAGTGGGTGCAATCGCGGCACCCGCTCCTCCGGCGAAACATAGCTAAACATCCCGGCTTGATTGCGATCGTCTCCACGCATACAACATAAGACGACCAAATTGCTTCCATGGCTACGCGGAGGTGGAGTTTTTCAGCAGCCTGCTAGAAGTGTCCCCATGCACTTCTTCTCTTCGTAGCCAGTTGGATTTCCGTGGCCTCGGCCGGAGCGGAGCCCTGCGAGGCCGTTAGGCCGAGCGTTTAGGGCGGAGCGCAGGCCGAGGCCACGGAAATTCGCGCGCCTTCCGCAGCCCTGTGTGCACCCGCCGCTTTCATGTCTTGATAGCTTCTCCGCCACGGGTGATCCGGCATGTGTGCTGCAGCGGGCGTCAACGGCCTCCGCCGTTTCGCGGCGACCACTTCCGGCTTCTGTGGCCGCTCCTGGATCTCATGCCAGTTCAGCTTCCGCCCCCGGTAGTGAATCTCCTTCGTCCCGTCTTCCCACTCGCACACTGTCACTTTACTTTTCGCTGGTGCGTAATTCCGGCTCTGCCCTTCCACTTGATAGAAGCGATTCTCATGCCGTACCACCCAATCGTTACCCAGCACACGCTCCGTCTCCAAACGGAAAATCTCGCGCAGTTGCTTGGCTCCCGGTCTGGGCAGATGATAATCCACCGCTGAGCTGGCATCGACGGCGAAGCGCCGGTTGTGCTCGTCGCAATATTCCTGTTCCAGGTATTGGTTCACCGCCTGGTGCGTGGCGATCTTTTTGCGCCGCAGCTTCTTCACCAGCCGGTCCTGATGCGTGCCATGGTTGCGCTCCACGCGACCCTTGGCCTCGGGCGATCCGGCCGCGATGATCTTGATTCCCAGCCGCTCACACATGCGTCCAAACTGCGTCACAGCGGACGTTCCGTGCAACTGCTCCTTGGCGCTGGGCTTGCGAACATAGACGTTTTTCCAGTCCGTGTAGAGCGCTCGGGGAACGCCGTACTGCTCCATCCAGGCCTTCAATACGTCCACGGCGGCCCAGATCGTTTCCTGTTCGCCCAGGCGGCACAGCGTGGTTGAAGTGGCATCGTCCACCAGGTTCATCAGGCAGCCACGCGGCCCACGTCCTTCCAGCCATTCATGGAAGCTGCCGTCCAGTTGCACCAGTTCGCCGAAGTGCTCGCGCCGTGCTCTTCTTTGTCGATGCTGGCGCACCTTTCTGGCACGGCTCCACAATCCCTCCGCCAGCATCCAGCGCCTGACCGTGCTGGCCGACAGCTCGATCTGGTCTTCGCTGGCCAGATGCTCGGCGGCCAGCGTCGGCCCAAAGCGTTCGCCCACTGCGCCCGCATACTTCTGGCGGAGTAGGCGCACCACCTTCGCGCGGATCTTCTTGGGCTTGGCCCGATTGGAACTTCGTCCGGCGCTGCCATGCACCAATCCCGCCGCGCCGTGCTTCGCGTAACGCTTCCACAATCGCTTGCTTTGGCGATAGCTCAGCTCCATGCGCTCGGCCGCTTCCACGAGCGTCCAGATCCCACTTTTCACCTGCGCCAGCACCGCTGCTCGCCTCAACTCCCGCTCGCTCATCGCTGTTCTCCCCAATCCCGCCTCCTAAGGAAGCTTTCGGTTTAGGGGACACTTCTAATGAACGCTATAGGGGACATTATCAAAAACGCGCAACAGGCACAGTTCCGGCACATGTTCCGACAGTTCCGATAGGGACCGGCAGTTGGTGCGCGGCATGAAATTATGGAGGTCCCCTTACCTGATTCCCTCGCCGCTCTCGAACGGCTTCGCTCCCGCATCTTGACGCAAATCCTCGGGTAGGGCGATTTTTGCAGCGGTTCCATCACGGCAAACTGCGGCCGCTGCCGTCACGACGGCAACCCCCTTGATGCACAAGGGCTTAGCCCCTGCGGGGGGCTGGCTGGCGGGGGTGAACATCCGTTGTAGGAGGCCGGCATTCCTAGAATTGATAGCGCAGCCCGAACTGCATGGTGCGCGAGGCGCCGGCTTTAGTGATGGCGCCGCCGGTGATGGCATTCACCGCGGTGTCCGGCAAGTTGAAGTTCACGTGGTTGGTGGCATTGAAGGCATCCCAGCGGAACTGCAACTGGCTGCGTTCGCGAAGCCGCATATTTTTGGACAACGAGAAATTCAGGCCCATATTGCCGGGGCCGTCCAGAATGTTGCGCCCCGAACTGCCGAAACGGTAGCTGCCGATGGGGACGACGGGGAAGGCCGATACGTCGAACCAGCGGTCCGAAGTGGGATTCGGGACCGTGCCTTTGGCGAGGCGGTCCGGCCGGATCGCGGTGCCTTGGCTCCAGTTGACATTCGAAGTTAACGGCGTGAAGGGCTGCCCGGAGTAGGCGCGCCCCGTGCCGGCCAGTTGCCAACCGGCCATCAGCCACTTCAATTGTGCGCGCCGCCACGGCGCCTGGTAGGAGAAGCTAACAGTGAACGTGTGGCCAGTGTCGAAATTCGACCGGCCGCGCTCGGCGGCGAGATTGTGCGGGTTCTGAATTTGCCAGGGCCCGCCGTTGCCGCCGCCGTCGAAGGTGGAGTTATTGTCGATCGACTTGGCGTAGACGTAGTTCAGGCGATAGAAGAAGCCGTTTACGAAGCGCCTCCGTAACGTGAGCGTCCCGGAGTTGTAGATGGAGTTGCCGCCGAACTGAAAATAGTTGACGGCATTGTTGATCTGCGGGTACGGGCGCGGGAAGGAGCCGTTGGGCTGGCGCATATCGAGTGTATAGGCCGGGCGGTTGATGTCCGACGTGTAGCTCAGATGAGTGCCCTTTGAGCCGGCGTAGGCGATTTCGATGGCCCCCAGGCCCCGCACTTCGCGCTCCATGGTCAGGTTCCAACTCATCAGGTATTGCGTTGGGGCGTGCATATCGACCCCGCCGACGCTGAGCGCTGCGCCGCTGGCGTTTCTGAACGCATCTGCAAAGGTAAGCCCCGCCGGGTTGGCGGCCACACGGTTCACAGTCTGCGCAATGGCGAACGGGAAGACGTTCGACATCTGCAATGTCATGGGGCTTTGGGCGGACTTGCTGTTGAATATTCCGAAACCCCCGCGCACCACCGTACGGTTCCCGCCTATGGGCCTCCAGGCAAAGCCGAAGCGGGGCGCCAGTGCGTGATAATTTGAGAAGACCAACGATTTCGGAATCCCGTAATCGCGCGCCAAACCCACGGTACTGGTCATCCCCACACTGGCCACCAGCGCCGCCATGCCCGGTAGACCCGTATCGTCGGCGACGATAAGTTTCCCAAGCTCCGGCACGAAACCCGAGTAGCGCCCGTACTTGTCGTACTGCGGCCCTTGCAGGTCCCAGCGAACGCCGAGATTCAACGTCAGGCGCGGGGTGGCTTTGAAATCGTCCTGCAGGAAGGCGCCGTAGTCGGTCCCAAACAGATAGTTCTGTGGCGGAGTCGTCTGCCGCGACGCGCTATCGAGCATCCCGAGCAGGAAATCCGCGAAGGGCTGACCGGTCCAGTTTCCCAGAAAAGTGAAAGTGCCGCGGCTGTTCTTGTAGTAGGGCTGAAAGGTCTGGGAGCGGAGGATTTCGCCGCCGAACTTGATCTGGTGGCGGTTCTTCACCCACGTCACGGAATCGCTCCATTGATACAGATTGACGGCCACGTCGAGGGGGTTGTCGTTCTTGTCTCCTAGCGAAGCCAGGTCGCGCACGTCGACGAGGGGAAAGCCGGTGAGGTGCGGATCGGTAGTGGTGCCGGCGATGCCGAACTCCGCCGTGAAATTCCGGCCTGCATTACGTTGCTGCTTATGCTCGGTATTCCGGCTCAGGCTGAAGCGGAATTCGTTGATGAGCGTGGCGGTGAACAGATGCGTGGCATTGAGGCCGAGCAGGTGCTGCACGCCCACTCCGTCGGCTCCGAAGGTGCCCAATGGGCTGCCGGCGCCGGCGAAGGGTGCAATCGAGCTGTTGTCGCGGCGCTGATAGCGGAAAGAGAGCGTATCCTTCGACGAGATGGTCTCATCAAACTTCCACAGGAAGCTGTTAAACGGGGCATTGCTGGCGGCGCTGGTGACGTAATTATTGGCCAGGGTGGGCCGGTTCGGCAGGGGCCAATAGGGGATGATCTTCTCCGAGATGGCGTTAAAGCGGCTGAGCGGCACCTGGTTTCCTGGGAAGCGGGCGTTGCCCGCGAAGGGGTCCTTCAGCGGCACCAGTTTGCCGCCGGCATCAAGAGTTTGAGAAAAGTCGCCGGCGCGCTCAGGGGCGGTAGGCACGCGCGACAGCCGGTTCTCGCCCGCCACATTCCGGTAGCTCTCCCAACTGAAAAAGAAGAACGTGCGGTTGCGGCCGTTGTAGAGCCTGGGAATCCACACGGGACCGCTGAAGGTGGCGCCGAACTGGTTGCGCCGCAGCTTGTTCTTGTCCGGGGAGAAGAAATTCCGGGCGTCGAACTTATCGTTGCGCACGTACTCGAACAGGCTGCCGCGGACATTGTTGGCGCCGCTCTTCAGGACCACGCTCATGACCCCACCGGCCAAGCGCCCGTACTCGGCGGAATACCCGCCTGTCTCCATCTTGAACTCCTGCATGGAATCCAGGTTGGGGCTTGCCTGGGCGCCGCCGCGCCGCGGGTCGCGGTTATTGAAACCGTCAAGATAGAAATTCGTGTTATCGCTGCGCGCGCCGTTAATGGCAAACGGGCTGCCGGTGGTGTTGCCCTCGGCGTTCCGCTGCACGCCCGGGACCAGGAAGGCCAGGTCCTCGAAGTTGCGGCCGTCGAGCGGCATCTCGGCTAATTCCTCTGCGGCGACAACGTCTCCGCGGGCGGCGTTCTCGGTATTGATGAGCGGCGCCTGCGCTTTCACCTCGACGGCTTCGGAAAGCGTGCCCACTTTGAGCTGCAATTCCATGCGGGCCGTCTGGTTCACCTGCAGTTCGATGCCTTTTTCGCGCAAGGTCTGGAAACCGGTTTTTTCTACCATCAGTTCGTAGGGTCCAGGCGCAAGATTCGGCACCGAGAAACCGCCGTCGTGCTCGGAAAGGGCCTCGCGGAGCAGGTTCGTATTTACGTTCCTGGCTCTGATGGCAGCGCCGGGCACGGCGGCCCCGGAGCTGTCACGAATAATTCCGACAAATCCTGCGTTGGTGCTTTGGGCGTGCGCAAAAGATAACACGGCCGTGAAAAAGAAAAACAGACGATACACTGGTGCCTCCCGATGCAAATCAGTCATATGATATAGTGCTGCATGGCGGTTGGCAAGACACGGGCATTCGGCAACGGCTTCATCGCCGATCCCATGCTTGCATCCCCTGAGAGCTTCGACATGTCCACCGTCGCCCCCGCGTGAAGGCCGGTCCGGCGGGTGCAGCGAAAGAGGAGTTACGATGACACGACGCGAATTCAGCGGTACGATCGGTGGGCTGATGTTGCGCGGGGCCGCCATGGGCAGCCAGGATGTGGCCATCGGCTGCGGAACCATCAGCTTTATCGACCGGCCCTTCGACGAAGCCATCCTTGCCATGAAGGAAACCGGGTTTACCCGGTGCGAGGTTTATCTCAAGCACCTGGAACCCGATGTCCCGCGCGAGGAACTGCGGAAGTGGCGCACCACAGTGGACCTGAGCCACTTCGAAAAGGCGCGCAAAAAGCTGGATGCTGCGGGAATTCAGCTCGATTCGTATTATTACGGGCTGTGGGGCAACACGAGCGAGGAGGAGATCGCGCGCGCGTTCGAGATGGCCAAAGCGCTGGGCGTTTCCCGCATCAGCGCATCCAGCGTGCTGAGCATGGCGGCACGCATCGACGCGTACGCTTCGCGCGCGAAGATCCGCGTCGGGTTGCACAACCATTCCATCATGCGCCCGGACCAACTGGCCACGCCCCAAAGCTTCGAACAGGCTCTAACGGGCCGCTCCGAGTACATGAACATCACTCTCGATATGGGGCATCTGGCCGCGTGCGGATTCGATGCCGTGGCTTTCATCGAAAAGTGGCATACCCGTATCTTGGGTGTGCACCTGAAGGATCGCAAGAAGGACAACGGCCCAGACGTGCCGTTCGGACAGGGTGATGCGCCCATCCGGCAGGTGCTGCATCTTCTGTCCGGCCGCGGGTATGCTATCCCGACCTATATCGAGTATGAGCGCAAAGAGCCGGACACGCTGGCAGCGGTGCGGGCATCGCTCGAGTACTGCCGGGCCGCGCTCGCGGGTTCCAGCGGCGCCCACTCGACCGGCAGGAGCGGCAGCGAGAGAACGAAAGGCTGAATTCCATCGCTGCCAAGCCACGGATACTCTCAAGCGATGAACACGTACCGCCAGAAAGGTTTTGCCATGTGGACCCGCGCAGTGTTCGGATTGCTGTTAAGCGCTCTCGGCCTGATCGGTGCACAGATGCTCGACTTCTACGTCGTGGATGTGGGCCAGGGTAACGCCACGCTCGTTGTGGCGCCCTCCGGGCAGACTATGCTGCTCGACGCCGGCCGTCCCGAGACCGCTGATCGCGTGCTCGCCGTGATGCAGGAAGCCGGCGTCAAGAAACTGGATTACCTCGTCCTCAGTCACTATCACGACGATCACATGGGGGGTGTGGCGGCGATTGCGGACAAGGTCAAGGTCGGCGCGTTCATGGATCACGGCGCCAGCGTGGAGTCGGGCAAGAGTGAAGAATGGTGGAAAACCATTAAGGGCGCTCAGTACCGGGAGGGCATGGGCAAGGCCTATGACGCCGCTTTCGCCGAGTATGTCATCGCCACACAGAAGGGCCGCCGCTCGGTGGTGAACCCTGGCGACGCCATCCCGCTTCAAGGCGTCGAGGTCCTGGCGGTGTGCGCGCGCGGAAAGAAGATTTCCAGTCCCTTGAAGGGCGCCGGCATGCCGAACGCGGCGTGCGCGGACACTGAATTGCGGCTGGACGATTACGAGGAAGACGGCCAATCCATCGGGCTTCTATTCACGTGGGGGAAATTCCGGTTCATTCAGTTGGGCGATCTGACGTGGAATGCCTCCTACAGCCTCTTCTGTCCGGCGAATCCAATCGGAACCGTGGATGCCTATGTGATCACGCATCACGCGCGCAGCTATCCCAGGGAAACAGGCGACATGAGTTGGTCGGCGTCGTCGTGCCCGAAGGCCGAAGTGCATGGGTTGCGCCCGCGAGTCGCACTGCTGAGCTTCAATCGCGGCGGCACCGTCCGCAAGGCCGATGCGCTGGCGGCGGTTCGCAGCTCCCCGGGTCTGGAAGATCAGTGGCAGACGGAGTTAATCGTCCAGGGCCCGGAAAAGGAATACAACGCTCCGGAACAGTTCATCGCCAAAACCGGCGGGGCGGGCGATCGCGCCGCTTACATCAAGCTGTCGGTGCGCGCCGACGGTTCGTTCACTGTGACAAACAGCCGCAACGGGTACACAAAGAACTATGCGCCTCGCCAGTGAGGCTTCACTACGTGCTCCGCGGCCGGGCAGAGCAGCGCGGTTGGAGACCGGGTTCGGGAGATCGGGGTTCGCGGAGGGCGTTCTATGTGAACGTACGGCGCCTGGCCGGGTCCCCGCAAAGCACGAGAGGAGTTAGAGAATGCGATTTCTTCGGAGCCGTACCTTCCTGACTGTTTTGTGGCTGGCCGCCGGCGGGTTTGCCGCTGCGCAGGCCCAGATCACCGGAGTCGCTTATGTGCGCGTTCAGGTCCCCGATGCGGAGAAATCGGCGGTGTTTTACGAGCAGGTGATAGGCATCGAGCGCATGCCGGCCCAGCCGGGCGGAGACGGAGTGGTGGTGTTGCGCATTGGCCGCAGCCAGTATCTGGAACTCGTGACGGGAGCCGTCCCGGCCGTGGGGCCGATCATTGAGACCGGCCTGCTATCGGAGGGCAACACCCGCCCGGCCGTAACCGATCCCGATAATCAGAAGCTGGTGTTCGCAGGTGTCCGGCGCGCGCCGGGCGGACGCGGCGCGGAGGCCCGGCCGGCGCCCCTCTCCGATCATCTGCTTCACGTAGGCCTCTTCGCCAAAAACCTCGACCGTTCTCAAGCCTTTTACAGCGCCCTCGGCTGCCGGACGGAGTGGCGCGGTCCCACGCCCGACGATGTCCGGCTGGCGATTCTGCGCGTGTCCCCCACCAGCCGTGATTTCGTCGAGCTGGTTGCTCCTCCGGCCGGACCGCCGCAACCGGATTGGACCGCTCAGCACATCTGCCTGGCCGTGCCAGACATAAACGGCGCCTACAAAACCCTGGTGGCCCGTGGCGCCGACAGCCGCCGGAAGCCGCGCATCGCCAGCAATGGACACTGGGTAATCAATCTGGCCGATCCCAACGGTGTCCGGGTGGAACTGATGGAGCCGGAGCCGGCGCGCCGGTAAACACTCCTCCCGATATGAGGGGCTGCAGCCTGTGTCCGCTGATTGGCTGGAGGCGAACGGAGTGGCGCGAGTTCGTGGCAGCGGAAGTGGCGCAGTGCGGACATATTGAAACCAGGAACCTAAATACTGCTGAAGCAGCGGGGAAACCATCTCAAGCCGGCGCCGAAGGGCCGAGGTCATAGAAGGAGCGATAATGGCAATCAGTAACGGACTTATCAACCGCAGAAATGCTCTCGGCGTCACGCTCGTCGGAGTTTCCACAGTGAGCGCTGGCCTTGCGAAAGCGCAGCGCCCCAACATCCTGTACATCAACTCGCACGACACTGGACGCTACACGCAGCCGTACGGCCACGCTATACCGGCTCCGAACCTGCAAAAGCTGGCGGAGGAGGGCATCCTGTTCCGCCAAGCCTTCTGCGCCGCGCCTACCTGTTCCCCCAGCCGGGCCGCGCTGCTGACCGGACAGAGCCCGAGCAAGAGCGGCATGTGGGGCCTGGCTCATCTCGGATTCCGGCTCAATGATTATAAACAGCACCTGCTGCACACGCTGCGGCCGGCCGGCTACTATTCCGCTCTGGCGGGAGTGCAGCACGTTGCGCCGCAGGCCGCGATGATCGGGTATGACCGCATCATGCCGATCAAAAGCAATCAGGCGGCTGATGTTGCCGCGAGTGCCGTGGAGTTCATCCGGAATGCTCCGAAGCAGCCGTTCTATTTGGAGGTCGGGTTTTTCGAAACCCACCGTAAGTTCGCGGACGCGGGCCCGAAGCAGGATCCCAGGTACTGTCTGCCGCCCGCTCCTCTGCCCGACACGCCGGAAATTCGCGCGGATATGGCGGCGTTCAAAGCGTCCGCGGCAAATATGGACAACGGCGTCGGCGAGGTGTTGCAGGCTATCGAAAAGGCCGGTCTTGCCGCGAGCACCCTGGTGATCTCGACCACCGACCACGGCATCTCATTCCCCGCCATGAAGTTCAATCTAACCGACCACGGCATCGGAGTGATGCTGACGATGCGCGGGCCTGGCGTCTTTCGCGGCGGCAAGGTTTGCGATGCATTGGTGTCGCAGATCGACATCTTCCCGACAATTTGCGAACTGCTCGAAATCGAAAAGCCGGCGTGGCTCCAGGGAAAATCGCTTTTGCCATTGTTGCGGGGAGAGAAGCAGGAGATCAACGACGCAATCTTCGCCGAGGTCAATTATCACGGCGCCTACGAACCGCGGCGTGCCGTCCGGACGAAGCGCTGGAAGTACATCCGTCACATGGAAGAGCGCGATTACCCCAGGCCGGGGGACTGCGATGCCAGCCCCAGCAAGGACTATTGGCTTGAGAATGGCGGGGACAAACAGCCGCTCGAACCGGAGCGGCTTTACGACACGCTATTCGACCCGAACGAAAACCGCAACCTTGCCCAGGACCCATCACAAAAAGCCGTGCTGGAGGAGATGCGCGGCAGACTCGACCGTTGGATGAAGGCTACGAACGATCCGATCTTGAATGGCCCTCTGAAACGGCCGGCGGGCTCGGTTAGGCCAAGAAGTAGCCTAGCCTGCGACGACGCCAGCGGGCGCGGATGCGTGGCCACGACGGACTTCCGGTTATTCCTTTGGGACGTTTCTAGGTAAAGAAGACGCCCGCTCCCAACGCCGGGGCAATAAGCGGCCCGCGTAGCGCGACGGTTTTCGAGGTTTGCGGTGGCTCCGGCGTCTAACGTGTGACTTCGATCATGTGAAGCGTTAGATCTACGCCGCTCCCGATGGCGACATGAGCGCCGATTGCTTCAGCCGTGAACTTCGCGTGTGCGACCTCGAATTCGACGGTCTTCCAGCGGCCGGAATCGCTAAGCGTGCCTGTGAACTGGCTGCCCGAGGCGCGCACTGTGAACGATCCTGTGCCGCGGTCGAGAAAAACAACTCGAATGGTGACCTTCGTGCCATCGAGGCTTCGCGCGAACGTGTCGTCGAGGGCGAATTTCGCTTCGGCGCGGGCGGATAGCGTGCGCGCCCACGCCCCAAAGCGCTGGTCGTCCGGGCCGATCTTCTCTTCCGGCCTTGTCTCCGTGCCGGGCAGCCGCCGCATCAGAAACGAGTAGTCGCCTTTGAATTCATGGGTGCTTTCGCGCAACGCCACCCAAGCTCCTGGAGCCACCGAGGGGCTCGCATGGAAGCCCGCATAGCGTGCGGCAAACTCGAAGGCGCTCCGGTATTCGGGATTGCCGGACCGGGCCAGATCCACTCCGGTGATTCCGATCATGGAAAACCCGAAGTGCAAGTCCGACAGCAGACGCCAGTAATTCCACTGGGCGGAACTCGACCAATGCGGGATCTTGCCCCCGCCAAAGTTGCCATCCGAGTCCGAAACGGCTTCCGAATAGCAGACTGTCTTGCCTGGGCGGCAATAGGGCAGGTAGATCTTCTCGTACCGCTCCAGGAGGCGGCCGACCGGTTCCATCTGCGCGGCGGTGGTGAAGAAACCGAGTTTGCCGGAGGCGGCCAGATCCACCGCATACTGGTCCGGCTTGAATCCTGGCCCGCCCGAGCGCAGGAAGACGCGGATTTCCGGAGAGAAGTGGCGTAGGGACGCGTCCAGAATCGTCTTTCGATATGCGAGCGCAACATCTTCAGTCCACGCCGGACCCAATGCCACGCCGGCCGGAGCGGTCCACTTCTCCGGATCGCGCCATTCCGGCGGAACCACCATGAACTCCGTCCCGATTGCGTTGTAGTTGAACCGCAGCCCAATCAAGCGGGCGCGGTGCGGCGAAGATTTCACCTGGCGAGCGAACTCCGCAATCATCGCGGTATAGGCCTTCACATAGGCGGGATGCCAGTATTGGAGCGTGCCGCGGGGGTCCTGCATCTCGCCCATTTTCTGTCGTGTATATGGAACCCGGTTGAATAGGAAAGCCGGCAAGTGATTCGCATTCAATTGCACCGTCGTGACGCGGTCGAGCCGGGCGATCATCTCCAACTGGCTGTGCAGGAGGCTGAAGTCGTAACGGCCTTCGGCCGGTTCGACCTGTTCCCATTGGAGGACCACCTGGCCGCCTTTGAGGAAGCGCAGCGAGTCGGTGGCTCCGGGTTTCACCCAGATGGCGTAAACACCGCGGTTCGGATCGGGAACGGCTTCACTATGCGCGGCCAACGCCAGCCAGAGCGGCAGTGAAAGCAGACACAAAGAACGGAGCATGGGATCAGTATAACGGGTAGCGCTGCAACTTTCGGCGACGGCCGATTGGCAGGGTAAAAATGGAAAAAGCCCGGCCCGTTATCTTCAGACGGCGGCAGTTCGAGCTGGCGATAATCGTGGCATCGGTGAACCGCTACCTGCGGCATTCGCTTTCGTTGCGGGATGTCGAGGAGTTGCTGATCGAGCGTGGCGTGTCAGCGGACCACACAGTGTGGCGCTGGGTACAAGAGGTACGCGCCTGATCTTGATGGTGATCGAGGCTTGAGCGACCCTGCTGCCAGAAGAGCCGGTCACGGCGCCCGGGACCGTACCGGTTACCATTTGCGCCTCCATCGGGATGGAGCTGCCCATCACAAACAAAACGGATGACAGTATCTCTTTCAGCTTTATTTTGTTTTTCTGCGCGGCCCCACTTGAGAGTGCCGGGCCTCAGTCTATTACGAGGTAGCCTTGGGTAGGTCAAACAAAGAAAGTTTGTTTTCTGCTTGATTCGGACTGCGCTCATGCCCTACCATGTGAAACATTACAGGTGTCATGGATGTATACTCCATGTGACGTCCACCCTAACGTGCGCCTAGGAGCCGTGATGCGAAGCTTTGGAATTTCGTTATTTATCATCGGCTTTCTGCTGCTTTCCGCGGGAAAAGCCCAAACCGTAACCGGGACCATTCTTGGCACCGTGACCGATTCCACCGGCGCGCGGGTGCCCGGAGCCACAGTAAGGGCCATCGACACCCTCACGGGAGAGGCACGCTCGACGAACGCCAACCACGATGGAGACTATATGTTTCCAGCCCTACCGGTGGGCCAGTACCGCATCGAGACCGAGGCCGGAGGCTTCAAGAAATTCGTCCGCCAGGGAATCGCGCTGAATGTAAATCAAAACGCGCGTGTGGATGCGCGCCTCGAAGTGGGGCAAGTCACCGAGGAGATTCTAGTGACAGGCGAGGCTCCTCAAGTGGACACACGCCAAGTTCAGGTCGGCAGCCTTGTCGACAGCCGGCGCGTTACGGACCTGCCGCTAAACGGGCGTAACGTGTATTCCCTGGTGAGCATGCTGCCCGGGGTGTCCGGCGCCAGCCTGAGTAGCCAGCCGGATACAGGCCTGGGCAGCCGGATCAACGTCAACGGCAGCCGGTCACTGCAAAGCACCTTCCTGCTGGACGGCGGACTAAATAACGGGGTCTGGCGCAGTGGCGGCCTTGTGTCTCCCAACCCGGACGCCGTTGAAGAGTTCCGCCTCATCACCAGCAACTACAACGCGGAGTACGGCCGCTCTTCGGGTGGGGTGATTAACGTGGTCACCAAGTCCGGCGGCAACGGATTTCACGGCAGTCTTTACGATTACCTCCGCAATGACGCCCTGGATGCACGCAGTTTCTTCCAGCCCAGCGTGACGAAGTTGCGGCAGAATCAGTTCGGCGGATCCCTGGGTGGCCCTATTCGCCACGACAAGCTCTTCTTCTTCGGCTCCTACCAGGGCGAGCGGACCCGTTCCAGCCAGTTTGCCAACAATGCCCGCACCCCCACCACGGCACAGCGCAGCGGGGATTTCTCCGCCCTCCCCGCCAACCAACGCCCCAAGGACCCCGACACAGGGGCGCCCTTTCCGAATGGCATCATCCCCGCATTGCGCATGGACCCCGTGGCGCTGAACCTGCTCAAGATCGTTCCGCTGCCGAACACGCCGGACGGGCGCGTCGAGGCCCTCCGGCCGCTTACCGAGGACTATGATCACTACCTGGCCAAGAGCGACTATCTCATCAGTTCCGCCCATCGGCTTTCCCTTAGCTATTTTTTTGTCCGCGCCGATAACTTCTTCCCCTTCAGCAACGCGAACCGTGCCACCAACATTCCGGATTACGATCCCGTCCGTATCCCGGCCCACCAGACCAATATCACTGCCAATGAAACCTGGACGGTCGGCCCATCCCTGCTGAACCAATTCACAGGGAGTTTCCTGCGCGTGCCCAGCAACAGAGAGCACAAGAATCGTTTGAGCTGGCCCGACTGGGGCAGCAAGCTCGCGCTCGGCTCTCTGCCGTCCGTGGTTCCCCAGATCACCGTGACCGGCGCCTGGCAGGGCGGCAGCGACGGCGAAAAAGACGAGTTGGACCAGGTTCTGCAACTCTCCGACAGCGTGACGTGGATCCGCGGATCGCACTCAGTCAAGACTGGTGGCTCGTTCGTTTATCTCTATTACGATTTCAACGGCACCTCCCGATCGGCCGGCCTCGTCGGGATCGGTAGCAGTTTCACCGGCAACGCCATGGCGGATTTCCAGTTGGGCCGCGCCGCGAGCTTCGATCTCAGCAACGGTTTCACACCCCACCTGCGGTCACGGAACTGGGCCGGCTACCTCCAGGACGACTGGAAGATTTCGCGCCGCTTCACTTTGAACCTGGGCCTGCGCTATGAACTATTCACGCCCTACGTGGACACGAACGACCGCTTGCAGCAGTTCCGCCCCGGTCAGCAGTCCACCGTGTTCCGCAACGCACCGGTCGGCCTGGTCTTCCCGGGCGATGCAGGCGTCCCGCCAGGGCTGGTCCCCACGGACAGGAACAACTTTGCCCCACGTCTCGGCTTGGCCATCGACCCGTTCGGCGACGGCAAGACATCCATTCGCGCCGGCTACGGCGTCTTCTATTCGGTCGGCTTCGCGGGTCTCGCCAACAGCAACGTGGGCCAGCCGTTCCAGATTGACGTCACGGCCTTCGGCACCCCCAGCTTCGTGGATCCGTTCGCTAATGCAGGCGGTAATCCGTTCCCCATCCCGGCGGGCTCTAGCCGCTTCGTTCTGCCGGTGACCGCCGCCCAGATGAGCCCCGAGACCCGGAACGCTTACGTCCAGCAGTACAGCCTGACCATCCAGCGCCAGTTGGCCCGCGCCGTCAGCCTGGACGTGGCCTATGTGGGGAACACGTCGCGCAAGCTTCAGCTTCAACGCGACCTCAACCAGGCGGTCTTCACGCCGGGCAAATCCACGACCGCCAACGTCAACGACCGCCGGCCGATGCTACCCGGGACCTACGCCTTGATCTCCGGGGCGGAGACTGGAGCCAGCGCCAATTATAACTCGCTGCAGGTCACGCTCAACCGCCGCTTCGCCAATGGTTTCACGCTGTTAGCCAACTATACTTTTTCCAAAACTATCGACCTCCAGTCTTCGGACCAACTCGGCGTGCAAAACCTCTTCTTCGTCGATTCGAACAATCTCCGCCTGGACCGCGGCCTCTCGGACATCGACCTACGCCACGCGTTCAACCTGTCGTTCGTCTGGAACCTTCCACAGGTCGACCGATGGGGGTTCGTGGGACGGCGCATTTTGAGCGGTTGGCAGGCGAACGGCATCGGGCGCATTCGTGGAGGCAGCGGCTTCAGCGTGGTCTCGGGGGTTGACAGCAACCTCAACGGCGTGAACAACGACCGCCCTGACTTGGTGGGCGATCCCATCCTCGACACCGGCCGTTCCAAGCCGGAAAAGTTGGCCCGCTACTTCGAACCCACGGCGTTCCGCTCCGCCGCGCTCGGGTCAAACGGCACCGCTGGCCGCAATATTCTCCTTGGTCCGGGCTCGGTGAACTGGGATCTTTCCCTGTTCCGGGATTTCGCATTAACGGAACGCTACCGGCTGCAATACCGAGCGGAGTTCTTTAATGCGTTGAACCACGCTAACTTCTCCAACCCGAACGCCAACCTCTCGAACGCGAACGTGGGACGAATTCTCGGCGCCAACAGCGGCCGCATCATCCAGTTCGGCCTTCGCCTCACGCTGTGAAGGCCGGAGCCATATCCACGGGCCGGCCCGTGGAAGGAAGCGCCTTGTGGCGAACTGATGCCGGGCATCCGCGGGCAGGCGCTGGATTTGTGCATGACGACCGCCGAAAAGCTGGACGTCAATGCCGTGGTGGACGAGGCCGGCAAGCGCTTGGTCTGTACGCTGAGCGAAGGCGCGGGCGTGCCGGTGCGCGTGGACTTACGCGCCTGGTCGAAGCGGCGGCCAGCCTGGAGGCCCGCGCCGATTTTGCACATCCGGATGCGGTGAAGGCATCGCAGACTACCGTGAACGCCACCGGCGGCGAGTTGGCTTGACACTGCCACCGTACCCGGCCAGCCCGGTGACGGTGCGCCTGATTTGAGATATTGACGAGGTGATGAAGACATGAAATTTGCTGTGAACGCTTTGATTTGGACACCCAACTTCGACGCATCCTGTTTGGCCCTGCTGCCGAAGATCCGGGAAAACGGGTTCGACGGATTTGAAGTGCCATTTTTCGAGCCCTCCAAAGTGGAGGCCGCCGAGATCCGCCGCGCTCTCTCCGAAAACGGCCTGGAATGCAACGGCTGCTGCCTGCTGCCGGAGCGGCTGAGCCCCATCAGCGAGGATGCGGGAGTGAGGAGGAAAACGCGCGATCACCTGCGGGAGTGCGTCCAGGTAACCGCGGAGATGGGCGCCCGTCTCATGGGCGGTCCCATTTACGCGCCGGTGGGATATTTGCCGGGACGCCGCCGTACGCAGGACGAATGGAAATGGGCGGTGGAGTGCTTCCAATCCCTCGGCGATGTGCTCGACAGTTGCGGCGTCACCCTCGCCATCGAGCCGCTCAACCGGTTCGAAACGTACTTCCTCAATACCGCCGCCGATGCCGGCCGGCTTTGCGATGAAGTGAACCACCCCAGGATCGGCGTCCTGCTCGACACCTTCCACACCAACATCGAGGAGAAGGACGTGGCTGTGGCGTTCCAGGCCCTGGGCGGCCGCTTGCGGCACATTCACGCCTGTGAGAACGACCGCGGAATTCCCGGCACTGGGCACGTGGATTTCCCTGGCATCGGTCGCGCACTGAAGGAGATTCAATACGACGGTTGGCTCACCATCGAGAGCTTCGGATTCCAGTTCAAGGAACTCGCCGCGGCGGCGGCCATCTGGCGCGACCTGGCTCCGTCGCCGGAAGCCATTGCATTTGATGGCTTGCGTTACCTGAAACCGGCTATCCTAGCCGCGACTGCCGGTTGACCTATCGGGCGCGCGACGGCCGCAGGATCTCCAGATCCTTGAACCAAACGTCGGCACCGTCCTCGGATTGGAGCGCCAGGTAGCCGCGCGCCGGACCCGAGCCGTTGTCCAGGTCCGCCGTCTTTATACCGTTCACGTGCACGACAATGCGCCGTCCATGGGCTGAGATGGCCAGTTCGTTCCAGTCGTTGGCTTTGTAATACTGGCTCACGGCGGTCTGGTTGGCTGTGGAAAGACGCGCGCCACCCTCCGCATAGAGGGCGCCAGTCTCGCCGGCGGCATCGAGGGCCACACGGTAGCCCTTGGCCTGCGCCTTGCGGAAGAGTACGGCGCTCTTGCCCTGGAGCGACTTGAACTTCAGACGCACAGTGAAATCGCCCATCTGTTCCGAGCCCATCAACACGCCCGCCTTGGTGGCGTGCACACCGTCGCTGGTGGTCCAATCGCCTGCGGCGGGCTTCCAACTCTTCAACTGCCCGTTCGTCCACAGCGGTTGCCAGGTGTGGACGCCAAGATCCTGAATACGGATGTCACGCCAGCGGATATGGGTGTCGTCCGTGGCGCCGTACTGGTGCACCTGCAGGCCGAGGAATCCGCTCATCTCGTAAGGGTCCACCAGGTCCGCGCACTGGACGCCGTTGATCCATGTCTTAATCGAGTCGCCCAGCGCCACGATCCGGTATTTGTTCCACTGGTTGTCCTTGAAGGCGTTGCCTTTCACCTTGTCGTCCACCACGCTTACCAGCCACCCCCGCCGCGCTTCGTCGAAAATGCCTCCGGAGGCGTGAACCTTGTTGGCAATCTCCACCTGGTATCCGTAAATCCTGCCCTCCGGCGCCACCTGCTTCCACCATTTGCCGTCGCGCCACGTGGAGACGGGCGTGGCTGTGGGATACATGTGGCTGCGGAGTTGGAGGCCGGAATTGATATCGCCGATCACTCGCGTCTCGAATTCAAGAATGAAATCGCCGTAGGGTCTCTTCGTACAGAGAAACGAATTCGGGCTGCCTTTGACCGGCCGGCCCACAATCGCGCCATCCTCCACGGTATATTTCGCGCGGCCGTTCAGTTGTTCCCAGCCGTCGAGCGTCTTGCCGTCGAAGAGGGGAATGAACTTCTCCGGGGGTGCGGCCAGCGCCGAAAAGGCCACGGCCAGTAGAACTGTAAGTTGTCTCATCATGAATGCACCTGCAAGTTACGACGGCTTGGTCCGCCAGCCGCCGCGGCTGGATCCGGGAAAGCTACTCCCGGAAGTTCCACAACAACTCCAACGCCATGCCGCCGATCTTTTCGGTGTCAATGTAGGCAAACCGGCCCGAGCCCTTTTTGCCGGCCTCGCCCCAAGCGCCGGATTGCGTCACCGAATAACCGGCCTGGCCCCATTCGGCGATGGCCCGGTCCATATCCGGGACCGGATGGCCCAGGTGCTGGAGCCCCTCGCCGCGCGTGCGCATGTGATCGTCGAAGATGTTCGGCCCCTTCACCGGCAGGATCCACTCGTAGGGCACTTTGCCAAAGCGATACCAGCCCATGTCCTGTTGAATGTCGACCGGTTGACCGCGATACTTCACGTCGTGCAGTCCGGCATGGGTGATCGCCATGCGTGGGAACCCGAGCTTCTGCCAGTACGCCGAAATGGGTTCGAAGTCGTGCGCAGCGAAGGCGATCTGGTTGATTTTGTGTTCCTGCGGCGCGGCGCCCGAATCTTCTCCGCCGCAAATCAATCCCAGCACGAATCTTCCTTCCGGCGCGGTATCGAAGTAGGCGTACTCGGCGCCGGCGTTGTTGCCGCGCTGGAGCAGCGCAACACCGAGCCCACGCAAGCGCTCGATCTCCTGGTTAAACGCCTCCATCCCCGGCGTCCGGTGGAGAATGGCGAAGGCGCCGTCCCCGCGTTTTTTCAGAAATTCGGCGAAGGCGCCCTGCGTGCCGTCCGGCTGAATCCAGTCCACGCGGAGATCGCCCAGCCAGCCGGAAACCATCCGCGCTTTGGCCGCCGTTGGCCGTCCACGGAACTCCATCTTGGCGTTCACATCGGTCCGCTTCACGACCTTCAATAACCCGGCTTTCTCCCATGCTTCGGTGACCCGGCCGGCATCGCCCACCACCCAGATCACGCGATCGACGGTTTTATAATATTCCGGCAGTTGCGCCATGGCGGGCAAAGCCGCCACAAGAATGGCCAGCAGTTTTTTCATGCATCTCCTCCAGGGGCGCTTACTTGCGCGCCGCGTATTTCTTCGTGAGTCCGTTGCGGCTATTGGTGACGGTGAATGAGCCGTCCTGGCTCGCGGACACCTTGATGTACTCCACCCGCTGGCTCTGCCCGCCGATGTTGGCGATGAGCTCGTCCGGACCGTTGTTGCCCGCCTCGCCGCCGCCGATGATCTTCTCGGTCTGCCACAGATCCTCGAGCCCCGGAGAACCCTTCACGACCTGCATCGCCACCGGCGTTCCCCCTTTGTGGCCCGAGGCGCCCATGGTCAGCAGGGCCACGCGCGGACGCAGGCCGTGCACCTCGCCTACCGAACAGCACGCCAGCCCGGCATAGTAATCGCCGTGCTCGCTCGTGGTGCTTTGAGCGTGGTGCGTCACCACGTACGCATCCACGGTCCCCAGCAGGTTGTTCGGGCAGAATAACGAGTTGGCGGTGTTCCAGGTCAGGTCGCCGAGGTCGATGAAGCGAAACTTGCCGTAGGAGATCAGCAGCCCCACCGATTGGCCGTCCTCGGCGTCATCGTCGGCTCTGCGATCCACGCTCGCGCAGGCCGGGTTCGGCGCTCCCGCTCCCTTCAACGGACGCGTCAGCACCTTCCCCGCCGCCGATACTACCAGCGCGTCCAGGCCCTTCATCGGCACCTGGTCTCCGGGTTTCACGACGATGTGTCTGGTTTTTTGCCGCGCCCGCAGGTAAAGATCGAACTCCTCATCGTACTTGGTGTTCATGTCCGGCCGGAACCACGGACCGCGGCGCTGCTTCCACCACTCCAAGTCGCGGTGATAAAAAACGCTATCGCCGTGATCCACGAAGGCTTTGACGGGCACCTTCTCCGAAAGCGGCACCGCCGCGCCCATATGATCCGGCTCGAAATGGCTGAGCGTCAGGTAATCGATCTGCTTGATGCCGGCCTGCTGCATGAACGTGACCAGCCGTCCCGTTACATTCCGGTCGCCGGTGTCGATGAGCATCGTCTCTCCGGACGGCGACACGACAAATACCGCATTACCGTGCCCCACATCGACCATATAAAAATCCGCGGTCGAAGCCGCGCGCGAAGAGCTGCTGCCCAGTCCGGCGCAAACCAGCGCCACCGGCAGAAAGAAAGAACGGGCTCGCATATTCCTTTACAGTCTCCTTTGTCCTGGTATCGTATCACGTGGAGGAGGGCAAGCTGTACCAGATTGAGTGGGGCGACGTGCGGACGGGATTGCGTGGGGCGAAGCTACGGGTCGAAGCGCGACTGGACGGCTCCATCACCATAAGTTTCAAGGACCGCTATCTGCGCATCCGGGTCTGCGAACAACCTCTGCCGGTCCGCTCCGCCAAGCGGCCACCGGCGCCGGGCGTTTTTTGCCCGGCGGTCTTCGCGTTTGATTGCCCAAGGCCTTTGCTCCTCCGGGACTTCACCAATAGAAGGGAGCGGTGAGAACCAAAACCATCCGAGGGCGACTATGCCGCACACCCCAGAAGGCTTGTTGCCGATGCTCTCTTCGGAGCCAGCCCCGTCGCCGCCTTGGCCTTGGGCATCCGCTCGGGCGCGCCCTTCGCGGACGAATCAACTCTAGCACGCACCCCTTCGCCGGTTCGGCCGAAAGGGGATATTTCTACTTTGCTGGAAAAAGGGACATAGTACCGAATCGCCGGTCCGGATCCCAGCTCTTTGCCTGTCATGATATTGTCCGAAAACGTCGCCGCTTGACGGTGGCGCACTTCAGAAATGGCACACTTCAAAAATTGACGATCGATCTTGCAAGTGTTAGAATCTTCTCGGGTTAGAAAGACTCGATGCAGACGCGGATCCGCCGGCGCCCGGTGGATGTTTCGCATTGGCGCCGCAGATAGAAAGTGCCCGCGAAGGAGGCAGACAGGAATGAAACTCTTGTCAGAATCTAAGCCGTGCCCGACCGGCGGGAGCTCCCGAAGGGAGTTCGTCCAAGAGCTCGGAACGCTGGTGCCTGCCATGGCTGCATTGCCGGGTGTGACAGGGGCCGCCACGGAGCAGTTGCTGGTTCCGCAGATCCGCCTCGGCAGGCATTCGATTTCCCGCCTGATTATGGGAAGCAACCCCGTGGTCGGCACGTCGCATCTGTCAAACATAGTCGATACGGAAATGCGCCAGTGGCACACGACCGAGCAACTGGGGAAGAACTTCAACCATTGCCAGGATCTGGGCATCAACTGTTTCGAAAACGGAACGTTACCAGCAATCCCCCTGTTTTGGGACCAGGGCGGCAAAATGAGTTTTGCGGCCCGGGGTGTGGTCAAGCTGGTGGATTATGGCAAGCGTGACCCGGTCGATCCCAAGGATCTCGCCAAGAGCGGGTGGATCGCCATTCACCACGCTGGCTTTGGCCCCAACGGCACGGATTCCATGTTCAGAACCCGGCAGCTCGCCAAAGTGCGGGAGCACACGAAACGGGTGCGGGATGCGGGTGTGCTGGTAGGCGTCGGCAGCCACATACCGGAAGCGATCGAGGAAATCGAGTCCCAGGACTGGGATGTTGATTACTACATGACCTGCGTGTACCGGTGGGGTCGCACCCGGGAGGAACTGGAGAAGCTCTTCGCGTTTAACCCAGACCTGATGCCTGTCGAAGCTTATCACACCAAGAATCGTGTTTGGGAAACTTACGGCGGGGACGAAATTTTTCTGCGGGGCGATCCGCCTCGCATGTACAAGACGATCAAGCAGGTGAAGAAACCGTGCTTGGCATACAAAATCTTGGCCGCCGGTCGTCTGTGCGAGAAGCCGGAATTCGTTGAGGCAGCCTTCAAAGAGGCGTTCGAGAACATCAAGCCGACCGACGCCGTGGTGGTCGGGATGTGGGACAAACAAAAAGATCAGTTTGCCCAAAACGCGGAGTGCGTGCGGCGCTTTGGCTCGAACGCCGCGTCCAAGGCATCGGCCAGCGCAGAGTAAGAATCAGCGGCAGATTGCCAGTTCCGGCCGTGTTCACGAGTTCTACTCGCTCGCCCGCGCAGCGGCGCCGGCCGCCGCAGAAACCGCCGCCAGGACGGCCTCAAGCTCGGTCAACATCATTGTGCGGATGGAGTGTGTGCCATTTGTCACGAGCCGGAAGCCGGCCTTCGGGCCAGTGCCGCTCTGGAAAGGGTGGGAAGAACTGTAGTCGCATAGATTCGTCGGCAAACTTGCCGGAAAACCCGGACAAATCTGCCACAGTCTACTTGTACATCGGATCACAATCGCTCTCCAGAAACTTTCTTCATCCTATTGCTGGTGAGCTATTGACGACCTGAAATCCGAGTTCGGCCGCTTTCTTTTGCGGGATTTCAATTTGTTGCCGGCGGTATCTCTCGTCGTACCGCTGAGCGCCTCGATCGACTTCTGGCCGTACTTCAGCATCCGATAAACCAGCCGGGCGATCCGGTAAGCGCTCGCAGCCCCAAGGCAGGGAGGAGGTGTGTCGAAAACGCGCCAAAAATATTTAAGTGCCCTCTCCAGGCACCCCAAGAGGGCCTGAAAACCACCTTTAACCTAATGCCACTCGTTTTTCTGCGGGACTGGAACTAAGTCGTTGGTTCACTGCGCCCCTTCTGACGATTTCTCAGTGTATGAAGAAGATGTGCTAGCATGGCAACCTAGGTCAATACGCATAGGAACGGACTTGCATCATGTCTAATATCAGCAGTGTCTTGGGAAAGTCGCGCCTCGGTTTTTTGCTGTTTGCGTTCACGATCACGTTTTGTGCGGAGGCCGCTACGCCGCTTGTGCTGCACATTGCCCCGAATGGCTCGGACACGTGGTCCGGAAAATTCGCGGCTCCGAACGCGTCCAAAACGGACGGTCCGTTTGCGACGCTGGAACGCGCAAGAGATGCGGTGCGCGAACAGAAACGTAAGCAGGGCGGCGCGCTGAAGCAGCCGGTCACCGTCTACCTGCGGGGCGGATCCTATTCGCTTTCGCAAACCGTGCGGTTCACTTTCGAGGATTCGGGCACGAAAGATTGCCCCGTCACTTATGCGGCCTACCACGATGAAAAGCCGGTACTGAGCGGTGGACGCTCCATCACCGGCTGGAAAGAAGTCACCGTGGACGGCAAGCGGCTTTGGGCCACAGAAATCCCTGCGGCGCGCGAGGGCAAGTGGCACTTCCACGAACTGTGGGTGAATGGTCAGCGTCGCCGGCTGGCTCGCCAACCGAACGAAGGATTCTTCCGGATCGCCGCCGTGCCGGACCTGGACCTGAAGAAACCCTACCAGACTGGTCAGGAGCGCTTTCAATTCAAGCCCGGTGAAATCGAACGCTGGAAGAACCTTGAGGACGTCGATATCGTGCTGTTCACGTTCTGGATCAGCACACGGCGCGGCATCGCCGCTATCGACGAGACGCAACATATGGTAACTCTCAACAAGCGCAGCCAAATGCGGTTGACAGACGGTTTCGGCCAGAAGCCTGCGCTGGCCCGGTACTATGTGGAGGGCGCGCTCGAACTGCTGGATTCGCCAGGAGAATGGTATCTCAACCGCAAGACGGGCGTGCTGTATTACCTGCCGATGCCCGGCGAGCGAATGGACAACGCGGAGGTCATCGCGCCGGCGCTCGGCCAGTTCATGGCCATTGAGGGGAATCCGAAAGAGGATCGCAATGTCGAGCATTTGACTTTTCGGGGCCTGACCTTCTCGCATTCGGAATGGTGGCCGCCCACCGACGGAACGGCCGACCGGTATCAATTACAGGGAGCGGCGTCGATGCCGGCGGCGATACAGCTCAACTGGGCGCGGCACTGTAGCTTTGAGGCGTGCGCTATCACTCACGTGAGCGGATATGCGATTCATTTCTCCCGTGGGTGCGAGAAGGATCGCCTGGTAGGTTCGGAGTTGTCCGATTTAGGCACGGGCGGCATCAAGATCGGGGAACCCGACCGCATCGGCAACCTTCCTCCCGGCATGAAAAGCCCGTTCCCGGACAACCCCAAAGAAGAGACCCACGATATCGAAATCTCAGACAATGAGATTCGCCAGGGCGGCAGGGTGTTTCACCAGGGCCATGGGATCTTGATCGGCCAGAGCTACAACAACCTGATCAGTCACAACCACATTCACGATTTCTACCAGATCGGTATCTCCGTGGGTTGGACCTGGGGATACGGCAAGTCGCTGGCGCGGGGCAATGTGATCGAATATAACCACATTCACCAGATCGGCCAGCGGCAGTCGAGCGACCTCGGCGCCATCTACACGCTCGGCACACAGCCCGGGACCGTCATCCGCTACAACCTCCTGCACGATATTCATTGTGCGGACTACGTCGGCCGCGGTATCTACCTGGACGAGGGAAGCGCGGACATCGTGGTGGAGAACAACATCGCCTACGACACCACCACCGGCGGGTTCGGGCTGAATTACGGCCGGCGCAACACGATTCGCAACAACATCTTCGCCTTCGGGGAACTGGCGCAAATCGAACCCAGCGGGAACATGCCCAAGCCCGCCGTTTTGGAAGGCAGCAGCTACATATTGGAGCGGAACATCTTCTATTGGCAGGCTGGACAAGATGTAATAAAGGGCCCTTGGCGTCCGAAGCAGCGGGATGAATTCGTCATGCGAAAGAATCTCTACTGGCAGGAGGGCGGAGGGGAAATCCTCTTCGGCGCGCGGACCTGGGCTGAATGGCAAGGCCTCGGACTGGATGCCGATTCGAAAATTGCGGATCCGCTTTTTGTGAATCCGCGGAAGGGCGACTTTCGCCTGAAACCCGGCTCGGCCGCTCTGCAGATCGGCTTTCAGCCTTTCGACCTTTCCTCCGTCGGCCCGCGCACGGCGGGCCGGAGGAAAGCGCCGGCTCCATCCGGCGCTCGATAGCTTCGAATGATGCCGGATATGATCGACGATGTGACGATGAATCCGCGATGCGGAGGTTTGTGCGTAGTCAATTCCGAATCTGCAGTCGCTGGGACGTTACGTAACCTCGAAAGATCGCTGTCGCAACGAGCCACGATCAAAGTCAGCGTGACTTAGTGATGTCGAACGATGCTCTCCATCTGAATTCGGCCTTCAAGAACATTTTCCAACGCACCAATTGCGCCAGCAACATGCACCGATCCTACGCGCCCCGAGTGAAGCGATAGGGACGTCAAGTTAGATGCGCCCGGCCGCTACGCCGCCTCGCGCCAGGAGTAGCGATGATGCAGCCCGCCCAGACGAGGGTGTGCGAACACCGTCGCCTGGGGTGAGGGCTTCGGCTCAACGGCCCTCCATTTTGGAGTGTCTTTGTTGAGCGAGTCGTGAACGCGGTCCTCTGGTGGTAGTAGTCGACGTAATTTCGGACCAGTCGTCGGAGATGCTCTTCGTTGAGTGGGATGACATGATCGAGAATCTCTCTGCGGCAAGATCCCACCCAACGTTCGGAAACGCCGTTTTGCCAAGGTGCCTGCACACTCGTTTGCTTGGGTTTCAGACCTGTTGCCTGCAAGAAACCGATCACATTGGCATCGAACTTCGAGTCGCGATCAAAGATTGCGTACCGATATAGGCCAACTTCTGGGAAGGCTTCGCGCAGTTGTTGAACCACCCACTCTGCCGTCGGATGGTAGGTAATATTGAAGTGCAGGATCTTCCTTCTTCCGTGCTCAATGATGAAGAAGCAGTAGAGCAGCTTGAACGTCACGGTTGGCACGGTGAAGAAGTCGAAAGCAGTGATCACCTCGCGGTGATTCTCCAGGAAAGCCAGCCATTTCTTAGCCGGATCTCCGCGATGACGGATTCGGCGAAGGCACCGGGCCACACTACTCTCGGAGACGACGAAGCCGAGTTTCTGAAGTTCACCGTGGATCTTCGGTGCTCCCCAGTCTGGGTTTTCTTGCGCCAGCCGTTGGATCAACCCACGAATCTCATCGGTGATCTTCGGTCGACCGCCCCGTGGCCGTGAACGCCACCGCCAGTAGAGCCGAAACCCGGCGCGGTGCCAGCCGACAACAGTATCGGGCTTCACGATGACCAAGACGTCGGCCCAACGGGACCAGAAGCGGCGGAGGATGGTCCAGAAAAACCGATCCCCAGAGTTCAATGTTGGTCGCGGTCGTTTGCGTTTCAATACGACGATCTGCTGTCGGAGCGCGATAACCTCGAGGGCCGTGTCGCTTCGGCTGATAAAGAAAACACGGATGGCGGCGAGGGTTGAGATGATGATTTCGATCACGAACTCACTGTTGTAACATGCCGTAACGTGGTTGCGGCTGGCTTTCTGCGGAGAGATGCAGGTTGCTGATTTCACGAAGACATGAGGATTTGACTACGGACAGGCTCCGGCGGGAACACTTCACGGATACTCGCAAAAACAAAAGGCCGGCTTCCCTCCTGCCGAGGAAAACCGGCCCAAGATCAAACCACGTCAAGACTCAGTTTTATCCAGAGCTTGACAAGGTCGCTCCATATCAGAAATTATACTGCCCCTTCGGGGGTTCTGTTCTGTGATTCGTAAGCCGCTTACCATGCAAGCCGGAGCGTTAACTGCAACTGCCGGGGAGCGTTCGCGGAATTCTGCAGGCTCAGAATGCCCGAAGCGGAGTTAGGCAGTGGCAATCCGGGGTTGTTCAACACGTTAAAGAAGTCCGCATTCAAGCGCAGATTGACGCGCTCGGTCAGCGGAATGGATTTGAACAGCGAGGCGTTCAGGTTAAATGTCCACGGCGCCGACCGATACTGATTGCGCCACGGGTGCAGGTTCGTATTGTAGTTGACCCGCTGCTGGTTGCCATTCTTCAATGGGACGAAGACCGTGTTGGTTTCGTAGAGCGCATAGTTTGGGTCCGAGGGACCGCCGCCATTGGCGGGGACTGGAGTGAGCGGCTGATGGGCGGGGCGATAGCTTTCCGGAACTCCCATTACGCCGTTCGGCCGGCCCTGCGCATCGGTGCTGTTAATACGATTGGCCGGAATGTAGCCGTTGTAGTAGAGGTATCCCGGAATGCAGCGGCCGCTGCGGCAATCCTGGATCGGATACCCGGTGCCGTAGGTTTCCACCGTACTCTGCGCGCCCCAGTTTGCGGCCGGTAGCGCCCAGTAGCGGCTGGAGTAGGACCCGAAGCCGGCCAACTGCCACCCTCCCAAGATCCGGCTTACAATCGCATTCGCGCTTCCCGGCCACTTCTTACCGCGTCCGAACGGCAGGTCAACCAGGAAATTCCAACGGATGCGATGGTGCGGGATCGCCGTGTCGCGCTGGTAGTTGAGGAAGCGATTCCGCGCATCGTAGTCCAAAGGAACGGCGCCCGGCAGAAAAGCCGCCGGATCCAGCACGGCAGTATCGTAAAAGCCACCGCCCGTGGATGTCATGGTGCCGGTGCCCAGGGCATTGCTGAGCACATAGAACAACTGGTAGCCAATTCCTTTGCTGAAACGGCGCCGCACCTCTAACTGAAGACCGTTGAAGTTCGACCAGGCGCTCTTTTTGTATTCCTCGATCTGTCCGTAGGTAGTCTGGTCGAAGGAACGAGTCGCGGAGCTTGCAAACTGTCCGGCCGGCAGCGGCAACCCCGTCGTCACGTACCAGACGTACCCGTTTGGCGCCTGGTTGTATAGATTGAACTGTTCGAGGTTGTAGCCGTGCGTGCCGACATACCCAACCCTGAAGAGCGTATCTCTGTGGATCTCGGTTTCCAGCGTGAGGTTCCACTCCTGCGCGGTCGAGGTAGGCTGATGCGGATCGTAGTAGGCGGAGTTGAAACTTCCCGGCGGAATCAGGCTCGGTGAATTCATGTTGATCGCATTTTGCGAATTCACTCCGGCGATGATTGTGGGAACGGAACGCATTCCGTAATTGGCCTTGCCGTCCGGAGAGCGCGCCGCCTCCGTGATCGAATTCTGAAAATCGGCACGAAATGGCGGGTTCATCCGCATCGCCTGGTGGAAAGTTCGCACAGGGATGGTAAACCGGTACATTCCGAAGCCGCCCCGCAACGCCACGGAACGGCGGCCCCGTTTCAGGTTATAAGCAAACCCGGCGCGCGGGTTGAAATCCAGGCGGTTCGGATAAATGAAGCCTCCCGGCAGGCCTGCCGCATCTGGAGTGGTGAACTTCACTCCGATGCCTTGGTAGGCATTGACGATCGCTTGCGTGGTGCCCCTCATCTGAATCATGCGGTCCACGGGGAGTCCCAACACAATCGACTTCGAGCCGGGATCGAAACCTACCAACTGGTTGCCGGTTTCCGAATACGGAGAGAAGTACTCATAACGCAGACCGAGATTCAGCGTCAGAGAAGGCGAGACCTTCCAATTGTCCTGGAAATAGCCGGAGTACTCTTTGTTCCGGATGTGATACCAGCTACGGCCGAACCGTGTCAGATACTGGGCCGCGACCCCAAGGTAAACATTCGCCGCATTGTGACCGCTACGAGTGACGGCGCCCATGGCGCTGCCGGTGGCCGGATCATACAGAGCCGTGGCCCCACTGTTAAACTGAACGCTTCCTTGCAACTCTTCCTGCAACGGCAGCACGTCGATAAAGTCCTTCCGGAAACGCCAGCCGAGCTCGAACTGATGCTTCCCCTGGATTCTAGTGAAGTTCTGTTCGACGGTGATGGTCCGATCATCGTCCTCCTCGGGTTTCGGACCATTGAAGGTGTTATCGAAGCCCGTCTGGCCGAAATTCGGGAGACCGAGGCCATTCAGCGGATTCGGCAGCCCCAGTTTTCCTGCGATATTGTCTTCGCCGCCACGGACGGCGTTTGCGCCCCGGCTCGCAACCGACGCGCCGGTTCCGATCGTCTCCATGAAAAAGATGGGAGAAAAGAGATGGGTCCAGGACAGCATCGAATTGTGATTATTCTCCATGCCGCGGTTGACGTTGCCGGTCAGATCCAGCGCCGTGGGGGCTCCCGCAGTGCTGGATATGCCGAGTCTCTTTCCAGTGGTGTAGCGCCCGAAAACCTGGTCCTTCTCCGAGAGCCGATGGTCGATCCGAACGGTGTATGTGCGCTGGTCCTGTGCCGAGGGAAGCACGCCGAAGTAATTGTCTCCGGCCATGGGATTGACCTCCACCAGCGTTGGCGCCGGGGTGATGTTGAATATGTGCGCACCCACCGGACTCCGAAGGTTCGCCGGCATGACGTTGCCGGCGAACGGGAGGCGCTGCCAGGCCGGTCCGGACGTCGTCCACGGATCATATAGCGTGTTCCGGCGGCCGACGCCGTCCTGCAATCCGCTAAAGTCTCCTTGCCGCATAGCCGCCGTCGGCAGGGCGAGGGCCGCCGTGGTCGACTGCCTCAGGCGGTATTCCTCCCAAGAGGCGAAAAAAAAGGTCCGGTTGCGTCCGTTGTAGAGTCTGGGAATATGGACCGGTCCACCGAGCGAAGCGCCGAACTCGTTGCGAACGAGTTCGGGCGGCTTATCATAGTAGTCTTCCCTGCGTCGCGCAACGCCTAAACCATTATTTCTCGCCGTGTAGAACACTCCCCCGTGCCACCGGTTGGCGCCGCTTTTGGTGGAGATGACTGTTGTAGCCGGGCGGCTGAGTTTGGCCGAGGAAACACTGGTTTCAACCCCGAATTCGTTGACGGTGTCGAGGCCCGGAGGGCGGCTGGGCATGGTGCCCTGAAAACGCCGGTCAAGGACCGCGCCATCCTGCACGTATTCCATGGCGGCATCGCGCAGTCCGAAAACTCGCGGCGCGTCGCCGCTGCCTTCGAGGCCAGGCGTAGTGACCATGACCAGGCTCTGCAGGAAACGCCCGTTGAGGGGCAACTGCTCAATGCGTTCCCGTTCGACCACGTTGGCCAGCGAGGCGCTGGTCGTGGTTACAAGTGGAGTCAAGTCCCCGGTAACCGTGATTGCCGTCGCCGTACCGCCGACTTTGAAAACGGCGTCCATGACTGCGGTTTGACCAGTTTGGAGCAGCACCTTTGCCTTCCATTTCTCCATGCCGGAAAACTCCACGGAGATGGAGTAATCGCCGGGCGGCAGTGACGCAAAAAGGTAGTACCCGGTCGCATTCGTTGCCGACTTGTATTGGCGGCCCGTGTCCACCTGTTCGAGAAGAACGGTCGCATTCGGCACGACGGCCTGGCTCGAGTCCCTAACCGTTCCTTGGATGCTGCCGTTGCCGGTCTGGCCCGGCAGCGGCAGGGAAAAAGAGATCAACAGACAACATACGAAAGCAAGCGTCGATCTAAGATACAAGTGCATCTTGCGCCTCCATTACCGGCTCAATGCCACTCAGCGGCGGCAGGGTACGAAAACTCCGCATCGCGGATTCATCGTCACATCGTCGATCAGTAGTCCCGCCGAACCGCCTCTACCCACGGATTCCGCAGACGAGGCACGAAAAACTGCATGATTTGCTATCGCCGTGCCGTTACCGGGTTTGCCCCACGGCCTTGTACTTCGCGCGCGCATCCTGGATACTCTCCATCAAGAGGGGCAACTCGCTAACCGAATAGCCATGGCGCTGCGTATATTGGCGATCGCGCAAACGTTTCTCGATAAAGTCAAGTACTTTCAGCCGCTTCTCGACCAACTGCGGCAACTGCGCCCTGTCGGCAAAGCTCGCCCCATCCACGATCACATACACGGGCGAGGTGTGAGCCACCGCGGCGTTGAAAGTTGTGGTACGCGCCACGATCCACTGGCTCTCGCCGGCCGGCAATTCGAACTCCGCCGTCAGTTCGCTCTGCTTCGGGTCGCGCGACTCCACCGCACGGATCACCCGCCCCTGTGAGAGAACCTCCAGCACCTTCGGCGCCCCGATCGCCTCTGGCGCCCAGGCACGCACCTGGATACGCACGTTCGCATTCTTCCGGACCCGTACTTCATCCCCGGGCATCGCGCCCCCGGCCGTCAGCGCCAACATGGGCCCGTTGGTAACGAACGTGCGGCCCTGCTTGACGGCGGCATACCACGAATCGACCGAAAAGTTCCGGCCCGTATACGCATAGACCCGCGATTCTCCGAGCATATAGCCCCCGCTAACATCCGAGCCCGCCAAGGCGGTCAGCTTGACGCCCATGTTCAGAAAATCGTAATAATCCTCCACTCCCAATTGCCGGAATTGCAGGATTTCCATGAAATCGATCTTGCCCCGGATCGTATTGATGCTCGCGTCCCAGCCCGGGTGGAGATCCTGTTCCGGATGCAAGCGGTGATAATACGACGGCGTCCAGGGCAGGTGCGCGTAACCGCATAGGCCGCCCTGCTCGTGAACGACGTCGCACACCTTATCCATAAGCTGGTCCCGGTTGCGAACAGCCGCCTTGATATTAAGCTGCATGAGGTGACCCTGTTCGGCGTAGGACGGGCGTGGACCTTCATGGCCGGAAGCCAGCGCATAGTCTCCCATCTGGTAGCGGAAATCCTTGCCGTAACCCATTTGCGGGTGGCCAAACTCCGTCAGCGTTTTGCTGTAACTGAGGACGCTTGTCATGTGAATGTCCTGCGCTTCCGCCCACGTAAGAATAAACTCGTTTCGCCACGGCTGGTCGCGCCAGTTGTGAAACTCCGGATCGCCGGAATACCAGCCCTGCTGCCGCATGTCCACCCACCGCGCCAATCTGACGTCCCGTTCCAGCTTCTGCCGCGGCGCGATCGTGAATTCCTCAAAGACCGGGAAATATTCCACCCCGCGGCTCACCGCCAGACGCCACTTCCCCGGCGGCAGCGTGATGCTGAAGGGCTTCGAGACAAAGTACGCCACCGGTTCGTTCCAATACGGCATCGCCGGCAAGCCCGCGTACACAGGGTAGACATCGTGTTGAGGTTGATCCAAGGGAATACCCGGCAGTGGTACGGTCACCGTCAGCCGCACGGGGCCGATGTCTCCGGGCGACCATTCTCTGGTCCCCGGCCCCGCTGCCCAGCCCGCTATCTGCTCTTTGCTCGTAACAATATGCGGCGAGACAATCGTCCCGTCGGGCGGTACGCGCCACGACTTGTCCGCCAGCGAAGTGATGCAGACTATTGCGGGCACGACTTTCCCGCTGGCCTTGTCGGTGATGGCGACACGCAGCGTACCGATGTTGGACTGCCCGGGAATGGAATACGGCGCCAAGCCCAAGAGCAACGCCAGCGCTGCCCGCGCGGCCACGGTCCGGTTGAGCTTCTTGACTTGCATAAGGTTCTCCTCAATCAGAATTTCAGTCGTGGCTTTTCAGTATACTGCGTCGCAAATAGTAACTTTCGACCGCTCCCTTACGGTCACGGCTCTGTAAGTGTTCTGATCCCCACTTCTGTTGCGCACCCCTGGAACACCGGGCGCTGGCCTTCGAGTAGGACACAGGCGGCTCCAGCGCGGGCGCACTTGCTTTTGATTTCTATTTGCTTCGTTCGTGATATGATGGCAGCCGATATGAAGCTCCCAGCGAGTGCGCTCTGCGTACGCTGTCTCGCTGGCGGCCTTGGTCTGAAGGCCGCCGGTCCGTCGCGCACAGCCAATCACATTCTGGCTTTCATGAACCAGGACGGCGTCAAGAAGGTGGACTACCTGGTGGTCAGCCATTTTGAGGACGATCACATGGGAGCGGCGGCGAACAGGCGCCGCATATCAAGATCAGCGTGAATGCGGACGGCTCCTATACGGTCATGAACAGCCGCAACGGATTCGCCAAGAAGTACGCGGCGCGGAAATCGGGAAACCCATGAGACTGCGAATTCTTATATCGTGTTTTCTGCTGGCCGCCATCTGCGCCGCCGAGGATCTTCCCATTACCCGGCTTGCCGGCATGCACTACGTGGTGAAAGACATGGAGCGCACGCGGCAGTTCTATGCCGGCATGCTGGGGCTGGAGCAGGCATTCGAGGTCCCGTGCGAGCCGGACGGGTCCACATGTGTCTATTTCAAGTTGAACGACGATCAGTACATGGTGTTTTCGGCGGGCGCCGTGCCGGCGGAAGGTTTCCGCTTGCGGGGCATTTCGATGCTCACGCCGGATGCGGCGAAACTCCGTGCCATGCTGGAGCGGCGCGGCCTGAAGCCGGGCCCTGTGGGCAAGGGCGCGGACGGCAGCCTGCACGTGATACTGGCGGACCCCTTCGGGATGCGGATCGATTTCGTCCAGTACGCGCCGGGCTCGCTCCAAGCCAGGAACCGGGGGAAATTTCTGGGATCGCAGAGAGTGACCGGGCAGTTATTCCATGCGGCCGTTGCCGTGGACAAACTGGACGCAGGCATGGCTTTCTACCGCGACAAACTCGGGTTCAAGGAATCCCTGCGCGGCGGCCCCGACCAGGAAATCCGGTGGATCAATATGGATATGCCGGGAACCAGGATCAATGGCGACTACATTGAGCAGATGGTTCACACCGCATCGCCCGCCTCCGCGCGCCAGCACATCTGCTTCGCGGCCGCGGACATACAGGTGGCGTACAAGGCGCTCGTCGAGAGGGGACTTTCCGGCGGGTTCAAGCCGTTTCTGGCGAAAAACAATCACTGGATCATGAACTTGAAGGACGCCAACGGCATTCGCGTGGAAATGATGGAGCCAGACGAAGCCAAGAAGCAATAGTATTTGCCGGAAGGCAGGGAAAAAGTCGCGAAACCGCGCCTTGATTTTTTGAAGCAGGAACCGGCTTCGCGCGGATGGTTTGTAAGGCAGTGACCGTTTCAGAAAACGTCAATTGGAGAAGAATATGCATCAAGGAAAAATCAATGTCGCGATCGTGGGGCTGGGATTCGGCAAGGAGTTCATCCCCATCTTCCAGCGTCACCCCAACACCAACATGTACGCCATCTGCCAGCGCTCGAAAGAAAAGCTGGACGAGGTGGGCGATCAGTTCGGCGTGGAGAAGCGGTACACCAGCTTTGAGGAGTTGATCCGGGACCCGCAGGTGGACGTGGTGCATATCAATTCGCCGATCCATCTGCACGCGCCGCAGAGCATTGCCGCCTTGAAGGCCGGCAAACACGTGGCCAGCACGGTGCCGGCGGCCACCAGCATCGAGGAATGCTGGGGAATCGTGAAGGCGGCCGAAGCATCCGGCAAGAACTACATGATGATGGAGACCGCTATCTACTCGCGGGAATTCCTGTTCATCCGTGAACTGCGGGATACCGGAAAGCTGGGCCGGATTCAGTTCATGCGCGGATGCCACCAGCAGGAGATGGCGGGTTGGCCGGGATACTGGGAAGGGCTGCCGCCCATGCACTACGCGACGCATGCGGTGAGCCCCTGCCTGGCCCTGGTGAAAGGGGAGGCCGAGTACGTATCCTGCTTCGGTTCCGGGCAGATTGCGCCGAACCTGGTGGCCAAGTACGGTTCGCCGTTCGCGGTGGAGAGCGCGCTGTTCAAGGTGCGCGGCCAGCAGCTTTCGTTCGAGGTCACGCGATCGCTGTTCGAGACGGCGCGGCAGTATATCGAGAGCTTCGACGTTTACGGCGACAAGGCGGCCTTCGAGTGGCAACTCATCGAAGGCGAGGAGCCGGTGATCCACGTGGGCGAGCAACCGCAACGGGTGCCGGTGCCCGATTATGCCCGTCTGCTGCCCGAACCGATCCAGCGCTTCACCACCAAGGGCGTTTACGATACCGAGCACGCGCACCTCTCGTTCATTCAGGGCGGCGGGCATGGCGGTTCACACCCGCACCTGGTGCACGAATTCGTGAGCAGCGTGATCGAGGGCCGGCCGTCGTTTCCGGATGTGTACCAGTCCCTGAACTGGACCTGCGCGGGAATCTGCGCCCATGAATCCGCCATGCGAGGCGGAGAGATGGTTAAACTGCCTAACTTCAGGGAATCGCACGCCAGCGCCTAATGTCATGGGCAAGAACCAGGAATACGTACAGGACCTGGAAGCGGATTGTCGGCACCGTGAAGAAGTCGACCGACACCATGGTTTTGACGTGATTCTCGAGGAAGGTCCGCCAAGTCTGCGATGGAGGTTTGCGGTGGTCGTATGGTCAAATTATCCATCGCACCGGTTACTCAACAAACCGCGTATGATGTTCGTTCACCAGGCGCGACAACAAATGGGCGCGGCTGCTGGCCTATGTGACGGGCCTCGTCAACCAGCGGTTGCAGGAGTATGAATAGCCTGATGAGACGAATCGGCGGGGCGGGGAAGTGCCGCGAAGCACACGCAAATACGAAACATCGCCCTTGGTTAACAGCCTGGAGAGCGCCGCTCTGCCGAAATTCTCTATTCGAGAGTTCGTAAATGCGTCCGTCTCGGGGAGCCACTCCTTCCGAGTCCCAAATTCACACAGCTATTATCTTGACAGCAGCGCCGGCCGTGACCGTTGCCCGTATCCCCCACATTCCGCAGGTTTTCGCGCGCCGGGCGGTCTCTCCAGTTGGAAAGGAGACTCCGCGGGGGTGCAAGCTCAACCCCAGGGTTGAGGCCGAACCCCACGTTGTCGGGTACCAATTCTCTGGTTTCTCCGGTTGACAGGAAGCGTTTGTTGACGGCCCCGTTCAAGCTGGCGGCCTTCGGCGAGCATTCAAACCACGGGGGCCAAAACCGCCGACGAACGCGAGTGCGGCCACGTCGCCAATTCAGACTGAGCTGGTCGGCTGGCTCGCTGGAGACTGCGCCCGGAGCCGCCGATACGCCTCGGCCGCCGTCCACGCAGTGACCACCTTTTGGAATGCTTTGTCGTTCATAAACCGAACAAAGATCTCCTCGTTCTGGTCCATACGCTCCACGAAGAGACGCTCAAGCAGATTCCGGAAAACGAGCTCGAACTTGTCCTCCGGGTTCGCCGCGGCCGCTTGCCGGAGACCGTCGTCGGTGACGGCAACTTCAACGATCTGATCAAAGAACAACTGGTCGGCCTGGTTGAAGTCCGTCCCAAACCGCTCATTGACGACGTCGATGAGCTGCGACAGAGGCACGGCTTCCTCCCGAGCGACACCGCTGCCCACCTCGGCCGGCCCGTCAAGCGCGCGCGCCGTTCCCGCCTGCAACGAGATTGATCCCTCACTGATCTTCTGGAGCCGGTAATACTCCAGCCGGACTTCCTCGTCGAACTGGTAAGGCGTCCCTCCCTTGCGCCGGGGAAGCTTGGCCGCAAGATGGCGAAGGAAAACGTACAGCCGCTCCAGGTCTGAATCCTGATACGGAATCACCTGGCTGAGAAAGCCGTAGAGGCTTCGAAATGCGACCAGCTTTCCGCGCCACGCCTCGGCCTCTTCTTCGGCCCTCGCCTGTAACACCTGGAATCGTGACACGGGCGGATCGAGCGCTGCGTTCATCGCCTGGTGGTCCTGCATGCTCTGACGCTGCTTGGGCTTGAAGTAGATCGCGGTGAACCGTTCGACCTCCTCAGCGAGATAGATTCCGGAACCATCCAACTCCGACTTGATCTGATACAGGCGCGCTGGGTCGACCTCTTCCCCCATCTCAGCGCCTTCGTAGTATGTCTTGAACGCTTCCTGAATCTCGTCGCGATCATTGACGAAATCAAGGACGAAGGTATCTTCCTTCAGAGGATGGGTTCGATTCAGTCGCGACAAAGTCTGCACGGCTTGGATGCCGGCCAACCGCTTGTCGACGTACATCGTATGCAGAAGAGGCTGATCAAAACCGGTCTGGTACTTCTCCGCAACGAGCAGCACTTGGTATTCTGCCGACGCAAACTTCTCGGGCAGTTCTCTTTCCCGGATACCGTGATTCATCTGCTCCTCGGAATAGGTGACGTCCGGAAGTTTGTCATCCTGCACGGTTCCCGAGAATGCCACTAGCGATCGAATCGGATAGCCCTTCTCCTGAATGTACCGGTCGAAGCTCTGCTTATACCGCACCGCCTCGATGCGAGAGCATGTCACGACCATCGCCTTGGCCCGGCCGCCGATCTTATGTCGGGTCACGCCATGGAAATGCTCCACCATCACCTCGGTCTTCTGGGCGATGTTGTGCGGGTGCAGCTTCAAGAAACGCGCCAGCGCCCGTGCCGCCTTCTTCCGCTCAACGTTTGGATCGTCCTCGCAGGATTTCAACAGCTTGAAGTACGTCGCGTAAGTCGTGTAGTTCTTCAGCACGTCGAGGATGGCCGCACCATGCAGTCCATAGCGCCGGTAGACGTATTGGATGACGCGCTCGCGCTGTTCGCCGCTGGGCAGATCGAGATCGATGTCCGGCCACTCGCCGCGCTCTTCGGAAAGAAAGCGGTCGAAGAGCAGATCCATGCCGACGGGGTCGACGGCCGTGATGCCGAGCGAATAACACACGGCGCTGTTGGCGGCCGAACCGCGTCCCTGCGCGAGTATGCCTTCGTGGCGGCAGAATTCGACGATGTCCCAGACAATCAGGAAGTAGCCTTCCAGGCGCAGCTTTTCAATGAGCGTGAGCTCGCGCTCCACCTGAATGCGGGCGCGCGCGTGGTCCGGGCCGTAGCGGCGCAACATGCCTTCCTGCGTGCGAGCGCGCAGGAAGCTTGCCATCGTCTCGCCCTCCGGAACGGGATAGCACGGAAACTCGTAGCCGAGATCTTCGAGCGTGAATTCGAGCCGCGCCGAGAGCTCGCGCGTATTGGCGATGGCGACGGGCAGATCGGCGAAGAGCCGCTCCATCTCGGCGGGCGATTTCAAGTGGCGCTCGTTGTTGCGCGCCAGTAGCCGTCCGGCCTTCTCGATGGTGACGTGATGGCGAATCGCGGTGAGCGCGTCGAGCAGTTCGCGCCCGGCAGCGCTGGCGTGCATGACCCCATTGCTCGCGAGCAGGGGCAGTTGCAAGCGCCGCGCCGTTTCTATGGCAGCCTGGTTGCGGAGCTCTTCTTCGCGATCGTAATGGCGCTGGAGTTCGACGTACACGCCATCGCGTCCGAAGATTTCCGCGAGGCGGCCGGCGATTTCGAAGTGTGCGCCAGTCAGGCAGACGACGCCTTCGGCGAATTCGGCAAGTTCATCGAAAGCGACCGAACCTTCGCCTTTCCGTGAGCGCATCTTCATGCGCGTGATCAGGCGGCAGAGGTTGCGATAGCCGTGGCGAGTGCGCGCGAGCAGTGGTAGACGCTGGCCTTCATGCGTTGTGAGTTCAGCGCCGATGTGCGCGTGGAGTCCCGCTTTCTTCGCGGCCAGGTGAAAACGCGGCGCTCCATAAAAGCCGTCGCGGTCGAGCAACGCCAGGGCGGGGTAGCCGAGTTCGACGGCGCGCGCGACGAGTTCCTCGGGCAGGGAAGCGCCTTCGAGGAAACTGAAGGCCGAGCGTGTGTGCAGTTCCACGTACATCAGTCGTAACTGCCTTCGAAGAACCACAGCCGTGTGCCGCGGTCCTGAAAAATACGGTAGAGTGTGCCGTCGAGCAGAGCCGCGTCGTATTCATCGCGATCCCATGGCGTGGCGCTCCACCATTCGCCGGAGGTGCGCCACGGCCCGGCGATGGCCGCGAGTTTGCGGCGGAAGCGCGCGAGATCCAGCGGACGGGGTGGACGATAGGCACGCAAGGCCAGCGTAGCCGGCGCGGCGCAATGCGAAACGCCGTGACCTTCCTTCAAATGGACCGCTTTGAGCTGGAAAGCATCCGGCCTGTGCGTGTCCAGAATTTCCGGGATGCCCACGTTCTGCCGCACGTCCGCCAGATCGAGCGCGATCAGGCCGAACCCGCCGGCCTGCACCAGAAGATCGGCGCATTTGAGGGCGTGTTCGGCATTTCCGCCGCAACGCACCCAGATCAGATGGTCGAGATCCACGCCGGCCGTGGCTGCCGAGGCGGGATGAAACGTGTCGCAGGCGTCCACGATGGCGCAGATCTCCGCGCCGGATGTAGCTACTGCCAAAGCGGAAAGCAGCAGCGAAGTGCGCCCGGAACAGGCCGCCCCGCAAATCTCCGTCAGCGCGCCGCGCGGGAACCCACCGGCGATGCGATCCACCTCCGCCATGCCGCTGGACAGCATTTCTGGAGCGTTTTTGCGGAGAAAGAACGGGTGATTGGCCTTGAGAACTGCGGATAGCATTTCGCCTTTTATTCGCCTGTGTAAACAGAGTACAACGTCAGGCGAAATCGCGCAAGGGGATTGCGGCGATTGCGGCGATCAAATTAAAAAACGTCCTGTTTGGCCCGAAAACTAAAATGGCGACCATTTGAGTTTCCGGACCAAACGAGGTCCTCACTCACGGCGCGGTTTGGCGACCATCCGCCGGCTTGCCGGCGATCCGAGCGCAGCACGATGCACTCCCAAGAAGCAAACTCCACTTGCGTTGACCCCGGGCGCACAATCGGCGACACTCAATTGTTGGGTTTCCAAAACCGAAATCTCAGATGAGTCCTCTTATGCTCTCTCTCTTCCCCGCCATCGTTATCTGCGCCGCCGCCGTGTTGCCGGCCTTCGCCGCCGACCGCATCAAAACCGCCAACGGCGTTCTCGAATCCACCGCCGCGCCCAAAGACGGCGTGCGCACTTTCAAAGGCATCCCGTTCGCCCAGCCGCCCGTCGGCGACCTGCGTTGGCGGGAGCCGCAACCCGTTAAGAACTGGACTGGCACCCGCAACGCAGACCAGTTCGGCCCCCGCTGCATGCAGCGCACCTCAGCAGGCGCCGACTACTGGTTCCGCAGCAATGGCATGAGCGAAGATTGCCTCTACCTCAACGTCTGGACGCCCGCCAAATCGAGTACCGAAAGGCTTCCGGTTCTCGTATACATTTTTGGCGGCGGCTTCCAGAACGGCGACGGCTCCGAGCCGCGCTACGACGGCGAGAGCATGGCCCGCCGGGGCATGCTCGCCGTCTCCGTCAACTACCGCACCAACATCTTCGGCTTTTTCGTCCATCCCGAACTGATCAAGGAGTCCCCGCGCCACGCCGCTGGCAACTACGGTTTGTTGGACCAAGTGGCCGCCCTCCAGTGGGTGCGGAAGAATATCGCGGCCTTCGGCGGCGACCCTGAGCGCGTCACTATCGCCGGCGAATCGGCCGGCTCGATCTCCGTCAGCGCGCTCATGGTTTCGCCTCTTTCGCGGGACCTGATCGCCGGCGCCATCGGCGAGAGCGGCGCCGCAATCTCCACCCTGCCGCCGCAGCCCCTTGCCGCGGCCGAACAGAACGGCCTCAAATTCGCAGCCGCCGCCGGCGTCCACACGCTTGCAGCCCTTCGGGCTATGACCGCGGAGCAGATTCAGGGCGCCGTCGCCAAAGCCCAGGGCGTCCGCTTCAGCACGGCAATGGACGGCTATTTCCTTTCGAAGACCTTAACGGAGAGCTTCGAAGCAGGTGAGCAGGCCAAGGTTCCTCTGCTGGCCGGGTCGAACACCCAGGAGCAAGCCCCGCGCTCCGTACTGGGCGCCGACGACCCCACACCGGAAGCCCTCGCCAATGCCATCAGGAGGTTCTACGGTGAAAAAGCAGACCCGGTGCTGAAGACCTACGCCGCCAACACCACCGACGCGGTTTACGAAGCTGCCGCCCACTTGGCCAGCGCCCGCTTCATCTCCTACGGTACCTGGAAGTGGACTGAACTCCAGATGAAGACCGGCGGCAAGCCGGTATACCGCTACCTGTACGCCCGTCCCCGCCCGGCTTATCTCGGCATGCCTGGCCAACCCACCCCCGCTGCGCCCGCGGCCGGTAGGGGCGGCAATGCAGGCGCCGGACCCGGCGCCCAGCAACTCCCGGCCCCCCGCGGCGCGGTGCACTCCGCCGAGATCCAATACGCCATGGGCAACCTCGATCTCGACAAGCGCTATACCTGGGAGCCCGCCGACTACGAAGTATCCAGAACCATGCAGTCCTACTTCGTGAATTTCATCAAGACTGGCAACCCGAACGGCCCCGGCCTGCCGGAGTGGCCGGCCTACCGTCCCGACAATAATTACCAGCAGATGCGCATCGACGTTAAGTCCCACGCTGAAGGCGAAGGGGACCGCGACCGCTATCTCGCGCTTGAGGCGGCAACGGCGGCGCGCTAACTGGCGCCCTGCGACATCCGATACTGGGTAGAAAAGAAGATTCGGCGCCATCTGGCTCGGGCGTGCCAGCGTCAAGGTTTCGGCTGGAAGCGGTGGAGCAGGGAATGGCTGTATGGAACGCTCGGGCTCTTCTCGGAGTACCGAGTTTCCTATAGACAGTCGCTCTCGGCAGTCGCTCCGGTCTGATCGGTCTCATAAACCTTGTCATGAACTGTGCAGGAGCGCGTGGTGCGGGAAATCCGCACGCTACGTGCGATGTGGCGGGCGCTGGAAACAGAGCCACGGCGAATTCTAAACGGGCACGAAGAGGGAAACCTCGGACACAAGCCAAGGAGAAGCCTACGGGCTGCCGCGCCAGCGCTCGAACCTACCGGGATCTACATCCTAAAAACTCCGCGATCAGTACCGCGGCCGTCCGACATCCTGGCCGGAATCAGACGCCCAGCGTTCGCACGGCCGCGCCTATCTCCGAAAATGCCCTTTCCGCATGTACCGGCAGCATCTTCGCCAAGCTCGCAAAGCCATGAATCGTTCCCGAGAAACGCTTCGCAGTGACGGGAGTACCGGCCTCCCGAAGTCGTCGTGCGTAGGCATCTCCCTCATCTCGCAGCACGTCACACTCGGCCGTGAGGAACAGCGCCGGCGCCACGCCGCGAAGATCCGTCGCCAACAGCGGCGATGCATAGGGGCTGCCGCGGTCCTCCGGCCCCCGGATGTACAACTCCTGGAACCACTCCGCCATGGATTTGGTCAAGAAATGACCTTCCGCAAACTCTTCGTAGGATGCGGTGCCGGTTGACTGAATGTCGTACGTGCCGTAGATCAAGACCTGGAGTGCCAGAGCAGGGGCTCCCTGGTCTCGTGCTTTCAGGGCTACCGCCGCGGAGAGGTTTGCGTCCGCGCTATCCCCACCGATCACGATTCGGCGGGGGTCAATCCCCAACCGAGCCGCGTTCCGCTCAACCCACACCGCGGCGGCATAGCAGTCATCGAAACCCGCGGGAAACTTGTGCTCCGGCGCGAGCCTATAGTCCACAGCCACCACGACGGCACCTGTGCTGTTGGCGATCTTCCTCTGATCGGCCTCATAACAATCGAGGTCCCCGACTGCCCATCCACCGCCGTGCAAGTGTACAAACCCAGGCCGCGGTTCGTCTCCTGCGGGGTAGTACAGCCGCGCCGGAATCGCGCCGCCCGGCCCTGGGATCTCGATATCGTCAACCCGTACTACCTCCTCGGGCCGCCCGCCAAAGGATTCGAACAACGCCCGCAGCGCTTGCCGTGCGTCTTCCACCGACATGGTCTCCATCGGTGGCGCTCCCAGAGAGTCCATCACCCCCAGCAGCGCCCTTGTTTCTTGGTCCAGTTTCTCTCTCATTGGGTTCCTCCTTCAGGTCATGTCATCCAGGACGATGAAGTCGTGACGGGCATCGTAAGAGATGTCGTAGACGGTGCCGGGTTTCTCCACGATCTCGTAGTGCAGCAGCCGCTGGCCGATCATCGGTAGTTCTCCACCAGCATGAGGTCGTCGTTGCGGCGACTACTATAGCCATACAAGGCAGTCTTACGGTCCGGTGACAAGGTCAATCCCTGATTGGCACCGGCCTCGAACGCGGTCAGGGTCCGGCTTCTTCCAGTACTTAAATCGAAGAATCTGAGCTCGAAGAGGGCGGAGCGAGGATCGTCGGGTCGCCAAACATGGTAGATGCCATTCTCGGCCACAACGAACGAGAGCACGGCCAATCTTGCGGATTCCAGAACTGGCCTCTCTGGGCCGCCCGCAGCTAGGCGCGCGTAAAGGGGCGAAAACCATCCTTTCGTATAGTAGAGGGTCTCCCCGTTCCACGATTCCAGGGCCTCGACCCCCCCCGTTGTCGGTGATTTGCAGGGCCTCTCCACCTGCCGAAGGCATGCGCCAGACCTCGAACCTCCCAGTACGATTGGAGGCGAAGTAGATCCACCTTCCGTCCCGCGAGTAGCTGGGAAGGGTATCGTCGGCCGGATGAGAGGTAAGATTGCGCACTTGGCCACCCGCCGCATCGTGTCCCAGCGCCCGTCTTCCTGTTGTGCGTTGTAGACGAGCCAACGACTGTCCGGCGACCACTTCACCGCCCCCACCATACGCCCAGTGGCTTCGAGCAGGCGGACCTGGTTCGTCCCATCAGAATTGGCGACCCAGAGTTCGCTACCCTTCCCGGGGCGGTTGGCGACGAAGGCAACACGTTTCCCATCGGGCGAGAATTGCGGATCGCCTTCACCGCCAGAGGGAAAGAACATGGCTGGCGAAGCGCCCGCCTCGAACCGCCAGATACCCCACTGCGGGTGGAGGGTCCGGGAGAAAGCGAGCCGATTGCCCGTCCGGGATACCGCGGGATGGGCCGCGGCGTCTCCCGCCCAGAGCAGGAGTTCCGGCGCAGTGCCGCCAGACAGAGGCACCCGCCACAGACGTCGAGGGCTGGCCAAGTCCGGGGACGCAGCATAGATCAGTGATCTTCCATCCGGGGCCCACGCAATTCCGAGGATTGTCGCCCCCTGGTTTGTCAGCCTCCGCGGCTGGCCCTGAGCGAGATAACCCCGGGTGAGATCTTGGGCATACGCCTCGCATGAGCGCTCTCCGCTACAGGCCGTGAAGGCGAGATTACTTCCGTCATGAGAGAATGCGGGATAATGATAACGAAGTGTCGTCAGCGAGTTGGATGCAAGCCGTCGCTTCTCACCCTGATTGACAGATACCAGAGAGAGCCCGTTGCCACCGTCAGCGTCCGCTTCGGACAAGACCAGCCACTCTGAGTTTGGAGACCAGGAAAGCGACGGTTCCATCGACGTTGGAGGTTGAGGGACCGGCTGAAAGTCAGCCAACTTTCGTTCAGGCCCACCCAATGCGGATGTCAGAAAGACCGCCGCGCGATCGCCAGACTTACGCACAAAGGCGATCTGGGTGCCGTCGGGAGACCACGCCGGAGCAACGTCTTGAGCGAGGTCGCTGGTAAGCCGCAGCGCTGTCGTGGCTCCCACGAGCATGACGTAAATATCATCGTTGCTCTGTTTCTCGCCGTCCCAGACAAATGCCACTTGCTTCCCGTCCGGGGAGAAGGCGGGTTGGCGCTCTCTGCCTGCAAAATATGTCATCGACGACACACGCGGCGCAGAGGACGGTCTGTTCCGATATCGCCACAGTAGCCAGAGACCGCCCGCCACGCACGCCAGCAATCCGGCAGCGGCAACCGGTCTCCATACGCGCTTGCCCTTGGGGGCTGCGGGGACAGTAGCCAGCTTGCCGCTATCCGACTCTTCCTTCAATTCCTCCAGCGCCACCCTGACATCGCCCATGTGCTGGAACCGCCTATTGGCGTCCTTCCGCAGGCAACGATCATCAGCTTTTGGAGATCGTGCGGAGCGGCTTGGGCCAGCAGCGGCGGCTCCTTGTTTAGAACCGCGGAGAGCGTGGACATCTTCGAGTCGCCTTGAAACGCCCGCCGTCCCGTGACCATCTCGTACAACACCGAGCCGAACGAGAAGATGTCCGACCGGGCGTCCACCGGGCTTCCCTCTGCCTGTTCCGGCGACATGTAGGCGGCTGTGCCGACGATAGCCTTTTCATCGGTCTTCACTCCCATGGTGGCGGTGACGTCGTCCTCCGAGGTGCCGTGCTCGGTGAGCTTGGCCAAACCAAAGTCGAGCACCTTCGTCTGCCCGTGTTCGTCCACCATGATGTTGGCGGGCTTGAGATCGCGATGGACGATCCCCGCGCCGTGAGCCCGGGACAGCGCGTCAGCGATCTGCTCTGCGATCTTGAGCGCTTCGTTCAGGCGCATACCCTTGCGCGGGATGAGTTGGTCCAGCGTCCTGCCGGCGACGTACTCCATGGCGATGAAGTCGTGGCCTGCGTCGGAGGAGATGTCGTGGATGGTGATGATGTTCGGATGGTTCAGCGATGAGGCCGCCTTGGCTTCCTGGATGAAGCGCGCCTTGCGCGACGGGTCGGCCACACGCTCCGGCGGCAGCACCTTGATGGCGACGAAGCGGTCCAGATGCGTATCGCGGGCCTTGTAGACAACGCCCATGCCGCCTTCGCCGAGCCTCTCGACAATCTCGTAGTGCAGCAGGCGTTGGCCGGTCATCGGAAGTTCTCCACCAGCATGATGTCGCCCGGCACCGTTCCAGGATCCGTGTAGAGCATTTTGCGCCCGTCCCGGGAAACAGAGAAATAGGGGTAGTTCTGAACGGTGGCCTCAGCCACTGTCTGTGTCTTGCCGTCCGCAAAACGGTAGAACTGCCACCTTGTGCGGTTCACCCGCTCCCACCAGGTCACGAAGTAGATCCCCTCCTCGGTCACTTGATATATGTGTATCCGCACTGCGCCCGGCAGGAGCATCTCGGGATCACCGCCGCTCACCGGCATCCGCATCAGGCCATCGCCAACGTCCAGTTTGGGCGAACTCCGCAGATAGTAAACGAACTTCCCATCGGGGGACTCGTGCGGTCGGATCCCACCTCCATGCGTCACCTGGACTGCCTCGCCGCCATCGGCTGGCGCCTTCCACACCTCGCTGGAGCCTGAACGCCCAGAGGAGAAGTAGATCCAGCGGCCGTCGTGTGAATAGGACGGGTAGTAATCCGAGGCGGGATGGTTCGTCACCCGCCGGAGTCCGCCGCCCTCGGCGTTCACTGTGTAGATCTCCGACTGCCCGTCCATGCTTGACCAGAAGGTGATGCGTTTGCCGTCCGGGGACCAATCCGGTGAAGACGTCGTCCCCCTGCCCATGGCCGTGAGGGCATGCGGATTTCCGCCGCCGTCCTCCGCAACCCAGATTTCGTAAGCTCCGGACGCCACCGAGACAAAAGCAATCCGCCGGCCGTCCGGCGCATAGGCGGGGGCCTCATCGTACTGGCTCGATGCGATGATCTGGTGCGGTTTGCCCGCGGCCATGCCCGGCTTCGCCAGTTCCAGTCGCCAAATGCTCTTGTTCACGTTGTACGTTTGGTATACCAGGCGGCGCCCGTTGCGGGAGGTGGACGGAAGGAAGCCACTTTCACCAGCCCACTGCAAGCGTCGCGGGCCGGCCTCCCCGGAAGCAGCCACTCGCCACAGCGCCTGTCCCACCAGGTGACCCGAGGAGAAGATGATCTCTCTGCCGTCCTCGGTCCAACCCAACCCATTCAGCCAGGTGTTGTTAGAGGTGATCGGCCTGGGCTCTCCCAACGCCCCAAAGTCCTTGCCGACAGGCACGCTGTAGACGTCGCGCTTGCTCACGACCCCACGCACAAAAGCCAGGACCTTCCCGTCCGGTGAGAAGGCGGGACAGGAATCCACGGATCTGACATCGGGTGGCTGCATCAGAGCGCGCATTGTGCCGGCTTCCACATCGACCAGGAAGAGGCCCATCGCGCGCGACCGGTCCGCCGCCACCGGATACGTCACCGCCAAGTGTTTGCCATCGGGGGCCCAAGTGAGATAGCGCCCCACGATCTCGGACGCGCGCGTGCGCGGCAACCCTGGAATCTCTGCCACGCGGCGCTCCGCTCCGCCCAACGCCGCCACTACGTAGGCCGCGGCAGTCTCGTCGGAAATATCCCGCAGGAAGGCAATCATCCGGCCGTCGGGGGAGAACGCCGGGCTGTAGTCCGGCTCCGGATCCGTCGTGATGCGCAGAGGCCGACCCATCCCGGTCCCGACCAGGCGAACATAGATGTCCTGGTTGTCCTGGTTCTCGCCGCGCCAGGCGAAAGCCACCTGGTTGCCGTCCGGCGACAAGGCTGGGTCAGACTCCAGCCCCGGGTAACTGGTAAACGGGACGGCGCTATACGCCGTCTCCGCCTCGCCGCTTAGCCGGGCGGATCGCCAGGCCAGACCGGCTGCGGCAAGCGCAACCAGCAGCAACGCCGCGCCCACCCAGATGAGCGGCCGGCGCGGCCGCGGAGACTTCCCCGCAACCGCTTCGAGCATCCCCGAGTCCGACTCTTCCTTCAACTCCAGCAGCGCTACTCTGACGTCGCTCATATGCTGGAAGCGCCGCTCCGGGTCTTTGCGCAGGCACCGCGCGACGACACGCTGCAACTCCCGTGGCACGTCCACGGGGAAGGCCGGCGGCTCCTTGTGCAGCACCGCCGCCAGCGTCGACATCCGGCTGTCGCCCCGGAACGCTCGCACTCCGGTTACCATCTCGTACAGCACTGCGCCGAAGCTGAAGATGTCCGAACGCGCATCCACCGGCTTGCCTTCCGCCTGCTCGGGCGACATGTAGGCTGCGGTTCCGACCACGGTCCCTTCCTCGGTGTGGGGCTTCGCGGTGCGAGTGGCTTCGTCTTCGCCCAAAGCGGTCTCGGTCAGCTTAGCCAGCCCGAAGTCGAGAACCTTCACCAGACCGTGCTCGTCTAGCATGACATTGGACGGCTTCAGGTCGCGGTGGATGATGCCGGCGGTGTGGGCGCGGGCCAGCGCGTTGGCGATCTGCACGGTGATCTTCAGCGCGTCGTTCAACCGCATCCCCTTCCGAGGGATGAGCTGATCGAGCGTCTTGCCGGCGACATACTCCATGGCAATGAAGTCGTGGTTACTGTCAGAGCTGATGTCGTAGATCGTGATGATGTTGGGATGGTTCAGCGCGCTAGCCCAACTTCCGCAGTTGCGCAGGAAAGTCCTTTCCCTGCAACGCGGAGGCGGCGAAGTCTACACTACAAGTCCGCGATTTCGAGGCTGGTGGGGAGTTTCAGGCCGAGCCGCTGCAGGAGAATCGCCTGGTGTTCAGTAGGACGGCTGACACAGTGCTTGCGGAGTGCGATACCCGTGCGCGTCGGCAGCACAACGTCAACCAGCGAGATTTGCTGAAGCTCGGCGAACACCTTCCGCGCTTCGTCTCCCAGCCCCGCTTGGTGACAGAGCCGCCCCATCGTCTTCCACAGCACATAGGCGAGAAAGCAGACCAGGATGTGCGCCTGCACGCGATGCTCTTTCTGGTGCCAGATGGGCCGCATCACCAGGTCGCTCTTGTGCAGGCGAAACGCCGCCTCGGCCTCCGTCAATTGAATGTACGCGCGCCAAAGCTCTTCGCCCGTCCAGTCCGTCACGTTGCTGCGCAGCAAGTAGCAGCCCTCACTCAAGCGTGCCCAGTCGCGCCAGTCGCTGCGCTTACTCCACTGCAGACAGGCGCGTCCTTGAGCGTCCGGCGCGATCTCGACCTGAAACAACCCGGCGGCGCGCGTGTTGCGTCCCAGCAACTTGCCGACCCGTTGTGCCACCACAAGCGGATTCTGCTTACGCTTCCGGCAACTCTCCACCAGCGTTTCCAGCTTCTGCTCGATGCGGCGTTCGAAGCGCTCATGCATGGCCTGTTCTTTCAACCGGCGTTGCGCGCTGCGGCAAAGGATGAACAGTTCGTCGCCGTCCGGCGCCGGGCATAGCTTTACTTCCAGGCCTTCGTGCACCTCGCGCCAATCGCTGGCCAGCAACTGCTGCTCGAACTTGCGCAGCATACCTTTGGCCGTGCCCAGAATGTAACGCCGTCCGCCTTGCTTGAGAAACTCCACGTTGTCGGCCGAGACCATCCCGCGATCCATCACCCAAATCCGGTTGGCCTTGCCATACTGCCGCTCCATCGCTTCGACGATCTCTTCCACCGTGGTCACGTCGCTGCGATTGCCCGCGAATATTTCATAACCCAACGGCATGCCGCCGCGGCTCACCACCAGCGCAATGTTGACTTGCTTACAGTCCGGCCTGTGATCGCGCGAGTAGCCGCGTTGTGCTTGCGGGTTGCCCGCCGCTTCGCCTTCGAAGTACGTACTGGTCACGTCGTACAAGAGCAGGTCGTAGTCGAGTTGGAACAGTTCGCCCAAGCGCTGCTTGAGGTGTTTCTCGAGCGCCTGCTTGTGCGGCAGCAACTGGTCCAGCGCGCGATAGAGCCGGTCATCGTTGACCTTCGCCGCTGGCACGCCGAGCAACTCGGCCAACGCACTGGCCTCATAACCGTGCTCGGCCAAGTGCAACTCGCTGGAGCAGTCCAGCAGCCGGCCCAGCACCAACACCAGCGTCATCACCGCCCATGGCACGTCCTCGCGACCCGCCGGCAGCAGCCCTTCCAGAAGTTCCTGCAGCCCCAACGCGCGCAGCAGCGTCAGGCCCAGCCAACAGCCGCCGAACTGACGGCTGCGCTCGACCCGCACCCCTTTCAGGTCCACTTCGACATACTCGGGGACGGCCTCCTGAAACAGCTCGGTCTGCCAGGTCGGGCTCCGGCCCCGGGCGCACTGCCGAACACCGAGCCGGCCGCGCTCGTCGAGTTCGCCGAGGTAGGCCACCACGCGCTGCCGCGGCCCGCGCGCCGTGCGGTAACTCTCCACCAGCGCCCAATAGGCGTGCCGCTTGCCATCTTTGCGCCGGTAGCAACGCCGCAGGTACATACAGCAATCCTACGGATCTGGGGCGCGTTTTCAAGTGGGTTGGTCTACACTACAGCGCACTTTCACGACGGGGAGAGAAAATCCGACAGACGCGATGATGAAAACAAAAGACCACCGTCCTGTTCTGGAGATCCAACCGCCTTCGAGTAGGCTGAAAAAAGTTACGGTGCCTCTCGAACTGCGGAAGTTGGGCTAGAGGCCGGTGTATTTCGTCTTCAAACGGTTCGCGGCTGGCGCGTTGGGCACTCGACTTGCCCGAACCGTCGCCATCCTTGGACTCGTGCCGACTCCGTCCAGAGGGCAATCCACCAAAGAGCCATTGCGTCAACGCGAAATCTTCGAGAGTTTCCCACAGAAACGTGCGGTCTCGGTTACCGACGGCGCTCGACCGACGGACTTGGTGGCTTACACTGAACAGAGGAGGCGCTATGAGCGACGGTCGCGAGGAGCGTGAAGAACTGGAGAAGCGCCGCGAGCAGGAAAAGCAAGAGGATCGCGAGGACCGGATCGACCCCAGCGATGTGGATGAGTGGGAGTAGGAGCGGGTTGATTCCTGGTGTGCCTCTGAGGCGAAGCTGCGGCAGACGAGCGAGGCGCTGAGGGCTGCCGACGCCGTGATCGTAGGATGAACCTACTGGCCTCTCTTTCGGGTTCGTTCCCGGAGGCTGGGGCGGGAAGGCCACGGTAGCGTCAGTGATGCCACCGCCTTTCTGACAAGCTGCCACAGTTTCAATGTGCCGGCCTGTTTGGGGAGGTCGAGATCTGGGAACGGCGGTCATATCTGGATCTTCTTCGACCGCCCTGTGCCGGCAGTTGATGCCCGCAGGTTGGCGTCCCACTCTGCTGGCACGCCAATGGCGCAATAGCGGTCAATCCACCCGCCATCTGTCGCAGGCAAGCAGCGCAGTTTCACATCGCGCCATGCTGGCGCCTCATCAAGGCTTGCCAATGATCGCAACAGGCGCAGGTGCGCATCCGACCCATTGTTCCCGAGCTGTTCGCGCCACTCACCCACAACCCCAGCGTCCCAGCGCGTCACGAGCACACCAACATTTAGCCCTTGCAGGAGTCCTAGCGGGAGTTTCCTACGGCGCGAGTAAGAAGGCGGGGATGTATTGCAGGGTGAAGGAGATAGCGTGGCGTTCCGTATATACCACGCGACTCAATGGATCGCGGGCAGCGCACCAAGTGCTCGGGCTAATTTCATCCTGGACGCATCCATTTCTTCGATCTGCAAACGTACGCGCGGCCTGCCCTTGCGGCCAGTCATATCGATCAACCGGCAACAGCGTACTTCCGCCAACGCTTCCAGCAATCGGCGGGAACTGCCCTCAAATGCTGCTTTCTGTGTAGCGCGCCGGTGCAGCAATGTGACCAGCAGATAGGCCGTCACGGACATAAAAGTGTGCACGTGGAGCTTCTGATCGGTCCAGTGAAACTGTGGCCGGGTGGAAAGCATGCGGGGATCCTTCAGATCGCGAAACGCAGCTTCCACTTTGGATTGCCCACGATAGGCTTCGATGATTTGCGCTGTGCTCCACTCCGCGCGATCCGTGATTAAGATGCGAAGTCCGAAATAACGTGTGATCAACCGCTGGTACTCTTGCCAGTCACTCCACACGCAGATCCGCATGGCCCCTTGTTCGCCGGTGTCGATTTTGTAGCCCAGCAAGGAACGCAGATATTGGTGGCCGCGGATTTTCTCCAGTTTCCGTTTGGCCGCCTCGGCGCTCAGTCGCGGACGCTGTCCCAGTTCCTGCAATTCGCGCTGACTCCGCGCCATGGACTGATGCAATCCCCGCAATTGCCCCTCATGAAGTTGTGGGCTGAAGACCACCACTACTTCCCGTTGCTTTCCGGCAACCACTCGTTGGACTCGCCAGGCGCGAACGGCAACACCGTTGGACAAGAGCACTTCCGACAGCTGTCCGGCAGCTTCGGAAAGTAAAGCGAGGTGATTGGAAGGACGAAGCGCCGTGACGTAATGCAGCATGCCTTCCAGGTTCTGCTTCGACGACGCTCCGGCATCGAAGACCAGGGTGAGCTGCTCGGGTTGGCCGCTCAACGCGCGCAGCCGTTGCCGGATGGGCTTGAGAAACTCCGCAAACGTCCGCATGTCCGAACGCGCTCCTTCGTACAAACCATGGGCCAACGGCAACTGTGTATCTTGATCGACCACCAGCGCCAAGCCCATCTGGCGGAGATCGTAGCGGCCTTGTTTGTTGTGTCCGCGCTGGGGCAGTTTCGGACGCAGGTTCGTGCTGGCAATATGGGTATAGAAGTTAGTCGTGTCATAGGCCAGCGCCTTCAATTGCAGTTGCTCCACGCCGACCACCGCGCGCACCAGTTCCTGTTCGATGACCGCCAACTGGTCCACGGGCACGGCGTTCATTTGATCCCAGAAATGCTGGCTCGTCAGATCGGAGGCGGAGAAGTGCATCAACTCGGGCAGGTATGTTGTCTTGGCCCAATCGGCAAAAGCACGTTTGCTGCGCGGCGCACAGGCGCGCGCGATTATGGCGGCTGCCAAGGATTGGCCCACGGTCAATGCGTCGCGAACCTGTACCGCGCCATCCGGAGCAATGGCGCGGTCGATCCGGCCGGCCAAGTCGAACTCCCGCACCAACTGGTGAAGCGCCGTCACCGCGCCCGCGGAAACCGAAGAGACCCTCACGGGCACTTCGTTGTGCTGCTGATGAAGCTGCAGGATATCGTCGACGCGACCCAGATGGGCCAGGACGCGAATCGATGGCTGGCCGTCTTTGCGGAACGATTCGACGATCCGGTAATACCGGATGCCGTGCGATTGGTAGGCTTGAAGCGAAGCCATTCATTACGTATATACATCGATTGACAGTTGCTTGTCAATCAAGATCTTAAAATGTGAAACAGGCACACAGTCGATTGCTAATTCCGTATATACAAAAGGGAGCGTGATATCCCCTTTTGTGCCATGATCTTCTGGGGAAGCAGCGCTATCGCCCTAGGAAACTCCCGCTAGGAATCTCACGGATGCGGAGCGGGGAATACTGACGGGGAAACGGTACCTGATTCACGACCGCGACCCGCTGTTCACTGCAGAGTTTCTGCGCATGCTTGCCGATGCTGGAGTGGATCGGTGAAACTACCACCGCGATCGCCGAATCTGAATGCACACGCCGAGAGATTCGTACGCAGCATCAAGGAGCCTGGAGCGCATGATCTTCTTCGGTGAAAGATCGTTGCGCAAAGGGATCCACGAGTTTGTGGCGCATTACCATGGCGAGCGCAACCACCAAGGCCTCGGCAACCGTTTGATCATCCCGGATCAATCTCAAGCTGGTAATAGCGGAATGATCCAACGCAAGGAACGGCTTGGCGGCATGCTGAACTACTACTTTCGACGGGCTGCCTGAATCAGCGAAATCCCGTCTCGAAGGGCGACCGTAGGTCGGTCGGCGCACGTACGCGCTCCCCATTACCCCAAGCCCGAAGTGAGTTTTCCGTCCGTCACCGCACCGACAAGACGAACGACGCAATCCATTTTTCAGGCATACGATTTCGTTCGCAGTCGACGCAGTCGGCCGCCATTTTAGTATTCGGGCCAAACGTGGTGCGCTGCCCGCGATCAATTGAGTCGCGTGGTATATACGGAACGGAACGCCACGCTATCTCCTTCACCCTGCAATACATCCCCGCCTTCATACTCGCGCGGCAGGAAACTCCCGCTAGTTCCACGTATTGCCGTCGCGCGGCCTCATCGATCTCGGCGCCAAACAGGGTGCCGAACAGTACCGCAATGGCCGCGACTGCGACCCGATATCTCGAAATGCAGTGCATAGAAATGTTCCTAGGCGGCCTGTTGTCCCGCACCGCCGAATGGTTGCACGCGGATATCACGCAGTCAAGCTGTACCTGTCACTGCTGTACCTGGCACTGCAAAAGGTGATTGCAGACTAGGACGGGTGACGGGTTCGTGACCAATCTACCGCTACAGCCCGAAGTACTTCCGTATGAACGCCACGGACCGGCTCGCAGCCTCCTTGGTTTCCGGAGTCACATCGGCGGGTTTCCCGGTGTTCCGGTTGTCCAGGAATCCGAAGTAGAAACCATGCAGCCCGTTTTCAGGCAAATACATTTCGACCGACTTGCCCAGGGAGCGCAACTTACCGGCGTAGGCTTGCACCACCGAGGTGGGCGCGGACGTGTCGTTCCGCCCGTTAACGAGCAGGACCGGGAAGCGCACATTGGCGGCTTCGGTCAGGGCCGACTCGTAGCCGTATTTGGCGGGATCCTTCTCGATCTGCGCCATCTTCGCGCCGTGCTTTTGTTCCGTTTCCGCAATCATCTTCTTGAGCACGCCCACCACTTCCACACCTTGCGCGACGGCCTTGGACACCTCGATCAGATCGAGGGCCGCGGGAGCGCACAGCACGCCGCACTGCACATTGACGCGCGTGGCCAGCCGCGAGATGACCGCAGCGCCGTGGCTGCCCCCGAACAGAGCCACGCGCTTGCCGTCGATGAACGGGACGCGCCGGACTGCCTCAATGGCTGCGCTGGCGTCGTCCCACTCGATGGACCGAAGCGGCGCGTTGGGGCGGAAGTCGATGGCAAAGACCGCCCAGCCGGCCGCCACGAAATTGGCCGCAGGCGGAATCGTGGCCCTCCCGATGGAATACGTGACCTCCTTATGGGCGGCGCCGCCGTGCAGGATTACCACCACGGGGAACGGTCCCGCGCCGTTCGGGCGGCGCATATAGGCGGGAATGTACGTCCCGCCGGAACCTCGAAACTCCACGATGCGGCCGGTGGAGCCGTCGGGCAGTTTCTCGATGCTGCTGCCCTCCACGTTCCGAATGCCCGTGGCGTCCTGGGCATGTAACGGCGCCACGGCCGCGAGCCATGCCATGAAAAAGGGAATCAATAGTCTGATCGTCATGTTCAATACACCAGCTTCAATCCGAATTGAATTTGCCGCGGAGCCGCAGCGGATGTGATGCGCCCACCCTGCGGCAGGTTGACGTTCGAGTTGGGCATGCCGAAATACGGCGTGTTCGTCGCGTTGAACATCTCGCAGCGGAATTCCACCCGTTTGTTCTCGCGGAAGGTGAAATTCTTCCCGATCTTGAGGTCGATATTGCGCAACGGCGGCCCAAACAGGATGTTGCGCCCCGAGTTTCCATACGTGTATTGCGCCGGAAGCGTGAAGGCGGAGACGTCAAACCAGCGGTCGATGGAACGCTCGCCGGAGGAAAGGCTGCCCTCGCCAGTCCGGTTGGGGTGATTGGGAGTGCCGGTATTGGAGATATCGGTGCTGACAAGCGGCGTGAACGGCAGGCCGCTGCGCAGCGTCAGGATGCCCCCAGCCTGCCAGCCGCCCAGCACCCATTCGAGCGGGCCATGCACGTTCATCCACTTGCGTCCGAGCCCGATGGGAAGGTCGTACACGCCGCTGGTGGCGAACTGGTGCCGCACGTCATAGGTGGAGTTGCCGCGATTCTTCTTGCCGTCGTAGTTGAACTCCCACGCCGGCCCGCCCGCGTCGCCAAACGCACCCTGGGTAAAATCGATGGCATGTGACCACGTGTAGGCGCCCAGGAATGTGAATCCCTGCTTGTACCGCTTGTCTACCTTGGCCGTGAACGCCTGGTAGCTGGCGTTCCCTACCGGCTCATACTGCGTAATCGTGCCGAAGAAGGGCCTCGGCCGCCGCGTCTGGATGGCGCCCGGACCAGGAGCGAGCGGCAGGTTGACGTTCCATGGGTGCACCAGGTGACGCGTCCCCGCACCAATGTAGGCAAACGTCAACACGGAGCTCAAGGGGAGTTGCCGTTGGACATCCAGAAACCACTGCATCGCGTACTGGGAGGGCAAAAACTCGTCCACAGTGAACACCTGCACGTTGGGCTGGATCACGGTGGTGGGCAGCAGTCCGGCGGGGAAGCCCTGCGAGACCACCAGCGCCGGTTGCAACAGCCGGTCGGTTGGGAACGTGATGTTGGTGAACTCCGGCGGCTGCTGGGCGAAGCGCGAAGGCCCTTGCATGGTGAGGGCGTCGGGCGCCCCGTAAAACAGGCCGAAACCGGAGCGGATCACCGTCTTGCGCGTCAGCTCATACGCTAGTCCGACGCGCGGTGCGAAGTTCTTGTTGTCGTGCCGGCAGCCGCAATCGCCATCATTGCGCGGACGGATGATCCGGTAATCGGGCGAGCCCGGGGTGAACTCGAAGCGGCTCACCGGCGTGTCTCGGAAGCTCGGCGCCCCGAAGCGGTCCCACCGCAGTCCGAGGTTCAGCGTGAGCCGGGCGGTGACCCGCCAGTCGTCCTGGATGAACGCCGAGTAGTTGCGGGTCACGCCGGTTTCGCCATACTGCGTGCCGAGCTGGCCGGTGCTGGCGAGACCCAGCACAAAATCCGCCATGGCGTCACCCGTGTTCCCGCGGCTGTTGGGGTTCTGGCTGAACGATCCGTCGAAACCGAAGCTTCCCCGGCTCAGGCCCGCGGCGCGGCGGAAAAGTTCCTGGCGGCGGAATTCAAATCCCGTCTTTACCGTGTGCCGCCCCCGTACCAGCAGCAGCAGGTCTGAAAACTGAAGCGATTCCTGGTTGTTCCGGTTCGGCCATGACGCCGTGGAACCGACCGCCGCGTACCCGGAGACCGGCGAGAACATGGACATGCCCCGCTGGTTGTCGTCGCCGAAATCGGGCACGCCCTTGATGCCCAGCTTGGCGTTGTAATTCTCCGTCCACGGGATGTCCACGATGGTATGGTTGGGGACGAATCCAAAGCGGATCTCGTTGTTCGCGCTGGCGGTGAGCGTCTGGTTCAAATTCGCCACCAGGCTGTGGGCGATGAGCGAAGTCGTGCTCCAGCCGGCGCCGTTGGCCGGAAGCGGCAGCGTTCCCGGGGAAACGGCGTCGAAGCGCCGCCGGCTGTAGCGCGCGTAGAAGCGCTGGCGATCGGTGATAAAGTGATCGACGCGCGCGTCCCCCTGGTCCGTGGCGTTCTGCTGGGATGGGGAAAAGTAGTAGTTGTTGATTGTGCCCGGCAGGTTGGGCGCCGGGTAGAGCGCGATCACGCCGCGCGCCACCGCGTCGAAGCGCGATGCCGGGATCTGGTTGCCCGCGAACGGCGAACGTACGTAAGCGCCGGTCGAGTCCTGCCGCGTGGTGGCCGGATCGAAAAGCGCTCTTGCCCCCTGCATGTTCCCCTCGCGGTACGCCACCACCGGTACCGTGCTGATGTTGGTCTGGCCTGTGCGGAGCCGCGTGCCGCTGTAGCTGGCGAAGAAGAACGTGCGGTTACGGATCACCGGACCCCCGAGCGTGGCGCCAAACTCGTTGCGTCGTAGCGGCGGTTTCGGCTGGCCCACCGAGAAGAAATTTGTTCCGTCCAGCTTTTCGTTGCGCAAAAACTCGAACAGTGCCCCGTGAAACGCGTTCCCGCCAGCCTTGGTGGCGACTACCACCGTGCCGCCCATGCGGAATCCGTACTCGGCGGAGTTGTTGTTGGTGACCACTTTGAATTCCGCAACCGAATCGATGGACGGTGTGACGGCCTGCGACTCGGCGCCCAGTTGCCCGCCCGAAGCGCTCGCGTTATTGTCGATGCCGTCGAGGGTGATGTTCATCTGGTAGGCGTGCTGGCCCAGCGCGCTGAAACTGCCCGACGACGCGTTCCGGCTTCCCGGTGTGGACACAACGCCCGGCGTAAGCTGGGCCAGTTGCAGGTAATTCCGCCCGTTCAGCGGCAGTTCGACGATGCGCCGGTTGTCAATCACCTGCCCCACCACCGAGGTCTGAGAATCGATCAGGGCGGCCGCGGCCGAGACTTCGATCTTCTCGCTCACCGTACCCACGCTCAACGTGATATCGACGCGCGCCACCTGCTCCACGTCCAGCTTGAGCCCCTCTTTCGTCACGGTGGAGAAACCCGACTTCAAGGCCGCCACGCGGTACGTCCCCGGACCGAGGAAGGGGACCATGTAAAGTCCCTGGCCGTTGGTCTCGACCGTCTTCGCGACTCCCGTGGCCACGTTCGTTACAGTCACCTGGACTGCGGGGATCACGGCATTGGTCGGGTCCGTCACCAAGCCTTGAATGGAAGAATCCTGAGCCAGCGCCGGCACGGCGGCCAACGCGACGAGTAAGACGCTTATCATGCAAATCGGTGTTTTCATTCGGGTCTCCAGTACTAGCCGAGGCAACTACTCAGCCAGGCATAACCACACTGCCGCCGGGAGGATCATACTGCCCTCCCTCGCAGCAAGTCAAGCTCGTGATTTCGGGTGCGCCCGCCGAAATTGCTCGCTGGCGAACAGTGCAAATCACGTCCGGACTTTAGCCCCGGGCCGGCCGAACATGCGCTTGCGGTACTCCGGCCTCGAATGCGGACTGACCTTCACTTCGCGCGATGCCGCCAGATCGCCGGCGATCATGTCGCGTCCTTTCTCGACATCCAGGCCGGCCTTGTCCATGGCGATCGCGCCGTGCCCCGGAAGCAGCATGTCCCAGGTCAACGGATCGGTCTTAAGAGTGAACTTCAACAGCTTCTCGAAGGATGCCAGATAATGGCGATTGTCCGCATAAGGGTTTAACTGCCAGCCCAACATGCCGTCGTAGAAGACAGTGTCTCCCGAGATCAGCAGGTTCTTGCCCTCGATCTGCAGAAGAAAGCACGTCGATCCGGGTGTGTGCCCGGGCGTGTGGATCACGGTGAGCGTCTTGTTGCCCAGTTTCAGATCTTCGCCGTCGGAAAGGCGGCGGTCTATCTTCGAGGGCGGAAACGTGAAGACGCCCGACTGTGTCCCGACAAAATACCAGGCCGTAATCCGAGTGGCCTTCTCGATGGCGTCGGCGTCGGCTTCGTGGACCATAATCTCGGCGCCCATCTGGCGGAACTTCGCGTCGGCCATGGCGTGGTCCATGTGGCAATGCGTGTTGATGACCCAGCGGACGTTCTTGGCGGGAAATCCGCACTTCTCGACGTTGGCCAGCGTGCGTTCGATTTCCGACTCGAAGGTCGGGTCGATGACCAGCAATCCTTCCGGGCCGCAATCGATCAGATAGGTGAGATTGCTGACCTTTTCCTGACCCACCAGGTAAACGTCTGGAGCGATCTGCGCCGGCATCGGGATGGGGGCTGCGGGAGTGTCGCGATCCAGTCCGAAACGAGTCAGAGCTTTGCGCAGTTCCGCTCCTGTAGGCCAGGTTTCTTCGAGCGGCAACCGCTTGGCCAACTCGCGCATCTGCCACGTTCCCCGCGGAAGCACAACTCTCTGCCCCTCTTCGGTCAGTATCGGATCCACTGGAGCGACGCCGCGCTTCTGGCCCCAGAGAAGCCCCATAGGAAAAATGTGAAACAACAAAGATCTGCGGCCCAAGGAGTGTGCAATGTTCATGTCGTCTGCCTCTGCGTGGAATACTCGATTATTCCTTATTTCTGAATCCGCTCAAGTGTACCCTCGGCATCGTGGCCGGCGGCCCGCCATTGCGGCCAAGTGCGGATCCCGCTTTCCCACGACCACCAGGCGCCGTTCGGATCCGGCACGAAATAGTGATTCCCGGCGAAGACATTGTTCTGGCTGAACACCTGCGGGTTTCCCAACGCTTTAGTAGCGCCGATAGCCCCGGCCGTGATCACGAACGTGTTGTCATGGACGGAGATGTTTTTCGCCAGGTACTCCCCGTGCCGTCCCGATCCGCGCTTCTGTTGAACCAGCATGATTCCTCCCCGGTGCGCCTCCGGTATCAGCACCCCGTTATCGGGATTGCCGAGTCCATTGTTCTCGATGGCGTTATGGTGAATGTCCTGGTCCGAAGAGGCAAGGATGAAGATTCCAGACGCCATGTTGCCACGGATTTTGTTGTTGCGGATGGTTGTCGCGTAACTGATCTCTACGACGATTCCGAACCTGTAGTTGTTCTCGATGCGATTGCCCTCATACACCGTGCCGATGTTGTCGGTGTCGGACCAGAAGCCATCGCAGTAATTATTGTGCGAGTAGTTGTTTCTTACAACCAGCCGGGTCGAGAGGGCGAACTTCGTGGCGCCGGCATCCCAGCAGCCGCCTCCGCGCTTGGTGCGATAAGCAGCCGCGTTGTTGAAGGACAACTCGTTGCCCTCCAGCAACGCATCCTCACCGCCTCCGTTCATGCCGTACTTTCCATTGTGATGGACGTAGTTGTTCAGCACTTTGCAGCGGGTACCGAACCGGATGCCCGCGCCGTGTACATAGCGCACTTCATTGTTCTCGATGAGAGCGGCTGGACTTACCGAGATCCCGCGCAAGGTGAATTTTTCGATCGTGAGCCCTTTGACGACCACGTCCGCGGCTCTGGCTTCGATGGCGGCTTCCGTGGCGCCGCATTCCACACGATGCCCGGCCGGATCGTCGCCGATATAAATGACCGCGTTGTCGTAGTCGAAAAAGAATTTCCCTGCACCCACTTCGGCAAGACTGAGGACACGTCTCAGAGGCCGGTCGTCGATGAAAACATCTTCGTTGTATTGCGCCGTAGGATCCCCAATCTCCGGCCACTTGGGGTTCCACGAAACAGGCGAGCGTTGGGTCTGTCCAGTGGCCATCCAGAGCTTGCCCTGTGGTTTCCAATTCGTGATCAGTTTCGCGCCGTTCAGGACCACACCGGCGGAGCCGATGAGTTTGTCCCCGGCTTTCGGAACGATGGTCTTCGTCAGGCGGTAGAGTCCCGGAGCGAAACAATATGTGGTCCCTGGCGAGTGGGCAGCGACAAGGTCCTGGACTTCCATTCCCGGCTGGACACGAACGCCCTCGCACGGCTCGGCGCTCTTCGGGCCGCGAGCGGCCGGAGCGCTGTCTTGCGCCCAGGCGGAGGATAGAATCACCGCGCCAATCATTGCCGCGGTTATGATGAACTGTCTACGGTCTGCTCTCACTCGTTCAACTCCTTTAGATGTTTTACTGCCCGGCTTCCCGAAAGTTCCACGGCGGCGTTCGCACGCTTCCACACCCTCAGCAGGCCTACCTTTTTCCGACGTTCAGTAACCCGAACCACGCCGCCTGCCACCCGGACCACGCGATCGACCGTCCGGTAGAACTCCGGCAGTTGGGCCGGCCCGCGCATCTCGGCCACGAGAATCGCCGGCAGTCTGTGCATCGGCATCTCCTTAGAGAGAGAAGGTCGTGGGCCTATGATGATTACGATTGCAGCATATCAACAAACTCACACGCCTCAAACATCCGGATTGGAAAAAACCACGCGTTGGCTTTGTGCGATACAGTAATGGTTTAAGGAAGTGCCGTTTGAACCATAACAAACTATCAATAGCCATATTACTTTTCTCCGGGCTAATCCAGGCGCCGTTGAGCGCACAACCCGCACAGACGAAGAAGGAACAGAAGCCGTCCGTCCCGCCTGACATCGCAAATGTTTCCTACGGGCCGCACGAGCGGAATGTCTTCGATCTTTGGAAAGCCAAGTCCGACCGGCCCACGCCGCTCCTCATCTTCATTCACGGTGGTGGATTTACCATGGGGGATAAAAGCCAGGTGAGCTCGGCTATGCTTCAGCCCTGTCTGAAAAACGGCATCTCGGTGGCGTCGATCAATTACCGTTATTCCAAGCAGGCCCCGTTTCCGGCGCCGATGGCCGATAGCGCCCGGGCGGTGCAGTTTCTGCGGCTGCACGCGCGCGAATACAATCTGAACCCAAAGGCCTTCGTGGCCACGGGCGGATCGGCCGGCGCGGGCATCTCCCTCTGGATCGGTTTTCACGACGATATGGCCGATCCCAAGAGCGACGATCCGGTGAAGCGGCAATCGACGCGCCTCTCCTCGATGGCGGTTACAGCCGCGCAGACTACTTACGATCCGCGAACTGTTGCAAAGCTGATCAGCCCCGAAACAGGACGGATCGGCGCATTGCGGCTGCTGTTCGGCGTGAAGGAGGGGCAGGACTCGCTGGAAGCCACGGAGTTGTTCAAGCTCTACGAAGAAGGCTCTCCGGTCACACACCTGACAGCCGGCGACCCTCCGGTTTTGCTTATCTATCCGCAATCCAACACGCCCCTGCCGCCCGAAACTTCGAACATCGGCATCCATCACCCGCGCTTCGGCTACTTCCTGAAGGAAAAGATGGACAAGCTGGGCATCGAGTGTACGGTTCGAGTCAAGGAAGACTATGACGGAAAGCCGGCCGGACAGTCCCAGCGCGACATAGTCGATTTCTTCATGAAGCATTTTCCAAAGCAGTGAGACAGGCTAGGTTTTTGACGGAGTGATGATGTTGTTTTCATGTGAGGCAGGATGGAATCCTGCGGCGGGTTGGCAACCGGCGCGCAGCTTGACAAGCTGCCCCACAAACGAACATATTCTCGCGGTCGCAGACCTACCATGCGGTTCTCTAGCCAAAGACATTTGTGATTAATTATGTTTTCAGGTAAAAAATATGCGCACTTTTAGATTGGCTGTAATCGCCGTCGCGGTCGTCGTTTCCGGCGCCTCGCTGATGGCTCAGAGCACGGCGGCCGGCGTAGTCGGCATTATCCGGGACGCGACGGGCGGCGTGATTCCCGGCGCCTCGATCAAGATTCGAAACGTCGACACAAACATTGGTCGCGATAGCGCGTCGGATGAGCGCGGCGAGTTCACCATCACAAACCTGACGCCTGGCGTCTATGATGTGACCGTCGAGAAAGCTGGTTTTCGCGCCTTACGCCAGACCGCACTCGAACTCCAAGTAAATCAGACCGCTCGGCTTGAACTGAAACTGGAGGTGGGCGCCACTGCCGAGTCCGTGGAGGTGCGGGCGGAGGTCGCGCTGCTCAACACCGAGAACGCCACCCGTGGCGATGTAATCACGAATCAGGAAATCCTCGAAATGCCTCTCGACGGCCGGGACGTCAGCGATCTGGCGTACCTAGTGCCGGGAGTCACGCCGATGGCCGAAGGCGATCTGGGATCCGGGTATGTGATCAACGGCGCGCGTCCCGACAACTCGAACTTTACGATCGGTGGCTTTGGCATGCGCGATCCGCGCTATGGCCAGGCGCAGGCACGGCCGACGCTCGACGCGGTGCAGGAGTTCAAGATGGAGACTGCGGGCTACTCCGCCGAGCACGGGCGTCTGGCGGGCGGAGTGATGAGCATGGTGCTGAAAACTGGCTCCAATCAAGTCCACGGCACACTGTTCGAATTCGTGCGAAACGACATGTTCGACGCACGGAATTTCTTCGCTCAGGATAAGAACAAACTGCGCCGCAATCAGTTCGGCGCCGTGGTCAGCGGACCGGTGTGGTTGCCTAAGATCTATGACGGCCGGGACCGCACGTTCTTCCTGTTCAACTGGGAGAGCATGCGGGACTCGATGGGAAACACAAGGCTCTCACGCGTTCCGACTGAGCTGGAACGGCAAGGTGATTTTTCGGAGACCCGCGATGTGAGCGGAAAACTGATCGCGCTGAAGGATCCGCTGGTGACAGGGTCGTGTGGTCCGAACGGAAGCGCGGCTTGCTTCCCGGGGAACCGGATTCCGGCCAGTAGATTCAGCCCGATTTCCACCAAAGTGCTGCCATTCTGGCCGAGCGCGAATCGGCCGGGACAGGTAAACAATTTCGCTACGGATGCGGTGACGTCGAGTCCATGGAACAACTTCACGACGAAAATTGATCACAAACTATCGGTGAAGGATAGTTTGTCATTTCAATATTTGCGGCGGGGCAACAGTAACGATTTGCCTTTTGACTCCAGCAACCTCGGCGTCTTCGGTTCAAGACAGCGTAACACGCAGATGCAGCTCGGACTGACGTGGACTCGAATGTTTACGCCAACCGTGATTAATGAATTCCGCACCGGCTTGACGAGGATCAAGGGAAATTACACGTTGTATTCTCATGGCCACGATTACGCCCAGGAGTTTGGAATACCCGGCACAACGACGGATCCGGAACTGGTTGGATTTCCTCTGTTCACCGTCCGCGATCTGGTGACGCTCGGCGACAGGAACGACCGGCCGTATTCCGGCACGGTGAACATGTACCAGTGGGGCGATACGCTGACGTGGGCGCTGGGCCGGCACATCGTCAAGACTGGCGGGCAGGTGCAGCGGACACAGAATTTCCACCCGTACGTCTTCAATAACCGGGGTACCTTTAATTTTCTCGGAAACTGGACGAGTCAGCCACTCGGCGATTTTCTGCTCGGAATGCCGGAGAGCGCTTCGCGGCAGACGACGGTGCCACGCAATTACCTGTTCTCGACAGAGTACGGCGCATTTCTGCAGGACGATTGGAAGCTGAACTCGAGGCTCACGTTGAACCTTGGGGTGCGGTATGACCTCGCGATGCCGGCTAGCGATAAGTACGGACGGTTTGCGAACTTCGTACCTGAGATTGGCCGGATCATCATCTCGGATGATGTGACGGTGCCGAATCTGATGGAACTGGCGGCTGGCGTGGGACTGACAGATAAGATCGGAGTGGCGCGGGATTACGGGTTGCCGAAATCACTGGTCAACCCCAATTACAAACGAGTAGCTCCGCGCTTCGGCCTCGCCTGGAGGCCGTTTGGTGGCAACAGAATGGTGATCCGCAGTGGCTACGGGATTTTTTACGGCGCGGGGTCGCAGGAGCCCGTGACCGACGATCTCGCGAACATCTTCCCGTTTGCAGTTAAACAGACAGTGAACCGGCAGGCGAGCGATCCAACGGCTCTGACGCTGGCCGATCCGTACCGCGCGGCCAAAGGCGGCAATATTAACTTTGCCGGCTACGAGTTGTCACCGAAATCGCAGTATCTGCAGAGCTGGAACCTCGCGATTGAACGCGAAATTGGCAAGTCGGCGGCTATCGAGATAAGCTACACCGGGTCAAAGGGCACGCACCTGCCGCGGAAGTACGATGTCAACCAGCCGTTCTACAAGCCGGAACTCAAACTGCCCACCGGAGGTTATCCGCGCCCGTTTCCGCAAATCAACAACGCGATCAATTTCTACGCGCTTGGCTCGAACTCGACCTATAACGCCGGCACTGTGACGCTGCGCCGGCGCTTTAGCAGCGGCTTCTTCTACCGGCTGAACTACACCTATTCGAAATCCATTGACGAGTCCTCCAACTACGGAGGGGCGGCTGCGCAAGACAGCCGAAACCTGCGTCTGGAGCGCGGCCGCTCCAATTGGGACCGTGGCCACGTGTTCACGCTGGACTATTCGTACCAGCTTCCCTGGCGCGAGCGCTCAGGTTGGTCGCGACTGGCCGGCGGTTGGCAACTGGCCGGCACCGGGCGCGCGCAATCGGGCTCACCGTTCACTCCGGCCACTTCCAATGTGAACCTCAACACCGGCGGCGCAATTCGCCCGGATCGACTCGCGAAGGGTACGGCGAGTAATCTTACACCCGATGCCTGGTTTGATATCTCCGCCTTCTCCGTGGTTCCAGCCGGTAGCTACCGGCTGGGCAACTCCGGCCGCAACATTCTGGACGGACCGGGATTCTTGGCTGTGAATCTTTCGCTAATCAAGAACACGAAGATCGGGGAGAGGGGCAAGCTGCAGTTTCGGTGGGAAGTCTTCAACGCCTTCAACCACACGAACTTCAATCGGCCCAATGCAAACGTGAACGCGATCAACGGTGGCACGATTGTGGGAGCGGGCGCGGCGCGCACGATGCAACTCGGACTACGCTATCAGTTCTAATCACTTGCCATGCGAAAACTCATTCTCTGCCTCACTCTGACATGCGCGTCCCTGCCCGCCGATTTTCACGTCGCACCGAACGGGTCGGACTCGGCAGCCGGTACATCGGCCGATCAGCCGTTCGCGACCATTGAACGCGCCCGCGACGCCGTGCGGAAACTGAAGCGGCAACAACCCATTACGGTTTACCTGCACGGCGGCACATACAATTTGACGAAGCCGCTCCGCTTCACGGCTGAGGACTCTGGTACTGCGGAGTGCCCGGTCACCTATGCCGCCTGGCATGATGAACAACCTGTGATCAGTGGAGGCCGCGCTATCGGCGGATGGAAAAACGTCACGGTTAATGGGAAGAAGTTGTGGGCCGCCACGATCCCTTCCGTACGCGAAGGCAAGTGGTACTTCCGCGAACTCTGGGTGAATGGCGAACGGCGCCAGAGAGCGAGAAATCCAAATGGCGGCTTCTTTCGAATCACGGCCGTACCGGACCTTGACTGGAATGCAAAGTACCAGATCGGCCAGAAGCGTTTTCAGTATGCGCCTGGAGAAATCAAAGCGTGGGACAACCTGACCGACGCGGAAGTTGTGATTCTGCACTTCTGGGTGACTACGCGGTCCGGAATTACCTCGATCGACGAATCGGCGAACCTCGTGACTCTTGCGCAGACGAACTCGTATCGTTTGACCGACGGCTTCGGCAAACAGGCCGAGTTCGCACGCTACTATGTCGAGAATGCTTTCGAGTTGCTCGACGTCCCAGGCGAGTGGTATCTGAATCGCCAGACCGGCATGCTGTACTATATGCCGATGCCGGGCGAGACGCTGAACGGCATTCGCGCCGTTGCGCCGGTGCTTGATCAGTTGGTGAGTCTCGAAGGCGACCCCAGGGCGGATCGTTTCGTGGAGTACCTCACCTTTCGCGGCCTGACATTTTCCCACTCCGAGTGGTGGCTACCGGCGGACGATCTGAAGGCGAAATACCAGAAGCAGGCATCCGCGTACGTGCCTGGAGCAATCCATGCTTACGGCGCGCGCAACTGTTCTTTCGAGCGCTGCACTGTGTCGCACGTCAGCAGTTACGGGATTCACTTCTCGCGAGGCTGCTCGAAGAACCGGATCACGGGTTGCGAAATCTTCGACTTGGGAGGGGGCGGGATCAAGCTCGGCGAGCCGGACACGGGTGGAAGAATAGAGCCTGACAAGAATGGCGTTGTCCACAATTTGCCGATTGAGGAAACCCACGACATCGAGATTACCGACAATCACATTCACGACGGCGGGCTGATTTTCCATCAGGCCATGGGTATCTTAGTCACCCAGTGCTACAACAACATCATTGTGCACAATCACGTTCACGACCTTTACAAGAACGCGATTGCTGTGGGCTGGACTTGGGACTTCGGCAAATCGCTGGCGCGCGGAAACGTGATTGAGTGGAACCACGTACACGACATCGGGAAGAACTGGTTCAACGACGGAGGCGCGATCTACACGCTGGGCATGCAACCGGGCACGGTGATCCGCTACAACCTGATGCACGATATCGGGTCTGTCGTGTACGGTGGCCGCGGCGTCTATCTCGATCAGGGCAGCTCGCAGATTCTGGTGGAAAACAACATCACCTATCGCACTACGGGCGGCGGCTTTTCGAACACGTTCGGCAAGGACAACACGATCCGCAACAATATCTTTGCCCTGGGAAAGACGGCGCAGATTGAACCCAACGGCGGCTTGACACGTCTGACCGGCGGCCCCAACAGCTTTCTGTTCGAACGCAACATTGTCTACTGGAACGCCGACCAGAAGGTTCTGCGCGGAAAGTGGAACGATACGAAAGTAGTGATGCGCAATAACCTGTATTGGCAGGAGGGCGGCGGCGAGGTGAAGATCGGCCCCGAAGCCTGGAGTCAGTGGCAGGCGCGCGGCATGGATGAAGGCTCGATCGTCGCCGACCCGTTTTTCGCCAACCCGGCACAGGGCGACTTCCGCCTGAAGCCGAATTCGCCGGCACTAAAACTCGGGTTCGAACCCTTCGATTTGAAGGGCGTGGGGCCCCGACCGGCGATGCTCCGGAAAAGCAAGGAACCAACCCGTGCCGGGTCTCGATAGGCGGCAGTTTACCGGTGGAGCCGCAGCAGCGGCGGCAACGCATGATCAGTTGCAATGAACTGTCGTCTTACGATCTGTTTTGCCACATCCTATATGAAGCGTCAGGACTTCACTTCCGCCGGCCGGTGCCAGGCAAACAGTTCGGCCTTCATCTCTTCGGCCTTACCCTTGTATTCCGGCCGAGCCGCCAGATTGCGCATCTCGCTCGGGTCTTCGCGCAGGTTGTAAAGCTCGGGCGTATCGTTCACGAAAAAGCTGAACTTGTAGTCTCCCCGGCGGATCATGTACTTCGCGCCGGACGAACCGAGGCTGTGCTCGGAGAACACGGCCGTTTCGCGTGTCCGGCCCGGCTCGCGCAGGTCCGCCGCGAGGCTGGCGCCGTCCAGTCCGGAGGGGACCGCCACACCGCACAATTCGGCCAGCGTCGGAAACATCTGCATTAGGCTTACCGGCGTCGCACTCCGCTGGCCGCCCGGCGTCAATCCGGGCACGCGGAAAATGAACGGCACGCCTACGGAGTGCTCATAGAACTCAAACTTTGCCCAGAGCCCGTGCTCGCCGAGCATATCGCCGTGGTCGGAGGTGTAGACCACAATAGTGTCGCGCTCCAGATCCAATTCGCGCAGCGCCGCCAGAACCTGGCCAGCGCAATCGTCCATCTGCGCCAAGCTCGCGTAGTACATTGCCATGTGCTGCTTCGCAAGTTCGGGACGGTGGAGTTCCGGCGTGTTCTTGTAGTGCTCGATCTGCCGCCGTACCTGGACGGGAATAGTCTCGAGATCGACCTTGCCCCAGGTATCCGGCAGCCGCATGTCCTCGCCGCGGAACATGCGCGCGAAACGCGCCGCGGGCATGAAGGGCAGGTGCGGCTTCAAGAACGACTGTCCGAAGACAGAACTCCATCGGCACGCAAAATGAACAACTTCCGCAACTTGTGGCAATGACGTTAAACGACGTTAGGCGCTTACTTCTCGCACGCAAAAGTCTGACCTCAGCGGTGGCGTAACGTTGTTACGCGCCCGTTGGCATCTTGTTGATTCTGCTTGGTCATATGGTTCTGGCTACGGACAGGCCGCTGCGTCCTGGCGGAGTTGATGGTGGCCTGCCTGGAATCTTTTCCGCCATGCATCCACACGATGACCGGAAATGGACCGGGGCCCGCCGGCTTGCGGATATAGGCGGCGATGGCGATGCCGTCAACACCGCGAAACTCCGCCTCCCGGCCCATCGAACCATCCGGAAGCTGCTCCCAGTTCTCGTCGGCCGCGGGCGCGGCCGCCACAACAAAACTCAATGTCAAAATCAGAATCGCAGTGCGTCGCATAGTGAGATTGCCGAGTATCAGAATTCATACCGCAGGCCGAGCTGCATCAATCGGCCGTTGGAAGCGGAAACGATGGTGGCTGCATTCGCGGCATTGACGGCGTTCTGCGGCAGCGCGAAATTCGCGCGATTCAAAGCATTGAACACCTCCCATCGGACCTGCAAGCGGTGCCGTTCCCACAGGGCGAAGTTCTTGGAGAGCGTAAGATTAGCCTCCATCCGGCCGGCGCCGTCAAGAACGTTCCGGCCGGAGTTGCCGAAGGTGAAGCTGCCCTGCGGAACTCGGGGAAAAGCCGCGATGTCGAACCATCGGTTCGGGCTTGGATTCGGCAGCGTCCCCTTGCCTGTGCGGTTGGGACGGCTTGCTTCGCCCAGGTTGAGATTGGCGTTGGTCACCGTCGCTGTAAAGGGAGCGCCGCTGTACATACGGCCCGTCCCGGAGATCTGCCAGCCGTTGAGGAAAACATTGCGCAAGGGCGACGTCCACGAGAAGCTCATGGTGAACTGGTGCGGGATGTCCCAGTCGGAGCGGCTCCGGTCGCCGCGCAGATTGCGGGTGTTCTGCAAACCGCTGATTCCGCCGTTGGAAAAGCCACTGAACCGGGAACCCTCGTCGATGGATTTGCTGAAGGTGTAATTCAGCGTGTAGAAGAAGCCACGGGTGAAACGGCGCCGCCAAGTGACGGTGCCGGCGTTGTAGATGGAGTTGGCTTCCAGAGTGAAATAGTTGATGGTTCCGAAACCAGGGTAGGACGTGATGCCCGTCGGGTTCTCAGCCGAACGGTCGTACGGCTGATTAATGTTGACCTGGAGTCCGAGATGCGTTCCCTTGGACCCCGTGTAGGCCACTTGAAGCGACGAGGAGAACCCGACCTCCTTCTCCAGGGTCAAGTTCCAGCTCTGCAAATACGGCGTGTGCGCATGCAACTCAAAACCGCCTAGGGTGAGCGTGGCGAGATTCCCGGTCAGATTGGGCGCGGCGGGGAATGGGTCGGCAAGGCTGAGGGCCAAGGGGCTGGTGGCATTTCGGTTGTTGGTCTGCGTGACGACGAAGGGGAAAATGGCGGCCATGGAGCCCCGCAATGGGTTTTGGATCTGGCTGCCATAGAAGATGCCGTAGCCCCCGCGGACCACCATGCGGTTGCCTCCCAGCGGCCGCCAGGCAAAACCGAAGCGCGGCGCGAAAGCCACGCGGCTCCCGTACGTCAGCGATTTGGGAAGACCGAGTTCGCTGGCGGTAGCGGCCACCTCCGGGTTTGAGAAACCCACTCCCGCCCTAATCCCCTCGCCGGACGCCAGCACCAGCTTGTTCAACCCAGGAACGAAGTTGGCCCATTGGCCGCGCTTTTCGTACGGCGGCCCGGGGATCTCATAGCGCATTCCCACGTTGAGGGTGAGCCGTCGCCCAACCTTCCAATCGTCCTGCGCGAAAAAGCCATAGTTCGTGCTCAACAGATAGTAGTTCGTCGAGCCGACCTGCCGGGAATCGCTATTCAGATAGCCGAGCAGGAAGTCGGCGTACGTCCGGCCTGTCCAGAAACCGGAGAAATTGAACGTGCCGCGGACATTGTTCCACTGCGGCTGATAGAACTGGGTGTGCAGGATGTCGCTGCCGAACTTCAACAAGTGCGTGCCCTTGACCCACGTCAGTGTGTCGCCCAACTGAAAGGTGTTGACCACGGAATCGGTGGGTGCGGTTGAGTTTGGACCCAACTGGAGCAGGCCCGAGAGCATGATCAGGGGGAAACCCACCATCCTTGGGTCGGTCGTGGTGCCGGTGATCCCGAATTTGGCGTTGTAGTCGGTGCCCTGGAAGGCGGGGGTGGTGACCGAGTCCGTGCGGGTAAAGCCAAGCCGCGCCTCGTTGATAAGCGTCGGGCCGAACACTCGCGTGTAGTTCAGGCCTGCCAGGGCCGACCTATTGTTGCTGAATTGGCCGAACAGGCCAGTGTTGTTTCCGTTGACACTGGTTTGCCCCGCGGTAGGGTTGTGGGTAGTGGTATTGCGCAGGGTATACCGGCCCGAAACCGTGTCCTTGGACGACATCCGTTGGTCGATTTTCACGACCCAGCTATCCCAGTCGTTGGGAGCCACGGGGTAGGCGGCCAGATTGTTGACTTGGCCGGGGCGATTGGGCAAAGGGTAGTAGGCTTGCGCCGCCAGCGCCTGCGGGCTCAGCCGGGACGATGGAATCCGGTTGCCGGCAAAACAACCGCCACGGGACCCCGTCGAGCCCGGGCACGTGCCCGTGGACAACGGGTCGGCGATGGGGCCGGCCTGCGAATAATCGCCCGAGCGTTCCGCCACAGTGGGCACGACGCCCAGCAGGGACGCCCCTTGCACTTGGCGAAAGCTCTCCCAACTGAACAGAAAGAAGGTGCGGTTGTGGCCGTCGTAGACCTTCGGAATCCACACGGGGCCGTTGAGCAGCCCTCCGAATTGGTTCCGGCGCAGCTTCGACTTGGCCGCGTCAAAGAAGTTGCGGGCGTCGAATCAATCGTTGCGCAGGAATTCAAACAGGGCGCCGTGGAACTTATTCCCCCCGCTCTTGAGCACCATATTCATCATGCCGCCGGCCAGTTGCCCGTACTCGGCCGAGAAGTTGCTGGTTTGCATCTTGAATTCCTGCACGGCGTCCAGATTGGGGCGCTGCTGGACTCCGCCGCCGCTGGGGTCCCGGTCGCTAAAACCGTCGATGAAAAAGTTGGTGTTGTCGGCACGGGCGCCGTTAATGGCGAACTCCGACCCCTGGCCGGCGGTCACATTCGGAGTCACCCCCGGAACCAGCACGGCGAGGTCGGAGAAATCACGCCCGTTCAACGGCATCTGCCCGATCTCATCGGCCGTGATCACCTGGCCCTGAGTGCCGTTCTCGGTGTTGATCAACTGCGCGGCGGTCGCTATTACCTCGACCGATTGCGACAACTCGCTCACTTCCAGTCTGAACTCCATGCGCGCTACCTGCTCCATCTGGAGCACCAGGCCGGTTTCCCGCACCGTGCGGAATCCAGCCTTGGAGATGGTCACCTCGTAAGGGCCCGGCGACAGGTTGGGGGCCGTGAACACGCCTCTAATGTCCGTGGAGACCTTGCGCGACTCATTCGTGTTGACATTGCGGACTTCGAGTTTCGCATCGGGCACTACGGCCCCGGACGCGTCCCCGACGGTGCCGACCAGCGTGGCCGTGGGGTTCTGGGCGAACAAGCAGAAGGCGGCAGCCACCGCCAACACAATTGGTTTGAACATATGCACCTACCTCGCTGTACGCGCCGGCGCCGTGGGTCGCATGCCGCCGGGTTTCTGTGTCAGCACCGACGAGCTGAAGAACGAGAACGCCGCATCGCCGAGGGTGTCCATGCACTGGACGGGGTTATGCGACTTCACATTCACCAGAAAACAGTATTCGTGCTGGATCAAGTTGTCCACCAGAATCTTGTGCAGTTTTTCGCACTGCGGCGCCAGCCAATACTCGTTTTCCCAGTGCGCCACGATGCGAATGAAGGTGCGGTCGCGCAACTTGTCGGCGTTCTTCACCGCGAGCTCGAACGGGTTGTTGAGCTTCCAGTACTCCATGTCGCTGTCCATGGCGGTGGGGAACAAGCGGCTCCACGCCTGCGCCGGCAAGCCCTTGAGACCCGGCTCCACCAGCGGCGGCGCCATGATCGAAATGACGCCGAACACGTCGGGATACTTCAACCCCAGGTGCGCCGCGCCGAACCCGCCCATGGAAAAGCCGTTCACGCCGCGGCCTTCGCGGGAACCAATGGTCCGGTACGTGGCGTCGATGTGGGGGATGAGGTCCTTGATGATCACGCTTTCCAGCGGATACTGGCCATCGCGCGTATCGGCGTACATGGTATTGCCGGCCAATCCGTTGACGGCGACGACGATCATGGGTCCGATGCGTTTGGCTCGGATGGCCTTGTCGATCCGGATGGTAACCTGCGGGCCGTCCCGGCGGGGCGTGCCGCCGCTCGCGGGAAGCTGGTAGAGCACGGGGTAGCGCGCGCTCTTTTCCTGCTCGTAGTCCGGCGGAAGGTAGATCATGTAGCTCACGTCGGCCTTGATCGTGTTGCTGTGGAAGGTCTTGAATTTAAGATCGCCAAGGTCGGAATGGTCGGGGTCCACCCACTTGAGGGCGTCCTCGGTGCCGTAGCCATACTTCCTCTTTTCCGGGGGCGCTTGCGCCACCGCCCAGAGAGCCAGGACTACCTGGACACAAATGAGTCGCTTGATCATAGGGTCTCCTTTGCAGTCTACTGCACCGCCACTGCGGCGGCCTGTTTCGCGAAGCACTTCGCGAAGAAAGCCACCGCACGTTGGGTGGCTTCACGCCATTCGGGAATATTCGGCCGCCCAAAATAGAAGCCGTGCGGCCCATTCTCGGGCAAGTAGGTTTCCACCTGTTTGCCGGCGGCGCGCAGAGCCTTTACATAAATTTCGATGATGGAAGGCGGCGAGTTGTCGTCGTTCATCCCGTTGACAATCAGGATGGGGCAGCGCACCTGGGCCGCTTCCGTGATTCCGGAACTGTACCCGTATTTCTTGGGGTCCTTGGCGATCTCTTCGGCCGTGGCGCCGTATTTCTGCTCCATCTGCTTGATCAGGATCATCAGGATCCCGACCAGTTTCTCGTGGCGCTCTACAACGGCTTTCTTGACCTCGACGAGATCCATGGCCGCCGGAGCACAGAGGATTGCGCCACTCAGGTCCACGCGCGAGACGATGCGGGTTCCGAGTTGCGCGCCATGGCTGCCGCCAATGTACCCCACGCGCTTGGGATCGACGAAAGGATACGCGCGCGCCGCTTTCACGCCTTCGACGGAGTCGTCGATTTCGATGGGGTCGATGTTGACCTTCTCCTGCGGGCGATAGTCGATCGAGTAAACCGCCCAGCCCGCCTTGATGAAATCCGCAGTGGGGGAATTCATAGCCCTGCCCATTCCGTAGGCGGCGTTCGGGGCAAACTTCCCGCCATGTCCCACGACGATCACCGGGAACGGGCCGGGGCCTTTGGGCTTATGGATGTATGCCGGAAGCGCGATGCCGCCCACACCTTTGTATTCGGTTGTCTGGCCGGTAGAGCCATCGGGAAATGTCTCCCAATCGCCGGCGGAAGCGGCGAGGACGCCGGTGCAGCCCGCCAGCACGAGCATATATAGTAGATTCTTTGTGGACATGATCTCTTTCCTCTGCAAGTTGCACAGCAAATCGGCGGCGCCCAGCGTCCCTCTGTGTTCCGCAAAAGCTACGTACGCAATAGAATCAATGGCTTCGAGTTGCGTTGTGCGGGACGTTACTACGATATTACATTCCCACTATTGGGGCCGTACAACCTTTTTGCGGACCACACCCTATCCCGTCTTCGTTTGTGCAACCGCTTTGACAGCGCCGCATCGCAGGATTGTGTTGCGAAGAAGTGCCGCGCTCAATCGGCTTGATGTTTCGATGGCGATCAGTTCGCACGAGGCCGCCATTCACGTTTGCACGCCATCCAGGCAAAGCCCAGCGTCTGAATGACTTCCGTTTCGTGAAACGGTTTCGCCAATATCTGGTAGCCTCCGGCCCGAAGCAACTGTAGGGCAGCGTGGGTTTCTCTAAAACGATACGCGAAGATCAGCTTCGGGGGGCGAGGCGAGTGGTTGGCACAAGCCAGGACCTTTCTCCAGTCGTCGCTGGCAGGGTGCTTATCGGTAATGACAACTAATACCGGCTGTTTGGCCAAAAAAGCTGCTGCTTCCCCGACTGTACGGCGTCGATGCACAGTCCAACCGATTCGCCTCGTGATCCCGCGGATGCGGTGATAATCTTCCTCGTCAGATAAGACCAGCAAGAGGCTCTGCGGCGGATGCGAATGGACTGCAGCATCGAGCCTCGTGTCAGGATTCTGCTTTTCCTTTGAGGTGCAGAGGTCAGCCTTTCTGGACGACATAATAAAATTGACCACCCTTCGAAGCGGATCATTATGTGCTCTTAAATTGCTGTAGAACAGATCAATATAGACCTGATCGCTTCCAAATGGAAGATTTTTGTAGGTGTCCGTAGTCAAATCCTCATGTCTTCGTGAAATCAGCACCCTGCATCTCTCCGCAGAAAGCCAGCCGCAACCACGTTACGGCATGTTACAACAGTGAGTTCGTGATCGAAATCATCATCTCAACCCTCGCCGCCATCCGTGTTTTCTTTATCAGCCGAAGCGACACGGCCCTCGAGGTTATCGCGCTCCGACAGCAGATCGTCGTATTGAAGCGCAAACGACCGCGACCAACATTGAACTCTGGGGATCGGTTTTTCTGGACCATCCTCCGCCGCTTCTGGTCCCGTTGGGCCGACGTCTTGGTCATCGTGAAGCCCGATACTGTTGTCGGCTGGCACCGCGCCGGGTTTCGGCTCTACTGGCGGTGGCGTTCACGGCCACGGGGCGGTCGACCGAAGATCACCGATGAGATTCGTGGGTTGATCCAACGGCTGGCGCAAGAAAACCCAGACTGGGGAGCACCGAAGATCCACGGTGAACTTCAGAAACTCGGCTTCGTCGTCTCCGAGAGTAGTGTGGTTCGGTGCCTTCGCCGAATCCGTCATCGCGGAGATCCGGCTAAGAAATGGCTGGCTTTCCTGGAGAATCACCGCGAGGTGATCACTGCTTTCGACTTCTTCACCGTGCCAACCGTGACGTTCAAGCTGCTCTACTGCTTCTTCATCATTGAGCACGGAAGAAGGAAGATCCTGCACTTCAATATTACCTACCATCCGACGGCAGAGTGGGTGGTTCAACAACTGCGCGAAGCCTTCCCAGAAGTTGGCCTATATTGGTACGCAATCTTTGATCGCGACTCGAAGTTCGATGCCAATGTGATCGGTTTCTTGCAGGCAACAGGTCTGAAACCCAAGCAAACGAGTGTGCAGGCACCTTGGCAAAACGGCGTTTCCGAACGTTGGGTGGGATCTTGCCGCAGAGAGATTCTCGATCATGTCATCCCACTCAACGAAGAGCATCTCCGACGACTGGTCCGAGATTACGTCGACTACTACCACCAGGATCGCGTTCACGACTCACTCAACAAAGACACTCCAAAATGGAGGGCCGTTGAGCCGAAGCCCTCACCCCAGGCGACGGTGTTCGCACACCCTCGTCTGGGCGGGCTGCATCATCGCTACTCCTGGCGCGAGGCGGCGTAGCGGCCGGGCGCATCTAACTTGACGTCCCTATCGCTTCACTCGGGGCGCGTAGGATCGGTGCATATTGCTGGCGCAATTGGTGCGTTGGAAAATGTTCTTGAAGGCCGAATTCAGATGGAGAGCATCGTTCGACATCACTGATTCACGCTGACTTTGATCGTGGCTCGTTGCGACAGCGATCTTTCGAGGTTACGTAACGTCCCAGCGACTGCAGATTCGGAATTGACTACGCACACCCCATCCTCTTCGACGATGATGACAAGCCGCAAGCACAGGCCGCCCGAGCTTCCGCCGTCGCTCCCGCCCAACGCTCCACCTCCGCCAAACTCAAGGCTCTTACCAAACAGGCCGCCGACGGAACCAAGGTCCACAGCTTCCAAACGCTCCTCGGCGATCTGGCGACCATCGTCAAAAACAGAATTCAACCCGCCGACAAAAGCCTCGCCGTCTTCGATATGCTTACTCAGCCAACCGTGATTCAGCAGCGCGCCTTGGATTTGCTCGGCGTCACTCTTCGACCCTAATCCCGCGTTTGTAGGCAGTACTCCGATCGCTGAATCCCTCTAAGCCCTTGATTTCCCTAAACTTTCTCTAGCAGGCTCAAAGAACTTCGGCTTAGAACACGATTCTCTTCGCGCAGGAAGTCAATGACCTGCAGTTGGCGTTGGTTCATCCACCCGGCCACGGCGATCAACACAAACCGGAACGGATCCAGGGTCCTCGGCATCTCGTTCGTTCATTATCGCCAGGATCAGCCTGGGAGCGGAAAAGTCCGTGCGAATTCAACCGGATCCAGTTTCCGGACCATACGGCGTCGAAGGTCCGGCGCATTGGGCCGGCATAGCAGCCAAGACCATCGCAACGAACTCTGCAATCTGCTCGATTGAAGCAGATCGAATTCTTGGACACTAGTGCGACCAGCGAAGGCTGGCATGTTCAGTGGGAGGCAGTCCCAACGGGGCAATAGTTGGAACCCCGTAGCTTGGGTTGCATCGGCAGAGGAAACGAAGCGGATGAAGCCAGCCGAGATGTGAACTGCTTTCGAACCCCGTCCCTAATTTGCAGCCCGAATCGTCAGCACGGTTGCACCATCGGTAATGCATCGGCCGATATTCCTTACTGAAACCATGGAACTACCATCTTGCCAGCCGTTAAAATACCGGCTGGACCCCATCGATTTCATTGACGCATGAGCCGTAATTTTATAATGTGCTGATATGTCACCGAACGGTACCGAGGGTTGTTCTCGACGTTTGCATTCTATTCTTTATCCCTGAGGCCGGCGAGACTCGCGAATCTCCAAAACCCATTGGGTCCAGGGCACGACTTCGTTCCGATACCGACCTTGTACTCGTTCCCACCTCTGTGGTTGACTCTAACGATCGATTCATCTCGACACTGTGGAAGGGGGACTTTAGCCTTTTTGACAACGGCGTCGAGCAGCAGCTCTTGACGATGTCTGTCGAGGATAAGCCATTGTCGGTGAGCACTCTGAAGGCTCCGATTCCTGACATACAATGGAGGTTCAAGGCTTGGGCCGGGCCCGAGGAGAAGCATGTGTCAAGAAGATCGCACGCGGCGCGACTTGCTCAGGTCGATACCGGCCGCCATGGCCGCTGGCGCGCGAACGCAGCATCAACACAGGACGCCAGCCGCCAGCGGCCAAACATCGTTCATATTCCCATGATCGTCGAAGGGCTGGGATTTAACCGCGGTATCGAGATACCGGAACTCGTGAGCCAGATGGACCGCACGCCGTCGCGGCTGGCCGCGGCTGGGGTGCCGGTTCCCGAGACGATGCAAGAGCACAATTTCCTGCCCTTGCTGGACCGGCGCAACGAGGGCTGGCGCAAAGAGGCGACGAGTTCGTCACCAGGCGCGCGCTGCGAACGTCGCGGTACACCTACGCGGCGGCGCCAAAGAGGACCGGTTGGAAGTCTGTGCCGCGGGCGGATCAGTATGTGGTGTACGCGCTCTACAACCTGTTTGCGGATCCGTATCAGCATACGAATATGGCCGGTCGCGCTCAGTACCGCCAGGTCAGCGAAGAATTGCAGGCGCGTCTGGCGGAACGGATCACCGAAGCCGGCAACGTAAAAGTCTCGACCGACCTGGATTGGTTTCCGTCTTCTTAATTCTTAAAGGGGGTAATGATTTCAGCCATGGAACAAGACCAAAACAATACAGCTCGGCGTTCGTTTCTGAAAGCGGGGGCTGCCGCGATGAGCTCGATGGCTCTCAATCCGGTTCCGCTCCGGCCGGCGGCAAACGCGCCCAGGCCCAACTTCATTTTGATGACGACCGACGGCCACCGGCCGGACGCGTTGAGTCTCAATGGCAATCGCATTCTACAGACACCGAACTTCGACCGCATCGGGCGGGAAGGGATTCAGTTTCGGAACTCTTTTGTGGTGAACGCGCTTTGTCTTCCCGCGCGGGCCACCGCATTGACGGGCCTGTATCCCCACACAACGGGATGTGTGGACAACAAGGGCCGGGAGATCCCCCAAGATATTCCGCTCTTCACCGACCTCCTGCGGAAAGCGGGATATGAAGTGGCGGTGTTCGGCAAGGCGCATGTCAAGGACTTGGGCAAACGGCAATGGGACTATTACTTCGGTTATCCCGGCGCCGCTACCGATTATTTCTGGCCCATGATCGCCGAAGGCGCCAACGGCAAGGTCGGCCCGCCGAAGATGTATGAAGGCTACGTGGAGGATGTGGTCACGGACCGGGCGATTCAATGGCTGAAGCAGAAACGGGAAAAGCCCTTCTGCATGATCTTCTGGTTTCAGTCGCCGCACGCGCCGTTCTTCCGCCCCCGGCGGCTTCTGGATCTCTACAACGGCGTCACGATTCCCAAACCCAGCACGTTTGACGACGATCTGAAGGGGTATCCCGGCAAGCCGAGAGCATTCGCGGAGGCGGACGACTCGATCGGAACTTACACGAAGGGCTCCCTCACCAAAAGCAACTGCGCCCGCAGTCTGGAGGAGATGGTGAAGGATTATTACGCCGGCATTGTCTCGGCGGACGAAAACGCCGGCAGGCTTTTCCAGACGTTGACCGATCTCGGCAAGATGGACGACACCGTCACTCTGTTCTCCTCCGATCACGGGTTCTTCATGGGCGAATGGCGCAAGTACGACAAGCGCTTCATGCACGAGCCCTCCATCCGGACGCCGATGCTGGTGCGCTATCCAAGGCTGATCCGCCCTGGATCGACTGCCAACCAGATGGTCCTCGAGTTGGATATCGCGCCGACCTTCCTGGAGCTTGCGGGCGTGCCGGTTCCGCCGTCGATGCAAGGCCAGAGCATGGTTCCGATGCTCAAGGGCGAGGAGCCGAAGAATTGGCGCAAAGACTGGCTATACGAGTATTACGAATACCCGGGTCCTCATAGCGTGCGCAAGCACCGCGGTGTACGGACGGACCGCTATAAGCTTATCCACTATTACGAGCCGCCGGAAGAATTCGAGCTCTACGACCTGCAGGAAGATCCCGGGGAATTGCACAATCTGTACGGCGATCCGCGCCACGACGGACTCGTCAAGCGTCTACGCCAGCGCATCGACGAGTTGCGCAAAGCCACCGGCGACAACTACGTTTACAAGGAACCCGCACCCCGCGGCAGGGCTGGCTAGGACGCCGTCCAGTGGCAGAAGTCGCGACGAACCCATCAAGAATCAGGGACAGAATGTCCCTGATTCTATCGAAAGTCGACGACATCATGGAAGTCCATGAGTGGGCGCTAATGGAAGGCGTAGTTTAGGGCCATCGCTGCGGCGCGAGAGTGGATGACGATCCAGCCAATCCTGGCTTCCCGAACGGCTGGCTGATGCGCTACGGATTCGGCTTCCTGAATGTCTCCTGTTCTCGGCATACGCGCTCTTATCGAGCGCATCGAGCACTTTGCCCAGTGTGCAGCCGAAACTTCTTGATGTCCTGTAATCAGCAGCTTGCGGTCGAGAGCAGGTGCATTGGCGCGGCCACGACGAATTCTAAACGGGCACGAAGAGGGAAACCTCGGACACAAGCCAAGGAGAAGCCTACGGGCTGCCGCGCCAGAGCTCGACCCTACTGGGGATCTCAGCAGCCCTCGTAAGTCTCGCAAGTCGGCCGGTGGAATCCACACGGTTGGCAGTGTTCCGGTCAGCAACTCCATGGCGAGTTCCCGCGCGTCGAACTTGTCCGTTTTGCTGCAACCCGCCATGCGCTGCTTGGCGTGGTAAGCATTCGCTAATTGCGGCTTCAGGCCGGCCGCTTCGATCTCATCCACTAACCAGTACCATCCACCAGTCGACTTGATGATCACCTTGGATCCCGCCTGTAAACGGCGCAAGAACTCGCGCAGTTCGCTCCGGTCATGTTCCGCACGAACCGGCTGGCTGGCCTGTCCCTTCTCGTCCATGACGACGAACATCGAATAATGCCGGTGAGTGTCACAGCCAATATAATGTTCCATGCTGCGGCCCCTCTCGCAGTGCTTTTCTGGTCCGCCCTTGCGGTCATTTTAACCGCGGGATGCTGCAGCGCTCTCATCTAGCAACAGCGGAGGATCACCGAAAACGGCGAAACGCGAACCGCCAGCCGTACTTTCATTCGGCCGGCGGTTCGCGTTTTAGTTCTCGGACTGCCCCAGGTTCGGAGGTATCCGGGGCAGCCCACTTGCTCCAGCGCGTGCCGGAGCATCCTCGCGCGGGTAATCAGACCGCTACAAACAGCGTACTGCCTTCCCGATTGACAAGAAGAAGAGCTGGATCATCCTTCTTGGCCGAAGCCATCGCGTGGTCGAAGTCTCGAACGCTCTTCACGGGTTGCCGGTTCACCTGCCGAATAACATCACCGGGGCGAAGGCCAGCATCCGCCGCGCGGCTCGATGGATCGACATCGGCCACCACCACACCTGTGGTTTCGGGAGCCAGTTTCATCTCCCGCGCGGTCTCCGGCGTCAGGTTTTCGACCGAAACGCCTTCGAGGGCGCTACCCGTCCCATTTCTATCGAGTGAGGCTCGCTCTTCTTTGGAAGGGAACTCCCCCATTTTCACCATCACCTGCTGCGGTTTGCCGTCGCGGAGAACGTTCAGGTTCACTGTTGACCCTGGGGAGAGCATGCCGATCTCAAGGCGCAGCTGGTTGGCGTCGCCAATAGCCTTGCCGTTCACCGCCCGAATGATGTCGCCCTGTTTCAGGTCGCTGTGGGCGGCCGGGCCGTTGGCGGTAATGTCGCCGACAACCGCGCCTTTGGTCTCCGTCGTTCCGAACGCCTTCGCCATGGCGGGCGTCACGTCTTGTGGCAGAATGCCGAGGTAGGCACGCTCGACTTTGCCGTTCTTTAGAATCTGGTCCATCACGTGTCGAGCCAGATTAACGGGAACCGCAAATCCTATCCCCTGATTCCCGCCGGAATTGCCCGAGATGATCGCGGTGTTGATGCCGATGAGGTGCCCTTCGTCATCAATCAGCGCACCACCGGAGTTGCCGGGGTTGATCGGTGCGTCCGTCTGGATGAAGTCTTCGACTTCCTCAATGCCGAGGTTGCCGCGACCCATCGCACTCACGATCCCCGACGTTACGGTCTGCCCCACTCCGAACGGGTCGCCGATGGCGAGCGCTATGTCTCCAACCTCAACCTTGGAAGAGTCCCCCAGCGTGACATAAGGGAAGCTGGTTCCATCGATCTTGAGAACGGCGATGTCGGTGCGCGGATCGGTACCCACGACTTGGGCCTTCATCTCGCGCTTATCGCGGAGGGTGACCGTAATCTCAGTCGCGTGGTCCACAACGTGGTTGTTGGTCAGCACATAACCCTCGGGGCTTACAATTACGCCGGAGCCTAAGCTCTTCTCACGGCGGTCCTTCGGAATGTTGAAACGCCGCGAACCCTCGTCGCCAAAGAACTGGCGGAAGAATGGGTCCATCGACGGCTGACCCCGCATTCCGCTCGTTTCTCCCTTGGTGACGCGTGAAGAAGAAATGTTCACCACGGCTGGCAGCACTTCTTTCACTACCCGGGAATACCCTCGCGCGTTTTCACTACCCGAGTGCACTGCCTCTTTGATCGACGCCGGCGGCCAAGTGCCCGAGTGAAGATGTCCCGCGGTAACGGCCGCCACACCTAGGGCGCATCCAAGAGTTAAAGTTGCAGCGGCGAAGAGTACCGCCTTCGGGCGGCTCCCCATATATTCTCTGAGTCTCATTTTGCCTCCTTTTGGCGGCCCCCCAACTCCTTCGGGAGGCTGGCCGGCCGGGAAACTTAAGCTTCTCGTCAGGCTCAATTCCAGACTAATGCCGCATGCTGTTTGAACCTATAGCCTTCATAGAGCGAAACGACGAACCTGCGGAGGGGATGACTGCGACTTTCCATCGCCCACGCCGAGTCGCACGCCCCCTGCCGCCGGTGAGGTAAATACCTTCCGAAAGTGATATTAGACAAGCCCTCCGCATCCCTACACTGAGGCAGGTAGGAAGGAGACCAAGACGATGAAACAGGACGATGAAGGGCCTTTCAGGCAGACCTTCTCGCTAGACAACAGCACCGGGCGGTTCCTGAAAGAAGAGATCGATCGCCTTCCCTTGTTTGATGCAGCAAGGCGCTTCACCTGTGTATTCCTGTCCGCATCGAGAAAAGATGCCGTCAAGTTGAACCATCATCTATTGCCGGTCGGGATCCGCGCCTATAACGCGGTCGACACCGGTGAGGCGAAAGTGCTATTGGCGATTACCACTGCGAAGATTCTATTGATTGACCTCGACCGCATGTTCGAACCATCGCTGGAAATTCTGAAAAAACTTGACGAGTCGTACCCCAACGTGCCAAAGGTCGTCCTCACATCCCGGGACGAAAACAGCTGGTCTCGGAGCCTTTCCCATTTTGTGTTCGATGTTGTCCCCAAGCCGGTCCATCTGGGCGACCTTTTGGGCGCTCTCGAGTGTGCCCATTTGCTAGAGCAGGAACTCAATGACCCGGAAGGTGCGCGTGCGAGAGAGAGGCGGGTGCTGGTGGCGATCCGATGCGCCTCGCAACCGCGGACCTCGAAGCATCTCCGCCCGAAGATTGGAAGGACTATCGTCTCCACCCCGCGTTCCATCTGGCGCTCGATCCGGGTGTGCCTGTCTGCGATGATGGACAGGGTGACTCATGTCTGGTGGAAATTCGACTATCATCGAACCCGAAAGCAACACGCTAATGCCTGAACCGGCGCTGGAAGCCGCGCACCGCCGGACCCGGCTGATCCTCGCTGTAGGCCTTGGGGGCATGATACTCCTGATGCTCGCGGCGGGAATCGACGCAGTTCGGGTGCTCCACGGCATTCGCGAGCAGAGCGACCGCATCCGAGCGGACGCACTGGCGCGAACTGGCACGCTGGCTTCGATCCGAACCAAGCTTCTTCTCTCCGACACTTGTGTCCGCGACTACCTGTTGGATCCCGACGAGAACCGAAGTGCCGAACACAATAACGAACTGCGCCGGGTTTGGGCGGATTTGGAACAGGGTCTCGAGACCTATGCCTCCACTCCCAACGCCAACGAGGCCGAGATGGCTGCCCAGTTGAGACGAAAGATCGAGCGCTATTGGGAATCGATTAGCCCGAGCCTGACATGGTCGAATAGCGAACTGAGGGCGTCAGGTCTGGGGTTCTACAATTCGGCCGTCCTAGCGAGCCGGGTTTCCATCTTGGAAATCACGACTGATATCGATGATGCGCATTCACGCCAGGTAGCGGATGGAGAGGCGCGGATGACTGCCGGATTCGGGAACATGCGCTTGGAGTTACTGTGGACGTTCGTTTTGAGTCTGGGTGCTGCAACTGTACTGGCAATTGGGAGTGCGATTTATATCATGCGGCTGGAGAAAGAGACCCGGCTTCGCTATGACCAGGTTGCCGTCGGCCGCACCGAATTGGGAAAGCTATCCCAACGTTTTGTCACCGCCCAGGAGCAGGAGCGGAAGTCCATTTCACGAGAACTGCATGACGAAGTGGGACAGACACTCAACGCCTTGCTCGTCGATGCCGGAAACCTCCAAAAGCGCATTCCAGAGAACGATGCGCAGAGTAGGGAACTCCTGAACTCGATCCGGAGGCTTGCCGATACCAGCGTTAATGAGGTCCGCGATATCGCTCTCTTATTGCGGCCTTCGATGCTGGATGATCTGGGTTTGACCGCTGCGATCCAATGGCAAGCGCGCGAAGTTTCCCGGCGGACCGGCCTTGCCGTGAGGGTTTCGGCCGAGGCCAAGGCGGACGATTTGCCCGAGGGTCTAAGCCTCTGTCTCTACAGGGTCGCGCAGGAAGCGCTGCAAAACATAGCGCGCCACGCTCAGGCCAAAACAGTACATATCGAATTGAAACAAAAGCTCGACCGGTTGTTGCTCAGCGTGCATGACGATGGAATCGGATTTGACGCAGAGAACGTTCGCGGTCTTGGGACGGTAGGGATGGAAGAACGCCTGCGCCAGATCGGAGGGGTTTTGCGGGTCACGTCCCAACCGGGGAAAGGAACCACCGTAGTCGCGGAAGCCCCGATCCCGTCACCGAATCACTTGGCAGGCTCATGAGATGATCCCTTTGCGCACCGCATAGAGGATCAACTCCGGGACCGAGTGCAGATTCAGCTTTTCAAGGATGTTGCCTCGATGACTCTCGACCGTGTAGACGCTGAGCTTCAGGATGTTGGCGACTTCTTTGTTCGTTCTTCCTTCGGCTACCAACTGCAGGATCTCTTTCTCCCGCGGCGTCAGCATGTCGTAGCTGTCCTCGACCTCCCTTTTCGCCACTTGGCGCATGTAGTCCTCTAGCAACATCCGGCCTATGACAGGACTAAAAAACGACTTTCCCTCGGCAACCGCGCGAACCGCCTGGATCAAGTCCGCTTCGGCCGAGTTTTTTAGCAGATAGCCCTTCGCGCCAGACTTAAGTGCGCGCAGAACATATGTCTCGTCGGAGTGCATACTGAGAACTACTATCGCAATTGCCGGATCGGCCGCGATAATTTGCCGCGTAGCCTCGATGCCGTTTAGCTGCGGCATTCCGATATCAAGGACGGCCACACCGGGATGCAGAGAGGCTGCAAGGTCAACCGCTTGGCGACCGTCTTCGGCTTCGCCGACCACTTGGAAGTCCGCCTGTTGCTCAAGTAAGAGCCGCAGCCCGCGGCGCATGACGGTATGGTCGTCAGCCAAGAGAATGCGAATGCGTGCCATGCTTGTCGGATGGTCTCCAGGGACATCTTCCGGACGATGAATTCCAAGACCCTCTATTATCCCCCAGTTCCCGTCGGGGTTTCTCACCCGCTTCGCCAAGCTGAGGGCGGGGGGCGGCGGCAAATTACAGGGACATGAATTGTCGTAGTCGTAACCCGCAAGGACCACACTCGGTCGGTCGGATTGTTAAAATGCTCGCAATGAGCGAGACAAGTTCAGGGGGCTTGGCGTTTGCCGGCTTCGAGGGCGCCAGCCCGGCTTCAGATTTGTTTGGGGTCGTTCGCATAGTGACTACCTTCCTAGATTAGGTCCTTCATCCCGAGTTCGAGGAAGAGCTCATCGGCGTGGGCAATGTCGTGCATTGGCGTCTCCGGGAGCCAATCCGCGACCTTGTTGCGCAGTGTTCGATGTGGGCGGGCGTTCCCGAGGAGCGTAAGAACATCGGTTAGGCCCTGCCGAAGCCTTCTCCAACGCCTGGACGAGGTCGGTTGATTGCGACGGGCAAGAAGCTGAATCAGCGATCAGGAAGTCGCCGTCAGGCATGTTATCGGACGAAACGGCGGCTGTGGAGGTCCTATCCGCAAGTGAGTGCGCGATCATGCGAATACCCCCTACCGTGACGAACGTGCCCCGAAGTTCTGCGCGCATCGAGCGGTGCCTCGCCAGATATGCACTCAGCGTCTCTATGATTCGCTCAGTGTGCTGCTGGCGATTGCGACCGTACTTCTGTGCGACCCCTTGTTCGGTGACAGAGGCCGCGGGGTAATAGCGCCCGGGTTGTAGCCGTTCATCTCCTACTACAAACACTTGCTGGACGCGCTGTCCGGTTGGATTTTCGATCTTGATGTAGGCGTTGAAACCGAGACCGCGTTTGACGTAACCATCTGGCCATACGGATCGTGTGCAAAAGTTCGCTCCAAATTTTCCTCCAACATCGCGACAATTTCCTCGCCCGTCAGCTTGATCGTTGAGATTGGCGGGTTCATCGGAATCATGTTTTAGAGGTCATTCACTGTGACCTCTACGGGAATTATCGGTGCGCCAAAGCGTCAACCATTCGAGAATGCCAATTGCGCGCGCGTATTTTCCATCAACGCCTGCAACAGGAAATTGTCCATCGTCGTTTCCAGCATGGTGGCTCGGTTGAGCGCGGTCGCCGTTTCACCAACAACCGTGGGCAATTCCTCGTGATAAGGCACGAGCGTTCCGCGTACGAGATCATCTACTTCGGGATCAGGGTCTATGTTGGCTTCAACTTCAATCAGTTGGTGCCGATTCTCAACGACACGTCCCTCCTCAATGTCCAGATCCAAGCGGCCCAAGAAAGAACCGTGACACCCCGACTGTATCACCAGAGTCTGCAACCTGTCCTCATTTTGCGCCTGCTAAGCTGCCCCAGAATAGATGACTGGGGGTGGGCGGCAAGCCCGGTAGGTCCAAAAACTCCATCTGCTTGAATTCAACGATTGTTGCAGGATGAACGCGCTGTTCAGGGAAATCGGCCCGAACCGGAGCCGGTATTGTTCGATCTCGAACGCTACCCGCTGGAGAACGACAATATCGCCTCTAGCGCCAGCCAGGACGTAAGAAGGCTCATGCTGCTGTTGGGCAAAGGCCGGTCCGAAAGTTAACCGGCGCGAATGTAAGAATAGAGTTTACCGAAATGATCTCATCGCGAAGACAATTCATCACTCGTGCGAGCCTTGTTGCTCCTGCACTGCTCGGCGGCCGCCTTGGCGCTGCGCCGGCCAGAAAGCCCAATTTCATCGTCATTCTCTGCGACGACCTTGGGTACGCTGACGTCGGCTGTTTCGGTGCGAAGGGATTTCACACGCCGAACCTGGACCGTATGGCCGCGCAAGGCGTGAGGTTTACGAATTTCTACGTCGGATCGCCGGTGTGTTCCGCCTCGCGCGCCGCATTGATGACAGGGTGTTACCCGTTCCGTGTGGGCGTCCGGGGGGTCTATTCTCCCACCGCGCTGGATTCGGAGACTGCGGTCGGCCTAAACCCAAACGAGATCACTGTTGCGGAGATGCTCAAGCAGCAAGGATACGCGACCGGATGTATAGGCAAGTGGCACCTGGGCGATGTTCCCGCTCTGCTGCCTACCAGCCAAGGGTTCGACGAATACTTCGGGTTGCCGTATTCCAACGACATGCTAGGCACATGCAGCGACAAGGCAGGACAGAAGAACAGGCCTCCTCTGCCGCTTATCGACGGCCTGAAGAAGATCGAAACGTGTCCCGATCAGACGCAGCTTACGAGGCGCTACACCGAGCGGGCGATATCATTCCTGAAAAAGAATCAAACGAAGCCATTTTTCCTGTACATGGCGCATACCATGCCCCATGTGCCGCTGCATGTCTCGGATCGGTTCAAAGGGACGAGTCAACTCGGACTATTCGGCGATGTGATTCACGAACTCGATTGGAGTGTTGGGGAAGTGCTGCGCAGCCTCAGCGAGTTGAAGCTGGATGATAACACCGTTGTCGTGTTCACCTCTGACAACGGACCGTGGTTGGCGCAAAACGAGAATGGTGGCCACGCGGACCCTCTGCGCGATGGCAAGTTCACGCGTTACGAAGGCGGCTTTCGCGTACCGTGCGTGATGCGCTGGCCGGGACGGATTCCGGCTGACACCGTGTGTCCCGAGGTAGCATCCACGATTGATATTTTGCCCACATTCGCGGGGCTGGCCGGTGGGCGCGTACCTACTGATCGCGTGATCGATGGCAGAGACATCTGGCCGCTGATGAGCCACAAACCTGGTGCGAAATCTCCGCACGAGGCTTTCTTCTACGAGAGCAACGCCGTGCGCAGCGGGAAATGGAAGTATTATCTGCCCGGCACTTACAGCGAAGGGCATCGCGACGAACAGGGCAAGTATCACGGCGGCCGCATTACTTACGCAAGCGATCGGCTCTACGACCTTTCCACCGACATGAGCGAAACGAAAGAACTGGCCGCGAAGCATCCGGATGTCGTGCAGAGACTGAAAAAACTACTCGAGGATTACGGCGCGGACCTGGACGCAAATTCGCGTTCCGCCGCCAAGATTCCAGTGGTCAAGTAGGCCTGCCATGAAGAGATTCTACGTTCTGCTGATGGTTGCTGGGGCCCTCCTGGCGCCGGCCCAATCGAAGAAGAAGCAAAGCCCGTTTGCCGGCCGATGGGACATTACCGTCACAACGCCCAATGGCATGTACCCCAACTGGATGGAACTCGTCGAAACCAGCGAAAAACCTGAAGCACGCTTCCAGCCTCGGGCCGGGAGCGTGCGCAATAAATCGGTACGGACTCCTTTTAGCAACCTGGATTCTTTTCGGGCGTGAGATCCTGGGCCTTTATGCCGCGTGTACGCCAGCGAAGCAACTTGGCCTCAGTTTGCGGCCGCTACAGTAGCGACTGAAAGAGTAGGTCATCAATTAGCCGGGGAGTGAGTCAGGCCGATCTCGTCATCACCGTCAGCACGGGACATGGCGCGTGACGCACGACTCTGGCGACTGTCGAGCCGAGCACGGTCGTGTCGAAGAATCGGCGGTGCCGGGCGCCCAGGACCAGCAGATCGCAAGACGATTCCCGCGCGAATGAGATGATCTCGCTGGCCGGGTCTCCTTCGAGCGTCAGTTCGCTCACGCTGCAACGGGAACGGATTTCGTCCGGCACCCAGGTGCAGAGATCGCCGATACCCCGTGCAGTATCCGTCTCCTTGATGTGCAGTGCGGTGAGACTGGCACCGAAGCATCGCGCGAGTTGAGCGGCAGCCGATAGCGCTTCGCGGGCTGCGGGAGAATCATTGACGGGACAAAGAACATTCTCTGGTCGCTCGACGGCCGCCCTCACATCGCCGCGCACGGTCAGGACCGGTACTTCGCTTTCTCGCAAGGTCCGTTCGGCGACAGACCCTAACATCAACCGGTTGACACCGCTTCGCCCGTGGGTGCCCATCACCACAAGATTGGCATTGAGTTCACTAGCAAGCATGCGGATGCCGTCCACGGGTAGCGCTTCCACGACACGGCAGGCCACGCTGGCCGCCGCTTCTTCGCCCACCTCCTTCTCAACGAAATCTTGCAACGCCGACCTGGCTTCGCGGAACGAATCGCGGAACTGGGTGTTCAACTCCTCCAGACGGCTTGCGGTGAAGTAAGGCGGTGGCGAGAAGGAGTTCGCGTAAGCCGCCGTGAGCCGTGCTCCGGGCGCACAGCGCGCAATCATCAAAGCATAACGGAGTGCGAAGGCTGACAGTTCGCTGAAGTCGACCGGACACAAAATGTGGCGAAGATCCATAGGTGAGTGAGTTCCTCTCTCATACGGGATGCAGTTTGGCGCAGGCGGTGACGCCACATGCCGGCGACAGTCTCGCCCGCAACATCCGGTGGGCACGATGTAGTCTCGTTTTGATCGCGTCGGGACTCGTCCCGAGTTTGTCCGCTACCTCCTGTGTGGACAACTCCTCAAAATGGCGGAGACGGACAACGCTGGCATAGGAAGTCGGCAGTTCCCTGATCGCCACATGCAAGTGAACTTTCGTCTGCGCCAGGATGACTGCCATTTCTTGAGAAATCTCAGAGTCGGCCATATCCAACACGAATCGGGTATAGCTTTCCGAATAATTCACAGTCAGATGATCGAGCGAGTAAGTCCGTATTGGAGCGAACTTGCTCCGGCGCTCTCGCATTCGGTACACATTCTTCGCAATCTTGAACGCCCAGGAAAGCACCCGATCCGGATCGCGGACTTGATTCCGCTTCTCAAACACTCTTAGCAGTGTCTCCTGTACCACTTCTTCGGCATCCTCCCAGCGCCGGCATAACGCTAAAGCGTATGCGAAGAGCCTATGCCGGAAATCCGATGTAAAGGCTTCCTGCCAGCTTTCTCTGTGACAAGTGGTGGGCGTGCATGTAGCCTTGCGGTTCCCGTGTCTTGGAGCCATTTTCGATCTCAATATCTGCAATGATACACGGAATTCCGCTTGTCACGAGTGGCATCGGAGGATGCCGGCGCAGGTTCTGCGCACTCCCGCGAGTCTCCGTGCGCGCCTTGCGCGGAAGCGACTTCGCCCCATGCGCTAAGTCAAATAGGCCATATTGGGCACTCGGGTTGGCTTTCCGAAGTACGAGGTCAAAAAGGAGACCTAGTAGTGCCCAAGAATTCGATCTGCTTCAAATCGAGCAGCTTGCAGAGCCTGTTGCGATGGTCTTGGCTGCTATGCTGGCCCAATGCGCCGGACCTTCGACCCGTTCCGACTGCGCTGATTTCTATCGCCGGCTGGTTGGGCCAGCAGCAGCGCGACGCCATTGATTACCTCCGCGAAGAGAATCGGGTGCTGCGGGAGCAACTCGGCGGAAGGCGCCTCCGGCTGAACGACAATCAGCGCCGTCGCTTGGCGGTCAAGGCGAAGATGCTCGGGCGTAGCATTCTTCGGGAAGTTGCCACAATCGTTACGCCTGAAACCCTCCTTGTTTGGCACCGGAAGCTGATTGCCCAGAAGTACGATGGGAGCAGAAATCGTGGCCCGGGGCGACCCCGAACCCGGGACAAGATTGAGGACTTGGTCGTTCGCCTCGCAATGGAGAACCGGGATTGGGGCTACCGGAGGATCCAGGCTGCCCTTGCCAATCTGGGCCACGAGGTGGCACGGGGCACTATCGCTAACATTCTCAAGCAGCACGGCTTGGAACCCGCGCCGGAGCGCAACCGAAAGACGACATGAAAAGAGTTCCTGAGCCGGCACTGAGAGGTGATCGTAGCAGCGGATTTCTTCACCGTCGAGGTGTGGACGCGGTCGGGCTTGACGAGGTTTCTGGTGCTCTTTCTGATCGACCTCTCGACACGGCGCGTGGAAATCGCGGGCATCGCAACCAAGGCGAATGGGATCTGGATGAGTCAGGTAGCGCGCAACCTTTGCGATGATGGGGACGGGTTCTTGACCGGGAAGCGATACCTGATTCACGACCGCGACCCGCTGTTCACCACGGAGTTTCTGGGAACGCTGGCCGCCAGTGGAGTGAAGTCTGTAAAACTACCGCCGCGGTCGCCGAATTTGAATCCCCATGCGGAACGATTTGTCAGAACCATTAAGGAATCCTGCTTGGAGCGGATGATCCTGTTCGGAGAAGACTCGCTACGGAAGACGATTGGCGAATTCGTGGCGCATTATCATGGCGAACGCAACCACCAAGGTCTGGGGAACCGGTTGATCCTCCCGGATGAGAACCACGCTGGAAACTGTGGAGCCATCCGACGCCGCGAGCGGCTGGGCCGGATGCTGAACTACTATTATCGGCAGGCCGCCAGAGGGGGAAGGCGTCTGGCATTGACAGAATGATCACCATCAACCGAACAGCGATCATGGTGAGACCGGGCCAACCATTCCTGGATTGGTTGCACCGGGCGGATGCGACCAGTGGGGAATTGAATCTGGAGGATCTTCGGCGAGAGCCGACGATCTACTTGCTACCAGCGTGTGAGAACGAAGAAGAGGCCCGCGAGTGTCTGGAAGAGGAGTGCGGGGAGATTTTCGAAGAGCAACTCGACGGCTGGTACCGGGTCCCGTCGTTGTGGCCCACCCGCCGGGACCTGAATGCTTTCGACCATTGGTTCGAGTGGAGTTTCCACTCAGTTGTAGTCGATCTCTGCGCCGATCCGCTACTTAGAGAAGAACTCTGATCCGCCCGGCTGACCTCTTTGGCTGGAATTGCCGAGGATTTGAGTTTTTGGACACTGCGGGATCGCGTGGAGATCCTCAAGAACAACCGCGTCGTCCATCGGGATTTTCCCATGGACCGCGTGCCCGGCGCTGCGTCGTGGAGCCAACCGGTGCTGGTGCGTTTCGAATACGGATGGGGGCCGTGGCCGGCGCTGGGCATTGGCGGAGTTGCCGACTGGAATCTCGACGTCCGGGTGCAGGGTGGAGAACTACTGAGCTTGCAGCCCTGCTTCCTTTCGGGACCTTTCGAGGAAGGCCGGCGCGACCGCATCTCCGGGCAATCGCGGAACGGTTTCACGCTCGAGTCGTTTACCTCGCTGCGCCAGACGCTGGAGGATTATTCGCAGAAGGCGGTCGTGCTGAAGATCGCCGGGTCGCCCGCGACGCGCCCGCAGCTATCGCTTCGCCAGCCGCGCAAGGTGGAATTTACCTGCACCCTCGGCCAGTTGGCGCAGAGCAATGAAATACTTTTTACCGCGGAGTTTCCGCACGAGTCGGCGGCCATCGATCGTGTGGTGTTCGAAGAGAATTACCGGACTTCGTTTACGTTCAGGGATGAAGATAGCGGAGGGGAAGTGAACTGGTATTAGGTGCGCGTGGTGCAGGCGAACGGTCAGATCGCGTGGTCCAGTCCGATTTGGGTGGAGAAGAAGTAAGTTCGAGGCCGTCGGGCAGCGGATTCCGGAGGATCCATCGTAACGCTGGAGTGCCTATGGGCGGCGAAACGAGCTTTGACGTGCGGGAATCCCGGAGACAGGAAGCCGCTTCAGTGGGCATCTTGGGACTGGCGCCCTGGCGTCCAAATGGCTCCGTTAAGAGCGCCTCGGAGCCAGCGTACTGAAGCTGGAATGCTTGCCATCGCTTCAAATCCACTCCGTCGACGCTAAATTCTTTATATGCAATCCACACTCTGATTTCCAAGTGAGCTTCAGCTCCGACTAACCGAACCTACTTTGGAAGAGGGACATCCGAGTTGTGGAACAGTGGCCGACGAACCGCTCGGGACGCATCCACTCCATCAGCATTGCTTCCTGGAACAGCGCGTAACCGGAGGGCCGACAATGATCGATGATGGGTTCAGAGGAGCTGATTGTGAAAACCATTGCGGGCGTGAGCGCTCAACAGCGGATCGCGGAGGGCAGGAGCCGGCGAGATGTTGTGGACCGCCGGGCGCAGGCAAATCTGCACCCCCAAAACCGGCAGTTCGATCCGCTTGCCGTTTTACTGGCGTCGGGCGCAGGCCGGGTTCGGCAACTCTTACCAATCAAGTACGCACGGATGAAGGAATCGCCATTCGCGTTTTTCCGAGGCGCAGTCTCGATCATGGCCGCGGATCTGGCTCGGCTGCCGAATTCGGGACTGCACGTGCAACTGTGCGGGGATGCGCACGTCCAGAATTTGGGATCATTCGCGGCACCGGATGGCAAGTTGGTCTTCGACTTAAATGACTTCGATGAGACGATTCGCGGGCCCTGGGAGTGGGACGTCAAGCGCATGGCGACGAGCCTCGTGCTGGCTGGCCAGGAGTCCGGCTATGCTCGCGCGGCGTGTACGTCGGCAGCGGAGGCGTGCGTCGGGAGTTACTGCCGATGCATCGAAGAGTTCTCGCAACAATCGGTTTTGCAAGTGGCGCGGCACCAAGTGCACCGAGAGGAGCGCATTGAACCCGTCCACGCCGCGTTGCGGCAGTCCGAACGAGCATGCCCGCAGGATCTGCTGAAGAGATTCACGGAGCCGGACCGCCACGGATGCCCGCATTTTCGCGATCAACGGCCACTCTTCTGGCGACTTCGAGGACAAGTTGCGCAAGGAGTTCTGCGTTCGTTGGGCAGCTATCGAGAAATCCTTGCGCCGGAGCGCCGTCGTCTCTTTGATCTGTTCCGCAGCACAGACGTGGGTTTCAAGGTAGTCGGGACCGGGAGCGTGGGGCTGCGGGATTACGTGGTGCTGTTCGAAGGGAACGGCCCGCAGGACCCCATGTTCCTGCAGATCAAGCAGGAGGCCGCCTCGGCTTACGCTAAGTTCTTGCCTGGCGCTACAGACGAGCACCAGGGACGGCGCGTGGCGGAGGGGCAACGCGCCATTCAGCCGCTGTCAGACCTGTTGTTGGGCTGGACGAGCATCGGGTCCCATGATTACCTGGTCCGGCAACTCAACGACCACAAGGGTAGTATCGATCTCCAGCGATTACGCAATCGAGGGCTGAAGAGCTTGGCGCTGGTGGCTGGTGAGCTGCTTGCGCGGGGTCATGCCCGGTCCGGGGACTCGCTCCAGATTCGCGGGTACTGCGGCTCGGGCGAAAAGACGGCCCAAGCACTGGGAGATTTTGCAGCTCAATACGCCGACCAAACCGAAGCGGATTACCGCGCGTTTGTAGCCGCGATCAATAGCGGCAAGATCAAAGTTGCATGAACCTAAACAGATGTGTCCTCGCGTCGTAAATGTTGTCCTCCGCGAAGATGCCCTCCAGGCCCCGATCTATTGATCCCGCGAGGCATCGCCGCGCCAGATCCCGAACATGTATGTCCGATCGGCTTCGCAGGTTGGCTATCACGGGGACCGGCCAAAGCCGAGGTTCGTCAGGAGCGCCTGTCCTCTTTTCACTTCAACGCCTTGTCGCAGGGCGCCAGTTAGCGCGCCGCCGTTGCCGCCTCAAGCGCGAGATAGCGGTCGCGGTCCCCTTCGCCTTCAGCGTGGGACTTAACGTCGATGCGCATCTGCTGGTAATTATTGTCGGGACGGTAGGCCGGCCACTCCGGCAGGCCGGGGCCGTTCGGGTTGCCAGTCTTGATGAAATTCACGAAGTAGGACTGCATGGTTCTGGATACTTCGTAGTCGGCGGGCTCCCAGGTATAGCGCTTGTCGAGATCGAGGTTGCCCATGGCGTATTGGATCTCGGCGGAGTGCACCGCGCCGCGGGGGGCCGGGAGTTGCTGGGCGCCGGGTCCGGCGCCTGCATTGCCGCCCCTACCGGCCGCGGGCGCAGCGGGGGTGGGTTGGCCAGGCATGCCGAGATAAGCCGGGCGGGGACGGGCGTACAGGTAGCGGTATACCGGCTTGCCGCCGGTCTTCATCTGGAGTTCAGTCCACTTCCAGGTACCGTAGGAGATGAAGCGGGCGCTGGCCAAGTGGGCGGCAGCTTCGTAAACCGCGTCGGTGGTGTTGGCGGCGTAGGTCTTCAGCACCGGGTCTGCTTTTTCACCGTAGAACCTCCTGATGGCATTGGCGAGGGCTTCCGGTGTGGGGTCGTCGGCGCCCAGTACGGAGCGCGGGGCTTGCTCCTGGGTGTTCGACCCGGCCAGCAGAGGAACCTTGGCCTGCTCACCTGCTTCGAAGCTCTCCGTTAAGGTCTTCGAAAGGAAATAGCCGTCCATTGCCGTGCTGAAGCGGACGCCCTGGGCTTTGGCGACGGCGCCCTGAATCTGCTCCGCGGTCATAGCCCGAAGGGCTGCAAGCGTGTGGACGCCGGCGGCGGCTGCGAATTTGAGGCCGTTCTGTTCGGCCGCGGCAAGGGGCTGCGGCGGCAGGGTGGAGATTGCGGCGCCGCTCTCGCCGATGGCGCCGGCGATCAGGTCCCGCGAAAGAGGCGAAACCATGAGCGCGCTGACGGAGATCGAGCCGGCCGATTCGCCGGCGATAGTGACGCGCTCAGGGTCGCCGCCGAAGGCCGCGATATTCTTCCGCACCCACTGGAGGGCGGCCACTTGGTCCAACAAACCGTAGTTGCCAGCGGCGTGGCGCGGGGACTCCTTGATCAGTTCGGGATGGACGAAAAAGCCGAAGATGTTGGTGCGGTAGTTGACGGAGACGGCGAGCATGCCCCGGCGGGCCATGCTCTCGCCGTCGTAGCGCGGCTCGGAGCCGTCGCCGTTCTGGAAGCCGCCGCCAAAAATGTATACGAGAACCGGAAGCCTTTCGGTACTCGATTTGGCGGGCGTCCAGACGTTGAGGTAGAGGCAATCTTCGCTCATGCCATTGCTGCGGAACCAGTAGTCGGCGCCTGCTGAGGTGCGCTGCATGCAGCGGGGGCCGAACTGGTCTGCGTTGCGGGTGCCAGTCCAGTTCTTAACGGGTTGCGGCTCCCGCCAACGCAGGTCGCCGACGGGCGGCTGGGCGAACGGGATGCCTTTGAAAGTGCGCACGCCGTCTTTGGGCGCGGCGGTGGATTCGAGAACGCCGTTGGCGGTTTTGATGCGGTCGGCGGCGAAGGCCGGCAACACGGCGGCGGCGCAGATAACGATGGCGGGGAAGAGAGAGAGCATAAGAGGACTCATCTGAGATTTCGGTTTTGGAAACCCAACAATTGAGTGTCGCCGATTGTGCGCCCGGGGTCAACGCAAGTGGAGTTTGCTGTGGAGTTTGCTTCTTGGGAGTGCATCGTGCTGCGCTCGGATCGCCGGCAAGCCGGCGGATGGTCGCCAAACCGCGCCGTGAGTGAGGACCTCGTTTGGTCCGGAAACTCAAATGGTCGCCGTTTGCGGCCAATTGCGTGGGCTACGAACGAAATCGTAGGCATGAAAATGGATTGCGTCGTTCGTCTTGTCGGTGCGGTGACGGCCGGAAAACTCACTTCGAGCTTGGGGCATTTGGGAGCGCGTACGTGCGCCGACCGACCTACGGTCGCCCCCCCCGAGACGGGATTCGCTGATTCAGGCAGCCCGTCGAAAGTAGGAGTTCAGCATGCCACCAAGCCGTTCCTTGCGTTGGATCATTCCGCTATTATCAGCTTGAGATTGATCCGGGATGATCAAACGGTTGGCGAGGTCTTGGTGGTTGCGCTCGCCATGGTAATGCGCCACAAATTCGTGGATCCCTTTGCGCAACGATCCTGCACCGAAGAAGATCATGCGCTCCAGGCAGGACTCCTTGATGCTGCACAGCCTCACGAGCTGATCACCTAGCGGTTCCCGAAGTACTCGCTTCTCCTCGCATAGGTAATCGATGGCCTGCAACGGACGTTGGTTCATCCATCCCGGGACGGTGATTAGAAGGAATCGGAAGGGATCCAGGAGGTTCGACATCTCGTCGATTCATTATCCTCTGCCCGGAAGATCTGCCCCAGATTCAGGCAGATCCAATTTCCGGTCCATACGGGGATGGCTGCGTTCTCGCACTGCGCAAGCCAGTCCTCGATCGCGTTGCTCTTGCGGCCAGTGGCGTCCTTGACGATATAGAACTCCTTTTCGACCGCTGCAGAGTCCGGCGACAGGCGTCGATACTCTTTTGAGCGACGATCAAAGCTCCATAGGAGACCCTGGCGGTCGCAAAAACCGCGAAGATACGCCCGTGGGAGGTAGTGATTACGCTTCTTGGTGGTACCCATTGCCTGCGATCCTGAATTCAAACTGGAGTTGCGGCGGCACGATCACTGAGGTGCCGGATCATTCGCACTGTACGCGACCGAGAGAGGAACTCCTTGATCTTGACTTCCGTAAACCCGAGCTCGCGAAGAAGACACGCCTGCAACAGTAGCTTTAGGACTTCGACAAGATAGAGAAGACGATCACCGCGTGCAGTGCGATCAGCCAGGTTCTTGTCATAGTGCGTCAAGTAATTGCGATTATTGTAGATGGCGTTAATGGTCGCCTTGCTGTCCGAAACAAGCTCGTCCAGGAGGAACGAGCACTGTGCAAAGAGTTGCTTCAATCGGCGGCGCAGGCTCAGTTCGTTGCTGTACTGCAGTTTCTCGGATAGCCATTGCCGGTGAGGGGCCGGAGCCGCCTCAAATATCGCCTCAATGCGAGCTGCGTGCTCGGATGCGGAGAGGTCTGTCTCGTCAGTGGCGCGCCGGTGGTACGCCTCCAGGGCCTGAATGAGGGCCAGGAAATTGAAATCGAGGTACTTGCTTGGGTTGTAGAGTGTCCCGAAGTAGATGGCGCATACTGGTGCCAACCATTCCGCTTTCGTGAACCAGTTCCGAAAGCACTCTCGCTCCATGCCTTCTATGTCTCGTAATGAAAAGAGAAACTCGTCAGGACGCGGCGCGCGTGGCGAGGCGTTGCGAATCGGCTGATATAGAATCTCGACGATCTGCGGTCTCGTTCGGGAGGTGTGCATCGTTGAACGTCGCTCGGATGGACCCCGTACGAACGAGGGCACCAGTCGCAAGCGTCAGAAACTGTTCCAACCCGGCGGTCATGTTCATGAAATCGCGGAGGGCATTGCTGGCAGGGGGTCGAAGCTCAAGGTAGGCTTCCTGTCGGATCATCCGAGAGAACGGAGTAACCCGAGAAAGTGGCCAGAAGGCGAGCGAGAGAGCCATTCCACATTCGCCATCTAGCAGCGTTTGCCGCTCGGGCGTTTCATAACACACTTGAATGTGCTGGTGCTCCACGTCGTCGGCGATTGGGGCTGAGTCTTCCAGGAATCCGGTCTTACCAGCCCACGTTTTGAGCTCAGGAATGTGAAGCTGCCAGAATGAGAACCGCATCTCTGCCTCATTATCGAACGCGACCCCAATAAGGAGGAATGTCGCGTGATATGTGCACGGCAGGAGCGGAGTAATCGGCAGGAACGGTTCGGCTGTCCGGATCGCATGGAGCAGCGTCACGTATTCCCCGGAAGCTGTCTGGCCCTGAATGACCTCGAATTCACGGCTGTTGGTTGTACCCGGTAGGGTATCAGCGAGCTCAAGGACGGCACCTTGACGCCTCGAAAAAGTGACCGACCCAAAAATCGGTTTATCTGAGAACCCAGGAAGCCAGAATTGTCCCTGACAAGGGAACTTCATATGGATAAGACCTTACCCGATTGTCCCATCGGGAATCGTCAAAATAAAGCTGCCCGCTCGAATGGGCTTAAGCGTGACAAACTCGAGGATATTGCCACAACACCCCCCGGACGTCCGATTCTGGGAACTCACCAATTAGAAACCCCCTTGATCCACCAATCGGACCGCACCTGCCGTATCGTTGGCAACCCTTCCACAGCACGTTTAGGTCTCAGTTCGATCCCAATACGCTCGTTTATGAGGGCCGCGCGCGGTCACGACCTCGAACGCATCTCCTCGGGCGTGACATCCTGGTCCGTAATGGTTGATTCGCGTGGCGCTGGGAATTTCGAGGGGACGTTGCCGTAAACGTTCACGGCGTTCCAGAGATCGAAGAGCGCCTTTTCGTGATGGACGGGTACGCGCGCCTTCCGGGAGATGAACGCGGCCCAGCGATTGCCGGGCGCGTGGCGCTCGTCCACCGCATAATGCTGGGGATGGTTGGAGAAGACCAGAATGTTGTAGGGATCGACGCCCCCGTAGTCTTGGCGGACCTTTTCGATGAGCGCGGCCATTGTTTTTGATGGCACGACGGGTTCTCGTGACTGCAACTCGTAGAACCTGTGCGCGCGCTCGGCGGAGAGATTAGTATCAACAAAGACCGCGAGCGGGTTATGCGGGTCTTTTGCGACCGCATCGTTAATCAGATGATTGAACCGGACATCCGGATTGGATGACGGAACGCCTGCCTGGCCAAGGATTCCAGCACGGTGTCGGCTCTTTGCCTCGACGAGCACGTGCTGGCCGGTCTCCTTGTGCACGGCGGTGAACTCCACGTGCCGCCGACTGCCGTCTCGCTCGTTTTCCCTAATGACAGAGAAACCTGCCCGAAGACACGTTGCTTCCACGAACAATTCGTGGAGTGCGCCTTGAAACTGATCACGATGCCGCAGGCGCTGCAGGAGGCTGTCGTCGAGGAGGCTGTTGTCGTCTACAGTGTACAGGTCGTAGTAGAAGTTGTTGCAGGCGGCCATCGGTCCATTCGGAATGCCACTGTACGTACCGTCCGGTGCTGCTGGCTGCCGGTTCATGAAGTCATACGCCTGCGCCCGCAAGCGCCACAGCGGGTGTTGCTCCGTGATGGTCTTGCTCTTCTGGTCTTCAAACCATTCCTGCCCCATCTTGCCGATGCCGTAGTCGAACAAGAAGTCCGTGAAGTACTTCCACTTCTTGCTGTAGTAGACGCGATTTCGTACCACCACGAGCCGGTACCCGGCATAATCCGGCACATGGATGATTGGCCTGGTGTTGCCGTATGCGGTGATTCTCGCCTGCTCATGCGCTCGCTCCCGCCTTGTGCGACGGTCGATTTCTGCCCATATGTGCGGTGGAATGGGCGAAGGCTCGGGCGGGCTTGCTGGGATCAGCAGGCTGCGCGGCGCTGCCAGATGGCACTGCTTGAATTTCTTGCCGCTGCCGCACGGGCAACGATCATTCCGACCAACTTTGATGCGTGACACAAGCCAGCGAGACTCGAATCGCTAACTAACATCATCCTCCCGCCCGAGAACATTTGCAACGCTTTTTGATTTGGCTACAATTATTGAGAACAGCACGCTGTGTCGTTCACCGTCGTCCCAATCCACCAACTGTCCTTGGCTGCCGGTACGGTGTTCCCGTTCGGCAAGTTCACGATCCAAGGCGTCCCGAAGTGGTTGCTCAAGGATTCGATCCTTGAGGATCTGAGCAAGCGTGATCGTGATAGCGTACACCAAGCCACGCACGCCCTAGTATCCGAGTACAACGCAAATTCGTGGGGGCATCCTGATCCTGAGTGGACGGGCACCGAACCGAAAGGCATTCAGGAGCTCCGTTGGCAATCCGCGCTCTTAGCGAACATGTGCATGTGGATGGTCATGCCATCACCCGTTCACATTACGGTTGGGTTTGCCGCACTCACAGTGATCGAACGGCGGCAGTACGATCCCCCCGTCACGAACGGTTTCCATCGCGAGACGAGGCTGTACTGCCACCATCGTGATGTCGACAATAGGCTGACGATTGAAGAATTGGAGAAAGCTGCCAAGCTCTTCACGACGCTCTCAACCGTTCCGAGGAAGAACGCAGTTTGGCCAGCACTACGCGCCTTCTGGGCAGCGCTCACATCATTTCCGGGGGACCTCCGCTACCCACTCTTCTGGCAAGGGCTGGAGTCGCTCTTCGGCTCAGAGACAGACATGTACCGCGTCAGCAAGCGCCTGCGCAACCGCGTCTCGTACTTCCTCGCCGAGAACCACAAGATGCAGCAGGAACTCCATGACAAGGTCGAGGCGTGCTATGCGGAACGCTCGAACGTCGTGCACGGGCGCTGGGAAGACAGCCAAGCGTTCCACGACGTGCACATGTACACGACGGAATGTATTGTCCGGACGGTCGTGCGTGAAATAGCGGACAGGCCAGGCATGCTCGGCGCATTTCTCTCCCCGAAGAGAGATGAGTTCCTTGAGGCATGGGTGAAGTCTAAGCGATTCACTCCTCCGCCCTTGCCGTCCTAAGAACGGGACGGGTCTTGGCGGGAGCTGGACTACTTCCTGCGTGGGGAACGCGGGGCGATGCGCAGACTCATCGCCGAAATCTTCGATCCTGCTACCCGTTGCTAATACGAGCTGCCGGTTGCGGCCGATATCGCCCGTGCGTTGGAGTTGAATGGAAACGACGGCGGATCAATAGCCGGCGTCAAAGCCCTGCCACTTGGATGGATCACGCCCTGCTCGGGGGCGTTGCCGGGTGATCCCGAGCGGATCGTCGCCAATTCGCACCTTGCGCCTGCGACCGGATCGCTTTTTGTTGGCGCGTATCCCGAAACCCGGCTCCAAGGCACGGCGCCGGGCTCGCGTTGCGGTTCATGACAGGCAACTCCGAAGGGTAATCCACCACCTCCAGAGAACGCATCAACTATCCACGCAGCTCGTCATCGAACGGGACATCAATCGAACGATTCAGATACTCCAACTGCCCGCGCGTCAGTGTCATCTGGCAGCGTTGCGAGACAGCTTCATTCGACATCTCGCGGCAAAGACGTACACCTCGAAGCGGTTGCCCCACCTACCGGGGGCGGCGCACGCATGTGAAAGGCATGCCGTTTGCCGCACGGATAGCTGCTGCATGTCGTAGCTGGCGGGACGGCGCCGCTGTCTGCGGACGGGCTTCACGTTTTTCCCAAACGCTTTTGTGCGTCCAGCGATAACGCGGGAACGGTATATAGATACATCAGCAACGCCCGGCAGAGTGATTCGAGGAGAGGTGCATCCTTGGGATCGAGGTCCCCAAGGTTCCCATGTGCGCCGAAGTTTCGCAAGTCTTTCAAGCCGTGGGCAACTTGCTTTAGCGATTCAGGCAGCGCGCCTGAGCTGACGAGGTGATCGATGCGGTTGTGGAGGAACTTTCCCTCGGCCTTGTGGTCGATGCAGATCTGATCGAGCACACGCCCCAGCAAGACCGCGAAGGCATTCGGGCTTACACGACGGATGCGCATCGCGGCGTCCCACTCGCGCTGAATATTCGGCGGCAACCCCATGGGAGAGTCTCCGGCAGTCGGGTAAAGAGTCTGATCGTATGACCTGTCGGTGTATGTGTCGTCGATTTCGGTGTGGACCGAGAACTGATAGAACGTGACCAGATTGCAGCTGTAGCAGCGGAGGGTTTGGTAGATATTTCCCGCCTCCCACTGCAGCGGGAACATCGGGTCGCTGTTGTCCTCAAATTCCTCGGTCTCCCTCGCCTGCGCCAAGATCAGCATCGTTCCTCTGTTGCCGCAGTGCCTGCATTCGACGGGGAAGGTGGTGGAGTCCATGTTGCCATTATCCGCCGAGCAAGCTGCTCTTATTCGCTCGTCCGCTGCGAATAACGTACACGCCTGCCCAAGCTGATCAAAACCATTCCTGCTTGTTTGCGAGGCCTGTGCACTCCTTCGACTCTCGTGTGTCGGGGAGGCCCATATTCTGGAGACTCTCGGTTATCAGCCTGCGCACTGCCGCTGGACAGGGGAGATGTTCACGGATAATCTTCGCTGTGAGATCTCGAGGGCTGAGGCGAAGCCGTTGCTCATGCCGCTCCACCACTCTTGCCCCGAAAACGACGGCGCTTGCCCATTGGTCTGGGCTTACGCCGCCGAAGGTTGCCCGGGGCAAGTGCCAGCCGTGGAGAAAACTTCCGCCGGCAGACTGATGCCAGGGTCGAACTGCCTGTCGAGTCAACGTCTGCGACGTCTGGGTCCGCAGAAGTTGAGCTCCGTCCGTATCGTCGGCAACCCGGACGTGAACGTCCGGTACGGTCACTTCTCAGTGGCGCGTATTCCGCCAGCGATGGCAATGGCGCGCTTCCAACATTGTTCGCCCAGCGCCGCCACTATTCTCTTCGCGTGCTGCAGCGCCATTACGGGCTATTCTGGAAATAGCATTTGCCTATTTTCATTCCAGATTCCGAACTGACAATGACCTTTGTTCGCGCCTCCGGTCCTGGCGGCCAGAACGTCAACAAAGTTTCCACCGCCGTCCAATTGCGCTTCGATGTCGGCCAATGTCGCTTGCTTCGCGACGACGTACGGCGGCGCCTCTTGGCGATGGCTGGCAATCGCGCCACGCAAGAAGGCGTATTGATCATCACGTCCCGCGTGCACCGTACGCAGGAGGCAAATCGCTCCGAGGCCCGGGCGAGACTGGACGAACTGATCGCCCGCGCTCAAGTCGTACCGAAAACCCGCCGCCCAAGCCGGCCCACGCTCGGCTCCAAGGTCCGTCGGCTCACGGCAAAGTCGCAACGATCCGCTTCCAAGAAACTGCGCGGCCGGACGAACGACGACTGAGCCGGCTCATCCTTCCTCGCAAAGCCTTTCTGAAACTGTCGGTCCGAAATGTGCGAACCATCTGGAAAATCCCAGAATGCGTTCCCAAAAGGAGTGGATGTCCGGCCAACGGGAAATTGAGGTCCGCCGGCGGACCTTGCCCGCTCAACTACCTGGAGAACCGCGATTGCCGAAGTTTGAAGACGCGCCGACCGGTCCCCCTTTCTCAACAGGGCTGTCAACAAACGCGGAGGCGTCAACGGAGAAACTGGAGAGTTCGCGCCGTTGAGAGAGGCCAACGGTCTGAACCAGCATGGTTGAGAGCGCACCCCGGTCGGAACCACTTCGACCCGGAGAAACCACCTGGAACGCAAATACTGCGGAATGTTTGGGATACAAGGACGGCCGCGACGGGCGCTGTCGTCAAGAAGATGAGCGGGCGGGAGTTACCTTCTGGGACGGTGGCTCCCCAAGAAGTCGCTCTTCCAACCATCTCTCCATAAGTCTCTGTAATAGCGGTTGACAGGCGGAGAAAATGCGTCATTTCAAACTGGAGAATTCACCGCACGAAGCTGCTTAGTTTCAAGCAGATCGGAGCGTCAATTAGAAGCGAGGCTGTCAACTGGCGCGAGAGACCCCCAACTGAACTTGCGAACTCCCACAGACCTCCATGAGTTTCACAAATGATTTCCTCGGGTGAAGCAAGACCGCAGCTCTGACGGATCGTCGTTCCAGGCAGACGTCCAAGTCCGCGACTGCGGTGTACCGCCGCGTGTCGCCTTGACTGCTATCCGCCACTGGCGGATAATGAAGTTCGAGTGGAGTTGATAGAGACCGCCACGTTCACGAGGCAGATTGCCGCCCTGCTCGGGGATGAGGAATATGGGGTGTTCCAATCCCGGCTTGCAGCGAACCTGCACCTCGGCGCCGTCATCAAAGGCGGAGGTGGGATACGCAAAGTCCGCGTCGCCGTTGGATCACGAGGCAAGAGCGGAGGCGCGCGCGTCATATACTACTGGGCCGTACGAAGACATTTGATCTTGCTGCTCTTTGCGTACCCCAAGAACGTGACGGCTGATCTGACTCCGAAACAGATTTCGCAACTCGCCAGAGTTGTGAAAGAGGAGCTCGGCGATGAAGAAGCAGATGTTTGAAGAACTGATCGGCAGCGTCCGCGAAGGCGGAGCCATTCTGCGAGGCCAGAAAGAAGCATCGCGCCGGATTTCAATTGGTGCTTCCGGTGTGCGGGAGATTCGAGAGCGGACCGGCCTTTCGCAGTCGGAGTTTGCACGTCTGATAGGCGTCAGTATTAAAACGCTGCAGAACTGGGAACAAGACCGCCGCTGCCCCACCGGACCAGCAGCCGCACTACTGAGCATCATCGCGCATGAACCACAGTTGGCAGTGAAGGCGATTCATCGGGCCTGATTTCCGGAAGCACGATTTCACGACTACGCCGGAATCACCGTTCGTTGCCGGGTTGTTCGGAAGGACTGTGGTTTCCGGACACCGGCTGTACTGTGCGTAGCCATAATTGAATCTGACCCGGCTGACCGCATGAACTCAACAACTTCCGCACGAGCTGTCTGTAGCCAATTGCCGATCTGCGTATTGCGGAACGTGAATTAACGAAGTGAAATCATCGAGGCAGCCGTCCAGGCTTGCCGCGCGCGCAAGGCTTCGCAGTCGGACGAGGCAGTCAGTCGTGGATGCGTCGTCACTTAGAGGCTCTTCGGCGCGAACAACGTCAGACTGACTCGCTGGTTTCAGGAGTGCTCATCGAACAAATGGCCCGCCAACTCGCAGTAGCGCCGACGGCTACGCCGCTTGGTGCCACTCATAGCGATGATGCAATCCACCCAGACGCGGAATTGAGAGCACAGTCGCATTCTCTTCAGGCTTCCGTTCGACCGGCCTCGATTCGGCGTGTCCTTTTCGAGCGAGTCGTGAATGCGGTCTTCGTGGTGATAGTTGACGTAGTCGCGGATCAGCCTGCGAAAATGTTCCTCGTTTAACGGAATTACATGGTCGAGGATCTCGCGGCGACAAGATCCCACCCAGCGTTCGGAAACTCCGTTCTGCCAGGGCTGTCGTCCGCAAAAACAAGATTTGACGTTAAGCAGCATCCTTCACCAGGCGATATTCGTGATGCAAGCCTCCAAGCACGGACGTCTTCAAAACGCGATGACCGGTGGGCAGCTTGTGTCTATGGTCGCTGGCTGGAACCTCGCCCTGGTTGGGTTCCGGAAGGCCAGGACCTAGAGACGAGTGAGGCCGACCTCGGTTGTAATGTATTCCCCACTCTTTGAACGTCATCATCAAATGGCGCTCGTTGAGCGGGATCAAGAAGTCCAAGCACTCGCGGCGTAGTGTTCCGCCGAACCTTTCACATACTGAATTTGCCATTGGTGCCCGCATTGGAGTTCGAAGAACCCGCACACCGAGGTCCGTCACCGCCTTGTCCAGTTTCCGCGAGAAGATGCTGTCGCCGTCGTGGATCACAAATCGATACGGATGGTCGTCCGGAAGTGCCTCCCGGAATTGCTGCAGGGTCCACTCTGCCGTTGGATGGAACATCACGTTGTGGTGGAGGATTCGCCGGGAGCCCAATTCCAGAATCACGAGTACATAAAGGACGCGGAAGGTGGCCGTGACCACGACGAAGAAATCACACGCCACGATCACCTGGGAGTGATTGTGGATGAAAGTCAACCAACGCTGCATCGGATCGGGTGTGCGAACCGGACCGCCCCTGCGCAGGTACTTCTCCACGGTGCGGGGCGAAACCAGGAGCCCGAGTTTCAGTTTCAACTCGTTGGCAATGCGCTCCTCGCCCCAGATCGGATTCTCGGCGGCCATTTCTCGGATCAATACCCGCAGTGGCTTGGGGAGGAGCGGTCGGCCCGTCGGTTTGGACTTCCAGCGCCAAAATAGCCGGAATCCTTTGCGGTGCCAACCGATGAGCGTGTTTGCCTTGACGTTTACCAGGGCACCGCGCCAAGGGAAGAAATGACTCAGCATCACCATGATGCAGCGGGTGGCGCGGTCGGCCCGGCGCGGCTTAACTTTCCGCTCCTGGAAGAGCGCCAGTTGTTTGCGGAGGAAGAGGTTCTCCGCCGCCAGCGCGCTGCGGGATTGCGCCGCCGCCAGAACGAGCCGACCGAAACCGAGCAGGACTGCAGCTGCCGTGCGAACACAGTGCTGCAGGGCGACAAAGAACATGAATGAGGCCAGCATGAACGATCAGGATCCCACGTTACGAAACGTTACCGTAACCCAATTTCGGCTCGCACGGAGTTTTTGCGGACAACAAGCGCCCGCACTATATAGGAGATGGACTCACGGCACCGTCTTCCCGGCAGGTCGGGTGTCACATCACTATCCCCCCACTTATCGAGATTCACATTGAATTCCAGCATAGGTGCACAGTCGTTGCCAGCTCACGCAGAATCAATCTGAGAAAAATGACCGGCTGCAGGGGAAACAATCGCGGCGGGTTACAGAACAGCGGCTCGTGTCTGAACCCAATGAGCCAGTGTGCGTGGACTGCGGCCTTTGTGTGAGCGCCCGTGCGGTTCTATGGCAAGCTTGTGGTTACGGAACGCTTCGCGAAGGTGTGAACGGCGCGATCAAAGAGACGCGTGTAACCGTTATGACAACGCCGAAACCGTCACGTTTCCATTTTCGGTCCATACGGGCTCCGGAAAGGGCGACGTCGTCCAGGTTCGGCTGCGCCCAAGCCGTGACCGCAATGATGAACGCGAGTATGGTCTTCATCGGGATTTCTTCTTCTGCGGCGTCCGGATGCGCTGGCCGGTTTGCGGGTCGTAGACGAAATCGTCCTTCAGCGACTTGAGGATGGTGCGTTTGAGTTCGATGGCGTCAATGGCTCCCTGCATCTTGTAGAGGACGGCTCCGCCGGGAGCGATCAGAACCGTGTACGGCAGCGCGGCATTCCAGCTCTTATCGAACGCGGCCATCAGTTCATACTTGTCAGTTCCGGCGAACAGCAGGTTGCGTCCCGAAGATTGCTGCGTCTTGAGGAAGTCCACTACCTGGTCTTTCTCGTCCGGAAAGTTCGCCGACACTGTTGTCAGCTCGAAATCGCGAGTGCGGTACATGCGATGCATCGCGATCAGCTGCGGAAACTCTTCCCGGCACGGACCGCACCAAGTGGCCCAGAAGTTCACAAGGCGGACCTTGCCGGAATCGTTCTGGCGCAAGGCCTTGAGAGCCGCTGCGTCGGCCATTTCGACAGAGACCGGTTCGGCCGCCAGTTTCGCCATGGTCGCGCGGGCGGCATCGGCTTTATCGCTCCACTTGACCGAGCAGCCGTAAGCGGGAGTCTTGTCGACAGGAACGTCCTTGCCTGCAAGCAGCGCGTCGATCGCATTTCGCAGGTCACTGGATTTGACGTACTGCTCGCGCTCGCTGTTGTCGATGCGGCCGACATAGCGAAGCTTGAGTTCGGCGTCGAAAACAAAGGCGTGCGGCGTGGCAGTGGGACCATAGGCGCGCGCCATCCCCGTCTTGTCGCCCTCGTAGAGATAGGGGAAGTTGAACTTCTTGTACTTGGCGCGAACCTTCATCTCCGCGAACGAATCGCTCAGATCGGTGCGGAGGAGCTCGGTAGGCTGCAGCGAGCCTTCGTCGTTCGGCGATATGGCTACTAGCGCGACGCCTTTGCTTTTATACTCGGCCGTCATGCGAATCAACCGGTCCTCATAAGCCTGGGCCGTCGGACAGTGGTTGCAGGTAAAGACGACAACCAGAACTTTTGCCTTCGCGAAGTCCTTCAGCGAATACCAGCGGTCGTCAACGCCTTGCAGGCGGAACTCCGGGGCCTTGGCTCCGATATCGAGGGTCTTGACCGGCGCGGCCGCCTGAGACATCGCGCACCACGCGAGGGAAACAGCTATTCCGGCGATCGAGCACTTGCACTTAGCAGCTAACATTCGCAGGGTGCACGACTAGAAAGTGACGGATCAAGCGGCGCTCGGTTCTGATCGGCGCTCCCAGAAGTCCTGAAACCTGCCACTGAGCTTCGAACAGCGAAGGGCGATGATGGCGTTGGATCCGGCGGTTGTCCAGTGCATGCCGGCGCGTTTCAGCCGGGTGCCAATCGCGAGTTTACAGCCGGCTTCAACGACTCCGGAGGAAGTGCATAGGCCCTGCGCACGGAATTGTGGGTAGCGCATGCGATCGCGATTGCCGTGGATGTATTGGAAGCACTTGCGGGCCTCCGCGCAATGACCGGCTTGGCGGCGCAGAGCACGTAACAGCTCCGGCAAGCGGCCGCTATCGAGTTCCTCATGCCTGCGTGCCGCCCAGAGTTTCGCTTGATCGGGCTTGTGCGGATAGAGCAGTTTGGACAGGTCGCTGAGGTGTTCTTTGACGTGAAAGCGATCCACGATCTGAATCGCTCGTGGAAACAACTCCTGCGCGATCTTCCAGATCCAAGCGGCTCCGTCACCGATCACCACAGTGCCTTGTGCTTGGGTGAAACGTCGGCGGGTGGCCTCCCGCAAGACGCGCTCGGAGAAGGGCGAGCGCTGCTTGTCGGTGTCGAGGGTAGCTGCGGTTTCGATTGCCGCCGAATAGCTGACCGAGCCTGGGTCGCGGACCGGGGTGCCATTCTCGTCGCGCCCCTCGGCGCTCCAGACGGTGCACAACTTCACTTCTCGCGTTTTGGCCGATCCATCGGCTTGCTTGCCTGTCCGGCCGTTCAACTCCGAGGCCCGCATCGGAATACCGGTCCCATCCAGACCCAAGTACAGGGTCGGCGGCAATGGCAGAGCAGCGGCAGGGGTCGCATTCCGCTTCTCGTCGGCGGCGATGGCTGCGCCGAGAGCTTCGGCCGTTCGCTCCACCTGTTTGGCATCAATGGCGAGAGCTGCCAGTTCGGCAAGTAACTGGCTGCCTTCCTCAAAGCTGACCATCGCACCGACCGTGCCGATCATGCGTGTGACAGCAGGCGAAAGCGCAGTGTTCTCCAACCCGAGTTGCCGGTCCCGCGGGCAGAAGCCGCGACCGCAACCCGAGCAATGAAAGTAAGCACGCGCAAGTTTGAGCGCGCCGAGAACGCTGGCAAATGTCTTTTCGCGCCGGCCCGCGTAACGTGCCCATTGCCCACACGGGCAGCGAAGGTGAGACTGGGCGGCATCGGAATGGTCTGCGTTGAGGCGTTGCTCGACCGCGCGTCCGGCCAGTCGCAAGGCTTGCCGGCGCACGGCGGACTCCAGCGCTTCCAGATCGAGTTCGGCGAGACACTGCCGCCCCAGCAGGGCTTCGATGTCCCACAAAAGTTCAGCGGCGAGCAGGCCGTCGAGCGCAGTTTTTTTTGACGTCTGCGGGTGCGCCTTGACGCAATTCGAGATCGCAGAGCTGTTCTGAGACCGTGGTCAACTGCTGCACCAAGCGCCGGAAGCGATGGTATTCCTGCAATTGCAGGCGGGTGCGGTCCACGGCGGGGCCGGCGGGAATGATCCGCGTTACCGTCTTGCCAGCAATGGGATGGGTCAGCGAATACGAAGGGCCATGACCTTGGGAACCCTTCTTGGCGCAATGGCAAGTCGGCTTGCCGCATTTACGATACCGGGGTACGAGCGAACCCGGACGCATGTCGCCGACCTGAGCAAGTTCGGCTTTGAGTTGATCGCGTTGCAGGCGAAGAGCATTGAGATCGAGAGAAGTGGGCACGATTCACCTGACAGCATTATACGCTGTCAGTATAATGGCGGCAACAACCTCCCAGTGCGCTTTCGCTCTGGGCATCACTCTGGTGTCGTGCACCCACATTCGCAGCTCCTGTTGACGCCGGTGCGCCCGGCATGATATCTGATATCTGATGCTGTCGAGACGCCATCTTATCATATCCGCGCCTTTGGCTGGATTGTGGGCAGCCGCCCGCAACGCGGTGGGCTGCCAAACCAACGCCTGGTTATTTGAACCCGGCAATTTCCCGATGCTGCTGGAGCGCGCCGCGGACGTGAAGCGGCTCGGATTCGAGGGCTTCGAATGCAATATCCGCTTCGTTGAGGCCCAGTTCGCCAATTCGAAGGAGGCGCGCGCGCGGATTCAGCGATCGGGCGTTCGCTTCTATGGAACTCATATCGGAACGCGGTTCGGCCTGGAGCAGTTAGCGGTCTGGATCAAGGGCGCGGCATCCCTGGGCGCGGAGAAGTTCGTGCTTAGCGGGGAGAAAAGCCTGCTGAAGAAAGACCAGACGCTTGACCGGGACGCCCTCGAAAAGAAGGTGGCGCTGCTGAACCGGCTGAGTAAGCATTGCCGGGAGGCTGGCATGCGCCTCGTCTATCACAACCATCGTCCGGAATTCGCGGCCAACGCAGCCGAGATGGAGGAATTACTAAGCCAGACCGATATATCGGTGCTCCTCGATACGGGCCACGCGTATCTCGAAAAAGCGGACGTGCCGGCTTTCGTAGCGAAGCACTCCGAGCGGATCGACGCGATCCACCTGCGGGATATTCGGGCCGGGCAACAGGTTCCGATGGGGAAAGGCGATTTCGATTTCGGCGCTTTGGCGGCCGCTATTCGAGAGAGTAAGTGGCCGGGCTGGCTTACGGTAGAAGAGGAATCCTTGAAGTCCGCCGATAACGCTTATGTAGAGTCGGTATTGAAGTCCAGCCGGCAACTGGTCCGTAGCGTATTCAGCTCGTAGAGATGTTACTCATGAAACGTTCTATTTCGCGGCGGACGGTTCTCTTCGGACTAGGCGCTCTTCCAGGCGTCTCTCATGGCGCGCAGGTGAAGAAGCTCGAACCGGGGATTTTTTCGACTGCGACGGTTTACAATCTGGGCAACCTGCGCCCCGAAGATTCCGTTCTGGCGGGAGTGATGCAGGCGATCCGGCCTCCGGTGCTGCGCGTCCCCGCAGGCAATACGATGAATCTCTGGGACTGGAACGCCGGCACGGTTCGCACGGCCGAGCAACTTCGGCGCTTTGGAGCGGACCCCGATTACGAACTCGCCGCGGGAGCTGTCGCCGGGATCGAAGCCTACCTGAAGAAGATGGGCGGCCCGATGACGGCCGAACGGTGGGCCGCATTGGCGCGGAAGGGCGGATCCGAGCCGCTCTGGGGAATCAACGTTTCCACCTCGGCTCCGGAAGAGACGCGGGCGTTCCTGCTGCAGTTGAAGAAGGCCGGTTTGCCGGCGCGGTTATTCGAACTCGGCAATGAACTTTATCTGTCGCAACACTGGGGCAAGGAGGTTCCCACCGCCGGGGATTACGTCCGCAAAGCCAAGGCCCATGCGAAGGAAGTGAAGGCAGTATTTCCCGGCGCGCGAGTGGCGGTCTGTGCGAACGCGAACGACGACCGAACGAATGCGCCTCTGGCCAAGGCCGCTCCGGACCGCTTCAAGCCGGCGCCGCTCAATGCGTGGAACGCCGCGCTGCAGCGTGAGTCGTTCTATGACGCCGTAGTCATTCACCTTTATTTCCGGCCGAACGAGTTGAAGGGGCTTGGCGGCGTATCGGCGCAGGATTTCGTGAACTGGGCGAATGTGCGCTGCTCGGCCTTCTCCGTCGATGAGATTCTGGCATGGACCGGGCGGACGTTTCCGGGCCGCGACATCTGGGCTACGGAATGGAACCTGAACAACAAGGCGGGCCGCGGCGCGAAGACGCACCCTTACCTCGTGCAGCACACGATGTTGCACGGACTCTTCGTGGCGAGTTTTCTGTTGAACGCGGCTTCGGCCGGATCGAAGCTGACGATGGCGAACTACTGGCAACTGAATGGCGGCGTGGATTTCGGCTTGATCGGCGACGCTCCGTACAGGCAGCGGCCTCAGTACCACGTATTCCGGATGCTGGCTCCCGCCGTTCATGAATGCGATCGCATTTCGAGGATCGATCTACCCGGCGCTTCGCGCGTTCGCGGTCCACGACAGTTCGAAGTGATGGAGGCGCCGCGTGCCGCCGGATTTGCGCTCTACAAAGGCAATCAGACGCGGTATATGGCGTTCGTGAATTTTGGCGATGAGAAGTTCCCGATCCGCGCGGCTGCGGCTACGGCAAAGCTCGAGTGCCTCACTGCGGCGGAACTGGCGCCTTCGTGGAACAATCCGCAAAATCCTTCTCCGGACCAGTGGGCTCCGAAGTACGACGTGCGCGAGGGTTCCGTGGACCTCGCCTCGTTCGCGCTCGAGCCGCGGTCGTTCAGTGTAGTCAGGATATGACATCTATGCGTTTTATACTTTCTCTTTTTCTCGCCGTGGCCGCGTGCCGCGCCGGAGATATCCGCGCCTTGATTCTGACGGGCGGCAACGACCATGACTGGCGCTCGACAGCGCCGTGTTTGAAGAAGATCCTGCTCGACACTGGCCGTTTCGACGCGCGCGTGAATGAAGATCCGGCAGGGCTGACGGACGCGATGCTGGCGCATTATGACGTGTTGATCGTCCACTATAACGGCGTGCGTTGGGGCGACCAAGCGGAAAAGGCGGTCGAGAAGTTTGTGAAGTCGGGCAAAGGCATCGTCGCCACCCACAGTTCGAGCTACGCGTTCAGCGGCTTGGAGGTGCGCGGGGATTCCGTCTACGGCGTGAACGCGAGCGTGGTGGGCAAAGACGGACGGCGCACCAATCCGCGGTTCAGCGGGATCGTGGAACCTGCCTGGCCGGAATACGCGAAGATGATCGGCGCGACCTGGGAAGACGCAAAGCTCCGGAAGGCTCACGCCCCGCGCCACGCGTACCCCATACTTTTCACGGACCGGGAGCACCCGATCGCGCGCGGCCTGGGGGAAACGTTCCTGGCGAACGACGAGCTCTATCACAACATGAACCTTAGCCCGGAGGCAAAGGTGATCGCGACCGCCTTCGACGATCCGGCAAACGGCGGGACCGGCAAAAACGAACCCGCGATCTGGACTGTCAATTACGGGAAGGGCCGCGCCGTGTTCAGCGCCCTGGGCCACGACACGATGGCCATGTACGAACCCGGTTTCATTGCCACCTTCTCAAGGGGAGTGGAATGGGCCGCCACCGGTTCGGTCGCAGCGCCCGCACCGGCGCCGAAGCAGTCCCCCGTGCGCGTGCTGGTTGCAGTCGGCGGACATCCGCACGTTCCGTCGTTCTACTCGCTGTTCGAAGGGCGCCCGGAGTTTGCGGTTCAGGTCGTCCCGCATCCGTTGGCGTTCGCGACGGACTTCCGGAAGAAGTACGATGTGCTGGTTCTCTATGACATGCTCGACGATCTGAGCGAAGTAGAGCGGCAGCACCTGAAGGAGTTCGTCGAAAGCGGCAAGGGCGTGGTGCCGCTGCATCACGCGATCATCGACTACTCGGCTTGGCCATGGTGGCACCAGGAAGTCACGGGCGGCAAATTCTTCAGGCCCGTAAACGGCGAGCGCGTCTCCATCCCGAAGAACAACGTGGAGATGATCGCCAAGCCGGTTGGCAAGCATCCGATCACGGCCGGAATCGGCCCCATCCACGTGATTGACGAGGGCTACAAGAAGATGTGGGTCTCGCCGAAGGTTCATGTGCTGATGGAGACGGACAGCCCGGACAACGACCGCCCCGTGGCGTGGATCAGCCCATACGAGAAATCGAAAGTGGTTTTCATCCAACTGGGCCACGGCGAGAACACTCATCTGAATCCGGGTTACCGGGAGTTGGTGCGGAACGCGATATTGTGGAGCGCCGGCAAGCTACGCTGAGATCTCGAACCGCTCAATGCGACGGATGAGGATGAAGAGGAAGCCTACGCCGGCGGCGGGTAGGGCTCCCGCCAGCAGGAAAATCGGCAGGTACGAGAAGTGGTCCACGGCCACGCCGGTGGCCAGCATCATCGCTATGTTGACGATGCCTTCGCCGAAGCCCGTTAGCCCGGCCATTCGGGCGAGAATATTGCCGGGAAAGATATCCGTGAGCATCCCGATGTTTGTGGCTACGAAGCCGCTGACTCCGAAAATTGCGGCGCAGATCAGCGCGATGGCGAGGGATTCCTCGTGGACGATGGGGGCCAGAACGCTCAGGGAACAGAGCGCGGCGCCCAGCATGAAAGAAAGCTTACGCGCCCGGTCCGCGGTCCAACCGCGCCGCATCATGTGACCGGAAAACCAGCCGCCCACGACGTTTCCGAGTCCCGCAAACAGGAATGGAACGCCGGCCAGAAGCGCGATAGAGCGCATGCTGAAGTGCCGCTCGCGTTTGAGATACTCCGGCAGCCTGTCCATGGCGAATTCATAAATCATGCGGCGATTGGCGTCTGATACAGCCCTCGACAATGTCTTCGCCACCGGTAAGATCTGAAATCGATTGGTGATGACGATCCGTCAGCATCCGGTTCTGGCAGGCCTCCTTCCAACCCGGCATGCGTTCGATGGCCGTTATAGTAATGTTGGAACTCGGTTAGTTTTGCATCCAGATCGACGGTCGTCCAGAACAGGGTCCGGTCGAGGTACTCGCGCCGAAGCGTCCCAATCAGCCGCTCTACGAACGGATGCGACAGCGGTACGTATGGGACAGTCTTGATCTCCGTCACCTCGAGTACTCGAAGATTGGCTTTCCATTGGTGGAACCGATACAGCGGATCATGATCCGAGCTGAGGTATTTGGGCAGACCTTGTCCGCGAATCGCACGACGGAACATGCAGCACAGCGCCACTCCGTCCACGGCGCCGCTGTGGACGCCAAACCCAATGATGCGACGCGTGAATTGGTCCCTCACTTTGAGAACCCAATGGGTTCTCAAAGTGGCGGATTCGCATCGGAACAAATCGCAACTCCACAAACTGTCCTTCATGTGGCCGAGAAACGTCAGCCAGGATGGACCCGCTGAATTCGATTCCGGCCGGTAGTGAGCGCTCAGGATACGGCGAACAACATCCTTATCGATCTCGACGCCGAAAGCCAACGCGATCTGCTGGGCAATGCGAGGACAGCCCCAACCGGGATTGAACCGCTTCATGGCCACGACGGCGTCGATGAGTTCTTGGTTCGGTCCCTTCGGGCCGGGTCGACGCCCGCGCTGGGTCGAAAACAGCAGGCGGTACTTGCGTTTCCTGAACAGGCTGTGCAGATGGAGCAAGGTGGAGGGCTTCAGAACAATGGCGGAACGGAGGATGCGTGCCGGGCGCATGAAAAGGGTGAACAAACCAGCGGCAATGCGATCCGTGGCGCGCAGGTTGGGCGCACGCTTGCTCCGGCGATTAAGGATCAACAGTTGATGCCGGATCAGCGCGGATTCGGCAACCACGGAACGGAGTCCGCCCGGCCCTACCAGTCGGACCATGGTGACGATCACATGAACGAACAGGAGGATGAGGATGAAGTCGCGCATCCCGGCAATGGTAACAATACCTCACAAGCGACGGAATTCAGACCGATTTGGTAATTCGCCATGGACAGGAGCGTTCGGAGCCGATTGCCGGCCGCCCCACCCGCCGACGGCGATCATCTCCTGGTATTGACCCCATTTCGAGAATGCGTTGTCCGCAGCGTGATAAGCAACCAATCCGCCTCCCTGCTTGAGCCAACTCTCGAAGTCGCGATTCACGTCGGCCGGCCACGCTTCGCCGTTGTAGTTCGAGACCACCACGGCGTAAGCGGAGAAGTCCGGGTGAAAAGCGCTCATGTCACCGCCCTTCGGGGGAGCGGTGGCGACATCGACCGTGAACTTGCCCGTGTCTTCGAGAATCTTCTTGAGCACGGGAGTGGTTTGCTGCCATGCATGGTTATTCTGGCCGTCCACGATCAGTACTTTGATCGGCGCGCCGCATAGCGCGGTAGCGAGCGGCAGCAAAGCGGCAAACCTCATGATATGCATCAAATCTCCCATGTGAGCGGTTCTCCATTGATGACGCTCTTGTGTTTTCGCGGAGGCCAGCGCGGCGCCGCCATCTGGGAGTTCCACTTGCTCCACGCCTGCCGCAACTCCTGGAGAACGGCGGGAAACTTCGCCGATACGTCGTTGGTTTCCCCCGGGTCCGCCGAAAGATCGTAGAGCTTGATGTGCTCCGGGCCGCACTCGACCAGCTTCCACCGGCCCATCACGACGGCCCGCCCGATTCCTGCTCGCCAGCACAGCACGTCGTGAGGAGCGTAAGTCTTGGAGCCATTCAGGAACGGCATCAGGTCTACTCCGTCGAAGCTGACACCGGGCGGTTGGGGCGCGCCGGCCGCGGCCAGGAGAGTCGGGACAATATCGCGCGAAACAATCGAGTGCCGGTACACCTTACCAGCCGGGATCTTCCCGGGCCACTTAGCGAGGAAGGGTACCCGGACGCCCCCTTCATAGTAGGTGAACTTCGATCCGTTGAGGATCCCGTTGCTTCCCGTTCCTTTCGACAGCGGAGAGCCGTTGTCGCTCAAGAAGAAGATCGCGGTATCCTTCTCCAGGTCATATTCCCGCAGCCGTCCAAGGACCGCACCCACGGCATCGTCCATGGCCGCTGCCATGGCGGCCAGCATCCGCCGCGGCGGACTCGCCACGCCGGCCGCCCGGTTCCAGTAGCGTTCAATTGTCTGGAAGGGGCCATGGACAGAATTCAAAGGCAGGTATAGGAAAAACGGCTGGGTGCGGTTCCGTTCGATGAACGAGCAGGCTTCTTCGGCGAAGGCGTCGGTCAAGTGGCGCATCTCCGGTATCTCCTGTTTTCCGCGAAGAATCGGATACCTGCGCTGTTGCGGCACATCCTCGTCTTCGAGCCCGCGCGCATCCTTCATCCCGGAGGTCACGTAGTCGTTGGCGCCACCGAGAAAACCGAAGTACTCGTCGAAGCCGCGGTCCTGAGGAAGATATCCGTCTTTGAATCCCAAGTGCCATTTGCCCACCGCGCCGGTCCGGTATCCCAGAGGCCTCAGGTATTGCGGCAGAATCGTCTCGGTCTTAGGAAGGCCGAACTCGTCCTGCTTGTCTCCCGTAGGATTGAATTCATGACCGAAACGCTGCTGGTATCGGCCCGTCAGGAGCGCGGCGCGCGAGGGGCTGCACACCGCGCAGGATACATAGCCATCGGTGAACCTGGTACCAGTAACGGCAAGCGAGTCGATGTTAGGTGTCGCCACGTTCTTGCCGCCGAAGCAGGCGATGTCGCCATAGCCCAGATCATCAGCCATGATGACGATGAAGTTGGGTTTGCGGGCCGGCGCCCGCCGTTGCGCGGCCATGGGGCCGGCCGTCATAAGTTGCAGCGCGGTGCGTCTGGTCAAGGTCATAGCTTCTCCCTAGAGTTCTTTACAGCTTCATCTCCCAGCCCTGGCGGATGTTGGGCCGCAGATACTGATTGGCTTCCGGGCAGTTGGAGAACTGCATCTTTTTGGCATCCCACATCAACTTCTTGTTGGGAACACGCAATGCCACGGCACCCAGAATCAGCCATTCGATATAAGGGACCGCAATATCGAAATTCGAGCAGCCGGGCGCTCCGCCTTTGGCCGCCCGCACCCAATCCTGCTGGTGGTTCACAGAGCGCGGCAGGATCTGTGGCGGCAAGGCATACTTCTCCCATCGCGATGCCGGCAGCAGCCACACGCCTTCGCCTCTGGCAACTGTGGCCATGTGACCCTTGTCGCCCACGAAGAGGGTACCGTGCGGGGGTCTCCGTGCATCATCCACGGGCTTGGCAGTCGCGACGGCCTTCGCATTCCGCGCTGGACGCGGCGCCCGGCTGCCCGGCTCAGGTGGCGCGTAACGGCCCCGCTCCTCCAGGTTGTTCACCATGGGCAGCAGTTGTTCGTTCTCTCCGACGCCTGCCGGGCGCTTCACGGCGCCATCCATCTTCTGATAGACGTGAATGGTGACCGGCGGCATCCCACCCCGTTCCGGGAACTCGAACACGGTGTGCGCGCTTTCCGGCCATACCCAGTTATTGCTGCCCGTCACCTGGACGCACTCGACACTGATGGGAGAGGCCAAGTGCAACTGCAGAGCGATGTGCGCCGGGCCCATGCAATGCACGATCCAGTCTCCGAGCGAGCCGCCGGTGCTGAAGTCGAGCCACGCGCGCCACCTTCCAAACATGTTCTCGTTATAGGGACGCATGGCTGCCGTGGTGAGCCAGAGGTCCCAGTCCAGCCCCGCGGGAACCGGATGGACCGGCGGCGCACCGTCCACCAGGAAGCGGCCGCCGTATAAGCCGCCGGTCCAGGTATGGACTTCTCTCACGTTGCCGATTTCGCCGGACCACAGGATTTCCGCGCAGGTGCGAGTTCCTTCATGCGAGAAGCCCTGGTTCCCCATCTGCGTTGCCACATTGTATTTGTGGGCCGCATCGCGCAGTAGTCGCGCCTCCCACACCGTCCGGGTAAGCGGCTTTTCGCAATACACATGCTTGCCCAACTGCATCGCGGCGAGCGCGATCGGAGTGTGTGAATGGTCAGGCGTGGCGATGACCACTCCGTCGATGTTCTTTCCTTCCGTCTCCAACAGCTTCCGAAAATCCTTGTACTTCCTCGCCTTCGGGTATCGCTCGAAGGTGCTGGCGGCGTACGTCTCATTCACGTCGCAAAGTGCGACGATGTTCTCGCTCACCGCCATCGGCGCCAGATCTGCGGGTCCGCGCGTTCCGATGCCGATGCCCGCGATATTGAGCTTGTCCAGCACCGTTTTGTAGCCCAGCGCCTTCAGCGAGGGCGTGCTGCCAAACCCTCCTGCCGGGACTGCCCCGGCCAGCAAGCTCCCATAAAAGAAGTGCCGTCGCGAAACTCCATCGTTGTTCATCGGTTCTTTCTCCTTCTCCCGCGGTGCTACACCTCGTATGGCTTGCGATAAGCTGGACGCGTGATCAGCTTGGCCGCCTCAGCGTCGCCCTTGAATTTCGGGATCGGGCCGGGCTCGATGTTCAGCGCGCGGCCCACGCGGTAGCTGATATTCGCCAGATGGCAAAGATTCGCGCTGGGGACTGCGTTGGCGATCGGATCACGCAGGTCCTGGTCCCGGCGCGATTTCACGCATGCCAGAAAATTTTGCATGTGGAGGGCGGTGGCATCGGGGCCCATGCCTTCGGACCGCTCTTCCATGATCAGCTCGCTCGAATTACCCTTGTATGCCTGGAAGCCCTGGTCGCTCATCGCGGCCCAGCCTTCGCTGCCATAGAAGAGGTTGCCAACACCGACGTTGAGCGGATTGCTCGCCGGTCCCACCTGCTTGGGCGCAGGAGCGGCCCGAGCCGTGCCTTCGGCGGCAGAGGGACCGCCGCTTTCTCGCCGTCGGGAAGTCGGTCCGGCGGTCACTACGCGCGCCTGCCTCACGCCTTCGCCGTTGGTCATCCTTCCGCGCACCTCGATCACGAGTTGCTGATCGCCGTAGCTGAAACCGGCCGTGAGCGTGTTGGGCGTTTCGGTGTCGTCGTCGATACCGAACTTGCCGCCGAACGCCGACACCGTCTTCGGCCATGCGGGATCGCCCAGCGCCCACCGCGCGATGCCGCTTTCGTGCACACCCTGGTTTCCGATGTCGCCGTTGCCGGTATCCCAGAACCAATGCCAGTAATACGTGAAGCGCTTCGCGTTAAAGGGCCGCAAGGGCGCGGGCCCGAGGAACCGATCCCAATTCAAGCCGGGAGGTGTGGGGCTATCCGGCGTGTGCCCAATCGAGGGACGCAGCTTGTAGCACAGCGCCTTGCTCATATAAAGCTTGCCGATCAACCCCTGTTGGAGCGCCGTGATGGCCTTGATCTTAAACGGCCAGCTCCGGTGCTGCGATCCAACCTGCATGATCCGGTTGGTCTCGCGCTGCACCTGGATCATCCGCATGCCTTCGTAGATGTTGTAGCAGGCTGGTTTTTCGCCGTAGACATCCTTGCCGGCCTTCATCGCCCATATAGCGGAGAGCGCGTGCCAGTGGTTCGGAGTTGCGATGGAGACCGCCTCGACCTTCGGGTCAGCGAACATCTGCCGCATATCTTCGAATTCCTCAGCCTTCTCAATGCTCTTCCGCACGAGCGTGGCTTGCGCTCTCTCGCGCGCTGGCTGATTGACGTCGCAGAGGGCTACAACCTGGGCCTCTTTCAAATCGGCATAGATACCCAGGTGGCTGCTGCCGCGCCCTCCAAGGCCGACGATGCCGACGTTGACCTTGTCATTCGCGCCCCATACGCGGACTGCGGACGCAGCGGTCATGGCTCCGAGGAAAAACCTGCGGGTATTTGGTTCAGACACTACAAAACCTCCCTTTGAGATGATGTCATAACGTAGCAAATCGAATCTTGTGGTCGCATATCAGATGTCCCAGGTGAGTTCCTCTCCATTGACGACGCACTTGTGTTTTCGGGGCGTGAAGATCGGTGGAATCATCTTCGCGTTCCACTCGCTCCACGCCTGCCGCAACTCCTTAAGCACTTGGGGAGATTGCGCCGATACGTCTTTGGTTTCTCCCGGGTCTGCCGAGAGATCGTAGAGCTTGACATATTCCGGTCCGCACTCAACCAGCTTCCAGCGGCCCATGACTACCGCACGTCCCTTTCCCGCGCGCCAGAACAGCACATCGTGAGGAGCATGAGTCTTGGCGCCATTCAGGTACGGCAGCAGATCCACGCCGTCGAACTGGACGCCTGCCGGCTGGGGAATGCCCGCCGCGGCCAGGGCGGTGGGCACAATGTCGCGCGAAACCACCGGGTGCGTGTATACCTTACCCGCGGGGATCTTCCCAGGCCACTTGGCGAGGAAGGGGACACGGACGCCACCTTCATAGTAGTTGAACTTCGAACCATTTAAGATTCCGTTGCTGCCGGCTCCTTTCGATAGCGGAGAGCCGTTGTCGCTGAGGAAGAACACCAGGGTGTCCTCCTCCAAACCATGGGTGCGCAGGCGTTCGAGGACCGCACCCACGGCGTCATCCATGGCCGATGCCATGGCGGCCAGCATCCGCCGCCGGGGATTGGTCACGCCAGGGAACCGGCTCCAATAGCGTTCGATCGTCTGCAAGGGACCGTGGACCGAATTCACCGGCAGATACAGAAAGAACGGCTGGCTCCGGTTCCTATCGATAAACGAGCAGGCTTCCTCGCGGAAGGCGTCGGTCAAATAACGCGTTTCCTGGATCTCCTGCTTTCCGCGATACATCGGATGCTTGCGCTGTTCCGGCATCCCATCCTCTTCGAGGACGCGCGCATCCTTCATTCCGGGGATCACATAATCGTTCGCGCCGCCCAGAAAACCGAAGTACTCGTCAAAGCCGCGGTCCTGCGGAAAGTATCCTTCCTGCTCTCCCAAGTGCCACTTGCCAAACATCGCGGTGCGGTATCCCAGAGGCTTGAGATATTGCGCCAAGGTCGTCTCGGTCTTCGGGAGGCCGAACACCGCCCCCTTTGCCCCACCTTGAGAAGAATTGAACTCATGACCGAAGCGATGCTGATAGCGGCCGGTGAGGAGCGCGGCCCGCGAAGGGCTGCACACGGCGCAGGATACATAGCCATCGGTGAACCTGGAGCCGGCCGCGGCAAGCGAGTCGATGTGAGGCGTGACCACGTCTTTACCGCCGAAGCAGGCGATATCCCCAATACCCAAATCGTCAGCCAGAATAACGACAAAGTTCGGCTTGCGCGCCGGCCCTCGGCGTTGAGCCGCCGCGGATCCAGCCGTAAGAATTTGCAGAGCGCTGCGTCTAGTAATTTTCATGTGTCTAGTCCTCCGGCACCGGGAACTTATCGCCTGTGTCCGCGATCCACTGTTTCAGCCGTGCGATCAGCTTGCGCCGCTCCGCCTTGTACTGGCCATCGTGCGCCAGGTTGGCCAATTCATACGGGTCCTCGTTGAGGTCGAAAAGCAGCCACGATTGGCCCTCGAAGCAGGCGTACTTCCATCCGTCCCTGGTTACTATGGCGCGGTAGGGCTTGTTTAGATTCTGGTTGCCGCCGCGCGAATCCACTACCCCCAGGAACGCCGAATCGGGCTCGCCCGCGGGCGCTTCCTTCCGGATACGGTAGTGCGAGTAGTCGTATCCCTCCATCCACTTCGGTTTGGGAATGCCGCACAGGCCGAGTGTGGTAGGAGCGATGTCCACCTGGTTCAGCGGCGGCGTCTCCCTGCCCGCTCGCCGTCCGTCATACCGCATGGGGCGCTCGCCGCTGATGACAAACGGTACCCGCAACGACTCTTCATAAGGCAGCCGCTTGCGGTACTGGCCATGGGAGCCGTGCATATCGCCGTGGTCGCTGAACACCATGAGATGGGTATTGAAAGCCATTCCCGCCTTGTCGAGTGCGGCCCGGACGCGGCCGATGTTCCAATCCCAGTTCTGGATCATGGCGTAATATCCGGCCAGGTCGCGCCGCGCCGTTTCCTGAACTTGCGCGGTGGGCGGCACGTTGCGGCGCAGTTCCAGTTGGGCCGGGTTGTAGCGCCCGGCGTATTCCGGCGGAGCTACGAAGGGGTCGTGGGGAGGCTGCACCGAGAGCACCGCGAAGAAAGACTTCCCCCTCCCGTTCTTGGCCTCCTCGGCGCGCTCGCCGATATAGCGGATCAGCAGGTTGGTGAGTTCATCGGTTTCGTAGCCGGGCAGCCGGTAATGGAATGCATCCTTTCCCGCCCCACCGTGGACCCAGCAGTCGTACTGGCCGTTGTTGTTCTCGTAGCCGATCCACTGGTCGAATCCGCGCCGCCGTTCGGGCGGGACGATGTGCATCGCCGCCCGTCCTTCCCGCTCGTGGAAACCGTCCAGATGCCACTTGCCGAAATAGGCCGTGTGGTAGCCCGCCTGCTTGAGCGGTTGCACGATGGTCGGCTGATCGAGCGGCAGCGGATACTCGTTGCCCGGCACGCAATGGTGCGGGTAGCGGCTGGTCAGCAGCGATCCGCGGAACGGGCAGCAGAGGGGGAAGCCGGAAACCGCAGTGGTGAAGTGGACGCCGGTGCGCGCCATGTTGTCGATCACCGGCGTGTGTGCATTCGGGTCTCCCGCCACTCCAAGCGCCTGCGCGCGATGCTGGTCCCCGAACAGCCAGATCACATTCGGCGGTTGCGTTGCGGTATCTCCTTCCCTCCGCGCCACCGGTGGAAGAGCCGCTGCCGCGGACGCGGCGCCGAGGAAGTCTCTGCGGTTGATCATAATCTATAGGCGGATTCTAACCCTCGGCGTCGTCGCGCCAAGCCAACGCCACGGACACGAACTGGCATCTGCTCATCAACATGGGGAACCCTTCAAGAATAGCGAGCGGCTCGCAGGATGGGAAGGGATTACACAGTGAGTTGGACAGTGAGTTCCCAGTGAGCGGAAGCCGTATGATATGATCTTCGTCAGCCAAGGGTCATGCACGACGCCGTACAAGAACGTGAAGTTTCCGCCGACGAGAAACGGGAGGCTCTCGCCAGCATTTTGGAGAGCCGAACGTTTCAGCGCGCGGCAAGGCTGCGGGATTTCCTTCGTTTCGTGTGCGAGCGGACCACGGATTCCGAGGCCGCCGCCGTGGTGCGCGAACAGGATATAGGCCGTGCGGTTTACCAGCGCGGCGACGATTACAATCCCGCGGAAGACAACATTGTAAGGGTGGAAGCCCGGCATCTGCGTCGCAAGCTGGAGGACTTCTACCGCGAAGAGGGAGCGGGCCTGCCAGTGATCGTCCGGATTCCGAAGGGCGCCTACATTCCAGAGTTCGAGCGGAGATTGCCCGTTGCCGAGCCCGAGCCCGCCGCACCGCCCGAGCCGCCGGAAGCTGCGCCCCCTGGCAACCCGCCGCGCACGCGGGCCGTATTCGGGCGGATTGCGATTGCCACGGCGATGCTCCTGCTGATCGCCTTGTCGGCGGCGCTTTTCCGGAAGAACCGCCTGCTCGAATCGCGTCTGGAATCTTCGCAGGCGGGCGCTCTGGCCGGGCCCCTATGGCCAAGACTCTTCGACAACCATCACAACACCTATGTCGCGCTCTCCGACTCCGGCTTCGTATTGGTACAGGACGTGTTGAAGAGGCGGCTAGCCCTGTCGGACTATTTGAAGCGCCAGCCCGGTGCGGTCGTGCAATTCAACGAGCCCATGAGCGAGACCGAACGTGCCGCGATGATAGCCGGATCGCCCCGTCTCACCAGCGTCACGAGCGTGCGTTTTGTGGAGAACCTGCTCAGTTTGCCGTGGACCTTCCGGAGCCGGCTCACCGTCCGGTCCGCCCGCGACCTCAACCCGCTCGACTTTAAAGGCAACCATATCATCCTGATCGGGAGCGTCCGTTCGAATCCCTGGGTGGAACTGTTCGAGTCCGAACTGTGTTTCCGCTACGAGTACGACCATGCCCGCTCGCAAGCTTTCATCAGAAATGTTTCTCCGCGGTCAGGCGAACCCCCGCTCTACCTTGTGGGTGGAGGGGACGGCAAATCCAGTGAGATCTATTCCACCTTGGCCCTGCTGCCGAATCTGTCTGGCGACGGAAACGTTCTGATGGTTTACGGCACAGGCATCGAAGGCACCGAATCGGCCTGGGAAATGCTCTTCAACCCGCAGCTTATGTCCAAACTGGTGAGCGAGCTAAACCTCACGAATACCGGCAAGAACCATTTCTTCGAAGTTCTCCTCAAGTCTTCCAGGGTCGGCAACACCTCCAATGGGGCGGAAATCGTGGCTCACCGGATCGTTCAGTAGTCCGATCCAGCCAGACGTGAGGTTCCGAAGCGACCCGCGGTAGCGGTTCGCCCTCCCGCCCCCTGTTGATCACTGCGCTTACTGGGAACGTACAGTAAGCCCAGCACCCCTTACTTGTAGTTCCAGCCTGCCAGTGCCATAATCCGTTGGTTCGATCTCGACTTCCAGAAGGCGGTAAACAACCTTTGGTGACCCCGTTGTCGCTTTTCCCTGCGTTTGTCGTGGGCGTGCTGGCTGAAGGTGAGCCGCCACCGGTAAATAGAGCAACCAGGAACCTACAGCGAGACCTGAAAAAGGTTTTCGGCGTTCATTCGCCTATACTCCATCGCCTTGCCGGTTTGCAGGAAATAGCCAAATCACTGGTGAAACTACTATGACTCGAATGACGCATCACATTGTCTTTACGTTGCTTGGAACGTCCATAGCGTGCCTTTTTGCGCAAGATCCCAGGGGCACCATCTCCGGTCTCGTCATCGATTCCAGCAACGCCCTGATTCCCGGCGCCACGGTACGCGCCACCAACACCGAAACGGGCGTGATTGCGTCCGGTGTTTCCAACTCGCAGGGCGCTTACGAGCTTCCCTACCTGAATCCGGGCACCTACAAAGTGGAGGCCGAGAACACGGGCTTCAAATCGTGGTCACGGAGCGGCATTGAGCTTCGTATGGGCGACCGCGTCCGGCTCGACGTCACGCTCTCCCCGGGTGACGTCAAGGAAGTGGTCGAGATCCACGGCGAGGCGCCGGTGCTCGAAAGCGCCACCGCCTCGATTTCGCAGGTGATGCCCGGACGGCTGGCTTCGGAGATGCCGCTGCGCGGCGGGTCGGTAGCCTATTTGTATACCATGGCCCCCGCAACGATTCTGACCGCCCAGCCTTTTGACGGGCCCTGGAATGTGGATCAGGCGTCGAACGTCAGCATTGGCGGCGGCAAGGCCACTACGGCCGACTTCAACATCGACGGCGTCAGCAACAACGGCAAGGGCGGGACCACGGCGTTTGTCCCGCCGCCCGACATGGTGCAGGAGGTGCGGGTGGACGCCAACGCCTACGACGCCTCGGTCGGTCACGGCGGCAGCGGCAGCGTCAATGTCACCCTGAGGACCGGCACCAACGCTCTCCACGGTTCGATCGGAGCGTCGGTCTCGAGCGGGCCCATGATGACCCGCAACTGGTTCACCGATAACTTCATCTTCGATCCCGCCACCGGCCCGATTACCCCCGACAAGATCAAGGCCAACAGCCCCTCCTCCCGCTGGCTGCGGGAGAGCGCAACGGCGGGGGGCCCCGTCTACATCCCCAACATCTACGACGGCCGGAACAAGACCTTCTGGATGTTCGGCTACCAGAGCCACAACCGCCGCCGTCCGTTGGCAAGCTTGAACGGCGTGCCCACCGACGCCGAACGCGGCGGCGACTTCTCCGCGCTGCTGGCCCTCGGTTCCCAGTACCAGATCTACGATCCCTTCACCACGACTCCCGCCGCCAACGGGCGCTACAGCCGCCAGCCATTCGCCGGCAACCGGATTCCAGCCAGCCGCATCGACCCTGCTGCACGCACCATAGTCAAGTACTATCCGGAACCGAACACCGCCGGCACCGCCGACGGGCAGAACAACTATTCCAACACCCGCCAGGAGACGCAGGATCTCTACCAGCCGGTGGCTCGCATCGACCACAACTTCAGCGAGCGGAACCGCATGTTTGCCCGCTACGAGCAGTCGGACTTCTTCGGGCACATGGACACGTACATACCCGGCAGCAACGTGCGCGGACGCAGAAGACAACGCCCCCACCGCGGCGCGGCACTGGATGACGTGTTCATCCTCAATAACTCGATGGTGCTGGATGTCCGGTACGGCTTTACGTGGTTCCAGGAGTACCAGTCGTACGACAACATCGGAATCGATCTGACGCAATTCGGCTTCCCGAAGTCGCTCATCTCGCAACTGTCACCCGCTTCCGCTATCTCGTTCCCGCTGATCAACGTCACCGGGCTGCTGCAACTCGGCAACGATGGCGGGTTCAAACAACCCACCTATACCCACAGCCTGCTGACGACGCTGAACTGGACCCGCGGCTCGCACAGTCTGCGCTTCGGTTTCGACGGCCGCTCGCTCTTCGACAACGGCTACACCTACGGTAACGTGTCCCCGCAGCTCAACTTCGCCGAAACCTACTCGCGCGGGCCGCTCGATAACTCGTCCGTGGCGCCGTTCGGCCAGGGCATCGCCAGTCTGCTGCTCGGCATCCCGACCGGCGGCTTCTCCGACGTGAACGCATCCAAGGTGGAGCACAGCACGTTCTATGGCGTGTATGCGCAGGATGACTGGCGCCTGAGCCGCACCCTCTCGCTGAATCTTGGTCTGCGCTGGGAGGTTGAAACGCCACTGACGGAGCGTTTCAACCGAGGTTCACGCGATTTTGATTTCACCACTGCGAACCCCGTGCAGGCCGCCGCGCAGGCGGCCTATGCGAAGGCCCCGATTCCCGAGATTGCGCCCTCCGCGTTCCGTGTACTCGGCGGCTTGACCTTCCTCGGCACGAGTGGCCAGCCTCGAACGCAGCGGGAAACGTATTGGCGCTCGTTCATGCCGCGCATCGGCCTGGCCTGGCAGGCGCGCCCCAAGATGGTGGTCCGCGCCGGATGGGGGATGTTCTATGGCCTGGTGGGCGCCGACTTCAGCGACGCCACCCAACCCGGATTCAGCCAGCGCACCAATATCATCGCGAGCAATGATAATGGCGTCACCTACGTGGCGTCGATTTCCAATCCGCTGCCCAACGGCCTGGCTCAGCCGGCGGGCGCATCGGGCGGTATGCTCACCTACCTCGGACAGGCGCCCGGCTTCAGTTCCTCCGATGGCCGCCCTCCGTACACGATGCGCTGGAGCACCTCCATCCAGATGCAACCCATCGCCAACTCAGTTATCGAGATCGGCTACATGGGGAGCAAGACCGCCAGACTTCGGGTGGCGACCGACTTCAACCCGGTGCCGGCTCAATACCTGAGCACCTCCACGGTGCGCGACCAGGCCACCATCGACCGGCTGTCGGCCAGCGTCACCAATCCGTTCTTCGCCATCCCCGGATTCGGAGCAACTTCCTTTTACTCATCAAAGACCATCGCCCGTTCCCAACTATTGAAGCCGTATCCGGAGTTCACCGGGCTCTCCACTGGGCTGCCCGCCGGTTCCTCCTGGTACAACGCCCTCACCGCGCGTTTCGAGCGCCGCATGGCCCGGGGGCTTTTGCTCCAGGCCAACTACACCTGGTCGAAAACCATCGATGCCACCAGTTACCTGAACCCCACCGACAGCCGGCCGGAACACGTAGTGAGCGACCTGGACCGCCCGCACCGTCTCGTCCTCATGGGGATGTACGAACTACCGGTCGGCAGGGGCAAGCGCTTTGCTTCGCACGCGAGCCGAATTGTCGACGCGGTGATCGGCGGCTGGCAGATGCAGGCCGACTGGCAATTACAGAGCGGCCCGCCGCTGAACTGGGGAAACGTCATCTACAATGGCAACTTCACCGACATCGCACTGTCCACCAGCGAGCGCAGCGTCAGCCGCTGGTTCAACACCTCGGGCTTTGAGCGTACGGCCAGCAAACAACTGGCGAACAACATCCGTTATTTCCCGAGCCGCATTTCCGGGGCGCGCGCGGACGGTATCAATATGGCGGATCTTTCGCTCTTCAAGACCTTCCGCGTGAAAGAAAAGCTGCGGATGCAATTGCGCGGAGAGGCCGAAGGCGTCACCAATCATCCGAATTTCAACCCGCCGAACATGACGCCGAACAACTCGCTGTTCGGCGTGATCAGCAGGACGCAGACGGCACAGGAAGAGCGCCGCATCTTCGTCGGACTTAAGCTGCTGTTCTGACGGAACAGCGACAGTACCAGGAGCACAAGATGAGACTTCCACGATCGAAGTTCTGGCAAACGGCCGTGATCATCGCCGCGTTCACGGTCTCGCCGCGGGCGGCCCTGCCGCAAACGGGGACCACCGGCAGCATCACCGGTCTGGTGAAAGACGCCACCGGCGCGGTGGTTCCGTCCGCGACGGGCAACTACGCCATTCCGGATCTTCCCTGTCCGTAGTCAAATCCTCATGTCTTCGTGAAATCAGCAACCTGCATCTTTCCGCAGAAAGCCAGCCGCAACCACGTTACGGCATGTTACAACAGTGAGTTCGTGATCGAAATCATCATCTCAACCCTCGCCGCCATCCGTGTTTTCTTTATCAGCCGAAGCGACACGGCCCTCGAGGTTATCGCGCTCCGACAGCAGATCGTCGTATTGAAGCGCAAACGACCGCGACCAACATTGAACTCTGGGGATCGGTTTTTCTGGACCATCCTCCGCCGCTTCTGGTCCCGTTGGGCCGACGTGTCCATGGCGAATTACCAAATCGGCCTGAATTCCGTCGCTTGTGAGGTATTGTTACCATTGCCGGGATGCGCGACTTCATCATCCTGTTCGTTCATGTGATCGTCACCGTGGTCCGACTGGTAGGGCCGGGCGGACTCCGTTCCGTGGTTTCCGAATCCGCGCTGATCCGGCATCAACTGCTGATCCTCAATCGCCGGAGCAGGCGTGCGCCCAACCTGTGTGCCACGGATCGCATTGCCGCTGGTTTGTTCACCCTTTTCATGCGCCCGGCACGCATCCTCCGTTCCGCCATTGTTCTGAAGCCCTCCACCTTGCTCCATCTGCACAGCCTGTTCAGGAAACGCAAGTACCGCCTGCTGTTTTCGACCCAGCGCGGGCGTCGACCCGGCCCGAAGGGACCGAACCAAGAACTCATCGACGCCGTCGTGGCCATGAAGCGGTTCAATCCCAGTTGGGGTTGTCCTCGCATTGCCCAGCAGATCGCGTTGGCTTTCGGCGTCGAGATATCGATAAGGATGTGGTTCGCCGCATCCTGAGCGCTCGCTACCGTCCGGAATTGGATTCAGCGGGCCCATCCTGGCTGACGTTTCTCGGCCACATGAAGGACAGCTTGTGGAGTTGCGATTTGTTCCGATGCGAATCCGCCACGTTGAGAACCCATTGGGTTCTCGTTGTGATGGACCAATTCACGCGTCGCATCATTGGGTTTGGCGTCCACAGCGGCGCCGTCGACGAGTGGCGCTGTGCTGCATGTTCCGTCGTGCGATTCGCGGACAAGGTCTGCCCAAATACCTCAGCTCGGATCATGATCCGCTGTACCGGTTCCACCAATGGAAAGCCAATCTTCGAGTACTCGAGGTGACGGAGATCAAGACTGTCCCATACGTACCGCTGTCGCATCCGTTCGTAGAGCGGCTGATTGGGACGCTTCGGCGCGAGTACCTCGACCGGACCCTGTTCTGGACGACCGTCGATCTGGATGCAAAACTAACCGAGTTCCAACATTACTATAACGGCCATCGAACGCATGCCGGGTTGGAAGGAGGCCTGCCAGAACCGGATGCTGACGGATCGTCATCACCAATCGATTTCAGATCTTACCGGTGGCGAAGACATTGTCGAGGGCTGTATCAGACTCCAATCGCCGCATGATTTATGAATTCGCCATGGACAGGACCACTGTTGGCGCAATCACCCTACGTCGGCACCTGGAAACTGAATCTGGCGAAGTCGAAGTATACCAATGTCGATCCGCCGAAAAGCGTCGTGCGGACATATACGAACTTGAAAGACGGCTCTTCCCGTATGGACGCCATTGTTGTCAATTCAAAGGGCGAGACCGAGAAGGCCGGTCACACTCTAAAGCGGGATGGGAAAGACTACCCTTTCACCGGCAGTAATAGATGGGACGCGATTTCGGTCCACAACCCAACGGACTTCTCCGACGAGTGGAGGTTGAAGCTGAAGGGGCAGGAGGTAGGCAGAGGGACTACCGTGATGTCCAAAGACAAGAAGACGCTGACGATTTCCTGGCAAGGCAAGAACGAGAAAGGAGAACCCGCATCGTCTGTCGCGGTCGCTGACCGGCAGTAGGAAAAAGTGCCCGAGAGTTCTCACTTCGCCCACGTCGCGCCGAAGCTGCCTGGTCGGAAGTTACGGCGCCGGAATCGCCACGGGCGCGCCAAGAATCACGTTGCGAATCGTTCCCGAAATTGGACCGGGAAGTCGCACACGTCTTCTGATACGCGGCTCGTAATCGTGGCAGATCGGTCCTGACGGCGCACTCCTGCAAAGCGTCCCGGACGGCCATCGCCAACTGCAGCATCCGAGCTTTGTACGAGTGGCTGACCGCACGCCCGGGGGGCGAGGTAGAACTGGCTGTACCCGATGAGCGGCTGCCTCGGCTCGACACCCGGAGTAGACTCGATCAAGATGTAAAATAGATCTGAAGCTCCGGATAGCTTAGATGATTGGCCAACGCCTGCTTCACTGCGAGATCATCCAGAAGCTCGGCGAGGGCGGCAGGGGAGTCGTGTACAAGGCACGCGACACGCACCTGGACCTGTCCATGGCGAATTGCCCAATTGGCCTGAATACGGTGGCTTGTGAGGTATTGTTACCATTGCCGGGATGCGTGACTTCATCCTCCTGTTCGTTCATGTGATCGTCACCGTGGTCCGACTGGCAGGGCCGGGCGGACTCCGTTCCGTTGATGCCGAATCCGCGCTGATCCGGCATCAACTGCTGATCCTCAATCGCGGGCGCAAGCGTGCGCCCAACCTTCGCGCCACGGATCGCATCGCCGCCGGTTTGCTCACCCTTCCAAACTATAATGCCCATCGAACACATACCGGGCTGGAAGGACGATTGCAAGAACCGAGTGTTGACGGATCTGCATCACCCATAGATTCCGATTCGTACCGGTGGCGAAGACACTGTCGAGGGTTGTACCAGACTCCAGTTGCCGCGTGATTTATGAATTCGCCATGGACAGGTAGTAGCCGCTTTTCAACGCCAGTCTCCGGTGTTAGTCTAGTCGGCTGAGGAACTCGGAGACCATGTACTCGCGAAGAACGTTGATTGCGGCCGCCGGGGGAATTACTTTCCCGTCGCAGCGCTGTGCTGGCGAACAGAGAAAGGAATTTGTACTGGAGTCGTTGGCCCCCGCCGTGTGGCTTGCCCAGCACAAGCAACCCCCGGCGTACAGTTCGAATGCGATTCTGTTTGAACTGGAAAGGGGGCTTCTCGTTGTCGACACGCACGCGAACCCCATGGTCGCCGAAGACCTTATCAGCCAAGTTCGCGCGGAGATCTCTCAGAAGCCCGTGCAGTACGTTGTTTACAGCCATCCGCATTTCGATCACATTCTGGGTACGGCGGCTTACCGGCAGCGTTGGCCCGGCGTCACTGTGATCTCCTCGCAGTCCTGCCGGCAGAGCATCGAGAAGATGGGTGCCGATTGGTACCCGACCATCACGAAATGGCTGATGGTTACACTGGATCAAGAGGCGGAGTTGCTTGATCCTGCCAGGAAGAGCGCCGCGTCGGTCCGCTGGGAACAGCGGCGCGAGCAGATCAGGTTGTTCAGCCGCGCACTGAAAGGAATGGTGCCCATCCTGCCCGACGTTACGTTTGATCGTGAGATGGTGGTTCACGACCGCTTTCAGACCGTGCACCTACTCAGCTTCGGCCGGGGGCACAGCGATGCCGATGTCGTCATCTGGAGTCCGTCGCGGAAAGTCGCCGCCACGGGTGACTTCGCCTACGATGCGCTGCCGTTCCCGGGCGTGTCCTATCCCGAGTTGTGGGTGCGGGCGCTGGGAGATCTGGAGAAGCTCGATTTTGCGCGCCTCGGAGGCGGACACGGCCCTGCGGCGGACCGGCAATGCGTAACGGAACGGCGCGCCTACCTGGAGGAGTTGACCACTCTTGCGATTCAAGCCAGGCAACAGGGAAAAACGATGGAACAGTTCTCCAGGGAAGTCCAGCCGGGCAAGCTGGTGTCACTCAACGGTGGGATAGGAGAAAAGTACGCGAGTGAGCCTCGGAATCTTCTAAACGTACCCAGCGCGGGGGTGGATCCGGTTCGGTCGTTTGTTGTCGCCGTGCAGGAGAATGCGGCTCAGATCTACGCCCGGCTGGCACTGCAATGACGTGTCCATGGCGAATTACCAAATTGGCCTGAATATGGTGGCTTGTGAGGTATTGTTACCATTGCCGGGATGCGTGACTTCATCCTCCTGTTCGTTCATGTGATCGTCACCATGGTCCGACTGATAGGGCCGGGCGGACTCCGTTCCGTTGTTGCCGAATCCGCGCTAGTGTAGTGTCTCTAAAATAGCTTTACAATGGCCGATCTTTTCCAGGATCTTGTTCACGCTCGCTGTCCAAACGAATGGCTTCGGTTGCTTATTGTTGTGGGCCAGATATTCGTTGATCGCCTGTTCCAGTTCTCCCACACTGTGGAAACTGCCACGCCGAATACGCTTGTCGGTGATCTCGCGAAACCAGCGCTCCACTAGATTCAGCCATGAGGAACTCGTGGGTGTGTAGTGAAGTTGAAATCGACCGTGGCGCTTCAACCATCGTTGGACAGCGTCATGCTTGTGTGCCGAGTAGTTATCCAGGATGAGATGCAAGGTCAGATCGGCTGGCGTTTCCCGATCGATCTTTCGAAGGAACTTGAGAAACTCCTGGTGCCTGTGCCGCGCCATGCACTCTCCGATCACGGTTCCTTCGAGCACGTTCAGGACGGCGAATAGTGTCGTCGTGCCGTGACGTTTGTAGTCGTGGGTCATCGTACCGCAGCGGCCCTTTTTCATGGGCAGGCCCGGCTGCGTTCGGTCTAAGGCTTGAATCTGGCTCTTCTCATCGAAACATAGCACCAGTGCCTTGTCCGGCGGATTCAGGTATAGGCCCACCACGTCGGTGAGCTTTTCTACGAACCGCTTATCCCGCGACAATTTGAAGGTCTTACTGCGATGCGGCTGCAAACCGTGGGCGTCCCAGATTCGTTGCACTGTGGCTGGGCTGACGCTTTGTGCGACCGCCATGGTTCGCACGCTCCAGTGCGTAGCGCAGACCGGCTGGCTATGCAGCGTGGCCTCCACAATCTGCTTCACTTTCTCGACTGAAACTCCCGCCTTGCGGCCACGCCCAGGCTCATCTTCGGTGAGTGCTACCGGCCCGCTGCTGAGAAAACGTTGCCGCCACAGAATCACCGTCGGACGGCTGGTCTTCAGTTCTTGGGCGATCCGCCGATTCGGCTGGCCGCTGGCTGCCAACAGCACGATGCGCGAACGAAAAACGATCTTCTGCGGCGTGTTGCGGGCATGGACCCACGCTTCCAACGTGCGCCGCTGGTCTGGATCTAAAGCTAACGGTTCCGCCACGCTCCACATGGTACATCCAGTATGCCCGCGGAACGAACCATTGTAAAGTTATTTGTGAGACACTACACTAGTCCTACCGGTGGCGAAGACATTGTCGAGGGTTGTATCAGACTCCAATCGCCGCATGATTTATGAATTCGCCATGGACAGGTTCCAGATGCCTTTTACTCCTCCATTCCGGGTGACTCGGTGATCTATTGCCCTGGACCAACCTCTGGAGTAGACTCAGTCAAGTCGTAAACAAGATCTGAAGCTCCGGAGCGGCCCGATGATCGGCCAGCGCCTCCTCCACTACGAGATCACCGAAAAGCTCGGCGAGGGCGGGATGGGCGTCGTCTACAAGGCCCGCGACACGCACCTGGACCGCTTTGTCGCCATTAAGGTGCTGCCGCCGGAGAAGGTCGCTGACGCCTCGCGCAAGGCGCGTTTCGTGCAGGAGGCTAAGGCGGCGTCCGCCTTGAACCACCCCAACATCATCACTATTCACGATATTTCCTCAGAAGCCAGCGTCGACTTCATCGCGATGGAGTATGTCGCGGGCAGGACGCTGGACCAGTTGATCCCGCGCAAAGGCATGCGCCTCGACGAAGCGCTGAAGATCGCCGTGCAAATCGCCGATGCGCTTGCCCGCGCGCACTCGGCCGGCATCATCCATCGCGATCTGAAACCCAACAACATCATGGTGGATGAGCACGGCTTGGTGAAGGTGCTCGATTTCGGCCTGGCGAAACTCACGGAAGAAAACACCTCGGAAGACGATTCGACCGCGACGATTGGGGTGAAGACCGAAGAGGGCACCATCGTCGGCACCGCCGCCTACATGTCGCCGGAGCAGGCCGAGGGCAAACCGCCAGACGCGCGCAGCGACATTTTCAGCTTCGGTGCGGTGCTGTACGAGATGGTGACGGAAGCGCGTGCGTTCCGGGGCGACAGCCGGATGTCGACGCTGGCGGCGGTGCTGCACAAAGAGCCCGCGCCCCTCGGTGAGGAAGTCCCCGGCGACCTGCGTAAGATCATCGTGCGCTGTTTGAGGAAAGACCCCGACCGGCGCAGCCGCAGCATGCCCGATGTGCGGCTGGCCCTGCAAGACCTGAAGGAGGAATCCGAGTCTGGCGCTCTGACGCCGGCGGCTCGGCCGCGGCGCAGGCATCGGACCGCGCTTCTGGTTTGCGCCTCCGCCCTTGTTCTGGCGGCCGTCGCGGGCGTGTGGTTCGGACTCGATCGAAACAGAATCCCGGAGAAGGAATACCGGGTGGTTCCGCTCACCAGCCACCCCGGCGAGGAGGTGCAGCCGGCGATCTCCGCCGACGGGACCCACGTGGCCTACGTGCAGCGGGACGACCACGAGGGTCTGGGCGGCCTGTTTGTGCAGCATATCGCCAGCGGCGCACGCCTCCGCCTGACCAACAGCCCCATTGAGGAGTTCAGTCCGGCATGGGCGCCCGACAGCCGGGCCATCGCCTTCCTGCGCAGCCTCTCAGGAGAAAAGACGGGCATCTTCCTGGTCTCGCCCCTTGGCGGCGGGGAGCAGCGGCTGGCCGAAACGCTGGCCCCGAACAGAGCATATCCGGAACTGCCCTACCCGTTGCTGGCGTGGTCCGCCGACAGCCGGTGGCTGGTCTTCAGCAACCGCAAGGCGGTCACGGATGGCTGGGCGTTGCACGTCCTGTCCGTCGAGACGCGAGAAGAGCGGGTGCTCACTTCACCCCCCGCGGATTGCCACGGCGACTTCAGCCCCGCTCTTTCGCCGGACGGCCGCACGCTATCCTTCGTCCGTCTCGAACGGCGCCGCGAGAGTACCTTTTACCTTCTCCGTCTGGGTGAAAACCTCACCCCCGAAGGAGAACCCCGCCGCTTGACCTCGGTGGCGCTGTCGGTTCGGGCCTCCGCCTGGACGCCGGATGGCAGCGCGATCGTGTTCAACACGAACCAGCGGTTGGGCGGGGCCGGACTGTACCGTGTGCTGGTTTCCGGGACGGCGGAACCGCAGCCGGTCTCCGGGTTCGACGCCCGCATGGCGCAATTCACGGTGTCCCACCGTAGCCGCCGCCTGGTCTTCGAGAGCCGCACCATCGACGCCAACCTATGGCGCGCGAGCCTTCCAGCCCCGGGCGGCAGAGCCGGAACGCCCGAGAAGATCGCCTCCTCGAGCCAGGCCGAGTACTCCCCCAGTTTCTCCCCGGATGGCCGGAAGATCGCCTTCTCTTCCGACCGGTCCGGCGTGTTCGAGATCTACACCGCCGGCAGCGACGGATCCGGCGTGACCCGGATCACCAACCTCCGCGGATCCGGCGCGGGATCCCCACGCTGGTCCCCCGACGGGCGGAGTATCGTTTTCCTATCGGGGCAGGGTGAGACCGACCTGTTCCTGGTGGACCCAAACGGGGACCACCCGCGCCGGGTTGCAGCGCTCCCGGGCAGCGAGGTCGTTCCGACCTGGTCGCGCGACGGGCAGATGATCTACTTCGGCTCGAATCGCAACGGCAGGTTCGAGGTCTGGCGCATCGCGGCGGCCGGCGGCGAGGCGGTGCAGGTCACGCGCAACGGGGGGCATGCCGCCTATGAGTCGCCCGACCGCAAGTTTCTCTACATCGCTAGGGCGCGCGGAGTCACCAGCCTTTGGCGCATGTCCATCGACGGCGGAGAAGAGGTCGAGGTTGCCGATGGTATCTGGGCTTGGGGCGTGGCAGTTGCTCCCGAAGGCTTGTACCTCCTGCGGCGCCTGCAAAAGAATTGCCCCCTCGAGTTCCGCCGCCACTCCGACGGCCAGACAAGCCCGGTGCTGGACCTGGGTTACCCCACCCTCGGTCTCGACCTGTCCCCCGATGGCCGAACGCTAGTCTACTCGACGGCCGACGACCGCAGCAGCGATCTGATGATGGTGGAGAACTTCCGATGATCGGCCAAAAGCTGTTGCACTACGACATCGTCGAGAAGCTCGGCGAGGGCGGCATGGGTGTGGTGTACAAGGCCCGCGATACGCATCTGGACCGCTTCGTCGCCATCAAGGTGCTGCCAGCGGAGAAGGTCGCCGACCCCGAACGCAAGCGGCGTTTCGTGCAGGAGGCTAAGGCGGCCTCGGCGCTGAACCATCCCAACATCGTCCATGTGTACGACATCACCGCGGACAGCGGCGTGGATTTCATCGCGATGGAGTTCGTCGCCGGCAAGACGCTCGATCAACTCATCTCCCGAAAGGGGATGCGGTTGAATGACGCGCTGAAAATCGCCGTGCAGATCGCCGACGCGCTGGCGCGGGCGCACGCCGCCGGCATCGTCCATCGTGATCTAAAGCCGTCCAACATCATGCTGGACGAGCACGGCTTGGTGAAGGTGCTCGATTTCGGGCTGGCCAAGCTGACCGAGACCGCCCTGGGCGAAGACGAAGCCACCCGCACGGCGAAGCCCCGCACCGAGGAAGGGACCATCGTGGGAACCGCGGCCTACATGTCCCCGGAGCAGGCCGAAGGCAAGCCGGTGGATGCCCGCTCGGACATCTTCAGCTTCGGCGCGGTGCTGTACGAAATGGTCACCGGGCAGCGGGCCTTTCGCGGCAGCAGCCGGATCTCGACGCTCTCGGCGGTGTTGCACCAGGATCCGGCGCCTTTTCCCATCGAGGTGCCCAAGGAGCTTCAGCGGGTGGCTGCCCGTTGCCTGAAGAAAGATCCGGAGCGCCGCTTCCATCACATGATCGATGTCAAGGTCGCGCTGTCGGAGTTGCGGGAGGAGTCCGAGTCGGGCCAACTCGAGACGCCGCCGCGCCAGGCGAGTCGCCGGCGTGGCGTGTGGGTGTGGATCGCCGCCGCCCTGCTGGTTCTGTGCCTGGGCGGCGCCGGTTGGTACTGGTTCTCCGCCGGGAAGACGCCGCCAGCGGAAGCCGCCTATCGGGCTGTTCCGTTCACCAACGATCCGGGCGTCGAGACCGACTCCGCGTTCTCGCCCGACGGCAACCAGGTGGCATTCTCCTGGGACGGAGAGAAGCAGGACAACTTCGACATCTATCTGCGGCTGGTCGGCGCCGGCATGGGAAGGCCGTTGCGCATTACCACCGACCCGGCGCCGGACTACTCCCCGGCATTCTCTCCCGATGGGCGCACGATCGCCTTCCTGCGCGATGTCTCCGCCAACCGGGCGGCCGTCTGCCTGGTCTCGGCTTTGGGAGGAACGGAGCGCCGTCTGGTCGAGATCGAGAATCTCCCCGCCTTGCGTGCCCTCCGGATTGTGGGGCGCTACCTAACCTGGACGCCGGATGGGAAATGGCTGGCGGTCTCCTACCCTGTTTCCCCTGGCGTGGATCAAGCGTTCGGCCTATTCCTCCTGTCCGTCGACAGCGGCACGACGCGCCCTTTGACCAACCCTCAGGCCGACAGCCACACCGACCTTGACCCCGCATTCTCGCCCGACGGCAAAAGCCTGGCGTTCATCCGCGGGTCGATCGATGCTCGCGATGCGTACGTGCTTCCCCTCACGGGAGACTACCGCCCCGCGCGGGACGCGAAACGTATCACCTTCGACTCCAGGTGGGTGAACGGTATCGCGTGGACTCCGGACGGGAAGGAGATCGTCTACTCCTCCGGCTGGTTGGTGGATCAAGCCCTGTGGAGAGTACCGGCTTTCGGGTCCGGGCCGCCGCGGCGGGTGAATTGGGTGGGGGAGCGAGGCTATCTTCCCGCAATCTCGCGCCGCGGGGGACGGCTGGTCTATCAAAGTTACAACGGGAATAAGGACCTCTGGCGGCTCAATTTGGCTGCTCCCGGCGTAGCCGCCGGCAAACCGGTGAAGTTGATCGCGTCGACTCAATTCAAGGAGATGCCCGACTATTCTCCCGACGGCCGCAGGATCGCCTACAGTTCCGTGGGTTCCGGGAGCTATGAGATCTGGGTAGCCGACGCCGGCGGCGGAAGCCCGAGAGCGGTAACGGCGTTCGGCCGTGGCAGCACGGTGCATCCACGCTGGTCGCCTGACGGCAAACGCATCGCATTCATGTCAAGTATCGAAGGACAAGGGGAGATTTTCGTGGTCGGCGCCGAGGGCGGCGCTCCGTTGCGCCTGACTACACATCCCGCGGCCGACTGGTATCCGAGTTACTCGAGAGACGGCCGCTGGATCTATTTCACATCCACCCGCACGGGCGAATCGCAGATATGGAAGACACCCTCCGCGGGTGGAGAACCGGTTCAGGTGACCCGCACGGGAGGCGCAGGAGCCCTCGAATCGGCTGACGGTAAGTTCCTGTATTATTCCAGATCGCGCTTGCCATCTCACTTTACCGGCATCTGGAGAGTAGCGGCAGGTGGTGGAGAGCCGGAGGAGATCGTTCCGGAGACCCCGGGGATTCTCCACTTCCGGGCAGTCGAGGAAGGGATCTATCTCGTTTCGTGGCTCTCGATGGATCGGAGCATTCCGCTGCGGTTCTTTCGTTTCGCCGACGGGAAGATCCGGACCGTGGCCGAGCTGGGCCGGCAATCCTATCCCTCGTTCTGCGTTTCGCCGGACGGGCGCAATATCGTCTACACCAGCTCCGGCGCGACTGAGAACGACATCGTTCTCGTGGAGAACTTCCGATGATCGGCCAAAAGCTGCTGCACTACGAGATCGTTGAGAAACTCGGCGAGGGCGGCATGGGTGTCGTGTACAAGGCCCGCGACACGCACCTGGACCGCTTCGTTGCCATCAAGGTGCTACCGCCGGAGAAGGTCGCCGACTCCGAACGCAAGCGGCGGTTCGTGCAGGAGGCCAAGGCGGCGTCCGCGCTGAACCATTCCAGCATCATCCACGTGTACGACATCTCGTTGGACGCCGGCGTGGACTTCATCGCAATGGAGTACGTCGCCGGCCAGACGCTCGATCAGCTCATCCCCCGAAAAGGGATGCGGTTGAACGACGCGCTGAAGATCGCCGTGCAGATCGCCGACGCGCTGGCCAAGGCCCACGCCGCCGGCATCGTCCACCGGGACCTGAAGCCGGGCAACATCATAGTCACCGGAGATGGCCTGGTGAAAGTTCTCGATTTCGGGCTGGCCAAGCTGACCGAGACCGCCCTGGGCGAGGACGAAGTTACCCGCACCGCGAAGCCCCACACCGAGGAAGGGACCGTGATCGGGACGGCGGCCTACATGTCGCCGGAGCAGGCCGAAGGCAAGCCGGTGGATGCGCGCAGCGACATCTTCAGCTTCGGCGCAGTGCTGTACGAGATGGTAACCGGAGTGCGAGCGTTCCGGGGCGACAGCCGGATGTCGACGCTGGCGGCGGTGCTACATCACGAGCCGGCGCCGCTCGGTGAGGAAGTCCCCGGCGACCTGCGTAAGATCATCGCGCGCTGTCTGAGGAAGGATCCCGACCGGCGCAGCCGCAGCATGCCCGATGTGCGGCTGGCGCTGGAAGAGATGAAGGAGGAATCGGACTCGGGCCGCCTGGCCGGATCTCCGGTACACGTCGCGCCGCGGCGGGCGCGCGGGCCGGCGGTCTGGGTCTCCGCCGCGGCGTTGTTGGTTCTGGCCGCCGCCGGCGGCTGGTTTCTGCTGCGCGAAGCCACGCGTCCGCGGCCGGGCCTCAAGGCGGTCCCGCTGACCACCATGCCGGGCACCGAACAGTACCCCAGCCTCTCGCCCGACGGCAACCTGGTGGCCTACTCCTGGGACGGGCCCAACCTCGACAACACCGACATCTACGTCCAGCAGATCGGCGGCGGCGCGCCCCTGCGCCTCACCACGGACGCGGCCATCGACCTCTGTCCGGCCTGGTCCCCCGACGGGCGGTTTATCGCCTTCGGGCGCGGCGCCTCATACAAGTGGGAAATCCTCATCGTCCCCTCGCTCGGCGGACCCGAGCGCAAGGGGGGTGTCTCGATGTCCCTGTTCCCCTCCGTATCCTGGAGTCCCGACGGCCGTAACCTGGTGATCCCCGACCGGGTGTCCCCCCCGGAGCCGTCCAGCATCTTTCTGCATTCGCTCGATTCCGGCCAGCGCCGCAAGCTCACCTCCCCTCCGGCGGGAACCGAGGCTGACTACGCCGGCCGCATCAGCCCGGACGGCCGCTGGTTGCTGGTGGTCCGGAACCAGGCGTATGGCATCGGCGACCTTTATCGCATTCCGCTGGCGGACAATTATGCACCACGAGGCGAACCCGAGCGGCTGACCTCGGACCGGACCCATGTCTACGACACGGCCTGGATGCCCGATTCGCGCGAGGTCTTGTTTACTTCCGGGCGCGAGGGGCCGGCTTCCGCGTGGCACCTCACCGCCGGTTCCCGTGCCGCGCCCGAGAGACTTGCCGCCGGCGCGGACGTCGCATCCTTGGCGGTCTCGCTCCGCGGCAACCGGCTGGTCCTGTCCCAGGGGCGCAGCGATACCAACATCTGGCGACTGGACCTTCAGTCCGGCCAGTCGGAAGCCTGGGCTGCTACCACGGCCATGGACTACCTTCCGAGGTACGCTCCGGATGGCCGGCGTGTGGCCTTCGTCTCCACCCGCTCCGGCACTCCCGCGATCTGGGTGGCCGACGCCGACGGCAAGAACGCTATGGAGATGCCGATGGCCGGCCGCATGGGAGCCACTCTGGCCTGGTCTCCCGACGGCTCGCGGCTGGCTGTCGGTGCCAACGTGCGCGGGAAGTGGGAGGGCTTCACCCTCAGTTCGCAGGGCGGCGCGCTCGATCGGCTGACGACCGACCCGGGTAGCTTATCCGGCCCGAGCTGGTCCCGCGATGGGCACTGGCTGTACTTCTGTTCCGGGCTCCCGACCGAAATCTACAGAGTTCCCACCGGCGGCGGAAAGGCGACCCGGATCACGCGCCAGGGCGGCTTCGGCCCCATCGAGTCGCGGGACGCCAAGTTCCTGTACTACGCCAAGCGGTACAACAGCAGCCACGTTGGTACGGATCTCGATGCCGGCCGGGCCGGGGGCCTCTGGCGGGTGCCCTCCGCCGGCGGCGACGAGATCGAGATTCTTCCGGACCTGCGGTTCTGGGATGGCTTCGACGTCGCGCCGGACGGGATCTACTATATTCCGACCGGCGGCCCCGGCAACTACACGATCCGCTTTCTGGATTTGGCGACCGGAAAAACCCGGCAGGTCGCGACACTCCCCAAACCGCCAGCGGGGGGCTTGAGCCTGTCGCCCGACGGCCGCCACCTGCTGTACTCCCAGATCGACCAGACCGGCGCGGACCTGATGCTGGTGGAGAACTTCCGATGATCGGCACGAAGCTCCTGCACTACGAGATTGTCGAGAAGCTCGGCGAGGGCGGTATGGGTGTCGTGTACAAGGCCCGCGACACGCACCTCGACCGCTTCGTGGCCATCAAGGTGCTGCCGCCGGAGAAGGTGGCCGATGCGGGGCGCAAGGCGCGCTTCGTGCAGGAGGCCAAGTCGGCTAGCCCAACTTCCGCAGTTCGAGAGGCACCGTAACTTTTTTCAGCCTACTCGAAGGCGGTTGGATCTCCAGAACAGGACGGTGGTCTTTTGTTTTCATCATCGCGTCTGTCGGATTTTCTCTCCCCGTCGTGAAAGTGCGCTGTAGTGTAGACCAACCCACTTGAAAACGCGCCCCAGATCCGTAGGATTGCTGTATGTACCTGCGGCGTTGCTACCGGCGCAAAGATGGCAAGCGGCACGCCTATTGGGCGCTGGTGGAGAGTTACCGCACGGCGCGCGGGCCGCGGCAGCGCGTGGTGGCCTACCTCGGCGAACTCGACGAGCGCGGCCGGCTCGGTGTTCGGCAGTGCGCCCGGGGCCGGAGCCCGACCTGGCAGACCGAGCTGTTTCAGGAGGCCGTCCCCGAGTATGTCGAAGTGGACCTGAAAGGGGTGCGGGTCGAGCGCAGCCGTCAGTTCGGCGGCTGTTGGCTGGGCCTGACGCTGCTGCGCGCGTTGGGGCTGCAGGAACTTCTGGAAGGGCTGCTGCCGGCGGGTCGCGAGGACGTGCCATGGGCGGTGATGACGCTGGTGTTGGTGCTGGGCCGGCTGCTGGACTGCTCCAGCGAGTTGCACTTGGCCGAGCACGGTTATGAGGCCAGTGCGTTGGCCGAGTTGCTCGGCGTGCCAGCGGCGAAGGTCAACGATGACCGGCTCTATCGCGCGCTGGACCAGTTGCTGCCGCACAAGCAGGCGCTCGAGAAACACCTCAAGCAGCGCTTGGGCGAACTGTTCCAACTCGACTACGACCTGCTCTTGTACGACGTGACCAGTACGTACTTCGAAGGCGAAGCGGCGGGCAACCCGCAAGCACAACGCGGCTACTCGCGCGATCACAGGCCGGACTGTAAGCAAGTCAACATTGCGCTGGTGGTGAGCCGCGGCGGCATGCCGTTGGGTTATGAAATATTCGCGGGCAATCGCAGCGACGTGACCACGGTGGAAGAGATCGTCGAAGCGATGGAGCGGCAGTATGGCAAGGCCAACCGGATTTGGGTGATGGATCGCGGGATGGTCTCGGCCGACAACGTGGAGTTTCTCAAGCAAGGCGGACGGCGTTACATTCTGGGCACGGCCAAAGGTATGCTGCGCAAGTTCGAGCAGCAGTTGCTGGCCAGCGATTGGCGCGAGGTGCACGAAGGCCTGGAAGTAAAGCTATGCCCGGCGCCGGACGGCGACGAACTGTTCATCCTTTGCCGCAGCGCGCAACGCCGGTTGAAAGAACAGGCCATGCATGAGCGCTTCGAACGCCGCATCGAGCAGAAGCTGGAAACGCTGGTGGAGAGTTGCCGGAAGCGTAAGCAGAATCCGCTTGTGGTGGCACAACGGGTCGGCAAGTTGCTGGGACGCAACACGCGCGCCGCCGGGTTGTTTCAGGTCGAGATCGCGCCGGACGCTCAAGGACGCGCCTGTCTGCAGTGGAGTAAGCGCAGCGACTGGCGCGACTGGGCACGCTTGAGTGAGGGCTGCTACTTGCTGCGCAGCAACGTGACGGACTGGACGGGCGAAGAGCTTTGGCGCGCGTACATTCAATTGACGGAGGCCGAGGCGGCGTTTCGCCTGCACAAGAGCGACCTGGTGATGCGGCCCATCTGGCACCAGAAAGAGCATCGCGTGCAGGCGCACATCCTGGTCTGCTTTCTCGCCTATGTGCTGTGGAAGACGATGGGGCGGCTCTGTCACCAAGCGGGGCTGGGAGACGAAGCGCGGAAGGTGTTCGCCGAGCTTCAGCAAATCTCGCTGGTTGACGTTGTGCTGCCGACGCGCACGGGTATCGCACTCCGCAAGCACTGTGTCAGCCGTCCTACTGAACACCAGGCGATTCTCCTGCAGCGGCTCGGCCTGAAACTCCCCACCAGCCTCGAAATCGCGGACTTGTAGTGTAGACTTCGCCGCCTCCGCGTTGCAGGGAAAGGACTTTCCTGCGCAACTGCGGAAGTTGGGCTAAACGGGAAAATACTCCATGACGAAACACATCGCAATAATCGCCACTCTTTTGATCGGGTCGCTGGCCTCCGGCGCCGCAGCGGCTGACCTATTTCCGCAACTCGGGAAGACGACAGGGAACTTCCGCTTCATTATCAACGCGGATCCGCATACTTCCCGTGAACGGCCCGACCAGAAACCGCCGAACGTCCACAACCAGTATCTGCGGGACTTCGTGGCTGAAATCAATGACATGAGCCCGCAGCCGGCCTTCGTGATCTTCAACGGAGATATTTACGAGCGCAGCGGCGCCCCGCAAACCATCGAGACCTTGCTGCGCACTGTAAAAGGCATGAAGCCGCTCCCAATCGCCGTCACCGGTAATCACGACGTTCGAGTCGACGATGTGGACCAGATCTTCCGCCCGGTGCAGAAAGTTTTCAACGGCACCACGGGCGACACGTTCTCCTTCAACGCCGGCCAGTGGCACTTCGTGATCATGCCAACCCGTGAACTCCTGAACACTCCGGAGAGCGAACAGGCGTTCCTGAACTGGCTGGACCAGGACTTGAAGGCGAACCGTACGCGGCCCACTATGGCCTTCCACCACTACCATCTCCTGCCCGTGGGCACGAGCCAGCTCGAGTTTTACGTCTACTCAATCGACTTCAAGAACCGGCTGCTCGACACCCTGACCCGCGATGGAAACGTGAAATACGTATTCTCCGGCCATGTCCATTCCGGCATTCAGCCGTCCGTCAAGACAGCATGGCAGTATAAGGGGACGAAGTTCATCATCGCTCCCAGCCCGGTGCAGCCACGCCCCTTCGGCGAGGAATACCCGGAGTTCACCATGGCTGGCGGGTACTACCTCATTGTGGATGTCCACGGTACCGATGTACGCCTGCTCGGGCGGCAAATCGGCCGCAAAGCCGAGCATGTTTATCCGGCGAACTTCCGTGAATTCTCGAAAAATGTCGATCCGCGCAACCTGACAGCCGCCTGGGATTTGCCGGCCGGTCAAAAGCTCGAAAACGGCGGATTCGAACAGGGGCTCAAAGGTTGGTACGCTCCGTATCGCTACATTGCCGACATCGATCCCGGCTATGGATGGACGGCGGTCGACGACAAGAAAGCGTCGGGCGAACGATCGGCACGCTTGTTCGTCCGGGAGAAGGGCCAGGGGTGGGCAATCGGCGAGTTCACCGAACTCTATCAGTTCGTTCGGCTTCCGCAAGGTGCAGTGCCAGCACTGGAGCTCAAGTACAATCCCGGCGGGGCGACGTCCGGAGGCGGTTACTTCTGGGTCGGCGGGTACAGCGGCAAGGAAGCTCGCGCGGCGATGCTGTTCCAGTGGGGCTCCAAGATGAACAGCAAGCACACTTTATTCCGGTCGATGACTTACGTGATGAACGCGGGCAAGGCGCCCTCGGAAGGGATCGAACTGGTTGCGCGCCGGAACAAGAGCCTCTTTTGGACGGTGCCTGCCGAAGGAAACCAGTGGCACAACGTGAACATCGATCTCTCCAAAGCTATGGATGAGGCGACAGGACAGCCTGGAGCCTTCCGCGCGCTTGGAGTAGATCGCATTGTCATCGGCCTCGGCTCCTGGTGTGCTGCCGGAGCTGGGTCGAAGAGCGAAGCCTGGTTCGACGACATCAGCCTGCGCTTCGACGGCAAGGGATCAATGACGATCGATGGCAAACCGTTTGACGCTCGCCGGAACGGAACGGATCTCGTCATCGAACCGGAAGCCGCCCCAAAGAAACGTGCTGCAGCCCGATAGGATGTTCGAAATCTTTCGGTTGAAAAACACCAAACGTCTGTCAGAATACCGCGGGGCTAGAATATTAGAGGATTCTAACAGGAGCAGATCAGAAGATGCCTATTCAACCCGGTCTGAACATGGAGTTCATACGGTGCGAGGACAAACCGTTTGAGGAGGGTGTCCGCAGGGCCGCGGAGATCGGTTACCGCTTCCTCGAACCCATGGTGCACAACGGCAGAGAGCTACTGAGCGAGGCCGGATACTTTCATTCATTCTCGATGGATAACGATCCGCTCGAGATGAAAGATGTTCTCCAACAGTATGGGGTGAAGGCTTCCGCCCTCAGCGCCCATACACCACTGATGCGCCCGGAAATCGCCGTACCCTATCTCGAGAAGGCCATCCGGTTCGCAGCAGCCATCGGCGCAAACGTGGTGAACACCGACGAGGGCATCCGGCCGGGGTGGCTTGACGACGAAGAGTGCTTCCAGGTGATGCGTTACACGCTGAAGAAAGCGCTTCAGGTGGCCGAGCGCTATCGCGTTTACATCGGCATCGAGCCCCACCAAAGTATCACGAAGAGCACCGGCGGACTGCTTCGCATCGCCACGCTGGTGAAATCCGACTTTCTGCGCGTCAACTACGACACCGGCAACGCGTTCCTGGGCGGTGAAGATCCGTATGCCGGCCTCCAGGCAGTTCTGCCACTATTAGTGCACGTTCACGCGAAGGATATCTCCATCCGTCAAGCCGAGGATGAGAAGGGCAAGGTGACCGGAACGCCCGTCGGGTGCGCCTGCGGCCATGGTGTCATCGACTGGAAGCGGGTCGTTTCCATGTTGCACGCCGCCGCTTGGAACGGGGTGTTGTCTGTCGAATGCGGAACACCCAAGCAGGCCGCGGACAGTCTGGCACACCTCAGGGACGTGCTGAAGGCAACCACAGCAGCCACACCCTAAATGGAGGCACTCATGTTTCGAATCGCCCTGCTGTTCGCAATCATATTGCCGTTGTACGCGGCGCCGATCCGCGTGCAGATCACAACCGGCGGACACCCGTACGATGTGTCCTTTCATCGCATCCTGGATGACCGGAGCGATCTCGCCATCACGGTGAACCCGCACCCCTCGGCGTTTCGCCGCCCACTTCAGAAGTTCGCCGACGTGCTCGTCCTCTACGACTTGAACGACGTAACGGACGAAAAAGCGCGGCAGAACCTGCGGAGCTTTCTCGAAGGCGGCGGAGGTTTGGTCGTACTGCATCATGCCCTGGCCGACAACTGGCAGTGGAAGTGGTGGTACGAGGAAGTAGTTGGAGGCCGGTTCCTGATGGGCCAGGACGGCGACATGCCGCGGTCCAAGGCGAAAGAGCCGGTGGTGCTGGAAACGCGCCCCGTGGCGAAGCACCCGGTGCTGGACGGCGTCGGACCCCTGAAGTTGGACGACGAGGGATACAAGGGCATGTACCTCTCACCGAAAGCGAAGGTGCTCATGGAAACTGAGAATGCCGAGAACGATAAGGCTGTCGTCTGGATCGGGCCTTGGCAAAAATCCCGGGTAGTGGCGATCCAACTCGGGCACGGGCCCGGCGCGAATAATGACGCGGGTTATCGACGGCTTGTCTACAACGCTATCATCTGGGCCGCGGGTAATAAGTGAGACAGGAGCAGGATCATGTCAGGTTCGAGAAGAGATTTTCTGAGAGCATCGGCGGTTGTGTCCACAGCCGCATCCGCGACGCGCGTCCTCGGCGTCAACAAACGCATCCGAATCGCCGTGATCGGCGCCGGCGGGCGCGGCCAGTATCTCATGAAGGGACTGAAACGGGTCGCGCCGGATGAATTCGAGTTCGTGGCGGTGTGCGACGTTTACGATGTGCGGCGCGCACAAGCGGCAAAGATTGCCGGCACGCCGGTTGAGCAGTACGTGGACTACAAGCAGGTGGTCGCGCGGAATGACGTCGACGCCGTAATCGTCGCCACGCCGGACCACTGGCACGCTCCCATTGCAGTCGATGCCATGAACGCCGGCAAAGACGTTTACATCGAAAAACCGATGGTTCACAATCCGCAGGATGGTCAGGCCATCGTCAAGGCGGCGCGGGCGAACAAACGCGTAGTGCAGGTAGGCATGCAAGGCCGCGGACTGCCGCAGTTCGTCGAGGCAAAGCAAAAGTACATCGACACCGGCATCATGGGGAAGGTGGGCCTGGCGCGTACCTGGTACCTCTCCAACTCCGGTTATGTCCTGCAGCCGCCTCCAGGCTTCGACAAGAAACCCGAAGGGCTCGATTGGGATCGCTGGCTGGGACGCGGGCCGAAGGTGCCGTGGAATCCCAATATCTACTTCAGCCCGTACAAATGGTTGTACTACGACGGCGGCATGATTATGGGAATCGGCATCCACGTGATGGACTCGGCTCACCACTGGTTGTCGCTCAAGAAACCGATGGCGGCCGTGGCCGGCGGCGGCACGCATTACTTCAAGGACGGCCGCGACACACCGGACGTGGTGAGCTTCGTTCTGGACTATGAGAACGTGACTGCAACATTCACCGCGGAATGCCTGACCGCTCCTGGGGTCAAGACCTCGGCGGGCGTGGAACTGCGCGGCACTGGCGGTACTCTCTGGGCGGAACGGTATGTGCAGGACGTTGGCTACATTTACACTCCCAACGTCAAAGTGAGCAAGGAACCGCCCGCAAAAGGACCGGGAAGTCCGGCCGCTGCCGACAACATTCTGAAGAACTGGCTCGACTGCATGCGCGACCGAAAGAAGACGGTGGCCAACGAGGAAGAAGGCTACTACTCGGCGGTCGCCTGCTTCATGGCAAATCAGGCGTTCCGGACAAAATCCCGGGTTGTGTGGGATAAAAAATGGGATCTGCCCGCATGATTACACGGAGGCAGGCCCTCCTCGCCGCGACGGCCCCCGCCGTTAGCTTTCCGTACGTTCAGACGCGGCCGTCGCGCCCGAATTTCATTCTCATTCTGACCGACGATCATGGCTGGAACGATCTTCATTGCGCCGGCGCTGCAGACCTGCAGACGCCCAACCTCGACGCGCTGGCCGCCTCGGGCACACGCTTCACAGACTGGTACTCTAACGCGCCGATGTGCGCGCCGGCGCGGGCCGCACTGATGACCGGCCGCTACCCGTATCGGTGTAATGTTTACGCGAACGCTCCCGTCATGCCGGCTTCGGAAATCACCATCGGCCACATCATGAAGGCGCAGGGCTACGCAACGGGCATCTTCGGTAAGTGGCACCTCGGAGAAACCTACGAAGGTCATCCAAACTCGCGCGGCTTCGATGAGTTTTTCGGCTTTCATACCTGCAACGACCATTTCTCGCACCGCAATTACTGGGCCGGCGGCCAGGGAGCCAGCTACCACGACCTCTGGCACAACCGCACGGAAGTGTTCGAGGAGGGACGTTACTCGAGCGAGATGTGGACCGGGAAGGCGCTGGAGTTTCTCAACCAGAACCACTCGCGGCCATTCTTCCTGTACTTGCCATACAGCGCCGTGCACTACCCGATGCACGCGCCGCGCAAGTATCTGGAGCGGTTTGCGCACCTGAGCGATTCCGAGCGCCGCGTCTACGCCGCGATGCTGTCCACGGTGGACGACGGTGTGGGCGCAATCCTGGAGACATTGGAAAAATACAAGTTGCGCGAGAACACGTTCATCGCGTTTTTGAGCGACAATGGCGCTACCCGCGAACCACGCGCCGGCGTGAACAAGCAGCCGGGCAAGGGCGGGAGCAACGGGCCGTATCGGGGTGCGAAGTTGAGTTGTTTCGACGGCGGCATCCGGGTGCCCGCAATCATGAGTTGGCCAGCGGGAATCCCCTCCAAACAGGTGATCCGCGAGTTTGTGATGTCGGCCGACATTCTGCCCACTTTCTGCGGCGCGATGGGCGGCAGACTCCCACGGGACCGCACCATCGACGGTAAGGACATTCTTCCGGTGGTTTCGAACCGTGCCAAGTCGCCGCATGAGACAGTCTTCTGGGGCGGCCCGTCTCATCAGGTTGCGGTCCGTCGCGGGAGCTGGAAGTTTATCCGGAACGTGATCGAAGGCGATGGGACCGACCGCGGGTATAAGCCGATCGGCGGCGAGGATGCGCGCTTCCTCGCTGATCTGTCCGAAGATCCCGGCGAACGGAAAAATTTGAGCCGCGTCATGCCACAAATCGCATCGGAGTTGGAGCGAGCCGCGGATCAGTGGTTGGAAGACGTCAAGAAACCGTAGCGCTGACCGTCTGGCCCGGAAGCGCCTCAGCGTTGCGGCAAGCGCCGGAACTGACGAGGCGATCCAGGTTCGGCTAGCGTGACGGGTTATGCACAGCCTTGTGCGCCAGGCACATCACAAACGGCTTGCTTCGCTTCTTCGCTAGAAACTCTGCGGCGTGTCCGGTCAGGATGTCGGTAACGTAGCGGCTGACTGTATACGGTTGCCGTCAATATTGAGAGCCGGATCGTTATATGTACCTTGTTCCTTGAAGCTCACCCAACGGTCGAATCCCGGACGCGGCGTGTCGTCGTCGCCCATGTGCCACTTCCCCGCATAGCAGGTTTCGTAGCCGGAATCGTGGAGCAGGCGGGGCCAGGTGATCAACTGATGACTGATCGCGTTTGAATCGCCGTTGCCAGGCACTTCGCGTGAGCGAACGTACCGGCCGGTGAGGAAGTTGGCGCGGCTTGGCGAGCAGAGCGGAGTAATGCAAAATGTGTTGCTGAAGAGCGCCCCTTCGCGTGCGATTCGATCAACGTTCGAATGGGTGGCTCATGGAGCCAAGCGCGTTGTAGCGGAAATCGTCCGTCAAAATAAAAAAAAGGCCGGGCGCGGCGCGGACATTGCGGCGAGCGCCTGGCGTCTGGTCATTGCCTGGGGCATAAGAGTTATTTGACCACCTCTCTGAACGCGCGGTCCGCTAATCGAAATCCGCAGGGTGGGGTGTGTGGACCGGTTCACTCGACCGCTTATAGGCATGTGGTCCTTCGCGGTAGGGTGGGTGCAGATCCTTTCCTCCTCCCAAGTCGCGCAGTTCCTGGACAAGCGCCTTCTTCTTCGAAGCGTATTTCGGGTCGGCCGCCAGATTACGAATTTCGAAAGGGTCCTCCGCAAGCCAGTAAAGCTGCTCCCAATCCGGATAGCGGGCGTACATCCAGCCATCCGACGTGCGGACAGCTTCGAGAGACGGCAGACCCCAGCCGCCTTCCGCAAAGTACTCGAACAGGAACGACTGCCGCCAGCCGGCGGCCTTGCGGCCGAGTGCCAGTTCGCGGAAAGAGCGCCCCTCCATGTCCGCCGGCGGCTTCACCCCGGCCACTTCCAGAACGGTGGGTGCGATGTCCACGTTGAGCACGATTTCGTCGCGCTTCGAACCCGCCGGAATCTTTGCCGGCCACCACATCAGCATCGGGATCCGCATGGATTCCTCGTACGGCATCATTTTGGAGAACAACTGGTGCTCTGCCATAAAGTGCCCGTTGTCGGCGAGCCAGATGATGGCGGTGTTATCGCTGAGTCCGTTCTCGTCCAATGTCTTCATCAGCCGCCCGAGACTCTCGTCCACCGCGACGAGGCTGCGGCAGTAGTCCTTCACGTACTTCTGGTAGCGCTCGGGCGGGTAAAACTTGGTGTGGAAGAAGTCGTGGTCGTGGAACTCCTGAAACCAGGCGGGCTTGCCGTCGTGCTTCTCGCGGTACGTGTTGGGCAGCGCAACTTCGAGATCTTTGTAAAGGCTCTCCAGGCGTTCTGGCGGGGTGCATGGGTCATGCGGCGCCTTATGCGCGAAATGCAGAAAGAACGGCTTGTCGCGTTTGCGGGAGATGAAGTCAAGAGCAAAATCCGTAAGCACGTCGGTGACGTAACCCTGCGTTGGCGTGCGCGTCCCATTGACGTTCATCACCGGGTTGAAGTACGCTCCCTGACTGCGGAAGCCGGCCCAGAAGTCGAAGCCGGGCTGAGGGATCTCGCTCTGCTTGCCAAGGTGCCATTTACCGACGAAGCCCGTCTCGTAGCCCGCCGCCTGAAGCGCTTGGGGAAAGATGCGGCACCCATCCGGCAGGCTTCCTTCGAGGCCCGACACGCCATGCGTATGGACGTACTTTCCACTCATGATGCTGGCCCGGCTGGGCGAGCACAGCGAGGTCGTACAGAAGGCGTTACGGAAGTGAACGCCTTCCCGGGCCAGCCGATCGATGTTCGGGGTCTTCAGAAAACTCAGGATGCCCGGCTTGCCGTAGGCGCTGAATGCATCCCAGCGCTGATCGTCGAGCAGAATCGTGATGATGTTGGGGCGCGGGCCTGGCGCTGCGCCCGATGCAACAGAGGCGGCAGCCAAGCTGCCCGCGAATGTACGTCTTGTCATAGGCACGTTAGCCCCATACTAATACGACAGGCGCAGCGCGAACTGAACCACTCGCGCTCCGGTAGCAGAGTTGATCTTGCCGAAGTTTACCCCGGTCACTCCGGAATTCGGGGCGTCGAACTGCGGCTTGTTGAACGCGTTGAACATCTCGGCCCGGAACTTCAGTCGCATCTTCTCGCGGATCGGCTGGCTGCGGCTCATCGCGAGGTCGAAGGTGTTGATCCCCGGCGCGCGGAGGTTTGGCTCCGTGCGGGAATCGTTACCGAGAGAATAGGCGGGCGCAGTCGTGAAGGCGGTCTTGTCGAACCAGTTATTCAGATCCTGGCCACTCTGCAGAATCGGCGACTTCAGCTGCATCGGCGTCGCGTTCACGTCCGGCAAGCGCGTGTTCGAAGGCCCGGTGATGACGATCGGCATCCCTTTCCCGAAAGTCGAAATTCCGCTCACCTGCCAGTTGCCGAGCACCGCGCCGGTGAACCGCCCGCCGATCCACTTCTTCCCCTTGCCGAGCGGCAGCTCGTAGATGTAGGTCAGCACGACGAATTGCGGCCGGTCCCAATCCGAGAGTGAGCGCGAGGCGCGCAGGTTGTTCGGATTCGCAATCGAACTGCGTCCGGCAAATCCTTCGGGCGCATTGTCGATGGCCTTGCTGATCGTATATGCTCCCTGCAGCGTCACTCCGTGAATCCGCCGGAAATTCGTCCGCAGTGTGAGGCTGTGGTAGATGGAGTCCCCGACCGTATCGTTGAATCGCGTCAGCTTGAGATACTGCGGATACGGGCGCAGCAACTGGGAACGGCGCACCGTAGCTGCGCTCAGCGTGCCCTGAGTTACGATCCCGTAGAACGGATTCGCCACCAGGTCGTCCAGTTGTGATCCAAGCGACAGGTAACTGTCCCTCACCGCATTGAAGGAACGCGTGGACCAGAGTCGCTCGCCGCGGTTGCCTACGTAAGCCGCCTCCACCAAGACCTTGCGAAACACGGTGCGCTGGAGGCTCGCGTTCCACTGCTGGCTGAACGATGTGAGCCAGTCGCGCAGGGCTGTGGTGAGGTTCGAGCCCACCAGGGTCGTCGGTGGAATCTGTAGACCGGTCACGAATGGGTCGGCCAGCGACGCTCCCAAAGGCGGAGTGTTCGGGGCGGCCGGCGGCTGTCCCAGATAAACCGGGGTCGAGGTGATGAAGCCCTCGCCCAATCCGTTCGGAGATGCGCCGATTCGTCCGCTGCCGGGAAAATAGAACAGCCCGTATGCGCTACGAAACACCGTGTCTTTGGCGAACTGCCATTCCAGTCCCAAGCGTGGAGCGAAGTTGGTTTTCTGCGGGTCGGTCTGATAACGCGGGGCTCCGTCCTTGCCTACGAACCGCAGCACGCCCAGGCGCCCGGTCAGCGGATCCTTCGCGCTGGGATCGAAGAAGCCCAGCCGGTCGTAGCGCTCCGTCCATGGTGTCTGGTAATCCCAGCGGACTCCCAGGTTCAGGGTGAAGTTGCGGCGGATTTTCCAGTCATCCTGCAGGTAGGCGTCGTACGACTTGTTCGACAAAGCAATTTGGGGGGATAGCCCGAAACTGCCCCCAGTCGGTGCGCCCAGCAGCAGCGTTGCCAACCCGTACCCCGCCGAGTTGCTCGCCGTCAGCGGGTTCGGCCCTTGCGTGAATGTGCGGTCGAAGTTATACAGGCCCGACGGGTTTTGCGGCCGTGCGAGGTTGGCTGTCGACATCAGGAACTCCGGTCTGGTCGGTAACCGCTCCGGTGATACCGGCTTGCTCCACCTGGCCCCATCCGGTCGTCGCCAGCAGCAGAACGGCAACGGTCTGCGCTATTAAGGTGTTCAACGCTTTGATATTCACGTGTACTCCTTGATCTAATCCTTCCAGGGCGGACCGGGCTTTTGGGGTACATCCGAAGATGGCTTCGCCTTGCCGTGAAACACTCGCGTGATCTCGCCGGAGAGGCGCAGGTACCAGTCGCTCGGAAGGTCCTGTCCATCGGCGTCGAGAGTCAGCCAGTAGCCCTGGTCAGGCGCATCCTTACGCTTTGCCGCCATCTTGAAGACCGCCGTTCCTTCGTTAACCTCGTCGAACATGGCAATCTTGAGCATGCCGGCGCCGGCCTGCCGCGCGTTGACCGCTTGTGTCCAAAGGAAGCGGCCGCCGTTGCGAGGGATCTGATTTGGCTTGGCGCCTTTCCTGGCATTCAGATTCACCCAGGAGAAACCGGGGAAGACCACCGGCATATAGAGTTGACCCCGATCTTTCGTGCGAGCGAGATCGGGTGTGACAGGTTCGTCCTTCCAACGATTGGCGCTCTGTTCGCTGCCATACCGGCCCACGGTCCACGGTTGGAGTACATCCATCAGGGCGTAGACTTTTTCCCAGTCTGGGTCCATGCGCGAATCGCCCGTCAGCGTTCTCCATCGTGCGGGAACACCGCCCATGTAAGTGACGCTGGACTTAAACCACTTCACGATGCGCACCGCAATCGCGGGATCGACCGGTTGGCGGTCCTTGAAACCCATGCCCCAAACCGAAAGCACCGGCTTGCCTTTGTGATTGAGATATCCAGGGTGCGCGGTGACCTTCAGTTCGCGCACGAGATACTTCCAGTCCTCCGTCAAGGTATCGAAGAGAGTTTCCGGCTTGCCGCCCGACACGTCGTATTCGATGGCGAATGTGCGGCCGTGCTCTCTAGCCGCCGCCATGATGTTCTTCAGCACAACGTCGCCAGCCTCACGCTTCGCTTGAATTCTCCCAACGAAACGCTGCACGAGAACGCCGTCCAGACCGTACTCCTTCATCCATTGAAAGTGCCGGCTGACGACTTTCGGATTCCAGGCGGAGTACAGATGCGCCTGCCTGCCGCATATAGTCAAGCCTGGAACCGCGCAGAGATCGGACGGAGCGAATTCCGTCAGGTCCGGGTACATGTCCACGGTCTGGGCGCCGGGCGCGAGTTTGTTCCGAAACCACGTCATCCACGGATTCTGGGTACCCCAGTCGTTTTGGACAGCGCCATCGCCAGCGCAATTGAACCAACCCTGGTAACCGAGAAGCACCTTCCCATCCAGCGTACTGGCATCCACTTTTTGAGCGGCCGAAAACGATGCAGTGGCGGAGACGGCGCCTCCGAGGATAGTCTTATGGAACTCTCGTCGATTTGTGTTCATTGGATTTCAGATTGATTAGCGCGCCTTCAACGCCAGAAACTTCTTCGCATGTTGCTTTGTGGTCTTGAGCGCGGCGTCGCCGTCTTCGACCGAGGGCTCAATCTCGCTGCCCTCATGCCATTCGTTCCAACTCGTGATGAGCACCCAGTCCGGATTGGCGAAGATGGCTTCCTCCCACATCGTTTTGTAAGTTGCGCCATTGTGCCGTTCGGTGTTCGGGCGCGGTGGTTTGCGGGAAGGCTGGCACGAGTCGTCGTAGCCGGGTATGATCGTCACGCACGAAATCCGGTTCGGACCGGCCATCTTCACCCATTCGGGGAATGTGCTTCTGGCCCAGGTCCGGATCTCTTCGACCGTTTTGCCTTTCGTCAGACCGGTCGGATTGTAGGTGTGGATGCCATCGAAGACGCGCGCCGATTCGGGGGATATGCGGTCCCCAACCAACGCCACTCCGCCCGGATACTTGGCGGAGATCTCGTCCGCGACTTTCTTCCAGCCGGGCAGTTTCAGATCGTTCAGCGCGCGAACGTAGACAAAGACCACAGGCTTCCCGTTGACCTTCAGCCAGGCGGGATGCCTCGCGTATTTCTGCGTGAGGTACACGAGATCGTTCACGGCGCCCTCCACGGTGGGGCTGCCGCGCGGCGGAACCGCCTCGTAGTACACGGTGATCTTGAGTCCGTGTCTTTTGGCGGCGTCCAGCATGATTGGCATGCCTTCATCGTGGAAGTCGCCCTGCTTCCACCAGCTCACAATGAACCCGGTGATGCCCGCCTGCCTTGCTTGGCGGCAGTGCGTCTCGACGATCTTCGGGTCGTGGCTGTCGTAAGCTCCCAGAATCGGGAAATGAGTAGATTCGTCGATGTGATTTTTCGCCACATCGACGTTCTTCCAGTGGACCCAGCGCTTGCTGACTTCGGGATTGCCGTACCAGCCATAGTAAAATGCCAGCACCTGTTTGGGCACTTTGGTCCACTGGACCTCGGGCCTGCCCGCCGCCGGCTCTGCCGCTGGGGCGATGCCTGCCATCAACAATATTGACGCCGCGAGGGCCGGCATGACGTTACGCTGCAGTAGTCTCATGAGTTTGTCCGCTACACCTGATAATCCGCGAAACTTTTTCGACTCCGGAGAGGCCAGCAGGTCCTTCTCCACAGAGCGTTGCCAATCGGCGAGGTAAGACTGCAAGCGTATCAAAATCTCCGGGTTACTGCCGGCAAGCTCGCGCTCTTCCTTACATGTCGCTCGAATCGTCGAACAGAACATCGCGCTACTCTCCCTGAGGCTCCGGACGTGTCCATGACGAATTACCAAATTGGCCTGAATACCCGGGGGCTGTGACGTATTGATACCATCGCCGGGATACGCGACTTTCTAATTTTATTTGTTCACTTGATCGTCAGCGTAGTCCGGCTGGTAGGGCCGGCCGGACTCCGTTCCGTGGTTGCCGAATCCGCGCTGATCCGGCATCACCTGTTGATCCTCAATCACGGCCGCAAGCGTGCGCCCAACCTGTGCGCCGTGGATCGGCGCGAGTACCTCTACCGAACCCTGTTCTGGAGCACCGTCGATCTGGAGACAAGGCTACGTGGTTTCCGACATTACTATAATGCCCATCGAACACATACCGGGCTGCAAGGACGAATGCCAGAACCGAGTGCTGACAGATCTGCATCACCCATAGATTTCGATTCGTACCGGTGGCGAAGACACTGTCGAGAGTTGTACCAGACTCCAGTTGCCGCATGATTTATGAATTCGCCATAGACAAGTCAATGATCGCGAGAATAACGAGAACTCTTTTGCAGTGCGTTGGCGTGCTTGCCAATATTTCGGGAATGGCGGCGCAGGCATCCGGACCCGCTGTGTGGTTCCACTGACTTAAGCTCGGCGAAGTGGCCCGTCGCGGCTGGATCAAGGCTCACGTGGAGCGTGACTTTCGCGAGGGTTCGCCGGCAAGCTGGACCTGCTCACTCCGGACGTCGCCACCGATGGAGAAAACAAACAGCTTGTGATTAAATGGCCCCAACACAAGCCGTGCGATTACGCGGTGGCGTTCCGGATCGAAAACGCATGAACGCAATTGCACCGGCCCGAATAAGGGAGGAGAACATGATGAGAGCAATCAGAATGTTCGCGACAGCCGCGACCGCTTGCATCTTAGGCGGTGCGGCCTGGGCAGCGGAGTTGCGGCCCATCGGACGCCCAGTGCGAATTTTGAGCCTGAGCTTCAACGACAAACCGCTCGAGGTAATTCGCGACGTGATCGACACGGAAGCGGCTAGAGGCGTGGACCTCGTTATCCTGCCGGAAACCTGGAGGGGCCAGAAAGACGACACGATGGAGACGCTGGACGGTCCGACCATTAACGCCATGTCGACGCTGGCCCGGAAACACCGCACTTACATCGTTTGTCCGATTGACCGCAAAGATGGTGACCGGCGCATGAATTCGGCGGTGCTTCTCGATCGCAGCGGGAAGGTCGTATTTGTTTATGACAAGGTCTTCCCTTACTGGTCGGAATTTGACCACAAGAAGAAAGTCGATCTGGGAGCCTCGGCGCCGGTCTACCAGGCCGACTTCGGGCGGATCGGTTTGGCCATCTGCTTCGACGTGAACTTCCCGGAGGTATGGAAGAGACTGGCGGACCAAGGCGCGGAACTGGTTGTCTGGCCCAGCGCCTACTCGGCTGGCAGCACGCTTCAGGCACATGCGCTCAACCAGCACTTTTACATCGTGTCATCCACCTGGGTGCGGGACTGCATCGTCTACGACATCACTGGCGAGCAGATCCTCTATCAAAAGAGCAAGGACATCAATGCCACCCACGTCACACTGGACCTCGACCGTGGCATCTACCACCAGAACTTCAACATTCCGAAGCGCGACAAACTTCTAAAAGAGCACAACGAAGAAGTAGAGCAGGAGGAACACTTGGAACGCGAACAATGGTTTGTTCTGCGGGCGCGGCGTCCGGGGGTGAGCGCGCGAGAACTAGCCAGGCAGTACGGTCTCGAGGAGTTGCGCGACTACATCAACCGCAGCCGACGGGAGATCGATGCCATGCGCGGCTGGGCCTTTTCGGAGAAGGCAGGGTCATCCGAGGCACACTGAGGAGATCAAAGCAGGGAATTCACGAGCTATAGCAACTGCCGTGAAAACGGGATTCTACTCGTGGAACGACAGTTGCAATCCGCCATGAAAAGAAGGCTAGTCTTATGCAAATTCGGATTTTCGGCATTATAGTATCCCTGACCGCGAGTTCCTGGGCCGCTACGTACCAGGTCTTTCCGGCAGACGGCGCTCGCGCCATCCAGGCGGTGGTGGACAAAGCCAAATCCGGCGACACGGTCACAATTCATGCCGGCACGTACCGCGAAAGTGTACACATCACCAATGAAGGCACGACCGAAAAGCCCATCATCATCGCAGGCGCGCCGGGCGAGGAGGTCATTCTTACCGGCGGCGATGTAATCCCGGCCGACCAGTGGGCGTTATTGCCAGGTACGTCCATCTGGCGGCACGCGCCGTGGGCGTACAGGGGACCTACGCATCCGAATGATGAACGCCACAGGTTGATCGGGCGGACGGAACAGGTGATTGTGGACGGCAAACTGCTGCGGCAGGTGCTCGAGCCCGAGCAGATGGAGCCGGGGACTTTCTACGCGGAACCGGCCAAGGCTCTGTCTGTACGTTTGTCGGGCGACGACGCGCCCGGAAAACACCGGATCGAGGCGAGTGTACGTCCGCTGCTGATGGAGATCACGGGCAAGCATGTCGTGGTACGCCATTTGCGGTTTGTACACGCGAGCAATTCGGCGCAACGGCCGGCGCTCGATATCGCGGGAACCGACAACCTGGTGGAGGATTGCGTCGCGGAATGGACCAACGGCGTGGGGGCCCGGTTGGGTGGCGAGCGCAACACGGTAAGACGACTGGTCAGCCGGTTCAATGGCCAGATGGGAATGTCGGGGCACGGAGTCCGGAACGTGATGGAGGAGTGCCGGCTCGAAGGCAACAACGTAAAGGGGTACTCCAAGCTCTGGGAAGCGGGTGGAATCAAGGTCGTGATGACGAGAGGGTTCGTCATCCGGCGGTGCGAAGCCGTGCGGAACGACGGCCCCGGGTTCTGGTTCGATATTGACAATCGGGACGGGCTGATTGAGCGCTCATACGCGGCCGAAAACAACGGCGCGGGGATTTTCGCGGAGATCAGCGAGACGATCACGATTCGGAACAATCTCGCTATGCGCAATGGATTGAAAAACGAGCCCGGCGCCTGGTGCAACGCAGGCATCCTGCTGGGTGAGGCGATGCGATGTGTGGTGGAGCACAATATCTCGGTCGGAAACCGGCATGGAATCGAAGTGCGGCAGCAGCGGATCCGCGAACTGGAGCCCGACCCGAAACGGGACCGTGCCGAGTTGAAACGGTATTACTCCGAGGGCCACGTGTTTCGCAACAACATTGCCGCTTTCAACCAGGAATACCAGTTTGCGCTGTTCGGGGACAACGCGTTCTTCGGCGCAAAGAAGGAAGTGCCGCAATCGGACCTGGAGCTAATGAACCCGGACAAGCGCGGCTGGCACGCGGAAAACAATTTGTACTTTGCGCCGCCGGGCGCAGGATTGGTTTTGTGGGGCGCCAAGTGGCTTCCGAAGCACCAGGAATTCAGCGACCTCGATACGTTTCGGTCCCAGCACGAACTGGAGCAGGGCTCGGTGGCTGCTGATCCGTTGTTCGTCAACTGGCTGGCCGGCAACCTGAATCTGCAGCCGCAGAGCCCGTCCAAAAGACTGGACGCCGGATTCACAGAGACGGGTGCCCGAGACGAACCCCCAAAATGAGGTAATATCTAAAACCTTATGAAAAAGCATTCGATTTGTTTACTCTTCGGGTTCACTGCCCTCCTGTTCGGCCAGCAGGAGCAGAAGACTGCGGTTCCGATACCGGATGGAGTCGTGGTAAAGAGAGATGTAGTCTACAGTTCGTATGGCACGCGAGAACTGCGCCTGGACCTTTATCTGCCCAAAGAGGGCACGGGGCCATTTCCAGGCGTAATCTACATTCATGGCGGCGGATGGAGTGGCGGCAACAAAACCGCTTTCCAGCGCCAGGCCGCATACATGGCCACCAAAGGATTCGTGGGCGCCTGCATCGAATACCGGCTCTCCGGCGAAGCGAAATATCCGGCCGCGGTTTACGACTCCAGGGCCGCCGTGCGCTGGTTGCGCGCGAATGCCGCGAAGTATCATGTGAATCCCAACAGGATCGGAGCGGCTGGTGGATCGGCGGGCGGTCATCTGGTCGCTCTGCTGGGCAGCGGTTGGAAGCTGAAGAAACTGGAAGGTGATGGTGGAAACTCTAAAATATCCAGCCGGGTGCAAGCCGTCGTCGCATTCAATCCCGTAACGGACTTCGTCATTATCGGCAAAAAACTGCCCGATGGCGGGGCGAATACTGCGGTGAGTTCGTTTATCGGCGGACCCTACTCCGAAAAGCCGGATTTGTGGGCACAAGCCAGCCCGATAACTCACGTGGATGCCGACTGCGCGCCCATCCTGTTCCTCCACGGCACCGCCGACACGACGGTTCCCTATAGCCAATCCACAGACATGATGAATAAGCTAAAATCCGCCGGGGTCAAAACGGATCTCTTCAGCGCCGAAGGCGCCAAGCACGGTTTCTTCAACGGTGCGCCGTTCTTTGAACCAACCTTAAAGAAGATGGAAGAGTTTTTCATCAGTACTCTGGGCCAATAGGTTTCTTAATACAGCGGGCGCCAACGCTTATGGCCGCTTTGATGGAAATCGTCAGATAGCTGTGTTTTTCGAGCGGCTGGGCGAGAAGTCCGCAGCGAACGGCGAACTGTGACTTAACTGTTTGTCTCAGCCCAGGAGACAGGTTCAGTCCAGGAATGGCGAGCAACGGCGAGGAAGATTAATGAGAATGAGGATGGCATGAACGCTCAGGACTGCAAATTACAGAACGTTACCAGGACGCAATTTCGACTCGGATGGAGTTTCTCCACAGTAAAGGCCTGGACTCTTCAGCACGACTCAATGCCCCCTGTGAGTCAAGTACCACCTACGAGACGTCACACCAGTCCATACATACTCCTGTTTATGCTTCGGCTCTCAATCGCCGCCATGTTGCCGGTGTGTCTGGCCTTCTCACAGGATCAGACTCGCGACAGCGGGAAGCAGTCCCCACTGCCCGGCACGAAGCTTCTCGAACGAAAAGGCGATCTTGCCGCACAGATGGTCGAGGGCATCGACCGCTACCTGATGCGAGCGCTCGACGCTGCCTCGAACTCTCATCCCGTTCCCGATCGTGCCCGGCTTCGTAAGATCCTCGGCGTGGTCGATCCGCGCGTGCCGTTCGACGCGCTGGTGATGGACACCACGTCATCGCGTGGATCGTTGATCGAGACTGGACCCGGCTACGAAGTGCACGAGGTCCGCTGGCCCGTCTTCGACGGCGTTGACGCAGAGGGGCTTTGGGTCAAGCAGCAAAAACCGCCCAAGTGCAGCGTCATCGCAATCCCCGACTCGGATCCCATCGTGACCGATTCCCTCCGCCGTTTGGCCGCGAGCGGCTGCCAGGTTCTGATGCCGGTCATTATCGACCGAAGCAGCAAGTGGTCCGGACATCCCGCGGTGCGCTACACCGATCTTAGCCATCGCGAATGGATCTATCGCATGGCGTACGAGATGGGCCGGCACATCATCGGCTACGAGGTCCAGAAGGTGCTCGCTGCCGCCGACTGGTTTGAGAAGACAGCGCCCAGTGTTCCCGTCGCGGTGGCAGGCGAAGGCGAGGGTGAACAGATCGCGTTTTACGCAGCGGTCGTCGATCCGCGACTGCGCACCATCGGAGAGCTTCGCCCGCCCGATCGCATTTGGGAAGGGCCCATTGATCGCAATGTCTGGAGTCTGCTGCTGGTGGGTTTCGATCGCCCCAGTCCGTTATCTCTTCCGGCGCCGGCCGTCTGCTGCGACTCGAAGGCAATCAGGGATGCGAGCGACAGCGAACTCCGAAGGAAACGCCAGTTCGACCAACTCGTCGAGTACACGCAGAAGCTGGTCCGCAGTTCGCCGGCCGTCCGCGAGAAGTTCAAGCCAGACCGCGACTATCTCTGGACGGAACTCATCGGCAAGCTGCCCGCGCCCACTGAACCGCTAAAGGCCGAGTCCCGCCTGCTATATGACAAGCCAGAATTCCGCGGCTACGAGGTGTTTCTACCGCTCTATCCTGATGTCTATGCCTACGGCGTCCTGCTTCTTCCGAAGGATCTGAAGCCGGGTGAACGCCGGCCGGTCGTGGTCACCCAGCACGGCCTGGAGGGCCGCCCGCAGGATTTGGTGGAGCCGGCGACTGCGTCCGCCGAAGCGGCCTATAAGCGTTACGCAGCCAAACTGGCCGCGCAGGGCTTCATCGTATTCGCGCCCCAGGCGCCCTTTATCGGCGGCGAGAAGTTCCGTGTGCTCGTTCGTAAGGCCCATCCCCTCAAGCTGTCCCTTTACTCTTTCATCGTTGAGCAGCACCGAAGAATTATCGACTGGCTCTCAACACAGCCGTTTGTCGATCCTCAGCGGATCGGTTTCTACGGACTTTCCTACGGTGGTAAGGTAGCCATGCGCATCCCGGCCATCGAAACGCGCTACGCTCTCTCGATCTGCTCCGGCGATTTCAACGAGTGGATCTGGAAAGTCACTCGCACGGACCAGCGCTTCGGCTACATGTACACGAAGGAATACGACATGCTCGAATTTGATCTCGGCCACACCATGAACTATTCCGATCTCGCGACCCTGATTGCCCCCCGCCCCTTCATGGTCGAGCGCGGTCACCGCGACGGAGTTGGCATCGACGAATGGATCGCCTACGAATACGCCAGAGTCCGCCGACACTACGTAAACCTCGGCATCCCTGAGCGTACGGAAATCGAATTCTTCAACGGCCCCCACACCATCAACGGCGTCGGCACTTTTGAATTCTTGCGGAAGCATCTCAGGAGTACACCGTAGCCTGAGGTTATGGCGTAGTGCGCAGAACCGTGCGCGTCTCTTTCGATGCCCGCATGGTCAAACCATTTATGCGGCACGAGCGTAGTACTTCAAAAGCCCGCCCAGCGGCTCGTCACAACGCACGCCTGTTCGAATTCCACTCCGATCTGGAGCGCGCGTTGGGAACTGAGGAAACGAAAGTCCCGCATGTTGTTTTCGTCCAAACGCGGGCGTCGACCGGGCCCGAATGGACCGGAGATAGAACTAATCAGCGCGGTTGTTGCAGTGAAACAGCGTAATCCTGACTGGGGCTGTCCTCGCCTTGCCCAGCAGATCGGGTTGGCTTTCGGCGTCGAAATCGACAAAAATGTTGTTCGACATATCCTGAGCGCTCACTACCGGCCACGATTCGATTCAGGAGCTCCATCCTGGCTCACGTTTCTCAGCCACATGAAGGATAGTTTGTGGAACTGCGACTTGTTCCGATGCGAATCCGCAACCTTCAGAACGTCCACAGCGGCATCGTCGATGGCGTGGCACGGTGCTGGATGTTCCATCAAGCGATTCGCGGGCAAAGTCTGCCCAAATACCTCAGCTCGGATCATGATCCGCTGTATCGATTCCACCAAGGGAAAGCCAATCTTCGAGTACTCGAAGTGACGGGAATCAAGACTGTGCCTGACGTGCCGCTGTCGCATCCATTCGTAGAGCGGCGGACCGGTACGATTCGGCGCGAGTACCTCGACCGAGCATTATTCTGGAGCACCGTCGATCTGGAGGGACAAATGCCAGAACCGAGTGTTGACGGATCTGCATCACCCGTAGATTTCGATTCGTACCGGTGGCGAAGACACTGTCGAGGGTTGTACCAGACTCCAGTTGCCGCATGATTTATGAATTCGCCATGGACAGGTTGAGCCGTAGCATTCAGGCCAGATTGGACAATGACCAGTTGGCCTTGGAGAGGTGATGCAGCCATTTGAGCATCAGCAGCGCGAGCAGGGCTGTCCAAATCTGGATGCGTAGCGCGTTCTCGCTGGTGCCGACGAAGGATTTTACCGTCAGGAAATGTTGCAGCAGTTGATTGAACAGGCTCGCGACCTGTACCATTGTCTTGCCCTCCTTGTGGGTAGCGTGCGGCGAAAGTCCGGCCAAGGAACACTTCGCTCACGTTCAATTATAGGAGGGCTTTCTTTTTGTTATCCGAATGTCAGCTCTGTTTTGGACAAGAGTGATCGTGAAATACAAAACGGTTTGGCTTCATCCTTCAGGCTCCTCCCCTTGCGGGTTGACCCAACCGATGTCGTCTCACTACACACCCCCTTCGCTCCGTCGGCTTTCACCGACTTCATCGCTACTACGGGATGTTCCGCCCCGTGGCGCCGCATTCGTACTCTCGCCCTCGTGGTTCATGCCACTTGTGGCTTCTCCGTTAGCATCGGCGCCGAAGGTTCCCATGTTCCGAATAATCGCCTCACCCGAGATCAAGCCACCTATATGCCGGATACCGTTCCGCCCGTAAACAGGTCCCGTCGGAACTTGTCCCGCGGCCTTCTGACAAACCACGGTTTTGATATCGTCTGAACTCTTTTCGACATGAGAAACGGTGATTCACTTTCGTTCTTCTTCTCGGATGTCACCTGACCCGCTCGTGCCGGGCCTGTTCCTTCCCTGCTCACTACCACAGCTTTTGCCTGCAGCAGCGGGAGGTGGTTTGGAACCTTCTCCTGTAAGACGGTCCCGAGGGGCCTCCCCTCATCGACTACTCAGTTACGCAAAAGAGCCGCCTGTCGCCGCCTCTTTTGCTCATGGCACACTCAGAACATCAGCTTCAATCCGAGTGAGACGCGACGCTCTTCCTGCCCGGTCTGGGTGGCAGTAACCTGTCCGAAATTGGCCGCGGTGGGATTGGTATTGGGAGCGGCGAAATTGGGATGATTCGCCACGCCTTCCGCCACGCAGCGGAACTGGATGCGGAACCGGTCGCGGTACACGAAGCTCTTGAATAGCGATACGTCTACTGTGCTGATGCCGGCGGCGCGGGCGCCGGAAACACGGGAAGGAAACGCACGGATGTTCTGGGCCAATTGTTGGCCGCTTGTGCGGTCGAACGCGGCGGTGTTGAACCACTGCTGTAGCGAGCGGGTATCGGCGGCGAGAGGGATATCGGACATGTTCGCGCGAAGCAGTACGTTGCCAAACGTCAGTCCCGCACCGGTCTGATTTTGAAATACGGATTGCGCCTGCCAGCCGCCGATAAACTGATGGACCAGCTTCGGAACCGACTTGCCGATCGCCTTGCCACGGCCGAACGGCAGTTCCCACACGACGCTGGCGGAGATCCGGTTGGGGCGGTCAAGCGAAGATATGACGTGCTCGGGGGCGCCGTCGGTCGGGTTGAGATAGCTCACCGCCTGCATGGTTCGCGAGTGCGTGAATCCCGCTTGAAATTGAAGCCCGCGCCTGTAGCGCCGCTCCAGGCGCGCGGTGAAGGCGTGATACCACGACATGCCCGAGGGCAGCCCGGCGGTCAGTCCCGAGAACTGCGGGAACGGCTTCAAGAGTTGCTGACGCTGCATGTTGACCGCGGTGTAGTAACCCGCTCCCTGGAAGCCGTCGATCCCGCGGAACGGGTTGCTGACATTTGCGGTCAGCAGATTGATAGTCGCGGGGTCGCGTTCGGAGGAGGTGCTCAAGAACGACCGCGGCACCGGGTTGAAGTCCGTCGTTGCGTCCAGTGCCACCGCGCGCGATCCGATGTAACCGAATTCGAGCACCATCTGCCGAGCCGGTTCCACTTGCAGCGAGTAACTCCAGCGTTGGTTATAGGCGCGCCGGGTGTGCCCTGGGAAGAAACCAGGGGCGCGGCCGACGTATGTGAGGGGCCCACCTGTAGCGCCGGCCGGAGTAGTGAGCCCGTTAGGGAACGGATTGGAAATGGAAGCGGCGAACGTCAGGCCGCCGTCGGTCGAGGGCGCGATGTTGGTGCGTTGGCTGAAGCCAGGTTGTTGCGCTGTGTTGAAATCGGCGCCAATGGGCGCAAAAAAGATTCCGTAACCGGCGCGCAGCATTACCCTCGTGTGCAGCCGCCAAGCCAGACCCATGCGTGGCATCACGGACTTCCAATAAGGGTCGGTCAGTCCGCGCGGATTACCGTTGACGCCGGCGAACGTCACGCCGCCGGGCGTAAAAAGAACCGGGACTTCCGCAATCGGATTCCTGGCATATTGCGCCTGCGCCTGGCTTTGGATCGGATTGGTGACGGCGAAGTCGAAATCGCGCGCCGAGCGGTCGAAACGCTCGGTGACCGGACTTTCGTACTCATAGCGCAGGCCGAGATTGAGCGTCAACCTCCTGGAGACGCGCCAATCGTCCTGAAGGTAGATGCCATACAGACGGCTCCGATCGGCGAGGGAACTATTGATATCAGCGTAACCGCCGGTAGGAATACCGAGCAGCATGCTCGCGAAGCCCTGTCCGAAGCCGGGTCCGCTCGCGGAGTTATCCACCGGACCGCGCGTGTAGGTCGCTGCGAAATCCAGGTTCGGCGCTACGTTGCCGTATGTGGTCGTGTTGTCGTACATTGCGCTCACGTCGAGGCCCGTCTTGAGCGCGTGGCGACCGCGTACCCAATTCACGGTGGTGAGCAGGTTGTGGGAGTAGTTGACCTGCCGGAAGCCGCCGTCCTGTCCTAGTGCGAGCAGATTCGACACCGTGATTTCCGGGAACGTGATGCCCTGGGGATCCAGTTGTCCAATGAGTGCCGGAGAGAAGCCGAGTTTCGTCAGATCGAAACCCTGATTATCGAAGCTCTGGTATTCCTGGAACCAGGTGAAACCATAGCGGACATCCAGGACGAGCCCGCTTCCCAACACGAATACGTTATCCAGTGCGACGCCGCGGTGCGGACGCTGACGCCGGCGTCCGCGAATGGTGCTGCCGGGAATGTACTGATCCATGTGGCCCTTGAAATCGGAATGGGTGTACCGCGCGAACATACGGTGGCGCTCGTTGAAGTAGTGGTCCACGCGCCCTTCCGGCTGGTAGAGATCCTGGGTCTCGGGGCGGGTTCGGAAATAGTCGTTGGTGCCGTCGGCATTGCCGGGTGAGTTCGGCAAGGGGTAGAGATCTGCCACCATGCGGCTAACCGGATGGATGCGGCTGGAGGGAACTACGTTGTTGGGGAAGGGCGAGCGGTTGTAGCGGGTCGCACTGGTCGGCACGCCGGTCAGCGGGTCATAGATCTGATATTGATTGCCGAGCGCGAGCAGCGCGGAGAAGTCGCCCTGCCGCTGGACGGCGCTGGGGACGCTATAGTAACCGGCGATGGGCCGCTGCCGGTTGTGGATTTGCAGACCGAAAATCCAGAACGTGCGATTGTGGCCGTTGTAAACCTTGGGGATCACGAGCGGTCCGCCGACCACGGCACTGTAACGCATCCAGCGCACAGCCGGCGTGTTGTCGTGGATCTTCTGCGGCGTGATCGGTCCGGTGTTGGGATCGAAGATGTACTTATCAACGAAGAAGTTGCGCGTGATGAGCGGTCCCGCCATGCCGAGCCCGCTGGCGGACCCGTGCAAGACGTTGGTGCCTGATTTCAGGCTGATATTGATACCGCCGCCCATGGAATGGCCGGCCGATGCATCGTAGCTGTTGGTGGAGACGCGGACTTCCTGCACCATGTCCGATGGCGGCACGAAGGCGGTCAATCCCGAGTGGGAATTATTGCTAATGCCATCCAGCCGAAAGTCGATACCACCCCCGCCAGCTCCCGTGCCCGCCACGGCGAAACTGGAATTCTGCGCGATGTTCCACGGTCCATCATAGGCGAGACCATCCACCAAGACACCGGGTGCGGTGGCAAAAAGCGCCGCCACGCTGTCGCCGCGCAGCGGCAACTCGGAGACCTGTTTGCTCCCCACCACTTGCGTCATATTGGCATTGGCGGCTTCGAGCAGGGGGGTCTCCGCAGTGACTTCAATAGCCTGGTCGACACTGCCCAATTCCAGCCGCACGTCTACCTGCAGGCGATCCTCCATGCGGAGTTCGACGGCGGATCTGGTCCACAACTTGAATCCTGTCAACTCCGCCTCAATGTTATAAGTGCCAGGTAATAGAAACGGTATTTCGTAGGTGCCACGCGCATTGCTCGTCGCCGAAACCTTGGTGCCGGTTTCGCTGTGAGTAGTCCGCAGCGTGGCGCCGGCGACGAACGCGCCAGACGCGTCAGTCACCTGGCCGGTTATCGTCCCGCGAGGATCCTGGGCCGAAACGGTCCAGGCCGTACAGAGCATAAGAGTAATCAGGTGGATTCGCAACGCAGGACCACTCCTTTTCTGAATACGCCGCAACTTCGCGATTTGTTAAGACGAGATTTCCATTTTGGCGCCCGACACGGGGCTAGTATACACCCCGACGCCTTCCTTCGATCCTGGTAGGGTCGAGGACTGGGTGTGCCGGGATAAACCGGCATGTTTGTCGGGGATGCAAGAGCCCGTAAGGCCAAATTATTCATGCCGCACGGCGTAGCCCAGACGTGCCGTGCAATCAACACGGCTCGCAGGATCGCATTCGTCAAGTGGTAGCGGAAAGAGCAGCGCGTTTCCCTTCCCTTGATGATTCCGCTCACTATGGTGGTACCCGGTGTATTCGTTCCGCGCACGGCGTAACGCCGCTTCGCCCAATAAGATCAGCTTGGACAGTCGCAAACGCGAGGGCAGATGCGAACGCAAGATCCGGTTCTCGGCGGCGAGGGATTCGTTCTGGAGGGCAATCGCTGGTTGACGGGGCCCGTCCCATACACCAGCCGTCGCGCCCATTGGTGGTCACGCATGATGAAGGAACATCATACGCGCTTTGGCGCGGAATCGGTGCGACGGATTGTTTGACTATACGGGGACTGTCTCCCACTGAACATGCCAACCTTCGCTGGTCGCCGTGTGGTCCGATAATTCAACGCTTGCTTTTCTCTGCCATTGCGAGGTGCAACGGAGGCTGCGTCTGAAGCCCATGCTTATCGGTCGGTCTTGGCCCGATTCAATGGTCGAGAACGCTGTGCGTCTTCAAAGCCCTTTTTCGCGAGCATCGGGCTGCGGTAGGGAAGCATCGCAGATTCATGCAGATCCAGTTTCCGGATCCTGCGAGGACGGGCGGCGATGCTCTGTAAATCGCGGCTGCGTCCCACCGTGCACGTCACACTTTCTCGGGCACTATATAGGGCGCTCGGTACGGACGCGTCAGCATGCGGTTCGCTTCGGCGTTGCCCGGGAATGTCATGGTCTGAGGGTCGAAGGGAAGTCTCTTCCCGAGACGGTGACTGATATTGGCGAGGTGGACCAGGATCGCGGATGTCACGCCAACTTCCACATCGGCATTCAGCTCTTTCGGCTCGCGGCTACGGACGGCTTGGATGAAATTCTTGAAGTGGGGCACACCGCTGCTGTTGCCCTTTTCATCCATGATCTTCTCGCTCTTCTCGCCTTTGTAGACCTGGAAGCTCTCGCCGCTGACGGCCATCCAGCCGTCGCTTCCATAAATGAGGTCGCCGATCACGTTCGCGCCACCGCCACGGTCGGTGGGGAGGCCGCCTTCGGTGCCCGTCAATATGCCGCGAACTTCAAAGACGATTTCCCCGTCGCCGTAGTCGAATGTGGCGATCTGGTTGTTCGGCGTCTCCTGGTCGTCTTTGTAAACATACTTGCCGCCGGTCGAAACCACACCGCTGGGCAATCCGGGCTTGCCGAGGCCCCAGCGCGCAACGTCCATTTCATGGATTCCCTGGTTGCCGATGTCTCCGTTGCCTGTATCCCAAAACCAGTGCCAATTGTATTTGAACCTAAGCTCGTTGAACGGGCGCATCGGGGCAGGTCCGAGGAACCTGTCCCAATCCACGCCCAGTGGAACCGGACTATTCTCCGCATGACCGATTGATTCCCGCCGCTTGAAACAAAGGCCCTTGGCCATGTATACCTTGCCAATCAATCCTTCTTTCAGAAGCTGCATGGCCTTCTGCTTGTGGAGCATACTTCTACTCTGGGAGCCGATCTGTACGATGCGCTTGTATTTCCGGGCAGCCTCCACCATCTTCAACCCCTCGAACACGTTGTGGCAGGCAGGTTTTTCCACGTAGACGTCCTTGCCTGCCTGGCAGGCCCAGATCGTTGCTAGCGCATGCCAATGGTTAGGCAACGGCATGGACACGGCATCCACGTTCTTGTCGGCGAAGATCTCCCGCATGTCGGCGTACGCCTTGGGCTTCCGCTTAGTGGCCTTTTCTATTGCAGCCACCCCTCGCTCTCGCGCGCTCTGGTCGACATCGCACACTGCGGCGATACTGCTTTCGGAAATCGATGCGTAAGTGCTGATGTGGTACCGGCTCCTACCGCCGAGACCGACGATACCCATCTGGACCCGGTCATTTGCACCCATAACCCGCGTAGCTTGTGCGGCGGTCAATGCTGCCCCGGCGGAATAGAAAAAGTGGCGTCTGTTTAGAGTTGTCAACGCTATCTCCAATCTGGAAATCTGTTCGAGCGGAAACCCACGAATAGTATACAAGTATCCTTTGGACCAAAGATCCGATCAAGGGTTAAGACATAGATGCTACTATTGACTCCCGCGTAATATAGCGACACTTTTCCCGCGATACTACGTCTAACCTGGTATGGGCAATGCTGCCGGAGTGCGACGTGATTTCGAGGCCTTGGAGAAACGCCGCTTCGAGGCGATCCGCTTGTGGGAGAAGGGATTGAAGCAGGCGGAGGTGGCCCGCCGGTTGAAAGTGGCGCGGCAGACCGTAGCCCGCTGGGTGCAGGAGTATCGGGCGGGCGGCAAAGACGGGTTGCGCAAGGCCGGCCGCGCCGGCCGCAAACCCCTCCTCACGAGCGAGGATCGTCAGCGCCTGAGCGAGCTTCTGTTGCAGGGACCGGAATCGTTGGGCTATGAGACGCCCCTGTGGACCTGCCCGCGTGTGGCGCATTTGATCGAGGAGGAGTTTGGCGTCACCTACCACGAAGGTCATGTTTGGAAGATTCTGGTGGGACTGGGCTGGAGTCCGCAACGACCCGTCGGCCGGGCGCGTGAGCGAAACGAGGCGGCGATCCGAACCTGGAAGCGAAAGACCTGGCCGGCCATTAAAAAAAAGCCCGCACGCAGGGGCGCACGATAGTCTTTGTCGACGAAAGCGGGCTGAGTCAGCGTCCGCACCGTTGTCGTATGTGGGCCCCGCGTGGGCAAACGCCTGTACTGGACTACAACTTCAATTGGAAGAGCCTGTCGGCGGTGGCCGGCCTCACGGTGTGGAACTTCTACTTCCGGCTCTACGCCGGGAGCGTCAAGAGTCCGCAGGTAGTGGAGTTCCTGCAAGCGCTGGTCCGGCATATCCGCGGACCCTTGCTGGTCATCTGGGACGGGCTGCCTGCCCACCGGAGTCGGTTAGTACGCGACCACATCGAGAGTCTGGCCGGACGGATCGAGGTCCAATACCTGCCGGGCTACGCACCCGAACTCAATCCGGTCGAGTACATCTGGAGCTACTGGAAGCACCACGAACTGGCCAACGTCTGCCCCAAAGACTACTGGCACCTTAGCGAGGCGGCCCGCACCACGCTGCGCCGGATGCGCCGCCGCCCGCGTTTGATTAGCGCTTTCTGGAAACAATCCTTACTGCGTCTGGAATAACTCTATATTATGCGGGAGTCAATAAGTCAAAAGCTCTTACTCCATTTATCTTGACACAGCGTTGTCTGATCACGTACAGTTTTCGCTAATGCCCAGAGTAATTCTCAAGGATGCGCTATACCGCCAGCTCAGGGAACAAATCATGAGTGGCCGGATTCCACGTCACGAATCTCTCACCGAAGAGCGGATTTCGACGGAATTTCACGTCAGCAGAACGCCCGAGCGCGAAGCCCTGCGCCAGATGGCCCACGAAGGGTTTGCGGAACACGCACCACATTGCGGCGATCGCGTCGCAATGCCAACCCCGCAGCTAGTACAGAATGCGGCGCTCGCACACATCAGAAACACGCTTCGCGAACTGATTTTCTCGCTCAAGAGCAAGGAGGCACGCGAAAGCAACGGACCTCGCAGCCGAGGCTGAGTTTCAGTCAGCGCCCGGCGTCCGGCGCAAGTCAATCCTATGTGTGAGGCCCTTCCACCGGACAGTAAGCACTCCATCTTTCAATTCCGAAAAATCCGTCGTGTGCACTGTGTTTTCGACCCGCACGCCGCTTACGCGTTTGTCCAGGACCAGGTCCCTGGCCAGATCCTTCTTCAGAGAAATTTCTTTGGCGCCGCTCCGGTAACGAACGTCCCAGATGCCCTTTTCAAAGCTTTGCGAGATGGAGGTCTGCGTTTCGATGTGCTTTCGAAAGTCTTCGAGTGTGGGAAACTCCTTGGTCGTGCCCATTTCGACCACAAACCCGGCGCGCACGTTCTTATCCGTCAATTTCTTTTCCGCGCCGCTATAGAGAACGCAAGACAGCGCCCCGACCTGGAAATCCTTGCGCGCCTGGGATCGTTCACTTTTCTTCGGCTTGAGTTCATAATGGCCGTCTAACCGGTAGTGATAAGTGGGTTTGTACCCGGCGAATCCATCCTTGGACTCCACAAAACGAAGACTGGCGTAGACATCGCCTTCTTTCAGGTACAGGATGTCGGCCGCCGTGAGAGGGTGGACACCGGGCCGCTGATCCGCCTGCCGCCCATTCACTTGGATGCTGTCCACGCTGGCGGGCAGGAGCATCAACGGGGCGACAATGCCCACCCCCTTCTCCGCTTCCGTAGGCAACGTCATGGAATACAAAATCATCGCCATATTACGGTCCTGGACGGCGGCACTGCCTGTCTGCGCGTGCCTGTTGTCGCCCAGGAACGAGATGAACTCCTCTTTGGACTCCAATGGCAGGCGCGTGTTGACCTGCGATGATATGCTCGCCAGCGTCTTCTTACTTGCAATATCGGCCACCAACATGCGCTCCTGCGAAGAATAATGCGCCCCTCCTGTACCAAGCGCGTAGGCCGGCTCGATGAACGTGTACCGGTCCTTGCCGTACTGATGTCCGAACTCGCCGTGCGCCGTCCTCTGAAAATCGTCTTCGCCTTCGGAGCCCTTGCGGAACGCGTCCACTTCCGGCGCCAGCCAGAGCCCCCGGTAGATGTTCCGCTGCTTCTCGCGTGCGATTTCCCGGATGTACATGGGAGGTTCGTAATCGAACAGCGTCACCCAGCCGCCTTCGCCCGCCGCAGGGCGCTCGCCTCCGGCGAAAAACGTCTGGATCAGTGCCACGGCCCCACCGATTCCCGCAACGTAGTTGTAAGTCCGCGCGTTTGCCCCCGTCAGACGGCCACCCGATGGCCAATAGTGCAGCGCCGCATCGAGCCACCAAAAATCCGCAAACGAGCGGGCACGGCGCCTCACCTGCGGATCGGCTGAGGCCGTAGCCAGGCTGCTCGTGCAACGCAGGTCGAACCTGAGGTAATCCGTCGCGTTGAATTCGGTGAGCCCGTTGTGCATCGTGTAATCGCAAAAGTCGTTGAATGCGGCATACGCCTTCTTCTGGGCTTCCTTGTCACCCAGAGCCTCGCTGCCGAGCAAAAACGCTTCGAGGAACATCATCGCGAAGTTCGTGTGACCCATGCCGAAGTTGGTCTTATGCTTCGGATACCAATCGCGTTCGATGGCTTTGACGCGGCTGACTATATCCCATCGCGCCCTCTCCCGAAGCGGTTGGGGCAACCGGGCGGAATACAAGCGATAGAACGTCACCGCCGACGCATGGGTGAACTTGTCTTCCGGATCGACCTTCTCAGATTCATTTCGGGGCAGGATCGAATCCAGAATCCGATTCGCTTCGGCGATACCTTGCGGTTCGCCCTTGCCATATAACGACAAGAGATTCCAGAACGTCTCGCGATTCAAGCCGCTGCCGGCTTCGGCGCCGGCTTTTCCATCCTTTGGCTTCTTGCCATATAGAGGACCGCTGCTCAGGGTTATAGAGACAACGGCAGCCACAATTGCCACCCACGATCGCCAATTCAGCATCATTAAGGCCAACTACATCACCTGAGTCTGGTCATATTGCGAGACTGAACGGTAGTGCCGCTCGTTCAAGGACCTAGTTCAACTTAACGCTTTCGAGCCACTTGGCAGCCAGAGTTGCCAGTTCATCGGTCAATGCCGGATTGTCGTGGCGGCGGTTCCGCTTCTCACCCGGATCGGACGCCAGGTCGGATAGAAAGAGCGCGTCGTCGCCGGTCAACTTCTCATTGCCGACATCCGTCCCGTCATAGGTCTTTCCGTTCTGGACCAGTTTCCAATTGAGCCGCCGGACCGCCAGTTGTCCGGCGGAACTCCAGAAAATCGCATCGTGCGGCGACTTGGCTCCGCTTGTGACCATTGGCATTACATCGCGGCCGTCGATGGTGCGGTCGTCCGGAACCTTAGCCCCCGCCACGGTGCATATGGTCGGGAGGATGTCCATATGCATGCCGAGTTCATGGTTGACCTTGCCAGCGGGAATGCGTCCCGGCCAACTCATCACGGCGGGCACGTGCATGCCGCCGTCGAAAAGACTGAACTTGAAGCCGCGGAAGACGCCGTTCGCGCCCGCCGATGGCGTCTCGCCACTCAAGCCGGCGCGCGTCTCTCGCGTTGCGCCGTTGTCGGCGCTGAAGAAAACCATCGTGTTGTCGAGCAGCCCCAGCCGTTTCACTTGCGCCATCACCGTGCCGATGGCGTCGTCCGCGGCAGAGAGCATTGCGGCGTAAATACGGCGCTCCAACGGAAGCGACGCGAATCTTTCCATGTACTTTTCCGGAGCGTGCATCGGATAATGCACGGCGTTGAACGGAACGTAGAGGAAAAACGGATTGGACTTGTTCCGGACCACAAAATCGGACGCCTCGCGCGCAATCGCCTCAGTGAGGTATTGCCCGTTACGGAAAATCTCCGTGCGGTTGAGCCACAGGTCGTGATAGTTCGTCTTCGTATCTGCGCCCCAATAATATCGGTGCGAAAAGTAGTCCTCGCAACCGCCGTGAAAACCGAAGAAGTGGTCGAAGCCGCGCGCGTTCGGAACAGTTTCGGGCGAGTTGCCCAGGTGCCACTTGCCCGTGATCCCGGTCTTGTAGCCGTGGGATTGGAGCAATGTCGCAAGGGTCTTTTCAGCGACCGGCAGATTGCCGCCGTTCCCTGGCTTTCCGCACCTTATTGGATAGCGGCCCGTCATCAGCGAGGCGCGCGACGGTCCGCAGACGGGCGCATTGGCGTACCAGTTCGTGAACTGCGTGCCGGAGGCCGCCAGCGCGTCGATGTTCGGCGTTTTCACGTCACGCGCTCCGCGGTAGCCCAGATCCCCGCTGCCAAGGTCGTCGCAGAGAAAGACGATAAAGTTCGGCGGCCGGCGGCCGGCCGGCGGTGTGGACAACGCGGCAGCCGGAGCGGCAGCGAGAAAGTCTCTTCGCGAGATCATGGCTATTCAGCCTCCGTTGGTTTGTACCAGGCAAACAGCATGGCCTTCATCTCCGCAGCTTTGTCTCTGAACTTCGCAAGCGCTGCAAGGTTCTTCATTTCCGCGGGGTCTTCCCGCAAGTTGTATAGTTCGGCCATATCGTTAGTGTGGTAGGTGTACTTGAAGGCGCCGCGCCGGATCATGTACTTCGCGCGTGGCGTGCGAAGGTTGTACTCGGAATACACAGCCGTGTCCGTGGTCCGGCCGGGCTCACGGAGAAGTCCGGCCAAGCTCGGACCGTCGCACGGTGCAGACATCGAAATTCCGCACAACTCCGCGAGCGTGGGGAGCAGTTGCACGTGGCTGACGGGCTGGGCGCAGCGCGCGTCGGCTGACGTCACCCCAGGCACGCGGAACAGCATCGGCACCGACACGGAAGGCTCGTAAAAAACGCCCTTCGCCCATAGCCCGTGCTCACCAAGCATATCGCCATGGTCTGAGGTGTAGACGACGATCGTGTCATTCTCCAGTTGCAGTTCCCGCAAAGCCTGGAGCACGGAGCCGAGCGCCGCGTCCATCTGTGCGAGGCTGGCGTAATAGAGCGCGATGCGCCGACGCGCCTGCTCCGGCTCGTTCAGCGCGCTGTTCTTGTCAAAGAAGTCGCGGAAATCCTGCGGCATGGCGGCTGGGTCCACTTTGCCCATGGTGGATGGCAGTGGCATCTTCTCTTCGGGAAACATCCGCGCGAACCGCTCGGACGGGGTAAAGGGTGCGTGCGGTTTCAGAAACGAGGTAACGAGGAGGAACGGCTGGTTCTTTCCGTGATTTTTGAGAAAACGAATCGACTCCCGGGCCACAAAACTCTCAAAATGGTCCTGTTCGGGAATCTTGGAAACACCGGCAGCCTCGATCTGTTTGCTCTTCTTTTTCCCGCCGCGCTCGTGGTTCCACGGATTGCCGGCGTCACTCCACAAATCGTCAATCTGCGGCAGTCCGGCACCCGAATTGTTGCCGGAGAGCTCGTCGGCGTACAGTTGTGTCTTCGGACCCAGATACTGAAACCAGTCGTTGAAATCCAGATGGTAGTCGAACCCATGCGTTTGAGCATCGACGAAGTGCATCTTGCCGATCAACCCGCTCATGTATCCGGCGCGGCCGAAATGGTGGGCAATTGTCTTAACATCGAAGGGCCACGGAACCGAGTTGCGGTAGGCGCGATGGTGGTGCGTGTATACACCGGTGAGCATGGATGCGCGAGCCGGCACGCAAACGGGGTTCGTACAGTAGGTACTATCGAAACGTACGCCGGAGCGGCCCAGCGCGTCCAGGTTGGGCGTCTTTGCGACGGGGTCGCCATCAATGCCCAGTGCGCCGCGGCGGTGCTGGTCGGAGACCAGGAATAGCACGTTCGGGCGCCGCGCAGGCGCCGTCAAGCCTCTCGGCAGCAGTACTGCCCCAGGCAGAGAGAGCGCGTGTCTGCGGGTCACCGCCTCTCCGCAAGGAACCAGGAACGGCTGCACGTAAACAAGCAATTCGCATATTCGACAGACGGCAGTCGCCCGGAAAACTGCCTACTGGTAGGGTGCAACTTCATCTGGGGTCATTGTATACATGACCCCTAAGTCTGTCAACGCAAGAGACCCATCCCAGAAGAGTATTTCCTAAGTGCCAGCGGGGGCTTCCAGCCGTTCGTCCATTGTGGTCCGGCGTCGCCTAGTATACAATTTCGGTTGTGCAAAGATACACACGCCGCCAACTACTGACGCTGCCCGCCGCGCTCACCTATTGCTCCTTGTCGCAAGCGATACCGGTGGCCCAAATCCGCCTGGGAATCACCACTGACGAAGTCGACGAGGACTTGCTAGTCGCGATTCAATTCCTGAAAAGTTTCGGATTGAGTTACGCGGAAATACGCTCAGTTTGGGGCGACTACAACACCTCGCATCCGGTTGAAAAGATCCGCGAGGCCCGCAAGCTCCTCGACGAGAACCACATCAAAACGTCCGCCCTTGGAACAGCGTTTTTCAAGATCCCGCTGCCTCAGGACAATGCGGAAGGGCGCAAGGTTATCGAGGCCCAATGGCGATTGCTCGACGCCGCAATGGAGCGCGCCGCGATCCTGGGAACCGAAACCCTCCGCATTTTCGCGTTCACCCATGGTGAGAGTGGTCCGAACAAGAGCGAATACCCGCGGATTCAGGAATTGCTCCGAGAAGCGGGCCGGCGGGCGAAACCGCGCAAGATGCGTCTGGCAGTGGAAAACGTGGCGCGCAGTTACGTTTCGACGGCTGCGCAAGCTGCTCTCGTGCTCAAAGCGATTCCCGATGAGACCGTCGGGCTGGTTTGGGATCCAAACAATGCCGCAATGTCCGGAGAGGAACGCCCGTTCCCGGATGGTTTCCGCCTGCTCGACCCCGCGCGCATCATCCACGTTCACCTGCGCGATTACAAGCACAACCCGGATGGCAAGGTGGTATGGTGTGCCGTGGGCGACGGCGAGTTTGACAATCTGGGGCAAATCCGGGCGCTGCTCAAGTCCGGCTACAAAGGTGCATTCACGCTCGAAACACACTACCGGGTACCGCAAGGAAAGGCATTCGCGAGCAAGACTTCGATGACAGCGCTCTTGAAGGTATTCGAGAAAGTCTAGGCGCCAGGTCTTTGACTGGGCGAATATGTTCGCGCCCGCAGGCCGTGCCCACAGAAATAATACAAATGAGACAAGCAGCCAAATTCGTTTTCTTTCTAACTCTGATCGCATCGCTCGCTTTCGGGCAGGACTTTTACGCCTCGTTATCGGGCACAGTGACCGACCCATCCGGCGCCGCCATTCCGAGCGTCTCGGTAGCCGCCCGAAACATAGGCACCAACATCACCGTGCGCGCCGTCACCGGCGCCGCCGGAAACTACCTCATCCCGCGGTTGACCACCGGCGAGTATGAACTCACCGCGGAGGCGCAGGGCTTCCGCAGTTACACGCGCCACGGCATCCGCCTCTCCGTCGGAGATAACGCCGCGGTGGACATCCCCATGCAGATCGGCGACGCCACCCAGTCGGTCAGCGTCACCGCCGAACTCGCCACAGTGGAGGCTAACCAGTCCGTCATGGGGCTGGTCTCCGACGAGAAGGTTGTCTCCGAAGTCCCCTTGCAGGGCCGCCAGGTATTCGAACTCCTGCTCTACTCGGCCGGAGTTCTCTTCACGTCCACCGCCGCGCTGAATCCTAAGAATACGCTGTGGGAAGCGAACGGCGACTACAGCATCAACGGCAGCCGCCCAGGCACCAACGCCTTCCTGGTGGACGGCAGGGCCAGCGGAGCGCGCGGTACCCCGAACGGCTCCCCTTTGGTAGACGCGGTGGAAGAGTTCAAGGTCTCCAGCCCGGTTTCGGACGCCTCTCTCGGTCTCAGCGGCGGTGGCGTGGTGAGCTTGAAAATGAAGTCGGGCACCAATGAAGTCCACGGCTCGCTCAGCGAGTTTCTGCAAAACGTGAAGATGGATGCCAATGTCACGCAAACCAACCGCGCACTGGCGCTGTCACCCTTCCTGAAGAACCAGAACACTCAAAACTCTTTCGCCGCCCGAGTCAGTGGTCCCATCGTCAAGAATCGGTTTTTCTACACCGGCCACTACCAGGGCACCCGCATGCGTCAGAGCCGCCCCGCCACGATCACCATGCCCACCTTGGAACAGCGGGCGGGCGACTTCAATAAAACGTTCAACTCAGCGGGCAAACCCATCCTGATGTACGATCCGCTCACCACGGTACAGACCGGAAACACGTTCACACGCTCGCCGTTCGCCGGAAACGTCATCCCCGCCTCCCGTATCGCGACGCCATCGCGCAACATCCTCGCGTTTCTGCCTGAGCCCAACCTCGTTACCGATCCCGTGACCAACATCAGTAACTACGCCTCGGTTCCCAACTCACGCTGGATCAACCCTAACGAATACTTTGTCAAGACCGACTTCTTCTGGAACGAGCGCCACCGCACCAGCGCCAGCAATACCTATTCCTGGGCGTCCAACAACCAACCGGCCGGCAATGGCCTTCCGCGCGGTAATCCGCTCCGAAACATCGGCGCTCAGACCCGGACCCGCTATGGTGCAACCCTCGACCACGTCTGGATCCCGGCCGCCGATTTCACGGTGAACGCCCGCATCGGGTGGGACCGTTTCGTCGAAACCAACAACGCCATTTACCAGCAGGATTTCGATGGCTCCAAGCTCGGCTTTACGGGCCGGATTGGCTCCAGCCCGGTGAACCGCTTTCCGGTGCTGTCGCTCCAGGACTACGCTGGTTGGGGCCGCGCCGATAGAGCATTCAGCCCCGACGACCAGTACACCGCCGTCGTCGATGCATCCAAGAAGGTGGGACGCCACTACCTGAAGTTCGGCACCCGCATCGCGCAGTCCATTTTCAGTCGCGCCGATTATGGCGACTGGTACGGCAATTTCGCGTTCAATCGCGGATTCACGCAGCGCGATCCACAGCGGGCCGACACGGTTTCTGGTAACTCCGTCGCCTCGCTCCTGCTCGGCTATCCGGCCAACGGGTCCACAGACATCAACGCGCAGTCCACGTATTCGAACAAAGCCTTCGGCCTGTACTTCCAGAACGACTGGAAAGTGACGCGCCGTCTGACCATTAACGCCGGCCTGCGATGGGACGTGCAGACCGCTCCCACCGAACGCTTCAACCAGCAGATCTACGCCTTCGATCCCACCGTTACCTACCAACTCGGCCTGTCACCGGCCACAGGCGGCTTCGTGTACGCGGACAAGAGCCACCGCCAGCCTTGGGACACGAAGTATCGCGATTTCCAGCCCCGCGCCGGCGCGGCCTTCCACATGATGAAGCGCTTGACTTTGCGCGGCGGCTACGGCATCAGCTTCCTGCCGCTAAACGGGACGCTGGGCGGCGGCGGAATTCAGCAGGACGGCTTTTCCCGCAGCACCACGATGGTGGTCGCCCAAGGCGCAGGCGCAAAACTCTACACACCTGGTGAACCAGGCATGGGCACGTTCGCGAACCCGTTCCCGAACGGCATCTTGGATCCACTGGGCTCCGCTTTAGGATCAAAAACCATGGTCGGGCAGTCGGTCTCTTACACCACTCGCAATTTTCAAATCGGCCGGGTCCATCAGTTGTTCTTCGGCTTTGGCTTGGACCTCCCCTGGAAAACCTCGGCCGAAGTGTCCTATGTCGGCACGCGCACGCGGAACCTCCGCGTCACGGTGAACGAGAACGCGATCCCGATCGAAGAGCAGCAAAAGGGCGCGCAGGATCCCAATTACCTGAATCAGGCCCAACCCAATCCCTGGTATGGCGCGCCCGAACTGGTCGGAACCTCGCTCAACACCGTCACGCTCAGTAAGGGCAGAATGGTTCGCGCTTTCCCGCAATTCGTCAACGTTAACAACACCGGAGCTCCGATCGGAAGCACCTCCTACAACGGTCTCGAGATGAGAGTGCAGCGGCGGATGTCCACCGGCTTGATGGTTACTCTGAACTACACCTTCGCCAAGAACCTTCAGGCTCTGGACTATCGCGAAGACACACGGACCAATCCGCGCGGACTGGCGCCCTTCGACCGCACCCACAATCTGAATATCATCACGCTCTGGACTCTGCCCTTTGGCAAAGGCCAACGCATCGGCTCGAACTGGAACAGGAGCCTAAACCGCGTCTTGGGCGGATGGCAGGCCAACATGGTGTTCATCTACCAGAACGGGCTGACTCTGGCGATGCCGGGAGCGGTGGTGGTTAGCAATCCCGAACTCCCCGAAGGCCAGCAGACTCTCAATCGCTGGTTCAACACGTGCACCCAGATGTTGAATGGCACGCGCTCCAACTGCGCTTCGCCGGACGAGCAAATCGCCTGGCGCCAACCGACCCCCGGCGAGATCGTCGTCAACTCGGCTCGCATGCCCAATATTCGCACCCACTCGCTTCCGCAAATGAACGTCTCGATGTTCAAGAACTTCCAGATCCGCGAACGTGCGAGGCTGGAGTTCCGCGCCGAGTGGTTCAACGCCACCAACTCGCCGATCTACGGCCAGCCTGGAACCGGCTACACCAGCCCGTCGTTTGGCGTCGTCGTGCCCGACCAGACCAACCTGGCGCGCGTGGGACAAGTGGCCCTGCGGCTGATGTTCTGAGATGGGGCGACCCGCTCAAGCCCAAAGTTGACGTCTGGCGATTTTCGCTCTTCTGTCAGGCTCGGCCGAGCGCGCGAGCCCGTATGGCCAAAATATGTATCGCACCGATTCTGTCCGAGACCGCGTATGCTGTTCGTTCACCAGGCGCGGCAACCAATCGGTGCGGCCGTTGGCATACGTAACGGGCTTGGGGAACCAGCGCCTGCTCCTTCAGATTGCGGCTCCGGTGCCGAGAGCAGCCTCGAGCCGTCCGGAGAGAGAATATCCGTCGGCACACGTCGGCAGCTTGTGTGCCACGATGAGCCCTTGTAACACTCCGTTGCATTGAGCCTGGAGTTCCGCCTGAATCGCGACCAAACGACGTTGGAGGCTTGCGAGCAGATCCTGCTCTTCGGGTGTGAGTTGATGGTCTACTACCTTGTTCGAACTCATCTTGTGCACCTTTCTGATTGGTCCGGGCGTCCGCCGGAATTAGAACCTGGGCCATCGCGGCTTGCTGCGCGGCCGCGGCTTCGGCGGGCTTGAGACGCGCTTCCTCTTGCAGAGCAGCGCTGGCGGCCGTCATCAACGTCTGGATGATGTAGTCGCCAACTCCGGCGTACTTCGGCGCCGAAGCGTAGTTGATGTACGGGTGTTCGTCCGGGTCCGTCATAGGCACGGATTCCATTTTGGTCTGTGTGGCGATGTACGCCGGGATGGCCGCCACGGCTTCGGCCGGAATCGTCCAGTTGTAGGACTCAGCGCCTTGCTGCGTCCATGTGATGTTGATGGGTTAGTAGATGGGTTCAGACATAGTGATTTCCTTTATGCGATATCCGGCGGCGAAACTGCGGATAATGGACTGGAAGTCCTCGGCTGGAATGTGCAAGACGGTTCACCTTGCTGTGGACTGGCACCACAGCGAAAGTCCGCCTCGCGGTCGTTCCACTGTCGAGTGGCTGCTGGAGCGTGCGAGACACACTCCGCTGAAAACATACGCGAAGAATTCGAAAAGTGTAAACCGAGAAGGACGGTTGTGTTAACCAATCTCGGGAAGCGTGGACGGAACTAGCCCAACTTCCGCAGTTGCGCAGGAAAGTCCTTTCCCTGCAACGCGGAGGCGGCGAAGTCTACACTACAAGTCCGCGATTTCGAGGCTGGTGGGGAGTTTCAGGCCGAGCCGCTGCAGGAGAATCGCCTGGTGTTCAGTAGGACGGCTGACACAGTGCTTGCGGAGTGCGATACCCGTGCGCGTCGGCAGCACAACGTCAACCAGCGAGATTTGCTGAAGCTCGGCGAACACCTTCCGCGCTTCGTCTCCCAGCCCCGCTTGGTGACAGAGCCGCCCCATCGTCTTCCACAGCACATAGGCGAGAAAGCAGACCAGGATGTGCGCCTGCACGCGATGCTCTTTCTGGTGCCAGATGGGCCGCATCACCAGGTCGCTCTTGTGCAGGCGAAACGCCGCCTCGGCCTCCGTCAATTGAATGTACGCGCGCCAAAGCTCTTCGCCCGTCCAGTCCGTCACGTTGCTGCGCAGCAAGTAGCAGCCCTCACTCAAGCGTGCCCAGTCGCGCCAGTCGCTGCGCTTACTCCACTGCAGACAGGCGCGTCCTTGAGCGTCCGGCGCGATCTCGACCTGAAACAACCCGGCGGCGCGCGTGTTGCGTCCCAGCAACTTGCCGACCCGTTGTGCCACCACAAGCGGATTCTGCTTACGCTTCCGGCAACTCTCCACCAGCGTTTCCAGCTTCTGCTCGATGCGGCGTTCGAAGCGCTCATGCATGGCCTGTTCTTTCAACCGGCGTTGCGCGCTGCGGCAAAGGATGAACAGTTCGTCGCCGTCCGGCGCCGGGCATAGCTTTACTTCCAGGCCTTCGTGCACCTCGCGCCAATCGCTGGCCAGCAACTGCTGCTCGAACTTGCGCAGCATACCTTTGGCCGTGCCCAGAATGTAACGCCGTCCGCCTTGCTTGAGAAACTCCACGTTGTCGGCCGAGACCATCCCGCGATCCATCACCCAAATCCGGTTGGCCTTGCCATACTGCCGCTCCATCGCTTCGACGATCTCTTCCACCGTGGTCACGTCGCTGCGATTGCCCGCGAATATTTCATAACCCAACGGCATGCCGCCGCGGCTCACCACCAGCGCAATGTTGACTTGCTTACAGTCCGGCCTGTGATCGCGCGAGTAGCCGCGTTGTGCTTGCGGGTTGCCCGCCGCTTCGCCTTCGAAGTACGTACTGGTCACGTCGTACAAGAGCAGGTCGTAGTCGAGTTGGAACAGTTCGCCCAAGCGCTGCTTGAGGTGTTTCTCGAGCGCCTGCTTGTGCGGCAGCAACTGGTCCAGCGCGCGATAGAGCCGGTCATCGTTGACCTTCGCCGCTGGCACGCCGAGCAACTCGGCCAACGCACTGGCCTCATAACCGTGCTCGGCCAAGTGCAACTCGCTGGAGCAGTCCAGCAGCCGGCCCAGCACCAACACCAGCGTCATCACCGCCCATGGCACGTCCTCGCGACCCGCCGGCAGCAGCCCTTCCAGAAGTTCCTGCAGCCCCAACGCGCGCAGCAGCGTCAGGCCCAGCCAACAGCCGCCGAACTGACGGCTGCGCTCGACCCGCACCCCTTTCAGGTCCACTTCGACATACTCGGGGACGGCCTCCTGAAACAGCTCGGTCTGCCAGGTCGGGCTCCGGCCCCGGGCGCACTGCCGAACACCGAGCCGGCCGCGCTCGTCGAGTTCGCCGAGGTAGGCCACCACGCGCTGCCGCGGCCCGCGCGCCGTGCGGTAACTCTCCACCAGCGCCCAATAGGCGTGCCGCTTGCCATCTTTGCGCCGGTAGCAACGCCGCAGGTACATACAGCAATCCTACGGATCTGGGGCGCGTTTTCAAGTGGGTTGGTCTACACTACAGCGCACTTTCACGACGGGGAGAGAAAATCCGACAGACGCGATGATGAAAACAAAAGACCACCGTCCTGTTCTGGAGATCCAACCGCCTTCGAGTAGGCTGAAAAAAGTTACGGTGCCTCTCGAACTGCGGAAGTTGGGTTAGCTCGAAAATCTCTGCGTGCAATCGGACATTCGGATATCTCATCTCCTGCTCCATCGATTATGCCGGCCGTACGTCCAACTCGACGACCGATACCGAACCAGCCGGGAAGCGCCATTTCGGCGCAGGTCCCGGCGGGAGCGCGACCTCGCGCGGCTTGAACACGTCCGGCTGATCCTGGCTGACGTACTGCCGCGGATCCTCCGGCGCGATCTCATGCACGCGGCCGCCGCCGATCTTCATTCCGGCGACTGCGAATGTGGTTTCGACGGACTGTTTGTACTCCAGATTCGCGACGTGCAGGTAGACCTTTTCGGCCGTCCTGCTGGCCGCGACGTCGAGGCTGGAAGGCGCGGTCTTTATGTCCACGCCCTGCGTTCCGTTGTACCTCTTGAACAGTCGCGCAATCGAGCCGACCGGCATCAGATAGCTCACGCCGCGCGGCGTTTGTAGCATCACTGCGTTCACGGTCCAGCGGTTGCCTTGGAAGTCCGCGCCAGTAGCAATCTTCACGCGGGCGCCATGCCGCTGGTAGATATTCAGAGACCGGGCGTGGTAAACCGCCGACAGCCACTCGTACAGAATCGGATTGGCGTTGTGGGGAGTCAGGCCAAGGTGCCCCTCTGTGATGGCAATCCCGGCTTTCGACGATTGCGCGGCGATCACGCCCTCCAGTTCCGATACCCGGGCTTCGATCCGATTGGTCAGCTCGATGAGTTCTTGCCAGGCGCGCTCCGGATCCTTCTGGTAACGCAACCCCTTGAGCACCGTGTCCGGGCGCTTTGGGCTCTGGCCCATCAAATGGATTGCCACCATATCCAGGTATTCACCGGCCCGCCTCAGCAATTCACCAGCCCAGAGATCCTTGGCTCCCCGGCCCCGATCGCCCCAGCCGATGAGCTTTATAGAGGGATCGCGCCTCTTCATCGCCTTCGCAAAGTCAATGGTTGCGGCGATGGATTCGTCTCGTGTGAAGGTTCGGGTGCCGTACGAGGTCTCGTTGCCGAGCTGCCAGAGTTTCAGATTGTATGGTTCCGCGACGCCGTTCTGCTTGCGTTCCTTGCTGTCGGGATCGTTGGCATAGGAGACCCAGTCGGCGGCCTCGCGGGCGTCGCCGGTGCGATCGCCCTCGGGGGTGGTGCGGAATTGCTTCTCCCCGTCGCCAAGGAAGTTGACGCAGTAGAAGGGTTCTGCGCCGACGCGCCGGCACAGATCGACGAATTCGTGCGTACCGACGCGGTTCGATTCCTTTCCGCCCCAGAAGTAGTTACGGATCCAGGGCCGCTTGTTGGCCGGCCCCACTCCTTCACGCCATTTATAGTGCCGGCTGTAGAGGCCGCCGAAGCGTAGCGCCCCGGGCGCGAGATCCTTCACCGTCTCAACGAAATCATTCCGCCAGTCGTCACGGTCGTAATCCCACGCCGCTTCGACCGTGCTGTCGGTCGCGCCGAGCGGCTCCATAAACTGCATGTAGAGCCATGGCGAGATGTCGAACCGGGGCTGGGGATCTATTACCAGAGAGGATGGGGATTGGGCGGCAGTTGGCAATGCGAAGACGGCGGCACTACACAGCAAATCCCGTCTATTGATTCCGTTGTCTATCATTCTAATTCCTTGAACTCCCAGCAGGCCCTAGGATCCGGCATACCAGCCGCGCGGGGCGCGCTTCGGCTGGTATTTTGCGAGCGGCAGGTCGTCTTGTGTGCGGATCGTCCACTGGAGCAACCCGGCGAGAAGCCGCCGCTCGATACTCGCGATTTCCGGAGTTCCATACAGGTTCTTCAACTCGTACGGATCGCGCGCGAGGTTGTAGATCTCGCCATTGCCCATCATGTCGAACACCAGCTTCCAGTCGCCCATGCGCACCATTTTCGTGGTTCCGCTCTGGGTAACAGGGTTCAGTGAATCGTACGTCGGTTTCCCACCGGGAGGCCCAGGACTGCGGCCCCACTTCGGGTCGATGGCATCGCCCGGTCCGTAGGATAGTCCGCCAAAACCGGCTTCGCAGTAAATGCTTTCAAATTCGCCTCGCGGGTAGTCCTTGCCCTGCAATAGGGGCCAGAGGCTGCGGCCCTGCGCACCAAATGGGATGTTAGCGCCCATCGCCTCACATAGCGTGGGGAACACATCGGCGATCGAAACAAACGCTGGATGTTTCGTCTGAGGCCGAATATTCCATCCCGACCAGACCATGGGAATGCGCGCCAGCACTTCCGGCATATCGACGCCCTTCCGCTCCAAACCGTAGTCGCAGAAGAAGTCGCCGTGGTCGGCGAGATACAGCACGATGGTGTTGCGCGCCTTCGCCGACGATTCGAGATGCGCCAGCAGTCGCGCAACTTGGTCGTCGATGAGGCGCAGCATCCCCAGATAGTTCGATCGAGTGCGGCGCCAGTTGGCCTGGTACTCGGGATAAGTGCTGCGTTCGAGCTGCTCAAGCCACTGCCAGCGGAAGCTCTGCGACCGGAGCGCCTCGGGCCCTGCACCGCGGAGCGGTACTTCTTCGGGCGGAAACATATCGAAATAGGGCTTGGGAACCTGGTAAGGATTATGTGGTTCCGGGAAGCTGACCCACAGCGCAAAGGGCTGATCGGCCGCACTTTCCATGAATTCGATTGCGTTCGAAACGATGCGATGAGGGAATTGCGCCTCTAGCGGAAAAGGCGTCGGCCGATCGCCGGTTGCGGAGTCCTGGAGTTCCATCCATTTCTGGAAATCGACGTACTCTTTCGGAGGCCGCTCCGGCAGCCATCCGGCAGTGTGGCCAAAAGGCCTCAAGAAGTCGACGCGGGCTTTAGTGAGGTGGCTGTGGTTCTTGCCACTGAGGCCGGTCCGGTAACCGAGTTCCTTGGCGACATGGAACAGGTCCTTCTCGAAATAGGCGGACTGCGCGGCGCTGTTCTGCCGCACACGGTGTGCGTGAGGCCAGCGGCCGGTGAGCATGCTGACACGCGCGGGCACGCACAGCGGAGAGGTCGTGTAGGCGCGATCGAATGAGACGCCCCGAGCGGCCATGCGGTCGAGCGCCGGCATGGTGTCGAACGGAAATCCGCCTGCTCGTGTCAGGCCCGCGCGATGCTGGTCCGCCATGATGATGAGGACGTTCGGACGCTCGCCCCCTTGCGGTGGCGCAAGACTCTGGGCTCCGGCCGCGAGCGCGGTCCCAGGCAACAGTCTTAGGATGTCTCGGCGTTGTGGGTTCATCTGATTTTGTTGTTGCCCGCCGCGTGCGGGACGCAGGATTCGAGGGAAGCGCGCTGAGCAGCGTTTTTGCATTCCTTTGCGGGCTGACCTGGATGCTGGGTGGTATGCTCCGCCAAATAAACCAACATCTGACGCAGCATCTCGGACCCGCTCAACGCGGTACTTTCGAGGACCCTCTTGACCGCCTCGCCGTGCCCTTGATCGCACGGCTCGATCTCTCGCGGCGCAGGTCCCTGCATTGCTGTATGATACGTAATTTGGTATTGCGCCGCTGCTCGAAACATCAAGATGCGCGTATGCAACGTGCGTGAAACGCACGGCAAAACGCACGGTTATACTTGTTTTCCGGCTTTCTCAACCCTATCCTTCGGGGCATTTCATGGATGTGGCCTGATGTCACAGTCAAAGGAAGAATGAAGGGTGCCTGGAGGTGTGCGTTCCCGTCAGGTGTGGCTTTGTGCTTGTTGTTCTGTGCGGCAGTTACCGGTGCACCGCCGATTGATCTCTCGCGGATTCCCTCGCCCGTGATTTTCCACGGCGATCGTAACACCGCATATCGGGACCCGGCGGCCGTCTACCTCAATGGAACATTCCATCTCTTCTTCAGCCTTATGGAGGTAGAACCTGATGGTAAGGAATACTGGTACACCGCCAAGAGCACCAGCACTGATCTGGTTCACTGGACTGAACCGAAGAAGTTCACGCCTCGCGACCGGAATCTGAACTACGCCTCTCCCGGTAACGTGATCCGTTTTGGCGGAAAGTTTATCCTTTGCCTTCAGACTTATCCGACACCCAACGACGAAGTCTTCGGCAACGAGAATTCGCGGGTGTGGATCATGCGGAGCAGCGATCTCGAACACTGGGATAAACCCGAACTACTCATGGTAAAAGGCCCCGGCGTGCCGGTCGAAAAGATGGGCCGGATGATCGATCCATTCTTATTGGAAGACAAGGATGATCCGGGAAAGTGGTGGTGTTTCTACAAGCAGAACGGCGTCAGCACATCGTGGTCCCGCGATCTCAAGACCTGGACCTACGCCGGACACGCGAATGCCGGCGAGAATGTGTGCGCCCTGGTGGACGGCAAAGAGTATGTCCTGTTCCACTCGCCCAAAAACGGGATCGGCATCAAGCGCTCTGCCGATTTGAAGGAATGGAAAGACGAGGCGCTCCTGACCCTGGGACAGAAAGACTGGCCGTGGGCGCAACGGCGGCTGACGGCCGGATTCGTGATGGACCTGCGCAAAGAACCGCGCGTTGGCAAGTATCTGATGTTCTTTCACGGCGACACCGGGGAAGGCCCGAAGACCCACGGTGCACACGGGCAGGGCACGCTCGGCCTGGCGTGGAGCGACGACCTGATTCACTGGGAATGGCCGGGGCGGCGCCCAAGCCCGTCAGGTAATGGCGCCACGCCGCGGCCCTCACTTCGGGCGCGCCCTAATTTCATCATCCGATCAGTTCGAAGAGCTGTACTGCCAAGACGCAGTTGCCGGGCGACCTCGCCTGAGCCCACTCTCCTCAGTTGGCCCTTGCGGATCATGTTCACCGCCTCGTAACCCGCTATTGTTCGCCAGGCTGCCCAAAAAGACCGGAGGCGCGCCGGCGCGGAAAACCTTCCTTCCTCAATTCCACTACCACGCACCGGATAGCAAGGGTGCTTGTCTACGTTGATCCTTCAATGGCTGATCTGCCCAGTTGAGCGCAAAGCTCTCCGGAAGAACCGCTTGGCCACCGCGGCATCCCGGTGTGCCAGCCCGATGCTCCTGGCACGGAACAAGCCGTTCCTGACGATTTGTTCGAGACTGTCGACGTCGTTCGAGATCCGATGCTCGCTCGTGCAGCAGGCATGGACAGCTTCGCAGGTGAATTCCCTTCGTCAATTGACGCCCTGAGATGGGCGGATTCGGAATTGATTTGATGACAGCGGCAGCGCTCTCATAGATGACGGTTAGTATTTTGACCAAACGGGAAGGCCTCAGTACCATGGCGGAGCGGTGGACGCCCGAAAAGGGTGGGCAAGCCGGCGACGGCGCGCAGATTGGGCGCACGCTTGCGGCCGCGATTGAGAATCAACAGTTGATGCCGGACCAGCGCGGATTCGGCCACAACGGAACGGAGTCCGCCCGGCCCTACCCAGTCGGACTACGCTGACGATCAAGTGAACAAATAGAATTAGAAAGTCGCGCATCCCGGCGATGGTATCAATACCTCACAGCCCCGGCATCCAGGCCAATTGGGTAATTCGCTACTGACACCTCCGTGCGCGCGGAAAGGCAGAAGGAAATGGCGCGACTGTGCCGCGAGTTGAAGATCCCGGAGGGCGAACTGCCCTCGGCGGACAAGGCGCCGGCGGGCCGTCGCAAGTAGCGGCGGCTACGGTGTGCTGAACAGATCTGCCTGTTGGACTGCGCCGATTCTTGAGACACGCGCGAAGATGACAGTTGCCGTTCGTCCGGTCCTCGCTCCTATTTAGTCACTTGCGCAATTCGTTGAGGAGGGCCGGCGTTTCCGGATTGGTCCACGGCGATCACCGTATAATCGCCGCGTCCTCGCCGGGTGGGCCCGGCGTCGATGAACTCGGTGGTGATGGTGGATCCAAGGCGGATCTCATCGTGATAGACGCGATAGTAACAGATGTCCTTCTCCGTGTTCGCCTGCCAGCGCAACACGCTCGCGTCGCTTGCAGCGGAGACCTTCGCCTGCCGGACATCGGAAATCTGCAGACCGCGCACCGCCGCCGGCGCCTCATCGTCATAGGCCGTCGTGTAGACGGTCAGTGACTGGGGCTGAACCGTGTCCGCGAGCCTCCCCTTGCGGGCAGCCAGCTTGCCGGAGGGCTCCTGCAAGTCGCCGTCCTCCGTTACCGGGACTCTAGCCGTGTCATAGACGTACTTACGAAAGGGCTTACCCGGGTCCTTGACGAGCGTGATTGAAACCGGCACGCTGCGCGTCTCGCGATTGATGATGGCGATCGACCAAGCCCCTGTCTGTTCGTTCTCGACTGCCGCTATGCGGAGCAGCGCATTCGTTGTGTCGGTTTGGTACACTCTTGCCGGACCGCGGAAGAACTTCGTGAGCAGGCCATAGGCGTAATAGGGCGCCCGCGTCACCGCGCCATTGGTCATCCACTTAAACAAACCCCACTGGTTGATGCCGCCCGGCCCGCCCTGGTCCGGGTAGTCGGTGAAGGTCCAATACCCCATCGCGTAGATGCCCGCGTTGATGGCGCCAAGCGTGGCCTCCGCCAGTTGCAGCCCGCCCAGCGGTTCGAGGGACGTGCCGTAAAACCGGGCCGTATCCCAGCGTATGCCCCAACGCGTCTGCATGTATTGACCCGGGCCGAACTCTCCCAGGATGAAATCCTTGCCCTTCGCCTTGGCGATTCCCACCCCCCAGGCGCACTTCCCCTTGAACCAGTCGTAGAACTCCAGACTGTCCGGCGCGTATTCGTTGGCGTAGTGGTGGCCGCCGTAGACACCGGTAATGCCGTCCATATTCTGCGCGGCCCACTCGATGGTCGGCCAGAGACTGATGGGCGAGGCGTCGGTGGCCAGCAGTTTCACCGGCAGACTCCGCTTCTGGATCTCGTCGAAGAGCGCCTGGTGGTAGCTGCGAAAGGTGGGCAGGTCCTTCCGCAGGCTGGCCCACCCGTGCAGGGATAGCTCGTTGGTGGAACAGTAGGACTTGATATTCGTCGCCCCGGCCTTGAGGAGATATTCGAGGTCGTCCACGATACCTTTGGCCCACGCCCGGCGCGGCTCGCCTTCCGGCACATCCTTGAGCCCGCCGGTGAGATACACCTCCGTCGCCGTCGTCCGCTTGAGGAACAGGAGCTGCTCGGCCAGCCTCTGGTTTGGATTGGCATCCTGCGACCGCTGCCGCTTCAGCATGATCCGAGCGAAGCTGGGGTTCAACTCGCACCAGCGTTTTGCCAGCACCTGGTCAAAGTATTCTTTGGTGGCGGTGTCGAGAAACATCTCGGCGTGGAACCCGGTTCCGCCGAAGTGCTCCCGGACCATATTGCCGGTAACCACGATCTCCACGGGCTTCGGGGCGGCCTGCCCGAGGCCGAACGTCAAAACCGCCGCGGTCCAGGACGGTATTAGCTTCAATAAGCGCATCTTCGGTCTCTCCTACCAGTTCAATCGTAGCGACCACTGCAAGCTTCGCGGCGCGTTATTGGAGGTGTTCATCGCAATAATCCCGGTGGCCGGAGCGACATTGTTCATGCCGGGCATATTCAGCACATTGAAGGCATCGATGTTGAGCCGTACCCTGAAACGCTCATTGATCGGAATGACCTTGAACAGCGACGAGTTCACGGTCATCGTGTTCCACGGGCCGGGAACATACTGCTGCCGCCAGAGGTGGGCCCCGTTGTTGCCGTACGCCACCCGCACCGTGGTCCCGTTGTTCAGCGCGACAATGACGTTATTGGTGCCGCACATCGCATCGCCCGCCGGGCAACCGGTAGCCGGCTCCGGATAAAGTGGCTGGTTCGACGGTTTGTAATTCGAGGGAACTCCCATCACGCCGTTCGGCACACCGTTCTTGTTGTAACTGCCGATCTGATTCGCGGGGATGTAGCCGTTGTAGTAGAGGTATCCGGGGATGCAGGAGGCGACCGTGGCATTGGTTCCCGTACCCCGGCAATCCTGGATCGAATACTTCAAGCCGTAGATCTCGACGTTGCTCAAGTCCCAGTTGCCGGTGGGCAGAGACCAGTAGCGGCTCTGCACCGAGCCATAGGCGGACACCTGCCAGCCGCCCGCGAATCGATTGAGTACCCCGCCGGCGTTGGGGAAGAACTTCTTGCCTTTGCCCAGCGGCAACTCGTAGACCGTGTTCCACCGCATCCGGTGTTTGGGGACATCCGTATCTCGCTGGTAGTTCCAGAAGCGATTCATCTGGTCGTAGTCGACCGGCACTGTGCCGGCCAGGAACGTGGCGGGATCGGGCACTGTGGAATTGTTAACCTCGCCCCTGCTGCCGGTCTTCATCGCGTTGCCCAGCACGTAAAACCATTGAAAGGCCAAGCCTCCGCTGAAGCGCCGCTGTACCTCCACCTCCATGCCATGGAAGTTTGAGAAGCTATTCTTCGTCCAGACGCCGAGCGTGCCATAGGTCGTCGAGTCGTAGGCGCGCCCCGTCACCGAAGAGTACGGGCCCGTCGGCAGCGGCTGGCCCGTGGTCGTGTACCAGACGTAGCCGCCCATCTGGCCGTTATATTGGCGGATCTGGTCGAGGTTTCTGCCCTGGTTGCCGATATACGCCACCCGCAACCGGGTATTGCGCACGATTTCGCCTTCGACTGTGGCATTCCACTCGCGAACGAGCGATGTGGGAAGGTTGCGATCAATGGTATTGAAGCCCACTCCGCGCCCGATTGGTGTCACGTTGTTCGGATCGATCACGTTTTGCGAATTTTGGCCGGCGATGACCGTCGGAACCGAGCGGATGCCGAGGTTCGGCAACCCGTCCGGCGTATACGTGGCGGAATTGATGTTATAGGTGACGGTTCCCCCCAGCGGGGGCACGCCGGTTTGCTGATACACCCGGGCGGGAATTTGTGTCCGGTAGACGCCGAAGCCGCCGCGCAACACGACCGTGCGGTTGCCCAGTTTCCGGGAGTAGGCGAAACCCACGCGCGGATCGAAGTTGCGTTGCCCTACGTTGAAAAGGCTGCCTTTCAAGCCGGCCTGTTCCGGCGTCTCGAATTTCACGCCAATCGCCTGGAAGGCGTTCACCTCCGCTTGGTTCGTCTGTCCGTTCTTAATCATTTGCGGAAGGGTCGCCGTCCGCACGATGGCGTGATTCGCCCAGTCGAAAACCGGGTTCATCCCGTTGGCATCGAGCAACATTGGAAAATAGTCGTAGCGCATTCCCAGATTGAGGGTAAGATTGTGGCGGAGTTTCCAGTCGTCCTGGAAATATCCGGCCCCGGAACGGGATCGCAGCGCCAGGTCCCCCGGCGCCAGGGACTGCGAGTAGGCCCCTGCCATGCCCAGGAAGAAATTGGCCGAGTTATCTCCGGTGCGGGTCAGCGCGTTGAACGCCGTGCCCGTGGACGGATCGTAAAGAGCCGTGGCGTTACTGGCGAAGTTGACGGTGCCCCCGGCGGGGCGATCCGTCATCACATCCAACATCGCGTTCTGTGCACGCCATCCGAACCGGATCTGATGTTTGCCCAGCACCAGCGTGTAGTTCTGCTCCGCCACATACTTTTGGGTTCGCTCGGACCGTTGACCGATGGCGGTAAAACCAAAGCCAAAGCCGCTGTTGTCAATATTCGGCGCGCCCAACCGGCTGAAAGGATTCGGAAGGCCCAGCTTGGCCATATTATCCTCGGCGCCGGCGGGGCACCCCTGGCAGAACTTCCAGTCGTCGTTCGACCAGATGCCCATCGTCTCGACGAAGAATCTCGGGCCAAAGGTGTGATTCCATGAGGCCATCGGCGTTTGTACCCGATCCCACATGTCCTCGTAGTTCCACAGGCGGTCCGTGGTGGGAATGTTGCTGCCGGCATTATACTTTCGCGACAGGGAATGGGTCCCGATTGTGTAACGCCCAAAGATCTGGTCGCGCTCGCTGAACTGATGATCGATGCGCACTGTAAACGTTGGGCTGTCTGTGCGGCTCGGGTTGGGCCCATACCAGTTGGAGGTCTGCGCCGGGTTGGCTGTCGGCAGGGTCGGAAGCGGCAGCACGCTGTACACGTACTTCGCCAGCGGGCTCAGACGACTCGTCGAGATTTGGTTGTTGGGGAACGGCGTGCGGGCATACTTCTGCGAAGCGGAGGCCGTCGTCAGGGGATCGTACAGGGTGATCGACTGGCCGGAGCCGTTGGTCAACTGGCTGAAGTCACCCTGCCGCATCGCGTCCATTGGCAGCGATTGAGCCATGGTGGTTGACTGCCGCAGCTTCGACGCCTCATACGAGAAGAAAAAGAAGGTGCGGTTTTTGCCGTTGTACACATGCGGCAGCCGCACCGGGCCGCCGAGCGAGACGCCGTATTCGTTGCGGATCAACTGCGGCGGTTTCAGATAGTAGTCCTGCCGGGCGCGCGCCAGCCCGAAGCCGTTGTTCCGGCCGGTATAGAAGAGTCCTCCGTGCCATTCATTGGTGCCGCTGCGGGTCGAAAGGACTGCGGTAATCGGACTTTCGTATCGCGCCGATGACACGCTCATCTCCACGTTGTACTGCTGCACCGTGTCCAGTCCCGGCGGCCGGAAGGTGATCATTCCGGTATTGTCGTTGTTCAACGACGCTCCATCCTGTTGGAACTGGACGAGGCCGGCGCGGAGGCCAAAGGCCGTCGGGCGGCTTTCGCCGCCGCTCCCTTCTTCCAGGCCCGGTACGGTCAGCACGAGCAGGTTCTGCACCTGGCGACCGTTCAGCGGAAGTTGTTCGATGCGCTCCCGCTCGACGACGTTGCCGAGCGTAGGGCTCGAGTCGGTGACCAACTGCGTGACGTCACCGGCGACGGTGATCTCGGTCGAGGTGCCCGCCACCTTCAGCACGGGGTCAAATCCAGCTTCCTGCCCGGACATCAAGTCCAACTGACCCTGCCACTTCTCCATGCCCGGCGCCTGGATGGTGACCCGGTATCTGCCGGCCTGTAGTGTTGGAAACACGTAGAGGCCGGCCCCATTAGACTCAGCCCGCTGCGTACTGCCCGTCGCGATGAGTTCGATGACGATTCCGGCGCCGGGGATTGCGGCGCCGCTGGCATCCTTGACGGTGCCCTGAAGGCGAGCGGCACTGTATTGTGCGAGCAGTGCCGTAGCGGTTAAAAGAATCAGGCCAACCAAGGCGGCGCCGATGCGTCTAGCTCGGCCGGAGCATCCACAGAGATGAAACATCGAGTCATACACATGTGTCCGCATGCAATGCCTCCACCGAATAAGTTGATCGAGTGACTTATAACCACTTAGCCATCAACATGTCAAACAGGATTTCCATTTTGCGATCCTGGTCGAGATCGATTATACATCCAACCTTCTCCATTGGACCCGTTTAGCTTATTCTTTCCATCCCGAGCGATCCCAGTGGCCCAGGAAGGGGCCAACCCTGGCGCCTCCAGGCAAGCAAGAACCCGGAGGCGCCTCATTTCTAGTGCTTTCTCAGACACCTATCCCTCCCATCCCTCCTTCGCCCGGTTAGTTTTCCGGGCGTGGGCGATCCGGCGCGCCATGCTCCTGAACAACCGCCGCGTCAGACGGCCGTCTGCCAACAGCAGCCAGTAATACTGGGCGTGTTTCACCAGCCGTCCACCCGTCTCCACGAACCGCTTCTGCAAGCTGGTCAAGGAACAACCTTATTGAACAGATCAGGCTGTTGTCATGAGTCACGAAAGACCGCATAGCAGTCTCGCTTACCGGACTCCCAACGAGTTCGCGCCGTGGCGGCTTGAGGTCCACCCCCGGACATCTATTCTGGGTTAGCTTACTGGGCGAACAATGGAGACAGGTCAGTGCCATTGCCACTAAGTGTAGGTTCTCTCTCAACAGGTAAGTGTCAAGGGCGGGCGAGGGCGGACGGGTGTCCAGGACCCGGCCAAGCTCCAGGTTGCAGGGCTGCACCGCTAGAACGAATACCGAAGCCCCAGCTCAATGCTCCGCGGCAGATTGATCTGGTCGATTGTGACCCGCCCGAAGGACGGAGATGCGGGATTCGTATCCGGCTGGCCAAAAATCGGCGTGTTGCTGACATTGAATGCCGATGCCTTCAACTGCAACTTCTGTCGCTCGTGAATCGTGAAGTAGCGAAGAACCGTGGTGTTCACCTGGGGAGCGTTGTGACGGCGAATGCTGGGACTGCGTAGTTGCGTCACTCGCAGCGTGTCCGTTGGGCGCTGCACCCAGACGCTCTTGGATGTGTTGAACCACTGATTCAGGCTCTGTCCGCTCTCCAGCTTCGGGTCGCCACGCAGATACCAGTCCGGGTAGGGCATCGGCACTCCGGATTGGAAAACGCCCGACCAGTTGACCTGCCAGCCTCCGGCAATTTGCGAAAGCCACCCCGACTTCAGCCAGCTCTTCCGGCGGCCCAGCGGCAGTTCGTAAATACCGCTGACCACCAGGCGTTGCGGTACGTCGAATGACACCAGTTCGCGCGAGAGCTTCGAGTTCTGCGGACTCAGATAGGCGACGCTTTCCATGGTTTTTGAATTGGTGTAGGACACCAGGTAGCTCAGCCCGTGCCGGAACCGTTGCTGGAGTTTGAACTGAAATGCGTTGTACCAACTCGTCCCGAGGCTTTGGTTCTGCATCGTGATCGTCGTGAATTGAGGGAACGGAAGCAGCAGATTTCGCCGTTGCGTTGTGGCCTGCTGCCCCCTCGCGGTAGTCGGGGACAATACCTCGTAGAACGGGTTCGGCTGTCCTTGATTGAGATACGGCGTTCCCAGCGCAAGCTGATCCGCCGGGAGGGCGTTGATGTTCTTGCTGACCTGGATTTCCCTGGTCCGGCTGCCTACGTACGAAACCTCCGCCAGGATTCCGGGCCGCAGCTCGTATTGGAACCCCGCCGAGTACTGCCAGACGTTGGGAATGGTTCGCCGCGAATCGTTGAACGTGATGGCATCGCCAACCTGTGTCGCCAAGCCGAGGCTGGCGCCTGGCTGCGGCATAAGACCGCTGGGGAAGGGATTCGACAGCAGACGGGCCGCCGTGAACCCGACTGTGCTCACCTCGGCGTTCGTGGTCTGTGTAAACCCGGTGTTGCCGCCGAATTCCGTGGTGGGAAGATAGGCCCTTCCGAAGCCTCCGCGGAAGACCAGCGGCCTGGATTGCAGCATCTTGTAAGCTACGCCGAGCCTTGGCTGAATATTGTTCCGGTCCGGATTGAACGCTCCGCGCGGCTGCCCGTTCACTCCGGCAAACAGCAGTCCCCCGCGCACATCGAAGCCGGGAACCTGGTAAGGGCTGGGTGCGGTCGAATCGAAGCCTCTGTTCTGCGCGTTGTAGCGCTCGACCGGAGGCGATTCATAATCCCAACGGAGACCCAGGTTGAGCGTCAGCCGCCGGCTCACCTGCCAGTCGTCCTGAAAGTAGACCACGGGGTAGCGCCATGACAGATAGGGCGTGGCATTGAGGGTCGCGCTCGCGCCGGACATGTACCCCATCAGGAAAGAAGCTATGGAGTTGCCGGAGTCGGGGTCCGTGATCTGCGGGGTCAGGCTGGTCCAGCTCCGGGTGAAGTTGAACGTCCCGCTGGCATTGCCGCGCCCGAACTTGGCGTAGTGCAGTAGCCTGAATTCGCCGCCGGACTTCATCGAGTGGTTGCCTTGCATTCGAGTCAGCCCCGCCTGCACGGTGTAAGTCTCGCTCGGATTCAGGTCCCATTCGCTCTGGCTCAATTGCTGGTAGCCCTGGAATGTGAAGATAGGATACTTGTCCGGCATCTGGAGCTGGCTGACGAAATTGGATGGAAGGCCTAGAACGGAAATGTCCTGAGGGGTGAACTTGCTCAGTGCGAAGAAGCGGTTGAAACCCATGCGCGCGGTCACGACCGTCTGCGGGTTCAGGGTGCCCACGATGTCGAATACCGCGCCATCATTACGGCGCCCGGCCTGAAGCGCGGGCGCGGCCGGCGAGTCCCACATCCCATGGAAATTCTTCCTGCCTCCATCCCGGTAGTTGTAATTCCATCGCACGTACATTCGCCATGAGCCCGTCAGCGTGTGGTCGACTCGCGCGATGAAGTTCTGGAAGTCGGAATCGGCCGTGTGCTTCGACGCCAGCCAGTTATTCAGCTGCGTGTTGGCATCGCCCGGGCCGGTGGGAAGCGGGATGTCCTGCATCACGCGCAGAGCGATGGGCTCCATGCGGTCACGCGGCACCAGGTTCCCCGCGAACGGGTTCCTCAGATTCTGGAGATTGGCAAGGGTAACAGGCTTCTTGGGGTCAAAATCCGGATTACTGTGCACAGTCAGCGGATCGTAGACTGTAAGTAGATTGCCCGAAGAGGAGAGCGTCTGCGAGAAGTCGCCCTTTCGCTGTTCGAGTGTGGGAACTGAGCTGAAAACGGGCTGCGGCAGCGTCTCCCGATGCTTCTCGTAGGCGAACATGAAAAAAGTGCGGTCTTTGCCGCGGTAGATCCTGGGCAACATGACCGGACCGTCGATCTCAAATCCGTATTGATCGAGCACGTGGCCGGCTCGCGGCTGTCCGGTGGCGTTGTTGACGAACTGATTCGCATCGAACTCGGTCCTTCGCAGGTACTCGTAGACGGCGCCGTGGGGTTTGTTCGTCCCTGGCTTGATGGACACGCTGATGATGCCGCCCCCGGTGCGTCCGTACTGCGCGTCGTAAGTGTTGGTCTGGACTTTGAATTCCTGCGTCGCTTCTCCCGGCGGAACATATGCAAGGTTGTTGCGCCCGGTGTTAGCGTTGTTGGACACGCCATCGATCTGATATTCGTTGACGCCGCTGCGGCCGCCGCTGATGGAGAAATCGGCAATCGCGCCGTTATCGAACGGGCGCGAGAAGGTCAAATCGCCGGTGTACTGGACGCCCACAGCCAGGTTCATCAACGTGAACGGGTTGTGACCATCCAGGGGCAGGTCCGTGATCTTGCGGCTCTCCAACACTTGCCCTCGATCAGCGTTGGACACCTCGAGCAGCGGCGCCTCCGCCACAACCGTAACCCGGTCCGAGATCTGACCCACCTGAAGCACCAGATCGATGCGGGTGCGATCGTTCACCTGCAGCTCTATGGGCCCGCGCTCGAGTGTTTTGAAGCCTGGGTGTTCCACTTCGACCCTGTAATTACCCGGCTGTAAGAACGGGATAGAGTAGACTCCTTCGCTGTTTGTCACTGAGCTGACGACGACACCGGTCTCATTATTAATCGCCTGCACCGCGGCGTGAGGAACGGCCGCCCCAGTGGGATCGGTGACCGTTCCGATCAGGCTGGCCCGGTACTCCTGAGCGCACAATGCGGCAGAGAAGACCATGCCGAGAATCCACCCGCGCGAAGTCATGCAAGTCTCCGATCTTCGAATCGGTGTAATTCTATTACGAATGTTCCCCGCAAACAATGGGGGCCTCCCGACAGTGTCGTTAACATGTGATCTGTCTGCACTGACGCGGAGACGAGCAAGGCTCGGAAGTGATTGAGCAGATCAGCCTGATGCGAGCGATTGGCGATATTGATGAAAGTGTCAGACGGCTCCGACAGGTTGGATGAATTGGCTGAATAGCTGTCCGTGGCGAATTCATTCTTTCTCCGGTTCCTTGGGGCCCGGTCGACGCCCGCGTTTGGGCGAAAACAACACGCGGTACTTTCGTTTCCTCAACAGGTTGTGGAGATGGAGCAAGGTGGAAGGTCTCAGTGCGATGGCGGAGCGGAGGATGCGTGCTGGACGCATGAGAAGGGTGAGCAACCCGGCGACGGCGCGCAGAGTGGGCGCACGCTTGCGGTCGCGATTGAGGATCAACAGTCGATGCCGGATCAGTGCGGATTCGGCAACAACGGAACGGAGTTCGCCCGGCCCAACCAGTCGGACCACGCTGACGATCAAGTGAACAGATAAAACTAGAAAGTCGCGCATCCCGGCGATGGAATCAATACGTCGCAGCCCGTGGCATTCAGGCCAAATTGGTAATTCGACATGAACAGGTGTGTCGCTGGGCCTGAGAACCAACTTGAATGATACCGACCCGCTCCCATACCGGGTCATCTCGCCGCAAAATTACCCGCGTCGTTTCAGCGCCGCGGTCCTTTGAGCATTGCAGTTCGGCAAAGGCAAGAAGTTCCTTACGGGCGCCCGAGGCCTTGCGGGCGTCCTCGCCGGCGGATGGCAACTGAAAGCGATGGGCCAATACCAGAGCGGCGCGCCGTTGGCTTGGGACAAAATCTTTTTCAACGGCGCCATCCACGACATTACTCTGCCCCCGACAAGAGAAGCGTGGATCAATGGTTTAACGTGAATGCGGGGATTGTGAAGCTCGGCGGCCAGCAACCAGCGAATAACATTCGCACCTTCCCCACCCGGTTCGGCGGTATACGGGCGTCTTCGAGCAATGCCTGGAATTCGTCCGTGATAAAGAATTTCCGCGTTACGAACCGGCTGAAGGCGCAATTCCGTTTCGAGTTTTACAACATCCTCAACCATACCGAATTCGCCGCCCCGAATGTCACAACGACCAGCACGGTTTTCGGCCAGATCACGTCCACGATAGCTAACGCCAATACACGTTGGGCGATACTGGAATTCCAGGCTTTCTTTTAACCGGGCGGTTATGGAACTGAATTTGGGACCTGATATGGCTGATATGGCTGCTATGGAGGAGTTACATGGACAAGTTATCCCGCCGCGAGTTTAGCTCTTTGTGGCCGGCGGCTACGGCTGCGTCACGAAGCACGTCCGGCCAAACTCAAGCGCCGCGCGAGTCAACCGCCGCCGGTTCGACGCGCCGGCCGAACATCGTCCTGATCACGACGGACCACATGCGCGTCGATAACATCGCCGCCAACGGCGCGCCGCACATGGTGACTCCGGTCTTCGACAGCCTGGTCCAGCGCGGCGTCAGTTTCAGCATGTGCCACACGGTGGGGATCGCTTGTGCTCCCAACCGCGCTTCACTGTTCACCGGGCGCTATCCGCACTGTCACGGCGTGATGTCCAACGGGATTGAACTTTCCGGGACGGAGGTCACCATCACGCGTGTCTTGCGCGATGCCGGATACTACACGGGCCAGTTCGGGAAACTGCACTTCTGGCCTCATTCGGCCCGGAATCACCGGGAATTTCACCCCTGGTTCGATTTCCACCAGATGCTGTTGTCGGACGAACCCGGCTGCTACGACGACGCCTACGGTCTGTGGCTCAATGCGCAGGGACCTGAAGTCCGCAGGAAGGCCGCCATTCGGATGCCTGGAGAGGCGCTGAAACACCCGCACCGCCGGGAACGGCCGAAAAAGGGACCCCGGCTGATTCACAACCTGGAAATGTATACGTTCGAAGGCGACGAAAAGACTACCCATGCCTATTGGGTCGCCAGCGAGACCGCCGGATTCATCGACGAGTGCTTCCGGACCAGGCCGGAGCAGCCGTTCTTCGTGCATGCTGGTTTCTATGCACCGCATCCACCGTTAAATCCGCCGGCATCGCAACTGGCGCGCTATGAAGGCCGCACATTCCCGCCCCGCAAGATTCAATCCACCGAGGTCGACTATGCTCCCGCCCAGATCGCAAACACGATGCGCGCGCTGGGACGAATCCCGGAAAATATTTGGACCGACTACCGGCGCCACTTTTACGCCATGGTGTCCGAGGTCGACCGTAACGTCGGCCGGATTATCGACACCGTCGCCAAGGCCGGTCAACTCGACAATACGGTTTTCATCCTGACTTGCGACCATGGCGACTATCTGGGAGATCATAATCTAAACTTGAAGGGCGCCCATCCCTATGAAGGCGATCGAATCATTCCCCTGGTTTTCGCGGGACCCGGAATTCCGCAGGGACAGCGTTGCAGCGCTCTTTGCGAAATCCTGGACGTGATGCCTACCGTACTCGATATGCTCGGCATACCGCAAACCCGGGGAAATCAGGGCATTTCGTTACTCCCCGCGATGCACCGTGGCAAGGCGCGGGACATTCTGTTCATGGAGGGATTCGCGAACCAGATCATCCAAACACCGGAAGCGTTGTACAGCTACTGGAAAAACGGGCAGGAAATGTTGTTCGATCTCCAGCAAGATCCGGATCAGTTCCGCAATCTTACGCAGGTTACCAGCGCGAAGCCCCTGCTGGACGAAATGAGGACCCGGCTCCTGCGCCGCAATATGGAATTGGTCGATCCGTTACCATTCCCCGTGGCGACCTACTAAGCCGGTGTCAGGAGACCGGAGCCAGTACTGGGAACGGAGCATATAAAGGAATTGCCCATGGACAAAACATTCTTGAATTGGAGAAATTTCGCGGGCGCGGGCGTTGCCGCCGATGTTTTTCAGATCCCAACCGCGGCGGTATTCGCGGCGGACGTACTGGTTGCCTTCGCGGCAATTGGTGATGCGGAACGCCTTGGGGTCCCACTCGATGCGGTGTCCCATGCGCAGCGCGATGTTGCCTAAACCAATAGGGAGATCCCCCGGCTTTGCCGGGGCGGCAGTAGAGGTTTGACATTTCCGGGAGTCCATCGCGGAAACTACCAGACGTGAGCCGCCAAGCACACGAAAGGAATTTCCACGATGGGCGATTTCGAAAATTTAAGCCATACCAGGTGGGACTGTAAATTCCACGTAGTATTCATTCCAAAGTATCGCAAGAAAGTTCTATATGGGAATCTACGGCGACATCTTGGGGAGGTGTTGGACCGGTTGGTGGAGCAGAAGGAAAGCCGGATTGAAGAAGGGCACTTGATGAGCGATCAGGTGTAGATGTTGATCGCGATCCCGCCGAAATGCGCGGTTTCGCGGGTCATTGGCTTCATCAAGGAGAAGAGCGCGATCCACATTGCGCGGGTGTATGGAGAAAGGCAGCGGAATTACGTCGGTCAGAGCTTTTGGGCGCAAGGATATTTTGTATCCACGGTCGTGCGAGACGAAGCTGTCATCCGGGCCTACATTCGAGATCAAGAGAAGGAGGACCAACGTCTACAACAGTTGAAGTTGGGGGATTGATCAGCCACCGTGAAGGTGGCCAACAAAAATTGGGGCCGCGTTAGCGCCCCCCTCTAGCCGCTTTGAGTGGCTCACAATATAAGGCCCCCGGCTCTGCCATGGGATACTTACTTGACATAGTCAATGACCTATGCAAGTTTAGTGACTATGAGTGCTTCGAAAACGAGCGGCATCGAGGATCTGCGCCACAAGGGCGACGAACCCCACCTCTTGCGTGAAATCCTCCGGACCCAACAGGCGCTTATGGCCGGGTTCTCGCGGCAGGTCGGGATGCCGGCGTCGCGATTAGCCCTAATGCGCTCGTTGGCCAGCGCCGGGGAGGACGTCGGCGTCTTGGATCTCGCGCGCCAACTCGGGATCAATGCCTCGGCAGTCACGCGGCAGCTCAAGGAGATGGAGGGCGAGGGACTCGCCCGGCGCCGCGCGGATCCGAAGGATGGCCGGCGCAGCTATGTGAGGCTGTCGCCGAAGGGACTCAGGCTCTTCGAGGAGATCCACGAGCGCAGCCACGAGTTCGAGCGGTCCCTGTTGTCGGTCATCAGCACCGAGGAGATGGTAGTCGCGGCGACGGTTCTCGCGAAGGTACGCACCTTCATTCTAGGTCTCCGTTGAGACGAGAAAGGAGCCGGTCTATGGACAAGACAATAAGGAAGTTCAATACCCGCGCGTTCGTGGCCCTTATGATCGCATTCAGCGGGTTCGGACTGCCCGTCACCGGTGCAGCCAACCACGTTTACGGTTTCCTGCCGCCAAGCGTGGCGCGGCACGCCTGGATGTCCGCACACAACATTCTCGGTCTTTTGTTCATGATGTTCTCGATCTGGCACATCGTGCTCAACCGACGCGTGTTGTGGCGTCCCATCAGGGCGGTGGCTGCACCTGTCCTCGCTGTGAACCGCGAGGCCATCTCCGCGACCGTTGTCGTGGCGCTTCTTCTCTTCCTGTTCGTCGGCCACGCATTCCATGTTGGAGGACAATGATGAAGTTGCCCCAAGTGAACAACGATTTGTATCGGAGGATGGGCCACTCCTGGTGGGACGATAACGTGGGTGAGTTCAGCACGATTCGCTTCTTCGTGAATCCTGTCAGGTTCAGCTTTTTCCTGCGCGTACTTGAAAAGGAGCGTATCTCGGGCCATGCCACACGAACGGTTCTGGATGTCGGGTGTGGAGGCGGCATTCTGGCAGAGGAGTTTGCACGCGCAGGATTCCAGGTGACAGGTGTCGACCCCGCACCAGAGTCCATCAAAACCGCGCGAGAGCACGCAGCCGCGTCGGGGTTGGACATCGCGTACGAAACCGGCTCCGGGGAGCGTTTGCCGTTCGCCGAGGCATCGTTCGATCATGTGGCCTGCTGCGACGTCCTCGAGCATGTCGATGATGTCGCGCGCGTGATCGGAGAGATCGCCCGGGTGCTCAAGCCCGGCGGCCTGTTCCTTTACGACACCATCAACCGGACGTTCATGAGCAAGCTCGTGGTCATCAAAGTCATGCAGGAGTGGCCGTCCACGTCCTTCGCCGAGCCGAACTTACACATCTGGGACCGGTTCATCAAGCCCCCGGAGCTGTGCCGTCTGCTCGAGCGCCACGGCCTCAACCCAAGAGAGTTGCGCGGGATTTCGACCCGGCGGAATCCCATCGCCAATCTGCTGGACTTCCGTCGGCGGGTGAAGGGTAATATATCCTTCAAGGAGTTGGGGCGAAGGCTCGCACTCCGTGAAAGCGGCGACCTCAGCGTTTCCTACATGGGGTACGCGGCAAAGACGGGAGCGATCTTGGGCTGACGCGATGCACACTCAGCGTCAACCCGGGCGGCGATGCCCCGCAAGCGCTTGAATGTGCTGGGAAACCGCCCTGATCGCCGGTGGTGGGCAGGTCACGAAAGTTCGAAACGCGTCCACGATGGGCCGCCAATTTCGTTTTTCGTGGTTGACGGCAGCGCAATCTGTGCCCATCCCCTCCTCGCGCAGTATCCCCACAAAGCCAAACATTTCTGGATGGTCCCGTCCTCTGCGCAGAGCTGCAGAGAGCGGCTTGGATCGCCCGGTGAGGCCGTTTTCTCCCCTTCCTCCCTGACTTCTCCCCGGTGCCGGAGAACGCCCGAGCGCGGTTAACGCGGTCGTCGGCTGGGTTTGGGCTACGGTGCGGCCAGAGTCCACATCGCGGAGCACGCATTCGGCCTCGCCACCGTGCGTAGGCCCCGTCGAGTAAGCGACCCGCTTTCCGCCCTCCTGAAACTGCCAGTCCCAAAATGTTTGCTCGGTCCTGAAGGTATGTAGGACGCGCCCGGCTCGGGTAGATCACCAACCGACTGTGCGGCAGTCAGGCGAAATCGCGGGATCACCAACAGATACCTGATCCGGACTTTAAGGACAATCCTCGGGGTACGTTTGGCGGTTGCCTCTGTCGTACTGAAAGAAATAGGTGGACTTACCTCGGGATCCCGGTCACCGATTGGGTTCACGAGATGGGTACCGCAAATTTAAGACTGATTGGGTGCTCGGACCCCGGCCCGGTATGATAACCTGAACGAGGTTCAGACCTTAATGCCTGAAATGTAAGCTGGAAGTTGCACATCGAGGAGAAGAGATTCAATGCGTAAACTGGACAACCTACTCGCTATTAGCGTCCTGCTGGCAGCCGTCTTGCCGGCCGAGGCGCAACTCTGGGACAAGGACTTGGTGGTCAACGGCGATGCGGAGAGCGGCACCGGCGTGAGCTCGAAGACCGCGGCGCCAATCAAGAACATCCCGGGCTGGACGAGCACGGGCAATTTCCAGCAGTGCCTCTATACGATCGGAGTGGCCGACAGCCGTTGGAAGAAGAACCCCGGGAAACAGCATTTTGCGGGCGGTCCAAATGGCGGTCCGGCGACGGCGAAGCAGACCATCGACCTTGCGGCAGGCGCCACCGAGATCGATGCCGGGCGGGTGCGTTTCTATTTGAGCGCCTGGCTCTCCAATGGCGGCAGCGCGATCATGGCGCCGGCGAAGGTGACCGCCACGTTTCTGGACGGGGCCGGCAAGACGCTGCTGGAATATTCAGTGGACGCGCCGGCGCTCGCCGAGGAGGACACCAATGCTATGCACTGGAGGTCCGGCAGCGGATTCGTGCTCCCGAATACCCGATCTGTGCAGCTTCTGGTGGACCTGACGGGCAAGGCCACGAGTTTCAGCGGCGTGACAGCGGATGACATTGGATTTCGCGTCTCATTGCAGCCGATTTTTGACGCCAATCTGGTGGTCAACGGCGATGCTGAGGCGCAGACTCCCGACACTGAGGCGCCGGGCTGGAACGGGGCGGATCTGGTGCCGCAGAAGGCCACCATAACACGCTTCGTCGACCCGCCCGCCACGGTGCTGGGCACTTGGATTTTCAATCTCCGCGGTGGCGTCGGAGCCAGAACCGGAACCGGGTACCAGACGATCGACGTCACGCTGGCCAAGGACCGTATCGACGGCGGGGGCGTGAGCTTCAGCCTGGCGGCGCTGATCGGGGGCTTTGAGAACAGTGCCGATACCTCCAGCGTGAAGCTCGAGTTTCTGAATGCCGGCGGAAAGCCGATCGGCTCAGGCCCGCAGTTAGGGCCGGTAACGCCATCGGATCGCGGCAACAAATCGCTCTTCCTTGCCCGGTCGACCGAAGGAACGGTGCCATCGGGCACACGAGCGCTGCACGTTAGCATGGCTTTCGCGTCCACCAATGCTAATTTCGGCATGCGTTCCTACGTGGATAACATCAGCCTGACGCTCTCTTCGGGCGGCGCGGTGGCGATTAAGGATGGCGGCATCGTCAACGCCGCGACGGGTGAGGTAGGCCCTGTGGCTCCGGGAGAAATGATCATGGTGTACACCACCGGGATCAATCTGGCTAGCTCGGCCCGTATGCAACTCGACAGCGACGGCAAGGTCGCCGCCACTCTGGGCAACGTCCGGCTGTTCTTCGATGGCACTCAGGCGCCGATACTTTCGGTGACTTCGGGCCAAGTGGGCGCCGTGGCGCCTTTCGATTTGGACGGCAAGAGCGACGTCCAGGTGCGGCTGGAGTACCAGGGGGTCCCGTCGCAGACCGTCCCCGTGACAGTGGCGAGTACCTCGCCCGGCATCTTCACGCAGGACGGCGCACCCTCCGGAAAGGCGCTTGTCTACAACTCCGATTACACCCTGAACTCGGAGGAGAACCCTGCCGCGGAAGACTCCGAGGTGACGGTCTACTGGACAGGCGGCGGGCAGACAGACCCCAACGGCGTAGATGGCCGAATCGAATCCGGATCGCTCTCCAGACCCAAGGCGGAAGTGAAAATCACGATAGGCGGTCAGTCCGCCGCTGTGGTCTACTCCGGGGGAGTGCCGTACGGATGGTCCGGCCTGCTGATATCCGAGGTCAAAGTGCCGGTAGGGCTGGTGACATCCGACCCGCCCGTGCCGCTTCTGGCGCCAATAGTATTGACCGCGGGCAGCGCTTCCAGCCCGGATGGCAAAGTCAGCATCTGGGTGCGTAAGTAGATCGCGCATTGCACCTTGTTCAAGATCACTCTACACAACCTGCAACCCCTGCGGCGGATAGGCTGGACCTACGGAACCATGGCGCCAGTCCTCGAACCTACAGAGGTGGTTGGATATACAATCGAGGGTGATCAGGAAGTCAAAATGGAAATCCTGGATGAGATCAGAGTGGGACGGAACAAATGAATCGCCGCAAATTCCTTGGAAGCATCTCCGCTGCTACCGCGCTCGATCTGCGCGCCGAGGAATCTAAGCCAGCCGTCGCTGCCGGTTGGGACTGGTCTTTGCCGGCCGGAATCAAACCGGCGCCTTATTCCGGATTTGTCACCTGGGGAAAGACGCGCTTCTCGGAAATGATCACGGTGCAGGGCATTTTCAACGTCGGATGGCGCCAGTCATGCCCCGGCCCCGGAGAATACGATTGGAAGCCTATCCGCAACGCCATCGACCAAGCCCGGGCGCTCGGCATGAGGATCGGCCTTCACATCCGAGGCGTGGAACGGCCAAGCGTGCCCGACTGGGTCATCAAGAAACACAGCGTTCCGGTGCTTGATGTGATCCCGCTGCAAGAGAATCAGCCTTGGCGACTCCAGATCGTTCCTCCCTGGCATCCCGGCATCCGGCAGGAGTACGCCGCCTTCATGGAGGCCTTCGGCAAGACTGGTATTCCGCAAAGGGACGATGTCGTGTACGGCTACATCCACGGCATCAGTCCGTCGCGCGGCGAGGAGTGGTTTCTGCGTCCCGTCGATATCGAAGATTGGGAGAAAAATGCCGGCCTCACGCCGGACCTTCTGGCCGAGTGTCTCAAAGCCAGGGTGGATGGCATGTTGAGAGCCTTCCATGGAGTAGAACACAAGCTGGCGTTTATGGGCGGGCCCATTGGTGGGCAGAGCAAGAAAGAGTACGTCGAGAAGACCACCGGACTACTGGAATATGCCCTCAGCCACGGCACGGGTTGGCGCGGCGGAGGCGTCGATTTCCAGCACAGCCTTTTCCAGAACACGGCGCTGGGAAGCACCGTTACGGCGGATGGCTACTGCGTGGTCGATGAGAACCTGCCGCTGCACAAGGGAAGCCGCTACTGCGGTGATGAGAACGAAGAGTACGGGAAATACTGGGAGTGGCGCTTCGGACCTGTGGAGAACCACGCTTACCGGCATCGCATTTGCACACTGAAAACGCTGATGCTCCGCCAGAGTTTCCAGATGGTATCGGCCGAGACCCTAAAGCTCAATCCGGAAATCAACCAGTACGCGATGCTGACCCAGGGGCGCCAGGCCAAAAACTCACCTGATGCGTGGACCTATCTTCGCGACTGTGCGATCCGGACCGGGAAAGGATCGCTCCCAGTGAAGAATATCGAGCGTTGGCTCGTCCAGAGAGACGTCGAGGGACACCGCAGCGTCGCCTGCGAGCGCGTGGACCGGTTTCCACTGAGCATGGATCCTCCGGACCGGCATTATGATTTCGATGCACGTCGCACCGACATCCGCAACCGCCAAGATGGTCTTGCCTTCCAACTCGACACCAACTTCTGGAGGAAACCGGAGCGGGCGCTTCTGAAAGTGACTTTCGTAGACCGTGAGAAGGCATCCTGGCACATTGAGTACACCGGCTCGCAGAGCACAAAGCGAACCACGGCGAAGGTTCAGAACTCCGGCGACGGCCAGCGCAAAACCGCCACATTTGCGGTAGATGCCCTCGCCGCTGCGCGATCATTCCCCGGAGATATGGATTTCCGCCTGGTGACGGACGGCCCCGGCGACGTTACCGTCACGATGGTCCGAATACTGAAGGGTGAGTGGAAGGAAGCGTAAGACGTTTCGGCTCGGCCACCACGGTCTTGCTGTTGCGTGCTGCCGGCGAAGTTCGGCGTTTATCCCGTATGGCTCGGAAAACAAAAGCGGTTCTCGAACCAACATAATGAATTCGGCGAGAGCGCGTACATTACACGGTGTTACAGAGGCGCTTCAGACGTCGCCGATTTTCGGACATTTATTGGATCGAGAAGGTGGCGGCCTGAGGCCGGATCGCCTTTCTGCGGAGCACAGCAGGTTCAATCCTGCCTGTTGACCCGCCCCAGGCGGCCGCTCACAGTCTCCGGCTCCAGGGTCATGGACTCGAAGTACATGAGGTTCTCCTTGCTAGCCTCCGCCGGCCGGATCACCACCTTCAGCGGACCCTTCTTCGCCAGCGTCACAGTTCCCAGATCGAACGTTTTATATTGATACCATTCGCCGGTGGTCTCAACCGTGTTTTCCACCCGCTGCTCCCCGAGTTCCACCACGTACTTGCGTCCCGCCCACGGCGCCCTCGCCGCATACCGTAGGCGCAGGCGGTACCGGCCCGGCTGGCTCACCAACAGGTTCCAGCTCACCTGATCCTCCGGATTCGTCCACCGCCCGATGTGGAATCTGCCGTCACGGTTGAACCTCTTCATCGCCCTGCCCGCGGTTTCGCAGGCGAGGTAGTCGAGGAGGAACGGCGAATCGCTGCCTTGCGTGATCAGCTTCGGTTGTGCCTCTGGCTTGCCCTTCACTTCCAACACCACTACGGTGGACGCGGCGTCCCATCCCTGTGCTGGCACCCGTACGCCCGTCACTCCGGCTTGCCGCACGATTTCCAGCTTGCGGTCCGGCTCCTGTAGCAGGTACGCCGACCGCACCTCGTTGCGCAGTCCGTCCACTTGCAGCACGTTGTCCGCGGGGCGCTGGAAGGCATGCAGGTACACGCGCTCGCCTTTCACCGTACACCGCCCCCATGGGAACTGGCCCACCGGGCAGGCGCTCGTTCCGTAGATGCTCTCCCCGTTTTTCTGCATCCACGCACCTACCTGCTCCAGCACCGCCACGCTCGGCGCCGGAACCGTGCCGTCCGCCATCGGTCCGATGTTCAGAAGGTAGTTCCCGCCCTTGCTGACAATCTCCACCATTCGCTGGATCACGTTCGCCGGCGTCTTCCACTCCTGATCGAACTTGCTGTATCCCCACGTGCCGTTCAACGTCTGGGGAGTTTCCCAGTATTCGTCCAGGCCTCCAGTCGGCATTCCGTTGTCGTTCATGTTCTGGTAGTCACCCAGCAGGTCGTGTCCGTAATTGCCCACGCGGCCGTTGATCAGGCACTGCGGCTGGAGTTCGTGCACCAGATCGATAAACCGCTTCGCTTGCTCCGTGGTGTCGATGCCCCGGTCAAACCAAACCAGCCCCAACGGGCCGTAGTTCGTAAGTAACTCGCGCATTTGCGGCAGCGACTTCTCGCGCAGGTATTTCTCGAAGTCTTTCTTCGCCGGATCGTAGTCCCAGTGGTTGCCGTAGCCACCGGGAGCGTCCCAGTCCTCGCGGTGCGAATAGTAGACGCAGAACCGGATACCCTCTTTCCTGCACGCCTCAGCCAGTTCCTTGACAATGTCCCGCTTGAACGGCGTCCAATCGACGATGTTGTAGTCGCTCACCTTTGAGTGGTACATCGCAAACCCGTCGTGGTGCTTCGCCGTCAGCACCAAGTACTTCATCCCCGCGGCTTTCGCCAGCTTTGCGAACTGGTTCGCGTCGAACTTCACCGGATTCAGTCCGTGCGCCATCTCGCGGTAGTCTTTCACCGGAATGTTGAACCGCTGCATGATCCACTCGGCCTCGTCGCCTGACGGCGTCTGCTGGCCTTGCCACTCGCCAGCCAGCAGGGAGTAAGGCCCCCAATGCACAAACATCCCGAACTTGTCGTGCTGGAACCACTCCATCCTGTCTTCGGCCGCCCAAACTGGCGCCGCCATCAAGACGATCATCAGCAACATTTTTCCGTAGCGCATCTCTCCGACCTCCGCACGTGAAACTGTCCTAGAGTATCCATAGTACAATCTCGACGGCCTCGGTTGATCGCTTGGCGGGCGGCTGAGAAGATGGAGCGGTGAATTCAGAAAGGACCGGATAGCGATGAAGGATGACGCAGGCAGCAGCCGCCGCAGTTTTGCGGGCGGAATCGCACAGGCAGGACTGGCTTTGATGGGCGGATCCGCCGCCGTGGCGCAAACGCCTGCCGCGGCTGGCAAGAGCAGTATGCGGATGAAGATTACCAAGGTGGAGCCGATTCTCACCGGCTCCGACGTTTTCCTCAAAATCGAAACCGACGCCGGCATCGTGGGCTATGGTGACGCCACCAACCACTTCATCCCGTACTCCTCGGAGGGGATGCTGAAGGACCTGATCCCGTACCTGATCGGCGAAGATCCGGAGCGAATCGAGTACCTGTGGCAGGCGTGCTTCCGGCGCCGGTTCTACCGCGGCGGCCCGGCCACCGGAGCGGCCATCAGCGCCATCGACATGGCGCTATGGGACATCAAGGGGAAAGCCTACGGGGTGCCGGTTTATCAGTTGCTGGGCGGCCTGACCCGCGCGAAGGTGCGCGTGTACGGGCACATCAACGCGAAAACGGCGGAGCTGGCGGCTGAGCAGGCCAAACAAAGGGTGGCGAAGGGCATCACCGCGCTGCGCTTCCGCGCCTTCCACAGCTATGACGCTGTGGATCTGCACGACCATGCGCTGGCTGTTAAGCAGCAGATCGAGTACCTGGCGGCGATCCGCAAGGCGGTGGGCGATGATATCGACCTGATCTTGGAGTGCCACGGGCGCTACGACCCGGTATGGGCGATCGAACTGGCGCGCCGCGCGGAGCCATATCGGCCGTTCCTCATCGAAGACCCCATCCGGCATGAGAACCCGCAGGCCATGGCGCAGGTGCGGGCGGGCACGCGCCTGCCGTTGGCCACCGGCGAACGCCTGCACAACAAGTGGGACTTCCGCGAGATCATCGTGAACGGTTACGTGAATTATCTCCGCCCGGATGTCTGCCATTGCGGGGGCATCAGCGAGATGAAGAAGATCGCTGCGTTCGGCGAGGTCTTCTACACAGACCTGATTCCCCACAACAACGCCGGCCCGCTGGGCTCGGCGGCGACTTTGCATGCCGCCCTGTCCATTCCCAACATCGCGCTAATCGAGGCGCCGTGGGTGAACTCCGACGGCAAGACCGACGTGGTGGCGCCTTATCCCAAGGTGGAGGCCGGCTACGCTCTACCGCTCGAAGGGCCGGGTCTGGGCATCACGTTCGACGAGAAGCTGGCGCGGTCGAGACCCTTCCGGACGCCGTCCCTCCAGCCTCGCTTGAAGGGGCTCGACGGATCTGTCCGGGACTTCTAGGCCGCTAACCGCGGGGCAGGCCGCAGTCGGGAATGGCGAGAAACACGGCTTCCCGCTCCGTAACGTCCAGGAACTCAAACCGTCGTCAGCACGGGCCACAAAATGCCGCCGTGTGGGTCATGTTTCCTCTTGGAGAAGCAGATCGTCGTAAGGCTCGATCACCATCGAATGAAAATTCCACTCGAACCAGCGATCGAAGGCGTCAATGTCACACTGGTTCGACCATGAAGAAGATACACCATACCAGCAGTCGAGTTGCTGCTCGAAAGTCTGGCCGTACGCTTCTTCGAGATACTCGCCGGGTTTCGCCCACGCGGTGGTGGCCAAGCTCCCGACGCAGCTTCGAAACTCCCCTTCTGCTTAACGCCCGGGAGAAACCGTCTTTGGAAGAATTCTCTATTTTCATTCCGTAATAGCGATCCTCTTGGGGAACCGGCCAAACGTCACTTATTGCTGTTGGAGTTACGGGCATAGCCCAGTCTGGATTCGAACGGGCCGAGCTATGCAATTAGAAACAGACGCTCCGCCCGGTTCTCCATGGCCGGTGCTGATCGCCCACAACGGGTGTCCCGGCCGCGTGCCTGATTGCTGGTGCTATTGGCTGTTATCGCCAGCGATCCTCCGGCGACGTTCTTGCTGGCACTTCTCCGAGATGGCGACTTTACGGGAATCGGCTCGCTTGATATTTGAAGAACGCCATGTGGCAGTTCACGGCTTGATCGCCATGGTCGCGTCAACCTGACTATTAAGCCCGCCGACCTCGACGACGATTCGAACGATCAATGGTGGCTTGTAATTAACGTACGGTGGCTGATTGAAATATGGCACGCGTGCTCGGATGACCGTCATCCCGTCCAGGGTAGTCGCGACCCCTGCACTCGACAGTTCATTGAAATGAACGTTGATCGGTACGCCGTATAACTGATTGCCTGCGCCATTCACGGCGATACTGATCAGAGCGCCATGCCAGGCTGGGTTCTCGGAGGAATTCGGCGTGCCATCTTCGTTGAAGATGATCGCGTGGCCAACTCCGGTGCCATCGACAGTGAATAGACCTGGTGCATGAGGGGCTGTGGGTAGGACGACCGGGCTCGTTCGGCCGCCGTCGTACTCCACTTCGACGCTGGCTTGGGGATTGGCATCGATCCAGTCCGGCATCGTAACGGTCCCGTCTTCGGAGGTAGAAAGTGCAACGCCCTCGACGAGAACGCGAGCAGTCGACGAAATTCCGACGGTCTTTACGATCACTCGTTCGCCTGGGGCAAGGGGAGCAGCGGCCTGGCTCGCGGCATTCCACACGGAATCGATGTGGGTGGAATCCACCTGGAGATCGTCAAGGCGTAGAACCACTACGTCAGAATTCGACTTTCCGCCTCCATACGTGTGTCCCGCCACGACAACATTTCCGGCGGCGTCCAGAGTGATTGCCTTGACTTCGAAAGACCGCAAGTCTCCGACAAACGTGGAGAAGAGCAGGTCGGTCGCACCAGGGTTGAACATGGAGACAAATCCTCCGGCAGACTCGAAGGCGCCCATCAGCGGCGAGCGTGTTGGGAAGCGATGGGATGCCGTCCCACCGGCAACGATGGGGCGACCCGCTGCGTCTACGGCAACAGCATTAGCGGTATCGGTGTTCTCTCCACGCAGGCAGGTGGAGAAAACGATCGCCGAGGAATCCGGATTCAGACCAGCGACGAAAGCATGACTGGAATTGGTGTAGGACGGAGCGTCCGAGTGAGGTTGAAAAGCGTCGGTGTTGGTGTAAAAGTCCGACCCACAGCCGGAGGTTCCTGCGAAGACGAAGTTGCCATTCGAGTCGAGGGCCCCACTCTTGATTGTGGCGTGACCCATTCCCATGGCGAATTCGAGTTCGCCAGAGGCCCTGAATTTCCAAATCGTGTTGCCGCCGGCAACATACAAGCCTCCGTCCAGGTGCGAGAGCAGCACATCCGGAGACGGAACACCGGCGTAACGGAACTGGAGAGGGGCACCGGAGAAATCGACAGTGTAGATCGAAGAATCAGTCAGTGTATAGCATTGTGGCGGATGGTCAAGGATTACAACGTGGCAAATCATGTGCGAATGGTAGAGGCCCAACTGCATGCCTCTTTTGGAATCGAAGGCTAATGATTTGGGACGCAATTGTTCCGAGCCTGTGGGATAACCGTTCATAGTCAGCGTGCTTTCGACTCTCGTCAAATCGCCCGTGAGCTTGGAAACAAAAATATAATTCGGCCAGCCTCCGGCTTGGACGTCTGCGAAATAGGCCGATGTAGTGGTTCCGGCGACATAAACAGCCCCGGAGGCATCCAAGGCAAGCGCGACGGGGGCATCATCATCCAGACCGCCCAAATACGCCGCCGCCATTAGATTGCCCGATCGATCCAGCTTGGCGACAAACACATCGGACGTTCTTTTCGCACTGAGAAAGACAGAGGTCGGTCCGCCATCCGAGGGCACCGACCCCGGCCACAATACGTTGGTTTGAGAGCTGGTGTATTCCGAGACTCCATAGCTATCAACGGTCCAAGTTGCAAAGCCGTCACTGCTGCGAACAATACCCCTAGTCGAAGCAGCGTAGAGTAATGGCGATCGCGGATCAGCGGCAATCTTCTGCAGAAAGTTGCCCGGCGCTGTCGTTTTCGTCCACGTCACGCCGTTGTCGCTGCTGCGATAAATGGCCTCGTATGTTACGGCATAAATAGTATTGGGGTGGAAGGGATCTACTTTGCTAGCGCGTGTCCCCAGTGGCGCACTCGTGATTGCCCACGTGATACCGTAATCTGCACTCTTCCATAGCTCCCCCGAAATCGCGTAGTTGATGGCATAGGTTACGCCAGGCCGCCTCGCATCAAAGTCCGTGACGAAGAAGTGCCATTGGAGGTGCTCCCACGTCAGGCCTCCGTCCTGAGAGCGCATACCCTGATAAAAATTGTTCAATCCAGACACGTATAAGATGGACGGCCGTGTGGGATCGATTTTGAGAATAGTGCCGGCAGGTGAGGGTAGTACCAGGGAAGTCCAGTTCTCGCCGCCATCCGTACTCTTGTAAAGAAAACTCTGACTGGTTACTGCCGCGTAGATGGTTGTTCCGTTCTTCGGATCCACAGCGACGGTGAATGAGCCGACCGGCAGCCCATTCGAAATGGCCGTCCAGGTTGCCCCGTTGTCGTTGGATCGGAAGACTCCAGTCGAGGTTCCGGCCCACAGCCTGCCGGGTGTCTGATTGTCGGGTTCAACAGAGAGTACATCGTCCTGCAACGTAAAAATAGGGCGCGTCGTGTTTCCGTCAACCCGATACAAATTAGAACTCATCGGCTGATTTTTTGCGGGAAGGTCGCGTGAGTAGGTCGTACCTGCGATGTAGATTTCTCCGGCAGCGTTTATAGCCATGGCTGCTACTGAATCGGCGTCACTACCTCCGATTTTCGTCAGAAAGCCAGCGTGTGGTGCAGCGTAAGTTACCGTCATTCCGAATAACACGCAAATTCCGACACGCGTTAAAAGCATGAATTCACAGTATCAGAACGGAAACAGTCCAGCATTATCGTTAGCGAAGCGAACGCTCGGGACGTGGCCTCCTGCTTCGCGGCTGCCGCGCATAGGAATGTGAAATGCGCAAACCGGGAACTTGACCGCTGCGATGCCTCGTGCGAGATCCTCATCCCACCGCGAAATCAGATCTCGGCGCACGCAATACGCCGCTCTCGGGCGTCGGCGACGCTCCGGCCGGTGATCGCGGTCACTCGGAAGTTGGCCGGCAGCGGCCGAGGGATGCCGCCGGAAGTAGCGCGCTCGCGCGCCGATTTCCTGTGACCTGCGTATCCCCATGATGACAAGCCCTTCGCTTTTGGGTCGCTACTGAAGTTGAAGCGCAAGAGTTCTAAAGTCGTCCAGGATGGAGAGCCATCAAAATATCCTTTATCGCTGTTGGAGTTTCTGGGTGAGCCACAATCTGGATTCGAACGGGCTGAGCTACGGGTGTGCTCGCCAGCCACCGGCCAAACGGCCACCCAACGTGAGCGTTCCGAGACGCGCGTATTGCGAAATACTCGGGTCGGAGCGGTAGGCTGTCGGTCAGAAGATGGATGAACTCGTCGCAACTTCGGGCCTGGAGTGCGTAGTTCGAGCGCCGCTCTCTTCCGATCGTGGACGAGTTGCCGAGCTCATCTGGCGGCCGCATAGCGAGCCGGCGCCGTGCGCAGGGTAGACCTGGGTGTCGTTCGCGGAGAGGTCCGGTCGGCCCACATCGCCGATAAAGAGAGTGTCACCCGTGACGAGCGCACCAGGCAGGCCGGGCTCCCCTTTGCCGGTCATCACAATGCAGATATTTCCCGTCGTGTGGCCGGGAGTCTGCAGAAACTCGAGCCGGCAGTTCCCCATCACGGACGTCATTTGTCAGGATTGTAGTCTTTGCTGACGCCGGGCGCGATCGACGGCAGAATCAAACGTGAAGCATGTTCAGCGGATGTTGCTACCGAAATATGCGCGATGGGCGCGTTCTCATACGAGGAGACCGGCTCAAATGAGTTCGGGTGAATCTCGTAACGTGGCGTGTTGCTCCCCGTAATGTGAACGGCGATGCGATGGCCTTTGTCCAGGATCAGCGCCGTTTTCCAAAGGTCGAGCGTCAGCTTGCGGATTCTCCCTTTTTCAAGCGGAGCGGCTTTGTTGAATCCCTTCCAGTACCGGGCCATGATCGCGTTATCCAGCATCAATGCCTCATAGCCGTTCGGGTAGACGTCAATGAACTTGACCATGATGCTGGTGTCCGCCACATCCGGCGTGACGTACAGTTCCACAATCACATTGCCGGTGATCTCGATCGGTTTCGACAGGGGCTCGGATACAAAGCGGATGATATCTTTGCGATCCTTCAGTTTTCGTTGGTCTAATGGGCCGCGGTTTTCGCCCAGATTTGCGCCGCCGACGGTTGGAACCGGATTCTTAGGATCGTAGGCGTAAGTAACCGGCGCACTCTTGCCCCGCGGTTTGTCGGTGCTCAGTTTGCCGTCGCTCTGGAGATAGTAGTAGAGCGGTGTGCTTGGAATCGGCCAGTGGTCCGCCTGCTTCCAAACGTTGCCGGGGGCTCCGGTCCGCATCGTATCGCCCATAAGAAAATAGCGAATCGGTGGAGTATTCATCACCCCGGTGTCGTTTCCTTTTAACCAGTGATCGAACCACGCCATCGCCGAGCTTGCAGGTAGGTCCTGCGGAGGGTATTTCAGCCCCTCCAGCACGGCGCCGTGGCCCTTGGCGGCTACAATGGCGCGATTGTTCTTGCCTCCGATCGCCATGAAATCATCCAGTACCGACGGGCTGAAAATATCGTACCAGCCACCGTGATCCAGTACTGCGATTCGCCCGCACGGAGCGGCTTCCTTGCGATGATCGGCTGGCCAGGAATAGCGAGTGAAATCGAACTGCGGCGGACGGGGCTTCGGCCACGGATTTGATTTGACCCCGCGCTGCTCCGCCCACGCGTCGTTCTGGCTGAGCGGCACTCCGCCGTGGTAGAGAGCGAAATCGCGAGGGAACATCGATGCGACGGAAACGTCCGCGGCAACGAGGTGTGGCGGGTTCGCCAGAACCGCTTGCTTCGCCGCGATGCCAGGGCCGGAGCCTCCCGTGATCCCGACCTTGCCGTTTGACCAACTTTGGCGCGCAATCCACTCGACGGTGTCATAGCCGTCGTCCGAATTAACATGTCCGGACATTACCTCAGGGGTGAACTTCCCCTCAGAGTCGAACAACCCGCGCCAGTCCTGGGCGACAAACGCATAGCGGTTCTTGAGGTAATTGCCGGATTTGTTCACCTGGTCTTTGCGGCCATATGGAGTGCGGATCAGAACCACAGGCCAGGATCCTCCTCCGGCGGGCAGGCAAATGCTGGTCGCCAGGCGGACTCCATCGCGCATGGGGACCATTTCCGTATGGCAGGCAACGGCTTCGAGCAATGCCTGAGCGGGTTCCGCCTTGCTCTGGCGGAGTTTTTCGCGATATTTCTGAGCCTCCGCCTGAGTCAGAATGCCGTCCTCGTTGGCGTCAGCTTGCGGACTAAGTTGCAGGAATTTCTGTAGTCGCGGACCTGTTTTGGAGTCTTGCGCCGCTGAACCGGGGCAAACCGCGAGCAGCGTCATAGCGGCCATCGCTGTCGAGCAAAGGAGCGAATGGATCGAGAATGTTCGAGTCATAGCGAGCGTCTCATGCCAATACTTTCCGGCAGTATGCATAGGCCTTCCGAACTTCGGTCACCGTGTCCACCTGACCTCGATATTCATACTCGATCAGGGCTGGGATCTCGTACTTGTTCTTCTTGCGATACTTTGGAATGAATACTACGTGAAATTAACAGTCCCACCTGGTATGGCTTAAATTTTCAAAATCGTCCATCGTGGAAACTCCTTTCGTGTGCTTGGCGGCTCACGTCTGGTAGTTTCCGCGATGGACTCCCGGAAATGTCAAACTTCTACTGCCGCCCCGGCAAAGCCGGGGGATCTCCCTATTGGTTTAGGGTTATGTCACAGCGCGTTGACGCCGAATGCTGTTCCGTGGACTCTCCCGGGCAGGGCGGCGAGCGCGTTGAACAGAACATCAGCAGCAAGAGCCGGACACGATCCTGGGCCCGTTTGGCGGGTCGGAAACCACGTTGGATGCGTGCGAGAAGGCCGGCCGCAAAGCGCGCCTGATCGGACTGGATCCCAAGTACCGCGACGTGATTGTGCGGCGGTGGCAAGAGTTTACAGGCCTCGCGGCGTGCCGGTGGTCTGGCGAACGACCAGCTGCGGTTCGATCCTCTCGATTGCGAAGTTGGCGTTCGGCTGGTCAATTCTTTGCAGCAGGATGCTTACGGCCCTGCGTCCGATCTCGTCGCGGCGCACCCGCATGGTAGACAGGCTCGGACGGAAGAAACGGGCGAACTCTATATCGTCATAGCCGATAATCTTGAGGTCTTCCGGCACGTTGCGGTCCGCCTCTAAGGCGGCGCCGATTGCCCCGATAGCCATGGCGTCGTTCATGGCGAAGACACCGTCGATATCCGGACGCCGCAGCAAGAGCTGTCGCATGGCCAGATAGCCCCCTTCCATCGACCAGTCGGCCGGTTCTATCAGCGCCTCATCGCACGCCAAGCCACGCTCGGCGAGTGCCTGCTGATATCCCAGCCAACGTTGTTCCGTGTAGGTGGCGCGCTGTGGCACCACTATCGCGCCCGGCCTCCTGCAACCGGCATCCAGCAGGTGACGCACGGCGGCGCGAGCGCCGGCCAGTTCGTCGTTCACGAGGCAGTATAGACCGGGAACCTCCGCGTATTGGATGAACAAGCTCAGCGTAGCGTCACCGGACCCGGCCAGTTCCGCCACCTCATCCTGCCGCAGGGTAGTGATCAGCATGACGGCAGGAAAAGCGCCGCGTTTCCGCGCGGCGATCAGTTCGTGAAAAGGAAGCGTCTTGAGGTTGACCAGTTCAAGTCCGAGTCCGTGCCTGCGCAGTTCCTCCTCCATGCCTTCAAGCACTGCCGAGTAGAACAGGTTGCCTATAACCTCATTGGGTCTCCGGCCATAGACGATAGCGATCGCCTGTTTGTTCGCACGTGGCGTTTCGCTTGCGGAGGACTGCCGGAGGTCTGAGACGTAGCTGCCCTTCCCATTTACCGTATAAATCGAGCCCTCGTAAACTAGCTCCCGCATCGCGCGCTTCACGGTCCCGTCGCTGACTTCGTAGATCTGCATTAACTCGACCGTTGTCGGGAGCTGCTGGGCGGGGGCATATTCCCCGGCCCGGATCTTGCGGAGGATCTCCTGTTTCAGCTTCAGATACAGGGGGGCGTATTTTGAGGCGCTTTTCGTCATCATGTGTGCTGTAGACAGCCCTGCCAACGACGGCACGGCACCATGCTCTATCTTCCGCGAAATCGGGCAAGCAGTCAAGAAGCTCCGAAAATCCTTGACGGGGCCATGAGTAGACATTATACTTGCATGGTGCCACGCCTGCGTCATACTGGGCGAGCATGGTACCAGCCATAGTATGGGGGTTCAGGGAATGAGTAGCTGGAAAGCGATCGAAGCGCCGGAGACAGAAGAGAACGCCGGAGCGAGCGGCCCGACTGAATTGAAACGAGCACGGCTATTCCGGACCGACGCTTTCGGGGAGCGCCCGCATCGTATGAGATCGAGATTCCTTTCTGCCGGTGCGGCGTGTCTACCACTGTTCTTGCTGCTGATTTACCCATGCCTGTGCGCAGACGCCCAGGGGCTAACGAAGAAAACTCCCGGCAGCCGTCAAAATCCGTCAGGCGCTGCGGTGACACGCGATTTCATGGACGACATCCCGTTTGCCAAGCATGTCATTGATCTCGGGGTGGCCGAAACGTGTGCCGTGGGCGATGTTAACGGCGACGGGAAGCTGGATGTCATCTCTGGCGGCAACTGGTACGAGGGCTTAGGCTTTCAGAAAAATCGCTTTCGCCGGCTCGGTTATGAGAACAATAATCTTGATGATTTCAGCGTTCATGTACTAGACGTAAACGGTGATGGCCGCTTAGATGTGATCAGTAGCACTTGGTTCAGCCGGAAGATCAGTTGGTTCGAGAACCCCGGCAAGAGCGGTGGAATGTGGAAAGAGCATCTCATTGATTCCGGATCGCCGGTGGAATTCAGCTTTTTGGTGGATCTCGATAATGACGGCAAGGCGCAGGAGCTTTTGCCGCAGTTCGGCGGCAAACAGAGCCAGCTTGTCTGGTATGGTCTGGAAAATGGCAGCTACGTAAAACACATCGTGAGTGATGCTGGATTTGGCCATGGAATTGGTGCCGGGGACGTCAATGGTGATGGTCGCAACGACATACTTACGCCCACAGGATGGTGGGAGGCTCCGCCGGATCCCAGGAAGGGACAGTGGACCTACCACAAGGAATTCGAGGAATTTAAGTTTACCCGGCTTGGCTTCATGCATGTGTTGGACATAAATGGAGATGGTAAGAATGATGTGCTTACATCCTATGCCCATGAGCGAGGGTTGTTCTGGCTGGAGCGCACGGCTGACGGAAAGTGGACTAAGCACATTATTGACGAGAGTTGGTCGCAACCTCATGCTGTCACTATTGCGGACTTAAACAATGATGGTCAGATGGAAGTCGTTACGGGCAAGCGATACCACGCTCATAACGGAAAAGACCTTGGTGGCAACGAACCGCTCGGCCTCTATTGGTATGACTACACGAGGAATGATAAAGGTGAACTAGTTTGGATGCGTCACATACTGGAATATGGAGGACGGGTCGGTGGGGGAATGCAGGTTCGGGTTGTTGACATAGATCGTGATGGCGACCTGGACATCGCAGTAGCAGGTAAAGGTGGCTTGTATTGGTTTGAAAACCTGAGCAAGCATTGACTTCAGTCTCTGCTCGAAAGTTCTCGCCTGCCAGCGCGTTCTTGTCTTTTCGCGAGCAGCCAAGCACACGAAGAGAGCTTTCACAATGGAGCATTACCGACAGGTGCAAGCGTCAGTCGAATCGCGAGGTAACATATTGACGATTCAATCGACAATAAGCTCTCTAATACCCGATCCTGCTTTCGCGTTCCCATCCGCGATTTCGTCCGTGCTGAGGTGGAATCACGACGGCGAGACCGCCGGGGAGCGTCGCGAGGCAAATGCCTGCTCTGGCATTTAGTCATAAGGCCGCGATGGCGGAGAGAAAGACGAACATTAATCATAGAGCGAATAGAGCCTAGGAGAACAACAAACGATGAACGAGAGCAGTGGATCCATTTCGCGGCGGCAATTTGCCAAGACCGCGGCCCAAGCGAGCGTGGCGGTGGTGGCCCCGATGATCGTACCGAGCTCGGTGCTGGGCCAGCGCGCCGGCGCCGTGGCGCCGAGCGACAAAATCGTGTTCGGCGGGATCGGCATCGGCAACCGCGGCATATCCTCGGTGGCCTGCATCCTGAGCTACCAGGACACGCGCATCGTTGCCGTGGCCGACGTCCGGAACGAGCGTCGCGAGTTCGTCAAGAGCACGGTAGACAAGCGTTACCAGAACAACGATTGCAAGATGTATGCGAGCCATGAGGAACTGCTGGACCGCTCGGACATCGACGGCGTTCTAATCGCCACCGGCGACCGCTGGCATACTCCCATGTCGATCCTGGCGGCGAAGGCCGGCAAGCACATCTACTGTGAGAAGCCCTGCTCGATGACGATCCAGGAAAGCCAGGCGATGGCCGACGCCGTCCGCCGTTATGGCGTTGTGTACCAAGCGGGATGCCAGCGGCGTAACGGTAAGAATTTCATGGTTGCCATGGAAATGGCCCGTAGCGGCAAACTCGGCAAGTTGCATACGCTCCACTGCAACGACGCGAATATGTCGCCCATCACCACTCACGATTGGCTGCCCGCCGAGCCGGAGCCGCCCAAGTCGGTGGTGGATTGGGAGCGCTGGCTCGGTCCTTCTCCGTGGCGGCCGTATCATTCGCTGTATGTGCAAGGACGCTGGCGCGGCTATTTCGATTTTCACGGCGGCGGCATCCTCGAGTGGGGCTCGCATACCGCCGATCTTTGCCAGTACGTCAACAACGCGGATGACACGCAGCCAATCGAATACGAGCCGAAGGGTGGTGCTAGCGGTCCGTATTTTGTGTACTGCCGCTACGCCAACGGCGTGAAGCTCGTGCATCGCAATACCGGCTGGATGGGTTTGGGGCCGTGCAGTGTGCGGTTCGAGGGAGACAACGGTTGGGTGGAGACGGGCGACACTGGCAAGATCGAGGTCTCAGAGAATTTGAAGTTAGAGCTGCCTCCGCCTGAGAAGGGGGATGCCTTTAACCTTACGCTGCATTACCACTGGCGGGATTTCGTGGAGTGCATCAAGACGCGGTCGCAGCCCAAGTCTCACGCCGCCGCCGCCGCCAACACCCATATCGGTTGCCATGCGGCATACATCGCGTACCAGCTTGGGCGCAAACTGACGTGGGACCCGGCCAAACAGGAGTTCGTCAACGACGCTGAGGCCAATCGCATGCGGTCGCGGGAGATGCGTCCGCCTTGGCGGCTGGTATAGGGAAGCGGAGACGGGAAAGGATACCGGAACGATGCAAAACACTGGACAGACGATTTCCACCGGGCAGCAGCCCGCGGCAGTCCCGGCGAAGAGCGGGCGGCGTCCCGCAGGGCCTCCTATTCCTCCGGAATTTCAGGCGGCGACGATTATGAAGCTCGACTCGCCGCAGTTGGTGCAGATTCTCAAGAACCCTGGATCGACCGTATTTCAGAAAGCCAAGGCCTGCATGCGCCTGGCGATGGTAGGTACAAAGGATGCCGTTCCCGCGCTAGCCGCTTTGTTGCCGGACCCGAAGTTTTCGCACTACGCGCGTTTCGCGCTGGTACCGATTCCCGATCCATCCGTAGACGATGCCCTGCGGGGCGCGTTGAAGAGTGTGAAGGGAAATCTGCTGGTGGGCGTGATCGATTCGATAGGCCAACGAAAGGACGCGAAGGCGGTGGATCCGCTCGCGAAGTTGATGCACGACAGCGATGCCGATGTTGCTCAGGCGGCAGCGGCGGCGCTGGGGCGCATCAGCGGTCCACGGGCCACCGAGGCGCTTCGGGATGGGCTTGTGAAGACGAGAGGGACTATGCGGACGGCGGTAGCCGCAGCCGGCCTGGTCTGCGCCGAAGGGCTGATGGTGCAAAACGACCGTAAGGGAGCTTTCGCCCTTTATGACACCCTCAGCCGCCCGGACATGCCCAAGAGTGTGCGGCTTGCCGCCATGCACAGCACCATCGCGGCGGAAACCGCACTGGACCGGCCCCGGTAAATTCGAAGGTGAATGATGCTGCTGTTGGGCAGCGGTTGGCAACGCGACGATTTGTAGGGAAAGGACAAGCTGTGAAACGCACTGCCTCTCGGATTGCACTTTGCTGCTGCGCGTTGGCGGTTCCGCCGTTGTGCGCACAAATTATCACGGGTTCCATCGTTGGTACCGTTTACGACTCCAGCGGGTTGGCGGTGCCTACGGCCACTATTAAACTCACGAATCCTTCGCGCGGCTTCCAGCGGCAGATTTCCAGCGCTGCCAACGGTGGATTTACGTTCAATGGAATCGAGGCGGGCGAGTATACACTAGCGGTTTCGGCAGCCGGCTTCAAGACGATGGAAAAGCGGAACCTGATGCTCGCTACCGGCGAGCGCCTTTCGGCGGGCACGATGGTTCTGGAACTCGGCACTGTTTCAGAAACGGTAATTGTTCAGGCACGAGCGGCGGCGGTACAGACAGAAAGCGCCGAGCGGGCCGACGTGGTGACGAACGCGCAGGCGGACAATCTGTTGACGCTCGGGCGAAACGTCACCTCTCTTATCGGGCTGTTGCCGGGCGTGGTTGACCGGACCAACAACGAGTCGCTCGACGTTGCGCAGGATCTTCACGTACTCGGCAACCGGCGGGCGTCCAACAACATTACAGTTGACGGTACGCCTGCGATCGACATTGACGACGGCCAAAGTAACAAGCTGAACGTCAGCCAGGACGCGGTTGCTGAGGTGAAAGTGCTGCTGAGCAATTACCAGGCGGAATACGGACGAATGGCGGGCTCGAACATCCAAATTGTGACCAAATCGGGAACCCGCGACTTTCACGGCCTCGGTTCGTATTTCAAACGGCACGAGCAGTTCAACGCCACGGATTTTTTTGACAACCGGCTCAGCCAGCATAAGCCGCGTTACCGGTACAATACCTGGACCTACAACATTGGCGGTCCTATATACATTCCCGGCAGATTCAACCGGAACCGTGATAAGTTGTTCTTCTTCTGGCAGCAGGAGTATTGGCCCACCGCGACAGGCGGAGTCTCGAACGTGACCACGCCGACTTTGCTCGAACGCCAGGGAGACTTTTCGCAATCGATGGACCTGAACAACAAGATCATCGTTGTTCGCGATCCGTTCAACGGCGCCTCACCTTTCCCCGGAAACCGGATTCCGGCATCGCAGCTCGACAAGAGCGGCATAGCTATTTTGAAGCTGTTTCCTGTCCCGAATTACTTCGACCGCGACATTTCAAAAGGGCAATTCAACTACGTCTTCAATACCAAGCTTGACAGCCCGCAGCGGACTGACAGTCTGAAACTCGATTACGTGATCGATTCGCATAACTCGGTGGTGTTCGGCTATTCCGGATATGACCAGACGAAATCGGGCAACAGTGGCGTGCCGGGTCTGACAGCTAATTGGCCTCAGTTCGCCGATGCCACCTGCGCCGCGCCGTCACAAGTGCTCTCCGCGAGGTACACGCGTATCTTCTCGCCGACGCTTCTGAATGAGTTTCAGGTGGGTATGATGCATCAAAGCGAACGGCACAGCTTCTCGGAGGAGACGCTGCAACAAAACCAGCGCACCCATATCGGTTTCCTGGCGGGCCAGTTTAATCCGTCGATCAACCCCCTCGAGATCGTTCCTAACCTAACGTTCGGCGGCGTGACGCGCGCGGCCAACACGGTGGTGAATGGCCGTGTTCCGTTCGACCTCTCGCAGTTGGTCCTGAACCTGGATAACAAGCTGACTGTGACGCGCGGGGCGCACACCGTCAAGGCGGGCCTTTATCTGGAGCGTTTCAACCGCGACATGCCTGCAGGAAACGTTCTGTTCAATGGCGCCGTCAATTTCGGCGTCAATGCGAATAATCCGCTCAATGCCGGTTATGCCTACGCGAATGCCGCACTTGGCGTCTTCAATTCGTACTCGGAAGGCTCCGCGCGTCCGCACATGCATGCGAGAAACATGGTCGGTGAGATTTTTGTCCAGGACAACTGGAAAGTCCGCCGCCGGCTCACGCTCGACTACGGCCTCCGGCTTTACATCGCGCCTCCCATCTATGATGGAGATAACCTGATGTCGGGGTTCCTCCCGTCGCGCTTTGACCCGGCGCGGCAGGTGCAACTCATCGGTCCGGGTTTGGACCGCGCGGGCAAGCGCGTCGGCATCGATCCGATTACCGGCAACACGTATGCGGCGGCGCTGATTGGAGCGATCGCGCCGAATTCGGGCGACCCGTTCAACGGCATGGTCGCAGCCTCGGTCGATAACTCCTACTCTCGTTCGCTGACCAGCCGCGGGTCTGTTGCGGCCGCGCCGCGGATTGGTTTTGCATACGACGTCTTCGGCAATGGCAGAACGGCCGTGCGTGGAGGCGTGGGCGTCTTTTACAATCGGGAAAACATGTCCGACGCCTTCAAGTTCCTGGTGGCGCAGCCGCCCTTCGTGACGACGCCAATCGTGAACTATGGCCAACTCAATGCGCTCCAGTCGTCGGCTAGCCTGCTCTTTCCGGGAAACGTCCTGGGCCGCGATCCAAACACCGCCTTGCAGCGCGTGATGAATTTCAGCTTCGCAGTGCAACAGGACATCGGTTACGGAACGATTCTCGACGTCGGCTACGTCGGGTCACTCGGGAGACACCTGGTCTGGCGCCGCGGCGTCAACCGGATCCCGCTAGGCGCGAACTTTGCGGCTGCGAACGTGGACCCGACCCTCCCCGGAAAATCGGCACTTCCACCAGCGTTTCTCCGGCCCGTGATCGGCTACACGGACATCGATCTCATCGAGAGCGCCAGCAGTTCGAATTACCACTCGTTACAACTGACCATCCGGCGCCGGTTTACGAAGAACCTGCAGTTCGGTGGATCGTGGACATGGTCGAAGTCGATGGATTACAACGATGCCGAAGGAAACGTCATCAATACGCTTGTGCCGCTGCGCGAGTGGTATTACGGCCCGACGGGTTGGGATCGTACGCACGTCGTGAAGATCAACTACCTGTACGACGTTCCCAAGGTGCGATGGAACAACCAGGTGGCCCGGGTGGCACTGCACAACTGGCAGATTTCCGGCATCGCCAGTTTCGTCAGCGGAGCGCCGCTTGGAGTCGGATTTACTCAGACCACGGCGACGGATCTTTCCGGCACACCCTCGGTCGGCCCTCGCATTGTCCTCACGGGCAACCCGGTGCTTCCGAAGGGCGAGCGGACGTTTTCGCGGTTTTTCAATACGAGCGTTTTCCAGATTCCAGACCGAGGCACGATGGGTAATGCCGCGAAGACGGTGATCCGCGGGCCAGGAATCAACAACTGGGATATAGCGTTATTCAAGAATTTTCCAATTCACGAGCAAAAGCGCCTGCAGTTCCGCTGTGAGATGTACAACGCGTTTAACCACACGCAATTCACCAATGTCGACACTACCGCACGCTTCGACCCGCTCGGAAACCAGGTCAACGCTCAGTTTGGGCAGTACACAGCCGCAGCCCGGCCTCGCTACATCCAGTTGGCATTGCGGTTTTATTTCTGATACGGAGGATGAGAAAGCGTACATCTTCCGATTCTTCTGCGTGCCTGGCGTTGGGCGCTTCGGATACCCTATCGAAAAGGACTTGAAGAAGACGATCATGACAAGCCAGCAGAGGTGGACGGTTGTCCGCTCGATGCCGCAATTCGGAACTGCTCTCATTTGGAGGTTCAGCAGCACGACCTTCCGAGGTTGAATATCTATGCCCGACCTAACAAGAAGAGGATTACTTCAGGCTGGCGGCGCGGCTGCCGTTGCCGTTGCCGCCGGCGTCGAGCGGCCGAACGTGCTGTTCATTATGGCCGATCAACTCCGCGCGGACTGCCTGGGCGCAAACGGCAATCGCATGATCCGCACTCCGAATATCGACCGGCTGGCCGCGGCATCTGCGAATTTCACCAGCACTTTCGTGCAGGCGCCGGTCTGCGTCCCTTCGCGCATCAGCTTTTTCACAGGCCGCTATCCCCATAGCCACAAGAATCGCGTCAACTATACGCCGTGCGACCAGCGTGAGGTTTTCATGCAACGCCTGTTGCAGCAGGCCGGTTATCAGACCGGGTCAGTGGGCAAGCTGCACTTCTATCCTCCAACGTCCGAGCACGCGCGATCCACGGGTTTCGACAAGGTTCTCCTTGACGACGGCGTGCCTAAGTCCGATCCATACTCCGATTATGTGAAGTGGCGGACGGAGCACGATCCGAACGCCAAAATTCCGTACAACGCAACAACGAAGAATCGCGCTCCCGGCCAGAATCCGCATCGCGCGCTGATCGATTATGAGTTCACGCAAACCGCCTGGGTTGGGGCAAAGAGTTGTGAGATGCTGCGCGAGTTCGCCGCATCGTCAAAGCCGTTCTTCCTGTTCGCTTCCTTTTTCAAGCCGCACTCGCCGCACACTGTGCCCGCGCCGTTCGACTCGCTGTACAACGATGTTGAGATCCCGCTGCCCAGGCCCGCTACGCTGGAATACATCCATAGTCTTCCGAAACCGGTTCAGGCCCAGATCCTGCGCGGCGGAGGGCAGTACGGAATGGATCGCACTTTGCTGCAGTGGGGCAACCGCAGTTACTATGGCGGCATTTCGATGGTGGACCGCGAAGTCGGGCGAATCCTTGATGAACTGGAAAAGTCCGGAAAGTCGCAAAATACGATCGTCATACTCTCTTCCGATCACGGCGATCAATTGCTGGAGCACGGGCTAAACGGAAAGAACGTGTTCTTCGAGGAGTCGGTCCATGTACCGCTTTTGGTGCGTTATCCCGGCCGGATCGAGCCGCGCCGGCATGCCGATCTGATTGAAACCGTGGATGTCCTGCCCACTGTTCTCGATTTTTGCGGCGCGGCCATCCCGGAGAGCTGCCAAGGCCGCAGTTTTTCCGCCTTGGCGGATTCGCGTAGAGGCGCGTATCAGGCGCGCGAATTCGTGTTTGCCGAGAATGTCATTCCGGAAGTGATCACAGGTGGAGCTCTCGAGATGCCTTTCGCTCCCGGCAAAGGCGTGGGCGGGATCTTGCATCCCGACGGGAAAATGATCCGGACCCGGAGGTGGAAGTTCAATTACTATCCCGGTGGCCTTGGGGAGCTCTACGATCTGGAAAATGATCCTCACGAGTATCGAAACCTGTATACAGATCCCGCACATCAGAACACCGTTCGGGAACTGAAAGGCCGGCTTCTGGATCTACTGATTACGGCCGATGAGAACGACCAGATCGCGCGCCACTGGCTTTTGTAGTCCGAACCTACTGGAGGGCAGGGAAGGCTACGGCTTTGCGATCTACGATCGATCGGGGAATAGTTGTGGAACACACCCAGGCGTGCTGGAGTTGGAGTACTACTAAGTATGATATCGTATGTCTTGCTGCTCGCTGTAACCAACTCCAAATAGCCAGCTAGCGTGTGTCAATAGAATAAACCCGAATGCGAAACCTCCTCCATTTCTTCTTACCAGCAGCGTGTCTCATGCTGCCTCTATTCGCCCAAACGCCGGCCGCCAGGCTCGTAGGCGATGTGCGTGATTCTTCCGGCGCTGTTGTGCCCGGGACGACGATTACCGTAAGAAGTATCGAGACGAACGAAACCAGGACCGCCAAGACCAACGCAGAGGGCGAGTACTCGCTGCCAAACCTGCAACCGGGGCGCTATGATGCCGGCGCGGACGCTCCCGGCTTCCGGCGGGTAAAGCAGACCGGGATCGAATTGCAGGTGGGCCAAACGGCACGGATGGATTTCACGCTGGAAGTGGGGGCCGTTTCCGAAACAATTGAAGTTGCAGCCCAACTCCCGGTAGTGAACACTGAGAACGCCGTGAAAGGCGATGTCGTCGTCAATCAGGAGATCGCAAACATGCCGCTCAACGGCCGCGATTTCTTCGAACTGGGTCTGCTGGTGCCTGGTGTGGCGCAGAAGCAGGAAGGACCGTGGATGGGTGGCGACATGGCGGCAAACGGAGCCCGTCCCGACAACACAAACTTTGTAGTGGATGGCTTCAACAATTACAACCAACGCGGCGGACAGACCCAGACCCGGCCGCCCCTCGATGCCATGCAGGAATTCAAGGTGGAGACTTCGGGCTATTCGGCGGAATTCGGCCGTCTGGCCGGAGGCGTTGTGAACATGGCCCTGAAGACCGGAGGGAACCGCTTCCACGGCGCACTGTTCGAGTTTCTGCGGAACGACAAACTGGATGCGCGGAACTTCTTCGCCGACGACACATCAAAGCTGCGGCGCAACCAGTTTGGGGCGACGCTCAGCGGTCCTGTCAAAATTCCCAAACTCTACAACGGGAAGGATCGCACTTTCTTCCTTTTCAGTTGGGAGAGCTACCGCCAATCTCAGGGCAATGTGCACTTGATGCGGGTTCCCACGGATCTCGAGAGGATCGGCGATTTTTCCCAGACACTGACAGCGCAAGGCAAGGTGGAGGCGTTGAAAGATCCGCTTTCGACAGCTACGTGCACAGCGCCTGGCGGCGGCGGGTGTTTTCCTGGCAACAAGCTTCCGGCCAGCCGCATTCATCCGGCCTCGGCTATCCTGCGCAACTATTACCCCGCTCCCAACCTTCCGGGTCAGGCGAATAACTATCGCGTGTCGGCGGTGACCACCAATTTCTGGAATAGTTTTCTTTACAAGGCAGATCACCGCCTGACGGAAAAAGACACGCTCTCGTTCCGATTCATGAATCGCGGTGACAGCAATGTGAACCCGTTTGGCGGCAGCGAATTGGGCACCTTCGCCGCAACGGATCGCCCAAGATCGTCGCTGGGCGGCCTGAACTACACCAGGATGTTCGCGCCCACGATCATCAATGAGTTCCGCTTTGGCTTCAGCCGCAGCGCTACCAGTTCCGTCGCCGCGCACGCCGGCCAAAACATTGCCGCTGAACTGGGGATTCCGGGCACTACAACCGACCCACAACTGTTGGGCTTTCCCAGGTTCAAGATAACGAACATGCCGGACATCGGCGACGACGATCAGGCTCCTAATCGCTGGGCCATCAACACCTTTGAGTTTGGTGACACCGTGACCTGGGTCAAGGAGCGGCACACCATTAAGATGGGCGGCAGCGTGCTTCGCGAGCAAGTGAACCAGCTCTTCACGAAGAACGTCCGCGGTACCTACAACTTCATCGGCAGATTGACCAACGACTCCTTCGCGGACTTCCTGCTGGGTATGATGAACAACACAACGCGCGGTTCCGGAGCCGTGCCGATTTATGTCCGCACAACCGACGCAGGCGCCTTCGTACAGGATGACTTCCGCGTGACATCCAACCTGACGCTGAATCTCGGGGCGCGCTACGAGTATGCTGTCCCGCTGGCCGAGAAGTACGGCCGTATGGCTGGTTTCGTCCCCGAGGCAAACGCTCTGGTCGTGGTTGATAGCGGAACACTTCCGGATTTCCAGAAGAAGGTAAGCGATGCCGGGCTGACGGGGTTGGTGGGTGTTGCGAGCGATTACAGTCTTCCGCGAGCTCTCACTTATTCCAGCAAGAAACGACTCGCACCCCGCGCGGGCTTCGCTTGGAGACCGTGGGGAGGCAATCGTGCCGTGATTCGAGGCAGTTATGGAATCTTCTATTCAGGTTCAGCGAATAACCAAATCCGGCTGGACCTTGCGAATGTCTTCCCGTTCGCCGGAACCGAAACTTTTACTCGCGATCCGAAGAGACCTGAACTGCTCAGTTTCTCGAACCCTTACCCTGCCGAGATTTCGAAGACAGCCGGCGTGAAAGATGTCTACGGTCAGGAACTGAACCCCGCTTCGCCCTACCTGCAGATCTGGAACTTGACGGTTGAAAAGCAAGTGAATTCGACTACAGCTCTCGAAATTGGCTACACCGGATCCAAGGGGACGCATTTGGGTTCGCGAATCAATTCCGACACGCCCGATACGAGGCCCGGAATGCGACTACCGGACGGAACTTATCCGAAGCCTTTTCCGCAATTCAATTCCATCAAGATGTACCTGTACGACAGCAACTCCACGTACAACGCAGGCATGGTGTCGTTGCGGCGGCGTTTCGCAAACAACTTCTTTTACCGCCTGAACTACACGTTATCGAAGTCGCTCGACTACGCATCGCTGATTCAGGGCCAGGGCGCAGGAGGGGGTGGAAACCTCGATCCCCGGAACCGCCGGCTGGATCATGGCCGTTCCTCCTGGGATGCGCTTCATGTGTTCACGGCTACGTTCTCGTATGAAATGCCCCGCCGTTACGGCAGATTCTTGGGCAGGTGGCAGTTGGCGGGTTCGGGAAGAATGACTTCGGGACGGCCCTTTTCACCAAGCGTTTCAAATACGCAAGTGGATCAGGGTGAAGGCGACCGCCCGGACCGCATCGCCAGCGGAGTACTAGCCAATCCAACTCCCGAGCGGTGGTTCGACGTGTCTGCCTTTCCAGTCGTGCCGCTTGGTTCTCAGCGCTTCGGCACCTCCGGTCGCAATATTCTGAATGGCCCGGGTCTGGCATCGTTGAACTTTGCGCTGATGAAGAAATTCCTGATCAAGGAACTGGGAACTCTCCAGTTTCGCGCCGAGGCGTTTAACGCCACCAATCACACCAACTTCAACATGCCCAACAGGAATGTGAATGCGTTGACGGCCGGTGTGATTGACGCAGCCGGTCCGGCCAGAATCTTTCAGGCCGCGCTGCGCTTCGACTTTTAGGGAGATATTCCATGAACCGATACTTACTGCTAGTTCTCGCGCTCTCGTCCGCTCTCCAGGCCCAGACGATGCGGGGCCTCTATACGAGCATGGCCGCGCCCCAATCCGAGGAAGAGGCACAGAAGCTTCTTGCCACCCTCAAATCGAATGCCGAACTGTCGGGCTTGCTCGTCAATGCGCCATGGAACACGGTGGAGCCGGAGCGTGAGAAATACGACTTCTCCGCGCTCGACCGCACCATCGCCGTAGTCCGGAAAGCCGGCAAACAGTACAAGCTGAATGTCGGCGCCGGTATGCACTCGCCCGCCTACATTTACACCGACGGCGCGGCGCGGATCCTAACATCGGTTTCTAATCCGAACCGTTCCACCTACGGTAACGATGTCTCCGTACCGGTGCCGTGGGATCCCATCTACCAGAAGCATTTCTCGCGACTGATTCGCAAACTGGGCGAGCGCTACAGTTCCGACCCGCAGTGCGTCGGAGTGACTCTTACCTGTGCCAACTTCATGAGCTCCGAGATGCACCTGCCCAGGACGCCCAAGGACATGGAACAGTGGAAGAAGGTCGGTTTCACGGGCGACCGCCTGCTGGCGGTTTATAAGAAATACATCGACGAGTGGGCTGCCGCATTTCCGGGGCGCCTGGTGTGCCTGCACATGTCTTTGAGCGCGCCAATGCCAGACCGCACAGCGGATCAGTTCGCCGGACAGATCGTGCTTTACGGCATAGAACGGCATCCAAAGCAGTTCGCGCTACAGCACAACATTCTCCATGGACGCAAGGAGACCGAACCCCGCCCCGACGACCCTATCTTCAAGTACAAGGACCGCGTGCTGCACGGCTACCAGAGCTTTGCCAGCTTCCTGACCACTCCCCAGAGACAGGGAACGATCGAAATGGCGGTGTTGAATTTCGTTCGTGCGGACGCGCAATATTGGGAGCTTTGGAAAGGCGATGGAACGGATGCCAAGACCTGTGCGCGGATCGCCGCTGCCGTGGCAGAGGCGCGCAAACTCGGCTACGCGCAGTACAAGCAGAAACTTATCCAGGCCGGCCTGTACCGGAGAGCCGACCAGGATGATTGGCCGCAGATCCTCGAGCGCATGCGCGCCGAGAAAGACGCCAAGAAAGCCAAGAAACCATAGGGCGCTTATCGCGCCGCTTCGATCAGGCGGACTGAATGTGCTGGTTGCCGGATTAGCAGCTTGCCTCCCGGTGCAGCGAGCGATTCTTGCGTCCAGACGTCGCGCAGACGATAGCCTGCACCGGCCCCAAGCGCCTGCATCTGATACTTGGCTTCCAGTGCATCATTCGACCAGTTGAAAATCGCGATCACGACCGCGCCTGAGGGCCGAGTCAGCTTCCAAACTCTCGGCAGTTCCGCTCCGCCGAACAAGTCGATCGGCACTGCCTGGCGGCCTTCCCGCCAGATCTCCAGCACTTTTGGATTCGTCACAAGAGCCATGCGATCGGGCGGCATCGTGTCCAGGCGGTCACCCAAAAACAGGCTACCACCGGTCAACGCCACCAGGGTCATGTGCGCCCTCGCTTCTTCCAGCGTGTAATCGGGAGTTACCAGTACGGAATCGGCGTCTCCAACGAAAAGCGGACCGTTTCCATAGAATTTTCGCGCCACAGCACGAGCCTGGGCCGTCAGGCTCTGGGAGTCGCCGCCCGGCTTCGGGATCAAACCCAGCAACGGTCCCCAAACCATGTTCGCGTACTCTCCATTCGGGCCGGTGTGCCCCTTGCCAACGCGGTTGATATCGGGGCCCATGCGTACGGCATCGAAATACTCAGCACCGGCGAGAGTGGGTACGTTGCAGCCCAGCATGAGGACGTGTTTCGGGACAGCCTTGCGGATTGCCGCCATCGCGGTCCGGAATGCTCCAACGCCTGTCATCGAGGAATCGTGGCGGATGCCTTCGCGCGCTCCGAGGTCGAGAAAGTCCAGCTTGAAATAGTCCAGGTTCCATTCGCGAGCCATGTTGCCAAACAGTTGACCCAACCACCGCAGCGCCTCCGGATGGCTTGTGTCCAGGATGTAGCGGGCGTTCTTCGGGCCGCCCTCGGTCACGTTGCCGCTTCCGTCGAGTGCACGCACAAACCAATCCGGATGCTGCTTCGCCAGATCAGAGTCGGCATCGATCCGAAACGGGCTCATGTGAAGGCCGAACTGAAGTCCACGCCGGTGCACCTCGTCCGAGAGCCAGCGCAGGCCATGGGGGAAGCGTTCGTTCGGCAGCCAGTCGCCCCGCTTGACCCACCAGCCGCCATCCACCTGTATCATCCGGTAGCCCGCCTGAAAGAACTTGGAGCGCATCGCATCGGCCTCACGCAACACGTCCTGTTCGCTCGGGCGGCCCGCGTAGTACATCCAGGAACACCACCCGGGGAGAGGACGCCGCATCGGAATTTCGCGTGGATTGCGCGCAGCGACTTCCCGTTCCACCTGTTCGAGAACCCGTTGCGGTTCCATATCCGTCCAGAGGCCGATCAGTACGGCATCGCTGGTTACGGTGGCGTTGGCGTTCACACGGATCGATTCGCTGCCGGTCTCGCCGCCCGCGCGAACGGACAGCGCTACGCGGTCAGTTCCTGCTTCGCTCTGCGTCCATTGGAACCAGGTCGGCCAGAGATGTGCTGTCAACGCGGCTGCGGCGAGTGTTCGTTTTGCCCCGGGACTCGCGATCGCCGAAATCCAAGCGGCCGTGAGTGGCTTGCTCAATTCGTTGGCCGACTGCAGTCTCCCGACCTCCAGAGCGTTGAATCCTTCGCCGAGAATCATCGCATCCCGCGACTGAAAAGGAACAGCGTTCACGGACTCGACGAGCTGGAATCCTTCCAGCCGGAGGCTCGCTGCCGATTGCAGAGAGGCGCGCAGAACTACGTAGGGTTTGCCGGGCGGAGTCTCAAACCGGAGCTGAAACGATTTTATCGGTGCAACGCCTGCACAATTCAGGATGCCCGGCTCCCAGCGGCAATCCGCGAAGTCGGCGAGCCGGAGCCACTTGCCGTTCACTTTGACGCCCGCCGTCAAACCTTTCCAGGTGGTGCCGGCTTCCGTGTGTAAAGCAAGATCGAATTGGCGGGCGCTGCTATGATATTCGACGACTCCGGCCCTTGTGCCCATCGCCGCAGCGAGGCACAGGATCAAAACTCTGGTGATTTTCAACTCAGCACCTTTTTGCGATCCCAGGGCATCCCTCAGCAGGGCGCGGATGCCGTGAGAAGCCGGTTTGGGATGCCCGCCTCATTATCGAGAGACATCCCTCATGGTCCGGAAGCCGGATCGCCAGCACTACGCCCGAAAGATCGGTTCGACGCCTGCCGTGCGGGCGAGCAGTTGCTTCTGTTCGGCCGCGCTCATAGGACGAAAAGTGGCAGCGACGTCCATGGCCAACCGCCAGAGACGCTCATCCCCAGGCGGGACGGTGGCGGTGATCTCCTGTGAGAGAGTGAATCGCAACGCGTTGCGTGCGAGTTCGGGATCGTCTACCGGCTTGTACCAGCACTTAGGATAGGACCGTTGGTTGCGCGCCAGATCCTTCGGCCATGGCGTGTAGGCCATGGCCTTAAGTGCCAGTCGCGCAATTCCTTTTTGTTTAGCCTTCGCAAGAATCTGCGGACCGAAGTTGCCTTGCCCGTAGAGCACGAAGTTGACCGGAAACAGAACAGAATCGACCTTGAAGCGGTCCATCAGTGCAATGGCAGCCTCGGCCGAGTGAGCGGAGAAGCCGAGGAATCGCACTTTGCCTTCTTTGCGCGCCTTCTCGAAGGTCTCGGCGGCGCCTCCGGGCCCGAGGATTTGTTCCACATCCTTCATCGAACTGACAGCGTGGAACTGGTACAGATCGAAATGGTCGGTGCGGAGACGCTTGAGCGACAGCTCCAGTTCTTCGCGCGCTCCGGCGGCATCGCGCTTCTGGGTCTTGCAGGAGAGGAACACGTTCTTGCGGTACGGCTCCAGCGCGGGGCCAAGCTTCGTTTCCGCCTCGCCCTTGCCGTAGGAGGGCGCGACGTCGAAGTAATTCACGCCGCGGTCGTAAGCTTCAGCCACAATTTTGTTCGCGGCCGGTTGTTCCATGCCGTTAACGACGATGCCCCCGAACGCAATGACCGAGAGTTCCACTCCGTCACGGTACAAGCGCCTTGGGATAGGCTGCGCGGCGCGCACCGAATGCGCAGAGGCAGCACCTGCGATTGAGGATGCGAGAAATCGACGACGTTCCATATGGATACTCTAACGCTATTTGACGCGAGATTTCGATTCCGAAATGGATAGACATGCATTTAGCTGGCGCCGGCCCCAGCGGCACGGCCAGTCACGCGCAGATTCGCGCATCGGGCTTGCGGCTGTTCCACGATCAAAAGCTGCGCACACCCGTCGGACCACATTTTGACAATCTCCGCGCATTGAAGCATTGTGAATGGCGAGGGACCAATTCCGATGAGACTCCGAATCCTGATCGCATTGCTCGTCGCGCTGGCCGCAAGTTCGGGACAAGCACTCGGGCAGAAAAGCCCGTCGGCCGCGATTGCGGCCGAGCCTGCCGGGGCCGGCGCCAACAGTGCGTTCACAGCCTTCCGTTCGAGGCTGCTGTCCGCGACGACCAAGCATCTGGATCTGCTGCTCGATGAAAACGGGAAGGTCGCCTCACTAAAGGGAAAGAGTTCAGACGCTATGACCGCGTCCGCCTACCAGATCGCCTACGAGTTGACTGGAAAACCGAAATACCGGGCCGCTGCTGTGCAACTCGCCGATCGGCTCCTGAAGGCCATGCGGTCCACGAAATTCGGCGTGCTGTATATCAAGCAGAAGGAAAAGGGCGCTGGAAAGGAGATCCCAGGAGGTGGTCCACCCGCGTTCGGCTGGTATACCGCTAACGTTGCGTATATTCTGCATCGTGAGGGTGGACGAGAGGCCGATCTCAAGTACATAGCCAAGGTTCTCGACGCCTTTCCCTGGAACGAAGAGGGCTGGTGGTCCGCCGACATCGATGTGAACACCGGGGAATCCAAGCAGCCTCTCTCCAAGCCGTCGCCCATTAACAAGAACGCTGCGGTTGCAATGGCCGCCGCACGGGTCAGCGCGTACATCAAAGACATTGATCCGGAACTGTCGGCCCGCTTACGCAGCAAAGCCGAAAAGTGCATATACAGTCAGATTATTCCCGCTCAGCAGTCAGATGGTTTTTGGCATTATGGGCTAACCGGCAACGATCCTAAGAACAAGGATGTCTTCGGTTATTTCATGGTCACGATGGACGGTCTGGTCCAGTTACGGCAGTATACCGATCTGGACCGACATCCGGCTTTCCTGCCCGCGCTCGAAAAGGCAAATGGTTTCGTGACGAACTGCATTGTTCCAATGATGGATCCCAACAAAGAACCAGTCTGCCGTAATCGGAGAACACCCAGTACGCCATCGCATTACACCGTTGCGGAGGATCTTAAAAGAGGATTCCAGTTGGGGATTACACTGATTGCAAGCCGCAACTATGACCAGGCAATGAAGGTTATGGATGAGACGCTCAACCATTTCCCGTATGGGGATACCGGATCCGAAGGCTCACATGCGATTCATCCGTGCGCGTTCATGCTCCTGATGATGTCGAACGACGCGAAGAAGTAGAACGGGCGATTGGCCAAGGCCGAAACAACGTTTGTCCGATTGTGTGCGACGTCGCGCTCGGCGAACCAGCCTCGACAGCGGTAGCCCTGTCTTGGACGGATACGAACAACCGGCTCGAAACGTGTCCGCGATGGTTCGCCGCCGCGTAACCGGTGCAAAACGTCGAATTGCAGCTTTGAGCCGGGGTCTGAGGCGAACTACGCAACCGGACTGAACTTTACCACCAGTTCAGCGTTGGTCACATTCGTGAGACGCACCGCCAGCTTGCGCCGGCCCCGGTTGTCGGCCTGTGGCTTCGGATTTGGCGAACTGGGCAGCGGCGCGGCGTCCCGCACCTCGAATACGGCTTCAGCTGGGGCAGGACTGATAATCTCCGCCATGAACTGCTTGCCATGGCTCGAGAGTGTAGCGCGCCGGCGCGAGGCATCGAGCGTTACCGCGGCTTTGGTGTGGGCGAACCACCAGACCTCCGCGGGCGTATTCGTCTCCACCCGATCTGCGACAGTCACCGTATTGCGGTTCAGCACGGTAAAGGTGCGGAATACTTTTTGGGCCTTTGTCCCGTAAGCCGCGCTCAGGTCAACGACGGCGGTGGCACGCTCCGGCCGCGATTCAAACGAGACGATCCGCGCCATCGCCTTCATACCCTGATCCGGACCCTTGTCGGGGTTGATCACCAGCGTGTTGTGTCCCTCGGCGCGGAGGCGGTAGAAATCCTGCCGCGGGATATGGTTCTGGTGCCGCAGGTAAGTCTCGTGGTCCACCCCGGAATCGATGAACCAACGCTCACCGAGCGCCTCGAGTATGAAGCTGCCAAGGTCCAGGTGCCGGTGGCCGCTAAGATCTTTGTTGTCGCCGCCCTGGATGGCCAGAACCAGCGCATTGGGATCCGACCACGAACTGCGCAGTGTGGCACACTCGGCTTGGCGGAAGTGTTTGTCGAGCGGCAAGCGCGCCGTGTCGTAGGCGCGGCCGCGCGGATCGTACCAGAGAAGGTCCAGCACGCCGCCCTCGCGTTCTGAACCGGCCAGTTCGCTGTAGCGATACCAACTGTACTCAGGCCGGTTGAACTTTCGCGCCATCCAGAAATGAGCGGGCGCTGAAAGTTTCTTCGTCCCGCAATCCGCGAAATCGAACGCCGACCGATCGGCTCCCGCCAGGTAGATCTGGTAGATCCCGCTCTCGCCAAAACCCGGAATCCGCGAGAGGCCAGAATCGGAGCCCAGCGCGTTTTCGAGAGAGGAGAGCAACAACACATTGAACCGGACGCCGTAGTCCCAGTAGGTGGCGCCCTCCGTGCCCGCGCCGTCCGGGGCATAATGCCGCATCGCAAGCGGGATGCTACGGATGGCGTTCTGGAGCACTTGCTCCGCCAATGCCGGCTCTTCATCCGCAATGGCCAGCACGCCGGTCCCCAGGCCGCCATTGCAGACCTGGTTCCAGTTGCCATCCTTGGTATGCCAACCGCTGCGGCTGCTATAGACCTCCATCCCGGGCTTGAGGCCCAGCCTGACAATGGCCTCCCGCATCGTCTTGCGCTGCGCGTCCGTCCAGTCCTGGTAAAGCCAGTCGTAGGCGATGGCGAACGCGTAAGTCATCTCGGCCGTATCCAGGAAGTGTCTGGGGTTCCAGTCCGGGAAGCGGGAGGCTGCTTCGATTTCTGTCCAAATGCGGTCGCGGTAGCGGCGGTCGCCTTCCAGGCGATAGACCAGCGCCAGATTCTGCACCCGTCTCTCCACCTCCCGGCTGACCGGAAGGAGCCGCATGCCGTCGGCGATCTCGTAGTGCGAAGGCGGCGCTTTGAGCAGCTTCACCGCGTCCGCCCGAATTGCCTCATACCAGCGCTTCGGAAGCGCCTCGTCCTTTACCAATAGGCGCAAGCGGTCGAATGCGGCGGCGTCCGCTACGACACGAGGATGCTTGTGATTAAGGGTCTCGAGCAAACCGCCGGGGGTGGCGTTACCAACTACAGCGCCAGCGGCGGCGGAGACAAACTGCCGTCGGGTTGAACTAGACACGGCACTCAGGGTACCACACAGCCTGGATCCGGTGAGACCTCCTGTCGAGGACAGGATCTCACGCGCCGTCCGCCCTTGCCGCTCAATCGGGTAGCGCAGGGTTCGCCTTACTTGACCGGCGTGAGTTCGACCACGAGCCGCACCTTCTCGACCTTCTCCGGTAGCCGCACGATGAGTCTTCGGGTGCCCGCATTAGGGTTCTGCGGAGGCGGCGGCTGAGTGGACTCGACTTCGAAGCGCGCTCCCGCGGGCTGCAATACCCTCACTGTGAGGCTCTGGCCTCCCTTCCGCAACTTGGCAACCGCTCCATCTAAGACAATCTGTGCGGGAGTCAACATGCCCCACACCACCTGGACCGGGCGCGAGGCCACCAGTTCGTCGTCGAGGACCACACGGCTGCGCTCAGGCAGAGTGACGGTCCGGATCCAGGACCGGATTACACCGGGGTTTACGCGTGAGAGGTCGATCCGCACCATGGGCGTAGCGCCCGCCGGTGTTTGCTCGATTACGGGTGCGGACGCGAGCGGATCCTGGTTGAGGCCGTCGATAACCAGCGTGTTGTGCGATCGCGTGCTCGGGCGATAAAACTCCCAGCGTTTGCCGCCGGTTTCACGGTCGAAGTATTCCGGCCCGTACGTATCTCCGCCGGGATCCGCTGCCCACCGTACGCCGCCCGCGTCCAGCACAAAACTGCCGGCATCGGCATGGTAGTGTGCGGACGTACGGTTTCCTCCTTTGATGGCAAAATAGAGTGCCTTGGGGTCGTCCCACGCGCTCCGGAAAAAGGCAGCATCGACGGCAAAAACGCGATCGAGCGGCCAATCCTTCTGCACGCTGGCCGACTGACCGGTGCGGTAGCAGACAAGGTCCATTGCTTGAGGCGCAACGCTCTCCAGCATCTGTTTCTGGTGGGCGGCGTACGCGGGCATCTTGAAACGATCTGCCAGCCACCACATTTCCCACGCGCGCTGCGGGCTCTCATGACAGTCGCCGAAGTTGAAGTAGCGTCCGGCCGGCCCGATCGCGTGGATACGGAAGTCGCCGGTGCGTGAAAAGCCGGGATATGCACCGATCCCGAAATCGCTGCCGAGCGCGCTTTCAAGCGCCAGAATGCCCCAAACCGTGTACCGGGTGGCGTAGTGCCAGTACATCGGGCCTTCCTTCCAGCCGCCGTCCGGCGCGTATTCGACCATGGAGACCCGGATCGATTCTCGCGCTTTCTTGAGAACCTGGCTCGTCAGTTCCGGATCGGTGTCTTCGACGGCCAGCGCGCCGATCATCATGCCGGCGTTGCCCACCTGGTTGGTGTTATGTGGCGCGATCGTCCAGGTCGCCTTCCGCTCATAATCGCGCAACCCGATGCGGATGCCCTTCTCCACAATGGCGCGGCGAAACGCGGCGCGGTCGTCGGGAGAGAGTTCGGCGTAGAGCCAGTCATAACCAATCGAGACGGCGTGCATCATCTCCGACACATCGAGGAAAGCGCCGGGATTCCAGTCCGGGAACTGCGTGACGGTACGCAACTCCCGCACGGCGCGGTCGAAGTATGAACGTTTGCCGTCGAGACGGTAGAGTAGCGCGAGGGTATAAATGCGTTCCAGGGCCGTGCGGCTTTGTTCGAGGACGCGCTGCCTCTTTCCCGGATACTCGACGGGAGAGGCTTGGCACAGGCGTTCGGCGGTTTCGGTAAGGCGCGTGTGCAGCGAGCGCGCATAGGCGTCATCTCGCACGGTGGCTCGGAGCCTGTTCAACCCGTCCTGATTGACCACCAGCCGTGGGTGCCCGGCGAAGAGAGGCAGAACGGCAATTAGGAATAACAGGGCGGATCGCATATGGCTTCAGTTTCTCATGTGCACCGCGAAAGGTCAGACCTCAACTGTGCGCATTATGCTGATCGCCGGAAATCAGCAGGATACTCGGACGCTGCAAAGCTTGAATGGTCCTGCCAGTCAAGGCGCTGTCAAGGCACACATCGAATTTCGCCTCGAGTTCTTCAACCTTTTGAATCGCCATTACTATGGAAACCCCAACACGAACATGAATAACACCTACTTCGGCAACGTCAGGGCGGCCTCGGGCAGTCGGACCGGGCAGGCCGGCCTGCGGGTAGACTGGTAAATACGCGCTGAGGAGAGCAAATTGTCCGAACACATCACACATGAAGCGATCGCCCAGGACTGCATACGTCTTGCGCTCCATTCCCGCAAGATTTGCGAGGCGTTTAAGATCTGTCTGAAGAAACACCCAGACTGCGCACGACTGGGCAGTTTCACGAGCGGGGGCGACCCGAACACGGTCGCATTGCTCCGCGACTGCCGCGAGCGCTGGCCGAATCGTAAGGACGGCGACCTGGTAGAAGAGAAACTCACCTTCGTGCTTGGCTGGCGTTTCCACAACGCGGCCGACCGCGAGTTCAAGCCGGTTTACCGCGAGGTCGAGCCGGAATATTTCTCCAAGGAAACCAAGGAAACGGGCGGCGATGACGATCTCAGGGGGCCCTGCGAATCCAGCATCTATCACGATGCGGCGACCTTTCGCGAGGTCTTCCAGAGCGGCAAGACGGGTCCGCTCCCGCCGGAGGTGCTCGCCTACAGTCTTCACGCCGACCAGATCGAGAGTTTGTTTGGCGGCCTGATCCAGCGCTCGCTTTTCGCTCTGCAAAATTCCACCCTCCGCGAAGAGAATCCCGCCAAGCGCCTCGGCCTTTCAACCCGGCGCCACCAGAGATTCGGAGTGGACCTCCGCCGCTACTCGAACGCCTACTACAAGCCAGAACCTAACAAGATCAGGCGGTTCACCATCGACAGCAATTTCTATGACCGCAAGGACCCGATCATCGCGCTGGCGCGATCTATCCAACGCGGCGCTCCCGACAAGCGATTCGACGCCGACACCGCGACCGGCCAGAGCTACTACGCTCAAGCCCTGCGCAAGGCACATATGTACCTGTTGGCCGCGAGCGAGTACTTCGAACGCCGGATCGTCGAGAAGGAACTGGGAGAGCGATTGGACCTCGCTACGAAACATATCTGACCGGGAGGATGCCATGGAAACTAAATTGAACCGCCGGGACTTCGCACAAATTTCGACCTTCTTGACCGCCGCTTTGGGCGGCGCGGGCACATTGCCCGGTCAGAAAACTTCGGCGCCGGCAGCCGGGCATATCACGTCGACAGCCATCGCCGATGATTGCCTGCGGCTCGCGATGTGCTCGGATACCATCCCGGAGAAATTCAAGAGCGCTCTTGCCAGGGACTCCGACCTGAATCGTATTGGTGGCTTGCTTAAACTCGCCACAAGCCAGGTACCGGCGTTGCTCGACAGTTGCCGCGAGCGTCTTAGGGCAGACAAGGCCGCGCGCACCGCGCAGCAGGAAATGGTGCTGATCGCCGGCTGGCTTTGCCAGAAGGCAGCCGTCCGCCACATCCAACCCGGGGACGATGTTCACCGCGACGTCCTCGTCATGCGGGAACTCTCGCAAGACAAGCCTCCCGGTGCGGAGAATGCCGCAGATCTCTTGCGTCTGTTTGAGGTCATCCAGAACCGCCGGCTGATCGCGCTGCACACCCTTAAGCCGGATGCCGGCGACGTTGACGCTTGGCTCGCCCGGCTAGTCCAATGGCGCCGGGAATCCCAAACCTTATTGAAACGCTACGCCGAAGCGTACGGCGCGCAGCAAGCGATGCCGGACTTCTACAACCGCGCCAACCGCGTTATTCAACTGGCGCGCGCAGTCCAGCGGGGCACGCTAGCCGTGCGATCGGAACTGAAACCCGCGCTCGATGCCGCTCGCTCCGAGAGCCAGTACGCTCGTGCGATTGCCCAGGGCTATGGGCACCTGGAGGCGGCCAGCTTGTATCTGGATCGCAAGATCGATTCGGGCGCGTTGCTGGCGCGGCTTGGCGGATAGCTGTGCGTCTGGGTGCACGGCTCATTTTGTTTCCCACCCATTGGGTTTGCACCTCCGGAGCGTTTTTATCGCGTTGTAAAGTATGGCGAAAACGGAAGTGTGCGCTAGTGGTCTGCGGCGAGCAGATTAACCATTATCCAGCACGGCGCGGGCGCGCTTGACCTTCTCCAGGATGTCGGCTGCCTTGGCTGTCCAAACGAATGGTTTGGGCTTGTCGTTGTGCTTGTCGATGTAGTCGCCGATGGCCATGATCAATTCCTCGACATCACGGAAGACCCCGCGGCGTAGCCTCTGCTCGGTGAGATCGCGGAAGAAGCGCTCGACCATGTTGAGCCACGAACTACTGGTCGGGGTGAAGTACATGTGAAAGCGCGGATGGCGCGCCAGCCACTTCTGCACCTTCGGATGCTTGTGCGTGGCGTAGTTGTCGGCGATCAGGTGCAGGTCTTTGCTGGGCGGCGTCAGGTCGTCGATGACGCGTAGAAACTTCAGCCACTCCTGGTGACGGTGCCGGTCGTCGCACATACTGATCACGGTGCCATCCAGCGTGCTCATGGCGGCGAACAGCGTCGCGGTTCCATTGCGCTTGTAGTCGTGGGTCATGGTGCCGCAGCGACCCTTCTTCAGCGGGAGTCCAGGCTGCGTACGGTCCAGCGCTTGGATCTGGCTCTTTTCATCGGCGCACAGCACGATGGCGTGTTCCGGCGGGCTGAGGTAGAGCCCAATGATGGCTTCCAGTTTCTCCGCGAACTCCGGATCGTTGCTGACTTTAAACGTGCGCGACAGGTGCGGCTTCAAGCCATGTCTGTGCCAGATGCGACGCACGCTCTTCTCACTAAGACCCGCCGCCTCCGCCATCGTGCGGGTGCTCCACTGGGTCGCGTTGGCGGGGGTCTCCTGGGTGGTCCTCCGGACCACCTCCTGCACTTTGGCTGGTGTGATGGTTGGGGTACGGCCAGGCCGCGGTGCGTCTTTCTCCAATCCGGCCAAACCCAATTTCAAAAAACGCTTTCTCCAGCGAGCCGCTTTCTGGTTGCTGATGCCGATCTCGGCGGCGATCTCCAGATCCTGCTTGCCGGCTGCCGCCAACAGGACGACGCGCGCTCGTTCGACTTGGCGGGCAGGCAGCGACCGGCCCCGCGCCCACTGCTGCAAGACTTGCTTCTGGTCGTCGGTTAACACGATAGTGGGTGCGACACGCATGCGCTTCGTCTCCTGATTATAGAGACGTCGCTCTGTCGTTATTGGTTACTATTTAGGTCGCAGTACACTAGGATAGAACCGAATATGACGCGACGTACTTTCTTCACGACCCCCGCTGCCGGCCTTTTTCAACTCGACAATTCCGAGCCCGCGCGAACCGTGCCTGATTACGAGAAACCTTTGTTCGAACTCCACAAGGTCTCCAGCACGCCGGTCAAGATCTCCTCCATAGAGTTGTTGCGGAACGGGAGTTCCTATTTCGTCCGCTCAGTCTCCAGCGACGGTGCGGTGGGGATCGCCCGAACCAAGCAAATCGAAGACTTCGTGCCGATCCTGCTCAGGCGCGTCATTCCCTTCTTCATTGGCGAGGACGCCCGGGATCTGGAGGCGCTGGTCGATGCCGTTTACATAGAGAATTACAAGATGGCCGGCCAAGCCTTCTGGTGCCCGGTAGCGTTCGTCGAACAAAGCCTCTTCGATCTTCTGGGGAAGGTGGCGCGAAAACCACTCGCTGAACTTCTGGGCGGTGTGGCTCGCCAGGAGATTCCCGTTTATCTCTCAGGTTCGGAACGCAAGCTCACGGCGGAGGAGGAAGTCGATATCTACGTTCGGGGAGTCGAAGCAACCCGCGCGAAAGCGGTGAAATTCAAGATTGGCGGCAGAATGAGCCGCAACGCGGACGCGTACCCTGGCCGGACAAAGCAACTGCTGACGCTGGCACGTAAGAAACTCGGCGACAAAATCATCCTATACGCCGACGCCAATGGTTCTTACGATGCCGCCAATGCTATCAAGATCGGGAAGATACTGGAAGAACTCAAGTTCGGTTTCTTCGAGGAACCATGCCCGTGGGAGGAACTCAGCGAAACCAAGCGAGTGGCTGACGCGCTCACTATTCCAATTGCAGGCGGCGAAATCGAGTCCAGCCTGTGGAAGTTCCAGTGGATGATCCAGAATGGGGCGCTCGATATCCTGCAACCGGACTTGAACTACAACGGCGGCTTCATCCGCGCAGCGCGCGTTGCGCGAATGGCCCGCCTGAAGCAGAAGACCATCGTGCCACACAATACTCAGACCGATGCCGCCGCCGCGAACATTCTGCATTTCGCCTCTGCGATGCCGAACAGTGGAGCATACATGGAGTTCCCGTGGCGCGCGCCCAGCAAGCCGGCCTCGTGGTACTCGCCCAACTTCGAGGTGAAGGACGGAAAGGTGAAGGTTCCGGCGGGGCCGGGTCTGGGGATCGAGTATGACCCGGATTTCCTCAAGAAGGCAGCGAAGGTGCAAGCGTAGGCAGGCCGATACCGAGGCGCAGGTCTCGAACGTTGGGCCAGGATGAGGGAACGCTGTACTTCCGCGTCCTCTTCCGGTTGCGCTCCGGCGCGGGTTCTAAGCCGTGCTCCTTGAGAATGTTGGCGATAGTGCCCCGTGCGGCCTCGTAGCCCAGATTGGCGAGTGCAACTTGGATTCTCCGATAGTTGTGCTCCACAAAAACTCCGTCCGAGCCAAAACCGCGTTCCAGCAACGTTCTGTAACGTGCGATCCTAATTGTTCATGCCGGCCTCATTCATCTGCTTTACCGCTCTGCAGCACTGTCTTCGGACGGCGGCCGCCGTCAACAACTTTCTTTTCGAACGCAATATCGTGTTTTGGAACGCCGATCGGAAAGTGCTTCACGGGAAGTGGAACGACACGAATGTAGTGATGCGCAAGAACCTGTATTGGCAGGAGGGTGGCGGCGAGGTGAAGATCGGTCCAGAAACCTGGAGCCAATGGCAGGCGCGCGGGATGGATGAAGGTTCCGCCGTCGCAGATCCAATGTTCGTCGATGCGCTGAAGTACGATTTTCGCCTGAAGCCGGCCTCGCCCGCGTTGAAGCTCGGCTTTGAGCCGTTCGATCTATCCAAGGTCGGGCCGCGAAAGTAATCTTATGCAAGCCATGGACAGACGTCAGTTTCTGGGCAGCACGGCAATCGGTGCAGCCGCGGTTCCAGTAAGCGCGCAGACAGGCAAGCGATGGAACGTACTGTTCATCATGTCGGATCAGCATCAGGCCGCTTGCATGGGTCATGAAGGACACCCGCAGGCGATCACTCCAAATCTGGACCGTCTGGCCGCCCAGGGTGTTCGCTTTCGGAACGCCTACACGCAAAACCCGATCTGCACCCCTAGCCGCATGAGCCTTCTCAGCGGGCAATACTGCCACAACCATGGCTACTACGGGATGATCGGGCCCACGCCGCCCGTGGCGCTGCCGAGCTTCCTGCTGCATTTCCGGCGGAATGGTTACAAGACTGCCGCCATCGGGAAGATCCACGTTCCCGACAAGCCACGGAACTGGTTAACGGAGCATTGCGACCTTCTGGCGGACGCGCGCGGCCCAAAAGGCGGCAACCCGTACACGGATCACCTGATAAAGCTCGGCTTGGCCGCCAAGGAAGACACCTTACGCTTGCCCGAGTTCCCCGGAAGCCAACAACATGAAGGCCGGCCTTCCAACCTGTCTTATCGCGACAGCGTCGAAGGATGGTCGGTGACGACAGCGATCAACTTTATTGACTCCTGCAAGGACGAGCCATTTTGCGTGGAGGTGTCGCTGCCGAAGCCGCATCAGTGCTACGTTCCCGACCGCCGCTTCTGGGATATGTATCCCGACAACCTCGAGTTGCCGCGAACGCTGCGCAATTCGGCCACCCACCGCCCTCCGCATTTTCAGAGGATGGTCGAGCGGCTGAAGAGCATGACGTGGCTGATTGAGCCGAAGACCTTCGAGGACGGCTGCCGTCGGGTCTGGCGGGCCTATCTGGCTTGCATCACCCACGTGGATTTCGCGATCGGTGAGTTGCTGGACCATCTGGAGAAGACGGGCAAGGCGGAGAACACGATCGTCGTCTATACGGCCGACCATGGCGGGTACGCCGGCACGTTCGGGGTGCCGGAGAAGGCGCCCGGAATCTGCTCGGAAGCGGTGTGCCGTGTGCCCTTCATTTGGCGCGTTCCTGGCGTCACGAAGCCGGGTCACAAATGCACCCAGCTTGCCGAGAATGTGGATATCGCCAGCACACTCACATCATTGTGCGGGCTGCCTCCCATGGAAACGGCTGACGGCCGCAACCTGACAGGGTTGCTCGCCGGCGACGAAAAGCCGGTGCGGGAGGTGGCGGTCACCGAGAATGTCTGGAGCAAGGCTCTGCGCTGGGGTCCCTGGCGATTCGTGCATTACCAGCGAGAGATGTTCGGGCGCGATACGGGCGAGTTGTACAATCTTGAGAAGGACCCGGACGAGACCCGCAATCTGTACGACGACAAGGACTCGCAGAGTGTAGTCGCGGAGTGCCGCAGACTCCTGCTTGAGTGGCTGATCAACACGACCCGTTGCCGGACTTTGGATTACCTGCCAGCCGGAGAGGACTCCACCAAAATGCGGGCCGAAGACGGTACGCAGTCAAACCGTGTGAGCGTAAAAGAACGCCTCCGCTATGGCGGCGCGAACTACCTCTGAGGATTCACCGCCGGCCGGCCGAACATGCGCTTGCGGTACTCCGGCCTCGAATGCGGAGCGACCTTCACGTCGCGCGACTCCGCCACATCGCCGGCGAGTATGTCGCGGCCTTTTTGGATATCCAGATGGGCTTTGTCCAGCGTCATGGCGCCGTGTCCCGGAAGCAACACGTCCCAGCGCAGCGGGTCGGTCTCCAGATTAAACTTCAGTAGTTTGTCGAATGATGCCAAGTACCGGCGATTATCCGCGTAAGGATTCAGTTGCCAGCCCAACATGCCGTCATAAAACACGGTGTCCCCGGAGATGAGCAGGTTCTTTCCGTCGATCTGCAACAGGAAGCACGTCGAGCCGGGTGTGTGTCCGGGCGTGTGAATCACAGTCAGCGTCTTGTTGCCCAGCCTTAGATCCTCACCGTCCGACAATCGCCGGTCGATTTTCGATGGCGGGAACGTGAATACACCCGATTGTGTGCCCACAAAATACCAGCCAGTGATGCGTGTGGCTTTTTCGATAGCTGCGGCGTCATCCTCGTGAACCATGATTTCGGCGCCCATCTGGCGGAATTTGGCATCGGCCATGGCATGATCCATATGGCAGTGCGTGTTGATCACCCAGCGGACGCTCTTGGCCGGGAAGCCGCATTTTTCAACGTTGGCGAGGGTCCTTTCGATTTCCGACTCAAAAGTCGGATCGATGATGAGCAACCCGTCGGGGCCACAATCGATCAGGTACGTCAGATTAGAGACCCGCTCCTGTCCAATCAGGTAAACATCGGTAGCGATGCGGGCAGGCATGGGGATAGGACCTTGAGGCCCATTCTTATCCAACCCGAAGCGCGCCAGCGCCTTGCGCAGTTCCGGTCCGGCGGGCCAGGTTTCTTCGAGCGGCAACCTCTTCGCCAACTCGCGCATCTGCCAGGTCCCTCGCGGGAAGACGACGCGTTGCCCCTCTTCGGTGAGTATGGGATCCACCGATGCGACACTTCGCGTCTGCCCCCACAGCAGCCCTATCGGAAACATATGAAACAAGAGAGAACGGCGGCCCAGCGATGTGGAAATGTTCATGTTTAGATGGCCTCGCTGAAATGATACTCCGAATTGATACTCCGAATTGTTGCGCAAGCTTGAGGATTGCGCCGTGGATTCAAAGCGCACCCCGCTTCCAACTCCCCATCCGGTTCCGTCTTGACGGCTAGCCGCGAGTCCTCGCGACTAACGCTCTGCTATAATCGCCAGCGAAAGGGATTTTTCATGGTTATGTCTGGAGATACCACTCGAAGGTTTTTCGTCGGCGCCGCTGCGGCAGCCTCTGCAATGCGCGTCTGGGGCGCAAACGACAGAATCAATGTCGCTATTGTGGGACTTGGAGGCCGCGGATCCAATCACCTCAGCATCTATTCGAGCCTCGCTGGGGCACGTGTCGCAGCTCTATGCGACGTCAATCAGGCCGCCCGCGAGCGCGCCCAGGCAACTCTGGTCAAGAACACCAGCCAGAAGGCCAAGGAATTTGAAGACATGCGCGAAGCCTTCGCCGACTCCAGCGTCGAAGCCGTTTCCATCGCCACCCCGAATCACTGGCACGCGTTGGCCGCCATCTGGGCGATGAAGGCCGGCAAGGACGTCTACGGCGAAAAGCCCGCCTGCTACAACATCTACGAGGGGCAAAGGCTGATCCAGGTTGCCCGCGAGACCAAACGCATGATGCAGGTCGGCTCGCAACACCGCAGCACGCCTTTCAAGATGAAAGCGATGAAGGCGATCCACGACGGACTCATCGGAAAAGTCTATATGTCGAAGGGACTGTGCTACAAGCGCCGTGCCTCGATCGGACACAAAGCGGATAGCCCGACGCCTCCCGGCGTGAATTGGGACATGTTCCTTGGGCCAGCCCCGATGCGCCCATTCAACGAGCTGCGTTTCCGCTATAACTGGCACTGGTTCTGGGATACCGGCAACGGTGACATCGGCAATCAGGGCGTGCATGAACTCGGCCTCGCCAGATGGGCGATGGGTGATCCCGCATGGCCGAAGAACACATTCGCGCACGGCGGCAAGTTCGCCTACACAGACGATCAGGAAACACCCAACACGCTCACCGCCAACTACGACTTCGGCGGACGCGAGCTTGTATTTGAAGTGCGCGGCCTGCTCACCGGCAGCGAAGGCGCACCACCACCTGCTCGCCGGCCGGGAAGGTCATCGGCCAAGGCTGCGGCGTCAAAACCTGCACCAACAGCGACGGCGCCGGTCGGTGCTCAGCCGCTCAGCGTAATGACGGGTAATCTCATCTACGGCACCGAAGGCTGGGCCGCCATGAGCGACAACGGATTCCAGGCGTTCAAGGGCGAAAGCAGCGAACTCATCATGGAAGAACGGCCTGAGCGCAGCGCGGGAAGCGACGCTACAAGCTTGCACATGCAGAACTTCCTCGAAGTGTGCAGGTCGAGAAAGCGCGAAGATCTTCACGACGAACTGAGCAACGCGGTCCTTAGCGCCTCAATGTGCCACCTCGCCAACATCAGCTACCGCGTAGGCCGCAAGCTCACGCTGACCGAAGGCCCGAAGTTTGCCGGTGACGCCGAAGCAAACAAGCTGATCACCCGCGACTATCGCAAGCCGTACGTCGTGTAGGCAACAGCAGTTTTCATCGGCTCGGCTGGTAGCAGAATGCTATCAGCCGAGCCGTTTTGAGTTTTGCGCTACGAGGGTAAACGTTGCGCCATCATCCATCCATCCCCCGCAGTAATCCCGTTCACCGTAAATGCAATGACTTGCCGATGATTCCGCTACGTCGTTACGTGGCGACCCGGTACTTCCGTGCGTTCCGTTGACGCGTTGATGCCCAGCACCAATTCGACACGAGATCGTCTCGTCCGTTTCTCACGATGTCCGTTTTGAAGAGATAGTCGCCGGGTCGCTCAGAATATCAACTTCAACCCCACAAAAATGCGCCGCTCTTCCTGTCCCGTTTGCGTGGCGTTGACCGTGCCGAACAGGGCACTGGTCGGAGCGAGATTCGGCGCTGCGAAGTTCGGGTGATTCATGAGACCTTCGGCCTCGCCGCGCAACTGTAGCTTCAGCCGCTCGTGGAGGGTGAAGTTCTTGAACAACGAGAGGTCCCAGAGATTGATGCCATCGGCGCGCGTGGCGGAAATCTTCGACGGGAAGAAGCGGATGTTGCTGACCAACTGATTGCGCGAGTTGCGGTCGAAACCGCTGGTGTTGAACCAGAGATTTGGAGAACGCTGATCGTGTGGAAGAGCTATGTCGGTGAACGCGCCGTTGTAAATTACGTTACCCCAGGCGAGAGGGGCTCCGCTCTGCGTCTGGAAGACGACCTGCACCTGCCAGCCGCCGATGACCTGGTCTGCGATCCCACGCGACTGGGACAGGAACCGGCGGCCCTTCCCAAAGGGCAGTTCGTACATGCCGAGCGCGACGAGGCGGTGCGGGCGATCAAGGTTTGAGACGACGTGCTCTGGCAGAGGGTCGGTATCGTTCAGGTAATCGATGGCTTCGAGCGTTTTCGACCAGGTGTAGTTGGCCTGGACATTGAGCCCGTTCGAGAAGCGGCGCTCGAAGCGCGCCGTCATCGCGTTGTACCAGGAGGAGCCGGACGGCAGGCCCGTGGACAAGCCGCCGAACTGTGGCAAGGGGCGCAGCATCTGCGAGCGCGCTATGGTCTTCGAGGTATAGAAAGTCGTGCCCTGGAAGCCATCAATGCCGACAAAGGGATTCGTGACGGTGGCGGAGAGGTAATCGTTGGCCGCCTGGTCGCGCACAGTTGAGACGCTGAGGTACTGACGAGGGATCGCGTTGAACTCGGTGCTGCCGCGCAGTCGGACAGCACGCGTTCCCAGGTAGCCGAGTTCCAGCACGGTCTGCGCGAAAGGCTGGAATTGAACGGACGCGCTCCAGCGCTGCGTGTACGGGCGCCTGCCATCAGATGAGGAGAATCCCGGGCTACGGCCGAGGTACGTTAACATACCGCCGGAGGCGCCCTTGGCTTTCTCCAGACCGTTCGGTAGCGGATTCGAAATCGAGGCGACGTAGGTGATTCCGTTGTCGTTGGTGGGGATAATGTTCGTGCGCTGATTGAAGCCTGGCTGAGTGACGTCGGCGAAGTCCGCTCCGTTGGATCCGAAGAAGATGCCGTAGCCGCCGCGCACGACGAGCCGGGGGCGTGGTTGCCACGCGAAACCGAAACGCGGCATCCACGCGCGCCAGTACGCATCGCGCTGGCCGCGCGGCTGGCCGTTGACGCCGAGGAAGGTCAGCCCGCCGGTCGTGCGGAAGGCAGAGACCGGTATCTCAGGGATGGGCGCTTTGGCGTACTGTGCTTGTGCTTGTGCCTGAATTGGGTTGGCGGTTGCGAAGTCGAAGTCGCGGGAAGAGCGATTGTAGCGCTCCGTCAAGGGCGACTCGAACTCCCAGCGCAGGCCCAGATTGAAGGTCAGCGTGCGCTTGATGCGCCAGTCGTCCTGCACGAAGGCGGACAGGAAGTTGCTGCGCTCGGCTTTTGAGTCATTGAGATCTGAAAAACCGCCGGTCGGAATGCCGAGGAGGAAACTTGCCAGTCCCTGGCCGGCGGGGGCGATGGTAGAGTTGTCGAGCGGCCCGCGCGTGTAAGCCTCCGCGAAATCGAGCCGTGGGGACACGTTGCCGTAGGTGTAAGAGTTCTCGACCTGCGCGCGCCCGTCGAACCCAAAACGGAAACTGTGCTTGTCCTTGTTCCAGTTGAGCGTAGTCAGGAGGGAATGCGTGTAGGAGGGGGTCTTAAAGCCGCCGTCGTTGCCGAGTTGGAGCATTCCATTGATCATGAGCTGGGGGAAAGAGATCGCGGCCGGATCCATCTGGGCGATCAGGCTGTCCGACAGGCCGAATTCCTTGAGATTCCAGCCTATGTTGTCGAAGCTCTGATACTCCTGAAACCAGGTGAAACCGTAGCGGACGTCAAGGACCAGCGAGGACGACAGGATCATGACGTCATCGAGCGCGATGCCACGGTGCGGACGGTGACGTATGCGGCCGCGGACGTCGCTGCCGGCGACCAGTTCATCGAAGTGCCCTGTGAAGTCGGACTGTGAATAGCGCGCGAAGAAACGGTTCTTCTCGCTGAAGTTGTGATCCACGCGCGCGACAGGCTGGTAGAGGTCCTGGGTTTCCTGCCGTGTGCGAGCGTAGTTGTTAATGCCGTCGATGGTCCCGGCCGCATTTGGGTCGGGGAAGTACTTCAGGTAGGCCTTCGCTCCCGCATCAACGCGGCTGGGTGCGATGCGATTGCCCGCAATGGGGAGCCGCGAGAAGCGCCCTCCGGCGGCGGGCGTGGTCGTCATTGGATCGTAGATCTGGTATTGGGAGCCTACAGCGAGCAGGGCGGAAAAGTCTCCATTACGTTGGGCGTCCGTCGGAACTGTGTTTTGCGACGCGATGGGCCGGCGCCGGTTGTGGGCCTGATAACCGAACATCCAGAACGTCTTGTTGCGGCCATCGTAAACCTTCGGAATGTAGAGGGGCCCGCCGACCGTGGCGCTGTAGCGCAGCCAGCGGGTGGAGGGCGTGTTCGCCTTGATCTTCTCGGGTGTGATGGGACCGGTAGTCGGATCGAAGATGAACTTGTTCGTGAAAAAGTTACGCGTCATCATCGGGCCGCTAGACACGGAGGTGGCCAGTGAGCCGTGCAGGGCGTTGGTACCCGACTTCAGCGTGACATTGACCGATCCGCCGGTCGTGTGGCCTACTGCGGCATCGTAACTGTTGGCCTCGACGCGGACTTCCTGCACCATGTCCGGCGGCGGAACGAAAGCCGTGGTGCCGCCTTTGCCGTTGTTGCTTACGCCGTCGATGTTGAAATCCGCAGAGGTGCCGCGCCCGCCGGCGACGCTGATGTTCGACGATTGATCGACGTTCCAGGGGCCGTCGTAGGGCAGGGCCGTCATGATGACGCCTGGAGCCATGGAAAAGAGATAGGCAACGCTGCCGCTGCGGAGCGGCATGTCGGAGACCTGTTTGCTCGTCATCACCTGCGAGACTGTGGCTGTGGCGTTTTCGAGCACAGGCGCTTGGTCCTTCACCTCCATCACTTCTTTGAGGTCGCCGGGCGCGAGCGCGATGTCGATGCGGATGCGGTCGCCCGTGCGCAACTCGATGCCGGCCTGTGCCCAGCCCTTGAACCCGCTCAACTCCGCTTCCAGCTTGTAGACGCCGGAGAGAAGGTAAGGAAGATCATAAGCGCCTTGCGAGTTTGAGACGGCGCTACTGCTGACCTTGGTCTCTATGTTGGTGGCACGCACGGACACGCCGGGCACGAGAGCCCCGGAGGTGTCGGTAACTTGTCCCGAGATGGTGCCGCGTGGATCCTGTGCATGGAGCACCGAGACAGCGAGCAATAGAACGGTCAAGCAAAACAGAGAACTTCGTAGAGTAGTCATCTGCAGGTATCCTCAATCTCTCGAAGTGAGTCTATAACAACCGTCGCGATATGTCACATGCGCGATGCATTACAATCGTTCGGAGGCAGGTGTAAACACGATGGATCGAAGATCGTTCTTGAGCAGTTCGATGCAGACGCTGGGCGCCGCGGCAATTCCGCTGAATGCGGCGACCGCGCAGAAGCGGCGCGAGACGGGTGCGAGCGGCAAGCCGAACGTGATCTGGCTGTTCGGCGACCAGCACCGCGCGCAGGCGTTGAGCTGCAACGGCGATCCGAACGCGCGTACTCCGAACATGGACGTCATGGCGCACACTGGCGTGAATTTCACGGGAGCGGTGTCGAGTTTCCCGCTGTGCTGTCCGTTCCGCGGCTCGCTGGTGGCGAGCCGTTACGCGCACCACTGCGTGCCGGGAAACGAATTCGCTTTGCCCATGGAGCAGCCGATCATTACGGCTCCACTCAAAGCGGCCGGCTACCAGACCGCGTACTTCGGGAAGTGGCATTTGGACGGCTTCAAAGAGCGCGGCGGGCGTGCCGCTATGCACATCGTGCCGCCCGAGCGGCGGCGGGGTTTCGACGTCTGGGCCGCATATGAAAACAATAACAGCCAGTGGGACAGTTGGGTGCACGGCGGCACGGGCAAGAATGCTTTCCACTACCGGCTGCCGGGCTATGAGACCGACGAACTCTCGAACCTGCTGATCCGTTACATCACCGAACGCGGGGAGGAAGCCAAGCGGGGCGAAACGAAACCGTTCTTCGCCGTGCTCTCCGTGCAACCGCCACATGATCCCTTTGTGGCGCCCGCAGAGTTCATGGGACGTTACAACGGTGAGTTGCTCAAGATGCGGCCTAACGTGCCGCTCGACGCCGGCGTGCAGCAGACTGCGCGGCGCGACCTGGCCGGCTACTACGCCATGATCGAGAACTGGGATTGGAACATCGGGCGGATTCGCAGCGCGCTGGATAAGGCCGGGCTCGGATTCAACACGCACCTGATGCTATTCAGCGATCACGGCGACATGCAGGGTTCTCATGGCGAATACCGGAAGCGCCTGCCGTACGAGGAGTCCATGCGTGTGCCTTTCATCATTGGCGGGGAGCAGCCGATGGCTTATGGCGACCGCCGTACAGGGCGGATTCCGGCCGTGGCGAATACTGTTGACATTGCACCGACCACGTTGGGGCTGTGCGGCATCCAGAAGCCGGCCTGGATGGAGGGCTATGATTATTCGCACTACCGCATCCGCAAGGAAGGGGCGGCCGGCGAGCCGGACTCGGCTTTTCTCCAGGTGGTCGACTCCAAGGGTGGAAACCAGAACCTCAACAAGCCGTATCGCGGTGTGGTGACGAAGGACGGCTGGAAGTACGTCTGTTTCGAGAACATCTCCTGGTTGATGTTCAATCTCAACCAGGACCCCTACGAACTCGTCAACCTGGCGCACAATTCCCGCTACCGGACCGAGCGCAAGAGGCTGAACACCCGCCTTCGGCAGTGGATTGCCGACACCGGCGACAAGTTCCCGCTTCCGGAAGATTAGAAGTGGAAGGAATTCTTCCTGCGAGGAATTGCGAGGAGAGCGCAGGCTGATCGCTCCGGAATTTGAAGCCAGTGGCAAGCGTGCCCCGCGTCGGACTGGCACCACCGTAGCGCAACGTGCCGGGCCGGTACGATTTTACGATCACCGATTCCGTCCTCAAGGGCGACCTTCGACCGCTACGAAACCCGGACCACCCAGCGGAACTTCTCTGGCGTGAAATCGCTTAGCGTGCGTTTTCGTTCCAATGATAGTCGCACACCTATGACGGCCTCCACTTCGGGCGCGATTGAGGGCCGGCCTGGTGCGGCGCGGCGTTTGGAGCCGTCGAATTTGTGCGTAATCAGCCGGCGAGTGGACATATAATAGAAAACAACCAGGAAGCCAAAATGGAAATCCTGGTAAGAACTGGGGCCCCGCACTGGGGCGCACGTCTACACTGGACAACTCAAGAGGAGGCTGTATGTTTCTGAGATTTGGGGCTTTGAATTTTGGTGTGTTTCTGTTCTGTCTCGCCGCCGCGCCTTTGAGCGCCCAAGGCAACTCGCAAAACGTCGACCTGCCGGATCAAGCCGCTATACTTGTCCCAGGCTCCAGCGTGGAGGTGCCCGAGGACGTGGGGCACAGAGCGCACACAAACCACATCATTCTCCTTCGAGCGGCGCCGCAGGCCACCGCGCCCTCCGGGACGACTCCTGTAAGGATTTACGGGGCTTACGTCTTCACCGCGAGTGGAACAGGAACGATTGCCATCGTCGATGCATTCGACTACCCGACTGCGGAGAGTGACCTGAACACGTTCTCCAGCCAGTTCGGGTTGCCCGCCTGCACTTCCGCCAACGGGTGTTTCAAGAAGGTTTACGCGACACCAGGGGGCAAGGCGCCGCGCGCCAACTGCGGCTGGGCCCAGGAGGCGGCGCTGGATATCGAATGGGCTCACGCGATGGCCCCCTACGCGAAAATCGTGCTGGTGGAGGCGGCGTCCAACAGTTTTTCGGACCTCCTCACGGCCGTTGACACTGCCAGTGGCATCGTAGCCGCCAACAGCGGCAGAGGTCAGGTGTCGATGAGCTGGGGCGGTAGCGAATTCTCCAGCGAGACCGCCTATGACTCGCATTTCACCAAGCCCGGCGTGGTGTACTTTGCCGCCAGCGGGGACAGCGGGGGCAGGACGATCTGGCCGGGAGTCTCCCCGAATGCGGTCTCCGCCGGAGGTACGACGCTCAAGCTGAACAGTGACGGCAGTGTCGCCAGCGAGACGGGTTGGAGTGGAAGCGGCGGTGGACCCAGCACGTATGAAAGCCGGCCGTCTTACCAGACCGTTATCCAGGGGTTGGTCGGAAGCCACCGGGGGACACCGGACTTTTCGTTTGATGCCGATCCATACACGGGAGTATCGGTCTATGACAGCACGTCGTGCCAGGGAATGAGCGGCTGGATGGTGTTTGGCGGTACCAGCGTCTCATCTCCGTCATTGGCGGGGATCGTCAATTCGGCCGGTGGCAACAGCAGCAGCACGGCGAATGAGCTTTCCTTGATTTATGGCGGTCTGGGAACCAATGTCTTTCGCGACATCACGTCCGGCACAGCGGGAAGCTACAACGCCCAGAGTGGGTGGGATTTCGTGACCGGCGTCGGCAGCAACTTGGGGCTCTCGGGGAAATAGCGGCCAAAAGGGATAAATGGTCGGGGCGAGTGGATTCGAACCACCGGCCTCCTGGTCCCGAACCAGGCGCTCTACCAGGCTGAGCCACGCCCCGAACATTTTTAGTGTAACACGAGCTACTCGCCCCGAATCAAATCGTCGAAAGTTTCACGGGGGCGAACGATTCTCCAGCCCGTGTCATCCACTAGTATCTCCGCTGGGCGCGGGCGGGCGTTGTAGTTCGACGAGGCCACCATCCCATACGCGCCTGTGGTGCAGACGGCCAGCATGTCGCCGGGCAGGACGTTGGCCATCTCGCGGTCGCGCGCCAGAAAATCTCCGGTCTCGCAGACAGGTCCGACCACATCCGCCTTAATCGTACCCAACGCGGTCTTGCGCAGCGGGATGATCTCGTGGTGCGCCTGATAGAGTGCCGGGCGGATCAGTTCGGTCATCGAAGCGTCTACCACCACGAATTCCTTGCCGTTGTTCTGCTTGCGATAGAGTACGCGCGTCAAGAGTACGCCAGCCGTGGCCACCAGCGAGCGGCCCGGTTCGAGCATTAGCTTGAGATCACGGCCGGCCATCCTCTCCGTGAGTTGAGCGACGTAGGTGGAAATCTCCGCCGCTTTCTGCCCAGCCTGGTAGGCGACGCCGAGTCCTCCGCCGAGATCGAGATGCGTGATCGCGATACCGGCGCCGCGCAAGCGTTCGACCAGCCCGAAGAGCTTGTCCATCGAGTCGAGCAGTGGAGCCGTCGAAAGCAGTTGCGAGCCGATGTGGCAACTGACGCCGTCGAGCGAAAGGTGGCGCAACGCGCGGGCGCGCTGATAGACACCTTCGACCTCGGCAATGTCGACTCCGAATTTATGCTGGCGCAAACCAGTGGAGATGTACGGGTGCGTGGCGGCGTCTACATCCGGATTCACGCGGATCGAAATGGAAGCCGTCTTCCCGAGGCGGCTCGCCTTCGCGTCGATCAGCGCCAGTTCGGCTTCCGACTCGCAATTGAAACTGTGTATGCCCATGCGCAGGGCGTAGTCGACCTCTTCCGCCGTCTTGCCCACTCCGGAAAAGACCACGCCGGACGGGTTGCCGCCGGCCTTGAGCACACGGAAGAGTTCGCCGCCGCTGACGATATCGAAACCGGCGCCGGCCGCGGCCAGCAGTCTCAGTACGGAGAGATTACCGTTCGCCTTGACGGCGTAGCAGACCTTATGCGGAATCGCGGCGAGGCCCTCGTCGTAGGCGTGAAATGCAGCGGTGATGTCGCGCGCCGAATAGACGTAAATCGGTGTGCCCGCGCTCTCCGCGATATCGGCGAGGGCGACCTTGCCGCAACAGAGCTGGCCGTCTTGATAGGAAAAAGAGTTGCCGAGAAAGTTCATTAGGTTATCTTGAGGACGACAAGCGTTTGGTCGTCGAACTGGGCGCGGCCCCCAGCGAATTTGTCGAGATCGGCGAAGATGGCGTTGGCGATCGCCTGCGCGGGCAGCGCGTGCACGGATTTCAGCGCCGCAGCCAGATGGGCGCGGTCATACTCCTCACCCAGCGAATTCATCTGATCCTGAAAGCCGTCGGAAAACAGCAGTAAGACATCGCCCGGGTGCATCGTTTGGACGTGCGACTCGTACTCGCGATCCTCCAGCAGGCCCAGCGGAACGCCCTCTGCCTTGACCGTGAACGTCTTGCCCTTGCGGCAGATCAGCGGCGGCGACGAGCCGGCATTCGCGATGGTAAACTGGCGTTCGCGCGATTCCCAAAGCAGAACGAGCAGCGTCACATACTGCGCGTCGACCTTGCGCTCGAGCAGCAGTTCGTTGAGCGTCTTGAGCAGCATCGCAGGACCGCGGCGGCGCGGCGCGAGCGTGCGCAGCAGGCCCGAAACCATGGCGCCATATAGCGCGGCCGCGGCTCCCTTGCCGCTCGAATCGCCGAAGGCGATCAGGCTGTAATCGCCTTGTTCGAAGAAGTCATACAGATCGCCGCTGATTTCACGAGCGGCACGGCGGCCGATACCGATTTCGAGGCCCGCAATCTCCGGACCTTCGAGCGGCAGCAACAAGGACTGGAGCTTGCGCGCGGCCTTGAAGTCCGATTCGAGCAGCTTCTCGCGCGCCGCCAACTCTTCATAGAGCCGTGCGTTCTCGACGGAATTCGCGATCTGCGGCGCGAGCAGCGAAAGCGTGCGCACGTGCTCTTCGGTGAAGTGGCCGATGCGCCCGCTCTCGATATCCATCACGCCAATCACCTTCTCGTGCACCACGAGCGGCACTGCGACTTCGGAGCGGATGCCGGGATGCGACGCAATGTAGCGTGGATCGGCCGACGTGTCGACGACGCGCACAGCCTGGCGCGTCTCCGCGGCCGCGCCCGTGATACCCTTGCCCACCGGGATGTTGTCGAGTTCCACGCGCTCGTCATAGCGCACGCTGAAGCGGTGGCGCAGCACGCGCTGTTCCGCATCGAGCAGCAGGATGCTGAAGGCGTCGTAGTTGATCAGTTCGTGAATAGAGCCGGCAATCTGGCCGAGCAGTTCGTCGAGCGCTAGAATCGACGAGAATTCCTGTGACAGTTTGGCGAGCGTGCGCAGCGTCCGGTTTTGCCGATCGACGCGGCGGTAGAGCCGGGCGTTGTCGATCGAGAAGGCGATGCGCGAGGCGATCAACCGCAGTAGCGATTTTTCGTACTCACTGAAGGCGTCGACTCGCGTGCATTGCAGGTCGATGACGCCCACCAGTTTCCCGCGCGCGATCATCGGAGCGGCGAGTTCGGTGCGTACGGCGTCGAGGCTGGACAGGTAACGCTCATCGTTGCGCACGTCGCCGACGAGAATCGTTTCGCGCGAGGCTGCGGCCGTGCCGGTGAGCCCCTCGCCCAGTTTGATGACGAGGTTCTGAGCCAACTCCGGACGGTGTCCGATGCTGTAACGGATCATCAAGCCGTGTCTGCGATCGCTGTAAAGCAGAATAGCGAAAAGCTCGAAGGGGATTACCTTTTTCACGATCTCGGCAATCTGTGGGAGCAGAAGATCGAGGTCGAGCGTCTCAGACGTCGCGCCGGCGACTTCGAGCATGAAGTCGAGAAGCTCCGCGCGCTCCTTGAATCGAACAGCGGTTCTGTTGGAAGGGGGGCGCATGGGGCGAGCCTATGCCGCGGTAGCTTCGATGATTTTGACGCTAGCGCTGGCCCCGATACGGCTCGCACCGGCCGCCGCCATGGTCTTGACGTCTTCGAGCGTGCGGATTCCGCCGGAAGCCTTGACGCCCATTTCCGGACCGACCACGGAGCGCATCAGCGCAATGTCATGCGCGGTGGCGCCGCCCGTGCTGAAACCCGTGGATGTCTTGACGAAGTCGGCGCCCGCCCGTTTGGCCAGCCGGCACGCAATCTTTTTCTGCTCGTCGTCGAGCAGCGCGGTCTCGAGAATCACCTTGACGATCGCGCCTGCCGGATGGCTGGCGTCGACCACGGCGCGGATGTCCTGCTGGACCGCTTCGTGAGCGCCGGAACGCAGCGCGCCGACATTGAGCACCATGTCGATTTCCTGCGCGCCCGAACGCACAGCGGTCAAAGCCTCGGCGCGCTTGATCTCCGTCGTGTTCGCTCCCAGCGGAAAGCCGATCACCGTGCAGACCTTGACCGGCGTGCCGGCCAACTCTCCCGCGACCACAGGAACCCAATAGGGATTCACGCAGACGCTCGCGAAGTGGTACTGCCTGGCCTCGCGGCAGACTTTGAGGACGTCGTCGCGCGTGGCCTCGGGCTTCAGAATCGTGTGGTCGATCATCGACGCAATGGCTGGATCGATACGCGTGAGGCGTTCACTGGCCGAGACTCGATCCGCGCCGGCGTCTACGATGTCGCGCGTCTTCTTAGCGCAAGTCTGGGCGCAGCGGCCGACGCAACCGGGGCAGATCAGATCGGGGACGTTGAGCCCTTCGGCTTTGGCGGAGTAGCTGCGTCCGGCGGACGCAGCACCGGTCCGGGCGAGGATTTCCTCCCCGATTTGAGCGACGAGTTGTTCGAGTTCTGCGGCGTTCACTTTGTGTATCGCTGTTCGATGGCTGTAATTTTGTTAACCCGGGCGGCGTGCCTTCCGCCTCCGAATGGCGTGGCGATCCAGGTTCTCAGAACCTCTTCGGCCTGTGTCGGCGTCAGTAGCCGTCCTCCGAGTGTAAGCACATTGGAATCATTGTGTTCCCGGCTATTTCGGGCTGAGGCTTTATCATAACATAGCGCCGCGCGGATGCCGGGAACCTTATTGGCGGCCATGCAGGAGCCGATGCCCGCGCCATCGACAACGACGCCGCACCACGCTTTCCCACTCGCGACGAGAATGGCGACTTGTTCGGCGATATCGGGGTAATCGACCGGAGTCTCGCTGGTGACGCCGACGTCGCGCAGGACAAAACCGAGTTCCTCGATTACCGGCTTGAGCAACTCTTTCATCTGAAACCCGCCGTGGTCGGCGCCGATCGCGATCGTCCTGGACGGCGGCGCGATGCCGGAGAGCTGATCCGCGGCCACCTCGACGAGGGCGACACCGCGCGCGGCGGCTGTCTCCCGCGCGGCGGCTGTCACGATCGACCCGGCCGGAATCTTCAACTCGCCCGAGGCGGGCAAGTCGCGCTCTGTAATCACGCTTCGCATGTGAACTCCCATTGTAATGGAATGGGCGGCACTGCTTGCGCTGTGTCATCGTGGTTATTTATGCAAATTGGCGCAGCCCGACAGATTGCGTTCGACGTCCTGCTGCGCGTGGAACAGGGCTCCTATGCTTCTGACCTGCTGCGCGCACGTTCGATGGGCCTCGACGCGAGAGACGCGGGGCTCGCCTCCGAGCTTGTCTTCGGTACATTGCGGCTGCAGGCGCAACTCGATTTTCTGATCGAACATTTTTCGGGGCGCCCGGCGGGCCGTCTGGACGCTGAAGTGCGCGCGGTGCTGCGTATGGGCGTCTATCAATCGCGCTACCTCGATCGCATCCCGCGCCATGCCGCGGTCGATGCCGCCGTCGAACTCGTCAAGCGTGCGCGCAAGCGCTCGGCTGCGGGTTTCGTCAACGCGGTTCTGCGCAAAGTGCACCGAGAACCGATAGCATGGCCAGACCGTGTTACCGAGTTGTGTCAGCCTGCCTGGCTGCTCGAAAGCTGGGAGCGGCAGTTCGGCGAGGAGGCGGCCGGGCGGATTGCACGCGCGTTCCTGGCCCAGCCGCAAACCTTCATTCGCGCGAGCGAAGCGTTGCCCGACTGCGAACCGACGGAGATTCCCGGCTGCTACCGGATTACGGGCGCGCCTCCGCCCGGAGCGCGAATTCAGGATATCGGCGCTCAGTCGATCGTGCCGCTGCTCGAACTGGAACCGGGCATGACGTTTCTCGATCTGTGCGCAGCGCCGGGCAACAAGACGGCGCAGGCGCTGGAGTATGGTGTCAAGGCCGTGGCGTGTGATCTGCATTTGAATCGGCTGAGCGAACTGCGCGGCCTCGCGTGCGAACGCGTGTTGCTCGATGCGTCGAAGCCGCTGCCCTTCGTACGCAAGTTCGACCGGATTCTCGTCGACGCGCCGTGCAGCGGTACGGGGACGCTAGGGCGAAACCCTGAGATCAAGTGGCGTATCACGCCGGCGGGTCCGCTGGAATTGCAGCGTGTGCAGGCGGCGATTCTGCGAAACGCCCTCGAGTGCCTCGCGCCGGGCGGCAGGCTGGTATACTCAACCTGTTCGTTGGAGCGCGAAGAAAACGAAGCCGTGGCGCTGCCGTTTTCGCCGCTTCGCATCGAGCGGCGCCTGCCCGGAATTCAGGCCGGAGACGGGTTTTTTGCCGCTGTGTTAGCATGAGGTTAACCGCCAGATGGTTGAAATTGTTCCATCGATTCTCTCTGCTGATTTTGCGCGCCTGGGCGAGGATATCGCCCGCGTGGAAAACGGCGGGGCCACTATGCTTCACGTCGACGTGATGGATGGCCATTTTGTGCCTAATCTCACGGTCGGCCCCCCATTGCTCAAATCCGTTCGTAAAATCACCAAGATGACACTGGACGTGCACCTGATGATTACGAATCCGGATGCGTTCGTGCCCGCGTTTGTAGAAGCCGGCGCGGACCAGATTTCCGTGCACCAAGAGGTGTGTCCGCACCTCGACAGAACGATCCGGATGATCCAGGCTGAAGGCGCCTTGGCCGGCGTGGTGCTGAACCCATCCACCCCGGTGGCGTCGCTTGACGACGTGCTGGATATTGTCGACTTCGTACTGGTGATGAGCGTGAACCCGGGCTTCGGCGGCCAGAAATTCATCCCGAACGCGCTGAAGAAAGTTCGCCAACTGGACCAGCGGAGAAGGGAACTCGGATTGCAGTACTCCATCGAGATCGACGGCGGCATCAGCGCGGAAAACGTGGCTGAAGTAGTGCGTGCGGGTTGCGACTGGTTGGTGGCGGGCGCGGCTGTATTTCACAGTGTGGACCCAGCGGCCACGGTTGCTGCCATGGGTGAGACGGCGCGTGCGGCCAATGCTATTCGTGTTTGAAGATTCTGGAAAGCGGTAATGGTTTCTATGATGCGTTTTCGAGTTGTGCTTGCAGCGGTTCTGGCCGCGAGTTTGCTCACTTCTTGCGGCTTTAGGCGCAAGAAGTATGAGAACCCGATCACCAAGGACACGCAGCAGCCGGACAAGGTGCTGTACGACCGGGCGATCGCCGACATCGAGCGCAGCCGCTTTGAAGTGGCGCGCCTGACGCTGAACACGCTTATTAACACTTACGACACCAGTGAATATCTGGCCAAGGCGAAACTCGCCATCGCCGATAGCTGGTTTCGCGAGGGTGGATCGCATGGCCTGGCCCAGGCAGAGGCCGAATACAAGGACTTCATCCTGTTCTATCCGACCATGGAAGAGTCGGCTGAAGCTCAGGAAAAGGTCTGCATGATCCATTACAACCAGATGGAGAAAGCCGACCGCGATGCCAGCCATGCCGCACGCGCCGAAGACGAGTGCCGCCAACTGATCGTCCAGTTTCCCAACAGCAAGTTCGCGCCCCGCGCCCAGCAGCGCTTGCGCGAGATTCAGGAAGTGATCGGCGAAGGCGAGTTCCGGATCGGCACGTTCTATCATTCCAAGGGTGCGCACCCTGCTTCGGCGAATCGCCTGCAAACGCTAGTCGACCACTATCCGCTTTACAGCAAGGCGGATCAGGCGCTCTGGTCGATGGGCGACTCTTATTCGCAGATGGGCCCGCGCTTCCGCGACAAAACCGGCGCGGCGTATGCGCGTATCGTAAAAGACTATCCGCTCAGCCCGCTGGCCGAACAGGCGAAGCAGAAACTCAGCGAGATGGAAATGCCCGTGCCCGAGGCGGACCCGGTGGCCTACGCCCGCATGAAGTACGAGAAAGAGAACTACGAGAAGCCCGGAAAGATGAGCCATGTCTGGGGCGTTTTCTCGAAGAGCCCCGATGTCAGTTCAGCCGCGAAATCCGGCACGCCCGCAACGACGGCACTGCGCCCCGGAATTCCGGTCAGCGTGCCGACGCCGGCCGCTCTAGCCGCCGCCGGTGTCACAACCGACGTGACGGCATCCACCATCACCGACAGCAGCGCCCTCGACAGCAAGCCGGACGCGCGGACGCCCGCTGCGGCGGACGCGAAGCCAGCCGCGGGTGATGGAACAGCCGCTGCCGACGACAAGAAACCGGTTGCGGAAAAGCCAGCCAATTCCAAGCAGAAAAAGAAGAAGAAGTGAAGCACCGGATTCTGCTGGCCGACGACAGTCCGCACGCCCAGCGGATGGGCGAGCGAATCCTCCGCGAAGAGGGCTTTGAGGTGGTCTCTGTCACCGACGGCGAGACCGCCTTGGTCCGGCTTCAGGACTTCCGTCCGGACCTCGTGATTGCGGATGTGTCCCTGCCTCGCAAGACTGGCTATGATGTATGTCGTAATGTAAAGGGTCACCAGAATTACAAATTTACAAAAGTAGTTCTTACAGCCGGCCTACTCGAGCCTTTCAGTCATGAAGAGGCGCGCAACGCTGGTTCCGACGGCATCTTGCGCAAGCCTTTTGAGGCTTCGATCATGCTCGAAACCGTGCAGACTCTGATCGAAGCGGCGGAATTTGCGCGGAAGTTGTTTCCGCGAGAACCCGAACCGGACTCCGTTGAGGATATTGAAGATCTGCTCCCACAACCCGAGCCGGTGGTGGTGCAGGAGAGAGCCCCGGAACCTGAACCGGAGCCCGTTGCTGTCGCTCTTCCCGCTCAAATACCTACAATAATAGAGATAGACCCAAGCTTGGTTCGGGCGGCCGTGACGCTGGCGCTTGAATCGGCGCTGCCGACACTGATCGACGAAGCGACCGCGCACATCCTCCAGTCCCTGAACAAGCCGTTAGTCCAATAAACCACTGAGCGAATTATTCCATGCCTGACAACAGTTTTGACATCGTTTCCGAAGTCGAGATGCCGGAGGTGGTCAACGCCATCCAGCAGGCTTCAAAGGAACTTCAGACTCGCTATGACCTGAAGGACTCCAAATCCACAATTGAGCTGCAGGAGAAGGACAAGAAGATTCTTCTCTCGAGCCAGGATGAATTCAAACTCAAAGCGGTGACGGAAATCCTGGAGCTGAAGTTGGCTAAGCGGAAGGTGCCGCTCAAGGCGCTAATTTTCGGGACCATCACGCCGGCGGCCTCGAACCGCGTCAGGCAGGAGATCACGCTGCAGCAGGGCATCCCCATCGAGAAGGCGCGCGACATCGTCAAGAAAATCAAAGACAGCAAGCAGAAAGTGCAGGCTTCGATTCAGGGCGAGTTGGTGCGGGTGAGCGGCAAGGACCGGGACACGCTCCAGAACGTGATGCAGATGCTGCGCGGCAGTGATTTCGGAATCGACATGCAGTTCACGAACTACCGTTCGAACTGAGGAACTCGGCGCGCGAAATCCATGCCGCGGCGGATTGAATCCCACATGCTGGCGGGTCCGGCCGGACGGCTGGAGGCCCTGCTGGAGGAGCCCGAAAACGCTGCGCCTCTAGAAGCGGCCTTGGTTTGCCATCCACATCCGCAACACGGCGGGACGATGCACAACAAGGTGGTCTACCGGCTCGCCCGTGGATTGCGCAGGAACGGCATCGTTGTCTTGCGGTTCAACTACCGGGGCGTCAATCTCAGCGAAGGAGCGTATGGGCATGGCGACGGCGAACTGGAAGATGCTCGTGCAGCGCTTGCCTGGCTCCGCGCACGCTATCCGGACCTGCCGGTCACTCTGGCTGGTTTTTCGTTTGGGGCGAGGGTTGTGTTGCGCTTGGCGTGCGAATCCGCCGGCATTTCCCGCGTCATCGCCGCTGGTTTTCCAGCCGTCTATCGCGACGGGTTGGATCTCTCCCACTGCATGACGCCAAAGGTGTTCCTTCACAGCACGAACGATCAGTTTGGAAGCGTGGAAGAGATTACCCAATATGTGCGGATGGCGCAGCAGCCCGCAAAACTACAACTAGTAGAATCAGGAGACCATTTTTTTGCGGGAGCGTTGGACGGGCTGGAGGCGGCGGTCTTTGATCTGGGCTTGACGACCTAGACGCAGGCGTGTTTCAGTCCCCGTGTTACTATTCTAGTAGCACGTTCGCTGATCAGATCTGCAACTCTTGTTAGCAGTTCGGGCACGTCTTCGGGTGCGATCAGCATCCGCAAACGGTCGATGGGATCGCGGGCGTGGCCGGACCTGGAGCTTGTGAACAGCGAGGCGGCCGGCTCATATTCCATCATCTTTGCGTGTGCAAGGACTTTCAGGCCAGCGTCGGGCGACTCCATCTGTAGGTCGCTCAAAACCAGTTCATACTGATCGAGATCCATCTTTCCCACGGCTTCAGCCGCCGATGCCGCTGAATCGACTCTGTACCCGCTTGCTTCCAGCACAGTTTGCAGCGTCAATCGTGTGGTCGGATCGTCATCCACGAGGAGTACCCTCGCGAGCGACATACTACCGACCCGGTTGGCGGGGTCTCTCATCTGCCATGGATCTCTTCTCTCGCGTAACACTCTAGCACTAGTGTAACCGAAAGACTGCAAAAGTGACCCTCGTATTTCAGTGGAAATTGCGTTCGAATCGAATCTTGTAGTTTTATTTTAATAGTAGAATGCTAGGCCGCACTACCAAAAACCCGCTCGAAGATCGCATCGATGTTTTTTAACTGTCTTTCCAATGAGAAGCTTGCAGCGATTTGAGCCGGTGAGAGAACGGCGCTGACGGCCGCGTCGGCCTCGATGGCTGCGCGGAAATCGCCTTCCTGTTCCCACTCGGTCATGGCGTGAGTCTGGACCAATTTGTAAGCCTGTTCACGAAGCATACCTGCGGCCGCCAGGTCGAGTAACACCTGTCCGGAGAAGATCAAACCGTTTGTCGAATTGAGATTTCGGAGCATGCGCTCGGGGTGCACCCGCATGCCCCGTACGAGCCAGAGGGTTTTCTCTAGCAGATAGTCAGTAAGCGTCGTCGAGTCGGGCAGAATCACACGCTCCACCGACGAGTGGGAGATATCGCGCTCGTGCCACAGGGCGATATCCTCGAACGCCGCCTGGACATTGCCGCGCACGACGCGTGCGAGCCCGCAAATCTGCTCACAGACGATCGGGTTGCGCTTGTGCGGCATCGCCGAACTGCCCTTCTGGCCGGAGGCGAAAGGCTCTTCCACCTCGCGGACTTCGGTGCGTTGCAGGTGGCGCACTTCCAAGGCGATCTTTTCGAGAGTGGCCGTTACGAGGCCAAGCACAGCGGCATAATGCGCGTGCCGGTCGCGCGAGATGACCTGAGAAGCGATGGGCGCCGCGCGCAGGCCAAGTTTTTCGCAGATGCGCTCCTCGGCGGCGGGACCTATGTGGGCGAATACCCCCACCGCGCCGGAGATCTTGCCGACGCGCATCTCTTCCGAGACGGTGCGGACACGCTCCAGATTCCGCAGCATCTCGTCATACCAGAGTGCGATCTTCCAGCCGAAGGTGATCGGCTCGGCGTGGACGCCGTGCGTGCGTCCCATCTGCACGGTGTGCCGGAACTCGAAGGCGCGTTCCTTCAGGACGGCCAGCAGGGCCTCGATGCCGGCGACGATCCGGGCCGAAGCCTGCTTAATGAGCAGCGCCTGCGCGGTATCGACGACATCATTGGAGGTCATTCCGAAGTGGAACCAGCGCGAAGCTTCGGCGTGTCCGGCGGCGGCCATGCTCTCGGCGACCGCAGTGGTAAAGGCGATCACGTCATGGCGGGTTGTCTTTTCAATCTCGAGGATTCGCTCGGCTGTGCAGGCGGCGTGCGTGCGCAACAGGGCAGCGGCGTCCGCGGGCACTTCGCCGAACTCGGCCAGGGCCTCGGAAGCGGCGAGTTCCACCTCAAGCCACTGCTGATACTTGTTCTCGTCGCTCCAGATCCGGCCCATCTCCGGGCGTGTATATCTTGCAATCATAATATTCCCAATCAGTATTGAAAAACTTCCGTCTGTTTGCCGGGGTCCGCCACGACCAGGCGGGCGCGATGGCCGCGGCGCTCCAGCGCCTGTGAGGCGATCAGGCGCACTAGATCGGGGTAGTTGTTATTCGGACTCAAGTGGCCCAGCACGAGGGTCGACGTGACCGAGTCGAGATCGGCGCCGATGAAATCGGAGACGACGTCATTCGAGAGATGCCCTTTGCGGCTCATCACGCGCTGCTTCACGGACCAGGGGTACGGGCCGGCTTTGAGCATCTCGAGATCGTGGTTCGATTCGAAAACGAGCAGATCGCTGCCGCGCACATGAAATTTGATCGAGTCGGGGATGTAGCCGAGGTCGGTGACCACGCCGACTTTGATGCCTTCCACGCGGAAGCAATAGCCGACCGGGTCGGCGGCGTCATGCGGGATGGTGAAGCTGTCGATGTCGAACTCTCCGATGCGCAGGCTCGCGCCGGCCTGAAAAGTCTCGATGTGCGGCTTGGCGGTCTGCCAGTCAATGGTAGGCGCCGTGAGCGTCGTCAGGTGAATCGCCGCGCGGCAATCCTTATGGCGGACCAGAGGAAGCAGACCAGCGATATGATCGCTATGCTCGTGCGTGATCAGCACGGCGTCGAGATTGGCGGGATCTTCACCGATGGCGCTGAGGCGTTCATGCAAAGCACGCCGGCTCAAACCCGCGTCGATCAGGATGCGTGTCCGCTCCGTTCCAATGAACGTGGAGTTTCCTGAACTGCTGCTGGCGAGAACGCAGATTTTTACGATGCCGGCCTCCCTCGAACTTCCCATTATAACGGGCCGGGCCGGCGGTGCCGTGGGCGTCAGCGCCTCCGGTCACTGTCGTTCCCGGCACCGTTTGAGTTTCCGATCGTCGATCCGTCCAGTGGTGTCGTTGGCGCCAGCGCCTCCGGTCACTATCGTTCCCGGCACCGTTTGGGATTCCGATCCCCGATCCGTCCAGTGGTGTCGTTGGCGCCAGCGCCTCCGGTCACTGTCGTTCCCGGCACCGTTTGGGATTCCGATCGTCGATGCATCCAACAGTGCCGGGAGCGGCGAGCGACCGGAGGCGTATCTAAAACTCCAGCATGATGCCGCCGGAGGGCAAAATCGGGAAGACGCGTTCGATGGAAAGCGATGCCCTGCCGGTGCGCGTATCGGCGCCGTTATAGCTGGTGAAACGCGGGTTGTGGTGGTTGGTTGCGTTGATCAGTTCGCCGTAGAGCGTCAGTTTCCAGTGGTCGAAGACGAAAGACTTATTGATGCGCAGGTCGAGCCGCTGATAGTCGCCCAGGCGCACATCGTTGCGCGTAGCGGTGAGAAAATATACCCCCTCGCCCTGCTCGCGGAAGAAACCCGGCAAGGGTGTGCCGCTGCCATACGCCCATTTTCCGCTGAGGTTTACGCTCGGACGGATTCGATAGCTCAGATAGACGTTGACGGTATGGCGTTGATCCTCGACGCTCCAGTACTCCGTGTGTTCGACGCCGTCGCGATTACGAGTGTAGCCCAGCGTGTAGGAGATCCAGCCGGAGAGCCGGTTCGCGCTGCGGCTCTGCGCGAGAATCTGCACGCCGCGCGAATAGCCGCGCACCGAGTTCTCATAGAGCGGATTGGCCGGGCCGGAGACGAAGCGTCCGTTGATCCAACGCGGGTCGAGCAGAGGGCGCGCGAGCGAGTCGCGGTTCTCGCGCTGCCAGGCCTCCATGCGAATGCGTGCGAAGCGGCTTACGCGCTGGTCGATGCTGGCCACATAGTGATTGGCGCGTTCGGGGAGCAGGCGCGTTCCGCCTGCCGTAGAGCCGATCAATTGCATGTCGGGATACTGAACATACTGGCCCCAGCCGAGCTGTAATTGCGTGGTAGAAGTCAGGCCAAAACCCGCGGCGGCGTGGGCCGAGAGCGGCGTTGGTGCGGCCAGGTCGTGGCGGTCCCAGCGGAAGCCCGCCGATAGCCGCACACGATTGTGCAGCGCGCTCCAGGACTGCTGCGCGTATCCGCCCTGGCGCAAGGCCGTGCCCCGGTAGCGGTCGCGGACGCGCACGCTGTCGCTGTTGAGGATGTAGCTGCTCTCGAATCCCTCGCTGCGCAGGCGGCGTGCGGACCAACCCGCTTCGAGAGCGTTGCGGCCCGTCCAATACCATGTGGCGTTGGCGTTTCCGACCCATTCGCCGTAAGTGCCCGCGCCGAGCGGACGACTATCGCGATTGAGGTTGTCGAAACGTTCGCGCATCCAGGCGCCGGCCGCCTGGAAGAGCAGCCTGGCATTCGGGACGTAACGCCATCCGGCGCGGGCGAGCGTGATGTGATAGTTGCCCCAGACCAGCGAGTTGACGCCGAGACGGTCGATCTTATCGGAGTGGTCGTAGCCGGTGCGCGCGTCGCTGGCCTGCAGCGAAAGCGTCTGGCGCGCAGTGAGATCGTAGGTCAGTTTGCCCTGGCCGTCGATGTATCCAAATGCCTGTGCTGGGTCGTCCGTGAGGCGTCGTGCAATGTACTGCGCGTAGCTCTTGCGGGCGCTCGCCATCCAGGAGCCGCGCTTCGAGCGGGTGAGCGGCCCTTCGGCGAGTACATTCACCTGTGCGACGCTTGCGGCCGCTCGTATCGAGGGTTTCGTGCGACTGCCCTCGCGGGTGTGCATGTCGAGCGCGCTGCCGCTGCGGTCGGCGTAGAGCGAGGGGAAGGCGACGGGCAGCAGCGAGATGTTTTCGATGGAGTCGCCGTTGAGGATGGACGCGGAACCGCCGTCGCGGATTCCCTGCACCGTGTGGAACGGCGAGTGCAGCAGGATGTCGTCAAGATAGATGCCGATGTTGGAGAACGGCGCGCCGTAGACCGTGAACTGGCTGTAGTAGTCGTTGTTCGAGATCACGCCGGGAAGGCTTTGCACCGCGCGCACGGGATCGTCGATAAGCACGGTGCCAAGATTTTTGATCTCAGTGGCGGAGAGGGTCAACTCGGAGGCGCTGGCGGACTGCACGAGTTCGAAGGGGTCGGCTTTCACGTCGACGGAATCTGTGCGGCGGAAGGTGTCCGAGCTCAGGACGATTTGAAACTCCTTATTCTCACCGGTGTTAAGCGTGAACTCGCGCGTTAGCAAGCGGTAGCCGACGGTCTCAACGTGCAGCGTGTAGCCGCCGGGTTCCACGGAGGTGAAGGAAAAGCGGCCGTCGCGGCCCGTCGTGGTTTTATGCGCCGTGCCAGTGAGTTGGACGCGCACGCGCGCCAGGGTTTCGCCGCCACGCGCGTCCACCACAACGCCTTCGACATCCGCGCCGGACAGGCCGGAAGCGCATACTATAGCGGCGAAGAGCGCGAGCGAATTCAGGAGCCGCTTGTCCATTTCCAGTACCAGTCTCTCTGTCCGGATGAACTATAACAGATTGTCCCGGGCAGTTCTTCCATTACAATAAAAATATCCATGAGAGCACGAGTATTTGTTTCCTTAAAGCCAACCGTCCTCGATCCGCAGGGCAAGACGATCCGCGCCGCTTTATCTAGTCTTGGCCACGCTGGGATTACGGATATCCGCCAAGGCAAGTTTTTCGACATTCAGCTGGCGGATGGGCTCGACCACGAAGCTGTCGCACGTGAGATCGAACAGGTTGCCCACGACGTGTTGGCCAACCCGGTGATCGAGGAGTACCGGGTCGAGATCCTGGACTGATACAAATCTCACAAAATCGGAGGATAGGGCATGTGCGGCATCGTTGGCTACATCGGTAACCGCAAGGCGGTACCGATCATTTTGGATGGGCTGCGCCGTTTGGAATACAGGGGTTACGACTCGGCGGGACTGGCGGTGATGGGCGAGGACCACGTGCTCAACGTGCGCCGCGCCTCTGGGAAGCTGCGCAACTTGGAGGAGGTTGTGCGCTTAAGCCCGGTGGATGGCAGCTATGGCATCGGCCATACGCGCTGGGCGACGCATGGGCGGCCCACTGAAGAGAACGCCCACCCGCATCGCGACTGCAAGGGCGATCTTGTTGTCGTCCACAACGGGATCGTCGAAAACTATCTCGCGCTAAAACAGCAATTGCGCGACGAAGGCCACGTGTTCATGACGGAGACGGACACTGAGGTCATCGCGCATCTGGTGGAGAAGCATTTCAATGGAAATTTGGAGGAGGCTGTGCGCGCGGCGGTGGCCGAGTTGCATGGCGTCTTCGCGCTGGCCGTGATTTCGCGGAACGATCCCAACAAGATCGTGGTGGCGCGCATGGGGCCGCCGGCCGTGATCGGTCTGGGCGAAGGCGAGTATTTCGTCGCCTCGGATGTGCCCGCGATTCTGAGCCACACACGCGACATGTTCTTCCTCAGCGATGGCGACATGGCAGTACTGACCGCCGAGGGCGTTCATCTGACTGATTTCAGCGGCAAGCCGATCCGCCGCCAGGTCTCGCACATTTTGTGGGACCCGATCATGGCGGAAAAGGGCGGCTACAAGCATTTCATGCTCAAGGAGATCTACGAGCAGCCGCGATCCGTGCGCGATACTATTCTGGGCCGTGTGGGGCAGGAGACCGGGCGGATCTTTCTCGACGAGATGGATATCACGGAGAAGCAGTTCCGCGAATTCCAGTCCGTGAAAATCATCGCTTGCGGTACGAGTTGGCACGCCGCGTTAGCCGGCAAGATCATGATCGAGGAACTCGCCCGAATGCCGGTGGAGGTGGACTACGGCAGCGAGTTCCGCTACCGCGATCCAATTGTGGATCCGCAGTCCTTGACCGTGGTGATTTCACAATCGGGCGAGACGGCGGATACGCTGGCGGCACAGCGCGAAGCGAAGCAGAAGGGCTCGAAGTCGCTGGCGATCTGCAACGTGATCGGCTCGATGATTACACGCGAGGCCGCGGGCACAATTTTGACGCACGCCGGGCCGGAGATCGGAGTGGCGTCGACCAAGGCGTTTACGTCGCAACTGACCGCTCTGTTCGTTCTGGCGATGTATCTGGGGCAGACGCGCAAATCGCTCAGCGAAGAGGCATCGCGGCTGCTGGTGCAGGAGTTGTTGCTGATCCCGGGCAAGCTGGAACACGTGCTGTCGGCCGACGCGATCTATGAGGATCTGGTGCGCCTGCTGTTCCGTTCCACGGATTTCCTGTTCCTCGGCCGGGGCATCCATTTCCCGATGGCGCTCGAAGGCGCGCTCAAGTTGAAGGAGATCTCCTACATTCACGCGGAGGGCTACCCGGCTGGTGAGATGAAACACGGGCCGAACGCGCTGATCGACGAGAAACTTCCGGTGGTGGTGTTGGCCACACGCGATCCGGACAGTGCGGCCAGCAAGGTGCGCTACGAGAAGACGCTCTCCAACATGCAGGAGGTCAAGGCGCGCGAAGGCACAGTGATCGCGGTGGCCTGCGAGGGCGACGATGAGGTCGCCAAGGTCGCCGACCACGTGATGTGGGTGCCGCCGTCACGGGAACTGCTGCTGCCGATCCTCGAGATCGTGCCGTTGCAGTTGCTGGCGTACCACATCGCAGTCCGGCGCGGCTGCGATGTCGATCAGCCGCGCAACCTTGCCAAGAGCGTCACGGTGGAATGAAGCAGGCCGCCCAGACGCTGCACGTAGCCACGCGCGGAAAAGGCCTTTACGAATTCACTGGGGAGATTGAACGCTGGGTCTCCGCGCAAGGCTTCGCGACGGGTCTGCTCACGGTGTTTGTGTGTCACACCTCGGCATCGCTCGTGATTCAGGAAAACGCGGATCCTGATGTCGTCCATGATTTGGATGATTTTTTCAGCCGCATCGCACCCGAAGATAGCCGGCTCTATCGCCACACGATGGAAGGCCCGGACGATATGCCGGCACACATCCGCGCGGCGCTCACGCAGACGCAAGTCTCGATACCCCTGCTGGCTGGCCGGCTCGCGCTGGGTACGTGGCAGGGCGTCTATCTATTCGAGCACCGCCGCGCTCCGCACCGGCGGACGGTGGCGCTGCATTTGATGGGAGAATGAGCGAGCCACACCCCTATGGGGAGGATCGCACTACAATTAGGATAAAGTAGAGATTCGGTCTGGTGAAAAGGAGAGCGATGAGCATTTCAAGGCGTCAATTTTTGGAAACGACGGCCCTCGGCGGCCTCGCGGTAAACACGATGACGGGCGCCGCCGTCGATAGCAAGAGCGGTATGCCGACTCGAATTCTCGGACGTACAGGCGCTCGTGTCTCTATAATTGGCTTCGGATCGGGCAGCCGTTGGCTTGCTTACAAAGATGAAGATAAGGCCCTGGCCGCAATGAACAAAGCTATCGATATGGGCATCAACTATATCGATTCGGCGAACCAGTACGGCAATGGACAGAGCGAAACCTGGGCCGGCAAGGTCATGAAGACCCGCCGCAAAGAAGTTTGGCTCGTCACCAAGATCGAAAAGCGCAATGGCGACGAAGCGATGAAGATGATCGAGGGTGCGCTGAAACGCCTGCAGACCGATCACATCGACCTGATCCACGTTCACGCGCTGTTGGGCGCTGACGACCTTGCGAAGATTGAAGCGCCCGACGGTGTGCTCAAGGTTCTCTACAAGATGCGCGATCAGAAGGTCTGCAAAGCGATCGGCATTACGTGCCACGCGAACCCCGCCGTACTGCGCGACGCGCTTGAGCACAATGATTTCGACTGCACGCAGATGGCGTTGAATGCGGCTAAGGTCGGCAACGTTTTCGGCAAAGCGGCTGAAGGCTTCACGGGCAGCTTCGAGCAGATCGCTTTGCCGGTGGCGCTACGCAAGAAGATGGGCATCACCGCGATGAAGATCTTCGCGCAAGAGAGACTGAACGGCAAGGCGCCGGTGGAAAAATTGATTTCCTATACGCTCTCTTTGCCCGTGGCCGCGGCGATAATCGGAATGCCGGAAATGGCGCACATCGACCAAAACATCCAGGTAGCGAAAGCGTTCAAGCCGCTCTCACGCACCGAGATGGACAACATGAACCGCGAGATGCTTCCGCTGAAGGCGTCGATTGACCACTTCTTCGCGCATCATATCGACTGCTGACGGCGGTTGAGCTTATTGGAACAGCTTACGTTCGCGGCGCAGAAAGGCCGGCACCTCAAGGTCGGCCATGCGCCGCTCCTCTTCAACTAACGGCGTCTCCTGAGGCGGCGTTTCGAGTTCGATCGAGTCCGCAATCTCCTGTGCAAATTCCATCGAGGGCTCCGGTTCGGGCGTGAGCGCCGGTGCGGGAATCGGCTTGGGGTCGAACGCAACCGGTTCGGGAATTGGGAGATCGCGTCCATCTTTCTTCCGCTGGATGGCCGGCAGCGTGTCGCGCTGAAATCCCGTTGCGATGACGGTGATCTTGACCTGATCGGCGAGCGATTCGTTCATGACCACGCCGAAGTTGATCTGCACATCTTCGAACTCCGCCGCGTTGCGAATCAGGGAACACGCTTGGTTGACGTCGTGCAGGCTCAGCTTGGAAGAGCCGGTAATGTTGATCAGAATGCCGCGCGCGCCCTTCACTCCGCCAGCTTCAAGCAGCGGCGAACTGATCGCCAAACGCGCCGCTTCCATAGCTGCGTTGTCGCCTTGGGCCGAGGCTGTGCCCATCATTGCGTAACCCATGCCGAGCATGATCGCGCGGATATCGGAGAAGTCGCGATTGATCAACCCGGGTGTCGTGATGATGTCGCTGATGCCTTGCACGGCCTGACGCAGGACGTCGTCGGCGATGCGGAACGCTTCAAAGAAAGACGTGCCCGCGGGTACCAGGTCGAGGAGCAGATCGTTGGGGATCGGGATGACGGTGTCGACGGTTCCGGCGAGTTCCGCCAATCCGCGCTCGGCCTGTTTCATGCGGCGCGGTCCTTCGAAGGCGAAGGGCTTGGTAACCACGGCAACGGTGAGCGCATTCAGTTCCTTGGCGAGCGAAGCGACGACAGGCGCGGCGCCCGTTCCGGTGCCTCCGCCAAGGCCCGCCGTGACGAACACCATATCCGCGCCTTCCAGGATCTCGATAATCCGCTCCGTGTCTTCGAGCGCCGCTTCGCGACCGATGGCCGGATCCGAACCGGCGCCCAGGCCGTTCGTGATCTTATGACCGATTGCGAGTTTGTTCGGTACGGGCGAAGCTTGCAGCGCCTGCTTATCGGTGTTGAGAATGTGGAACTCGACGCCGGTGACGCCGTCATTCATCATGCGCGCCACCGCATTCGATCCGCCGCCGCCCACGCCGACCACCTTGATTCTGGTGCCGAGCAGCGCCTCTTCCTGAATCTCGAATCGCAGGGAATCGAGATTGTCAGAATCCAGTTGAGCCATTATGCAACTCCTTCCATCCTTTGCCCGTTGGAAAACAGATGCCACTAGCGTAACACCAGCCCCACAAGTCCAGGCGCCTTGCGTCGTGTCTCCCGGCGCAGTTTCAGGCGCGCCGAGTACATCGAAAGTCCCGCGCAGACGGTCCACGCCGTGTTGTTCAATTCTTCCGGCCAATCGCGAATTCCGATGGCGAGGCCATTCCTGGCCTGGCAGTTGAGCACCCGCTCGGCCATGTCGCACATGCCGTTAAGCAGGCCACCGCCGCCGGTCAGCACGACTCCTTCGAGCAGGGATTGCTCCATGCCGACGCGCACGATTTCGTTGCGCACATAGCGGAACAGTTCCTCGGCGCGGGCCTCCAGGATTTCGTTCAACTGCCGTCTGGTCGCTTCCCGCGGTGGCCGACCATCGAGCGAAGGAATCTCGACAACGCTATGGTCGGAGGTGAGTCCGAGGATGGCACAGCCAAACTCCTCTTTCAACATTTCCGCATCTTCGTACGAGACTGTCAGGCACCAGGCGATGTCTTTCGTAAAGCTGTCGCCGGCGATCGGAATGCTCGATGCGAGCAGCAGCGCTTCGCTATCGTAGACCGCGATGTCGGTGGAGTGCGCGCCGATGTCGACGATCGCGACGCCCCGGCTGCGGTCTTCGGGCAACACGGCGGCATAGGAAGCAGCCATTGCCTCGAAGACGGTCTCCTCCACGGCGAGGTGCGCCTGATGAATGGCCGACAACAGGAATTGATGATCCTGCGCACCGGCGGTGACGATGTGGACGTTCGCTTCGAGACGCGAGCAGCGCACGCCTTGCGGATTTCTGTAGCCGGCGTGGCCGTCCACGGTGAAGTCCTGCGGGAAGACTTGCAGCAGCAGCCGGTCCTCTTCAAGACGCACCCGCGTGGCGCGCTCCACTGCATAGCCGAGGTCGCTCGATTCCACCTCGCGCGGGCGGCCGAATTCGTACACGCCGCGGCTATTCGCGCCGTCGATCGCTGCGCCGCCGATGCCCGCGACCACGGCGTCCACGGAGATCTGCGCCAAGCGTTCCGCTTCCGTGACCGCAAGGCGGATGGATTCCGACAGCGCAGTATGGTCCGCGATACGCCCCTTCACCCAGCCCCGTGAGACGGACTCGCCATGGCCCAGGAAGCGCAGTTCCGAATCTTCGAGTACACAGATGGTGCAACGCGTGCGCGCGCTGCCGGAGTCAATGCCGACTGCCAGTCGAGGCTTAGTCACCTTTTGCTCCTTCCACTGCCGTGATGCGGTCTTCAATGCGTAGGTCCAGAACCGTCGCATCGGGCAGACGCCGCCGGATCTCCTGGTAGTGATTTAGAAAGTTCTGCAGCTTGCTCTGAAAATGCTGGTTTCCAAAGATGAGTACCAGGGCGCGCTCCTCCATCGTGATCGTGGCCTTCACATTGTCGAGACTGCTGATATCGATCTCCGACAATTTGTCGCCTTGTGCGCCGACTTCCTGGAGCACCTTCATCATTTTCCTTACGCGTGCGCGCCGCAAATCCCGGCTCTCTTCCGGACGCACGCCTGTGAGCACGGGCAGCGCGAAGCGGGTGGCGCCGCGAGGTTCCAGCAGGACGCCCTCGTCGTCGATCAGCGACGTGCGCATCGCCGCCTCGGGTTCCGCGCCCTTCAATGGAACGAAAGCTACCGGGCTGCGTTCCGTGATATGCACGTCGGCACGGTTCGGCCAGACTCTGACGACGCTCGCGTCCTTCACCCAACTCACCGCCAATAGGCTGCTGCGGCGTCTCGCCGGCGGGAGCAGATATAGACTGCGTCCGAAATCTTCCGCAAAGACTTGCATCACCTGCGCGCGCGAGGCGTACCGGACGCCATCCACATGCAGGCTCGGACTCTCCTCGCCATATTCGGCTGGAGCCGCGAGCGCAAATTTCGAATTTGAAATCAAGTATTGCTCTGCCCGTTGAAACGCGAAGATGCCCAGGACGAGTAGCACGGCCGCGGCGATCGAGAAAAACCAATAGCGCCAGATCGAGCGCGGCTTCGCTTCCTCTTCTTTATCTTTGCGTGCCATGCCTCACTCTTTTCGCAATCGCTCCAGAATCCTGTCACCTGCCTGCCAGACGCTTCCCGCGCCGAGCGTCAGCACCATGTCACCGTCCTGCGCTATCGCCAAAACCGAGTCCACGGCTTTGTCGATGCTCCCGGCATACTCCACGCCGCGGTGGCCGTAGGCGCGGATCTTCTCGGCCAGCGCTTCGCCGCTGACGCCTTCTATCGGCTGCTCGGAAGCGGCATAGATGTCCAGAACATGCACGGTGTCGGCCTGGTGAAAGCTTTTGCCGAACTCTTCCATCAGAAACTTCGTGCGCGTGTAGCGGTGCGGCTGGAAGATCACATGCACTCGCGGAAAGCGGCACAGGCGGGCCGCATCGAGCGTCGCGCGCACTTCGGTGGGATGGTGCCCGTAGTCATCGACAACGGTGATGCCGCGCGCTTGTCCCCGTATCTGGAAGCGGCGGTCGACGCCGGTGTACTTCGCGAGCCCTTCCCGTATAGTCTCGACGGGGACTTCCAACTCGAGGCCGATGGCAACGGCCGCCGTCGCGTTCAGTACATTGTGAAAGCCGGGTACTGCAATCTGGAACTCGCCCAGATCGCTGCCCCGAAGCTTCAACCGGAAGCGGCTTTCGAGATGGCTGCACACCGCGTCGCAGACCACGAGATCCGCCTGCGGAGTGCTGCCGTACGTGATCGTACGGCGTGTTACCTGGGGCAGAATCTGCTGCACGTTTTCGCTGTCGAGGCACAGGATCGCCGCGCCATAGAACGGCACCTTATTGACGAAATCGAGAAACGCTTTGAGGATGTCGTCGAGCGTGTTGTAGTGGTCGAGGTGTTCGCGGTCGATGTTCGTGACCACCGCGATGATCGGAGCGAGTTTGAGGAACGATCCGTCGCTCTCGTCCGACTCCACCACCAGAAAATCGCTGCGTCCGACGCGGGCATTCGATCCGCCCATGATGCCGACGCGTCCGCCTACGACCACGGTGGGATCGAGCGCGGCCTGGTTCATCATCGAGGCGGTCATCGAGGTCGTGCTCGTCTTGCCATGGCTGCCGGCGACGGCGATGCCGAATTTCAGACGCATCAACTCCGCCAGCATCTCGCCGCGCGGAATCACGGGAATCCCCATGCGCCGCGCCTCCTGCACTTCAGGATTCTGCTCGCTGACGGCCGAACTCACCACCAGCGCACGCGCTCCCGCGACGTTGGCTCCGGCGTGTCCCTCGTAGACAGTCGCGCCGAGCGCTTGCAGGCGGTTCGTGGCCGGTCCGAGTTTCAGGTCGGAGCCGCTAATCTCGTAGCCGAGATTCAGGAGCACTTCCGCGATGCCGCTCATGCCGATGCCGCCGATGCCCGTGAAGTGCAGATGTTGAGGCTTGAAAAACATTTTAACTAATTATTGTTTCGGCTTTCTTTAGGCATGTCAACCATTTACTTCACGTTACAGAAAATTGTTCGAGAATCTCAGCCGCCCTCAGGCCCGCATCGGGCTTCGCGAATTGCCGGACCGCGGCCGCCATCCGTTCCATGGCTCCTGCGTCCTCCGAAAGCCGGCGCACCTCATCAAAGAGCCGCTCGCCGCTCATCTCGACGTCGCGCACCAGTCGCGCGGCTCCGGCCCGTTCTAGTGCCTGCGCATTGCGCAATTGATGGTCATCAGAGGCGAAGGGGAAGGGAACCAGAACGGCCGGCTTGCCCGCCGCCGCCAGTTCCGCCACCGCACCCGCGCCGCTGCGGCAGACGATCAGGTCCGCCTGCGCGAAAGCCGCGGGCATGTCCTGAAGAAAAGGCACAACCTGACCATCCACGTCCGCGCTCGCAAACTCGGTGCGCAGGGCTTGGAAGGACTGCGCGCCGGCCTGATGAACGATGCGGACAGGCATGCCGGATTCGCGGAAGAGTCTCCAACTGGCGCGAGTCGCCTCGTTTAACGTTTTCGATCCGCGGCTGCCTCCCGTAACCAGTACGCTGAATTTTTCCGTTCGTTGTCTTGGCGGTAAATCGAAGAACTCAGGCCGCACCGGCAAGCCAGTGATCTCAGCGACGCCGGCGGGAAAGTGCGCCGCCGCTTCCGGAAAACTGACCAGGGCTTTCTTCACTATGGAAGCCATCTTGAGATTCGTGAAACCCGGCCGGGCGTTCGGTTCCATTAGCACCATCGGAACCCGCCGTAACCATCCTGCCAGCATCACCGGGCCCGCGACATAACCGCCCATGCTGAATATCGCGGCAGGCCGTGTCTTGGAGATCAGCCGCCAGGACGTGCCGACGCTGGCGGGCAACTCCACGGCGGTGCGCAGCGAGCGCGCCAATCCAACACCCTTCAATCCGCCGATCTCGATCCATTCGATCGGAAAACCCGCTTCCGGCACGAGCCTCGCTTCGAGGCCGCGCCGTGTCCCGATGAAGAGCGCTTCGTGTCCGCGGCGGCGAAGCTCACGCGCAACCACGAGCGCCGGAATCACGTGTCCTCCGGTGCCGCCGCCAGCCATCAGGAACACGCTCATCCGGAATGCTCACTCACGCTCAGTAGCATACCGAGAGAGATCATGGTGCTGAGGAGCGAACTGCCGCCGTGGCTGATCATCGGCAACGGTATCCCCTTCGTCGGGCCTAGGTCGAGCACGACGCTCATGTTGATCAACGCCTGAACCACCACCGACGTGGTGATGCCGAGCGCGAGATAGCGCCCGAAATCGTCTGGCGCAATCCAGAACAGACGGAAGCCCCGCCACAGAATAATTACGAATCCGAACAAGACCGCCGAACAACCCCACAAGCCCATCTCTTCCCCCACCACGGCGTACACAAAATCGGTGTGCGCTTCGGGCAGATAGAGCAACTTCTGCTTGCCTTGCATCAGTCCCAGCCCGAGCACGCCGCCGGAGCCGATCGCGATTTTGGACTGGCGCGCCTGGTAGGTAGTATCACGTGCGCTCAACGAGCCTTGCGCGTAATCCCTGATGCGGCCATGGGGGTCGATCATGCCGAGATACTGGTAATCGGGATCGATGTAATTGATTACGCGATTCAAGCGGTAGGGCTTCATGGCGATTGCGCCTCCAGCCAGAACCAACCCCGCCATCGCGGCGAATACGAAATAACGAAGATTTATGCCCGCGACAAAGAAGACGACCGCGGCAGTCGCAACCAGCACCAGCGCGGTGCCCAGGTCCGCCACAACAACAGTTCCCGCCACAACCGAGAGGGCGAGGCCGGCAGGCACCAGCGTGTGCGGATTATTGATGACCGCAAGGCGCCGGCTCACGAACCACGCGAGAAAGATGATCAACGCTGGCTTGGCGAATTCCGACGGCTGGACTGAGAGCGGGCCCATGCGCAACCAGCGGTGTGAACTGGAGTCTGTGAAATAGACGACGACCAACAGGAACAACACGACGCTGAGGGTTCCGAAGGCCCAGCCGGGGCTACGCAGGAGACGATAATCCTTACGCTTGAAATACATCAGAAAGATGAACGAAACCACGGCCCAACCCGCTTGGCGGACCAGGAAATAGTAGCTCTCTCTGTGGAACTTGAGAGTCGCTACCATCGATGATGCGCTATAGACAATGACCAAGCCGAAGAAGACCATCACGACTATGGTGAAGAACAGTGTCCAGTCGGTGCGCAGCCGCAGCGCCATACCTACTCCTCCAACTTTCCAACAAGTTCCTTGAAAACCTGCCCGCGGTGCTCGAAGCTGCGGAACTGATCGAAGCTTGCGCAGGCGGGTGCGAGTAACACGGCATCGCCAGCAATTGCCGACGTTGAAGCTAGACGCACGGCGCTTGCGATGTCGCCGCATTGAATCACGGGCAGCGCATCGCCGAGGTGTTCGGTGATGATTGGCGCCGCTTTGCCGATCAGCAACGCCGCGCGGGCCTTCGCGCGAAGCGGATCGCGCAGCACGCGGTAGTCCGAGCCCTTATCTTTTCCGCCGAGAATGATCCAGAGTCCGCCGTTGAAAGCCGCGACGGCCTTCATCGTGGCGTCGACGTTTGTGGCTTTCGAGTCGTTGTAGTAATCCACGCCGCGCACTGTGCGGACAAATTCGAGACGATGCTCGACACCCGGAAAGCTGCGCACGGCTGCGGCGATGTCCGGTAGTGTCGCGCCCGCGAGGCGCGCCGCGGCGGCCGCTGCCATTGTGTTCTCGATGTTGTGGCTGCCACGCAGCGGAATTTCGGCGGCGCTCATCAGTGTCTCGCCATCGAATTGAATCCGTGCGCCGTCGAACCACAATCCCGGCGCGACCGGTTTCGCAAGGCTGAACCAGAGGATGTGGCTGTGTGCACCACCCGCATACGACAGGCAAGCCGCGTCGTCCGCGTTGAGCACGGCAAAATCTTCGGCCGTCTGATTCCGGAAGATCTGCCCTTTCGCCGCAGCATAGGCTTCCATGGTGTGGTGGCGATCGAGGTGATCCGGAGTCACGTTCGTTACAAGGGCGATTTTTGCGCGAAACGTATCGATGGTTTCAAGTTGAAAGCTCGAAAGTTCGAGCACGTTCCACTGCTCCGGCCTCGATGCCGCGACCATAGCGGCCGGTGGCGTGCCGATGTTGCCGCCCACTTGGCAGGCGATGCCGCATTCTTTGAGAATGTGGCCGACCATCGCCGTGGTCGTCGTCTTCCCATTCGCTCCGGTGATGCCGATTGTGGGGCCTTCGAGATACCAGGAGGCCAGTTCCAACTCGCCGATTACGGGAATGCTCCGACCGCGCGCGGCGAGAACATCGGGAACATCGGCGGGGACTCCGGGCGAGATCACGATCAGATCGCGGCCTTCGAAGAGTCCTGGCGATTGCGCGGCGAACGGCACGTTATATCGTTCCAACACGGCAGCGGCTTCGCCGAGTTCGGCCAGCGCGCGCGAGTCCGTGGCTTGCACATGGGCGCCATGCGCGGTGAGCAGTTCCACGGCCGCGAGGCCGGACTTCGCCATTCCAACGACTAATACGTTTGCTTCTGAAACCTGCAATCCTCTACCTCAACTTCAACGTGGTGAGCGCGAACAGCGCCAGCACCAGACCAATAATCCAAAACCTTGCGATAACCTTCGATTCGGCCCACCCGAGTTGTTCGAAATGATGATGGATCGGGGCCATTCTGAAAATTCGCTTCCCACGCATCTTGAAACTTGCCACCTGCAAAATCACCGAGAGCGCCTCCATCACAAAGACGCCACCGACGAAGATAAGCAGGATCTCCTGCTTGATCAGAACCGCCACGACGCCGAGGCCGCCGCCGAGCGCAAGCGATCCGACATCGCCCATGAAAACTTCGGCCGGGTGCGCATTCCACCACAGAAAGCCTATCGAGGCGCCCGTCATTGCGCCGCAGAATACCGCGACCTCCTGCGCGCCCGGCTGCCGCGCGAGGCCGAGATATTGCGAGAACTCGCGATGACCGGAGACGTAGCTCAGGATTGTCATCGCGCCGGCGGCGATAATCATGAGACCGATCGCCAGGCCGTCGAGGCCATCCGTCAGGTTGACCGCGTTGGAACAGCCGACGAGCACAAAAAAGAGAAATCCGAAGAAAAAGATGAAAGCCAGCGGATACGTCCATGGGTTGCTGAGCAGGCCGCCAATCAGCAGATCCGGTTTCCACGACTTCAGGAACGGCACGTTCATGCTTGTCGAGTAAGTGCCGGTCGCGTGCAGAGCTAGAAGCCAGACGCCGATGGCCATCGCGGCGAAGAATTGCAGCAGCAATTTCTTTCGGGCCGTGAGGCCGAGGTTTTGCATCTTCTTCACTTTCGTGAAGTCGTCATAGAAGCCAATCGCGCCGAAGCTCACCACGGCGAACAATGCGATCCAGACATACTGCACCGTGAGGTTGGCCCACAGTAGCGTCGGGACGACGATCGAGATCACGATCAGAACACCGCCCATCGTCGGCGTGCCGGCCTTTTTCAGATGGGATTTCGGCCCATCCTCCCGGATGTGCTGGCCGATCTGGAATTCACGCAGTTTTGCAATGAGAAAGGGACCCAACGCGATGCACAGGAACAACGCCGTCAAACTGGCGAAGGCCACGCGAAACGTCGCGTATTGAAAGACGCGAAGCGGACTGAAGTAGGGGAATAATTTTTCGAACAGCAGCCAATAGAGCATCCGATTTACGCCATGAACCTTTCCAGAGCCCGCTCGACGCGGGTCCCTCGCGAGCCTTTGAAGAGGATGGCGTCGCCCTCTCCAGCGTGTTGGCGCAGGAATTCGCCGGCTGCCTCAGGGTCCTCGAAAAAGAACGCGGCGTCGACCGCCATGCCTGCCTTCACGGCCTCGTCGACCATGTAGCGTGCAGCGCCGCGTATTCCAACGAGTATAGAAACCCTGCTTTCCGCGACGAAACGACCGACGTCGCGGTGCAGCGGCTCAGACCAGCGTCCGAGTTCGAGCATCTCCCCCAACGCGGCGATTCTGCGCCGTGCCGGCGTATCCCGGAGCACGCAGACCATCGAGCGTGCCGCATCGGGATTGGAGTTGTAGCAATCGTTCCAAATTGTAATTCCGTTCTTCGACAGGCGCTCGCCGCGCATCTTGCCGGGCGTCAACGTGTGTACCGGTTCGAGCAGATCTTCGGCCGGAATGCCGTACACGCGGCGTGCCACGGCGAGGCCCGCCAGGATGTTGAGCACGGCGTGGCGTCCCGTCAACTGGCTCTCGAAACGCACGCCGGCGGCGTGGAAACTGACGCCGTCGGGCCGGTACTCGATCGCGGTCGCGCGTACGTCGGCTTCGTTTTCGATTCCGAAGGTGATCGACGGCCCCGGGTGGATCTCAGCGAAACGCCGCACGCGCGCGTCGTCGGCGTTCAACACGGCGATGCCGCTGGCGGGCAGCGTCTCGATCAACTCGCGTTTTGCAAGCGCGATGCCGTCCTGCGAGTCGAAGTGTTCGATGTGCGCCCAGCCCACATTGGTGACGACGCCGACCTGCGGCCGTGCGAGCTTGGCCAGCCTGCGGATTTCGCCGCTATGGTTCATGCCGATTTCGATGACGCCGGCTTCGGCGTCATCGGGCAGGCGCAGGAGCGTGAGTGGCAGGCCGAAGTCGTTGTTGAAATTGCCCTCTGTCTTGCCAACGCGTTTGCGCGCCGCGAGCATGTGCGCGATCACATCCTTCGTGGTGGTCTTGCCCGCACTGCCGGTCACCGCGATGATGTCTCCGCCCCACAGCGTGCGCGCCAGTGCTGCAAGCTGTTGGAGAGCGGCCAGCGTATCCGGCGTCTGAATCAGCGTGCCCGCGGCTTCTACGTGACGGTCGACAACCGCGGCTGCCGCGCCGCGCGCGAAGGCATCGGCGAGATAGGCATGACCATCGTGCGTGGGGCCGCGCAGTGCGAAGAATAGCGCCCCGGGTTCAATCGTGCGCGAATCAATGCTCCACGAACAGACGGGCACGGAGGGCAGGGGAATGTCCGCTCCCAATGCCGCCGCGATTTGTGCCAGATCCAGAGTCATCCCCTATTGTTTCCCGTAGCCTACCGCACGCAGCGCTTTGCGCGCCTCTTCGCGATCGTCGAAATGGATCGTCCTGTCGTTCAAGATCTGATATGGTTCGTGACCCTTCCCTGCGAGGATCACGATGTCGCCCGGTCCGGCCTCGTGGATCGCCAACTGAATGGCTCGCTCGCGATTCGGCTCCATTTTGCAGGCGGTGTCGAAGCGGCGCATGCCCACCATCGCGTCGTTAATGATCGCCAGTGGGTCCTCCGAGCGCGGGTTGTCCGAAGTCAGCACGACGAAGTCGCTATTCTGAGCGGCCGCCATGCCCATCAGCGGACGCTTGTTCCGGTCCCGGTCGCCGCCGCAGCCGAACATCGTAATCACGCGTTTCGGCTTCAGGCCGCGCGCCACTGCGATCACATTGCGCAGGGCATCGTCGGTGTGTGCGTAGTCCACGACGACGAGAAACGGTTGGCCCTCTTCGATGCGCTCGAAGCGTCCTGGTACCGTGCCGCACGCCGCGATTCCGCGCGCAAGCGTGGCCGCGTCGAAGCCATAGCTCAAGCCCGTGCCCCAGGCCGCCAGGATATTGTACACGTTGAAGCGGCCAACCAACGGCGACTCCACCGCGAATGACGTTCCCCGGTGGTTCACGTCGAAACGCAAGCCCGCGAAGCTGCTCGATATGTTGGTCGCGCGCAACTCCGCCGCCGTCTCCAGACCAAAGCGTATGCCGGCGCCGCACTCGATTTGCCTGCCGTATTCGTCATCCGCATTGATTACGGACCACTGCGGAGCCGGGGCGCCGGCGCCTTCAAACAACAGCCGCTTGGCTTGGAAATACTCCTCCATCGTTCCGTGGAAATCCAGATGATCTCTTGTCAGGTTGGTGAACACCGCAGTGTGGAAACGCAGCCCATAGACTCTTCCGAGCGCGAGAGCATGCGAGGAAACTTCCATTGTGACATGGCTGCCGTGGCGGCGCTCGGTCTCATCGAGGATGCGCAGCAGGTCTAGCGATTCGGGGGTCGTGTTGACCGCGTTGCGGACTTCGCCGGCAACATGATACTCGATCGTGCCCACCATCGATGTGATCGCGCCGGACGTGCGCAGGATCGAATCGATCAGGTACGCCGTGGTGGTCTTGCCATTGGTGCCGGTGATGCCCGTGAGTTGGATGCGTTCGTCGGGCCGGCCATAGAAATTGCGTGCCGCAAGCGAAAGCGCATGCCTACCGTGTGGCGCCTGAATCCACGCGCCATCGAATCCGGCAGGCCGTTGCGACTCGCTGACCACCGCGCACGCGCCGCGCTCCAGGGCCTGGGCCGCATACTTGCGTCCGTCCGTTTTTGCGCCTTTGAACGCAAAGAACAGCGTACCCGACGAGACTCGGCGCGAATCGTACTCCAGGCCGCTGACCAGCGTGCGGGCGAGGTCCTCCGGAAGCGTTCCTTCAAGTTCTGTTCCCGTGAAAATCTCCTGGATTGTCATGGCATGAACAGGATCGCAGCCGGGGCTATCTGGCAAATTGGATCCGAATCCTTTCTCCTTGCGGCAGAACGGCGCCTGCGGCGGGAAACTGCGCCCGCACGATTCCACTCCCCACGAACTCGACGGGCAGGCCCATTCCTGAGGCCGTTTCCAGGACGGCGCGCATCGTTTTGCCCTGAAAGTTGGGCACGCGCGGCCCGACTGCCACGACAGCAGCCTGCTCCGCTGGCGAGGAAAGACCAGGCACGAGGACGGGCAAAAGTGGCGCGCCCAATTCGGCGATCGCGAGATCGTTAATCTTCTCGCTATCGGCATCCGGTTGCGGCTTGGCGCTCTCCGGCCGCATCGTTTCCGGCAGGTCGCGAGGAATATCGAGTATGCGCATCGCCGCCGCCGCCACTTCTGCGAACACCGGTGCGGCCACCGCGCCGCCATACTTCGCCGCGCCGTTCAACGTGACCACAATCACCACCGCCGGATTCGAGACCGGCGCAAAGCCCATGAACGAGGCGTTGTACTTGTGCGTGTAGGCGTGCGTCTCGAAATCGAAGATCTGCGCCGATCCGGTCTTGCCGCCCGAGCTGTAGCCTTTTAATTGCGCTTTTCTGCCGGTGCCGTACAGCACGACGCCTTCCATCATCTTGCGCATCGTAATGGCCGTTTCGGGATCGAGCACGCGTTTTGGCTTTACGTCGTTTTCAATTTCCATACCGCCGCGCGTGTGGCTGGTTCTTGACGTGATGCGCGGACGCACCAGCAAGCCGCCGTTTGCGACAACCGAACAGGCTTGCGCCAGTTGCACCGTGGTCGTGCTGATTTCGTGACCCATCGCGACGGACCCGATCGAACTCTTCGACCACGCCTTCACCTTGCGCACCAGGCCGGGTTCCTCGGCCGGCAGCAGAATTCCGGTCTGCCGTCCGAAGCCGAAGCGCGTTACGTAATCGTACATACCCTGGTCGCCCACCTTCAGGCCGATCTGAATGGCGCCGATGTTGCTCGAGTGCGCGAGCACGTCCGAGACCGATAGCGAAGAATAGGAATTGTGATCGTGGATCACGCGACCGAACAGATTGAGCACGCCGTTGCCGCACGGAACGATGGTCTCCGGCGTCACTCGTTTGCATTCGAGCGCCGCCGAGATTGTGATCACCTTGAAGACTGAACCCGGCTCGAAGGGTCCGGATACGGCCAGGTTCAAGCGTGGCGAGAGATCCTGGCCGGGCTGCATCGGCTCGTTAGGATCGAAAGAGGGATAGCTGACCATCGCCAGGATCTCGCCAGTCTTTGGATTCATCACGACCACGGAGCCGGTCTTGCAGTTATTTTCGAGGATCGCTTTCTTCAATTCCCGCTCGGCGACGAATTGGATGCGCTCGTCGAGCGTCGTCGTGATGTGGATGCCCGCTATGGGCTCGGTGGAGACGACGGTCTCAAAACCGCGCTGCTTCGAATCCGTAACGATTCGCATCGTACCGGGCCGCCCTTGCAGATCTTCCTCGAAGCTCGCCTCCACGCCGACCGTGCCGCGCTCGGAGTGATCGACGCTGCCCACGACGTGCGCGGCCAACTCGCCCTTCGGATAGAAACGATGGCTTTCCGTGCGGAACTCCACCCATTGCAGTCCATAGCTGCGCAGCCGGCTCGATTCCTCGGGAGTGATCTTGCGCTTGACCCACAGAAAGCCCTTCTGCGAGTCGCGGTATGAGCGCAGTTTGTCGAACAACTCCTGGCGGTCGAGGCTCAGCACCGTGGCGAGAACATCGGAGGCAACGCTGATATCGGGGATGCGGAGGGGGTTGACGCAGACAGAATCTACCGGGAGGCTCATCGCCAGAGGCTGGCCGTTGCGATCGAAGATGGTTCCGCGGGGCGCCTGGATCTCGACGATCTTTTCCTGTTGCACCTGAGCCATGTGCTGGAAGTCGTCATGGCGCACAATCTGCAATTGCACCAGGCGGAAGAAGATGATGGCGATCCACAGCAGGGCGAAGCGGGCGACGATGCGCAGCCGTCTGGCTGGCCGCGCTTCGACAGACGGCGTTTCATTCTCTCCATCTTCCAGACGATTTGTGAATTTGGATCGAAGCCAATCCAGGCCCGGCATTCTCATGGCTTGTCCTCCCTGCCGGACTGCCCGGTGGGGGTGGTTCTATTTCTTCGGTACGTTGAGAGCGAGCGAGCCTTCCTGCGAATTCAAGTAGATCACGTGGCCGGGCGCCGGATCGACAAACTCCTGGATTCGCGCCAGTTCTTCCAAACGCGCGGGGCTCACGAGCTTCGCTTCCTGCAATTCCAGGCTCGCGCGCTCGTTCATTAATACCTGTTGCTCCAGGCGCAGCGCTTCGATCTGGTATCCGGCGAGCATGCGGTAGGCGCCCGGAAGCAGCAGACCGATAAAGAGCACGGCGGCGGCGGAACCCGCGCCGATCATGTTCCAGCAACGCTGCGGCGCAACAGGGTCGAATTCGCGCACGACGCGCGTGTTGTCGATGGTTTTCACGAAAAAGAAGAGGTCCTCGTTCGGAATCGGCCGCAGGCGGAATGGATCCGCGGCGGGGCGCTGGCGGACGGCCGGTGCGGCCGCCGCATCCGTTGCGGGCGAGGTGAATCGGGAGAAAATCGTTGCCAGTGTTGCCATCTTTGATTCGCTATTTCATCTCCAGCGCCCGCAGTTTCGCGCTGCGCGACGCCGGGTTGTGCTGAACTTCGCCTTCAGCCGGCGTGACCACGTGCTTGGTCAGGATTTGCGCTCTGCCCTCCCGGGCGAGCGCCTGAAAACTCTGCTTCACTTTTCTATCCTCGAGCGACATAAACGAAATAATCACGATTCGTCCGCCGGGTCGCACGAGTTTGGGCGCTTCCGCCAGCAGGGCATCCAACTCCTCCTGCTCGCTGTTGACTGCTAACCGCAGGGCCATGAATGTTCTCGTGGCCGGATGCAGTTTGCCCGTCCGGGGCACAACCGCTTCGATGACGCTGGCCAAATGCCCTGTCGATCGAAGCGGTCGTGCCCGAACGATTGCTCTGGCTATCTTCCGCGACCTCCTTTCTTCGCCAAGTTGATAGATCAGGTTGGCGAGGGCCTCTTCGGCGCTGAAATTCACCAAATCGGCGGCCGGCTCCCCTGTGCTGCGATCCATGCGCATGTCGAGGGGCCCGTCGGCCATCAAAGAAAACCCGCGTTCCGCCTCCGTCAACTGAAGCCGACTCACGCCCAGGTCGGCAAGCAAGCCGTCGACCTGAGCTATTCCTTGAGCCGGTAGGGTGGAGGACAACTGCGAAAATCTGCCGTGGCAGTAGCGGATCCGGCCGGAATACTCCGCCGTGTTCCGTTTGGCGATCTCGATCGATTCGAGATCGCGATCCTGCCCAATTACGATTCCTGTCGTCAGACGCGCCGCGATAGCTCCCGTATGCCCGCCCAATCCCAGCGTCACATCCAGATATGTGCCTTCCGGCCGGACTGCCAAGTACTCCAGAGCTGCGTCGGTCATGACGGGAATATGCATACATACCCGCTACCGGAGGCCTTTTCTCTCCAAATCTGCCAACGTTCCGGTGCGCTGAAGCGCCCGGCGCTTGCGCTCTTCGTAACGCTGGTTGTTGTACACCGTCAGACGATTCTTATAGCGTTCGAGCCATACGGTTTCATTCTCAAGGCCGAGTTCGCGACGCAAATTCGTCGGCAGCAGTACGCGCCCTTGCCCATCAATGTCGCCGCCCTCTCCGTAGGCCTGCGCTAAAAAGTACAGGTCGCCGACGCCCTCCGGGTCTTCCTGCGGCTGCTGAAAAATCTCCAAGTTGCTTTCCCACACCGAATTCGGGTAGATTCGAGCTGTGGATCCGTCCAAACTCGTGATGAACACCTTGCTATCGCCGAACTCCCGCAAGTACTGCTGTGCGGCAACCGGGAGTTTCAAGCGGCCCTTTTCGTCCACGCGCGCCTGCAGTAATCCCTGCGGTGCTCCTGCGGACGACGTCGGTGTTCGCTCTTGGTCCACTTAAGGCCACCTTCGGCCATTTAAATCCACTAAGCGAGTGTCGCACAACCGCAAGAATGAACGCAAGCGAAATCTGTCAGATTTTTGGGTTGAATTGTCCCTTGTGGTGTGTCGGTTTGCAGGCCCTGCCTGTTGGGGCTTGAGCGCAGGGAAAGGACCCGGATTTCGCCCTAGTCGAGTCTAATGAAAACGCTTTATGCTGGCAATCCGGCTGCTTGTCAGCGCGCCGGATAGCCGGGGGCCGTTTTGACTTCCTGGATCTGTTGGACGTGGCGGTCCGTGTGGGCGGCGATCAACAGAATCCACTGGTAGGCGTCCATGTCGGGGCCTTCGCTGCCCTTGGCGAAGTGCGTGCGGAGTTCGTCCTGGGTGGTGCGAATGTACTCCAACGTCTTCTCGCGGCTCTGCTTGAAATGGCTGAGCGCCTCCGCCGTGCTGGCAAACTTCTGGGCCGGCTGGAGCACTTCGGGCGCTTTGTTTTTCTTGCTACGGTCGGCGACGGCTTTCAGGATGGCCGCGTCGCGGCCCTTAGCGGCTTGCATTTTGGACGGGTCGGCGGGCGACTTCATGATCTTGTTGACGACCATGCCAAACAGGAAGTCTTCCGAGAGCGCTATGTGCGCGGCACATTCCGCGATGGACCAGCGCTCCGGAGCGGCCCTAAAGTTCAATTGAGCGTTGCTCAATCCCGCCAGTGAGTCGACGAACTGCTTGCTCGTCGCATGCAATTCGCTGAGTGCACGGCCTTGATCGCCTTTCGACAGCGGTTGCGCTCCGGCTGTGGCGGTGGCAACGGCAAGGACGAGTAGCAGATTCTTCATTCAGACCTCCAGCAAGATGTATTGTGCCACAGCCGACCCACTATAATGAAGTCTTGGACCTTGAGAAGACACTGCTACGGAAAGTCGGCGAGGCAATCCAGCGCTTTCAGATGATTCGCGAGGGGGATCGTGTCGCCGTCGGGCTCTCCGGCGGCAAGGACTCCGTCACCTTGCTCGAAGCGCTTTTGCTCTTGCAGAAGCGCGCACCCATTCACTTTTCGGTTTGCGCCTTTACAGTGGAGCAGGGCAAGTTCCTGAGCCCGATCCAGCCGTTCGGCGAATACCTCAAACGGCGCGGAGTGCCGTGGACCTACTACAAGGATCAACCGTCCTTCCGCCTGATCGACGAACAGCCGGAGCATGGCTGCGACCTGTGCAGCCGTTACCGGCGGCGCGCGGTCTATGAAGTGGCGAAAGGACTCGACGCCAACGTCATCGCGTTCGGGCACACGGCTGACGATTTCTGCGAAGCGTTTCTGCGCAATGCCATGTTCACCGGCCGCCTGAGCGCGCTGCCGGCCGTAACCTACTCGGCGAAAAAGGACTTCCGCCTGATTCGCCCACTCGTGTACGTTTCGGAAGCGATCACCGCGGCATACGCTGCTTCTCTCGGCGTGCCTGTGATCCCGTGCGGATGCTCGCAGAAGACTGGCACAGTGCGGCAGTCCTTGCGTGGGTTTTTCAAGGAACTGGAGCAGGGCCACCCGTATTGGCAGGAATCGATGCTTTCCGCGATGGGGAACATCCAAACCGAACGGCTCTTGGATCCGCGTTTTCTGGATCTTGAGGCGGCGCCGGCTCAAGAGGCGCCGGAGGTACTTCATCAGATATTAGCCGATTGTTAACCGAATTGTAACTGACCCCGCCTGACGTGGGTGATAAGATAATAGTTTACGTGTCACTGAGGCAAATCTACTCCTGAGGAATTATGCGATTCCTGCCGCGCGAAGAGAAATTCTTCACACTTTTTTTAAAACAAGCAAGACTCATTTCCAGTGCATCGCTCGTACTCTACGACGCAGCACAACTGGGAAGCGCTCAATTGGAGTCCGCTTCCGCAAAGATTATCCGCCTGGAGCAAGAGGGTGATGAGATCATTCACGATATCTTCACCAAGCTCAACCAGACGTTCATCACTCCGCTCGATCCCGAAGACATCCACAGCGTCGCTTCCCACCTGGACGACGTCATGGATTGCATCGAAGAGGCGGCTCACCGCATGGTGGCCTATCGCCTCGAAACGATCCCTCCCCTGGTCGTGGAACTCTGCAAGGTGATTCACGTTTCGGCCCTCGAACTCGAGAAGGCCTTTGAGGCCCTGAACGTGGATACTCCGCTCATTGAGTGCTGCATCGAAATCAACAGGCAGGAGGACATCGCGGATCAACTGGTCCGGCGCGCCATCGCGGAACTCTTTGTCTCCGAGAAGGATCCGATCAAGCTGATTAAACTCAAAGAGGTCTATGAGGCTCTCGAAGAGACGACGGACCGCTGCGAGGACGTCGCCGATGTGCTCCAGAACGTCGTGGTGAAGAACAGTTAGCGCTACCCATGGATCCCGTACTTACGCTAGCTGTTGTGATTGTCGCGGTAGCCCTGGTTTTCGATTTCATCAATGGCTTCCATGATGCGGCGAATTCCGTCGCGACCGTAGTGGCCACCCGCGTCCTCACTCCGTTTCAGGCTGTCCTGTGGGCGGCCTTCTTCAATTTCGTTTCGGCTTTCACCTTCGGCACCGGTGTCGCTAAGACCGTCGGCAAGGGCATGGTCGACCTTTCCATAGTCACGCCTTACGTGATTTTGGCGGGACTTCTGGGCGCCATCGTCTGGGATCTGATCACTTGGTATTACGGTCTGCCAACAAGTTCCTCGCACGCCTTGTTCGGCGGTTACGCCGGCGCCGCGATGGCGCGCGTGGCGTACATCAGGGGCTGGGAACACAGCTTTGATGCCATCATCGCGAGCGGCTGGATCCTCACGCTGCTGTTTATCGTGATCGCCCCGGTGCTGGGCTTGTTGCTCGCCTATGGGCTGATGGTCGCAATCTATTGGATCTTCCGCAATTCCACGCCGAAGAAGATGGACGTCTACTTCCGCCGTCTGCAATTGGCTTCCGCGGCGATTTTCAGCTTTTCACACGGTACGAACGACGCCCAAAAAACGATGGGCATCATTACAGGCGTGCTGGTCACCTCCGGCTATCTGAAAGTCTTCAACGTGCCGACGTGGGTGATTCTTTCCGCGCACGCGGCCATCGCGCTGGGAACCCTGTGCGGAGGTTGGCGGATTATTCACACGATGGGCAGCCGGCTGACGCGCCTCAAACCTCGCGGCGGATTCTGCGCCGAGACAGCCGCGGCGATCTCGATTCTGTTCTCCACTGAGATGCACATGCCGGTTTCCACCACGCACGTCATCGCCGGCGCGATTACTGGCGTGGGTTCTATCCAGCGGCTGAAAGCCGTACGCTGGGGCATCGCGGCGAACATCATGTGGGCTTGGGTCCTGACCATTCCGGCGGCAGGCATAGTCGGCTGGCTGTCTTTCCAATTGCTGCGGGTCTTCGTCGCGAATCCGTAGGCCACGTAAATACGTCGGGTGGGTCCTGAGATCCGCCGCGATCAAGTATACTGGCGGATCACCGCATGTCAACGATTTTCGCAGCACCCTTTCTAGCACATGGACAAACGATCGCTCCCGCCGCCGCGGTCGAGCGTCTGCGGGAGGCGGCCGCCGCGCTTCCGCTCTCGGCGATTCTGCTCGCCTCCGGTTTACCCGAATCCGTGGAGCGGGCCTGCGCCGAAGAAGCCCAGCGTCTCGGCGCCGCGCTGTTCCTCCGCCATATCCTGAACGCCGCGGAGGAACCTCACCTTGGTCCGCTGGCCGCCGTCATCAATCGCGGCCTCTACGACGGCATCTTCCTGGAAGGCCTGCAAGAGGGACAGCCTGAACTGTCCCCGACGCTCGAGATCTCCGCGCTCTTCGGCGTGACGGGTGACGAAACGATTGATGCTGTTTTCCGCGCCCGTACGCATCGCGTTTTGGACCGGTTGGAAGCTGCCGCGGCCGTTGTGCGCGGGGCCGGTCTCGAACTCGGTTTGGATTGCGTGCCGCCATCGCTCACACGCCTCTTCGGCCAGGATCTTTCGTTCTTCGATTATCACTGCGATTGGATCAGCGTGCGACTATCCGCCTTGCCGGGCGCGTTGTGCGTCCTGGCGGAGGCGCTGCTTGCGCAAGGCGTCGAAGAAGAGCAGGCGCTTGACAGGATTGCTCATGCCGCGGGCATGCCGCTGCCGCCGACGCTCGCCGATTTGCGGAGCGAGGGCGTAGCGGCCGAGATACTCTGGCTCGAGGCGCAGCGTGCGCGAGAGGCTGGCGTGACCAATCTGGTAGCCGGTCTCGATCTGTCGCAGGACCGCACCGAGGAGCACATCGGCCGCGACTATCGCGCGCTGCAATCCGCGCTGCCCAACGGGTTTCTGCTGCTGCCGGATCTCGGGGAGATCCAGCCGGAGCGACTGGCGTTATTGCATTCTTTGCGAAGGAGAAGTCACCCACTATGAACCAGAGCAATCTGACACGCCGTTCGATGGCCGGCGCGCTGACCGGCATCGGCAGCCTGCTCGCGCTCGATGCAGCGCAGGGGGCATCGCAATCGCCTGTCTCGCCGAAGAGCAAAATCAAGATCACGAAGCTAGAGACATTTCTCGTCAAGCCGCGCTGGTTGTTCCTGAAGATCCACACCGACGCCGGGATCACCGGGCTCGGCGAGCCGATCACGGAGGGCCGCGCGCTCACCTGTGCGCAGGCTGTCAAGGAGTTGGAACCCTATTTGATCGGTAAGGATCCGCGCCAGGTGGTGCATCACTGGCAGGCAATCTACCGCCACGCGTTTTACCGTGGCGGCCCGATTCTCACCAGCGCACTGAGCGGCGTCGATATGGCGCTGTGGGATATCAAAGGCAAGGCGCTCGGCGTTCCGGTCTACGAACTGCTTGGCGGTCCCACGCGCAACCGTGTCCGCGTCTATGCGCACGCTAGCACTCCGGAACTGATGAAGCAGAAACTGGCGCAGGGCTTCACGGCGTTCAAGACGGGACCGGCAAAAAAGCGTCCCGCGCGTTATATCGAAACTCTCGCCGCTGTGCACTACGCCGCAGAGAAGTTCGCCGAATTGCGCAAGACCGTTGGCGATGACTCCGACATCGGCGTCGACTTTCACGGCAACATCAGCCCCGCGCTGGCGAAGTTGCTGATCAAGGCTCTGGAACCCTACCAGCCGATGTTTATCGAGGAACCTTGCCAGGCGCAGAACCACGATGTGATGGCGGAGATCGCGCGCGGCACGCACCTGCCCATTGCCACGGGCGAGCGCGTTTTCACGAAGTGGGGCTTTCGCGAAGTGCTCGAAAAACGCGCGGCCGCGATCCTGCAACCGGACCTTTGCCACGCCGGCGGTATCACGGAGGTGCGACTGATCGCGGGCATGGCGGAGGCCTACTACGCCAGTGTCGCGCCGCACAATCCGCTAGGCCCCATCTCGTTGGCCGCGGGCGTCCAGATTGCCGCGTCGATTCCGAACTTCCTATGTCAGGAGCAGGTCAGTCTCGGCGAAGGGTATCTCAAGAAGCCGTTCACCGTGCGCGCAGGATACCTCGACCTGCCGGTGGGTCCAGGGCTCGGCATCGAGCTCGACGACAACGCCATGGCGGACAAGATCGGCCACGACTGGCGCAACCAGGAAAGCTACGACGCCGACGACGGAAGCGTGGTGGATTGGTAATTTTGTAAGATCGTAGTGATGCTACGATTTTCTGCTTTTCTAATCTTGTGTTGCGGCCTGCTCCAGGCGCAGAACGTTTCGTCGACTCTATCCGGAAACGTGGAAGACTCAAGCGGCGCGCGCTTCGCGGGCGCTGAACTGACGCTTACAGACCAGGACAACGGCTTTGTCCGTACGACAAAAACGAACTCCGAAGGATTCTTCTCGTTTCCCGACTTAACGGCAGCAAACTACCTTCTGGCCATCTCCACGCCGGGATTCCGGCGCTACGAGCAGAGCGCAATTGCGCTCACATCCAGCGAACAGCGTTCACTGGGCGTCATCCGGCTTCAGGTCGGCGACATCTCGCAGTCTGTGGAGGTGACAGCGGAGGTGAATCCCGTCACGCTGACTTCCGGTGAGCGTGCAGGCACACTTACGGGCACGGACATTCAAGAGATGGCGTTGCGCGGCCGCGACTTCATGGACGCCGTCGGCCTGTTGCCCGGCATCGTCGATACGTCGGACAGCCGTGAAGCGCCCAGCGCCGACTCCCTGAAGGGCCTCTACATCCTCGGCGCTCGCGAAAACTCTAAGAACATGACCATCGACGGAGTTTCCGCCGTGGATGCGGGCAACAGCGCGGGTGTCATGACGATGCCTTCGATGGATGCGATCAGCGAGTTGAAAGTGCTCATGTCGAATTATTCGGCGGAATACGGGCGCAAGTCGGGCGGCACGGTTTCGCTCATCACCAAAGGCGGAGGCCGCCAGTTCCATGGGGGAGCTGGATGGTATCACCGCCACGAGGGCTTGAACGCCAATAGCTTCTTCAACAATCGCAACGGGTTGGACCGCTCGCCATACCGCTACAACATCCTCAGCTATTCGCTGAGCGGGCCTGTCTACATCCCCGGGAAAATGAACCGCGACCGTTCGCGCATGTTCTTCTTCTTCTCCCAGGAGTTTCAGCGCCAGTTGGTCAATTACGGAAGCAAAACGGTGCGTGTGCCGACACAACTCGAGCGGACTGGCGATTTTTCGCAGACCTTCGATCTCAACGGGAAACTAGTTCCTGTGCGCGATCCGCTCAATAATCAGGTGCAGTTCCCCGGCAACGTAGTTCCGCAGCAGCGCCTCACCCAGCTTGGCCGCAATATTCTCAATCTCTTCCCCACGCCCAACTTCGTCGATCCGTCGCCGGCGAGGCGCTACCAGTGGAACTACATCTCGGCGCAGAGTACGGCGTATCCGCGCGACACCGAGACCGCCCGCATCGACTACTCTCCGAAAGACAACGTGCAACTCTACGGGCGCTTCATCCACACTGGCGATTATCAGGACATGTATTACGGAATGTGGATTGCGGGCAGCGTGAATTTTCCGTTGACGCCGATTCATTTTGCACGTCCCAGCCGCGGTTTCGTCTTTCACGGGACCGTCACACTGTCGCCCTCGTTGTTCAATGAATTCAGCCTGGGCTTGACTCAAAACAAGATCAACGGCGATCCGCTTCAGCCGGAACGCGTACAGCGCAAGGCGACGGGTATCGACGTTCCGCAGTGGAATGCCGCGATCAACCCGGCGGGCTATATTCCGAACATGACCTTCGGCGGCGTTACCAATGCCGCCAATCCGTCGATGACGAATCCGATGCCATACTTCACGGACTGCAAAATTTACAGCTTCGTGGACAACTTCAGCAAGATCTGGAATACGCACACGCTGAAGTTCGGCGCCTACCTCGAGTACATGGGGAAGATCCAGTATTCCGGCGGAGCGAACCGCGGCGTTCTGGATTTTGGCACGGATAAGAATAATCCGCTGGATTCGAACCAGGCTTATGCTAACGCACTGCTCGGCAACTATGCCAGCTACGCCGAGGCGAGCGCGCAACTAGAGGGCGACTTCCGCTTCAGGAACGTGGAGTTCTACGCGCAAGACAACTGGCGCGTCAATTCCCGATTGACTCTCGATTACGGCGCGCGTTTCTACCACGACATGCCGATGTACGATGGCCGCGATCAACTAGCCGCTTTCGTGCCCTCGCTTTACACAAACAGCGCTGCGCCGGTGCTGCTGCGGCCTGGCTTTGACGCCAAGGGCGCTAAGGTGGCGGTCGATCCGTTGAGCGGCACGACGTACCCGCAAGGCTTCATCGGTACTTTCGTGCCCGGCGTCGGCGACCCGTCGGTAGGCTCGATCCAGAGCGGCCAGAATGGCATCAGCCGCGGTTTGTATACGCTGCCCGCACTCAGCGTCGCGCCGCGCATCGGTTTCGCCTGGGATCCGTTCGGGAAACAGAAGACCTCGATCCGTGGCGGCGCTGGCGTCTTCTTCGACCGGCTGGCCGGACAGCCCACCATCGACATGCTGACCAACCCGCCGTCGGTTTTCGTGCCGCGCGTGTATTACGGCAACATGCAGGATCTGGCGGCCACGGCGGGCAAGAAGATTCTTGCGCCTACCGGGAGCGTCAACTCGCTCTACGGAGAAGGCAAGATGCCCACGGTGTACAACTTCAGCTTTGGAGTGCAGCACCAACTCGGCGGAAACACGGTTGTGGATGTCTCTTATGTGGGTTCGCTCTCGCGGCATCTTTTGTGGAAACGCAATGTGAATCCCGTGCCGGTGGGCGCACGTTTTGTAGACCAGCATCCCGAGAATATCGATCCCACCACGAAGGTCGCATTGCCGGTCAATTTCCTGCGCCGCTATGAAGGCTACGGCGATGTGTTGCAGTACGAGTTTGCCTCCACGTCAAACTATAATTCGCTGCAGGCGAGCTTTTCACGCCGCATGAGGCGTGGGTTCCAGGTGGCCGCCTCGTACACGTTCGGCAAGGCTCTCGGGTCGGCCGATGGCGACGCCGCCACTGTGACGCCGTTCTTCGAACAGCGCAAGTACGACTACGGCGTGCTGACCTATGATCGCAGGCACGTTTTCTCTTCGCGCTATACCTGGCAGTTGCCCAAGTTTGGAAAGCGCATGAATTCGCGCGCCATTTCCGTGCTGGCGGATGGTTGGGAGATTTCCGGAATCACGCGCTTCCAGTCGGGCGGATCTTTCACGCCGGGCTACGCGCTGGTCACCTCCACGGATATCACCGGCACGCCGTCGCAGAATGCCAACGTCAACGTCATCGATCCCTCCGCTGCGCCGCTCAGCCGCTTTGGGCCGCCGCAGAAGGGCACGTTCGGCAACGCGGGAATCGGCGTCCTCACGCTGCCCGGAATTAACAACTTTGACCTCTCGCTCTACCGCCGCATTCCGATCCGCGAGCGGCTCAGCGCGCAACTGCGCTTTGAATCGTACAACACCTTCAACCACACGCAGTTCTCCAACGTCTCGCGCCAGGCGCGCTTCGACAACACCGGTGCGCAGATCGATCCGTTGTTTCTTGAGCCAAACGCCGCACGCGACCCGCGGCGCATACAATTGGCCGTGCGTTTGAACTGGTAGCGGTCAGAGGTTGTTGCAGAACTCGATATCAGTGATGCGGAAGCGGATGCAGGTGAACTCGCCTGCATCCAACTGCCAGGCGACTTCGATCGACGAGGGCACGCGGAAGCCGCCGAATTGGCGGTATTCTCTGTAACTGCCGGTCCAGGGCGTCAACTCCTGTTTTCCGCCGCCCAGGTCGCGGTAGCGGTTGGCGCTGATGCGCACGAATCTGCCTTCGTCGTCGATTTCAAAAACGGCGCTCACGGGCGGGCCGTCCTTCGAAAGCGTAGCGCGCGCCGAGCGCTCGTCGATGGCCTCCCATTGAACCGCCTCGCTAACGAAGCCGTAAGGGAACCATGCGAGTTCGGCGAGCCAGCGCAAGCGCGACGCTTGGTCGATCTGCGCGCCGCGAGCGTCGGCCATAGGGATCGCCGCACCAAATTTCACCAGCATATTTCCGTGGCCCGCGAGTAGGCAGTCGCGAGCATTGACGCGCAGTAGCGGGGCCAATCGCATGATCCCGTTCCAGACGAAGCCAGGAGCGCCCGCACTGAAATACTGCTCGCCCGTTACGGGAAACCAGCGTGCGCCGGGCTTCAATCGCATCTCGCCAGTGTGTCGCATGTGCACCGTCCGAATCGTCGGCGCGCCTTCCGGAATGGCATAGCGCAGGTGCCGGCGCACGGGCTCGGGCAGATCCTGCTCGCGCGCGGCAAATTGGACAGGACCAACCTCCGGCGCCACTCCGGAGAGCAAACGCGCAATGTCGCCGTGCACGAGTGAACGGAATCGGCGGCGGACAATAAGCGCGACGGCAACACATGCGAACGCAATCGGCGCAAAGACGGAAAATCCGGTGAACATGGGAAGACTCTTGATCAACAATGGAGGCCGGCTCCAAATCTCAAGCTGATAAAACCGTCTTGCGAAAAATCTTGATCAGCTTAGAGATCCTGTTGGCCCTGCCCGGTTACCAGATTACCGGTTCCGCGCAGGCAAGTGGATACGTGCGGTGATCGGTCCGGCATACCGCGCCGCAAGGGCTTTGCCACGATGCTCTGTAATCTGCGGAATCACAGCAGGATTTAACAACCAATGGATTTGGTCAGCCGCGACGCTTACGGATTTCGGATTTTCGAAAACGACAGACTTTGTGTGAAGGTGTTAAGTGGATTACCGCTGGGGAATTTGGGGTTGGTCCCCGTCGTTACAGCAGAGCGGATAAAGCCACTGCGGCGGAACTTGCGCCGCAGTGGCTCAGACTACAGGTTAGAATACGAAGCGTGCGCCCAACTGAATTCGCCGTCCGGCGCCAGCGCTGCTCACGATGCCGAAGCCCGGGCCGCCGAAGGTCGATCCGGGATTCCCAAAATTCGGGTGATTGGTGAAGTTGAAGAACTCGCCGCGGAATTGAATTTTGCGATTCTCTCCGATCGGGAAGTTCCGCAGGATCGACATATCCAGATTAACCGTGCCGTCGGCGCGCAAGATGTTCACGCCTTGGTTGCCGAACTTGAACTGCGCGGGCTGCGCAAACGCGCCGGTATCAAACCAACGATCGAGCGTCCGCTCCGAATTGGGAAGATTGGGATCTTTCAGCACGTCTGCCCGCTGCCCACCCGCCGAATTCACAAACGTATTGTTGACCTGCGTATTAACCGTGAATGGGTCGCCCGATTGCAGCGTCAGCAAGCCTCCCAGCGACCAGTTGCCTACCACCGCACCGAGCCAGTGCTTGTCGAGGAACTTCTTGCCTTTTCCTACAGGAAGGTCGTACATGCTGGTCACCGTCAACCGGTGACGGATATCGTTGCCGGTCGGGCCCCAGTCGGACCTGCGGTCGTAAAAGTTCGAGAACCCGATATCGTCGCCCAGCGAGCCGCCATCCGTGTAGTTGTTGAATGCCCGCGCCCATGTGTAGGTGCCGAGCACGCTGAAGCCTCTCTGGAACCGGCGCTCGAAGCGGGCCACCGCGGCGTAGTAGCGCGCGTCACCCAAAGTGGGACCCTGGATCAGAACATTCGAGAACTGGGGGAACGGACGGTCCGATTGCGTAGGCGTGCGGCCCGCCGCGATCGCCAGCGCGAGGCTTTCCGGCGTTACCTGGTTGAGGCTGATGTTGCCGCTCGGCAATTTGTGCGACAGGTTTCCCAGAAACGCTACTTCCACGAGCATGCCGCCCGGCAATTCGCGCTGGACGCTGAAGTTAAACATCTGCGAGTATCCGGTCCGGCGGCGCTGCTCAAAGAAAGTGACCTGCGTGGTCGGTTGCTGTCCCACGCGTACCGCTCCGAAGCTATCGTTGAGCGGCGCCTTGCCGAGGTTCAGAGTGAGGCCATCCTTCAGATAGAACGGCGCCGTGATCCCGTTATCGGGGCTGTTCAACGTCGCTGAGCGTTCAAAACCCAGCGAGTTGGCATTGGGTACGCCGGCATCGAAAGGATGGGCGGAGAAAAGGCCGTAACCGCCGCGGACCACCGTCTTTGCGGACCCGAAAGGTTTCCACGCGAACCCGAAGCGCGGTGTGAAATTATTCCAATCGGTGTCATAAAATGAAGAGCGCCAGCCGTTCTGCCCCAGAAACTTGACCACGCCCGGAGTGCCGCTGACCGGGTTGATCTGTGTGGTGTCAAAGGAATTGCCGCGGCTGTTGCGGTCGGTCATGGTGGTGTCGGTTTCCCAGCGGAGACCGATGTTCAGCGTGAGATTGCGGGTGACGTTCCAATCATCCTGCGCGAACCCGGCGAGATACCAGCTATAGCGGTCCAGCAGTTCGGTCTCGCGGGCCGCAAAGCCGGTGACAAAACCGAGAAGCGCGGTCGCCACGCCGTTGCCGCTCGCGGTAACGCCCGGTTGCCCGGTGGGCTGCAGATTGAATGTGAACGCCCCGGCGGCTGTCGGCCGGTTGATCTCGTAATTCATTGAGGGTCTCAACTCCGCGCCAAACTTGAAGCTGTGCTTTCCATGGATCCACGACAGGTTGTTGACTATCTGGTATTGCTGGATCGGAAGCTGCCGCCTTTCCTGAGCATTGGAGCCGATAGCGGCGACCCCGTTCAGATTGAATTGAGGAAAGTCGCCGTCCGCGATGCCGCGAATTCCCAGAGTCGAGGCCCAGGGCCCGCCCAGCCCCAGTGCGTATGCGTGATTCACACGGTTCGAATACGTGAACCGGAAATCGTTGACGAGCGAAGCCGAGACGGTGCGCGTCCAGCTTCCATACCAATAGTTCTGGTGGCGAATTGTGGCAGTGGCTGTCTCGGCCGCTGGATTTGGGAAAACGCTCGTCAGGTTTGTGTCGTCGCTGTTGTACAAATAGCGTCCGTTGATGCGATCCCTTGAGCCGATGTTATGGTCAATCTTTGCCGTAAAGTTATTCCGCGTGAGTCCATTGACGTAGTTGCCGCGGAAGTTATTCGCCCCGGCGAGAGAATCTGGCGCCCGGTTGGCATCAGGATAGAACGGCATCAGCTTGACCGCCACCGGATCGAGCCGCGCGGCCGGGATGCGGTTGCCCGGAAACTGCGTGCGCACGAAGCGGCCCGCCACGTTCTGCGTAGAAGCCGGATCGTAGATCGGAATCAAGGCGCCGCGGGCATCGGTGCTCTGCGAAAAATCTCCGCCGCGCTGAACGGCCGTCGGCACAGTCAGGGTGCGGATCGCTCCATCGCGTCGGCGCGATCCCTCATAGCCGAAAAAGAAAAATGTCTTGTCCTTGCCTTTGTATAGTTTGGGCAGCCAGACGGGGCCGCCGACGGTGCCGCCGAAGACGTTGTAACGGAGCGGCGCCTTCACTTTTTGGCCGTCCTGCACGGCGGCGAAGAAGTTGGCCGCGTCGAATTTCTGGTTGCGAATATACTCAAAGAAGGAACCATGCAGTTCATTGGTACCGCTCTTGGTGGTCGCGATGATCACGCCGCCGTTGGAACCGCCATATTCGGCCGAGTATCCGTTGGCCAGGATTTTGACTTCCGCCACCGTCTCGACGGGCGGATCCAAATCCACCTGGCCGGCTCCGAGCCGCATATTCTGGCCCGTTCCGCCATCAATCCAGAACATCTGCGACTGCTGGCGGCTGCCAGCCAGCGAGAAATTCGGCTTCTGGCCGCTGTCGTAGCCGATAAACACGGCCGCCCCGACGCTCTGGATCAGATTCATGGACCGGCGGTCGCCAAGCGGAAGGTTTTCCACACTTCGCGCTTCCACAAGTTGGCCCATCTCAGCGCTTCGCGTCTCAAGCAGCGAAGCGGTACCGGAAACTGTGACGCTCTCCGAAACGGCGCCTATCTCCAGGGAAACGTCCATTTCGAGATTCTGTCCAGTGGTGAGCGCGATCCCGGTTCGGACGAACCGGCGGAACCCCGTCTTCTCGGCCGCTATCTCATAAGCTCCGATACTGAGCTGGCGCAATGAGAACAGGCCTTCCATGTTTGTCGTGTAGACCGTCTTATTCTGCGTGGCCGTATTCGTGGCCGTGACCACGACGCCGGGAATTGCCGAGCCTTGCGCGTCCCGTACGATACCAGTAACAGTGGCGGTCGGAGACTGTGCTAAAAGTGCTGCAACAAGCGTGCAATAGAGAAAAGTGAAGCGAAACATGTTGGCAGCATATCATATTGCGAATACCGGATAATTTAGTCCACGATCCCCAGCCGTCTGTGGGCTCCCATTTTTAGTGGGCAGCAGATGCCCAGCGGGAGGCTTTGCTAAGATCAAAGAGTCATGAAAAAAGAGACTATCCTATCGTTTATCCGTGATATCGGCATTGTGCCGGTCGTGCGCACCAACAGCGCCGACAGCGCCGTGAAGGCCATCGAAGCCATCTACCGGGGCGGCATTCGCGCCGCCGAAATCACGATGACGGTACCGGGTGCGATCAAGGCTCTCGAGAAGGTGGCGGACCTGTTCGGCGACAAGATCGTTCTGGGCGCCGGCACGGTGCTCGATCCCGAGACTGCACGGGCCTGCATTCTGGCTGGCGCGGAGTTCTTCGTCACGCCGTCGCTCAAGATCTCCACCATCGAAATGGCCCGGCGCTACAGCAAGGTGGTTTGCCCCGGTGCGCTGACGCCAACCGAAGTGCTCACGGCGTGGGAGGCCGGCGCGGACATCGTCAAAGTCTTCCCGTGCGGCAATGTCGGCGGAGCCAAGTACATCAAGGCGCTCAAAGGACCGTTCCCGCAGATCGAGATGATCCCGACCGGCGGAGTAAACCTCGACACCGCGGCCGATTTTCTCAAGGCCGGAGCCTGCGCCATCGCGGTCGGCGGCGAACTGGTCGACGCCAAGACGATCGCCGAGGGCCGGTATGAAGTGATCGAAGCGCGCGCCAAGCAGTATCTCGACGTGGTAGCCAAAGCGCGCGCGGAGATGAAATAGACCTGTTACACTGAGGGGCCAATGGCTGTCAGCAAAGATCTCTTGGAAATTCTAGTCTGCCCGGCTTGCCGGGCGCCGCTCACCCTTGTTCACGACGATCAGGGATTGAAGTGCGCCGAATGCAAACGAGTCTATCCGATTCGCGAAGACATCCCGGTGATGTTGATCGACGAAGCGCTGGTGGAAGAGTAGTCCGGCGTTCAGGATGGACAGAGTTGTCGATTGTCTGCCTCGCGGAGCGAAGGTGGCCGTCGTACGTCTTCGCTCGTTGGGGGATTGTGTTCTCACCACGCCCGCGATCGCGCTGCTAAAGCGCTATCGCCCTGATTTCTCCATTGCCGTAGTTGTGGAAGAGCGCTTCGCGCCGGTGTTTGAAGGGAATCCGGATGTGGCCCGCGTGCTTACTCCGCATCTCTGGCCGCTGCTCGCCTGGCGTCCACGCTTGTGCATTAATTTCCATGGTGGCACGCGCAGCCTCGTGCTTACTGAACTCTGCGGCGCCGAGGCCACGGCCGGTTTCGCGCACTATCGCGCGGCGTGGGCTTACAGCATCCAGATCCCGCGCGCGCAGGAGATCCTGGGAGTCGAACGCACGGTCCATACGGCCGAACATTTGGCCTCAGCCATGTTTCATCTCGGAGTTCCAGAGACCGAAATTCCGCGAGCGCGGCTGTTCGCCCCGGAGTCTCCCGCGGCCGAGCCCTACGCCGTGATCCACGCCGTGGCCGCGACGCCGGAGAAGAGCTGGCGGGCAGACGGCTTTCTCGATGTAGCGAGGCATCTGCGCGCGCAAAAAATCGATCCCGTTTTTATCGGCGGCCCCGGCGATGACCTCAGCGCGTTTCGTGAATTCCGCACACTGGCCGGCGCGCCGCTTTCCGCGACGAAAACCCTGCTGCGCGGGGCCGCGCTTTTCGTCGGCAACGACAGTGGACCCGCCCACATGGCCGCAGCTTTCGATGTGCCTGTAGTTGTGATCTTCGGGCCGTCGGACCCCGTTGTCTGGGCGCCCTGGAAGGCACGAGCGGAAACGATCGTTGCCGATGGCCTCATCGGCAATGTGACTTCGCAACAGGTGCTCGCCGCCGTTGAGCGCCTGAGGACGCTCGCATGAAAGACGTGGCCCGCATCCTGCGCTTCGTCCGCCCGTATTGGGCGCTCCTGATCGCGTCTGTTGTACTCATGGCGATCGTTGGCGCGATGCAGGCACTTACTGCGCTGCTCATCAAGCCCGTCTTCGACAGCGCGCTCAATCCAGGCGCGCCGGATCTGCCCGTGCCGTTGTTCGCGGTGCCGGTGTTGGGCAAGCAAATCTACTTGCAGCAGTTGGTTCCCTCGTCCCTGCACAACATCTGGACGATCGTGGCCTGTTGCATTCTCGCCGTCTTCCTGGTGAAGGGAGTCTGCGATTACCTCGGCAACTATCTGGTCAACCGCGTCGGCTATTCGGCCATCATGGATCTGCGCCAGACGATCTTCGAGAACGTACTGCGGCAGGACGCTGAATTTTACGAGTTGAACACGACGGGCCGCTTGATGTCGTCGATCATGAACGATATCGAGAAAATTCAGGTAGCGACTTCGCACATTCTCGCCGACTGGCTGCGGCAAAGCTTCTCCGCCATCGGTCTGCTCTATGTCGTGCTGCAGACGGATTGGAAGCTCGCGTTGGTCAGTCTGACATTGTTGCCATTCGTGCTGATTCCGACGGCGCGCATCGGCAAGCGCATCCGGCGGAGTTCGCGCGCCGCGCAGGACGACGCCGGAAATCTGAACCAGATTTTGCAGGAGACGCTCAGCGGCCATGTTGTCGTGAAGTCGTTCGGCGGGGAAGATTACGAAGCCGCGCGTTTCCACCAGGCGGCGAAGCGGTTGCGCACGAGCAACCTTCGCTATGTCGCGCAACAGGCGCTGGCGTCGCCGATTATCGAATTCTTCGGCGCGCTCACGATTGTCGGACTGCTCAGCTACGCGCGCATCCAGATCAAGGCCGGCGCGATGACCACCGGCGAGTTCACCAGCTTCGTGATCGCGCTGCTGATGCTCTATGAGCCCGTCAAACGGCTCACCGGCATCCACAATATTTTTCAGCAGGCGCTGGGCGCGTCGCAGAAGGTGTTTGAATACCTCGACCGTGAAGTGCGCGTCCGCGAGAAGCCGGACGCCAGGCGCCTGGAGCGCTTCGAGCACGGCATCCTGTTCGACAATATCAGCTTCCATTACCCGTCCTCGCCCGACGGATTTCTGCTCGAAGATGTGACGCTTGAGGTGAACGTGGGCGAAATTGTGGCGATTGTCGGGCCAAGCGGCGCGGGCAAATCGACGCTCGCCAGCCTGGTGCCGCGTTTCTACGACGTGACCGCCGGGCGCGTGCTGCTCGACGGGATCGATGTGAAGGACCTCACGCTCGCCTCGCTGCGCAGCAAGATCGGCATCGTCGCCCAGGATACGTTTCTGTTTAACGACACCGTCGCCGCCAATATCGGCTACGGGCATCCCGAAGCGGACCGCAAGGCTATCGAGGCGGCGGCACGCAACGCCCTCGCCGAAGAGTTCATCAACGCGCTGCCCGAAGGTTATGAGACTGTCATCGGCGAACGTGGAACCCGCCTGAGCGGAGGACAGCGCCAGCGCATCGCCATCGCCCGCGCCATCCTGCGTAACGCGCCGATCCTGATACTCGATGAGGCTACTTCGCACCTCGATACCGAGTCCGAGATGCTTGTGCAGCGCGCCCTGGCGAACCTGATGTCGAACCGCACTGTGATCGTGATTGCGCATCGGCTGTCTACCATCCGGCGCGCTGGAAAGATCGTTGTGATCGACCGCGGCCGGATTTGCGAGATCGGCTCCCACGAGGAGTTGGTCAGTCGCGGCGGCGTCTATCAACGGCTCCATGAACTCCAATTCCTGGAAGCCGATCCTCTGGTGAACCCATGATCCGAAGTATGACGGGCTATGCCCGCGTTCGTAAACCACTGGCCGACGGCGAGATCGCGCTCAGCATCAAGAGCCTGAATCACCGTGGCCTCGATCTTCACTTCCATCTGCCGTCCGAATTCGACCCGTTCGAAGCGGCGCTACGCGCTACGGTCAAGCGATTCATAGCGCGCGGGCATCTGGACATCCGCATCTCGCGCGGCCAGGCACAGGCCGCCGCGGCTGCGAGTTGGAATCGGGAAGCGGTGGAAGCCTATCTGGGCGCGTTTCGGCAGATTTCAGCCGCGTATGGTCTCTCCGGCCAGCCCGATTTGAATTCAGCACTGCGCATCCCCGGCATGCTCGGCGACAGTTCCGACGTCGAACCCGACCCGCAGACCGAGGCCATGCTCGTGGAAATGATGACCGAGGCGATCGGCATTCTAAACGACTTCCGCATGCGCGAAGGGAGCGAACTCGCCTCTGTCATGCTCGAACGCAACGCCGCGATCCGGCAGGCCGCCGCCCGCATGGAGGAGATCCGCTCACGCGCGCTGCCCGCGTTTCAAGCGCGGCTGGAAGAACGCTTGCGCGAGTTGCTCGAGGGTGTCAACGTCGAGCCGCAGCGCCTGACCCAGGAAGCCGCTATCTTGGCCGACCGCAGCGACATTGGCGAAGAGATCGCCCGGCTCAAGATCCACTCTGGTCAACTGCAGGCGCTAATCGAAGGCGGCGGCGAAGTCGGCAAGAAGCTGGATTTCCTGCTGCAGGAGCTGAACCGTGAAACCAACACGGTGCTTTCTAAAACCAACGGAATCGGCGAGACCGGAATCGATCTGGCCGAACTCGCTCTGGCCGTGAAGTCCGACATCGAAAAAATCCGCGAACAGGCATTGAACATCGAATGAGCTGCGTTTTTATCATTTCCGCTCCCTCTGGATCTGGGAAATCTACAATTGTAAATAGAGTTCTCTCTGGAGATTCAAATCTATTATTTTCAATCTCTTACACGACAAGGAAGGCGCGTGGACAGGAGAAACCGGGCGAGAGCTATGTCTACATTAGTAGAGACGAGTTCGAGGAGCGCATCCGCAACAACGAATTCCTGGAATACGCCGAGGTCTTCGGCAACTACTATGGCACGCATTGCAGCACTCTCGATCGGGCGCGGGCGGCCGGCAAGGATCTGGTACTCGACATTGATGTCCAGGGTGCGCGACAATTGATGGAGAAGATCAAAGACGCAGTGAGCGTCTTCATCCTGGCGCCTTCTCGTGACGAATTAGAAAACAGGCTTAGATCGCGTTCCGAGGATCCCGACGAAGTGATTCGCCGGAGGTTGAAGGAAGCGGCCCGGGAGATCGGGAATTACCGCAAGTACGATTACATACTGGTCAATCGCGAAGTGGACGCCTCGGTGGCGCAGTTGAACGCGATTATCCAGGCGGAACGAGTCAGGATGGAACGGATGGAGACTGAAGTCCAGCCCATTCTGGCCACGTTTGAGAGTCAGAGTTAGAAAAGGTTGCAGACCATGTCGGAAATCGTGACCAGAAGTAACGCCCAGTTCTCGCTGCCGGACGACCCCGAGCGCAGCACGTATCGTTTCATTATTGTTGCGGCAAAGCGCGCCCGCCAGTTGCAGAACGGCGCCCGCTCGCTTCTGCCCACGACGTTGCGTAAGCCCACGGTGACCTCGATGGAAGAGGTGCGTCGCGGTCTCGTGAAATACACCGACACGATTCGTGACGGCGAACCCGTGGATATCGCCGGAGAGTAGGCCGCTTCGATGAACATCCTGCTCGGCATCGGTGGCGGGATCGCGGCGTATAAGGCTGCTGAGTTGGCCCGCGCCCTGATGGAGCGCGGGCACACGGTGCAGGTGGTTATGACGGCCGCCGCGCAGGAGTTCATCCGTCCGCTCACGTTTGCCGCGCTCACCGGCAAGAAGGTGATCACGGACATGTTCGGCTCGCACGGCTCCGATGAGGTGTTGTCGAGTTCCGTCGAACACATCCGCGTTGCGCAAGAGAACGATCTGCTCCTGGTTGCGCCCGCCACGGCGGATCTGCTTGCGAAGTTTGCCAACGGCCTCGCTGGCGACTTTCTTTCCACAGCCTATCTTGCTTTCACCGGTCCCGTCGTGCTCGCCCCCGCGATGAACAACAACATGTGGAGCCATCCAGCCACACGGCGAAACCTCGAAGTGCTGCGTGCCCGTGGCCACCACATTGTCGAACCGGAAGAAGGACCGTTGGCCTGCGGCACAATAGGTCCGGGACGGCTCGCCGATCCAGAGACGATTGCGAATGCGGTTTGCACGCTTCTTGCCGCTCCGCTGCGCGACCTGGAAGGCGAAGTGATCCTGATCACTGCGGGCCCGACGCAGGAACTGCTCGACCCGGTGCGCTTCATCTCGAACCGTTCCAGCGGGAAGATGGGCTACGCTCTGGCGGAGGCCGCCGTCGCGCGTGGAGCCAAAGTGATTCTGGTTTCCGGCCCCGTTCATCTCCCGGAGCCGCGCGGCGTCACCATTGTCCGCGTCCATACCGCGCTCGAGATGCGCCAAGCGGTGTTGGACAATCTCGAGACTGCGAGCATCATCCTGAAGTCTGCCGCGGTGGCGGACTATTACGTTGCGAACGCCCCGCAACAGAAAGTCAAGAAGACCGCGATGCGCATGTCCATCGCACTCGACCCGACGCCGGATATTCTTGCTGAAGTCGGCCAGAAGAAGGGCGACCGGCTTCTGATCGGATTCGCCGCGGAGACCGAAAACCTGGTCGAGGAAGCGCGCCGGAAGCTGCGCTCGAAGCATTGCGACATGATCGTCGCGAACCTGGTCGGCGAGAATCTGGGCTTTGAGGCCGATGTGAACGAGGTTGTACTCCTCCTGCGGACGGGTGAAACCGTCAAGCTGCCGCGCGCCTCGAAGCGCGAGATCGCGGAACGCATTTTCGATCAGGCCCTGATGCTGAGGCTGGCCCTCCACTCTGCGCAATGAACGGCGACCTGCTCCGGGACTATCTGACTTTCTATCGCGACCTCGGCATCAAAGATCTGTATCTACAACCGGTGGCACACATCGAAGCGCCTCCAGCCGCGGAATCCGCCGCCGCACCCGAGCCGGTTTTGACCCCCGTTTTAACCTCCGTTACGAGTCCCGTTATGGCCAATGTTCCCAGCCTCTCGCCTGAGTCCGATACCCTCGAAAAGATCAGCGCGGAGATCGGCGATTGCCGCCGCTGCCGTCTCTGCTCGGGCCGCAACAAGATCGTCTTCGGAGTTGGGGATCCGCAAGCGAAAATCGTCTTCGTCGGCGAAGGGCCGGGCGCGGATGAAGATGCACAAGGCATCCCGTTTGTGGGACGCGCCGGGCAGTTGCTCACCGCGATGGTGGAGAACACTGCGGCGAAGGAGGGCATCCCGATCAAACGCGGTGACGTTTATATCTGCAATGTGGTCAAGTGCCGCCCTCCAGATAATCGCACGCCCGAACCCGACGAGATGGAAATCTGCGGCCAGTTTCTGTTTCGGCAGCTTGCCGTGATCCGCCCGAAGGCGATCTGCATACTCGGCGGTACGGCGGCACGCGCGCTGCTGGGTACGACGCTCGGTGTTACCAAGTTGCGCGGAAGCTGGCAGAAATGGCGCGACATTCCGGCCATGGTCACCTTCCATCCGTCGTATCTGCTGCGCGCCTACAACCAGAATGCCAAGCGCGAAGCATGGGAAGATCTTAAGAAACTCTTTCACTATGTCTACGATTAGAGCGGCCGACGGCCTGTTTCTCACGTTTGAAGGTACAGACGGCAGCGGAAAAAGCACACAGATGCACATGCTCGCGGCGAAGCTGCGCGGACTGGGTTACGATGTGGCCGAGACCGTCGAGCCCGGCGGCACGCGCATCGGCAAACAGATTCGCGGCATCCTGCTCGACCCGGCGCACCAGGAAATGTCGCCCGCTGCTGAACTGCTGCTCTATTTTGCGGCCCGCGCACAGAATGTCGAGGAGTTTATCCGTCCGGCGCTCGCTGCTGGCAAGATCGTGCTTTCGGATCGTTACACCGATTCCACGCTCGCCTATCAGGGCGTAGCGCGCGGCCTCGGCGCGGGCGTCGTGATGCAGCTTCATCATCTCGCCTGCCGCGACCTGCAGCCGCGCCTGACGCTCTGCTACGACGTCGATGTGGAAACCGGGCTGGAGCGAATCCGCTCGCGCGCGGTCGACCGTATGGATGCGCAGGCCATCGAGTTTCACCGCAAAGTGCGCTCGGCGTACATGGACCTTGCCGCTCGGGAGCCCCGAGTGCGGCTGATCGACGGATCCCGTGAACCGGACGCCGTTTTTGAATCCACATGGAACGCCGTTGCAGCGTTGCTCCCCGCCAGTGAGCTTTCCGATGTTTGAGAATTTTTACGGGAACGTGGCTGCGACCAGCGCGCTGGCGCAGATGATCCGGCAAGAGCGCGTCCACCAGACCGTCCTGCTCGCCGGACCCGAGGGCGTCGGAAAAGCAACGCTCGCGCGCCGTTTCGCAGCCGAACTCCTAGGTGGGGCCGGCCGGATTGAACACGACGACCTGAGTCTGCCGCACAACACGGCCACCATCGCTGAGCGTGAAAAATGGGCGGCCGATAAGCGTGCGCAGGAACCGCTGTTGTTCGCCAGCCATCCCGACTTTCTCACGTTCCCGCCCGACGGTCCGCTCAGTCAGATCTCGATTCAACAGATGCGACTTTTGAAGGAGCGCGCCCAGTTCAGCCCGTCGCACGGCAAGCACCGCGTCTTTCTGATCGACCACATCGACAGAGCTAACGAGCAGGCGGCCAATTCGCTGCTAAAGACGCTCGAAGAGCCGCCTCCCTATCTCATCCTGGTGATGGCCGCGGAAAACGCCTACGATCTGCTGCCCACAATCCGTTCGCGCTCGCTGATGCTGCATCTCTCGCCGCTCTCACCCGAAGAGATGGCGCGCTTCGTCGAGCAGCGCGGACTCGCAGACCCGGAGCGCCGGACCGCACTGGCCAACGGCAGTCCGGGCATCGCCGTGTCACTCGATCTCGAAGCATGGGACCGCCGCCGGACTGCGATGTTGGCGTTGCTCAAAGTAGCGGCCGGCTGCGCGCCATTCTCTTCCTGGGCGCCCTATTCGGAGAAGATCGGTGCGAGCAAGTCTGAGAAGTTGGACGCCTATCTCAAAGTCCTGTACTCGCTGCTCGAGGATCTTGTGATCGTGCTCGCAGCGGGCGGCGCTTCGACCCAGCCCTCGATCCGAAATATCGACCTGCGCCGGGAGTACGAGGCGCTTGCGGTGCGAACGACTTTTGAGTGGATCGCCCGTGCTGTAGAGCAAGCGGACGAGATTGCCGCTTTGCTGCGGCGCAACATCCAGAAAAGCATTGCGCTCGACGCCTTCGCCGTCGCCTTGCGTTAACTGTCCGGATTCCACATGAGCGCATTTTTGTTGTTATACTTTCGGCAACCGCTCACAGCGGGAGGATGGTAATGGCTGAGTTCCGATTGGGTGACATCATTGACGACTATTGCTTGAAGTGCCGCCGCCTGACAAATCATGCGATTGTCTCCCTTTTGAACCGGGAGCCCGCCAAGGTGCGCTGCCGCGCGTGTTACTCCGATCACGACTACCGCCGCGAAGAGGTCCCGCCGTCTAAGAAGGATCTGAAAAAGATGGCGCTTTTCAAGGAAGTGCTCGCCACGGTGGACCCTGCAGCCACTTCGAATGAGGCCGCCGACGCGCCAAAACCCACACGCAAAGCAAAAAAGCCCGCGCAGTGAATCGTGCGGAGCAGCTCCGCGAATTCTACAATCCGATTGAATGGGCAACTCTTCCAACGCGTCGGCGGGACTTGCCGCCAGAATCCATCGCGCGCTGCGGGACGCCGGTTTCGCAGCGTATCTGGTGGGCGGTTGCGTGCGCGATCGCCTGCTCGGACTTGAGCCAAAAGATTTCGATGTGGCCACCAGCGCAACCCCGGACGAAGTTGCACGCCTGTTTCCTGGATCGCATCTGGTGGGTGCGCATTTCGGCGTCGTGATGGTGCGCGACGGCGACGCGGAGGTCGAGGTTGCGACGTTCCGCAGCGATTGCGCCTATCGCGATGGACGGCGTCCCGAGCGCGTGGAATTTGAAAACGATCCACGCCAGGACGTGCTGCGCCGTGACTTCACTGTGAATGCCCTTATGCTCGATCCATCCTCGGGCGAGGTTCTCGATTTCGTGGGCGGACGCGCGGACCTCGCGGCCGGCCTGATCCGCGCCGTGGGCGTGGCGGAACTTCGCTTCGAGGAAGATCACCTGCGTATGTTGCGCGGTGTGCGCCTGGCAGCGAGCCTGGGCTTTTCCGTCGAGGCGCGCACGCTTGAGGCCATGCGTCGCAAGAGTGGCAGTGTGAGCTTGGTCGCGGCCGAACGTGTGCGCGATGAGTTGACTCGGATCCTCACCGAGGGCGGCGCGCGGCGAGGTTTCGAACTGCTCGACGAGACGGAACTGCTCAACGCCGTGCTGCCGGAAGTGGCGGCGCTGAAGGGAGTCGCGCAGCCAGCCGAGTTTCATCCCGAAGGCGATGTCTGGACCCACACTCTACTGATGCTTGAGGCGCTGAAGACGCCGTCTGTGGAACTGGCTTGGGGCGTGTTGCTGCACGACGTCGGCAAACCCCCGACGTTCCGCGTCGCGGAGCGCATCCGTTTCGACGGCCACGTGGAGGTGGGCGTGGAGATTGCCGGCCGGATTCTGCATAGGTTGCGTTTTCCGAATGCGGTGCGCGAGCAGGTACTCGCGCTGGTCGCCAACCACCTGCGCTTCAAGGACGTCCCGCATATGAAGCAGAGCACGCTGCTGCGTTTTCTGCGGACCGATCGATTTGCCGAACACCTGGAGCTGCACCGGCTCGACTGCTTGTCGAGCAATCGCCGGCTCGGCGGTTACGAGAACCTCAAACGCATGTTCGACGAATTGCCGCGGGAGATCCTGAAGCCGCCGCGACTCTTGAACGGAGACGATCTGATCCGCGCCGGCTATGCGCCCGGTAAGCGTTTTTCGGCAATACTCGAGGTCGTGGAAGATGCACAACTTGAGCGCCGCGTCGAGACAAAGGAAGACGCACTCGGACTGGTGTGCGCGTTATTCGGCGCGCCGGACGCTCACACCGGCTTGTAGGTGAACACCATGTACAACACCAGCGCGACGATGAACAGGATCGAGGAGGCAGCGACGAATTCGAGGTAAATCACTTTGCGATCGTCGCCCTCGTCGTGGTGCCGTCCGCTTCCACGCAGCATGCGCTCCACCTCCTGTTTCTATGGCTTGCCTAGATTGTGCTCCGGCTCTCGCCGGGTGTCAAGGGCCGCTGAAGGTCAAGCATCGGCCAGTTTTGCGGTCAACAGCCAGCGCAGCACACCACGCGGATGGGGTCCGAAGGTGTCGACATCGATGCGGATCAGGGAACCCTTCTTCACGTCGATCATCGAAGTTGGTCCGCCGATCAGCCAGGCGGCCAGTTCGCCGAGCAGCGGCTGATGTGAGGCCAGCAGGATTTGGCCCGCGTCACGATGTGCGCGGATCTCGCTCCAGACCGCCGCAGGATCGCCGTCCGGAGTGAGTTCGGCGGCGAGCACCGGATCGCCGCCGCAGCCCAGGATCTCCTGGGCTATGCGTGCCGTCTGGACGGCGCGCGCGTAAGGGCTGGTCAGAATCAGCGCCGGCGCGACTCCGGCCTTGGCGGCCGTTTGCAGCACGCCGCGCAGTTTCGCACGGCCTTCCTTGGTTAAGGCGCGATCTGCGTCGCGAGCGCCTGGCGCACAGTCCTCCGCAATTCCGTGACGCAGTAAATAGATTTCCATCTCCGCCGTCCAATGCCTTCCCCATTCTGGCATACTGAGTTTTCAGCGGCTTCCCATGCAGATCCCACCCACGCAGCATTCAAGAGACAAATTGCAGCGCGCGGCGTTTCTGCTGACTTGCGCCTGCGCAGTCGCGCCGCTCGTCTCGATCGCCGCCAGCCACATCCTGCTCGGCGCGGCGATTGCGGCAATCCTTCTCGCCCGCGAACCGCTGAGGCTGCCGCCCATCGGGTTGCCACTATTTTTGTTCGTGGCCGGGACGTGCATTTCGCTCGCCCTCAGCCCGGATCCTTGGGGCGGACGTGCGCAGATTCGCAAGTTCTTCGTCTTTCTGATTCTTATGTGCGTCGCCACGATGATCCGGCGCGTGGAGCACGTGCGCGTACTCGCGCTGTGCTGGGCGGCCGTCGCGACGGCCTCAGCGCTGTGGGGTTTCGTGCAACTCTACCGGCGCTACGACGAAGCGGCCCGGCACGGCTTTGAATTCTACCGCTTTTACATCGCTCAGCGCATGACCGGCTTTATGAGCCACTGGATGACCTTTGGCGGTCAACTCATGATGGTGTTGCTGCTGCTCACGGCGTACCTGCTCTTCTCGCCAAAGGCGCGGCATAAGGGTTGGTGGCTTGCGTGCGCGGCGCTGATCGCCACTGCGCTCGTGCTGGGACTGACGCGCGGTGCGTGGCTGGGCGCCGCGACGGGTGCGAGCTATCTGCTCTGGTGCTGGCGAAAGAAATGGCTCCTGGCCTTGCCGCTGCTGGCCGTGCTCGGATTCTTCGCCGCTCCTCAATCCGTCCGTGAGCGTGTCATGTCCTCGGTGCGGCCGCATGGCGAAGTGGATTCCAACCAGCATCGCATCGTGACGTGGCGCACCGGCTGGGAGATGGTGAAAGCGCATCCCTGGTTCGGGCTCGGCCCAGAACAGGTGGGGCGGCAGTTCCAAAGCTACATCCCGGCGGACGTTCCGCGCCCTTTGCCGGAGGGCTGGTACGGGCACCTGCACAACATCTATCTGCAATATGCCGCCGAGCGCGGCATTCCGACGCTGTTGATGTTGTTGTGGCTGATTGCGAAAACGCTGAACGATTTCCGGCGGGCCGCGGCGCGCGCTCCAGCGGGCTTGAGCGACGCGCGCTTCATTCTGCACGGATCGGCCGCGGCGATCATAGCGATGCTGGTAATGGGCTTTTTCGAACACAACCTCGGCGACAGCGAGGTGTTGCAGATGTTTTTGACGACGATCGCGTTTGGATACGTGGCGGTGGAAAATGTTTCAACCCTTGACCGGGCGTGAGATCGTGCTGGCCGGTGGCGCGGGTGGGCTCGGCGCGGAGACGGCGCGGGCGCTTGCGGCGGAGGGCGCGCGTCTTGTCGTCAGTTACCGGAGCAACGCGGTGCGCGCGGAGGCGCTCGCTCCGATGGCAGTGCTGCGTAGGGCCGACCTCGCCTCGGCGGAAGATCGCGCGGCCCTGCTCGACGCGGCGCCGGCTCTCTACGGCCTGGTTGTATTCGCGGGTGACCCGGCCCGCGCGAAGGCCGCCACGGAGTTGGAGGCCGCCATGCGTCGCTCACACGAGGTCAACTACCTCGGCCCCATCCTGCTGGCGCGCGAAGCGGCGGAACGGATGAAGGCGAGTGCGATGCCGGGCGCGATCGTGCTTTTGTCGACGATGCAGGCGGTGACGCTGTTCGCGAATTCGACGGCCTACGCCGCACAGAAAGCGGCGTTGTTGCACGCCGGACGCATTCTCGCGAAGGAGTGCCGAGGTTCGGCGAACATCCGTGTCAACGTGATTTGCCCAGGAGTGAATCAGGCGGGCATGGCCGAGGCGAGTATCCGGGCAGGGAAGTACAACCGCTATCTCGAAGAGGGCGCGATACCGAGATTCGGCCGCGCCCTCGACGTTGCCAGGACCGTGCGTTTCCTGTTGGAGCCGGACAACTACGTTACCGGCCAGGTGATCACGATCGATGGCGGCTTGACGCTGTAATCAGGCTTCGGTGATCGTCAGCTTCGTGAGAATATCGCCCTGCTTCACGGCGTTGACGATATCCTGGCCGCTCAGCACTTGGCCGAAGACGGTATGCTTGCCGTCGAGCCAGTCCGTCTTGATGTGCGTGATGAAGAACTGGCTGCCGTTCGTGCCCGGTCCGGCATTCGCCATCGAAAGAGAACCAACCTGGTGGCGGTGCGGATTGCCGGTGAATTCATCGGCAAAGCGATAGCCTGGGCCGCCCATGCCGGTGCCTTGCGGGTCTCCGCCCTGAATCATGAAGTCGGCGATCACGCGGTGGAACTTGGTTCCGTCATAAAAGCCTTCGCGTGCCAGAAACACGAAGTTGTTCACTGTGTTCGGCGCTTCCTTTGCGAACAATTCGCAAACGATCGTTCCGCGGGAAGTTTCAAAGGTCGCGGAGTAGCTCTTGCTCGCATCAATCGCCATCGGGGGCGCTGCACTGTACTGTTTTGCCATCTCTACAGTGTAGCGTGGCGCCGTGCGACCGCCGGGCCGGTGCTAAAATACCAGAAGCCCTGTCTCCGTGTGGAAACAAGGATCCTCCCAGGAGATCTCGATTGCAAAACCCATCAGCATCGCAAGCGACCAAGGTAGTGGTTGCGACGACCGTGATGTTGTCCTTCATATCGTTTTGGAGGGCGGCCGCGATCGTGCTGTGCGATCTCGCGTCTTCGGCCTTTTACGCGGGCGGCATATCCGAAACAGCAGTTGGAAAGTCCGCGCCCTGGTTCATTCTCGGCATCATGCTGTTCTCGTTTGCTGTGCGGGCCTTGTACATCGAAGGCTCGAGCATGTTTGTCCGCGGTGGCGTATATCGCGTCGTTCACGAAGCGCTGGGCGGCACGATGGCAAAGATCTCGGTCTCGGCGCTGCTGTTTGATTTCGTACTTACCGGGCCAATCAGCGGAGTCAGCGCGGGTTTGTATCTGGCCGGGATGCTTAACGAATTATTGGAGCTCGTCCATCATCCCGAATTCAGAGTGAACCCACGCTATTTTGCCGCCGGATTCGCCGTACTGACGGTGCTCTATTTCTGGCGCAAGAACATCATCGGAGTTCACGAATCCAGCCAAAAAGCGTTGCGGATCATGCAACTCACGACCGTGATGGTGGTTATCCTGATCGTCTGGTGCATCATCACCGTCATCGTGAATGGTTACAATCCCGTACCGTTTCCGACACTCGAAACCATCAAGTTCAGTGACGCTTCGCTGGGTTGGCTAAAGGGAACGATGCTGCCCGCGGTTACATGGATCGCAATTCTGGTCGGCCTCGGTCACTCCCTGCTGGCGATGAGCGGCTTCGAAACGCTGGCGCAGGTGAATCGCGAAATCGCGTCTCCAAAATTGAAGAACTTGCAGCGCGCCGGCATGATTGTGGTGGTCTACAGCCTCGTATTCACCAGCATGGTCTCGTTTTTTGCCGTCATGCTGATCCCTGACCAGGAGCGCACAACGCTCTACATCGAGAATCTGATCGGCGGACTCGCGATGTATATGGTGGGTCCGCTGACGCTGCGTTTGTTGTTCCACGGTTTTGTTGTTGTGGTCGGTACCGTCATCCTGGCAGGCGCCGTGAATACAGCCATTCTGGGTTCAAACGGCGTTCTGAATCGCGTCGCCGAAGACGGTGTGCTGCCCGACTGGTTCCGCCATCCGCACAAGAAATTCGGAACAACACACAGGCTGATCAACTTGATTGTTATTTTGCAGCTTGTCGCTATCATCCTGACTCGTGGAGAGATTTTCCTGCTGGGTGAAGCGTATGCGTTCGGCGTCGTGTGGAGCTTTTTCCTGAATGCCGTCTCGGTTCTGGTTCTGCGCTTCAAGCAGCCTGGCGCGCGAGAGTGGCGGGTTCCGATGAACCTGAAAATCGGGAAGCTGGACATTCCGATTGGGCTAGGTTTGATCACGCTGGCGTTGTTCTCGCTGGCGTGCCTCAACTTGTTCACAAAGAAACATGCCACCATTGCGGGTACGTTCTTCACGTTGGCGTTCTTTGTGATGTTTCAACTCTCCGAGTACTATCACAAGAAACGCACGCAGGGAGCTGGCGCGGCGGACGAAAAATTCCGCCTCGAAGTACCTCAGATCTTAGACGACAACGCGCTCAGCGTACGGCCAGGCAATATTCTGGTTTCCGTGCGCAATCCGAATCAGCTCGATCACGTGCGCAAGGTGCTCGAGAAAACCGACACGCGCAAGATAGACATTTTGGTGTTGACGGTGAAGCGAGTGACCGAATCCGGCGCCGATTCCGAACTCACGCCCACACAGGTTTTTTCGAATGATGTTTCGACACTCTTCACGCGCGTCGTAAGTCTCGCCGAGAAGGCCGGCAAGCATGTGGACCTGATGGTGGCGCCCGGCGTCGATCCGAACCTCGCCATCGTGGAGACGGCGGCGCGTCTGAAGTCGTCCGTGATCGTGATGGGTCTGTCGCCGAGACTCACGCCTACCGAGCAGGCCAAGGCCTTTGGCGATGCTTGGGAGAAGTTGCCGCAACCCCGGCCGCAGTTATCGCTCGAGATTGTCCAGCGCGAAAGCGGCCGGTCGATCTACTTCAACCTCGGCCCGCATCCGCCGCGCCTGTGGCCGCAAGACGTCGCGCTGCTGCACGAACTGTGGCGGCGGTTGACCGAGCGCAGCGAAGGCAAGAAGGTTCACCACCGCGACGTTGTCCGCGTGGCGCTACGCCGGCTCGAAGCCGACCTGAGTTCCGAACGCGGAAACGACGTCGTTGCGCAGGTTCTCGAAGAATCGCGAATCGATCCTTCCACCGAACAGGCGAAATTACCGCCCGTCCAGTGATAAACTAAAAATGAGCCGAATCCCGCCTAGGGACCGGGGGACCCAACATCTTGGGGCGAAGTCCGGAGAGTCCGGACCGGGTACTTTCAAGCCCGAGCCCGACAGCTAACCCCGTAGGCCGAATTTGAAAGCGTCTCCGGAGGTGGAGATGCACGGGAGCCAATTCTTGCAAACTCAGGATCCGTCACAGGCGAGGAAGGTCGTCGTCGCCACGACTGTAATGCTGTCCTTCATCTCGTTTTGGAGGGCGGCAGCGATCGTGTTGTGCGATCTTGCCTCGTCGGGTTTCTATGCGGGCGGCATCGCCGAAACAGCCGTGGGCAAGTCCGCGCCCTGGTTCATTCTCGGCATCATGCTGTTCTCCTATGCCGTGCGGGCCGTGTATATCGAAAGCTCGAGTATGTTTGTGCGCGGTGGCGTCTACCGCGTTGTGCACGAAGCGATGGGCGGGACGCTGGCGAAGTTCTCAGTCTCCGCGTTGATGTTCGACTACGTGCTGACGGGGCCGATCAGCGGCGTCAGCGCGGGCCTCTATCTTGCGGGGCTGATCAACGAACTGGCTGAGCTGTTCCATCATCCGCAGATGAGGGTAGAGCCACAACTGTTCGCGGCCGTCTTTGCCGTCGCGGCCGTGCTCTATTTTTGGCACAAGAACGTCATGGGTGTTCACGAGTCGAGCGGAAAAGCGCTGCGGATCATGCAGATCACGACCGTGATGGTGGTCATCCTGCTCGTATGGTGCATCGTGACCGTGATCACCAAAGGATTCGCTCCAGTACCGCTGCCTACGATGGAGAATATCCAGTTCGATGGGAATGCGCTGGGCTGGTTGAAGGGAACGGTGTTTCCATCGTTCACGGCCATCGCCATCCTGGTGGGTCTAGGCCATTCGCTACTCGCGATGAGCGGCTTCGAAACGCTCGCTCAGGTGAACCGCGAGATCGCCTCTCCCAAGCTAAAGAACCTCGAACGAGCCGGACTGATCGTTGTGGTCTACAGCGTGATTTTTACCGGTATGGTTTCGTTCTTTGCGGTCATGCTGATTCCCGATGCCGAGCGCAAGTCGCTGTACATCGATAATCTGATCGGCGGCCTGGCAATGAACATGGCCGGCCCCATGCCGTTGCGCCTGTTGTTTCACGGCTTCGTCGTGGTTGTGGGTACGATCATTCTCTCCGGCGCGGTGAACACCGCAATCCTCGGCTCAAACGGCGTGCTGAATCGCGTCGCCGAAGACGGCGTGCTGCCGGACTGGTTCCGGCATCCACACAAGAAATATGGCACCACGCACCGTATGATCAACGCTATCGTGATCATGCAGATCGCGGCGATTGTGATCAGCCGCGGAGAGATCTACATGCTCGGTGAAGCCTACGCGTTTGGCGTCGTGTGGAGCTTCTTCATGAAGGCGTTCTCCGTGCTGATGTTGCGCTACAAGCAACCTGGCCCCAGGGAATGGAAAGTGCCGCTGAACTTCACGATCGGCGGAAAGGAAATTCCGGTTGGTCTCGGTCTAATTTCGCTCGTGCTGTTCGCGCTGGCCTGCATCAACCTGGTGACGAAGAAGCACGCAACCATCGCTGGCGCCGCGTTTACGTTGGCGTTCTTTCTGATGTTTTACCTTTCCGAGAAGTACAACAAGAGGAAGAGTCAGGTTCACACGGAAGATCAGGAGAAGTTCAGGCTTGAGGTTCCCGCGAATCTTGATTCGGATGTCGTCAATGTCCGTCCGGGCAACGTGCTGGTTTCAGTCCGCAATCCGCATCAGCTCGATCACGTCCGCAAGGTGCTTGACAAGACCGACACGCGCAAGATGGACATCGTGGTGTTGACCGTAAAGCGCGTTACGGAGGCGGGCTCCGGCGAGTTTGGCCTGGAAGCCAATCAGGTCTTCTCCGATGACATCTCGACGCTGTTCACGCGCGTCGTGACGGTGGCCGAGAAGGCCGGCAAGCACGTGGAGTTGATGGTGGTGCCGGGCACGGATCCGAACCTTGCCATCGTCGAAACGGCCGCACGGCTGAAGTCATCTACAATCGTCATGGGCTTGTCGCCGCGGTTGACGCCGGCTGAGCAGGCCAAGGAGTTTGGAAACGCGTGGGAGCGGCTGCCGCAACCCCGTCCGCAAATGTCGCTCGAGATCGTACAGCGCGACAGCGGCCGCTCGATCTACTACAACCTCGGTCCGCACCCGCCACGCCTATGGCCGCAGGATGTGGAACTGTTGCACGAGCTTTGGCGTCAACTTAGCGAACGCGGCGGCCACGAGGTGCACCATCGCGATGTCGTACGCGTCGCTCTACGTATGCTCGAAGCCGAGCTGCAATCGGAACGCGGCGACAAAGTTGTTTCGATGGTGGTCGAGGAGTCGCACGTCGATCCATCGAAACAGCCTTCGGGCACTAGTCTGCCGTAAAGTACATCAACTTCTGGCGCAGCGTGGCCGCGGTCTTGCTGTCCGGCGTCACGACGAAGATCGTGTCGTCTCCCGCGATGGTGCCCACGACTTCGGGCCATGCCTCTTTGTCGAGCGCGACCGCGACCGAGCTGGCGTGCGCGGGCGAAGTCTTCAGGACCAACATGTTCTGCGCGACGCGAATGTCAACCAGAAATTCGGCGGCCATATCCGCAAGGCTTGGTCCCTGTTGCTCCGGCATGATCTGGCGGTAGCCGGTGTGCGTCTTCACGAGGCCGAGCTCGCGGACATCACGAGAGAGCGTGACCTGTTTGGCGTCGACGCCCATCGCCATGAGCTCACGCACGAGTTCGTCCTGCGTGCGAATCTTCTTGGTGCGGATCAGCTTTAGGATTTGTCCCTGACGGTAGCTTTTGTTCATACGCACATCGCGGCTAGACGGGCTTCCGCTTCCTTCCATGCTGCCAGAACGGACTTCGGCGCGGTGCCACCTGGCAATCCGCGGCTCTTCATACCTTCCTCGGGTTTCAGCAACTTCGCCATCTCACGCGTGAATTCAGGTGCGAATGCGGCCAGTGCCTTCGGTGTCCAATCGGAAGGCCGCTTTCCTTCGCGGACGCTTTCGAGCACGAGCCGCCCGACAATCTGGTGCGCCTGATGGAACGGCGTGCCGGCGCGGGCCAGCGCTTCGGCGAGATCTGTGGCCACCACCCAGCTCTCCTCGGCTGCGGCCGCCGGCCTGGCGGGATTCAGTTTTGCAGTCCGTACCACAGCGGCAGCCATCTCGAGGCAGCCCGCCAGTTGAGCGGCGGCCTCGAAGACCGGCTCTTTGTCTTCCTGCATGTCGCGGTTATACGTCATGGGCAGACCCTTCATCGTGATGAACAATGAACTCAGGGTTCCGAAGACGCGGCCGCATTTCCCGCGGATCAGCTCGAGCGAATCCGGGTTTTTCTTCTGCGGCATCAGGCTCGAACCGCTGGTGACCTCATCGGCGAGTTCGAGCCAGCCGAACTCCTCGCTGGAATAGAGAATCCAGTCTTCGGCCAGACGGCTCAAGTGCAGCATCGTTACGGATGCCGCATAGAGGAAGTCGAGCGCGAAGTCGCGGTCGGCCGAGACGTCCATGCTGTTGCGTGTGATGGCCGCGAAGCCGAGATCGGCGGCGATCATTTCGCGGTCGAATGGGAAGCCGCTGCCAGCCAGCGCGCCGGAGCCGAGAGGCATCACATCGGTGCGTACGCGCGCCTGTTCGAGCCGTTCGAAATCGCGCGCGAACATCTCGAAATAGGCCAGAATATAATGCGGCCAAAGTACGGCCTGCGCGCGGCGCATGTGCGTGTAGCCGGGAATCACGGCGTCGGGATAGCGCCCGGCGATCGCGAGCAACTCCGTCATCAGCGCGTGCAGCAGGCCCTTGAGCGCGACGATCTCTTCGCACAGCCAAAGCCGCGTGTCCACGGAGACCTGCTCGTTACGGCTGCGCCCTGTGTGGATCTTGCCGGCGAGTGCGCCCACCTTCTCCTGCAACTTCCGGATGACTACAGTGTGGACGTCTTCATCGGTGGCGCCGTCATAGAACTTGGGTTTGGCCGCGTCCTTGCGAATCTGCTCGAACGCCTTGATGAGTTTGTCGCGCTCGGCGGCGCTGAGGATGCCGGCGCGTTCAAGGGCTCGCGCAAATGCCTGCGAGCCCCGGATGTCGACGTCGATCAGACGCCGGTCAAAATGCAGGGAGCCGGAAAATCGTTCGAAGATCTCCGATGGTCCCGATTCGAATCTTCCGCCCCAGAGTTTCATTTTGCCTTCAGCGCGGCGCGGACCTTGATCGGCAGTCCGATCAGGTTGATGAAGCCCAGCGCATCCTTCTGGTCATATTCGGCGCCCATCGTGAAGCTGGCGATGTTCAGCGAGTAGAGCGAGTTGGGCGACTTGCGGCAAACAGGCGTGATGTTGCCCTTATAGAGACGCAGCGTGATCTCGCCCGTAGTGTTTTCGGCGACGCTATCGAAGAATGTGTCGAGGGCTTCACGCAGCGGCGTGAACCACAGGCCGTTATAGACCATTTCGGCGTAATCAAGCGCCAGCTTCTCTTTGTAGTGCAGCGTATTTCTGTCGAGCGTGAGTGCTTCGAGTTCGTGGAAGGCGGACATGATCAGCGTGCCGCCGGGCGTCTCATAGCAGCCGCGCGACTTCATCCCGACGAAGCGGTTTTCCACCAGATCGATGCGCCCGATGCCGTTTTCCGCACCGATCTTGTTCAGCGTTTCGAGCAGGCTCACGCCAGAGACATGCTGCTGCCCGTTGACGGAGACGGGGCGTCCCTTCTCGAATCCGATGGTCACGTCGGTGGGACGATCGGGCGCCTCTGCCGGGCTCTTCGTCAACATCCAGATGCCGTCGGTGGCCGCATTGGCGGGGTCTTCGAGTTCGCCGCCTTCGTGCGAAATGTGCCAGATGTTACGGTCGCGGCTGTATATCTTCTTGGTGCTCTGCGCGATCGGCACGTTGTGCGCCTCCGCGTAGGCAATCGCGTCCTCGCGCGAGACGATATCCCATTCGCGCCAGGGCGCGATCACAGCCAACTGGGGCGCCAGTGCCTTGTACGTAAGCTCGAAGCGAACCTGGTCGTTGCCCTTGCCCGTGCAACCGTGGGCGAGACCGTCGCAGCCGGTTTGAAGCGCAACCTCCACCTGCTTCTTCGCGAGCAGCGGACGCGCAATCGAGGTGCCGAGCAGATACTTGTGCTCATAGACGCCTCCAGCGCGCACCATACGCCACAGATACTCTGTGACGAACTCTTCGCGCATGTCTTCCACATGCACTTCGCTGGCGCCGGTCTTGAGTGCCTTCTGCTCGAGCCCGGTCAATTCGTCGCCGCCCTGTCCGATGTCGCCACAGACGGCAACAACCTCGCAACCGTAGTTCTCTTTCAGCCAGGGGATGATGACGGAGGTGTCCAATCCTCCGGAATAGGCGAGTGCAACTTTCTTTGGTGTGCTCATGATACTCCCGATTTTATCTTGTTATTGCAGCAACATTAACAGCAGCGCCTTCTGCGCATGCAGCCGATTCTCGGCTTGATCGAAGACGACGGAGCGCGGAAGCTCCATCACTTCGTCGGTGGTTTCCTGATTCCGCTTGGCGGGCAGGCAGTGCATGAAGACGGCGTCCCGCTTCGCCTTCGCGAAGAGATCCTGGTTGACCTGGTATGGCTTGAAGACGCGCTGCCGTTCGGCGGCTTCATTCTCCTGGCCCATGCTGGCCCATACATCCGTGTAGACCGCGCTGGCGTCGCGCACGGCTTCCTCGGGGTCGCTGGTGATGGTGATTTTCGCGCCGGTCGATTGCGCCAGTTCGAGCGCTTTGGTCACGATCTCCGCGTTCGGCCCGTAGCCGACCGGGTGCGCCAGCGTGAAGTTCGTTCCAAGCCGCGCGGCCGTGAGCATCAACGAGTGCGCCACATTGTTGCCGTCGCCGGCGAAGGCCAGTTTGAGGCCCTTCAATTTTCCAAAGCGTTCCTGAAGCGTGACGAAATCCGCCAGCGCCTGGCAGGGATGATACAGATCGCTCAGCGCGTTGATCACCGGAACAGCCGACCAGCGGGCCAAGTCGTCAATGGTCTGTTGCAGAAAGGTGCGGGCGACGATGCAATTGGTCCAGCGGTCGAGGTTGCGGGCGACGTCCTTGATGGGCTCGCGTTCGCCGATCGGGCCGACGTTCAGGATCGAGTCGCCGCCGAGCTGCTTGATGGCGAGTTCAAACGTGAGCCGCGTTCGCAGGGAAGGCTTTTCGAACAGCAGACTGAGGTAGCGTCCGGCGAGCGCCTGGGCGTAATGCGCGGGCTTCTCCTTGACGTGGTGTGTGAGTTCGAGAAGATGAACCAGCTCATCCGTCGTGAGGTCCAGGTCATGACGGAGATCTTTCGACTTTGTCTTCCGCGGCACTCCCGCGGAGATCGGAGTGGCCACTGGTACGGGCTCCTTCTTCATATCAGGGCTGAATGTTTATTCAACTATATGAATAATTACACAAACGGCTAGCCGCGTCAACCGAGTGCGGAGAGTGAGCTGGATGGCAGAATGCGCGATTGAGAGGAGGAGGCCCGACTTTTGAATCGGGCCTCTCTATTTGAAGGAAATTCAATGCTAGTCGCGTGGACGCGGTATCGCTCCGGGCATGCCAGAGGCCGAGATCACGTATTCGGGATAGGCGTTGATGCCGTGCTCGTAAAGATCCAGGCCGCGCAATTCGCCTTCGCGAGAGACGCGCAGCAACCCGGTTGCGTTCACGGCGTACATCACAATCAATGCGACCACGAAGGTTACGGCCGTCGTGATGAGACTGCCGATTGCCTGCGCTGCGAGCACGGTCATGCCGCCGCCGTAGAACAGTCCTCTGAGCGGCGCGGAGTTATCTGCCGCAAGCGGTCCGGTCGCGCCGTACTTGCCGCAGGCGAAAAAGCCGAGCGAAAGCGTTCCCCAGATTCCGCACATACCATGCACGGGCACTGCGCCGATGGGGTCGTCTATGCGCAGCCACTCAAGCAGTTCGATGCCGCCCATCACGACGACGCCCGCGATAGCGCCGATCGCGATGGAGCCAGCCGGGCTGACCCAGTAACACGGACACGTAATTGCGACCAGTCCGGCGAGGAATCCGTTGACGGTGAAGCTGATGTCCCACTGTTTGCTTATGACAAAGCCGATCGCCATGGCAACCAGACCAGCCGCGCAGGCCGCCAGTGTGGTGTTGGCTGCGACACGTCCGACGCCTTCAAAATCCATTGCCGAGAGCGTGCTGCCGGGATTGAAGCCGTACCAGCCAAACCACAGGAGCAGGCCGCCGCATGCGGCGATAGTCAAATCGTGAGGCAGCATTGGCCCGCCGCCATCGCGCTTAAATTTGCGCCCGAGGCGCGGACCTAGGACGATTGCGCCGGCGAGTGCCACAAAGCCGCCAATGGTGTGGACAACGGTGGATCCGGCGAAGTCATGGAAACTGGCGCCGAGCCACGGCAGGAAGTTTCCCGCGCTACCCATCGTAGCGAGGAAGCCGTCGGGCCCCCAGCTCCAGTGGCCGATGATGGGATAGATGAAGCCGGAGACGGCGAGACTATACACCAAATCTCCTACAAAGCTTGTGCGGCCGATCATAGCGCCAGAGGTGATGGTGGAGCAGGTGTCGGCGAACGCGAATTGGAATAGCCAGAACGCGAGGAAAGCCACTCCAGTTGCCTCATAGGTTGCCGGTACATCCTGCAGGAAGAACCACTGCCAGCCGATGAAGCCATTGCCGTGGGCGAACATGAAAGAGAACCCGAAGGCAAAGAACAGTAGGCCGCAAAGGCAGGTATCGACGATGCACTCCATCAATACGTTGACTGTTTCCCGCGAACGGCAGAAGCCGGCTTCGAGCATCGTGAATCCGACTTGCATGCCGAAAACCAGGAAGGCCGCAACCAGCGTCCACATTGTGTTGATCGGGTTTACGATGTCGTTGCCCTTGAGGACCGGAACGGCATCCGCCGCGAATGTGCGCGAACCGAAAAGGCTGGGGTTGACTAGCATGAAGCCAACGAACAACAGGCCGATGGCCGCCAGTTTCCCCACGAGCAACAGCATGCCGTAGCGGCGCCACTCTGTGTCCCGCAAGCGTGTACCGAGGCGGGAAAGTTTCTGTGAAAAAGATAGTGTTTTGTTCATGGCTGGTTTTCCTTGGCTCAAGATTCTACTGCTCTGTCAAAGCGCCGCTTCTCCCGACTCGCCATTACGAATTCGGATGACCTGGGCAACTTCGTAGACGAACACCTTGCCGTCTCCGATTTTGCCCGTGCGCGCCGCGCCAATGAGGTGCCTGACTACCTCCTCCGATCGGCTGTCGGCGATAACGATCTCCACTCTGATCTTTGGAAGAAGGTCGACTTCGTATTCCTGACCGCGGTAAACCTCCTTGTGGCCCTTCTGCCGGCCGTGGCCCCGGACCTCAGAAATAGTCATGCCATCAACGCCCATTCCCAGGAGGGCTTCTTTTACCTCGTCCAGCTTATGAGGCTGTATGATCGCCTCTATTTTTTTCATTCCATTTCCTTTCATGCGGCCGCGTGAAAATTTCAGGCGGCTGGCGGGAAGCCCAATGGCCCAGGTAAACCTCTGGCTCGCTCGATTTCAAGGCGTACCTTGCGAGCGTCAAGAAGATGAACCAGTGCTATGCGTGAGAATCAGCGGAACGTGGCTGTTCCAGGATCTAAACTGTAAGGGAAGCCATCATGTGGCTCTAAGTAAGCGTAACCCGAATTGCGGGAGATGGCCAATTCATATTTTGAATGACTTACAGCTATGTTTCTTATCGGCGGAGCAGGCAGGTGCTAAATTGATGAGCATGCACAGAATTGCATTGCTGTTCGTATTCCTTGCGGCGGCTTTCGGCGACGATTTTGACACCGCCGCTGGCAAATTGACCATCACTCCCATAAAACATGCGAGCCTCAGGATCGATGCGGGCAAGCAGGTCGTCTATCTCGACCCCGCGCAGGGCGACTACGCCCAGGCGCCCAAGGCCGATCTGATCCTGCTCACCGACACGCATGGCGACCATCTGGTGCCTGCCGTGATCGCAGGATTGAAGAAGCCGGGTACGGTGATCGTGGCGTGTGAAGCCGTAGCGAAGAGCGTCACGGAAGCGAGAGTGCTGCGTTACGGCGAGAGCACGACGATTGGCGCCTGGAAGATTGAGGCTGTGGCTGCCTACAACATGAAGCGCGGTCCGTCGGCGGGCCAATTCTACCATGAGAAGGGCCACGGCAACGGCTACGTCGTGACTTACGGCGGAAAGCGCTTCTACTTCGCGGGTGACACCGAAGGCATCCCCGAAATGCGCGCGCTGAAAAATATCGACGTCGCTTTCGTTCCTATGAATCTGCCCTATACGATGACGCCGGAAGAGGCGGCGGACGCAGTGAAAGCGTTCAAGCCGAGGGTGGTCTATCCGTACCACTACCGCGGATCGGATCTGTCAGTGTTCGAGAAAGCTCTCGCGGGCTCGGGCATCGAGGTACGGCTGCGCGATTGGTATCGCTAGCGGAATCGCCGCCTCCGGTCGTTATCACTCCTGGCACCGTTGAAAAGGATCCCACCATCACCGGGAACAATTAAACGGATCCTGCCACCACCGGGCACACTGCCCAACAGTGCCGGGAGTGATAACGACCGGAGGCGAAGTCATTATCCATTCATTGCCTTGCCGCCCGGCCGTGTTCAACTCCACAGCCTGTCGTTGGTGCGCGGCTGGTTCCATTCGGGCGTCGGCTCGAAATAGCCGGGCTCGAGAAGGTGCTGCTTCACCACTTCATCATTGAGCGTCACGCCGAGTCCGGGACCTTCGGGTACCTTGATAAAGCCTTTGTTGACGATTGGCTTCTCGATGCCGCTGACCAGATCGTCCCACCACGGCACGTCGACGGAGTGGTTCTCCAGGACGAGGAAGTTCTCGGTGGCTGCGGCGCAGTGAAGGTTGGCCATGCAGGAGATAGGCGAGCCGGCGAAGTGCATCGCCATGGCGACGCCATATTCCTGCGCCATGTCGCCGATCTTCTTCGTTTCCATCAGGCCGCCCGAGGAGGCCAGGTCGGGGTGGATGATGTCAACGGCGTGGTTCTTGCACAATTCGATGAACGGCTCTTTGAGAAAAATATCTTCGCCGGTCGCCGTGGGTATATCGATGGCGTCGGTAATCTTCTTCCACAGATCGGTGTACTGCCAGGGGATCATGTCCTCCAGCCAGGCCATGTTGTACTTCTCGAGCGCCTTGCCGAGCCGGATGCACGAGTTTAGCCCGATGTGCCCGAAGTGATCGGCACAAAGCGGAATATCCATGCCCACAACCGCACGTACCTCTCCGACGTAATCGGCCATTCGTGCGATGCCCTTGTCAGTCAGCTCGATGCCCGTGAACATGTGCTGCGTGCTCGCGGACTGACGCAGCGTGACGCCCAGCGGCGCGGTGATCGTGCCGGCGACGCCTTCAAGCAGATCCGCACCTAGATCCATCTTGAGCCAGGTGAAGCCCTGGTCGCGGCGCGCTTTGAGCCGTTGGCCGAAGACCTTTGGATCGTGCGATTCGTTGGTGTCAGCGTAGCAGCGGATCGAATCGCGGAACTTGCCGCCGAGCATCTGATACGCGGGTACGTTGTACGCCTTACCGGCAAGGTCCCAAAGCGCCATCTCGACGCCGCAGACTCCGCCCGCCTGGCGCGCGTGAAAGCCGAATTGCTTGATCTTGCGGAAAATCTTATCGACGTTGCAAGGGTTCTCGCCGAGGATGCGGCTTTTGAGCATCAGCGCGTAGTTCTTGCTCGCGCCGTCGCGAACTTCGCCGAGCCCGTAGATGCCCTGGTTCGTATCGATGCGGATCAGCGGACATGTCATCGGAGCGCCCTTGAGCGTGGCGATGCGCATGTCGGTGATCTTCAGTTCGGACGGCTTGGAGCGCGTGTTGACGTTTTGCGTCGCGGCTTCAAGCGTTCGGTTGTCCCAGAAAGAAGCAGCCATAGCGCCGCCGGCGGCTGTGCCGAAAAAGGAGCGGCGTCCCAGAAGTCTATTGAGTGAAGGTTTCATGTTGCGATCCCGTTGGGCCATTGTACAATGCCCAACCGGCGCAGCGTTGAACCTGATATTCTTTGTGGTTACTCTAGATGTTTTAGCAATTCAAAAAAAGGAGACGAAACACCGTGAGGGTAGGCGTATTTACCGCGTTACTGGGGCAGATGTCCCTCGATCAGGTGATCGAAAAAATCAAGACTCTCAACATCGACACCGTCGAGCTTGGCACCGGAAATTATCCCGGCGATCCACACTGCAAACTGTCGCTGCTCGATAACAAGACCGAGTTGAAAACCTTCAAGCAGAAGCTGGCCGACAACGGAATCACGATCAGCGCATTGAGTTGCCACGGCGAACCGCTGCACCCGGATCCTGAGGTCCGCAAAAAGAACCAGGAAGTGCAGCGCAAGAGCATCCTGCTGGCCGAGAAACTGGGCGTTCCTGTGGTGAACGATTTTGCGGGTTGCCCAGGCGATGGCCCGAATGCGAAGTATCCGAACTGGGTGACCTCTTCATGGCCTCCGCACTATCAGGAACTGCTCAAGTGGCAGTGGGAAAAGGAGGCGGCGCCGTTCTGGATCAAGCGCGGGAAATTCGCCGAAGATCATGGCGTCAAGATCGCGATCGAAATGCACCCCGGATTCCTGGTCTACAATCCGGACACGATGTTGAAGCTGCGCGAGATCGCGGGCAAGTCGGTGGGCTGCAACTATGATCCGAGCCACATGTTCTGGCAAGGCATCGATCCGATCAAGGCCATCCGTGTCCTGGGCGATTGCATCTTCCACGTCCACGGTAAGGACACGCAGATCTACGACGCGAACCTGCCCAAGAGCGGCGTGCTCGACATGAAGCTCTATACCGACGAGCGCAACCGCGCCTGGATCTTCCGCACGTGCGGCTACGGACACGACGCCGGCTGGTGGAAAGAGTTCATCTCGACGCTGCGTATGTTCGGCTACGACTACGTCATCTCGATCGAGCATGAAGACACTCTCATGTCGCCGAACGAGGGCCTGACAAAGGCGGCGAACTTCCTGAATGAGATCGTAATTCGGGAAGAGACGACCGCGCCGTGGTGGGTCGATAACGTCAGCAAGTAGATCGTTGGACAACAAAAAGAGCCGCCGCCCGGAGTGATCCGGGCGGCGGCTCTTTCATTTACCAGCCGTGAGGCTTGCGTCTAGCCTTTGTAGGCCTTCGCCATTTCGCTCAACGGAATCGCAGTGTAGTCGCTGGCGTGGCCGGCTTGGCCGAACTGCGTCATGCGCAGCGCCACCACTTTCTTCATCGCCTCGCGGGCGGGCTTCAAATAGTCGCGCGGATCGAATTTCTCCGGCGTTTCAGCAAAGACCTTGCGGATTGCGCCCGTGATCGCCAGACGGTTGTCCGTGTCGACGTTGATCTTGCGAACGCCGTTGCGGATGCCGAGTTGGATCTCTTCCACCGGCACGCCCCAGGTCGGCTTCAGCTTTCCGCCGTACTTGTTGATGACGTCCTGCAGATCCTGAGGCACGCTGGAGGAGCCGTGCATTACCAGGTGCGTCTTCGGGAGCAGCTTGTGGATCGCGAGCAGCACGTCCATCTTTAGCGTCTCGCCGGTCGGCTTCGAGGAGAACTTGTAGGCGCCGTGGCTGGTGCCGATGGCGATGGCCAACGCATCCAGTCCAGTAGCCGCGACAAAATCGGCGGCCTGCGCCGGGTCGGTCAGGTGGGAGAGACCGTCGAGGCCCGCGCCGTGGCCGTCTTCGATTCCGCCGAGGCAACCGATTTCGCCTTCCACGGTGACGCCTTTTTCATGCGCCATCGCGACGACTTCCTGCGTGGCCTTCACGTTGTAGTCGAAGCTCGACGGAGTCTTGCCGTCTTCCATCAGCGAGCCGTCCATCATCACGCTGGTGAAGCCCATGTCGATGGCGGACTTGCAGGTGGCGACGCTATTGCCGTGGTCGAGGTGCAGCACGACGGGGATGTCGGGGTACACTTCGGTGGCCGCGATCATCAGGTGATAGAGGAAGCGGTCGTTCGAGTAGGCGCGGGCGCCACGGCTGGCCTGCACGATTACGGGCGATTTCGTTTCACGGGCAGCTTCCATAATCGATTGGATCTGCTCCATGTTGTTCACGTTGAAAGCGCCGACGCCGTAACCGCCCTTCGCCGCTTCATCCAGAACCTGACGCATAGACACTAATGGCATGAAAAACCCTCCTTGGGTAGAATTGCTAGGTCAAAAGGTAATTTTATCACAGTGGACGTGGCGCTCCGATTACCGCCAGCCGCCGGAAGAGCGTTTGCGCGCGCGACACGTCCTTGAAAATCTGGGCTTTAAGCGCATCCGGCGACTCGAACTTGCGCTCCTCCCGGAGACGGTAGAGGAATTCGATGCGCATTCGCTGCGGGTCGGTCCCATCGAACGGATCAAGCAGGAACGTCTCGATCGCTAACCGGTCGCCGTCAAACGTCGGCCGGAATCCGATGTTCGTGACGGAGCGCCATGCGCGTCCGTCATCGAGATCGCGAGCGCGCGTCACATAGACGCCGCGAGCCGGCAACACCTCGGCCGCCGTGTCGAGGTTGAGCGTCGGGACGGTCTGCTTCGACCCAATGCCGTGGCCACGCACCACCGCGCCTTCGAGCGCATAGGGCTGTTCGAGATAGCGTGCGGCGCGGCTCATTGCACCCTCGGCGACCAGTCTGCGCACCGCGGTGCTCGAAACCAGGCGGCCGTGCACCGAAACGCCCGGCACGATTTCGGTGTCGAATCCATAACGGCATCCCAACTCGCGCAGAACTTCGACATCGCCCGCCTGCTTGCCGCCGAAGCGGAAATTCGCTCCCACCAGGACGGCGCGCGCCTGCATGCGGGCGCTCAGGATTTCGCGGCAAAATTCTTCCGGCGTCATCCGCGAGAACCCGCTATCGAAGGGCAGGATCAGCACGTCCTCAATGCCCTCGGCGTGCATCGCTGCACTGCGTTGCGCCGGCGTCATCAGCAATTTCGGCGCGCGTTCCGGCGCTACGATTGTGGCTGGATGCGGATCGAAGGTCAGCACGCACGGCTTTGCGCCGCGCTCCTTCGCCAGCTCCACGACGCGCCTAAGAATGCGGCGGTGCCCCGCGTGAACGCCGTCGAAATTACCAATGGTGACGATGCTGGGTCCGAAATCCGGCCCGGCTTCGTGTAAGCTTCGCAGGGTCAATCCGGCGCCTCCACGCTCACTTCCAATCCATCGTATGCGAGGCGTACGTGCGGCGGAAGCATGCTCTCGGCGCGCTCGTGCCCCAGATCGTGGCAGATGTGCGTGAAGAAAGCGCGCTTCGGTTCGAGCAGCCGCACCCATTCGAGCGAGCGATTCACGGTGGAATGGGTAGGATGGGGTTTGTAACGCAAGGCATCGAGGAACAGCACATCCAACCCGCGCAGCAGCGCGAGCGACTCCTCCGGGATGTCGCTATGGTCGGTCAGATAGGCTGCGTTGCGGAAACGAAATCCGTAGGACGTCCCGCTGCCATGTGCCAGGCGGATCGGAAGAAACTCGATTCCGTGGACGTCGATGGGAGTGCCGTTGAACTCCCGCGCCTCGATCTTGGGCAGCGAGGACTCGCTCCGTTTCGTATCGAAAATATAGGAGAAGCAGCGCCGGATGGCGCCAATCGTTTCGGGCGAACCGTAGATCGGAATGCTGCCCGGTTGGCGATAGTTGAAGGGACGCACGTCGTCGAGCCCCATGATATGGTCCGCGTGCGCGTGCGTATAGAGGATCGCATCGATGTGCGAAACGCCGGCGCGCAGCACCTGCTGGCGGAAATCGGGCGTCGTGTCGATCAGCACATTGTGCCCGTCCCAACTCACCAGCACGGACGGCCGCAAACGATTGTCATGCGGGTCGGTGGAGCTGCAGACCTTGCACGTGCAGCCGATCGTGGGCACACCGACACTCGTCCCCGAGCCTAGAACGGTGATTCGCAAGGGCGCCGCGGAAGCCTCCATCTACGGCTTCTTACTCGCGTCCACGGCCTGCACATAACGGAAGCGCAACTCCGTAAGCGAGTTCTCCAGCAGCCGCTGCTCTTCGATTGAGAGATTTCCGCGTGTCTTCTGTTCGAGCAGCGCCAGCATGTCGATCGTGTGCTTGGCGACGCGAAGGTCGGGCTTGGGGCGGTCTTTTTCCTCGCCGAAGTGGAGTAAGCCGAGCTGCATCTCCGCCTGCATCTTGAAGGATAGAACCAGGAACTCAAAACTGACTGGAGGCAGCGGAAAATCCGCCGGCAGTTCTTGCTCGGGAGTAGTCGATTCAATTTCGCTCATCACTATCATTTTACAGTTTGCAGCGCGCCTCCGAGGCTTGCGTGTATTCTGAGAAGCATTGGGCAATCCACGGGAGGTCGTGTCCGCCATATTATGAAGAGATTTCTCTGTGTGGTCACCCTGGCCGCGGCCGTGCTTCAGGGAGCCGAGAGTCCCGAAGTCCCCCAGGCTCTGGCGCGCAAGCGCATTGGACTGACGCTCTCCGGTGGCAGCGCGCTCGGCCTTGCGCACGTCGGCGTAATCCAATGGCTCGAGGAGCATCGCATTCCCATCTCCTATGTCACCGGAACCAGCATGGGCGGTCTGGTGGGCGCCTACTTCGCAACTGGCCACAGCGCCGCGGAGAGCAGGGAATTCATTCGCTCCATCGATTGGAGTACCGTCTTCAGTGCGAGCGCGCCCTACGAGAATCTGCTTTTTCGCCGCAAGGAAGATCGCCGTCAGTTTCAGAACTCGCTCGAGTTTGGACTGAAGGGCGGCTTCCGCCTGCCTTCGAGTGTGTCTTCCGGCAACGCTGTCTCGCTCGTGATCAGCCGCATCGCCGCGCCGTATCCCGACATGGCCAGCTTCAACGACCTGCCCATCCCGTTTCGCTGCGTGGCTGTGGACCTGATCGCCGGCCGTTCGGTTGTCTTCGACTCCGGCAGGCTCCAGACTGCCTTGCGCGCAACAATGTCGATACCCGCGGTTTTTTCGCCGCTGCCGGTGGGTGACAAGTTGTTCGTCGACGGCGGGGCGTTGAATAATCTGCCTGTCGACGTGGCGCAGCAGATGGGCGCCGAGTACACGATCGCCGTCGTCCTTGACGGCCCGCCGGTCGACAGGAAATCGCTCGACAATATTTTCGGCGTCGCCGGCCGGTCGATCAGCGTAATGATTTCCGATAACGAATTGCGCAACCGCAAGGCGGCCAATCTCGTGCTCGCGCCCGATCTCAAGGGACTCTCCGGAGGGGACTTCGCCAAGTACGAGGAGTTCGAGCGCCGCGGTTACGCAGCGGCCGAGAAGCAGAAAGATGCGCTTATGGCGTTCTCGATGAACGAAGAGGAATGGCGCCGGCATACCGCGGAACTTCAGAAGAAACGCCGGCCGGAGACGATCACGCCGAAGTTTGTCGACGTGGATGGAGTCGAGGGCTACGTCAAGACGCAGATGACTGATTTTCTGGTGCGGCACGCCGCGGACAAACCGCTTGACCGCGTCGAACTGGAGACTTCGCTGACACGTTTGACCGGAGTCGGGCCCTATCAAAGCACGAGTTATGATTTCGCCCGCAAGGAGGGTGCCGACGGCCTGGCGGTGAACATCGTGCCGAAAAGTTGGGGCCCCCCGTTCTTGAATCTGGGCATCAATATCGAGGGTTCCGACACGGCGAACATTCGCTTCGGATTCGGCGGGCGGCTCACTTTCATCAACATCGGCAGCTACGCTTCCGAGTGGCGCACCGATTTCAGCGTCGGCTTGAACAACTCGATTTCGACAGAGTTTTACCGGCGGATCCGCGGCGGCAAGTGGTTCATCGCGCCGCGCCTCTTCATCGGGCAGAGCCGCGCCGATGTATACGAAGGCAATACTCGCACGGCGGAGTTGAAAGCCCGTGACCGCGGCTTTGGAACCGACATAGGTTATGCCACCTCGCGGTTCTCCGAGTTCCGCGCCGGCTATACCTACGATCATACGGGCGCTTCGGTGAAGACGGGAACGCTCCCGGAAGGCCTGAATGTGGAACCCGCCAACTTCCAGACGGCGCGGATTCTCTATGCCTACGATCATCAGGATAATGCGGTCATCCCGCGCCGCGGATTGCGGGCGGTCAGCGACCTGCGCTGGAACTTCCACTCGCATCGTTCCTTTGCGCAGTACGGTTACATTGATCAGCGCTTTTCGTATGCGAAGTTCTTCAACGCGCGCTACGGATTGATCAGTACTCTGAACGGCGGTGCGCTGATCGGCCCCAGGTCGTATTTTCCACCTTTTGTTCTCGGTGGCCCGGGCCAGATGTCTGCCTATGGCCGCGGCCAGCTACGCGGCGACCGCTATTACCTGGGCAGCTTCGAGGGGCTGCGCGCTTTTTCCACGGAGCGCTCATCGGTGATGAGCAACTTCTATGTCAGCTTGAGCTATGAGTTGGGCCAGGCGTTCCGGTCCGTCGAGGATGCCAAGCCGGCTCACGATGGCGTGCTGGGAGTGGTGGGCAAGACTGCGGCGGGGGTCGTCTTTTTTGGCTTCAGCCTGGGTACGGAGGGGAATCGGAAAATTTTCTTCCGGATCGGCAGGTCATTCTGATCGGGGAGTGCCACCCGGGGCGGGCTCATTCATTCGGAATGAGGCTGCCGCCCCGGATAGGTGCTACGCGGGAAATCCCTATTTGCCGTCCTTCAAACGGCGCGCCACTTCATTCCAGTTGACTACGTTCCACCACGCGCCGATGTAGTCCGGACGCCGGTTCTGATATTTCAGGTAATAGGCGTGTTCCCACACGTCCAAGGTGAGCACGGGGAACTTGCCTTCGAGCAGCGGCGAATCCTGGTTGGCGGTGGAGAGCACTTCGAGGCCGGCGCCGGATTTGACCAGCCATGCCCAGCCCGAACCGAAGCGCGTGGCCGCGGCTGTATTGAATTTCTCCTTGAACTGGTCGAACCCTCCGAAAGACTTGTTGATCGCCGCAGCCAAATCGCCCGTGGGCGCTCCGCCGGCATTCGGACCCATCACCTGCCAGAACATCACGTGGTTGTAGTGGCCACCGCCGTGGTTGCGGACGGCGGTGCGGATCGCTTCCGGCACGGCCGCGCAGTTGTTGGCAAGGAGATCTTCCAGACTCTTGCCCGCCAGGTCGGGTGCGGATTCCAGTGCCTTGTTCAGATTCGTGACGTAGGCCTGGTGATGCTTGCCGTGATGGATCTCCATCGTCGTCTTGTCGATGTGCGGCTCCAGTGCGTCGAACGAGTAAGGGAGCGCCGGTAAAGTGAACGCCATGCTATGCCTCCAGTATGTGATGTCCGCGGCGGACGATTATCCGCCGTCTCACTCACTTAGATGTAGCTCAGGCGAAAAAGCTGCTGCTTTTCTCGAAAGCGTCAGCCAGGCGGAACATTTCTGTCTCGCCGAAGTGCCTGGTGAGGATCTGCATGCCCACGGGCAGGCCGCCGGCTGTCTTGCCGCATGGGACGCTCATACACGGGATGCCGGCCAGGCTGCCGGTGATCGTGTAGATGTCGGAAAGGTACATCGCCATCGGGTCGTTCATCTTCTCGCCGAGTTTGAAGGCGGGGAAGGGAGAGACCGGTGTGACGATCGCATCCACGGTTTCGAACGCTTTCGAGAAATCCTGCGAGAGCAGGTTGCGCACCTTCTGCGCCTTCAGGTAGTACGCATCGTAGTAGCCGGCGCTCAGTACATAAGTCCCCAGCATGATGCGGCGCTTGCATTCGGCGCCGAAGCCTTCGCCGCGCGAGTTGCGATACATGTCGCTCAGCGTGTCCGACTTGTTCGAACGGCTGGTATAGCGCACGCCGTCGAAACGCGCGAGGTTCGAACTCGCCTCGGCCGTGCAGATGATGTAGTAACAGGCGATGGCGTAGTCGGTATGCGGCAGGCTGATGTCGACAATCTCGCAGCCGAGACCCTTCAGCGCTTCGATGCCTTGTGCGATCTTATCGCCCGTTTCGCTGGCCAGGCCCTTGTAATACTCCCGCGGCAGGCCGATCTTCATGCCGCGCACCTTGCCGTCGAGTTGGCTGAGGTAATCGGGCACGGGTGCGGAAGCGGAGGTCGAATCCATCTCGTCGCGGCCCGCGATCGCCTGCAACAGGCGAGCCGAGTCGCGAACGCTGCGGCTGAACGGTCCGATGTGATCGAGCGAACTGGCGAACGCCGTCAATCCATAACGCGATACGCGGCCATAGGTCGGCGTCACGCCGACGATGCCGCAGAACGACGCGGGCTGACGGATGGACCCGCCCGTGTCCGACCCGAGCGAGACGACAGCCGTGCCTTGCGCCACAACGGCGGCCGAACCCCCGCTCGATCCGCCGGGCACGCGCTCCGGATCCACGGGATTGCGCACCGGGCCGAAGGCCGAGTTCTCGTTGGACGAACCCATCGCGAATTCGTCGCAGTTGGTTTTGCCGAGGATCACGCCGCCGGCCGCTTCGAGGCGTGTAACCGCGGTCGCATCGTAGGGCGGAACGTAATTCGCGAGCAGCTTGGACCCGCAGGTGGTGCGGATCCCGCGCGTTAAAATGACGTCCTTCACCGCGACCGGCACGCCTGCCAGAGGACCAGGGTCCTCTCCCCGAGCGAGCTTTTCGTCGACGTTGCGGGCCGCGGCGAGCGCCCGCTCGGGAGAGAAATGCAGATAAGCGTTTGTTTTCGGGTTCTCCGCTTGGGCGAACTGGAGCGCTTCGGTGGCGAGTTCCACCGCACTGAAATGCTTCTTCGCGAGCCCTTCGGCCACCTGGTCTATGCTGAGCGCAGCGGGATTCATCGTTCGATCACCAAGGGCACTTTAAAGTAGCCGGCGCCGTGCGTGGGCGCGTTGGCCATCGCGTCGGCGTTGCTGATGGTCGGTCGCGCAACGTCCTCACGCAGCGTGGCCGTCTCTTCTGCATCGAAGAGCACCTGTGCCATCGGCTCCACATTGGACGTATCCAATTCGTTGAGCTTGTCGATGTGCGTCAGAATCTCGTCGAGATCGGCGGCGAGTTTGGGGATCTCCTGCTCGGTCAGGCGGAGGTTCGCCAGGTCGGCGACGTACCGCACCTCTTGTTCCGTTATTTTCACGCTAGTGCCTTGTACCTTGCTACTTTGTATGCTCTGCGCATGCCGGGATCGCGGATCGCGTCCGCGTCGTCGAACAAGCCCGCTTGAGTGTTGGCGGCGCGCTCTTCGCGCTGCGGCATGTGGCGCGGGATGCCAACGCGGAACTCGACGCCGTCGACGATGCCTGGTCCCATCACCTTTATCAGTTTTGCGGTAATCTGGCTGCGCAAGGCGAAAAGCTGCTTTTGCCAGATGAAGTCTTCCACCTCCACTACCAGTGTGGAGCGCACGAGATTGACGGCTTTCGAATGCGCGGCGATCTTCTTCCCCACGGCGGCCGGCCAGACGCGGCGCGCCAGTTCCGTCTTCGCCTCGGGGTTCTCAGACATGCGGAGTTTCGCGATCGTCTTGCTGGCGCGTTCCATGCGGATAGAACTGCTATTTTAGCATTGCGGGCACTGTCTTCGATACGATACATCCATGCTTATCCTCGCTTCCGGGTCGCCGCGCCGCCGGGAGATTCTCACCGCCGCCGGCCTCTCTTTCCGGGTCGAGGTTCCCGGCATCGAAGAACAACCTTTGCCCGGCGAGGCGCCGCGCGACTACGTGCGCAGGTTAGCGCGCGACAAGGCAATGGCCGTTGCGCCCGATACGGGCGATGTGGTGTTGGCTGCCGACACCGTCGTCGTAGTGGACGAGCATATCCTTGAGAAGCCGTCGTGCGTCGAAGATGCGCGCCGGATGCTGCGGCTGCTTTCGGGCCGCGAACATTTTGTGATCACCGGAATCTGTCTGCGCAGTCCCGATCGCACTGTTGTCGCCGCGGAGTCGACCGGAGTCCGCTTCGTCCAACTCTCGGAAGCCGAGATCGACGAGTACGCCGCGAGCGGCGAGCCGATGGATAAGGCCGGTGGCTACGCAATTCAGGGTCTGGCATCGAAGTTCATCGACCGGGTGGAAGGTTGCTACTTCAACGTCGTCGGCCTGCCGATCGCACTCGTTTACAAACACCTGAAGGCATTATGAAAAAGATACTGATCACGCTCGTGTGCTGTTTCCTCTGTTCCACTGGCGATTGCTCCGCGGCCGATTGGAAGGATCAGGCCGTCTTGAATCTGGAGCAATCGCCGCACGCGAAACTCCATCCTGTGCCCGTGCGCGCTGTCCGGCTGAACGACGGTTTTTGGAAGAGCCGGCAAACCGTGACAGAAGCGAAGAGCTTGCCTTCGATGCTCGCGCTGCTCGAAGAGAACGGCGTGATGGACAATTTCCGGCGCCTGACCGGAAAGAAGAAGGTGGCGCGGCGCGGTCCGCTCTATACGGATTCCGACATTTACAAATGGATGGAAGCCGCGGCCTGGGCGCTGCACAATCACGACGACCCGAAATTGCGCGCCACTATCGACAGCCTCACGGAAGAGATTCGTGCCGCGCAGGAACCGAGCGGCTACCTCAACACATACTGGGTGGAGGAGCGCGCCAAGGACCGCTTCCAGAAAATGCAAGGCGGGCACGAACTGTATTGCCTGGGCCATCTGCTGCAAGCCGGCGTCGCTTACTACCGCGCGACCGGTAATCGCAATCTGTTGAGTTTGGGCGAAAAGTTCGTCGCCTATCTGGAACGCGATTTCGGCCCGGGCAAGAAGCCTTTGCTGACAGGGCATCCGGAACTCGAACTGGCGCTCGTCGAACTTTACCGTACGACGGGCGAACGCGCGCATCTCGATTTCGCCCGCTATCTGCTCAGCGGAGTGGAACGCGAACGCCTCAGCCTGAAGGATTCCGAAGTGAAATACATGTTCAGCGGCATCCCGTTCACTTCGCGGAAACAGATTGAGGGCCACGCTGTGCGCGCGATGTATGCGGCGACGGGCGCCGCCGATTATTACATGGAGACCGGCGACGCGGCCTACCTGAAAACTTTGAACGCGCTTTGGGAAGACACGGTCGAGCGCAAGATGTACGTCACCGGCGGCGTCGGTTCGCGCCCGCAAGGCGAAGCGTTTGGCGAGGTCTATGAGTTGCCCAACCAGCAGGCTTACACAGAGAGTTGCGCGGCGATCGGCAACTGGATCTTCAATCAGCGCATGTTGGCGATCACGGGCGATGCGAAGTACGCCGATGTGATGGAGCGTGCTTTGTACAACGGCATCAACTCCGGTATGTCGCTGAGTGGAACGCTGTATTGCTATCGCAATCCGTTGGCTTCGTACGGCGAAAAGATCCGCAACCCGTGGTACACAACAACATGCTGCCCGCCCAATATCGAGCGCACGTTCCTGGCGCTCTCCGGGTACTTCTACAGTACGAGCCGCGAAGGCGTGTATGTACATCTCTACGACAACTCCGCTATGGATTGGAGACTCGAGAGCGGTACACCGTTGAAGCTGGCGCAGAAGACGGACGCACCGTGGGGCGGAAAGACCACGATCTCTGTCGATCCCGCGCGGGCCGAAGAGTTCACGCTGTTCGTGCGCGTTCCCGCCTGGTCGAAGACGACGAAGCTCACGGTGAACGGCAAGCCCTTCGCGGCGGCGGTGAAGCCCAATACGTACGCCGCTTTGAAACGCACATGGAAGCCGGGCGATCTGGTCGGGCTGGAGTTCGACATGCAGCCGCGTTTCGTGGCCGCGAATCCACGCGTGCCCGAGGACTATGGCAAAGCCGCCGTGCAGCGCGGTCCGTTCGTCTACTGTGTGGAGCAGCCGGACAACACGGCCGGACCAGTTTCCGACCTCGCCTTTTCGGCCGCCGCACCGCTGACGCCGGAGTGGAAAGCGGAGTTTCTCGGCGGCATTATGGCGCTGACGCACAAGGGCCTGACATGGCCCAAACCTCTCGCGGGCGAACCGCTCTACAGTTTCATCGGCGAAGGACCAGGAAGCCCAACCAAGGCGGCGGATCTATTGCTGATTCCGTATTATGCCTGGGCCAATCGCGAGCCGGCTGCGATGCAGGTCTGGCTGCCGCTGCGATAACGAAGCTGTAATAACGTGTAATCGCCGCCTCCGGTCGCTACCGCTCCCGGCACCGTTAGGAGTTGCGCCCGATGGTGGAACGGGCCGGAGGCAATTCGTTCCACGGTGCCGGGGGTGCGGGCGACCGGAGGCGTTAGGCGTTGTGCTTAATGGTGGAACGGGCCGGAGGCAATTCGTTCAGCGGTGCCGGGGGTGCGGGCGACCGGAGGCGTTCGGCGTTGTGCTTAATGGTGGAACGGGCCGGAGGCAACTTGTCCAACGGTGCCGGGAGCGCGAGCGACCGGAGGCGTTAGTTCAGTTTCGTTCTTAATTTGGCAGACTGCTGCCGCGCTTAACGATCCTGCCAGAGCATGTTGGCGTCGTTGCGGCGGACGTAATTGGCGTCGATCGAAATTGGGCTGGTACACTCGCCTGCCGCCAGGCGCTTGGCCGCGAGGCGCGCGACGGCTGAGGCGATGAAGCGCGGCGCAGTCGTAAGACAGGCGCCCGCGAGATCATCGCGAAACGGTTCAAAGCCGGCGGCGATGAACTCCAGATCGCCTTTCGGGAGCGCATCGCGAAATGCGGCGAGCTTCATCACGCGCTCCGGCAGCAGCGGCTGGAGTTGTGCATCGAACAGCCCGCCATAGATCTCACCGCGGCGCGCATCGGCGATCGCGGCGCGCAGAGGCTTGGAGCCGAAGGAAGCCAACACCTCCAGATTCGAGACGGCTACGACTGGTTTGTTCGTGGCTTCGGCCAAACCCTTCACCGCGGCCAAGCCGACGCGCAATCCGGTGAACGAGCCTGGGCCGGCGGTGCAGGCGAAGCAATCCACAGAATCAATGCTCCATCGGAGCCGCGCGAGAAATTGCTCCAACTGATCGAAGAGCACGTGCGAGAAGCCATCGGACGAAGTCATCGGCGTCTCTTCGATGAGCCGATCGCCTTCGAGCGCGGCCAGACTTCCGAACTCCGATGTGGTGTCGAGCGCCAGGATCCGCGCCGTCACTGGACCAGCCTGAAAACTTTGTCGATCATGTAAACCTTGCCATAGATATTCATCGCCAGGACGCGCAGGTTGAGGATTGCCGGATACTGCCGTGCGATGCGTGCGACGTTTTGCGGGTCGATCCGAAGCGTGCCGGAGGGGCCGGTGGCGAGCACCCGGTAGCCTTGGCCCTCGATGGTAACTTCGCCCGTCCACAGGTACATCATCGAGCGCGTGGCGCGCGTCTCGCGCTTGACCTTCACCCCGTAGTGAAAGGGCTTTGAGAGCGAAATCTCGTCACCGCCGGGGGCGGCTATCTCGACGGGCGTCTTCTGCGTATTGACCTCAATCTCTTGAACGGGCATCACGCGCGACTCGAACTTGTAGGAATTGAGCATCGACTGCTTTTTCCCTTCGCGCGAGACCAGCAAAACCCAGTCGTGCTCCTTGCCAGGCGGATCTCCCGCGAAACGCTCACCCTTGTAGTTTTTCTGTTTCAGCGATTCGCCCGTCAGCGGATTGAACCAGGCGACATCGTAGCCGTGCTGGCCGACTCGCACTTCAACGGGTCCCGTCGGCTTCTCTACGTAAATGATGTACTCGACCTCTTCGAGCGCCATGGAGCGTCCGCCGTCCAGATCGAAGAATGGCTCCAGATCCCAGTAACGCGTCCCGGTCATAAACTCGCGCCACGCGGCGAGAGCCTTCTCGTTGGCCGGGTCTGCCTGGTAGAACGAGGGATACTGCCCATTCATCGTGGCGTTCCAGAGGTGCTTGCGGAAGGCGTCGGGACTTGCGTTCGCGCCATCGACGCCGGCATTGACGAATGGCACGGAGTAAAGTTGGTGCTCGATCGCGCCCAACTGATCGTCGTGCGACTGGTAGACGACGTAGTCCATCCAGCCATCCGCCAGCAGTGGCGCGGAGCTGATTCGCGCGCTGGTGGAACGAGGGTGCTGGTAGGGGTCGAGCTTCTTCAGCAGCATGCCGACTTCTTTGAGCAGCGTGCGGCTCTCGTCGTACTCTTCGAAATTCTGGACGCCTTGCCACGTAATGTCCATTGCCGAATAGCGTCCCACGAGATAACGCACGTAGCGTTCACGCTGCTGCCAGGTGGGGCAGAGTTTGACGAGTTGCCCACCGCCGCCGGCCATCATCAGGTCGAAGGTGATACCCAGTTTGTTGAGCAGCAGGATGCGCCGGTCGACTTCCTGGAACCACGCTGGATTCGGCTGGTCAGGAGCGGGGAAGGCCGTCGCGGCGTCTTCGGCCCCACCTGTGACGATGCCGCGCAGATGGTTGAACTTGAGCCTTGCGCGTTCGGCGGCAAACTGCTCGAACTCCGCGCGTCCGATGGCGGCGAAGCGGTAATTGCTGTCGCCCTGCCACAGGTGCGGCTTGTCACTTTCGGTGAAAGCCCAGTGGTGTTTGTTAGCCGTCCGGACAAAGCCCGGCGAACTGCTCGCCGTGGACGTGAACTTGGCCATCTGGCCCTGGAAGCGCGCGATGTTGCTGGTCACGCGGTAATCCCACTCGCCCGCCTCAATGGGAGTGAATCGGATCACCATGCGGTTGCCGCCGTCCCAATAGGCGGGCATCAAAAAAGTGCGCTTGCGTGGAGAGCGGAACTCGGCTTGCAGTTGCACGCTGACGTATGGGTTCGAGTGTTGCGCCGCTTCCTGCGCATTCAACTCGAATACAAACTCGCACGGCGAGTACATTGGTGTGGGAGTGCAGGGCTCTTGCGCCAGCGCGGGGAGAGCGAATAGCAAAAGTAGAAGTAACCTGCGGAAAGCCATACTCTTCTCACATTTTCGCAGACATTAGCCGGCGTTGCGTGAAACGCGCGAAATCCTTCCGCGAAAGACTCAAGCCACGCGAGTCTGCTTTGATGAAAGGTATGCACCGATACTTGCTCTCACTGCCCGAACGCCTGCTCCGTTCCGGCGGCGCTGTTGCCGGAGGGTTGCTGCGCGAGATCGGCGCCGTCACGCTGCCGGCCGCGGTCCGGCGCACGCGGCTCTATCGCACACTGGTCGAGGCTACGTTGCGCTTTCTCATCGAGCAAGTGGGCGAGGTGCCGGACGCCTATCCCGGCGAAGAGCGTCTGGTCCAGCATTTCCTGCTGCGGCGCACCGCTGGCAACGGTCTCGAATGGATCGGGCTGCTCACATTCCATGCCTCGCCGGTTTGGGTGATGGCCGCACTCGCCGACATCTCGGGCGGAGGCCGGCACATCGTGCGCGAGATCGCCGCCAGCCTGCAGAAAGCGGGATTGCTCGAAGCGGGCACGCAGTTTGAAACAGTCGATCAGATGCTGAACGGTCTCGAAGCCGTGGCGGCACGCACCGCGGAGGCCATCAACACGCCGCCGCTCGACGTGCGTGGCCTGCGGGCGGAGTGGACAGCGATTCAGAAAGAACTAAGGAACGTCCCGCCGAAGAGTCTTCCGCCGGTCACCGCGATAGCAGCGCTGTGGGACGATCTGAATTCCGAAGCCGCCGCACAAGAACGCTCGGTCTTTGAAGTGTCGTCGATTCTTGCGCTCTCCGCGGCGGGCCGCTTGCCGAGAAATCTGTTGTGGCTCTCCCGGTGTGCCGGACACGCCGCCAAGCGGACCGGCGAACTTATCGCGGAGGAGTTGTTCCTCCATTACAGCGATACGCTGAGGGAAATCCATGTGCGCGGCTACGTTGCCTATTGGGCCGCCGAGATGCGCCCGTATCTGCGGGCGGCGGCATTGCAGTTCTCGCCGGAAAAGCTTTCCGCGACCGAACGCTTTCTCGGGCGGGAGTAACACGATAGACTTTCGGTGTGAGATCCACTCGAATTATCATTCTTACCCTCAGCTTGGCCGCCGCGATTGTGGTGATCGCCAAAGAGTCCGCACTTTTCCCGGTGCTGCGGAGTACTGTTTTCGCGGGGAAGCAGGAGGGCGGGTTCTTCCTGGTACCCACGAACCAACTGCTGCGTCCATGGGGCCAGCAGATGGAGATCCCTGGGCGCCCCGTCGACGCCGCCTTCGATTCGAGCAAGCGCCTGCTCGCGGTCTTGAACCGGCGCAGCTTACATCTGATGGATGGTTCAACGGGCGCGCAACTCGCCGAGATCGCGGCGCATTCCACATCCTACGCGGGCATCGCGTTCCGCCCCGGCGATCGTGAGTTGTGGGCCAGCGAGGCTTCGCGCAACGGTCCGGACAACATCCTGATCGTCGCGCTATCCGATGTGGGCAAACCGGGCAAGACGCGGCGCATCGATTTCAATGGGCACCCCGTTCCGGCCGGAATCGCCTTCGCTCCCGACGGCAAAACTGCTTATGTGGCGCTCAGCCGCAATAACACGCTGGGTGTCTTCAACGCGGAGGACGGAGCGCTGTTGCGCGAAGTCAACGTCGGCGTCGCGCCTTTTGGAGTTGTGGTCGCAGCCAAACAGGGTAAGGTGTTCGTTTCGAATCGTGGCGGCCGACACGCAAGGCAGTCCGACGCGACCGCGCCTTCGAGCGGAACCGCGGTTGTGACGGACCCGAAGACCGGATCCAGTGCGACCGGCACGGTCTCGGTGATCGACTTGAAGACGTTTGCGGCGAGTGAAATCGAGGTCGGCCTCGCACCCTCTGGTATGGCGTTGAGTCCCGATGGCAACACGCTTGCAGTTGCTAGCGGGCATTCGGATCTGGTCGCACTGATCGATACGTCGACGCTGCGGAGGACAGACCTGAAAGTTCCATCGATGCCGGAAGCCTCGCTCGGCAGCCAGCCAATCGCCGTTGCATTTTCTCCCGACGGCAAGCTGCTATACGTCGCGTGCGGCGGGAATAATGGGATCGCAGTGGCGCAGAACGCGGGTAAGGAATGGAAGATCGCGGGCGCGATGCCGACCCCCTGGTTTCCGTCGGCCATCGCGGTCGACGCCGAAGGCGGGTTGCGCGTGATCAGCATCAAGGGGTACGGCAGCACAGCGAATAACAAAGGCTCCTTTAATTCACGCGAAAACGTAGGTTTGCTCTCGAAGATTCCGCGGCCCGCGCCGGTGCAGTTGCAGTCCGGCACGCGCGAGGTGCGCGCCGCGAACAGCCCACAGTTCGAGCCGGCCGGCGGGGTGAAAAATTTGGCGTCGCTTGGCATCCAGCATGTGTTTCTCATCGTGAAGGAGAATCGCACCTACGATCAGGTTTTCGGAGATATCGACAAGGGCAACGGCGATTCGAAGCTCACGATGTTTGGGCGCGAGGTCACGCCGAATCATCATGCGCTTGCGGAGAAATATGTACTGCTCGATAACTTTTACACCGGCGGCGCGATCAGCTTCGACGGGCATCACTGGTTGATGCAGGCCTTTGTCAGCGATTATGTCGAGCGCGCTTTCGCGGCATCGCCGCGCGGCTACGCCTGGAATATGGCGGACGCGCTGACTGTTGCGCCCACTGGATTCTTCTGGCAGGGCTCGCGGCCGGTCTCTGTGCGCATCTGGGGTGAGTTCTGCCTGCCGGGACGATGGGATCCGGCAACGCAAAATGTGGTCGACATGAATGAGAGCGACACGAGTTGGCCGGCCTATTGGAAGCTCTACAAGGAAGGCAAATCGGCCGACGCCGTGGGCTGCAAGCCTGGCGTTCCGGCGCTTGCGTCTCTGCACGATCTGCGCTATCCGTACAACTCCACGGCGATTCCGGATCAGCTTCGCGCGGACGCCTTTCTGCGTGCGCTCGCGGAACGCGAGAAGAGCGGCGAGCTGCCGCAGATCAACATCCTCACCCTGAACGAAGATCACACGAACGGTACGCGGCCCGGCTCTCCAACGCCGCGCGCCATGGTGGCCGACAATGATCTCGCGCTAGGCCGCATCGTCGAAGGTATCTCGAAGAGCCGCTTCTGGAGCAAGAGCCTGATCCTGGTCGTTGAGGACGATGCCCAGGATGGTCTCGACCATGTAGACGGACGGCGCACGGTTGCGATGGCCATCGGACCGCACGTTCGCCGCGATGCCGTCGATTCCAACCACTACAATCACACGAGCATGATCCGGACGATTCAGGTGTTGTTCGGAATTTCCGCGCGCACGCGATACCTCGCCTCGGCACGACCGATGACGAGCGTCTTCACGGCGGATGCGGATACGTCGGCATACCGCTGCCTGCCGTCGAACATCGCGTTGGACGAAATGAATCCCGTGCTGAAAGGGCTCACCGGCCGCAAGCTGTGGGCTGCGCAGCAGTCGCTCTCGATGAACTGGTCCGCGCCCGACGACGTCCCCCAGGAGACGCTGAATCAGATCTTGTGGTGGGACTACAAGGGCTACGACGCGCAGTACCCAAAACTTTCCGAAACCAGAATCACACGGTCTTCATCTAACTAGCTAAGAAAGTACGTCAGCGAGCGTACCGGAGATGGTTAGTCCTATACCCGCGTCCTGACACAGGATTGTTGTGTCTTTTGAGGAGGTCGTAAGCGACAAGGAGAGAAAGTTATGGCGTCGTTCATGAACAAGTTGCAGGAAAAGTGGTGCTACTTCATGCACCCCGACCCGATGTGGCCCGTTAACGGGCGTTATCGTTGTCCGCAATGCCTTCGGGAACATGCCGTGGTATGGGAGCAGGACCTTGCGCACTCGCGGAAGCCCGCACCGCTGCCCGCGCAAGCGCCTGCCCTTGTTACGCCAGAGCCCGCGCATTCCGGACTTCGTCTAGTCCGTGCGACGCGTGGCCACGCGGCCGCCTAACCGATTTTCTTGCCAATCGGTCCCGGACCGAAGTCGAAAGCGGCCTCGCGAATTTTCAGGCCGGCCACTTCGATCCGGGACAAGTCGGCGGTTCCCAAGCCGACAGCTTCAGCGAGGACCATGGTGTTGTCGCCGCGCACGAACGGCCCGGTCCCGCGTTGCGCACGCGGATCGTAGCCCATCACCGCGCTGCACACCGCATCGACGCAGACGGCATTGCGCCCGACAAGCAGCAGCCCCGGCTTCACCCTTTCGACACCTTTAATCCACTCCCCTTCGCCGCCGCGTATCGTATCGATGCCGTCGACAATCGAGAGGTCGACGGGGCGCACTCCGTTCAGGTCCACGACAATGCGGGGAACCCGATATCCCTGCTCGCGCGGAGTCTCCGGGTGTAATTCCTGCGGAACGCCTTTGGGAGGATTCGTCGTTCCGTTGTGTCCTACCGGCCCGCGTTCCTTCTGCGGGTCTTCGTTGCCGCTCGGGCCGCAATCGCCGCCATAGAGCGAACACGGTGTGTTGCCGAAATTGTTCTTCAGCGTCATCGTCACGCCGGCAACCCAGTGATTCTTCAGCTTCGACATGGATACATAAGCGTCGCAATCGGCAAACGAATGGTTGAGATCGTAGGCCGGGTAGATGTAGCCGCCCGAAGGCACCTTCATACGAATGTACTTTTTGCCGTACCCGATGTTGTTGGTGTTCTCCCATTCAACCTTTGTTCCGCAATTGTTGATTGCGTTGATGTCGAGTCCGTAACGTGCCCACAACTCCATCTCCTGCCGGGCGGGAAAGAAGCTCTCGATGATACGGATACGTACCGCGCCGGCGCGCGCCAGATGCCGGCATGTGGAAAGCACCGTCGCCGGGTCGTTGCGATAGGGGAGATCCGCGCGCACAGGAAAGCGCGCCGGGTTGCCCGTCAGATTGAGTTTGAGCGCGACGGTTTTGCCCTTGACGATGGGCGCGAGCCCGCCAATCTGGTCGAACATGATGCCGAGCGTCTCGTGCATGCTCGGGTCATAGGCTCGGCAACGCGCGATGGCGACGGTGGAGGCGGGCGCGGATTTTGCGAGCGCGACGCTTCCGATCGCAGCGCCCAGCATGGCGCGGCGTGAAATACTCCCAGATGCTCTCATGGCGAAATCTCCTGGCGCTATTCTATCCCAGTTTGACGGTCGATTCGCTATTATTGGTGCGTTATGCTGACTCGAATCGCACTCCTACCGCTGCTGGCGGCTCCTCTGCTGCTGGCGCAGAAAGTGGAACTACTATGGCCCAACGGCGCGCCCGGCGCGCTCGGCGCGGAGGAGGCGGATAAACCCACGCTGAGCATCTATCTGCCGGACTCGGTTAAGGCCACTGGCGCCGCGGTCGTCGTCTGCCCCGGCGGCGGTTATGGCCATCTCGCACTGGACCATGAGGGTGCGCAGATCGCGCAATGGCTCACCGCGCGCGGCATTGCAGGATTCGTTCTCACATACAGGCTTGGTCCGCGCTACCATCATCCGGTCATGATCGGCGATGCGCAGCGCGCGCTACGCCATGTACGCGCGAACGCAAAGCAGTACGGAATCGCGCCGGATCGCATCGGCATCTGGGGTTTCTCGGCGGGCGGCCATCTCGCCTCCACCGCGGCCACACACTTCGACGCGGGCAATCCTCAGGCCGCCGATCCGGTCGAGCGGGCCGGATGCCGTCCGGATTTCGCCATCCTCGCCTATCCTGTCGTAACGCTCGAAGACCCATATACCCACAAGGGTTCGCGCAAGAATCTGCTTGGCGACAACCCGGATCCAAAGCTTGTGGAATTTCTCTCCAACGAGAAACAGGTTACGCCGCAAACGCCGCCCACGTTCCTCTTTCACACGACGGATGACGCGACGGTGCCAGTCGAGAACAGCATCAATCTCTTCCTGGCGCTACGCCGGGCGAAAGTGCCTGCCGAACTGCACGTCTTCGAGACGGGCAAGCACGGCGTCGGTCTCGCGCAGAACAATGCCGTGCTCTCGGCCTGGAGCGACCGCTTGGCAGCCTGGCTTTCCACGCGCGGGCTGATCAAAGTGAAGCCGTAAGCGCGCGTTCGATTTCAACCGCCGCATGCAGCAGCGCGCCGTCGGCTCCTCGTTCGCCTGCAATCTGCAGTCCCAGCGGAAGCCCGTCCGTGGGCATCGGCACGCAGATCGCCGGGACGCCCAAGCCGGTCCACGGCGAGTTCAACGCCGGCGATCCCGTGGAGGCCAGGCCTTTGGGCGCTGCGCCCGGAGCGGCCGGCGTGAGCACGATGCCCGCGCCTTCCATTCGCTTCGCCGCGTCGCTAAGCGAGTGCAACGCCTCGATATAAACTTCCTCGGGCGTCGCCAGACCGCGCCGGATCAGCTCCGCGAGTTTCGCTCCCATGCGTTCGCCGTGTTGCTCCCAAAGGCTGCGCAGCGTGTGCGCGCCCTCGTAATCCTGAACCAGGCTTACGGCCCGAACCAGCGCCATCCACTCGAACGGCAGCTCGATCGATTCGACGCGGAATCCGGCGCGGCGCAAGCGATCGACACTAAGCTCGAAAGCCGCGGCCATCATCGGTTCCACGGGCGGCGGCAAAGCGGGCACGTGCAGTGGGAGGCTGATTTCGGAGACGACGTCGAAACCCATGCCGCGCCACACGCGCGCCATCCACGCAGCGTCGCGCGTGAACAGACCGGCCGTATCGAGCGACGCCGCGAAAGGCATCACACCATCAAGCGGCAATACGCCAAAGGTGGGTTTGAAGCCAACAACGCCGCAGTAGGATGCCGGACGGATGATGGAGCCGGCCGTCTGCGTACCCAATGCGAACAGCGCCATGCCGCAGGCGACAGCCGCGGCCGAACCGCTTGAACTGCCTCCCGGCGTGTGCTCGGGATTGCACGGATTGCGCGTCGGCGCAGGATCGAAGTAGGCGAACGAGGTCGTGTGCGTTTTGCCAAGTAACACGGCGCCGCGCCTGCGGAGGTCTTCGATCAGCGTCGCGTCGCAAGATCCCTTGCGGCCGGCAAACAAGGGAGACCCGTACTCGGTTGCCAGATCGCGAGTTTCGAAAATGTCTTTCGCGCCGAACGGAATTCCGTCGAGCAGTCCTGCGCCGAGCGCCGCCTGCGGACACACTTCCACCCAGGCGTGAACCCGCGGTTCATCTTCTCGAATTCGTGCGAGGCAATCGTCGAGCAGACTCATAATGTGGCAGCGACCCTCTCGAGTATGAGATCCAAACCTTCCCGAAAATCCGTTTCGCGCGTGAGCAGGCTCAGCACCAGGAATGCCTCGCTTTCGAAGTCATAGAAAAAGCCCGGCTGCGTCAGCACGCCACAAGTCTCCAACAGGTCGAGAGTCCACTCCTCTTCGCTCTTAACGCGCGGCACTTGCAGTGTGGCATACCAGCCGCCCTCGACTGGCAACAGGCGCACCGTTCCGTCCGCAGCGAGCCGTTCGCGCAGATGCGCCAGATTGTCCCGCAGTCGCCGCTTCATCTGCTGCTGCACGGGCACTCGCGCGGCGAGCAGACCCGGAAGCGCATGTTGCACCGGAGTTCCGACGGAGAGATATGTGTCAGCGATCCATTCCAACCGCTCTAGCGCTTGCCGGCGCTGCACCTCCGGGCCGCCCACGACCAGCCAGCCCAGTTTCATCTGCGGCAGTGCGCTCACCTTGGATAGTCCGCTCAAGCAAAACGTCAGAACCGCATCGATCTCCACCAGAGAAGCCACCCGGCGTTCGTCGGCTTCGAAGGCGTAGTCCGCGAAGACTTCATCCGAGATGATCGCGAGAGCGTGGTCGCGGCTCACTGCCACGAGGCGCTCGAGTTCGCTCTTCTTCAGAAACGAACCCGTCGGGTTGTTAGGATTGACGAGCACGATCGCGCGGCTGCGCTGTGTAAGCGACGCTTCGAGTGCGGCGAAATCGATACTCCATTCGCCATGGCAGGCGAGCGGATACTGCACGACGCGCACCGATTCAAGCGCGGCCAGAAAGTCGAACAGCGGGTACGACGGCCGCGGGACGAGTACCTCATCGCCCGGATCGCAGAGCAGCTTGAAGAGGTACCCATAGGACTCGCTCGTGCTCGTCGTGAGCATCACGCGCTCCGCCGCCACCGCTTCATTGCGTGCCGCATAGTATTGCGCGACCGCCTCGCGGCCGGAGGGCAGCCCAGCGGGAAGAGGTTCGTACAGCAGACTGCTCGCACCACTCAGTGGCGCAAGCATGGCGGGCGGATACTCGAAACCCGCCGCAGTTGGATTTGATTCCGTCAAATCCAGGATTCGAGCGCCGGAGCGACACTTTTCGGCGAGCAAAGCGCTCAACTTATTGGGACTGGCGTCCCAGTGCAGGCGAGTGGAAAACATCACACCGGGTACTTCCAAGGCGCGCGATAGGGCCGGCTCAACAACCGGTTCGCGTCCGCATCGCCCACGACGGTCTCTTTCTCGCCGTCCCATTGCACGCTGCGGCCGAGCTTGAGCGAGAGCATCCCGAGCAGACTCATCGTCGTCGAGCGATGTCCCACTTCGATGTCGCAGACAGAGGGCTTCCTGGCCTTGATGCTGGCGAGAAAATCCGCCCACAGCTCCTTGATGTTCTGCCGATCGGGCAAATGCAGTTGCGGTTTTTCGTTCAGCGCCGGCTGTCCCTTCTTCGCGGGATAGAACGTCCAGCCCTCGGTCCAGCCCATGTGAAACGTGCCCTCCGTGCCATAGAAGTAGCAGCCGACGTTGTGGCGTTCGGCTTCGTTGGCGCCATAGGTGCGTTGCTCCCAGGAGACGTCGAAGTTTTCAAACTGAAAAGTGGCGAGTTGCGTGTCGGGTGCGGTGGTACTGTCCTGCTTGATGTGGCGGCCGCCGGTCGAGAAGACGCGCTTCGGATACCGCTCGTCCATGACCCACAGGATCTGATCCATCCAGTGGACGCCCCAGTCGCCCAACGTGCCGTTGGCGAAGTCCAGGTGCTGGCGAAAGCCTTTCGGGTGGAGCGTCCTGTTATAAGGATGAAAGGGAGCGGGCCCGCACCACATGTCCCAGTCCATGCCCTCAGGCGGAGCCGAATCCGGCGTCTTTTGGCCGGGGCCTCCGCCGTAGAGCACGAAGGCGCGCACCATGCCGATCTTCCCCGCTTTTCCGGAACGCAGGAATTCGCGTCCGCTGACATTGTGCGGCGAGACGCGGCGATGCGTGCCGACCTGCACGATGCGATCCTGCGCGCGCGCGGCACGAACCATCGCGCGCCCTTCCTTGATCGTGTGGCTGATCGGTTTCTCTACATACACATGAGCGCCGGCTTGGCAGGCGGCGATCGTGATCAGCGGGTGCCAGTGATCCGGCGTCGCGACAATCGCGATGTCGGGCTTCTCTTTCGCGAGCAGTTCGCGGAAGTCTTTGTACTTCCTGGGCTGGGCTCCGCTGAGTTTCGTCACCTTTTCTACGGCTGGATTCAACTGGTTGGGGTCGAGGTCGCACATCGCGACAATCTCGCTCTCGCCGGCCTCCATTGCACAACCGAGTATGTTCATGCCCCACCAACCCGTACCGATCAGAGCCGTGCGGAATTTTCCGCGTTGTCCGAAAATCGGCAGCGCGCCGAAGCCGGCAGCAGTGGATGCCTTCAGGAAGTCTCTGCGTTCCATATGGCTCACATTTTCCGCGTTGGCGCGCCCGCCGGTCAAGGTGCGTGCTGAGGCTACCCGGTTGACACCGCCGCAATTCCGGCCAACATAGAAGGCAGGAGGCGCGTCATGGCGATGTTGTCTTCAAAGCTGATCGCTTTGGTCGAGGATCACTGGGATCCGTTGACCACGCAGGTGATCCAGCTTATCCGCAAAGATCCTGAGATAGTGCATCTCGGCCAACTGCCCGAAACCGTTCTGCGGGAGTGGGGACGCCGGATTCTCAAGAACCTGGGGCACTGGCTTGTCGAGAGCAGCGAAGCCGAAATGCGGCGCTATTACGAGGACGTGGGGCGCAATTGGCATCGCGAGGGAGTCCCGCTTCACGAGACCGTGCGCGGCGCACATATCCTTCGCGCGCGTCTGGTCGATTTTGTTCGCCAACAGGGCATCAATCAGAGCACCATCGAAGTGTATGCGGAAGAGGAACTTGAATACCGCGTCGATAGCTTTTTCGATTGTCTGGTCTACTCAATGGTGAAGGGTTGTGAGACCGCTCCACGCGGCGCCGCCGCGACGCCAATTCGCTGAGGCGCGCTACGATATGGCAAAGACTCATGAATCGCCAACTGGTAGTGCGCACTCCGGAGGGGGCGGCACGCAGCGTCGACCTGTCCGGTGAGCGGATCGCGCTGGGCCGCTCCAGCGCGAACGCTCTGTGTTACCCGGACGACGCAGGCCTGTCGCGCAACCACCTCGTTTTCGAGCCGCGCGGGGCGGGCTGGGCCGTCGTTGATCTCGGCAGCAAGAACGGTTCTTTCGTTAACGGTGTGCGCCTCACAGCGCCCCATCTGCTGCGCAACGGCGACCGCGTGCTGGCTGGGCGCCTGGTGATCGAGTACATCGCGGACGAGGAAGCGCCGCCATCTAACACCGTCGTCTTCATCGACGAGCATTCAAACCCGGCAGACGCCACCGTTGTTACCAGTCTGCGGCAGGCGCTCGCGAACGAAGCGGTCGCCGAACCGGAGACGGCGCAACACGTCAACGCTCTGATCCGCGCGGGTCGCGAACTGGCCGGTCACCGGCCGCTGGAGGAACTTTTTCCGGTGATCCTCGACCTGGCTCTCGACGCCGTGCGCGCCTCCCGCGGCGTGCTGGTGACGGTCGAGAATGGCGAGTTTGTCACGCGCGCGGCGCGCGGCGAGGGCTTCAGGATCAGCGCCGCTGTCCGGGACCGCGTGCTCAGCGAGAAATCCTCGCTGCTGGTGCGCGACGCCCAACTCGAGGAAGCCTTCCGCAATCGCATGAGCATTGTGCAGCAGCACGTGCGGAGCATGATTGCGGTGCCGCTTGAAGCGAACGACCGCGTGATCGGCCTGATCTATGTCGATTCGCCCGCGCTGCTAATGCCCTTCACCAAGCAGGATCTGAGCCTGTTGACTGTGATGGCCAACGTCGCGGCGATCCGCATCGATCATGAGCGCCTCATCCAGGTGGAACATGCCGAGCGTTTGATGGCCAAGGATCTCGATCAGGCCGCCGAGATCCAGCGGCGCCTGTTGCCAAATGCGCCGCCGGACGTGCCGGGCCTCGATCTGGCCGGCTATAATGCGCCGAGCCGTACAGTTGGCGGTGATTACTACGACTTCTTTCCGTATCCCGACGGACGCGCCGGCTTGCTGGTGGCTGATGTCGCCGGAAAAGGCATGCCGGCCGCGATGATGATGTCGAGCCTGCAATCGCGCGTTGAGGTACTCGCCGACGATCCGCATGATCTTGCGGGAATGACGGCGCGTCTGAATCGTGCGGTCAAGAAGAATGCCCCGGCCAACCGTTTCATCACGTTTTTCTTCTGCGTGCTGAATCCTGCCAGCGGCGAACTCGTGTACTGCAATGCCGGCCACAATCCGCCGGTCGTCGTACGCGCCAATGGTCAGGTCGAGAGGCTCGAAGGGGGTGGACTGCCGCTTGGTCTTTTTGCCAGCGCGCAGTACCGCCAGGAGACCGCGCTGATTGGTCCAGGCGACACCCTTGTGCTCTACAGCGATGGAGTGTCGGAGGCGCCACGCCCCGGTGATGACGAAGAATTTGGCGAAGAGCGCTTGGGCGAACTGATCGCCGCCCATCGCGGCGAAGTTTCGGCGAAACTCGTCGAGATTGTCATTGCCGATGTGGCGCTTTGGACCGAGGGAGCGCCACCCGCCGACGACATCACCCTGCTAATCGCCCGCCGCCCGGGCTGATGGCGGGGCGAGTGTTTTCATTGCTTGCTGCGTTAGCGTTTTTCGGTGACCGTTACCGGGCCGCGCAATTCGAAGTTCAGCACGGTCTCGGGAGGAATCACGGCAGCGTCGCCCTTGGTTCCCAGTACAACTGCCGTGCCGCCCGCTCCACCGACGCCGGCGCCGATGGCCGCTCCCTTTCCTCCTCCGGCGATCGCGCCGATGGCCGCGCCAATGCCTGCGCCGATGCCGACCTTGGCCGCATCCTTCTTCACGGAGCCTTTGGCCTCATGGGTCACCGCGCTCGTCGATAGCGGAATCCGTTGCCCGTCCGCCGTGCTCAGGCTGGTGAGTTGGAGCGTGATGGTAGCTTTGCCCTTGACGCGTCCGCCTGCATCCGACTCCACAATCCGTCCGGTCACTGTCGCTCCCTTTTTCGCGATCAGCCAATCGCCGTGCGTGATCGGGCTTTCGAGCGTAGCGGTAAAGGTGTTCCCGCTCTGCTCCGTCTTGCTGGAGATTGAGGTTGTAGTGCGAACGGAAATGGGCGTGCCAGCGGCCAGAGTTGCTGTCTTCAAAGGTGGCGGGGGCGGCGGAACTGGTGCGGCTGGCGCCACAGCCTGCGTCGTAGTAGAAGTGTTTCGCGCAGGATTTCCGGCCGCTGCGCCGGCTCCCGGGGCGGGCTTATTCGCCGCGACGTTTCCCGATGGTAGCGCGCTGTTGCGCGGTGCAGGAGCGGCGTTGCCCGCAACCGGAGCCGCGGCCGGTTCCGATTGCGTCGCTGGTGCGCTGGCTGGCGCTTCCGCCTGTGTCTGTTGCGGCGGCGCGGCCGTCTTGTTGCACGCTGTGCTGAATATTGCGCAGACGGCAGCCAGCGCCGCGATTGCCGTGTTTCTGAATGGCTTCATTGCTTTCCCCTTTGACTATTTGAAATGCCCGCGTTGGTTCCGTTCTCCGTCCGCGGAGCGCCGTTTGCCGGGACTCGGCATGCCAGCGCCTGGCAGTCTTCCGGATGGGGGTGGTCCCGTTCTTGGCCGTTCCCCCGGCGCGTCTCTCCGTTGAACGTGACGGAAGCGCTAGGTTCCATAGTTTGATGGTACTCCAGCGCCTCAGCTCGATACTCGCCGGATGCGCAAGTAGGCGAAACGCGCAGCCGTTGCGCCGCGTAGAGATAGGTAGAAGAAGGTGCGCGATGGCCAAGCTGGGATGCTGCTATTTGTCTCTGGCCCTGCTGGGTGCGGCTGTGCTGGCGGCAAGCGACGACGATGTTGTTTTTCGCAGCGATGTCTCCCTGGTGCGTGTGGACGCGCAGGTGCTGGACCGGGACAGCCGCGCTGTGACGGGTTTGCGGGCTGAGGATTTCATCCTCAAGGACGAAGGCCGGCCGCAACAGATTCGCAACTTCGCGCGCGAGAACATGCCTGTGGACGTGCTCCTGCTGCTTGACGTGAGCGGCAGCATGCGCCCGCACGTCGAAACGATCGCTTCGGCGGCGCACCAGGCTTTGAGCGTGCTTGGCGCAAACGACCGCGTGGCGATCATGGTTTTCGACCGCTCGACGCGCCTCCGTCTCCCCTTTGCCGCTAATCGCGGGGACGTGGAGCGGGAGTTCGAAAGACTGCTTCGCCAGGAGAGTTTCAACGGCGGTACCGACATTACGCGCGGTATGCTCGATGCGGCTCAGTATGTGATGCGCTCGGCGCGGCGCGGTACGCGGCGGGCGATCGTGATTCTGACCGACGACGCGACAGAGGCCGACCGTGAACGCAACGAGGCGAAGGTGGAACGCGCACTGGCGGAGGCCGACGCGGTGATGTTTGCGCTGATCGCTCCGGACGCGATGCAAGGCCAGCGCTTCCCGGGAGGCACGTATCCGGGTGGCTCGGGGCGCGGCGGAACCTCGCCCAACGGAACTTGGGGGAGGGGTCCAAGTATCGGCGGATCGCTCGGCGGCATCATCCTCGGCGGGGGCGGCTATCCTCGCGGCGGCGGATATCCGGGTGGAGGCCGCACCACGCGGGGTGGGCCACGTGGTGGAGGCCCCGTCATGACCGGCGCTCCGACGCATTCGGCGGGTACCGCGGAGATCGCGCGGCAATCCGGTGGCGACAGTGTTTCTGTTTATGACGCCTCCGCGTTTGAGGACACTCTCGCCCGTATCCGCCAGCGCTACGCTTTGCACTTCCGCGTACCGGCCGGAGCGAAGCCGGCGCAGGAGCGCAATATCGTTGTGGAACTTACAGACGCAGCCAGACGCCGTTACCCGAATGCGGACGTGCGCTACCGCAAGGTCTACGTGACGCCCAAGGATCTGGCGGAAACCGCCGTCGCCGCCGTGGAGACACCGGCTGCCGTTCCGGAAACGGTCGCCGCGAAGTCAACACCGGAACCGCAAGCAGCGTCCGCACCGCCGCCCCGGCGCAGAGTTGCGGTGGACGAATCCGATCGTCCCCTTGGACCCGGCCGGGCGGTCGGTTCCGCGACCCAGGAACCTACGCCTTAACGTTCTCCGGTGAGCTCCAATTTTGAGTTTCGAGCCGGCCGACGATTAAGCCGTAGGAGATCGCTCCCAGCACCGCCATCACGGCAGCGGCCAAAAATGCGAGATAGAACGATTTCGTCTGCGCGACGATGACGCCGGTCAGGTAGGGTGCGACTACGCCGCCGAGATTGCCGATTGCGTTCTGCAGACCTGTCCACTTGCCCGCCGCCAGCGGACCAGCCAGAGTCTGCGTGACAGCCCAGTTGTTCGACGAAGCCAGGCCGAACGACAGGCACACGGTGATGATCAACGCCATCGAGACCCAGGTCTCTTTGACGATGGCGGCCGGCACCAGCAGCGTGCACATCAATAGGCCCGCAACGACGAACGTTTTGCGCACCCGCGTCGGCGAACCGCCGCGCAAGATCCAGCGGTCCGACGCCCAGCCGCCGATCAGTGATGAAACGCCGAGCCCCCAGAACGGTACGGAACCGATCACAGCCATCATGCGCAGCGAGAAATGCCGCTCGTGAACAAGATAGTAAGGCAGCCAACTCAGCAGGAAATACCAGGCGTAGTTCAGACAGAAGAGTCCCAGAAACGTGCCCCAGGCCGAGCGCAGCCGCATGATTTGGAGCATTCCCGGCCCGCCTTCAATGGGGCGTGGGAGGGCTACCTCCAAGGGCTTCGGTTTGGAGAAAATCCAGAACGGCAGCCACAGCAGGCCGCCGAATCCCAGAATCAGAAACAGCGAGCGCCAGCCCATCTGCGCCACGATCAAACCGCCCAGTAATGTGCCCAGCGCCGGCCCGATCTTTGAAGCGGCATCGACGAGAGCATTGGCGATGCCGCGCTCGTGTTCAGCATAGTCGCTGGCAATGATCTTGGAACACGAAGGATAGGCCGCTGCCTCGCCGGCGCCGAGCAGCAGTCGCAGCATCAATAGCAGCCCGAAGCTGCTCACCACGCCGATCAGGGCCGTCGCCGCAGTCCACACGAGAAAGCTGACGCCGTAGACCCAATGGACGTTGTAGCGGTCGATCAGCCAGCCCGAGAGGAGTTGAAACGACGCATAGGTCCAGAAGAAGGCGGAGAAGAGCAGGCCCACCTGGGTGGTGGAAAGCGACAACTCGCGTGTCAGGTCCGGCGCGGCCACGGAGAGATTTCCGCGGTCGATATAGTTAATGCCGACAGAAATCACAAGTAGCGCGAGCAGTCTATTTTTCTTCATGTGGCGATCCGGATGCAGGCAGTGTATCACCAACCCCGCACGCACATACATGTGCACTTTTCCCGATATTTTTGGGCGAATCTCGGAATGGCGTACAATGAAAGTTTCAATCTTGCAGTGAGCTGAAGGAGCAATCTTATGGAACCGAAAGGCGACATCGCTTTGATCGGTCTGGCCGTCATGGGCCAGAACCTGATCCTGAACATGAATGACCACGGCTACACGGTTGTGGCTTACAACCGCACCGTCTCAAAAGTGGATGAGTTTCTGGCTGGCGCCGCGAAGGGTCGCGACACCATCCTGGGCGCAAAGTCCATCAAAGAGATGATGGGCCTGCTGAAGCGGCCGCGCAAGATCATGCTGATGGTCAAAGCGGGTCAGGCCGTGGACGACTTCATCGAGACGCTGCTGCCCTTCCTCGAACCCGGCGATCTGATTATTGACGGCGGCAACTCGCACTTCCCCGACACGATCCGCCGCACGAAGTACCTCGAAGAGAAGGGGATGCTCTACATCGGCACCGGTGTCAGCGGCGGCGAAGAGGGCGCGCGTTTCGGTCCAGCGATCATGCCCGGCGGCAGCCCCGCGGCGTGGCCTCTGGTGAAGGATATCTTCCAGGCGATCTGTGCGAAGACTCCGGCCGGCGAACCGTGCTGCGATTGGATCGGCGAAGGCGGCGCGGGTCACTTCGTCAAGATGGTCCACAACGGGATCGAGTACGGCGATATGCAGTTGATCTGCGAAGCCTACCAGTTGATGAAGGAAGGCGCCGGACTGAGCAACGAAGAGATGCACGCGGCATTTACCGAGTGGAACAAGACCGAACTGGATAGCTATCTCATCGAGATCACACGTGACATTCTGGGCTTCAAGAACGAAGAGGGCCAATACGTCGTCGATCTGATTCTCGACACGGCGGGACAGAAGGGCACCGGCAAGTGGACCGCGGTGACCTCGCTCGATCACGGCATGCCGCTGACGTTGATTGCGGAGGCTGTGTATGCACGCTGCCTCAGCGCGCTGAAGGATTCGCGCGTGATCGCCTCCAAGGTTTTGAGCGGGCCCAAGGTCAAGTTCACCGGCGACAAGCAGGCGTTCGTCGACGACATCCGCAAGGCGCTGCTAGCCTCCAAACTGGTGAGCTACGCACAAGGCTTCATGCTGATGCAGGATGCGTCAAAGCAATACAACTGGAACCTGAACTACGGCGGCGTGGCCCTGGTCTGGCGCGGCGGCTGTATCATTCGCTCGGCATTCCTTGGCGACATCAAGAATGCATTCGTCAAGGCGCCGGATCTGGCCAACCTGTTGCTCGACGACTACTTCCGCGGCGTGGTCGAAAACTGTCAGGAAGCGTGGCGGCGCGTGATCGTCAAGGCCATCGAACTGGGCGTTCCGGTTCCGGCGTTCATGACGGCGCTGGCCTTCTTCGATGGGTACCGCAGCGCACGGCTGCCGGCCAACCTGCTGCAGGCGCAGCGCGACTACTTCGGTGCGCACACGTATGAACGCGTCGACAAACCGCGCGGCGAGTTCTTCCACACCAACTGGACTGGCAAGGGCGGCAACGTCTCGGCCAGCACCTACGTTGTCTAAATAAGAATTGGAGCATGCGATGAAATACGGTCTTGATATTCGTCCCGAAGGCGCGTTGGACTTTGTGTCGGTAGGCGCGCTGGTCCACCGTCTGGATCCGGGGATCATTCCTTTCCGCAAGGCGACCGAGTGCCAGATTCATGTGAGCGGCGGCGAGTTTAATTGCGCCGCTAACCTGGCCGATTGCTTTCGCTTGAATACCGGCGTGGCCACGGCCATGGTGGATTATCCGATCGGCGACCTGATTGCCGAGCGCGTGCGCGCGATGGGCGTGAAGCCTTTCTATAAGCACTTCAAACACAACGGCGTGAACGGCCCGAACATGGCGACCGTCTATAGCGATCGCGGCCAGGGCTCGCGCGCTCCGGTGGTTTTCTACAACCGCTCGAATGAAGCGGCCGCGCAACTGAAGGCCGGCGATTTCGATTGGGCCAAGATCTTCGCGGGCGGCGTGCGCTGGTTCCACAGCGGCGGCATCTTCGCGGCGCTGTCGGAAACCACAGGTGAAGTGATTATCGAGGGCATGAAGGCGGCCAAGGCTGCTGGTGCGATTACGTCGTTCGACTTGAACTACCGCGCCAAACTCTGGAACATCTGGGGCGGCCACAAGAAGGCCGTCGAGGTGATTGCCCGCATCGTCGAGAACGTCGATGTTCTCGTCGGCAATGAAGAGGACCTGCAGATGGGTCTCGACGTTCCCGGTCCCGATGTGCATGCCAAGTCGAAGCTCGACCCGAGCGTCTTTTTCGGGATGATCGACAGCGTGGTGAAGAAGTATCCGAAGGTCAAGGTTGTCGCGACCACTCTGCGCGAAGTTCATTCGACCAATCACCATAGCTGGAGCGCAGTGGCCTGGATCGACGGCAAGACCTTCTGCGCACCCACGACGGAACTCACCATTATCGACCGCGTGGGCGGCGGCGATGGCTTCGCTTCCGGCTTCATCTACGGCCTGCTCTCGGGGGAAGAGCCCCAGGAGGCTGTCAATCTCGGTTGGGCGCATGGAGCGCTTCTCACCACGTTCCCCGGCGACACCACCATGGCGACGGTCGAGCAGGTGCGCGCGTTCGCCAAAGGCGGATCGGCCCGCATCCAACGATAAGCAAGGTAAGAACAATCCCGGGGACAGGTTGCGGTGTTTCGCGGCCTGTCCCCGCAATAGTATAAGGACCTCATTTATGGACGTTTCAACGAAAGCCGGGAAAATTCGCCTGCTGCTGATGGACGTGGACGGCGTACTCACCGACGGCCGGCTCTACAACGTGCCCGGCCCGGACGGCCAGATGGCCGAGACCAAGGGCTTCGACTCCCAGGACGGCATCGCGCTGATGTGGCTGCACAAGCATGGCATCGCCGCCGGCGTGATCAGCGGGCGTGTCTCGCCGGCCACCACAGAGCGTGCCAAGCAAGTCAAATTCAAATACGTTTATCAGGGTCACACCGAGAAGATCCCGATCTTTGAGGAGATCATGAAGGACGCCGGCGTCGCGCGGGAAGAGGTCGCCTACATCGGCGACGACTTCACCGACGTTGTGCTGTTCCGCCGCGCCGGCTTTTCGATTGCGACGGCGAATGCGCGGCCCGAAGTGAAGAAGTGCGCGGATTACGTCACCGCGGTTCCGGGCGGGCAGGGCGCGGTGCGGGAAGTCTGCGAGCTGATCTTCAAGGCCAAGGGGATCTGGCCGGAGATCCTCAAAAAGTATGAAATCGAATGAGCGATTCGGTCTGGTGGTGGAGGCCGAGGCTGGACCCGGCATCCTGCATCAACTCTCCGGCGTGATTGCCGCACATCAGGGCGACATCACGAGCGTCGAGATACTGACGCCGCGCCGGACCTATTTTGAAATCGACCTGCCGGGATCTCCGGACGAAATTCTCGCCGGTTTGCGTGCGCTGCCGGTGGTCCATCGGGTCAGCATCGAACAGACGCTGCAGGCGGTTTACGGCAAGCGCGTGATCATCATGGGAGGCGGCGCACAGGTGGGGCAGGTCGCCATCGGCGCCATCTCGGAAGCCGACCGGCACAATATTCGCGGAGAGCACATCTCTGTCGATACGATCGCACTGGTGGGCGAGCAACCGCTGGCTGAAGCGGTTCGCGCCGTGGCCCGCCTGCCGCGCGCGCGAGCGCTCGTGCTGGCCGGTGCGCTGATGGGTGGTGAAATCGAGACGGCCGTCCGGGAAGTGCGTGCGCAAGGACTGCTCGTGATCAGCCTGAACATGGCAGGTTCTGTGCCCGATGCTGCCGATCTTGTTGTCACAGACCCGGTCCAGGCCGGCGTGATGGCCGTGATGGCTGTCGCCGAAACCGCGAAGTTCACCATCGAAAGATTGAAGCGCCGCGTTTTTTGAGAGAGCGCGTCAATCACCAGTCCGCATGGCCTTGTCGAGCGCGCCGGCGAAGTTGGCCAGCACCAGATCGTTCGCGCCTGTCACCAGAACGAAGAAACGGTCTTTCTGGAACGGAACGGCACGCCGCTCGACGCGCCACTTTTGCAGCACCTCGAAAGCGCCCGCACTGGTGGTCATCTCGAATACACTTACTGTAATCCGCTGCGGTCCTTCGTAAGTCGTGCGGCGCGCCTGCTTGCAGCCGAGGCCGCGAATTACCTCCGGGATGTTCGTTTCAGCTTCGGATGCCGTGAGCCTCCAGACGCCGTCTACGGTCTCCGGCAGCGGGTCTTTTGCGGGCCGCGCGCACGCGGCGGGCAGAATCGGAACAAGAAATAATAGTTTGCGTCGCGTCATATCGCTTGCACCTATGATAAATCTGGTAGGTGCACTTATCTCTGTACCACGATCTGCCGTCCTCCGAAACCCACTCCGGCTTACTTACAAAACAAGACACTTTAGAGAGCCTGCGCGCCTTGGACCTCGACGCCCGCCGCAACGGGCTGGAGCATCTCGATCCCGCGAAGAACCCGTTGATCGGCCTTGGTATGGAGACAGACGGCGACGGCCGAGTGACGAAGAACAGTTATGGGGTGTTCAACCTGAGCTGGCAAGTGCCGGAGCATCCCGAATGGCCCGGCGCCATCGCCGCTGAACTCGATGAGATCAGAACGCGGATTCGCGACACGCACGGGACGCCGCTGCGTTTTCTTATCTGGGCAGGCATGGGCGGTTCCGCAGAAGATAAATCGGCCTACAACGCCGTAAATCTGTTGAAGCGCGGCCCGCGCTGCTATGTGCTCGACTCGACGGACCCGGCGAAGTTGAAAGCGATCCTCGAAGACATGGTCAAGCGCTCCCGGCTCACGCTGCCGCAGGCGCTGCGCGCGACGCTCGTGGTGGGTATGGCGCTCGGTATGACCTCCTATGAGCCGGTCGTCAACCTGGAGAAGCTCTACGGCCTGTACGAGAAGCACAGAATCGACAGCCGCCCCAACTTCATTTACATGACGTTGCCGGGCTCGCTGCTCGACCAGTTCGCTGGACCGCGCGGCTATCGCAGAGTGGAACTGCAACTCGATAACGCGAATGCGACGTCGGGCCGCCACAGTGGTCCGCTCACGCGCGGCAGCCTGTATCCGCTCGGCCTGTCGAAGATCGACCTGCGTGCCTGGATGAACGCGACGGTGCTGACCGCAGAGCAGATCCATACCGCCTGGAAGCTTTCGGCTTTTCTCCATCAGCAGGGATTGGATGGCCGCGACAAAGTCACGCTGTTGCTTCCCAAGATCTGGGAGGGCATAGCGCTCTGGACGAAACAGGACTTCGAGGAGAGTCTGGGGAAGTGCGAGGAACTCGGCATCAAGATCGTGATCGGCGAGAAGCCGAAGATGGCCAACTATCGCGCGCCCAAAGATGCGCTGCAAGACCGCGTGTTTCTCGCGATTCAAGTGAAAGGGCAACCCGGTCCGGATGCCCAAAAACTTGCCATGCTGCGGCGCGCGGGCTATCCGGTGGCTGTCGTTGCCTTCGCGCGCGGAGCGTTGCTCTCGCGCTACATGGAGTTCATGCACTACGCCGTGTTCGGGATGGGAAAATTGCGTGGCATGAACTTCGTCACGCAGCCCGGCGTCGAGTTGTATAAGTCGATCACGAACGGCCTGTATGCGGGCTCGGTGAAACTCGGCGGAATTGAGAAGACGCCCGAGTGGCAGAAACTGTCTTCCTCTCCGTTACAGGCCAAGTGGCGCGGTGGAGTGACCCTGCATTACGAACGTCTTCAGTTCGACGATCCGCCGCCGAAGTTGTCGGCTCCGTCCCTGTATGCCTGGCTGCTGATGCATTACGGCGCCAGCCGCGCGATGGAGTACGGCGAGCTTACCTTTTTCGGTGACATGCGCTATTCGCCCTCGGGAAAGGCCGTGCGCAAGTGCCTCGACCGAGCTGCGGAAAGCGTGTTCCGTGCGCGCTTGAAGATGCCTGTCGACGTGTACGAAGGTCCGGCTATGAACCACTCCTACCACGAGATGGTGATCGGGCACGGGCGCTGTTTTTCGACGGTGCTGTTGGCGGAGAAGGCCGAGCGCTATAAGGAGGCTGGCTACACCGCGGATTACCATCGGGCGCAGTTCCTGGCGACGCAGATGGCGCTCGCGGAACGAGGCCGGCTCGTGGTCGCGATCACGTTGCGCGATCTGGAAGAGAGCACCTTGAAAGCGCTCGACGAGTTTTTCCATGAAGTCGTGAAAGAACTTAAGAGCGCGAGGGCATAGACATGGCCAAGTTTAAACTGATTAGAAACAAGAAAAAGAACGCTCCCTCGGCGGTGCGGGCCATTCCGTGCCTGGTGATCATCCTCGGTGGGTTGGCGCTGCTGTACCTGCTGTTCGTAGCGGTCTTGAAGCAAAATTAAATGACACGAAGCGATTCTCGATCCCCGGACCAAGCGCGTCCCCTGCAGATACATCCCGGCTACCTTCTGACGGCCGAAGGCTCAGTGCTGATGGAGGTGGGCAATACGCGCGTGCTGTGCGCAGCCTCCATCGAAGAGTCAGTTCCCCAGTTCCTGCGCGGCAGCGGGAAAGGCTGGGTGACGGCGGAATACTCGATGCTGCCCCGGGCGACCAACACGCGCTCGCAGCGCGAGGTGAACAAGGGCAGGCCGTCGGGCCGCACCATGGAGATCCAGCGCCTGATCGGGCGCTCGTTGCGCTCCGTCGTCGACCTGCAGGCATTGGGCGAACGCAGCGTGATTCTCGATTGTGACGTGTTGCAAGCCGACGGCGGCACGCGCACGGCGGCGATCACGGGCGCCTATATCGCCCTGGGCATTGCCGTAAAGACGTTGGTGAAGTTTGGTGCGTTGAAGACATCGCCGCTGCGCGATTTCGTGGCCGCGACCAGCGTGGGCATCGTGCGTGGCGTTCCCATGCTGGACCTGTGTTACGAAGAAGACTCGCGTGCCGAGGTCGACATGAACGTGGTGATGACGGGCTCCGGCAAGTTCGTCGAGTTGCAGGCGACCGCCGAGCAGACGCCCTTTGAAGACGATCAATTCGCGCAATTGGTCGCATTGGCGCGCAAGGGCATCGGCGACCTGATTGCCGCGCAGAAGCAGGTCCTCGACGCCGCATGAAACTCTATTGCGCCACCACCAATCCGGGCAAACTGCGCGAGTTCCGGCTTGCCGCCGCCGAGTACTCCCTTGAGATCGAGCCGGTGCCGGATTTGAAGAATATTCCGGCCCCTGAAGAAGACGGCGCCACGTTCGAGCAGAACGCGATTCTCAAAGCCGTTTACTATAGCCGCTTTGTTGACGGGCCGCTGTTTGCCGACGATTCCGGTCTCGAGGTCGATGCTCTCGGAGGTGCGCCGGGCGTGTATTCGGCACGCTTCGCCGGCGAGCAAGCTTCCGATCGGGAGAACAACGACCGCCTCGTGGAAGAGTTGCGCGGCATCGAGGATCGCACGGCCCGCTTCGTCTGCGTGATTGCCGTTGCGCAATCTGGCGAATGTATCGGCACGTTTCGCGGCAGCGTGGAAGGCCGCATTGTCGACAATGCGCGCGGGGCGGGTGGCTTCGGCTATGACCCGCACTTTTTTTACGCGCTCTTCGGCTGCACGTTCGGAGAGGCCAGCGCCGAACAGAAGATGTCTGTCAGCCATCGTGGGCAGGCGCTGCGGTTGATGCTCACGGCGTTTGCCCGGCCCTCTACTTCGCGAAGCTGACGCGAACGCCGGTGGACAGCAACACATCGTTTTTCTTGCGGGACAGCGCCGGGTTGCTGAGATAACGGTCGCTGTATGTGATCTGCCAGGAGAGCCATTTGCGGATCGACGTCGCCAGGCCCAGGTCGAAGTTCATGCGGTATTCGCCGCTGGTCGTCATATTGTTGAACATGCGGAAAGCCTGCTTGACGGAAGTCGCGCCAGTCAGCTTGTAGCTCCAATCGTCGCCCCAGAACGCTTCCGCCGAGTTCCTTACGTTCGACACGCCGAGGTTGTTCACCGAGTAGCTGAACTTTTCACGGTTGTACGCCAGACCGCCGATCAGGTCGAGTTGGCTACGGTCCGTCTTGATCACGCTGTAACCCACGCCGCCGCCGAGCACGAAGCGCAGATCCAGATTTTGGAACCGGTCGTATTCATAGTCGTTGAACGCGTTGACGAAGAGACGTTTGTTGATGTTCCGGTTATAGCCCCATCCGCCGCGGACCGCCTGCGCCGTAGTGTCCGTCCTCCCGTTGACGGTAGCCTTGCCGTAAATCTGGTTGAGGTAAAGTGTGGTCTTGTCGGTCTTGGTGGCCCGCGTTGCGTTGAACGCCGTCGTCATCGACGTGGTCGATGCGTTGCCGCGAGCGAGCGCGAGACCGAAATCGATATAGCCTGCCCAAAGGTCGCTGATGCGCGGCTTCAGGAAACGCTCGTAATGCTGCTGTTCGGCTGCGTTGCGGATCACTGTGACGGAAGGCAGCGGCGCTTTCTCCGTCGTGGACTCTGTAGCGATTTCTACTGTGTCCGCCGACGTGCTCAACTTGCCTTTGACTGTTTTCCCCTCGGGCAGTACGACGACGAGCGGATCGTCCGATTGAACGGCAGTGACGTTTTCCCACTTAACCGTCACGTCGCCCATCAGGTCGCTTTTCACCGTCAACGAGTCGCCGTCTTTCTTAACGATCTTGCCCGTCACGCGATCGCCGTTCTTGAGCGTCACTTGGTCAGCCCAGAGAGCGGATCCGGCGAGAGTGCAAAAGAGGATCGAAAAGTTAATTATAGTGAGGCGGAATCTCCTAGAGTCCATAAAATTTTAGATGCCCGCAAACCCCGGTCGATCCAGATGTTTTCGCATTTTTCATGTGTTTTTTGTTACGCCCGCGCGTCTGCTACAGTCTATGAAGGTATGCCACCCAACACGCCGGAAGGATCGGGCAAATGAACATCGAGGGCATTAAGGATTCGCTGCGGCAGCGTGGTGTGCGCCTGACGCGCCAGCGCCAGATACTGCTGGACCTCATCGACAAGTCCGGCGAGCATCTCGATGCCGAGCACCTGTACGAACTCGCGAAGAAGCAGGACCCGCGGCTCAACCGCGTCACCGTCTATCGCACCTTGAAAATGCTCAAGGCCGGCGGCTTGGTGGACGAACTCGACTTGATGCACCACGAGGGCGACCAGCATTACTACGAGACGCGCCTCAAGCAGGAGCACGCTCACGTGATCTGCCTGCGCTGCGGCAAGGTTGAGGAGTTCTATGGCGAGCCGCTACAGAAGTTGCGCCGTCAAGTGGAATCGCACTTTGGCTTCCAGATCCTGATCGCGCGTACGGAGATCGGCGGCTACTGCTCTCACTGCCAGGCGCTGCGCGCGAAAGAGGTCCGTGAGATCGCCGCCGCGAAGGTCTGACTCTGACGGTTGCGGCTCAGCTTTCCGGTAGTTTGAATTTGTCGCCCGTGTCGGCGCCCCACTGTTTCAAGCGCGCCAGCAGGCGCTTGCGCTCGGCCGTGAATTTCGTGTTATGCGCGAGGTTGGCCAGCTCATAGGGGTCCTCGTTCAGGTCGAAGAGCATCCACGAAATGCCCTCGAAGCAGACGTACTTCCAGCCGTCGCGGGTGACAAGTCCGCGCCAGGGCTTGTCGACGCTGTCGCCGTGCATGGTCGGCACCACGCTTTGCACATAGGCCGAGTCCGGTTCGCCGGCTCCGGTCTGCCGGCCGCGTTTGCCGCCGAGACGGTAATGCGAATAGTCGGTCCCTTCCATCCAAGCCGGCTTGGCTATGCCGCACAGACCCAGCGTCGTTGGCGCGATGTCGACCGTGTTGACTGGCACGCGCCGCTCGCCGTTTCCGCGTCCGCCATAGCCGTGCGGGCTTTCGCCGCCGATGATAAAGGGAACGCGCAGCGATTCCTCGTGGGGCGTCATTTTCTTGAATTGGCCGTGCGAACCGTGCATGTCGCCGTGGTCGCTGAAGAACATCAGGTGCGTCTGGAAGCCCAAGCCAACCTCATCGAGCGCTTTGCGAACGCGGCCCAGATTCCAGTCGAGATTCTCGATCATGCCGTAATATCCTGCCAGATCGCGCCGCGCCTGCTCCCGCCAGTGTGGGATGTTGGGAACGTTGGGGCGCAGTTGCAGCGTCGCGCCGTTGTGCCGCTGTATCCAGTGTTCCGGCGCGACGTAGGGATTGTGCGGTGGTTGCACCGATAGCGCGGCGAAGAACGGCTGGCCTTTGCCGGTCTTGCGCGCGGCCGCCTGCTTGCGAATATAGTCGATCAGCAAATCGGTGAGCGCGTCGGTTTCGTAGCCCGGAAGGCGCCGGTGGAAGGAGTCCCTGCCTTTACCACCATGGACCCAGCAATCGTACTGACTGTTGTTGTTGTCGTAGCCTACCCATTCGTCGAAACCGCCCCGTTTGTTGGGGTCCGTGATGAACATCGCGGCGCGTCCGTCGCGCTCGTGCCAGCCCGACAGGTGCCACTTCCCGAAATAGGCCGTGTGGTAGCCGGCCGTCCTGAACGGCTCGGCGATGGTGGGCTGCCCATCGGGCAGCGGATACTCGTGGCCCGGCACGCAGTGGTGCGGGTAGCGTCCGGTGAGCAACGAGCCGCGGAAGGGGCAGCACAGCGGCATCACAGTGACGGCGTCAGTGAAATTCACGCCCTGCGCAGCCAGGTTGTCGATGTTCGGCGTATTCACGTTCGGATCGCCCGCGCAGCTTAGCGCCTGCGCGCGATGCTGGTCGCCGAAAATCCAGATCACGTTGGGCTTTTCCACAGCATCGGGCACATCCGGCCTGCGCCCAGTCTGCGCCTGCGCGGCGGCGGGCGCCACTAGTGTGCTCTTCAAAAAGTCTCTTCGTTCCATAACGGGATTCTCCGCCTGTATGTAATCGGTTTAGTCAGAACAGCAATTTCAGTCCGACGAAGATCCGCCGCTCTTCCTGATTGGTTTGCGTCGCCGTCACGCGGCCGAAGTTCGTGCTGGTCGGCGCAAGATTGGGCGGCGCGAAGTTGGGGTGGTTGGCGATGCCTTCGGCTTGCCCGCGCAGTTGCAGGTTGAGTCCTTCACGAAGCCGGAACAGCTTCTGTGCGCTCACGTCGAGCACGTTCATGCCGTCGGCGCGCACGCCGGCAAAGCGCGACGGCAGCGTGCGGATGTTGTTGGCAAGCTGCTGCTGGCTGTTGCGCACGAAGTTATCGGTGTTGAACCACAGGTCCGGGGAACGCTGGTCGCGTGCGAGTTTCAAGTCCGAGTATTTTCCGGTATAGATCACATTGCCGAAAGCCAAGGCAGGACCGCTTTGAATCTGATACATGCTCTGGACCTGCCAGCCACCGATCACGTGATTCCACACGCCGCGCGCGTTGCCGGCGACCGCTTTGCCGCGGCCGAAGGGCAGCTCCCACATGCCGCTCAGCACCAGCCGGTGCGGCCGGTCGGCGCTCGAAACGACATGTTCGGGAACCGCGTCGGTCGGGTTCAGATAGCTGACGGCTTCCATGGTCTTCGACCACGTGTAACTCGCCTGAAACTGGATGCCCTTGCGGAAGCGCCGCTCGAAGCGTGCTGTCATCGCATGATACCAGGCCGAGCCTGCGGGCAGCCCTGTTGTGAGCGCGGTGAAGTGCGGGTACGGCCGCAGCAACTGGCTGCGGGTGGTATTCGCCCCGGTGAAGAAGGTCGATCCCTGGAAGCCGTCGATGCCCAGGAAAGGATTGGTCGCTCTCGCCGAGAGGAAATCGATCACGGTCTGGTCGCGCACGGGAGAACTGCTCAGATACTGCGCCGGAATCGGGTTGAGGTCTGCACTGGCGCGCAACCGGACGCTACGCGTTCCGATGTAGCCGACTTCGACCACGGAGCCCGCACCTGGCTCGAACTGAATCGACTGGCTCCAGCGCTGTGTGTATCCGGCGCGGCCGTCGGACGAGATAAAGCCCGGGCTGCGCCCGAGGTACGTTTTCAATCCGCCGCTGGCGCCTTTCGGCTGCTCCACTCCGAAGGGCAGCGGGTTCGAGATCGAGCCGATGTAGTTGACGCCGTTGTCGACGCTACTGACCGCATTGGTCCGCTGGTTGAAGCCGGGTTGCGTCACGTCGGTGTAGTCCACGCCTGCGGGTACGACGAAGAAACCCACGCCTCCGCGGAAAACCGTCTTGGGGTTGAGTTGCCAAGCGTAACCGATACGCGGCATGAAGCCCTTGTAGAAAGGATCGCGGATCTGGCGTGGCAGGCCGTCGCGGCCGAGGAACGTGAGCCCACCGGTGGTCCGGAATTGCGCCGCGGGAATCTCTGGAATCGGGGCCTTGGCATAGCTGGCCAGCGCCTGCGCCTGAATCGGATTCGTGGTGGCCAAGTCGATATCGCGCGAGGAGCGGTTATAGCGTTCCGTCGCGGGTGACTCGTACTCCCAGCGGAACCCGAGATTGATAGTCAGCTTGCGGGTGGCGCGCCAGTCGTCCTGCACAAAGAGCCCATAGAACCGGCTCGATTCGGCGCGGGAATCGTTGAGATCGACCCAGCCTCCCGTGGGAAGCCCGAAAAGGAAGCTCGCCATCGCTTGCCCCATCGGAGCCGCGGGCGAATTGTCGAGCGGTCCACGCGTGTAGGCTACGTCGTAGTCGAGGTGCGGCGCGACGTTACCGTAGTCCTTACGATTGTCGTACATCAAGCGGTTGTCGCTGCCGAACTTCACGCCGTGATTGCCGTGCGACCAGTTCAACGTGCCGAGAAAGCTGTGCGTGTAGTTGGTCTGCTGCCAGCCGCCGTCGTTGCCCAGCACCATAAGGTTCCCGACTGCGGTCTCGGGGAATGCGATTCCGGCCGGATCGAGCTGGCTGAGCAGGTTCTGCGGGTAGCCGAACTCGCTCAGGTTCCAGCCGTTGTTCACATAAGATTGCTTCTCGCGAAACCACGTGAAACCGTAGCGGACGTCCAGCACCAATTGCGGACTGAGTACCGCGACATCGTCCAGCGCGACACCGCGATGGGGCCGTTCCCGGTAGCGTCCGCGAACGTCGCTTTCCGGATAGAAGCGGTCGAAGCTGCCCTTGAAGTCCGAGTGCGTGTAGCGGGCATACATGCGATTCGATTCGCTGAAGTTGTGATCGACGCGCGCCTGCGGTTGGTAGAGATCCTGCGTGTCTTTGCGCGCAACACTGTAGTTGCTGAGCCCGTCGGCTGTGCCGGCGACATTCGGCTGCGGAAAATACTTCAACATGGCGAGTGACGTGGGGTTGATCCGGCTGGCCGGTATGCGATTGCCGGGCAGAGGCTGCCGGGCGTAGCGTGAAGTTCCCGAGGGCACTGTCGTATAAGGATCGTAGATCTGATATTGCGAACCCAGCGCTAGCAGTGCCGCAAAATCGCCGCTGCGCTGCGCGACCGTGGGCACATTGGCCATGGTAGCGGTCGGACGTTGCCGGTTGTGTACTTGATAGCCAAACATCCAGAAAGTCTTATTGCGGCCGTTGTAAAGCTTTGGCAGCACCACCGGCCCGCCCGCCACTGCGGTGTACTGCATCCACTTGATATACGGCGTGTTAGCTTTGATTTTCTCGGCTGTGATCGGGCCCGTCGTGGGATCGAAGATAAACTTGTTTGTGAAAAAATTGCGCGTCATCATCGGACCGGCGGAAATCGACGTACCCAGTGCACCATGCAGCGCGTTCGTGCCGGACTTCATGGCGATATTCACCGAGCCGCCCTGCGTGTGCCCGGTTCCCGCATCGTAGCTTGACGTTTCGACCCGCACTTCCTGCACCATGTCGGCCGGCGGCATGAACGCAGCGCGCCCACCATAGGCATTATTGCCGACTCCGTCAATATTGAAGTCGACACTATTGGCCCCGCCTCCGCCCACGCTGAATGTCGAACTTTGGTCGACGTTCCAGGGTCCATCAAAAGGCAGCGCTGTGAGTACCACGCCCGGCGCCGTGGCAAAGACGGACGCGATGCTGCCGCTGCGCAGGGGCAGATTGGAGAGTTGCTGCCCTCCAATCACCTGCGCGATGCCTGCGTTGGTGCTTTCGAGGACTGAGGCTTGGGCTGTCACCTCGATAGCCTCGCTCACATTGCCCAGCGACAGGGAGATGTTGACCTGCACCCGGTCACCGGTTCGCAGTTGCACCTCGGCCTGTTTCCAACCTTTGAAGCCTGTGTGTTCGGCCTCGATTCGATAGTTTCCTGGCAACAGGTACGGCAATTCGTAGTTGCCCTGCTCGTTAGTCACGCTCTTCGCTGTGACGTTGGTGTCAAGATTGGTGGCCCGGACCGTGACGCCGGGGATTACTGCTGCGCTGCTGTCGGTAACCTGACCGACAAAAGCCCCGCGCGCGTCTTGCGCTAGCGCGGCGACTTGCAGCCCTAGGAAAAGTAAACAAACTGCGAGAGTTCTTAACATAATTTTAGTATCTCTAACTCCGATGTTACGCCGCTCCGAGGGCTGGGGCAATGTTCGTAACGGATCGTAACGTGGGGGATTTAACATCGTTTCTCCTCTTTCCGCCGGGATTGTCGCCAGATTCCCTATTGTGATACCGTTTCCTTTTGGTAACTCCGCTTTCAACAAGACCTTCGCTTGGGAATTCCGACCTGGCTCTCACCAGCAGCGAGGCGCAGCGCCAGCGCGTTCTGATCGAAGAACATCTCGAGGCGGTTCTCGGGAGCCAGGTGTTTTCGGGTAGCCAGCGCTGTCAGGAGTTCCTTCGTTTCGTCGTCGCGCATTACCTCGAAAGCCAAGGCGAGCCGCTCAAGGAGCGGATGATCGGAGCCTCGATCCTCGGGCGCGAACCGGGCTACGACACAGGCCAGGACTCGATTGTGCGTGTCAAGGCCAACGATGTGCGCAAGCGACTGGCGCAATATTACGGGGATGAGGGGATGCATTCGGTCCTGCGCATCCAATTGCCAGCCGGTTCCTACCAACCGCTGTTCGTTTGGGGCGCCGAAGGTGCGGCGGAATCTGCCATGCAGCGTGCGAGTCGGCGACAATGGCGCTGGATTGCCCTGCTCGCGGCGCCGGTCGCGATTTGGTGCGTGTGGTTGCTCTGGCCGCGTCCAACGGCGCTCGACCTTTTCTGGAGGCCTGTCTTGGACGCTCCGGGCCGTGTGCTCCTCTGCCTGCCTCAGCCTACGATTTACACGTTGGAAGGTACGCACTCGCCCAATCTGGCCGCCGCTTTCGCGCCGGGCCGGACGGCGGGCGAGCGCAAGGCGGCGTTGGAGGGCGTCACCGATGCCGTCATCACGCCTCACTCGACGTGGTATGTCGGCACGGGAGCCGCGACCACCTTGGCGCGAGTCTCGGCCTTGCTCGCGGTGCATGGAAAGACTGCCGACGTGCGTACATCCGAGGAGGCAACCTTTTCCGAGTTGCGAGGCAGTCCTGTGGTTTTGATCGGTGGGTCCAGCAATCAGTGGACGAGAAAACTCTTGATTGGCGGACGATTTGTGCTCGGCCAATCCGGGAACTCATCGAGCTCGTACGTGGAGGATTTGCAGACGGGGATGCTTTTCACGCGATCCGACCGGGCGAATCCGGTCGATTATGCGATCATTTCCCGGCTGATCGATTCGAAAACCGGGCAGATTGTCGTGACCGTGGCAGGCCTTGGGCCGCCGGGCACAGGTGGGGCTGGTGAATTTGTCACCGATACCAAGCTGCTCGAGCAAGGATTCAGCCGTTTGCCGCAAGGCGTCCGCCACAAGAATGTACAGTTTGTGATTCAAGTGGATTTGGGGAATCAGACGCCGGGACCGCCTAAAGTTGTCGGCGCTCACTCCTGGTAGCTGCGCCGTTGGGTGTGGGGATACCCGCAAAAGAGTTCAGCGAAACACTCATAATCACCCTACTCCTGACGGTACTTTCGGGGTATAAATGAAGTTCCCATCGAGGGCTTTGTGAACGGACTACCCATTCTGAGAGACGATTGCATGGACGAGGGCCTGGATTGCGGGACTTGCGTCGAAGTCGCTGCGCGCAACCTCGCCGCTGTCTGCCGCGATCTCAAAGGCAAGGCTCTGGAACACGTCTTCCTCCAACTTTACTCAAGGCGGGGCTGCCGAAGGATGTTTCGGGCTTATGAGGCGGCTTACCACGCCCATGTCGAGGCGAGTTTGATTGAGATCGCCGCGTCGTCCGATGTTCCACGCCGGCCTGTGCATCCCGCTCCCGTACGCCGCATCGCGCAATGCGCCTAGCGTCCGGGCTATTTCAAATCGGAAAGCATCGATTGAAACATCGCTGAAATCTGGATCACAGCCGGTCCCAGCGTGATCAGGATCACCGACGGAAAAATCAGGAAGAAAATTGGAAACACGAGCTTGACGCCGACTTTTCGTGCGGCTTCCTGCGCCCGCTGCCGGCCGCGTACTCGCAGGTATTTTGCGTGGTTGCGGAGCGCCGGGGCGAGCGTCGTTCCGAAACGGTCGCCATCGATCAGCAGCTTGCAGACTTTTCTCAACTCCGGCTCGCGATTGCGCGCGGAGATCTCGTTGAGCACCTCGATGCGGCTCTTTCCGGCTCTCAGCTCCATTTGAAATGTCGCCAGCTCGGAACTCAGGTCCGGATAGACGCGAGCCAATTCCCGGCTGGAGTCAACGATCGATTGGTCGAGCGGTTGGCCCGCTTCGATACCCAGCGCCCACAGATCGAGCGCGGCCGCTAAGCCGGACCGGAGGCGGTAGCTCCGATTCTCAATCAGCACGGCGATCACCCGCTCCGGAATGAGATAGCCGACGCCACCGCAGGCCAACGCGGCGATGATCGCCCCGATGCCCTCATCGAGCCAGGAAAGGCCGATCCATCCGGCTACGATTGCGAACACAATCGCCGAGGCAATCTTCGTTCCGAGCAGAATTCGAATTGCTGCCGGACTCCGGTATCCCGCGGCGAGCAGTTGTCTGCGGGCAGGGTCCATCTCCGCTTCTTTCAGCGGCATGGCCTCGCCGATCTGTTGCAGTGCGGAGGCCAGGTGTTCTTTCGGCGAGGCCGGTCTCTTCCCGGCGTCGCGAGCCCACTCCGGGACCTCTTCGGTCTCCTCTCGTTTTGCAGCCGTTCGCAGCACCAAATAATAGCCGCTCGCGCCAATGGCGCCAGCCACAAATACGAAAAAGCCCATCAATAGGATGAGGGTCGAGGTCGTCATGGGCGTATGTCCAGGATTCTTCTCATGACGAAGTGAGCCAGTACGATCAGACCGCACGCCACGGCGATGAGATTCTTTCCGTAGGGATGGTTATAGAGCAATTCCAGGTGCCGCGGATTCACCATATTCATCATGAATGCAATCAGCCCCGGCAACACTGTCAGGATTGTGGCGGTGAGTTTACCGTGAGCGGCAACGGCACGGACCTCGCCTCGCAACACGTTCGATTCGCGCATCGATTCCGACAAATTGGCAAGGACGCTTCCCAGTTTTCCGCCGGAGCGGCTGTGCAGCTTGACGGCCGCCCCGAAAAGGGCGACATCCGCCAGCGGCATCCGCGTGGCGAGGTTGTCCAGCGCCTGATCCCACGACATGCCAAGTTTCCACTCATCGAACGTTTTGCGCATCTCTGTCGAGACTGGCGCCATACCCTCAAGGGCAAGCAACTCTATCGCCGCCGGGAGCGGATGGCCCGCCCGGAGCGCGCGGCACATCGAATCGAGCGCGTCCGGCAACTGCTCCTCGAAACTGGTAAAGCGTTTCTGGCGGCGCCGCAAGACGAAAAAATAGGGCGTCAGTGCGCCCAACACGACTCCGCCCGCGATCGCAAAGCCGGGCAACCACTGCAAATAGCCGAGCAGCGAGTATGCGAGCGCTCCGGACAGCAGCATCATCGCCGTGATTCTGCCAACCGACCAGTCCAACTGCGCCTCTTCGGTGCGCTGTTTGATGATGTGTATAAAGTCGAAGCGTTCCAGTAGCCTGGCCCAGAACTTGATCGTGCTGACGACTTCGTCGCGCAGCAGCAGTGGACTACCGGCAGCCTCCGCGATTTCGCCGGTCGGCAGCCCGGCACTCTGTGCTCCAGCGTCTTTTGCCAGAACGAGTAAGAGCGCAATGCCAGAAAACGCGGCGACGAACGCGGGAATCAGGATCAGCCAGACGGGCATTCGTGCAGTCCTATTGTTTTGCGGACGGCCGCAGGTCAGCCGTTGCGGTGGGTAGTACATCCGGCTTCAGCGCCGGGGCATTTCCGCTGCTAGTGGCAACGGCTTTCGGCGCCTCCGCCCGAAAGAAAGAGGATGCCAGCACGCTGCTTCTTGCCGTTGTCGCGTCGTCTTGCGGATTCCTGAGGACCAGGCGAATCCGGGCCACGGTGTCTGCCAGACCCAAGAGGTCGGCCTCATCGGGCTTGATCAGCAGATTCACGATCGGTCGGCCATTCTCCTGTCCGGGAACGTTGAGAACCTCGATGTTCTGCAACACCGTTCGGAGTTGCGCCTCTTTCCCATTACCCACCACCTGTACGTCGACCTTGTGCCCGGAGCGCAGCATAGTCACGATTCCGCCGGAATCACTCACATGGACCGTCACGGCGCGCATGCCCTTGGGTACTCCCAGCCCCGCAGCCGTTGAGCTCTTCGGCGTCAGGCGTGACTGGACAATGGGTTCGTTCTCCTGGATAGGCTCCAAAACGGTCAACCCATCCGGATCCGCGATGTTCACAAACCCGCCCCCGACCGGCTTGTCTGCCGGCCAGTCGACCATTTTCAGGTCTTCGGCCCGCAGCACCGTGCCGCGGCTCAGGTTATGCTTGGCCACTACCAGCGTAGCCGCCGATTGTGACGGAGCGCGGGAGCCGTTCCCAACGAAGAGTCCGTAGAACAGACCGGTAGCGATTATGGCAACCACAAACGCGATCACGAGTAGCGAAATCAGGTTTTTTCTCATTGCCGGATTTTTAAGCTGTTGCACAATCTCCCTGCCATGGCGAACACTCAGTCCAACCTCATTTATCGGCTCGATCAGGGATGTTCTTTAGATCTCCGAACTAGATTTCTTCGTGGCCGCCCTAAGCCCGGGACGCTCCGTTTCCCATGGATGCCGCGGACGCGCCAGCGGGGGACAATAGAAATATATGCTCTGCAATCTCCAGTTCGGCGAATCTCAATGAGAATTTATCTTTATTTCATTGGCAAGCCGAAGGATGCGCACGCTAACGCCCAGGCTGCCGAATTCATGCAGCGCAGCGGGCGATTCACGCGCTGCGAGATGCGCGAGATCGATCCGCAGCGCTTCGATCCGTGGGAGCGCCACCCCTCGGCGCGCCGCATTCTGCTTGACCCCGCCGGGCGTTCAATGGACTCGGCTGGTTTCATCGCCATCGTCGAAAAGGCCGAAATGGAGGGGCGTGACCTGGTCTTTGTGATCGGCGGCGCCGACGGGCTGCCGCCGCTCTGGAGGCCGAAGGCGGATCTGCTGCTTTCGCTCTCGCCGATGACTTTTCCCCATGAACTGGCGCGTGCGATGCTCGCCGAACAGATCTACCGCGCCTTCACAACATTGCGGGGCCATCCATACCCGCGCTAACGTAAAGAGGATGTTCGCAATGGCCTGGTTTACCCGTCAGAAACCGAGTGTAGAGAAAGGGACGCCCGAGCACGCGCGCCACGTGCGCACGGAAGGACTCTGGTTGAAGTGCGAAGGCTGCCGCCAGATCGTCTGGCGCAGGAACCTCGACGAGAACCTCCAACTCTGCCCGCGTTGCGAATTCCACTTCAGGCTCGATGCGCGCGCCCGCCTGAATATGCTCTTCGACGGCGCTTGGGAAGAATTCGACAGCAGTCTGGTCTCCACCGATCCGCTTGAGTTCGTCGACTCGAAGCCATACAGCCAGCGCCTGGACGATATGCGCAAAACGACGTCGCTGCCGGATGCGTTGCTCTCGGGCGGCGGGACGCTGCAAGGCCGCTACGTCCATATCTGCGCGCTGGAGTTGAAGTTTATCGGCGGCAGCATGGGCACAGTGATGGGCGAGAAGATCGCTCGGGCTGTCGAGCGTTCGATCGAAAAACGCGCGCCGCTCATCGTTGTCTCCGCCTCGGGTGGCGCACGCATGCAGGAGGGCGCGGTGAGCCTGATGCAGATGGTCAAAATCTCGGGCGCTCTGATGCGCCTCGACGAAGCGCGCATCCCTTACATCAGTGTGCTCACGGACCCCACGACCGGTGGCGTCACGGCCAGCTTCGCGATGCTCGGCGACATCAACATCGCGGAACCCGGCGCACTGATCGGGTTTGCGGGGCCACGTGTGATTGAACAGACCATCCGCCAGAAACTGCCGCAAGGCTTCCAGCGCAGCGAGTTCCTGCTACAGCACGGATTCTTGGATGCAGTGGTTAAGCGGAGCGAGCTGAAGCAATACATCGCCCGCTCGCTCGACTTTTTTTGCAGCTAAAGCTTACATACCCCAGCGCCACAGCAGCGTGCCCACGGTGTAGCCCGCGCCGACCGCTGTGAAGACCGCTAGGTCGCCCTTCTTCAGTTTGCCCTGGGAGACGGCGTCGCGCGTCGCCAGCGGAATCGTGGCGGCGGTTGTATTGCCGTAATCCTCAATGTTGATCATCACGTTTTCCGGTGCGACGCCAAGGCGCTCCGCGCAGGCTGTGATGATGCGCTTGTTGGCCTGGTGAGGAATCAGCAGGTCGATGTCCTTGCCTGTAAGATTGTTGCGCCGCAGCAACTCGCCCGCGACCTCGGACATGTTGCGCACCGCGAAGCGATAGACTTGATGTCCGTCCTGGTGGACGTAGTGCATGCCTTTTTCGATCGTCTCCAGACTTGGAGGACGGCGACTGCCTCCGGCGGGCATGTACAGCGCCGACGCGCCAGAGCCGTCGATCTTGTGGTTGTAATCGATGAAGCCCGAATCTTCGCCTTCCGCGGCTGGTTCGAGCAGAAACGCGCCCGCGCCGTCGCCAAACAGCACGCAGGTGGCGCGGTCTTTGTAATCGATGATGCGCGACATGGTGTCGGCGCCGATGACCAGCACCTTCTTATGCGTGCCGCACCCGATCAGGTGCGCACCGGTCGTGAGCCCAAAGACGAATCCGGAGCAGGCCGCGATCAGATCGAAGCCCCAGCACTTCTTCGCGCCGATTTTCTCCTGCACCAGGCAGGCGGTCGCGGGAAAGAACATGTCCGGGGTGACGGTGCAAACGATGATGCAATCGAGTTCCGAAGCTTCGATGCCGCGCTGCGCGAGCACAGCCTTTGCGGCTTCGGCGGCCATGTCCGACGTCGCCATCTCGGGATCCGCGATGTGCCGCGTCTTGATCCCGGTACGCTCCATAATCCATTCGTTGCTGGTATCGACCATGGCGGCGAAATCGTCGTTTGTCAGCACGCGCGGCGGCACATAGCAGCCCAGCGCACTGATTTTTGCTCTAATCAAAATGCCTCCCAAAAATTTAAGTTCCGAGGAACCTTCGTAAGATAGAAAAAAGGGGCCAACCTTCTTTGATATGTTAAACTCGCCGGAAAAGCAAGTCGAGCCGCCACTCTCAGGCAAGTGTGTCGAGGCGCTCTACCTGCGTGTGTTCTCGGAATTGAGGCCGCGTACCGCGCCGCCGCGCGTTGAAGTGGAGTTCTGTAGGTTTGCTAACGTCAATTGTTTCATAAAGATGAGCGAGGGAGTCGTGCATGTGCGGATCAGCGATCTACTCGCCGGGGCGCCGCCCTCGGTCATGGAAGCGCTTGCCTGGATTCTGCTGTCAAAACTTTTCCGGAAGCCCGTTCCCCGCATCCACGCGCATCGCTACCGCGTCTTCATGAATCGCGGCGAAATGCGCCGCACGATGCACAGCGTGCGGCAGGAGCGCGGACGCAAGTTCGTGTCCGGTCCGCAGGGCAAGCACTACAACCTGGAGCAGGTTTTCGAGGATATCAATTTCCGCTTCTTTCACGGGCTGATGGCGCGCCCGCAACTCGGCTGGAGCCGCAAAGCTTCCCGCAGCACGCTGGGCCATTACGACCCTTCCCACCACGCCATCATCATCAGCCGCATCTTCGACAGCCCGAAAGTTCCGCCGCTGGCGCTCGAGTACGTCGTTTTTCATGAGATGTTACACCTGCGCCATCCCGTCGATCACAGCGGTGCGCGCCGCCGCGTGCACACACGTGAGTTCCGCGAGGCGGAGAAGCAGTTTCCGCGTTTCCAGGAAGCCGTGGAACTGCTGAAGCACTTGTAGACTTAGGAGCGGTGCTGCGTGCGTCATGCACCATTCAGTGTCTGATTTGATTCAGCGCCACATGTGGGACGTCGCGCCAATAGTCCGATCAGGGCTATGGTCGAAAAGACGGCGCCTGCGAGAAACGGCACAGCGGGTCCGTAGACTTCCCAAAGAAATCCGGCCAGAACGCTCGCCAGCAGGAGAACTCCCCCCGTGACGAGGTTGAACAGCCCGAAAGCAGTGGCGCGCAGATCTGCCGGTGCTGTTGCAGCAACGATTGTCGTTAACAGGCCCTGGGTCGCTCCCATGTGCAGTCCCCACAATATAGAACCGGCGAACACCGCCCACGGCGTACTTGCCGCGGCGAGAACCAGATCCGCTGCGATCAAGAAACCGATCCCGACTGCAAGGATGCTGCTGCGGTTCAGCCGATCGGAGAGATGGCCGAATGGGTAGGCGCTGGCTGAATAGACTACGTTCATGACGATCAGGACGACCGGAACATAGGTGACCGCAAGGCCAACGTTCGCGACACGCAACAGAAGGAATGCTTCGCTAAATCGTGCCAGGGTGAGGATGGCGGCTAAGGCTACGACGAGCCAGAACTTGAGGCCGAGGCGGCGAATTTCCTGACGTTGCAGCGGAAAGCGCCTGTTCCCCCCAACGGAGTGCATTTCCGGCTCCTGAACGCCAAAAACAACAAACGCCACAGAGATCAGAGCCGGCAACACAGCGATCCAAAAGACCAACCGGAAGTTGTTGCCGGAGAGTGCCATAAACACCATCGCCAACGCAGGTCCGGCAAACGCGCCGATCGTGTCCATGGACTGGCGAAGGCCGTAGGCGGCGCCGCGCATTAACACTGGCGTCAAGTCAGCCACCAGGGCATCACGCGGCGCGCCGCGAATCCCTTTGCCGATGCGATCAAGAAAGCGGGCGGTGACGACGGCGCCCGCGCTCGTAGCAAGGGGGAACAGGGGTTTGGTAAGCGCGGCCATACCATAGCCCAAAAGCACCAGGGGCTTACGCTTGCCCATCCAGTCACTGACCACACCGGCGAAGACTTTTGTGATTGCCGCTGTGGACTCTGCTATGCCCTCGATGAGCCCTACAGTCAAAGTGCTCAACCCAAGCACGCTCACCAGGAAGATAGGTAGCAAACTGTGGATCATCTCCGAGGAGACATCCATGAACATGCTGACGAATCCCAGCGCAATCACTCCCCGCGGCAATGCTTGGCCCGCTGCTTTGCGCATGGTCCTAATTCTAGATCACACGCAAGGATGGCCGCACTGAATCCCGCGCCGCAACAACATGATCGTGCTCAAACTCGCTAAACGTTTCCGGGAGTAGACCGGGTTCGAGGGTCAACCACTCCGTTTGGCCGAGACGGACTCACTCTGAACCGGGATTTCCATTGAGGCGTTCCGTGGGCTAAAGAGCATACACCCGGCCACGCTGCGAAGGGCTGGTCCAGGCAACCTTTCACTCCAGGCCCTTCGCCGCACGTCCCCAAAACAGCTCACCGTGCCCTTGTCGGCAACTCGCAACCCAGAAATGTCGCCCTCATAATGTCCTCCGATACTCCCTTTGACACGAACGCCCGTCGCGAGTAAGCTGATGCTGAGCGCAAGGACCAAGAGCAAGGCTGGCCGGAAACGCGGCCGCTTCCTGATACGCCATTTCAGTCCACTGCCACAGGTAGCGGCGAACGGCCATCGTTGGGAGGTCAATGTGATGGTTCATCCCAGGCGCGGAAGCCTGACTTCACTCTTGCTGTTATTGCTGGCGGCCACACGCGTGTTGCCAGCCGATTCCACAGCCGGCCAAGACGAGCTTGGAGTCTTGCGGTCCGGCCAGCCACTACCCTCTCTCTTTTTCGAACCCAACCAGGGTCAGGCCGGCAGGGCTGTGCGGTTTCTGTCGCGCGGACCTCGAAGCACCCTCTTCCTGATGGCTGGCGGACAGGCTCTGCTTCGCCTTCCGAATGGCAGCCTTCGGATGAACCCGGCCGGAGCGGCGGTATCGCCGCGAGCCGTTGGAATCGAGCCGCTTTCGGGAACCATCAGTTGCTTTGTCGGCAGCGACCGCAGCAAGTGGCGCACGAATCTGGCCGCGTACTCAGCAGTCAAATTCGAGCGAGTGTATTCCGGCATTGACCTCGTCTATCGTGGCGGAAATGACCGGCTCGAGTATGACTTCATCGTCTCTCCCGGCGCCGACCCCAGCGCGATTTCGCTCAATTTTTCGGGTGCCGACCGGATGGAACTCGACCGTGACGGCAATCTCGTTTTCTCACTGCAAGGCAAAACTCTCCTGCACCGCAAGCCTTACGTCTATCAACCAGCGGGGCAAACGCGCCGCGAGATTTCCGGTCGATATGTGCTCGCCGGCGCACTTCGGGTCCGCTTTGAAATCGGCGCCTACGATCGCCACTTACCTCTGGTCATCGATCCCGTGATTTCGTACGCGACTTACCTCGGCGGCGCCGGCGCCGATGGCGCATTTTCTGTTGCGCTCGATCGCTACGGCAACATCTTTTTGGCGGGCATCACCGCTTCCCTGGATTTCCCGAAAACCACTGGTTCCATCCCTGGCCGCACGTTTCAAGACGCTACCGATGTGTTCGTTGCGAAACTGAATCCGCAGGGGACGGCGCTACTCTACGCGACGTATCTGGGGGGATCCGACAAGGACGCGGCCATGTCCATTGCCGTGGACGCCGAAGGGAACGCGTATCTCACCGGGGGCACCAACTCCCAGGATTTCCCAGTCACGCCCGGAGCCTTTCAGTCCAAGTTCGGAGGCACGGGAGGCCGGTCGCTGCCGCCGTTTTCAACTCCGGTGGGCGACGGTTTTGTGACTAAGCTCAACCCCACCGGTTCCGCGCTGGTCTACTCCAGCTACCTGGGGGGAACCTCGATCGATCAAGCTTACGGAATTGCGGTGGATTCTTCGGGTGTCGCCTCTGTCGCCGGCACCACGGGCTCGCGGGACTTCCCGGTTACTCAGGGAGTGGTCCAAACGAGTGGTCATGGTTCAAGCGACATCTTTGTCGCCCGAATCAACTCCGCCGGCACCGGCCTTCTGTATTCGACCTATCTGGGCGGATCTGATGAGGATTACGCGTTCGCTCTCGCGCTCGATTCCGCCGGAAGCGCATACGTGACCGGAGTCACCGGTTCGGACGACTTCCCCGTCACACTCGGCGCTTTCCAGAGCCGCCGCAAGGGCGGTGCCTCGGCCTATGTTGCGAAGCTGAACAGCACAGGCACGGCATTGGTTTATTCCACCTACCTGGGCGGCGAAAACAGCACCTATGCGTTCGGTCTGACGATCGATGGCGCGGGTAGCGCATATGTCACAGGCTCCACCACTGCCGGGGACTTCCCAATCACAGCAGGGGCATTCCAGTTTCGTTCCAAGGCGGGCTCCGACGGTGGCGATGTCTTTGTGACCCAGTTCAACCCCTCCGGCAGCTCTCTGGTGTACTCGAGTGTATTCGGTGGCAACGGCGCCGACATCGGCTACGCGATCACAGTGGACAAGTCCGGAAATGCCTACGTTACGGGCTACGCCAAACCCGTTTCGCGCGGGATTGATTTCCCCACCACGCCCGACGCGGTTCAACGATGCGGAACCGGCTATTCCGCCGCCTTTCTGGTCCGTCTCAGCGCCGGCGGAACTGCCCTGAAATACTCCGGTTACCTCGGCGGCGGCTCTCGCACGGCCAGCATCGGAACCGCGATCGCACTTGATGCCGAGGGGCGAGTCTACGTTGCCGGATCTACCGACGCGCCCGACTTTCCTGTCTCCACCGAGGCGCTGCAAAAAGCGCCCGGAGGGGGCGGCGGCTCCGATTTCACGAATCTGTACCCTTTTTTCGGGGACGCTTTTCTTGCGCAGGTCGACCTCTCGGTGCAGCATCCCTTTGCACTCACGTGCGAGGCGAACTCGGCTAGCCTCGCGCCGAACGCGGTCTCGCCTGGCGAAATCGTCAGTTTCTTCGGCTCGGGAATCGGTCCGCCTGCCGGCGTCCCGGCCAACCTCGATGCCACCAGACACCTCCCTACCTCGCTTGCTGGCGTCAGAGTCCTCTTCGATGGCAATCCGGCGCCTCTCCTGTTCGTTCGCTCTGACCAGATCAACGCCGTCGCTCCGTTCGGCCTTGACGGCAAGACCTCGACTCAGGTGCAAATCGAGTATGCGGGCGTCAGATCAAACGTTCTGTCACTCCCCGTTTTCGGCGCGAACCCCGGCATCTTCACCACCGACTCGTCGGGTAGCGGCCAGGCTGCGGCATTGAACGAGGACCACTCGATCAACTCGCAGTCCAATCCCGCAGGCCCGGGTTCGATCGTAGTGTTGTTCGCTACCGGTGCGGGGAAACTGGATCCGGTTCCGGAGGACGGCACCGCTATCGCAGGAACTCCTCCACGAACACTGCCAGCATCGGCCTACATTGGATCTTGCCCGGCGGAAGTTCTTTACTCCGGCAGCGCGCCTGGGCTGATTGCCGGAGCCATCCAGGTCAACGTCCGCGTTCCGGACCAGCCTCAATGCGGCCGCGGCAATCTGCGGGTGGTGCTGTTTTTTGGAGGCGCTCTCAGCCAGGAACTCGCCACCATTAGCGTGCGCTAGTCAGCACCCGAGAGTTCCAACACAGTAGTGTCCAGATGGGCCGTCATTTCGGAGCAGTAAGGGCTTGGCAGTGCGGGAACCGTGTCGCCGGCTAGTGCCGCACCGAAAGTGTCGTCCCGGCCGCGAACGGCGTGCCCCCGATTGTCCCGTTCACCGGATAGTCCCCGTCCGGCAACGATGCAGGGACTTGAAACGCCACTTGGCACAGCCCCGCGAAACCTGCAGCCAGTGCCGCGCCATACACCGTGGCCGGCGTCAGATTCACGGTGATAGTGGGCAGGGAGATGGTCGAATACGTTGGCGTCCCTGGAATTTGCACGCCCTCCGGCGTCGGCGGCGAGGTGGGTCCCAACCCGTTCCCCCACAAGATAACCACTTCCCCGGGCTTTGCGGCCACCGTAGTCGCTCCGGAAAACGTGCCGCTCTTGGCTGCCCAAGTGAAATCCGCGTGGGTTGCTACCGGCTGGTTACCCGGCCACACGAAAAACGCCGGTGAGTAGGTGCTCGACAGCACTGTGAACGGCGCGCTGGCCCCCGCCGGTGTGGTCACCACCACTTGCAGCAGTCCCGTCCCCGAGTCCCCGACGAAGACGTTGATCTGGCTCGCGCTGATATACTGCACATACGCTGGGCGGCCTCCGATTGTCACCGTCACTCCATCTAACGTCGTGGGCAGGATTCCAGCCACGATGGAGTTGTTCCACGTGTCCGTGCGCGGCGCTAGATTCGAACCCCGGATCGTGGCCCAGGAATTCGGTGCGATCCCTGCCAGAAAACTGGCTCCGTTCACCGCGCCGGTCACGACTGGCAACGCCGAAGGCGGAGTGCTGCGCGGCGTCACCTTGCGAACCAGGCCGTTCGAACTGTCCGTGAGGTAGATATTGCCTCCGGCCTCCACAGCTACGGCCCAAACGTTGCCCAACGCTGCGGTGGTTGCCGCGACCCCCTCGGCGCGCAGGTTCGTCCCGCCTCCCGCTAAGGTGCTCACGATCCCATTGGTTTCCAGTTCCTGGACGCAGTTCGCGGACTCATTCGCGATATACAAATTCCCGCTGCTGTCCACCACCAGACCGGTAGCTCGCCCAACATCCGCGCGCGCCGCTGCAACCGGTGACGGTGAGCAAAAACCAAAGCCTCCGTGCAGCACACTCGTGATCGTGCCTTTCGAGTCAACTTTGCGGATCGCGCCGTTGCCCACGTCGGCGATGTAGATGTTTCCGTTTGAATCCACCGCCACGTCGCTGGGATTTGCCAACTGCGCATTGAGGGCCGGCCCGCCGTCGCCCAGCACCATGCCGTTCCCTCGCCCCGCGACGGTGGTGATGACTCCGCTGGTATCGACCTTGCGGATCCGCCCGTTGCCCGTGTCCGCGATATAGATGTTTCCCGCGGTGTCCAGCGCTACGCCGCTAGGGCTGTTGAGCTTGGCGGCGGTGGCCGGCCCGCCATCCCCGGAGAAACCGGAATCACCCAGGGAGCCGGCGCCCGCCACCGTTGTGATCAGTCCCGTCGGGTTCACCTTGCGTACGCGGTGATTGCCGACGTCCGTAATATAGAGATTTCCGTTGCCATCCACGGCGAGCCCGACATGCGTCGACGCAGGGAAAACAAACCCAGCCGAGGTTGCCGGTCCATCTCCAACGGATGCCGGACTTCCGCCTCCCGCAGCCGTGGTAATGACCCCGTTCGAGGCGAGGACCTTGCGTATCCGTTTGCCAAACGAATCCGCGAAGTAGACGTTCCCAGAGCCGTCCACCGCCACGCCTATGGGATATCCTATTGCGGTGCTGGTAGCCTGGCCGCCATCGCCGGTGGCGATTAGGCCACCGTTCCCCGCCACAGTACTTATAATCCCTTGCGCGTAGGTAAGCCCTGCAGCCCCAAGCAAACTCGACGTCACAAGCGCAAACCTGTGCAATCGTGCCATGAGCCCCTCCTACAATTAGGTCCAGTATAATCGAGCTTCACTAAATCGTTAAGAATTTATCGCTCGATTTCCATCCGCGCCGTCACGCCTTCCCTTTGCCTGCGAGACCGGCGTGAAAATTCAGTTGCCGCGCTCCGCCGATGTAGGTGTACAATTTTTCTAACCTGGGTTCCAAACTGGAGATTCCGAGCGGACCGTTCGCCTGCCCAGGAGAACTGCGGCTGGAAGTCCGACTGAAAGAGAGGGGTAAATGAAGAGCCTGACGATTGCAGCAACTCTGATTCTGACCGGCGTCCTCGCCTATGGCGTGGCGGCCCACGCGCAGCCGGCCAGCGCTGGCAAAGCGGATCCGGTGAAGGTGGATCCCAAGCATTACAAGGTGGAGTTCGAGAACGAGAGCGTGCGAGTTTTACGCATCTCGTATGGGCCCGGAGAGAAGTCGGTGATGCACAATCACCCCAATTCGGTGGCAGTCTATCTCACCGACGGGATGACCCGCATGACCACGCCCGACGGGAAATCGCAGGATATGCCGGCCAAATCCGGAGGAACGAGCTGGACGCCCGCCGGGAGTCACCTTCCGCAGAATGTGGGCAACAAGCCGTTCCAGGTGATCCTGGTGGAGCTGAAGAAGTAAGCCGCCAGCCGCGTTGGGACAGAGACTCCGAGTGCACCTGGGGTAGATGTGTGTCTGCTGCTTCCACGGAAGCGAGTCTGGTGGATAGAGACTGGATCGTCGGGGACTGGGCGCGCCGCCAATCGCTAAGTGCGCCGTTGAATCAGTTCGCCAGCGTCGGTGGTGGCGACGCCAGGGGGCATGAACCGCTCCGCTGCCCGCAGGGCATTTCAATTTGCACCAGTGCGTTTGTGGATACTAATCTGCAAGCTTCCCAGAATGGGACTTCTGGCCCGCGTGGGTTCACTTCTACGAGTAGGGCGTTACGCAGCCATTTGGCGACGGAGGAGGGCTACGCTAGCGACGTAGCGCCCACCGCTTCACCCAAGTTGGCCGGAGAGCCTCCGTCAAAGCGGCCGATGCACTATCGAGTTGGTTGCTGGACCGGTATGTGGGCAAGGTACTGGCCGTTTCCACACTGGATCTGCGCCAGACCGCTGAAATCGGGAATGCGCATCGACACCTGATACAGGCCCACAAAGCCTGGTGCCAAGCCCTGATAAGTAATTGTCACAGGGACGTCACCGAGCTTGCAATCCATAGGCGTGAGAAGCCACGAAAGTGGGTTCTCGGGCGCAGGAATTCCCGTCCTCATTGCCGGAGCAACTGATCCGAAGCCGGTCGCGTACAAGTGGACGATTTCCCCAGGGCGTGCAGGGTTTTCCGGCAATACTAAAGAATCGAACGTCTCATGAGCCGCGACGGACAGCGGGTAACCGTACCCGGACCGGTCGTATGGAGCCGGGAGAGCCCAAAAGGCAGGGTCGCGGGAATTCACCGAAAGCTCAACTGGAAAATGTTCGAATACCGACTGAGTTCTCGGCTCAAGTTCCACGGTTTGTTTTCCGCTTGCCTCCCAAGGCACTTGAAAAGCTATTTCATCAGGAAATGCCCACAATAGTGGGGCGGCGGTCCCGTTCAATCGCACAGCGACGTCACCGAGGGAGAGAGGGAGTGGACCCGCCGGTGACGACAGCCGGTCTTCGGTGAATCCGACACCCTTCAACCGACATAGCGACCCGGCAACACAAGCGAATGAAAACTGATTAGATGTGAGTTGATCAGTCAACATGACTGTGCGCGGAATCAACTCGGTAATTCGGCCGGTCACGATCTCCAGGCTTTGCAACCTACCGGAACGCGACAAAACGATCGCGGTCCCGCCGTCGCCTGCAAGGATAGCGAATTCAACTCCAGCCGGATCATGCGTCAATTGCCTCTGCCCCGAGCCTTCAATGCTGATCAAAAACGCCTGTGGGGCACCAGTTGTTTTGCTGCCGTCGAACATCGCGGTAGAGACGAACAGGACCGATTTGCCGTCGTTGCTGATCAGTGGTTGATAGCAGTCGCCGTAACCTTCCGCCAGCGTTCGGACGCTCCCTGAGTTTAAGTCTACGGTCCTCACGCTCTTGAAAATCCCCGGTACGTTGGACCGGCGTGTATATACAACAGTTGAGCCAGCGGGGTCTATCACTGCGTCCTCGATGTTTTCGCCGAGGTTAAGATTACTCCGACCGACGGGCCCGGGACGCCACACCGTTAGTCCCAGGTCGTTGCTCACTACCGTGCCGTTATTAGCAACCGGCCGTCCGAGTCTGCTGTATGAACTGAACGGCAGCGGGTAGCCGAATACCGCCCGCCCTTCCTGCAAATCCCAGAATCTTGGAACATCGAAGGTCGCGGCTTGCGTGACCTGAATCGCATATCTGCCGTTCTGGCTAAACCGCACTGTCCCCGGGACAGTCAAGGGCCCGGCGGGTGCGCCTCTGATGGAAGTTACGATTGATGGAATCCCGTAACAGTTGGCGTAGCCAGGAGGCAAAGGCTTGCAAGGCTCTGCGGGCGAGACCGCGATGCCAACCACTTGGCCATTGCCCGACGTGGCCGGAGCCGACTGCCAGGCTGTCGGGTCTCCGTAAGGCTGCAGTCCTTGGTTATCAACCACGAACACCTTGCTCGTTAGCGGTTGGTTCGTGTTCAACTGGCGCATCCGAGTAGCAACGTACACAGTTGCACCGTCATCCGTCACGCTTATTGTGTAAAGGTCCTGTGCCTGAGCGAGCGAACACAGGATATTTGCGATCACCAACCCGTTGATCAATGGGTTCAACGACATTCAAAGCAAGCTTAGCTGGCCACGCTGCACAACACAAGGGGACAGGGTCTACCGGTCGGTAAACGCCGTTGCGACCGTTTACGATGTTCCACATGGACGCGTAGTCGCCATCTCGGACTTGTGCCGAGCGTGGTCCAGATACGGCCTTCGAGGAAGTTGGCTGGATTAGGAACGATAAGTCGGCAAGTGTTCCTCTATCGAACCCGGGAATACGTGAGCGAGCTTCTGAAACCGAGTGCCCAGCGTGCGGATATCTCTTGTTGATTTCGGAGCCGATCGCTTCCAACTGCCGTCCAGATTCGTGTCTGTTCGTGGCTTACAACAGGCTGATAAGGGACGACCAGTTCGTTGGCCCCAGTAGCCCGAGCGGCAAACTCCGAACCCGTGTAGCGCGTTCGCTCACTGTAATCGCAACCCCGGAACTCAACTCGGCATCATAGCGCGTCAGAGCGGCCTCAACCACCTCTGCCACACCACGCGCCCGGAGGTTTTGCCAGCGCAGCAGAATCACCGAGGGGTGCGCCGCCTGGCTTCTGGCGAGCGCTTCATGAAAGTCTTTATCAAGCGTGACGCAGGCCCGGTCGTCTGCCGCCGCTCTTGCCAGAATCTCCAGATCCGTTGCATCGCTCATCGCGATTTCGCGCACATGCACGGCGTCCCAACCGCGCTTCCGAAGCAACTCTGCCGCCCCGAAAGGAAGTCCCTGATCCAGAAGAACCTATTTCATGCCGCGTGAATGTGGAAATCGATGCTGCCGTCCAGGCTGCTCGCCGCAAACTGCAACGCCTGCCGCAGATCCTCAGGCTCCAGATCCGGATACTCCTTGAGCAATTCGCCGCGATCGTCATACTCCGCCAGCAACTCAACCACGCGCCGCACGGTAATCCTCATTCCGCGAATACACGGCTGCCCGCCCATCTTCTCGGGTTCAACGGAAATCCTGTCAAACGGCGCCTTCAGCGTCATATCCAGAGTGTATCGCGTCCCTCAATCACGCAATCAACCAATTCACACGGATTACCTGTCGAAGGCCGTCAAGAATTTCCTTACCGGCTCTGGGAATTCTTGACGGCCTTCCAACATCGGCTAACCTTCCACAAATCTTGGATAGATCAAGTTCATACAGACGGCGCAAATGCCGTGGCTGATTAGTTCGGGAGGTTCTTCCAGGTATATGGGAACCCAATCCCACACAGCCGTCTGTCCTACTCGGCAAGTCCTTCTACAGTGGCAACACATTGTAACAATGCCTTGCTCATCTTCATACAGCATCCCATTCGGGGAGCACACTTTTCGGTCCTGATCCTCATGTGGCCGTTCCACGGTAATTGAGTTCACTACGACGACCCCGTCACCTTCCGGGTCCGGGTAGGACACCATTCGGAAGGCGCGATAGACGGTCGGGCTGGAACACTCGTAGGAGTGTGACCAAATTTCCCGTTTAGACAACGCCTTCCGATAGTTCTCCTCGAAAAACTGCTTTAGCGGCAGGGGAATGACATCCATCAACGATCGACCCACTTGACTGTCACGCTCCAACCCCCGGCCGCCGTTTTCCGCTGCAAACCGATTCCATGCTTCATTGCAGTAGACAATGCGGAGATCCCGGTCCAGCACGTAAATCACCGCTGCGTTATTCTCCAGGTTCTTCTTCAGCAGGCTGGCGCTGTTTGGGAAATTAGGCTGCATACTCGTTTCTTCACTGACACCGCAGTCAAGCACGCAATGGCGCCTCCTGTACCAGAAGCTGGTGTAGTGCGTCCGAAATTGCGGTGTTTATAGCTGAGCCTGAAACCGCTCCCTGACGGTCGCGGCTCGGTTAAACGCCGTAAGCACGCGAGTGGGTTGCCGAGCCGCGACCGTCAGGGAGCGGTTTCCCGACCCCGCGAAATATTCCACATTCTGCGTGACGCACTACACTAGCGGGCCTTCCGAAACCGAGTGCTCAGCGTGATTCTACTTCCGGTTGATCTCGGAGCCGATCGCCTCTAACTCTCGTCCGGCCTCGGCCCACTTACCTTGGGCCATCAGGTCGCGGTAGCGCTGGAATCTGCCGCGTAGGGCTTCGAGGCGCTTCTCGCTTTCCGCTGAAGGTGCTGGCGCCGCCGCCGGTGGCTGGCCCGGGATTGCGGCGGTCTTCACGGCCGGCGTAGCCTGGCGCATACCTCCCAGTTGCGCTATGCCTTCCTCATAAGTATCCGTGTAAATCAGCGTGTTGCCCATCGCTATCGCAACTTTCTTGAGTTGGGGCATGCGCGCTTCGCTGGCCTGGATGTAGAGCGGTTCCACGTATAGGATCGTATTCTCGATCGGGAGCACGAGCATCTGGCCGCGCAAGACCTGGGAGCCTTGCTGATTCCAGAGCGAGAGATCTTTCGAGATCATCTGATCCTGGTTGATGCGGGCTTCGATCTGCATCGGGCCGAAGATCAGGGCCTGTTTGGAAAGTTGCAGGAACACGATCTGGCCGAGGTTCGGCCCATCGCAGCGCGCCACCATCATGCCGATCAGGTTGTCCTTGTTGCGCGGGGTGAACGGGAGCATCAACAGGAACTCCGGTTTGTCCGCATCGGGCAGTGTCGCGACCACATAGGTCGGCGTTAGCATTTCCGGTTTGCCGGCCTGCCCGGAGATATTCTTGGCGATGTCCCAGAGATCCTCCTTGTTGTAGAAAGCTTCGGGATCGCGCATATGGAAGGTGCGATAGATCTCCGCCTGGGCGCGGAAGATCACTTCGGGATAGCGCGCGTGTTCGCGCAGGTCGGCGGGCATCGCTTCAGCCGGTTTCAGAAGCGCCGGAAACAGCCTGGCATAGGCGCGGATAATCGGGTCGTCGGGCGCAAAGATGTACAGGTTGACCTTGCCGTCGTAGGCGTCGATAGTAGCTTTCACCGAGTTGCGCACATAGTTAAAGCTGCCCAGGCCCTTCAGGTCGATCGTGCGCGAGTAGGGATGCTGGGTCGAAGTTGTATACCCATCCAGCATCCAGACCAGGCGGCCTTCTTTGGTCAGCACAAGGTACGGATCCGGATCCCAGGTGATAAAGCCGGCTAGCGCACCCACGCGTTCCACCACTTTGCGCCGGATCATCATGCGGCTGTCGCCGGAGAGCAGGTTGGTCAGCAGGATATTCCAGTCGCCTTCGGCCACCGCGGCGGCCAGGCGCATGGGCAGCGAAGCGACCGGGAATCCGCCTTGTCCGTCGTATTTGCTGTGCACGTTTTCCGAACCGGACGGATAGTTGAATTCGGCCTGCCCCGTGCCGACAAAAATCGGCTCGTGGTTTACTTCGCCGTAATAGAGTTCGGGACGCGTGATCTGGAGACCGGGCACTTCGACCTTCGCCGGCGCATCCTTGATCAGCAGCGAAGGGAGCCCATCGGGAGTGATGCGGCTCGCCTCGGCCATCACGATGCCATAGCCGTGCGTGTAGATGAAGTGCGGGTTGATCCAGCGCGTGCGCGCGTCGGGCAGTTGGCGAATGTCGAGTTCGCGTGGCGTGAGCAGCACCTGGCGCAACTGGCCGTTGATCGTATAGCGGTCGACGTCGCTGTCCGCGAAAACGTAGTAGGGGCGCAGCGCCTGAATCTGCGTGACGGTATCGTGGAAGGCGCGCCAGTCCCACAGGCGCACGTTGTCGAGCAGCGCCTTGTGCTTGGACGTATCGATGCGCGCTTCCATGGTCGCCGGAAATTCGATCTCTTTTACGTCGTGATCCAAGCCGTAGGCCGCGCGTGTGGCCTGAATGTGGCGCTGGATGTACGGGCGCTGGATCGAGATCTCGTTGGGCCGCACGTAGAGCGAATTCACCATTTTGGGAATCAGGCTCTGCAGCGCGAATGCGGCTGGAACGATCAGGACGAATTTCCAGCGCCCCATCGCGACCAGCACGGCGGCGAGCACGCATGCCGCTACTGCCAGCCAGATCAGCGGCAAGCCGACCGTCTCATTGACGTAATCCACGCCGACCAGGAAGACATGCTCGTTCAGGAGCATGTCGAAGCGGTCCAGATAACATTGGGCGGCGAGCACGAGCAGAAACAGCGCCGCCGCTCCGCGAAAGAAGTGCGCTTCCAGACCGCCGCTGAGCCCTAGTTCGGCGATCGAGACTTCGCCCTGCCGCTGCCACTGTGCAATGTTGCCGCGCAGTTGGTACGCGCGTGTCGTGACCCAGAAGATCAGTCCGCTGAGCAACGCCAGCGTTAGGACCACGCGGAGCAGCATGGCATAGAACGGGAGATCGAAAAAGTAGAACGAGAGCGCGTGCCCGAAAACCGGATCGCGCCATGCGTCGCCTCCGGAAACTCCGCGGCCCCCGAAGAAACGCACCACGGTCCAACTCTCGATGAGTGCCGATGCGACGAGGAATCCCAGGACCAGAGCGCCGAGCAGACTCCAGCCGGAGGCGCGTCCGGAGCCGCTGAATTTCACTCCGCGCATGTGAGCCAGCCAGAACAGGACGGCGGCCAGCAACGACGCTGCGGCGACGGGCAGCGTGCCGTAGAGCAGCATGTTGAACCAGGTAGACACCTGGCCCATCTCCTGCCACCACTGGTACTCGATCACATACGAGGCGGCAGTCCGTCCGCCAATCAGCACTAAAAACAAAAGGGCCACTACAAGCAGAACTCGTGAGTGGCCCCGGGGTGAATCGATACGCCGGATGTCCATGATGATTTATCTTTTAGATCAGCTAATCTCTACGCCAAACTACTGCGCCGTTTACGATGGTAGCAATTGGACCGCCGCGGAACGTACACCCATCGTATGGCGAATTCTTGCTCTTAGAGAAGGAGCGGTTCACGTCGTAGGTCCAGGCGGACTCCGTATCGAAGATGGTGACATCGGCCGGCGCCCCGGCGGCGAGTGTGCCGCGATCGAGGTTTAGGATGCGGGCTGGATTCACGGTGAACATCTCGATCATGCGCCGCAACGAAATTCTGCCCGCGTGCACCAGATCGCGCAAGGCGAGTCCGAGGGCGGTTTCGAGACCGATAATGCCGAACGGACAGCGCTCGAACTCCTGCATCTTATCGCTGCCCGCATGGGGTGCGTGGTCGGTTGCGATCACGTCGATCGCGCCGGAAGCCACTCCTTCGAGCACGCCCTCTACATCCGCCTTTGAGCGCAGCGGCGGCTTCATTTTATAGTTGCTGTCGTAGGGCAGCATGTCGGCGTCGCAGAGCGAAAAGTGGTGTGGCGTCGTTTCGCAGGAAACAGGAAGGCCCTTCGACTTGGCGTAGGCGACCATCTGCACGGCGCGGCGCGCAGAGATGTGCGCAACGTGATAACGGGCGCCGGTGAGTTCCGCCAGCAGGATGTCGCGAGCCACCATCACGTCTTCCGAGGCCGACGGGATCCCGTGCAGGCCGAGACGCACAGAGGTGAAGCCTTCATGCATGTCGCCGCCCGCGCTGAGGTGCAGGTCCTCGCAGTGATTGATGACGGGAACGCCGAAGGCCTTGGCGAATTCCATCGCGCGGCGCATCACGCGCGCATTCATGACGGGCTTGCCATCGTCGGAGATCGCGACCGCGCCCGCTTCTTTCATTGCGCCGATCGTCGCGAGCGCCTCACCGTTGCTGTCCTTTGTAATCGCGCCGATCGGGAAGACGTTTACGATCGCGGTAAGCCGCGCGCGTTCCACGATGTAGTTGGTGACAGTGGCGCTGTCGTTGACCGGAGACGTATTCGGCATGCAGCAGACGGAACTGAAGCCGCCGGCTGCCGCCGCGCGCGAACCGCTCTCAATCGTCTCGGCGTATTCAAAGCCGGGCTCGCGCAGATGCACGTGCATGTCGATGAATCCCGGCGCCACGACCAGGCCCGAAGCGTCGAAGACTTCGGCGCCGGTGGAATCGATGTTCTCGCCGAGTCCTACGATAGTCTTGCCGTCGAGGAGCAGGTCCGCGATCTTGTCGAAATTCGAGGCCGGATCGACGATCCTGCCATTCTTAATGAGAAGCTTGCCCATCGCGCTATTCCCCCAGGATCCTTTCGAGCACGGCCATGCGGACCGCAACGCCGTTCTGCACCTGGTTGAGGATTTCGGAACGCTGCGAGTCGGCCACCTCGGACGAGATCTCGCGGCCCCGGTTGATCGGCCCCGGGTGCATCACCTGGACGTTTGGTTTGGCCAGGTCGAGGTGATCGAGACGCAGGCCGTAAAATTGGAAATACTCCGCTGCAGGGAAGGCCGCTTCGTGCTGCCGCTCGAGCTGTACTCGCAGCATCATGATCACGTCGGCATCGCGGATCGCTTCGCGAATGTTATAGGTCAGTGTCACGCCGGGCGCGATGTCGGCGAGTTCGCGCGGCAACAGCGACGCCGGGCCGCAGAGCACGATATCGGCTCCGAACTTGGAGAGCAGATAGACATTGGAGCGGGCGACGCGGCTGTGCGCAATGTCGCCGATGATGGCGACGCGCAGGCCTTCAAGCGATTCGCGCCGGTCGAGGATCGTGCGCGCGTCGAGCAGAGCCTGCGTCGGGTGTTCGTGTGTGCCGTCGCCCGCGTTGATGATCGGCGTGGGCAGGTAGCGAGCCAGAAAGTGCGGCGCGCCGGAGGCGGAGTGGCGCATTATGATTGCATCCGGGTGCATCGCGCCCAGCGTGTTCAAGGTGTCGACGAGCGACTCACCCTTGGAAACGCTGGAACCGGCGGCCGTGATCGAGATCGTATCCGCGCCGAGCCGCTTGGCGGCGATTTCAAAGCTGGTCCGCGTGCGGGTCGAAGCCTCGAAAAAGAGGTTCACCACCATGCGGCCGCGCAGCGTATCGAGCCGTTTGAACGGCTGGTGCTGCAAGGGCTGGAAGTGCTTCGCGCGCGTGAGAATCTCTTCGATCTCGCTGCGTTCCAAACCCTCGATTCCCAATAGTCCGGACGACATCGTTTCCCCCTGGCGCTGTGCTCGCGCCTATTCTGGCACTCTCTCGACCAACAACACCTTCTCGGTGTCGTCGATCTCTTGGAATTTCACTTCGACGATCTCGTTGGAAGAGGTCTGGATGTTGCGGCCGACGTAGCGCGCCGAGATCGGCAGTTCGCGATGCCCACGATCGATCAGCGCCAGCAGTTGCACGCGAGCGGGGCGTCCGTGGTGGAACAGGGCGTCGAGGGCGGCGCGAACGGTGCGCCCCGTATAGAGCACGTCGTCGGTGAGTACGATGTCTTTTCCGACGATGGAAAAGCCGATCTCGGAAGCGTTCACCACCGGCGCGCTGCCCACGGTGGACAGGTCGTCGCGGTAGAGCTTGATGTCGAGCGTGCCGACGGGAATTGCGCACCCCTCCAGGCTCTCGATCTTTTTCGCCAGGCGCTCGGCGAGCGGGACACCCCTGCGCCGTATGCCGATGAAGGCCAATTTCTCCAGATCCTTAGTTTTTTCGAGAATTTCGTGGGCTAGCCGGACGAGCGTCCGATCGATTTCCGACGCACTCATCAATTGAAGCTTTACGCGCGTTTGACTCATAGGTACCTTTGACTTAAGGCACAGGTTAGCACATGCGAAACGAGCGTACCGCGCGGAACCTGGACGGACCAGGACGATTTAGCTCCGATAGCTGTCCCGCCTGGCGGACGGGCGAGTTGCCGTAACGCTAATACCCCAATCCGTGGCCGAAGGCGTACAGCGTTTTGTATCCCGCAGCGCCTCGGAGAAAGGTGGTCGAGCCGCCCGCGGGCCAAGTGAACGAGAGCATGCCCTTTGGCGGGTGGCTTCCGAACAGCACGTCGGCGACGCCATCGCCTTCGCTGCCCGGCCACCACGCGGCGACGATGGCATCGGCATCCGCGAGGATTTCGTCGACCACCAACGGGCGGCCCGAGACGATCACGGCCACCACCGGGATCCCGGCGCGCTTGAGGTTCTTCACCGCGGCCACATCCTCGGGCGCGAGCTTCAGATCGGTGCGGTCTCCCTCGAACTCGGCGTAGGGCTTCTCGCCGATCACAGCCACGCCAACGTCCGCTCCTTCGGCGCCGCTGCCATCCGTGCTGGTGGTGACGCGGCCTGCCACTGTGCGCAGAGCGGCGAGAATCGTCGTGCCCTTGGTCGTAGCGCCGCTCTTGCCCTGCCACGTAATGGTCCACCCGCCACACTGGTTGCCGATATCGTCCATGCTCTTGCCGGCGACGTGGATGCGGCCGCGCCCGCGGGGTAGCGGCAGCGTTTTGCGTTCGTTTTTTAAGACCACGATGGATTCGCGCGCTGCCTGTCTTGCCACCGCCCGATGTGCGGCCGAACCGAACTCCCTGCGCGCCTCTGCCACGGCCAGGAGGTTGGCATTGGGCGCCATCATCCCCATAGCGAATTTCACACGCAGGATGCGCAGTACCGCGTCGTCGATGCGCGACTGCGGCACTTTGCCCGCGGCCACGTTCGCCTTGAGCAACCGGATGAACTCCTGGTATCGGTCGGGCACCATCACCATGTCCATGCCGGCGTTGATCGATTGCGCGATCTGCTCCTGGTAGCTGCCGGGCAGTTCGCCGAGCGCGTTGTAGTCCGAGATGAGGAAGCCCTGGAAGCCGAGCCGTTCCTTGAGAATTCCGGTGAGCAGCCGTTTACTGCCCGAGCATTTCTCGCCATTCCAACTGGAGTACGACGGCATGATGGAGCCGGCGCCGGCCGCGATCGACGGAATGTAGCCGGCGATGTGGAGTTGGAAGAGTGTCTCCTCATTGCCGCGTGTGTCGCCGCGATCGAGCGGATAACGCGCGGTGCTGTTACGCCCGCGCGGCATGCCCGTGTTGAAAGTGGTGCCGCCATCGCCGGCAAAGTGCTTGACGCAAGCGAGAACGGAGTGGGGGCTGACCAGGTCGTCCCATTGCAGGCCGCGGGTGGCGGCGGCGCCGAGTGGCGCGACTACGGACGGGTCTTCGCTGAAGCCCTCATAGGTGCGGCCCCAGCGGATATCCTGCGGTACCGTGACGCAGGGTGAGAAGGCCCAGTTGGCTCCGATGGCGCGAGTTTCTGACGCGGTGAGGCGGCCGATCTCCTCCACCAGTTTTGCGTTGCGCGTACAGCCCAGCCCGATATTGTGAGGGAACATGACGGCGCCGATGACGTTGCTGTTTCCATGCACAGAATCGATGCCATAGAGCAGTGGGATGCGCGGGCGGGCGGCGAGCGCACGCTTCTGGAAGCCGTCGCACATCGCGGTCCAGGAGTCGGGATCGTTGCCGCTCTTGGGGTCGGAATTGCCGCCGCTGAGCAGGGAACCGAGATGATAGGTCTCAATGTCGTCGAGCGATTTTAGATACTGTTGGTCGGGCTGCGTCATCTGCCCGATCTTTTCATCGAGCGACAGGCTGGAGAGCAACTGGCGGGCCGGGGTGTCGTAATCCGTGAAGCGGCGCGGCTTGGCGGGCGCGCCCTGCGCGGCGAGGACGGCTATTCCGGCCGCCCGGAAGAAATCGCGGCGGGTGTTCATGAAATCTCCACTGAGAGTATACCCCAGGCTAAGGCGCCGGGATCGTCGAAACCTCCGGCCGTCTCAAGCCCTTCGGGCTCGGCAAATGTTGAAACTTCAGGCCCAGGCTTAGCCGGGGGATATTTACCGGCACGGCTCGACGGAAACAGAGCTTGCGCCCGCGGTCAGCAGATGGCAGCCCGGCGCTGGGAGGTTCGCCGCGGAGGGGCCGTTCCAGTTCACCACGGCCGGCGCCCACTGCGGTGGAAGGTTCAATTTCAACTGCACGATGCCACGCGTGATGACAACGATCTCTTTACTCTCCGGTTGCACTTCGGCCTGCACGCGCACGGTGAGGGCTTCCTCGCGAACCGGCATGACGACGCGCGTCTCCAAGCGCAATTTTTCCTTGCCGCGCTGCACCGTCACGGCGACTGGCCGCTCCTGGCGCGCTTCGTCGAGAAACTGCGTGGGATCTTTTCCGGCGATGGCGAGGATGCGGTCTCCGGGCTTGATCGGACCCGGATCCAGGCGGGCGCCGGAACCGGGTGGGATGCGCGATACCGTCAGTGCGTCGTTGCGGCGCGTCACGTCGACCTTGGTGATCTCCAGCCACGCGCAGCGCAGGAATTTCGGGTTCCCGGTTTCGAAGTCGATTTTCGGCGGCCAGGGATCGCGCTGGCGACTGCCGAGGAATTCGGCGGCCTCCGCGCCGGTGGCCTGCTCGCGCATCGTCACGCCGGGCAGCGTTTTGCGAGCGGGGTCGGGATTTGCCACCCATAGGAGCGGTGTCATGCTCAGGTTGGCGGCGAAGAGACGGTTCGTTTCGATGGCTTCGCGCGAATCGCCTCCGATGGCCAGCGCCGCGGCCCACAGGTCCGGAGCGCGCGAGGCGTTATAGAACACACAGGCTGCCGTCTCGCCGCGTCCGGCCAGGTAGATGCGTGTGGGGTCGACGCCGGTGCGCTGCCCGATGAGGGTTTTGATCGCAAGTAGCGCGCCGTCATTGCATGCGTTTTGCTCATAGGCTACCCACTGCCAGCCGCGCTCGGCGGCCATGCTTTTCCATCCGTCCCATGAGTCGAGCGTAACCAGTAGAGGTGCAAGGGCCAGTGCGAGCAGCATCGGCTATCTCCTCATCCGGTCTCGGATCCGCTTGGCCACCTTTTCGATCTCCTCAGTTTTCTTGATCGCTGAGACGGAAAGAATGTGGCGCGTGTTCTTTTCGAGTTCGTCGCGAAGTTCCTGTGACATCGAGATCAGCAGTTCGGCGTCTTTGATGGACTTGGCATAGTCGGCCTTGAGCATCTCCTCTTTCATGTTCTTGCCGCCAGGCAGTTGCGGTAGCGTGTGCTCGTCTTCTTGTTCCGGCGGGCGCTGCGCGACGGCGAATGCGAACAGCAGCAGGAGGCCGGGAAGGATCCGGAGTGCGCGTCTCATCGTATTCGTATTGTTACCATAGTGCGTATGCAAGACGTGAACGTTGGCATCATCGGACTGGGCAATGTGGGCTCAGGCACTCTGAAAATCCTCGCTGAGAACGGAGACCGCATCGCCGGCAAATTGGGATTCCGGCTGAATGTGAAGGCAGTTTGCAGCCGTGGAGTCGCGACTAAGGAGTTGCCCGCGGGCCTCGAGGGCGCCATCCGGACGAGCGATTGGCGCGACGTTGTGACGAATCCGGAAGTCGACGTTGTAGCTGAACTGGTCGGCGGGACGACAGTCGCGCGCGAGATCATCGACGCCGCTGTTGCCAACAAGAAGTCGGTCGTTACGGCGAACAAGGAGTTGATGGCGCTCGACGGCGCCGCGATTTGGGAGCGGGCCATCGGCGCGGGCATCAATCTTGCGATGGAGGCGAGTGTGGCCGGCGGCATCCCGATTCACACCGTGCTGCGCGAAGGCATTTCGGGCGACCGCGTTGTGGCGCTGTTCGGCATTCTCAACGGCACCAGCAACTACATTCTCACCGAGATCGAGGCAAAAGGGACAGCCTTCAGCGATGTGCTCGCCGAGGCGCAGCGGTTGGGCTACGCCGAGGCCGATCCCTCCGCCGATATCGACGGCTTTGATGCGCGCTCCAAACTTGCGCTGCTCTCCGCTCTGGCCTACGGCGAGCGCATCACGCCCACCGACATTTATACCGAAGGAATCCGGCGCATCACGCCATTTGATTTTGAGTATGCGCATCAACTTGGCTACACGATCCGGCTGCTGTGTGCGGCGCGGCAGACAGCGGAGGGCTTGATTCTTTCCGTGCGCCCGGCCTTAATTCCGCAATCCACGATTATGGCGGGCGTGCGCGGGGCATATAACGCGGTCTGGGTGCGCGGAATTTACGGACAGGACACGTTCTATTATGGCCGTGGCGCTGGCCCAACACCCACTGGCGTCGCCGTGGTCAGCGACCTGATGCGCGTCGCACGCGAGATTCGTAGCGGCAGCCCCGAGCGCGTCTCGCCGTTCGCGCACGAGCGACTCGGCGAATACCAGCCCGTGCCGGTGACGTTACAGAAATCGGCGTACTACCTGCGCTTCCGTGTGATGGACCGGCCCGGCATCATCGCCGAGCTGGCTGGTATCCTCGCGGCGAAGCGGATCAGCCTGGACGCCGTCTTGCAGCTTCCGTGCGATACGAAAAACGATCTACCTTTCGTCATCACCGTTGAGCCTACGTCGGAACAGGCCGTGCAGGATGCGGTGAAGCAGATGGCTACGCTCGATTTCATGGCCGAACCGCCGCTGGCGCTACCGATGGAGAAACCGCTGTGATCCTTGCAGTTCTCGCGATTCTGTTGTGCTGCTCCGCTCTTCCGGCGCAAGTCGCCGGCGGGGCGAACGCCGAATACCAGACCAAGGAAGGGCGCGCGCGCCTGGGTAAGGGACTTGGGAGCTCCGGCCGCGATGCGCAGCAGAAGCCAAAGGAGTTGGTGGAGGCGCTTGAGCTGAAGCCCGGCATGACGGTAGCGGATGTCGGCTCCGGCGTCGGCTACATGCTGCCGTATCTCAGCCGCGCGGTGGGACCATCCGGACGCATCCTCGCCGAAGACGTCCAGCAGGATTTTCTGGACGGGGCCAAGGCTAAAGCCGAACGCGACAAGCTCGACAACGTGTCCTACGTTCTCGGCAACACCAAAGACACAAAGCTTCCAACGGATGCCGTTGATGTGGCTTTTGCCCTTGACGCCTATCACCACTTCGACTATCCGGCCGAGATGCTCGCCAGCATTCGCAAAGCCCTGAAAAAGGACGGCCGCCTGGCCGTGGTCGACTTTCACAAGAACCATTTCAAAGACTCGGCGCACGTCCGGCTCGATCTCGATGGCCTGATTCAAGAGGTGGAGGCGAACGGCTTTCGTTGCGTCTTGCGCCGCGAGTTTCCCTCGAACGATCAGTTTTTGGCGGTGTTCGTAAAGCGTGCGGCTCAATAGGCCGCCGCGCGAATCGCCTTGAAACTTCATCGCCGCGCGTGGTATCAATGGATCAGAAGAAGTTTCCTTTCCTGGCACTGTTCACTCCGCACGAGTAGAGTGCCTCGGGAGCCGCTAGAATCACCGTAATAAAGGAGTGGCGCTGTGGAGGCCGCGAACCGTAAATTAATCCGTCCGTCTCTAAACGAGATGAAGGACAAGGAGCCGGCGAGTCCGCCTCGCCGCGCGCCAGTCGCAACAGCTAAAAAGTCCGTTCCGCCGGAACAGACGAATGCTGAGAATTTTTACTACGCCAAGCAGATGCAGAGCAAGACGCGGATGGTCATTGTCTTGACCGACGGTGAGGAACTGCACGGGGTGATCGAGTGGTATGACCGGACTTGCCTGAAGGTCAACCGTGACGAAGGCGCCAATCTGCTAGTTTACAAGTCCAACATTAAGTATTTATACAAGGCGTAATTTCAAGTGGGCGGGATTGGCGGCAGCCGCCGGTCCCGCTAAAACAGTTTGCCCTTCCTCCGCAGTTCCAACCTGTATTCGCGCCGCTTTCCCGCCTCTTCGTAACGCCGTTTCTCCTCGTCCGTTTCCGGAATCAGTGGTGGTACCGGCACGCGATTGCCATGCTCATCCAGCGCGACAAAAGTCAGGTACGCCGAAGACGTGTGCCGCAGGTCACCCGTGCGCAGATCTTCCACAATCACCTTCACGCCCACCTCCATCGAAGTGCGGAAGGCGCGATTGACGCTGGAGCGCAGCACGAGGAGTTGCCCGATGTGCACCGGCTGCAAAAAGTTCATGTGGTCGATGGAAGCCGTCACGCAGGTTCGGCGGGCGTGCCTGCCGGCCGCGAGCGAACCGGCCAGATCGACGAGGTGCATCACCTGGCCGCCCAGCAGGTTGCCCAGTGGGTTGGCGTCGTTCGGAAGCGCCAGTGCCGCATATTCCGACATCGATTCACGGACGAATTTCCCTTTGTGTGGTTCGCTCATGAAGCCTCCGCTCCTTGCCGTCTGCGCCTGCGATAGCTGCTGACGAAAGCCTTTGCCTGACTGTGTAGCGCGCCGGGAAGATCGCTTCCGGCATCTGCGGTCAAGCGGCCGTGCCGCAGCGGTTCGTGGTTGCCTTCAAGGATGTATTGCAGTTCCAGCGCGCCGCCCTCGCACTCCCAGGCAGTGAGGCGAATGGCGTCCACCGTCTCCGTCACCGGAAAGCGAGCGCAGCGGCCGCGGGCATATCCGAAATTGCAGCACTCACGCAGCAGTTCGCCCGCGGGTTCCCATTCGCCGCTTTCCGTGAGGCAGACGCCCTCATAGGGATCACCCAGCGGCGCCCGTGGAGCTTGCCGCCAGTCTCGTATCGGGATGGTGGGATGGAAGAACGGGCACGCCACGCCCGCTATACTAGCATGGAGCGCCGAATTCTCTATGTCGAACTCCCGTCTTGAAATTCTCAATCAGTTGCTCGCCCAGAATCCGAAGGACTCCTTCGCGCGCTATGGCGTCGCGATGGAGTACGTGCGCGCCGGCGAGTTTCGAGCGGCCGTCGCCGAATTCCGCACGATACTCGAATTCAATCCGGACTACGTAGCGGCGTATTTCCACGGCGGCCAGGCGCTGGAGAAAGCTGGCGACATCGAAGCGGCGCGCGCGATGTATGCCGATGGGATTGCCGCCTGCACGCGGACCGGAGACACGCACACGCGCAGCGAGCTGCAGGGCGCGCTGGACATGCTCGGTTAGGCAGCGCTGTTTTCAGCTAAAACGGTACGTCGTCGTTGGTGATGCCCTGTGGGAAACCGGGGTCGTCGCCTTGTGAAGAGCTGGGTGACTGTTGCTTGGCCGCGCTGCGCGGCGCCGATGCCATTCCGCGCGGTTGCTGTTGCTGATCGTACTCGCCACCGCCCGCTTCGCGCCCGCCCTGTCCGCCGAGCAGGATCACATCGTCGGCGACCACTTCGGTCACGTAGCGCTTCTGACCGTCCTTGTCGTCGTAGCTGCGGGTCTGGAGGCGGCCTTCGACGTAGACCTGCTTGCCCTTCATCAGGTACGGCGCCAGATTCTCCGCGCGCCAGAGTGTAATCTTGTGCCAGTCCGTCTCTTCTTTCCAGTCGCCGGTTTGCTGGTCTTTCCAACGGCGGTTCGTCGCCAAAGTGAAGTTGGCGACCGAGGCGCCGGAAGGAGTGAAACGCGTCTCCGCGTCTTTGCCGATGTGGCCAACCAGAATTACTTTGTTAACGCTTCGCGATGCCATATTGCTTGCACTTTAGCACACCGTTCGATCCGCCGGCGCGAAGAACGTTTCCAAAATCGCTCGCGCCACGGTGATTGGCTCCGCGTCGCGGTAGCCGCCGGAGCCGTTGTAATCCGCCTGGACCTGTTTCCAGTCGTCATGAATCGCGGTTTGGATCTGCACGAGCGCGGGGTCGGCAATCTCATCGCCGTCGTGGAAGTTGAGTTCGCAGGCGAACACACGCCCCGGCTTGCCGGGATTGTAGAGCGGCATCCCAAACCTGCGGCAGATCAGCGGGCGATGCTCGTAGATCTGGCAGACGCCATCCTTCAAGGCAGGGCACGCCAAGCGCGATCCCGGCGGCGGGAGTGAACCCCACGTCTCGGTGGAGCCACCGGCTGCGAGCAGGCCGCGGCGCGCTTCCATGTACGGCCGGGCGCGCGTTTCCAGTTCCAGGCGTACCGCGGGTTCCATGCGGCTGAGGCCCTCAGCGATATGCTGCGCCTCGATCTCAGTGATCTGGAAGAGCTGATGGCAACAATCCGAACACCCGGCGCGGCACTGGATCCGGTCGCCATACAGCGCCCGGTTGCGTGCGAACTCGGCAGCGATCGCACGGCAGACTTGCAGGTACTTTTCGATACTTTCATTGAAACACCTTCGGCTGATCGAGGTTATTCACGAAATCTTTACCAAATCCTTGCGTGTACCCCGGGTGCACGACTAGAAAGTGACGGATCAAGCGGCGCTCGGTTCTGATCGGCGCTCCCAGAAGTCCTGAAACCTGCCACTGAGCTTCGCACAGCGAAGGGCGATGATGGCGTTGGATCCGGCGGTTGTCCAGTGCATGCCGGCGCGTTTCAGCCGGGTGCCAATCGCGAGTTTACAGCCGGCTTCAACGACTCCGGAGGAAGTGCATAGGCCCTGCGCACGGAATTGTGGGTAGCGCATGCGATCGCGATTGCCGTGGATGTATTGGAAGCACTTGCGGGCCTCCGCGCAATGACCGGCTTGGCGGCGCAGAGCACGTAACAGCTCCGGCAAGCGGCCGCTATCGAGTTCCTCATGCCTGCGTGCCGCCCAGAGTTTCGCTTGATCGGGCTTGTGCGGATAGAGCAGTTTGGACAGGTCGCTGAGGTGTTCTTTGACGTGAAAGCGATCCACGATCTGAATCGCTCGTGGAAACAACTCCTGCGCGATCTTCCAGATCCAAGCGGCTCCGTCACCGATCACCACAGTGCCTTGTGCTTGGGTGAAACGTCGGCGGGTGGTCTCCCGCAAGACGCGCTCGGAGAAGGGCGAGCGCTGCTTGTCGGTGTCGAGGGTAGCTGCGGTTTCGATTGCCGCCGAATAGCTGACCGAGCCTGGGTCGCGGACCGGGGTGCCATTCTCGTCGCGCCCCTCGGCGCTCCAGACGGTGCACAACTTCACTTCTCGCGTTTTGGCCGATCCATCGGCTTGCTTGCCTGTCCGGCCGTTCAACTCCGAGGCCCGCATCGGAATACCGGTCCCATCCAGACCCAAGTACAGGGTCGGCGGCAATGGCAGAGCAGCGGCAGGGGTCGCATTCCGCTTCTCGTCGGCGGCGATGGCTGCGCCGAGAGCTTCGGCCGTTCGCTCCACCTGTTTGGCATCAATGGCGAGAGCTGCCAGTTCGGCAAGTAACTGGCTGCCTTCCTCAAAGCTGACCATCGCACCGACCGTGCCGATCATGCGTGTGACAGCAGGCGAAAGCGCAGTGTTCTCCAACCCGAGTTGCCGGTCCCGCGGGCAGAAGCCGCGACCGCAACCCGAGCAATGAAAGTAAGCACGCGCAAGTTTGAGCGCGCCGAGAACGCTGGCAAATGTCTTTTCGCGCCGGCCCGCGTAACGTGCCCATTGCCCACACGGGCAGCGAAGGTGAGACTGGGCGGCATCGGAATGGTCTGCGTTGAGGCGTTGCTCGACCGCGCGTCCGGCCAGTCGCAAGGCTTGCCGGCGCACGGCGGACTCCAGCGCTTCCAGATCGAGTTCGGCGAGACACTGCCGCCCCAGCAGGGCTTCGATGTCCCACAAAAGTTCAGCGGCGAGCAGGCCGTCGAGCGCAGTTTTTTTTGACGTCTGCGGGTGCGCCTTGACGCAATTCGAGATCGCAGAGCTGTTCTGAGACCGTGGTCAACTGCTGCACCAAGCGCCGGAAGCGATGGTATTCCTGCAATTGCAGGCGGGTGCGGTCCACGGCGGGGCCGGCGGGAATGATCCGCGTTACCGTCTTGCCAGCAATGGGATGGGTCAGCGAATACGAAGGGCCATGACCTTGGGAACCCTTCTTGGCGCAATGGCAAGTCGGCTTGCCGCATTTACGATACCGGGGTACGAGCGAACCCGGACGCATGTCGCCGACCTGAGCAAGTTCGGCTTTGAGTTGATCGCGTTGCAGGCGAAGAGCATTGAGATCGAGAGAAGTGGGCACGATTCACCTGACAGCATTATACGCTGTCAGTATAATGGCGGCAACAACCTCCCAGTGCGCTTTCGCTCTGGGCATCACTCTGGTGTCGTGCACCCGTGTACCCCTTGCACTTTTCCGTGGATGGTGGATAATTCTGATTGTCGGGGTGCAGGCTGGTGATTGCCGATTTTGTGGACCTTCGGCGGCGCTTGCAGCATCTATCCGTATGAAGGCGTTTGTCGTTTTCGAGTGAGTTCTGTGATGGAATTCCTTAGGCCCTTGACCGTCTCCGTTGCGCTCTTCGAAGTTGGGCTTTTTTGTGTGCCTTCCCGAGCGCAGAATTTTATCGCCAAGACCGAGACCGGAAGCGTCCGGATCATCAATACGGACATGGCGGTCCTCGAAGCCGGTGAGCCCCGGACCGATCTACCCTGCACAGTGGTTCCCAACAAACCCGCTCTGGGTTTCGACCTACGCTTCCATGCCGGCTACGACGTGGCGCTGCCGATGCGCGATCTATCCGGCGCCGAGAATCTGCTGACGATCCTGTTTCGAGTCTCGCCGGAGAACTCGAAAGAGGAACCGATTTACTTTCTGCAGCGCGTTAAGGTTCCAGAGATTGCGGAGGACGCCAAGGGCGACGCCTATTTGCAGGGGTCGTTCGATCTTGGGGAAGGGAAGTACCATATCGATTGGCTGATGCGCGACCGCACCGAACGAGTCTGCTCCGGTTATTGGGATGCCGAGGCGGCGCTCTCCGCCAAGGACCGGCAGGTGCAACTCGTGATTCCGCCCGGCGAGGTGCGCGCGACCCAGATCGAGTTCTTCAAGGAGGAGCCCCCGGTCGAGCGCAGTCAGGCCGAGCCGCCGCTCAACGTCAAGGTGCTGCTAAACTACGCGCCACAGAACAGCAAGTCCGTTGCCGTGCGCCCGATCGACACGTCGGCGCTGATTTCGATCCTGCGCAGTATCTCGCGCGAGCCGAGGATCGGCAAGTTCTCTCTGGTTGCCTTCAATCTGCAAGAGCAGCGGGTTGTTTACCGGCAGGATAACGCCGACAAGATCGACTTTCCGAAGTTGGGCGAGGCTCTCGAATCGCTCAAACTCGGCACGGTCGACTTGCATCGTCTCGCGAACAAGGACGGCGAGGCGACGTTTCTGACGGAGCTGATCCGGCACGAGATCGGCGAGGAAAAGACGAGTCCCGATGCCGTGATTTTCGCGGGTCCCAAGGTGATGCTCGACGGCAAGTTGCAGCCGGAGATGTTGCGTGAGGTGGGCGCCGTTCAGTTCCCGGTGTTCTACATGAACTACAACCTGAATCCGCAGGTGACTCCCTGGCGCGACTCGATCGGAAACGCCGTGAAATTTTTCAAGGGCTTCGAGTACACAATCAGCCGTCCGCGCGATCTTTGGTTTGCGGTTACCGAAATGGTCTCGCACATAGTAAACTCAAAGCATGGGCGGAGTGCGTTGGCCTCTTCTGCGCAGTAACGTCGTTCGTGCGTTTGCTGCCATTCTCGTTTTCGCCGCTGGGATGGCGCTGGTGGCCACTCCATGCACGGCGCAAAGAAAACCCGATTTTTCCAAGAGCCTCGCGCCATATGTGCCGTCGCCTCCCCGCGTGGTGGAGATGATGCTCGACGCGGCCGGCCTGAAGCCGGGCGAGACACTCTATGACCTCGGTTGCGGGGATGGGCGCGTGTTGATCACGGCGGTCCAGAAGTTCAGAGCCAAGGCCGTGGGCGTCGAGATCTCGGAGCCACTCGCCAAGGCGGCGCGTGAAAATATTCAAAGGGCGGGTCTGGAATCGCGCGCACAGGTGATTTTGGGCGATGCGACAACAGCCAATGTGGAGCAGGCCGATGTGGTGACGCTCTATCTGTTGACGCATTCGAACGAACTGCTGCGGCCCAGTCTTGAAGCGCAACTGCGGCCCGGCGCCCGGGTGGTTTCGCACGATTTCGAGATCCGCGGCTGGAAACCCACACGCGTAGAGGCATGCCAGGTGCATAGCCGCACGCATCGCATTTACGTGTACGAGATGCCGCCGAAGAAACCGTAGCGCGCAAGGCCAGCCAATACTGGTGGTCGAGCGCTGGATAGGCGACATGGAGGTCACCCGCGGAGTAGGGCGTCCGCCCCAAAATTGCTCTCATTCTTGTGTTGCACACCCGGTCTGCCTTGCGGCGCTTTCCCCGCCTCCCGTATAGTGGGAACAGCCGTATGGTCCCTCAACAAATCCAGGAAGGTCTGACTTTCGACGACGTTTTGCTTGTACCCGCGCGCAGCAGTGTTCTGCCGGCGCAGGTCGATACACGCACGCAATTCACGCGCGGCATCGCGCTCAATATTCCCATCTGCAGCTCGGCGATGGACACGGTGACGGAATCCCACCTTGCCATCGCTCTCGCACAGCAGGGTGGCATCGGCATCATTCACAAGAGCATGACAGTCGAGCGGCAGGCCGAGGAGGTCGACCGCGTCAAACGCAGTGAAAGCGGGATGATCGTCGATCCCGTCACGATCAGTCCCGATCGGAAAATTGCAGATGCACTCGAACTGATGAAGCGCTTCCGCATCTCGGGCGTTCCGGTGACTCGGGACGGGAAGCTTGTGGGCATTCTCACGAATCGCGATCTGCGCTTTGAAACGCGCTACGATTTGCCGATTCAGGATGTGATGACCAAGGAGAACCTGATCACGGTTCCCGTGGGCACGACCTTGGAAGATGCCGAAGCGATCCTGCATAAGCATCGCGTCGAAAAGCTCCTGGTGGTGGATAAAGATTACTATCTCAAGGGTCTCATCACCGTCAAGGATATCCAGAAAAAGTTGAAGTATCCGAACGCGGCCAAGGACGATCAGGGCCGTCTGCGCGTCGGTGCGGCGATCGGCGCCACAGGCGATTTCCTCGAGCGCGCTACAGAACTGGTGGAGCGCAAAGTCGACGTGCTCTGCATCGATACGGCGCATGGCCATAGCGAACGCGTGCTGGACGCCGTGGCTGCCATCAAACGCGCGTTGCCCAGTGTGCAACTCGTGGCCGGCAATGTCGCCACCTACGAGGGTGCGCGCGACCTGATCCGTCTCGGCGTAGACGGCGTCAAGGTTGGCATCGGTCCCGGCTCCATCTGCACGACGCGCGTCGTTACGGGCGCGGGCGTGCCACAGATCACCGCAATCGGCGATTGCTCCAAAGCGGCGCGAGAGGGCGGCGTTCCGCTGATCTCCGACGGCGGCATCAAGTTCTCCGGCGATGTGTCGAAGGCCATTGCGGCCGGCGCCAATTGCGTCATGATCGGAAGCCTGCTGGCCGGCACTGACGAGAGCCCCGGCGAGACGATTCTCTATCAGGGCCGCACATTCAAGAGTTACCGGGGCATGGGTTCGTTGGGCGCGATGGCGCAAGGCAGCTCCGACCGCTATGCGCAGGATCCGGCCTCCGGCAAGATGGTTCCCGAAGGCATCGAAGGCCGCGTGCCGTCGAAGGGCCCGCTCGCGGAATGGGTCTTCCAGCTCGTCGGCGGACTCAAGTCCGGCATGGGCTATTGTGGCTGTGCGACGATCGCGGAATTACAGGAGCGCGCCCGCTTCATACGCGTCTCCCCCGCCGGCTTGCGCGAAAGCCACGTGCACGACGTGATTATCACGAAGGAAGCGCCGAACTACCGGCTGGAGTAGCGCTGTTCCCGGCGATTCCAGACGCTGAATTGGTGCTAGTATGCCGGTATGAACCGGTCATTGCCAATCCTCTTTGCTCTCTCACTGGCCGCCGCGCTTTCCGCGCTCGGGCAGACCAAGCCGTTTAATTCGTCACTGGCGGATCTCGCCGTCGGCAAACTTGATCTCAAGAACGTCAAGGTGGAGCGCGCCACATTCAAGGGCCGCCCGGCTCTTCGCGTTACCTGCCTCGGCGGCGGCGACGAGCGCAATCTAGCGCTGCTGACCGGCACGCAGTTTCAGGATGGCGTCATCGAAGTGGATCTCGCCGGCGACGTCACGCCCGGGGCGGCCGAGGGCGCGCGCGGTTTCACCGGCATCGCCTTTCGCGCGGCGCCTGACGCCTCGCGCTACGAATGCTTCTATCTGCGGCCCTTTAATGGCCGTGCGGAAGATCAGGAACGGCGCAACCATTCAGCACAATACATCGCTTCGCCTGAATTCGGCTGGCAGCGGCTGCGCAATGAGACGCCGAGCAAGTATGAGTCCTATGTGGATCTCGTGCCCGGCGAGTGGACCAAGGTGCGCATCGAGGTCAAGGGCGACAAAGCGCGCCTGTATGTGAACGGAGTGGCGCAACCCACGCTGATCGTCAACGACCTGAAGCACGGTTCGAGCCAGGGCGCGCTCGCGTTATGGGTCTCCGTGGGGACAGTGGCGCACTTCGCGAACCTGCGCGTCATGGCCCAGTAGTTTCCGGCGCTTGCGGGATCGATTCCTTTACCGTGGCCTTTAGTTCGCCCTTAGCCAGACGCACGTGGAGCAGCGAGCGCAGCTTTACCGCGCCGGCGTCCTTCACGATTCGTCCGGATTTGTCCTGCACGATCGCATAGCCGCGGTCGAGTATCTTCAGCGGACTCAACTCGACCAGTTGAGCGGCGAGCGGCTCCAGCCGGCGCTGCGCCAGGACGATTCGTGCGGCCATGCTCCGCGCCGCCTGAACGCGGGCGGCTTCGAGGCGGCGTAGCGCTGCGGCGACTCTGAGGCGCAGGTCCAGTTGCCGCAGCCGGAGACCGGCCTTCATGGCGCGCCACTGCCGCCCGCGCAGTGCGTTCCGAATCTGCTCTCGCGCGCTGTAATCCAACTCGTCCAGATGCTGCATGTGGCGTCCGACGCGACGCTGTAACAACGCCGTGGCGCGTTCGATACCCTGCTGCTGCAAGCGCCGGTGCGCGTCGCTGAGCCGGTACTGCAGCGCGCGCCGCATCCGCTCCGCCGCCCGCGCGATCTGCCCAAGCAACTCCTCGCGAGTGCGAATCACGAGTTCCGCCGCGGCCGAGGGTGTTGGGGCGCGCAGGTCGGCGACGAAATCGGCGATTGTGAAATCGGTTTCGTGGCCTACGGCGGAAATGACCGGCACGCCGCAGGCCGCGATCGCGCGCGCCACGGCCTCTTCGTTAAACGTCCATAGGTCCTCGAGCGATCCGCCGCCGCGCGCCACGATGACGACCTCGGCCCAACCGGAGCTGCTGAAATAGTCGATGCCTTCGCAGACCGCCTCCACCGATCCCGCGCCCTGCACCTGCGCTGCATAGAGCCGGATGTGCAGACCTGGAAAGCGCCGTTCGAGCACGTGCAGCATGTCGCGAATCACGGCGCCGGTGGGCGATGTCACCAGTCCAATGCGGCGCGGCAGCGCGGGCAGCGGCCGTTTGCGCGCCGCGTCGAAGAGACCTTCGGCCGCCAGCTTCTTCTTCAATTGCTCGAAGGCGAATTGCAGCGCGCCGTGTCCTTGCGGCTCCAGTGCATCCACGACAAGCTGGTATTCGCCGCGCGGTTCATAGACGGAGAGCGTGCCGTGTGCTTGTACCGCCGCGCCGTCCTGCGGCTTGAACTTCAGATAGCGCGCCGCGCCTTTGAATGCAACGCAGCGCAGTTGCCCGCCCTGGTCCTTCAAAGTGAAATAGTAGTGTCCTGCCGCGGATAGCTTTGTGCCCGAGATTTCGCCGGCCACGCGGACGGCGCCGAACTCACGCTCCAGCAAGCCGCCGATAGCGATGTTCAACTCCGTGACACTGAAGACTTTCGGTGCGGCAGGCTCCCACGCGATCGTGAGTTGGTCGGGCATCTTGTCACTTTCGAGTCTAGCGCAGCGCGCTGCCGGTCCCCCGAACGCCTAATCCACCCCATAAATACTTTCGATTGACGCCGTCTCGCGGGAGTCGCTAAGCTTGTCACTTGCTAGCGGGCTTCCGTCGGTCGGTGCCGCAAGGCAAGCAACTAGGCAACATAAGCAAACAGGGAGGATGAATGACTCCGAAAGAAGTATTGGAGTACGCCAAGACAAACGACGCACGTCAACTCGACCTGCGTTTTACTGACCTGCCGGGCCTCCAGCAGCACATATCTTACCCCATTTCCCAGCTCACCGAAGACTGCTTCGAAGATGGCTTCGGGATGGACGGCTCCAGCATCCGCGGTTGGGCCGCGATCAACGAGAGCGACATGCTCCTGATCCCGGACGGCACCACGTGCATGATGGATCCCTTCTTTGAGACGCCCACGCTGGTAATGACCTGCGACGTGATCGATCCGATTACGCGGCAGCATTATGAGCGCGATCCGCGCTGGATCGCCAAGAAGGCTGAACTCTACTTGAAGAATAGCGGCCTCGCCGACACCTGCTATTTCGGCGCGGAAGCGGAATTCTTCATCTTCGACAACATCAGCTTCGACCAGAACCAGCACTCCGGCTACTATTTCATCGACGCCGAAGAGGGACGCTGGAATTCCGGCCGCCGCGAGGACAACCTCGGCTACCGCCCGCGCTACAAGGAAGGCTACTTCCCGGTGCCGCCGACGGACCACTACCAGGATCTGCGCGCCGACATGGTCAACACCATGATCAAGTGCGGCCTGGACATCGAGTGCCACCACCACGAAGTCGCCACCGGCGGCCAGTGCGAAATCGACCAGCGCTTCGACACGATGGTGAAATCGGCCGACAACATGATGACCTACAAGTACTGCATTCGGAACGTCGCGAATCAGTACGGCAAGACGGTCACCTTCATGCCGAAGCCGCTTTTCGGCGACAACGGCAGCGGTATGCACTGCCACCAGAGCCTTTGGAATGGCGGCGTTCCGCTCTTCGCCGGCGACATGTATGCCGGCCTCAGCCAGATGGCGCTGTGGTACATCGGCGGACTGCTGAAGCATTCCCGCTCGCTCTCGGCTATCATCGCGCCGACCACGAACAGCTACAAGCGCTTGGTGCCGGGCTATGAAGCTCCGGTCAACCTGGCCTACTCCCGCCGCAACCGTTCGGCCGCCGTACGCATCCCGATGTACTCGGCCAGCCCGAAGGCAAAGCGCGTCGAGTACCGTCCGCCAGATCCTTCGTGCAACCCCTATCTCGCCTTCGCCGCGTTAATGATGGCCGGCCTCGACGGCGTCCTCAACAAGATCGATCCGGGCGAGCCGCTCGATAAGGACATCTACGATCTCTCGCCGGAGGAGATGAAGAACGTGCCCTCCATGCCGGGCTCCCTCGACGAAGCGCTCGCCGCTATCGAAGAGGATCACGGCTTCCTGCTCAAGGGCGACGTCTTCACCGAAGAACTGATCGAAACCTTCGTCGGTTACAAGCGCAAGGCGGAAGCCGAAGCCGTCAGGTTGCGTCCGCATCCTTACGAATTCGCGCTGTACTACGACATCTAATAAAAAGTAGCGCGGTCTGCGAATTACGGGGCGGGAGCAATCCCGCCCCTTTCTCATGCACGGAACGGTCATCCAGCTCAATATCTCTCCGGGCGGTCTCCCAAAACGCCCCATCTTCCACGCCAACGTCACCTCCGCCGGCATCGATGGCGACGGCCATGTGCATACAAAATTCCACGGTGGCCTATTGCGGGCGCTGCTTCTGATTGCGGCGGAAACGCTCGACGAGCTGATCGCGGCCGGCTATCCGCTGTATCCCGGTGCAATGGGAGAAAATCTCACTACGCGCGGCCTGGATCCTCGCCGGATGCGCCTGGGACAACGTTACAGCGCCGGCGGCATCGAAATCGAACTCACCAGCATCCGAGTGCCATGCTTCCAGCTCGATGTCTACGGCGCCTCGCTGCAGCGGGAGATTTACGACAAAGCCGTCAAAGCCTGCGACGCGAGTTCGCCCCGTTGGGGACTGAGCGGGTTCTACGCGTCTGTAATCGAACCGGGCGTCATCCGTCCAGGCGATATAATTAGCCTGAGATCAGAGCAGACGACTACCGGCAATGCAACAACTCCTCGAAACCCTTGAGTTCCGCGACCGGACGCGGGCACTGGACAACATCACAAAACTTTCAGCGGAGATTCCTCCAGGAATCCAGGAGCTGATGCGCTACCTGCTGACGGCCTCGGCCGATCCCGATGGTACGTTGCACTGGCTGGAGTGTCTGCACTCGAGCAATCGCCCTGCATTCGATCTCCTGATTCACTCGCCGGCGGACCTGCAAGTTCTGTGCACCGTTTTTTCGTACAGCCGCTTTCTCTCCGAAGAGATCCTGCAACATCCCGAATGGGTGCGGGAATTGACTAACACCGGCGAGTTGCACCGCCTGTTGCTGGCCGACGAGATCGAGGATAAGCTGGAGCGCCAACTCGGACCCGATCCCGGCGCGCCGTCCGTGTTGACGCTCGCACTCTTCCGCCGCCAGCAGATTCTGCGCATCCTGGTGCGAGACGTGCTGGCCTACGCGACGCTCGCGGAGACGACCGAGGAGTTGTCGAATCTGGCCGATGCGATTCTAAACGTGACCTACCGCCGCATCCGCGAAGACCTGGTGCGCCGCTACGGTACGCCCCGATGTAGCGGCGAGGATGGGATGCAAGTCGAGTGCGGCTTTTCGGTGATTGCGCTCGGAAAGCTTGGCGGCCGCGAACTTAATTACAGTTCTGACATCGATCTGATGTTCGTCTATTCCGGAAACGGCCAGACCGATGGCCCCAATCCGATCTCGAACAAGGAGTTTTTTAAGAAAGTCGCAACGCAGTTTACAGGCATGCTCTCCACCTATACGGCCGAAGGCATGTGCTACCGCGTCGATCTACGTCTGCGTCCCGACGGCCGTCTCGGCGAGGTTTGCCTCTCTCTCGACGGGATGGAGGCATACTATCGCACACGCGCCCGCGATTGGGAATTGCAGATGCTGATCAAGGCGCGTGTGGCCGCGGGAGAAAAGGGGCCGGGCGCCGCCTTGCTGGCATTCGTCGAGCCGCTGATCTATTCGACGACACTCGATTTTTCCGCTGTGGAGGCTGTCTCGCTGGCCCGCGAACGCATCCACGAGAAATTGGTCAGCAAGCGCACAGGCGGCGAGTTCGACGTGAAGCTCGCTCCTGGCGGGATTCGCGATGTTGAGTTTCTGGTGCAGTGCCTGCAGCGCCTGCACGGCGGGCGGGAACCCTGGGTCCGGCATGGCGGTTCGCTGCAGGCGCTGTTCCGCTTGCGCGATAAGGATTTGCTCTCGGCCACCGAATACTCGCGCCTCGCTTCGGCTTACGCGTTTCTGCGCAATCTGGAACACCGCCTACAATTTGCCGAAGACCGCCAGACGCACGTCCTGCCCCTCGATCCCGAGGAACGCGACCTTCTGGCGCACCGCCTGCCGATGGCTTGCATCGGCGACGACCCATCGGCCGAACAGCTTCTGCGCACTCTGAATACTCATCTCGAAGAGGTTCAAGAAATCTACACGCGCGTGATCCACGCGCAGAAGCCGTCGTATTACACCTCCTTGCCTGCGCCGCGCCCGGAGATACAGCCCGAAGAGCCCAGCGCCGCGATCGTGCAGGAGACGGCCAGCAACCTTGTGCGATTCCTCGACGAGACGGCTCCAGGACTCGCGGCAACATTGCAGCGCATCGTGCTGCGCCGCGGGGGCAGCAACTTCGAGCACTTTCTCGAAAAGGTCAGCGCGAATCCGGAGTGGCTCGGCTGGCTCGATGCCGACGCCACGCTGGCCGGCTACGTGCTCGACCTGTTCGAGCACAGCTCGTACTATGCCGAACAGATGATCCGCGTACCCGATCTACTGGTCGAACTGAAGCGCATGCGGGAACGGCCGAACCGGAAGCCGAAATACGAAGTCATGGTTGAAACGGTAGAGGACGTAGACGAATTGCGCCGCTATTTTCGCCGTGAGATGTTCCGGATCCAAGCAGAAAGCATCTGCCTGCGGGTGCCCATTTTTACAACGTTGCGACGTACCTCCGAGCTTGCCGACGCCACCATCGCCGCGGCCTACAAGATGGCCCTCGACCACGTTGTCGCGAGCAGGCCGCCGCTCAAGGCCGACTACCAGCCCGAGGGGCAACTCGTCGTCATCGCGCTGGGACGCCTGGGCATGCGCGAGTTCGACCTCGGTTCGGATGCCGATCTGGTCTTCGTCCTTCGAGACGATGACGTGGCCGAGCACGCCTTCTGGACCCGCGTCGCCGAGCGTATGATCGACGTGCTCACGGCCTACACCGGCACGGGCATTATGTTCACCGTGGATACCCGGTTGCGCCCGAACGGCCGCGAAGGCGCACTGGTGCAATCGAAACGCGCCTACAAGGAATATTTCGCTAAGACTGCCGAGACCTGGGAAGGGATCACGTACATGAAGTCGCTCGCCGTGGCGGGCGACATCGAGCGCGGCACGACGTTTCTCAACGAACTCCAGGACGTGGACTGGCGCCGCTATGGGCAGAGCGGCCGTTCGCAGAAAAACCTACACGCCATGCGCATGCGCCTCGAGAAGGAGCAGGGGACGGACAATCCGCTCAAGGCCGGACATGGCGGCTACTACGACATCGACTTCGCGTTGATGTACCTGCGGCTGCGCGGCGCAGGTATTTTTTTCAAGGTGCTGAATACGCCCGAGCGCATCGATATTATCGAAAAGATGGGCCACCTCGATCACAACGATGCCGTCTTTCTGCACGACGCCGCGACGTTCTATCGCGCGGTGGATCACGCCCTGCGCGTCTCCTCGGGACACACCGAAGGCAGCCTGCCGCATTCTCCGGGACAGTTGGAGGTGCTCGCGGAGTTGGTGACGCGTTGGACTCCAGACCACCTCCACGACCAGCCGGTCAACGTGGAACTGGCACAAATTCAGGCCCGCACACGTGAATTCTTCGAACGGCTCTTCGGTTAGCTCAGACCTTTGGGCCTGCTGCGGCAATCTCCGCGGCCACTTGGCCGAATCGCGTGAAGTTCTTCTGGAAGCGCACAGCCAGGTCGCGGGCCGCGCGGTCGTAGGCATCCTTGTCCGGCCATTGGCTACGAGCGTCCAGCATCTGCTGAGGAACGCCAGGGCAATATTTGGGAACGAGAACACCGAAGATCGGGTGTGGCTCCACTTCCACCGTGTCGAGCCAGCCCTCAGTGGCAGCTTCGACCAGCGTGCGCGTGAGTTTGAGGTCCATACGCGGACCCACTCCGGCCGGGCCTCCCGCCCAGCCCGTGTTGACCAGGTAACAAGTTACGTTGTGGCGCCGCAACTTGTCGCCGAGGATTTTGGCGTAGACTTCAGGGTGCATTGGCAGGAACGGTTCGCCGAAGCACGCGCTGAAGGTGGCCTGAGGCTCCTTGCTAAGACCGCGCTCGGTACCGGCCACTTTTGCCGTATAGCCGCTCAGGAAGTGGTACATGGCCTGTTCCGGCGTTAGCCGCGAGATTGGGGGCAGCACTCCGAAGGCGTCGGCAGTGAGGAACAATACATAGGACGGGTGCGATCCGAGGCCCGGCACCACGGAGTCCTCGATGAAGTTTACGCGGTAGGCGGCGCGCGTGTTCTCGGTTAGCAGGTCGGAGTCGAAGTCGAGCAGGCGCAGATCGGAATCGATATAAACGTTCTCGAGAACGGTGCCGAATTTGATCGCATTCCAGATCTGGGGCTCCTTCTCGTGCGTGAGCCTGATGCACTTGGCATAACAGCCGCCCTCGAAGTTGAAGACGCCCGTATCGGTCCAGCCATGCTCGTCGTCGCCGATCAGACGGCGGTTCGGAACGGCGGAAAGCGAGGTCTTTCCGGTTCCCGACAGCCCGAAAAAGAGTGAAACGCGGCCGTTGCGGCCCATGTTCGCGGAACAATGCATCGGCAGCGCGTTGCGCAGCGGAAGCAGGTAGTTCAGCAACGTGAAAACGCATTTCTTCATTTCGCCCGCATAGCTGGTGCCTGCGATCAGAACCACTTTTTTCTTGAAATTGATGGCGATGCAGGTTTCCGAGTTGGTCCCGTCGATGGCGGGATCAGCGTGGAAGGCCGGAGCAAAAATCAGCGTGAACTCGGGGATGTGCTCATCGGTTCTGGCAGGATCGGGGCGGATGAAAAGCTGGCGGGCAAACAGGTTGTGCCAGGCGCGCAGCGTGATTACGCGGATGGGAAGCGCATAAGCCGGGTCGGCGCCAGCCCAGCAATCCTGGACGAAAACTTCCTGCCCTTGCAGGAACGCGTGCAGCTTCGCTTCGAGCGCGTTGAAGTTTTCTTCGGAGAGTGGCTGGTTTACCGAACCCCAATGCACCGTCGATTCTGTCACGTCGTCGCGCACGACGAACTTGTCTTTTGGAGAGCGGCCAGTGAATTGCCCGGTGCGGACGACGAGAGCTCCTCCGCTGGCCAGTAACCCTTCGTGTCGTTGGATCGCCTTTTCAATGAGTTGGGCCGTGCCGAGGTTCCAATGAGCCTCTTGCAGGTTTCTCAATCCGTGTTTCTCAAGGCCAAACCTGCTTGGCCGAATTCCTGTGTTATGCATAATATTTCGGGGACGGTACGCACAGTTTATCATGGAGTAATATGCCCTTGCGCCAGATCCTAGTCGCGCTGCTCCTGACCGTGGCCGCCGCGGCGCAGGTGATCGAATTCGAATCCGGCGGTTTGCGCTATCAAACCCTTACAAAAGGCGGCGTTACGGTGATGTGGGCGCAGCTTCCCACGCACATTCCGCCGTACTCCATTGTTCAGGCGGCAATCTCGAACGGATCTCCGATCACTTGGACCGTCAAACCCGAGGACTTCACGTTCCAGCGCCAGGACGGCGGCGCCCTCAGCGCCACGCCGGCGCGCAACGTGGTCTCCGGCTTCGTCGATAAGGGTGGGCGCAACGACGTCATCAAACTCGTCAATGCCTATGAGCAGGGGCTCTACGGTATGACCCGTTTCAGTTCCACTAACGGTTACGAGGTCCGCCGTCAGGCCGCACTGGCCGAAGTTTCCTCCACTCGGCTGAAAGCGGCGGCCGCCGCCTCGGCGATCGTCTTCGTCCAGACGAAGCTCTCCTCCGGCCAATCCACCGATGGAGCGCTTTTCTTCGCTAACGGTGCGAAATTGCTCGCGCCAGGAAAGTTAGTGGTTCGCGTCGCGGGCGAGGTCTTTGAGTTCGAAGTTGCTCAGTAAGTGAGAGTAAGTCGCCGGAAGGTTTTCGAGAGCACCGCGCCTGCCGTTTCCCGTCCGGATTCCGCACAACCCAGGCGGTGACAGGCACGATGCTGCCCATAGAACCGTCCTTGCGAGCCGGTTCCAGTGCTTAGTGTACGTGTCGCCGCGTTGTAACAGCAAGCGAATTGAAGCGCAGTCAACAGTTTTGTGTGCTCTTAACATGTTAATAGCGAGCTCCATGCTAGAATTGTGGCTAATTGATATGAGTTTGCCTCCAGCCACGTCGCCGGAACTTACCTCGTGGAAAGAAATTGCAACATTTCTCGGTGTTTCTGTTCGCACGGCTCAGAAGTGGGAAGCCGAACGTGGCCTTCCCGTCCGGCGTCTGCCCGGCGGAAGAAGCCACGTTTCCGCGCGCATTGAAGACCTGGCGGCTTGGCGCGACGATTCGCCAAATCAGACTTTTCCCAATAGTGAATCGCCCAAGCCGGATTCGTTGAATCATGATAAATCCGACAATAACCCCCTAAACCTAATCCGCAGGGTCCCGAAATGGGCGTACGCGCTGGCCGCCATGGCGGTGGTAATTTGCGTGGCGGGTTATTGGGCCGAGCGGCGCCACTCCTCGCCGACCTCGGCATTACTCAAAACGCACGATCTGATTGTATTTGCCGTGGATGGACATGAGTTATGGCGGAAGAGCTTTGAATGGGGTTTTGCGCCAGCCGGGCAGGACGGCGAGTTTCAGGAAGAGGAAAACAGGACCTGGATCGGCGATCTGGACGGCGATGGATCTGCGGAGTTACTCCTCAAATACAATCCGAGAGACCGCGAAGCAGGCGCCAGTCTGATCTGTTACTCGGCGGATGGAGCCGAAAAGTGGCATTTCCGGCCCGGAAGATCCGTCCGAACGAGATCGGCGGAGTTTAGTGCGGACTATACATTGCTCTCCTTTTCCGTAGTGGAGCAGGACAAAGACGCGGGTCCACGGATTGTGCTCAGCAGCGCGAAGGCCAGTAGCTTTCCCGCCCAGGTGGTTCTGCTTTCGGGGAAAGGCGAGATCGTACGGGAGTACTGGCATGCCGGGCATCTGCCGCACATTCTGGTGACGGACCTGAAGGGCGACGGTAGGTCGGAAATCTACCTCGGGGGATCCAACCCTGCGATGAATACGGCGACTCTGGTCGTGCTGGATCCGGAGCACTTCGGCGGCGCAGCCGACGAATCCAATGCGGACTTCCAATTACTCGGATTCGCTCCGGCGGAAGAGAGATTGCGCGTGATCTTTCCGCGTTCGCGGTTGAGCCGGGAATTGGACGGCGCCGATCGCGTCGCCGGCCTGGAGATCGAACCGGGCGGGGTGGTCGTGCAGATCGCTGAATCGTTCGGAGACACAACTGCGCGCATCGACTATCACCTCGACTCGGCCATGGGTGTCCGCTCGGTCGATTTCGGCGAAACTTACATCGATTCGTACCGGCGGCTGTTTTCGAGTGGTACAGTTGGCCAGGAGTTCTCGACGTCGGAAGCCGCCAGCCTCAGTGAAGGCGTCGCCTATGTCAAACCCTGAAAACTTTGTTTGAAGCTTTGGCTCTGTATCCAAGCGAACCTTAAGCGTATTGGCGCTGCCTGGCGAGTTTCTCGTCGGAAGGCATCACGACCCAGGCGATCAAGTATCCGATCAAAGTCACTCCCGTGAGCAGCGTCAGGACCGTCCAGACAATCCGCACGATCGTAACATCGACATCGAAGTAGTGCGCTACGCCGGCGCACACACCCGCTATTTTGCGCTCTCCCATAATGCGGTACAGGCGCCGGGGTGCGGGCGCCGGACCGTAGGATTTGCCGCAGCGGGAACAGTAGCGGTCGATCTCCTGCATCTCTTGACCACAACCTGTACAAAACATAACTGAGTTCTCTCCCCACTTGGCATTACGAGTTCTCATTCTCCAAAGTTCCTCAAAATAGATCGGGAATAAGGCTCAATAGGTAATTTTTCCGAGCACGACCGGATGGCGCGCGCCCGTAGCGGAAGGCAAGTTGGAGGGCCGCCGGTTCCAACTCTCATAGGCGAGAATGGCGAAGGCGATGGCCTCCTTGGCGTCGGGGTCGATGCCGTACTCGGCGGAAGTTTGCAGACGTGCCTCCGGCAGAAACGCGGAGAGATAGGCCAGGATCGCCGGATTGTGGGCTCCGCCGCCGGAGACGATCAGATCGTCGACCGGGCCGCAGAAGCGGCGGATCGACGCCGCGACAGCGGCCGCCGTGAGCGCCGTGGCCGTGGCGATCAGATCGATCAGCGGCAATCCGGACTGGAGCAGGCGCGCGACGAACTCCTTGCCGTATTGCTCGCGGCCGGCGCTTTTGGGTGGAAGCTGGCGGTAGAACCGGTCCTTCAGAATCTCATCCAGCAGCTTCGGGTTCGCTTTTCCGGATTGGGCCAATTTGCCTCCCTTGTCGAATTTCCGGCGGCCGTGCGTGTGCATTTCCGTTAGCGCGTCGATCACCATGTTGCCGGGGCCTGTATCGAATGCGATCACGTTGGCGGCGGTCGAGCCAGCAGGGATATACGTGATGTTGGCGATGCCGCCGATGTTCAGGGCCGCCCGGTTGCGGCGCGCATTGCGGTAGAGAAAATAATCGACGTAGGGAACGAGCGGCGCGCCCGTGCCGCCTGCGGCGATATCGCGCGGCCGGAAGTCGGAAACCACGGGAACGCCGAGCCGCTCCGCGATCATGGACGCCTCGCCGATCTGTAGCGTGCTCTTGACCTTGCGTCCAGCTACGCTTGCTGCAACGCTCTCGTGAAAGATCGTCTGCCCGTGGCAGCCCACCAGTTCGACGCTGGCGCATCGCGCAACGGCTTCGGCGTACAGCGCGCCAAGAAGGAAATGCAGGCGAGCGATCTGCGCGGTGTGCGTGTCCGTGTTCGAGACCGCGAGGATCGCCTCGCGCACGGCACGTGGATACGGCGTAGTGCGAAACTCGAGCAACTCCCACTTGCGTCCGCGAATTTCGATTACGGCAACGTCGATGCCGTCAAGCGAGGTGCCGCTCATGATACCCGCGACCTTCATTGGCGCTTGAGTTCCTCCTGCAATTCGGCGAGCACCTGCAAGGCCTCGATGGGTCGCAGTTCGTCGAGCTTCAGATTCCGGATGCGATCGGCGATCTGATAGTTGACGGGTTCGAACATCTGTATCTGCATCGGCGCGGCGCGGCGCGCGGGCCGCGGCGTCAATTCCTCCGTCATCTCGTGCTCGGTTTTCTCGTGCAGCGCCAGGATTTCGCGCGCCCGCTCGATGACGCTCAGAGGCAAAGCGGCGAGCCGCGCGACTTCGATGCCGTAGCTGCGGTCGGCGCTGCCGGGCTCCACTTTGCGCAGGAAGATGATCTCCTCGCCGGCCTCTTTCACGCTGACGTGCAGGTTGCACACGCCCTGCAACTGCTCGGCGAGTTCGGTGAGTTCGTGGTAGTGCGTGGCGAACAGCGTTTTCGCGCGAATTCGTTCGTGAATATGTTCGACCACAGCCCAGGCCAGTGCGAGTCCGTCGTAGGTCGCGGTGCCGCGCCCGATCTCGTCGAGCACAATCAGGCTGCGCTCCGTCGCGGTGTTCAGGATCACGGCGGTTTCGGTCATCTCGACCATGAAGGTGGAACGTCCGCGCGCGAGATTGTCGGCCGCGCCGATCCGCGTGAAGACGCGGTCGACCAGCGGCAGAACGGCCTCATCGGCCGGCACGAACGAACCTGTCTGCGCGAGGATAGCGATGATTGCGGCCTGTCGCAGGTACGTCGATTTGCCGCCCATGTTCGGCCCCGTGATCACTGCGATGAATTCGTTGGACGAATCGAGATAGACGTCGTTGGGAATAAAGCGCAGCGACTCGCTTTCGCCCAGCTTTTCCACCACCGGGTGGCGGCCCGCGGCGATGCGCATCTCGCCGCTATCGGAGAAGCGCGGGCGCGTGTAGCGCTGCCGCGCCGCGACTTCGGCCAGTGCGGCCGTCACGTCGAGTTCGGCCAGTGCGTTGGCGGATGCGCGAACGCGTGCGGCGTGCGAAGCGGCGAATGTACGGATCGAGCTGAAGATTTCGCGCTCGATGGCGAGCGTCTTCTCCTCGGCGTCGAGGATCTTGCTTTCGAGTTCTTTCAGTTCCGGCGTCGTGAAGCGTTCGGCGTTTACCAGTGTTTGCTTGCGGTCGTAGTCGGCGGGCGCCAGATGCTGGTTTGCCTTCGAGATCTCGATGTAATAACCGAAGACGCTGTTGAAACGCACCTTTAGCGAAGCGATGCCGGTGCGGGTACGCTCGCGCTGCTCGATCCCCGCGATGTACTGTTTTCCGTTGCGGCCGATGTCGCGCAGTTCGTCGAGCGTGGCGTCGAAACCGTCGCGAATTGTACCGCCGTCGGTGAGGTTGAGCGGCGGATCGTCCGAAAGTCCTCCGAGGATTTTTTCGCGCACATCGGCCAAGGTATCGATGGGCGCTTCGAGAAAGACGGACGCCGCATTGTTCAGCGCGGGTATCTTATCGAGTGAGCGGCCGAGTGCGAGCAATTCACGCGGGCCGGCGGTGCCCAGCGTCACCTTCGCCAGCAGACGCTCAATGTCGAGCACCGTGCCTAGGATCTTACGGATCTCGGCACGATCGATAGTCGCCTTCAGCAGCCGTTCGACTCCGTCGAGGCGGGCTTCGATTTCGGCGCGATCGAGCGAAGGGCGCAGCAGGCGGCGGCGCAACAATCGTCCGCCCATGCCGGTCAGGCTCTGGTCGAGCACGTTCAGCAAAGTGGAGTCCTTGCGGTCGCCCTGAAAAAGCGGCTCGACGATTTCAAGGTTGCGCACGGTCACGCCGTCGAGCACCATCGAACCCGCACGATCGTAGTAAGCGGGGCGGTCGACGTGGTCGAGCGCTGCGCGCTGCGTCTCTTTCAAATAGTGCAGAATCGCTCCGGCGGCGCCGGTTGCAAGCGGCTTGCCATCGAGTCCGCAGCCGTCGAGCGAGAGCAGGCGGAAATGCTCGCACAATGTGCGCGCGGCGTAGTCGAAGTCGAAAATCCACGCGTCCAACTCCGTGCGCAGCACGTCGGTGGCAACGCTGCGCGATGGCGCCAGCAGCACTTCGCGGGCATTCAGGTTTTCGAGCGCCGCCGCGACTTCGGCTGCGTCCAGTTCGGTGGCGCGGAACTCGCCCGTTGAAACGTCGACGTGCGCCAGTCCGGCGCGGTCTCCGTGAAACGTGGCCGCGGCGAGGTAGTTGTTCTCGTGCGAACGCAGCAGGCTCGCCTCGGTCGCCGTGCCCGGTGTGACGATGCGCGCGATTTCACGCTTGACGATGCCCTTAGCAAAACGCGGGTCCTCCATCTGATCGCAGATGGCGACGCGATAGCCCTTCTGGATCAAGCGCGCTATGTAGCCTTCGGCGGCGTGGTGGGGGACGCCGCACATGGGGATAGCGTGATCCTTTTCCTTATTGCGCGCGGTCAGCGTGATCTCGAGTTCACGCGCCGCCGTAACGGCGTCCTCATAGAAGAGTTCATAGAAGTCCCCCAGCCGGAACATCAGCAAGGCGTGGGGGACTTGTTGCTTGATCGCGTGATACTGCCGCATCAGCGGCGTTGTGGGCGTGCTTTCCATTCGCCGTTACGCGTAAATCCCGCGCAGCTTGATGGCGAATGCAACGCGGTCGAGCGCCAGCATGTAAGCGGCGATGCGGTTGTGAACGTTGTGCTTGACGGCGTAATCGACGACATCGCGGAAGCTGTTCACCATGATCTCTTCCAGCCTCCCGTTGACGAGTTGTTCGTTCCAGAAGAAACCTTGGCGGTCCTGGACCCATTCGAAGTACGAGACAGTGACACCGCCCGCGTTGGCGAGGATGTCCGGAATCACGAAGATCTTCTTGCCGGCGAGAATCTCGTCGGCGATGGCCGTGGTCGGCCCGTTGGCCCCTTCGCAAAGAATTTTCGCGCGAATTTTATCGGCGTTCTGCGATGTGATGACGTTTTCCCTCGCGGCCGGAATCAGGACGTCGCACTCGAGGTAGAGGGCCTCTTTGGGGTCCATGTTCTCGCTGTCGGCGAAGTCGACGATCGAGCCGGTTTCCTTGCGATGCTCGATCAGTTTCGGAATGTCGAGGCCGTGCTTGTTATAGACCGCTCCTTCCAGTTCGATAATCGCGACGATCTTGAAGCCGGCGCGCGACATCAGTTTTGCGGCCATGCCGCCGACGTTGCCCAACCCCTGGATCACGACGCGTGTGTTGGCCGGTTCCATACCGAAGCGGCGAAGCGCCTGCTGCGTGACGATCATGCAGCCGCGGCCCGTCGCCTCCGGACGCCCGCGCGATCCCCCGAGGTTGAGCGGCTTGCCCGTGACCACGGCGTTGACGGTGGAGCGATGGTGCATCGAGTACGTGTCCATGACCCACGCCATCGTCTGCTCGTTTGTGTTCATGTCGGGTGCGGGCACGTCGCGTTCCGGTCCGAGAAATTCAATAATCTCGGCCGTGTAGCGCCGCGTGATACGTTCCAGTTCGGACATCGAAAGCAGCGACGGATCGCAGATTACGCCGCCCTTGCCGCCGCCGAATGGAATGTTCACGACGGCGCACTTCCATGTCATCCAGGCCGAGAGCGCACGGACCTCGTCGAGACTGACGTCGGGCGCGAAGCGGATGCCGCCTTTGGCGGGTCCTCGCGCGAGTGAGTGCTGTACGCGGTATCCGGTAAATACCTCGAGGCGGCCATCGTCGAGCTGCACGGGAATGTAGACCGTGATCTCTCGCGTCGGCGATCTCAGCACTTTGCACATGCCTTCGTCGAGGCCCAGCAGGCTGGCGGCCTGATCGAACCGCGTTTCGGCCGCGATCCAAGGGTTCAGTTCCTTTTCGATGGCACGTGTTGAATCCAGAAGCATCGGTAATACCTCCGCATACATTATCGAACATCCCGGCAGACGGGCGGCGCCCGATGCTCCGGTTGGTTGCAGTTATCAGCGGCAATCGCCTCCGGTCGCTAGCGCTCCCGGCACTGTTGACGAATTGCCTCCAGGCGCAACCGCTAGCGGTGCCGAGAGCGCTAGCGACCGGAGGCGATGCAGAGCTTCAACGAGAGCGGCTGTTTACAACGCTCGACGCGCCCCGTGACAAGAGCCTGCGGTTCGCAACAACGCTCATCCACGTTGCACTCCGGCGTGATCTAAGATTGACTGATGACGACCAGGCGGGAGTTTATTTTAGGGATCGGGGCGTTTCCATTTTTCTGGCGCAGCACTTCGATTCGCATCGCGGAGGTGCGCTTTCGCGTGCTGCGGCATGGCAAGTCGGCGCGGCGCTACCTGCACATTCATGGAAATGAGGCCACAGCGCGAGAGGTGCTTCGCAATCATCTGAAGATAGCAAAAGGCACCGCGCACCTGGTCGCCAACGAGCAGCGCAACGTACCTTTGCTCGGCGGCCAACTCGATCCGAACCGGATGTTTTCGCGCGAAGGGGCGGGGAAAAATCTGCATCTGCTGAATGCGAGTTGGAGCGAGGATCAGATCCAGAAGGCGCTCAATCTGCTCGACCGCGACCGCGTCCGATTTGTGCGCGCGATTGCGCCGCCGCCCGGCGGGTTGCTGATTTGCCTGCATAACAATGGTCCCGGCTACTCGGCGCTGGATGAAGCGCCGATCAGCGATCGCACTTCGCTGCGGAATGCCGGGCAGCCGCGCGAATTCATGCTCTGCACGGACCCGCGCGATTACGATGTGCTGAGCGGCTCTCCGTTCAATGTCGTTTTGCAGGAGAAAGCTCCGCCCGACGACGACGGGTCGCTCTCGCGCTTCGCCGCGAAGGCACCCTTTCGTTACATGAATATTGAAGCGCCCCACGGCAATGCTGCCGCGCAGCGCGCGATGCTCGAATGGGCGGAGCGGAATCTGGCCTGAGTATCTCGCTTCGCGGTCAGGCTGGAATGGTTACAATGAAACCAGAAGGGCTGGGATCTCATCCCATACACATGATGGACAATGTCTGGCTGCACCGCTATGCCGTGCTGTTGGCGGTCTGTACCCTGTTTCTGGTTGTCGCTGGCGCCTCTGTTACGAGCAATGACGCCGGGCTGTCGGTGCCCGATTGGCCGCTTTCTTACGGCAAACTGATGCCTCCGATGACTGGCGGCATTTTTTATGAGCATGGCCATCGCATGGTGGCGACGACGGTAGGCTTTCTCACCATTATTCTCGCCGCGTGGCTCTGGCGCGCAGAACAACGCGCCTGGCTGCGCAATCTCGGTCTTGTCGCGTTGGGCATGGTGATCCTGCAGGGCGTACTCGGCGGAATGACGGTGCTGTTTCTGCTGCCCAAGAGCGTGAGCATCGCACATGCATGCCTTGCGGAGTTGTTCTTCTCGTTGACCGTCTCGATCGCTGTGTTCACCTCGCCGTCGTGGCGGCGAGGGCCCGAACTCGTAGTCGATTCGGGTTCGCCGTCGCTGCGTTCGCTCGCGATTCTGACGCCGGCTGCCGTACTGGCACAGGTCGCTCTCGGTGCGGCTTTTCGCCATCGCCTGGTCAACGTAATTCCGCACATCATCGGCGCATTGCTGGTGGGCGGACTGGTGTTGTACGTCGCGATCGCGGTACTGACCGAGTTTAAGTCGCACGCCGCGCTGCGAAGAACGGGCACGACGCTGATCGCGATTACCTTTCTGCAGGTGTTTCTCGGAATCGCCGCGTACCTGAGCCGCATCTCCAATAGTGATAGCGTTCAGCCGTTGACCGTCATGGTTATCTTCACCGTGGCGCATGTGGCGGTGGGAGCGCTGACCATGGCTACGAGCGTTGTACTTGGAATCCAGGTGCGGCGTAACGTGCAGGCCGCGAATGTAGAAGCCTGCCAGGCCGTATAGCAACCACTCAATGAACGACTATCTCGCACTTACCAAGCCACGCGTCACCTGGCTCATTCTGATGAGCACGGGCATCGGCTACTACTTCGGCCTGCGCGGCGATTGGAGTTTTCTGGTGTTGCTGCACACCGTTTTGGGAACGGCGTTGCTCGCCTCCGGAACTTTCACTCTAAACCAGTGGTATGAGCGTGAGGCCGACGCAAAGATGCGGCGCACACAGGATCGTCCGCTGCCATGCGGACGCATCAGCCCGACACGCGCGTTTGTATTTGGGATTGCGCTCTCGGTGTTCGGTTTTGTGGATCTGTCATTGGGCGCCAATCTGCTGGCGGGCGCGCTGGGCGCGGCCACTTTGCTTAGCTATCTTTTGCTCTACACACCGCTCAAACAGCGCTCGAAGCATTCGACCACGGTCGGCGCATTCCCCGGTGCGATGCCTCCGCTGATCGGCTTTGCGGCGGCGCACGGAAGCCTGACGGCGGACGCGTGGATACTGTTTGCAATTCTCCTGTTCTGGCAATTTCCGCACTTTTACTCGATCGCCTGGATGTATCGCGACGACTACGCGCGCGCGGGCATCAAGATGCTGCCGGTGGTGGAACCCGACGGGCGTTCGACGGCGTTGCAGGTGTTGGTCTATTCGGCGCTGCTGATCCCGATTAGCCTGGTGCCCACGTTCCTGTCGATGGCCGGAAACTGGTATCTGGCCGGCGCGATCGCGCTGGGGCTCCAGTTCCTCTACTACGGTTTCCGCTTTTCCGGAGAGCGCAGCGTGGTTCGCGCGCGCGGCGTGCTGCTTTCCTCCGTGGCGTATCTCCCGCTACTCTACATTTTGATGCTGCTCGATAGGCCCCGCCTGTGATGATTGCCGCGCAGAACCTTACCCATCGTTACGGCTCGCGCATCGCGCTGAACGGCCTGGATCTGTCTGTCGTGCAAGGCGGCATCTTCGGCGTGCTGGGCCCGAACGGAGGTGGCAAGTCAACGCTCTTTGGAATCCTGTCGACGATGATTACGCCGTCGCAGGGAAGTGTCGAGATCGCGGGCTTCGACGTTGTCCGGCAAGCCTCGGATGTGCGCCGCCAGATCGGCGTGGTCTTCCAGACGCAGAGCCTCGACCGCAAGCTGACGGTGCATGAAAACCTCACTAGTCAGGGGCACATGTACGGCCTGTCCGGCGTGGCGTTACGCGGGCGCATCGAAGAATCGATGCAGCGCCTGAGCATCGCGGATCGCAAGGATGACGTCGTGGACTCGCTCTCGGGGGGCTTGAAGCGGCGCGTCGAAATTGCCAAGGCCCTGTTGCATCATCCCAGAGTGCTGCTGATGGATGAACCCTCGACGGGACTCGACCCCGGCGCCCGGCGGGAACTATGGCAGTACGTAGAAGAATTACGCGATCACCATGGCGTCACCGTGCTGCTCACAACTCACATTCTGGATGAGGCCGACCGCTGCGATCGGCTGATCCTGCTGCATGAAGGCAGGAAGGTGGCTGAGGGTACGCCGGCCGAGCTGAAATCGAAAGTCGGCGGCGATGTGGTGATATTCGATGTTGCCGATCCCGTGGCGATGGCGCCGCGGATCGAGGCGAAGTTCGCTGTAAAGACGCATGCCCTCGACGGCGCGCTGCGTGTCGAAATCGACAACGGACACCGCTTTGTAACCGAAGTCGTCGAGGCGTTTCCCGGCGCAATTCAATCGATCGCCATGCACAAACCGACGCTGGAGGATGTCTTTCTGAACGAGACGGGGGTGCGCATTGGCGAGTAGCGGATTTGTTTTGCCGGCAGCTACGCTCTGGAAGCGGGAAATGGTGCGCTTCTGGCGCGAAAAGGCTCGCGTACTCGGCTTCGTCGGGTCGCCGCTGATTTTCTGGTTGGTAATCGGCTCCGGTTTTGGCAACCTCGGTTTCTTCTTCCCCGGCATGCTCACGCTCACAGTGATGACGTCGGCGGTGTTCTCGGCGATGTCGCTGATTGAAGACCGGCGCGAGGGCTTTCTGCTCTCGATGCTTGTGTCTCCGGCCCCGCGCAGTTCCATGGTTTTCGGCAAAGTCAGCGGTGCGGCGACCCTCGCTTGGGTGCAGGGTCTGCTGTTCCTTCTGTTCCTTCCCATTACGCCGTTTCGCCCGTCGCCGTTGGCGCTAGCGGAATTGGCAGCCGTGCTGTTTCTGATTGCCTTTTCGTTTACCTCGCTTGGGTTTCTGCTGGCCTGGAAGCTCGATTCGACGCAGGCTTTTCACGGCGTGGCCAACTTGTTGTTGTTTCCGCTGTGGATGGTCTCGGGTGCGCTGTTCCCCGCGGCGAACGCGCATGGTTGGATCCGCTGGGTGACCACGCTGAATCCGCTGACGTACGCGCTCGCGCTGCTGCGCGGATTTCTCGATCCCACCGCGCCCGACCTTCCTTCGGCGCCGATGAGTCTCGCGATCACTGCAGTCTGTGCGCTGGCCCTGTGGACCGCCGCTAGTGTCGTGGCATCGCAGAGGCGTTCCGGAGCCCCCAAATGAAAGCCTCCGCCGTTGTGTTGGCGGCCGTCGCGCTGCTCTCGTGTGGCGAAGCGAGACGCTCGCTGCCCGCGCTCGGTGTGGTGCCGGACTTCACCCTCACCGATGAGCGCGGCAAGAAATTCACAGGCAAGAGTCTGAACAGCGTTGTGTGGGTGGCGGATTTCATCTACACCACATGCCAGGGGCCATGTCCGCGGATGAGTACGCAGATGCGCCAACTGCAGGAGGAGGTCAAGGATCTGCCCGATGTGAAGCTGATCTCGATTACGGTGGATCCGGAACACGATACGCCCGATGCTCTATCGGCCTACGGCAAGCGCTACAAGGCTGACCCCGCGCGCTGGTCGTTTCTCACCGGGCCGCGCGAAACTCTGCAACTGCTAAGCAAAGATGGCTTCCACCTGGGCGACGTCGACGGAAAGCTTGAGCACAGTTCGCGTTTTGTCCTGATCGATCGCACCATGCGCATTCGCGGCTATTACGCTACGTGGGAGGCGGATGCATTGGAGAAGCTGCTGGGCGATATCCGTTATCTGCTCAAGGAGCGAGTCTGATGGCGTTGCGCGACCTGCCGGCGCTCAATGCCGTTTTGAATAGTCTCTGCGCCGCATTGCTGGTGTGGGGTTATCTACTGATTCGCCGCCGGCAGGTGACCCGGCACCGCAGGGTGATGACCGCGGCTTTCGCGGTTTCGTGCGCGTTTCTCGTGAGCTATCTCGTCTACCACTTCAACGTCGGCTCCGTGCGATTTCAGAAAACGGGCTGGATCCGCGGCGTCTATTTCACGATCCTGCTAACGCATACTGTGCTGGCCGCCGCGGTCGCACCAATGGCCATCGTCACGCTACGCCGCGGTTGGACAGGCCGCGTCGAACTGCATCGCAAGATTGCGAAATGGACGCTGCCCATCTGGCTGTATGTCAGCGTAACGGGTGTTGCGGTTTACTGGATGCTGTACCGGATGTAGCTGCGATAGTTTGGTGCAGTTCAAATACTGGATGTTTTCACATTTGCCAAGCCCGAAGGGCGAAAGATCATAGCCCACGGCGTGAGCCGTGAGGAATAGAGTGTTAGCGATTCCGAGCCCCGGAACGGGGCGAAAGGCTGGTCTCAGCCCCATGAGGTCGCGCATATCGTATGCCATGCTTCCGTACGGGAACAGCCTGGCGGCAAACTGAGGTGACAAGTTGCAGGCACGGTTCTTCGTGGAAAAGACGACGTGAACGAGCAGGGCAGCGAAGCTGTGCGGCATAGACTTACGCTCCGTTCCGGGGCTACGTGGCCGATCCGATGTGTCCCCACGGCTTGCGCCGTCGGCTATGATCTTTCGCCCTTCGGGCTTGATCGATAGTGGACCCCGTGCACCCTACCGCTTCCGGCCCACGCGTTCCATCACGGAGTGGATCGCGTCGAAGACCAACTCTTCGACTTGGTCGTTGAACGGTCCGGGCTGGCCGTAGTACACCATGCTGTCCACGACTTCGTAACCGCCTTCCTTCAAAACACGCAGCGAAGGGATGTAGCACATCACATCGTTGGAATAGCCGGCGACTATGAGGTGCTCGCCCTTGCCGTACTCCCGCTTGGCGCGCAGGCTGTAGTCGACTACGACTTCACCGCCCAGCGCCAGCAGTGTAAGATCCTTATCGAACCGGATGGCCTGCACGGGATAAGGCGTGCGGCGAATCGGTACCCCTTCGGCGTAAGCTTTGAGCATCGCTTTGGCACGGCGCGCGACAGGAGCTTTCGGGCTCTCGAGATCCCGTTCGTACTGCTCGCGCGTGTGCGGTGCGAACTCGAGTTCAGTGACTTTGTAGGCTGCGCGAATGGGCGGGCGGAGCGGCTGCAGTTTCGTGCGCAGCACGCGATTCACCTCCTCCGCGAGCGTTCTGCCATGTGCCATGGCGAGGTCGAGCGTGCCGCGCGGATTGGGGTTCGCGTCACCGCCGCAGAGTTGCAGGAAGAGCGCCGTGGTTCCGGGGTTCGCCGCTTCGATACCGCTCTGCGCGGCGCCGGCCCAGTCGCCGCTGATCTGGTAGAAGTCGCCGCCGAGTGTGGTGCTATGGCATGCGTAAGCGAATAGAACGGCGCGCAGTCGACCGTCCGGCGCGGCGATCCGGATCACCGGTACGTCGTGATCGACAGGGCCATTCGCATTCACGCCCAGCTTGATTCCTTTGGCTGTCGGCTCGCGGCGATTGACCGCGATGCCAACGCTACCGTGGCCGATGGCAATTTGAGCCGGCGCGAGGTCGCCGATGGCTGCGCCAATCACGGTTGCCAGATCGTCGATCAGCTTCTGTGTGTACTCGCGGATACGCTGTTCCTGCTCCGGCGGCAGATCGAACATCGTAGTCAGATTGCTGCGAATTACGGGCCCGCTGTGAATGTGCGAGGAGTTGAAGACGATGCCCGCACGATCGAGGTTGTACTCTTTGATCACGCGCAGGGAGACGAGATCAGTGATCGCGCGCGGCATCCCGATCAGATCGCTAGTGACGATGACGGCGCGTTTTTTGCCGTCGTCGAGGACCAGAGCTTTGGCCCACAGTTTCTGCGCTACGCTATCGGCCGGCCGCGTGCGGCTCGCATAGCCGGAAAGCCAAATGCCTGGCGGCGGTGTGATGTCGACGTGCGCGACACCCGCACGGAAACCGGCGCCCGCCAGCCCCGCGGCGGTTGCGAAGAAAATCAGAAAGGCACTCAGTACGCGCGTCATCGGTCTGCTCCGCTACACCCAGACTTTGTCGAGCGGCTCGCCCTGCTTGCATTTCTCACACGATTCCGCGTTGATGCTGTAATGTGCGTCAAGTTTCGCAAGATAGCAGAGCGGCAGCGGGCTGAAGTCCGGCGTCTTCGGAGTGGGCTGGTAGATCACCACGGCGATGCCGACGACTTGCGCGCCATTCGATTCGATCAGGCGTTTCATTTCCATCAGCTTCGTGCCGGTGCGCAGGATGTCGTCGACAAGCAGGACCTTCTCGCCGGGCAACTGTTCGAGATACTGCCGGAAGCGCATCGGCTGATTTTCGTTGTCACGCTCGGCCCAATAGACCTGCTTGGCGCGCAGCGCTTCGCAGACGCCGTAAGCCACCGGAAGTCCGCCGGTAGCGGGGGCCACAATGGACAACTCCGGGATCATGGCGCGAATCTCGGAATTCGCGCGGACCATTCGGCTGAGGGCGACGCTGAGCAGTTTCGCCGCCTCGTAGTGGCGCATGGCCAGCGCGACTTGCAGGTACTCGTCGGAGTGCAGGCCGTTGCGATATTCAAAGTGACCGTCCCGCAGCGCGCCAGTTTGCCGCAGCAGTTCGACGATCTCGTCCTGGGTCGGTATCAGGTGCATGTTTAGTGGGCTCCTCTTCCCGTCAGCACGCGAGGTATGGTGCGTAGGATGATCTTCCAATCGAGAGCCAGCGACCATTTGTCGATGTACTCCATATCGAGTTTCATCCAGGTATCGAAGTCGAGCGCATCGCGGCCCGAGATGGCCCACAGACAGGTGAGTCCGGGACGCATACGCAGCCGGCGGCGCTGCCAGCGCTGGTAATTTTCCACTTCGCCGGGGACGGCGGGACGCGGACCGACCAGCGACATATCGCCACGCAGGACATTCCAAAGCTGCGGCCATTCGTCCACCGAGAATTTGCGCAGCCAGCGTCCGACGCTCGTCAGCCGCGGGTCGTCCGGGATCTTGAACGCGGTCGACTTGCAGTTGAGGTGTTCGAGCGACGCCTTCAGCTCCTCGGCGTTGTCGCACATCGAACGGAACTTGTAGAACGTGAAATGGCGGCCATTCAAGCCGCAGCGCACCTGGCGAAAGATCGCCGGTCCGGGCGAAGTAATGCGGATCAGCGCGGCAATCAGCAACATGAACGGCAGCGACAGAATCAGCGCGGCGAGGGCGAGCAGGAAGTCGATGACGCGTTTCAGGAACAGGCGGATCTCGTCGTGAGGCGCCGCGGAAAACGTCAGCAGCGGCGCAACGCCGAGGCGTTCAAGGTAGACGTCGCTGTTGACATGCGGAAAGAAATCCACGACCACGCGCGTGCGGATCCCCTCTTCATCGCACATCAGGAATGTATCCTCCAATTCCGCCAGGCTGTTACTGGGTACCGCGAAAATTATCTCGTCGATGACAATGGCGCGCAAGAGTGCGGGCAACTCGGCGAGGGGATAAACGGGATACTCCTTCTCGAAGGTCAGGTGGCGAACGGTCAGATCGGATGTCTCGTCGAGAAATCCGCGCAGACGGATGCCGTACTTGGCGGAACGCTCAAGCTGCGCGCCCAGGCGCAAGGCGCCTGCTCCGGTGCCGACCACCATGATGTAATGCGGCGCTCCGAATTCCCTGCGGATTACGCCGACCAACTGGCCGGCGCGCAGACGGAACAGACACAGCAGAATCCAACTGTAGACGGCGAAGAGCGCCATGAAAGCGCGGCTCAGATCCAGGCGCAGGACGAACTGAAGCAGAACCACGCCAATCGCGCCGAGCGCACACTGTCGGAACGTGTCGCGCAAAATCACCCGCGGCTGCGCCGAATCGAGGCGTTCGTAAACGAGTAGCCAGTAGCCCAGCAGAACCCACAATAGGGACGACGACAGTAACAATAGCGCCTTTACCGGCACCGTGAGAAAGAAGATGTTATCGAGGCTCAGTAGGAGGCGCGTCTGGTAGGCGGCCTCGAACGCCAGGATAGTGATCAGGACATCCGACAGCCCGAAGAGGACTCGCGCCTTTCTCTGGTGTTTGGTAAACACGTCTCGCAGATCAGGATATCAGAGCCGCGTCAGCAACATTTCGGACGGGAGTACTTGGCCCTCAGGTGGTGTTCGCAGAAGTGGCGCCATTCCGCGCCCGAATGCGGGCGGCCCAGTGCGGCGAGGTGGCGCGCGTAGGCGCTCTCGTCGGAAAGCTCGCGCAGTATGCCGATCACGATCTTGCCGAAAGCCCGGAGTCGCTTCATATCTCCTCTGCTTTCAGAGTCGAAGCGACAAACGGCGACTCCAGCGATTTCGATTCGCGGGTACCTCGCAGAATGCCGTACCACACGCGAATCGAGTCGGTCAGAATCAGAGCGACAAGCACGAGAAAGAGACCGCACACGGCGGCGTCGAGGCGCTCGTTAAAGATGCGGTGTTGCGTTTCAACAATCTTCGCGGCTGGGATTGCGCCGCGCTCCAGGGCGCTCTGCAGCGCATTGGCCTGCGCCAGGAAGCCGATGCGCGGGACATCGGAAAAGATCTTCTGCCACGCGGCGCTGAAGGTGACAGTCAGCAGCCAGGCAAGCGGTACGCAGGTGATCCACATGTATTTGGCCCTGTGCATCTTGATGAGGATCGTCGTAGCGACGCACAGCGCGATGGCTGCCAGCAGTTGGTTGGCGATGCCGAAGAGCGGCCAGAGCGAATTGATGCCGCCGAGCGGATCGAGCACGCCTTGTATCAGAAAGTAGCCCCAGGCCAGCACCACGGCGGCGCTCGTAGCGATGACGCCCGGCAGCCAACTTGTGCGGCCTAGCGGCGGATACAGGTTGCCGAGCAGGTCTTGCAGCATGAAGCGGCCCACTCGCGTGCCGGCGTCGATGATCGTCAGAATGAAGAGCGCCTCGAACATGATCGCGAAGTGATACCAGAATCCGAGAATGGCCTGTCCTCCGCCCGTGCTCGCGAAGATGTGCGCCATGCCGAGTGCGAGGGAGGGAGCGCCGCCGGTGCGCGCGAATAGAGAGGTTTCGCCGACGTCCCTGGCCAGTTGCGCCATCTGCTCGACGCTGACCGGGAAGCCCCAGTTCGAGATCATTGCGACCGCCAACTCCGGCGTTGCTCCCACAATTCCGGCGGGCGAATTCACGGCGAAGTAAACGCCGGGCTGCAATACGCAAGCCGCGATCATCGCCATGATGGCAACGAAGCTTTCCAGCAGCATCGCGCCGTAGCCGATGCCCCAGGCCTGTGACTCTTTCGCGATGAGCTTCGGAGTCGTGCCGGAGGAGATCAAGGCGTGGAAGCCTGAGATTGCGCCGCAGGCAATCGTGATGAAGCAGAACGGGAAGATCTTGCCGGCGAAAATAGGGCCGTCGCCGTCGACGAAGCGTGTGAAGGCGGGCAGTTCCAGATTGGGCCGCACGAAGAGAATGCCAAGGCCGAGCATGAGCACTACGCCGAGCTTGACGAACGTGCTGAGATAATCGCGCGGCGCCAACAGCAGCCAGACCGGCAGTGCGCTGGCGAGGAATCCGTAAACGATGACGCAAATTGCGATCGTGATTCCGGTCAACGTGAAGTACGGCGCGAGCGCGGGATTGTGCGCCACAGCTTGTCCGCCGAAGATGCTGGCGATGACAAGTCCGAAGCCAATGACGGAGCACTCGAGCACCTTGCCCGGCCGCCAGTAGCGTAGATAGAGGCCCATGAAGATCGCGATCGGCATGGTGGCCGCGATGGTGAATGTGCCCCATGGGCTACCCTTCAACGCATTGACGATGACCAGTGCAATCACCGCCAGTAGGATGATCATGATCAGTAGGACCGTGACCAGCGCTGTAAAGCCGCCCACTTTTCCGATCTCCTCGCGCGCCATCGCGCCGAGTGACTTGCCGTCGCGGCGCATCGAACAGAAGAGAATGATGAAGTCCTGGACCGCTCCGCCGATCACCGCGCCGATGATGATCCAGAGCGTGCCCGGCAGGTAACCGAACTGGGCGGCGAGCGTCGGGCCGACGAGCGGGCCGGGCCCCGCGATGGCCGCGAAGTGATGACCTAACACGATCCACTTGTTCGTCGGCTCGAAGTCGATGCCGTTGCGCAGGCGCTCGGCGGGCGTAGCTCTCTCGTCGTTCAACACCATCACTTTCGCGGCGATGAACTTTGCGTAAAAACGAAAACCGATGAGATATGTGCATGCCGCTGCCAGTACAAGCCAGATGCTGTTGATATGTTCGCCGCGGTAGATCGCGATGCCGCCCAGCGATAGCGCTCCAAGCGCGGCAATGCCCACCCAGAACGCCTGCCATAGGAGTTTTTTCATAAAGTGAAATTGTCTAACACCGACTGCGCCCACTGCAAGTTATTGATTTTTCGTCGGTGGTCTGCGGCGTAGGTGGGCACATTGGGCGCATTCTGACCACATTTTGACCACAACTATTTCTCTAGTGGTGGGCGTGGCGTTGTTGGCGCAGTGGTGGCAAGCAGCCCTCCAGACACGACCGAGGAGAATATTTATAAGGAAGGCAACTTCAGAGTGCGATACGGCAGGGGATTTCCCTTCGAGCGTGCTCCTTTGGTAGATTGGTACCAATTAAGCAACAGGCAGATTTCCGCTCGCTGTGGAGGACCATATGAAGCGCCCCACCACCACGCGCCAGATTCACGTTCGGGTTTCCCCCGGACTGAAGAAGGCCATCAAGATGTTTTGCGTCCGCAGTAGCACAACAGAGCAGTCATGGATCCATGCGCTCGTCGAAGACGAATTGCGGCGCAAGGCCCCCGACCTGTGGACGCCGGGCACGGAAGAGGGTTCGCCTTCCATGAAGGCGACGAGGTACTAACCATGGCGATCGCACAACAACCAAAGATAGTCGCGAAGGCAGCGGTGGCCAACAAGTATGTGATGACCATCTCGCGGCTGACGGTTGATAAACTCGGCGTCAAGTTGTACGACCGCGTCTCCGCCGTCATCGCCGAACTCGTGTCGAACAGCTACGACGCGGACGCGATGAAGGTCACGATCACCGCACCGATGGGCGAGTACCTCGCCGGACGCAGCCAGGACGAAATCAAGGATAAGGGGTACACCATTGAGGTCGCCGATAACGGCATCGGGATGACTCCCGACGAGGTTAACCGCTACTACCTCCGCGTCGGTGCCGAACGACGGAAAGACGAACGCGGCGACAAATCCAAGAAATTCGCTCGGAAAGTCATGGGTCGCAAAGGTGTCGGCAAGCTCGCTCCCTTTGGTATCTGTCACCAGATAGAAATTTTCACGTGCGGCGGCAAGCCTATCGACGGGAAAGACGCCACTGGCAAGAACGCTCGCGGCTACCGCACCGCCCACCTCATTCTCAATCGCGACGAAATCCTCAAGGACGAGGATCACGACTATCTCCCAACCATCGGCAAACTTGATGGCACCGTCGCGAAAAAGAGTGGGACAACGATCACGCTGCGTAAGTTCGCCTACCGAAAAGTCCCGACCATTGAGGAATTCTCGCGCGCCCTCGCGCAACGCTTCGGCGTGAAATCCAGCAACTGGCATATCGACATCATCGATGCGCTCAAAACGCCAACAGACCCCGCGCACAAGGCAACTGTCGGAGACTTTGACGTCCCGACAATGGAGAACACCAAAATCTCGTTCTGTCCCAGCGATGCGGATGAAATCGATGGTCTCGTCTTCGACACCGCAGCGAAGCCCATTGACGGTTTGAACGCAGGATTCACCTGCAACGGCAAGAACTACCCCATCACCGGTTGGGTTGCGTATGCCAAGGACCCATACAAAGACGATCTCATGGCCGGCGTGCGCATCTACTGCCGAGGGAAAATCGCGGCACAAACCAGCGTCTTCAACCGCAAGGCCGGCTTCACCGGAGAACACGACGTACGCTCCTACCTCGTCGGGGCAATCCACGCGGACTGGCTCGACGAACAGGAAGACCTCATCCAAACCGACCGGCGCGACATCCTCTGGTCCCACGAACTCGGACAGGAATTCGAGAAATGGGGACAAGTCGTCGTGAGAAAGATCGGCACCCGGTCCCGCGACCCCATGAAGAAAAAAACATGGGAGCGATTCAAAGAGGTCGCTAACCTCGACAAACGAGTGCAAGAAGCGTTCCCCCGCGACGATCAAGCGTCGCTGCGCGAGCGCGCGATCAAAGTCGCGCAAATGGTCGGACAGACGATCAGAGCGGACGAAGTCGAGGATGCGGAACATGTCGAGCACTTCGTACAACTCAGCCTCATGCTCGCACCTGTCATCACGCTCGACGAAAAACTGCGAGCCGCCGCGGATTCCAACGATTCACCATTAATGGTCGTCACCGACATTCTCCGCACGGCACGCGTCGCGGAACTCGCGTCGTTCGGACGCATCGCCGAAGACCGAATACGCGTCATCGAGAAAGTGGAAAGCCTCAAAGATGATCCGAACACCTTGGAGTCAGCCTTCCAAACGCTCATTGACACCTGCCCCTGGCTGATCGACCCACAATGGTCACCCATCACGGCCAACCAAGCGTTTTCGACCCTGCGCAAAGAATTCGTCAAGTTCTTCAAGCAGAAAACCGGCACCGATCTGAACCTCGAAAATTTCAGCGACCCAAAGAAACGCGCCGATTTCGTGATGAGCAGCCAGGACGGCGCGATACAAATTATCGAGATCAAACAACCACACCACAAGCTCATCGACAAAGAAGTGGACCGCATCGTGAAGTACCGCGATCTCATGGACGAATTCCTCAATATGGACGGTCACGGGGAATTCAAGAAACACTTCTCCAACTTCCGCATCACCTTAGTCTGCGACACCGTGACCCTCGACGGCACGCGACGCGCGGCGTTCGAGGGCATGAAGAAAGAAGGTCAACTGCTGCACATCACCTGGAAAGTGTTCCTGCTCAAGACGCGTCAGATGCACAAGTCCTTCCTCGACGAGGCAGAGCGGCTAAAGACCGAGGGGCACAAAGCATGAAGCCTCGCCCAACAGCCATAGCACCGGTCGCGGTCGACCTCTTCTCCGGGGCTGGAGGACTGACGCTGGGCTTGAAGCGAGCGGGCTTTCGTGTCGCCGCCGCCATCGAAATCGAGAGCCATGCATTCGCGACCTACAAGACCAATCATCCCGATGTCGCGGCGCTCAAGCAGGACATCCGCACCGTCAAAGGCGCGCACCTGAAGAAAATGGCCGGAGGAACTATCGATCTCCTCGCCGGCTGCCCACCCTGCCAAGGATTCTCCAGTCTCACCAACACTTCGACGAAGCGGGATCCACGCAACAACCTCGTCTTGGAAATGGCGCGCATGGTCAAGGAGACAAAGCCCCGCGCAGTGATGATGGAGAATGTACCCGGCCTCGCTGACCGCGGCAAACGGCTCTTCAACCGCCTGCTCAAAACGCTCGACGAACTCGGCTACAAGTATACGTGGGATATCTTGCAAGTGGCTGACTACGGCGTGCCACAGAACCGGCGCCGCCTTGTGCTGCTGGCATCCAAAGAAGTCATACTGACGATTCCACCCTACACACACAGCAGAACCGGCGAAGATGGCTTATCTAAATGGAAGACCTTGCGCCAAACAATCGGCGACATGGCATCGCCCACTTTATTGGATGACTCGCAGAAGACGGGTGGACCGCAACGTCTCAACTGGCACGTGGTGCGACGGCTCTCACCACAAAATATCGCACGCCTCCGCAAGACGAAACCCGGCGTGAGCCGTGCAGAACTGCCAGACCATCTTCGTCCGGATTGCCACAAGGCCATCAACACAGGCTACACGAACGTGTATGGCCGCATGAGCTGGGACCAATTGCCCGTCACCATGACAGGTGGCTGCACAACATTGAGCAAAGGTCGCTTCGGCCATCCCGAGGAGCTACGCACGATCTCCGTGCGGGAGGCAGCGCGTATTCAAACCTTTCCCGATGACTACATCTTCGATAGCCCGTACATGGAATATGTGTGCGGCATGATCGGGAACGCCCTCCCGTGCGACTTCGCGGAGATTCTCGCCACGTCTGTCGCAAAGCAACTCCAACAAACGCCTAAGAAGAAGTAGGATCTACCGCCGCGCAACGACCGCCGCACGAATCTTCTCGATGGTGCGCTCTCGTTGTACGGCGCACTCCCAGACACGAATCACACACCATCCTTCGCGTTTCAGTAATCTACTCACGCGGCGGTCGCGCTCGCGGTTCCCGCCGATGCGCGCATTCCAAAAAACAGTATTGCTGGTCGGAATACGCTTGCATCGGGGACAACCGTGCCAAAAACACCCATCAACGAATAGCGCAATCCGCAATCCCGGCCACGCGAAATCCGGCTTACCCGCGACCGGCCAGTGTTTTCGGTAGCCGCGAAGTCCGTGCTGACATAGCAACTTTCCCATCAGGAGTTCTGTTGTTTTGTTGCCAAACGGTTTCACGGCCGACATGATCCTCGATCGTGTTTCTCTCGACACCGTGTCCACTGGCCTAGTCTCCCAGAGTTGAGGGCTCCAAAGCATGCTTCTCAAGAATCTCTCGGTATTGATAGTGGCTTAACTTGGCGCGCTCGATTAGGTCGTCCCAGGTCGTAAAATACACCCACCCCTTATCGGTATACGCCTGTTTGATATTCTCCGCATCCTCATGCAGCTCTGCGGCAAAACTCAAACTGACCCGCTGCCCCAGCTCGCAACCAATAGCGAACAACCCGCTCACCACACGACGTAAACATCACACCTCCGCACTCTGCAACATGACGCGCAAGTATTTTTCTCGAACCCTTGCCGCCAAAAACATTCTCGGGCATGATTGTCTCATAAGCCCCGGCGGCGGGGGCATAGTCTGACGGGCAGACAGACGGCAATCAACCCGTGCCGCGTACCCCTTTTCTGCCCCATACCCCAAAATGCTCCAATTCGCTCGAAAGGTCCGCGTTGTAGGCTCGGACGAAAGCCGCATCCTGTTCGACGTCCCAGGCGCGCGCGCTGCCCAACTGGTTGCGGATGGGCAGGCGGAGGCGTTACACGGGAAGAAGGTTGTTAGGGTAATCCGCGTCACCGGGCGCAACTTCGGTTGGTGCGCCGGCGGATCCCGCGGGCTCTATCACGAACATATCGGCCACACTCGGACGGTCTTTCTGATGGGCAAATGGATTACTTCCACCGGCGGATTCAAACGCTGGAAGGATACCGAATCGATTTCGAATCCCCAAGAGGCTCTGGCGTGATTGGGTAGCAGGTATGCATCGAGCATCTGAAACGCGCGTATATGCGCATTGGTTGCAGTATCGCGAGACAGTGGAGGCCGGCGGCACTGGCCACGTATCCGAGACGGTGCAACGCACAAAGCGCCAGATTCGCACATCGGCCTCCGCTCCCATCGCTGATTGCCTTAACATGCGATCTTTGCTGTCGCTGGCGTCGTTTTGCGTGGGGCATGGCTGGTGGTCCGGTGTAGCTCAGTTCGCAAAGCGACTGACCTGTTCTTAGGCTGCGGGTCCTTTCCAGACGGTTTTTGCCGGGGGTTGCCTGATTGTATGTAAACCCTATTTTGAGGCTGTAAACCGGGGTTGACAATGGCGCGGAAAGCAATGAAACGAAAGCAGGTCGATAAGACGCCATGGCGCAATCGGATCGTTGGCTACGGTGAGGAAGCTCCGGACCAGCTCCTAGCGCATGAATCCAACTGGCGCATTCATCCAGGCAGCCAGCAGGACGCGCTCTCGGGTGTGCTCCATGAGGTGGGCCTGGTTCAGAATATCGTGGTCAATCGCCGCAGCGGAAAGGTGATCGACGGTCATCTGCGCGTGGCGCTGGCCATCAGCGAAGGCCAGCCTTTGGTTCCGATCACTTACGTTGATCTCGACGATGCCGAAGAGGCCCTGATCCTGGCGTCGCTCGATCCGCTCGGTGATCTGGCGATTTCCGATTCGGACAAGCTTAATGGATTGCTGGGAGAGATCGACGTTTCAAACGAGGCGCTGGACCTGATGCTCTATTCGCTATTGAGCGATTCGACGGCCGCGACGCTGAAAGATGAGACGGAGCGCGAACCGGAGCCGGGTGATAGTAGCCGCAGTCTCGGAGACAAGGCGGCGCAGATCAAGCCGGTGCTCTATGCCGATGAGGTCGCGATCTTCGAGCAAGCCATCCGATTCACCGGGGAACGCAACCGGGGGAAAGCGTTGATCGAAATCTGCCGTGCCTATATTCAGCAAACAGAAGGACAATTCGACTTTCAGCCAAAAAGCGCAGTTGCGTAATCGGGCGCTGGCCGAGGTTGAGACTCCGGTGGTCCTGGAGACGCATGGGGGCTTGGGCAAACTGTTCGCCCGATGCTATGGATCCGTGCCGGCCGGCGTGGTTTTCGAATCGAATCCGATCAAGGCTGCCCAGCTTGGGCGCCAGCGTCCGACGTGGGCTGTCTATGAAGCCGACTGCATTCGATCGATGGCCGCTGGAGTCGGGAGCCATCTCCCAGTAAACTTCGTGGACTTCGATCCGTATGGGGAACCGTGGCCGGTAATGGACGCTTTCCTGGAGGGGCTCAAACCGCAGGTCCCGCGGCTGGTCCTGGTGGTGAATGATGGCCTTCGGCAGAAACTCAAGATGAACGGCGGCTGGTCCGTGGGCAGTATGCAATCCGTTGTGGATCGCATCGGCAACGGCGTGCTCTATGAGCGATATCTGGACATCTGCAAGGATCTGGTAAAGGAAAAAGCGGCCAAGGCGGGTTATCGCCTCAGCCGCTGGACCGGATACTACTGCGGCTTTGCCGATCAGATGACGCACTATGCGGCGGTGCTTGAGAAGGACGGATGAACATGGATCGGTGGATTCATCTTGCCCGGCACCTGGTGCCATTGCCAGCAGGAGCCATCGGCTTCAACGAGATAGGGCGCCGTGCCGCTGCGCCGTCCGGCCTGCTGCTTGAAGTAGAACGCCGATCCTTGGGCGACGCAATCATTGCGGATTTCGCGCGCCCAGGATTGCTCAAAGGGCCGGAAGCGCGGGCCGCTCTCGCCGCCGACGATCACCTGATGAATCCCTGCGAGGTTCAACCCGTTCAAGGGTCCGAGCAGTGGCTCGGCCGAGATGAAGCGGGTCTTTACCGCAACCTGGCGGAGATCGTCGCTCCGGGCGATTGTCGCCGGTCCGGTGACCGTGGTGCCCTGCCACAGGTTGTCCGGGGCCGGATGGGTATCGAAGAACCTGCGCGCGCGTGGGGGGCGTTTGGTGAGCAGCAGCCAGTAGTGTGGAGAGTCCGCCAGTTTGGGCAGCCAGGGTGCCAGCCAATCGAGCGGCAGCGATTCGGAAAACGGGTCGCCGAGATCGCAGCAAAAGATGAGCCGCGGGAGGCCATCAAGCCACGGTTTATCCGGCCGTTTCTTTCCAGTCAGATCGCTCCAGCGTATCGCTTGATCCAAGCGGTGAGCGAACAGTTCCGGCTCGTCAAAGGATTTCGGCCAGGCGGCGGATCCGCAGTAGCGAGCCGCGAGCGCGGCCGCGTAGCAGTGGCTCTCCGCAGCGCCGGCCCGGTGAAGTTCGCAACCGTCACAGCCGACGGAAGGGTTGATGGTGCTGTCACACCAAGAGATGTCTGTAGTGATGCCCATAAATTATCCTTTCGCCGCGCGCCGCGCGCGGATCGTTACCCAGGCCTTGAGCGCAGCGGCATGGCGATCGCTGCCGATGTTCACCACGTTCGAGGGTTTCAGCGCCGGCCGGCTGATGCTGCCGGGCGCCAGGATTTCCATCTCCACCTCATTCAAGCAGGATCTGAGGTTATATTCCTGATCGCGGAAAAGATGGATGAAGTCCGGCGCTTGGCGGCCGGGTGCCTCCGTCGTCCAGATGCTCTGCAGGAACTCCGCGGCCTGGTCGACGTACTGGATGCCTTCGAACCGGATCATCCGGCAGCGAGAGAGAAAGCGTTTTTCGAGCAGCTTCGTTTCGTTCGCCGTGAAAATAAAGATTGTCTTCGGCGGCCGGGCCGTTCCGTCCAGTTTGCTAAGGAAGCAGAGCTGAGCCGCCCGGGTCATTTGATCGGCTTCGTCCACGATCACAAGATGCCATCCGCCGTTCCAGGGCGTGTAATAGCATTGCTCGATGGTTCGGCCGACTATCTCAAGGTCGCATTGCCGGCTGGCGATATGGTGAACCTCGGCGGCCATTTCCGCCGCCAGCGCCAGGGCCATCGTGGTCTTTCCCGTTCCGGAGTCGCCAACCAATATCCAGGCCGACTCCCAGGGATTGTTTCGAAGTTCTTCGAAGATATGCTTTGCAGAGTCCAGGCCGACAAAGTCTGTCAATTTCGCCGGCCGGTATTTATCAGTGAGCGGGGTCATTTTCAAACATCTCCATCTGACGGTTAAAGAGCGGGGAGTCTTCAAGGCTGCCAAATCGCCGTTCGCATTTCATTTTCCAGCGCAGCGAGACTTGATCCACCTGCAAGACCGTTTCATAGGTCGGCCCCGGCTTGGGCGAATCGAGGTCGAGATCCAGATCCGGGGCGTTATCGAGTATTTTCGTGATTGCGTTGGCCATGGTTTCATCCTCTTGTCCGGGTGCAAGGGGCCGGTATCCGCCGACCCCTGCGCGCTGGGTTAGTTGGGAGTCGCCGAAAGGACGTCGTCCAGGAGTGCGCTGCCCGTGCTGACGTCCGCAGGCGGAACTTCGATCGTGCGATAAATCTGCCGAGTCGGGGCGGGTTCCATGCCCGCGGCAGTCTCCACGATGACCTCAAGGGCCTGGGTCTTGAGCCGGTCGCCGGTGCCGAACATGGCCGAAGTGGCCCGATCTGTGATCGAGCTGCGCGCGTGGTCCGCGTATTCCGTGATCGCGTTCAGCAGATTGTAAGCCGTGCCGCGCTCCTCGGGAAAGGCGTTATGGTCGTTCGATTCGTAGAGGGCCAGGATTTCTCCAAGTACATTCTCTCGGCGGGTCTGCCCGGCTCTGGTCGCGGGCGTGTCTTTGTCTTCGGTCTTCGGCTTCGGGAAAAGCCGATCCATGATCGCCGTGAGTGTTTCGCGTGTCACCCGGCGCGTGGCCAGGAAATTCAGCTTTTCCGACATCGATCCGAATTCCTCGGTGACGGTTTCAAGGGCCGCGTGCGCCTGGTCGATGCGGTCGTTCGCATTCTTCGTGTGGCGGATGCGGAAAAAGCCGGCAGCTTTACCAGACATCGCCGCATTGAGCGTATTCTGGCAGACGACCCTGGTTACCGTGGTCCGGTACTGATGTGAGAAGCGGCCGTCGTAGCTGGTCGCAAAAAGCAGAAAGCCGTTGCTGATATCGTCGCCGACGCGGATTTCGAGATTCAAATTGGCGAGACCCCAAACCACTTCGCCTTTACCGAGTACGCCGGCCGTCTCGTAGTGGGCGCCGTCCTTCGAGGAAACCAGCGCGTCGACCATCTCGAAGCCGCGCGCGTGATCGATCACCGTGTATTCCGATCCGACCGGGCCGAGAAATTCCGTGTTATCGGTCCGGAACGTGCCCCAAGCTTCCACGAGCACGCCAGCCGGTGACAGGAGCTGTAGTTTTTCAACCTGGAAATCCAGTCCGCCATGAGCGAGGATTTCAGCCCACGTTGTGAACTTTCCGGTGACGGTTCCGAGCTTGTGCCAAGCTGGAAGCCGGCCGATGTAGGTATTGATATTGTGCGACATTGCGTCCTCTCTGTGCCTGTTAACTTCAACCCTGTCTATAGTTTAGGGGAAAATGAAGCGCTTGTCAACAGATAACTGCTCTGTTTTCAACGACTTGCGAGCTAAACCGTTGATAAGAAAGCAAATCTAGTTCGACGAGAAAACTGGATTAAGTATCACGGAATCAATAAGATATGAATGGTCCGGTTGCAAAATGGGCGGAACGGTACGGTATTAGCCGGCAGGCCGCGTATAAGCGTTTGAAGGGTCACGGTATCCCGGTCACGCGCGGCCGGGTGGATTTCGATCAGGCCGACATGATCTGGGCGAAGTCGGTCAATCCGCTGCAGCAGCAGCGCGGAGCTGGACGGGCGGCACCGGCCACCGCCGCTCCTGCCGGCCCGGTTCGTCCGATTCTCTCAGCCGCTCCGATTTCGTCGTTGTCCGCTGCTCAGTTGCGCCGCGAACTTGTGCGGCTGGAAAAAGAGACGCTGCTTCTGGGCGAGCAAAAAAAGCTACTTGTCCCAGTGGGAGAAGTGAACGCCTGGGTGTCGGGAATGATTATTCGCGCGAAGGATGTATTACTCCGCATCGGGCCGGAGCTGCGAGACCGGCTGGCGCAGGAATCGAATCCGATCCGCTGTGAGGATCTGGTCATGGCCGAGGTCAGACGGTCGCTCTCGGAACTGGCGGAGTATCGGCCTAATGCATGACCGTCAAAGAACTATCAGCCGGTTGGTCCGAATTGTGGCGACAGCCGCAAACACTGTCGCTGTCGGAATGGGCGGAATGCCATTTTGTACTTTCGTCTGATTATGGGGGCCGCTCCGGAAGTCTTCGCCTCTATGGATGGCAGCGCGGAATCTTTGATGCTTTCACGGATCGGTCGGTAAATGTGATGGTCTGCATGCTCGCTGTCCAGTTGACAAAAACGCTGTTTATTCAAGCGGCTCTCGCTTACGCGATTATCGCGGATCCCGGGCCGATCCTTCTCACGCAACCAAAGGAAGAAGCCGCCGAGAATTTCTCGCGCGATCGTCTGGAGCCCATGATTCGGGACATTCCCGAATTGCATCAGCGCGTGGTGGATTGCGGGAAAAAGAAATCGGCAGCGAACACCGTCAAATATAAGAAATTCCCTGGCGGTTCGCTATCTTTGGTCGGTTCGATCTCGCCGGATAACTGGTCGCGCCGTTCGATCCGGTATCTGTTCTGCGATGAGGTGGATAAATACCCGCGCTCCGCCGGCGTCGAGGGAGATCCGATAGGGCTAGGCATTGAGCGCACCAGCAACTTTCAGAGCCGCCGCAAGATCATCCTGACGTGTTCTCCGACCATCAAGGGTCGCAGCCGCATCGCTCGCGCCTATTCGGAAAGCGATCAGCGCAAACCGTGGGTTCCGTGTCACCAATGTGGAGCCTTCCAGGTTCTCAAATGGTCTCAGGTCAAATGGGAGAATTCGCTGTCCATCGAGGATCGTCCCGCTACGGCCCATTATGAGTGCGAGCATTGCGGCGCCAAGTGGAGCGACATTCAGCGCTGGTCTGCCTGCGAAAAATCCGAATGGCGCGCCTCTGCCCCATTCACCGGCACGGCCGGTTTCTGGATCTCGCATTTGTATTCACCGTGGAAGACGCTGGGGGCGATGGTGGCGGACTTTCTGAACGCAAAGCATAGCGGGAACCGGGAGGAAATGAAGCGGTTTGTCACTACGGTGCTCGCGGAATTGTGGGAAGAAGAAGGCGTCACTCCTCAATGGAACATTCTGCTATCTCGCCAGGAAGATTATCCATTTGGCGCGGAGCCAAGCCGCTCAAACGATGAGGCGGTCGTGCCGCGCGGCGCTCTGTTTCTTACCTGCGGAGTTGACGTTCAGCATGACCGCCTCGAATACGAAGTCGTCGGATGGGGTCGAGGTCATGAATCCTGGTCCGTCGCTTATGGGGTGATCCGGGTCATGGATGGGAATGAAAGCCTGTCGAGTAACCGGCGCGAGTTGTGGGACGAACTCGATAAGGTATTGGCCCGCGATTGGCTGTATGAGAGCGGCGCAACCATGCCGATCATGGTCATGGCCATCGATACGGGGGATCGATCGAAGCCCGTCTATGAGTTCGCCAAGCGGCATGCCCGTCCGAATTATGGCGCCGTGGGAATGAAGATCGTTTACCCTCGAACGGTCGTACCGATCAAGGGCTCTCCCCGGGAAAGCCTGCAACTTATTGCCGGCGTCACGAAAGAGGATGCGGCGCGCAAACGCCAAAACATCAGGATCGTATCTCTCGGTGTGGGGCTGGCGAAACAGGAACTCTACGACAATTTGCAGCTTCCGCAAATAAAACAAGGCGGAACGTTTCTTCCCGGCTATTGCCACTTCCCGCGGTATGGAGAGACCTATTTTCAGGGGCTATGTAACGAGCGATGCATCGTCAATGAGAACGGCGATGTGAGCTGGGAAAAACTGGGCAGGAATGAGCCGCTCGATACCCGCGTTTATAATCGCGGAGCTGCGGCCATCTTCGGCATTGACCGGATGAATGAGAGCCACTGGGCAAAGCTCGAACGGGCGTTAGGGCTGAACACGGAAATACCGGAAGCAGCCGCTCAGACGGCGTCGGCGTCCGCTCCGGTGATGAATTGGCAACAGCAGCAACTCCGCAGACAGCGACCGCAGATAAGGCTCCTCTGATGGCATACACCACAACTGATCTTGACGCGATTGTTAAACGCCTTGAAGATGCCCTGGGCTCGGGCTATGCGAACGTGACCTTCGAGGGCCGGAGCCTAGTCTATCGCGGAACGGCGGAGATTCTGAAAGCCATCGGCTACTTCAACGGTTTGTACTCGACCGCAAGCGGAACCAGGCGAATCAAGACGCTCTTGCCTTACACGAATCAGGAGTTCTAATGGGCTATTTCCGCACATTAGCGAAGGCTTTAACGGGCCGGCCGATGGCGTCCACGTCCGGATACAACGCCGCGACCAGCGGGCGCCGGATGCTGAACATCGTGGGAACGACACGAGGCATCAATAGCCTCGCTCTGTCGGATGGTCCGCGGCTGACCGCACTTGCGCGCAAAGCCGTGATGGATAATCCGCTGGCCGCGAACGGGGTGTCGTCCTACATCGCGGAAGTAATCGGAACCGGAATACGACCACACTCAAACCACGAAGATCCAGATACTCGAAAACTTCTGGAGCGGGAGTTCTCGCGCTGGGTTCCGCAAGCCAGCGCGGCGCGCAGAATCGGACCCGGGGGGAAGCCCGATAGCATCAATGACTTTTACACGCTGGAATCTCTAGTCTGCCGCAATGTCGTCGAAGCAGGAGAAGCATTCGCGCGGCTGCGTCCGAGGATGCCGGAGGATGGGCTGCGTGTTCCACTTCAACTCGATCTGATTGAACCGGAGCAATTGCCATTCTGGAAGCAGGATGGCGGAAGCGGAACGAATCTTGTTCGCGGCGGCATCGAGTTCGATCAGATCGGCCAGCGCGTGGCATACCACTTTTACCGCAATCATCCAGGCGATGCGACGGTCTGGCCCAATGCTTATGAGATCGTGCGCGTGCCGGCCGAAAGTGTGCTGCATGTCATGGAGCCGCTGCGCGGGAATCAGATTCGCGCGATTACGAGCCTGGCTCCGATTCTGGTTCTACTCTCCGACCTCAACGAATATGATGATGCGGAGCGTTTCAAAAAGAAACTCGGTGCCTACTTATTCGCATGGCGCAAGAGCCAGAATGCCGATGATACAGGCGTAGCAAGCTCTTCGAGCGTGGGAACCGACGTAGCACCCAGCGGTTCAGCGTATGTTGAATCGCGGATGGGCACGATCACGCTCCTCGATACCAATGCCGGAGAGGAGTTCGGTTTCTACAACACGCCCGATGTCGGCACGATGTACGAGTCGTTCATGCGCGTGCAGCGCGAGCCGATCGCCACGGTGATCCGTATCAGTTACGAGATGCTGACCGGGAATATGACCGGCGTGAACTATTCGAGCGCGCGCGTTCGATTGATTGCCCTCCGCCGGGTGTGGCAACAGTTCCAGATGTCCGTGATCGTGCATCAATTCTGCCGTCCGGTCTGGCGCGCCTGGCTGGACGCTGCGGCGCTGGCCGGTGTGATCGACGCCGTCGACTACCGTAAATCGCCGGAGCAATATCTTTCTGTCGAATGGCTCGCGCAGCCGTGGGATTGGGTGGATCCGGTCAAGGACGTGGAGAGCAAGCGCATGGAGGTGGAATCCGCGTTCGACTCGCGCGAAGCGGTGGTAGCGAGCCGCGGGCGCGATGTGGAAGAAGTTGATGCCGCCATTGCGCGAGATCACGCGCGCGAAAGCACGCTCGGCATCGTCCCGGTGTACGGGAGTTCCCGCGCAGCCGAGCCCGCTCCCGCCGGCGGGGATGCCGGCGTCGATGCCGGCGGGGATGCGGGGAAGGGGCAGTGATGACACGACTCGAAGAGGTCATGCAGAGGATCGGCTCCCGGCCGGCGCTCATACGCATGGAGAACGTCTCGGATCATTTCGGAGACGCGGCGCCTTATCGTATCGAAGACGGCATAGCGATCATCGATGTATTCGGCGTGCTTTCAAACGATCCCTGGTCCTGGGGTGGAACGACCTATCCAGAGATTCAAAACCAACTGAAGATTGCCGCGCAGGATCCGAACGTCAAAGGGATCCTGCTGAACATCAATTCGCCGGGCGGTGAAACCGACAATTCTTTCGAGACGGCGGAATTGATCGCGTCCATGAAAAAGCCCTGCCATGCGGTGGCCGACACCATGGCTTACAGCGCAGGCTATCTGCTCGCTTCGCAGGCTGACAAGATTTATTGTTCTCCCATCTCCGGCGGCGTCGGTTCCATCGGCGTCTATGCGGCGCATATGGATTACTCGGAGCTACTGAAGAAGGCGGGCATCTCCGTGACGCTGATTTCCGCCGGCAAAGGAAAGATGGACGGCAACCCTTATGAGCCGCTGTCCGAAGATGCCCGCAAAAAGATCCAGGCGGAAGTCAATCGTCTTTATGGCGAGTTCCTTGGATTCGTTTCGAGAGGGCGCGGAATCCAGCCGCAGGACATCGTGAAGTTCGGGGCCGATACGTTTGATGGCGCGGCTAATGCGATTGGCTCCGGACTGGCCGATGCCGCCGGCGATCTGAGCACCGCATGGGTTGATCTTTGTACGGAAATCCAGCGCCCCACAATGCCGATGATGTCGGCGCAAACAAGCTCCGTGGCATCCGCCACGAATATCCCGAAGGAGGGAAACATTATGGCCGAAGACGTCAAGGCGGAAGTCACGAAAACGGCTGCCGCGGAAATCGAAACGTTGCTTCAGAAAGCGAAAACCGACGGGTACGCGGAAGCCGAGGTGATTGTCGATCTTTGTGCGATCGCCGGCATCTCGGTCAAGCAGACCGCTGAGTTCATCCGTAACAAGAAAACCTCGGCGGACGTTCGGAAAGAACTGCTCGCCGAAAAGGCAAAGTCCCAAGAGGGCACGGAGCTGAATACCTCGGTCATGCCTGGCGTCGATGCCGCGGCGAGCGCCGATCAGCCGAAGAAACCGTCGAAATCGATGAGCGATGTGGTCAAAGAGATCGCCGGAATGATGAGGGGGAAATAAGCGATGACGATCAATGAAATTGCTCGTGTCTCCGACGTGGTGCTCGTCGAGGAACTCGAAGAGTTTAACTACTGCCGCGAGATTATCACCGTGGTGTCCGGGACCACAGCAGCGGTTCTCGGACAGGTACTCGGACAAATCACTGCATCCGGGAAATATGCGAAGGTCACTCCCGGTGCGGTGGACGGATCGCAGATCGCGGCGGCCGTACTGCTCCAGGCTGTCGATGCCACCGCCGGAGATAAAACCGCGCTCGCGATCGTTCGCGGGCCGGCCATTTTCAAAGACGCCGGGCTTGCCTGGACCACCGGCATGACGGAGCCGCAGAAGACGACGGCGAAAGGCCAACTGGCGACGGCCGGTATGCCTGTTCGCTCCGCGCTGGGCGCGTAAAGGAGAACACGAACCATGCCTAACATTTTGGATGTTTTCAATCAGGATGCTTTCGGCGTAGTCGCGCTGACTGCGGCCGTCAACGACATCACCGCGGCTTACGGAGTTTTGGGTCAGTTGGGGATCTTCATCGACGAAGGTATTCCCACTCGCGCCGTCGCCGTGGACTTCGACCCGATCACCAATGCTCTGCTTCCTCAGTCCAACTGGGGCGGCCCGGGCGTGGCAAACAAAACTGCTCTCGGGAAAACCAAGAGCTTCGCTATTCCGCATTTCCCGGTGAATGATGCGGTGCTCGCCTCCGATTTGCAGTCGAGGCGTCGCCCCGGATCTGATGCCGTGCAGGATGCGCAATACGCGCTCGCCAAAAAGATGATCGAGATACGCACCAAGCTCGATCAGATACTCGAATGGATGCGCCTGGGCGTGCTCAAGGGTTCCATCACGGATGGCGCCGGCACGGTGATCCTAAATCCCTATACGGATTTCGGCGTCGCCCAGGATTCTACTTCCTTCGTGCTCGCCACGGCAACCACCGATGTATCGGGGAAAATCGCCATCGTCAAGCGCAATATCCAAAAGAACCTTCGCGGCGAGATCGCGACTGGCTATGTGGCTCTGTGCTCGGATGGCTTCTATGATGCGTTCGTCAGTCATGCGAACGTGAAGTCGGCCTTCCAGTATTACATCGTCAACGGGCAGACTCTCGCGGGCGACTACCGCGATGGTTTCCTATTCGGGAACGTGCTCTGGATCAACTACACCGGATCGGTCGCTGATCCCGCGGGCACGCTTCAGCCGATGATCGACGCGAACAGCGCCTATGTGATTCCGCGCGGCACGAGCCTCTTCAAGACGTTCTTTGCTCCTGCGGATTACATGGAGACCGTCAACACTCTCGGACAGCCCTTCTATGCCAAGCAGGACCGCATGAAATTCGATAAGGGCGTCGAGGTGGAATGCCAGAGTAACCCTCTGCCGATCTGCCTGAAGCCGCTGGTGGTTCAGAAAGTCACGGTCGCCTAACCGTTTCTTCTCCTCTCTCTACAGGGGCGGTGTGTCCTATCCGCCCCTTTTTTATGCCATTCGACGATGCACTTACAGCCCTGAACTCTGCGCTCCTGGCCGAGTTTGGCGAGACTGTGACCTACACCAAGGGGATAACCTCGGTGAACGTCCAGGCGATCGCCTCCGGCCCGCCGCAAGCGGATCCGTCATCTCCTCCCTTTGGAATCAGCTTGGAACTGAGGGAATCGGATTTGCCCTTCTCTGCCGAAAATGACGATCAGGTTCTTTTCCGAAGCGGAACGTACACCGTGATCAACGTTCAGCGGCCTCCTCTTACTGAATTGCTCCGTGTGTCTTTGGATAAACAGCGGTGATCACTTTTTCGATCTCAGTCACGAAGCGGATCGATCTGGACGCGATTCTGCTGTCGGATTATCAGCGTGCGCGGATCGCCATGGCGGGCGTCGAGAGTATGAAGGACCGCATCATCAACAAGCTGCTCGACGTATATGACGATCCGGTGAAGAGCCTGAATGAAGCCTATAAAAAAGCCAAGATTCGCCAGGGCGCAAAGCCCGAGCCGGATCTGGTCTACACCGGCGGTCTCATGCGCGACATGGATATCAAGTTCATGAACTCGGAGAAGATCATCGTTGGTCCGGTGAGCCAGAAAAACGCAATCAAGGCGGCAGTCAACCAGGCGCGGCGCCATCAACTCGGCTTCTCCCCGTCCGACATCGAAAATCTGGAAGCCGAAAAGGAACGGCAATTGGCAGAGAACATTCGCCGCATGCGGAGGGCCGCTTGACGAATCCGAATGATCTGATCGATGCGCTCGTGGCCAAACTGCGAGCCATCTCGGCGCTGGTGATAGCAGTTGGCCAGGCGGGGTATATTCTCGCTTACAAAGACAACTACCCGAACAACGTGAACCTGGTCGAAGCCCTGGTGGAACTTCGCACGCCGGGAATCATGATCGTGTGGCGCGGCAGCGGCCCGGCCAATTCCGCCCGCCGGGAAGTCTGGCAGCATCAATTCTCGATCTTCATCAAAGCGGTTGGAGAGGCTGCGGACTTTTGGGATTTGATCGTTGATGGAGTCCCGGCCGGTGGCGACGGTCTGAAAATGCTGCGCACCGAGATCCACCCAAATGTGGGTCAGATGAATACTCCGAGTATCGCTCGGCGGTCCCTGCCCATCAGCCAGTTTGCAACCCTGGATTATTTTGAAGCGACTTTGTCGCTCAACGAAAAAGGAGATTACTGATGTCTACTCCAGCATCTATTCAAGAACTGCGGCTGGCGATTGGCTTCAAGAAGCAATCCGCTCTCCAGACGGCGCTCGTAGCCGCCGATTGCTGGTCGCTGAATACCACCTCTCCGGCCATTCCGCAGCCCATTCTGAACGTTGAGAGCAATGAGGATGATTTTGGGAAAGGCGATAGTTGGGCAACGCAGCAATTCCCTTCGCACATTGATTCCAACTTTCCCTGGGAATACTATCTCACCTCGGAAAATGCGGCCATGCTCTTCGCGTTTGCTTTGGGCAAGGCGGCGAAAACAACGGCCGGTACTGGGTTCAAATATACCTGCACGCCTCTTGACGCGAGCGCCGATGGCATCGACATGCCGGCGACCACGGTCGTCGCTGCAATTCGCCAAGGAGCGAGCGACGTCTTCGATCTGGGTCTGATTGGCATGTGCCTGGAGGATTTCTCGATCTCTTTGAAATCGGGGCCGGGCCGTGCGAATTCGACCATGCGCTCAAACTGGGTCGGGTGCGGCAAATACGTCAAGCCGAGCGCCATCGCGATTCCGGCAATTGCGACGGAGCATGCGTTGAACTCCGGCGGCTCCGCAATCACGATCCTGGCTCAGGATTACGTGACTACGAAGAAGTTCATCAGTCTGGATTTCTCCTGGAAGAACAATATCCGGCTTCAATCCGGCAATTTCCCGGGATCCGGTACGCAGAGTGGCTTCCAGATCCGAGGGCGTATGCGCCGCGGCAAACCGCAATGCTCGCTCCAGTGGGTGGTCGAGTTCATGGATGGATCGACCGAACTGGACGACTTCCTAGCAATGACGGAAGGCACAGCGGTGATTGACGTAACCGGCGCCGAGATCTCGACCGGCTTCAATCATAAGTTATTGCTCACCTTGCAGCGACTGCAAATCAGTTCGGCTCCAATCCGCGAAACGGATGGGATCGTTTCGGTTGCCTGTCAGGCAACCACCATGAAACATGCGACCAATGGCGTCATTTCGGCGGAAGTGACCACCACTCAGGACAGTATTCTGACCGCCGCCGCGTGAGGGGAATCATGTTCGATTCACAGAAGAAAGACATCACTGTCCGGATCATCTCGGGTGGCGACAAAAGCTGCGTCGTCCGGTATCCGACCGATCAGGAATGGGCCGAAAGAGCGCGCCGGCTCAAGATGGTTCGGCAAAACCTCGGGCGCGGAATATCGCGCCCGGTGCCGCAGAAATCCGAATCCGTCGATTTCGATTTGTTCCAGAAGATTCGACAGGATAAGGACGGCTGCGATTTTACCGAAGGCGAAGCGTCGAAGGTCGTCGGCAAATTGGAAGCCTGCCAGGTCGTGGATATCAGCCGGGAAGCTGGCGGATACAAGGTGACGTTGAAGGCCGGAAAAATTGAGACCGTGCATTGTCTCAAATCTCCGATGGCCGATGACGTCATCCAGTATGATCGCCAGCAATTGATTCGGGAAGATCGCCCGCGCACAACTGAAATGCGCGTCCTGATCGAACCCGCCGGCGAGTTGTACGATCGTCTGGTTACCAAATCCGAAGGCTACAGCGGACCGGTTCCGATCAACCACAAATATGCCGTGATCTTTGAACTGATCTCGGAAATCGAGCGCGAGGAAGAGGACCCGGAATAGAGGACCCGGACGCCACGCCGGGCCTTCGGGCCGTCGTCCGGGCCATTCTCAGGCGCGATGAATGCAAGGGTCCCTCGAAATGTGTTGCAGCGACCGAGATTGCCTGCAATCAATGTGATCGGATCTGGGAGCGAACTCCGACCGCTCTGCAGGTCTGCCCGAATTGTGCTGCGCGTGATTACACGCGGCAGCGCTGCCCGGATTGCCCCAAGACCCTTTCGGAGAGCGCGTTACATGGCTCGCAAGGCATGCTAATCAGGCGGTCGATGAAACTGCTCTTTGCGGCGAAAAACGGTTTTTCCATAACTCTAAAGGACATTACATCCGAAGAGTTCGCGGTCATCCAGCTTATTGAAGCCGAGCGCGCCAAACTCGAAAGCGAAAAGAATGCAGGACGTTGACATCATCATCACGGGTGACGATAGCTCTGCGCGAACCGCCATCGAGCGAACCAACTCGATGTTGGATCGCATGGAAAAGCAGGCATCACGAGCCGCCGAGACGATTGCCCGCGGTTTCGATAACGCGACTCGTATTTTGGGCCGGCTTGCTGAAGCCGCCGGCTTGGCCTATGCGGCCAAGAAGGCATGGGATGGATTGACCACTGCCACCCTGGAAAATGGTTCTGCTGCGGATCGTCTCGTGAATGGCTATCGGGCGCTGCGGCTGGCTCTATCTCCAACGATCTTCACTGGAGTAACGGTGGGACTTGGGATATTGGCGGAGGAGTCGGTTCGTGCGGCCTATGCGGAAGGCGTGCTGATAGAAAAACATGCCGCCATGGCCGCGACGATGCAGTTGACGGTGCCGCAACTGGAAGAGATGCGGGGCGCGTCGCGCATTCTTGGGGCGGATTTCAACGATCTGGCGCAAGGCGTCGCCAAGGTACAGGAGCAGCTCGCCACCCACAAGGGCCGCGACGCTATAGCTGACCTGGATGTGACAATTACTGATGCCTTTGGTCGGACAAAGCAGGCAAACATAGTCTTCGCAGAATTGGCTCGCGAGATAGATGCTTTCTACGATCCGGTGGATAAGGCCAAGGGCGCTATCGATGTCTTCGGGGCCGAACTGGGTTTGAAATTGTTGCCTTACCTGAAAGAATCCACTGCCCGCTATCAGGAGTCCGCTCGGGAATCTATGGTCTGGTCGAATGACACGCGCAAGGCAATCACATTACTCAAGACCGACCTGGACGATCTGAAGAGCATCCTGCCTGGCATCGGTTCCGAGTTCAACGCATTCTGGGAGAAAATCCGGGCAGGCGCGGTTGCAACCGCCGCAGTTGTGAATGCCATTCGACCGCGCGATCTTCCGACTCGGGAGCAGGAACTCGATCCATTCGGCATCAGAGCCAAGCCGGTGGCCGCTGAAGACCTGAATGCTGTGATGGGGGCCGGATGGCGGAGCGCGCAGCGGATGGCTCCGGGCCACTTCATGCAGGGCACTGGTGGTCAAGGGATGGCGCTATTCCTCGCGCAAGTTGGCAATCAGGCTGGCTCGCAGCAGGCATCAGACGCCGCACTGAAGCGCTTCGCGGGATCGATTGCTGGTATCAACCGCGAACTCGCCGACATGGCAACCAAGCGCGACGGGTATCTCGATCTATTGGACCGGATCTCAAGCGGTAAGGCGCGCGCCAGCGTCGAACAGACGCAGGCGCTCGGTGCCGCGGTGCGCAACCTGAACGCAGCGATCAAGGACAGCGAGGGTCGGCGCGAGCTGCTGCAGATCGCGGAAAAGCTCGGGACGCTTACAATTTCTTCTGACAAAATCTTCGAGGCTAACCGTCGCCTTCAGAGGCCGCGAAGCCTATACCGCGAAGGCGAGCCGACCGGCCAGGAGCGATATCTGAATCCAGCGACCGGCGAATGGGAGCCGGTAGCGATCCGCGGGACATATCAACTTCCAGCCGGTTGGGATGCCGGTCAAGGCGAGGGCGCGAAGGGCGCGGCGCGGGCGGCACTCGAAGGGGCATTCGAAAACGATCGAATTCGCCGGGATCGTGAGGAACGCTCGCGCGAGCGCGAGTTGCGTCATCGCGAGCGCATGATCGAGTTGACCGCGGGGCCTGGCGGAGAATTGGACGCGGTACAGCAGATCTATGATCTGCGAGTCCAATCGGCCAGAACGGTTGAGAACCTCGAAGAGGCTCGCGTCCAACGCGAAGAGCGCGTCGTCGAAATTTGGAGGCAACGCTTCGATTCGCTGAAACATTCAGCCGAGGGAATTTTCGACGCTCTTCTCAGCCGGTCGTCTTCAGTCTTTTCCGCAATCGGAAATACGTTCAAAATGGCGATCCTGACGCCGATCAAAGAGGCGTTCTCGACTTGGATCGCGGGAATGATGCTGCCGGTAATGTACGGAGGCCGCGGCACCGTCGGCGCGCCAGCCGGCGGCGGAATGATGTCCCTCGGTGGGCTTCTGGGAATCGGCGGATTTGGGGCGGGCGGCGGTACGTTCCCGGGCGGGCTCGGACCGGGGGGAACGGCTCCCTTCAATCCGAATGCGCCGATCTTCACTGGCGCCGGCGGCTCTGCCAATCCTCTGGCTGGCCTGTGGCAAGGCGGCGGTTGGGGTGGCGCTGGAGGCGCAGGGGCCGCTGCCGCGCAGCTCGGCGGCTTGGCTGCTCTGCTGGGCGGCGGAATGCTCGGGCTTTCGGGATTGCAGCGCGGCGGGGCGCTCGGGAATGCCATGACGGTCGGCGGCGGCTCGCTGCTGGGCATGCAGTTCTCGCAGATGCTTGGAATGACGTCCTATGGCGGAGCGATATTCGGTGCCGGCGCCGGCTTGGCTGCCGCCGGTCTACAGCGCGGCGGCTGGTCGGGGCTGGGCATGTCGACCGCCGGCGGCGCGCTGGTCGGAATGCAATTCGGCGGGCCAGTTGGAGCTGCGATCGGCGCGGGCGCCGGCTTCGCTGCTGGATTGGTCCGCATGCTATTTGGCGGCAAATCCAAAGAAGAGCAGATCATCGAAAAGGTTCGCTCCGCCTATAAGATGGAGATCGACAAGCCGATGGCGACCCAGATCTGGCAGATCGCCAAAGCTGCCTTCGGCGGAAATATTGATATCGCCGTCTATTCGTCGCAGGTGCGCGAACTGCTCGGACTCTATTCGATGAACCGGGCCACCGGCGGAACTTTCCCGGCTACCCAGAGGGCTCTATCTTTGACTCAATTCGGCGGTTCGGTCTATCAGGCACCGGATTACCAGAATGGAGCGCTGCTGAGCCCGCTGAGCGGTTCGATCCCATCATTTGATTCTCTATCGACTGGCGTGAGGGCGCAGAACGCGGGACCGACGATCGTCAATCTGACGATGGACAGCAAAACGATTGGCACGCTGATCGTTCAGGATGGCCGCGTCGTGACCGACGGACTCATACGGGCGCAAACGTCCAGCTATGGCCGCCGGGAGATGCAGAGCGTGCAGGGCGGGAAGCAGTTTATTGCGGGGTAGCTGAAATGCCTGGAAGTGTATCCGCACCGGTGATCGCAACTCCGCCTCCCGTCCTGCCGGCCAGTCTCTGTAGCGCCTTTAAGCGCAGTGAGGACTATCCGGCCCGCGAGAATATCTATCTGAATGGCGAATCGCAGCGCGCCAGTCTGGCCACCTCGCCGCGGCGCCGCTGGGCGCTCACGAAACGGCTGATCGCTTCGGAATTCGTCGCACTCCGGGATTTTTGGATTGCGCGGCGCGGTCCCGTTGAGGCGTTCTATTATTACGATCCCTATTACACGTCTCCTCTGTTCTCCCATGATCCGACCGGCGCCGCGACCACCGGCCGATACACGGTCTGCTTTGACGGTCGCTGGAGCGCGGATCTGACCATCGCTCGGTCGGACCTCCAGATTTCTCTCATTGAAATAGGCTGATGCCCGAATATATCGGTAACATCCCGATTCCGGAAATCGCTGTCTTCACAGCTCTGCCGCTTCCGGTGTGTCCGGATTATCCGTATACCGTCGTGATGGAACCACAGATCGTCACGCACCGCTTCGGCGCGGCGAATTATAAGCGGGAACAGCGATTTTATCTGGGTTCCGGAGTCCGTCAGTTTCTGGTCCGCTCGGAACTTTCGCTTGTCGAACGTGGCGAACTGATGGCGTTTTGGGAAGCGCGCAAAGGCGCCTATCAACCATTCCTTTTCAATGCTCCGAAACCGGATGGGACCACCGAGCAGCTCACCGTCCGCTTCGCCAATGAGCCGATCTCGTATGACTTCCTCGAAGCGGCGCTGGCGAGCACTGGCGTAAATCTGGTCGAACTTGCCATCGGAACTCCGGAAAAGACGGTCTCCAGCACGGTAACGAGGTTTCCGAGCGAAGCATTGAAGTCTGGATTGCTGCCTCGAATCCAGGAAATCATTCCGCTTGTAAAAATCACCCCGAAGCTGGTCGGCTGGGCCGGCGCAGGCTACAGCGATGTGATTTATCTATCCGACCGGCGTGTCAAGATCGACCTGCAGCTCTACCAGCCGCGATTGATCGACTGGGATGGAATTTCTCAAACTATGACCGGCGGAGCGGATGAAGCACAGTTCAATTTCGGCAACGCCGATCGCGTCATGACAGCGGTTGTAAATGCGGTGGATCTGTTTCGCGCGGATATCGAATTTTCGCTCTATCATGTCGGCACCGGAATAAAACTGGATCTCTGGAAGGGGGAAATTACCGATTGGACGTTTGACGGGGGAACGGCTTTTCAGGCGACCGCGTCTGACGGCATCTATGAACTGGGCCTGCCCTATCCGCCGAGGCGCATCTGCCGAACTTGCTGGAAGCCATTTGATGACGCGGCAAACTGTCCATACGCAACTCAGGGTGCGCTGGATCTGGTGCACTTCCCATCGGCGAATGCCGCGGAGTGCGATCACGGATATGCGACCGATAACGGATGTCTGGCGCATGGCATGAAACGATATTTCGGAGCCATCATCATCGAGCCGCAATCCGTCAATCTGAAGGATTATTCGCGGGGAACCCTTTCGAAATGGGGCGGGACAAAAATCACGTCATCCAGTCTGGTCGGCGACACGATCTATAACCAGCCATTGCAGGAAGTCTACACCGACGAAGCGATGCCGGTGAACTGCCAATTGGCGGCCTATCGCGATGAGTCCGAATTCAAGAGCGGGCTCGGCATCGTTTCCGAGGGTCCGATCACATCGTACAAAGCCCCAGGGATGGTGAACGGTCGGTTGATCAGCCACATACTGGACGGCCTGCCGCATCATGGCTATGGAACAAATAACCCGTCCTACGGGCTTCGGGAGGCGTTGGGAATTGATCCGGCAAATGCGGGCGATTACTTCTCTCTCGGTGAGACCGGCGATCGTAGAGCGTCCAAGGCTGAGCCGTGGCGATATGCCTATGGCGGCGCCAGCACCTACCTGGAGAATTATGCCGCGGGCGTCGCATTCGTGGAACTGCGCGTATCCGATGCAATGGGCGTGCAACTCTCACGGGTGACCGATCACCAAATGAAGGCGTGGGTTGATGCCGGCATGGGCGGTTGGACCTGGTCTGATCCGGCCACGCGCATCTGGCAAGCACCGCTGATCAATCCGGTTTGGATCGCGGTCAACGTGCTGCTGAAGGCGCGCGCGCGTCGCGGATCGGAAGCGAATCCGCCGAGCATGGCCGATCAGTTGGCGCTGTTCGACGTTGGTGCCGCGATCAGTGCGGCGGCGATCTGCTCGGATGTAGTTACGAAACTAATTGGAGATGGAACCGAGACCCAATTTACCTTTCGGGGCTACATCGCCGAAGAGCGTCCATTGCGGGATTGGATCTCGGATGTACTGGCCAATTGCCTCGGATATTACACGTTTGCCTTTGGCCGGCTGAAGATCGGTCTGCGCAAGGATTCGGTCGCGGTTGAATCGTTCACGGTCGGAAACATTCTAGCCGATTCATTGCGTCTCGGCCCGATCAAGCCGTCATTCAATCATCTGTCGGCGAACTTCGCGGATCGGGAATTTGAGTGGAAAAATAACGTCGTCGAACTGAGCGACATCGACCATGCGCTCAGACTGGGTGGCGCTGCCTCGCCGCTCTACCTGAAAACGCAATTGAATCTGTCGGGCACGAGTACCAAGAGCCAGACGAGCAGAATCGTCATAACCCGGCTGCGGGAGGAGACGGGCGGGATCACGGAGCCAGAACAGACGCGTGCGCGCGCCGTTTCTTTCAAGACAACCGTCCTGGCGCTGAACACCGAACCCGGGATGGTTTGCTCGATAGAGCATGAGGACATGCCGGGCGGTTGGATCACCGGCGCGAATCACGTACAGACTCCGAAGGCTAACTATGGAGAATTCCGTGTTCTGTCCTGGAAGCTGAACAAGGATTACTCGATCGAAATCTCGGGCGGATGCACCTACGATTCGATGTACAACTATGTGATTGGGGATAAGCCCGCGGACGTTCTGGCCTCCCCAATCGATCCTGAATTATTCAACTGGACGAACGCGCCGGCCTGGCTGCCGTTCACCGTCGCGGCCATAGCCGGCACGGCGCCGCATACGTTTGGCATCGCGCCAGTTTATGAAGATTCTGCAAATGGCACGAAGATCGCCCGATTGAAGCTGCGCGGGCTCGTGCGCGTGACCGTGGTCAATGCCCTCAACGCCCCAATGCTTGATGCGGCGGCGGCCGTCGCGACCACCGGCGGAACCATTCCCGGGTCTCGCACCGTTTATATTGCCGTCTGTCCACGGGCTGCCAACAATAGCCTCGGGGCTCGCTCCAGGATGATCTGCAAAGCTGAGATCCCGGCTGGCACGAACACCAATACGGCGACGTTCGGTGTGGGATCTTGGGACGCCGGAACGACCGCGTATTCGGTATTTGCGGGCGATGATCCGAATCAACTCAGTTGGCAGCAGGATGGAACGGGAACGCCGACGTCCATTGTTCTCGATCACCTATACAAGGATCGTTGGGCCTGTCCGGATCCGGCAAGTCCGAGTTTACTGGTTCAGATCACACGCGGCCGGCATTTTGGGATCGGTGCGCAAACGGTGATCATCGATGGCGTCAATTCGCGAATTCAGTTTCCAGGAGTGGATTTCACCGGCTGCGATCTCACCGACTACATTGCGAGTGTGCTGGCCGTCCCGGGTCTTAACGAAATCCCCGTTGCGGATTTTGCAATCACCGCCATGGGCACGGACTATGTGACCGTCACCCCGAATCCCGGCACCGTCGGAATCCTCGATGAATCGCTTGTTGTGATCCGCACCAAAGCCACGATTGGCGCTGATGCGGGCGGCAATTACATCCAAGACCTACGTTGGGTGAACCCTCTTTCTGGCGGAACCGGTCTGGCTCTACATGCCGAGATGGGTTCTATGCTGCTGGCGATTTCGCCTGAAGGAGAATCTTACTGGTATACGATCGCCGACAATGATCAAACCAAAATCTGGATCATGGGAACCTGGACGGTCATTCCGACCTCGACCTGGCGCTTCCTCGTCATCGAGTCCACTTGGCAATGGTCGAAACTGGACGGCCCATATTCCAACGACAATCAATCCTTCGAGACGAATATCCTTTGCGACATCGATAATCTCAAGAATCAGCCGCTGCTGGTTCGCGTCTTAGCTGTCAATTTCGACGGTCTACAATCCCCAGAACGCCTTGCGCCTTGCCGGGATTTCTACCTCTTCGGCGCGGCCGGGGCGCTGGCGGACGGATATTATGTGATCCCCTACGCTGCGACGGTGACGCCGGATCTGGCCAACGGGAAGAACCAGCGCATCACGCTGAGCGGCGATGTGACAATCAATGCGCCGGCCGGAACGCCAGTGGCTGGCGACTGGCTGCAAATCAAAATCGTGCAGGATACGCCTGGCGGGCGGCAGGTCGCCTGGGATGCGCTGTATACCGGGCTGATGGGCAAAGACCCCGACGTGCGGCCGGCTGCATATTCCTTATACCAATTCACTTTCGACGGAACAAACTGGGAGCTTTCATCTTATGTTTCGGGCACTTAATTTACTCCTCATCGCCGCGGCGCTGGCGTGTGCGCAAAATATCATCACCGTGCTTCCCAAGCAGGACCGCAGTGCAACAGGCGAACTGCGCTTCCTGGACAAACAGACTACGCCGCATTTCGTGGCATTTGCGGCACCTGACAGCGTGGCCGCCAACATCGTGTGGAAACTGCCCGCTGACAACGCCAGCGGAGTGCTGACGAACACGGCGGGCGTATTGTCGTGGGCTCCTGCCGGCGCGCCGTCGAACATGGTCACCACTGATACAGATCAAACCCTGACGGGAATCAAAACGTTTCCATGGGCAACGTCGTTCAAACTCGCCGATAGTACCAACGGCTGGAACGTGGTGAGCAGCAATTCTGCCGGATCTGGAGGTTCCGACACTTCTACTGTTGGTTTCTATGACGCTCGCCTTGGCGAGTATCGCATGACGCTGTACTCCAAAATCGCCGGTGTTGCGTATCGCGTCATCGGTCTGGGCGGCTCCTTGTTCCCCTTCACGGACAGCGTTTACGATATCGGAACAACTGTGGGTGCGAATGCCCGGTGGAGAAATCTGTACATCAATGGCACAATCAGCGGCGCAAGCAACATGGTGACGACGGACACCACCCAGACGATCAGTGGGTCGAAGACGTTCGCACTACCCTTGATCGTTAACCAGAAGGTGTTTGGGGGAGAGTCGGGAATTCTCATCAAGGGCCTATCGCCCATGTCCAATTGGCCGAATCTCGCGTTCTCGGTTCAGAATCAAGCGCTCGCCGACGTCATCGCAGCATCCGTCTATGGCCAGATTATCAATGACGCTACAGGCGCCGAGGCCATGGACCTAATCTTCGGGACTGCATCTTCTGGCACGCTCACGGAACGAATGAGAATCGAAAGCGGAGGGAACGTAAAGATTACGAATTCCCTGCGGGTCGGCGGGACGGTATACCTGCTCGACATGGAACACTCCATCCGCGCGGTGGGTGGCCAAGGTGTGTACATCGATACATACGGGGTCACCGATCCGTTTTTCTTGGAGCAGTCAACAGGTTACCTCGGGCTGGGAACTTTGGATCCCGCTGGCAGATTGCACCTTGAGGCAACCAATGGCAACCATATTTACCTGAGCAACTCTACCTCTCAGCCTTGGCAGATTAGTGCATACGACGATGGGACTCTTCGCTTCAATGCTGCGGGCATCGCCACGCGCATGATGTTGGACACAGCAGGGGATTTAACCCTCCTGGCCGGTAACCTCCATGAGACTCCGGGTGGTCTGGGGAGTAAAGGCGGACGCACTCCGCCAGGCGAAGACCTGAATGAAGCTCGTGAAAACGGCTTCTGGCGTGTGGTTGACACGTCTCTGAACAGACCTACGGGCGCAGTCACCTACGGAGCCGTGATCACTGCTGACGGGGGCGCTAATATCCGCTCGCAGATTTATTTGAATGCTCAGCCTGACCAGCCGCCAGCCATGTGGCTGCGGGTAAGCGACACCTGGAGTGATGACAATCTTTGGGAACCATGGGCCAAAGTTGCTATGAGCAGCGACATGTCCAATATGGTGACGACTGACACCATCCAGGACATCACGGGAGTGAAGACGTTCAAGGCGGCCACGGCGCTGAAATTGGTTGACGCCACCGCTGGCTGGGAAATTGTGAGTTCCAATGCTGCGGGCACTGGTGGTTCAGATCATTCTCTCGTTGGGTTCCGTGACGCGCGCCTTGGCGAGTATCGCATGACGCTGTACTCCAAAATCGCCGGTGCAGAGTATAAGGTCATTGGCTTTGGCGGCTCCCTATTCCCATTCACAGATGGCGTCTATGACATTGGAACGACTACTGGTTCCAATGCCCGCTGGAGAAACCTGAGTATCAGCGGAACAATCAGCGGCGCCACGAATATGGTCACCACTGACACTGTTCAGACGATCACGGGGGGCAAGACGTTCGACTCCGCTGCCTTCATTCACGAACTAGAGATTCGTGGTTCGCAATCAACCTATGCTCCGTTCGTTCGATTCCACCGGCCCGCTGAAGAGTTTGGTCAAATCCGGTATGGCACAGACACGACACACGATAATGTGTTCTATTTCAGGCAGATCAACGCCGCTGCCCCGGCTAGTATAGATGCAGCAAATATCGCCGCTGCTGGTTGGATGTCCATAACTGGAGCTGTGAAGCTGTGGGATGCGACCAACGGTTGGAATATCTACACAGACAATGCGGCCGGCTCGGGTGGGAGCGATAACTCCTTTTTCTCCATTTATGATGCGAGGACCGCGACGTACCGCGCCACGTTCTATTCCAAGATCGCTGGTGCCGCGTATCCGGTGGTGGCTCTGAACGCTCATCTTTACCCAATGACAGACGCGACCTATGACATCGGCACGATAACCGGGAGCGCGCGCAAGTGGAGAGATTTGTTCCTGTCCGGCACGGCTCATGTGGCTGGTTTACAGGTGGGAACAAGCACGACCTCCGGTTATGTTTTGACAGCAGATTCGAGCGGAAACGGAACGTGGCAGGTGGTGCCATCAGGTGGCGTGACCTCTCTTGCGGCCAATTCGCCGATCAGCGTGAGCGGCAGCACGGGTGCGGTGACGATCTCCTGTTCGACGTGTCTCACGACTTCGAGCAACTATGTCACCACGAACACGACGCAATCACTCAGCGGGCAGAAAACATTCTCATCGGGAACTACCTACTTCTATGGAATTTCCATGTCCGGCACGCTGACTGGGGCGACGAACCTGGTCGATATTGGAACCATCCAAACCATTACGGCGGGCAAGATTTTCTCAGGGACGATCCAAGCAGACGGGGGAATTTACACGACGCTCGCTAATGTCTTTGCCACCGGCCACAACACCTATTCCGGTGGCTCATGGCGCTATGGGCTTTCTGCGCAGACCATCAACGTAACCGGCTCCGGCGGATCGCCCTGCTCGATCACTGTCTATGGTGGCGTCGTCACCGCCACTACCTGTCCATAACCAGAGGCGTTCCAGTTTGAAAAGGACAACATCAATGAAACATGCTTTACTCCTGGCATTGTGCTTTGGTTCGGTCCTGCTAGCCGCTGAAGCACCAAAGGCCGAACCGAAGATCACGGCAGAGCAGCGCGCGAAGTTCTGGCGCGCACAGACCGAGGCCATCGCCGCGCAGGCGCAGGCACAAAACACCCGGGCAATGTTCGATGCTGTGCGCGCGGAGCTGGCTAAGGCTTGTGGAGATTTGCCGCTAGTGGCCGACGAGGCCGGCGAACCGGCGTGCGGCAAGAAGAAGGTTGAACCGAAGAAGTAGGTCTATTTGATGCGGTATCCGGCGTAGGATTCGCCGTTTTCCAGATTGAACCACACCGAAGCGCGGCCATCCTCGACCTTCGCAACCTTTTGAATTTCGCGGTGGTCAGTAATCACCGTCACGGTGACCTGAGCGCTGTCTGATCCCACGACGGAGACAAGGACCGCAGGTTTGCACAAGTGCGACATCCAAGGTACGACGGAGCACGCCTTTTCGTCTCGCACGGTTACGGTTACGGTCGGCTCAGCGAAGATCGAACTACATAGCAACAAAGCAACAAGTAGTCTCATAGCCGAATTGTACACCCAAAACTCCGAAATTTATCCTGAGAGCACATAACCCTATGGAACCAAACGACAAACAGAATAATAGGGCATGAATGGAAGCCATGACCACCATTCGCCAGCTCGCCGCGATCGCCGCGCTGCTCGCCCTGGCTATCCTGCTCGGCGCGCTCACTTGGTCTGTGTTCACCATCACACACACGGTACAGACGCTTCCTGCGTGGCTGGACGCGGCCGTGGAGCGAGAGGCCATCCGCCTGCGCGCCGACGCGCTGGGCGCCATCCAGAACGCGCAGGCGGGCCTATTGGCTGAAGTTGCGGAGTTGCGCAGGGGCGGCACGTCTGCGCTCGCGGGTCTTGTGGATAAAACCGATACGCAACTCACTGCGGCGAACGCATCGCTTGCGAATGTAGCGGCCGTCCGCGACGATCTGAAGCCGACGCTTGAGGCCAGCGCCGCACTCACGGTTGATGTCCAAGCCTCGCTCGATGCACTCTACCCGGACATCGCGGCGATCACTGGCAACGTGGCGGTAACGACGCGCAGCACGGGTGAGGTGGTTGGCGCTGCGGAGCGGGTAGCGCCGGCAGTAGCGCAGGACGTTCAGAAGGGCGTACACGATAGCGCGGCCGTCATTGCCAACATCAAGGAAATGACGAAGCCGAGCAAATGGTACGTCAAGGCCGCGCGGTTCGTCTTGCGCTTGTTCATCTGAAAGGAAACCAGTCAATGAGGAGTCTCTTTTGCGCTCTCGCTCTGCTTTTTCTCACACCCATCCTCGCGCCGGCGCAAACCAACGTTGCCCGCTACGAGCCGCAGTACTTCCTCGCTCTGGGTGGCAGCTACAACCATTACGCCACGCCTCCGCAGGCGGCCGGCTTCGTGAGCCTCTCGGTGCGGATCGCCGCTGGCACCTACTCGATTTCCACAATTGATCTGACGCAAACGACATCGAGCGTCAGGACTGGTTTGGCGCGGATCCTGACACAGAGCGGAAACTTCACGTTGCTGGCTCATGCAGACGGCGGGCTCACTACCGGCACGATCGGGGCGTCTTCGCTGGTGACGCTTGGGAGTTTCAGCGGTGGCGGAATGCTGCTCTACGATCTCAAGAGAGTTTCACCGCGCCTTGAGCACATCTATTTGGTCGGCGTCATGCGGTTGCTTGCGATCAACGCCACCGCGGTTCAGAGCGTCTTCGAGTTTGGCATAGGACGGGGGTTCTGAGATGACTACGTGGAGAGCATGGCTGCACGGCCTTGGCGCCGCGCTGATTGGCGGGGCTGCTACAGCGGGTAGCGGCGCGCTCGGGGCGATGGTTGCGGGAATTGACCCGCTTTCTTCCGCGTTCTGGAAGATCACGCTTGGCGCCTGCATTGGCGGCGGCGTGATTAGCGCACTGGCCTACCTTTCGAAGTCGCCGCTGCCCGATGTCGAGCGGAAATGATTATGCGTGATCTCAGCAAAGCCATCGCTATTATCACTGACGATCGCTGCGAGGGCAAAGCCTTCGCGCCCAAGGCGTACCTGTGCCCGTCGAAACTGTGGACGATTGGCTGGGGCCACACGAAGGGCGTGAAGCAGGGCGATACCTGCGATGAGGCGCAAGGAAAGCGGTGGCTTGCGGACGATATGCGCTGGGCTGTTGAGGCGATCAATCGCCGTGTGCACGTACCGCTCAATGACGATCAGTTTCAGGCGCTGGTCTCGTTCGTTTTCAATACCGGGGAACCTGAGTTCGCAACATCGACCTTGCTCCGCCTGCTCAATGCCGGCGAGTACGACGTCGCGGCGGATCAGTTTAAGCGCTGGATTCACAACGCCGCGGGTGAAGAGATGGGCGGCCTGGTCTATCGGCGCGGCCTGGAACGCGCGTTGTTTATCGAACCGCAGTAAGAGACCCTCACCACCATCACCAGAGGAGCAAACATGCTGGCGCTATTTCTGCAAGCTCTGCAAGCCGAACCGCATATCAATCTGACCTGGCCAGCAGTCGCCGCGCTCTGTCTGGCTTTAGGACTGACCGGGACAGCAATTGTCTTTGTCGTCAACGGAATTCTTGAAAAGCGATTGACTCAGTTTTTGAAGGATTTGAACGGCACGTATGTTCGGACGACACTCTTTCAATCTGTAGAGGCCGACATAAAACGAGAGCTGGATAAGCATGAAGCGCGGCTGAGCGAGCTGGAGTGAAATGGCATACTCAAACGGTTATAGCTGGCGGGCAACGATCACCTTCGACCATACTAAGGTGCCGTCTGCTCAGACCAACTTTCCTGTTCTGATTTCTTCCACCGATACCCACCTGAAGACGACGGGGAATGGTGGAGTGGTTCAGAGCGCGGCCGGCTACGACATCGTATTCTTCGCCGCATCCGACGGCTCCGGTACGAAGCTCGATCATGAGATCGAGGCGTGGAGTGCCACTACCGGAGCGATCGTTGCATGGGTGCGGATCCCCACGCTGTCGTCATCGTCCGACACGGTGATCTATCTCTTTGCAGGCAATTCGGGCATCAGTTCTTCGCAGCAGAATGTGACCGGGGTGTGGGACAGCAACTTCAAGGGTGTGTTTCATTTGGCCGACAACGCCGCTTCGACTGTGGTGGTAGATTCCACGGGCATCGGCAACGGGGCGCACAGCGTCAACACCGATACCAAGGATACTACGGGTAAGGTTGGCGGGGGCCTGATTTTCACCGGAGCCAGCAGCAACTGGACGGACCTGGGGCGCGCCTCGACTTGCGCTTTCACGGCCAACTACACACTGGAAGCCTGGGTATATGCCGATGATGTTGCTTCTTACGGTGAGGGCGTCATTTCTAAAATTCCATTAGGAGCGGCCAGTGGATTCGGAATCGTGCTCGCGTCCAGCAGGCAATCCCACATGGGCTGTGACACTGGCGGCTATACCGTGAGATCCAACGGCAATTATTCCCTCGGAGTATGGTATCACCTTGTCGCTCGCGCAACGTCGAACATGCGCTATCTATACCTGAACGGCGTAGAACAGACAGAAAACTCCAACGTGATGCCGCTGGCTAATACCTCGCAGGGCATGGCCCTAGGCCGGTATTATGCCAACAACAACGATTCGTCCTATGCGTTTTCCGGCATCCTAGACGAGATCCGAATCTCCAACGTGGCGCGCTCTGCTGATTGGATCACTGCGCAGTACAACAACCAATCGTCTCCAAGCGCATTCTACTCGCTGGGTTCTTGGGCTGAAAGCGGCGGAGGGGGTGTAATTATTCCTGTGTTCGCGTACCAGTACAGACAGAGGGCAAACTAATGAGATACCTACGCACAAATACTGCTTGCCGATTGACGGTTGGCCCGTTCATGGATAAGACAGACGGCGTGACTCCCGAAGTGGCGCTTACTGTCACCAATTGCCATCTAACCCTGATGGTGGACGATGCCAATGTTCCGACGCTCGTTCTGGATGCAGCAGCTACGGCGAGCGGCGGCACGAATGATATGGCGCATGTTACCAACGATGACGCAGGGTTTTATGATCTGGAGCTTACGGCGGCGCAGGTCAATTACCTGGGGCGGGCCATGCTGGCGATTACGGACGCAGCAAATCACTGCCCGGTGTTCCATGAGTTTATGATCCTGCCCGCCGTGGTGTACGACGCGATGATCTTGGGAACCGACCTGTTCGACGTGAGCGTCACGCAGATCGCCGGGAACGCAGTTAGCACTACTACGGCTCAGTTGGGCGTCAATGCGGTGCAGCTCGGGGCAACGGCCCAGACCGGGCGAGATATTGGGGCGAGTGTGCTGTTGTCCTCAGGCACGGGCACGGGGCAGTTGGATTTCACCTCCGGCGTAATTAAGGCGAATCTGGTTCAGATTCTGGCTTCCGCTATCGCAGGGACTGCCGCACAGATCTCGGCGGCCTTTGCGAAGTTCTTCGACAAGGCGACGCCGACGGGTACGATCAACAGTCTGCCCGATGCCGTGGCGGGAGCGGCTGGCGGGTTGCCGACCACAAATGGCACCAAAGTTAGCCAAACTGTGGACCTGACGGCGGGGCAGACCATCGCCGCAACCGTGGCCGGCGCTGTAGGTAGCGTGACGGGCAACGTTGGCGGCTCTGTGGCATCGGTTACGGCTGATGTGGGCATCACCCAGGCGGGCGCGGATAAGGTCTGGAGCACCACTGCGCGGACACTGACAGGCTTTGGCACGCTCGTAGCGGATATAGCAACCGCCGTTTGGGCGGCGGCCACCAGAACGTTGTCAGCCTTCGGCTTCACGGTTGCGCCGACGGCAGCGGATAACGCGGATGCCGTTTGGGACGAAGCACTGAGCGGCCACACCACAGGCGGCAGTGCTGGGGCAGCGCTTACGGGCGCGGGTTCGGCTGGTGATCCCTGGACAAGCACGCTGCCAGGCGCGTATGGCGCTGGCACGGCGGGCAAGATCATTGGCGACAACCTGAACGCAACGGTATCGAGTCGCTCGACGCTCGATGCCGCTGGTGTGTGGGGGTATGCGACCCGCGGGCTTACCACTTTCGGTAGTCTGGTTGCTGACATCGCTACCGCTGTGTGGGGAGCCGCGGCGCGCACGCTGACGGCTTTTGGATTCACCGTGACCGCTGGAACGGTGAGCGACAAGACTGGTTATTCCCTCGCAACCGCGCCTCCGACCGCAATCCAGGTTCGCACTGAGATGGACGCGAACAGCACGCAACTTGCGGCCATCGCAGCCAAGACGACCAACCTACCGGCCAGCCCCGCGGCTACGGGCGCGGCGATGACACTTATGGCCGCTTATGACGCGGCGAAGACGGCGGCGCAAGTATCCGACATCCCGACCGCCGCGGTGATTGCGGCAGCGGTGCTGAAACTCGATCTGACCACGCTGACGGGCGAGGCGCGGCGCTCACTGCTCAATGCGATCCGGCCCGCGCTGAATAAGGTCGTGGCTTCCGGCGCCACACTGACGGTTTACAAAGAGGACGATGCCTCGGTTGCGTATACAGCAGCCATCTCGACAGACGTCGCGGCTATCCCGGTGACTGGAGTTGACCCGGTATGACGCCGCTATGGGGCGTTCTCGGCTGGATCTGGCGGCGACTTGGTTCGGCTGCGTTTGCACCTGTGACCGGATGGCGCGAAATGCCAGCGATCTACGCCTATGTGATGGCGCTGCCGGAGATCGACGCTACTCCGGTGCAGGCAACACCGATCAACGCATCCGCGATAGTGATGGAGGCAATAAATGGTTAATCAGCACGCAGACGAAAAAATTGCGTATTCAGTCCCGGTGATCGTTGGAACGGTTGCTACGGCGACGTGGGTAATTACGCCGGCGGGTCCGACCATCACAGGTCAGCAGATCGTTGATGGCGATCCACAAGCCATCATTGGCGGGATGACGGCCGGCGTTGCCTACGAGATCCATGTGCATTGCGTGATGAGCGACGGGCAGGAGAGGGATAGCCGCATGTCTGTTAGGTGTATTGCGTGATGCGAGGTTTGCTTCTCTTCCCGCTACTCATCGCGCTCTCCGAAATCGACCGGGCGGCGCGGGGTGCGGCCCGCAGAGTACCACCAAGATCATTCTATCGGCCCGCCGTGGAATAGGGCAAATTTCTACTTCTTCCTGGGTCGCTTGGCCCGAATCGTGTCAGAACCGGAAATCTTTTGGCGTCCGATGGTCGAGGATGGGGGTCTAAAGATCGCTGGCCGGCGCTTGGGGAAAGTACCGAATCAGAACTAACGATGTCCCCTTGTCGGTACTCCGCAAAACCATCGCCTCTATTCCTTGATTGGGGCCTTTCCATGTGGCCGAACAAGTGATCATCCTGCAGCTCAGGGGCTCGATCGGCTTCCCGTATTTAACCGAGAGAGACTGCAAAATCGCATCTGGGAACTGTACAGAGCTAAAGCTGAGATTCACCTGCTCCAAACGTTTAGTCTTCGATGAAAATGATGGCGATGCGGTTCCCTTACAACCGACAATCACGACTTCAGTGATTATGGGGTTGTACGAATTGTCATCGTTAATGATCTTTTCCTCTTTAGATGTGGCGCGATAGCCACGTGTCTTCAATGCTGCCTTAGCCTCAGCTTCGGTCATTCCGAACCGTAATCCACCCCATGTCGTTTGAGCGTGGGCTGAAGCGATCAGAAGCACAGCGAATGCTATGAGCTTCAAATTCTCTCTCCTTTTAGGTGCGGCATGCGGCGTGCGGCCCGCGCCTTGGCTTACGCTCCTACACGGAAAACTAGTGGCTTATGATGGATCTCATGCAATTCGGAATTCTGACTAACCCGAGCCCCGTTATCGCCAGCAGCCGATATGGACACTGCGGATCTTCCATGTTCACCCAATACTTCGCTAGATCGAAGTGTTCAATAGCGGCCTTCTCTGCTGCTTGAGCCGTTTTTTCGGCTTCGATTTCGGCTACGACTTTTAGATCATCCACAAGGGGAAGTAGGAGGTTCTGTTCCATCGCCCCGCTTGATGGCAGTTTGAGCCAGCCGGTTTGCAGGAAGCTGGTTTTGTAAGCCAGGAAGTCGATCACGAAAGTTACCCGGCATTTCGACTTGTCGGCGTCGTCCTCAAAAATTGATCCGGTAGCCTGCTGGATTGCAAATATTTGGTACGTCGTAATGGGTCCAGGGATCTCCGATGTGAAGGTGCGAACTAGCGAATTCGGAACATATGCCGAGGCTCCGTTGCTGTACGTGAATACCATAATCCCGGCATCTCGATTGGTCGCTGGCGTGGGGCTGAAGCCGGACCTTAACATATGCGGCATCAATTTCCGCCACACGGCTGTGCACGTTGCCGGAAACAGAAAATCAGCGGCGCTGAGGTTTAACGATGGAGTCAGCGCTACGGCTAGGATGACCAGAACGAACCGCTGAAACATCTTGCGAAGGTGAGGAGACATGGCGTTCCTCCGAAAACAGAATATCACCAAAACTTCGCTGATTCGCGCTTTATTCTTTTTCTTCGCGAGCTAATTCGGCCACCTGTTGAAGTTGACCGAAAAGTGATTTATAGAAGTAGCGAGCGACTTTGCCCCTAGCCATCCGTGCGGTTTCAGCCAATTCCGCCCAGCGTAGCGCTTCCGAAGATATCGCATTCTTAGGTACAGAATTCCCCGGATTTGAGGGTTTCGGTGCGCCTTTTGCCATGCCATTTGCGGATTTGGCTCTGATCCTCCAGTCGTCAATGATCTCGGCGTAGGAGGGCTGTTTCTGGCCCGGAGGCGTCGAGCGCTGGATTCGCTGCAACTCGATATAAGTCTCATCGGATGCCCGTATCGGATTCTTTTTCGGTTTGTTTTCAATCATTTATGGACACCTATCCACAAAACCACTTGACGACTTGTAGCCGCGTAGTCATACTTGCCGCATGGATGACGTAAATACGCTAACACACAACGAGGCGATGGTGGCGGTCACGCTTCGCTGGCCTGAGTCCTTCTGGCTGGCGGTTAGCACCAAGGCGAAAAGCCGGCGGATGTCGCTGCAACAAATAGGCACGGTCGCGGTCCGGCAATGGATGGAGCGAAACCCGGCGGATGCCAAACAAGATAAAACCACCTGAAAGTGTATCTGAGACGCCCCCTAAAGCCCGCATCGATCATTTCTTAGTTCGGGCGAGTCTGCTTAAGATGACCGGGGCCAACATCCACAAAGTGGCTCAAATACTCACGGTTTACCTGGCGGCCTCGGTCATCAAGACCCCAGCGGATTGGCGAGCGTGGGAGCAATCAGAACGTGATCTACGTGCGTTTGTTTATGGAGAAGGCTCTTTGTTATGAGGGCGAGGGCTTGGGTATCTGTGGGCGCTGGCTAGTATCTTCAGAACCGCTCCGAATCTAGAAACAGGAAAGGAAAAACAATAGCAGAAAGAGGAACCGCATGGACGACATGACCGACTGCCAGCAACAAACGTTATTCGAGTCGCTTCAAGAGAGAAAGCAACGATACGAATTACAGCAACTCGACGACCTCAAGATTGAGAACACGAGACTTCGCGAACAGATTCTGCGCGAATACGCGATAGAACAGGAGCAACCCAATGCCTAACCACACACCCAGGTGGTGGAGGTATGGAGACTCCATGATTGTCACCGCGACCGGCGAGACGGTGGCGGAGTACGTGCTGCTCGATCCCGATGGATGCCTGATGGCCGCTGCGCCGGAGCTGCGCGCCGCGTGTGAGCATGCGCTGGTGGTGCTGACCGAGGGCGTCATACCCGCCACCTTGAAGGATAGGGCCGAGATACTCGCGGCGCAGGCGGAAATAGGCGCCGCACTCAAGAAAGCGGATGGCCAGTAGCATGAAAGACATCGCCCTACTTGCGCTGCGCCGTCACTGGATGGACGTAACCGCCCGCCTCGATGAACACCTCGCGGGCAAGGCTCGCTATTCACGCGATGCTATTTCGCAGATGCTTGGGGAGTTGAACTGCCTGACGGCCGTGCGCATCTTCCTTACGGTTACGTCATACCCTGAATGGGTGGACGCGATCAGCGACTACCGCCGCAGACTTAACCGGCCTGAACCGCGTGCACCGCGGCGCGGTTGTTAGAAATATCGCCCCGCGATTTCTAATTGGACTCATCTTTCATTTCAACGTGCACTTCTTCAGGCTGCGCACGATGCCGCACTGTGGATCGAAAACGATCTCGCCGGCTTCGAGCGTGGCACCTCGCGCGAGCCTGGCGATAAGGCGGAATGCGGCCTTTTGAACGACCTTGACGGTCATCCCTTCGGCGGCTTGCAGATCGGAGAATTGCCTCAGTTCTTGCTGCGAGATCACATCATTATGACGCGATCCGCCGATTCTTACGACTTTGCGCTGCGCGCGCCGTCGTGTTTTTTGGTTCATAGTGCTCGACAGCTTGTCTAAGGACCGGAACCCAGACGTATTTGTCCCGAATCATTGCAATGAGCTTTCGCACGAGTTCCTGGTCTTTCGGCGTTAATTCATTGTATCCGGAGTCGTCGCGCGTGTCGCCTGATTTGGCGTTCTGTTCTGGTTTTGGAACAGAACCCGATGCGGCGATTCTCCAATCGTCGATGATTTGGGCAAAAGCGGGCTGCTTTTCTCCCAGAGGTGTTGCGCGCTGGATCCTTTGCATCTCCTTGTAACTCTCAGGGGATGGCTTCACAGAATTTATTTTCGTTTTCCTATCAGACATTTAGGGACTCCTGACGCAAATACCTCTTGACCCACGGACGTCCGTGGGTCCATACTGCTGGAGACATGGACAACAAGGAAACAATACCAGAAATCAGAGCCCTAACGGTTGAGTTGCCAGAGGACCTTCTGAAGCGCATGAAGATCGCAGCCGTTGAGCACGATACCACCCTAAAAGCCATCGTTGAGGAAGCTATCCGTCGCGAATTGGCACGCAGCGAAAAGGCAGCGTAGCCCATGCCGACCGAACTTCGCGAGAAAACCGCATAAGGAGAAGGCTATGCCTCCCAAAGAACTAGTCTCCATTGAAACCGGTCAACGGACGCACGAATCGATGCAACCCGATGATCCGCAACCGCCTTGTGCTGCGAAATGTCGGCCGCGTCGGCTGCTGAATCCAGGTGAATTAGCCGAGTTCGAGCGGCTAACGCGGATACACGGCTGGACACCGCAGCGGGTGTGCTCGGAGCTGCGAATCTCCGCTCAGCAGTACGCACTGGAGAATGTTCGCTGTGACCGGAACCGGATTGTCGCGGCAGAGCGCCGTGGTGAGGAGAATGTTGCGATCCGGAATAATCACGCCCGCGAGGCGTCTCAGTGGTGGAGGCACGCGGCGTGACCATCTGGCGGATCATCTCCTACGTTCTCATCGCCGTCGTGGCGCTCGACACGCTACTCGTCGTCGTGCTCTGGCGCGCGGCGCTGCGCCGGGAAGATCGAGAGCGGTTTCGGCGGACGGTGTGCAGATGAATCACCTGAAGTGCATGCACGGTTGTCGGCCCGCTGCTTGGAAGTGCCGCGTATGCGACGAATGGGCGACTTGCCCAAAGAGTCTTGTGGCTTGCGGCGGGAGCGACGGCACCGCCGCATTGGGGCCGGAGACGACCTCCGACGCACCTCCGGCCCCGCTTTTATTGGAGAAAAAGTAATGGTTGAGCGATTCTCTCCTGCTAAGCCGATACCATACGCAACAGACCGGTCTATCCGTCTGTTTTTCAGGCATGTGCGAATCTCTCCGTGCCACGACGATGGGTGCTGGCTTTGGGTTGGGAAGACGAATGGCTGCGGGTATGGTCAATACGTCATCGACAAGAAGCCATACCCAGCGCATAGATATTCATGGGCGATCGTGAATGGAGATCCCGATCGGAACCTACTGGTTTGCCACAGATGCGACAACCCGTCGTGTGTGAATCCGGGGCATATGTTCTTGGGCACGGATGCGGATAATCTCAGGGACGCAAAAAACAAGGGTAGGATGCGCGGGAATCCGAACCTATACCGAAAAAGGCTTGCGTGTCAGGTGGGCATGCTGAATCACAATAACCGCCTAACCGAAGGTCAGGTCATGGAGATTCGTGAGCTTTACAGGTTAGGGAATGGACGAACGGATCTTGCGAAGCAATTTTCTATTTCCTCTGCCCAAATTATCCGCATTGTGAGGCGTGTCCAGTGGAAGCACCTTCCTGCCTCCCCCGGTGAAAGGTCGAGCGAGACATGAGCGAAGTCGTCATGGAAGTAAGGTTGAGTCTGCTGAGTTGCGCAATCTGCGGGATGCAGTTCGCCGTTCCTCTCTGGTGGGAAATGGAACGCCGTCGGGATCACGGGGGTTGGTATTGCCCCAACGGACACAACAGGTGTTTTCCCGCTGAGTCCGACCTGGAGCGACTCCAGCGCGAGAAGCGCGAAGCTGAGCAGCGCACGCAGGCCCGCATCAATGAAGAGGTGCATGCGCGCCTTGTGGCCGAACGCGAACGCGACAAGGCAATCAAGGACAAGCGCCGGATCGAGCGCCGGATCAGCAAGGGCGTGTGCCCATGTTGCAACCGCACGTTTGAGGATTTGTCTCGGCACATGAGCGCCAAGCATAAGGGCTATGCGCTGCTGCCGGGCCAAGATCCTAAACTGCTCACGGGCAAGGTCCAATGATGTCGATTTATGCCAGCCGGATGCTGTCCGGGGAGACCCCGGAAGGACGACTCAAGATACGCAGTGAAACAAAGGCTGGCACCAGTTTCGCCGGGGGCTGTCCCGGCGCTAAGCCAGATTGCGTTATCGGTCTGGGCCCTGAAACGATGCGCGGCCAGTGCGGGCTAGCCGCGCTCGGAGAGGCTACGCGTTTACGGCTGGTTGCTGAGCGCGACCGCTGGCGCGAGATTGCGGCCTGGGCCATCGCGGCGGGTGTGCTTGGCTGGCTGCTGTTTTTCACGAGGTGGCCATGATCTTCCGTTGTGTGGGTACTTACCTCCTCGTGGTCATGATTCTGCGGTGCGGCAAAGGCGCATGCGCTGTGCCGTTGATGTTGGGGATGAATTGAAATGCCTGTTCTCACGTTCGAATCCGAATCGCACGTTTACGCCATCGACGACGTGATTGTGCCGAGCGTGACGCAGGTGCTTCAGTCGGTCGGACTAATCGACTACAGCTTTATGACGGCCGCGCAGCGTGAATTCGCACTGGCCCGTGGAAGAGCAGTGCATTTCGCCTGCCAACTGGACGATGAGAACGATCTGGACGAAGCGGCCCTGGACGAAAGCCTGAAGCCCTACCTGGGCGCATGGCGGCGGTTCAAGGATGAGATGAAATTCCGCTGCGAGCTGATCGAGCATCGCGTGTTCCATCCACTGTTCCGCTTCGGCGGCACGCTTGATCGCATTGGCTTACTCGACGGCTCCGCGGCGATCGTGGACATCAAGACCAACGAAGCGGCCTATTGGACGGCCTTTCAGCTTGCCGGCTACGCGGCCTGTTTCGATAAGCCGATGCGATTTCGCCGGTTCGGTGTAGCCCTACATGACGACGAAACATACTCGGCGTCCGAATACCGTATTGAGAATTTTCGGCGGCATTGGAACGTGTTCCTTGCTGCGCTCACTATCCACAACGAAAAAGAGAGGAAGAGGGCATGAAGAAATACATCGTCTGGCACAAACGGTCTTACGGGATGACTTGGGGCTTCTCAGAATTCGACACAATCCAGGAAGTCGCGGAGGCCATCTTGCGCGGCGACTTCGCGCCGGGGTTTATCATCGCGCGCCGCATGGGGATTGCTATCCGTCACATCGAAGAGTGCGACGTTGCGATCCTTGCCGCCGGGTCCGGGGAGGTAACCACTTGAGCGCACTACCAATCCAGCCGGAGCCGCAGGCAGATCCGCAGGCAATGACTCCGCCGACGGCCCAAATTGACCAGCAGATACTAACGCTGCCCGAACGCGCGCGCGCCATCGCAATCATCAACCAGGAAACCTACGATACGGCCGTTGTCCTGCTCGGCTATGTTGTCGCTCGTCGCAAGAAAATCGTCGAGGAATTCGCGCCGCGGAAGCAGAAAGCCTACGCAGCCCATCAAGCCCTTTGCGCGTGGGAAAAGGAGCATCTGAAGCACTTCGAAGAGGCTGAAGGAATCCTCAAGCGCGGACTCGCAGCGTTCGAAGCCAAGCAGCGACAGATTGAAGATGATCGCCGCCGGGCGGAGGAAGAAAAAGAGCGGCGGAGGCAGGAAGAGGAGCTTGAAGCGGCCGCGGAACAAGCTGAGAGACAGGGAGCGGCGCCCGAGGAAGTAGCCGCGATTCTGACGCAGCCGATGGTGCAGGCGGCTATACCGGTTCAGCAGACATTCGTGCGGGCATCTAGTGTAAGCACACCGCGGACTTACAAGGCCGAAGTCGTCGACATTCGCAAGCTGGCGCGCGCCGTGGCCGATGGCGTGGTTTCCGAGAATCTCATCGAAGCGAACATGCCGGCGCTGAACGCGATGGCACGCGCATCGAAGGGCGCAATGCAGATTCCTGGTGTGAGCTTCAAGGAAGAAATGGGCGTCCGCTACGGCGGACGGAGATAGGGGAGAGGAACATGGATAGCAACGAAATTGCAGTGCTGAACGGCGTAGAGAGCGCCGAGTTGTGTATCAACCGAAACCCGGATACCGTGCTCGCGGAGGCTGGCCTAGTATCCAAGGCGCTCGCGAAGTATGCCGAGCGTCATCAACTCTACAAAACCATCGGACCTTCCAAGCACCTCATGATTGAGGGCTGGCAGATGTGCGCCTCGATGTACCGCGTCACGACGCGCACGGTCGAGACGAGATTCATGGATCTCGGAAACGGCGTGCATGGGTTCGAGGCGATCGCGGAGGCCGTTTATGTGCCGACCGGCGCCGTGCTCGGGCGCGCGGACGCCATGTGCCTGAACGATGAAGACAACTGGGGGCTGCGGCCGAAGTACGAATACCAAAACAACGCGAGGGTGCAAGTCGGCAATGTTGCCGTACCGCTTCAGCAGCTCCGTTCGATGGCCCAGACGCGGGCGCAATCGAAAGTCCTCGCCTCGCTGTTTAAGTGGGTCGCCAAGATCGGCGGCTTCTCCGGCACGCCGGCGGAAGAAATGACCGGAAACGAAGATACCGGCCGTCCGGCGCCGCCGAGCCCGCAGCGACGCTCCGAAGGGAGTGGGGGCGGCAACACCATCACCGAGCCGCAGCAGAAGCGGCTGTACGCGATTTCGAAAGGGGCCGGGAAGACGGAGGACGAAGTAAAGGCGATTCTGCATCACTTCGGCTTCCAGTCGTCCAAGGAAATCACTCGCGACAAGTATGAAGCGATCTGCGCTGAGGTCGAGAAACGGGACGCAGCCGAATGAAAATCTCTGAGGAATACATCCGGCGCGAATACCTCCGGCGTTTCGCCCAGATGACCATCGACCAGCAGGAGGGCGTGATCGTCGCCCTTCAGACTATCCGGGACGCTCGGATCCCGGCCCCGCCGGAAGACAGACCGCTCTTGAGAGAGGAGAACAAGCTCGAATGAAACTGCCTTCACGCATCAACTACAACTTCGCCACGCTGAGCGGAGTCACCCTGCAACCCAACGAGGATGGCGGGAAAGCCATCCTCGTTATCAACGCTCCGCTTACTCCGGAACTGGCCGGATCGATGGGGATCCGCGAGCAGTTCTATGAGGCGAACGGCGTCTCGCGCGAGTTCACCGGCAGTCTTCATCTGGTTTGTGAGCCGCTCGATACCCAAATAAAGATCAAATCCGACAGCGGAGAATTTGTCTGGAATCCGGAAAAGATCAAGGCGTTCGAGGTCACCCGGGAAAAAGTAGAGGATGGCACGCAACTCCTGATGACGTTCCGCGTGCATCTGGCGACGGCCGATGCCGTGGAGCAAGCCTTCATGTTTGCGCGCGCGGTCAACAAGGATTGCTTCGGTTGCGCATTGGTGGCCAAACAGCAAGAATTTCCCTTCGTCGCAAGCGAGGATGAAAAACAGGAAGTTGCCGGCTGCAAGCTCTGCGATGCCGACGTTGCCCTGAACGAAGATGGCACGGAGCATATTACGTCGGACGGCGAGCTGGTGCCGTGCCTGCACCCGAGCGCCGCGACCGTGAACGGCAAAGGTGTTCTGGCGTCCAAGGCCGAGATGGGCCGGATTCAGGGCACCGCGGCGAACGCAGTCGAAGAGATCCGCACGGCGCGGGGAAAGCGGCTCCAGTAAGTAGAATATGACCCCATTCGCCATCGGTGCCCGCATTCGAATCACCAGGCGGGAATCGCCGTTGTTTTTGCACAGCGGTGTGATTGTGGAGCAGTCCGGATGGCCGAATCAATGGCGCGTGAAGCTCGACTTCCGGCCAGAGCCAATACTATTCACGGAGTGGGATATGGAAGTGCTTGGGTGAAATAAATGGGCGCGAAAACTGAGAAACTCTACGGCTTGGCCGATAAGGCTTGGCAACCGATAGTGGGCTGCCGCGAAGATCTGGAGTGCGCGAAACGGTGCTGGGCTCGTCGTACAGTCGCCCGTATTGTGGAGTGCCAGCGCAAGGATCACCCCGAGCGTGCGGCGTTCTTTCAGCAGGTACTTACTCCGAACGGCCAGCACTGGAACGGCAAAGTGTTTCTGGACAAAGCGCACCTGACCGATCCGCTGCGCTGGCGCAAGCCGGCGCTGATCGCCACGGGGTTTCACGGGGATTGGGCGCTGTTGCCGGAAGCGGACAAGGATCGGATGGTCGCGGTGATGGCGCTGTGTGAGCAGCATCGGTTTATGGTGCTCACGAAGAGGCCGGAATATATATCGGAGTGGGCGTGGCGTAAGCACGGGTATTTCACGCTGGAGTATAAGCCGGGATGTTCGGTCAGTCGATTTCTCCCCCTTGATAACGTCCTACTCGGCGTCTCCATCACCTGCCAAGCCGACGCCGACGTGCACCGGCCGGTAATGGCCGCACTCGCCGCGATGGGATGGCAGACGCACGTATGGCACGAACCCGCGGTGGATCCGGTCGATTGGTGGGGATGGGAGTTTTTGAAGCTGTTGGTGAGTGGTGGCGAGTCGGGGCCGGGCGCGCGGCCTACGCATCCGGATTGGGTCCGCGCTGATCGGGATTGGTGCGTGGCGCATAGGATTCCGTTTGTCTTCAAGCAGTGGGGTGAGTGGAAACCAGTAGAGGATGCAGGCATAACCGTTTACGCGCAAGATGTTCAGACCTTCGGAGATCAGGATTACATCCGCGTCGGAAAACACGCCGCTGGCCGCCTGCTCGATGGGCGCGAATGGAGCGAGTTCCCGGAAGTCACTGATGCGCCAGCCAACTAAATTGCTTGAGAAGCACGTTAGCGCGCAGGTGCGGGATTTTCTGAAGTTCCGCCAGTGGCGCTCGGTGCGGACGCAATTTGCCTTCGCACCGGGCAGCTTCCAGACCGGTGAGCCGGGCATGCCGGATTATCTGTTCCTGCGCTACCTGGAGAACGGTCTGGCGTTGGCGCTGTGGATCGAATTAAAGGGTCCGAACGACCAGCGCAAGTGCCGCTGCGAGGTTGATAAGGTCTGCAAGCTTTGTCGGCAAACGGCGTGGCAGGAGCGCGAGCGGGTGCGCGGTGCGCGCGTCTGGGTGGTGTCGAATATCGAGGATTTCGAGAGGCAATATTACGCTGAATTCGGGTGGCTGCACTCGGACGCGGGGATCGGGCAAATGGATCTGTTGCTGATGGCGGGAGTTCGGGGAACGGCTTTATGAGTGCTGACCGTCCATACAAGGACCGTTTACCGGAAATCCACTTCTACGAGTGGTCTATCACCCGCTGGTTTTCATCCTCCGCAAGAACAGTTCTCGATGCCAAAGGACGCGGGATCTACCGGGAACTTCTGGACTACTGTTATGCCCAAGGAAGTATCCCGGCTGACAAGAAAATCATGGCTGTAATGTGTGCCTGTGAGGTATCAGATATTGAGGAAATTTGGCCTGTTTTGTCCCGCCATTTCCGGCCAAAAAAACGAGACAAAAACACACTTGAAAACTCATTTGCGAGTGCTGAACGGCGCGCGTACTTCGACTTCGTGAGAAAGCAGCGAGTGAACGGGCGAAAAGGTGGCAAACATAAACCCAATGCGGACAGTAAGTTAAGAAGCGATGGGGTACGAGTGGGGAAAGAAAACTCAGACCCCAAACGCAAGCCGAGTGGAGTGGAGAGGAGTGGAGTGGAGAAAGAGAAGCACCCCCCTACCCCCCATTCGCGTGTGTCTGCCGGCGGGAAGTTTGTTCCCAACTGGCCTCGCTGCCAGAGTGAGTACCCCGGCCTCGTGACGGACTTCGACGCCCAGATGTTTTTCTCAATCATCGAGACGCCGGACGAGGAAGTGAAATTCTTCGCCGGCCTCGAAGCGTGGAAGGATAGCAGTCAATTCAAACGCGGGAAGGTTTACAGCCTGAAGCGATTTCTCTCGGAATGGATTTACCGGGCAACGCCGCCGCGCGATGAATCCGAGCCCGAGCCCTACAAGCCGAACTACTACACGGCGCCTGAGCAGACGCCGGAACAAGCGGCGATCGAGGCCGAATTCTTAGCCGAGTTGAAGGCCGGCAAACGGAAGGATGGTGGCCCAGATGCTCACTGAGTTGCTGCCGCAAAGTCTCGACTGCGAACGCTTCCTGCTCGGTTCGGTGCTCGCTTCAGATCACCCGATGCACACGCTGCGGAATCTGATTGAGACGTCGGACTTTGCGCTCCACAAGCATATGCTGATCTGGGCGGCAATGTGCGAGATCTACGACGGCGGCGGCCAAGTTGACCGCATCACGCTGTACGAGGAACTTCAGCGCCGGCGGCAGCTTGAAGCTGTGGATGGTCTGAGTTACCTATGCGACTTAGGCGAGGGCATTCCAACCATCGCCGACCTGTCGGGCTATGTTCGCACCGTGAAGGACAAAGCCTTGCTCCGGCGGCTTGCCTACCTTGGGCAATCAATCAAGAGCCGGGCGATGGATGCCACTGAAAACCCGCAAGAGATTCTCGATTCACTTGGGCAGTCGCTGATAGATTTGGCTCCATCGGCGCGCGCACAGCGTCCGATCAGCGCGCATGATCTCGTCGAAGAATTCGGCTTGGATAAACTCCTATCCGCCTCCCGCTGTCATGGGCTGAAACTTCCATGGCCAAGACTCGATTTCCTACTCTGCGGGTTACAGCCGGAACAGTTGATTATTCTGGCGGCCGATACGTCATTTGGGAAAACCTCCATGGCGCTTCAGATCGCGGCGAAGGCGTCGGAAGAAACTGGCGTAGCGGTGTTCAGCCTTGAGATGGAGCCCGAGCGCCTATTCCGCCGCATGGTGAATCAGATCGCACGCCTGGATTGGGATTTGGTGCGCCATGGAACTTTGGGGAAGATGGAGCGCGAGAAGCAGCGCCTGGCTGCCTTCTGGATTACTGAGCACCCCATCTGGTTCGACGATCAGTCCTTCAGCACGCCAGCGATCCATGCGGCCGTGCGTAAAATCCGCGTCACGCATCCGGTCGGGCTGATTGTGGTGGATTACCTGCAACTCATGCAATCGGTTGGACGTGTGGAATCGCGGGCGCAGGAAGTCTCCGCGCAGTCCCGCGAAATGAAACAACTCGCTCAGGAATTTCACACGCCGCTATTGCTCTTGTCGCAGTTTAGCCGCGAGGGCGCCAAGGAAGGCCGGAAGCGTACCCTGCACGGTTTGAAGGAATCCGGTGATGTCGAATGCAACGCCGACGCGGTGCTGATTATCCAACCCGAAAAGCCCGAGGGCGGCACCGTTCCTGTGAATTTGAACATCGCCAAACAGCGCGAAGGACCGCGCTTCGTGGATGTGCCGATGTGGTTCTATCCGCAGTTCCAGGCATTCGAGGAGCGCGCGCGGGAAGAGAACGCGGAAGGAAATCGGAAATGAGCTTTCTGCGAAAACTGGAATGCAAGCTCGGTTCGCGCTGCCGGCATGCGGTCGACGGTCGCGGCGTGGTATTCGATGGCTTCCGCCCGGGCGGATGCTCGCCGGCGTGCTCAGTGCAACTCAAGCGTGATCGCATCACGAGAGCGAACGCGAAGTACAGGGCGCGGCAGAGCGCGCGGAAGGCGGTGCCGGCGTGACCGGGGCGACGCTCTTTTCCGGAATTGGGGCACCCGAATGTGCCCGTCCAGATGTCAACTGGCAATTCTGCGCTGAGATCGAACCATTTCCTGTGGCGGTTCACGTAGCGCATTTCCCGCATGTGCCGAACCTTGGCGATGTGACGGCACCGGATTTTATCGAAAGAGCGAAAGCGAGACTCAATGGATCAACTCTCGATGTTCTCATCTTCGGATCTCCTTGCCAGTCCTTTAGTGTCGCCGGAAAGCGCCTCGGGCTGGATGACCCGCGCGGCAACTTGGCCCTCCACGCCCTTAGAATTTGCCGCGAGATTGCTCCAACCTGGTTCGTCTTCGAGAACGTCCCTGGCCTGTTTTCCAGTTGGTCCGGCGCTCCGCAAGACCACAGAGACATGGACGTGGAATGCAAAAAATGGGGACGCGCAGTTAGAGAGTTCATTGAAAGTTCCGATTTCGCCGGCTTCCTTTGCGGGGTTCAGGATATCGGGTATTGTGGCGCGTGGTCAGTGCTTGACTCTCAATACTTCGGAGTGGCGCAGCGGCGCGAGCGTGTGTTCTTTGTCGGAAATTCTGGAGACTGGCGACATGCCGCAGCGGTACTTCTTGAGCCCGAAAGCCTGTGCGGGAATACTCCTCCGAGCAGAGAAGCGCGGGAAGATATTGCCCCAACAATTAGCGCACGCACTAATGGCGGTGGCGGGCTCGGTACAGACTTCGATTGCGACGGCGGCCTGATCGCGTTCGGAGGCAACAACACTGCCGGACCCATCGACGTAGCGACGGCATGCCGTGCAAAGGGCGGCAGCGGGCATGGCGACTTCGAGAGCGAAACGTTCGTCACCCACGCGCTACGCGCCGATGGATTCGACGCATCGGAGGATGGCATGGGGCGCGGGACTCCGCTGGTGGCGTGCCCGCTGACAAGTAATCCCTATGGAGATCACGAGTCCCGCGAAACGTTGCTGATTCCTATCCTCGAAGCTGGCGCACGCACCGGGAAGTCCACCACGGATCCGCGCACCGGAATCGGCATAGGTGAACCGGGCGACCCGATGTACACGTTGCAGGGCGGGAAGCAGCACGCGGTTGCGTTCAACTGGCAAGCGGGCGGCAATCAGGGCACATTGGACGCCAATTGCAACCGAACCTCCACATTGCAGGCGAATCAAACGCCTGCGGTTGCCTTCAATCTGCGAGGCCGCGAAGACGGCGCACAGCCTGAGATCGACCCGGACGGGCTGGCAAGTGTGCGGGCCGCGAGCGGTGGGAGCAGCCGGTCGTATGTGGCGGGCGTGGCAGTCAGAAGATTGACCCCGCGAGAGTGCGAGCGTCTTCAAGCGTTTCCTGATGGGTGGACGGATATTGCGTATCGGAAAATTCTAAAGTCGGGGAAGATATCGAAGCGCCTCTATCGCGCGGCCGACGGCCCCAGGTACAAGGCGATCGGAAATTCCATGACAGTCAACGTGCTTCGCTGGATTCTGGATCGTATCGAAAGCGTCCAATCTATGAAGCAGAAAACACAGGAAGCCGGCGCGATTAAAACCGCCGCCTTTGGGCCAGCGGCTGTTACTGTGACCCTGGAGAGCACGGGAGCGTGTGAACCCACCTCCGAGCGCTCCACAGAGGCTCTGAGCGAAAACGCTTCCGAGGCGAAATGATTGAAACAGTCCACACGGAACTGTTGACTGTGGAGCAGGTCGCCGCCTGGTTCCACGTCTCCCCTGGCTGGGTACGCGACCACGCCAGCGGGCGCAAGCGGCCGGTCCTGCCGGCGCGTAAGCTCGGCAAGTGTTTGCGGTTCGATTCCCAGGACTGCGAGAAGTTTTTACAAGAGGCAAAATCTCAGCAGGCGGCTGTGGCATGATGGGCTCAGACCCCCCCCGGTTGGTTGGATTGGGGCGGCATATGCCACGCAAGCGCTACGAAGAGGGACACGTCCGGAAGGCCGGAAAGCGGCGCCGGGTGTGGATCGGCGAATACCACACCTACGACGCGGCAGGCACACGCCACCACCACACGGTTGAACTGGGGATACGTAAGAATCTATCGAAGGCAGACGCGCACATCCAACTCCGGGCGCACATCCAGAAGGCCCGCGGCGAGTTTGTCCTGTCGGCGGAAATCACGTTCGGTGCTTGGATCGAGCGCTATCTCGCCGTCAAGGCTGGCACTTGGACACGAAACTCGCGAGAGAATATCGCGAGCATGTTCCGGCGGCATATCCTCCCGAAGTTTGGCGAGATGCCGCTACGCGCGATCCGCAAGTCGGATATACAACTCCTGCTGCTCGGAATGGCGGATCACTACAGCCGCGCCACGATTCAGTTAGTACTTGGCTGCGCGAGTGGGGCATTCTCCGCGGCGGTCGATGACAAGTTGATCGATTCCAACCCTACGTTGAGGGTAAAAATACCAGCCACGAAAACCCAAGGCCGGAACAATCGGGCACTCACTCTCACGGAGGCGCGCCGGCTGATTTCGTCGCTCAGTGGTGCCGACCGGCTACAGGCGCGGATCCTTCTGGCGATCGGAGCGCGGATTGGGGAGTTGTTCGCGCTGACTCGATCCGATGTAATCCCGGGAGGAATCGTTCTCGATGAAGGCTCGGACCGCGGAGTCGCGATTCCGACGAAATCGCGGAAAGTTGAAGTGCAGCCGATACCCGCATCGTTGCAAACGGAATTGACGATGTGGCTGGAGACGGTCGATCCAAGCCCGGAAGCGCTATTATTCCCAGGACGGGGTGGCCGTATGGCTTGGCGGCAAACTGAAGGCGCGGAGTTGCTCGCCAGGTTCCGCTCCAATTCCGGCATCAAAGACCTCACGTTTCACATGTTGCGGCGCACATTTGCGACCCTGCTTGATGCCGACTCTGGCGATGTGCGAGACCTGCTACGTCACAGCCACGTAGAGACCACGCTCCAGCACTACCGCAAGCCGATCATTGAGAGACAACGGGCGAGCGTGGAAGCATTGGATGCGAAACTGCGTGGATAGCGAATCGATGATTCTGACCACATTATGACCATAGAAACGCGAAAACACTAAGCATTTGGCCAATTCCTCCATAAAGTGAAATTGTATCGTGAGACGAGAGCTATCCGGCGGCGTTCTCCTTCGGTTCGTCCTTGAATCGCGGGCACATGCCGGTGATAATCTTCCCGGGCGGCAGCGAAAGAGTAGTTTCGGGCCTAAAACTTCGGAAGCTTGAGCAGCATAGCGCGGGTATCGCCGCCACCCGGCAGGCGCACGGAGTGGACCACCTTCCAACTCTTGTCCATCGCGCCGACGTAGCTGCTCTTGTCGCGTTCGATGCCCATCAGAATTACAATGATACCCTTGCTCGGGTACTCCAGAGCGCGATATTGCATCTCTCCGGCTTCAGACTTCCAGTGGTCGGCGGTGGGTGTGCCGAGTTTGCGGACCACGTCAAAGTAGTCGTCGTTCGCCTGCAGTCCGAGTTCGGTTTGCATGATCGGGTTATAGGTCACCCGCCCGCCGGATCTTCCTTGAAAAATGCTGATCACGACGACGCAGGCCACTAGTCCGATCACCAATGCGCCCAGGATCAACTTGCCGATGCGAGATTCCGTGCCGCCATCGAAGTGCATCTGGCTCGTGGAAGCCGGTCCCGAATTTGAGGCCTCGCCCGCAGCCAGCGGCGCCTCGTTTGGCATACGCGGCATCGAGATCACGCGTTGCTGCGCCGGCCAGATCGACCCGCCTTTGTACTCGAGTTCCTTTGTGAGTCCGACGATCATCACGGGTTCGTCCACGCGCGAGAGTTCGCCGACGAAGCGCCGCGGTATCCAGATCTCCGGACCGGAGGCCGTGTTGCGCACGAGCAACTCCGACCAGGTAGACTTCACGAAGCGCCACTCGTTATGCTCGATGCCGAGCACCGGTGGATAAAACGAGAACGCGCGTTCGCCGAATTCCTCAAGTGGCGGCGGGATCGGATGTTCGGGCATTGGCTGAGACTATATTACCAATGGCGAGAGCCATGGATCGAAAGTTACTTGTCTGGCGCGGCTTCCGCTATCTTAGAGTGAGTGGCAAACGCGCAAGCAATGGGGCGAAGCGTTGCGCTGGCGGGAATGATCGTCAGTGGGTCGCTGGCTGTCGCCAAAATTATCATCGGGCTTATGGCGAACTCGACGTCCGTCGTTGCCGACGGCATCGAATCAGCGTCCGATGTCTTTGCCTCCGGAATCGTTCTGTTTGGCCTGTTTGTAGCCGCGCGGCCCGCCGACGAGAACCATCCCTATGGCCACGGACGCTTCGAGACGCTCACCGGACTCGCCGTCGGAATGATCCTGGCGCTGACAGGCACGGCGATCTGTTTCCGGTCCATGCAGAAGGTTTATGAAATTCACACGGCGCCGCAGTTTTACGCGGTTTGGCCGCTGGTGGCATCGATCTTCGCAAAGGGCGGGCTGTCGTTTGTGAAGTTTCACTTTGGCAGAAAAATTCGCAGCGACGCCCTGGTCGCCGATGCCTGGAACGATAGCGTCGATATCCTGTCCGGCTCTGTGGCGCTGGCGGCGTTGGGTTTGACGCTCTACGATCCCACGCGTTTTCTTTCGGCCGACCATTTCGGCGGTCTCGGCGTCGGACTGATCGTAATCTTCCTGGGCATTCGCGTCGTCTACGACACGTCGATGAACCTGATGGACACGATGCCCGAAGTTGGCGCGCTGGCTCAGATTCGCGAAGTGGCGATCACAGTGCCCGGAGCGCTGGGCATCGAGAAATGTTACGCGCGCAAGACCGGCATGCAGTACCACGTCGATCTGCATCTCGAGGTCGACCCCGCGCTCAGCGTTAAGGCTTCGCACGAAATCGCCACGGACGTTCGCATCAAAATCAAAGAGACGCTGGACTGGGTGGCCGACGTTCTTGTCCATGTCGAGCCGCACGGAGGCTGACCACGATGGAGAATATCGAGTTTGCCAGGCTGCTCGCCGAGACGGGCGATCTGATGGAGATCGCGGGCGAGGATCCCTTTCGCATCCGCAGCTATCGCAATGCGGCCGCGGTAATTGAGGGCTACGCCGAACGTGTCGAAGAGATACTCAAAGACCCGGCGCGCAAGATCACGGACATCCCCGGCATCGGCAAGGGCATGGCCGCGGTGCTCGCGGAGATCGAGCAACGCGGCTCCTTCGAGCGACGCGACGAGATGCTTGAAAAGTATCCGCCGACCGCGCTGGAGATGCTCAAGATTCAAGGACTGGGACCGAAGAGCATCCGCGCGCTGATCGAGGCCTTTCGCATCAGCACGATCGACGATCTGGAGCGCATCTGCCGCGAACAGAAGCTGCGCACCATGCCTCGTATGGGAGCGAAGCTCGAGGAAAAAGTGCTGCGCTCGATCTCGCAGTACCGCCAGAGCGCGGGACGCTTCACTCTCGATTTCGCCGCGCAGGTGGCGTCCGAACTGGATGCGTACCTCGGCGGCGTTACGCCCGCCGGCAGCTTTCGACGGGGCCGCGAGACCGTGGGCGATCTCGATCTGTTATCCACCGCGCCCGATGCCGAATCTGTGCTCGACAAGTTCGCCGCGTTTCCGAAGATCCAGGAACTGCTTGCCAAAGGCCAGAACAAGGCTAGTGCGAAGGTCGGACTGGAAGGCATCCAAGTGGATCTGCGCGCGCTGCCCGCTCAGAGTTTTGGCGCGGCGATGCAGTATTTCACCGGCAGCAAGGAACACAACGTTGCGCTGCGCCAGCGCGCATTGAAGCGCGGGTTGACGCTGAACGAATACGGCCTGTTCCGGCTCGACGATAACACGCGCGTTGCCGGCGAGACCGAAGATGGGATTTACGAGGCGCTCGGCCTGGTCTGGATTCCGCCGGAGATGCGCGAGAATCAAGGCGAGATCGAAGCCGCGGCCGAAGGACGCCTGCCCCAACTCCTAACGCTCGCCGACATGCGCGGCGACCTGCATATGCACACGCGCGAAAGCGACGGACGCGCGACACTTGAGGAGATGGCCGCGGCAGCGAAGGCGCTTGGCTACGAGTACATCGCGATCACGGACCACTCCAAGGCGTTGGCGATGGCGAATGGGCTGGATGAGAAACGCGCGGTTGACTTTGCTCGACAGGTGCGTGAACTCGACCAACAGGCGCTCGGCATCCGCGTGCTCTCCGGCCTGGAGTGCGACATACGCAAGGACGGCACGATGGATCTTTCCGAAGACGCGCTGGCGGAACTCGATCTCGTCGTCGGCAGCGTGCACAGCTACATGAATATGGAATCCGCCGAGATGACGGAGCGGATGTTACGTGCGCTCGAAAGCCCGTCGCTACGCATTGTCGGCCATCCCACGGGACGCGTGCTGCTGCACCGTGAAGCCTTTCCATTCGACTTCGACAAGGTGGCCGCCAAAGCCGCCGCGCTCGGCATCGCTTTCGAGGTCAACGCGAGTCCGGAGCGGCTCGACCTGCACGCCGCGTTGCTGCGCGCGGCTAAAGCGAAGGGCTGCCGCTTCACGATTTCCACCGACGCGCACCATCCGAAGCAGCTCCAAAACATGCGTTATGGCGTGACGATGGCGCGGCGCGGATGGTTGACAGCGGCTGATGTGTTGAACACGCTTCCGTTGGAACAATTTCGCAGTGCACTTCGTCTGAACTGAAACGGACACTATGAAGCCGATCAAATACCTGCTCCTGTTTCTGGCAGCCGCCGCGCTGTTGCCGGCCGCCGAACTGAAGATCCCGATAGAAAAGTACAAGCTCAAAAACGGCATGCGCGTGATCCTCTCACGGGACAACGCGACGCCTGTGGTGAGCGTGTACGTTATCTTCGACGTGGGCGCACGCTCGGAAGAGAAAGGCCGCACCGGCTTTGCGCACCTTTTCGAGCACATGATGTTCCAGGGCTCGAAGAACGCGCCGAAGGGCGTGCACTTCAAGACAGTGGAGTCGAACGGCGGCAACCTGAACGGCTCGACGCATTCTGACTTCACGGACTACTTCGAGGTGCTGCCATCGAATAAGCTGGCCGTCGCGCTGTGGCTCGAAGCCGACCGCATGCGCGGCCTCAACATCACCGAAGAGAATCTGGCGAACCAGAAGGAGGCGGTAAAACAGGAGCGGCGCTTGCGCGCGGATAACCAGCCCTACGTCACGGCGATCCTCGACCAATGGCCGGAACTGGCCTTCCGGAACTGGAGCAGTTCGCACTCCCTGATTGGGTCGTATGAAGATTTGAACGCCGCTTCGGTGGGCGATGTCGCCAAGTTTTTCAAGACCTTCTACGCACCGAACAACGCGGCCCTCGTGATCGTTGGCGATTTTCAAACGGCCGAGGTAAAGAAGCTTGTCGAGACCTACTTCGGCAGCATCGAGCCGCAGCCACAGCCAAAGCATCCGGATCTGAGCGAGCCGCCCATGACAGAGCCGCGCAGCACGGTGGTGAGCGACCCGCTGGCGAAGGTGCCCGCCGTTATTATCGGCTACCCCGGACCGCGCCGGCGCTCCCCGGAGTTTTACGCGCTCGTGCTGGCGGATATGCTGCTGACCGCAGGCGACAGTTCCCTTTTTCAGAAAAACCTGGTGAAGGGCGCGCAGTCCGTGATCCAGTATGAAGCAAACCTCGGCTGGCCGTTCGGCGGCCCTCCGGATTACAAGCACCCCAACTTGTACGCGTTGTTTTTGCTGCACAAGCCCGGTTTCCAAGGCAAGCAGATTGTCGAACAGGTGCAACAGGAGATCGCGAAGCTGCAAACGGAGGGCGTCAGCGCGGAGGACCTGGCGCGGACGAAGACTCTGCTGCGTTCAAGCCGGATGAATGAGCTGCAAAGCTCGGCGCGCCGTGCCGCGTTGCTCGGGCAGTACGAGATTTTCGACGGCGATCCGAACTTCATCAACACGGAGTTTGACGCCTATATGGCGGTAACGCCCGAGCAGGTGCAGGCGGCCGTAACAAAGTACCTGAAACCCGGCGTGCGCACGGTGATGGAGATTGCGCCGGCGCCGCCGAAGGAGGAGAAGAAATGAAATCGCTCAGCTTCATTTTGTTGGCAGGCGCTCTCTCGGCCCAGACCGTGGACTTGACGAAGCCGCCGGAGACTCCTCCGCTGGCAGCCTACAAATTGCCGCCCGTCTCCGAAGCCACTCTTTCAAACGGTTTGCGCGTAGTCACGGTGCGCGACGCGCGTTTCCCCATCGTGACCGTGAAACTCGGTTTCCAGGCCGGGTCCAAATTCGACCCGAAAGAGCAGACCGGCCTTGCGGAGACCGCGGCCGCACTTTTGAAGGAAGGCACCAAGCGCCGCAATGACCGGCAGATCGCCGACGAGATGGCGAATCTCGGCGGGGCGCTGGAGGCGGTCTCAAGTGCCGACAATTTGCAGATCACCGCGAGCGCACTTTCGGAGAACACCGCGAAACTGCTCGATCTGCTAGCCGATGTTGTCCGCAACGCCGAGTTTCCCGAAGCGGAATTGAAGCTGCGCAAGCAGAACCGTGCGCAGGAATTGATGGCGCAGCGCGCCGACTCGGCGACGCAGGCAGACGAAAAGTTCCAGGAGGCGCTATTCGGCGCGCATCCCTATTCACGTCTTCTGCCGACGGAGCAGAGCCTCGCAAAGATTGACCGCGCGGCGCTGCTCAACTTCCGCAAACAGTTTCTTGCGCCGAACAACGCGGTGCTGATTCTGGTGGGCGCGCTGCCGGCGCAGGGTGAACTCATGAAGCTGCTGGAGACGCAGTTCGCAAGCTGGCCGAAAAACGCAACACCCGCGGCGCCCGCACCCGTATTTCCAACGGCGGAGCGATCGCTGACGCTCGTGGACAGGCCCGGTTCCGTGCAAGCCGATATCAAGATCGGCAGGCTCGGCATCGACCGCACAAATCCCGACTACTTCCCGCTGATGGTGGCGAACAATATTCTGGGCGGCGGCACAAGTTCGCGCCTGTTCGTGCATTTCCGCGAGGAGAAGGGCTATGCCTACGATGTGCATACGGAGTTTGTTCCGCTGCGCAACGCCGGATCGTTTAACGTCACGACGCAGGTGCGCAACGATGTGATTCAGCCGGCGATCGACGATCTGCTCGCGGAGATGAAGCGAATCGGTAGTGAGCCGGTGGGCACTACGGAGTTGACCGACGTCAAGAACTTCATCGCGGGCAATTTCGTGCTGCGCCTGGAGACTCAGGCTGGTTTGGCCTCGCAGCTAGGTATGGTGAAACTGCAAGGACTGCCGAACGATTATCTCGAGACCTTTGTGACGCGCGTGCGCAGCGTGGAACCGGATCAGATCCTGCGGGCCGCGAAGAAGTACATCAGCCCGGAGGCCTCGGCAATGATTGTGGTGGGCGATGCGGCGAAGCTCGCCAAGCCGCTCGAAAAATTCGGCGCAGTCACGCTGGAGAAAGTCAAATGAAATTGATCTCATCGGAGGAGCGCTACCGCACTCCGATTTTCTGGATTACGGAAGATCACGCCGTAGACCCGGGCGGATTCGAGATTCGCCGCTCCGTGGTGCGGCATCGCGGCTCGGCCGTAATGCTGGCCGTCGATGCGAAGGGACGCTTCCTGCTGGTGCGGCAGTATCGTTTGCCGGCGCGCGCAATGCTATGGGAGATTCCGGCCGGGCGCCTCGATGAAGGCGAGACGCCGCTGGCCGCCGCGAAGCGAGAGCTGCGCGAAGAGACCGGATGCACGGCGAAGAAGTGGAAGAAGCTGCTGGCGTACTATCCGAGTCCGGGCTACTGCGAAGAGAAGATGCACGTCTTCGCCGCAAGCCAACTGACAGAGGGTGAGCCTCATCCGATGGACGACGAGCGCATCGAGACGCGCTGGTTCACGTCGAAGGAGTTGGAAACGGCCATTCGCGACGGCAAGATTCAGGATGGCAAGACCATCTCCGCGTTTCTGGCCTGGCAGCGCTGGGGCCGGCGTGAGTCAGAAAGCGCGTAGCTCCTGATCTTTGTATTGGAGCTGATACAGCTTCCAATAGATTCCGCGCTGAGCGAGCAATTCCTGGTGTGTGCCGGTTTCGCGCAGCCGTCCCTTGTGCATGACGAAGATGCGGTCTGCGCGCTGAATAGTCGAGAGCCGGTGCGCGATGATAATCGAGGTGCGGCCTTCGACCATACGCGCGAGGGCGTCGCGGACCTTGAACTCCGTCTCGGTATCGACGCTCGAAGTCGCTTCATCGAGAATCAGGAAGTGCGGGTTGTGCGCAAGCGCGCGTGCGAAACTGATGAGCTGTTTCTGTCCAGTCGATAGCCCATCGCCGCGCTCGCGCACTGGCTGCGCGAAGCCGTGCGGCAGCGATTCGATGAAGTCGTGCAGGTTGACCTGCTCCACCGCGGCGAGCATCTGCTCCTCGCTGATGCCAACCGTGCCGAGGCGTATGTTGTCCTCGATGGTTCCAGTAAAAATGTAGGGGTCCTGAAGCACGACGCCGAAGTGGCGCCGCAAGTCGCGCGGATCGAAGTCGCGCACATCCACGCCGCCGACTCGAATCGCCCCGCGCTGCACGTCATAGAAGCGCAGCAGGAGACTGGCGAGGGTCGTCTTGCCCGCGCCCGTGTGGCCCACAACCGCGACTGTCTCACCCGGCGTGATGCGGAAGCTGACGTCCCGTAGAATCCACTCTTCGTCTTTGTAAGCGAACGAGACGTTGTCGAACTCGATGTCTGCGGCGGCCGCCGGCGCCTCTCGCACCACGGCGGGTGGCTGGATGCGCACCTCCGTGTCCAGTAGCTTGAAGACGCGCTCGGCCGCCGACATGGCCGATTGCAGGATGTTGTACTTCTCGCTGAGATCCTGAATCGGACGGAAGAAGCGGATGCCGTATTGGAAGAACGCGACCATCACGCCGAGCGTCAGTTCGCCACGCCCCACGCGAAATCCGCCGTAGGCGAGCAGCATCGCCAGCGCGAAGACGCTCAGAAATTCCACCACCGGATAGAACCAGCCGTAGGCGAAGATCGATTCCTTGAAGGCGTCCATATGGTCGCGGTTGATACTCTCGAACTGCCGCGCGCTGCGCTCCTCGCGATTAAAGAGTTGCAGTACCGCGATGCCGTTGACATGCTCCTGCAGGTAGGAGTTGATGCGCGCGATGGCGACGCGAATGCGCCGGTAGCTGCCCATCACCGTACGACGAAAAACGGACGTGGCGAAGACGACCAGCGGGAGCACGGCCAGCAGTAGCCCGGTCATGCCCGGACTCAACTGAAACATCGCGACGGCTACGAAGCTGAGCATGAGCAGGTCGCCGATGATCGTGACCAACCCTGAGGTGAACAGTTCGTTGAGCACGTCCACGTCCGTGGTTACGCGCGTGACCATGCGGCCCACGGGGTTCGTGTCGTAATAGGCGACGTCGAGCTGCTGCAAGTGCGCCATCAGGTTGCGGCGCAGATCGAACATCGCGCGCTGTCCCGTGAGGTTCATCAGATAGGTCTGCGCGAAGTCGAAGCAGAAGGTCACCACCAGGATCACGAAGAAGACCGCGGAGATCTGCGCAAGCCCGGTGTAGGGGTCGGCGGAGAGGTACGCATAGAGCGGTGTGGCGAGCGGATGGGCGGGTGGCGCGAGGTAGCGATCGACCGCCAGTTTAGTGAGCAGCGGTCCCGCAATCTGGAGCAGGGAATTGCACAGCAGCAGGAGCAGCGAAACCAGGATCATGCCTCGGTACGGCTTCATGTATTCCAGCAGGCGGCCCATCAGCCGACTGTCGTATGCCTTGCCTATGACTTCTTCTTCCACTGAGTTAATTACAGCACGCCCTTGCTGTGCGATTCGAGAATGCTTTGCAGAATTGGCGGAATTTCAAAGAGCGCTCGATTTTGGATGGCTGCGGCGTTGGTCCGGTAGCGGGCGAAATTCCCCGGTTCGAGCAGGTGGCGAACCGCGGGGGCGATACCGCGAAACGAAGGCAATACGATTCCGGCTTCGTGTTCCATGACCCAATCCGCGTTGTAGCGCTCCTGCGGAAGCGTCCACGCGTTTCTCTCGACGATGACCGGCAGGTGCATGGCCATTGCTTCGCTGATGCTGCCGGGCCCTGGCTTGCCGATGAAAAAATCTGAAAGGTGCATGTAGTAGGGCACCTCTTCGGTGAATTCCTCAACGAAGAGTGGCATGCGTGTCTTCATCTGGCGCAGGCTGCCGGCAAGTTTTGCGTTGCGCCCGCAGATCAGGATGAGTTGCAGCGCGAGGTCCGTCTCGTCGAGCCGCCGCACGATTTCGAGCATCACGCCGGAGCCCTGCCCGCCAAAGAGCACAAGTCCGGTCGGCAGCTCGGGATCGAGCCCAAGCCTGCGGCGCTCGCCGGCGCGGTCTACCTCGACGGGATCATAGAAACGCGGATTGAGGATCATGCCGGACGTGCGGAAAATGCGCCGCTCCGGATGTCCATGTTGCCGGGCCTGTTCGACTGCCTTCTCCGTGCCGCAGATGACGTATTGCTCCTGCCGTTCCAACCAGAAGTGCGGTGGGTAGTCCGCAAAATCCGTCAGGATGCTGGCGTAGGGCACGGCCGGCAGGGCCTCGGCCAGCGCCTGGCGCATCGCCCGGTTAAAATTCGGCACGAGCGAGACAACCATGTCGGGCCGTGTTTGTGACCAGTGGCGCCGCAGCAGCTTCACCTGCTGGCTGTGGAACAGGCGGATCGCCATGTGCATCACGGGCACCAGTTGGGCCGAACCTAGAGTCCAGCCCTTCTTCAGCATCGTGTTGTAGATGTCTTCGAGGCTCAGACCCGTGAGCTTGCGAAAAATGTCGATCTCGTCGAGGATTTCCCGCAGGTCCATCAGGCGGATCTCCCACGGGAGGCCCTGTCGGTCGCACTCCTGTTTGAGGGCCGTGGCAGCGCTGCGATGCCCGCCGCCAGCATCGAAGAAGACGAAATCAAGTGTGGGCATAGGCGCCGTCATTCCGATTGTAGCGGCAAATACTCACGCGCACGGAACTAAACGGCGGCAAGTGGGTTAAAGTACGGGAAGGAGAATTGTGTGCTCTTTCGGCGTTTTGCGTGGTCTGTCCTCATAACGGCATTTTTGATTGGATTCGTTCCGGCGCGGTTGAGCGCGCAGGGCGGCTGCACTTTCACGTTTAGTCCCGCGAGCGGTTCTCCGTCCGCGGCCGGCGGAAACTTCACGGTGCAGGTCACGGCGAGTTCGTCGTCGTGCGTGCGGCCGGTACCGGTGAGCAACGATACCTGGATCACGATTTCTTTCGGCGGCGGCACGGGCAACGGCAGCTTCGGGTACACGATTCTGCCAAACACTTCCGTTGTCGCCAGATCCGGATCGATCTCGCACGGGAACCAGATTTATGTCGTCAACCAGGCGGCGAACACCTGCTCGTTCAGTCTTAGCGCCACTACTTCATCGTTTGGCGGAGCGGGCGGCAACGGCAGTTTCAGTGTGATCCCATCCGCGAGCGAGTGCTCCTGGACGGCTTCGACGAGTTTTCCCTGGATTCACGTCAACACCGCGAGCGGCACAGGCAATGGTGCCGTTTCGTTTTCGGTGGATCAGAATCCCACCGGGGTGGCGCGCAGCGGTCTGATAGTCGCGGGCGGCGTCACGCATACCGTGAATCAGACGGGTTCCTGCGTTTTCACGGTGACTCCCACTATCATTCAGGCACCGGCGGCCGGCGTGCAGGCCGGGACCATCGACATCAACGCGAGCCTCGCCTCATGCGCATGGACCGTGACCAGTGCGCCCAATTGGTTCACCATCACCTATGGCGACAGGGGTACCGGGAACGGAACGGTGGGCTATTCGATTACTCCGAACACCACGGCGACCGAACGCACGGACACGATCACTGTGGCCGGCGTTCCTGTGACGGTGACTCAGGCCGGCCAGAGCGCATGTACTTTCACTTTGTCGCTAACGGAAATCACCGCGACACCGTATGCCTCGACGGGAAGCATCGCTGTAACTGCTGCTAGCGGTTGCACATGGACAGCCGTGAGCAATGCGACGTGGCTGACAATCAGTTCGGGCGCGTCAGGCAATGGCGCCGGTACCGTGAATTATTCCATTGCGGCCAACACGACGGGGCAGCCACGCTTTGCCACGCTCACGATCGGCGGCGTCATCGTCCCCGTGACCCAGCCCGCGCAGGCGTGCTCGCTCGTCGTGTATCCGTTCGCTTTCTCGATCTCGGTCGATGGCGGGTCCGGCACGTTTAACGTGACTGCGGCTTCGACCTGCGCCTGGAGTCCGGTGAGCGGGAACATAGACTGGATACAGGTGACATCGAAAGGCCCCGGCGCCGGTAATGGCGCCGCCTCGTTTGTGGCGTTTCCGAATCCCTCGACGAATTCGAGGACCGGCAGCATAGCTGTGGGGTCGCAAGTCGTGACCGTGACGCAGGCCGGGCAGACTTGCAGTATCCGATTGACGGCAAACGGCGCCACCAGTTTTGCGCCAGGCGGGGGTACGGGCGCTTTTGCAGTGTCGGCGCGGGACGATTGCTCGTGGACGGTGACTACGAACGCTTCCTGGATCACGATCACCAGGGGCGCCGCTGGCTCGGGTGAAGACTCAGGTGCCTATTCGGTAGCCGCCAACACCGGTCCCACATCGCGCACGGGAGTAATCCTGGCGGGCGGCTCAGCGATTCAGGTCACGCAAGCCGGCACGGTATGCACGGTAGCTCTTGCTCCGGCTAGCGCCGGCTATCCGGCCGCGGGTGGCGAGGGATCGATTGCGGTCACATCGCCGTGCGCCTGGACCGCCACTAGCCCCGCGAATTGGATCGTGCTGACCGCTCCGGCGAGTGGCACGGGTGACGGCCGGCTGGTTTATTCCGTAAAACAGAACACGACCACACAGAGTCGCTCGTCATCGATCACGATTGCCGACGCCACCTTCCCGGTGACGCAATCGGCGGGAAGCTGTTCTTACGCGCTTTCTCCAACCAGCGGCACGATCACGCGGGCTGGCGGCGATGGCTCTTTCAAAATCGCAAGTTCATCCGGTTGCCAATGGACGCCGGCGAGCAGTGCGAGTTGGCTAAAGGTCGTCTCCTGGGCGGATGTCTCCGGCACTGGAACGGTGAGCTACCGGGCTGATTTCAACCCATCCGGCGTCGAACGCACGGGCACGATCACGGTGGCCGGCCAGACCTTTACGCTGGTGCAGGCGGTGGGTGGTCCCGTGATTACGAAGGCGGGCGTTGCGAATGCAGCCAGCTTTACGGCGGGAGCTGTCGCGCCGGGCGAGATTATCGCGATTTTCGGTTTGGCGATGGGGCCGGAGCAACCGGTCTCGCTGGCGTTAACTCCGGATGGACAGTACGTCACAAGCGGGTTAGCGGGGACACGGGCGACGTTTGACGGCGTGGCCGCGCCGATCACTTTCACGTCCACGGGCCAGGTGAACGTCGTTGTGCCCTACGAAGTGGCGGGCAAGACGACGACGGAGCTAAAACTGGAGTACAACGGCGCGGTTTCCGAGCCGGTGACGCTGGACGTGGCTGCCGTCTCTCCGGCGATCTTCACGCTGGATACATCCGGCAAAGGGCCGGGTGCGATTCTGAACCAGGACTACAAGGTGAATTCGACGGCCAACGCTGCGGCGCGCGGTTCGACGATCATGATCTTCGCGACCGGCGAGGGCGCAACTCGCCCGGCCGGAGAAAACGGAAAGCTCGCGGCCGCTCCGCTTGCCGTTCCGGTGGCCCAGGTTCGTGTCCAGATCGGAGGCCAGAACGCGACCGTCAGCTACGCCGGCGGAGCACCAGGCCTTGTGGCCGGCGTAATCCAGATCAACGCCGTAATCCCAACCAACATCCAGCCGAACAACAACACGCCGATTGTCTTTTCAGTCGGAGGAATCAGCGCCCCGGCTGGCGTCACGGTGGCAGTGCGGTAGCCCGATCCGGAGGTGCGTCGCGGATGCGATCCAGCGCCGGTGGCGGTGTGTGGACAACCGTTGAACTACGCGCAGCTCGGAACCGACTCTCTACTGCGGCACCAGCCCATCCTCGGTGATGATAGATGCTTCCTGGTAGTCTTCGTAATCCGTGTTAACGCCCCAAAGATCATTGGCCTCACCTTGGGCGATGTTGCGCGCTGCCAGGATGCCCATCAGGATGCTGTGATCCTGATTGTTGTACTTGAAAGAGCCATAGCGGCCGATCACATGGAGGCCATGGATGCCGGTGAGGTAATCCTCAACTGGCTTCAGGTTTTCGCGGTAGCCGCGCTCATAGATCGGATAGCAGCGGGGAATGCGGTAGACCTGCCCGGCCAGGACCTCGGCTTCACCAAGAAGTCCGGTCTGGCGCATTTCGCGCGAAGCCATCTCTACCAACCGGCTATCATCCCAGCTCCACACGTCATCGTCGGAGAAGCACCAATACTCGAGTGCGAGGATCGTAGTGCTCTTCCCGCGATTGATACTGGGCAGCCAGTTGCGGAAGTTGGTAACCCTGCCTGTTCTCAAATCGCTCGAATGAACGTACAACCAGTTATCCGGAAAAAGTCCACCACCGTTCACGTGCAAGTAAACCAGAATAGTATTCCGAAAGCGGAGTCTGGCCGCTTTCTCCTTAATGCCGGCCGGCGCTTCCTCCAGGCCGGACACCATGAGCGGCAGAGGCATCGTGGAAATGACATTCGAATATGGAACGAAGTTGCCGCCCGGCAATTCTAGTCCCCGCACCTGCCCATCGCGCACGACCACCCGCTCTATCGGGCTGTCCAAAAATACGTTATGCCCTTTGGCTCGCACTGCGGCAGCCATCCGTTCATACACCATGCCTGTGCCCTCAACGGGATAGGCAAAACGGTCTACAAGCGTTTTGTGCTTCGTTCGGCGACTACTGAGAAACGCATTTTTGACCGCCTCATAAAGGGATAACTTCTTGATACGCTGCGCGGCGAAGTCGGCATCCAATTCATCGCAGCGGATACCCCAGAGCTTCTCGCTGTAAGTTTTGAAGAAAATTTCGAATAGCCGGCGGCCGAAGGCTCGCACGACCCAATTTTCGAATGAGCCGTTGTCGGTGGTAGTGGCCAATTTCTCCCGGCTGTAACTGAGTCCGCAACGGAGCGCCTCAAATACACCTAGCTTGGATAGCGCGTCCAACGGTTTGAGCGGGTAATAGAAAAACTTATTGCCGTAGAAGATGCGGGTGAGCCGATCGACCATCTGGTAGTCGGAACCCACAACTTCGAGCCACAGTCTGTTGACGCGAGCGTCGCTCGAAAAGAACCGGTGCGGACCGATATCCACGATCTGGTCCCAGAGCTCGATCGATTTCGCTAAACCGCCGACACCAGATGATGCCTCGTAGAGATCCACTTCGTGCCCGGCTTTGGAAAGCTCATAAGCCGCGGTCATGCCGGCCGGGCCGGCTCCTATCACCGCGACGCGCGTCTTATCTGGTAAGCAGCGTTTGTTCGATGGAATCTCGACCATCACTGAAAAGCCTCTTCGATCTCGTCGTATTCGCCCACTTCCAAGCACAATCGATCATCTCAGGCAGGTCGAATTGCGGTGCCCACTTCAACGCCGCGTTTGCAGACGAAGCATCGGCTATGAGCACGTCCGGATCTCCGGGCCGCCTCGGACTCACCCGCCAAGGGGCTTTTCGGCCGGTGACCGTCTCGGCTACATCAATGACCTGCCGCACCGAATGCCCCTTGCCCAAGCCAAGGTTGAGTGCGACGCTCTCCCGGCCATCGCGCAGGTAGGCTAACGCCTTGACGTGCGCTGCCGCCAGATCGCTGACGTGGATGTAGTCTCGGACGGCGGTGCCGTCCGGCGTCGCGTAGTCGTCTCCCAAGACCAGAAAATGAGGCAACTTTCCAAGGATCGCATGGATCACCAAAGGAACAATGTGAGTCTCGTTGGTATGCTCCTCACCGAGTTCACCTTCCGGGTCGGCTCCCGCCGCATTGAAGTAGCGCAAGGCGACATAGCGGAGCCCGTGAATCTCCCCAAACCACCTTAATTGCCGCTCAACCGCCAATTTCGATTCGCCGTAAGGGTTCGCGGGAACCTGCGGGTGTGTTTCAGAGATCGGGACGGATTGCGGATAACCATAGGTGGCGCACGAGGACGCAAAAACAATCCGTTTTACACCTTCGGCGCACATTGCATCGAGCAGTGCGGTTCCGGCGGCGGCGTTGTTCCGGAAGTACATCCCCGGATCGCACATCGATTCGCCGACCAGCGCGCTGCCTGCGAAGTGGATGACGGCGGCAATGTCGTAGCGGCGCAGAACCGCTCTTACGAGACTGCGATCGGCGATGTTGCCCTCTACGAAGGGACCCCAGCGTACAGATTCGCGATGCCCGGTACTCAAATCGTCAATTACTACCGGTGTATAGCCGGCCTGAGCCAGAGCCTTGGATGTGTGGCTTCCGATGTAGCCGGCGCCTCCAGTTACCAGAACATTGCACGGGTTGTCCGAAGCGGGGCGCACAGAAGTGCCCGTTGCCGCCTGCAGACCCAGCAGTTCGGCGGAAGTTCCACCCGGCTCATTCGAAATCCCCTTACCGCGACCGTGTTCCCGTTCGGGAAACGAGTCCGAAGCTTCGGCGGTTGATTTCTGTTGACAATCTGGCTGAGATGCCGAACCCATGAATCTTCTTTCTGTGCGAGTCGTTCGCTCGCGAGGATTTAATCGGCGTTTAGGGTAGAAACTTTAGGTGTTCCGCCCTAATCCACCTGATACCGGAACCACCCCGGCCACTATCTTCAGGTCTGCTTTGTGCTGCCGAAAGGTGTACAAAGACTCATCGCGCCTCTGTCGCGACCTAAGGAAAGAGCCGATAGATTTGCCGTATGGAGAGTCCGATTTCCGCTCAATCTTCGAGGTTGCTCTGGTGTCTGCTCGGCAAACCTTGGTGGCTGTTGATCGTGTTGGTGCCGATGTACTGGGTGGCATTCCACACGCCGGCCATCGGACACTTTCACGACGATGGTCTGTACCTCGTGACTGCCAGAGCGCTCGTCGAAGGCAACGGCTATCGGATTGACAGTCTCCCTTCAGAATTGCCGCAGACGAAATATCCGGTCTTGTATCCGGCCATTCTGGCCGGACTTTGGAGACTCTACCCCGAATTCCCGGCCAATGTGGTTGTGTTCAAATTGCTCTCGCTACTGTGCACGATTGGATGGGGGATCGCTCTCTTCCGCCTGTTTCGGGAGGAGGGTGAGGATTGTGTTACTTGTTGGTGGATCCTCTTCTTCACGGCGCTTTCTGGGTACGTCGCATTTCTAAGTTCCTCGGTGTTGCCCGACACGATGTATTGCCTGTTTACGGCGCTTGGAATCCTTTTGGCGCAGCGTGTTGCGGAAGGACGTAGCGCACACCCGCAAGCCGCCATTTTTGTGGCGGCGGTGTGCGGGTCCTGCGCTATGCTCATTCGCACTGTCGGCGTCGCATTCCTTGGTGCAGCAGTCCTCGTTTTGCTTTTGCGGCGACACGTCCGGCTGGGTGTCATCTTTGCCGCTACCTGTTCCGCCCTTTGTCTGCCATGGATAGCCTGGCAGTTACGCCAGCCGTTGCCCAGTGACCTGATTGAGGCCTATTATTCGCGGCTCTGTTATGTTGGCGGCACCATTCTCTCCGGGCATCCGCCCTCTGAGGCGATCCAAGGATTCCTGACCAATACCGCTTTCCTGCTCTACATATTCCCTTCGATGTACTCGCTACCTACGGACTGGTTTACTGGGATCGTTGGCGTTCTGATAGCGTTGCTGTCGCTTGCTGGCCTGATCGTGGCTCTGCGGCGCCGCACCACTGTTATTCACCTTTGGTTCCTGTTTTCCATCGGGATCCTGCTGTGTTGGCTGTGGCCGCCGCAACGGTATTTCGTGCCGTTGCTGCCGGTCGCATTGTGGCTGTCCGTAGCGCCACTGCGCGCAATGCTGCGGGCCACCCCGCGCTGGATGCCTGCTCGTCACGCGGCCCTGGTGGCACTTGCCGTTGTGGCATGCGTGTCCCTGTTTTCGCTTACCGCAGCGGCGCGAACGATGGCAGAAACAGGGCTGCCGGCAATCGGGCTGATGGTCCCCGATGAATGGAGCAAGACGCTTGCGCTCATCGATTGGGTGAAACACAAGACGCCGATTGGCAGCGTCATCGCCGCCAATCTCGATCCGCAGTACTATCTGTTGGCAGGCAGGAAAGCCATCCGACTTTGGCGCTACGACGCCTATCCGTTGATCTATGACGGCGAGACGGAGCGCTGTCCGCTTGGTGAGTTGGAAGAAATGCGTACGTCGCTCCTACGCCACAAGGTGGATTACGTCGTCCTCACTCCGGCCACCATCTTCACTGAAAGCACCCACTACTTCCGGCATTTCATTCGAATGCAGCGTCTGCGTCCTGGTGCTTTCGAACCGGCGGCACGCCTGCCAGATTGCAGGTACAGTATCTACCGGGTCGACCGCTCCCGCTTGCAGGGTCCGCCGATCATCGAGACGGATCACATGAAGCTGGACAAGAGCGGCATGAGCGGGTGGGTGACAAACCCTCCTCCAATCGCGCGCGCAGTGCCAGAATTAATTCGCTGATTTCCTTGGTTTCCTCGCAGAATCGTCGACCTAAGACCTCTCATACCCCTCGTCCAGCACCTCGACGACATGCATCACGCGCTGACCCTTTCCATGGAGCCGTACTCCGGCTTCGAGTTGCAGCAGGCAACCGGGATTGGCTGTCGCTACGATGGTGGCTCCGGTGGCGTTGACGGCCTGCATCTTCTTTTCGAGGATCGACATGGCCATCTCGTTTTGCACGACATTGTAGATGCCGGCGCTGCCGCAGCACAGGTCGGAAAACGCCATTTCGCGGAACTCCAGGCCGGGCACGCCTCTCAAAATCTGGCGAGGAGGAACGCGCACTTTTTGCCCGTGCGCGAGATGGCAGGAGTCCTGATATGTCACCGCAGCGTTCAACGGTTTAGTTGCGGGCACGAGGTCGATGGACGCCAGAAACTCCGTGATGTCCTTCATCAAACCCGCAAATTCGCGCGCCTTGCCCGCGTAAGCCGCGTCGTCTTCGAGCAGTTCGCCGTACTCTTTCAGCGTCGAACCACAGCCGGCGGCGTTGGTAATGATCGCGTCGAAGCCGCCTGACAGTACGGCGTCGATGTTCTTGCGTGCCAGCACGCGCGCCTCATCCTTCAACCCGGAATGCACATGCAGCGCGCCGCAGCAGGTCTGGCCCGGCGGAATCGTCACCTCGCAGCCGTTCTTGCACAACACGCGCACGGTCGCCTCGTTCAGCCGCGCAAAGCTGACGTTGGCGATGCAGCCGGCCAGAAACGCTACGCGGTAGCGCTGCACTCCTTCCGCAGCGAACACCTTGCCGATGTTGCGGAAGAAGAACGGCGCCTGCGCCGACGGGGCCAGAGCTTCGATGCGTTCCAACGGTCCCAGCAAGCGCAGGAGTTTCGACGAGCGTAGCAGCTTCTGAAGTCCACTCGCCTGATAGAGATACAGCGCGCCGCCCGCGATTTCCAGCGCCACGCGCGACGGCAATAAATGGCGGAAAATCAGTGTGCGGAACCACTCGACCGGCAGAGGACGCCGCCGCTGCGCTTCGATCTGGGTGCGCGCCCCCTCCACCAGACGGCCGTACTGCACGCCGCTTGGGCAGGCCGTTTCACAAGCACGGCAGGCCAGGCACAGGTCGATGTGCCCGACGTAGGAGGGCGTGATCTGCATGTTGCCCTGCGCAACCTGCACCATCTGGTAGATGCGTCCGCGTGGGGAGTCCATTTCCAGGCCGAGTTCGCGATATGTCGGGCAGGCGTTGAGGCACAGGCCGCAGTGTATGCAGCGGTCGAGGTCGAATTGCTGGGGTGCGTCGTGGCGGACGCACACCGCGTCAGATGCGCCCATACAGCCTCCCCTTGTTCAGCAGACCCTGCGGGTCCAGCATTTGCTTCACGCGCTCCATCATCGGGAAATCGCTTCCGGTTCGCGGCCAGAGGCACAGGTCGGTGCGCCGGGCCGCGGGCGCGAACTCCACCGCGCAATGCCATGGGCGTTCTGCGGTGCGCATCATCCAGTCCGCCAGCGAATCCGCCGACGGAAAGCACAGATAGCTGACGCCGGAACCCGCGCGAGCGAGAACCGGGTCAGCGCTCGATTCGAGCACGTCTTTCAATCCTGCGAGCGTCGACGAGCAGCGCACGACGGCGGCCTGTTCCCGCTGAGCGACGTACTCCGGCACGAACTCGCGTACCGCGCGCCAGAGCGCCTCATCCGGCGGTCCCTCGACGGCAGTGGCGCCGGGCAATTCGTTCTGGTAACGATCCAGCACCGCACTGCTGCCGCCGGCCTGCACCAAAAGGACGAAGCCCTCAAGGCCCAAGCGTTGCGCCGCCGGCGGGTTTGCCAAATCGATGGCCGCGGGTTGCAGGACGCTGCGCAAAATTGCGTCGCGCGCCGCGATGGCTGCGTCCGCCTTGTCGAACTGCATCAGGAATGAGCGGCTGCCCGGCGGCTGCGGCGCCACTTTGAAGTTGATCCGCGTCATCGCGGCGAGCGTTCCGAACGAGCCGACCAGGAGTTTCGCCATGTCGAGCCCGGCCACGTTTTTCACTACCATGCCGCCGGACTGCACCAGGTTGCCCTCCAGCGTGGCAAACTGCATGCCGATAATCGAGTCGCGCGCCGTGCCGTAGAGTCTGCGGCGCGGGCCGCTGCAATTGGCCGCAACTACGCCGCCTACCGTAGCGCCGTCGAAGAACGGCGGATCGAGCGGCAACATCTGGCGGTGTTCGGCCAGTTTCCGGGAAAGTTCAGCGAACGGCAAGCCGGCTTCGACGCTGATCGTCAGGTCGCGCGGATCGTACTCAACAACGCGCCGCAGTGCACAGGTCGAGACTACGATCCTGGCTTCCGTCAGTGGACCTCCCATGTTGGCCTTGGTCGAGGCTCCGGCTAATGCTACCGTCTTGTGATCCGCCGCCGCGCCGGCCAGCAAGGCGGCCATCTGTTCGGCTGTTTCCGGTTTTTCCATCCGCATCCACTCCCATGCTTCGCTTTTTCGGCGGCCGGGTCAAATGCGAGCGCTTGGTACTGGTAGCACCAAATTCTCATTTTGCGCCCTAATCCGGTCTGGTCCAGGATCAATCCTGTGAAATCTATGTTACATTCCTTTAAGCGCATACGTTCCCCGTGCGAAGCGTAGTGTCGTTGTCATGCCGGAGATAGAAGCTCGAATTCTGATCGTCGACGACGAAGAGGCCGTCCGTAGCCTGTTGGTGGAGTTCCTCGCCTTGAGTGGCTATGAAACCGCGGGTGCGGCGAATGGGAGGGAAGCTCTCCGCCGGGTTGCCGAGCGGCCCGTCGATCTGATACTGACCGACCTGCGCATGCCGGCAATGGACGGTATGGAACTGCTGCGCGCCATCGTGGAACGCGGCGACGAGACCGCCGTCGTGCTAGTGACCGCGTGCGAGGATTTGCCGGCGGCTGTGGAGGCCATGAAGGCGGGCGCTTACGACTATCTGGTCAAGCCGCTCGATTTGGGAATGGTCACATTAGCCGTCGAACGCGCGCTGCGCAAGCGCCAGGGCGTGCTCGCAGCCAAGCTGGCCGCTTTTGACCAATCGCTCGAATTGCAGAGATTCGGGGATCGCTTGCAGGAGGCGTCGCAGGAGGCGCTTGAAATGCTGGTGGCCGTTCTGGACGCTCGCGAGCGGGAGACGATGTGCCACTCCAAACGCGTCAGCGAGTTCGCCGTCCATCTTGGCCAGGTCATGCATTTGAGTGAAAACGAGATCGAGACCCTGCGCCGCGCCGCATTGCTGCACGACGTGGGCAAAGTCGGAATCCCCGACGCCATCCTGGGGAAGCCCTGTGACCTGACGGAGGCCGAACGCGACGAAATGCGGCGGCACCCGGAGATCGGACACCGCATCCTGCAAGCGGTGGCAAGCCTGCACCCCGCCGCTGAGATCGTGCTGGCGCACCACGCGAATTTTGACGGCAGCGGCTATCCAGTCACCTGGGCAGGCGAGCGAATTCCACTCGGCGCGCGCATCTTCTCCGTCGTCGATTGTTTTGACGCGATGACGTCGGACAGGCCCTATCGCAGCGCGCTCTCCGGAGAGGAAGCGCGCCGCGAGATTGTCCGTTGTTCCGGAACGCAATTCGATCCAGGCGTCGTTGCTGCATTCGCTTCCGTCGAGTTGAGGGTCTGGGACGAAATCCGTGCGCGGCTTGGCGCGGATGTGCAGAGCGAATCTTCACCGGCCCGGTGATAGAATTGGTAAGGTAGAGCTATTTTTGTGAAAGCTACTTTTCTCCATGGACTCTCGTCGTAATTTCATTGGCAAGGTGGCCACCGGCATCGCGGGCACCCTCGCCGTCCCCTCGGTTGTCCTGGGGGCCAACGAACGCATTCGTCTCGGTATCATCGGCGCCGGCGCGCGCGGCATGGAGATCGTGCGGGAAGCGATGTCGTGCCCGAACACGGAGTTCGTCGCATTCGCCGATGTCTACACGCGCAAGCTCGAAGAGGCGCGCCGCGTTGCCCCGAACGCGAAGACTTACTTGAACTATAAGGACCTGCTCGAAGACAAGTCGATCGACGCGGTCCTGATCGCCACGCCGCAACACTTGCACTGCGAGCACTTCATCGCCGCTCTCGACGCGGGCAAGCACGTCTATCAGGAAAAGACGATGGCCTTCACCGTCGACCACGCCAAGAAGATGCGCGCCGCCTACAAGCGCGCCGGCCGGCGCACGGTGCAGATCGGCCATCAATCCTGCTCGACGGGACAGATGGTGGACACGCTCAACTTCCTTGGCCAGAAGGATTGGATGGGCAAGGTTACGGCCATCCACGCGCACATGTACCGCAATACGCCGCATGGCAAACCGCAGTGGTCGCGCCCGGTTTATCCGGACATGACGCCCGAAAACATCATCTGGAAGGCCTTTCTAGGCGGTGCCTCGGAGCGTGATTTCGACGCTAACCGCTACGTCAACTGGCGCTTCTTCTGGGATTACTCCGGCGGCAACATCTACGAAAACATGTGCCACCAGCTTTCGTTCTGGTACAAGGCCATGGGGATCCAGATTCCGAAGGCCGTCACGATGACCGGCGGCATCTATCTCTGGAAAGACGGGCGCGAAGTGCCCGACACGATGAACGTCTCCATGGAGCATCCCGAAGAGATGTTGTTCAGTTGGGATTCCGGCTTCGGCAACAGCCAACTGGGTGCCTCCGAAGACGTGCTCGGCACGGACGGCACCATCTCCAAGGCGCAGCAGATTCGCTATCTGCCGCAGAAGGTGAACCGCAAGGACGGCATCGAAGTGTTGGGGCAGACTAAGACCACGCCCGCCGCGCACATGCGGAACTTCCTCGATTGCATCCGCTCGGGCCAGGAAACGAACTGTCCGTTCGATGTCGGCTTCCGAGTCTCGATCGCCTGCCGCATGGCGGTGGAAAGCTATCGCCAGGGCCGCACGATGCGTTGGGATGCCGCCAAGGAAGAGATCGTCTAGGCCATTCGCGCCGGACAACATCGCTGAGGAGATCGCTTGCAACCAACCATCGGAATCATCGGAGGCAGTGGCCTCTATTCCATGCCAGGCTTTGAAAAGGCGACTGAGGTCGTCCTGGAGACGCCGTTCGGCAGCCCTTCGGACGCTTACATCACGGGGACACTGGCCGGCAAGCCTGTTGCCTTTCTCGCGCGGCATGGACGCGGACACCGCCTGTCGCCGTCGGAGCTGAATTTCCGCGCCAATATCCACGGCTTCAAGCAGCTTGGCGTGGAGCGTATCATATCGCTCAGCGCCGTGGGTTCGCTCAAGGAGGAACACCACCCGCTCGACTTCGTGATTCCCGATCAGTTTTTCGATCGCACGCGCGGACGCATCTCCACGTTTTTCGGCGATGGGCTGGTGGCGCACGTCGGCTTCGCCGATCCCGTCTGCTCCCACTTGTCTGAGATTGTGTACGCCGCTTGCCAAGCCGAGGGCGTCACCGCGAAGCACGGCGGCACGTATCTGTGCATGGAAGGCCCCGCGTTTTCTACCCGGGCGGAATCGAACGTCTACCGTTCCTGGGGCATGGACGTCATCGGCATGACGAACTTGCAGGAAGCCAAACTCGCGCGCGAGGCCGAGCTTTGTTACGTCACCGTCGCGATGGTCACCGACTACGATTGCTGGCATGACGGCCACGATGCGGTCAGCGTCGATCAGATCATCGCTACTCTCGTGAAGAACGCCGAGAACGCCGCAAGGGTTGTGCGTGCGACCGTCGCCACGATGCCCGCCCATCGCACGTGCAAGTGCGGTTCGGCGCTGGCCAATGCTCTGATCACAGATCGCGCCGCCGTCCCGGCCGGCACACGCAAGAAGCTGGAGCTGCTGGTTGGCAAGTATCTCGCCTGACGAACTCGCGCTCGAACTGTCGAATCAGTGCCTGCGCGGCGGAACCTGGCCCGCGGATCTTCTTGACGCGCTCGTTGCCAACGCGCTGCACAGCGATTCCGAGCGTGCGGAGGCGGGCAGCCACGCCCTGTTCGCCGGCGTCGTAGAACGGCTGGCGGATCTGTTCGAGCCCGGATTGTGCGGCGTCTATGCCCACCTGTTCGCTCGCGTGATCGCTCGCGTTCTGCCTGAGCTCGACGAAGCGGAGCTGGTCGCGCGCTACAATCGCATCCGTGCACCGCGCGCATTCCACGGTGATGCCGCGGCGGTCCGCAAAGTCTTTGTGCTCTCTCGCGTGACGTTGGGCGCCGATGTCGCCATTACAAGCGTGATCCTCGACGCCGCCAAACGCCGCTTTCCCGATGCGCAGATTTTTCTCGCCGGTCCGCGCAAGAACTGGGAGCTGTTCGGCGGTGACGCACGCATCGAGCATCTGCCCGTCTCCTACGGACGCCGCGACAATCTCGCGGACCGCCTGGGCATCTGGCCGTCGTTGTACGCCGCGTTGTCGCAGCCGGACAGCGTTGTCATCGATCCCGATTCACGCCTCACGCAACTCGGCCTGCTGCCCGTCTGCCCCGAGGAGAAGTACTTCTTCTTTGAAAGCCGCGCCTATGGAGGCGAGGCTACCCTCGCGCTGCCCGTGCTGGCACAGCGTTGGGCCGGGGAGACGTTCGGCATCCCGGACGCGAAAGCATTTTTTTCTCCGCTGGAGCCGCTCGATCCTGGACCGCTTCCGCTGATTACCGTGAGTCTCGGCGTTGGAGGCAACCCGGCCAAGCGCATCGCCGATCCGTTTGAAGAGAACCTGTTGCGCGGCTTGATCCGGGAAGGCGAACTCGTGCTCGTCGATCAAGGCGCGGGCGGGGAAGAGACGGAGCGCGTGGACCGGGCAATTGCGCGTTGCGGGGCCGGGCCGGACAAAATCCGCGCCTGGCAGGGCGCCTTCGCGTCCTTCGCCTCGCTCATCGCCCGCAGCCGTCTGTACGTTGGCTACGATTCGGCGGGACAGCACGTCGCCGCCGCGTGCGGTGTCCCACTGGTGACGATCTTTGCCGGCTTTGCGTCGCAACGCCTGTTCGAACGCTGGAGCCCCTCTGGTCCAGGCCCCATTCAGGTTGTCCGCGTTGAGGATCCCGATCCCACGAAAGTGCTGACGGAAGCCCTCGCCGCAGTGCAACGTTTGTGACCGCTCAATTTCACTCGCCTTGCGCATTCCGGTCATTGCCGCCGCGTGCGACGACGTGAGCGACGGAATGGGCGGCTGCGCACCCGGTCCCCGCCCGTGACGTTACAATGGTGTTGCCAACAGGACATTACAGGTGAATGCCGAGCAGAGCACATTCAGCGTGGATGAGAAGCGGACAGCGCTGAGGCTGGTATTGGAGAGCAAAACCTTCGCTCGTGCGGATCAACTCAAGCACTTTCTGTCCTATGTCTGCGAGATGGAGTTTGCGGGTCGCGGCGCTGAGATTAATGAGTACGCCATCGGGACCGAAGCGCTCGGACGTCCCAAGGAGTACTCGCCGCAAGACGATTCCACGGTTCGAAGCCGCGCCTATTCATTGCGCCAGAAACTCCGGGAGTATTACGAGAAAGAGCGGCCGGATTCGACGCTCCGGATCGAATTGCACAAAGGATCGTACGCTCCTCTGTTCGTTGCGATGCCCTTGGCAATGTCATCTCGGAGTGATTCTTCGCGATCCCGCTGGCACGGGTGGATCCTCCCGCTGCTGCTGGGGGCGGCACTAGCCTCCGGAGTTTGGCTGATCGCGGCATCGCTCCTCACTCCGAAGCCGCCTCGAACGGCGATTGACCCAATCGTCTTTGAGGCTTGGGGTCCATTGACGTACCGCGATGCGCACGTGGCCTTATCGCTCGGCAGCCCGCCCCATATTCACCTGCGCTCTTTTGGCGGCCCAGGACGCCCCAGCCATGAACCGCCGCTGCTGGATGCGCCCGCCGAAGTGGCGGACTTCTATCGCAATTTCCGGCTGGCACCCCCGGATTCCCCCGTCTTCATGTACCGGACGAGCAATTCGCTGCTGCTGGGAGACGCTCTCGCTGCGGCGAATGCCGTCAGGATGCTGACCGCGATGGGCGCCTCGTTCGAGCTGCTGCCGGAGAAGGTGGCGGGACATATCGCGCTGCGCGGCCGCAACGTGATGCGTTTCGGCTCATCCAGCGACAGTCGGGAAGTGGCTCGGGAGCTTTCCCGCGCCGCGTTCACGATTCGATACGACCCGTCGATACCCGACGAAGTGATCAGCGACAAGCCGCCAGGGACTCAGGGCGCGCGTGTGTTTCGGCCCGAGCGTGTTCCGGGCGGCGCCAACTATGGACTCCTCACGGTCATGCCCACCGAGGATGGCGGCACGCAGCGGCGGACCGTGGTGGCTTCCGGCATCGGCTCGCCCGGCGCTCAGGCGGCCATCGAGTTTTTCAGTTCGCCGCAGCACTTGAAAGCGCTCAAGGATCGTTTCCGAGCGCAAGGTTTTTCCACATTCCCCCTTGGCTACCAGGTGATTCTGAAGTACATGTCGGGGAACAACATGGTGGCCAGCTACTCCTACGAAACCCACGTAATTCTCAGATAACTAAGGCTTTGTGACAGTTATGTAACAGTGCGCGAACTTCTCTGGGCGGGTTCCGGCTTCTATACTCCTGTTTGCTGGGCCATCGGACTCAATGGCCGGCGCATTCGAGGTGGTCAATGGAGCAAGAACAACAATGGAGATGAATCGAAAGACGTTTCTCCGGACGAGTTTGGGGGCCTGCGCCCTCACGGCGTCTCGAAACGTCCTTGGAGCCAACGACCGCATTCGTCTGGCTCTCATCGGGACCGGCCGGCGGGGGCCTGTGGTCGCCAGCGCCGCCGCCAAGGCCGGCGCCGAAATTGCGGTGCTTTGCGATCTCGACGAGCGCATGATCGGCTCGTGCGCCACGGAGATCGCAAAGGTGCAGAGCGCCGCGCCCGCCCGCGTCAAGGAGTACCGCCGCGTCCTGGACAACAAGGACATCGACGGCGTAATCATCGCCACCCCGGACCACTGGCATGCCCGCCTAGCCATGCAGGCCTGCCAGGCGGGCAAGGACGCTTTCGTCGAGAAGCCGCTCTGCCAGACGATTCAGGAGGGGCAACTCATTCGGGAGGCGGCACGCAAGCATAAGCGCATCCTGCAAGTCGGCACGCAGCGGCGCAGCACGGAGCATTTTCGCAGCGCCGTGGACTACGTCGCCTCCGGGAAGCTCGGCAAGGTCTGCCAGGTCAAGGCCTGGATTTATGAGATGCGGCCCTCCATTGGACGGCCCGCCGATTGCCACCCGCCGTCTGGCGTGGACTACGACACGTGGCTCGGCCCGGCGCCGGCGCGGAGCTTCAACCCGAATCGCTTCCACTACAATTGGCGCTTCTTCTGGGACTATGGGAACACTGAACTAGGCAACCAGGGCATCCATGTCCTTGATGTAGGCATGTGGGCGATTCAGAAAATGCGCGGCATGGAGCACTGCCTGCCAAAGAGAATCACAGCCACCGGCGGCATCTACTGGCTGAACGACGCCAAAGAGGTGCCCGACACGCAAATTGTCGCCTATGAGTACGACGACCTGCTGCTTAGCTTCGAACTGCGCGCCTTTGCGCGGGACCACATCTATCACCAGGGCAAGCTGGCGCCGGGCGATCCGGGATCGGCCGAATTCTTCACCGCTTTCTACGGAACGGAAGGCACGCTGCTGGTCGACATGAGCGGCTGGAAAGTGTACACGAAGGATCGCGGCATCGGGCCGGAGGTTGCGGCGTCCGGAGGCTCTCATGAGAAGAACTTCCTCGACTGCATGCGCAGCCGCGCGCTGCCAAATTCGGACGTCGAGATCGGTCGGCTCAGCACAATGCTCTGCCATCTGGGCAACATCGCCTATCGCGCCGGGCATCCGGTGAACTTCGACGCGAAAACCGAAACGTTTCCTGGAGACGAGCAGGCTAATCGCCTGCTCGTCAAGCAATACCGCAAGCCCTACGAATTGCCGAAGGTCTAATTAATGCGAATACCGTTATTGACGCTGTTCCTGATCGCGGCTGCCACCTGCGCCGCGCAGCCGGTGCTGATTGTCGCCGACGAGATTCCCGCCATGGAAGTGCTGGCCGCGAAGCTCAGAGCCGCCGAGGGAATTGAGAGCAAAATCGTCCTGGAGAAGGACATGCCGCAGGACCTTTCGCGGTTTCGCGCAGTAGTGGTCTACATTCACAAAGACATGGAAAAGCCGGCGGAAAAGAGCTTTATGGCCTATGCCAACGCCGGCGGGCGCCTGATCCTGTTGCATCACTCGATCAGCTCTGCCAAGCGCAAGAATCAGTTCTGGACGCCGTTCACCGGCGTGACTTTACCTTATGGAGAACTGAGCGAGGGCGGATACTCCTGGGCCAGCCCGGTGACGATACAGATGATCAATCTGGCGCCGGGCCACTTCATCACGACCCACAAAGTCGAGTACAAAGAGAAGATCCCCTATGCCAGCCCGGACCTTGGCGGCGGTACGAAGCAGTACGCCGGGTTCACCCTTTCCGAGTCGGAGATCTATCTGAACCAGGTGCTGTCGAAGCCGGCCACTCTTCTGTTCGGCGTCAAGTACAAGGACGCTAAAACGGGAATCACTTACATGCAGGACCGGGGCGGGTGGCTGAGGCGTTCCGGGAAGGGCTGGCTGCTCTATCTCATGCCCGGACATAGCGTGAAGGAGTTCGAGGACACGTGCTTCAGCCGGATTGCCATCAACGCAGTCATCGCTCCGTTAGAATAAATGCAGTTTTCATTTGAGGTTTAAGGATATGAAACGCACACTCCTGGCGCTCGGCGCCATTCTGTTGACATGCTGCGCCGCTCTGGCGCAGACGGACCGCGGGACGATCGAGGGAATCGTGACCGACCCAACGGGAGCGGCCGTTCCGGATGCCCGCGTTCGAGTGGTCCGGACCGAGACAAACGACGCGACGGCGTTCGCAACCAACTCTGTTGGACGCTACTTCGCCGCGAACCTGCCGATGGGCACGTATCGCATCGAGGTGGAAAAGGCCGGTTTCAGGAGCGCGCACAGCCAGCCCATCCTCTTGCAGTCGCAGAATAGCGCCCGCGCGGATATCCGGCTCGAGGTCGGCGGGACTGCGGAAACAGTTTCGGTGACGACTCAGGCGCCCATGCTGGACGCTTCCAATGCCACTCTGACCGCAGGCCTTACCACCAACTATGTCAACGAACTGCCTATGATCAACGTGGGGCGGCGGCGCCAAATTTTCGGTTACCTGAAGTACCTGCCGGGCGTCGATAACGCGAGCGGGAATCCGCGCGTCAACGGTTCCAAGGCCGGCAGCAACGAGGTGTTTGTCGACGGCGCGCCTACCGCTGCGCAACCGAATCAGCAAGGCGGCTACAGCGACAATGCCGTCTCAATCGAACACGTGGGTGAATTCAATCTGGTCACCAACGCATTCAGCGCGGAGTACGGCCGGACGGGGACGTGGTTCGCGAACCTGACGGTGCGCTCCGGAACGAACGAATTCCATGGCAGCATGTTCGACTACTTCAGCAATGACAAGCTGAACGCGCGGGGCTTCTTTCCGGCCACGCGTCCGGTCCTGCGCCAGAACGAAGCCGGCTTTGCGCTGGGAGCGCCGGTTTACATTCCGAAGATCTACAACGGCCGCAACAGAACCTTCTTCTTCTTCGGGCAGCAGTTCTTTTACAATCGCGGCGCGGGCGCGGGGAATCCGCTCACGATTCCCACCACGGACTTCCGGTCCGGCGATTTCAGCGGGCTGCGCGACGCCGCAGGCACGACGATCCCCATATTCGATCCGGCCACGCAACGTTCCGACGGCAAGGGCGGTTTTGTGCGTGACCAATTCCCTGGGAACCGAATTCCGGCCGCCCGCTTCAGCCCGATTGCAAAAAATCTGTTCGCGTTGATGCCCGATCCCGACATTCCGGGGGCGCAGACGCAGAACTACTACAACCGCACCGGCGCGGATCCGAAATACGATTCCTATGTAAGCACGGCCAAGATCGACCACGGTTTTTCGGACCGCCAAAAGCTCTCCGTTACATACTCCCAGCATCACAACCCTTGGATCATCTCCGGACGCGGTTGGGGCTTGGCGAGTCCGCTGGAAGGGCTGCAGGATCCGAAGCGGGTCGACACGCGCACAGGACGCGTCAATTACGACTTCATTATCCGGCCGACGATTCTGAGCCATACCACCGTTGGCGTCGATCGCTATGAGAACGCCACCAGTAGCCAGGGAGTGGGCGAAGGCTGGGACGCCAAGCTCGGATTGAAGGGGCTCCCATACCCCACCGGCGCAATCCCGTACATCACCTTCGGCGGTGGCACGGCTTCGCCTTTGACCATCAGCAACCGCGACTATTCGATGCGCGGTTTCGGGCGTTACAGCTTCAACGAAAACCTCACATGGATCCACGGGCGCCATAGCATGAAGTTCGGCGGCAACTATATCCGCGAATACAACAATCTCTTCGAGGGTAAAGATGGCCACGGAAGCTTCAGCTTCTCGAATGCGCAGACCAGCCAGCCAAACGCCGGGACCAACTACAGCCGCTGGGGCAGTTCCACCGCGAGCTTCCTGCTGGGTGCCGTGTCGCAGGGGTCGACGCGCTCGCCGTTCACGGCCGGCTATCGCTGGAATTTCTTTAGCTGGTTTGCACAGGACGAATGGCGCGCCACCACGAAGCTGACTGTGTCCTATGGCTTGCGCTGGGAATTCAGCCCGGCGGGCTTCGAGAAATACGACCGCACCAGCACGTTCAGTCCCATGACGCCCAATCCCGCAGTCGGCGGGATACCTGGTGCGATAGTATTCGCGGGGAACTGCAGCGGATGCATCGGTGGGCGCAATACCGTCAACGACTGGAAGCGCGGATTCGCACCGCGGCTAGGCTTAGCGTATCAGTTGGATCCGAAGACGGTGGTGCGGGCTTCCGGGGGAATCTACTATGCGGTGAGCCGCTTCAATCCGGGCAGCGACGGTTACACCGTAACGCCCTCGTTCAACTCCATCGATGGCTACACTCCCGCTTTCCGTTGGGATGACGGCTTTCCGCAGGACTTCAAGCGGCCGCCGCTGGTCGATCCTGGGTTGTTGAATGGCCAGAACGTGACGTATCTTTCTCCTGGTATTACACGCCTTCCGCAAACGCTCACCTGGACGCTGAGCGTGCAACGCCAACTGGCGCAGAGTCTGGCGCTTGAGGTCACTTACGTAGGAAGCCACTCCACGCACCTGCATGACGGCGACCCGGGTGACAACATCAACGACAAGCTTGGCTTCACCAACGTGGTCGACAGCAGCTATCTGGCGCTGGGCAACACCTTATTGCAGCCGATCACGTCCGCAGCTGCGGTCGCCGCCGGCATCAAGGCGCCGTACCCCGGATTTGCGACGTCCCGCACCAATACGGTCGCGCAAGCGTTGCGGCCCTTCCCGCAGTACTTGAACATCGCCGGTGGCGACCCCGCCGGCATCGCGCGCTACAATTCGCTCCAGACCAAGGTCACGAAGCGCTATGCGGGCGGCCTCACGATGCTGGCCTTTTACACGTGGGCGAAGAACATGACGAATGCGGAGGCAGGCACGTATCAGACCCTGCTAGACCGGAAGTCGGAGGTTTCGGTGAGCGCCGACGGTTCGCCGCACACCTTCGCCACCAGCGTTGCGTACGAATTGCCGTTCGGCCCGGGCAAGCGCTATCTCTCGCACGGAGTCCTGGGGCATATCGCGGGCGGATGGGAACTTTCTGGATACGCCCGCGTCAATTCCGGCGCGGCGCTCGCAATTACGTCGAGCAACAATCTCGGCGCCCTCGGCTATGCCGGCAAGCGGGCGAGTTACGTGGCTGGGCAACCGGTCCATCTGGACTCGAACCCGCGCGACTTCGATCCAGCCACGAGCCGCTATCTCAACGTCGACGCATTCAGCATTCCAGCCGCTTACGAGCTCGGCAACACCGCACGGGTCCTCGATTGGGCCCGGGGATGGACGTCGCGCAGCGAAAGCATGTCTCTCCGAAAGCGCATTCCGATTGGCGAGCGAGCTCGGCTGGTCACGCGCGCGGACGCGGACAACCCGTTCAATTTCGTGCGATGGAGCAACCCGAACACAACCCGCGGCGACGCCAATTTCGGCAAAGTTACCAACGCCTCTGCCGGGCGCAGAATTCAATTGAATATGTCTCTGGAATGGTAGCCTGATAAGTCCATGAGCTCCGATCACAGACGAACCTTTCTGCAAGCCGCCTGCTTCGGCGGAAGCACGCTGGGCGCGTTCGCGCAAACTCCTCCATCGCAGGCCGCGACTGCGGGGCTGGCCTCGATCAATGTGCGCGAGCGCGGTGCCGTAGGTGACGGCTCGCAGATGGACACCCGAGCCATCCAAAACGCTCTCGACGAGTGCGCGCGCAACGGCGGCGGGACCGTTTTGGTGCCCAATGGCGTGTATCTCACCAGCACCCTGATTTTGCGGAACAACGTGACGCTCCATCTCGCACCTGGCGCAAAGCTGCTGGGCAGTCCCAACATCGGCGATTATCTCGACCGCCAAGCCGTGGGCGGCAGCGCCGAGTTCCGCAAGAGCATGCTCTACGCCGGCAAGGCGCAACGCATCGCGGTGACCGGCACCGGTACTATTGATGGCCAGGGCGCGCTCTTTGACCGCACCAAAGAGCGCACGCGGCTAATCTACTTCGAGGACTGCCGGAACGTCAACATCTTCGACGTGACGCTGCAGAACGCCGCCGAATGGGTCTCGCATTACATGCGCTGCGATGACATGACAATTCGCGGCGTGAAGATCGACAGCTTCGCGAACTACAACAACGACGGCCTCGATATCGACGGCTGCCAAAACGTGTGCGTGACAGGCTGCCACATCGTTTGCAGCGACGACGCGATTTGCTTGAAGAGCGAAATGGCGCGTCCGTGCAAGAACATAACCATCTCGAATTGTGTGATCCGCTCGCGCTGGGGCGCCATCAAGTTCGGCACGCCCGGGTTCGGCGGGTTCGAGAACATCGCGATCACGAATTGCGCGCTCTACGATACCTGGGGCTGCGCCATCAAGCTGGAGTTGGTGGATGGCGGCAGCCTGCGCAACGTGACCATCGATAATATCGCGATGGACAATGTGACCGGCCCATTTTTTATCCGCTTGGGAAATCGCGGCAGCGTGCACCACACGGGTGCTCCCAAGCAACCGCCGGGAATCCTGCGCGACGTGATCATCAGTAATGTGCAGGCGACGCTGGCGACTACGTTTCGCCGTTCGATCGATGGTTCGGGGAATCCCGTTTCGCCTCCCTTTGCCCGCATCGGCTCCTACATCACGGGCCTTCCCGGGCATCCGGTGGATGGGATTGTATTCGACAACATCCGGATCATTTGCCCCGGCGGAGGAACGCGCGAAGAGGCTTGGCGCGAAGTGCCCGAACTCGAAAACGAATATCCCGAATACGACCGTTTCGGACCCTCTCCCGCTTACGGATTCTACATACGCCACGCGCGCAACATCTCGTTGCGCAACATCTCGCTGGAAACCCGCATTCCGGATCTGCGCCCTGCGGTCGCGTTTGTCGACGTGGAAGATTTCGAGGTCGCCGGCTTGCGCGCCCAGGCCGTCGCCGACGGAGAAGCGGTCGTTTCACTCCGCGATGCGCGCTCGGGTCTCATCCGCGATTCGCGAGTTGCCGGCTCCGCCAAGTCGCTAGTGCATCTGCGCGGCGCCAGCCAGAACATCGGTCTGATCGCGAACGACCTGCGCCGCGCCGCGCGCGCATCGCTGTTTGACGACGGCATCCCGGAGAGCGCTGTCCGCGAGCAGGGCCAACTGTATCGCGAATAAACGCCCGGTCTACTTCCGCTTGAGGTGCCGGTCCAGGAACGACAGCACCATTGCACGCACCTCGGGCGTACTGAACTCCGGGCCGCCGTGGCCTGCGCCGGCGATCTGATGAAATGCCACTTCGACGCCAGCTTTCTTCAGCGCGGCGAAGAGCAGTTCGCTTTGGTTTACCGGCACCAGCGGATCCAGCATCCCGTGCAGCATCAGGAACGGCGGCGCGTCCTTACTCACATAAGTGATCGGATTGGCGCGCGCGACTTTGTCCGGATTTTGCTGAATCGCGCCACCCACCAGTTGCGATTCCGGCGAGTCGGCGGGATCGTGCTTCATGCCGCCCGCCAGCGCCTTTGCATCCATTTTGAGGAAGTCCGTAGGTCCATAAAAGTCGACCACGGCCTGCACGCGGCTCGACTCCTTCAGGTTTCCGCCGTCGCCTTCCAGATCCTTGGCGCCGCCGGACGTTCCGAGCATCGCGACGAGATGTCCGCCCGCCGACGAGCCCCACGCTCCGATGCGCGCGGGATTCAATCCGTACGCTGCTGCGTTGGCTCGTAGCCAGCGAACGGCTGCTTTGCAGTCCTGTATCTGCGCCGGAAAGATCGCTTCCTGGCTCAGGCGGTAATTGATTGAGGCGACTGCGTAACCGTTCGTCGCGAGCCAGGGGGCGCCACCAGCCTGCTCTTTACTGCCCGCACGGAAGGCGCCGCCGTGGACCCAAACCACTAGCGGCACAGCCCCCTCCTGCCGACTCGGACGGTACAGGTCGAGCAGTAAATCTTTCCCGCCGGCGTGGGCGTAAACAAGATTCCGTTCGACCTTCACGCCCGGCGGAAGCGGTGTGGGCGTAAGCTGCCGGGCAGGTTGCGAAAGTGCGGCGACGGCACTCAGGAAAAGCAATATAACAGCTCGATTGTTCATCGTGTACCCAGTGTTCCGTATTTACGGCTGCCTACCAATACGAACCGGATTCGTCACGGAGTTACCGCGAACTCATGTAGGCCCAGACTCCGAAGAGCATCATCGCAACTGCCAGAACGATCTTGATGACTTGCTGGTAAACAGGCGGTTTGCACTTTGGACAGTGATTCAGATTCGCGGGGATGGACGTTTTGCATTTCTCGCAGTACTGACTGAACTTGCGCGAGCGCTGCGTCCATTCCTGGGAACTTGTAGATGAGGCGGGTTTGGAGGAAGCGCTACCGCACTTTCCGCAGTAGCTGTGCCCAGGTGGGATGCGGCGTCCACAACCTTGGCAGTAAGGCGATAAAGCCATTCTAAAATATCCAACAGTCGATCCTGGACCATTCTATCTGAAACGCCGCTGAAAAGGGGAGGGGACCGGACGCGCCTGCGCCGGTCCCGATGAAACTAATTTGCAAGCGACTTCGCGACGCTCAGGGCGGCGTCGTAATTTGGGTGGTCGCCCACTTCCTTGACGTACTCTGCGTGGCGCACGACGCCGTCTTTGTCGAGCACGAAGATCGCACGGCTCTCGATGCGCAGTTCCTTGATCAGCGTGCCATAGTGCTCGCCGAAAGAGCCGCTCTTGTGGTCGGAGACCATCTTGATATGATCGACGCCGAAGGCGCCGCACCAGCGCTTCTGCGCAAAGGGCAGATCCATGCTGATCGTGTAGATTTCGATGTTTTTGAGCTTCACGGCCTCGTCGTTGAAGCGTTTGGTCTGCATGTCGCAAACCGGCGTGTCGAGCGATGGCACGACACTGAAGATGCGTACCTTGCCGGCCGTTTTCGCTAGATTCACGGGCTGCATTCCCGTATCCACCACTTCAAAATCGGGCGCCTTATCGCCAGCCTTTAGTTCCGGTCCGATCAGCGTGAAAGGATTGCCCTTGAGTGTTGTTGCTGCTGCTCTTTCCATTGTTCCTCCTGTGAAAATTTCCATCCGTCGTTCGTTTACGTCCGGAAGCTCGACCAGTGCCTCCCCTCGGCTCCGGCGTGATTACATGCTTGTCTATTCTAGCAATTTGGCAAGCTGGTCTACGTCCGTCACCGGCAGTTTGCAGGCATAGTTCTCACACACATATGCCGTCGGCTTGCCGTCGATGGGGCTCATCGTTTTCACCATCGGCAGCGATTCCGCCAAACGTGCCTGTACCGCGGGACTGTCGATCAGGAACGTGACCGTAGTGGGGGCGAAGCGCGTATGCAGCAGCCGCACCATCTCGCGCGTCCCGTCTGCATCGCGCCCGCCCGCAATCACCACATGGAGTGGCTCGGAGCGGCTGTAGAGCAGGGCCGCGAGCATCAGTGGCACGCTCACTCCTGCGCTGTCGAGGCGCGGACCGAAGGCTCGCAGTGTCTTTTCCGCCGCGTCGCGAAACGCCGTACGGCCGGTCATCTGCCCCAGGCGCAGAAGCACCAGAGCGGCTACGGAATTGCCCGAGGGCTCGGCGCCGTCGTAGTCGTCCTTCAGCCGGACAACGAGGCTCGCATCCCCGGCCGCCGTGCTGAAAAACGCTCCGTGCTCGCGATCCTCGAAGCGTGCGAGGATCTGGTCCGCGAGCGCGGCCGCAATGTCCAGGTAGCGCAGCTCGAAGGTGGTTTCATACAGATCGAGCAGCGCCTGCGTGAAGAAGGCGTAGTCGTCCAGAAAGCCTGGTATTGCGGCGTCGCCAGCGCGAAAGCGCCGCAGCAGCGTACCGCTTGCGGGATCATACATCCGGCCGATGAGAAATTCCGCCGCGGCGCGCGCGGCTTCGAGATAGCGCGTCTCGCCCAATGCCTGCGCGCCTTTGGCGAACGCGGAGATCATCAGCGCATTCCAGCTTGTCAGGATCTTGTCGTCGAAATGCGGACGTACACGCCGCCCGCGCGCGGCCAGCAGCGTGGCACGCGCCTGTTCGAGCCCGGCCGTGTCACCGGCGCGATAGAGAATGTTCTTTCCCGTGAACTCGCCTTGCGGATCGCTATCGACATTGCCGTCGGGCCGCAGGCCATAGGCCGCGGCGAAGCGTCGCGTTTCCTCAGCTCCGAGCAGACTTTCCACCTCGTCCCAGCTCCACACGTAAAATGCGCCTTCGCCTTTCTCGTGCGGGTGGGCCGCGTCGATCACACTGTCCGCATCCTCGGCCGAGTAGAAGCCGCCCTCGGGATGGCGCATGTCGCGCAAGACGTACTCGAAGATCTCACGCGCCGTCGCAGCATGACGCTCCTGCTTCGTGATCTGAAAGGCTTCCAGGTAGGATGCCGCCAACTGTGCCTGGTCGTAAAGCATTTTTTCGAAGTGCGAAACGAACCAGCGTTCATCGACCGAGTAGCGATGGAATCCGCCGCCGAGCTGATCGTTCAGCCCGCCCTGCGCCATGGCGTCGAGCGTCGCCACCACCATATCGAGCGCCTCTTCATTGCCTGTTTCTGCGTGGTAGCGCAGCAGAAAATTGTGCAGCACTGGACGCGGAAATTTTGGCGCGTTGCCGAAGCCCGCGAATTTCGCATCGTACATGCGCCGACAGGCGTAATAGCACGACTCCAGCGCTTTCCCGTCCGCGTCGATCGCGCCGCCTCTTACTTCGGCGTGCCGCTCGAGTTGCTCGATCACTTCGGCGCTCGATTGCAGAATTTTTTCGCGGTCCGTACTCCAGGCGTTGGCGATATACTCCAGCACCGTCTTGAAACCAAGCCTGCCGTAGCGGCTATCGGGCGGGAAATATGTGCCGCCGAAGAACGGTTTCAAGTCCGGCGTCAGCCAGACCGACATGGGCCATCCACCGCTGCCGGTCGTGGCTTGCACGAAGAGCATGTAGATGCGGTCGATGTCCGGCCGCTCCTCGCGATCCACCTTGATGGAGACGAAGTGCCGGTTGAGCGTCTCCGCCACGTCTTCGGATTCGAACGATTCGCGCTCCATCACGTGGCACCAGTGACATGTGGAATAGCCGATCGATAGAAAGATGGGCTTATCTTCGGTGCGGGCCTTGGCAAACGCCTCCTCGTTCCAAGCGTGCCAGTCCACCGGATTATGCGCGTGTTGCAGAAGGTACGGGCTCTTCTCGTGGAGCAGGCGATTGGAGTGTATAGATTGTGGATTCCCAGATACAGTGGAGCGGTTCTTCAATTTTAGCTTTAATAGGGGTGTGACCTACTTTGAACAGAATCGCGAACGATATCTGCGGGAACTGATCGAGTTTCTGCGGATTCCCAGCATCAGCACCGCGCCCGAACACCAACCGGACATCAGGCGCGCCGCCGAATTCGCGGCCAACAACATGAAGGCCGCCGGTGTTCAGAATGTCGAACTCATCGAGGGTGAGGGCAATCCTCTGGTCTATGGGGAATGGCTGGGCGCGCCGGGCAAGCCGACGCTGCTGCTCTATGGACACTACGACGTCCAGCCGCCCGATCCGCTCGATGAGTGGATCTCGCCGCCGTTCGAGCCCGAAGTGCGCGGTGACGACATCTTCGCGCGCGGCGCGTGCGACGACAAGGGCCAGACGCTGATCCTGCTGAAAGCCGTCGAATACTTCCTGCAAACCAAGGGCCGGCTTCCGATCAACATCAAGTTCCTGCTTGAAGGCGAGGAGGAGGTGGGCGGCGAGCACATCGAAGGCTACGTCGCATCGAAGCCCGCGAGGATCCAGGCCGACGCCGCCGTGATCTGCGACACCGAAATGTTCGCGCCGGACTTGCCGACGTTGTGCGTGGGCCTGCGCGGCCTGGTCTATGGCGAACTCATCGTGCAAGGCGCCAACCACGACCTGCACTCGGGCGTCTATGGCGGCGCCGCGCCTAACCCGATCATGGCCATCGCCGAGATTCTGTGCGCTCTGAAGGATCGCGACGGGCGTTTTCATATTCCGGGCTTCACGGACAAGGTGCGCACGCCGAGCGATACGGAGTTGAATGCCTGGCGGCGGTTGCCCTTCGATGTGGAGGAGTACAAGAGCAAAGAGGTTGGCGTCTCGGCGTTGACCGGCGAACCGGAGTTCTCGCTCTTCGAGCGCGTCTGGGCGCGCCCGACTCTCGAGGTGCATGGCATACGCGGAGGCTTCACGGGCGAAGGCGCAAAGACGGTGATTCCGGCCCGCGCGCTTGCCAAAGTCTCGATGCGTCTTGTCGCCGATCAGGACCCGGCGGAAGCTCTGACTCAGTTCTCAGCTGCGGTGCAGGCGGTCTGCCCGCGCGGCGTCACTGCGGAGTTCAAGCTGATCAGCGCGGCTGCTCCTTCCCTGGTCGATCCCGAGAATCCGTTTGTCAAAGTGGCGGCCGATGCGATGACGGAATGCTTCGGTACGGAGACGGTCTATATTCGTTCCGGCGGCTCGATTCCGATCGCCGGTCTGTTCAACCAGCACCTCGGCATTCCGAGCGTCCTGATGGGTTTCGGCTTGCCCGACGACAACCTGCACGCGCCCAACGAGAAGTTTCACCTGCCAAATCTTTATCGCGGGATTGAAGCAGTGGCGAAGTACTTCGACGCGCTCGGGAAATAGTCAGCCCAGGGTCCGGTACTTGCTGTCGAAATAGATTAGCGGGCGCCCTTCCGCGCGCTCGATATGGAGCACCTCGCCGATGGCGACGATGTGGTCGCCCGCTTCTATGATCTTGGTGACTGCGCATTCGAACGACGCGAGCGCACCGCGAATCAGCGGCACTCCGCTTGCACCCGTGACCCAGGCCACGCCTTCGAAGCGATCTTCACCTTTTTGCGCGAAGCGGTTCGAGAGATCCTTCTGCGCTTCGCTCAAGACGTTGACGCCAAAGTGCTTTCCTGTGCGGAACAACGGCATCAGGGCGGCGCGCAGATCGATGCACACCAGTATCAGCGGCGGCGCAAGCGAAACCGAGGAGAAGGAATTTACGGTCATTCCATGCGGTGAGCCGTCGTCGCCGCACACCGTCGTGATCGTGATTCCGGTGGCGTATTTTGCGCAGACATGACGGAAGTCGGCGGCGTCGAAGCTGGAGGGTATCATCTGGGCGCTCTTGACAAGCTCTTAACTTCAATCCTATCATGAGGTTTGCTCAACCTGCCGGGAGTGGCGTCCCAATGCCGATGCGAATGCCAAGGAGGGTGTTTTGATTAAGTTGGATATCATCAACGAAGTCGTCAATCGAACTGGGATCACCAAGACCAAAGCCGAAATGGCCGTGGAGACCGTGTTCGAAAGCATGAAACGAGCACTCGGCCAGGGCGAGCGAATCGAACTGCGCGGCTTTGGCATCTTCAATGTGCGCCCGCGCAAGACCGGCATCGGCCGCAATCCGCGGACCGGAGCGGAGGTCGCCATCCCGCCCGGAAAAGCGGTGCGCTTCAAACCCGGTAAAGAGTTGCAGTCGCTGCAATAGCCGCTCACTGTGTCATCGCAAGAATATCCGTTGGACTCGTTCCCTCCGGGTCCCGGCGATGGCGGTGGCTTCCCGGTCGAGTTTGACCTTTCCAGCCGTCGCAAGCCTCGCTACTGGCTGAACGCGCTGCTTTTCCTTGTCACGCTCTATTCCACGACACTGATTGGCGCGCGGCTGTTCCACAACTTCCAGGCCAACCGCCCCGCGTTCGATATCGAGGGCGACTTTGCCGCCATGTGGGGCTTGATCCTGAATCCTGCGCTGCTTGCCGACGGGTTGCCTTTTTCGATCACGCTGCTAACGATTCTGCTGGCGCATGAGTTGGGCCACTATCTCGCATGCAAGTATTACCGCGTGGATGCGAGCCTGCCGTATTTTCTGCCGGCGCCGACCGTGATCGGTACGTTTGGCGCATTCATCCGGATCTATTCGCCGATCTATTCGAAGCGCGTGCTCTTCGATGTGGGCGTGGCCGGACCGATTGCGGGCTTCGTCTTTCTGATACCCGCGCTTGGCTTCGGGATGGCTTGGTCGAAGGTGATTCCGGGCATTGCGGAACGGGGCGATCTGGTGTTGGGTTCACCGCTGATTATGAAATTGGCGGAGTGGCTGGTCTTTCCGGGTGTCTCCTCCGCGGACATCTACCTGCATCCGGTGGCGTGCGCGGCGTGGGTCGGTGTGATGGCGACCGCGCTCAACCTGCTGCCCATCGGGCAATCGGACGGCGGCCATATTCTGTACTCGTTCTTTGGCGCCAGGCATCGCTTGATCTCGCGCCTGCTGGTGGCCGGGTTAGTGCCGCTGGGCGTATTTTATTGGTATGGCTGGCTGTTGTGGGCCGTATTTTTCGCGTTTTTCGGAATGCGCCATCCGCCGACCATCTACGATGACACACGCCTCGGCCGCGGCCGCAGGATGCTCGCCTGGGGAGCCGTGGTGATATTGGTTTTGACGTTTGCGATTGCACCAATCCGGTCCGGCGGCGGAGCCTAGGGCCGGTCATGAATCCATGAAGATTTCGGCAGCCATCATCGCCTTCAACGAGGAGCGCAACATAGCGCGCGCGATCGAAAGCCTGCGCTGCTGCGACGAGATCGTTGTAGTCGATAACGGTTCGATCGACCGCACCGTGGAGATCGCGGAGAATCTCGGCGCGCGCGTCGTCTATGAGACGTGGCATGGCTATGCCGCCCAGAAGAATTTGGCCGCGCAGCAGGCTACACACGATTGGATTCTTTCCATTGATGCCGACGAAACGCTCACTGAAGCGCTGGAGGCGGAGATCTGGCAGCTCAAGAAAACAGGCCCTGAGTTCGACGCCTACACCATGCCGCGCCTGGCGCAATACCTGGGCCGCTGGATTCTGCATTCGGGCTGGTATCCGGACCGCAAGGTGCGCCTGTTCCACCGTGAAAAAGCGAAGTGGGTCGGCGATTTCGTGCATGAGAGCGTGCACGTCGACGGCCGTATCGGACACTTCGAAGGCAACCTGCTGCACTTCACGTGCGACTCGCTGTCCGAACACCTCAAGACGATGGATAGCTACACCACGCTGGCGGCGCAGCAGATCGTTATGCAAAAGCGCCAGATCGGATATACGCAGTTGCTGTTCGATCCGATCTGGACCTTTTGGCAGACCTATCTGCTAAAACGCGGTTTCCTCGACGGCTTCGAAGGGCTGGCGATCGCCTACATGGCGGCGATGTACAACTTCTTGAAGTACGCCAAGGCGCGCAACATGAGCTGAGAGAGCGCCGCCGCATGAGGATTCTTCACATTGATAGCGGGAGAGAGATGCGCGGCGGCCAGTTTCAGGCGCTTGCTCTGATGCGTGGGCTTGCCGCGCGCGGCTGCGAACAGAAGCTCCTGGCACGCAGCGGTTCGCCGCTGCTGCAATGCGCCGCGGCGGAAGGCATTGAAGTAGCGCCGTTGTCGCTGGCGGCCGTGCGCTCCTGCTCGCGCACTGTGGATCTGACGCATGCGCACGACGCGCATGCGCATACGCTGGCCGCGGTTCTGGCGTGCGGTCCGCTCGTCGTTTCGCGCCGAGTGGCGTTCCCGGTTCGCACTGGTCCGCTCTCGCGCTGGAAGTATGCGCGGGCCGATCGTTTCCTGGCCGTCTCGCAGTTTGTGCGCGCGGAACTGCTCAAAGCGGGCGTCGATCCGAACCGTATCGCCGTTGTTTACGATGGCGCCAGCGTACCGCAGCGGCAGAGTGCCGGTAACCGCATCCTCGCGCCAGCAACGGACGATCCGGCGAAAGGTTCCTCGCTGTTGCGCGAGGCCGCGAAATTGGCCGGCGTCGCGGTCGAATTTTCGAGCAACCTCGCGGCCGATCTGCCGGGCGCAGGCCTGTTCGTCTACCTCACGCGCTCCGAAGGCCTCGGCTCCGCGATCCTGTTCGCAATGGCGCATGGCGTTCCCGTGATTGCCAGCGAAGTGGGCGGCATTCCGGAAATTGTGCAGAACGGGTACACTGGCATGTTGGTACACAACGAGGCACGTCAGGTGGCCGCCGCAATCCGGCGCCTGCTGGCCGATCCCCAGCACTCTGCGCAGATGGCCGCCGAAGCGCGCCGCCGCATGCTGGAGCGATACACGCTGGATCACATGGTCGAGTCGACGCTGGCGGTCTATCGGAGCCTGGAAGCCGGGAGCGAGAGTTGATGGAAATTCTGGTTGGCGTCCTTTTCGGACTGATTATCGGCAGCTTCTTGAACGTCTGCATCCACAGGATGCCGCGCGATTTGTCCGTTGTCCGCCCGCGCTCCTTTTGCCCGGCGTGCAAGACGCCGATCGCCTGGTATGACAACTTCCCGCTGTTGAGCTACGCCCTTTTGCGCGGAAAGTGCCGCCATTGTTTCGCGGGGATTCCAGCCCGCTACCCGATCGTCGAGGCGCTGACGGCCGTCTCGTTCGCGCTCGCGATGCACCACCACGGTGCGACTCCGACCGCTTTCAAAGCCTGCCTGTTCAGCGCCCTGTTGATTGGGCTGATCTTTTCCGACTTCGAACAACTGATCCTGCCTGACGAGTTCACAATAGGCGGTACGGCCGCTGGGTTGGCGCTCGCCTGGTTCGTTCCTCTGGATGGCCTGTTTGCGCGGTTGATGCTCCCCTCGGTCTGGAACGAGCGAGCGCTCTCGCTGACGGAAGCAGTGTTGGGGGCTCTCGTGAGCGGCGGCGCACTCTGGTTGGTGGGTGAACTCTACTACCGGATCCGCAAACGCGAGGGCCTCGGCTTCGGCGACGTGAAGATGGTCGCGATGATCGGCGCCTTTCTCGGTCTGCAGGGCAGTCTGTTCACCTTACTGATTGGCTCGCTGGCCGGCTCGGTGCTCGGCCTGCTGTTCATACTCATCGCGCGCAAGGACTTCGCCAGCTATGAACTGCCCTTCGGCAGTTTTCTGGGTGCGGGCGCGCTGCTCGTGGGCGTGTGGGGGCCAGCCCTGCTCGATTGGCCGCGCTCGTCCGGGATATGAGCCGTGGTGTACTATTAGAAATTGAATCGATGAAGGATCTTCTCGACGTCCTGAAGCCGGGTGAAGAGGACTGGAGTCTCGCGCAGAGCATTGACCCTGGGCGGCTTCCGGCGCACATTGCAATCATTATGGACGGCAATGGGCGCTGGGCCAACCGCAGGCACATGCCGCGCGTGGCCGGTCACCGTGCCGGCATGGAACCCGTCCGCAGCACCGTGGAAACCTGTGCCCGGCTCGGCATACAGGCGTTGACGCTCTACGCTTTTTCGGTCGAGAACTGGAAGCGGCCGCGTGCCGAAGTCGATACTCTCTGGCGACTGCTGCGCTATTACCTGCGCCACGAAATGGACAATCTGATGAAGAACGGGATTCGCCTGTACGCCATCGGACGGCTGGAGCAATTGCCGCGCAGCGTGCAAGACGAATTGCGGGAAGCCGTCGAGGCCACCGCCGCCAACAGCGGGTTGAAGGTCAATCTGGCAATCAACTACGGCGGCCGGACGGAACTGGTGGATGCCATCAACGCCCTGATCGACGACGCTCGCGGCGCGGGCCGCCTGCCCGAGTTGCAGGTCACCGAGGAGTTGCTGGAATCGCGGTTGTATAGTGCTGGGCAGCCGCATCCCGATCTGCTGATCCGTACCTCCGGCGAGATGCGTATTAGTAACTTTCTGCTCTGGCAGATTGCCTACGCGGAATTGTACGTGACAGAGACATTCTGGCCTGATTTCAAGCGCGTCGACCTGCTCAGGGCGATCGTCGATTTCCAGCGGCGCGAACGCCGCTTTGGTGGTTTGGGAAGCGCGCCGGCCGGCGCCCCGGCCGATGAGAGCCTGGTTGAGGCGTTGGGCGTTCCCGCACGATGAAGCGAGTCCTAAGCGCCATAGTCCTGGTGCCTGCCATGACCTACGTGATCCTGCAGGCGCCGGAGTGGCTTTTCTTTGCGGTTGTCTCGGTGATTGCGCTGATCTGCTTTCACGAGTACGCGGGCATTGTGGCCGCGCATGGCATCGAAGCTCCCGGCATTTTGGGTTACGCCGCGGGCTTGATGCTGCTCTTCGTGCGGCAGTGGGAACTTCTGTTTGTGACCGTGCTGGCGCTGGGTGCGTTGGCGCTGGCGCTGCGTTTTGCGGACCTGTCGAAATCGCTGTTGTATTCCTCCGCGTTGCTCCTCGGGGTGCTCTATATTTTCGGTGCATGGCGCTGCGCGTTTGGTCTGCGGGCGGTCAGTCCGCATTGGTTGTTCTTTGCGCTGGTGCTCAACTGGGTGGGCGATACCGCGGCATATTATGTGGGCCGTAAATTCGGCCGGCACAAACTGGCGCCGGTGATCAGCCCGAAGAAGTCGAAAGAAGGCGCGGCGGCCTCGATCTGCGCGTCGATGCTTTTTGGCGTGCTCTACATGCGTGCGTTTCTGCCCGATGTTCCGGTTTTCGATGTGCTCGTGCTGGCAGCGCTCGCGAATATGGCGGGACAGGTCGGCGACATGGCCGAGTCGGCGCTCAAGCGCGGCGCGGGCGTCAAGGACAGCGGCACCCTGCTGCCCGGGCACGGCGGATGGCTCGACCGGGTCGACAGCAGCCTCTTTGCGATGCCTGTGGTTTATCTCTACGCGCTGCACCCTTGGAGCGCCTTTTTTTCGGCGTAACTTTTTAGTTCCAGCGCGACGCCGAAGCATCCAAAAAAGGTATGAGCAGTCCGTCGGCCCGGAGCATGAATCGCGTTCTGATGGCCGCGGCGTCTTTCCATATGCTCTGGGGCCTGTCCGTGGCGCTGTTCCCAAACCTGCCCTTCGACTGGGCCGGCGTCGCGCATCCGTTATACCTGGAGTTCTGGCAGTGCATCGGAGTAGTGGGCGCCGTTTTCGGCATAGGGTGCGCGATCGCATCGACGGAGCCTCTGGTCCATTGGCCCATCGTGTTGATGGGGCTGATCGGCGCGCTGTTGGGGCCGGCGTGTTTTCTCCAAGCCGCGCTCTCGGGACGATTGCCCGCTCTGGCTTTCCTCGCGATCCTTGCCTGCGGGGCGATCTGGTGGCTGCCGTTCAGTTGGATTCTCTATCAGGCCTACCGGCTTCAGTTGGGCCGGGAGCGAGAGGCCGCGCCGGAGATTCAGCGTATGGCGATGAAAGCGCACTCGCAGATTGGCCCCAGCATTTCAGAACTCTCCCAGATGTCGCCGGTCCTGCTCGTGTTCCTGCGCCACATGGGTTGTACGTTCTGCCGTGAGACGCTGGCCGACCTCGCGGCCAGGCTCCGGGACATCGAGCGGAACGACACTCAGCTTGTCCTGGTGCATATGAGCAGCGAAGCGCAGGCCCACGGTTGTTTCCGCAAGTATGGTCTGGAAAACGTGCCGCGCGTTAGCGATCCGCAGCGTACGGTGTACCGCGCCTTTGGCCTGGGGCGTGGTTCTTTCCTCAAACTCTTCGGCCCGAAGGTCTGGATTCGTGGACTTGAAGCTGGCTTGCTGCGCCGGCATGGTCTGGGCAAAATTGTCGGGGACGGTTTCCAGATGCCGGGCGTCTTTTTGATCTTTCACGGCACGGTTCTGCGCAGCTACCGCCATCAGAGCGCTGCGGATCGACCCGACTATCTCGCGTTGACTTCGATGGAAACCTTCCCGGAGTGGGAGCGGCGCTAGTACACTGGTGCTAACGCGTTACGCGGCCTTGGAGGAGACCCATGAACCCCGAGAATTGCCCTGCTAATGAAAAGAAGCCGGTGGCGGCCGGAGCCGTCGGCCTCTTTCGCATCTTCGGCGTGCCCATCCGGTTCCACTTCACCTTTGTCCTGTTGCTCGTATTCCTGATTGTTCTCGGTTTCAGTGGACGTCAAAGCGCTGCGGTCAACGTCCTCTATATTCTCGCTTTGTTCGCATCCGTGCTATTGCACGAACTGGGACACGCGCTCGTTGCCCGCAGGCATGGCGTGAAAACAATCGAGATCGTGATGTACCCCATCGGCGGCTTGGCGCGACTGGACCGGGTGCTCAAGGCGCGCGAAGAGTTGTGGATCGCCCTGGCCGGCCCGGCCGTCAATTTCGTGATTGCCGGCGCGCTCTTCGCCTATCTGGCGACGCAGAACGCGTTGGTCGGCCCTCGGGAATTGATGGAAGCGACCGATGCGAATCTGCTCGAGCGGATTGCAGCGGGCAACCTTTTGCTGGCTGTCTTCAACCTGCTGCCTGCGTACCCGATGGACGGCGGGCGGGTGCTGCGCTCGATCGTGGCGCGCTTCCGCACGGAAGACGACGCCACGCGGATCGCCGCTCGGACGGGCCGCATCTTCGCGGGCTTCATGGGACTCTACGGTTTGCTGTCGGCCAATTTCATGCTGGTCTTTATCGCGTTCTTCGTTTATCTCGGCGCGACCCAGGAGAGCAGCGCCGTCGAAGGACGCTCGCTCACGCAGGGCATGCCCGTGCGTGCCGCGATGATCACCGACTTTCGCACGCTCTCGCACGGCGAAACCATCCGCGACGCGGCGAACCTGTTGATCGCGACTTCGCAGCAGGACTTTCCTGTAGTGCTCGGCGAGCGCGTGATTGGGCTACTGGGCCGCGCGGCGCTGGTCAAGGCGATGGTCACCGAAGGACCGGATGCTTATCTTTCCGGTGTGATCGACCGCCAGTTCGTTGCGCTTGCGCCGGATGAGGATCTCGCCGAGGCGCTGCCGAAACTGGCCGAGGCCGGCGCCTGCGCGCTGGTTATGGACAACGAGCGCCTGGTGGGTTTGCTCACTGCCGAAAACGTCTCGGAGTTTCTGCTGCTGCGGCGCATAGGCATTCTCGAGCCGAGCCCGGATCGCGCGCTCACGAAATAAGGGAGCCATGCGCGCACAGTCTGGACAGAAGCATCAGGTCGTCATTGTCGGCGGTGGCTTTGGCGGACTCTATGCCACGAAGGCGTTTGCTGGGGCTGACGTCGAACTGACGCTGATCGACCGCCGCAATTTCCACCTCTTCCAGCCCCTCTTGTATCAGGTGGCAACCGGTGGACTTTCACCCGGCGACGTCGCCTCTCCGCTGCGCGCCATTTTTCGCAACCAGAAGAATGCTGACGTCCTGCTGGGCGAAGTGGTCGATTTCGATACCGCGCGCCGACGCGTCATTCTTGCCAATGGCGAAGTGCCCTACGATACGTTGATCGTTGCGGCTGGCTCGACGAACAGTTACTTCGGCCACGACAAATGGTGCGCTTTCGCGCCGGGCCTGAAATCAGTCGAGGACGCAACGGAAATCCGCCGCAAAGTATTTTTCGCCTTCGAGGCCGCCGAGCGCGAACCGGATGCCGGCAAACGGCGCGAGTGGCTCACGTTTCTCATCATCGGCGGCGGCCCCACGGGTGTGGAACTGGCGGGCGCGCTCAGCGAAATCGCCCGGGATACGCTCAAGGACGATTTCCGGGTAATCCGGCCGGCTGAGGCGCAGATTCTGCTGATCGACGCCGGGCAGCGCGTGCTGGCTCCGTATCCTCCGGAGCTTTCCGCAGCCGCCGAGCGCTCCCTGGTACGCCTCGGAGTCCGGCCCAGAACCGGGCTGTTTGTGAGCGATGTGGATGCCGAGGGCGTCTGGGTCAAGGGGCCGGACGGTCCGCTGCGGATCCAGGCGAGAACCGTAATCTGGGCGGCTGGCGTTGCGGCATCTCCTCTCGGACGAATGCTGGCATCACGGACCGGCGCGTCAACGGATCGCATGGGGCGCGTGCAAGTGGAGCCCGATCTCACTCTGGCGGGACATCCGGAAATTTTTGTGATCGGAGATTTGGCCGCCTTCGAGCAGGATGGCAAACCGTTGCCCGGCGTGGCGCCGGTGGCAATGCAGCAGGGGCGTTTCGTTGCTCAGGAGTTACGGCGCAGATTACGTGGCGATCCGGCGCGCGTCTTTCATTACGTCAACAAAGGAAGCCTGGCCACCATCGGGCGCGCAGCCGCAGTGGCCGATTTCGGCTTCGCCCGCTTTAGCGGTTGGGTCGCCTGGCTGCTCTGGCTGTTCATTCACCTGCTCTACCTCGTGGGTTTCCAAAGCCGTCTGGTCGTCCTGATCCAGTGGGCCTTTCAGTACCTGACGTTCAATCGCGGCGCCCGGTTGATTACCGGCGAGAATCCCGATTTGCCGGCGATGGCACCGCTTCCGGGTGAACGCCTCAAACCGTATGCGGCTGATCGATCAGAAACGAGCGGTTCCGGCCGTTGCTGACCACTTGCCCGTGATATTTAAGGGCTCCGTTCAGCAGAAACTCGATCGGCTTCTCGATGGGTTGATCGAGGAACAGGGTGTCGCCCGCTTCTATGCTCATCAGATCCTGCACCGAAAGCGTCGTGCCTTGCAGACGTGCATCCAGGTGCAGGCGCGCTGGGCGCAACAGCCGCAACATGCGCTCCTGCTCCAGCTCCGTCGACTCCGTCTTGCGCACAGACCACTGCTGATCGAACTTCTGCCGCAGCATTTTGATGATGATCGAGGGGACGCCCAGATTCATCATCCCGGAGTTGTCGCCGATGCGAACTTCGATGCTCACGGCGACCACCGCTTCGTTCGGCGCCAGTATCTGGAGCAATTGCGGTTCGGTCTCGAAAGCGTCGCTGCGGAAATCGATTGTGCTGACCGCCCTCCAGGCTTCTTTCAGGTCGTGCAAGACAATACGCAGCAACCCCTCCATGATGCTCTGCTCGATCTCGGTGATCTCGCGCTTGAGCTGATTGCCGGACTTACCGTCACCGCCCAGCAGCATCTCGAGCACGGGAAAGACAAGCGCCGGATTCAACTCCAGTATCGCGTTGCCGTCAAAGGGCTTCATTCCTAGTGAAACCAGGCAGGTTGGCGAGGGTAGGCACTGTGAGAACTCCATGAACGAGAGCTGTTCTACCGAAACCAGATTGACAATTACGTACGCGCGCAGATAAGCCGAAAGGCTGGAAGCCAGCGTGCGCGCAAAATTCTCGTGCAGGATATGGATGGCGCGGAGTTGGTCTTTGGCAATCCGGTCCGGACGGCGAAAATCGTAAGGCTGCGCCTTCTGTGCGGGATCGTCGCCGCGTCCGCCATCGCGCAGCTTTGAGAATACACGATCGATTTCGTCCTGAGAAAGTACCCGGTCCAGACCCAAATTCAGCGGCTCCTTCGCCTGATTGTAGATCGGCATAACAGACAGGATCTTTAGTCTAATCAATACCTTAGCCCGCCGTACCACCGCGGGAATAGGCCACCGTAAGGTAGAATGAAGACAGTGCGAAATTTCCACATCCAGAACTTCGGGTGCCGCGCGACGCAGGCCGACGGCGCCGCGCTCGAATCAATGCTGGCCAAGCGCGGGCTTACGGCGCTGGACGGCGCGGCTGGGGCGGACCTCGTAATTCTGAATACGTGCACCGTGACGTCGGCGGCCGACGATGACGTGCGCCAAGTGGTGCGGCGCGTGCGCCGCGAGAATCCGGATGCGAAGATTCTGGTGACGGGCTGTTACGCGCAGCGCGCTCCGGACGAGTTGGCGGCGCTGGATGGCGTTTCCTGGGTGGTCGGGAATTCGCACAAGACGCAGATTCCGGACCTGCTATTCGACACGGGCGCGGCGCCGTATCACGGGAATATCCATGTCGGGGATATCTTCGCTCAGCAGGAATTTCTGGCGGCCCCGGTGGAGGATGCGGCGGGCGATCGCACGCGGCCGAATCTCAAGATCCAGGACGGCTGCAATAACCGCTGCTCGTTCTGCATTATTCCGTTCGTGCGTGGACGCAGCCGCAGCGCTCCGGCGGACCAAGTGGTGCAGCAGGTGCGCGCGTTGGGCGTCAAATACCGGGAGGTGGTCCTGAGCGGGATCAACCTGGGCCGTTGGGGCAGGGAACCGGGCAGCACGCTGCGGCTGGCGGACCTGGTGCGGCGCCTGCTGGCCGAAACCGAAGTGGAACGCTTGCGCCTGAGTTCAGTGGAGCCGATGGATTTCTCCGATGACCTGCTCGGTTTGATGGCGGAATCGCCGCGCATCGCCCGGCACGTGCACGCACCGCTGCAATCGGGTTCGGACAGCGTGTTGCGGCGCATGCACCGCAAGTACCGCCCGAAGCACTACGCCGACCGCGTGCTGAAGGCGCGCGCGTGGATGCCGCAGGCGGCGATCGGCGCCGATGTGATGACCGGCTTCCCCGGGGAGACGGACGCGGAATTTGAAGAGAACCGGCGGTTCATCGAGACAATGCCGTTTACGTACCTGCATGTGTTCACGTACTCCGAACGGCCCGGAACCCCGGCGGCCGTGCGGGATGACCATGTCCCCATGCCGATCCGCAAACAGCGCAATAAAATCTTGCGCGACCTGGCGGAACGGAAGAACCTCGAATTCCGGCGGAGTCTGTGCGGGAGTACGCTATCGGTAGTTACTCTCGACCAGGAACACGCGGCGCTCAGTAGTAATTACCTCAAAGTCGAGTTAACTACTCCGCGACCGGCCAATCAGTTGGTCGATGTGATTACGGGGGAAGTCACCGCCGGCGGACTGCGCGAGCGCGAGCTACTGCGAGTTCTGTAAGAACCGGCCGGACTACAGCTCTCGTCGATTCTCCAACGATTTCGACATGGTTACTTCGTCGGCGAACTCCATGTCGCTGCCCACTGGGATGCCCATGGCGATACGAGTCACTTTGATGCCCAGCGGTTTCAACACACGCGATAAGTAAGAGGCGGTCGCTTCGCCTTCCACCGTCGGGTTTGTCGCCAAAATGATCTCCCGTACCGCGCCCGGTTCGAGCCGTTCGAGCAAGCTCTTGATTTTCAATTGCTCCGGTCCAATGCCCTTCAGCGGAGCGATTGCGCCATGCAGCACGTGATACACCCCTTCGAACTGCCGCGTGGTCTCGATCGAGGAGATGTTGTGCACCTCTTCCACCACGCAGATGAGCGCATGGTCCCGGTTAGCGTCACGGCAGTACAGGCAGGTCTCTGAGTCGCTGATGTTATTGCAGACGGCGCAGACGCCGAGCTTGTCCTTCACGTCGAGAATCGAGCGCGCCAGGCGCTCGACATCCTCGCGGCTGGAGCGCAGGATGTGGAACGCCACGCGCTGTGCGGATTTCTGCCCCACGCCGGGCAGGCGCTTGAACTCCTGAATCAGGTTGGCGAGCGGGGCTGCGAAATCGGGCATGTGTTAGAGCAATCCAGGAGGCAGACCGAGACCGCCCAGCATCCCCGACATCTTCTGCTGCGTCTCTTCCTCCACCTTCTTGTGCGCCTCGTTGCAGGCGGCCATGACCATATCCTGAAGCATTTCGACGTCGCCGGCCACTTCCGGATCGATCTTGACGCCGAGCACGCGCTTCTGTCCGTCCATCTTCACCGTCACCATGCCGCCGCCCGCGGATGCTTCCACCACAATCCGGGCGACTTCCTCCTGCATGCGCTGCTGCATCTGCTGCGCTTGCTTCATCATCGATTGCATATTGCCGGGTAGTTTCACGGTCTTGCTCCTTGCCCTATTCTTTCAGGTTTCGAACGGTGCGAATCTGGCTGTCGGGGAAAAGTTCCTGGAAGCGTTGCACTTCGGGATTCTCCAGCGCGCGCTCTTTCGCCTTGTCGGCGTCCTGCTTCGCGGCGGCCTGGAGTTGCTGGGTAGCGCCTTCGCCCATCTCCGCCCTGATCTTCTTCGGCTTTCCGAGTACGGCGGCCACGGCCTGCTGCATTTCGCTGGAGCGCAGGCCCATGAGGAACTCACGCGGCGCTTTGCAGACCAACTCGGCGGCGTTCTCGGTAATCTCGGCGTGCTCGACGGCATCGGCGATGAAGGTCATGCCCTGTTCGCTGAGCCAGCTATGCAGGCGCTCCTTGAGCGATCCGGAGGCGGGCGCGGGCGGCGCTGCGGCTGTTGGCGCAGATGACGTCTTGCGCGCGGCGTCCATTGAATACGGTGAGGGCGCGACGCGCGGCGGCGGAGCCGTCTGCGGCTTTGCCGCTTGTGGCTTGGCGGCTTGCGGCGCCCGGGCGGGCACGGGCGCCGGTGAGGCTATGGGTACCGTCGCCTTGCCGGATTGCAGCATCGACAGTGCTTGTTCGATCGGCAGCAATTTCGCGGCGTGTACCAACCTCAGCAGGCCGATCTCCATGTGCAGGCGCGGCTGCAGGGAGAATTGAATTTCGCGGTAAAGGTCGAGCGTGATCTGTAGATAGCGCGTCAAATCTTCTTCGCCGAAGCCTGCGGAGATCCCCGCAAGGCGCTCCTGCTCAGGGGCAGAGGCGGAGATCAGGCGCGTTCCCTGGCCGGCGATGCGGGCGACCAGCAAATTGCGGAAGTAGCGCGACAGTTCGCGGCAGAAATGCTGCAAGTTCTGGCCGGTCCGTTCGAGTTCGTCGACGATCTCCAACATGCGCTGCGAATTGCCTTCGGAAAGTGCGCGGGTCACCTCGTTCAGCGATTCGAGCGAGAACATGCCGAGCAGCGCGCGCACTTCTTTGCCCGTCAGCATCTCGCCGCAGCAGGCGATAGCCTGGTCGAGCGCCGAAAGCGAATCGCGCACACTGCCCTCGCCGGCCTGCGCCAGCACGGTGAGCGATTCGGCGTCGGTCTTGATGCCTTCCTCTGCGCAGATCCACTCCATCCGCGTGACAAGGTCGCCGAATTCGACCGAGCGAAAGCTGAACTGCTGGCAGCGCGAGGCGATTGTGGTCGGAATCTTGTGCGACTCGGTGGTGCAAAGCACGAAGACGACCCACTCGGGCGGCTCCTCCAGGGTCTTCAGCAGGGCGTTGAAGGCTTCGTTGGTGATCTGGTGCGCTTCGTCAATGATGAAGACTTTGTAGCGGTCGCGCGCCGGCCGGTAGCGCACGTTCTCACGCAATTCGCGCATCTCATTGATGCCGCGATTGGAGGCCGCGTCGATTTCGATGACGTCGACCGCTCCTCCGGCTGTGACTTCCAGGCAACTGGAACACTTGCCGCAGGGCGTGATGGTGGGGCCTTCGACGCAGTTCAGGCAGCGCGCAAGGATTCGCGCGACGGTTGTCTTGCCGGTTCCGCGTTGGCCGGAGAGGATATAGCCGTGCGCAATTCGACGCTGGGCGATCGCATTCTCAAGAGTGGTGCGGACATGCTCTTGCCCGATCAATTCCGAGAATGTCTGGGGGCGATACTTCCTGGCGATGACCTGGTACATGGAAGGAAATACATTGCCAGGCCCCGGGTGATCCGCGGCACACAAGCTAAACCGCTACCGTTGCTTCCTTCCGAACCTGGCGGAGTTTACGGCCGCTCATTGCACGAAGCCCGGAGCCTGACAATCTCCTATGCTAGCATGGCTCTTGCTCCCATGCCTCCACTACGCCTGATGCGGCCTCATTACTGGACGAAGAATCTGCTCGTCCTCGCGCCGCTTGCGTTCTCGCAGTGGTACCGCGACACCGGACTGTGGCCGCGCGCGCTGCTAGCCTTTTTCTACTTCTGCGTGGCCAGTTCCGCCGTTTACATTCTGAACGACATCTGTGACCGCCATAGCGACCGGCTGCATCCGGTCAAGCGCTTCACGCGTCCGCTGGCCGCGGGTACGGTGAATCTGCGCAGCGCGCAGGTCATGTTCGCGATGTGCTGTGCGATTCTGCTGACGGTGCTGCTTTACGGGCGCGAATACGCGGCTCCGGTGTGGGGCTATTTGCTGTTGAACATCACGTACAACATCAAACTCAAGCAACTCGCGGTAGCGGACGTCTTCTCGGGCGCCTTCGGTCTGGTGCTGCGCCCGCTTGCCGGTTCGCAGGCGATTGGAATGCCGCTTTCTTTCTGGATGTTCATCACCACGCTGAGTCTGGCGCTATTCGTCAACTCGCTCGAAAAGCGCCACGAGTTGGAGTCGTTGGGCAGCAACGCGCGTCCAACGCTGGCCGTCTATACGGCGCGCCTGCTAAACGGCTACGCGGCCGTGGCGGCCTCGATCGCGCTGTGCTTCTACTCGCTCTACGTGCTGATGGTGCGTCCGGCGCTGGCCTTCAGTATTGTCGCCGTACTGTTCTGCGTGCTGCGCTATTGGTATTTATCGGAGACGAACACGCGCCTGCTCTCTGCCCCGGATGCGCTTTTCGGAGACCTGCCGCTGATGCTGGGCGTACTCGCGTGGGTGGGCATGTGCCTGGGTTCGATCTGGATGGCCTAGGCACGGCCGCTGGCGTTGTTGGACGGATGAACGGATCGCCTCCCGTCGCTATCGCTCCGGGCACCGTTGGACGCCTACTGTGCCCAACACTCTCAAACTCAAGCAACTCGCGGTAGCGGACGTCTTCTCGGGCGCCTTCGGTCTGGTGCTGCGCCCGCTTGCCGGTTCGCAGGCGATTGGAATGCCGCTTTCTTTCTGGATGTTCATCACCACGCTGAGTCTGGCGCTATTCGTCAACTCGCTCGAAAAGCGCCACGAGTTGGAGTCGTTGGGCAGCAACGCGCGTCCAACGCTGGCCGTCTATACGGCGCGCCTGCTAAACGGCTACGCGGCCGTGGCGGCCTCGATCGCGCTGTGCTTCTACTCGCTCTACGTGCTGATGGTGCGTCCGGCGCTGGCCTTCAGTATTGTCGCCGTACTGTTCTGCGTGCTGCGCTATTGGTATTTATCGGAGACGAACACGCGCCTGCTCTCTGCCCCGGATGCGCTTTTCGGAGACCTGCCGCTGATGCTGGGCGTACTCGCGTGGGTGGGCATGTGCCTGGGTTCGATCTGGATGGCCTAGGCACGGCCGCTGGCGTTGTTGGACGGATGAACGGATCGCCTCCCGTCGCTATCGCTCCGGGCACCGTTGGACGCCTACTGTGCCCAACACTCAACGGTGCCCGGAGCGAAAGCGACCGGAGGCGTGTGCCCAGCATGGGCAGAATCTAATTGGATGAAAGGAGCCAATCGGAGCCGATGAAGGCAACCGTAGCGAAACGCAAGGCGTAGCCGCGAGGCGAAGCCGAAAGAAGCGCGTAGCAAACTCTCGACCGTAGGGACACGAACTGGCAGTGAGGCCGGGTGCGGGCGGCAAGCTGGCGCCAAACAGCGAAGCCCAAAGATCATCAAGACGCATCAGGTACAGCCAGTCGGCACGAGGGGACAGATTCTGCACCTTACCTGGGGAGATCTCTTGCATGAGAGTGGAGGAGAAGTCAGCAGAGGCCGTAGTAGCGAAGAAGCCGTTGTAATGACGGTGGAGCGAAGGGCCGAAGGACCAATGCATTGGAGCTAGAGGAGGAACTGGAGGCCGGCGCAATAAGCGAACTCGAATCGCGGGACGTCACAACTACGGTGGCGAGAGCCCGGGAGTGCTTTCGGATCAGGCGGTGCAGCCGCGGAAGTCTGAACGCGAGGAGACGATGCCGGAGCTCTGCGAACCTCTCGACGGAGAGCAATGTACGAGACGTTAATGGAAACAGCCGTACGGGACGAGAACTACGCGCAAGCGCTGGCGGCGGTGAAACGCAACCGGGGAGCGGCGGGTATCGATCGGATGACGACGGCGCAACTGGAATCGCATCTTCAGGCGAACTGGTGGATCCTCAAAGACAAACTTCTGAAGGGGACCTACGTTCCAAGTCCCGTGAGGCGTGTAGAGATACCGAAGCCAAGCGGGGGCACGCGGACACTGGGCATCCCGACGGTACAGGACCGGTTCATACAGCAGTTGTTATTGCAAGTGCTGACACCGGTCTTCGATCCGCAATTCAGCGGGCACAGTTACGGATTCCGGCCGGGGCGCAGCGCACAGGACGCCGTGCGAGCCGCACAGCAATATGCGCAGGGAGGGAAGGACTGGGTGGTGGATCTAGACATCGCCAAGTTCTTCGACCACGTCAATCACGACATCCTGATAGGCCGGATCGCGGAAGTGATCCGGGACAAACGGGTGTTGCAACTGATTGGGAAATACCTGCGGCGGGGAAGCATGGTGAACGGGGTGGTGACGAAAAGCGTGGAGGGAACGCCGCAAGGCGGACCGCTGTCTCCATTGCTGGCCAACATCTACCTGGACGCGCTCGATAAGGAACTGGAGCGGAGGCAGCACAGCTTCTGCCGCTATGCCGATGACTGCAATATCTACGTAGGCAGTCAAGCGGCGGCGGAGCGAACGCTGGCTTCGATACAGGGCTGGATCGAGAAGCATCTGCGGTTGAAGGTGAATGCCGCCAAGAGCGGAACGGGGAGGGTTTGGGAACGTAAGTTCCTGGGCTTTCGACTGGACTGCAAGAAGCGGATCGGAATAGCACCGGAGAGTGTCGAACGATTCAAGGACCGGGTTCGCGAACTCTGGGATGCGCGGCGAAGTCGCAGCAGTAAACAACTGCGTGACGATTGGAACCGCTACGTGCGTGGCTGGTGGGGGTACTTCCGGCTGGTCGAAGCACGGACCCGGATTCGCGACCTGGAAAGCTGGGTTCGACGGCACATTCGGAAGTGTTTCTGGTTGCGATGGCACGACACGCGGGGACGACTGCGAAAGTTACGGCAGCTTGGCATCACGCGGGACCGGCACTTAGGCGTGGTCGGCAGCAGTCGCGGAGCATGGGCGATGGCGGTGCATCCTGTAATCAACACCGCCATCAGCCACGCGAAACTGCGGAGATACGGCTTCTTGTTTCCAACCGATCTTGAGGCTCGTTAGATCGCCTTTGGTTCAACCGCCGGATGCGGAAAACCGCACGTCCGGTGGTGTGGGAGGGTGGCCGGGCGAAATCCCGGTCACTCCACCCGATGATCCAAACAACCAAACAACCAATCAACCAATTCCAAGCGTGTTGAGCGCGCCCGCGCGCCCCGCTTCGAACGCGGCGATCGCGCTTTCCTGCTGTAGAATATAGCCGAGTTCGTCCACGCCTTCGAGCAGGCAGTGTTTCGCAAAGCCATCCACGGGGAACTTGACCGCTTTGCCGTCGGCCAGCGTCAGTGTTTGCGCGGCGAGATCGACCGTGACCTTGCTCGCCGGGTTCGCGAAGAGCCAGGCATGCACGTCGCGCGGAACCACGACCGGCAGCAATGAGTTCTTCATCGAATTCTGCTTGAAAATATCGGCGAACGAGGTGCTGATCACAGCGCGGAAGCCATACTGCGTGAGCGCCCAGGGCGCGTGCTCGCGAGAACTGCCGCAACCGAAATTGTCGCCGGCCAGCAGCACTTGGGCCTGTTTCGATTCCGGTTTGTTCAACACGAAATCGGCTTTCGGCGTGCCGTCGGCCTCATAGCGCCAATCATAGAAAAGCTGTGCGTCGAGCCCGGCCTTTGAGATCGTCTTCAGGAAGCGCGCGGGGATGATCTGGTCTGTGTCGATGTTGTCGACTGGCAGAACCACCAGCGGGGATTCGATCTTCGTAAACTTCTTCACAGGATTGTCCTCACATCGGTCACTACGCCGGTGATGGCGCTGGCGGCGGCGGTCAGCGGGCTGGCCAGGAAGGTTCTTCCGCCCTTGCCCTGGCGGCCCTCGAAGTTGCGGTTGCTAGTGGAGACGCTGTATTCGCCGGGCTGCAACTGGTCGCCGTTCATGGCAATACACATCGAGCAACCGGCTTCACGCCACTCCGCACCGGCGGCTTCAAAGATTTTGTCGAGGCCTTCAGCTTGCGCCTGGCGCTTGATCTCCATCGAGCCGGGCACGACCATGACGCGCACGCTCGGGTTGACCTTGCGGCCCTTCAGTAACCCGGCCGCGGCGCGCAGATCGCTCATCCGCGAGTTGGTGCAGCTTCCGATGAAGACAACGTTGATGGGATGACCCAACAGCGGCTTGCCGGCTTCGAGACCCATGTAGCGCAGCGCCTTGCTGAGCGAGTCGCGCTCCATCGGGTCGGCGATAGCGGCGGGATCCGGCACGGCGGCGGTGATCGGGATGCCCATGCCCGGATTCGTGCCGAACGTGATCATCGGTTCGAGCTGGTTGGCGTCGATGATTTCGGTTCTGTCGTAAACCGCGCCTTCATCCGTTGGCAGTTGCTTCCAGCGTGCGACGGCGGCATCCCACTCGGCGCCCTTCGGAGCGAAGCGGCGTCCGGCGAGAAATTCGTAAGTCTTCTCATCAGGGGCGATCATGCCGGCGCGCGCGCCGCCCTCGATCGACATGTTGCAGACGGTCATGCGCTCTTCCATCGAGAGCGCTCGAATCGTGGAGCCGGTGAATTCGAAAACGCAGCCCGTGCCGCCGCCTACGCCGATGCGGGCAATCAGCGCGAGAATGATGTCCTTGGCGCCGACGCCTTTCCTAAGCGCGCCATCGACGCGCACTTCGAAGCTACGCGACTTGTTCTGCAAAAGGCATTGCGAGGCGAGCACATTCTCCACTTCGCTGGTGCCGATGCCGAAGGCGAGCGCACCGAAGGCTCCATGCGTGGCGGTGTGGCTGTCACCGCAGACTACGGTCATGCCCGGCTGCGTGAGGCCCTGTTCGGGTCCGATCACATGGACGATGCCCTGGTTCTCGCTCTGGAAGCCGAAGCAGGGAATGCCGAACTCTTTGCAGTTGGCTTCGAGTTGCGCCACCTGTGCGGCGGCCACCTTGTCGAGTATGGGCAGCGAGCGCGGCGTCGTGGGAATGCTGTGATCGGCAGTCGCGAAGGTGTGTTGCGGACGCCGCACGCGGATGCCGCGTTCGCGCAGGCCGGCGAAGGCCTGCGGGGATGTGACTTCGTGGACCAGATGAAGATCGATGTAGAGCAGCGTGGGCGCGCCGGGCTGTTCGCTGACGACGTGCGCGTCCCAGACTTTTTCGATGATTGTGCGAGGTTTACTCATGGGGTTTCCTATCAGATGGCCGCGCAAACGGCTTCGCCCACTTCTACTGTGGTGGCGGGCTTTCCGGCGGGTCTCAGGTCCGCGGTAACGCGGCCCGAGTTCAACACGGTTTCCATCGCGGCGTTGATGGCCGCGGCTTCTTCTTTCAAGCCGAAGCTGTACTCGAACATCGCCGCGACGGAGCCGATTGCACCGAGCGGATTGGCCTTGCTTTGACCCGCGATATCAGGAGCCGAACCATGCACCGGCTCGTAGAGTCCGACCCAGGCGCCGGACGGCTTGCGTGCGCCGATCGAGGCGGAAGGCAACATGCCGATCGAGCCGGCCAGTACCGCACCCTCGTCGCTGAGAATGTCGCCGAACAGGTTCTCGGTCAGCACGATGTCGAAGCGTCGCGGATTGAGCACAAGTTGCATCGCGCAGTTGTCCACGAGCAGATGGTCGAGTTGGATGTCCGGGTATCCGGCGGCGATCTCGACAACCACCTTGCGCCAGAGTTGCGAGTTCTCGATCACGTTCGACTTGTCGACGCTGGTCACCTTTTTGCGGCGTCCGCGGGCGAGTTGGAACGACATGTGCGCGACGCGCTCGATTTCCGCGCGCGTGTAGGCCATCGTATTCACCGCGTGCTCGTTGGCGCCTTCGCCGAAAATGCCGCGCGGCGTGCCGTAATAGATGCCGCCGGTCAACTCGCGCACGATAATCATGTCGGTGCCGTCGACCAGGTGATTCTTAAGCGGCGAGGAATCGAGCAGCGCCTTGTAGGATTTCACCGGCCGCAGGTTGGCGTACACGCCGAGCACCTTGCGGATGCCGAGCAGGCCCTTTTCCGGACGCTGATCCGGCGGGGCGTTGTCGAATTCCGGCAGGCCCACAGCGCCCATCAGCGTCGCTTCGGCCTGCAGCGCGAGGTCGATCGTCTCTTGCGGCAACGGCGTGCCAGTCTTGTGAATCGCGATCCCGCCTAGCAGTCCCTCGGTGAGATGCGGCGTGTGTTTGAATTTTTTCGCGACGTGTTCGAGCACCCTGACCGCTTCGCGGGTCACTTCGACACCAATCCCGTCGCCGGGCAGAGTGAGTACGTGTAGATCCATTGTCTTAATTGTAGAATGTTGGCGGGCTCAGCCGGCGGCGCTCTCCGCTTTGCCGGCTGTTTCGCGCACGAGCGCCGCGATTTCTTCGTTGCGCAGGCCCTTCTTGCGGTCTGCCATCGCGATGAAGCGGGTATAGACCGCGTCGAGTTCGGCGCGATCGAGATCGAAGCCCAGATCCTTGCAGCGGTCGTTCAGTGCGTGGCGGCCGCTGTGCTTGCCGAGTACAAGCCGGCTGCGCGGCACGCCCACGGTGAGCGGGTCGATGATCTCGTAGGTGGACTTCTCTTTGAGATACCCGTCCTGGTGAATGCCGGCCTCATGCGCGAACGCGTTTTCGCCGACGATCGCCTTGTTGGGCTGTGGTCCGAAGGTGATCAATGAAGTCAGTAGCTGGCTGGCCGGATAGAGGTGTTCGGAGACAATGCCGGTCTGGTACGGCAGGCGATCGTTACGCACACGCATGGCCATGACCACCTCTTCGAGCGCGCAGTTGCCCGCTCGTTCGCCGATGCCGTTGATGGTGCACTCGATCTGGCGCGCACCCGCCTGCACTGCCGCCAGCGAGTTGGCTACTGCCAGGCCCAGATCGTCGTGGCAGTGGACGCTCACGATAGCCGTGTCGCCCAACGCCCGCGCAATGCGGCCGATCAGTTCGGCGTAGTCGAAGGGCGTCGAGAAGCCCACCGTATCGGGCAGGTTGACCGTGCGCGCTCCAGCGGCGACCACGGCCTTGGAAATCTTCTCCAGATAATCGGCGTCGGTACGCGTCGCGTCCTCGGCCGAAAATTCCACGTCCTCGGTGTAGCGGCGGGCGAGCTCCACTGCGGCGACGGCCTCGTCGAGTACCTGCTCCTGCGTCTTGCGCAGTTTGTACTTCAGATGGATCTCGCTAGTGGCAATGAAGGTGTGGATGCGCGGATGTTGGGCCGCTTCGAGGGCCTTTGCGGCGCGTTCCACGTCCATACTGCACGAGCGCGCCAGTCCGGCTACACGCACCCAAGGGAACTCGCGGCTGATAGCCTGTACGGCTTCGAAATCGCCCTGCGATGCGATCGGGAACCCGGCCTCCAGATAGTCCACGCCCAGCTCGACGAGCTTGTGGGCCATCTTGAGTTTTTCCTGCACAGTCATGCTGCAGCCGGGAGATTGCTCGCCATCGCGAAGCGTGGTGTCGAAGATGTGTACGTGGTTGTTCATGTTTTTGAGGGCTCCGAATGCCAATCAGCCTCCCGTGGTGAACGGAAGGCTGATTGATTCTGGTTGATTGCCGTAGCGTTGACCGGGGCGGCCTGTTACTCCGGGCCCGATCACCACTTGATTATGGTTCAGCTTGCTAAGATTTGGCAAATTTATAATTATTGTCCATGCTATAATTGTTCTTCATTGGATAAGCCAACTTAATATGGAATTCTTCCCCCTCAAGGTATTCTTATCCGTAGCGACCGAGAAGAGCTTCTCGCGCGCGGCCGAGAAAATGCTCCGTACGCAGCCTGCTATCTCATTGGCAGTACAGAAGTTAGAGGCTGAACTGCGTGAGAAGCTGATTGATCGTTCTGGCAAGGATCTGCTCCTGACCGATGCCGGGCGCATTGTGGTGGACTACTGCAAGCGCTTCGAGAATCTGGAATCCGATCTGGAGACGGCGCTCGCCGAATTGCGCGACAACTCGGCCGGAAGATTGATTATCGGGGCCAACGAATCCACTTCGCTCTATCTGCTGCGGCACATCGTGCAATACCGCAGGCTCTATCCCAAAGTGAAGGTGCAGGTGCGGCGGTGCCTGTCGAGCAAAGTTCCGGGGCAGTTGATCGCCGGCGATCTGGAACTCGGCGTAATCAGCTACGACCCGGACGACGACCGGCTCGAATCGATGGTCATTTACGAGGACCGGCTCTGTTTCGTCGTTTCGCCGCAGCACCGCTTTGCGGACCGGGAATCCGTGCCGATTACGGAACTGGGCATGGAGACATTCATCGCGCACAATGTTTTGTCGCCATTCCGCGATGTCGTCCTGCGCGCCTTCCAGCGCCACAAGGTCAACCTGAACATGGATGTGGAGATGCCGACGGTGGAGACGATTCGCCTGATGGTGCAGCGCAACGAGGGCGTGGCGTTCCTGCCGATGATGTGCGTCGAGCAGGAGGTGCAGCAGGGCTTGCTGCACGCGGTGCGGGTGGACGAGATCGCTGTCGACCGCAACATCCGGCTGGTCTATCCGGCGCGCCGCGGCCTGAGCCATGCGGCCAAGGCGTTTTTCGAACTGGTGACAAACTCGTGAGCGCGCTCATCGGAAAGTGGCGGACCTTGTTGCGCTGCCTGTGGATCGCAATGATGGCGCTTGTCATCTTTGGGTCACTGGCGCCGGCCGGTTCGGCTCCCATTCAAGCGCTCGGCGCATTCAGCATCAACGACAAGGTGATGCACTTCGGCTCGTACATCCCGTTGGGGCTGCTGCCGCTGCTTACCGAACGGCGCAGGCGGGCGTTTGTGGTCGTCGGGCTGATGGCGGCACTCGGGGTAGCGCTGGAGTTTGGCCAGATGTTCTCGGAAGGCCGCTCACCGGAGTTGCTGGATGCGGTTGCCGACTTTGCCGGGCTCGCTATCGGCGTCCTGGGGGCGCGCTTAGTTGGTTCGTCTAATGGTTGATTGGTTAGTTGGTTGATTAGTTGCTTGGTTGGGGCCGCCCCATGGCCGCTGTTGCCGTTCTCAGCATCGACCGCCGGACGCCGCTCAAACAGTGCCGGGAACGATAGTGATCGGAGGCTTCGGTTCTTTCGCTTCTTGACAGAGCTAATCAAGAGCGGTTCGGTTCCGATCGCTAGCGCTTTCGCTACTGTGGGAACTGTTGCACGGGATCGCCCCTGGCTGGTTTCCGTTTCGCTACAATCGCAACCATGGCTAGGTTTCTGGCAGTCCTGGTTGCTATTACGCTGGCGGGATGCTCACGCAAGCCCGCAGCTTTCCCACAGACGGCGGAGGAATTCGTCTATTCAGCGCTCGCACTGAGTCCGGTTTCCGCAACTTCGGCCGGCTATCATGCGCATCGCGGTGTGCCTCTCGATGAACTGCTCGACGACTACAGCGAACAGGGCATCGAGAACCAGAGGCGCCTATACCACGATTTTCAACAGCGCTTCCAGGCGATTCCGGCGGACAAGCTCGAGCCTCAGGATCGCGCCGACCGCGACATGATGCTCGATCAGATCGGCCTCGCGCTGCTCGAACTCGAAACCATTCAGAATTACAAACATAATCCCACGGTGTACGTGGAACTGATCGGCAATGCGCTCTTCAACGCCTACACGCTCGAGTACGCGCCCAAGCCGCAACGCTATAAGCACATCATCTCTCGCCTGCAGAAGCTGCCGGCGCTGCTCGCGCAGGCCAGGACAAATTTGGTTGATGCGCCGGAAATCTGGAACATCGTAGCGCAAGAGGAGAACGACGGCAACATCGGCCTGGTGGATAAGCTGCTCCGCGAAGGCGCTCCCGCTGAGTTGAAAGCCGATTACGAGAAGGCCGCCCAGCCGGCGCTTGAGGCGTTGAAGCAATTCAGCGCGTTTCTCAAGAACGACCTCTCGAAACGCGGCAGCGACTGGCGTCTGGGAAAACAGAAATACGCGAAGAAGTTCCGTTACGCCCTAGCCACCGATCAGGAACCGGAAAAAGCTCTGGCGGACGCGGAGGCCATGCTTGTCACCGTGCGCAAGCAGATGTGGGATCTGGCTCTGCCGCTGCATCACAAACTGTATCCGACGCACAAGGATCCGGTGGATCTGAATCTGATTGTGGGCGAGACGCTGGCGAAGATTGCTGCGAAGCACTCAACGCCCGAAAACTACTTTGCCGATGCCCGGCGCGATCTGGAAGAGACCCGTCAGTTCGTCAAGACGAAAGGCTTGCTGCCGCTGCCCGCGCGCGACAACTTGAAAGTGATCGAGACGCCCGAGTTCATGCGCGGCATCTACTCGGTGGGCGGCTTCAATCCGGCGCCGCCGCTCGAGCCGCAACTCGGCGCTTTCTACTGGATCACGCCGATTCCGAAAGACTGGCCGAAGGAGCGCATCGATTCGAAGTTGCGCGAATACAACTTCTACGGCTTGAAGCTGCTCACGATTCATGAGGCGATGCCGGGCCACTACGTGCAGATGGAGTACGCCAATGATGTCGAACCGAAGCCGCGCCGCGCGCTACGCTCAATCTTTGGCAGCGGCACTTATGTCGAAGGCTGGGCTGTCTATGCCACTGAGATGATGCTCGATCAGGGCTACCTCGACAATAGCGTCGAACTACGCCTCACATTCCTGAAACAGCAGTTGCGCATGATCGCCAACACGATCCTCGATGTACGCATGCAGACGATGAACATGACGGATGACGAGGCGCTGGACCTGATGCTCAACAAAGCGTTTCAGGAGAAGGAGGAGGCGACGGGCAAGCTGCGCCGCGCGAAACTTTCTTCCACGCAATTGCCGACCTACTTCGTCGGCTGGCGCGACTGGCGCCGGGTGCTCGAACTCTGCAGGAAAGAAGGCGGCGCGGGGTTCAAGTTGGCGTCGTTCCACGAACAGGCGCTGAAGCAATCGTCCGTCCCATTGCCGGCGTTGGCGCGCCTGCTGACGGGCAAGCCGCTGGAGTAAAGATCTCAATATGCGATTTCTCATGGGTCTGCCCGTAGTGCCGCTGGTTGTGTCGCTCATTCTCGGCTGCGCCGCGTTCGGCGCGCAAGAACCGAAGAGCAAGGTGATTCTCGACACCGACATCGGTGACGACATCGACGACGCCTGGGCTTTGGCGTTTCTGATCTCGCACAAGAATTTTGAACCGCTCGGCGTAACCATCACGCACGGCAACACGCCGGCGCGGGCGCCGATCGCCTGCAAGCTGCTCTATCAGGCCGGACGCGGAAACCTCCCCGTCGCCGTGGGCCGTAAGACCAACGACGAACGGGCATACCAGTACACCTGGGCCGAGGACTTCGTGAAAATCCGTCCCATCCAGCAGGGTGCGGCCGACTTCATCGTGGAGATGGCAAAACGCTATCCGGGCGAGGTGACCTTGATCGCCGTCGGTCCGCTGCAAAACGTGGCGGACGCGTTGCGGCTCGAACCGCAACTCGGCAAGTTGCTCAAGCGCGTCGTGCTGATGAGCGGGTGCATCTACGGGAGCGCCGGGAAGGCGGAGCCGATCGCCGAGTGGAACGTTGTCTCTTCGACCGCCGACGCTCAACTGGTCTATGCGGCGGGATTGCCATTGACCATCGTGCCGCTCGATTCGACAACGCTCGTGCAGTTGAGCGATGCCGAGCGCGCGCAGGTCGCCAAACATGATTCGCCTCTGACCTACGCACTCGAAGCGCTCTACCGCCTATGGCTATCGAGCCCGAAAGCGCGCATGACACTGCACGATCAGCTTGCCGTCGCCGAGGCCGCGAATCCGGGCGCTTTCTTCAACAAAATGCCGACGCTGCCGATCCGTGTGGACGATAAAGGCTTCACGCGCGTCGATGCGCAGAAGGGCAAGCCCGTGGTTGTCTGCCTGGAGCCGAAGCGCGACGATTTCATGCGTTACTACATCAAGGAGCTGGTTTCGCAACGCCTGGGACGCTAAGCGCCTCGCGATCCTGCTCTAAAATAGGAGTTGGGCCCGCTGTCCATGCAGGAATCTCACAAGGTAAAACTGACGTTGTACTGGCTCCGCGACCTGCTGCTCTCGGTCGTGCTCGCCGTCGTTGTGATCCTCTTTCTTTACCAGCCGGTGAAAGTGGAGGGCACCAGTATGATGCCGGCACTGGTCGACCAGGAACGGATCTTCATCAACAAATTCCTCTATCGCTTCGGACTCGGCAACGTCGAGCGCGGCGACATGGTGGTGTTCTGGTATCCCGGTGATACCAGCAAGTCGTATATCAAGCGTGTGATCGGTTTGCCGGGCGACACTGTCGAAGTCGTTGAGGGCGCTGTACGCGTGAACGGACAGATGCTCGAAGAGGTCTATGTGCCCGAGGAATACCGCGACCACCAGTCTTTCGGCCCGGTTCTGGTCGCGCCCGATCAGTATTATGTGATGGGCGACCACCGAAGTTCGTCGAACGACAGCAGAGCGTGGGGCACAGTGCACAAAGGTTTCATCTACGGTAAAGCGGTGTTCGTCTACTGGCCGATCGCAAAGATCGGCGTTGTCCGCTGAATGCTGAGATCCCCAGCTTTCGCCTCCGGTCGCTATTGCTCCCGGCACCGTTAGGGGTTTCGATTTTCAATCCGTCCAACAGTGCCGGGAGCAATAGCGACCGGAGGCTGGAGTCCCCGTTCCGCAACCCGCTCCCGGCGCTTCTGCTAGGATATTCTCAACTGGTCCCAAAAAACATGAGCGACAATCCCGTTTACCCGTCGAACCAAGCGTTCGTCAGCAACGCGCACGTGTCCGGCATGGACGCCTATACGGCGCTGTGCCGTCGCGCCGAAGAGAATCCGGAGGAATTCTGGGGCGAACTTGCCGGAAGGGAACTCCATTGGTTTGAGAAGTGGTCGCACGTCTTCGAGTGGAACCCGCCGTTCGTTAAGTGGTTCGCCGGCGGCAAGACGAACGTGGCCTACAACTGCCTCGACCGCCATCTCGCCACGCCGCGCAAGAACAAGGTGGCCATCCTGTGGGAAGGCGAGCCCGGTGACCAGCGCATGATTAGCTACCAGGAGTTGCACCGCCTGGTCTGCCGTTTCGCCAATGTACTGAAGGGGCGCGATCTGAAATCCGGCGACAGGGCGATTATTTACATGCCGATGATTCCGGAGCTGCCCATTGCGCTGCTGGCTTGCGCGCGGCTCGGCATCACGCACAGCGTCGTCTTCGGCGGCTTCTCGGCAGAGGCGCTCAAGGCGCGAATTCAGGATCTCGGCGCGGCGGTCGTGATTACGGCCGATGGTGGCTGGCGGCGAGCCAAGGAGGTCAAGCTCAAGCCCGCCGTCGATGAGGCGCTCGCGGACTGCCCAACCGTCAAGGACGTAATCGTCGCGCGCCGCACCGGCTCGCAGCCGGCCATGGTCGCGGGCCGCGACCACTGGTGGGACGACCTCGACAGGGATGTGAGCGACGATTGCCCGGCCGAGCCGCTCGACTCCGAACACCCGCTCTACGTGCTTTATACCTCCGGCACCACTGGGAAGCCCAAGGGCATACTGCATACCACGGCGGGCTATCTGCTCGGCGTGACGATGACGATGAAGTGGATCTTCGATATCAAGGAAGAGGACACCTACTGGTGCTCGGCCGATATCGGCTGGGTGACCGGGCATAGCTACATTGTGTATGGCCCGCTCTCGGTGGGCGCGACCACAGTGATGTATGAGGGCGCTCCAGACACGCCTGCCTTCGACCGCTGGTGGCGCATCATCGAGAAATACCGGGTCAACATTCTCTACACTTCTCCCACAGCGATCCGAGCCTTGATCCGGCAGGGCGATGCCTGGCCCAACGGGCACGACCTTTCAAGCCTGCGACTGCTGGGCTCCGTGGGTGAGCCGATTAATCCCGCGGCATGGGAGTGGTATCACCGCGTGATCGGCAAGGGGCGATGCCCGATCGTCGACACCTGGTGGCAGACCGAAACGGGCTCGATCATGATTGCTCCGATGCCGGGCGCCGTGCCGCAGAAACCGGGGTCCGCGACTTTGCCGATGCCGGGCGTGCTGCCGGAGGTGATCGACACGCACGGCAGACCGGTCGGGGTCGATGAGGAAGGCTTTCTCATCCTCAAACGGCCGTGGCCGAGCATGGCGCGGACTTTGTGGGGCGATCCGGAGCGCTATGAGTCCCAATACTGGGGCAAAGTGCCTGGCGTTTATTTCACCGGAGATGCCGCGCGCCGCGATGCGGATGGCTACTTCTGGGTGCTTGGGCGCGTCGACGATGTCATGAATGTCAGCGGCCACAGGCTGAGCACGATGGAAGTGGAGTCGGTGCTGGTGCGGCACCCGAGGGTGGCGGAGGCCGCGGTGGTCGGCAAACCGCACGAGATTACGGGACAATCGGTCTGCGCGTTCGTGACCCTTAAGGAAGGGAATTGGGATCACGCGGCGCTCGGCCAGGAGTTGCGGCAGTGGGTCGCGCACGAGATCGGCGCGTTTGCCAGACCCGAGGAGATCCGCTTTACGGAGGCTCTGCCCAAGACACGCAGCGGTAAGATCATGCGGCGGCTGCTGCGCGAGATCGTCACGTCGCATTCGGTCTCCGGCGATGTGACGACGCTCGAAGATCTCTCCGTGGTGACGCGTCTGGCCGCGCAGCGAGACGAAGATTAAGGTCATACTTCCATGCGCGCCGCCGATATGAGAGATCGTGGGGCAAGCAGGCATAACACAGACCGACGCGCGCGAGCGGGCGCTCACATCGCTCAACCGGTTGCCGGCGTTTTCACCGGTATTGAATAAGCTGATCGCGACGATGGCCAACGACGATGTATCGTTCGCCGCCATTGGGGACCTGATCGAGAAGGACGCGGTCCTGGCGGGCCAGCTCTTGCGGTTGGTCAATTCCGCGGTGTACGTGCGGCGTAGTCAGGTAAACTCGGTGCGCCACGCTGTCGCGATGATTGGCACCCGCAAGTTGCGCAACTTCGCGCTGGGTTTTTCGGTGTCGAACTTGTGGCAGCGAATCCCAGCGGCTCCGGGATGGTCCCATGCCGGATTCAACCTGCATTCCGTGGCCGCCGCCGTGATGACGGACCTGCTGGCACAACGCATTCCCGTGGCATACGCCGAGGGGGCTTTCACGGCCGGGCTGCTGCACGACGTTGGCAAACTGCTGGTGGCCATCTCCCTGCCGGACGAATTCGACGTTCTTGTGCGTTGCGGCGGATGGACGCCCAGTACCGAAGCTCAGGTGCTCGGATTCACGCACGCGGAGCTTTCGGCCGATGTGCTCGAGCGCTGGCGGATTCCGGCGCAGATTCGTGATGCGGTGCGAGCGCATCACACTTCGCCAATGGATCCGGAGCGGCCCGTGCTGGCCGATCTGGTGGCGTTGGCAGACAGCGCGCTAGATTCGCGCAAGGATCCGATCGAACCCCAGCGGGAGAGCGCTTCCTCTGCGCTGGCAGGGTGGGGTATTGACGAGCAGATCCCGCAAATCGACGAGGAGATAGCGGTAGAGATGGAAGCGATGCGGACGCTTTTCTAAACGTCCATCTCGACCGCGTAGACCTGCGTGTAGCCGCTGCGGTCGCTGGCGAAGGCGGCCATGCGTTCATCGGCCGAATAGGATGGGTGCGGGTGCGTCCACTGCGGGCCGTAGACCGTGTCGGCGGCAGTCTCCATCCAACTGAGCGCGCCAGATTCCGCGGCAGTCTGTTGCATTATGCGCGCCGCCGCGAAGTCTTCAGCCAGCGCATAGCGCGAAGTCTTCCACTGGCTGCCCTGATTGCTGGCCTCCGATAGGCACACGCAGCGGCGGGCGCCGTTCGCGCAGTCGACCAGAAAGATGCCCTCGTCGGGGTGGTTGGTGTCGCAAAGGATCTGCGTGCCCGCGCGATTCGGCGTGATGTGCCAGGCCTGAAAGTTCGCGATGGTTGTGATCTGTCGCGTCTGCCAGTCCATGCGCATCAGGGCCTTAGGCCAGATGGTGAAGACGAGATCCCCGGTGCGGCCGAGAAAGGTCTCGTGAACGACGAACTCGTCGTTCCCATGCTCGTAGAGGCACTCCATGCCGGAGCCGTCGCGGCGCACGCGGTGCATGCGCGGTGCGGGATCGCCGGCGAACTCGATCCACTCCGATTCCAGCGGATGGAACTGCGGATGAATGACAGTGCGGGGGAAGAGAATCCGACGCCAGCCGGAGCCGTCGGCGCGTCCGGCTACGAGGCCGGTCTCGGCGCCCAGTTTGATGGCGGCAGTGAGCCAGTCTCCGTCGCGCGTCACCGAACACTCGCCGAGTTGCGCGCCGGGAAATTCGACGATGGGGCGTTCGGCCAGAGTCCTGCGGTCGAGCGCCCAGATTCCGCCGCCGCGCACAAAGAAGACGAGGCCGCCATCGGGATGGAAGGCTGGCGAAAACGGATGGATCGCTGGGCCGTCGGTAAGCTGGCGGATCGGGCCATCTGGAAAGCCTGCCTCGTACAATTGCGCTGAGCCGCTCCGATAGGAGGTAAATATCAATGCGCAATTATCCGGAGCAAAAGAAGACTGCAAAAAGTAAGTTGGGTGATTGATCGAAGCGTGCTTCGTGATCTGGTGAATTCGCGCGCCGGTCTTGCGGTCGCGATAGATCGAATGCTCGGAGCTGTGCAGCGAGCCTTTACAGAAGTCCACTTATCGAGTGTAACAACCCGTTGCCTTCGACCAATAAGTATCGGAGTATCGTGTCAAGCGGGTCAGTTTGTGGTAAATTCGTTACCATTACATGACAATGCATAGCGTGGATCGCCGATTTCTACCGCTGCTGGCCGCCGTCGCCGTGCTCGGGATGGGACTTATCGCGGGATGCTCGAAATCCAAACGTGCTGGCGTGAGTCTTCGGCATATGGGCGAGCGCGTGCAAGTCGGTCCGCTGATCTATACCGTGCTCGACGCCGAATGGATGCAGCAGTTGGGCCCCGGCGAAAAACCCCGGCTGCCGCAGAAGCGTTTTCTGATCCTCAAAGTGAATGTCACCAATAGCGGCGGCATGGACTCAACGGTACCGGCCCTGACGCTGGAAGGCGCCAACGGCGAGACCTTCGCGGAACAAACCGACGGCGAGGGAGTTACGGACTGGCTGCCGATCCTGCGCCGGCTCAGTCCGGCGGAGACGCTGGAAGGCCACGTACTCTTCGATGCGCCGCAAGGCGCCTATCGACTGCGCGTACGGGAAGAGGCCGATCTCGCCCAGGAAGAGGGTCAGGAACGCTCTGAACTTATAGGGATTCCGCTGAACCTGCGTGCGCCGCCAGTGCTTCCGGCGCGGTAGCTCTCGCGGTGCTAGTACGAGCCGGCGTGACGCCTGAGAATCTGCGGAAAATTCGTTGAGAAGGCGGAACGCGCCATCACCATATTCGCGCCTGCGTCTTGGGCTTGTTGCTTCAACTCACCCTGGATATGTGAGAGATATCCGATCACGCTGATCGCTTTCAGTTCCGCGCTGGCCTTCAGTTTGGCAATTGTCGCTACCGGCGCGATCCCATTGATGTTCATATCGATCACGATCAGCGCCGGCTTCTCTTTCGCCTTCTCGAACAGATCGTGTTCCGTCTTTACAAACTCGACATCGAGTCCGGCTCGACGTACGGCGTCGCTGATTTTGACCGTAAAAAATAGATCTTCAACCAGAGCCAGAACCTTCTTGCGCGCCTGTTTCTGCATAGGGAGCTTACTGCAATCCTCGAAATTTCAGATGTGGCCAGTTCCAATCCCGGAAATCGGGTGGTGAACTAGGTGGGAACTTCCAGTCTACCGTTCTTTCGGGTTTCACCGCAAGCGCGGTTACTGGATAGTGCTTTGGCCCTCGACTCCCATGTCCGAGCTCACAATGTTGCGGTTGACGTGGTTGTCGAGATTGATCACGTAGGTTTCCGGAGCGTCGATGAGCGTCTGCGAGTGCGTCGCACAGACGATGCGGAATCCTTTCCTGTCCACCAATTCCATCATCATCTTCAAAACGCGCCGCTGGTTGGAGACCGAAAGCGCCATCTCGGGTTCGTCGAGTAACAGAATTGTGCCATTCGGAAGCGCCGGGAAGTTCTGCTGGAACATGCTCAACATCACCTGCCCGTGACTTGCCACACGCAGGAACTCCAACGTATCCGGCGAGTCCTTGAAGAATTCCAGTTGCATCCGGGGATTGTGCGCCTCGGCATCGAACAGCGACACTTTGCCGATGTTGACGCCGCCGGGTTCCAGCCGGAAGATGTAGCCTTCCTGCTCCTCGCCGCGCAGGGCGTAGTAAATCGAATGCAGAAGCGTCGACTTGCCCGAACCGTTCTCGCCTTGCAGCATGACCAGCGGGTGTGAGAGATCTACCACCATCGGCATGTGGAAGTTGAGATTGACGAAGACCGGGTGTGCAAGAATTTTAAGAAACATCAGACAGCTTTCCTCAGAGCTAGGCGCCGAGCTTGAGTACGACCTTGCCGACGCCGTCGTCATAGCGCGCCAGCGTCTCAAATGCGCCCTGAATCTTTTCGAGCGGCGGATTGTGCGTCAGCATCGGAGCGAAGAGCCGGAAGTTCTCCTTCATCATGCGCAGCGCGACGTCCGTTTCATGGTTGGAGCGGCGCACCGTGTAGAGCGCGAGCTCTTTGCGCCGGATGACGTGAAATTCCAACTCGGCCTTGACCTCCGACGGAATGCCGGTGTACACCACGCGGCCCGCATTGCGGGTGACATGCAGGCACTGGTTCATCGAGCCGCCCTTTGTGGCGCAATCGATGGCGACGTCTACGCCGCGCTGGCCTGTATCCTTCGCGAGTTCCCGAACCACATCCGTCGCGCGCGGATCGATCACGGCGTCGGCGCCCATCTGCAAGGCAATCTCACGGCGGTGCGCCACAGGGTCGATGGACCAGACGCGGCCCGCGCCGGACAATTTCGCCACAGCCGCCGTCAGCACTCCGATCGGTCCGGCGCCGAACACGGCGACCGTATCGCCCATCGTGATCTGCGCGAACTTCATCGAGTGCAGAACAATCGCCAGCGGTTCGAACACCGTACCCTCGACAAAGTTCAGCCCCTCGGGCAAAGGTAGCAGGTTGTGGGCCGGCAAGTTCACAAAGTCGCGGAAATAGCCGGGGTCGCCAGGTTGGCTCAGGAAGCGCAGGTTCTCGCAGACATTGTGATGCCCGCTCCGGCAGAACTCGCAATGGTAGCAATAGATCGCAGGTTCGAGCACGGCGCGATCGCCGGGCTTCCAGCCGCTCACGCCCGGTCCCGTTTTGAGGACCACTCCTGCCGGTTCGTGTCCCAGCACCATCGGAAAACGGCTGGGCATATCGCCGACAGAGCCTTCACAAAAATTGTGCAGATCGGAGCCGCAGACCCCAACCGCTTCGACGCGGACCTGCACCTCGCCCGGTGCGGGTTCGCCGATTGTGCCTTCAGTCAGGCGGAAGCTGTGCGGTCCAGTTAGTTCTGCAATTCGCATGGCACTCCCATTTTAAGGCCCTCTGCGGCCTACCGGCGGATGGGTGAGGAAATCGGGCGCGCCGCCTCTCTGCTTTGAACCGGCGGTTCGACTTCTTGAACAGGCTGCGCTACTTTTTAAACAAACTGTCGAAGGCTGCGCGCGCATCGCTTTGCACGCGCGGAGCAGCCGCCGGAGCAACCGGTGCGCTGACCACCGGCGCCGAGCCTGACTTGGCGTCGCGGGCCACTGTGACGCGCGGGCTGAAAGATCCGCACTGGTTGGCGCCGTCCTTTTGGGCGATCCGGACCGGAATCGGCTTCATGCACTGAAAGCGGGTGGACGAGTCGAAGTACGCGCACTGCTTGCAGCAATGCAGCGCTACGTTGCACTTCGGGCAGGTTCCCGTGAAGTCGAAGTCGGACGGCAGCGCGGTGGCGCAGTTGTAGCAGCGTGCAGCCACAACGGTTTGCACCATTCTGGGAAGCCGCGGTCCGGTCACGTCTAAGGGCAACCTGGGGCCCTGCTGCTTAGGACGATCGTCCCGGCCTTGTCCGTTGAACGGACGGTCCGTGTCCATGTAGCCGTGCTGCTTGTATTTGCGATCGCTATCCATGATTTCGATAGCTCCTTCGGGGATACGATTACTCTGAAAATTCAGCCTGAGAGCGACTGCCTGTTGCCCTGACCACTATCTCCGGTTCCGAATGGGTTTGTACGCGGTGTCGGTTCCGCAACATTGGATTCGGTTGGCCAGAGCGGCCCGCGGACTCCGAGGGACCAAGCTCAGCGGGATCGCTCCCGCCAGATACCTGTCATCTACTGTGTACCACGGATTGAGTCCGAATGCCATCAAAATCTCCAGGCGAGTACACACAAAACGCGGACTTGATCCTACTCCACACTCCAACGCATCAGCGAGTGGCACGGCCGCGTGAGCGGATCGTCGCAATGATTCGGGCTGATTCGAACCACATAACCCAGCCGCCCCGTGTATGTCGGCACATACTCTTTGGAAAAGACGTGCGCCGCTCCACTGACATCGGTCGGCGGCAACGCCAGTACTTCCGTCTGCTTCAACTCGCCCGAACCACTGACGCGGCCCACCACCACTTCCAAGCGGATGTCGGAAGGCTCCAGACCGGCCAGATCGACCACGGCGCGGAATGGAATCGGCGTGCCGCTCAAGACCGGCCCTGCCAAGTCCGGACCAATCTCGACAAACTTGATCTTGCTCCAGGTATCATGCACCTTGCGGTTCCATCTGGTGCGCTCCCGCACTTTCTGGTAGTCGTTCTCCCGGATCTCCGCGAAAGCCCGATGCGCTGGTGCGTACAACTCCGAACTATATTCGGCCAACATGCGCTGACAATTGAACCAAGGGCTCAGGTTCTTGAGAGAGAGCTTTATGCGCTTGGTCCACTCGGTCGGAACGCCTTCTTCCCTGTCCGTGTAGTACATCGGCACAATTTCATTTTCCAGTAGGGAGTAAATCGCGCTGGAATGGATTTCGTCCTGGTCCTCGGAATACGGTTCGCGATCTCCAATCGCCCACCCGCCTGAAACCTCATAGGCTTCGTCGAACCAGCCGTCGAGGATACTCAGATTCAGGATGCCGTTCAGGCCGGCCTTCATGCCGCTGGTTCCACAAGCTTCCTCGCCACGGCGCGGATTATTCAACCAGAGGTCGACGCCCTGCACCATCTCGCGCCCGACCCCAATGCTGTAGTCTTCCACAAAGACGATGCGCTTCTGGAGTTCCGGCTCGCGTGACAATTGCACAATTTCGCGGATCAGTCCCTTGCCCGGATGATCCTGCGGATGCGCCTTGCCCGCAACCACGATTTGCACCGGCATTTCGGGATTGGTGAGGATCTTCTTTAGACGCTTTACGTCGCGGAACAGCAGTGTCGCCCGCTTGTATGTAGCAAAGCGGCGGGCGAAACCGATGGTGAGAATCTCCGGATCGAGCACTTCCGAGAGGCGTTTCACTTCCGCGGCTGAGGCTTTCCGTGCCGTCGCGGCTGCCGTGATACTGTCGCGTACGAACGTCACGAGTTTGCGTTTGCGGCGCCGGTGGGCTTCCCAGAGTTCCTGGTTCGGAATGTCTTCGATCAGGTCCCAGGTCTGGGCTTCGGGATACTTGTCGCGCCAGTCGGGCTGCAAATACTGGTCATAGAGACTTGCAAGATCGTAGTTCAACCAGGTCGGCAGATGCACGCCGTTAGTCACCGACGTGATAGGCACCTCCCAGACCGGCAGTTCCGGCCAGAGATCCTGCCACATCTCCTGCGACACTTCGCGATGAAACGCGCTGACCGCGTTGCGGTAGGACGACGTTTTGATCGCCGTAATCGCCATCGAGAATCGTTCCTGGTGGTCGTCGGGATTCCAGCGGCCCAGCGCGAGCATCTGCTCGAAATTGATCCCGTGCTCGCGGCAATATTCGCTGAAATACTCGTACATCAGCGACGTATCGAACAAGTCGATTCCCGCGGGCACCGAGGTGTGCGTAGTGAAAACATTATTAACACGCGATGTTTCGAACGCTTCCTCGAACGACATGTGGCGTTCCTCCATCAGCACGCGGATGCGCTCGACGGCCAGAAACGCGGAGTGTCCCTCGTTCATGTGATAGACAGTCGGCTCGATGCCGAGCGCCTTCAGCGCGCACAAGCCGCCGACGCCGAGGACGATCTCCTGCCGGATGCGCGTACTTGCATTGCCGCCATAAAGCTGGTCCGTGATGTCGCGGTCTTCCGGCCGGGGGTTTTCCGGAATATTGGTGTCGAGCACATAGAGCTTGACGCGCCCAACACTGATTTGCCAGACCTTGACGTGCACGATTCCGCTCGGCAGTTTCACCTGCACATATACTTCCTTGCCGGAGGCGTCTTTTGCGGGCGCCACCGGAAGTGTGTAGAAATCGTTGACCGGATTGCGCTCCTGTTGCCAGCCATCGGGATTCAGCGATTGCGAGAAATAGCCTTGCTGGTAGAGCAGACCTACGCCGACCAGCGGAATGTCAGAATCGCTGGCGCCCTTCATGTGATCCCCGGAGAGAATGCCCAGGCCGCCCGAGTAAATATTAAGGCACTCGGCCATGCCGTACTCCATGGAGAAATAGGCGATGAGCTGTCCGTCCTCGGGCTCTTCATGCTGCTGCAGATACGAGTCGAGCCGTTCGCAGGCGCGATTGTAAAGCGCGATATAGCGCGGATCCTTGGCGGCCTTTTCGAGCGTGGCCTGCGGCAGGCGGCCCAGCATCAACACGGGGTTATGGCCGCATGCGCGCCATAGCGAGGTGTCGAGGCGGCGATACAGGCTACGGATGTTGTGGTCCCACGTCCAGAGTATGTTGTAAGCGAGTTCGGAGAGCCTCGATAGCGAGTTAGGCAGCGCGGGCCGGACGAGAAATTCTTTAAAATGGTCGATCTGGAAAGGCATATCGGTATTGCAGACTCGCGAACGATCTTCGTGGAACGGTCGTGACTCCATAGCATACCAGAACCCCAGGCCGCTTTGCCGGGAGAGTCAAACCGCGGCAGACGACATAAGGCGCAAATTGTTCCGTGTAGGAAATCGCTTCGCGGTGCCGGAAAGTCCAAAACGCGGCGCGACCACATAATTGACTTTTTTTGAAGATTTTCATACCTGTTTCCACTGCAATAGCTTTACAATTATTGTCATGAAGGTAAGTGCCCAGGAGGAATACGGGCTCCGTTGCCTGCTCCACATGGCGAGGTGTGGCGATGACGAGAGCCTCAGCATCCCGGAAATCAGCCGGGCGGAGGGATTGTCGATCCCAAATGTGGCAAAGCTGATGAGACTGCTTCGCTTAGCAGGATTCGTGGAGAGCGCCCGCGGTCAGTCGGGTGGCTATACTTTGTCGCGAGCAGCAGACCAAATCTCCGTGTCCGAGGTTTTGGAGGCCTTGGGCGGACGGTTTTATACGCCGAGCTTTTGCGAGCGCCATGCGGGAATTGAGACAGCTTGCAGTCACGCAAGCGACTGTTCCATGCGCGCGATGTGGCGCTCGATGCAGAACGCCATAGATGCGCTTCTCGGGAAGACTACATTGAAGGATCTGATCCAGCAGGAAAAAGAGATGGGCTGCTGGATGGGGAACCATCCTTCCGCCCAAGCGCAGTTCGAAGCTGTGGCCGGAACTTCGGATTCATTTGCTCACCACTAGATAGTTGCTGATATTCAAACGCCTGTCTCCCCGGATCCGGTAAACTTGGAGCTGGGGAAGGCAGGCGTTTTCTGTCATGTTTACGCTGGCCGGCATTTTGGCGGAGCGGGTGCGCGAGGCTGAGTTGTACGAACGCATCGACGGCGCCCGCGTACGCTGCTTTGCGTGCGGTCACTGTTGTCCGATTCCTGAAGGGCAGGCCGGCGTCTGCAAGGTTCGCTTCAATCGCACGGGTAAACTCTTCGCCCCATGGGGCTATGTTGCCTGCGCGCAGTGCGACCCAATCGAAAAGAAGCCGTTTTTTCACGTTCGGCCCGGATCGAGCGCGTTCAGTTTCGGGATGCTGGGCTGCGATCTGCATTGCCCCTATTGTCAAAACTGGGAGACATCTCAAGTCATCCGCGACCCGCAATCGCAAGCAATGCCGCTGGAGGCTACGCCTCGCGGCCTCGTGGAGCGTGCCCTGCGCAGTGGCGCGAGCGCTGTCATCAGCACCTATAACGAACCGCTGATCACCGCGGAGTGGGCCGCTTCGGTCTTCCGCGAAGCGAAGGCGGAAGGGCTGATGACCGGCTTCGTCTCGAATGGAAACGCGACGCCGCGCGTGCTCGAATACTTGCGCCCGTGTACCGATCTTTTCAAGGTTGACCTGAAGGGCTTTGAGGATGCAGGTTATCGCCGTCTGGGTGCGCGGCTAGAGCCGGTACTCGACAGCATCCGCCGGATCCACGCCATGGGTTTCTGGCTTGAAGTTGTCACGCTGGTGGTGCCCGGCTGCAATGATTCGAGTGACGAATTGAGTCGGATGGCGGAGTTCCTGGTCGGCATCTCGCCTGCGATCCCGTGGCATCTGACCGCTTTTTATCCGGATTACAAGATGGCGGAGAACGCTGCGACGCCGGTCGAAACTCTCTTGCGGGCGGCCCGCATCGGCGTCGCATCCGGACTGCGCTATGTCTATGCCGGAAACCGGCCTGGCGCTTGCGGTGAATTGGAAGACACACGCTGCCATGCGTGCGGGACGACGCTCATCCGCAGGCTGGGATTTCGTATCCTGGAGAACAGGCTCGGCCCGGACGGGCGCTGCCCGCAGTGCACGGTTGTGCTTCCGGGAGTCTTCTAACCAGGAGGAACGAATTGAAGCTTGATCGAATCGCGCTGTGGGCGTTGGGTGCGAGCTTGCTTTGCGGCTGCTCGGCTCCGAAACCGCCCGCGCTGGTTGTCGGCTCGAAAGACGACACGGCTCAAGTGGTGCTCGGTGAAGTGATCGCACGCCACCTGGAGGCGCGCTTGGGACAGCCCGTGCAGCGGCGACTCAACATTGGAAGGACGCGCATCGCGCACGACGCGTTGAGCGCCGGAGAGATCGATCTCTACGCCGAAGACATAGGTTCGGCGCGCATCGGCATCTTCAAATTTGAACCCATCCCCGATGAGAGCATCACCCTGGAGCGGGTTCGCCAGGCATACCAGCAGCAGCAATTGGAATTGGCTGTCATGCTCGGCTTCAACAACACGTTCGCGCTGGCGGTAAACGCGGAGTTTGCGAAGGAGCACGGGCTGAAAACGCTGAGCGACGCGGCGAAACTCAAAGGTGGCTGGAAGCTCGGCGCCAGTCCTGATTTCCTCGAGCGTGCCGATGGGCTCGCGGCGCTGCAACGCGCTCTCCACCTCGAATGGAGTGCCCCGCCACAATCGATGGAGCGCAAAGCCGCTTACGAAGCGCTCGCCAAATACGAAGTGACGCTCGTGGCCAGTACGCTGACCGATGGAGCGCTAGCCTCAGGAAAATTCCACGTTCTCACAGACGACGAACAGGTATTTGGCCCGGCCGCCGAGGGCATCGTCGTGCGCGCCGCCAAACTCCTGCAAACTCCCGGGCTGCGGCCGGCATTGCAGGAACTGAGCGGCAAGTTCACGATCGAGACCGTGAGAAAACTAAGCGCGGCGGTCGACGCCGGCGCACCGGTCCAACTAGTAGCGATCGAGTGGATGACCGGCGCCGGTCTGGGGACTGGCGCACCCCGCGGTCCCCAGTGAATACTAAGTTTGCGATCCCCGCTCCGTTCCAAAACCCGATATCATTTAGAGTTGTCCGTACTTCACATCTAACAGGAGTAGAAACTCGTGAATACTCGTTCCTCCCGCCGCGGATTCCTCGGCGGCTCCATCGCAATGGCCGGTTTCCCGGCGCTCAGTTCTGTTGCTTCGGCCGCTGAAGCCACCGACGAGTTTAAGATCGGAGTTGCCACTTACTCCTTGCGCAAATTCTCCCGCCCACAGGCGATCGAGATGCTCAAGAAACTCAACATCAAGTACATCAGCATTAAGGAGTTCCACCTGAAGTATGCTGATACTCCAGAGCAAACCGTAGCCGGGGCGAAGGAATTTCGCGACGCTGGGATGATCATCACGAGCGGTGGCAACATCGACTTGAAGAAGCCGGAACTGCTGCGCAAGATGTTCGAATACGCGAAAGCGGCCGGCATGCCCATGATGGTCTCTGCGCCCTCACACGCAACGCTCCCGGCAGTCGAAAAGCTGGTGAAAGAGTTCAATATCAAGGTTGCCATCCACAACCACGGCCCCGAGGACAAGGAGTTCCCCTCGCCGAAGAGCGTGCTTGACGCCGTGAAAAATATGGACCCGCGCGTAGGCCTGTGCATGGACATCGGCCATAGCGCCCGCGCTGGCGCCGATATCGTCGCCGAGGTGAAGAGCGCCGGTTCGCGCATGCTCGACCTGCACATCAAGGATCTGTCCGACACCAAAGACAAGGCCTCGCAGGTCGCGGTCGGCGACGGCGCGCTGCCGATCGTCAAGCTTTTCAAAGCGCTTCGCCAGATGAAGTACACTGCTGGAGTGATGCTCGAATACGAGATCAACGCGGACGATCCGTATCCGGGCATGGATCGCTCGCTCGCCTACGAACGGGGCGTCCTGGCCGGCTTGCGCGGCTAAGCGCGGCGGCAGATGATTGTGGGCCGCGCCAGTACGGGCGGCCCTTGCTTATTACGCTGGCCCGTTCATGCTTTTCATCTTGCGCGCAATCAGCATGGCCATCTCGAGCGCCTGCTCGCAGTTCAGCCTGGGGTCGACTTCCGATTTGTAGGCTCGTCCCAGGTCCGCCTCTGTCAATCCCCGCGCGCCGCCCAGGCATTCCGTCACGTTCTCCCCGGTCAGTTCAATATGCACGCCACCGAGCCGGCTGCCGCATGCTGCATGAATCTCGAAGGCCTGCACGAGTTCGTCGAGAATATCGGAGAAGTGCCGCGTCTTGACGCCATCCGCCGTCGTGCGCGTGTTGCCGTGCATCGGATCACAGGACCATAGCGCCGTGATACCGGTCGCGCGCACGGCTTCGATCATCGGTGGTAGCGACTCCGCGATGCGCGGCAGACCGAAGCGGTGGATCAGCGTTAGCCGGCCGAGTTCGTTTTCGGGGTTCAGAATTTCCAGCAGCCGCTTGAGCTTTTCCGGCGTCGTCGACGGTCCCACCTTGATGGCGATGGGATTCGAGATGCCGCGAAAATACTCGACGTGCGCGCCATCCGGATCCGCAGTCCGCGCACCGATCCACGGGAAATGCGTAGTCAGGTTGTACCAGCCGGGCCTTCGCGGAACTCGCCGCGTCTGGGCTTGCTCGTAGTGTAAATGCAGCGCCTCGTGGCTCGCGAAAAAGTCGACCCACTCCAGCCCGCCGGTCTTCATCCCGAGGATGTTCTCCATGAAACCCAGCGCGTCGCTCACGCCCGCCACCATGCTCCGGTACTCGGCCGCCATCGGCGAGCCTTCGACGAATTCCAGATCCCAGTTTTCGGGATGATGCAGGTCGGCGAATCCGCTGCGTACCAGGCCGCGAATGAAATTGATCGTCATGGCCGCGCGGCTGTAACCGCGCAGCAGCAACTCGGGGTCCGGCCGGCGTTCGGCCTCGCTAAAGCCGGGGTGATTGATCAGGTCGCCGCGATAGCTCGGCAGCGTGACGCCGTCCCGCGTCTCCAAATCCTCTGAGCGCGGCTTGGCGTACTGCCCGCCGAAGCGTCCCACTCGAATCACAGGCTTCTTGCTGCCTTGAATCAGGACAAGACTCATTTGCAGCAGGATCTTGAGCTTGCTGGCGATCAGATCCGAGCGGCAATCCTCGTAGCGCTCGGCGCAATCTCCGCCTTGCAGCAAGAATCGCTTTCCTTGACAAGCCTCGGCGAGTTGCGCCTTTAGCGCGGCTACTTCCCAGGACGTCACTATCGGCGGCAGTGCCGCGAGTTGCTCCAAAACCTCTGCCAGACCCGCATCCGGTGCATAGTGTGGCTGCTGCAGTGCGGGTTTCCGCTGCCAGCAGTCCGGTGTCCATTCCACGTGTGTCACTTCTCCATTATGACTTTGCCGTGGTCGTCGCAGTGTTCGCTGTGCGGATGATGCAGATGTCCGTCGACCAGATAATCCGTGTGGTCTCCGTGCGGAATCGCTTCATGACCGCAGCCCGGGCCGTGCTTGTGCGCCGGGTCGTGCGCTTCGCAGGTATGCTCGGGCGTACACTCAGACGGGTTCCGCGAGCTGACTTCGAGCTTGTGCTCGTCGACGTGGTCACCATGCTTGCGGTGCAGGTGGCCATCGTGCACATAGTCAGTGTGGTCACCGTGTTGGATGGCGGTGTGCCCGCAGCCTTCTCCGTGCACATGGCTGTGGGAATCGTGAATCTTGCAGTCCTTCATTATTAGGTTCTCCCCGTACTCTTACCGGCCGGCATCTCGCTGGCATGGGCCAGCGCGTTAAAAATCAGATCGACGACGTGCTGGTCCGTCAGCGAGTAGTTGATATGTTTCCCGTCTCGCCGCCGGACTACAATGTCCTCGGCGCGCAACACGCGCAGCCGCTGCGAGACCGTCGACAACTGCTCTTCCCCGGCGGCCGCCAGTTCCGAAACGCAGGCCTCTCCGTGCGCGAGCATCGCCAGTAATCGCAAGCGTGGCACGTCGCCGATCGCCTTGAAAAGGCGCGCGGCGCGATCCAGTGCGGCTTCATTCACCGAAGGCAAGCGCACAGGCCGCGGGTGGGCGTGCTCTGCGGTCTCCGTCTTTTTGCGCTGCATACTATTTTCACTTATTCCCGGTCCGGCTTTAATGCTACACTTCATCAACTGTTCAACTGTAAATGTATCTAAGTTTCGCGGAGCCGTCAAGTGGCAGCGTTTACTTGAGAATACGTTATCATTAAGAGGAAAGGATACGCTCCCATCCGAACCACGCTCCGCTATCGAATCGACGGCATGGATTGCGCCGAAGAGGTCTCTTTGCTGCGCCGCCGGCTCAGCGAGCAGGTGGGCATCTATGACCTCACCTTCGACGTCCTGCAAGCCTGCATGACGGTAGAGTTGGACCCGCGGCGAGTCAGCGGCGAACGGATCTGCGAGCTGGTCGCACGCACGGGTATGTCCGCCGAGCTCTGGCGGGATCGGCCGGTTTCGCGGCAGGAATCGTTTCCGAGGCAGCACTGGCGTACGATCTGCGCGGCCCTGAGCGGCGCATTTCTGCTCGCGGGCATGGCGTTCGAAGCGGTCGCTTCGGGCGGTCTGCTCGGAATTCTAGCGGGGCACGGGGATACTCCGGAAAGTCTGCCGGCCGGTGCAGTCGCGTGCTATGCCGCAGCGATCGCCGTCGGGATTTACCGGGCGCTGCCCAAGGTTTGGATCTCGCTGCGCCATCTGCGTCCGGACATGAACGTGCTGGTAGCGATTTCGATTGCCGGAGCCTGCACGTTGGGCGAGTGGTCGGAGGGCGCGACGCTCGCGTTCCTGTTTGCGCTGGCTTTGCTGCTGGAGACCTGGAGCATCGCTCGAGCGCGCAATGCGGTTTCGGCGTTGCTGCGCATCTCGCCGGAGTCTGCGGCGGTCGTGCATGCGCATGGCGAGCATCGCATGCCGGTGGAGCAGATCGGTGTCGGTTCGGTTGTTCGCGTGAAGCCCGGCGAGCGCATACCTTGTGATGGGGAAGTTGTCTCCGGCGCCTCGAGCGTCGATCAAGCGCTTGTTACGGGCGAATCCGTGCCGGTATGGAAGGCGGCGGGCAGCCACGTCTTCGCCGGCACGATGAACGGCGACGGCGCGATGGAGATACGCACGACGCGCCTGGCTTCGGATACGACGCTCACGCGCATGGTGCGCATGGTGGAAAGCTCCGCGAAGCGGCGCGCGCCGAGCGAGCAGTTTGTCGAGACCTTTGCACGCTACTACACGCCGGCGGTGTTTCTGCTCGCGGGACTGGTGGGCTTGGTCCCTCCGTTGCTGGCCGGCGGCGGTTGGGCACACTGGTTCTATGAGAGCATGGTGATCCTGTTGATCTCGTGCCCCTGCGCGCTGGTGATTTCGACGCCTGTCACCATCGTCTCGGCGCTCGCATCGGCCGCGCGCCGCGGCGTCCTTGTAAAAGGCGGTGCGTTTCTCGAGGAGGTTTCGAAACTGAAGGCGTTCGCTTTCGACAAGACCGGTGTGTTGACGCAAGGCGAGCCGCGCGTGGAGCGCTTCTCCACGCTGAACGGACGGCCGGAAGCGCAAGTCCTCGAACGCTTGGCAGCGCTCGAAATGCGCAGCGAGCATCCGCTCGGCCAGGCGATTGTGAGTTACGCGGAAGAGCGCGGCTGCGCACCGCTCCCGGCGGTGGCGTTTCAGGCATTGCAAGGCCGCGGCGCGCAGGCGGAAATTGAATCGGAGACATTCTGGGTGGGCAGTAGCCGCCTGCTTGCGGAAAAACATTTCGATACGCCCGAACTTCGCGAGCAACTGGAAGCTTGCAGCAATGCGAGTCACACAGCGGTGCTCTGCGGAACCGAGCGCGAAGTGTGGGCGCTGATCGGGTTGCACGATCCCGTGCGTGCGGAAGCGCACCAGGCCCTCACGGATCTGCGTGGCCAAGGCGTGGAAGCGCTGGCGCTGTTCACCGGCGACAACCATGTTACGGCGGCCGCGGTGGGCGCGGCGCTCGGGATCGGCAACGTACGGTCCGAGCTTCTGCCCGATGAAAAAGCCGCGGCGGTCGAGGAACTGCGCGGACTGCACGGCTCCGTCGCGATGGTGGGTGACGGAATCAATGATGCGCAGGCTATGGCTGCCGCGTCGATCGGCATTGCAATGGGTAGGCATGCGACGGATGTCGCGCTGGAGACTGCGGACGTCGTGGTCATGTCGGGCCAGCTTGGCAAGCTTCCGTTTCTGCTGCGCCACGCGCGCCACACCGCTGCCGTAATACGTCAGAATGTAGTCATTGCACTGGGACTCAAAGCCGCGTTTCTCGCCATGGCGTTCTCCGGCCACGCCACGCTCTGGATGGCCGTTGCCGCCGACATGGGCGCGACGCTGCTCGTGACTTTTAACGGGCTCCGCTTGCTGCGGGCGAAAGAGGGATACGATGCTGACGATCAGACCGGCCGCTGAGCGCGGCCAAACCCGGACAGACTGGCTGGACAGCCGCCACACATTTTCGTTCAACCGCTACTATGACCCGGCCCAGATGGGCTTTCGCACTCTTCGCGTGATCAACGACGACTTCGTAAAGGCGGGCGCGGGTTTCGGTACACATGGCCACAGGGACATGGAGATTTTGACGTGGGTGCTCGATGGCGCGATCGACCACAAAGACAGCATGGGTACCGGCTCCACGATCCGGCCCGGAGAAATCCAGCGCATGACGGCGGGTACGGGCGTCACGCACAGCGAGTTCAACCACTCCAGCAGCGACGAATTGCGCTTGTTGCAGATCTGGATTGTGCCTTCGGAAAACGGCCTCACACCCGGCTACGAGCAACGTGAGTTTCCACTCGGTGCGCGCCCGGGCCGCTTGTGCCTGGTTGCCTCGGGCGATGGCCGCGACGGTTCCACAAGCATCCACCAGGATGCCGATGTGTATGCTGCGACGCTCGCCGCCGGAGATGCCGTGGCGCACAGCCTGCAGCCCGGACGCCACGCCTGGATTCAAATTGCGCGCGGCAATGTCACGGTGAACGGCGCTGATTTGCGGGACGGCGACGGCGCGAGTCTGAGCGACGAGCGCGAAATTGCCATCCGTGCAGACTCCGCCGCGGAGATCCTGCTCTTCGATCTAGCCTGACGCTCGTGTTACTCGAAGTCCAGCTTGCTCAGGTCGCTAAGCGATGCGCCCTTGCCCGCGATCAGCGCCAGGCGGAAGCGGTAGCTGTAGGGCTGGCTCGGCAACATATATTCGGGATGCGTCTTCGCGCCCCAACTGTTGTCGCCGCCCACGCCCATCTGCCGGTAATCGAGGTTTATAGTCACGTTTCCCGTGAGGGGAAGCTCGTGCGTGTGCGCTGCCTTCTGCAACTCGTCCATAGTGAACGGCCACGCGCTCGCGCTGAGCAGCGGCATGCCCACGGCGAGCAACCCTGTGCCCGCTTTGTTCGTGAACGCGATCCAGCGCACATCCGTCTTGTTGCCGGTCTCCTGCGGGCGCACATAGACGTGGATTTGCTGTTCCACCGGCACGGAGTAGACGCCGACGGCCGCCCCGGTCTTGCGGTCCCAATAGTTCTCCTGCGGACCGCGGCCGTACCAGCTCACCTGTCGGAATTCGGCGGGCATCGCCATCTGCATGCCGAAGCGCGGCATTTCCGGTAGCTTCCCGTGCGGCGTGAACTTGCTCTCTACGACGATATCGCCGCTGCCGTACACCGTGTATGTGTTGCTGTAATCCGAGTTGCCCGCGGGCAGCGTGGCGGCCGTTTCAATGCGCACCACGTTCGGTTTCGGCTGTGTCGCGTTGACGCTTTGCACGTCGCGGCCCGGGCCGGCCTGCCACCACACGCTGAGCCGCTTGGGCGCCTTGTTCCCTACGTCGTTGTCCGTCGGCGCACGCCAGAAATTCGGCTCGAGCGGAGTGGCGATCAGTTGCTTTCCATTCGCGCGGAACGATTCAATGGCGCCGCTCTTCTTGCCGACCACGAGCGTGAAGTCTTTCCCCGTCACCGTAATCGAGGCGCCGGACTGCTCCAATTTCAACGGCGCCATCGCGGTCACATCGGCCTTCGTCGCCCGCGGCGCTTCCACGGGAAGCTTGAACTGTTCCCAGGCCACCACGTGGCCCTGCGTGGCCCAGGGCTCATCCTTCGCCAACGCATAGCTCAGTTTCAACCAGTATTCGGTGGCCGGCTTTGCCTTCGGCATGTGCAACGGAACCGCGATCTCGCGCGTGTCGCGCGGTGCGAGTGCCAGTTTGGGCAGTTGGCCTTTCTCGATCACGACGCCGTCGGCGCTGACTTCCCACGTCACGTTCACGAAATCGAGGTTGGTGAAAAAGTAACTGTTCGCGACCTTCACCTTGCCGGCGGCCAGATCAACCGGCGTGGTCTTGATATTCTGATAGACCTTGCGCACTTCGCTCAGATGCGGATTGGGTTTGCGGTCCGGCTGCACCAGGCCATTGATGCAGAAATTGGTGTCGGTTGGCTTGTCGCCATAGTCACCGCCGTAAGCCCAGAATTCCTTCCAGTCGCCGGTGCGCTTGCGGAGTCCCTGATCGACCCAATCCCAGATGAAGCCGCCCTGCAGCGCCTTATGGCTTTCGATGGCATCCCAATATTCCTTGAAATTGCCGCCGCTGTTGCCCATGGTATGCGCGTACTCGCACAGGACCAGCGGGCGTGAGGGGTTGGACTCGGCGTACTTCACGATCTTATCGATCGTCGCGTACATCGGCACATAGAGATCTGTATGCGGAAGGAGTGCAGCTTGCTCGTACTGCACCGGGCGCGTCTTGTCGCGCTGGTGGATCCAGGCGCTGGCCTTGACGAAATTCACGCCGTCGCCGGCCTCATTGCCCAGCGACCAGATCACCACGGACGGATGATTCTTGTCGCGCTCCACCATGCGTTCGATGCGATCCAGATGGGCTTTTTCCCAAACCGGATTATTGCCCAGCGTGACCTTCGGGTCGTAGCCCATACCGTGCGATTCGATGTTCGCCTCGTCAATCAGATAGAGGCCGTACTGATCGCACAGCGCGTACCACTCCGGCGTGTTGGGATAGTGGCTGGTGCGCACCGCGTTGATGTTGGAGCGCTTCATCAGCAGGATATCTTTCACCATCATGGCCGTGGTCGGCACGTGTCCGAGATCAGGATCGTGCTCGTGGCGGTTCGTGCCCTTGAAGTAGATCGGCTTGCCGTTGAGCAGGTACTGACCGCCCTTGATCTCAGACGAGCGGAATCCGACGGTGCTGGGGATCACTTCGATCACCTTGCCCGCGCCGTCCTTGAGTGTGAGCACCAGCTTGTACAAGTTAGGCTGCTCGGCGGACCACTTCAGCGGATTGGCGATCTTCTGATCCAGCGCGACGACGCTCTCGGCGCCCGGCGCGACGTCTGCTTTCTTGGCTGCCAGCGTCGCGACGTTCTTGCCGGCCGCGTCGAGCAAGGCGGCTTCGATTTGCGCGGTGTTGGCGCGCGCAGCCTCGTTGCGCAACTTCAGCGTGACCTTGAGCTGCGCATCGCGGTACTCGCCGTCGAGCAGAGTGTTGACCTCAAAATCGCGGATATGCAATTCGCCGGTGGAGAACAGGTAGACGTCGCGGTAAATGCCGCTCAAGCGGAAGTAATCCTGGTCCTCAAGATACGATCCGTCGGAGAAACGGTACACCTCCGCGGCGATCGAGTTCGCTCCGGGCCGCAGGTATTTCGTAATATCGAATTCCGCCGGAGTGCGGCTATCTTCGTTGTAACCGACCTTCTGCCCGTTCACCCAGAGATACATCGCGGAGTCGACGCCGTCGAAATGCACGAAAACATTTCTGCCCTTCCATGTCTCCGGCAGCGTGAAGTTGCGGCGGTACGAACCGACCGGGTTATGGTCGTGGCGGATATAGGGCGGGTTCTTTTCAAACGGATAAATGATGTTGGTGTAGTGCGGAAAATCGTAGCCCTGTAACTGCCAGTTCGACGGTACGGGGATCTCTTTCCAGTGGCTGACATCGTAGCCCGCTTTGTAGAAATCGATGGGGCGCTGTTCGGGCTTCGGCACCCAGTTGAACTTCCAATTGCCATTCAGCGACTGATAATAGGGCGACGCCTCGTGCTTGCCCTGCAGAGCCCGCGCGGCGTCGGGATAGAGCATCAAGGTGGCGTGTGGCCGCTCGACATTGATGCCGAAAATCTGGGGATTCTCCCACTCCGGCACGTCGGCCGCGGGGCACACCGCGGCAATCGACACCAGCAGGCACAAGAGAAAAAAGGATCTGAACATAGCGCACTCTCCAAACTTTTCAGTCTAGCGTAGTGCGCCGCAGGAGTTGTGCGTTACTTCTGGCTTGCGCCGGCGCTCAGCGCGGCCGGTTCGGCGAGGTCTCCGCCGCGATCTGCAGGTGCATGGCTGGCAGCCGCACGTTGCTTGGAATCTCCGGACGGCTGAGAACGTCCAACAGAGCGAAAGCTCCCTTGCGGTCGTCCGCCATCATCCGGTCTGCGCACAGCAATGCGCCGGCGGCCACATTCGTGTGCACGGTTCCCTTGGTTGTGGCGAGTGCCCGCTGCAGCGTCTTCGCCGCGACGGGACCGCTGATATCTCCCAGCGCCAGCGCGGCCGCCCCAGCCACGGCGGCGTCCGGCCCATGAACGAGTTTGCTCAGAGCTTCGACGGCCTTCGGATCCCTCCGCCGCCGGATCGAGTTGATCGCACCGACCAGCGTCATGCCTTTCAGCTTAGGCAGGGCGGCGCGCAAGGCGTCCCCGGCGGCTGGATCGGGTATCGACTCCAGAGCGTCGCGAGCATAGTCGGAGACGCGATCGTCGCTCAACAGCGCAGCCAGCGGTGGCACAGCTTCTTTCGTGCCGATCACAGCCAGGCGCTTGCAGGCGATCGCTTTCCGGAATACCTTCGCGGGTTCGGACCCGGCTTCTCCGAGGATTTGGATAAGTGCGGACTGGTTCAACTTCTCAATTGGCTCAGCCTTGAACTCGGCGGGAATCTCCGGCTTCGCCCGGCGGGTGGTGGCGGGCGCCTGTCCGGCTGGCTTTGCTGGTGCGCTGTTCTGCATTTTCGGAATCTCCTATCTCAGTTTTCTTTTCAGTCCGCGCCGGTTAGATTGCCCAAGGTTTCCGCATGGCCCGCGAGCGCATGCGATTGGCCTCGGCGTCGTTGACGAACTCTTGCTTAGCCGGATCCCAGATCAGCTTGCGGCCCAACTCAAACGCAGCATACGCGGCGTGGCAGGTGATATGCGAGTTGCAGGCGTGGTCGGCATTGGCCCTCGTCTGCGATCTGGTCTTGATGCATTCGATGAAGTCGCGCCAGTGATAATGCAGGGTGAGCCGGTCGTCGAGACGTTCCGGAACCTGGTTCCTGAGGTTGTCCGAAACCGCGATCCTACCGCCGTCGCCGGTTTCCACCCAGCCCTGGTCTCCTTCGAAACGTACGCTGCACGAGCCCATGCCCATCCAGCCGTCGTTCGGCAGGCGCTTCCCTAAGTTGTTCCCATCGCGCATCACGAGTTTGACGCCGTTGGGATAGGTGCACTGAACCGAGTAAGGCGCGCCGTTGGCTCCCTTGGGAATGTATTCGACGGCCTGGGTGTCGTCGCAATCGGCGGCCCACTGGCAAAGGTCCACTGTGTGCGATCCCCATTCCAGGATGCCGCCGCCATGAAAGTCGTACCAGTTGGTCCAGCCGCTCCCGCCGGTGACATAGAACGAGTTGTACGGGCGCCATGGGCACGGGCCGAGCCAGCGGTCCCAATCGCAAACCTGCTTGGGCGGCTCCGGCTCTCCGGGCAGCCAGTCCTTGCTGGGTATGGGCGGCCACATCAGATAAGTCCCCACGTTGGCGTGGACGGTTTGGAGTTTGCCGAGTTTGCCCGTGCGGGCCGCTTCGACCGCCCAGATGAAATTGGTGCCGTTGCGCCGCTGCGTGCCGGCCTGATAAATCCGGCCGGTGCGGCGGAACGCATCCGCCAGCGCGCGGCTCTCCTGAATCGACATCGAGCAGGGCTTCTCGCAGTAGACATCCTTGCCTGCCCACGCGGCCTGTACGGAGAGAGGCGCGTGCCAGAATTCAGGTGTTGCGATGATCACGGCATCGATGTCCGGGCGCGCCAGGACTTCCTCCTGGTACGTGTACATTCTGCAGTCATTGTTCTGGTAGCGCTTGTCGACGATGCTCTTGATGGCCTCGCGGCGCGAATCCCTGACATCGCAGATGGCGGTAAACCGGGCGTCCTGGTAGCTCAGGATGGCATTCACTGAGGCCATTCCGCGTCCGCCGATCCCGATGCCGGCGATTGCGATCTTGTCACTGGGCGCCACCGCTCCGGCGCGCTGGCCCAGCACCGAACTGGGCACAATCATCGGCGCGGCGGCGATCGCGCCGGCTGTGGTCATGAATTTCCGCCGTGAAACGGAGCCTTCTCGACTGCTCATGATTTTTCTCCCTGGCCGCATCGGAAATCCGCGGCTGCGCTACGAGCCAATCATCTATCTCGCAGGTTCCGCAAGTCAAGCCGGATTTGAGCGGGCGCAAGGTCCGGAACTCTGAACAAGATCCCGCGTTTGGACTCGCTGCGCAGCACGTGCGCCTGGACTTCATCGGGTTCGAATTTGAGGTGAGCGCGGCCCCAGTCGACGATGTCGTTGGACTCCGGGCGCGAGATCGTCGGCGACGTCTTTGTCTGTCTCGCGAATTCAGGTGCTGGGGCATTGAGGGATTGAGGGAAGAAGTCATCGCAGTTTTTGCACTCCAAGGTAGTAACCAAAATGAGGATGGGACGGCTCCGGTCGCTGGCGCGCACTGCTCACTGATACAAACGGCTCAAGCCAGACGCGGCCTCAGCGTCGCAGGCCTCTTCGCCGGAAACAAACTTAATGCCGTGAAACTCGAACGATTCGCCGCGTACCGCCGGAGTGAAGAACACACGAGAGTGCGTCGACTGTAGCGGGATCCCGCTGGCCGCCACAGGCCGGGCCACCGGGTCGGTCCACGCGAGTGTGCCGCAAGACGGCAGCGCCACGACTCCATCGGCACTGGTCCGCGTCGTTGCCTGTTTGCCGATGATGTGCCGCGTCGTTAGCGGGTGTCCCTCTTCTCTCATGATCACAATGATGTGCGCACGCGGATCGTAATACGAGAGTTGCCGCCAGCCGGGAGCGTTTTCGTCGAACACCACAGTAACTGGACCCTTGTACCGCAAACTCCCGGCGCCTTCAAGAACGTCGGCGATGTAGTCTTTCATCCACCGCACCGGTTTGTATGTGCTGGCTATCGTCGTCTCGCTGATAGGTTTAAAGAACAGAAACACGTTCAACAAGACGCAAAACCCGATCGTGACTGTGCGTTTGGCCTGTGACAATTTGCGTGTCAACGCGGTTAGCACCAGCGCGCCGGTGATGCACGTCACGGGAATGATCAACAGCGTATGGTCCGGATCCCCGACATGGAACGTCGCCCAAAACAGCAGGCCTGGAAAGAACCACAGCGCCAGAAAGCGCGTCGTGAACGCGCCAAAGATACCGGTCGCTTTCCACATTACAAAAGGCACGGCCCACAACCAGGACAGCGCCCCCAGGCACGACCACGTCAGCGCTTCCCAGGCCATCTGCAAGGCATTGCGCAGCGGCGCCCCGAAAAGAGCGGAGTCTGCGGCCATCTGATGCTCCGAATAGACTCGCAACATTTCCAGGAATTGCCGGAAGCCCCCGGCGGTCATGATCAAAACAGACAGCCACGCTGCAACCGCTGCGCAAAAGCACAGGACCGCAAGGCCGGCGGCCTTCCACGGCAAACGAATCCGCCACGCAGCCCAGAACATCAGCGGAGCCAGCAGTATGGGTAGTGACGGCCTGGCACCGGCGCAAACCCCGAGAACCGCCGCCGCAAGCACGAACCACCGGGACGAATTCCGCTGGCAGGCGAGCCAGACGCACAACGCAACCGCGAGCGCTCCCGCCGCCAGGCACAAGCGGACAGGGTTCGTAATCGCGGCGAGCCAGAATGGGGGGTTGAATAAGAATAGCAGGGCGCCAATGATGCCTCCGTTCGGACCGATCATCAGTTCGCATAAGCGCCACAGCAGAACCAGAGCAGCAGCGCTCACCAACAGGCTGGCAATCAGGAACACCATCTCGATCTTCGGCACACACAGAGCCAGCAATTTCAGAAGCGCTACAAATAACGGGTATCCCGGCGGCTGTGGCTGATGCGCTCCGGGGTCGAATCGTTCGACGGCAAGGGCGAAGTTGATCTCGTCGAACATGATCAGATAGCGCGGAAATAGCGCCCATCGGGATACAACCAGCGCGACGCCCAGCGCCAGGAGCCATATCGCCTGCTGGCGTGAATAAGACAGCATCAGACGCAACGCTCCGCATCAGGTGCAGTTCGTGCCATGCCGACCGCTGTTGCGCGCTCGATTATCGCACTCACAGGTCCCGTTCCGTGTAGGCAATGTTCACGATTGCCGTGAGCTTCATCAGCTCAATTCACCCATTGGGATCATTGTATCGGAATCCTGGAAGCGCGAGCCGTTCCCGGGCGAAACACGAACGCGAAGCGGGAAAGCAAGCCGGTGATGACGGGCTATCCTTACTCCGCAGTCCCGCCGGTCTAAACGAAACCTCCTGGCGGCGTATCATCTTGATCTGGGTACGAGATAGTCAGAGCGGTTTTAGCGGCCCGGAAGACGCTTAACTCTATGTAGATTGGATTGCCCGAGTGCGAGGTTTTGTTCCCTTAACCACCATTATCGGAGCGTAATTAAACTCGCTTCGTTAGGATTCGGAATGGCGGGATCGCGCAGGTTTCAACGGCCACCCTGATTTGATTCCCGCCGTGAACCTACTGATGCAATGAGAATCCGGACGGCAAAGTTGCCTCAAGATTGATTTGTTCTCCGGTGATGGGGTGGTGGAATTTCAGAAATTGGGCGTGCAGGAAATATCCTCCATCGCCGGGGAGGCCGGGAAGGTTTTCAAGAGGCTGGCCGGCCAAGCCGTACAGAGGATCGCCTACCAGGGGATGGCCGATGGATGCCAGATGGATTCTGATTTGATGAGGGCGGCCCGAATTTAGGCTTACCTCAAATGTTGTGGTGCTGGTGGTGCGTGAGATCACCTTTGCCAATGACTTTGACGGTTTGCCATTTGGGTTGGCGGCCCACACGGAACCGATGAGCGGGTGCGGTACGAGGCCGATGGGTGTGAGAATTTCGTAGGCGTCGTGCTGTGCAATGTTTTGAGCCAGCGCCCGGTAGATTTTTTGAATTTTGGGTGTGTTCCAGTTTGCGAGTAGATTAGCGGCCGCGTGCGGTGTTTTGGCGAAGAGGACGATGCCGGTGGTGGCTCGGCCCAACCGGTGGACAGGGTTTGCGTTGGGGGTCTGCTTTTGCACCAAGCGCAGGAGGGTGTTTTCCATGAAGCCGCCGCCGGGGAGGGTGGGCAGCCCGCTGGGTTTGTTGACGGCCAACAGATGGGGGTCTTCAAACAGGACTTCGAAGTGCTGAGGGGAGTCTGGTTCGATCCAGGGTGGACGGTTCCAGGCAAGGGTTTGGCCTAACGTGACCGATTCGCTTCCGGTGGCGGTGACGCCGTTGAGGGTGACTTCGCCGTTGTTCAGTTTTTGTTGCCAGGCTTGTGGGGTTGAGTGGTGGTAAAGGCTTGCCAAGTGGGAGAGCAGGTTTTGTCCATGGTATTTGCTGCTGATGATTGTGGTGTAGGCATAGCCTCGGTTGAGCATGTAGTTTGAGTGTAAGCTATGGCATCTGCGGCGGGAGTTGCTGGGGTTCGAGCGACACTGGATTTAGGCAGCACGAGTTTTAAATGCGTCCAGTGTGGGGAGCCAGATTCCGCGCGGATCAGGCGTAATCCGGAAGTTGAAAACTGGCGCAGTCGGGTAGCCACGGTCCGATGGAACCGCTGAGCCGCCTGACGCCCTGGCCCACAAGCCGTGTTAAAAATGCCCAACGAGTTGTGGATTCGTTTCGAAGCCAGTTAGTATCCCCACCTGATCTCTTCGTGAAACCCGTTGCAGTCCGCCGGTGCCCCGCCACGAGGCGCAACCTCGTTGGGCTGTACTGACTGGCCGCCGAAAACGGCGTTATACTCCCTAACGGGGCGCGCCGACTCTCCATTTCACGCTGAACCAGCACAAGACAGCGCCAGCGACCGAAGGCGAAGATACTTTAATTATTGGCGAAAAGCGGTGGAATCGCAGCCTCCGGTCGCTCGCGCTCGCGGCACGGTTATGAGCTGTGGCCTGGTGTGTGGCGATCCGAATGATGCAGATGCGTTCACAGCGCTAACGCGATGGCGCCCGGCGTGTGTTTCTGGGCTTGAAATTTATCTTTTAGGCCGGTTTCGACTTAGACATATCGAAGAGCGCTTTGCGCCCGATCGAACGGTCCGGGTTGTCTTTGCCGAACCCGTGCTCGCGGTTCCAGGCTTTCACTTCCTTCTCTGCCGCGCGGGCGAACCAGTTGTCATAGTATGGCCGCTCGACGCGGTCCATCCAGCCGTCGAGCTTGCGCCACAGCTCGCGCCGCGTATCGAGATAGGCCGGATTGCCTAACAGGTTGTCCTTCTGATAGCCGTCGCCGTTCTTCCACAGGCGGTGCTCCCCCTCGCCGGTGACCGCATACGTGAACTCCCTGGTCACCACGGCTCGCCAGATGGGCTCGTAGTGATTGGCGTTGTTCATGTTAGATGGGTGCATCAGAAAGACGGACTCCGGCGTCGACTTGTCCTCACTTCCCATCAGGCGCAGTGAGAAATCGTGGCCGGGCAACGAGGCTAGGTACGCGGCCGACTCCTTGGCCTGAGACGTTCCGCCCCGCGCCAGGCGCGCGCCCACGCCGCCCAGGCCGGCCAGTGTGGGCACCACGTCGATGGTCGAGATGAGATCGTCAAAGCGGCGGCCCGCCGGTATATGGCCGGGCCAGCGGATCAGAAACGGCACCCGCGACGACTCGTCGTTGGGATGGCGCTTCTGGCCGTATTCGATGCCGTCCACGCCACTCATGCCGCCGTGATCCGAGGTATAGATCAGGACCGTGTCCTTGGCGAGGCCCGTCGTTTCCAGGCGCCGCATGACCAAGCCCAGATCGTCATCGACGGCGCTGACCCAGGCATGATAATCGCGGTGCGCCTCCCACTCGCGGAGCTTGTCGAGCGGGTGGAACGGCAACTGCTTCTCGCTCGGATAGAGTGCCTTCTTGCGATCGCTGGCATCTTGGACGGGGCCGTGCGGCGGGTTCAAGGAAATGACGAGCAGGAACGGCTCCGGCCCCCGCGACGCCTGCTCCATCCATTCGAGCGCCTGCTCGGTGGTGGCTGTGGCGTTCGATTCACCTTGCCACGCGACGAGCGGTCCACCGTCGACCGAGTAACTGCATTTCCGGTGATTGTTGGTCCCTTCCCAGACCACCGACTTGTCGAAGCCGAACCGCCGCGTGTCGGTGCCGCCCAGGTGCCATTTGCCGAAGTGCGCCGTGCGATAGCCCGCATCCTTGAAGGTCCACGCCAAGGTACCCCGGTATTGGTTCCCTTCCGGCATGTCAACGCGCTCGGCGAGCTTCATGTGGTTTTCCATCAGCCCCTGCTGATAGGGCCAGCGTCCCGTCATCATGATGGCCCGGTAAGGCGTGCAGATGGGAAGGTTGGTATAGCAGTGATTGAAGGAAACCCCTTCCTGCCGCAGTCGATCCATGCTGGGAGTGCGCACACCTGGGGTCTGGGTAAACGGCATCGCGCCCCAACGATGCGTGTCGCTAAGGACGTAGACGATGTTCGGTCCACGGCTCTGGGCGGACTCGAGCGGCGTGGCGAGAGCCGAACCCGCCACCTCCAGAAACTCACGACGGTTGAAGTTCATATCCTCTATTTATCCGGAATTTCCATCTTAGACTTCCAAATCCTTTTTAGTGTAAATCAAAGTGCCATCCTCGGTCCCTGCGAGTTGCATTTTCTCTGAGGGATACGTCTTCGCCCCGCCAGGCAGGATTGTCGCCCTGCCCGGAGCGAACTCGTCAGTCTCGAAAATCACCCCTAAATCATTGATTCCTTGTTGGCCGGAGTGAGGGCAATCTCAAATCCATACAGCCCGGACCTGGACGTCCCGGAACTTCCGATGATCCGGCTTAAGGAGCGGCCCGTGAAGGCGCCGACGCCCGATGACAGGTCCGAGAATCATGTGCGTGTCCTACCCGAACCTAAGGCTCTCGATATGCCATACCCTGTGTCTGTCATGTCGTGAAGTGATCGGGCTGATACGAGCGGTTTGCCAGAACAGTTGGCGGAAGAAACAGTGATTTCAGTCACTGACTTCGACGTTGGCTTTCACTTTCGAAATGGCCGGACAAGTTAATGCGCGTCGTGCGCAACGTGCCCAACCGGGGTGATGACCGCCATGTGCAAGCCCTCAACGAAATGGATGAATCGGACGTAAGCTGCCACATACTCACGCCCCCCGTTGACGTCGGAAGGTTCGTAGCGTTTGGCTTCCCGCACTCGATGAAAGCGCTGATTGACGCCCTCCTGTACGGCCGCAGTGAGCATTTTCGTGAGGCTTACGTCGCTGCCTTTTTCGATTGCTTGATCGGCAGCGGTAATCGCAGGGCTGAGGGCGTAGCCCGCTGGTTTCAGCCCATCGTAGGACGCGCCTTCGCCAGCACGATGGACTCGAACGAGAGTTTCGAAGAACCATGTGTCGGCGAGGCGCTCGGCATCAGGATTAAGCTTGCGGACGGCGAGCGTTCGAATAAAGGATTGGCGGATGACGTCCTCATCCTTGGGCTGGACCCAGGGCATGACCAAGTTAACGTCGCCGGACGCCAAAGCTTCACGGGTGGCTTTGACTACCGGGCCGTCGATGCTATCGCAATGAGCGGAGGAACTCGCGACCGTCATGCTGGCGAGCCCGAAGATGGTAAAGATATTTCGCATGGTACTAAAGGGTGGCACGAGATTCACCACAAAGCTGTGATCTCAGTCACAACGCGTAGCGCGCTGTGGGGTGGACAGGCTGCAAGCGTTTGAGTTCTGCCATTGGTCGATGACCTCAATGTCGGCGTGGAGGGCGTTTGGTAGCACCGATTGCGAAATTTGGAGCGCTGGGTGACTGCGGTCACTAAACCAAATAGGAAGTCCCCCGGCTTTGCCGGGGGATACTTACTTCTTCAGATCAATGTGCCTCCCGTCTTTCCGTCGCTTCTGGCTTGCTCCCCAAGCCGCGTAGGCATTGTTGACGATGGCGAGCGAGATATTTCGCATGCCGGATGCTGCCTTCATTGTGTGCCCTTCCGGCCTGTCTCGGTTTTGGGGTTCACCCCACGTGTATCTACTGCCGTCGGTGAGACCTGCGATCTGCAGCCAGATGACGACGGGCGTGTCCGTCACAGCGGTGATGTCGTTAACAGCCGGGTTGGCGTCCGCTGCCTGATGGCATTTGAGGTGACCGAAAAGGGACCGGCGTTTTTAGCCCATCGTGAACCACTCCGTGAACCCCTCACTCTCTAAAATCATCCGCTAAGCCACTGATTCCCTGTTGGAGCATGGGTTGAAACATCCAGCAGTTGGGCAGAGTCTGACACCTGAACTCTTGTCGCGACTGGAGCAAACCAGAGCCGCCAAGGAGGCTCATGCCGGTCATTTCGTCTTGATTCGGGCGTCACTCACGAAAAAGCCGGCAGAATCTTGAATCGCTATCCTGCATTCCGAATCTAATCGCCGAGGATCATTCCTCAAGGAGGAAGGCATGTCAATTGGAAAACGAGCCGCCGCCGAATTCTTTGGTACGTTCTGGCTCGTCTTTGGCGGTTGCGGGAGTGCGGTGCTGGCCGCGGCGTTCCCCGGTTTAGGAATCGGATTTGCGGGCGTAGCGCTGGCCTTCGGATTGACCGTTCTGACCATGGCCTTTGCGATCGGCCATATTTCAGGCTGCCACCTGAATCCGGCGGTTTCGGTCGGACTGGTGGTGGGTAAACGATTTCCTGCATCCGACCTGGTGCAGTACGTCATCGCTCAAGTCTTGGGCGGCATCGCCGGCGCCGGCGTCCTGTACGTGATTGCCAGCGGAAAGGCCGGTTTTAGCACTGCGGGCGGTTTTGCGTCGAACGGTTATGCGGAACACTCGCCGGGCCTGTACTCCATGGGTGCTTGCCTGACCGCCGAGATCGTACTTACGTTTTTCTTTCTCATGATTATCCTCGGAGCCACCGACAAGCGGGCGCCCGCGGGCTTTGCCCCGATCCCAATCGGCCTCGGGTTGACGTTGATCCACCTGATCGGAATCCCGGTGACCAACCTTTCGGTCAACCCCGCGCGCAGCACGGGTCCGGCCGTCTTTGTGGGCGGTTGGGCGATCGAGCAGTTGTGGTTGTTCTGGCTGGCCCCGATCATTGGAGCCGCGCTTGCTGGTATAGTCTATCCGCTGATTGCCAAAGAAAAGTGATCTGCGCACCCACGCTGTGGGACCGGTGCGATGTTCTCAGCCTGTCCCGCAGCGCTTGGGTTATGCGTAACTGGAGACGGATTCAGCGTTCTTCTTCGCCCGTTCCCGCGTGATTTGCTGCATGTATCCGCTTGCGCGAAACGCCCGCATCGGATCGACTTCCAAGCCGCGCGCCGTGCGCCACGATTCGAGGGCCGGCGTCACATCGGTGCGGAAGGCTTTCTTGAGACACTCTTCCGCATCGATCAGTTCGGCGCCGTCCTGGGCCGCGGCGAGCGTGGCGTGATCGACCAATGCCGCTTTGGCGTACAGTTCCTGCCCGGTCGTTACGGTCTGGATCATCTCCTCGATCTTAGGCTTCAGGTTGTGGCTCTGGTCGACCATGAAGGCGATGTCGGCACACTTGCCGGTTTCCCAGGAGTGGAAGTGGATCTCGTGGAAGATGCGGAAGACCTGGTACGGGTCGATCGAGCCGAGCGTCAGATCGTCGTCCGCGTAACGGCGGTCGTTGAAATGGAAACCGCCCAACATGTTTTCATCGAGCAGCCACGCGACGATCTGTTCGATGTTTTGCGCCTGGTAGTGATGGCCGGTGTCGACCAGCACTTTCGCCTTCGGTCCGCACTTGTAGGCAAGCGTAAGCGCCATGCCCCAATCGGCGATATCAGTATGATAGAAGGCCGGCTCGAAGGGCTTGTACTCAATCAGCAGACGCTGCTCCGGGCCGAGTTTGTCATGAACCGCTTTGAGCCCTTCGGCGAACCAATGCTTGCGGTGGCGGATGTTGGCGGTGCCTGGGAAGTTGGAACCGTCGGCGAACCACGGCGTGATGTCGCGGCTGCCCGTCAAACCAGCGATCTCGACGCAATCGAGAATGTGGTTCAGCGTGCGCTTGCGAATCTGCGGATCCGGATTGCCGAGCGAGCCGTGTTTGTACTCCTGATCCTGAAAGACATTCGGGCTGATCGAGCCGACGCGCACGCCTTTCGATTTCGCGAGTTCCAAAACCGCGGGCACATCCGCAGTGCCTTTCGGGAAGTCCCACAGCACGTGCGCCGCCACCGTCGGGCAGCAACCCGTCACTCGATTAACTTCTCCGGCGTCGCTGACCTTTTCCAGCATTGTCGACGCCGCGGCCGGCTGCAAAAACTTCCCGAAGCGGGTACCTGTGTTTGAAAATGCCCACGAGGGCAACTCGACGCGGAACTCGTCCAGCGCCTTGTGAATGCGTTCTTCCTGAGCCGTTGTGAGTGCCATATTTTTCCTTATCGATAAACCTTGGGTTCCTGCCATTCGTCGGAGCGGAACGGCCCCGCCGGCAGCCCGCTAGTGTTGAACAAATTGCATTCCGGACTCTCCGCCCAGGCGTAGCGCACGTGGAGCGGCTGTTTCACTTTGGGGCTCGAGACGACGACGGTCTCTTTGTCGATGCGCGCCTCGGCCGGCACGAAGTTGCCGTCCTTACCGGCGATCAGAAAGCCTTTCAGCGCTCCGCCCTTGGCCGTCAGGCCGCCGGCGGTGTGATCGAACCAGACGCGCAGCGCATTGTCTTCCACGGTCACCTGGCGGAACAGCGGCCCGGAGTAAACCAGCTTTTCTCCATACGCGACGGCGCGTGCGGCCAGCCCCAGACGCAGGCCGACATCCTGCTTGTTCGTCGGATGGATATTGTCGGGGTTGCCGATGTCGATGGTAACGGCCATGCCGGTGTTCCTCAACTGTAACGCCATCGTCTGCGCCTCACGCAACTCCGGCCACTGGCTTTCGGGATTGTTCTTGCCATAGTTGGCGAGTTGCACGAAGAGGAACGGGAAGTCGCCCTGACCCCAGGCGTTCCGCCAGTCCTGGATCATCGCCTGGAACAGGCGGCGATAGACATAGGCCCGGCGCTGATTGGCATTGTTCTCGCCCTGATACCAGATGGCGCCTTTGATGGCGTAAGGCGTGAGCGGTGCGATCATGGCGTTGTAAAGCCCCGACGGCGCCCATTGGTGATTCGGCCCGGCTGGAGGACTCGGTTTGCGCGGCGCCGGCTTGCCGTCGGCCTTTGCCTTCGCAACGCTGGCGTCCCAGTTCTTGGTCTGCATTTCGTAACGCAGCATCGCCTCCGGGTTGTCGTTCAACGATTTGGCCCAGTCCGCAAAGACGGAGATCAGCGCCGGATCCGCGGCCAGCGCGGGGCCGCTCGTCCAGGCTTGCGCCGGAGTGCCGCCCCAGTCGGATTCGATCACGCCGATGGGCACGTTCAGCTTCTGGTGCAGATGCCGTGCGAAGAAGTAACCGGCGGCTGAGAAACTCGCCGCGCTCTTGGGGTCGCAGGCGGCCCATTTTGCCGTGACGTCATCGAGCGGAACCTCGGAGACCTTGCTGGCGACCTTGAAAAAACGGATTTGCGGGTAGTTCGCGGCGGCGAGTTCTTTCTCGGCGTTGTCCCCGCGCGAGACGGTGAAAGCCATGTTCGACTGTCCCGAGGCGACCCACACTTCACCCACCAGCACGTCCTTTACCTCGATCGCGTTCTTGCCCTGAATGCTCAAGGTGAACGGACCGCCCGCCGCCGAGGGCTGCAGTATCGCGGCCCAGCGTCCGAGCGTGTCCGCCTTGACGGCCACGGCCTGGCTGCGGAATTTTACCGAGACCTGTTCGCCCGGGTCGGCCTTGCCCCAGATGCGGACCGGGACGTCGCGCTGCAGCAGCATGTGATCGGAAATCAGCGCGGGCAAGCGCACGTCCGCGTGGAGCGCCAGCGCGGCCAACGGCAACGCCAAGCATTGAAATAACCAGGTGTGTTTCTTCATTATTTCGCCAATTGCGATCGTATCATCTTGCTTGACGCCGCAGCTATGCAGGAGCCCGCGGACTGGGGTATCGTAGTCATTTCACCATGATGACCCGCAGAAACTTACTGGCCGCCGCGACAGCAGGCGGACTCGCGGCCTCCACGTCCGCGCCCGCTTCCAACAAACCCAACGTGATCCTGATTGTCGCCGACGATTTGGGTTGCCGCGATGTCGGATGCTATGGCGCGTCAGATCTCAAGACGCCCAATCTCGACGCCATGGCCGCCACCGGCGCGCTGTTCGACAACTGGTATTCGAATGCGCCCGTCTGCGCTCCCGCCCGTGCGGCGATTCTCAGCGGACGCTTTCCCGCCAAGGCCGGTGTTGCGAACAACGGCAAACCGATGACGGCGGGCATTGCCAACTTCGGGTCGACTCTCAAGGCGAACGGCTACGCGACGGCCGCGATCGGAAAATGGCACCTGGGCAGCGACGCCGCGACCTGCCCGAACGGCCACGGTTTCGATTACTTCTATGGTTTCCATTCCGGCTGCGTCGACTTTTTCTCACATCGTTATTATTGGGGCGAACCACGCCTGGCGAACTACCACGATCTGTGGCGCAATCGCACCGAGATTTTCGAAGACGGCCAGTACCTCACCGAGCGCATTGCGGCCGAGGCTGTGCAATTCATACACAAGCAGAAACGCACGCCCTTTGCAGCCTACGTTGCCTTCAACGCGCCGCACTATCCGATGCACGCGCCGGCGAAGTATGTGAGCCGCTTCGCTTCACTTTCGCCGGAACGCCGCATCTATGCCGCTATGATCGCCGCGGTCGACGACGGCGTTGGCGAGATCCGCCGTGCGCTGCGCGAGGATGGGTTGCTCGATAACACGATCATGATCTTCGTCGGAGACAACGGCGCGACCACGGAAAAGCGCGCCGGCCTCAATCAGGAGTACGCGACGGGCGGCCGCAACGGTCAGTTCCGCGGTTTTAAGTTCAGCCTCTTCGACGGCGGAATGCACGTTCCGGCCATGATGAGTTGGCCCGCGAAAATTCCCGCCGGGCAGAAACTCGGCGAACAAGTGATGTCGATGGATATTCTGCCCACACTGTGCCGAGCCACCGGCTCGAAGTTGCCGGACGGAGCAAAGTTCGATGGCAGCGATATTCTCGATGTCGTCACCTCGAAGGCGAAGTCGCCGCACAAAGCGCTTTTCTGGAGCCAGGGCGGCCAGTTGGCCGTGCGCCGGGACGAGTGGAAACTCGTCATCGACGGACGCGTCTACGACCGCAAGCCGGAAGGCAGCAAACCCCTGACCGGCGAGGACGCCATGTTTCTCTCCAACCTAGTGGACGATCCAGGCGAGAGCAAGAACCTGCGCCGTCTGCATCCCAACATCGTTGATGAATTGGCCACGCTGGTTCAGCAGTGGCACGCCACGCTGCCGAAGGAATGAGGCGTGCCGCCGAATCCAGTCTGGTTGTTTTTGTGTTTTCGATAAGGAGCTTCGCCTACTGATGCCGAATCGCAGACAGTTCTTCCAAGGTCTCGCCGCGCCCGCGGTGGCTGCCGGTTTTCCGGCCATCGTAAAGGGTTCCGCACTCGGACTCAATGGCGCGGTCGCCGCCAGCGATCGCGTTACGCTTGCCACCGTCGGCGTCGGATGGATGGGCGGGTCACACGTCGATGCCTTTCTGAAGGCGCCCCAGGCGCAGTACGTCGCCGTGTGCGATCTCGACGACGATCATGCGAAAGACAACAAGGCGAAAATCGACAAGAAGTATGGCAATTCCGATTGCGTGATGTACCGCGCTTTCGAGGAGGTCATGCTGCGCAAGGACATCGACGCCGTGAGTATCGCGGTTCCCGATCACTGGCATGGCCTCGTCGCCATTGCCGCCGCGCGCGCGAAGAAAGATATCTATTGCGAGAAGCCGCTGGCGCACAATTTTGCGGAAGGCGCAGCCATGGTTGCCGCCGCCAGGCAGAATAACTGCATTTGGCAGACCGGCAGTTGGCAGAGATCCAAGGAGCAGTTCCGCAAGGCTTGCGAGTTGGTGCGCAACGGCCGCATCGGCAAGATCAAGAGTGTCGAGGTCGGCTTGCCCGGCGGACACACCGACTTTGCCAAGACAAAGGATCAGACGGCGTTCACCGAACCGCCCGCGACTCTCGCCTATGACCGCTGGCTCGGCCCCGCACGGGTAGTGCCCTATTGCGTCGCGCGCGTCCACAAGAACTGGCGTTGGAATCTGAACTTCGCCGGCGGCCAGATTATGGATTGGGTCGGCCACCATGTAGACATCGCGCACTGGGGACTCGGCTTCGACGGCACGGGCCCCATAGAGGTTGCGGGTGTGGGCGAGTATCCGCCCGTGGATGCGCTCTGGAACACTGCGACGAAATACAAGGTCACTGCGAAATACGCCAACGGCGTTGCGATGGTGATCGCGGGCGGCTACAAAGAGATTCGCGGCGGCACGAAGTGGATCGGTGAAGATGGCTGGATCTGGGTGGACCGCAAGGGCGCCGAAGCCTCGGACCCCGCGCTGCTCACCTCCGAGACGAAGCCCAACGACATCCATCTGCCCACGTCGCCCGGCCACTATGAAGAGTTCATCGCCTCGGTGAAGTCGCGCGCTCGCACGCTCACGCCCGCAGAGGTCGCGATCCGTTCCGCGACGCCCGGCTGGCTCGGACAGATCGCCATGCTAACCGGACGCAAGATTCACTGGGACCCCGAGCAGCAGCGCATCGTCAACGACGCGGCGGCGGAGAAGTTGCTGTCGCGCGAGATGCGCAGCCCGTGGCGCCTCTAGCGCAGGAGGAGAATTACGGACATGACCAGGAGCATTCTGACACTGCTTCTTTTCGCGGCGCTTCCCGCCGCCGCACAGACCGGTTTCTCGTTCCGCGATGTCAACGGGACTTCGCTTGAACTTTCCGAGAACGGCAAGCCGATCTTTCAATATAACTACGGCATGATACTGAAAGACGGCTTTCCGGAAGCGATGCGGCGGTCGACCTATCTGCACCCGGTCTATTTGCCCGACGGGACCGTAATCACGGACGATTTCAACGCGGACCATGCGCACCACCGCGGCATCTCCTGGATGTGGCAGAACATTACCGTCAGCGGCAACACGTACGATCTCTGGACGGTCAAGGGCATCAAGGAGCGCTTCATACGCTGGACTGCGCGCGAGGCCAACAAACAAGGCGCGAAACTCGCGGCGGAAAACGGCTGGTTCGTGGGCGACACGAAAGTTGTGAAGGAAAATGTCGAGATCGTCGCACAACCCGTCAAGAACGGCGCGCGGCGTCTCGACTTCACGCTGCGCTTCGAAGCGCTGGGGGCGCCCGTCGAGATTCTGGGCACGCCCGATCAGAAGAAAGGCTTCGGCGGTTTCTGCTTCCGCTTCGCACCGCGCGATGGCGGCAAAGAGAAGACCGTTATCCGCACGGAGAAGGGCGTCAACAAAGCCGACGGCATCATGGAAGTACACAAGTGGGCGCAGGTTGAAGGCGTCTTCCACGGAGCGGCGGGAGGCGGGCGCATCGAAGACGATCCGTCCAATCCGAATTACCCCAACAACGGCTGGTTGTTGCGCCACGGCTTCGGATTTATGAATCCTTCCTGGCCCGGCAATACACCATTCAAGCTGGTCGCCGGCCAGCCTTTGATGCTGCGCTATCACGTTACGCTGTACTCCGGCAAAGTGCCGGTGGAGTAGCGGACGCCACGCCGAAGGCCAACGATTACTAAGGGCCCACCACGAAATAACCGTGCCAACCGCTTCCTGACGGTCACGGCTCGGAAGGCCTTTCTGAGCCGCGCGCGTAAGCAAGCGGACTTCGTGACTGGCCCTAAGGTGTAAAGGCTTGCATGCCTTGCGGGCCGCTCGTGCCGGAACTGGAAAGAAGTATAGTATCTCTTATGGCTTTTCAACCCTATGCGTTTTTCGCCGCCGGCGACAAACTGCTGTCTTTGACAAGCGTCGACCTCTCCATCATCGCGATCTACTTCGTAGCGGTGCTTGGGATCGGCTTCTACCTGAAAGGGAAGACCGAAACCGGCGACGACTTTTTCCTGGCCGGCCGCGAAATGACGGCCTGGATCGCGGGGCTCAGTTTTGTGTCGGCCAATCTCGGTGCGCTCGAACTGATGGGATGGGCCGCTGCCGCCTATCAGTATGGGATACTCGCGACGCACTGGTATTGGGTCGGCGCCATCCCGGCGATGCTCTTTCTCGGCATCGTCATGATGCCCTTTTACTACATCTCAAAAACACATTCGGTTCCAGGCTATCTGCAATTGCGTTTTGGCGAACCCAGCCGAGTGCTCTCGGCCGTGTCGTTCGGCTTTATGACCGTGCTGATGAGCGGCATCAACATGTACTCGATGGCGCTTGTGATGAAGGTCGTCCTTGGATGGGATATTCATTTTAGTATCTGGGTCTCGTCGATCACTGTCGCAGTTTATGTCGCGCTCGGCGGCTTGCGCTCGGCGATTTTTAATGAGGTGTTGCAGTTCGTGCTGATCTGGTTGGGCGCGCTGCTGATTCCGATTCTCGGCCTGATCGAAACCGGCAGTTGGAGCAACTTGCAGGCGCGCATCCTGCACGAGATGGGCGGCAAAGATTTCACGCACCTGTGGAGCACGCTGGGTTCCTTCACGGACAATCCGATGGGAATTCACTGGACGGGCATTGTGCTCGGGCTCGGGTGGGTGATCTCGTTTGGTTACTGGACCACGGACTTTCTGGTGGTGCAGCGTGTTCTCTCGGCCAAGGATCTGCGCGCCGCGAAGATGGCTCCAATCATCGGCGCGGCTTTCAAGATGATGGTGCCGTTCATCGTGATCCTGCCAGGGCTGCTGGCGCTAGCTGTGCTGCCTTACAAACTAACTGGCGAAGCCGAGGCCATCGCGACGGGAGGGCACAGCTACAACGAGGTGCTGCCGCTCATGCTCGCGCGCTATTGCGGGCCCGGCCTGCTGGGTCTCGGCATCACGGCGTTGATCGCCGGCTTCATGTCGGGCATGGCCGGCAACGTCAGCGCCTTCGCGACGGTCTGGACCTATGACATCTACCGCGCGTTCATGAAGAAGGACGCTCCCGATGCGCACTACGTCAGCATGGGGCGCTGGTGCACGATCGTCGGCGTGCTGGTCAGCATCGGCACGGCCTATCTGGTGATGCAGTTCCAAAGCATCATGGACTATGTGCAAGCGCTCTTCAGCTTCTTCATCGCGCCGCTCTTCGGCACGGTGATTTTGGGCATGCTCTGGAAGCGTGCGACAAACGCGGGCGGCTTCTGGGGCCTGCTAGCCGGGACTGGCTCATCGGTCGCGATGTGGGCGTGGGTCAAACTGGATCCGAGTGCGCTCTCGATCGTCGCGCTCTCCTCCAACGCAAAAGACATGGCAGAGAACATGTACCGCGCGCTGTGGTCGTGGATCATCTGCGTGGTGGTGACGGTCGCCGTCAGTTACATGGGCAAGCCGAAGGCCGAAGCGGAGCTTTCCGGCCTGGTCTACGGCTGCACCGAACTTCCTTCAGAGCAGCACTTGCCGATGTATCAGCGGCCGATCTTCTGGGCCATCGTCGTGGCTGTTGTGTTCTTTATCCTGAATATAATCTTCTGGTAATTGCGCGCGTCAGCGTGGGCGGATCGCGTCGGCGGCCTTTTCTTTCGTCCAGCCTTCCGGGATCGGCTTGTCGAGATTTTCGAGCAGTTCCTCGTACGTGGGAGTGCGCGAGGGGACGCCGTTCGCGGGCACCTCGGTTTTCGCGATCCACGCAATTCCGTTGAGTACGACTTTGCGGTAGTCGTCCTGGCCCCAGGCCCAGTGAAAATGGCTGCCGGTGAAGCCAAAGCCGCGCCCGCCGCCCTTGCGCTCCGAGGCCCACGCCAGATGCTCCTGCATGCCCTTGCGCGCCAGGACGGTCTCGTTGCCGCTATGCGGGCCGAACTTGCGTTCGCGGGTCGCATCCGGCGGAACGGCCGAGAGCAGCGGTGTCACGCCGGCCATATCCTCGCGAAAGCGCATGTGGTAATACCACTCGTCATAGATTGCGAACGGCTTGACGCCGCGCGTGACCGGGTGCTTCGGAATCTCCTTGAAGTCCGCCGTCCACATCGGATTCACGGACCAGTACGGCTCATAGTAGCCGCCCAGCCACTCGATAAATTTGTCGCCCGGCGCGCCCTTGCCGGCGTCGAGGCCATAGTGCAAAACAGCGAGACCCGCGCCACGCCTCATCAGCGCATCCAACTCATCCAGGTGGTTCGCGGCTGGGTGCTTCGCACCGCCGTTTGTGTAGAGCACCACGGCGCTCGCACCGTCTAGTGCGTTCGGCGTTTCCGGCCAGCCGTTACGGTGCACCACGGTCTCGATGCACGGTACGTTCTCCTTGAGCAATCGGGCCAGCAGCAGACAACCCGCATTGCATTCGTGCTGCGCGAAGCCGTGACTGGCTTTGTCGGCGATGAATACGATTTTCTTCCGGGCGGGCGCCGCGCCGAGAGCCGCCGCTCCAGCCGTCCATGCGAGAAATCCACGCCGCGACCAACCACGATTCGTCATGCTTATCTTCTTCTCCGGAATTTAGTTTAATGGATGTGATCCTTCGGGAGGGAATCAGCATGAACAGACGGAGTTTTCTGAAGAGCGCAACGGTTGCAGCGACGGGCTTTCCGTTTGTCGCGCGTTCCACGGTGCTTGGAGCGAATGACCGCGTGCAGATCGGGTTTGTTGGCGTCGGACGCCGGGCGTCATATCTGATCCAGCACGAGGACTTCGGCGCGGGGCGCATCACGGCGGTCGCCGATTGCAATCCGGCCGCGCTGGAAGCGGTCGCCAAGGTGCATCCCGATGGTGCGTCCTGGACCAAGTACAACGACTACGTCAAGATGTTCGAGAAGCAGAAACTCGACGCCGTCTTTGTCGAAACCACGACGCACGCGCGCGTGCGGATCTGCGTACAGGCGTTGCAGGCGGGTCTGGATGTCTATGCCGAAAAGCCGGTTTGTCTGACAGTGGAAGAAGGCCGCGCGCTGACCAACGCGGTTCGCCGCTACAAGCGCGTCTTGCAGGCGGGCACTCAGCAGCGCTCCATGCCGATCAACATGTACGCGAGCAACCTCGTAAGCAGCGGCAAGATCGGCAAGATAGAAAAGGTCATCGTCTGCAATTTTCTGGGACCGGAGCGTTGGAAGCCCATGCCAGCCGAGCCGATGCCGGAGGGTCTCGACTGGGATCAGTGGTGCAATCAGACCGAACTACGACCCTACCATTCGCAACTGCATCGCAATTGGGCGAAGTGGTGGGACTATGACGGCGGCGGGCAGTCCTGGGGCGTATCCGGATGGGGCACGCACTCGCTCGACCAAGTACAGGACGCGCTGGGCACGTCGCAGACGGGACCGCTCGAAATCTGGACCGAAGAGCCCGGCCCGCGCGGCAAGGTAATGCTGAAGTATGCCAACGGCGCGCTGGTCAGTCTGGAGCAGGAGATCATCAAGGACCACCAGCAGCTAGGAGCGATCTTCATCGGTTCGAAGGGCCGTCTCCAGATCGTGCGCGGCGATTTCATCACCGAGATGTCTGAGTTGAAGAAAGGCGCGCCAGATATTACGAAAGAAGGACCGGGCGAGATGGCCACGCATATCCACAATTTTGTGGAGTGCGTGAAATCGCGAAAGAAGCCGAACGCGGACGTGGAGATCGCTCATCGTTCCACTACGGTCTGCCACCTGGTCAACATGGCGCGCGAAACAGGCCGTAAGCTGCGTTGGGATCCGGTGAAGGAAAAATTCGTCGGCGACGCAGAAGCGAACAAGTTGCTGTCCAGGCCACGGCGCAAGGGCTACGAACTGCCCAAGATCACATAGAGCGCATCCCATTTGCCGATGTTTGTCTCGCCTCCCGTCGCTACCGCTCCGGGCACCGTTGGATGGATGGGCGGAAGGAACGTCTCCCGTCGCTGGCGCCGGGCACCGTTGGGTGGATGGATGGACTGAAGATCGGAATGCCAATCGGTGCCCGGAGCGGTAGCGACGGGAGGTGTGTGCCCAGCATGGGCAGAATCTAATTGGATGAAAGGAGCCAATCGGAGCCGATGAAGGCAACCGTAGCGAAACGCAAGGCGTAGCCGCGAGGCGAAGCCGAAAGAAGCGCGTAGCAAACTCTCGACCGTAGGGACACGAACTGGCAGTGAGGCCGGGTGCGGGCGGCAAGCTGGCGCCAAACAGCGAAGCCCAAAGATCATCAAGACGCATCAGGTACAGCCAGTCGGCACGAGGGGACAGATTCTGCACCTTACCTGGGGAGATCTCTTGCATGAGAGTGGAGGAGAAGTCAGCAGAGGCCGTAGTAGCGAAGAAGCCGTTGTAATGACGGTGGAGCGAAGGGCCGAAGGACCAATGCATTGGAGCTAGAGGAGGAACTGGAGGCCGGCGCAATAAGCGAACTCGAATCGCGGGACGTCACAACTACGGTGGCGAGAGCCCGGGAGTGCTTTCGGATCAGGCGGTGCAGCCGCGGAAGTCTGAACGCGAGGAGACGATGCCGGAGCTCTGCGAACCTCTCGACGGAGAGCAATGTACGAGACGTTAATGGAAACAGCCGTACGGGACGAGAACTACGCGCAAGCGCTGGCGGCGGTGAAACGCAACCGGGGAGCGGCGGGTATCGATCGGATGACGACGGCGCAACTGGAATCGCATCTTCAGGCGAACTGGTGGATCCTCAAAGACAAACTTCTGAAGGGGACCTACGTTCCAAGTCCCGTGAGGCGTGTAGAGATACCGAAGCCAAGCGGGGGCACGCGGACACTGGGCATCCCGACGGTACAGGACCGGTTCATACAGCAGTTGTTATTGCAAGTGCTGACACCGGTCTTCGATCCGCAATTCAGCGGGCACAGTTACGGATTCCGGCCGGGGCGCAGCGCACAGGACGCCGTGCGAGCCGCACAGCAATATGCGCAGGGAGGGAAGGACTGGGTGGTGGATCTAGACATCGCCAAGTTCTTCGACCACGTCAATCACGACATCCTGATAGGCCGGATCGCGGAAGTGATCCGGGACAAACGGGTGTTGCAACTGATTGGGAAATACCTGCGGCGGGGAAGCATGGTGAACGGGGTGGTGACGAAAAGCGTGGAGGGAACGCCGCAAGGCGGACCGCTGTCTCCATTGCTGGCCAACATCTACCTGGACGCGCTCGATAAGGAACTGGAGCGGAGGCAGCACAGCTTCTGCCGCTATGCCGATGACTGCAATATCTACGTAGGCAGTCAAGCGGCGGCGGAGCGAACGCTGGCTTCGATACAGGGCTGGATCGAGAAGCATCTGCGGTTGAAGGTGAATGCCGCCAAGAGCGGAACGGGGAGGGTTTGGGAACGTAAGTTCCTGGGCTTTCGACTGGACTGCAAGAAGCGGATCGGAATAGCACCGGAGAGTGTCGAACGATTCAAGGACCGGGTTCGCGAACTCTGGGATGCGCGGCGAAGTCGCAGCAGTAAACAACTGCGTGACGATTGGAACCGCTACGTGCGTGGCTGGTGGGGGTACTTCCGGCTGGTCGAAGCACGGACCCGGATTCGCGACCTGGAAAGCTGGGTTCGACGGCACATTCGGAAGTGTTTCTGGTTGCGATGGCACGACACGCGGGGACGACTGCGAAAGTTACGGCAGCTTGGCATCACGCGGGACCGGCACTTAGGCGTGGTCGGCAGCAGTCGCGGAGCATGGGCGATGGCGGTGCATCCTGTAATCAACACCGCCATCAGCCACGCGAAACTGCGGAGATACGGCTTCTTGTTTCCAACCGATCTTGAGGCTCGTTAGATCGCCTTTGGTTCAACCGCCGGATGCGGAAAACCGCACGTCCGGTGGTGTGGGAGGGTGGCCGGGCGAAATCCCGGTCACTCCACCCGATGCTTATGTGGTGCATCCATACCCGCGCGACGTGCCCCGCCGGTAGCGGCTAGAACTGAATGCGTGCTTGGAACTGCAGGAAGCGGTTGACTGCCGCCGTCTGCTGAGTCACCGTTCCGAAATTCGTGTTCATCGGGTCGGTGTTCGGGTTGTCGAACTGATAGCGGTTGAAGACGTTCAGCATGTCGAAACGCAGGATCATCTTCATCCGTTCCTTTCGCAGCGGAAACTCCTTCTGTACGTTGGCATTGGTCTGCAATGTGCGATCTCTCCTCAGACCCTCGATTCGTGTGGGGAAAACGTTGACCTGATAGCTGGCCGGGCCTCTCTGCGAGCAGCGCTCCCAACCCGTGTCCGCGCCAGGAGTTGCATTGCAGGCCGTACCGGACGTGTTGAACCACTGATCCAATGTCGGGTTGCCGGAGACGATCTTGCTGATGTCCCCGTAGTAGTACCTGTTGCTGAAGTCGATCAACTGCCCAGGTTGGTATTCAAATGTGCCTGAGATTTGCATGCCTCCGACCACCTTGCCGATGAAGCCGTTCTTGAAGAATGCCTTCCTTCGTCCAAATGGGAGTTGATAGAGCGCCGTTGACGTCAGGCGATGCGGACGGCTCGATGTGCTCAAGCGCCAGGCAGGTACGCGGTCGTATTCGTTCGGGAACCAGTCGGCGATGCGGACGTTGGTACCGGTGTAGGAGACGGTCGCACTGAACCCGCTCGAGAAGCGCCGGTTAAAGCTCATCTCGATACCGTTCGTGCGCACGCGTCCGAGTGGGGCTGTGCTCTGGCTTAGATCCGTCATGGCGGGAAACGGTCTCAGTAACCGTTGGCGCCCGACCGTGCTGTTGGTGAAAAACGTTTTTCCATTCATGTCCGCGTAGCGTGCGGGATCGTCGGTCTGCAACGTAGGCCAATTCGTGATCCGGAATGGATTGGCAACGCCGCCATCGAGGTTCGATTGCAGCGTGGAGTTGCGGCTTGTGCCGTGCCACCAGTACTGCGCCGGGAGAGGATTCAAATCGATGGTCACGCCCACATCCTGCGAATACGATCCGGTGTAGGTCGCACTGAGCACATTCTTCTGCCCGAGTTGATGATTCACTCCCAGTCTCCAGCGGTGCTGGTGGGCACGCTTGGTCGTGTAGGCGCTATAGGTGTAGCTCGACCCGGCCTGGGTATCGACTCCCAAGGCGCCGCTGGTGGACGAATCGAAGCGCAAGCCCGTGGTCGCATCGGCATAGAACGGATTGGCAAGCGGCGAAATGCCGCTCCCGGGATTCGCCGTGCCTCTCCATGTCATGCCGGAGTTGCTGTCGCTCGCCCGCGTGGTTGTGCGATTGAAGCCGGTCTGATTGGGCGTGTTGTTCGATACGTTGAGCGTGTCGAAGAACGTTCCCGCTCCACCGCGGATCACCGTCTTCCGCGAGATCTGGTACGCGAAGGCGAAGCGCGGCATGAACATCACCTGGCCTTGCCACGCATTACGCGGTATGCCGTTCACGCCCGGAAAGGTCACTCCACCGCGCACCTGGATGCTCTGCGGCGTCAGGTTCGGATACGTCGTATTGGGCACATACACGCGTTCGGCTGTCTCCGTGATGAAGAGTTTTGCCGTCGGGTCAAAATCGCCGATCACGCGGTTGTAGCGCTCCGTAGGGCCGCCTTCGTATTCGAGCCGGAAGCCGAGATTCACCGTAAGTCTGCGGGTTATGCGGAAGGAATCTTGAAGGTAACCGCCGTAGTATCCCGAGTAAGTCGCGTAGCTCGTATTGCCGGCGCTAATCTGCGATTCGTAGTTCAGGCCCATCAGAAAATCCGCATAACTCAATCCGAGCGTGCCCGGAGTGTACAGCGCTGTGTCGCTATATCTCCTCACGTAGCGATTGTCGAAGCGGAAGTATCCCGAGGTGTTGCCGCCTCCACCGCCCGTGCGCAGGCTATGGCGCATGTCCATCCCGCCCTTCAGCGTGTGCTTTCCGCGAAACTGCGAGACGTTGCCTTGCAGGGTGTAAACCGGAAAGCGCGTGAAGCTCGGCACGCCGTCGGGAGATGGAGCGGTGTATTGATCGATCGCCACACGCGGCAGAATGTGCTGGTCGCCGGCCCACGTATCGAGATACTCAGGCAGGCCCACGTCGGTTGGTTTGTATTGCATCGGCACAGGTTTGTTGTTGCCCGAGGTGAACTGATTGGCGGCTCCGGAAATCTGCAATATGGTGGTCGCGTTCAGCATCCAGGTCCAGTCCAACGTGGCGCCCATGTTCTTGCGGTTGATGCCGCCGGTGTTCATGCCGCGGATTGTGGAGTAGGTCCAGTCCTGCCGGTCCTCGTCGAAGTTGTTCCAGCTCCAGCGCGCAAACAAACGGTGGTTCTGCGATGCGTTAAAATCGATCCGGTTCTGGTAGGCGCGATAGTTCCACAGCCAGGGCGTAGCCACCGCAAGGTAGTTGTTCCTCGGCTCCATCTTCGGGTCGGTGGGATCGTTGTTCGGCACTGGATACAAATCCGAGTAAAACTTTGTGAATTTAGGCATCAGTATCCGCGACTTCGGGATGATGTTGCCGTACATTGGATCGCGGATGTAAAACGTACCGTTCGTGCGGGCCGCGTCGCGCCGTACAGTCAGCGGATCGTAGAGCTGATACTTCACCGCGTCGATCTTCAGGAAGTTAGTGAAGTCGCCTTCGCGGTTCGCCATCGTCGGAACCGTCTTATTAAACTGGTTGGCCTCTTCCGTTTTGGCGTCTTTGAAACCGTTGTAGCTGAAGAACACAAATAGCTTGTTCTTGCCGTTGTAAAGTTTGGGAATCACAACTGGACCGCCAATCGTCGCGGCCCAGTTGTTGGAATGTCCCGACGATTGCCGTTCGGTGTTGCGAAGTTGATTCGCCAGGACTGTGTCGCCCTGGGCCTCGGCGTCGGCGATGTTCTTGAAATAGAGTTGCCGCGTGAAATACGGAGTCGCGTTGAGGCGCTGTTGCCAGTGCTGCTCGGTGAGCGTGCCGTGATACTGATTCGTGCCCGCCTTGGTCATCGCGATAATGCTTGTGCCCGTGCCGCGGCCCTGCGAAACGTCGAAGCCCGTTGTGTCGATGCGGAACTCGGAGATGGAGTCTGAATACGGCAAATACGCAGCCTGCCGCGAACCGCCGTTGTTCGGCACGCCGTCGATCGACCATTCGTTGCCGCCGACACCCGCCGCGTTGTTGTAGGCCGACCCGCCCGAGATCGAGTGCAGGCCCAGGTAGTTGTTCACGCCGTCGGCCTGCATTCCGGGCATCAGTTTGGCCAGCAAGGTCGGGTTGTTGCCCATCACGGGCAAGTCCATCAGTTGCTGATTGTCGATCAGCGCTCCGGCTTCCACCGAATTTGTATCGAGGACGGGAGCCTCGGCTGTCACCTGCACGGTCTCCGTCATCGACCCCAATTCGAGCTTGATGTCGATTGCCAGTTGCTGCCCGACCTGCAACTCGATGCCGTCCCGGGTCATCGCCTTGAAACCTTCGGCTTTCACCTGCACCTGATAGTTGCCGGGAATCAGCAGCGGTGCTTCGTAGTAGCCGGTTTCGTTCGTCGTCAACGCGACGGTGCTGTTAGTGTCGACGTGGGTTATCAGTACCTTGGCGCCGCCTACCGTTGCCGACATCTGATCGATGACACGGCCACCGATCGTGCTTCTGGTTTCCTGCCCTCTGGCCATAGTGAGGCCTGAAAGGAAGACCACAAGAAACGCCAAGATGCGCATAGCGGACTCCAAGCTAGTTCTGTACTAAAACGTAAAGACCAGACCCGCAGGAGAGTATATCACCGATTTATCCAAATTTCCTTCCGGATCTTGCCTACACTTTGGCGGGCCGTTCCGGCGTCTCCCACGATCTCGTCAGCGCTGAACGAAACAGCGCATCGATCACCGCCATGTTGCTCAAGGCGTCTTCGAGCGGAACAGGCACCTCGGTATTATTGCGGATCGCCAGCGAAAAACAGTCGCCTTGAATCGCGTACTGATCGCAAACGGGGAACTCCTCGACCCGTCTGCTTTCTCCGAACAAACCGGCGCCTTTATCGAGTATCAGACGGCAGGGGCGGTCGGGCGGTGCATTGAACGGGATCTCGAGTTCGATGCTTCCGCGCGCGCCCAGCATCAGCATACGCTGGTAGGGTACGAGTTGGGTGCTGACCGTAAAGATGCTATGACCGGAGGAAAATTCGAGGAGTCCGGAAGTCAGGCGGTCCGTGCGCATCTCCGGATCGCGTTCGATCAGCGCCTGCACCCGGGACGGTTCCCCGCCAAACAGGAATCGTGAGAGGTTGATCGGATAGCAGCCGATGTCCAGCAACGCGCCGCCGCCGCACTCCGGCTTGTTGCGGATGTTTCCTGCATCGCGATTGCTGTAGCTGAACGTGCCCTGGATCGAGCGCAGCGCGCCGATCTCGCCGGAGCGAATAAGTTCCCGCGCGCGCAGCCACTGCGGATGCGTGCGCACCATGAAGGCTTCGCCGATCTTCACACGGCAGCGGTCCCGGGCCGCGATCAGCGAGTGGCACTCGGCGGCATTCATCGCGATGGGCTTCTCGCAGAGCACATGCTTGCCGGCCTGCGCAGCTTGGATCGACCAGGGCACATGCAGATGATTTGGCAGCGGATTGTAGATCGCATCCACGTCCGGGTCGGCGAGCAATTCCTCGTAGGAGCCATACGCCTTGGCGATGCCCAGCGCCGCTGCGGCCGCTTGGGCCTTGCCGATGTCGCGCGAAGCGATCGCCGCGACATCGCACCACTCGCTCTTTTGCATACCCGGGACTACCTTCTCCCGCGCGATTTTTGCCGCGCCGAGAACCCCCCAACGGACCTTGTTGTTCATGCAAGCATCTTACTACTACGATCTCGGCGAAAAGCGGCGTGATCGATTTTGACTGAATTCTGTCAAACTCGCGCATGGCGTGATAGTATACGTGCAGCCATGCGATCCGCTGAACGGCAACGGAAACTTCAGCAACTTTTCGCCACACAGGAGTTCGCCTCCATCGAAGATCTCCGGCGGCTGCTGGCGGTCTCGGAAGCGACGGCGCGGCGAGATCTAAACCTGCTCGAGGAAAGCGGCCAGATCCGCCGCGTTCACGGCGGTGCGATCTCGTTGGTGACGCGCGACGAGAGCCTCGACTACGGACAACTCTCCACTTCCTGCCGGGCAGAAAAAATGCGCATCGGCCGCGTGGCGGCGAGCTTGATCGAAGAGGGACAAACGGTGATTCTTGGCGGCGGATCCACCGCCGTCGAAGTAGCGCGCAATCTCTTCGGCCGCACGTTACAGGTCATTACGAATTCGATTCCGATTGCCCAGGTGTTCTGGGATTGCAAGCGCGTGGAGGTGACGCTCACCGGGGGCTACCTTTATCCCCGCCTCGGCCTGCAGCTCGGACCGGTCTGCGAGCAGACGCTCAGTTCGATCTCCGCCGACGTATTTATCATGGGCATCGGCGGCATGACGAAAAAGGGCTTGAGCGATTCCAATGCCCTGATCGTTGGCTCCATTCGCAAGATGATCGACGTGTCGCGCCGTGTCATCGTGGTGGCCGACCATACGAAATTTGGCCGCGACCGCATGGTGCATGTCGCGACGTTCGCCGATATCGACGCCGTTGTGACCGATAGCGCGATCGCTCCGGAGCAGCAGCGGTTTCTCAAAACACAGGGAGTCGAGTGTGTGCTTGCATAGCCCAATTGACGGATTATGATCGATTTTAGGAAGGAAGCCAGACTATGTCCAATACCATCTATCTGATCGCAAGCGGCGACCTGCGCGCCGCCGCAAACCAGCAATGCTGGGCCGCTCAGCAGAAAACCGAGGAAGCCGTGATGGCCGCCATCCGCAAGGAGGGCCGCACGGTCAAACGCGGGCACGACTACGATCCGGTCAAGCAACACGGCTTCATCGATAGCCAGAAGCGCGGAATGGAGATCTTCAAAAATATTCCCGCGGATGCGCCGCTGCTCGTTTGCGAAGCCGTCTGGCAGTACAGTCATCACGTCCTCTCGGGATTGCTGAGCCATAAGGGGCCGATCCTGACGGTCGCGAATTGGAGCGGACAATGGCCTGGTCTCGTCGGCATGTTGAATCTGAACGGCTGCCTGACCAAGGCGGGCGTGAAGTATTCGACGCTTTGGAGCGAGGATTTCAGCGACGAGTTCTTTCTGAAAGGTCTACGTACCTGGTTGAGCGGCAAGCAGGTAAAGCACGACACCAGCCACGCCCGTCCGCTCAAGAACTTCAAGATCCCGGTCAAGGCCGGAAAACTGGCGGACACACTCGCCGCGCAACTGTGCACGGAGAAGGCCATCATGGGCATCTTCGACGAAGGTTGCATGGGGATGTACAACGCGCTCATTCAGGACGAACTGCTCATGCCGCTGGGGGTATTCAAGGAGCGCCTCAGCCAGAGCGCCCTGTATGCCGAGATGCGCGTGACTTCGAACGAGGAAGCGCAGGCAGTCAAAACGTGGTTGGACAAAAAGGGCATGAAGTTCATGACCGGCACGGATGAGGCCACGGAACTCACCGAAGCGCAAGTTCTCGACCAGTGCAAAATGTACATCGCGGCGCTGCGCATCGCGGACGACTTTGGCTGCGGCGTGATTGGCATCCAATATCAGCAGGGCTTGAAGGACCTCGTTTCGGCCTCCGATCTGGTCGAGGGCCTGCTCAACAATGTCGACCGCCCGCCAGTGAAGGCGCGCGGCAACGGCAAAGTTCTCTACCCGGGCGCCGCGCTGCCACATTTTAACGAAGTCGACGAGTGCGCCGGCCTCGACGCATTGGTCACCAACCGCATCTGGAGCGCGCTGGGCTTCGATCCGGAAACGACGCTGCACGATGTGCGTTACGGCGAAGAGTGCGTCGTCAACGGCAGGAAACAGTTCGTGTGGGTCTTTGAAATCTCCGGCGCGGTGCCTCCGAATCACCTAACCGGCGGGTACAAAGGCGCGACCAGCGAGCGGCAGCCTTCGATGTACTTCCCTCTCGGCGGAGGCACTATCAAGGGCGTCAGCAAGCCCGGCGAAATCGTGTGGAGCCGCGTCTTCGTCGACAACGGCAAACTCAAGGCCGACATCGGCCGCGCGAAAGTCGTCGAGCTTCCAAAGGCGGACACCGAACGGCGCTGGAGCATCACAACTCCCCAATGGCCTGTGATGGACGCGGTGCTCTACGGTGTGTCGCGCGATCAGTTCATGGCCAAGCATAAGGCGAATCACATCCAGGTTGTCTATGCTCCCGACGCAAAGGGTGCGAATCTCGCGTTGGCGGCCAAGGCTGCGATGTTCCGCGCGATGGGCATGGAAGTCAGTGTCTGCGGCACAAATCACGGATTGACGGAAGCCTGATGAAGATGAAATGGATTGCGATCCTGATTGCGGTGGCGGCTTCGGCCGCCGCGCAGTCCTACACGCCGTCGCCCGGCAACCTGCAGGCACGCGAAGCGTTCCAGAACGATAAGTTCGGGCTGTTCATTCACTGGGGCGTCTACAGCGTACTCGGCGACGGCGAGTGGGTCATGAACAACAAGAAGATGACCAGCGCGGAGTACGAGAAGCTTCCGCCGCAATTCAATCCGGCGCAGTTCAACGCCGCCGAGTGGGTCTCGATGGCGAAGAACGCGGGGATGAAATACATCACCATCACGAGCAAACACCACGACGGCTTCGCGATGTTCGCGACGAAGCAGAACAAATGGAACGTCGTGGATGCGACGCCCTGGAAGAAAGATCCCCTGAAGATGCTGGCCGAGGAGTGCCGCAAGCAGGGCATCAAGCTCTTCTTCTACCATTCGCATCTCGACTGGCATCACGCCGATTACTTTCCGCGCGGCCGCACGGGTCAGGCATCCGGACGCCCTGAAAACGGGGACTTCAACAGGTATCTGGATTTCATGGATGCGCAGTTGAGCGAGTTGCTGACCAACTACGGCGACGTGGCCGGCATCTGGTTCGATGGCTGGTGGGACAAGCCCGATGCGGATTGGCGCCTGCAAAAGACCTACAGCCTGATCCACCGTCTGCAGCCGAATGCCCTGATCGGTAACAACCACCACCGCAAGCCGGTCGACGGCGAGGATTTCCAGATGTTCGAGAAAGACTTGCCGGGCGCCAATACGGCCGGTTTCAATGAGAATTCCGTCATCGGCAGCCTGCCACTCGAAACTTGCGAGACGATCAACAACGCGTGGGGTTACAGCAAGACGGACAAGAAGGTGAAGTCGACCAGGGACCTTGTTCAGTATCTGGTGCGCGCCGCCGGTTCGAATGCGAATTTCCTGCTTAACGTCGGACCGATGCCGGACGGCAGAATTCAGCCCGAGTTCCAGTCGCGCCTGGCCGAGATGGGACAGTGGACCATGACCAACGGCGAGACGATCTACGGCACCCGCGGCGGACCTTTCAAACCGCGCCGCTGGGGCGTGACAACCGAGAAGGGCAACACGGTGTACGTGCATATCCTCGACTGGCAGGATGAGCTCCTGGCCCTTCCGAAGATCGCCAACGTCAAGGGCGCCCGGATGTTCAAAGGCGGCGCCAAGGTTGAAGTGAAGGAGATGGACGGAGGCATGGTCCTGCGTCTGCCCAAAGGGCAGATGGATCCGATCGACACCATCGTCGTTCTCGACATAGCAAAGTAGCGAACTAGACCTGGGCCGGCCAGAACGATCCTGTCGCTTGGCGGCGTGAGATCAGTACTGGTTTCATCGCTGCCACTATGCCGGAAGGCCTGGCGCTTTGACGGACTTTTCATTGGGCGAAAGGTGTGCCAGTATTAACCATGCACCGTACAACTCTCGCTTTGCTGTGTGCCCTCTTTCTCTTTGCGCCCGCTGCCGCGCCTCAATCCTCCACTTCGGCTGACCTGGAAGGTACGCTTACCGACCAGGCTGGAGCTGCGATCCCGAGCGCTACGGTTGTTGTCATCAACCGCGAAACGGGCGTCGAACGGCGCGGTGAGTCGAATGCTCTGGGCCGCTATCGCGTCGCTGCGCTGCCTGCTTCCGAGTACGACCTGCGCATTACGAAAGACGGCTTCGCAGTGGTCGAGCGGCGTGGTCTGATTTTGCAGGTGGGCCAGGTAGCGACGGTCGACGTCGCGTTGCCGTTGGCCTCGCAAACGCAAGAGATCACGATTACCGAAGCCGCGCCGATGGTCGAGACCGGCCGCGCTTCTGTCGGCGCGGTCGTCAACCGCAACGATATCGACAACCTCCCGATCAACGGGCGCACCTTTCTTGATTTCTCGCGAACGGTCGCGGGCGTCACCGCGCAGCAGACGTCAGGGCAGGGCAGCGGACTGAGCTTCAACGGTCAGCGTGGGCGGAGCAATAATCTCTCCGTTGACGGCGCCGATAACAATGGATCGCTCAACGGCAACACACGCCTGATGATGAGCCAGGAGGCCGTGCGCGAATTCCAGGTGGTGACCAACCAGTTTGCGCCCGAGTTCGGCAACGCTGGCGGTGGACTTGTGAACGTAGTGTCGCGCTCGGGCGGCAACGACTACCACGGCAACGCGTTTCTGTTCGCGCGCGACGAAGCGCTCGATGGGCGCAACGCGTTTGTGACCGATGCCGAAAAGCCGCCCTTCAATCGCAGGAATCTCGGCGCGACTCTGGGTGGTCCGATCGTACGCAACCGGACGTTCTTCTTCGCGTCCGTCGAATACATCAAGCGCAACGAGAGCGATGTGGTCACCCTCTCCGACGACACAGTTCGCGCGATCAACACCGTTCTTGCGGTGCGCCCGATTCCGAACGGCGGCGTGAAGTCGGTCGCTAACGGAACTTTTCCGGTGGGCCGCATCAACACCGTCACCTCTCTCAAACTCGACCATACGCTGAGTAGCGCAGACTCATTGTCGTTCCGCTACATCTTCGGACAGGAGCGCGAATCCAATGCGGGCGGTGTCGCGATTGGAGGCACGACGGACGTCTCCGGCGGCGGCGGGCAGCGTACACGCGACCAGTCCTTCCTGGTCTCCTGGAATCACATCTTTTCGCCGACGCTGCTGAGTGAAACGAGGTTTCAGTATGCGCCACGCAACCTGACCCAGTATGCCAACGACCCTATCGGTCCGCGCGTCACCATCTCCGGCGTGGGCAATTTCGGACGTAACGTCAACTTCCCGGTGCTGCTCGATGAATCGCGCTATCAGTGGCAGCATTCGCTCAGCAAGCAACTGGGCCGGCACTACTTCAAGTTCGGGGCCGATATCAATTACCTGCGCGCGCACACGTCGTTCCCGGTGAACTTCGCCGGCACGTTTACGTTCTCGAACCTCGCGGATTTCGCCGCTGGCCGCGTCAATCAGTTCACGCAGGGCTTCGGCAATCCTGAGATCCGGCTGCCTGAAACCTCTCTTGGCTTTTATGTTCAGGACGTTTTCAAGCTGAACGAGAAGCTAACACTGACCTACGGCTTGCGCTACGACTATGACATGCAGCCGCAAAACGTCAAGCGCGACCGCACCAATCCGATTGAGGCGCCGTTGCAGGACGGCGTTAACCGCGATCCGAATAACATCGCGCCGCGCATCGGAATCAATTTCAATCCTGACGGCAAGGGGCGCACTTCTATCCGGGCCGGCTATGGAATCTTTTACGACAAGATCTTTTTACTGGTAGCGCGTAATGCCCTGATCTCGCGGCAGACGCTGACGCTCGGCAGTGCGCCGGCGACGGCGCGGTTGCCCCTGGGCGCATATCCGCCAAGCGAAAAATTTCCGGAAGGCTTCGCACTGCCCAAGCCAAGTCTGAATATCGCGGATTCCAATCTGGTGATACCCTACGCGCAGCAGGGCAACTTCGGCGTGGAACATTCCCTTAGCCGCAACTGGGTCGTCGGCGCGACCTACGTAGTCGTGCGCGGAGTGAAACTGCTGCGCTCGCAGAATATCAACCTGGGGCCTCCTGTGATCATGACCGCGGAGAACGGGCCGTCGCTCGGCGTCGCGAGGCCGAACCCGCAGCAGATCGGGCGTCCGTACTACGGCGCCAACAACCGCTTGACGCAGGACTTTACGAATATCCAGATGGTCTCGTCCTCGTCGTCTTCGACTTACCACGGCGCGCAATTCACGGTGCAGAAACGCTTCGCTGACGGGTTCCAGATGCGCGTGAATTACACGTTGTCGAAGGCGATCGACGATTCCAGCGACTTCGTGCAGGCGCAACAGCCCTCAAACCCTTACAACGCACGGGCCGAGCGTTCGCTTTCCACCGAGCACCAGGCGCATCGCTTCACGCTAACCGGAGTATGGGAATTGCCCTACAAGCACAACGCCGCGCGTTGGCTGCTGGGCGATTGGGTGCTGTCGACGAGTTGGGTGTACCGCAGCGGCACGCCTCAGAACGTCACCGTCGGTTCCGATGTGAACGCTGATGCCAACAGTTCGAGCGACCGGCCTTTCAATGGCACGCAGGAACTGGGGCGCAACACCTACGCCGGGCCGGAGAGTTTTGTTGTCGATCTGCGTATGGCGAAGCGCATCCGGATCCGCGAACGCATCTCCGTGCAGATTCTCGGCGAGGCTTTTAACGTGCAGAATCGCGTGAACTACGCCGACGTCAACACGACATGGGGCACGGACATCGCGCCGCGCGCCACTTTCGGGAAGTATCAATCGGCCAACAATCCGCGCCAGGTTCAGTTCGGATTGAAGGTCGCATTTTAGCTACGCTCAGCGCGCAAATTCCAGCACGGTCTTTCCGCTGGGCTCGTCGAAGATAACCGTCGTCGATGACGAAGAGACATGCGAAGTGCGCCTCAGCGCATCAAGGAACTTCGTCTCCAGATTCATCAATTCGACGGGTCCGGATTTCTTTGTCGCCATGAAGCCGGGCGCTTTCCACGATACCCTGCCGTCGCTCTGAATTTCGGCCTGGCCGGAGTAGTTGTTCACTGCTGCGAATCCGCTCACGCGGTTTTCGTCGCCGATCGAGAGCGTCAGCGCCGGCGTTTCCGGAAGCGTTACGCGATTGCCGTCGAGCACAAAACGCTTCAGCCGGAACTCCCCCGTGCGGACGCTGTCGCCGGACTGCACCAGCCGGCTGGTATCGATGCGGAGATTGAGACGAGGCGTTTTCGCCGCGTCATATTGACTGAGCTTCTTGATCCCGGAAACCGCAGTCTTATACGCCGCACTGACCTCGTAGTCCGCGCTGCGGCTGGTGTCTTCGAAGTGGTACTTTCCGTCGGCCGCAGTGGTCCGCGAGCGCTTCGCCTGACTCCTGAGGTTCTTGATGGAGACGATCGCGCCGGAGAGAGGTTGGCCCTTCTCATCCGTCACCACGCCCATCAGCGTGCGTCCATTCGGATCTTCTTTTTCCTTGTTGGACGCATCCCCTTTGAAGTACGGCATCTCATCCTGCCGCCTATCGGAGGGTGTGGTCACCTGCGCGGCGAGCGGCGTCGAGAGCACAGTGGAGAGGATCGCAAGAAGGAGCAAACTGAATATCTGCATGGCTTCTTCCATTGTGCCAAAACAATGTCCCAAAAGCGCATTCGGCGGCTACGCCGGCGGGGTCGCCGCTTCAGCTCCGCTGAGCCCCTGATCGGCCTTGGCCGGATCATAGCCGGGATTGATCTTCGTCTCCGACGCGTTGACCGCTTTGCGCCACTGCTTCAATAGCCCATGCAGTTCGGCCGCAATTTTCGGTTCGCGCCGCACAAGATTGCGCCTCTCGCCGATGTCATCCTTCAGGTTGAAGAGTTCCAGCCGGTTGTCTTCATAGAATTCGATGAGCTTCCAATCACCCTTGCGCACGGCGCCGCCGGGAGGGCCCCCCTGGTTGCTGTAGTGCGGATAATGCCAGAAAATCGCCTCGCGTTTCGGCACGCTCTTTCCGTGCAAGAGTGCCGCGAAACTGACGCCGTCGATGCCGCTTGGAGGCCGTCCGCCGGCGGCTTCGACGATGGTCGGCAGGTAGTCGATGCTGCACACCGGCGCGTCGTACACCGAGCCTGGCTTCGTAACGCCGGGCCAGTGGACCAGCAATGGTTCGCGGATGCCGCCTTCGTACAGGTGGCCTTTGCCGGCGCGCAACGGGCTGTTGTCCGTTACCGGGAGTTTCGATTTGCCTTCGTAGCGCAGGCCGCCGTTGTCGGACGTAACGAACAGAATCGTGTTGTCCGCGATCTTGAGTTGCTCGAGTTTGGCGCGGATGCGGCCGAGAGCGATGTCGAAGCTCTCCACCATGGCCGCGTAAACCGGGTTCGGCAACGGCTTGCCGCCATTCTTCTTGCGGTATTTCTCAATGGCGGCCTCGCGCGCCTGCAATGGAAGATGGACCGTGAATTCTGGCAGGTAAATAAAGAACGGACCCTGCCGGGCGGACTCTTCGATGAACTTCTCGGCTGCCTCGGTCAGTTTCTCCGTCAGGTAGTCGTCCTTCGTGCCGCCCTTCAGATTCGGCAGATCGAACGGACCGAAATATGAGGCAGGCGATCCGCGATGTGTGCCGGCGACGTTCAGATCGAAGCCCTGTTTATCGGGCAGGAAGCCTTCGCCTCCCAGATGCCACTTGCCGATGCTGGCCGTGCGGTAGCCGAGCGGCTTGAGCGCCTCGGCGACCGTGGTCTCGCTCAAGGGTAGTTGCAATTCGAAAGCGGGCGTCAGCAACTTCGCCGTCGGCCATTGCGGGCGGCCGGCGATCCAGTCTGTGATGTGCAAGCGCGCGGGATACTTGCCGGTGACGATGCTGGCGCGCGTCGGAGAACACACCGGACAGGCCGCGTAGGCGTTGGTGAATCTCACGCCGTCCTTGGCAAGGCGGTCGAGATTCGGCGTCTCATGGAACTTGTTGCCGTAACAGCCGAAGTCGCTCCAGCCAAGATCGTCGAGCAGCAGAAAGATAATGTTCGGGCGTTTCGCGGGCGCCGCGAAGGCCAACGCGCTGCCGCCCAAAGCCGCCATGAACTGCCGTCGTGTAGCGCCGTTTGCCGCTTTCATTTTTTGCGCACAGCTTCCTTCATTTCCAGGCCAGTCTCATAGATCAGTTGGCGAGGTTCGTAGCCGTCGTTTTCGCGCTGCCGCGTCATGCCGGCGCCTCCCCAGGTCGCGGGCTGATCGGGACGCCACGGCCGCCGTTCCCAATAGTAGCCGCGGAACGGATCGCGCGTGTTGTTCATCCACGCAATCAACTGGTCGTGGAGAGCATTGCGTTTCGCAGCGTGCGCGGGCGAATCGATCAGGTTCTTCATCTCGTTCGGGTCGGCTTCGAGATCATAGAACTCGTCGGTGCACAGCAGGTTCACCGTCAACTTGAAGCGGCCGTCGAAGGCGCAGCGCATCGGTTGGAATGCCCCGAAGCCGTCATGATCCACTTCGTAGCGTCCGAATTCTGTGAAAACCGCGTCGTTGACGCGCTTCTTTGGATCCTCGAACGCCGCCAGAATGCTGCGGCCTTCCAACGTCTTCGGCACGGGCACGCCGAACGATTCCATCAGAGTCGGCACAAGGTTGATATGCGAGACGGGATGCGGGCAGACCGACTTTGCCGGCGTATGGCCGGGCCAGCGCACTAGGAACGGAATCCGCGTGATCTCGTCGTACATCGCCGGTCCCTTATTGCCGAGGCGGTGCGATCCGAGAAAATCGCCGTGGTCGGATGTGTAGATTTGCAGCGCGTCCGGCGTGTACTGTTCGATGGCGTCGAGCACGCGCCCGATCTCAGCATCCACGAATGTGTGGCAGCCGAAGTAGTCGGCGCTCTTGAGTTGCGATGCCGGGTTCTTCACGCTGGCGGCCCAGATGTGCTGATGCTCGGGCTTGCCGGCGAGTGTGTCGTCGACATTCTCGTTCTTCGGAAACACATAGTCCTTGTACATTTCCGAGTAAGGCTTCGGGCACACGAACGGGCCGTGGGGTTCGTCGTAAGAGACCACAAGCAGGAAGTCTTCTTTGCCGTGCCGCTTCAGAAAATCGATGGCGCGATTGGAGCACTTGTGCGCATAGGTGAACTCGGCGGTAAGTTTCGGATCGCGATTGGTCTCCTGATTACGGCTGCGCACGCGGTCCTCGGGTGTGAGTTCGTCCAGGTAGTTGCGCCCGTCGAACCAGAACTTCTTGTCCCAACCGTTCGGGCAGCGGCCCGTCCCGAAGTAGTCCGCGCCATCCAGATGCCACTTGCCGATGTACGCCGTGTGGATGCCCTTGTCGCTCAAACGCTCGCCGACGGTGTGTACCGTTTGCCCGAGCGGCAGGCTGTTGGACCACATTCCATTGGTATGCGGATACGAGCCCGTAAAAAGCGCGGAGCGCGCCGGCGAGCAAACCGGTTGGCACGTATAAGCGCGGTCGAAGCGGATGCCGCCTTCGGCCATGCGATCGAGATTGGGCGTCTTGAGTCCGGTCCGCCGGTAGCAATTCAACATGTCCCAGCGCGTCGTGTCGGTCATGATCACAATGGCGCGCCGGGGTTTGGCCTGTGCGGAAGAGATGGCTGAACCGGCCGCGGCTTGTGCGATGGCAGCGCTCCGCAGGAAGGTGCGTCTGTTCATTTCGGTCCTTTCGCACCAGTCAGCCGCCGGATCAGGTCGATCTCGTTCGCACGGTAGGGCTTGCCATCGGTGTGGAAAACTTCGTGAAACCAGATGGCCGGCTCACGATCCGTGTAGGGCTTTTTCCAGGAATCCCACGGCAGAAAAGTTTGTGTCTTGCCCGCGACTAGGCCCCAGTTGATAGCCGCGACTTTGTGTTTCTTCGCGACAGGCAAGGAGCCCTCAAAGGTGCTCTTGTTTCCGCGCGCCATATACTCCGTGCAAAGAATCGGGCGGTGCAACGGGAGCAGCCACTGGATGCGCTTCTCGAATTCCGCCGCGTCATCGTAGTTGTGGAACGAGATCACATCGGAGAGTTCCAGTTGCACTTTGTCCATCGGGCTCCACTTGGCCGCCGAGGACCAGTCGCCCCGCCAGACGCCGGACGTGAGCGGTTGCGCCGGATGCGCCGCCCGTGCCCACGCGAACGCCTTCGGCAGCAGCGCCAAAACGAGAGCTACCTTGTTTGCGGGTTCGCTCTTGCTGTAGCTGCTGTCGTTCGTGTTGTCTGGTTCATTCCAGATGTCCCAGGCCAGGATGCGCTTGTCGTTCGCGAAGGCGCCGACCACACCCTTCACATAAGCCTCCAGGCGTGCGGCCTGCTTCGGATCTTTCAGCGCGGCGGCGCCGGGACTCTGCATCCAGCCGGAATTATGCACGCCGGGTTTCGGCGCGCGCTGCTTGCCGGGCTTTGGAAACGGGTCCCAGCAGGAATCGAAAAGCACGAACATCGGCTTGATCTTGTGCTTTTCGGCGATCTGCAGGAACGTGTCGATGCGCTGCCGGAAGCTGGCGGGATCCTGTTGCCACGGCAGGTCGTGCAGGAAGACGCGCATCGTATTCATGCCGATGCCCTGCGCCCAACCTAATTCGAGGTCGATCCGTTTCGCATCGAAAGTATCGGCCTGCCACATTTCCAGCTCGTTGATCGCGCTGGCCGGGATGTAGTTGCTGCCGACGAGCCAAGGTTGTTGCGCGTACCAATCGTTGGCAGCCTTTTCGGTCCAGCGCGTTTGCGCCGCGGCCGGGATACATGCCAACAAAGCGAGAACCGGAATCAAAGATTTCATACCGCTTGTGCGCCTCTTGTCTTTAGAATCTGGTGAAGCTGTTTCTGGAGTCCGCTTTTTATCGTGCTGGATTGTGGGTCTTTGGCCAGGTTGTGCATCTCCCGGCGGTCCTTGTCGTAATCGTACAGCTCTTCGCCGAGTTTGCCGCCTTCGCCCCACTGCGTATAGCGGTAGCGTTCCGTTCTCAGCGAATAGCCGCGGACGCCGTCCTTGGCGTTCTTCGCGCGATGGACCTGCGTAATGGCGGGCTTGTCCCAGGCGGCATCGGCCTTGGCCAGCAGGGGAGCGAGACTGCGCCCGTGCAGATTGGCCGGCGCACCTTGCAGTCCGCACAGGCTGGCGAGCGTAGGATAGATATCGAGCAGTTCCACTGTCCGGCGGCAAGCTCGCCCACGGGCCGCGACGCCGGCTCCGCCGATCAGAAGCGGAATACGCGCCGCGGGTTCGAAAACGGCCTGCTTCATCCACTGGCCGTGCTCGCCGAGGTGATAGCCGTTGTCGCCCCAAAATACGATCGTCGTATCCTGAGTCAGGCCCAGGCGATCGAGCGCGTCGAGCAGTTTACCCACTTGGGCATCCATGAATGTGATCGATGCGTAGTAGGCGCGGATCGCTTCGCGGCGCTGCAAAACGCTCATGCCCCAGTTCGAGGGCTTCGTGAAATAGGCCCACTCCGGGGCGATGCTCATTTCACTTTCATCGAATGGCGGAGCCTGAATTTTCTCCAGCGGATACATGTCAAAGTACTTGGATGGCGCGATCCAGGGCACGTGCGGACGATAGAATCCCGCGCCGAGGAAGAAGGGCTCGTTGCGATGCTCTTCCATCATCTTGATCACTTCCGCAGCGACGATGGCGTCGGTGTGCTCTTCATCCTTGGCGTCGGAGGAGTGGAAACAGATCGCCGAACCGAGCCCGCGATCCTTCGTGTAATTCGTCAGCAGCGGCTCTTCTTTCGAATGGTCGACGCCATTCGGGTTCACGGTCTTGTTCCACGATGGCGGATCGTCGAGGCCGGGGGTGCCGATCTGCCCAGGCACGCCGTAGTGATAAATCTTGCCGGCGCGCGCTGCGAAGTAGCCGTTCTTCTGGAAGAGCTGCGGGAGCGTGACGACATCCGGCAGTTGCTCCCGGAAGTGGCGGGTCAGGTTGTAGACCGTGGTCGTGTCCGGCGCCAGGCCCGTCATCAACGAACTGCGTGAGGGGCTGCATAGCGGAAACTGGCAGTACGACTTCTCGAAATATACGCCCGCCTTCGCAATGCGGTCGATGTTCGGCGTGCGCACGATTGGATGCCCGTAACAACTGAGACAGTTGTTCAGGTCGTCCGATGCGATGAACAGCACGTTGCGCTTGCGCTTCGGTGCGGCCATCAAGGAAGCGGCCAACGTGGCCGCTCCGGAGGCAAGGAAAGATCTGCGAGTAAAAGAGGTGTGTTCTGTCATGGCTGCGGTTCCTTCGGCCTAGGCCATGTCCGCGAGCATTTTGCGGATCAGGCTGCTGCCGTACTTCTGCGTTCTCGGGTCGGCCGTCTTGTCGATTTCCGGCAGCGCCTTGATGGCGTCCTTGAGCGGAAGCAGTTTCTTGGAGCCCAACGCATCCAGCGAGCCCAGCGCGCTCAATGCTACATAAACCCCATTCTTATCGGCGGGCGCGAGATCCATCAGCACAGACTGCGCTTTCTTCAGATCCGCTGCGTCGCCGTAACGGCCCAGCGCTTCCGCAGCCGCGATGCGCACGTGCGGCGACGCATCGGAGAGCGCCTTTCCGAGCTGCGCTTTCGCTGTCTTCACGGCGCCCGCGCCACGCATCAGGATGCCTAGCGCGCCCCAATAGCGCACCGCGGAGTCACCGTCGGTCAGCGCCTGGATCAATCCCGGCATTGCCTCCGGCTTGAGCGAAGTCGCCGACTCGGCGGCTGCCATAATGCGCTTCAGCGGATACTTCGCGTCGTTGTGGCCAACTTCGTAAGGTGTAGTGCCCTTCGCGCGGCTGTGGATTTCAGCCTCAGGCAGGAAGCCCACGTCGCGGATCTTCATGGCCAATTCCTGCTGTGCCGCGCGCATCCGCTTCAATGTTTCCTGGTGCTCCGGCCGGCCAACCAAATTGTTGACCTCGTCCCGATCGTTTTGCAGATCGTAGAGTTCTTCGGCTGGCTTGGTCTCCCAGAAGTGGCGCTGCGCGGCGTTGAGCTTGCCTTCGTCGTAGAGCTTTTTCCAAACCCTTGTTGTCGGCGTTTGAAACATGTATTCGATGTACTGCCCGTAGATCTTGTGGGGCATGTAGTTGCGGGTGTAGACGTAGCGCTTGTCGCGCACGGAGCGCACCATGTCATAGCGCTCGTCCATCCTGCCGCGGAAGCCGTAGTTGTATGCCCGTTCGGGCGTGGCGTATTTCCCGAGAAACGCCTGGCCCTGCATATGATCGGGCGGCTTGATGCCGGCCAGGCTGAGTACGGTCGGCGCCAGGTCGACGAAGCCAACCAGCCGGTCCGTCTTGCCGCCCTTCCGGAAGCCCGGTCCCGTGAGATGGCTGAACTTCTCCGGGATGTGTACTATGATCGAGACGTTCAAGCCGGAGTTATACGGCCAGCGCTTGCTGCGCGGCATGCCGGAACCGTGATCGCCATAAAAGAAGACAATCGTGTCGTCGGCCAGTCCGTCTTTGCGCAGGTCCTCCAGAATCTTGCCTGCCTGGGAGTCCATCGTCGTGATGTTGTCGTAGTTCTGCGCCCAATCGTGCCGCACCTCGGGCGTGTCCGGATGATAGGCCGGGACGCGAGCTTTCGCCGGGTCGTGGACGAGTGTGTGCGGGCGTTTGCGTATCTGGCTTTCGTGCGTGATCTCCAGGTTGAAGATCGAGAAGAACGGTTGTCCCGGCTTGCGATTGCGCCAATGGCCCTGGCGGCTCGATTCATCCCAGACGGTTCCGGTATGTTTGAGGTTGTAGTCTTCCTTTGCGTTGTTGGTGGCGTAATAGCCGGCTTCGCGTAGGTAGCAGGGGTACATCTTCATCCCCGCCGGCAGTTGCGTCATGCTGCGCATATGCTCGCCGCCGGTCGATGGCGGGTACATGCCGCTGATAATCGTGGTTCGCGAGGGCGCGCAGACCGGAGCGTTCGACCACGCATTCATGTAAATGCTGCTCGTCGCGGCGAGAGCATCCAGCTTCGGAGTCACCGAATAGTCGTTGCCGCAGCAGTGCAAATCCGGACCGGTGTCCTCGCAAGTGATCCAGAGGATGTTCGGCTTCGAGCCTTCGGCGGCGTGCGCGAGGGCACCCGCGCCTAAAGCGCCGGCGAAGCTGCGGCGTGTGAGTCTTGTTGCATTAGTAGAAAGGGACATGATTACCAGTTCTCTCGAACTAGTAGTCTATCGCTTTTTGGGAGTAGCTTTGCGCGCCTCCGGATCCATCGGCTCCGCCGGATCCGACGGTTCCTGGGGCTCCTCGGGTTCCACGAAGACCTGGAAAATGACCTCCCAAAGCGACTTGCCGTGGACGTACAACCGGGCTGTCTGTCCGGAGAGCGTGTCGGTCTCGCCGGGAGCGATGCCGATCACTTGCGGATAGAAGCCGGCGTCGTAGTTCACCTTGCCCATGATCTTCACCGGATGGTTCCAACCCGCTGGGTTGGAGAGGTCGGAGTTGAAGGCCATGTAAATGCCTTCCTGCGGCCAGTTCGGCTTGCAGCAGGCGTGGCTAAGCAGCACAACGTAGGATTCGAGATAAGTGTTCCAATGCACGGACGGTCCCCAGAACGCGTCTGTATCCGCTTGCTGCCAAGCCGTATTGACCGGAAAAATCGGAGTCATCCGCCCGCCCAACCCAGGTTCGTTCCAATCCTGTTCAAAACGCTTCCAGACCAGGCCCACGGGATTGATCCGGTCCTCGAACGCCATGCGCGCGATTGCCACACCTTGGCTGGAGACGTCGCCGCCATAGTTGTCGAACAGGAAATAGAAGAAGCCCTGCGTGCGGTCCGGGATGACGGAGAAGTCGCCATGTCCGCCGGCAAAGAACCCGTTCTTGGCCGAGCAGTCCGCAGGATCTCCCGATTCGAGAACGATGCCAAGGTCGGTGAATGAATAGCCCCCATCGTAGGAAACAAGCGCGCCGATCTTGGGCGCCGTTAGCTTGCCGCCGGGGCAGACGCCACTTGGCTCATGGTGATACCAGGCATATAGCGTTCCGTCGCCGTCCTGCCACACCGATTCGATCCACATCGGGAAGTGGTCGCGGCTGTCCAGTTGGACCTCCTGTCCATTTGACTGTGAGAACTGGTCGTCGCCATGGCTGATTACCGGCGTGCCCGGCAACCCCGTGGAGTTGATGATGTAGAGTTGCCCGTTGCGCCAGAATGCCGGGCTATTCGAGTCGGTCCGCGCCGGCATTGGGTGCTCGGCTACCGGTCGTATCGAGATCCATTGCGCGCTGGCCGCTCCGGTCCAGACCAGAAGACCGGCAATAATGGCTAGGTGTGTCCGTGTGCGCATGGCGTTGGGCCTCCGGTTGCCAGGGCCGTGGTTTTGCCACGCCCGTATTGGCTCTATGCATCGAAAGGCGCGGCGGCCGAGGGCCGGGTTACAGGAATTCGTAATCCTCGCTATAGTAAATTCTGGGCCGCGCCGAGGCGCGCGCCATTTCGCTATGACTTCTTTACAAACAGCCCTCCGGCCGGTCGCGCTCTTCCTGGCGTTGACGGCCGCCTATTCTCAAAAGCCGGCGCGGAAACAGGTGGACCCCAAAGTCCTGTATGAACATCAGACCCGCGGCTACACCGACACGCCCGTGATTCCGGGCCAGACGTGGCGCGTGCACGACGCCAGCCGGCCGAACCCGCCCGAGGTTACACCCGGTTCCGAGAGTTCGCCGGAGCGCCCCGGACGTGCGCCCTCCGATGCGATCGTGCTCTTCGACGGCAAGGATTTTTCGAAATGGGGCACTCCGGTCGGCGGCCAGTTACAGGAGCCGAAATGGAAGCTCGAGAACGGCTACACGGAGGTGGTTCCCAAATCAGGCGGAATCATCACGCGGGAGAAGTTCGGCGACTGCCAGATCCATTTGGAATGGGCTTCGCCGGCGGAGGTGCAAAACGCCGGCCAATTGCGCGGTAACAGCGGAGTTTTGCTGATGAACCGCTATGAGATTCAGGTGCTCGATTCGTCCGGGAACAAGACTTACGCCGACGGCCAGGCTGGGGCGATCTACGGCCAGCGCCCGCCCATGGTGAATGCGGCGCGCAAGCCCGGCGAATGGCAGACCTACGACATCTTTTTTGAAGCGCCCAAGTTTGAAGGTGAGAAGCTTGTCAAGCCGGCCTATGTCACCGTAGTGCACAACGGCGTCCTGATCCATCACCATCAAGAAATCACCGGACGCACACCGCACGCGAGGGTCGGCACTTACGAGGCGCACGCCCCGGAAGAACCCCTCGCGCTGCAAAACCACGGCACGCCGGTGCGCTACCGTAACATCTGGATCCGGCGGCTGGGCGAGTTGCCCTAAGGTAGAGCCCGTTCCATTTGCCGGCCTTTTCGACGACGAAGTTTTTTGTGGCACGGCCTCCGGGCCGTGCTAGCCGGATGGACGGAACGCCTCCCGTCGCTGGCGCTCTGGGCACCGTCGGACGGAACGCCTCCCGTCGCTGGGCGCCGTTGGACGGGTTAAATATCGGAGCCCCAAACGGTGCCGGGAGCGGTAGCGACCGGAGGCAGTGCTACGAACTTGGTTTGGCCAATTGCGGCTTATCCGCCGGCGGGCTTTGTGTCCGCGTTGGCCACGCGCACACGCTTGCTCTTCAGGTAATCGATCCACGAATCCACTGTCTTGCGGTCCGGCGGTTTGACGCTCTCCGGCATACGCTGCGGGAACCCGAAGCGCCGCAATTTTGCCGCGCCCAGGCGGTGATACGCCAGGAGCTCCACACCTTGCAGATTCGGCATCTCCGTCGCGATCGCCGCGATGCCGTCCAGGTGCTCCTTGCGCGCGTTGTATTCAGGAATCATCGGACAGCGCAGCAGGATCTTCGAACCTGCGCCATGCAATGCGGCGAGGTTGGCGCGAATCTGCTGGTTGAGTTGACCGGTGAATGCCTCATGCAACTGCGGATTGGTTTCCTTCCAATCGAACAAAAACAGATCGACCATCGGATAGATGCGCTCGAGCGTTTTCCATTCGGTGAAGCCGGAAGTCTCGATGCAGCAATGCAGCCCTTTGGCCTTGGCCGCGCGCAACAGCGCTTCGGTGAATTCGGGTTGAAAGAGCGGTTCGCCCCCCGAAAGCGTCATACCGCCACCGGAAGCCCGGTAGTATTCGCGGTCCCGCAGTACGACTTCCATCACCTCTTCCACCGTCGCCTCGCGTCCCACCATCTCCAGCGCTTTCGCGTCACAGACCGGCGGACACGCTCCGCAGTTGGTGCATTCCGGCCGGTCAACCACGGGCTTGCCGGCCTGGCTGCGGACTAGCGCTTTTGGGGCGCAAACTTTGTAGCACTCTCCGCAGGAGATGCACTTATCGGGCATATACGATAGCTGTGGCTTCGGGTCGACACTCTCCGGATTGTGACACCACTTGCAGCGCAGCGGGCAGCCCTTCAGGAAGACGGTGGTGCGGATGCCCGGTCCGTCTTGGATCGAAAAACGTTGAATGTCGAAGATACGTCCCATGTTGGCGCCCTTTACATGTGCGCGGTGCGCGCAATAATCTCTTCCTGCATGTCCGGCGTCAGATTGACGAAGAACTCGCTGAATCCGGCGATGCGTACCACCAGGTCGCGGTACTCCCGCGGATTCTTCTGCGCAGCGCGCAACATATCCGTGTCCACGGCGTTGAGCTGAAGCTCCTGGCCGCCCTTATGGAAGTAAACGTTGAGCATCGCGCGAACCTTGTCGCGGTTGGGTTTGCCCGCCAGCATCGCGCCCTGAAAACGCAGGTTCACCTGATAGCCGCATTGCCAGCTTCGCGGACCGTTCAGCTTGGCGACGGAGTTGAGCACGGCGGTGGGTCCATTCTTCTCGCAGCCCACAGAGGAGGCCACGGAACTGGCCAGAGGCGTGCCGGCCAACCGGCCGTCCGGCGTGGCCGGAGTCACAGCTCCGCCGCGTACCGCCGAACTGCGCACCACGTGTCCATTGCCGAATTTGCTTCCGTCGCGCGGGTCGCGGCAGATCTGCTTCATCGGCTCGTCGCGCAGTCTCTCGACCAGACCGATCAGGTCGTCGACCCGCGGATCGTCGTTGCCGTGCTTGGGCGCGGCCAGCAGTTTCGCGCGTAGCCGCTCGTAGCCCTTGAAGTTGGCGGCGCAGGCCTTGGCAACATCTTCGAGCGTGGCCTCTTTCTTGTCGTAAACCACTTCGCGGATCGCCGCCAGTCCGTCGATTGCGTTGGCGAAGAAGATGCCGCCGCACGTCAGGATGTTGTACTTCGTCCCCAGGATCATGTCACGGCCGCGCTCGACGCAGCCATCGAAGAAGCAGGACGTCAGCGGCGTCTGGCCCCACTGCATCTGCGCCTTGAGGACTTTCATGTCGGCATCGTAAGTGGTTTGAATCGACTTGCGCACGTACCCGCCAAAGGCGGCTGTGAACTGCTCAAAGGTCTTCAATTCCGCGGCTGCCGCCGCGGCGCCCTTTCCGTCGTCGCGATAGCTCTTTCCGGAAGTCAACGCCAGCTCCAGCGACCTTACGTAGTTCGCAGTCGCGCCCGGGTTGAAGTAGAACTGCCCCGGCACGGCCAACTCGTTGCAGCCGACGGGAACGTAATTGTAAGCGTCCTCGCGCGAGACGCCCAACTCCATCAGCCCCGCTGGAATTACCTTGTCATTCCACATCATCGGGAAGCAGGTGCCTTGCGCGATCCGCGAGAGGCAGAAATCGAAAAACTCCTGATCGATGCGTGGGTGCCAGCGAATCCAGATCAGCGGCTCCGGCAGCGCCATGTTGGTGCCGCCTTCGATGAACAGCCAGGAGAGGCGGTTCGTCAGGTCGCGGCCGTCCGGTGTCGAACCGCCCACGCACAGGCCTTGCGTCAGGTGGTGTTCCGGACCCCAATACGTGTTGTCGTACTGCTTCAGTACGAAGTTTTCGCATAGCCGCAGCGCCGCGGCGTCGTCGATCCGACCGGCCTTCTTGTCGGCCTCGAAATACGGAAGCAAAAGCTGGTCGATACGATCGGGCGTGCAGGAGTAGCCGTGGCCCTCGATGTGCACGGCCTGATGCACGAACCAGATCAGTTGCAGCGCCTCGCGGAATGTAGCCGGCGGCTCGGTGGCGATCTTTGCCGCGATGCGCGCCATCTCCTTCTGGTCCGCGCTACGGCCCGCGCCCGTTCCCAGGAACTCCGCATAGCGCCGGATCCATGCCGAAACGCCGGTCAGTCCATGCTCGGCCGCTTCGAGGAAGGCGAGCTTTTCGGGATCGCTCTCGCCCTTGCGCCGTGCGCGCACGCGCTGCAAAGCCGCACCCAAACCGCTGTTGAGCAGTTCCTTGTAAGACGGGCTCAGGTGGCCCTGGGAAGAGACGAACTTGTATTCTGTCCCGCCGGGAAGCTGATCCACCGTTTTCCATGGCGCCTGGCCCAGGATCTCGGTGCGTGCCTGGCCCCACAGATTGCGGTTCATCCAGTACTCGCGGATCTCGGCCGGAACCTGGCCCTTCAGATAGCCGCGGCGCTTCGGGTTTTCGCCGGTGTAAATGTTGTTCTCGGCGATTCCGATCTCAACCATCACTGGCATGGCGCCGGGCGTTTCGGAGATCGACCCAGCCAACTGGTCGTTGGGCCGGACATAGAGCGGCACCGTTTCGAAATACTCGCGCAGCGCCATCCCCTTGCGCACGATCCACGGCTTGGTTTCGTTCTGCTGGAACACGCGTGTGTAGACGCGTGCGCGGTGCAATGCCACCGTTACGGGCGAATCCACGATTGCCAGCCGCAATTCTCCCACTGCGGGCGCCGACGGTCGAGCCAGACCTGCAAAAACAGGTGCGGACGCCGCCGACGCAAGAAAGGCACGTCGGGAAAGAGGCCCAGTCCAGTTCATGAGAGATCTCCTATCTGTCGTTGTACCATGCTTTGCGAACGCAAACAGCGGCAAAATGCCTACGAACTCGGCCGAAACGCCGGGATGCCTGTCTTGCCGCGGTTTGCGTTCATCGCAACTAATAGATCAGCTTCAGACCGAATTGCACGCGCCGCGCGTAGCCGCGCTGCGCACTGATCGATCCAAAGGTGCTGGCGTATGGGTCGGTGGCCGGATCGGCAAACCACGTGTGGTTCAGCGCATTCAGGAACTCCACGCGAACTTGTATCCGGATGCCTTCCCGTATGGCTGTGTTCTTGATTAGGGACATGTCCCAGTTGTTGGCGCCGGGTCCGCGCAGTCCGGAAAGACGCAATGGAAATGTGCGGTGATTCCACTGCAACTGATTCGCGGTCGCCCGTTCAAAGCCGGCGTTTGTGTTGAACCAGCGATCGATGCTGCGTTGCCCGGCAGGAAGTGCGAGGCTTTTCAGATCGCCGTTGAAGATGATGTTGCCGAAGCCCAGTGCCTGGCCGCTCTGGAGCGCGAAGATGCCTTGATACTGCCAGCCGCTGATGACCGCGCCCGGCACGCCGCGCACGCCCCCTAATAACGCGCGTCCCCGGCCGAACGGCAGTTCGTAAATAAAACTGGCGCTGATGCGGTGCGGGCGATCCTGATCTGAGATCGTGCGATAGGGTTTGGCGTCGGTTTCGTTCAGGAATGTAGTGGCCTCCATGAACTTGGAAAAAGTGTAGGAAGCGTTGAGCGTCCAGCCTGCCGAAAAACGCTTCTGGAAACCGGTCTGCACAGAGTGGAACCAGCTATAGCCCTCGTTCGTATCCGTGATCACGTCGGCGAACTGCGGGTAGGGCCGCAGCAGGTCGGTACGCGCCATCGATGTCCCCGAGCGGGATGTATTCGGCAAGTAACCCAGGAACGGATTCGGGAAGTTTTTGGTGAGAAAATCAATGGTTGCCTGATCGCGTGTGCCGCTGTGGCTGTAATAGGAATCCGGTAGAGCATTCAGGTTACGGGCGGTCATGATATGGGTTCCGCGGTTGCCGACGTAAGCCGCGTCGAGCACGATGCGATGCGGCAACTCATGTTGGAGCCCGATCTGCCAGCGCTGCATGTAAGGCGCCAGCGGGTGTTGATTGAAAAATGAGATGCCCTGACCGGCATAGGTCATGGCGCCGTTGGCGGCGCCGAGCGGTTCGCGGATTCCCGTCGGAAATGGGTCGCTCAGGCGCCCGTCGAAGGTGATCTCGTTGGAAGTGGCAACCAGATTTGTGCGCTCGGTGAATCCGTACGGCTGTACATCGCCGCGCCGCGACCCCAGGAAGCCGAAGAAGACCCCGTAGCCGCCACGCGCCACAGTCTTCGGCGCCACATGCCAAGCGAAGCCGATACGCGGCATAAAGTTGTTTGTGTCGCGCGCCCAAAGCGCCCGCGAGGCGCCATTGACGCCTGGGAAGGTCAATCCGCCGCGTACCTGGAACTGTGACGCGGGCAGTGTGGGATCGGGGTTGAGCGCATACGCGGCTCTGACCGCCGCCTCGATCGGCAGCGCGGCAGTCGGGTCGAAAGAACTCACGCTGCGGTTGAAGCGCTCCGTCAGCGGCCCCTCCAACTCGTAGCGCAAGCCGAAGTTGAGCGACAACCGCGAAGTCAGCTTCCAGTCATCCTGGAAGTACAGCGACCACGCGGTCGACTGCTCGGCGAAGCTCGAACGGCGCTCTACAAAACCGTTGGTAACGATCCCGAAGAGCATCGAGGCCAGACCCTGGCCGATCGGCGAGGCGGGGCTGTTATCGAACGGACCCTTGGTGTAATTCGTATTGAAGGTGAATGAGCCGGTAGAGACGGCCGCTTGGTTGTATTGGTTCTTGCGATAGGCGCGGAATTCGCCGCCGATCTTCATAGCGTGGGAACCGTGTACCTTATCGACTGCAACCGGGAGGCTATACACCTCGTTGGGCAACCACGATACGGCGTTGGCGGTGCTGGTGTAACCGTTGATTGCGATGAAGGGAAAACGACGGATCTGTACGGGGATGGCGTCGTTGTACGCTTGCGGGAAGCCGAGCTTTGTAATATCGAAACCGCGGCTGGCAGGCGAACTGTCGTTGGATTGAACGAAGCGGCTGTAGCCGAGGCGGACATTGATAATCAAGGTTGGGGAGACCGTATAGACCTCGTCGAACGCACCGCCGCGCGCCAGCGACTGGAAATAGTTTCCGGTCGCCTCGTTGTGGAACCAATCGTTGAAATGGCTGTCTCGCGTATAGATGTTGCCGCGAAAGAAGATCCTCTGCCGCTCGCTGACATAGTGGTCGACGCGGGCCACGTGCGTGTAGTAGGTGAGCGGCTCCGGTTCGTTGGGCATTGGCAAATTATTGCGGCCGTCAACGGTGCCGGCCTCGGTCGGCAGTGGGTAGTACTTGAGAATGCCCAGCCCCTGCGCGCTCAGGCGCGATTTGGCAATAATGTTGTTCGGTAACGGGTCGGCTTCGAAGCGGCCGTTGGCCGCACGCCGCCGCGTAAAGGGGTCGTAGATCTGATACTGCTTACCGACTGCCAGCAGGGCGGAAAAGTCGCCCTCGCGTTGGGCGGCCGTAGGTACGGTGAGCGTGGAGCCGCGCGGACGGCTCTGATGGATGCCCTCATACCCGTATGTGTAGAACGTGCGGTTGCGGCCGTTGTAAAGTTTCGGGATATAGATCGGACCCGTGCCGGAGGCGCCCCAGCGGTTGTAGTCGAATTCGCCGCGAGGCACGCCGGAGCGGTTGGCAAAGAATTGGTTCGCGTTCCACTGTGGGGCCATCTTGACCCAATGCGCGGTGCCGTGGAATTTGTTTCCGCCCGATTTTAGACTCACGTTGATTGCGCCGCCTTCGGACTGGCCCACGCTGGCATCGAAGATCGCCGTTTGCACCTTGAACTCGCCGACCACATCGGCGGGCGGCACGTAGGCGGTCACGACGGCGCCCTGAGCCGTGGTGGCCGTGTTCGACACGCCGTCCAAAGACACTTCGCTGCGGTTGCCGCGTGCGCCGCCCATCGCGTAGTACACGGTCCAGGCAGGTTCGTAGGAGTTGTCCCACTGGGGGTCGCCGACGAAGTTCACCCCAGCGGCGAGTTGCATCAGGTTGAACGGATTGCCGTTTGCGAAGGGCAGATCGGCCACCCGGCGGGAATCGACAACATCCCCGAGCGAAGCGTTGGCCGTCTCCAGTAGCGGCGTCTCTCCGCTCACCGTGACGCTTTCGGTGACCGCTCCAACTTCCATGACGATGTTGACCTCCAGGCGGTCATCCACTCGCAGTTCGATGCCGCTGCGCACGAAGCTCTTGAAGCCGGGGGCGGAGGCGGTAACCGTGTAGCTGCTCGGAAGCAGGTAGAGCGCCTGGTAATTTCCCTGCTGATTGCTGGTGAGCGGCACGCTGACCTTGGTGGCCTCATTCGTCACCTGAATCGTCACTCCAGCAACGACAGCGCCGCTCGAATCGGTGAGGCGGCCGAGGATGGTTCCGCGCGCTTCCTGCGCACGGCAAGGCACACCTGCGGCCAGTGTGAGAATTAGGGCTACAACTGCACATCGGATCCGATTGCTCGGCATAGAACGTTTCTCCAATTTCGTTTCTAAAATGACGCTGGCTTGTGCCAGGCGGATAGCGCCGCCCGCAGTGTCTCTACCCGCCCGTTCTGGGCTGGGTCGAGTGCCAGATTATTCAATTCTTCCGGATCGCTCCGCAGGTCGAACAACTCCGGGAGGTCATCCTTATACAGACAGTATTTCCAGTCCCCGCGGCGGATCATGTACTTCGGCTGCTTCGACTTGAGGTCGAACTCGGCGAAGACCGGAGCCTCGCTGCCCACGTCGGGATTGCGGAGCGCCGGAACCAGGCTTGGGCCGTCCACCGGCGCCTCGAGCCGCACGCCGCACAAGTCCGCCAGCGTGGGTGCGAGTTGCACATGGCTGACCGGGGCTTTGCAGACGCCGCCCCCAGCGGCTACGCCCGGCGCGCGCACGATCAGCGGCGTCTTCACCGACGATTCATAGAACACGAATTTCTGCCACAGGCTATGTTCGCCTAAGAGCTCGCCGTGGTCCGAGACGTACACGACCACAGTGTCCTTGTCGAGACCCGTTTCCGCCAGTGCGCGCAACACCGCGCCGGCGCAATCGTCCATCTGCGCTAGTGAGCCGTAATAGGACGCGATCCGCTGCCGCGCCAGGCCTGCGTCCAGCAATTCCGGAGTGAGCGGATTCTCCTGCTGACGCTTGCGAATGTGCTGCGGCACGCGCGCCGGATCCGTCCGCCCATGCGAGGCCGGCAGTTTCATATCCTCGGCGCGGTACATCGCAGCGAAACGCTCGGCGGGCATGAACGGCTGGTGTGGCTTCAGGAACGACGTCACCAGAAAGAACGGCTGCTTGCCACCGAAGCGGCGCAGAAACTCCAGCGACTCGCGGGTGACAAAACTCTCGAAGTGATCCTTCTCGGGCAGTTTCGAGGCTCGCCCGACGTGCGTCATGCCAGCCCGTCCGTCTTTCTCGTATTTGCCGGCCCACGGGTCCCCGCCCTCGCGCCACAAGGAGCCGATCTGCGGATGTCCGTCGCCTGGGAACGGACGCCCCACCTCGTCGGCGAAGATCCTGGTCTTGGGGCCGAGGTACTGATACCAGTCGTTGAAATCCAGCCGGTAATCGAAGCCGTGCGCGCGGGCGTCGGCAAAGTGCATCTTGCCGATCGCGCCGGTCTGATAACCCGCCCGGGCAAAGGCGTGCGCCATGCTGCGCGCACTCGCCGGCCAAGGTATTTCATTGCCCAGTACGCCGTGGTTATGGGCGTATCGTCCGGTCCAGAGCGAGGTGCGGGCCGGACCGCAGACGGGATAGGTGCAGTACGCGTTCTGGAATCGCACGCCCGAGCTTGCCAGCCCGTCGAGCGCCGGTGTCCGCGCCTGCGGGTGGCCGTCGATCGAAAGCGCCCCGGGTTTGTGCTGGTCCGACATCAGGATCAGCACGTTCTTCGGCCTGCCGCTCACGGCGGCGGCCAGCGGACCGCCCACGGTGGAAAGCGCGAAACTCCTGCGTGTCAGTGGCATTTTAGAACTCGTAATCCGCAGACACCTGGGCGAAGTCTTTCGGCGCGCGCCAGCCCGGATGCGGCGTCATCGAGCTTTGAATTTCGCACTTGGGGTGCAGCGCCCGCCACTCGTCGATTTTCGCGCCGAGGCGCCGGGCAAGATCCGGCTCTTGCGCTGCGCGGTCGGTCTTCTCGTTGGGATCCGTCTCCACGTTGAACAGCATGTCCGGCGCGGAGACGGCCTCGCCGCGAATCTGGCGTATCAGTTTCCAGGGGCCGTCGCGCAGCGCGTACTGGTAGTCCGGGGTTTCGTTGCGTTTCACGGCGAAGAATAGATTGCTTCGCGGCTCCGTCCCCCCGCCCGTGATGCGGGGCCACAGATTAATGCCGTCCAGTGGTTTGCTGGAGGAGGGTTGCGCACCAACTGCGGCGGTCAGCGTCGGCAGCAGGTCGAGCACGGTCGCCACTTGGGGGAACTCTCCTCCTGCGGGAAGTTTTCCCGGCCAGCGCATTGCAGCCGGAACCCGGATGCCACCTTCGAAAACCGTTCCCTTACCCGCGCGAAGCGGTTGGTTGTTTCCGCCCGCGCCGGGCGCTCCACCGTTGTCGCTGAGGAACATCACCAGCGTGTCCTTTTCCATGCCCGCCGCAGCCAGAGTTTTCAGGATTCTCCCTATGGCCGTGTCCATCGACTCCGTCATCGCGGCGTACGTACGGCGGTTCTTATTTGCGATATGCGCGTACTTTTCGAACAATTCCGGCGGCGCCTTCAGCGGCGTATGCACGGATCCAAAAGCGACATAGAGGAACAGGGGCTTCGATTTGTCGCGCCCTTTGATCACCCGCTCGGCCTCGCGGCCAAGCAGGTCGGTCGAGTAACCCTCTTCGCGGATGCTCTTCCCATTCCGCTGCCAGTCCAGCCCGCCGGCATGAGTGTGCTCGTAATAGTCGGTATCGGCGTTGACGAAGCCATAGAACTCGTCGAAGCCCCTGCGATGCGGCAGCATCGTCCGATGCGCGTGGCCCAGATGCCACTTGCCCGCCATAGCGGTCTGATAGCCGAGCGAATGAAACGTCTCCGCCATGGTGCGTTCGTCCTGCGGCAAGCCGTAGTGCGACCACGGACGAATCACCGAATAGATCAACCCGAAGCGCGCCGGCGAGCGGCCGGTCATGATGCCGGCCCGTGTCGGACTGCAAAACGGGTAGGAGTACATATGCGTGAACTGGACTCCCTGGCGGGCGATGCTGTCGATGTTCGGTGTAGGTATTTCGCTGCCGTGATACCCGACGTCATTCCAACCGAGGTCGTCGGCCAGTATCAGAACTACATTCGGTCGCGAGTCCGCAGGCAAGGCTGTAGCAAGCGGCGCCCCTATGGCTCCGCCTATAAGACTCCGTCTCGTCATCCAAATCCCTTCTTAAATGTGCGCCGCGCGAGAGATGATTTCTTCCTGCATGTCTGGAGTAAGGTTCACGAAGAACTCGCTGAAGCCCGCCACGCGCACTACCAGATCGCGATACTGGCCGGGATTCTTCTGCGCTGCGCGCAGCATCTCCGTGTCGATGGAGTTGATTTGCAGCTCCTGTCCGCCCTTATTGAAATAGACATTCAGCATCGCGCGGACCTTATCGCGATTCACCTTCTCGGCGAGCATGGTGTGCTGAAAACGCAAATTCACCTGGTAGCCGCTCTGCCAGCTTTTCGCCGCGTTGAGTTTGGCGACGGAATTTAGCACCGCCGTGGGGCCGCTACGCTCTGCTCCTGACGATGCCGCTACGGAGCTGGCCAGCGGCGTGCCCGCCAGTCGCCCGTCCGGAGTCGCCGGCGTCACTTTGCCCGAGAGCACCGCGCCAGCCTTGGTGATGTGTGTGTTGCCGAACTTCGTTCCGTCGCGCGGATCGTGGCAGATCTCCTTCATCGGCACATCTCGCAGCCGCTCCACTAAGCTGACGATGTCATCCACGCGCGGGTCGTCATTGCCGTGCTTGGGCGCGGCGAGCAGCTTGGCGCGCAGCCGCTCGTGGCCCTGGAAGTTCGCCTTACAAGCCGCTGCCACTTCTTCGAGCGTCGCTTCGTGGCGCTGGTACACCACTTCTCGGATGGCGGCCAGACAATCTACCGCATTGGCGAAAAACACGCCGCCACAAGACAGGATGTTGTACTTGGTCCCAAGCGCCATGTCGCGCCCTCGTTCGATGCAGCCGTCGAAGAAGCAAGACGTGAACGGTGTGCGCCCCCACTCCATCGTTGCCTTCAACACCAACATGTCGTCTTTGTAGCTCCGCGCAATGCCGTCGCGCATGTAAGCTCCGACTGCGGAGGCGAAGCTGTCAAACGTCGTGAGTTGGGAAACAGGCGGCGCCAGCGGCTTGTCGCCTTGCTCGCGATACCCCTTGCCCGACGTCAGCGCGAGTTCGATGGGTCGTAAGTAGTTCGCGCTCGCGCCGGGGTTGAAGTAGCACTGCCCCGGGACCGCGAGTTCGTTGCAGCCCACCGCGATGTAGTTGTAGGCGTCCTCGCGGGACACGCCCAGCTCCATCAGGCCCGCGGGCACCACCTTGTCGTTCCACATCAGCGGGAAACAGGTGTGTTGCGCCAGCCGGGACAGGCAGAAATCGAAGAACTTCTGATCGATATGCGGATGCCAGCGGATCCACAGCAAAGGTTCCGGCAACGACAGATTCGTACCGCCCTCGATGAAGAGCCAGGACAGACGGTTGGTCAAATCCTGCCCGTCCGCAGTGGAGCCGCCGACGCACAGCGATTGGGTCAGTTCCAGCGGCCCCCAGTACGTGTTGTCGAGCATCTTCAGAACAAAGTTCTCGCACAGCGCGAGAGCCTCTGCGTCGTTCAGCCTGCCCGCTTTCTTGTCGGCTTCATAGAAGGGCAGCAGTAGCCGGTCGATGTGGTCCGGCGAGCAGGACCAGCCGTGCCCTTCGATGTGAACCGTCTGGTGAACGAACCAGATCAACTGCATCGCTTCGTGGAATGTGGACGGTGGTTCGGTGGCGACTTTTGCGGCGATGCGGGCCATGTCGCCTTTCAAGTATTCCGAGTACCGCCGCACCCATTCGGAGACGCCCAACAGCGATTCTTCGGCTGCCGTGAGGAACGCGACCTTCGCGGGGTCCTTTTCGCCGGCCTTGCGCTCCCGCACTCGCTTCAACACGCCGCCCAGACCAACTTTCAACACCTCGCTGTAACTGGGGCTCAGGTGCCCCTGATTGGAGATGAGCTTGTAAGGGGCCATCCGGCCGGAATCGGGCGAGATGGGCTCTCTCTGTTCGGGGTTGGCCGCTGCAAACTTCCCCCATAGGTTACGCGTCTTCCAGTATTGAAAGATCTCGGGCGGCACCTTTCCTTTCAGATACCCGCGCCACTTGGGGTTCATCTCCGTGCCGATTTCGCCGAAGCCCAGTTCCGCCATCAGCGGCATCGCGCCAGGCGTCTCACTGATCGAACCGGCGATGCGGTCGCCAGGCCGCAGATACAGCGGTACGGTGCGGAAGTACTCACGCAGCGCCATTGCCTTGCGGACTTCCCATGGCTTATCCTCGGTCGCCTGGAAGACCCTCGTGAACACTTTCGCGCGATGCAATGCTACGCGCGGATAATCCATCGTGCCAAGAATGTCGGTGCGCAGTTCTCCCACAGCCGGATTCGACGGCCGCGCCGCCCCGGCGAGCGCCGCCGCTGACGCCGCCGAAAGAAGCAGTTCACGCCGTGATAAGTTTCCTACCCGCATCATATTTTCGTCTCCAGTTCGATTATCCTACGCCGCATCTGTTCTAGCTTTCCTTGGGTCGAGGGCACAGCCGGCGGATGACGCATTTCTTGCGAATCGTCCTGCAGGTTGAACAACTCGGAAATATCGTTCATGTACTGGCAGCACTTCCAATCAAGTCCCCTTTACCACAGCAACTTCAGTCCAAACTGGATCTCGCGCGGAGAGTTCGCCTGGCTGTTGATGGTCCCGAACAGAACGTTCCCAAAGCCCCCGTTGGGCCGGCCGAACTGGGGCGTGTTGAACATGTTGAACAGCTCCGTCCGGAACTGAAGGCTGGCCGTCTCACGGATGCGGAAGCTCCTGTGCACGGAGAAGTCGAAGTTGGTGATGCCGGGTTCGCGCACGTCAGGCAGCAGGCGGCCCGTTGTCCCGAACGTGAACGGCTCCGGTTGCGAGAAGACCGACGTATTAAACCAGTGGTCCAGGGAGCGTTCACTGGAAGGAAGAGAAGCGCTTTGTCCATTGTTGTTCGGGCGCGATCCGCCGCCGTAGGAATTCGTGTTGTTGGGCGCGTTCAGGTCGATGGGACGGCCTTTTTGCAGAGTGGTGATGCCAGTGATGGTCCATCCTCCCACTAGCCCGGACACCAGCCTGCCGCTTCCACCCAAGAGCGGTTTACCCTTGCCGAAGGGGAGGTCATAGATGTAGTTGATCACGAAGCGTTGCGAGACGTCCTGCGGCGCCACGGACCGTTCCAGGCGGCGGTTATTCGGATCCTGTGCCCCCACAGTGACTTCGCCTGGGATCCACGATCCGGACTTCAGCCCATCGGTATCCGAAATCAGCTTGGCGTTGGTGTAAGCGGCCAGTATGCTCAGCCCTTGCGAGAAGCGCCTCTCGATGCGCATCTGGAAGGAGTGATAGGTGGACGAACCGGCGGAGTTCTGCGGGAAATTCACGCCCGTGAACTGAGGATAGGGGCGCAGCAGTTGTCCTCGAGTCACGGTCGGTCGGCTCATCGTACCGGTGGAAACCACAGAAGCGAAAGGATTCGGCACCATGTCCAGCAGGCGCTGCTGGAGCGAAAGATATTGATTCGGAAGCGAGTTCAATTGGAATGTGGCCGGGATTTTGACGCCCCTGCTGCCCACATAACCGGCTTCGACCTGTACCTTGCCCGGCAGTTCCCGCTGGATATTGAAGCTCCATTGCTGCATGTAGCCGGTCCGCACCCACCGCGGGTCTCCACTGACTCCCTGGCCCAATTGCGTTCTCATGCCGAGTGAATTGCCGGTGGGTTTTTGCAGTCCGTCGCCAAATGCGTTTGACAGTAGTGTGAACGGCGTCAGGCCGCCGTCCGCGGAACTGATCAGCGGTGTGGTGACCGAGAACCCTTCCTGGCCGCCGCCTTGGTTGTTCGATGTCCCTCCGTTAAGATACATAATCCCGTAGCCGCCGCGGATCGCCGTCTTGCTGAAGGGTTGATAGGCAAAGCCGAAGCGCGGACCGAAGTTGTTCCGGTCCGGATCGTTCCAGCCGCGCGGATTCCCGTCCACGCCGACAAACTTTAGACCGCCGCGCAGGTCTGGCAGACCGACCTCACGGCCGACCGGGTTGACGGCGTTGTAGTCGAAGAAGCTGAGCCGGTCGAAGCGCTCCACCATGGGAGTTTGGTAATCGTAGCGGAGGCCCAGGTTCAAGGTCAGGCGCGAACTGAGCTTGATGTCGTCTTGGAAGTAGACGGCCGAATAGATTGTCTGCTTGCTCCACGCGGCTTTGATCGTCGCATTGGCTGACGCGCTGGCGCCGAGCAGCATGGACGCGTATGAGTCGCCGGCCGTGGCGGAACTGCGCAACGCACCCGGTCCCTGGGTGAAAGGCTTCGAGAACGTGTAGTTACCCACGGGTCCGGCCGCGGTCAACACGTTGTGGCGAAGTATACGGAAGTCGCCGCCGATCTTCATGTTGTGCCTCCCACGGATCAGCGTCAGTTGCGGCACAAGGGAGTAAGTATCCGCTCCAAGACGGTACTTGTCGTTCTGCACCGCACCCACTCCGGAATAACCGCCGATGTTGAATGTCGGAAAGTACAGATCTTGAGCCTGCTGGGCCAGAGCCTTTGGAAAACCAAGCTGCGTTGGATCAAAACCCGCCGATCGCGGCCGACGGTCGAAAGCGTTCCGGGCAAAGCCGGCGCGCACGTCCAACAGTGTCGCCGGGCCGAGATTTTGCGTATCGCTGACGGTTGCGTGCCAGTCCGGTTGCATCGAATAGCTGTAGGTGCCTGGCTCTCCGGCGATGTTGCCGTAGAAGTTCGGCGTGTTATCCTCCTGCTTGTCATGGCTGAGGCGCACAAACAGCCGGTTGTTGATCGTGATGTTGTGGTCGCCACGCACCTGCCACATGTTGAGGTTGTTGGCCTGGCTGGCGTTGGCGATGAAGTTCGACGCTACCATCGGCGTCTGCTGGTTCGGCAGCGGGATGTACTTGGAGGTGTTCACCGCGACCTTGTCGTGCATGGAAGCCGGGATGATGTTGTTCGGGAAGAGATCCCGGATGTAGTCGGCGCCCTGCTGGCGCGTGCTGAACGGATTGTAGATCAGGATCGGCTGCCCGGTGGCGGTCCGTAGTTCCTTGAAATCCCCACGCCGCATGGCCTCCGTCGGAACTGTTCCATTGAAGAAGCGCGCGCGCCGGACTTTCACGTCTTCGTAAGCGACGAAGAAAAACGTGCGATTCCGTCCGTCGTAGACCTTCGGTAGGTAGACTGGGCCTCCCGCCGTGACGCCGTATTGGTTATAAACGAAAGGCTGGCGTGGGATGCCGGCGCGGTTGTTGAAAAAGCTGCCGGCATCTAGCACCTTGTTTCGCAGGAACTCATACGCGGTGCCTCGAAACTGGTTCGTGCCGGACTTGGTGATGATGTTAATGATGCCGCCGCCGCTCCGGCCGTACTCGGCCGAGTAGTTGCTCGTCTGCACCTTGAACTCTTCGACGGCGTCCACCGAGGGCGTCAACGCAAGCTGGCCATGGCCTGCGACGGTGTTGGACGTCCCATCCAGGAGGATGTCGTTCTGGAAGCTGGCGCCGCCATTCGCGACGAAATTCGACTGGTCGGTCGGTTCCTGAAACACGCGCGACGTGAAGAAGCCACCGCCTGGCTGCACGCCCGGAGCCAACGCCGCCAGCGAGAATGGATTCCTGCCGTTCAAAGGAAGGTTCACGATCTTGGTATTGTCGATCACCGCTCCCTGCGAGGCCTGCTCGGTTTGAAGCATGGGCGTTTCCGCGGAAACCTTCACCGTCTCGGCCAGGGCGCCCAGCTCGAGCGCATAATCCAACGTCACCTTGTCGCTGACGTGCAACCGCAGTCCCTTCCGCTCTACTGCGCGGAAGCCCTCCTTCTCCACCGTCATCCGATACATCCCTGGCGGCAGCAGCGGCACGGTGTAGAAACCGAGTTCGCTCGATCGCGCTTTGCGCGTGAGCCCGGTTTCCTCATTCGTGGCGGCGACTTGGGCATCAGGCACCACCGCCCCGGAAGAGTCGCGGATGGTTCCGGTTAATTCGGCGGTGGGTGCCTGAGCCAGACCGATGGCAACGGTCGCCAAAAGCAGGGCAGGGAGTGCAGAAAGTGCGATGCGGCGCATACTACCTCCAGAATTGATTGCGTGGCTAATCCACGTTCATGTCCTTTTTAGCATGGACTGAAAACTGTGTCAATAGCGATTTTCATGAAATTTTTTCGAAATTTAGTTTGACATCGTGGATATCTGCTGATAAATTATTGGCTAGGCCACATGTCGTCTAGCGTCACCAAGAGATTCGAGGTAAGCTGGGGGGTGGCTGAGCCGCCGACCGTCATGAACCTAGTAAGAGAGCCTGTCTACCAACAATTGAATCAGGCGCTGCGGGGTCTGCTTTCGTCTGGCGACTTCCCGATTGGCGTCCGCTTCCTGACGGAGCGGCAGGTTTCTGACCGCTATCAAATCAGCCGCGCGACCGCCAACAAAGTGCTCTCCAACCTGGTTTCCGAAGGCCTGCTGGAGTTCCGCAAGGGCGTCGGCACGTTCGTTCGCGGGCAGGGCATGGACCTCAACCTGCGTGCGTTGGTCAGCTTTACGGAAGAGGCCATCGCGGCGGGCAAACGACCGGCCACGCGCGTCCTTGTGTTTGAGCAGATGTCCGGTGGACAGGCTCCCGAGGGCGTGGTGGCGAAGCTCGACATCGGGCTCGGCGATCTCCTTTTTAACATTGAGCGCCTGCGAATGGCAGACGAGACTCCCGTGATTCTGGAACAGCGCTACGTGGTCGCACGCTTCTGTCCGGAGTTAACCGAGACCGATGCCAGCGGGTCGCTCTATTCCGTTTGGGCGCGCAAGTGTGAACTGGCGCTCGAAGGTGCGGACCAGACGATCCGTGCGGTCAGCCTGCATGGACACGAGGCACGCTTGTTGGAGGTGCGCGAGGGCGCGGCCGGCCTGCTTGTCAGCTCGGTTGGATACCTGGTGGGCGGCGCGCCGCTGTGGTGGGAGCGCACGCTCTATCGCGGCGATGCTTACGAATTTCACAACCGGCTCGGCGGCGTACAATCCGGAGAATACGCGGGCGGCCGATTTCTGGCCGAGGGCCTGCGGGAGCGGCGATAGTGCCGCACCATCATGAGGAATTATGGACTACACCTATTTAGATATTGCCAAGATGATCGATCACTCCCTGCTCAATCCGACGCTCACCGCCGGGGACCTGGAGCAGGGCTGCCAGTTGGCGCTTGACTATGACACCGCCAGCGTGTGCATTCTGCCTTATTACCTGAAGCGCTGCGCGGAGATCCTGAAGGGTAGCGACGTGCACGCCAGCACCACCATCGGCTTTCCGCACGGCGGCAACACGACGGCCATCAAACTCGCCGAGGCGAAGCAGGCTCTGGCCGACGGCGGGCAGGAACTCGACACGGTGGTGAACATCAGTGCGGTGCTGAGCGGCGCGTGGGATTATGTGCGCACGGACCTCAAGGCCGTCATCGACGTCACGCACGACGCCGGCCAGAAGGTGAAAGTGATCTTCGAGAACTGCTATCTGAACGACGCGCAGAAGATCCGGCTATGCGAGATCTGCAGCGAGTTGAATGCTGACTGGGTGAAGACCTCCACCGGCTACGGTTCCGGCGGCGCTAACGACGCGGACTTGATCCTGATGCGCAGCCACACGCCGGCGCACATCAAAGTGAAGGCGGCTGGTGGCATCCGCGATCTGGATGCTCAGTTGCGAGTGCGCGCGCTCGGTGTCTCGCGTTGCGGAGCGACACGCACGGCGGGGATGCTCGACGAATGCCGCAAGCGGCTCGGCCTTGCGCCCATCGTGCGCACCGAAGAGTGCGCGGCGCCCGCGGGCCGTTAAGCGAAACTAGCATTTAGTAAGGTAGAGACATGCAACTCGGCTTTGTCAGCGCCATACTTCCGGACCTCTCTCTCGAAGCGGTCCTCTCTAATGCCGCGGCCACCGGCTATCAGTGCGTCGAACTAATGTGCTGGCCCATGGGCAAAGCCGAGCGCCGTTACGCCGGCGTGACGCACATCGATGCCGCCGCGCTGGACCGCGGCGAGGCGGCGCGTATTCTGGACGCGACCTCGTCTGCAGGCGTCTCGATCAGCGGACTGGGCTACTACCCGAATCCGCTGGTGCCGGACGCGGCCGAGGCCGAAGTCTACATCGCTCACATTCGTAAGGTGATCCTGGCCGCGGAACTGCTCGGCGTCGCCGTCGTGAACACCTTCATCGGGCGCGATTGGACCCGTTCGGTCGACGACAACTGGCCGCGCTTCCGCGCAGTCTGGCCGCCGCTGGTGAGCTTCGCCGCCGATCACGGCGTCAAGATCGCCATTGAGAACTGCCCCATGTTTTTCTCGAGTGACGAGTGGCCCGGCGGCAAGAACCTGGCGCACAGTCCGGCCGTCTGGCGCCGGATGTTCGCGGAGATTCCGGCCGCGAATTTCGGCTTGAACTACGATCCGTCCCATATGATCTGGCAGCAGATGGACTACATCAAGCCGTTGCGCGAATTCGCCAGCCGCATTTTTCACGTCCATCTGAAAGATGCTCGCGTCGACCGCGACCGCCTGGACGACGCCGGCATCCTCGCGACGCCGCTCGCTTTCCATACGCCCAAGTTGCCAGGTCTCGGTGATGTCGATTGGGGCCGCTTCTTTTCGGTGCTGGGCGAGACCGGCTACCAGGGACCTGTCTGCGTCGAGGTGGAAGACCGCGCTTACGAAGGCTCGCTAGAGTTGCGCCAGGCGGCGTTGCGGCAGAGCTTGACCTATCTGCGCCAGTTCGTCGCTTGATTCCGTTCAGTCCGTGTTGTTGTTCCAGACCAGTTGCACATGGTCCCGGTCCGCGGAATTCCTGTCGTCCCGGTACGCGCTGCCGCTTCCTGTCCATGCGACGGAGCCGGCAGCGGGCCAACTGGTGACGAGTATATTCGTCAACTCCGAATCTCCCGGCCGGGCGTCTTGTACCCACACTCCGCCGTTGGCTTCGCGAAACGCTGCCAGCAGATTTCTCGCAAAGGCGGATTCCATCGACCGGTCCATGATTACATTGGCGGCCGTGTGCTTCGATACGCTCACGACATCGCGAAAGAATTCCACGGTCACCAGTTCCTCGGGGATGCCTTGGCCGATGAACGCGTCCAGCAGCGTGAAGCCGTAGCGGTTGCCGTCGTGATGCAACTTGCGTACGGCGTAGCGCGCCGACAGCGGCAGAAATCGGATCTTGGTCGGTAAGGGCGCCTTAAGAAAATGCTTCTCCGCGATCTCGCGAATCACGGGATCGACATCGATGGCATCCACGCGCCGCACGCTCGCGAGTTGTGCCGCGTCCCGCGGAAAACAGAACCCCGCGGCGCCGATCACGAGCACGCTGTCCGCGCCGCTCTCGATGAGCGCTTTATTCGCCGCGCGTGCATAGGCGAAAGATGTCTCGCCGGTATCCACGTAGATGCCGGAAGCGCGTCCTCCCCCCATCTCCATTACGCGCTCCAGTCGTCCGTCCCTGCGCGTGTCTTCAATGATCCGTATCGATTGATACGCGCTGTCGAACGAATAGAGTGCATCGCCGGGCGCAGCGAAAGCGTTGGCCGAGAGAATCGCGGCGAACGCGGCCGTGCCGAAGCCCAGCGCCTTTGCGGCGCGCAGGCGCCCGATGGCCATCGTTCCGGCGGCGACCGCCAGAATGCCGCACACCACGAACGAAGTGCGCGCTACGCCCATCGACGGAAACAGCCAGACGGGTGTGACGATCCCTCCGGCCACCGAACCCAGCGTGGAATAGAACAGTACTTTGCCCGACGCTTTGCCCGCCTTGCCATCCGCATTGGTCAACTCGGCCAGCATCGGAACCGTCTGCGACGCGAGATAGATCGGTGCCAAAAAGAGCAGCGCCGCCGTTACGCCGATCGCCAGCGCAAGGCTCAATCCAGCATCGAGCAGTTTTCCGAGTAGAATCGCTTCCAGCGGAAACGCGACCGCTCCATACAACACAGCGGCCAGCAGCAGGTTGCGAGCCAGCGCGAGCCGTGTGCGCGCCGGGTCCCAGCGTGCCGATAGCGCGCCTCCGCGCCAATAGCCGGCGCTCAGGGCGAAAAGCACGACGCCGAGCATCACCCCCGTCAGCGTCATGCTGGAGCCGACAACGGGAATCGCCAGGCGAATCGCGATCACTTCCACGGCAAGCGTTGAAAAGCCTTCGATGAAGGCGACGATCCAGGGTAGCGGAGAGAGGTCCCGGCTGGAGATACTATCAGGAGAAAGATCTGGCTGCACTGTCACATTATCGCGCCTGATCTCCGCGGAATCGGAGGCACTCGGGGGGCGGACGCCCGCGTCCGCGGGCGAGATCCCGCTCGCCCACTGCAAGCCCCGCACCAGAACCTGGGCCGGTTGCTGGCTCGGCCTGGTGATATCCTCGATCGAAGAAGGAGAGTGCCGAATGCGCTTGGACGGCAGCGCTGTGCTGATCACTGGAGCGGCCTCGGGCATTGGCCGCGGCATCGCGCAACGCTTCCTCGAAGCAGGCGCCGCTGTGGCGATCTTTGACATCGACGGCGAGCGCGCCCGCGAGACCGCGCTCGAGCTAAGCGCGTTGGGCCGCGTGCTTGCGATCGAAGGCGATGTGGCCGACGAGAGTCACGTCGAGTCCGCTGTGCGCCAGACGGCCGCCGAGTTCGGCGGACTCGACATCCTGATCAACAACGCTGCGATCGAGACCGTGGGCACGGTCGAAGCGATGTCGGCCGTGGAGTGGGACCGCCTGCTCGCCGTCAACCTGAAGGGTTGCTTTCTTTTCGCGCGTCATTCCATTCCCGTGATGCGCCGGCGAGGCGGAGCGATCGTCAACATCTCCTCCGTGCATGCGTTTATTTCCTATCCCGCAACACCGGCCTACGATGCATCGAAGGCGGCGATGCTGGCCCTGACCCGCACGATGGCGCTCGACCATGGCAGGGACGGCATCCGCGTAAATGCGATCTGTCCCGGCTACATCGACGCGCCGCTCTTGGAGAAGTGGCTCGAAACCGTGCCCGATCGCACGCAGGCGATGGCCGGTGTGTTGCGGCTCCATCCGCTCGGCCGCATCGGCACGCCGCGCGATGTCGCCGAGGCTGCGCTGTTCCTCGCTTCTCCGGCGGCCTCGTTTATCTCGGGCGCAACGCTGGTGGTCGACGGCGCGATGAGCGTGATCGGACACTGAAGCGGCTGGGCGGTTATGATGGTGAGGCGAATGCACAGTCGCCGCGCGTTGTGCCTGATGATCGCCGCGGTTCTCCGCGCCAACTCCGCACCGGTCCTGGCCGCGCCCTCGGATCGCAAGGCGTTCCGCTCCTGGTTCACCTGGCTCTCCGAGTTGCTTTACTTCACGCCCGAGGCACGCCGCCCGCGCGACGTTTCCGATTGCTCGGCGTTGCTGCGCTTCGCCTACCGCGAGACCTTCCGAGCGCACACCGCCGAATGGGCGCGCAGTCTCGGTCTGGAATGGATGCCGCCGCTGCCGGAATTGAGCCTCGCAGCCCGTTCCGCCTCATTGTTTCTTACGGACTCCGGCAGCCGGCACTTCGCCGACGCCGAAAATCTGATGCGCCACAACGCGTATCCGGTTGCGCGCGACACCGCCGCGGCGCTGCCCGGCGATCTCTTTTTCTACCGGCAACTTGTCGCCGCGCAGCCCTGGCATAGCATGGTTTATCTTGGCCCCAGCGCGTTTGAGCATTCACGCGAAACGTGCGTCGTCTATCACACCGGAGCCGTCGACGGAGGCCGCGGTTCAATTCGCCGGCCCACGCTCGCGGAACTCCACAAGCACCCCGAACCGCGCTGGCGCCCCCTGCCCGGCAACGGCAATTTTCTTGGCGTCTATCGCTGGAACCTCTTGCGTGAAACGGACTAATCCCATGAGCCTTCGTCCCTGGCTACTCGCTTTCGCAGTACTCGCCTTAGGCGCTCCGGCGCAGGAGGATGAGAGCCGCGTCTACTTTTCGCTCAACACCGAAAAGCCGATCCGTCCCGGCGAGGCCGCGCAGGTGCGCGTCCAGGCTCAGGGTGTGCGGCAACTCGAGTTCCGGCTCTATCGCGTCAACGATCCCGTCCGCTTCTTCCGCCAGCTTGACGATCCACATCAGTTCAGCGGTGCGCCGCGGCGCACCCCGAAAGCGCGTACGCCTCTCGAAAAGTTCGCCGCCTGGAAACGAAGTTGGCGCTCGCGCTGGCGCGACGCCGTCCGCCTGCAATTCAGCGCCGCCGGCCGCCATTCGATTCGCGCAGCGTTGCACGGTGAGCCGCCGAAGAAGCCGCAGCCTGACTCTCCGAAGAAGGGCACTGGCTTCGCCGGCGTTCCGGTGCTGAACCCGCAGCAACTGGTGCGCTCCTGGACGCAACCGATTCAAACGCCGCGCAAGTGGGAAGCGGCGACGGTGCCCGTCGCGGTGAGCGACAAGGGTCTCTATGTGCTCGAGGCCACCGACGGCAAAAAACAGGCTTACACAATCCTCTCCGTCACCGATCTCGCGTTGATCACGAAGGCTTCGCCGGGCCGTCTGCTGGTGCGCGCCGTCGAACGATCGAGCGGCGCTCCCGTGGCCAGTTGCCCAGTGCAGGTTTACGACTCGCTGCGGCGCACGGACCTCGCGCGCGGCGAGACGGCGAGTGATGGTTTGTTCGAGATGCCCGTTCCTTCCGCGCCTGACGAGGACGTCGTGGTGTTGGCCCAGCGCGGCGCCGATTTCGCGGTTGCAACGGTCGGCTCTTACGGTCTCTCGACCGGGAGCCGTTTCAACTTGACCGGCTATGTCTACACGGACCGTCCCATCTATCGCCCCGGCCATCCTGTGCATTTCCGCGCGATTCTCCGGACCATGGCCGGCGCGGACTACCGCCTTCCCGATCGATCCTCGGTGCGCGTAGAGATCGAAGATCCTGAAGGGAAATCGATTCTCAAGAAACAGATCCCGCTTTCCAGTTTTGGTACTGCCGCGGGCGATCTCGCCTTGGCCGCCGATGCGCCGCTCGGTTATTACAGCGTCAGCGTGGGCCTCAGCGGCGAGCAAGACGAACGCAAAGCTTACGGCGGCTTTCACGTCGAAGAGTATCGCAAGCCCGATTACGAGGTGAAGGTCACGCCCGCGCAACGCCGCCTGGTGCAGGGCGGGAACGTGAAACTTGCCGTCGAAGCACGCTACTACTACGGCGAGCCTGTCGCGGGCGGTGGCGTAACCTACGTCGTGCATCGCAACCGTTACTGGGCGCCATGGTACGAGGCTAACGAAGCTTTCGACGAAGAGGACGGTGAAGGTTATGGCGGCGAACAGATCTCGGAACAGAAAGCCCGTCTGGATGCGCAAGGCCGCCTGGAAATCGACGTGCCGGCGCCGCGCGGCGATTTCGATGCGACGTACCGCATCGAGGCGCGCGTAACGGATTCTTCCAACCGCGAAATCTCCGGCGCGGGTTCCTTCGTAGCCACGCGCGGGCCGTTCTTTGTCACTGCGCAACCGGCGCGCTATGTCTATGGACCGGGCGACGCGGCGCGCGTAGTTGTCGAAACCCGCGACTACGACGGCAACGCCGTCCCCGGCATAGCCTTCCGTCTGGAGCTTGCGCTGCACCAGCGCCGCGGTTCCGCGCTTCCAGCCGTGCTCGTGCGCGAGGGCCGCACAGGCGGCGATGGCAAAGCTACCGTTGAGTTTCCCGCGCCGCCGAGTGGCGCGTACGACATGCGTACCGCGAGCCCGAATCCGATGGGCGGTGAGATTCGCGATACGTCGTGGCTGTGGGTTTCGGGCGCCTGGTCCGGCGGCGCCGACGTCGAACAGCGCATCCAGATTGTGCCCGACAGAAAATCCTACAAGCCCGGCGAGACCGCGAAACTGCTCATCGCGACCGGCGTTGAGAAATGCGATCTGTGGCTCTCGGTCGAAGGCAAGACGCTCTATTGGTCGAAGTTCCTTTCCGTCAAGGGCGGCACTGCAACGGTGGAATTGCCCATTGAGAGTTCGCACGCGCCGAACGTTTTCGTCGATGCCGTGTTCGTCAGCAACAACACGCTCTACCGTGGCTCGAAGTCGCTCAGCGTTCCACCCGTTGAAAAGCAGATTCAGGTTGAGGTGCAGAGCGCCAAGGCCGAGTACAAGCCCGGCGAACCCGCCACCTTCACAGTGCTCGCGAAGGATTACAGCGGCAAGCCTGTCAGCGCGGAGTTCAGCCTCGGTGTCGTCGACGAAGCGATCTATGCCGTCAAGCGCGAGGCGCAACCCGACATCCTCAAGGTCTTCTACGGACGCACTTACAATCGCGTGCAGACCGACACGTCGATGGATTATTACTTCTCAGGCGAGGCCGGTACGCGGCGCATGCAACTCGCGCATCTGCGCGCCTCGTCATCGCGCGCCCAGCTCAAGCCCGCGCGCATGGTCGAGCCCAGAATCCGCAAGAACTTTCCCGATACCGCCTACTGGATCGCCGATCTGAAGACCGGCGCCGATGGGCGCGCACAAGCGCGGATGGCCTTTCCCGATTCGCTCACGACGTGGCGCACCACAACTCGCGGCGTGACCGCCGACAGCAAAGTCGGAGGCGCCGTGCAGCGCACCGTCGTGCGCAAGAACCTTCTCGTCACGATGGCCACTCCGCGCTTCCTCACCGAAGGCGACGAGGTGAACGTGCCTGTGATTGTGCGCAACTATCTGCCCAGCGAACAGAAGATCCAGGTTTCGCTCGCGGCGAAAGGCGTTGAGATGCTCTCCGGCGCTGCGGGAGAAATCACGGTTGCGCCCAAGGGCGAGGGCCGCGTCGATTACCGTATCCGGGCCAACGCCGTCGATCAGGCTGTACTCACGGCAACGGCACTGGGCGGTGTCGAGAGCGATGCGCTCGAACTCACGCTGCCGGTTGAGCCCTACGGGCTGAAGATCAGCGACGCCGCGCAGAAGCGCCTCGACGGTGCGAGCCAGAGCCACGGCTTCCCATTCGTATTTCCGGCTGAGGCTTCGCCCAACTGGCGCACCGTCACGGTCCACCTGACGCCCTCGGTGGCGGGCGCTGTCTTTGGCGCGCTCGAATATCTCATCAGTTATCCTTATGGCTGCACCGAACAAACGATGTCGAGCTTCCTGCCGAACGTCGTCGTCACCCAGGCTCTGAAGGAGTTGAACCTGCCTTCCACGATCGATCAAAAAGAGCTAAACAAAAAGGCGCGTGCCGGACTCGAACGCCTCTACGAATTTCAGCACGAGGACGGCGGTTGGGGTTGGTGGAAAGGCGACGCCAGCGATGCGTTCATGACCGCCTATGTGGCAGGCGGCTTGCAGCAGGCCATCGCCGCCGGCTATCTCGTCGAGGAGGATCACCGCAATCGTGCAGGCGACGCGCTGGCCAGCCTGTTTGATGCGCCTGGACGCATGGCGCCCGATACGCGCGCCTACGCGCTCTACTCGCTCGCGCAACTCGGCAAGGCTTCCAAGCCGCGCCTGGAGCGGGTTTGGAACGAGCGCGGCAAACTCACCAGCTTCGGTTGGGCGCTGCTCGGCCTCGCGTACTTACAGGTGCGTGACGGGCGCTCCGCCGACGTGGCCGGAGAACTTGCACGCCAGGCGAAGCAACGCGACGGCGAAACGTGGTGGGAATCCAACCGTGACGCGATGCTCGATTTCGAAACCGACAACTCGCTCGAAGCCACGGCCCTCGCACTCAAGTTCCTGGCTCGCGCGGAACCCGGCAGCGCGCTGATCGACGGCGCCGCACAATGGCTCGTGAACCATCGCGATCAAGGCTACTACTGGTCTTCCACCAAGCGTACGGCCTTCGTCGTATTCGGCCTGACAGACGTGCTGAAACGTAGCGGCGAATTGAAACCCGACTATCGCGTGCGCGTGCTGATCAACGGCAAGGAGACGCTCAACAGGAAGTTCGACGCGGGCGATGCGCTCAAGCCCGAAGCCGTGAAACTGCGCGTCCCGATCGACCCTAAGATTGCAAATCCGCAGGTGAGCGTGGAGAAGCAGGGCGCGGGCCGGCTCTACGCCTCCGTGCGCTGGGAGTACCGCGCCACGGGAGCGGGCAGCGTGCGCGCCCGGCCAGCGGAAAACGCAACGCGCCTCAATCGCAACTACTACCGCCTTTCCGCACTGAACGAAGGCGGCCGCATCGTCTATGCCATGGAGCCGCTTGTGGGCCAGGCGCGCCCGGGCGATCTGATCGCCGTGCGCCTCTCGCTTTTCGGAGCTGCGGGGCAGCGCTATCTGCTCGTCGAAGATCTCATCCCCACCGGAGCCGAAGTTGTGCCGCGCGACGATCTCTACGAAATTCGCGGCAAACCCTCCTGGTGGCGCGGTTGGTATGAGCGCCGCGAGTTGCGCGATGCGCGCGTGACCTTCTTCCCATGGAGCATTCCGCGCGATGGACTCGAATACGTCTACCTGTTGCGCTTCACAAACGCCGGCCTGTTTCACGCCGCGCCCGCGCACGTCGAGCCTATGTACAGTCCCGGCACGATGAGTTGGAGTGAGCCCGCGATCCTGGAGGTGCGGCCATGAAATTCTTCTCTGCTGCTGCAGCCCGCTTGTGGGCGCACAAATTGCTCTGGCTCGGCGAGATTGTTTTGCTGGGCGTGACCGGCGCGGTTGCCTATGGTTGGCTGGCCTTGCCCGTCGCTACCATATGGCATCTCATCGCGCATCTTCTGCTGGCCGGCGCTATCCTGGCTTTGCTCTATTTCGGACTGCGTCTGGCGGCACGCGCGCTCGGGCCCGCCGATTGGAAACGGGCGATTCACGCGCCGCAGTTCTGGATACTGGCGTTTGTCTGCATCGCTGCCGGTCTCTGGTTGCCGTTCCGTTTGATCTGGTGGATTCCCGTGTTCGACGCCCTGGCTGCGCAGGTTGCCAGCGCCGCACTTCGCTTCGCTGCGGCGTCTGTGCTTTTCACCGGAGCGATGTTGTGCTTGCTCGCCGCCGCTCGCGGCACAATGGAGGAGTAGCGCTATGGATCGCATTTACAGACTGCCCTATGACCGCGTAATTCGCTTGACCGAAGGCGACATCACGCGCATTCCGGCGGACGCGATCGTCAATGCGGCGAATTCGTCGCTGGCCGGCGGTGGCGGCGTCGACGGCGCAATCCATCGCGCCGGCGGGCCTGCGATCATGGCCGAACTCGACCAGATCCGCGCTCACATCAGGCGTCTGCCTGCCGGTCACGCTGTCGCCACCTCAGCCGGGAATCTGCCTGCACGGTGGGTCTTTCATGCCGTCGGCCCCGTTTATAACGACGGCCTCAGCGGCGAGCCGGAAGAACTCGCGTCTTGCTATCGTGTCTGTCTGGAAATGGCCGGGGAGCGCAACTGCCGCTCGCTCAGTTTTCCCGCGATCAGTACCGGCGTTTATCACTTTCCGTTTGATGCCGCGGCGTCAATTGCGGTGCGGGAAGTCAAAACTTTTCTGAATTCGCGCGCCTCCAGCGTCCAGGAAGTGATCTTCGTCCAATTTGGTTCGGATGCCTACGCCCGCTACCAGGCGCTATTCGATGCGTCCGGAGACTGACATCGCGATCACTGCCGCCACTCCGCGCTGCTTCACCAGCGCGGCCACGCGAGCACGTTCCAATGGATGCTGTGTTTTGCCACCACCAAGATAGTCCGCCAGTCCCTCGTCGAACCATAGCGGCAATGGCCGTTTCGCATTCAGCCCGATTACGACATGCAGCATTTCATGCAACAGCGTCGAGTCGAGCGTTGCCGCCGCGCGTAAGCGCGCCACCGGTTGCATGTGGACCACGCGTCCGCGCGCTACTGCCGCCGTAGTGCCGCTCTCGCCCGTCGCGTCGCGAAACACGGCGATCGAAGGGTATGCGCGCACCTGCGGCCGCTTTGTGACGTGCAGCGTACTACGGAGCTCGGCCTCGGCAAGCGCGCGATCGGCCAGTGTGCTCAGTTGTTCATCGCCGGGCGCGCCCGTGCCCCAAGCCTCGACGCGCTCGCCCTGCATCACGCGCCAGGGAATATCACGCGCCGAGACGCCGGCTCGCAAGCCGGGCATGTACGCCTCGATAATTTCCGGCCACGATTGCCCAGCCTTCCCGCGCTGGTCAGCGCCGGTCTGGCAAAAGCCCACGCCATGCCCGTTTCCTGAGCCGCTGAACACGACGTGCCCCGCATCGCCGCGCACATCGTACAGGCGGCTGCGGAGTAACTGCCAGCCAAGCATCCGGCCGACAGCGAGATGCACACGTTCCGCGTCGAGCACTCCCGCGTTGGTACGCAGCACGCCCGCTCGACCCGATCCCGTGCGGCGCTCCACGTCGATTTCATGTAAACCGGAGAGTCCCAAGGCGCGCGACAGATCGGCCCACGCGATCTTCGCCGTCCAGGCAGCGCGCCCCGCGGAAAGGCAATAGCTGTCCTCAACCCCGCGTAAATAAGGACGCGCGGCCTTCGGCCAGATCTCGCCCGCCGCCGCGGTTCGGCCGCCGCAATGCCCCGTATAGAACACCTGTGCGGGCTTGCCGTTGTACCAGAGAATGATGCCTTCGGTGGCCGCCGCAGCCGCTCGCAATTGTGCCGTCACAGCCTTGGGCCGCGCGTCCTGGCAGTGCGTGGTCTCGCAGAAATCGTAGCCCTGCTTCGCGTGCCGGCCGAGGTTATAGCGCGCATACGTGCGGATCACAATGGCCGTCGCCTTCAAGCCTTCAATAGAGGTGTGGCCGCCCGCCTCACCGGCCAGCACCCAGGCGACGTATTCCTCCATCGGCGTCTTCGTCACGCCGCTGCCCGCCAGGCGCACCTTCAGCATCTGCCCCGACAGCGTGCAGCTTGCGAGAATCAGCGCGAGACTTCGGATCGCTGCCACCATGCAAAAGCCTTGCGAGCCGCTGGCGCCGCATCGCTGCTGCCCCGGCCCTGTTCCGTAAACACACACACCACCACGCGCGGAGCCCGCGCCGGCGCATAGCCCGCGAACCATGCGCCTTCGTTCGTCGTGCCGGTCTTTCCCGCCACGCTTAATCCGTCCGGAGCGGCCCACTGCGCGGTGCCTTCGAGCACTGCCCGTTCCAACCCCCGGCGCAGCGTTGCATCGCTGGACAGCGCCACCTTCGTATAGGCGCGTGCCAGAGCCATCGGGCTGAAACGCACGCCTTCCAATCCGAGCGCTTGCATCTGCAACAGCTCCACGCTTTCTGCGAAGCTGGCCTTTGCCCCGGCGCGCAGCAGGATCTGTTGGAAGCGTGCGGCATCGAGGTCGCGTGCCATCGCGGCGAACCAGCAATTGCAACTCGCCGCCAGTGCGCTCTCGCCATCCACGGCCCGGATGAATTCGGCGTGTGTGCAGTCGAGGCGGCGGCCTGCGATTTCCAGGCGCTTTCGACACGGCGCGGTGCCGTGCTTCGGCAGCGCCATCCAGGTGATCGGCTTTATGGCGGACCCCGGCGCCACCCAGACGCCGTTCGCGCGCGCCGGATCGTCGCAGCGCAGCACGCTGCCATCCTGCACGTCGAGCACGACCACGCACGGCCGCGCTGTCATGACTCCGGCCGCCAGGCCAAGTGCCGCGCGCCGCGATATCCCGCTCCGCCGATCCACGTTATTGATGATACTGCGCTGGCATTCGCACAATGCCACACTGTATCCATGAAGCGTTTTCCGATCTTCGCCGCAGTGCCGCTGGCGTTCAGCGTTGGGTTTGTTGTCCAGGAATGTGCGCTTGGCCAGCATGGCGTCATCCGCGAGTACGCGGCCTTGGCGCCCAAGCCCGATGCCACGCCTCTCAAGCCGCTGCTCGACGTGCCCCTCACCGACGTGAGCATTGCATTGGGTCCGGATAAGGCGTACTACATGACGGGTTCGGCCGTCTCCGGCGATCGCCCTGCCGCTGCAAAGCGTGTTCCCGTCTGGCGCTCCACGGATATGCGCAATTGGAAGAAGATCCGCGAAATCGATTTCGGAGCTGATGCGGTGCGCTCTCCGGAAATTCATTTCCGCAAGGGCCGCTTTTGGCTGACCGCGGGTATCGAAGGCGGTGGAACCGAACTGCTCGAATTCACTGGCAAGGATCTGGCCGGCGCTACGTTTAAACGTGTGCGCATCACGCGCAACGGCGAGGATCCATCTCTGTTCGAGGATGACGACGGCACATTCTATTGGGTGATGGGAGCGGGCGAAATCGCGCGCATGAAGAGCGATCCAATGCAAGGCCTTGCCGCGGAACCGAAGGCCGTCATCGCACCGCTGACCGGCGCCGTTCGCAGCACCGGGATGCACGGGGCATTCCTCCAGAAGATCGATGGCTTCTACCATCTCTTCGTCGCTGAGCGTCAGTTGGGCCACGGCACTCTCGGACGCACCGGTCTTCCCGGCGGAACCGACGACACGTTCGTAGCGGTCTCGTCCCGGCCCGACGCGGGCTTTGGCCAACAACGCTACCTCGCATTTCCGACCGCAGGCCAGACTACGTTGTTCCACGATCTGCACGGCAAGCTTTGGGCGACTTACTCCTGCACCGATACGCGCGGCATCTTCCGCCTGAAGCCCGGCGCCTTTCCGGTCGAAAAGGTCGACGCGAATAAAGCGATCTGGCCGATCGGATTCGATTTTGATAAGCCCAATCCGCCCGTGCGCTACGCTCCGCAGGCGTTTCTCTTGCGGCCCGATAGCGCGCATATCTACGAAGGCGGCTCCGGCTTCGCAAAGCCCATTCCGATGGACCCCGTGCCGGGGCAGCGCGCTTCCTTTCCGTGGATTCGCGATACCTCTATTACGCGCGGCGGCGATGGCAATTACTATATGACCGGCACCACCGGAAACCTCGACGCCATCCACCTGTGGCGCTCCACCGACCTCAAGAAATGGACTTATCTCACGGCCGCTTTCAAACTCGACAAGAGCGACCCCGGTCTTTGGTACAACAAAGCGCCGGGCGCTCTCTTGTGGGCGCCCGAGATCCACTACCTGAAGGGCAACTACTGGATCGCGTGGTGCCTGAACAAGAAACTCGGCATGGGCTTGCTGAAGAGCGCGACGGGGCGTCCCGAGGGTCCGTACGTGCAGGCGTACGAAGGGAACCGCGCCTTCGTCAGTCCTAACATCGACGCGTCGCTTTTTGTCGACGACGACGGCACTCCGTACTTCGTCTGGCAGGGGCGCTATCTCCGTAAGATGAACCATGAGATGAATGGCTTCGACGGCGAAACCGTCGAACTCATGACCGTGGACAACGAGCAGGTCGGCTATGAAGGAGTGTTTCTGCGCAAGATCAACGGGTGGTACGTTGTGCTCGCGGCGGAGTGGAACGGCGGCAGCAACCAAGCGGACGGCAGTTACGACATGATGTACGCTATATCGAAAAAAATCACAGGCCCTTACACGGCCCGGCGCGCCGGCGTTCCGCACGGCGGCCACAGCACGCTCTTTCAGGACGGCGGCGGCAAATGGAATCTCGCCTTTTTCGGCAACGACCGCACGGCGCCCTTCCGCGCCATGCCCGGCGTCGTGCCGCTGTCGATCGAGGACACGGGCGCGGACCTGATCATCCGGCCGGAGGCGTCTCTGCCCTAAGTCCTCCGCTGCGAGCGCTTCTTATTTAATCACCTCACTAAGATCTGATTACGCTGTCCGGATCCGGCCAGGCACGCCTGGAATTTGCTTATGAAATGTTGGCTTCGTGCACGTTGTTCGGAACGCTAGAGCCGGCGCCACGCCTCCTAACGGTGCCGGGAGCGGGAGCGACCGGAGGCCTTGTATTCACCACTTTTTGTCGATGTGAAGTATTTCCGCCTCCGGTCGCTCGCGCACTGTTGACCTGGAGCGGCTGCCCCCTGCCGTGCCTTGGCAACTTACGGACAGGCTGCGCTATCCCTTTTAGTAACGGCGGTTACAGTCCCGTCTTGTAGCAGTGATCTGGTGTAGCATGGTATTGGTAAGCCCAATTAACAAGGACGGTTACTTACAACTAACATCATGGAACAAACTCTCACTCCGGAAATTCTGACCGCGGCGCTGGAAGCGCTTGAGGCAAAGAAGAAAGAGATCGATTCGAGCATCGCCGAAGTCAGACGAATGTTAGCGGGTAAGACTGTAACGAACACCGCATCCGGAATCACGCCGCGAGCGCATAACATTAGCCCTGCGGCCCGGAAGCGGATGGCGGACGCACAAAAGAAGCGTTGGGCCAAGTTTCGGAAAGAGGCGGAAGTGCGTAAGAAGGCCGCCGAAAAGTAGCTCCGGCCGATGAAACAGAGCGCGGTTTGTGCCGCTGCTTTCCGCCTATTTAGGCGGAAGCGCTTTTCTGCGCGCGTCCATCACTTCGTTGTATTCGTTCATGACGTTCTTGCCGTGGGAATCCGTCCACTTTGGCGCGATTAGTTGGGCGTTCCACCTCTCGTAGAGCCGTTTGAGTTCGGCCGCGGTTTCCGGTTTTTGGGATGCGATGTCGTGCCGCTCGTTGCCATCGACGCTCATGTCGAAGAGTTGCAGCTTGTCTGTCGCGGCGCGCTTCACCGCCTTGTAACGGCCTTGGCGGACGGCCCAGCCCTGACCACCCAGTACGCGCCAGTACAGAGTCTCGTGCGGCGGATAGCGATTGGCCCCATTCAGGAACGGCACGAGATCGACGCCGTCCAGCGCCTTGCCGCTCGACGGTCCCGCTCCCGCTGCGGCCATCGCTGTGGGAAAGATATCGAGTGAACTGACTGGCTGTTCATAGGCCTTTCCCTTGGGTAGTTTGCCGGGCCAACTCAAGAGAAACGGCACGCGAACGCCTCCGTCGTAAAGCACGCCTTTATGACCGCGCAGAGGTTGGTTGCCGGCGATGTCCCGGCGTCCGCCGTTGTCGCTGAGAAAAAACACCAGCGTGTTCCCGCGCAGTCCGCTCTCCTCGAGCATGCGGATCACGCGGCCGACTCCATCATCCATTGCGACGGCCATGGCTGCATATACGGAACGTGCGCCGTACTCAATGTGCTCCGTGCGGTCCAGGTATTTTTGCGGCGCCTGATTGGGAGAGTGTACGGCGTTGTAGGCCAGGTACAGGAAGAACGGGTTGCGCCGGTTCCGTCCAATAAACGCCACCGCTTCGTCCGTAAAATCGTCGGTCAGATAGCTGATCTTCGCGGGCGGCACTGGTACGCCATTGCGCGTTACTTGATTCCGGGCATTGCCCTTATCCGCGGCGGTGTAATAGTTGTGGCCGCCTCCGGAGAAACCGAAGAACTCGTCGAAGCCGCGGCGCTGCGGCAGAAAGTGCGGAGCGTCGCCGAGGTGCCACTTGCCGATAGCCGCCGTGCGGTATCCCGCTTTGCGCAACACGTCCGACAGAAAGACTTCATCGGTTGCCGTTCCGACGATGCTGTCATCGTCGCTGACGCGTTCCGGATTGGTTTCATGCCCAAAGCGCTGCTGATAGCGGCCGGTGAGAATCGCGGCCCGGGATGGGCTGCAATAAGGATGAGTCACGTAGCCGTTACTGAAGCGCACGCCGGAGGCTGCTAGTGCGTCGATGTGCGGCGTCTCGAAGTCGCGGCAACCCGTGAACCCCAGATCCGAATACCCGAGGTCGTCGGCGAGGATCACAATAATGTTGGGCCGCGCGGCCGGGGCCGGCAATGCGGCCAACGCGGCGTAGCGCAGAAATTCGCGGCGGGTACTGCTGCGACTCACTGTGCAGATGCTCATGGCTTTTGGGGAGCGGCCTTCGCGCTGTCTTTCAGATACTCCTGCACCGTGTAATAGACCTTGCCCTTGTACAAGCGTCCTTGATCTTCCACAAGCTCAGTCCAGTCGTAGTCCCACGAATCGCCCGTGCGTTTCATCCACGCTTCCAGCTTCTGGTCCATCTCCTTAATGAGCGCCGCGGAGGCGGGATCGTTCGCCAGGTTCTTCTTCTCGTACGGATCCTTGTCGAGATCGTAGAGCACCCATGGCTTCGTGCGGTAGCGCGCATACATGTAGCGCTGCGTGCGCACGCCGCGCCACCCGCCGGCGGTTCCGTCACCTTCATACGGACCGAAGATCTGAAAGAAGGCGGAGTCTGGAGCTTGTCGCGATTCGCCGGTAATCAGCTTCGACAGGTCCGCGCCTTGCATCTCGCGCGGGACGGCGATGCCGCAAAGGCCCAGCAGCGTGGATGGAAAATCGACGTGCGAGAAAAACGCATCCTCTTTGCGGCCGGCCTTGACGTGGCCCGGGTAGCGCACGATGCCGGGTATGCGTATCGACTCTTCCCACGGTTTACGCTTCAGCCTCAGGCCGTGTGAGCCGAGCATGTCGCCATGGTCCGAGGAAAACAGCACGATCGTATCGTTGGTCATACCCAGCTCGTCGAGCGCCGCCAGCAGGCGTCCGGTCTGGTCGTCGATGGCAGTGATGGCGGCATAGTAAGCCGCGATCTGCTTTGGCCCCGGCGCGTTTTCGGTTGCCGTCCAGTTCGGACGCATCTTCAGCTTCGCCGGGTCGTACATCTGCATGTACTTCTCTGGCGCGCCATAGGGATCGTGCGGCGGACCCATGAAAATGTTCAAGAAGAAGGGGCGCCCGTCTCTCTTGCTTTCGCGCAGGAACTCGATGCCGATGTCCGTCCACGCCTCCGGCTCGAATTTCTTGATGGGAATTGGCGTTGGCGAATCGCGGAAGTATTGCGTGTTGAAATGCGAGTGGCTGCACTCGTTGGCGGCCCAGAACTCGAAGCCCAGGCGGCGCGGGCCGGGTGGCACGAAGCCGGGCATGCGTGGTCCGCCATCGAGATGCCACTTGCCGATGAAGCCGGTGCGGTAGCCCTCTTTACTAAAGACTTTTGCGATCGAGACGCTCGACTCGCGCAGGCGCAGGTCGTTGGCGATCATTCCATTCTTGTGGCAATACTGGCCTGTCATCAGAATCGCGCGCGCGGGACAGCACACCGGCGTGTTGGCGACGGTATTGCGGAAGAGGATTCCCTGGGCGGCGAGGCGATCGATGTTCGGAGTCTTCACGTCCGTGTTTCCCATGCAGGCGAGGGCCTGCGCCCGCAACTGGTCGGGCATCAGAAACAGGATGTTAGGCCGCTTTTTCGCGGGCGCGAAAGCTGCGGCGCTTGTCGCTCCGGTCGCGGCGAGGAACTGCCGGCGATTGAGCGCCGTTCGGATTTGTTGCTTCACGGGAAAGCTCTCCTTCGTTGTCGCGTCCAGCCGTGACGGTGCCGCCGCGGTTCGCAGAGTTTGCGCTAAAGTTGGACATTTGTAATTATATATCTACTATGACAAGACGTGACTTTAGCCGAGGTTTCCTGGCCGCGCCTCTGCTCGCTTCCGCCGCCGCAGCCTCGAAGCGCCCAAACATCGTATTTATTCTGACCGACGATCAGGGTTACGGCGATGTGGCCGCTCACGGGAATCCCGTCATCAAGACTCCCAACCTGGACCGGCTGCACGCGGAAAGCGTGCGTTTCACCGACCATCATGCGAGCCCGACGTGCTCTCCCACGCGCACGTCCCTGATGACGGGCCGGCACGAGTTCAAGTCTGGAGTCACGCACACGATTTTGGAACGCGAGCGTATGAGCCTCAAGTCGACTACGATCGCGCAGGTGCTCAAGTCCAGCGGTTACACGACGGGCATTTTCGGCAAGTGGCACCTCGGCGACGCCGCGCCGTACCAACCAGGACGCCGCGGCTTTGACGAAGTCTTCATCCATGGATGCGGCGGGATCGGCCAGAAGTATCCGGGCACGTGCAGCGACGCTCCCGGCAACTCGTACTTCGACCCGGCGATTCTGCACAACGGCGTCTTCGAGAAGACCAAGGGCTACTGCACCGACGTTTTCTTCGGGCAGGTAATTCGCTGGATGGATCAGAAACGCAAAGGTGGCGCGCCGTTTTTCGCCTACATCACGCCGAATGCGCCGCACGCGCCGCTCGACGTGCCGGAGAGCTACGAGGCGATGTATAAGAATCGCGGTCTCGACGAACGAACGGCCAAGTATTTCGGGATGGTTACCAATATTGACGACAATCTCGGCAAGCTCCTGGGCAAGCTGAAAGAGTGGAGCATCGAGCGCGACACACTCGTCGTCTTCATGAGCGACAACGGCGGAACCGGCGGCGTCAGAGTGTTCAACGCTGGCATGCGCGGGCAGAAGGGCACGCCGTATCAGGGCGGTACGCGCGCGATCAGTTTCTTCCGCTGGTCCGGTACTCTGAAGCCGGCCAGCGTCGACAGACTGACGGCGCACCTCGACTACTTCCCGACATTTGCCGAATTGGCCGGAGCAAAGCTCCCGGCGGGTCTCGCGCTCGACGGACGCAGCCTCGTTCCGCTGTTGCACAATCCCAGCGCTGCGTGGCCCGACCGTTATCTGTTCACGCACGTGGGCCGATGGGAGCACGGCAAAGCAGCGGAATCCAAGTACGCCAAGTGCCGCGTGCGGAATGCGCGCTACAGCATGGTGAACATGGGTCCGAGTGAAAAGAACTGGGAACTGTACGATCTGAGCAATGATCCGGGCGAAGCGAAGAATGTCATCGCGGCCAATCCGGAGATCGCAAAACAGATGGGTGCGGCCTACGACCGTTGGTGGGCGGAGATTCTGCCGTGCCTTGAGAACGAGGATGCCGTGCCCCCTGCAGTTGCCCCCTACGAGGAGCTGTACAGGAAGCAGTTCGGCGGAAAGCCCGGCGCATAACAACGCGCAGCGTAGTACCAGGCACCTTACATTTTTTTACGGAAATGCCCTAACCCCGCGACAAGTTTGTCCGATATGGGTTGAGTAGGATGTGGCCAGGGCAGTAACGGCCGCTCGAAACAGGGAGAACCATCTTGCGTAACACCCAAGTAGCGGTCTTTGCGGGCTTCGACAGGAGCGCGATGGACGTCGTCAGTATCCCGCTGCCGGGGCGCCGCGAAGAGGATTGCGAGCATTTTGTGACGTTGCGCAATCTGGGCGGCACGGCCCCGCGCGCGATGGTTGAGAGTCTGGCCTCGGTCCTCAAGGAAAAAAAAGCTGCGATCGTTCTGCAATCGATCGTCGGCGATTGCACGCTGTACGCGGAGACCATGCAGGCGCTGCGCGAAGTGTTTGGAGAAATTGCCTGGCCTGTGATGTGGCTGGGTGGGGCCGAAGGCGTGGTCAGCGGCATTCAGGTCCACGCAGTCAGCGGTATGGCCGTCACGCCGATCCTCTGGAATGGCGCCGTGGCCGGCACGTCTTACCACGACGCTTACGCCAGATACTGCGTACTGGGCGGATTGCATGCCTCCGATCTTTCACTGCCACGGCCGCAACAGACGCGCGAAGTTTTTGAGCGCATGAAGGCTGTGCTCGAAAACGAGGGGATGGATTTTAACTGCGTTGCGCGCACATGGCTCTACCCGTCCGATATCCTTGCCTGGTACGGCGATTTCAATGCGTCGCGCAGCCGGTTCTTCGAGGAGTGCGTGGCAGGACAACGCTTTATGCCGGCCAGCACCGGCATTGGGGTGCCGAATCCCTACGGCGCGGCTTTGATCGCCGGAGCCTTGGCGATGCAGCCAATCCAGGCGGATGTGCGGATGACTCCCGTGGCTTCGCCCCTGCAATGCGCGGCGATCGACTACAAGAGTTCTTTCAGCCGCGCCGTAGAGATCGATCACGCCGGCATGCGCAAGTTGTATGTGTCGGGCACCGCCAGCATTGAACCCCAGGGCCGTACCGCCCATGTGGGCGATATAGAGAAACAGATTTACCTGACGATGAACGTGGTGCAGGCGATTCTGACATCGCGCTCGATGGATTGGAATCACGTGACCCGCGGCATCGCCTACGCACCCGACCCGGCCACCGAGGCTCTCTTCGAGCAATGCTGCGAGCGGCTGGGATTACGCGACCTGCCGGTACTTTGGGCCCAGGCCGATATTTGCCGCGACGATCTGCTCTTTGAAATCGAAGTGGCTGCCGCCCGCGGCTAATTGCGCACTCGGATGGCGCGTCAATCCGTGTGGAAGACCTCTTCCATTTCAGCCCACCATTCGCCTGGCTTGCGCGTCTCGAGCGGATGTTGCATCGGCTCCATGATGGCCCACCATTCCTGTGTCTTCGGATCCGCGGCCATCTTCGCCATGTCGGCCGCGTAGTCCGTGCCGTGATACTCGAAGTAGCCGAACATAATGCCGTCCTTGAGATAGATCGAGTAATTGCGCATGTTACACTGCCGGATCATGTCGAGGATCTCCGGCCAGACCGCCGCGTGGTAACTCCGATACTTCTTCTCGGCTTCGGGCCGGAGCCGGATCATGGAACCAAATCGCCGCATGTATATTCTCCCGTGTTCGTTAACGTTATAGTAAAATGAACTCCCATCGTAGTCGGAGCGCTTGCAACCTGTCAACCCGATTCCGGCGCTTGACACGGCAAATTCTATCTCGCTACAGTTATCGCTTCATGCCTATGAATGCCGCCCCGCTCTATCCGGCCGCGCCGGGTGGTATCTTCGGGTAAGGAACTTGTAATGGAAAAAGAACATCAAGTTGTGCCGATCTGGTTTTTCATTGGTTTGCTGCTGACCGTCTACGGGATCATCATTCTCGGTAGCGGCCTCTACTCACTGGTGCAACCGGCGGAACGCACCGTTGTGCTGGCCAATCTGCACGCCGATGTCTGGTGGGGCGCCCTCATGCTGGTGCTTGGTCTGTTTTACACGATCAAGTTCCGACCATCCGCGGCGGCGGCAAGCAAATGAACGTTTGTTTGAAACGAACGTTTGAATCGTTTTCGGGGGTGGCATAAACTACTATGGCTGTTCGCATGAAGGACATTGCGCGGGATCTGGGCGTCTCCGTCGTGACGGTGTCCAAAGTTCTTCGCAATCACAGTGACATCGGCGCCGAGACACGCGAGCGCGTGCTCAAGCGCATGAAGGAGCTGAACTACCGTCCCAACCTGGCTGCGCGGGCGCTGGTCACGGGACGAACCAACACGCTGGGTCTGGTGGTGCCGGACCTGGTCCATCCCTTCTTTGCCGAAGTGGCCAAGGGACTGTCGCACGTGCTGCGCAAGAAGGGCTACAGCCTGCTGATCTCCTCGGCCGAGGGAGATGCCGAACTGGAGAAGCAGGAGATCGAGCAACTGATGGCGCGCCGCGTGGATGCGCTCATCGTTGCTTCGACGCAGTGGACCGTCGAGAGCTTCCGCCGCGTGGAAGAGCAGAAGATTCCCTACATCCTGATTGACCGCCGCTTTGTCGGATTGCAGGCGAACTTCGTCGGCGTGGATGACGAAGCCGCCGGAGCGCTGGCCGTCGAGCATCTGATCGAGCAAGGCTGCCGTAGAATCGCACACGTGCGCGGCCCGGAAGTCAGTACGGCCATCGGGCGCGTCGAAGGCTACAAGCGCGCTCTCGCGAATCGGGGGCTCTCACCGTTGCCGGGATTCATTGTTGCCGGCAAATCCGCCGACGACCGCGGCGACCTGAGCGGTTACGACGCGATGCGCCAGTTGTTGCGTCTCGATCCGCGTCCCGACGGCGTTTTTTGTTATAACGACCCGATGGCGATGGGTGTGATCAAAGCGATTCTCGATGCCGGGCTGCGCGTGCCGCGTGACATCGCTGTGATCGGCTGCGGCAATGTTGTGTATGCCGAACTGTTGCGCGTGCCCCTGTCGAGTATCGATCAGGATAGCGCGGCCATTGGAGAGCGCGCCGCGAAGATGGCGCTCAGCCTGGTGGACGCGAAGACGCCGGTACGACCGAGGACGGTTCTGCTCGAACCGAAATTGGTAGTGCGGGAATCGAGCCGGCGCAAAACGTAAGTCCAGCGCGTTTCAAAGACCGCCGGTGGCAATGCCCCAATAGAAAAAGCGTAGCGGCCCCGCGACCACGACAGGCCGATGCGGAACGCCGGGTGGTATCGCTAGAAAATCGCCGGGTGCGATCTCATACGTCTCGTCGCCTGCGATGTAGCGGGCGCGGCCTTCCAGCACGAAGTAGTTTTCGTACATCGTGGGATGGCTGTGCAGTTCCACCACATCGCTTTCGTGGAGCGTTGCGACGGCGACCTGAGTCACGTCCGGCAATATGCCGCCGCGCAGAATCACGCGCTTCTGGGTACCGTGGCTGGTCGCCTCCGGCGCGCACTGATCCGCTTTGATGAAGACGGCTTTCATGCGTACTTCGGACCGAAACGCTCGCCAATCTGGCGGTGCAGTTCCTTGACCGCCTCGGCTTGATCGGCGCGGCAGACCAGCGTCGCGTCTGGCGTGTGTATGATGATCAAATCCTCGCAGCCGATGGCAGCGATGAGATGGGACGGGTCGCTCGAAGCGACCAGCGTATTCGCGGATTGCAGCAGCAGGCAGCGTTCCGCGGCGATCGCATTGCCCTGGCTGTCGCTCTGGCAGGTCTTTGCGAAAGTCGGCCACGAACCGACATCGAGCCACTCGAGTTGCATCGGGATGCCTGCGACGCGCACACTGGCGTCGCGCGAGGCCGGCTCCATCACGGCGTAATCGACGCTCACTTTTTTCAATGCGGGATAGACTTCTTCGAGGACCGCATCGCGCCGTTCCGTCTCCCAGGCGGCGGCGATTTTCTCCATGCCTGCGTAATTCTCCGGCGTGTAGCGGCGGATGCAGTCGAGCAGCGTCGAAGCGCGCCAGACAAACATGCCGCTGTTCCAGAGATAGCGTTCGGGGCCCGCGGCGAAATACTCGCCGGCCGTTTCGGCTTTGGGCTTTTCGTGAAACTGGCGCACGACGCGCGCGCTGCCGCTGATGGCGTCGCCGAGTTCGAGATAGCCGTAGCCCGTGGCGGGTCCGGTGGGAGCGACACCGAAGGTGACCAGAGTGTCCGGATACTGCTCCACCAGTTCGAAGCCGGAGGCGATGATCTCTCGAAACTTTTCGGCGGGCTCGACGAGGTGATCGGCGGTAAAAACGGCGATGACCGCATCGGGGTCGTGTCTGGCGATTACAGCGGCACTATAGCCGACGGCGTTCAGTGTGTCGCGCCCGGCGGGCTCGCCGAGGAAGCGTTCATTGGTCCAACCGGCCAGGCCGTCGACGATCACGCCGCGGTGCCGCTCGGCAGCGCAGACGAAGCGGCATTCTTCGGCGACAAGTCCTTCGAGCCGGTCCGCAGCGATCTGCAGCAGACTTCGGCCTCCGATGAACGGGATCAATTGTTTGGGTGTCGTTCCGCGGCTCATCGGCCAAAGCCGAATGCCGGAACCGCCGGCGAGGATTAGGGCGTAGCGCATCGTTAATTTATTATTATCCGCGAACTATTCTCGATCTGGCGCACTTCTGAATGTGCCGGGTCTGGGGGCCCGGCGCGGTCCGGGGGGACCGCCTTCCGGGCGAACTAACAGGTGGTTACTTCGAGCCCGGCATGATTGATCTCGAAGTCGAAGAAGCGCGAGCGTTCATTGAGCGGTTCTCGCTCGAGCATCTCGCGCACCAACGCGGCATCGCGCGGCGACTTACAGATCATCAACAGGAATCCGCCGCTGCCGGCGCCGGAGATTCTCATGCCGTGGACATGCGGCCGCACGCGGCTGAGCAGCGATTCGATCTCGTCGTTGGTCACATCGCCGCAGAGCCGCTTTTGCAGCTCCCACGCGGCGTTGACGGAATGGCCGAACGCCGCGGCGTCCTTGCGTGCCATCGCATCCGCGACGCAGCTCGCAACCAAATGCTCTTCGGCGAGTGCGGCCATGATCGCGCGGTTGCGATTCAGATAGCCGCCCACCACCTGTTGCAGGATGTTCTTTGCGAGCCGCGTGATGCCGGTGTAGTAGAGCAGCGTCGCGCCTCCGTTGGCCTTCGGGTCGATCAGATCGTCGGGTACATAGTGAATGCGCGGGTCCGGAAAGAATCCCGGCGCGGTGTGCGTGATCTTCGAACCGCCAACGCCGCCGCCGATCTGGTCCTGCCAACCGCCGCCGGTTGTCAACGCCTGCTCCAGGCGCAGCACGTCGTGGAATAGCTCGCGCTGATCGGGTTTGCGTCCCATCATGCGCCGCAGAACGGCCATGATCACCGCACCGAGGATGCTGGATGTTCCGAGCCCGCTGCCTTTCGGTATGCCGACCAACGTCGTGAGTTCAATTCCGCCGCCGAACTCTTTCAGCATTTCGGCGAGTGTGATGCCTTTGCGCCAATCTGCCATTTCGGGATCGAAACCGGAAATGGCGAGCGCGGCCTTGGCGAGCGCAAAGCGATCTTCCGGGCGGCGATAGTCGAGCAGTTCCGCGAGCGTTGTGATCTCGAGATGGCGGCCGCCGTCGATGGAGCCGAGCCGTATCACTGGCTCTTCGGTCACGCGGCAATAGCAGTGGATTGGCGGCTGGCCATTCAGATTCACGGCAACGTTGGCGACATCGCCGCCGAATTCCAGCGTGTAGGGAGGCGTGTCGGTCCATCCGCCGCCGAGTTCGATGCGTGCGGGTCCGCGTCCCCAAATGGTCTCGCCGTCCCGCAGTGAATTGTGCGGACGAACGACGGCGCGCAGTGAACTGGCCAGGATCGCATCGCTGAGGCGCTCGAACGTCAACGCCTTCAGGCGCGTGGTCCAGGCTCCCACCGTGATCTCGGGCCGCGGTGCCAGGCCGAGCGGCTCGAGCCACGCGGCCACTTCCGTCGTGAGCTGCGCCGAGAGTTCGGGCAGCAGGTCGCACAGAAGCCGCGATTCGCTCGCGGCGATTTGTTGGAGCGCGCAAGCGAGCGAATGAATGATGCGGCAGAGTACGAAATTCTCCATGCCTCCGGCGCCCTCTTCGGCAACATGGACGTGGGCATGGGCGAGGATGCCGGCAACGCAGGCCGATGGCTCCGCCGTGTGCGCAAGAGCGAAGGCCAGATCGTCGGCGCAGAAGCGGCTCTCAACCTGGAACAGGCGCGGGATCGAGCGCAGTAAGGTTTTCGCACGGATGCGGGCGCGGCGCTCGTGAAATGCAGTCTGGTCCGCGAGCAAAGCGATCTCAGCCGCACTGTAGCGTTCCGCCGCGAGAAAGGCCTGCTTCTGAGCGGGCGTCGCGTGGCCGGCGTCAAACATCCAAAGCCAGTTGCGGTAGCTGTCGTGCCCGCTCCCAGCGGGGAACACGCGCGCATCCCAGAGTGAGCGTTTGTTCGCTGGAATGCTCGCGTCCCAAACATCTTCCGGAGCAGCGCCGGTCTTGGCGAGCCAGTCGAGTACCGGGATTCCGCAAAACAGCGCACCGTTGGCGACGCTGTCCTTGAACGCATCGCGCGCTCCATAGCAGCGCACGAACCAGCGCTCCTCGCCCTGCGGGTTCTTGCCCAGGAGTGTGTCGAGACACGCCTCGGCCGGGAATTCGAGAGGCGCGTCGATTGCGGCGCCCACCACGACGTTGCCGCCGCCGAGCGTGAGTTGCGCACCGATCGTGCAGCCCTCCACCCATGAGTTGGAGCCGTTCACGCTGCCGCCGTCGCGTATCTCGTTGTCGACCAGCAGGCAATTGCCGGCGGGCGCCGCGCCCGTATCCTGCTGCACGAGAGCGAGACCGCTGTCGACCAACTGGCGCGTGGAACCGAAGTGCAGAAAGCTGCATCGCGGGAGCATCCGGACGTGCAACGGAACTGCGTTGAGCGTGTCGAAGAAGCCGCGCAATTCCGCATCGCTCCACTTGGCGCCGCTGGCGCGTGCGGACTGGATGTAGTGTTCGGGCGTGGATTCGGAGCCCATGGCGCAGCAGATCTCGCGATACAGATCGACCCCATTGGCCAGCACGGCGCGCATCGTCGCACCATCGCTGAGATCGAAGGCGCGCAGAAACGCGGCCGCCGCCGCTGCGTCGAAACTCATCACGCCGATGTCGAGCGCCGTCTTTCCGGAACGGTTCATGGCGCCCGTGCGTTTCTGTTCCGCGATTGAGGGCTTCTGCAGATAGAGGCGCGCCACGCCGCTCGTCGAGGTGCAAAACACTCCGTGGCGGGAAGCCTCCTCCGGACTCGCATAACAGCCCAATGCCGTCATGCCCGGCGCGGAGAAATCGACGCTTGAGCTATCGAAGCGGTTGAGCGCATCGCCCGATGTGACGATTACCTGGCCTTCGCCGGGAGCCCCGGCGGGCAGCGCCATGAAGGCGGGTGCGAGCAGATCGAAGAGCGTCGTGCCCAAGGCGCTGCTGCTTTCGCCGGGCACGGGAACGAAGATCTTTCCGCAGGGTCCGTAGGCCGGCAGCCGTTTCGAGTCGCCGCCGGCATGAATGATCAGGATGCGCAGACGGCGCAGGACCTCTTCGCCGGAGCCGCCGCTGTTGCGCTCCGTGCGTTCGAGACCGATGATCCTGTTGAGGCAGTAAAGCGTGCTGCCGCCGCTGCCGATGCGCTTGCCTTCGGGATCAGCGACTACGAGCGAATGGCGCACCTGGGTAAGGTGTCCCATCCGGCGGCGCAAATCCAATTGGATTTCGTAAGCCTCGGCCTGGGTCTCGTTGGACGCTGTGACAATCAGATAGTCCCAGCCGTCCGGCATCCTGTTCATGCGGGTTTCCTGTTCGCGGGCTACTTGCTCTGTTTGCCGGAAGTGTACTGGTCGTAAATCCAGGCGTAAGTCTTTTCCAGACCGTCGTGCAAGCGGATGCTGGGTTCCCAATTCAGATACTTCTGGATCAGCGTATTGTCGCTATTGCGGCCGGCGACGCCCTTGGGTGCGCTGAGGTCGTAGCTGCGCTTCAACTTCACGCCGCCGATCTCTTCGACGATGTCAACCAGGCGGTTGATGGAAACCAACTCGCTCGATCCGAGATTGATCGGCTCGAGGATGTTGGAGTGCATGATCATCTGGACGCCCTTGACACAGTCGTCGATGTACATGAAGCTGCGCGTCTGCTCGCCTGTGCCCCAGATGTCGATCTCGAGTTTGCCGGAGAGTTTCGCCGCGATCACCTTGCGGCAGATCGCCGCCGGGGCCTTTTCGCGTCCGCCGTCCCAGGTGCCGTTCGGACCATAAACGTTGTGGAAGCGCGCCACGCGCGTGTACAGGCCGAAGTCCTCATGGAAGTGGCGGCACATGCGTTCGGAAAACAGCTTCTCCCAACCGTAGCCATCTTCGGCCAGAGCCGGGTAGGCATCTTCTTCCTTGAGTGCCGGGCAGTTCGGATCGGTCTGCTTGTCTCCGTTGTAAACGCACGCGGAAGAGGAATAGAAGAATTTCGGAACCTCATACTTCTTTGCCGCTTCGAGCATGTGTGTATTGATCAGGACCGACAACATGCACAGCGCTTTGTTGTTTTCGATGAAGCCCATGCCGCCCATGTTGGCGGCGAAATTATAGATCTCGGCGGCGCCTTTCGCCGCGGTTTCGCAGTTCTCCTTGAGGTTCAGGTCCAGCGAAAGATTCTCAACATCATCGAAGCGTTGATACCATTCGTCAAGCGGCTTGACGTCGACCGCGCGAATCTTCGTGTAACCCTGCCGCCGGAAATCCGCCACCATGCTCCCGCCGATAAAACCGCCGGCGCCGTTGACTACAATCAGTTGATCTTTCATCTTTAATCCTCTCCGTTCGCACACTTCAGTTATCGATTTCTGATTGTAGCGAAGCGTCATAGAAAATGCAACCGTTATCGCTGTTTTCGATTGATTTGGTTCGTGAATAACGTTAAAGTAAAACAGGCTAGCGGCGGAGCCCCGCGCCGGGCGGCGGAAGTGATCGCAACGGCCGCGCGGCGGGAATATGCTAAGAATGTTGTATCCGAAAGGAGCCGCGACACAGATGAACGCCTTGCTGCTAAAGAACTACATGGAGATGGAACTGACGGAAATGCCCGTGCCATCGTATGGCGCCGACGAAGTGCTGGTGCGCGTGAAGGCCTGTGGGATCTGCGGTAGCGATGTGCATGGTTTCGACGGCAGCACCGGGCGCCGCATTCCGCCCCTGGTGATGGGCCACGAGGCTTCTGGCATTGTGGTGGAGGCGGGCGCGAACGTGAAGGGACTACACGCGGGCGACCGCGTGACCTTCGACTCGACGGTCTATTGCGGGGCTTGCTTCTTCTGCCGGCGCGGCGACGTGAACCTGTGCGACAACCGACAGGTGCTCGGCGTCTCCTGCGGCGAGTTCCGCCGCCACGGTGCTTTCGCGGAATTTGTGAACGTGCCCGAGCGCATCACGTACAAGCTGCCCGATGCGGTTCCGTTCGAGCACGCGGCGATGATCGAGGCGGTCTCGATCGCGGTTCATGCGGTGGGCATCACGCCGGTCAAGTTGGCCGACACGGCTGTGGTCGTGGGCAGCGGCATGATCGGATTGCTGGTCGTGCAGGCGCTGCGCGTGGCGGGCTGCGGCCGGATTATCGCCGTCGATATCGATGACGCGAAGCTCGCGATGGCGCTGCGGCTCGGCGCCGATTCCGGACTGAATCCGAACAATCGCGATGTGCCCGCGGCTGTGCGCGAGTGGACCGGAGGCCGCGGCGCTGACATAGCGCTCGAGGTGGTGGGTGCGACGGCCCCCATCGCGACTGCGATTGCGAGCGTGCGCAAAGGTGGCGTGGTCACTCTGGTGGGCAACGTGTCGCCGAGCGTTGAGATTCCGCTGCAAGCCGTCGTAAGCAGGCAGATTCGCGTGCAAGGCTCGTGCGCCTCGTCGGGCGAGTATCCGCAGTGCCTTGACTTGCTGGCGCGCGGAGCGATTCAGGTGGAGCCGCTGATCAGCGCGAAAGTGCCACTTGCGGATGGACCGAAATGGATGCGGCGGCTGTACGAGAAGGAACCCAATTTAATGAAAGTGATCCTGCAACCGTGAATACTAGACTCAATCGGCGAAACTTTTTGATGGCGAGCGGCAGTGCGATGGCCCTGCGGGCCGCACCTTCCGATCAAGTCGTGCTCGGCGTGATCGGCGCCGGAGGACGCGGCACGCTCGTGATGGGCGCGTTCCAGAAAGACGCCGCGGTGCGCGTCGGCGCGATCTGCGACGTCTATGAGCCCAATCTCGAACGCGGGCTTTCCGCGGCGGGCAAGGTGCAGGGCGGCAGTCCGAAGGCGTATCGAAATTACAAGCAACTGCTCGACGACAAGAGCATCGTGGCCGTACTGATCGCCACTCCGGAGCACTGGCATGCGCAGATGACGCTCGACGCGCTCGCGGCTGGCAAAGATGTCTATGTCGAGAAGCCGCTGTGCCGCACGCCGGAGGAAGGCGTCGCATTGGTCGAGGCGGAGAAGCGATCGAAGAACATTATCCAGGTGGGCATGCAGCGGCGCAGTTACGACCTGTTTATCGAAGGCCGCAAGATTGTCGCTGCCGGTACGCTGGGCCAGGTGCGCATGGTTCGCAGTTGGTGGGTGAATAACTATCTCGGCGAGACTAGCAAGGCCACGAAGCTCGCCGGGCCGCTCGATTGGGAACAGTGGCAGGGTCCCATTAAGAAGCGTGTTCCGGTGAATCCCTACCTGTTTCGCAACTGGCGCAACTTCGCGGACTATTCCGGCGGGATCGTTGCGGACCAGGGTGCGCACGTCTATGACGGCATTCATCTGCTGATGAATGCGAGCTATCCGATAAGCGTGACGGCGGCCGCTGGAAAGCCGCATAAGGACGGCGTCGACACGCCGGAATCCGTCGTCGTGACCGCCGTGTATCCCGAGGACTTTATCGGCCTCTTCTCAATCAACTACGCGGCGATGCGTTACACGAGACGCAACGATCAGATGAATCATCTGGACGGCGACAAGGCGCGAATGGACGTAGGCAGAGAAGAACTGAAGGTCTATCGCGAAGGCGCCGAGACGACGCCGACGATCGCGAAGGCTTCCGCAAAAGGGTTCGACTGGGCGACCAACCTGCATGTGGAGAATTTTTTGGAGTGCGTCCGAACTCGCAAGACGCCAACCGCGCCGATACGCCTGGGCTTTCAGGCAGCGCTTGTTGTGCAGATGGCTAACATCTCGCTGAAGTCAGGCCGGCGTGCGCGTTGGAACGATGTAACAAAGAAAGTGGAGTTGTAAAGGACGACTGTTATGACGCAAACAATTTCTCGAAGAGAGATGCTGGCCGGCATGGCCGTCACCACCGCGAGCGCCGCCGCAGCCAAGCCAGACGAGCGCTACACGCTCTGCGCCTTTTCAAAGCATTTCCATTGGACGGACGTGCGCGAAATGTGCGAGATCTGCGTTGCGAGCGGCTATGAAGGCATCGATTTGACCGTGCGGGCCGGCGGCCATGTCCTGCCGGAGAGCGTACAGGACGATCTGCCCAAGGCCGCGGAGACGATTCGCAAGGCGGGTCTAAAGTTCTCCATGATTACGAGCGACATCATCGATGTGAAGACGCCGCATGCCGAAAAAGTATTGCGGACGCTGAAGTCGTTGGGTGTCAAGGACTACCGTTGGGGCGGCTTCCGCTATGACCTGAAGCGCAGCATCCCGGAGCAGTTGGTCGAATTCAAGGCGCGCGTGAAAGACCTGGCCGCGATGAACAAGGCGTATGGCGTCTGCGCCATGTACCATACGCATTCCGGCGTCGGACAGGTGGGCGCTTCGATGTGGGACTTGTACCTGCTGCTGAAGGATTTCGATACGAACGCCGTCGCGGCGAACTACGACGTGGGCCATGCCACAGTGGAAGGCGGCTACGGCGGATGGATTCATAGCGCGAATCTGATGATGCCTTACATGCGCGGCGTGGCGGTGAAGGATTTCAAGTGGAAGCAGAACGAGAAGGGCGCGTGGGTTCCGGGCTGGTGCGCGCTCGGACAAGGCATGGTCAACTTCAAACAGTTCTTGCCGATGCTGAAGGCCAGCGGCTTCAAGGGCCCATTACAGTTGCACATGGAGTACCCGGACTTGGGCGGCGCCGACTCGGGCAAAAAGACGTTTACGATTCCCAAAGAGAAACTGCTCGCGATCATTAAGCGCGACGTCGATACGCTGAAAACTCTGTTGCGCGAAAGCGGAATGGCGTAAGATTCTCCGCCCGGCTGATGGCCGGGCTCTGCTTTGCGGCAGCCGCCGTGTGCGGGTAACAATTCGACATCACCCAGGGAGAGCGCTCTCGCGAGAGTGACCGCCGCCCGTTGCCGGCGGCTGCCGTCGTCCAGGCTCAGGCATAATGGAGGAGAGCAAGTATGGGCCACACTCTGCAACTCGGTGACGCACTGGTCGACGAGAACAAGTTGGCGGACCTCTGCCGGCGCTTCGATGTCAAAGAACTCTCTCTGTTCGGATCAGCCGTGCGCGGGGAAATGCAGCCCGGAAGCGATATCGACGTCATGGTTGAATTTGACCCCGGTGCACGCATTGGACTGCTCAAGTTCGAGTCTCTGAGTGAGGCTTTGGAAGCTCTGGTTGGGCGCAAGGTCGATCTGGTGACGAAGCGCGGCCTGAAGGCATGGATACGCCCGCACGTTCTCAAAGAGGCGCGCGTTGTTTATGCGGCATGAGGCCTCCTTCTTGCGGGACATTATCAACGCTTCCGGCAAGATCGAGTCGATCACCGCAGAGGCTTCCGAGGAGTCATTTCTCAGCGATGAGGTCTTGCCTGCGGCAGTCCTGCATCATCTGACAGTAATAGGCGAAGCCATGACCCGGTTGCCTCCGGAACTCCGCGAGCGACACCCTGAAGTACCATGGCACCAGATAGTGGCCGTGCGCCACAGGATTGTACACGCCTACTTCGACTTGGACTGGCAGATTCTGTGGAATGCGGCGGTGGATGAAATCCCGCGGCTACGCAGGCAGATCAGTGGAATACTCGAAAGTGAGTTTCCGGAATCGAAGTTGACCTGACCTCCCTGGTCGCGCCTCTACGACCGTTCGTGGTGCTTCCGCGGCCTGTGCGCTAAGCTCGAAAACGGATGCCGTCTAACATACTCGATGAGTTGGCGCAGGCGCGGGGCATTTTGGACACGGCCGATGCGGCGGAGTTGATCCGGCTGCACGAGAGGCTACTCTTTGTGCGTGCGTATCCGCCGAGTTTGGAGGCAGCGCGCCTGGCGGACCGGTTGCTCGCGGACGTTGGTGTGCGCGCGGCCGCAGTTGAGAGCGATGCGTTCGCTGAGCCGGAAGTCTCGGGCATCGCGGGCACTTCGCTTTCGGCGGTGTTCAGTTATGAAGTGGCACGGCGGCTGGTGCGGCTGTATCCGCGCAGCGTGAGCATTAACTGGGATGCGTACCAGGAGTCGGAAAGGCTCGCGCCGCTTCTGGCGCTCACGCTGCCGCTGTTCCGCGAAGAGTGGCCGGTGGAGGCGCACACGCCGATACGCGAATGGTTGGGCCGGCGCGATCTCGCCTGGCTGCTCGACGTGGTTAAGCGTGTTGCGCTTGACGAGTGCGGCAAGGCTGCTATGTACGATTCGCTGCGCGTGCCTTTGCAGTGGGACCTAAAGAACTCCCAAGCCACGCGCACCAGAATGCGGCTGCCCGCCGGAAAGCTGTACTGCCATCGCGAGGCGTTGCTGCGCCGCAGCGACGTTTCCATTGCGCGCGAACTCGAAGCCCCGCCGCTGCCGTGTACGCGTCTCACGCGGGAGGCTGGCCGCCGGATACTCGACCGCATCGTCGCCACATCGGCCGTGCGTTATCGCGAGTTGTATGGCTTCTCGCGTCCGGACGAGGCGAATGTGCTGCGCGTCGCGGCAGGGCGTGGAGTCGAGATCTTCTTCTTCGGCGTAGCGCCGTTGTACCGCCTGCCGTTGCGCGCCTACCACTGCGGTATGTTCTTCAAGAACGGTGTGCCGGCCGGCTATGTTGAAACGCTCTCGCTGTTCGATCGCGCTGAGGTCGGCTTCAACTTGTACTACACATTTCGCGAGGGTGAATCGGCGTGGATCTATGCGCAACTGCTGCGGCTCGCGCGGCAACTGCTCGGCGTGAACTGCTTTTCGGTGGACCCGTATCAGATCGGACATGAGAACGAAGAAGCGATTCAATCCGGCGCATTCTGGTTCTATCGCAAGCTGGGTTTCCGTCCCGTCGATCCTGCCCTGCTGCGCTTGACCGAGCGGGAAGAACGGCGCCTGCTCGCGGAGCCCGGCTATCGCACGCCTCCGCGCACGCTAAAGCGTCTGGCTTGCGGATCAATCGTGTATGAAGCGCCTGGAGCGGTGCCCGGAGAATGGGATCGCTTCCAGATACGCGAGGTTTGCCGCGGCGTGCGGGATTTGCCGGTGTTCGGCCGTTTCCCCGGGATCTCCAAATGGAGCGAGCGGGAGCGGCGCGAACTGGCTGCGATCGAGCGCGCGAAAAAGAGCGGCAGCGAAGCGCGTTACTTGCACCTGATGCAACGGCACGTGCGGCTGCGCGAAGCCGTGCTGCGAATGGGATCGATATGACAATCCGGGAAGAGCGGCCCGAAGACCGCGCGGCGATTTGGGAAGTGAACCGGCTCGCCTTTCAACAGACAGACGAGGCGGATCTGGTGGACCGATTACGCGCCGATGGCGTCGTGATCCTTTCGCTTGTAGCGGAAGAGGCGGGCGAGTTGGCGGGCCACATTCTGTTCAGCGATCTGCTGGTGGAAACCGAAGCGGGGGCGCTGCACAGTGTCGCCCTGGCCCCGGTTGCGGTGAGGCCGGAGAGGCAGGGGCAGGGCATCGGATCGCAATTGATTCGCGAAGGTCTGCGCCGTTGCCGGGAACTTGGCCAATCGAGTGTGGTCGTCGTCGGCCATGCGGCCTACTATCCGCGCTTCGGGTCCTCCGCGGCTTTGGCGCAACCGCTGCGGCACGCATTGTTTTCGGGCGATGTCTGGATGGCGCTGGAACTGAAGCCGGGCGCTCTCTCGGGCGTATCGGGCATGGTGCGTTATCCGGCGGCCTTCGGCTGCTGAGTTACTTCATGATGGGCGCAATCGAGACGAGGATGAGCCCTATGAGGAACAACAACAGCATGGCGATGAGTAGCGTCTTGACTCGGGCCGAGGCGCCGGCGAATTCCTTCCACAAGAGCAATCCCCACAGCGCGCTGATCATCGTAGCGCCCTGGCCCAGAGCGTAGCTCACGGCCGGACCGACGTTGATCTCGGACGGCGCCGAAGCCGCGACGAAATTCGTGATTGCGCCGAGGTACCAGATCGCGCCGCCGGCGACGCCGAGCACGTGCTGCTTACTCGTGCCCTTGAAATAATCGCCGAAGTATACTGGTTTCCCTTGCACGGGAAGGTTCATGAAATACAGGTTGAAGATGAAGGTCGACAGGAACACTCCGAGCGCGAAGACGAGGCCGATGGAGTAAGGGCCGAGGCCGATCTCGCCCTGCTTGCCCAGTTCCACAAGCGGGTAGAACGAGCCCATCAGCACGCCGCTGACGATGCTGATGACGATGCCCTTGACCGGAGACTTCCGGGCTGCTGTCGACGTTGCCGCCTTGTCGCGGGCATGGCGCCCATAGGCGAGCGCGTCTACGATGATCGCCGCGAGTACGATGGCTATGCCGGCGAAAAGATAAACCGGATTGCCCTGCGGATTCAGGCGATAGCTCCAGACGACGCCGACGATCAATGCGATTCCGATGCCGATCGGGAAGGCTACCGAGAGGCCCGCAATCGCGATGGCCGCCACCAGCAGCATGTTCGCGATATTGAAAACCACTCCGCCCGCGAATCCCCAGGCCATCTGCCGTTTTCCGGCGAGCGCGAAGTTGTCGAGCACGGAGAGTTCGTCGCCCATCGAACCGAAAGTGAAGGCAGCCAGCAGCGCAGCCAGAATGACGCCGAAGGAGTAGTCGTAATAGAACAGCTCGAAACGCCACTTGCCTGTGAGCTTTGTGGTGTTGGCCCAGGAGCCCCAGCAGATCATGGAGATGATTGTCAGCAGCAGCGCGACTGTGTAGGTGGATGGGATAATCATGATCGTGAGTTATTCGGTTAGTCCGAAGTCTGTATAATACATCGTCTGAACAATGAATATACTAGTTCCCAATCTCGGTTCTACATCGCTGAAGTACCAGACTCTCGAAATGCCGGCGGAACGCGTTCTGGCCAAGGGGCGCTTCGAGCGGGTTACGGACTATCGCGAGGCGATCGCGAAGATACAGGTCGACGGCACGCACGTTGATGCGGTGGCGTTCAAGGCCGTCTTCGCCGGGCCGCAGTACTGCGGCACATTTGTGGTCGACGACGCGCTGATGGCGGCGCAGGAGCAGTTTCTCCCCGTGGCTCCGGCACACAACGCGATCTATTTGACGGGCATGCGCGCTTTTCAGGAGGCGTTGCCGGGCGTGCCCCTGGTGGCCGCGTTCGAGCCGGAATTTCACCGAACGATGCCGGAGTATGCCATGCGCTATGGCGTGCCCGCTGATTGGCGCGAGGAGGGCGGCGTGCGGCGCTACGGCTATCATGGCGCGTCGCACTGGTATGTGAGCGAGCGCGTGCCGGCGCTGCTGGCGCGTCCGGCGAAGGGTTTGCGCCTGGTGAGTTGCCACCTCGGCGGCAGTTCGTCGATGTGCGCGATCCGCGACGGCGAGTCGATCGATACGACGATGGGCTTCTCGCCGCAGTCCGGATTGGAGAACGCCACGCGGCACGGCGAACTCGACGTCTTCGCCGTGCTTTACATGATGGAGCGCAAGGGCTGGGATACGGCCGAGGTGCGGCGGCAGCTTTCACGCACGGGCGGACTGGCAGGGCTTTCCGGAGTGGCCGGCGGCGACGTACGCGATCTGGAAGCGGCGGCCGAGGGCGGCAACGCCGATGCGGCGCTCGCACTCGAAGTTTTCATTTATCAGGTGAAGAAGACCATCGGTGCGTATGCCGCGGTGATGGGCGGTCTCGACGCGATCGCTTTTACCGGAGGCATCGGCGAGAATTCCGCGCGCCTGCGGCGGGAGTGCTGCCGGGGACTCGAGTTTCTCGGTGTGCGTCTGGACGCGCAGGCGAACGAATCGGGTACGGGCGATCGAGTGGTCTCGGCGCAAGATTCGGCGGTCACGGTAGTTGCGATCGCGACGAATGAAGAACTGATTGTCGCGCGGCGCGCGTATCGCTGCTTAGTGGGCTAGCGGCTGGGCGCTACAAAATCTTGGGCTTTTCGAATCAGTATGGCACCCGCCCCGAAGGATCGGGCAACTACGAAGTTCGCTGGTGCAAGAATGCCGGAATGTCGCGAGAGCCGCGCGTTACCGCCACTATTTCCGCCTGCAAGTGCCCGGCTCGGTAAATGACGAGGTAGGAGCCGACTGGCCAGAACAAAACCGGATATGCGGTGAGGTCTTCACGTTTGTGACCCATGCCCGGATTGTGCCCCAGTGTCTCGAAAGCATCAAAGAGCCTTCCTATCCAGCGGTCGGCGGCAACAATACTGTCAGCAGCAATGTACTCCCAGATGTCGTCAAGGTCGAGCGCGGCGTCGGAGCCGAGAACGTAGCTGCTCATGTCCGTTTTTTTCGGCGTTCTTCGGACTTACGCTGGAGCCGGGAACGGGCCTCGTCCGGGGCTACTTGCTCGCCACGGTCGAGCGCGGCCAAGCGCCGGCCAAGCTCTTTGTTGAACTCGCCCAATTGGGCAACGCGAGCCTGCTCGTGATCTTCCAAAAGACGGAGGGCTTCCCTGACGACTTCGCTAGCGGAGTTGTAGCGGCCAGCCTGAACCTTGTTGCTGACGAACTTCTCCAGTTCGGGGGTGAGCGAAACGTTCATAAACAGGCTCCTTGGGAATGCTATTGCCTGCAAGGTAGCATTTATAACAGACTTTGTCAATGTGTGACATCGAAACGCGTCCTCGATTTGTTTGCCGCCGCGGCGAAGCGGCTGGCCGCCACTTTGCTTTTTTGCTAACTCCCTTGTAACCTAACAATTTGCCGGTGCGCCTTGTCGACTGGAGAATGTGTACAGAGTCGACACGCGGGTGTGCCGGCCTCATGGGGCTGAATGCTCGTAGAATTCGACCTGATACAACGTGCCCGGGAAGGTGACGATGCCGCGTATAACCAGGTCGTTCAGGCCTATCGGAAACGGATTCTGGGAACGATCGCGAGGCTTATCGGCCGACCTGAAGATGTGGAAGACGTTGGGCAGGAAGTCTTTGTGCGGCTCTATTTTTCCCTGGATCAACTGCGCTCGCCCGAGGTCTTTGAACCCTGGCTGCACCGGTTGACAGTGAACGCGGCGTATGATTATATGCGTAAGCAGCGGCGGCGGCACGAATCCAGGATGGCGGATTTGTCGGAGCAGCAAGTGCTTATGGCCGACGCCGTGGCCGGGACGCTACGCGGCGATGAGCAACGCAGGCGCGAGAACGTCCGAGAGCAGGTGCAATCGCTGCTCCAGGGCGTACCGGAACACGACCGGATCCTGCTGCTGATGAAGGAAGTGGAAGGGTTGTCTTTGAAGGAACTGGAAAAAATCTTCGGAGTCAACGAGAACGCAATCAAGGTACGGCTGTTCCGCGCCCGGCAGCGGGTGTTGAAGGCTTACCATGCAGCGCAGCTGGATACGGCTGCCAGGAATGCGAAGAAGGAGTAGGCTTATGCAACGATGGGACGGGCAAGAGAACGAGCGGCAGTTAGATGCGCTCTTCCAGGCGTACCGGGAAGCGACGCCGGACCCGGAATCCGGGGCGGCATTCATGCCGGGGATCTGGAAGCGGATCGAGGCGCGTCGCAGGTTTGCCAACCGGCTGGCCAAGGGCTTTGTGACCCTCGCGGCCGCCCTGTCGCTGTTGCTGGCCGCTTTCCTGTTCGATCCACGAATTCAGAACGCGCAGGTCTATACGGCGACCTACCTCGACGTGCTGGATGACGACCACGGCATTGAGAGAGTCGCCTATGCGGAGGCTCGCCCCGATCTGGCGGCGGAGTCGACAGTGCAATGAGAAAATCGAACGCGGTTCTAGCTTTCTATTTTGTGTTGGTGTTTCTGTGCGGCGGCGTCGTTGGCGCGCTGGCCTTCCGGTTGTACTCAGCCCATACGGTGATCGGCAAGGGTGGGCACAAATCCCCGGAGGAGTATCGCAGGCGCTATGTCGACGAGATGAAGAAGCGCCTGAAACTCGACGACGGGCAATTGCAGAAACTGAACACCGTGCTCGACCAGACCGGCGAGAAATACCGCGCTTCGCGCGAAAAGCAAAAGCCGGAGATGGATGCAATTCAAAGCGAGCAAACGCACCAGATCGACGAGTTTCTCAACGAGGACCAAAAGAAGGAATACGGGAAAATGCGGGAGGAACGCGAAAAGCGCATGCAACAGACCCGGAGGGGCGCTCCGGGCCGTTGATGGCAGGGTTAGCTAGTTGTTTCTCGCGGCTTTCTGGGCTTCGCGAATTTTCTGATACTTCTTCTGGAAACGGTCCACGCGGCCTTCCGTATCGATGAGCTTCTGCTTGCCCGTAAAGAACGGGTGGCAGCTCGAACAGATTTCCACGCGGATGTCGCCCTTATGCGAAGAGCGCGTCACGAATGCGTGACCGCAAGCGCACTTCACATTTACTTCTTCGTATGCGGGATGAATCCCAGCCTTCATTGCCGGTTCCTTTCACGTCAAAACTAAGAGTAAGTATAGCAAGTTGCGAGCCGAAACGTGGGAGCGTCCGGACTGAAGGATTTCGAGCGACTGGACGATAAGCATCTCGGGTCGATATAGTCGACATGGAGGCGTGATAATTGCTTTCGCGAAACGCTGTCTGGATCGGTGGCGTCGTGGCCGTGGCGCTGGCCGCCTATGCGATCCATTTCCGTTCCGGGCAAGTGAAGCAGCGGAGCGCATCGCCGGTCGCCGTGGTCACGGAGTCGCTTGGCGACTCTGTGTTTTTCGATGGAACGCGGCAACAACGGCTGGTCTACCCTTACTCGATCGTACGGGGTGGTGTCTTCTCTCCCAGCGAGTTCCTGCGTGCGGCAGCGATGGATCCGCTTGTGAAATCCCATTACAGCGGCGTCGACGCTTCCCGCCTGCGCCTCACCCGGCTCTTGCAGCCCACCGAAGCTTACGTCTCCTATCGCCTGCACGAGCGTATCTATTGGACGTCGAAGCCCGTGCGGTTGCTCTCCGGAGAGCGGCTCCTGACCGACGGCAAGAACCTGCTGCGGGCGCGCTGCGGCAACCGCATCGCAACGACGCCGCAGCACCCGCAGATCGTGACAGCCGAACCGATGGAGTCTGAATTCAATACGCCGGTCGACGTTCTGCCGCCGCTCGTCGCCATAGCGCTGAATCCGGATTGGCCTCGCGATTTGAGTTACCCGGGGCGTCCCGACCTTGGCGTGCTGCCGCCGGCGTTCTTTCCGCCCGGGTTGATGACTGCCCCGACCGGACCTTCGCTCTTTGGCATTCCTTTTTCCGTACCGTTCGGCGGCGGGTCCGGCCGGGGTCCTGGCGTGACCCCGACTCCCGGCATTGAACCCGGTCCTG